>NZ_AP024235.1:0-2400000 GCF_016756315.1 Alteromonas sp. KC3
TGAGGCGATGAAGCACAAAAGCAATATTAATCCTACTTATCAGTTTGATAACTTCGTTGAGGGTAAATCAAACCAACTTGCGCGTGCAGCGGCGACGCAGGTCGCAAATAATCCGGGTGGTTCATATAATCCATTATTTATATATGGCGGTACTGGTTTAGGTAAAACCCACTTGTTACATGCAGTTGGTAATGGAATTGTTGCCAATAACGGCGACGCTAAGATTGTTTATATGCATTCAGAGCGATTTGTGCAGGACATGGTAAAAGCACTTCAAAACAATGCGATTGAAGACTTTAAACGCTTTTATCGTAGTGTTGATGCATTACTTATCGATGATATCCAATTCTTTGCCAACAAAGAGCGGTCACAAGAAGAGTTTTTCCATACGTTTAATGCGCTTCTTGAAGGCAACCAACAGATCATTCTTACTTCTGATAGATATCCTAAAGAGATTGATGGGGTTGAGGATAGATTGAAATCGCGCTTTGGTTGGGGCCTAACCATAGCTATTGAGCCGCCAGAACTAGAAACACGTGTTGCCATCTTAATGCGCAAAGCGGCTGAAAATAGAATTCATCTACCAAACGAAGTTGCCTTTTTCATCGCGAAGCGACTTCGTTCTAATGTACGTGAGCTAGAAGGCGCATTAAACCGTGTTATCGCTAACGCCAATTTCACAGGTCGGCCTATAACAATCGACTTTGTGCGCGAAGCACTTCGTGATCTACTTGCGCTACAAGAAAAGTTGGTAACCGTTGATAATATTCAGAAAACTGTCGCAGATTATTATAAGATTAAGGTAGCTGATATTTTATCTAAGCGCAGAAGCCGCAGTGTTGCGCGTCCGCGTCAGGTGGCTATGGCACTGGCTAAAGAGCTAACGAACCACAGTCTTCCCGAACTAGGAAATGCGTTCGGTGGCAGAGACCACACTACTGTTTTGCACGCATGTAGAAAAATAGAGCAGCTAAGAGAAGAAAGTCATGATATAAAAGAGGACTATAAGAACCTCATTAGGACTTTGTCTTCCTAACAACACGACCTTAGAGGCGAGATAGCACAGCGATGAAATTTTCTATAAGCCGCGAACAATTTTTACAACCCCTACAGCTGGTGTCTGGTGCTGTAGAGCGTAGACATACGCTTCCAATTTTATCAAACGTCCTTATTAAGGTTAGTGAGGACGCACTATGGCTTACTGGTACAGACTTAGAGGTTGAGCTGATTTCGAGCGTTAAGCTTGAAGGTGAGTTTACCGAAGGTGAGATTACTGTTCCTGCCAAGAAGTTGTTCGATATTATTCGTGGTATCTCCGAAGGTACTGACATTCATTTTTCATTGGATGGCAGTAAAGCGCTGATTAAAGCTGGTCGAGGTCGCTATACATTATCTACCTTGTCAGCAAATGATTATCCTAATCTTGAAGATTGGGAAGGCGAAGTAGAGTTTGAACTGACGTGTAGCGATTTAAAGAAGCTTATTGATTCAACGAGCTTCTCGATGGCACAGCAAGACGTACGTTATTACCTTAACGGTATGTCACTTGAGACCGAAGAAAATATTATTCGTACAGTTGCTACCGATGGTCACCGTCTTGCGTTGTGTCGGTTAAATTATGAAACGTCGCTTCCGGCTCGTCAGGTGATCATTCCGCGAAAAGGGGTATTAGAAATTTCACGCCTTATCAGCGAAGACGACAAGTCGTTGAAGGTGCAAATTGGCGCAAATCATTTACGCATATTTTCAAACGATTTTATCTTTACTTCTAAACTCGTTGATGGTCGTTTTCCTGATTATAGACGTGTACTACCGCAAAATGGTGATAAGGAAATTATCGCAAGTAAAGCGGTACTTAAAGATGCTTTTTCTCGAGCAGCAATTCTGTCGAATGAAAAGTTCAGAGGTGTACGTTTAAATCTATCATCTGGTGAGTTAAAAATTACTGCTAATAACCCAGAGCAAGAAGAAGCAGAAGAAATCGTAGATGTACAGTATCAGGGTGACGATTTAGAAATTGGTTTTAATGTTGCTTATTTGATTGATGTACTGAATGCGCTAGGCACTGATGATGTCAAAGTAAGCCTTTCTGACTCGAATGCCAGCGCGTTAATTGAAGACAGTGCTGATGATTCTGCACTTTACGTTATCATGCCAATGCGCTTGTAGAGCAAAGCGCTGGTATTTAGATAACATTAATCGTTGAAAATTGCATTTTGAAATTTGTTTTTAGTTTTCAGAGAAGCGGTCTAGGTAAACTAGGTCGCTTCTTTTTTATTAGCAACGTGATGACATCATGAAACTGGATCGAATCCAGATTACTCAGTTTCGTAATCTTTCTTCTATCACTTTTTCTCCTTCACCTACGCTTACCGTTATTCGAGGTGTTAACGGTAGTGGTAAGTCCTCATTGATTGAGGCGCTTTATTATTTAGGTTTTGGACGTTCTTTTCGAACGAATAAACATGGCTCTGTGATTCAACATGAAAAGGATAGCTTTAGTGTCTTTGCATCTTGTTTAACTGATGAGGGTGATACGCTTAAGCTTGGCTTTCAGCGTAGCAGGGCAGATACATTTACGTGTAGTATTAATGGCGAGCACAGCACTAAGTTAGCCGATTTGGTGAGTCTTGTGCCTATTCAACTTTTTACACCACAAAGTACAGACCTTATTATTGGCTCTCCAGCAGAACGTCGGCGATTTTGCGATTGGGGATTGTTTCACGTGAAACATCATTTTCCTTCGTTAGCTAACCAGTATGGAAAATTCTTAAAGCATCGAAATGCATTACTAAAACAACAAGCCAATTTAGCTGCACCCGAAAACCAATATTGGGAATCACAGTTTGCTGAGCTTGGTGAGTCAATGACAGCATTTAGGCAGGACTATGTGTCATCGTTAACGCCAATTTTTAAAGAATATGCAAAGGAATTTCTTCCAACCTTTGAAGTGGAATTGAGTTACTATAAAGGGTGGGAAAAAGATGTGTCTTTATCAGAAAGCCTAGTTAAAAAGCGTGAGTATGATGGTAAAATAGGGCATACCTCTTCTGGGCCACACAAGGCTGATTTAAGGCTTAAAGTAAACGGTGTGAATGCCCAAGAGCTTTTATCGAGAGGGCAGCTTAGAATGGCTGTGGCAGCGCTACAAATGTCACAGACTAGGTTGTATAACTCAGCAACTCATCACAAGAGTATTTTCTTGCTCGATGATGTTGGTGCTGAATTGGACGCGGATAAAAGAGAACAATTTATTGACGGGTTGCTAGAAATGGATACGCAGGTTTTCGTTACTGCCATTGAATCCACGCAACTTGAATTTATACAAAAATATAACGAAAAGAAAATGTTTCACGTGGAACATGGGAACGTGAAAGAGGAGTAAAAGCTAGTATGTCAGCAGAGAACAACTACGACTCGTCCAGTATTAAAGTACTTAAAGGATTAGATGCCGTAAGAAAACGTCCTGGTATGTATATCGGTGACACAGATGATGGTACAGGGTTGCACCACATGGTTTTCGAGGTTGTCGATAACTCAATCGATGAAGCACTTGCTGGACATTGTTCTGAGATCGTTGTGCAAATTCACAGTGATGGCTCAGTGTCTGTGTCTGACGATGGCCGTGGTATTCCAACAGAACTTCACCCTGAAGAGGGTGTTTCAGCTGCCGAAGTTATTATGACAGTACTTCACGCTGGCGGTAAGTTTGATGATAACTCTTATAAAGTATCAGGTGGTCTTCACGGTGTTGGTGTTTCAGTTGTAAACGCACTTTCAAGTCGTTTGAAGTTGCGTATTCGCCGTGGCGGAAAAGCGCACGAACAAGAATATCATCACGGTGTACCACAAGCACCGCTAGCCGTTACTGGCGATACAGATAAAACGGGCACCATGATTCGTTTTTGGCCTAGTTCTGATACCTTTACTGATACGCTATATCACTACGACATTCTGGCAAAACGCCTACGTGAATTATCGTTCCTGAACTCTGGTGTTTCAATACGTTTAAAAGACGAACGCGATGGGAAAGAAGACCACTTTATGTATGAAGGTGGTATTCAAGCATTTGTTGAATACTTAAATGAGAAAAAAACACCCGTTCATCAAAAAGTGTTTCACTTTGCCAGTGAGCAAGAAGACGGCATTGCAGTAGAAGTGGCAATGCAATGGAACGACAGCTTCCAAGAAAACGTATTCTGCTTCACTAATAACATTCCACAGCGCGATGGCGGTACCCACTTAGCCGGTTTCCGTGGCGCGTTAACACGTACATTGAACAACTACATGGAGAAGGAAGGGCTTAATAAGAAAGCGAAAACCAACGCCAGTGGTGACGATGCACGTGAAGGTCTAACTGCGGTTATTTCTGTAAAAGTGCCTGACCCTAAGTTTAGTTCTCAGACCAAAGATAAGTTGGTTTCATCAGAGGTACGTCCTGCTGTTGAATCGGCGATGAACGAAAAGTTAGCCGATTTCTTATTAGAAAACCCTGCAGAAAGTAAGATCATTGCAGGAAAGATTATTGATGCCGCACGTGCCCGTGAAGCAGCACGTAAAGCACGTGAAATGACACGCCGTAAAGGTGCATTAGACTTAGCAGGTTTGCCGGGTAAATTGGCTGACTGTCAGGAAAAGGACCCTGCACTAAGTGAACTATACATAGTGGAGGGTGACTCTGCGGGCGGTTCAGCAAAGCAGGGTCGTAATCGTAAGAACCAAGCGATTCTTCCACTTAAAGGTAAAATACTTAACGTCGAAAAAGCGCGCTTCGATAAGATGCTATCTTCGCAAGAAGTCGCCACACTGATCACAGCGTTAGGGTGTGGCATTGGTCGCGACGAGTATGATCCAGAGAAACTACGTTATCACAGTATAATCATCATGACCGATGCTGATGTTGACGGGTCTCACATTCGTACCTTGCTGCTGACGTTCTTCTATCGTCAAATGCCAGAAATCATTGAGCGCGGTTACGTTTATATTGCTCAGCCTCCACTTTATAAAGTGAAAAAGGGTAAGCAAGAACAGTATCTAAAAGACGATGATGCGTTAACTAACTATCTAACGTCTATTGCTATTGATGGTGCGTCTTTGCACACAAGTAGTGATGACCCAGGTATTAGCGGTGTTGGATTAGAAAACTTGGTTAAACAATACCAGTCAGTAGAGAAAATGATTGCACGCATGAAGCGCTTAATGCCTGCGTCTATTCTTTACAGAATGTTGTATACACCTACGCTTAACCTAGAAGATTTGAAAGACCAATCTGCCCTTGAAAATGTAGCTAAACACTTCGTTGAGCAACTAACAGAGCGCGAAAATGACGGTGCAACTTACCGTTACGAGATTCGTCACGATGCAGAATTAAGCGAGTACTTTATTACGATTATCATGCGTATGCACGGTATCGACTATGAGTACATCATTAATCACGAATTCATTGAGTCTTCAGAATATCAGCGCCTTAAAGAACTTAATCTTGCTATAAACGACATGATGGGGGCCGATGCTTACATCCAACGTGGCGAGCGTAAGCAACCGGTAGACTCGTTTAAAGCTGCACTTGAATGGCTTATGGGCGAAGCAAAACGCGGTCAGTATATTCAACGATACAAAGGACTAGGTGAGATGAACCCAGAGCAACTTTGGGAAACTACCATGGATCCGGAAAGTCGCCGTATGCTGCAAGTAACCATTGAAGACGCTATTGGTTGTGACCAGTTATTCACTACCTTGATGGGTGACCAAGTTGAACCACGTCGTGAATTCATTGAAGCCAACGCGCTTAAAGTTGAAAACCTAGACGTATAGTCTCAACCGACTTATACGACACACATTATTAAAGCGGCTTTCGAGCCGCTTTTTTTATGGCTAAGGGTTGAAAAATTAGACTAAAGGTTTGCTCTGTGTTTAGTGCCAAGCATATAGTAGAGGGTGTAATGCAATGGAGTACGTCAAGACAACTATGCGACACTTCAGGATTAGTAAACAAAGGAATGAATAATGCGGTATGGCTTACTCTTAATAACAGCGCTTTTGGCCCTAGGCTGCACAGAAAAGTCCTCACTGACGGAGTCGCAACGCCGTTATAACCACGCGATTAATGAGCAAAACCAAATCATTATAAAGGCGAATGATTACTTAAACTCAAATATCAGTGGCAATATTACTGCTGATATTACGCACTTAATCTACGCTAAAGAACAGCTATCAAACGCAAAACAGGTGCTTATAAAAGCGAAAATAGTCGGTATTAAATCACCTGAGGTTAACTTATTGTCCGACAGGCTGAGCGAGTACGACCTGGTAGCGGCAACTGAAGCAATGCGACTCATTGAACTTGCGATAGAGAAAACAATTCAATTCAGGCGTGCTGTTGATGACATGCCTCTTGTGCCACTAAGTGGTGCGTCCCTCGAAAGCGACCATATGATCAAATATATGGGCCAAGAATATAACGGAGAACTTAACGCGTGTTGTATATCTACCCTTAAGGATATAGAAGTGTTTCTACGGGGAAGTGATCAAGATACTTATTGGTCATTGAGAAAGCACATTTTAAATTTAGAGATGTCGTTATCGCGTTTCTTAGGAGACGATAAGTTTAAAGTAGATTATGAAAGGTCTATTGAAGAACTATCGACCAACATAGAAAAGCTCAAAGATTTATCAGTTGAAAGGAATCAATAGAATGACCTTACTATCGAAGTGTGGTGTAGCAGTGACCTTAACAATGATGATGTTTGAGGCAACCGCCTTGAATAATGTTGATAAGTATCAGATGCCTACTTCAGCCGTGTCAGTTAATGAGAGTAACGATACTCGCTCCAAAAATGAAGAGGGCAAAGCTTTTGTTTTCGACGTTGGCAAGTTATTAGGTAATGGTAAAAAAAATAGAGCTAATCCATTAATCAACAATAATGTTTCTCTAGATAACGGTGTATTTGGCCTAATGTATGGGACAACGATTTCAGAAATGACCGCGTTATTTGGTGTTCCAACTTCAGAGTACAAAATTGATGAAGAACACACACTTTATTCGTACGGGAGAAATTTGTGGGTTTTAACAAAGCATAATCGCGTGATCCGCATACAAAATGACAACAGATGGATTCCAAAGCGCTTGTCGAACTACATGGCATTTGACGAGCGACCTACGAACAACTGGGTAATAGTGAAGGATGTAAAAAAAGGGGATAGTAAGAAAACGCTTATTGAAAGGTTGAGTGGGAGCTTTGTGAACGATACTACTTATCGAATACAGAACAAAGAAACAGGCATTTACATAGATATTGAATTAGCACTTGCGAGTGTGTCTAAGGACGAAGACTGGACTGTATATAATTACGTATATGGCCACGTTGACGACGAGAGTGATATCACGCTTTCAAGCTTTCCAGATAATGTCATCTCTTACCAAGACCTATATACCATTATAATAGATAATCGTTTAGAAGAAGAAAGTACCAACATTGGTGAACTAAAATTATCGCCCATTTTCACAGCAGCAACACAACACGGAAACCTATTATTTGTTTATGACAACCATTTAGCCATCATTTCAAGTGACAATGAAATTGAGAAAGTACTGTTGTCTAACGCATTTTTTGATACCAAAGCCAAAGCAACGAAATGGCGATATGGAGAACTCTATTCGAGGCAAAGTAGTAACTTAATCAAAAAAATGTTTGAAGATAAAATCTTTGAATTGGCGGATAATTATTGGGAGCTAGATTTAAAAGGCTTTAAGTACGACTTAATATTCGACAAGTCCGCATCAGGTGAAATGGAATTAGCTGAGATAGAGTTTCAAGCGTTCTAGTAAAAACGTATGGTGGCCTACTATCAGACCACCAAATATAATCAATGAAATAACTATAGCTTGCTAACCACTAGCGCAATTTCGCCAGCACTGGCAGGACTAATGGTGAAACGGTATTTGCCCGTTGATGAAGGCGTAAACTGAAGGTTCTCTGAGCCTTGCTCACAGATTAAGTAAACCGTGGCTCCCAACATTACAGGTTGACCCTTATATTTGCCTCCACAGCTCTGTGAGGGCGTCCATTTTGCGTCTGAAAGACGAAAGTCGTAAGGTTGACCGTCGGCAATGAGTTCAACATCTACCACCCAACCTGTACTGGTACTCTTAAATTTGTAGCTTGGGTCTGCTTCCCACCAGTTGAAAACACCACGCAAAAACATGTTTTCGAACTGAATTCGTGGTGTATCCGGCATGATCTCTGGAATATTGAAACTGCCACTACTTGAACATGCAGAAAGCGCAATACAAAGAGTAAGAATACTAAATAACTTTTTCACAACTACTCCATGGGGTAAAAAAAAGCCCAACACTTCGTTGGGCTTTTAATTTAAGTGGTAGATGCAAGCACCACCAAAATGATTAGCCTAAGACTTTGCAAGGATAGATATATCTGCAGTCGTTAGGAAAAGTTGCCTTAAAAGTGACAACAAAGCAAGTCTGTTTTGTTTCACTGCTGCATCGTCAGCCATTACCATAACATTATCAAAGAAGTTATCTATTACTTCACGTAGCGTAGCTAACGTTGTCAAAATACGCTGATAATCTTGTGACGCTAATGCTTCATTTACCTGCAACTGCGCAGTTACTAATGCAGAATTCAATGCTTTTTCAGCATCTTCAGCCAGTAGCGCTGAATCAATGTGAACCTCGCTAGTAACCTCTACACTTTGTTTAGCAAGAATGTTGGCAACCCGTTTATTTGCTGCGGCAAGCGCTTCAGATTCCTCTAACGCTTTAAATGCCGCAACAGCGTTAACCCGAGCAAGATAATCCGCAGGCTTGGTAGGGCGACGCGCTGCTACCGCTTGGATAACATCTATCGCTACGTCTTGGTCTTGCAATAAAGCGGTGAATCGACCCAGAACGAAATCGACAACTTGGGTCTGTGTGTCTTGATTGGTAAGCTTATTACCATAAACATCGACCGCTTTTGCTACAAGTACGTCTAAATCAAGCGGCAACGATAGCTCTGTAATAATTCGAAGCACACCAATTGCTGCACGGCGAAGCGCAAAAGGATCTTTATCACCTTTTGGTAGTTGGCCAATACCAAATATACCTACAAGGGTATCGAGCTTATCTGCAAGCGCAACCGATGCACTTACTCCCGAACTTGGCAATGAATCACCAGCAAATCGCGGCATATACTGCTCGTAAAGCGCTTCGGCTACTGGTGCATCTTCACCGTCGTTTAATGCATAGTACTTACCCATCACACCTTGAACGTCTGGAAACTCCATTACCATGTTTGACATAAGGTCAGTCTTGGCAAGTAAGCCTGCGCGTGCAGCTTGCGTTTCATTTGCATCAATTTGTGTAGCTATAAACCCAGCCAAGGCAGAAATGCGCTCAGATTTCTCTTTAAGTGTACCGAGTTGTTTTTGAAACAGCACAGTTGCCAAGCTATCTAAGCGGCTTTCTAGGGTAGTCTTCTTATCACTATTGAAGAAGAACTCAGCGTCAGCGAGACGAGGGCGGATAACTTTTTCGTTACCTGAAATTACCTGCGTTGGATCTTGGCTTTCAATGTTACTTACGAATAAGAACGTATTTGACAGATTGCCGGATGAATCAAGCAGTGGCACATATTTTTGGTCATCTTTCATGGTGTAGATAAGCGCTTCTTTAGGTACTTCTAAAAACGCTTTATCAAAACCTGCTTGTAGCACTACAGGCCATTCTACCAATGACGCAATCTCTTCTAGCAACTCTTCGTTGTAATCTGGTGCAAGCGATAGCGTTTTAGCGGCATCCTCTAGTTGCTGTCGTACTTTATCTTTACGTGCTTCAAAGTCCGCAAGTACATACTGTTTTTCCAATGCTGCTGCATAGTTGTCAGCATGGTCAAGTTCGAAGCGCGACTCACCATGGAAACGGTGCCCTTGCACTGTACGTCCGCTTGTAAGACCAAGTACAGATACATTCACCACTTCACTGCCATACAGCACACACAACGTGTGAACAGGGCGGATAAACTGCGTATTGTAGTTGCCCCAACGCATTGGCTTTGGTATTGGTAGTTTACTTACTGCTTGGTTAATTAATCCTTCAAGCAATTGGGCTACTGATTGACCAGGTACATGCGCTTTGTGAAGCAACCACTCGCCTTTATCAGTCACTAAGCGCTCAGCTTCTTCAACGCTGATGCCATTTCCACGAGCCCAGCCTTGTGCAGCTTTAGTGGGGTTACCATCTGCATCAAACGCCGCTGAAACTGCTGGTCCGCGCTTTTCTACAACTTTATCAGCCTGACCTTCAGCAAGCGCTGACACATAAACAGCTAAACGACGAGGCGCGGCAAACCAGCTAACAGAACCAAAACTTAGATCTGCTTGCGTTAGCGCTGCTTCAAACTGAGTGGCAAATGCTTCGCCTAGCGATTTCAGCGCTTTTGGTGGAAGCTCTTCAGTACCTAATTCTACTAAACAATTCTCTGTACGCACGCTTATGCCTCCTTGTTACATAGTGGGAAGCCTAACGCTTCACGTGCTTGGTAATAACTTTCTGCACATGCTTTGGCAAGTGTACGAACACGAAGGATATAACGTTGACGCTCTGTTACTGAAATTGCGTGGCGTGCATCCAATAAGTTAAATGCATGCGATGCTTTCATTACTTGCTCGTAAGCAGGTAGAGGTAGGTTATTCTCAATTAATTTCTGGCTTTCTGCTTCACATTCGTCGAAGGTTCTAAATAGCGCATCTACGTTAGCGTGCTCAAAGTTATAGGTAGACTGTTCGACTTCGTTTTGATGGAACACGTCTCGATAGGTGACTTTGCCCATTGGGCCGTCAGTCCATACCAGGTCGTAAATACTGTCAACGCCTTGTACATACATGGCCAAACGCTCAAGACCATAAGTGATTTCGCCAGTAACAGGCTTACACTCTATGCCGCCAACTTGCTGGAAGTAGGTGAACTGAGTGACTTCCATACCGTTTAGCCATACTTCCCAACCAAGACCCCATGCACCAAGCGTTGGAGATTCCCAGTTGTCTTCTACAAAGCGAATATCGTGAACTAACGGATCAAAACCTAACTCTTTCAATGAGCCCAAATACAACTCCTGAATATTGTCAGGCGAAGGCTTCAGCATTACTTGAAATTGATAGTAATGTTGTAAGCGGTTTGGGTTTTCGCCGTAACGACCATCTGTTGGGCGTCGGCACGGTTGAACATAGGCGCTACTCATTGGCTCTGGACCTAGAGAACGGAGGAAGGTCATAGGGTGAAACGTACCTGCACCCACTTCCATATCCAGAGGCTGAATAATAACGCAGCCCTGACGCGCCCAGTAATCTTGAAGCGCAAGGATCAACCCTTGAAAGGTTTTAATATCGTATTTCTGCATACATCCGCTGCTTATTAGTTATCTGACTAAAATAAAGGTGGGATAGTATACAATTTGTAGGGCATAGTATGTAGGTGTAAAGGGTGAAAAAACGTCACGAAAGCCTTCAATACAGCAAGGAAATGCAAATTCATGGTGCCAGATCAATTAAATCGATGTGGTTGGGTGGGTAACGACCCAATTTATCAAGCATATCACGACAATGAGTGGGGAATTCCCGAAACCGATAGCCAAGCGCTTTTTGCAAAACTGTGTTTAGATGGTCAACAAGCGGGATTATCGTGGATCACCATTTTAAAAAAACAACAAAACTATGAGAACGCGTTTCACCAGTTTAACCCTGTGAAAATAGCAACAATGACAGACAGTGACGTTGAACGTTTAATGCACGATAAGGGAATTGTCAGAAATAAGCTTAAGATAGAGTCGATTATTCGTAATGCTAAAGGGTATTTAGCAATAGAAAAGAGCCAACCTTTTAGTGAGTTTATATGGCAATTTACAGACGGAAAAACCGTTGTAAATCAATGGAAAGATTTTAGGGAAGCGCCAACATCAACTGAAGCTTCCAAGGCAATGTCTAAAGCATTAAAAAAACAAGGGTTCAATTTTGTGGGAGAAACGATTTGCTACGCCTTTATGCAGGCAGTTGGTATGGTGAACGATCATGAAGTTGGGTGTCATTGTTACGACAAAGCGTGTCGCGCTGCTATCAAATAAGTAGGACTGTGTGATAACAACGCGTGTATTACGCCTATTGTGTAAGCGTTTCGCAATAGGCCTGCAGTGCTGGCAATTCTGCTAACACTTTTGTTTCATATTCTGACTCAATTTGTTCCCGCGCAATATCCTGTTTTCTTCGCTCACTTTTCGACAACTTTTGGCGTGCTTCTAAAATGGCAAAGCCGCTGACCTCGGTAAACAGCGCGTATATGTGTGGGTATTGCGCCTTAAAGTCTGGCGGTGAAACTATTGGCAATGCATTGAGCAGATTTACAATGCGAATTACGCCTTCGGACAATTCACATTGCTGCTGTTCCATTGCTTTAGCAATTAACACCAAACTCTCGGTAATTGTACCTATTCGCGACTGACGGGTGGCTTCTTGTCTGATCTTTTGCTGTTTAAGTAAAAACAGCAATTTACCGGCATAAAAACCAAGACCGAGAATAATGAGAATTGCGATGCCTGAAAGTACTGCCCAAAGCATAAGTTACCCTGAAATTATTACTGCTTAAAGTCGTCGATGTTAATAGCGTCTAAATCACTAAACGGATCTATATCGTCATCTTCATCGTCGTCTTCAACGATACCTAGCAAGTCGCAAAGAATGCGGTGACGGGCCATCTTCTCATCAACATAAGCCTGCTGTTCTCGTGTAAGCGGCTTATCGTCGTCTAGCTTATCAAGTAAATCTGATAGACGTTGATCGGCTTCTAGTGCCGCTAATTCTTGCGCTGGGGTAGCATACTTTTTCTTTTGAGCTGGTGTAGGCGTTACCGACGTTTTTACCAATTGGATTGGTTTTTTACTGCCGATACGAGGATCTTTCTTCTCGGCACTTTTTTTACCAGAAACTTTCTGTTGCTCTACATTATGGCGGCTACCCGCTGGCTTGCCTTTATGCTTTTTGGGGCGGGGCGAGTCTGATTTGCGGTTTTCGCTTGGTTTGAAGTCTGGGTCTTTTCGAACGCCGATAAGGCCGACTTTACGAGATTTCTTAGAACGTGCCATAATTTCCAATTAACAAAGAGAGTGAAAAAACAACGCTATTATAGCGCGAATTCGCTTGCGCGTATTGATCTTTGGGTGAAGTTTAAAAAATCAATTGAAACCAGAGCCTTTATAAAATAACGCAACATCATTGGTGGGGAATACGACGTTGAATCCATCTCGTTGGGCTAAATACTGAAAGGTTGATTCACTAAAGAAACACACATGCGTTGGATCGTTTTTATAGTGCCAACTAGCGAAGCGCGCTTTATCAATTACACGTTTTGTCATCACCGCTAATATTCCATCTTCTGCCAATAAGCGACAGAACATTGCCCATTCGCGATGAGGTTGATGAAAATGCTCTATAGCTTCAGTGCAGGTGATAATGTTATAGGTGTGTTGTAATGCTTCAGGGATGTTGGCAAAAAAGGGATCATATACTCTAGTGCTAACACCAAGCTCTTCTAACATTTGTGCTAGTACCGGAGCTGGACCACAACCAAAATCTAATGCCTTTAATTCACTTCCCTTATTAGATGAGATATAAGCTGAAAGTGGCGTTAAAACCTTTCCAAGAAACTTTCTATAACCTTCATCCTCAAAATTATTCTCATGCAGGTCATATTCCTGCTTCTCTTTCTCTTGAGAGGGAAGGTATTCAGGGGCTACGTAAACCAAATCGCACACTGTACATTGCAGGTAATGGCGCTTTTTATCTGTAGCATAGTCGATACTAGAATGAGAATGTTGGCAAAGCGGACAAGACATAAACGATTATTAAGCAAATACAGGAATGTAATTATTTTTGGGGTTATAAAAAAGAAAAAGGTGATGGTTTTCACCATCACCTTACATTGTATGAGTGTCAGATGACACCTCTCCCGTTATACACATCTATGTGTAAGCTGGCTTCCCTAGCTTTGCTCCCCTTATTCTTGTTTTTAGCAGAGCGCTATTGTTGTTGTTGGCCTTCGTGGCTCTTTATCCCGTCATCCATGTTGTATTTTTATTATTATTCTTGTTATTTAGCTTGTAGCTTTTCAAAGGCTCCTACAAACTACGCCGTTAGATTACACGAATAATTTCAAAATACAACTTTTTCGGTAACAAATTTTTAACAACAGTGCTTAAAAAAAGAACGGTTTAGTGTAAGCCTGCGATATAGTTAGATAAAATTTCGATATCTTCGTCGGTTAATTTCATCGCAATGTCACGCATCATGCCGTTCATATCATTATGACGCTGGCCTGAGCGGAAGGCTTTCAGCTGTGAAGCCGTGTATGTTGCGTGCTGACCACTGATGTCAGGGAAACCTGCTAGGGCCATACCGTTACCCTTAGGACCGTGACAAGCAATACATGCTGTTACACCACGTTCCTCGTCACCACCTTGATACAGTGCGCGACCGGCTTCAACATACTGCTCTGGAGTTTCACCAGGCTTTTGGTCTTGGCTAGAGAAATACGCTGCTAAGTCTTTCATATCTTGCTCAGAAAGTGGGGCAGCCATACCGTTCATTACAGCATTGTTACGACCTTCTTCACCACCTGTTTGTGAAGCAAGTTTAAATTCCATCAGTTGTTTAACAATGTACTTTTCATGCTGGCCAGCAATCTTAGGGTTCATGTCAATCATGCTGTTACCATCAGGTCCATGACATGCTGCGCAAACAGCTGACTTCGCTTTACCTGCCTCGGCATCGCCTTCTGCTACAGCAGTTGCGCTTAAACCTAAAGACATACATACCAACAAACACAGTTTTTTCATAATAAATCTCTTAAATGGATCCAACGGCTCGCGTGATATACGTGATATCATGCGTATTTTACACATTTAACGCGTCAGAAAAACCTATTCCATGATAAAACTATGGTTTTTAGTTGGTTTATTCATTAAAAAACTGTAAACCCAAGGTTGTGACGCATGTGGAGATTAGTCTAGATGTCGTATTACACCAAAGCAAAATTCTTTACCAGTGCACCGGATATTCGTCACTTAAAGAATGATACCGGAATAGAAGTGGCGTTTGCTGGCCGCTCGAACGCAGGGAAATCAAGTGCGTTAAATACATTAACCCGTCAAAAGAACTTGGCTCGAACCAGTAAAACACCGGGTCGTACACAACTTATTAATGTGTTTGAGTTAGAAGAAGACCTGCGCTTAGTTGACTTACCAGGGTATGGTTTTGCCAAAGTCCCTGTAGCGATGAAGAAAAAGTGGCAAGCGTCGTTAGGAGAATACCTACAAAAGCGTAAATCACTTAAAGGCCTTGTGGTGCTTATGGATATTCGCCACCCATTCAAAGATTTAGATCAGGATCTTATCCATTGGGCTGTCGACTCTAATATTCCGGTACTTGCATTGCTTACTAAAGCAGACAAGCTTAAATCGGGTAAACGAAAGGCGACGCTACTGATGGCACAAGAAGCGGCTATGGCGTTCATGGGTGATGTCACTGTACAAACATTCTCGTCATTAAATAAACATGGTTTACCAGAGTTAGAGCGTATTCTCGACGGTTGGTTTGGGTTGAACAAAGACGCTGATGCGGATGAAGCTAGCTTTGATGAAGAGTAGTCATTTCTTGCTATTGTCTTTAACAGGCAATTGTTTTTACTACGCTACTGTTTTTACAAAAAAGAACGCCCCGCTAAAAGCGAGGCGTAAACTGAGAGAAAACACATAAAAACCGTAGATATAGAGTCGTCAGAAATAAAGAAGTTCACTAAAAATAATTAAAAAGGCAAATAAAGATATAAGTGATTGAAAATAAATGGTTTTTATTTTCTTTAGACATAAAAAAACCCCGACAAAGCGTCGGGGTTAAAGCAAAGGTTTGAAAACAGCTTTCTCACCTCTGTACCCTACATGCGTAATATTACAACAAAACATGAAAAAGGCAAGGGTAGGGTGTAATTAAATTACCAAAATTAGCGTAAATTAACACGCCAAAACCCTAAAGCTGTAATCTAATTACCAAATTAATGGGCTTCATCCCAATTTTCGCCAACACCGGCTTCAACCACTAATGGCACATTAAGTGTTGCTGCATTTTCCATTAATGCAGTAATTGTCGCCACGTGCTCTTCTACTTTTTCTTCTTTTATCTCAAATACAAGTTCATCATGAACCTGCATCATCATTGTGACATCGTCTGAAGCATTCTTTGCAATCCAATCATCAACCTTGATCATTGCCATTTTAATGATATCTGCTGCAGTGCCTTGCATCGGCGCATTAATAGCGGCGCGCTCGGCACCTTTACGACGAGCGCCGTTACTTGCCTTTATGTCTGGAAGATAAAGTCGGCGGCCAAATACGGTTTCAACGTAGCCTTTTTCTTTTGCACCTTCACGGGTGCTGTCCATGTACTCAAGCACACCTGGGTAGCGTTCGAAATACAAATCCATGTACTTTTGCGCCTCATTACGTGGAATATTAAGTTGTTTAGATAAACCAAATGCGCTCATACCGTAAATCAAACCAAAGTTAATTGCTTTGGCACTTCGGCGCTGTTCCGTGGTGACATCGTCTAATGGCACTGAGAATACTTCTGCAGCAGTGGCTTTGTGAATGTCTTTACCGTGCGCAAATGCATCAAGTAAGCCTTTATCACCAGATAAGTGCGCCATAATACGTAACTCAATTTGCGAGTAGTCAGCAGCGACTATTTTGTTGCCATCGCGAGGCACAAAAGCTTGTCTTACACGACGGCCTTCTTCGTTGCGAATTGGGATATTCTGTAAGTTAGGATCCGTAGATGATAAACGACCCGTTGCGGTAACCGCTTGATGGTAAGATGTATGCACACGACCCGTGCGGTGGTTGATCATCTTAGGTAATTTATCTGTGTAGGTATTCTTAAGCTTTGTTAGTCCACGATACTCCATAATTTTCTGTGGCAGTGGGTACTCAAGAGCGAGTTCTTGCAATACATCTTCAGAAGTGGACGGCGCACCTTTTGGTGTCTTCTTAATTACAGGTAGCGACATTTTCTCGAATAGGATGTGCTGAAGCTGTTTGGTCGAACCTAGATTAAAGGGTTCGCCTGCTTCTTCGTGAACTTCTTTTTCAAGCTCAGCAATGCGTGTAGCAAGATCTTGACTCTGTTGTCTTAGCTTTTGGCTATCTATGAGTACACCTTGTTGCTCCATACGAGACAACACACAAGCTAGTGGTACTTCAATATCGATGAGTAAACGCTTAAGCTCGTCAATACCGCTCAACTTTTCCCAAATAGCCTGATGCAGTCGTAACGTAATATCGGCATCTTCTGCCGCATAGGGACCTGCTTCTTCAAGCGGTATTTGGTTAAACGTAAGTTGCTTCGCACCTTTACCGGCAATTTCCTCGAAATGAATGGTTTTGTGGCCCAGATAAGCTAACGCAAGCGAGTCCATGTCATGACGTTGCGCCGTACTATTAAGTACATAGCTCTCAAGCATAGTGTCAAAACCAATCCCATTCAGTGTAATGTCATAGTTTGCAAGCACGTTTTTATCGTACTTGATATGCTGACCAACTTTTATTGAATCGTTAGATTCTAAAATAGGTTTTAACGCATTAAGCACCATGTCGCGCGCAAGTTGATTGGGGGCATCGGGGTAATCATGTGCAACAGGTACATACGCGGCTTTACCCGGTTCAATACAAAATGAAACGCCTACCAATTCAGCATCCATATAATTTAGGCTAGTGGTTTCGGTATCGAAGGCGAATAACTCGGCCTTTTCTAATAACGCGACCCATTCATAAAAACGCGTTTCATCAAACACAGTTTCGTATTGAGACTTATCAATTTCAACAGAATGGGAGGTGTCTAAATTATTTTCAGATGCATTGCTCTGTGTATTAGACGATGCAGAGCCTGAGGAGTCACTGACTGATTCACCCACTTTATCGCCACTAATTAGGGCGCTGACTTCACTGTGCCAACGTTTAAATTCATACTCAGCAAATAGATCACGCAACTGCTCATTGTCAGCTTGCTGAGGTGTGAGTGTTTCAACGTCATATTCAAGGTCAAGATCAATACTTATTGTTGCGAGCGTATAAGAGAGACGTGCTTGCTCTTCATACTCTTGCATTTTAGCCGCCATGGTTTTACTGCCTCTAAACGACAGGTCGGCAATCTTATCGAGATTTTGATAAATGGATTCAATGCCGCCGATACCGTTTAACAAGGCTTGAGCACTCTTGTCACCTACACCTGGTACGCCAGGAATGTTATCCACTTTGTCACCTTTCAGTGCAAGAAAGTCGATAACTAATTCAGGAGGAATACCAAATTTTGTATTTACGCCGTCAACATCCATTAGTTGGTTTGTCATAGTATTGATAAGCGTAACGTGCTCGTTTACCAATTGAGCCATGTCTTTATCACCGGTGCTAATAAGGGTGTCGATCCCTTTTGCTGTGGCATGATTGGCAAGCGTCCCAATAACGTCGTCGGCTTCCACACCAGACTCAACGATAACGGGTAAACCCATAGCACGAATAATGGCATGAAGAGGTTCGATCTGACTTCTAAGTTCTTCAGGCATAGGAGGGCGGTTCGCTTTATATTCTTTATAGATATCATCGCGAAACGTTTTGCCCTTTGCGTCAAAAATGACAGCCATATGCGTTGGGTTGTATTGTTTGATCAAGCTTTTCAGCATATTAACCACACCGTAAATAGCACCGGTGTCTTGGCCTTTTGAATTAGTCAGTGGCGGCAGGCCGTGAAACGCTCTAAATAAATAGGAAGATCCATCAACAAGAATAAATGGAGGCTTTTTAGAATCAGGCATAAAGGGCGATTTTCCAATATCAAATATGAGCGCAAGAATGCCACAGGCTACCTAAGATCGCCACAAACGAAAGCAAGATTAATGGTATGGCATGATCTCATAGTTAAGTACACAATCGCTGTGGATAACTTTGTGATCTAATGTGTCAGGCACGCCGATCCGAATGATCTTTGTAAAAAAGTGGATCACCGTTCAAATCAAGAAAAATAAGGGAATGAGACTAAGGTGTGATAACAGCATACCTGCTACAAATCATTCCATTTTATGTGGATAACTTGGTGTACGTTTATTTTTGGTTTAACCAAGCTGGTCGAGTAATGTAGCATATCCATTTACAATGTATATACGTATTATTAAGAACTTTTTTTGAACAGTTGACTGTTTAATAGCCAAATTTTGAATAAGTAGATGGCATAACGTCTGGGAGGACTATATGAAACGAGTTGCAGTAATTTTAAGCGGCAGTGGTGTATTTGATGGAGCCGAGTTACACGAGGCGGTACTTACCCTGTTGGCCATAGAACTCAACGGTGCTCAATATCAATGTTTCGCGCCTGATGTTGAACAGCTTCATGTGGTTAACCATCTTACGGGTGAAGTTGCAGATGGCGAGTCGCGCAACGTGTTGGTTGAATCGGCGCGTATTGCACGTGGCAATATAAAGCCCGTCACTGAATGTGACGTAAATGATTTCGACGTGCTGATCTTGCCAGGTGGCTTCGGTGCGGCGAAAAATTTATGCACGTTCGCGGTTGACGGTGATAACTGCAGTTTTAATGAAGCGGTAATGGATACCTGTTTAGCTTTTGCTAAAGCGAAAAAGCCAGCTGCCTATGCCTGTATTGCTCCTGCTCTGGCTGCGAAAGTCTATGGTAACAACGTAAAGCTCACAATTGGTAATGATGAAGCCACTGCAAAAGGGTTAAATGCTCTTGGGGCGTATCACGTAGATTGTCATGTCGACGACGTTGTTGTAGACAATGAAGCTAAGCTGGTGACTACACCCGCTTATATGCTTGCACAAAGTATCACTGAAGCACACAACAGTATCGCTAAAATGGTAAAAACCGTTTTGGCGATGAAATAAGTTAAGTTTCGTGCTGTGACGATAAAAATAAAACAGGGGAAACAAGGGTTTCCCCTTGTTCGCTATAGTCCTATAATCGAGTGTCTAAAGGACTTCTGCGCTTATAACAATAAAGGCATAACGAACTATGCACTACCGTGCCATCATACGAATTCTTGGGTTGCTGATAGCGCTATTTAGCGTAACTATGATCCCTCCTGCCATAGTGTCGTTGATATACCAAGACGGTAGTGGCTTGCCTTTTGTTCTTGCTTTTGTGCTGTGTGTTATGGGGGGGATGGCGCTGTGGTATCCCAATCGCCAGCAAAAGAACGACTTAAGGGCGCGAGAAGGCTTTTTGATTGTAGCGCTTTTTTGGTCGGTGCTGGCAAGTGTAGGTGCAATCCCACTAATTTTACTTGAACAGCCTAGTATGACGGTGACCGATGCGTTCTTTGAATCGTTTTCGGGACTAACGACTACTGGGGCTACGGTTATTGAAGGGATCGATTTTCTTCCTCATTCGGTGCAATTTTATCGCCAGCAGCTACAGTGGCTTGGGGGCATGGGGATCATTGTACTTGCAGTAGCGATACTGCCCATTCTTGGTGTTGGGGGCATGCAGCTCTACCGAGCGGAAACGCCCGGCCCTGTAAAAGATAATAAAATGACACCGCGTATCGCCGATACCGCTAAGCATTTATGGTACATCTATTTGTCAATCACCATCGCTTGTGCGGGGGCTTATTGGTTAGCGGGAATGAATGTCTTTGACGCCATATGTCATTCATTTTCTACCGTTGCTATCGGGGGCTTTTCAAATCACGATGCCAGCTTAGGCTATTTCAGTAGCCCTATGGTTAACGTTGTGTGTACTGTCTTTTTGTTAATTGCCGCGCTGAATTTCTCATTGCACTACGCGGCGGTGAGTTCACGTTCTGTGCGTGGCTATTTTAAAGATCCAGAATTTAAGGCGTTTTTCATTATTCAAGCGTCGCTTATCGGAATTTGTTTCTTAGTGCTGACCTTATCTGGTTATTATAGCTCAGCGGAACAGGCGCTTGATCAAGCGATGATACAAGCGGTATCAATCAGTACCACCGCAGGCTTTGCTACAACAGACTTTTCGGTTTGGCCTACGTTTTTGCCCATTATGCTCATTTTTTCCAGTTTTATCGGTGGTTGTGCAAGCTCAACAGGTGGTGGCTTAAAAGTGGTTCGGGTTTGCTTACTGTTCTTACAAGGTAAGCGAGAAGTGGACAGACTGATTCACCCCAAGGCTGTATATAGCGTAAAATTTGGTGATAGAGCAATGCCTGATCGTGTGGTTGAAGCCGTATGGGGGTTCTTCTCAGCTTATGCAGTGGTGTTTGTTATTATTATGATTGGTCTTATCGCCACTGGCTTAGACAATTTAAGTGCCTTTACAGCAACGGCAGCTATGTTAAATAACTTGGGGCCGGGCTTAGGTAGTGTGGCAGCAAATTATGCAGATGTCACAGACGCTGGAAAATGGCTGCTAGTTATCGCAATGGTATTTGGCCGACTTGAAGTGTTTTCACTGCTTGTATTGTTTTCACCGACGTTTTGGCGTAGTTAGCCAAAGAAAAATGCGCTGGGCTGGAAGAGCTTTTCTACATCATTAATGTATTTTTTGTCGACTAAGAACAAAATAACGTGATCGTTGGCTTCTATCTTGGTATCGCTATGGGCAATGATCACTTGGTCATCTCGTACAACTGCGCCAATTGTTGTACCTGGCGGCAGTTTGATGTCGCCAATTTGCTTACCCACTACTTTTGATGTGTTCTCATCACCGTGAGCAATTGCTTCAATAGCTTCTGCTGCGCCTCGGCGCAACGAGTATACATTAACAATATCGCCACGACGCACGTGTGTAAGCAGGGCTGAAATAGTTGCCTGTTGGGGAGAAAATGCAATATCAATTTCACCACCTTGAACAAGGTCAACATACGCACTGCGTTGAATAAGCACCATGGCTTTTTGTGCGCCCATACGCTTTGCTAGCATTGCCGACATGATGTTAGCTTCGTCGTCGTTTGTAACCGCAATAAATGCGTCGACCTGTTCAACATTTTCTTCGCTTAGCAATTCAGGGTCTGATGCATCGCCACTAAAGACAATTGTCTTATCAAGATGAGCAGAAAGGTATTTAGCGCGCTCTGGGCTATATTCGATAAGCTTAACGTTGTGATTGTGCTCTAGCTTTTTCGCAAGGCCTGCACCTATCAAACCACCACCGGCTATCATTATGCGTTTGTAACTCGATTCAAGCTTTTGCAGTTCACTCATTACCGCGCGAATATGCTTTGTTGCGGCAATAAAAAATACTTCGTCGTCAGCTTCTATAACGGTAGTCCCTAATGGACGAATAGGGCGTCCACGACGATAAATAGCCGCCACACGCGTTTCAACGTTCGGCATGTGGTCTTTGAGTGCTGATAATGCGTGACCTACAAGCAAACCACCATAGTAAGCTTTTACCGCTACCAAACTTGCTTTGCCTTCAGCAAACTCCACTACCTGAAGTGCTCCTGGATAGTCAATAAGGCGTTTGATTGCCTTTGTCACCAACTGTTCAGGGGCAATAATATGGTCGACAGGTATGTCTTGCTGCTTGTACAGCTGTTCCTGATAAATGATGTACTGTTCAGAGCGAACTCGGGCTATTTTAGTTGGCGTTTTAAATAGACTATATGCGACCTGACAAGCCAACATATTGCTTTCATCACTGTTAGTTACAGCAATGAGCATATCGGCATCTTCAGCCCCTGCTTTGCGCAAAACATCTGGGTGTGAACCTACACCTGTAACAACCTGTAGATCGAGACGGTCTTGTAGTGAACGAAGAATAGCAGGGTCTGAGTCGATAACCGTGATTTCGTTATTCTCGCCAACTAAATTTTCTGCAAGCGTTCCGCCTACTTGGCCCGCGCCCAAAATGATGATTTTCATCGTTATTATTTTGCCTTGCTATTTATACACCAGCGCTCTGATTACGTTGATAACGCACATCTTATGCTTTTGACTTTACCAGTCTCGCATAATAGAAACCATCCATTTGTTGCTCACCCGGTAAAATTTGGCGACCTGGATTCTCTGGGGTTTCCGTCTTTAGCAATGGCGCTAACGTTGCATCAGAGGTGTCTTTAAGGAACTGCTGAATTTGAAGCTTATTCTCTTGTGGCAATATAGAGCAAGTGGCGTATAGCAGGGTGCCACCTGGTTTTAATAAGCCCCATAATGCGTCGAGTATCTTACGCTGTAACTGTGCCAGATTGGCAATATCGGTCGACTTTCTCAACCAGCGTATATCTGGATGCCTGCGGATTACACCAGTGGCAGAGCAGGGAGCGTCAAGTAAGATTCGATCAAACAATTGTCCATCCCACCACTGTGACGGTTGAGCAGCGTCGCCTTGCTTTATATCAACGCTATGCTTAAGGCGTGTCATATTTTCTTCTACACGCTTTAACCTGTCGCCATCGGCATCAAGTGCCAACAGATAACCCACATCGGGCGTAAGTTCAGCAATATGGCCTGTCTTGCCGCCTGGCGCGGCGCAACAGTCTAAAATACGTTCGTGAGATTGTGCTTGTAAGTAGTGTGCTGCTAGTTGGGCAGCGCCGTCTTGTACTGCAAAGTGACCTTTATCGAACCCCGGCAGCGCGGTAATATCTTCACGCTTTGCCAAGATTAATGCGTCAGGGTGGTGGTCGCTTAGCGTGTACTTCACTTCTGCGTTATCGAGAGCTGCGCGAAAGTCACTTAATGAGGTTTGCTGTCGATTAACACGCAGCCATATAGGTGCCATTGCATTTGTTGCCGTGCGCACGGCGTCAGCATCTGCGCCATATGCACTATCAATCGCTTTGTATAGCCACTTAGGGAGTCCACTTTCAATAATGGGGTTCTCTATGGGCTTGCTAGCTAGTTTTTCACGCTCAAAATTACGCAAAACAGCATTCACTAAACCTTTAAGTCCTGCACCACCTAAATAGGAGGCCGCGGCCACCGTTTCACCTACAGCAGCGTGTTGGCTAACGCGGGTAAAGTTAAGTTGATATAACCCGAGTAAAATAAGGTGTTCAATAATCTTCTTGTTGCCTTTAAGCGGACGGTCTAACAAAGTCCTTAGCCAGTGCTGCAATACAGGCAATTGTCGCATAACACCTAATGACATTTCTTGTAGCCATGCGTTATCGCGAATATTGTGTCTGCGCTGCACGCGTTCGAGACACTCTCGAGATGATTTACCCTGTTCTAAAATTTGATAAATAACCCACGCACAGTCTGCGCGTAGGTTTTTTTGTTTGGGAAGGGGAAATGGCTTCACTCTGTTGTCACTTGTGTAAGGTTGCGACCGATTTCAAACCAGGCTTGTCGTGCGTTGATAACATCGGCTGCTGGCAATGCTTTTTTACCAGGTATTTGCAGGCTGGTAATGCGCAGTGCTCCTTTTCCTGTGGCAATGGTTATGCCTTCTTTATTCGCACTGACAATGGTGCCAGGTGAAACAGCATTATCCAATGCTACAACGTCACCAGACCATACTTTGACATTGTGTTCGTCAATTTTCATCCAGGCGACAGGCCACGGATTAAATGCGCGAATATTGCGTTCAATCTGTGCAGCATCGTCATGCCAATTAATAAGAGCTTCTTCCTTAGAAAGTTTCTTCGCATAGGTGGCCAATGCATCATCTTGTTTTTCTGGCGAGTAGCTATCGAAGTTATCGAGTACATCGACAAGCGCTTTAGGGCCCAGTGCGGCAAGCTTATCGTATAACGTTGCGCTGGTATCACTGCTTTCTATGGGGAGTGTAGCTATGTGAAGCATATCGCCAGTGTCTAAACCTTCATCCATCTGCATGATTGTGACACCAGTTTCACTATCGCCCGCCCAAATGGCACGCTGGATAGGGGCTGCACCACGCCACTTTGGCAAAATTGAGCCGTGCACATTAATGCAGCCTAACTTAGGCGCGTTAAGTACCGCAGTTGGTAATAATAGACCATAGGCCACCACTACCATTATGTCAGCGTCTATGGCAGCAAGTTCTTGCTGCGCTGCATCTTGTTTTAACGTAGCAGGCTGATAAACGGGAATGTTGTGCTCTTCACCCAATACCTTGACGGGACTTGCAGTGAGCTTTTTGCCGCGTCCGGCTGGACGGTCTGGCTGCGTATAAACAGCAACAACATCGTGTTTGCTATCTAATAACGCCGCTAAGTGCTGAGCGGCAAAATCCGGCGTACCGGCAAAAATAACTTTCAATTGCGTTGTCACAAGTGTCCTTACGCTTTAGCGGCTAAACGTGCTTCTTTTTCAAGCTTCTTACGAATGCGTTGGCGCTTTAAAGGAGACAGGTAATCAATAAAAAGCTTACCCTTTAGGTGGTCTAATTCGTGCTGAATACAAATGGCGAGTAAGCCCTCTGCATCAAGCTCGAATGTTTCTCCATCTGCATCAAGTGCTTTAACGGTAATTGACTCAGCGCGTTCTACTTTGGCGTAATTGCCTGGTACAGATAAACAGCCCTCTTCGCTGATAGTCACCCCATCTTTGCGAATAATTTCAGGGTTAATGAATACGCGTGGCTCGCTTTGATCTTCTGATACATCCATGACTACAACTTGTACGTGACGATCGACTTGCGTCGCCGCTAGGCCAATACCATTTTCATCTTTCATGGTTTCAAACATGTCAGATACGAGCTGCTTAATTTCGTCATTCACTTCTTCGACCGGCTTAGCTACCGTACGAAGACGTTCATCAGGAAAACTTAATACGTCTAAAATTGCCATTTCTCGCTTACTTCACCTTTTCGCTGTATAAATTCATATACGATCTAATTGCCAGCACACTTTACAGTGCCTATTAAGTTACTATTCTAACGTATATCACGTGCTTTCGTGCAGTTTTTTGCCGAATGCCTATAACAATACGTATAGATGCCGATATAGTGCTATTGTCTGAAAAAGCAACAATGTATGGCAGTGAATATTTTGCAGGTGGTTAATTTGAAAAAGCGATTAAACAACTCTTGTCGAATGATTATTTTAGCCATATGCGCGATGCTGTCTTTACCCGCGTTGTCATTGCAGCTAAAAGAAAGTGCGCCACAGACGTACACAGTGAAAAAAGGTGATACCTTGTGGGGTATTGCGAATGTGTTTCTTGACCAACCGTGGTTGTGGCCAGAATTATGGCGAACCAATACTCAAATCAACAACCCTCACCTTATTTACCCTGGTGATGTCATCACAGTGGGCTTTGTAGACGGTGAGCCAGTATTGACGCTACAGCGTGAAAAGCCTTCTTTGCGACTTTCCCCACAAACGAATAAACGCGTTAAGCCATCGCCGATTGATGTATTGGCATGGGAAGCCATTGCTCCATTTATCAGACAGCATACATTTCTTGATGAAGGCAACTACGAAATTCTGCCTAAACTGCTGGGCAATCAAGATGGTAATGTTCGTTTCGCCTCTGATGATTTCGTTTTAGGTCAGACGCAGTTCAGTACCAACAGTCAGTATCAAGTAGTAAGAAAGCAAGATACGATCAAAAACTTACACGGTGAAATACTCGGTGTTCAGGTCACTCACATTTCTACTGCGTCAGTTATTCCTGAAGGACAGACTGAAAATGCCATGCTGCTGCATATTGACGATGCCAATCAAGAGGCAAAGCGCGGTGACAAACTTCTGGAAGGCGGTTTTGAATACCCAGATAGCTTAACGCTCATGCCTGCCACATCACAGCGTGGCAGAGTAGTAGGCGACCTCCATGATCACGACCTACTAGGTAAGTATGACGTTGTTATTATTGATCTAGGTACTGCAGATGTTGTTCCAGGAACAGTGATGGGGTTGTATGTTCAAGGACCTGCAATTATTGACGACGAAGAGCCTCGTTACGTTAATGAGCCCGGCGTGAGTGGCGGCGGTGAATGGTTTATGGATACCGTTTCGCAGCCAGCGATGAAAGTTGGCGAAGTCATCATATTTAAAACGTTTGATACGGCCAGCTATGGTTTGATTACACGGGCAAGCAAAGGGGTAACCAAGGGCTTTATAGCCGCTAACCCGTAATCAAGTTACAGGCATTGCCGTAATGTTAGGAGCGGCAGTGCAATCAATATTACTTTCTTCTCAAGAGCAAGCCTGGCTTCATATGGCCTCTGCTCAGCGTGTTGCTAGCAAGCAATGGCTAGAGGCACTTGATCATTATCAATGCTCAGCGTTAGCACTGCTTACCGATTTACCTAATGTGTCGGTTGAGTTAGATGAGCTAAAAGCGGCTATAGCACCTCGATTAGTAGAAAAAGCGATTAATTGGGCCTGCAGTAATCCTGCGCACCATTTAGTTTATTTTGGTTCTTCTTTTTATCCTGATGCACTTAAACAACTAGTCAGTCCACCTTTGGTACTTTTTGTTATTGGTGAGCCTGAGCTACTAAAAAAACCGCAAGTGGCTATTGTGGGAAGCCGTAGAGCGAGTAATGCAGGAAAAACTACTGCTCAAGAGTTTGCGCAGGGGCTCTCTGCCGTTGGAATAACGGTAACAAGTGGTTTAGCAACAGGCATAGACAGTGCTGCTCATCGCGGCGGGCTAACGGGAAATGGGCGTACCATTGCCGTAATGGGAACAGGGCCAGATGTAATATATCCGTCAAAGAATAAAGCACTTGTAAATAGTATTGTTGATGCTGGGGGCGCTATTATTTCTGAATTCTTTCCCGGACAAGGCCCTAAGCCATGGCACTTTCCTAGACGAAATAGGATTATTGCCGCACTAAGTATGGGCACTGTGGTGGTAGAAGCAAAAATAAAGAGTGGTACCTTGATAACTGCTAATTTGGCCGCAGATCTAGGCAAAGAGGTATTTGCGGTGCCAGGAAGCATTTTCCACGCTTACACCGAAGGTTGCCATTGGTTAATCCAACAGGGGGCCAAATTAGTAACTAAAGTAAATGATATTTTCGACGAATTCGCGATTGAGCCTCAGCAGTTGAGCTTAGGCGTAGACGTCGAAAAACAAAAAAGTGAAGTGAATAGCTTGGCAACCGATAAATTATTAGCTAGTGTGGATTATGACATCACCGCTATTGATGTTATAGCCCAGCGCAATGCTGTTACTGTCGATAAAGTAATGGCGTCATTATTAGAATATGAATTGCGTGGTTTGGTAGCCGCTGTCCCTGGGGGCTACGTTAAATTGAGGGGAAAATAACATGTTCGATATCCTCATGTATCTGTTCGAAAACTTCATACATAGTGAAACTGAAATTCGCGTCGACCAAGACGAGTTGACCGAAGAGCTTGTGCGCGCAGGGTTTCATCATGATGAAATTTACAAAGCCCTCGCATGGCTAGAGAAACTGGCTGCATTACAAGAAACGGATATAAAGCCTTATTTTTGTAAAGGCATTAGTACCAGTTTGAGCCGTATCTACACCCATGAAGAACAAATGCGTTTAGACGTAGAATGTCGCGGTTTTCTGATGTTTTTAGAGCAAGTAAATGTGCTTGATGCATCAACTCGTGAGATGGTGATCGACCGTGTAATGGAAATCGACTCTAACGAATTCTGTCTGGAAGATTTGAAATGGGTTGTGCTAATGGTGCTATTTAACGTGCCGGGTAAAGAGAAAGCCTACGCGCAAATGGAAGATTTACTGTTCGAAGAGCCTGATGGCGTATTGCATTAAATTAAAATCTGCCATCGCGCTTTTTGTGTTTAACTAAGTGCGCTGCCAATGGTAGTGCGCTTAAGGTTCTTATGTCGAAAATAGACCATTCTTTGTTCTCCGCTCACGAGCATGCACTAGAGGATAACTTTGGTGATTGTCCTGATTGTGGTAAACCGCTGCATATTAAAAATAGTAAATCGGGTCCGTTTATTGGCTGCACGGGGTATCCAGATTGTCACTTTAGCAAACCGCTTCACGATAAACAAACCACGCTTTTAAAAACACTGGATGGTGTGCCTTGCCCGGAATGTAAAGGGGCATTGGCTATAAAGAAAGGGCGGTTTGGTATGTTTATTGGCTGTACCAACTTTCCTGATTGCCACTACATTGCTCCAATTAAACAACAAGAAGACACGCTTGTTGACTGCCCCAAATGTAAGAAAGGGCATTTAATATCGCGTACCAACAAGTATGGAAAACAGTTTTTTGCATGTAACCATTATCCCCAATGTCGTTATGTGCTAAATTTCACGCCTGTGAACGAAGCCTGTCCGGAATGTGGATGGGGAGTGTTGATTGATAAAAAAGGGCAAGTTCAATGCCCACAACCTTCCTGTGGCTTTAAGAAATAACCTGCGCGAAAGCTGAGAAGAACATGTCTGAATTCCACAATGGGAATGCAATTGGCTCTGCATCGGATGATGTGAAAGAAAGCGACCCGATTGTCGCTGCCTTCAACGAAGGAAAATTACTGGTTTATCCCACAGAAGCGGTCATGGGTATAGGGTGCGACCCTGATAATGAAACTGCTGTAAACGCATTATTGGAACTTAAGCAACGTCCAGTAGAAAAGGGCGTTATCTTAATTGCAGCCAATTATAGTCAGCTTTTACCTTACGTTAATGATAATGCGATTAGGCCAGACAGACGTACTGATATTTTTTCTAGTTGGCCTGGCCCTAATACGTGGTTACTACCAAAATCGGCAACTGCACCGCAGTGGATTACTGGGCAGCATGACAAAATAGCCGTTAGGGTAACCAATCATCCAGTGGTTGTGGCACTTTGCACAAAATTAGGTAAACCTTTGGTGTCAACCAGTGCCAATCTCACAGGACAATCTCCCGCTATAACACTAGAGCAAGCTAAAGCTGTGTTTGCAGAATCCGTGACGTATGTTGAGGGCGAAGTTGGCGGTGCTACTAAACCCAGTGTAATACGAGATGGCGATACAGCAGAGGTAATACGCCCATGATATCAACAGAGCTACTAGACGGAAAAAACGCAGAAGATGTTATTGCACAGGTAAAAGCTTATCTACTCAACTTGCAAGATACTATTTGCCAAACATTAGAGCTTGCCGACGGAAAAGGCCAGTTTGTCGAAGATAGCTGGCAGCGTGAAGAGGGAGGCGGCGGTCGCTCGCGTGTACTTAAAAACGGTGCGGTTATCGAGCAAGGCGGCGTCAATTTCTCACATGTCTTTGGTAGTCAAATGCCTGCATCCGCAACGGCAAACCGACCAGAGCTAGCAGGCCGTAATTTCCAGGCGATGGGGGTGTCTCTCGTTATTCATCCACATAACCCTTACATTCCTACTTCACATGCAAACGTACGCTTTTTTATTGCGGAGAAAGAGGGAGAGGCGCCTATTTGGTGGTTCGGTGGTGGTTTTGACCTAACGCCCTTTTATCCATTTAAAGAAGATGTTGTGCATTGGCATGATACAGCTAAGAAACTCTGCAAGCCGTTTGGTGAAGAGGTCTATCCAAAATACAAAAAGTGGTGTGACGATTACTTTTATCTGAAGCATCGAAATGAAACGCGTGGTGTTGGCGGTCTTTTCTTTGACGATCTCAATGAGTGGGGGTTCGATCAATCGTTTGCGTTTATGCAAGCCGTGGGTAATGGCTATATTGATGCCTATGTCCCTATCGTGGAGCGCAGAAAACAAACCCCCTACGGCGAACGGGAGCGTGACTTTCAGCTGTATCGTCGTGGCCGCTACGTAGAGTTTAACTTGGTGTTTGATAGAGGCACTTTGTTTGGTTTGCAAACTGGTGGTAGGACAGAGTCAATTCTTATGTCGATGCCGCCGCTGGCGCGATGGGAGTATTGTTATACACCTGCACCAGGTAGTGCAGAAGCCAAACTGGTTGATTGGCTTAAACCAACACAGTGGTAACTCGCGCAATAATAGTTAATCAATATGCCAGAAACGCCGCAACATAATCATTGCGGCGTTTCTTTTTGATCTATATCAACTTGTATTAGTGTCAGTGTTTCAGTTACTTATGAACTTTGCGCTGGATCAACATTTCACTTCATCAAAAGCGTACAGTGGCGTCATCTTATTTAAACACACGAGAGACACACCATGCGTAAACACACTCTTTCAGCAATTTGCCTTACACTCGCAGCACTTTCTCCACTAGCTAGCGCTCACCAGCAAGGTGACTGGGTTGTGCGCGGCGGCCTAACTACCGTTGCCCCAGATGAGTCATCATCAAATATTATTGCTGGTGGTACTGACCTAGGTGTTGCATTAACGGTTGATAACAATACGCAATTTGGTATTAATGTGGCGTACTTCCTAACAGACAACATCAACCTTGAGTTGTTAGCTGCTACACCTTTCAAACACGATGTGAACTTCTCTGTTTCCGATCCGTTGGGTACGGGTACTCAATTGGGTGAAGTAACTCACTTGCCACCTTCTCTTACTGCAAACTATTACTTCAACGACGCGAGCTCTGCTTTTCAGCCTTATATCGGTGCTGGTATCAACTACACAATCTTCTTTGATGAAGAGTTCACTAATGCGAATGCTGGTGCGGGCCTAAGCGATTTGTCGCTAGACAACTCTTTTGGACTTACAGCACAAGTTGGAATGGACTACATTGTAGATAAAAAATGGCACGTGAATGCCTCAGTACGTTTTATTGATATCGATACCGACGCTACTTTCAAAGTGGGTGAAGCAGATGGTGTAGTGAGTGATATTGAAATCGACCCTTGGGTTTACACTATTTCAGTGGGCTATACGTTCTAGTATCTAATCGCACTACTTATGCGCCATTAAGAGCGTGAACAGTAACAGGGGACTTGCGCGCCAAGAGAGTAATCTCGACAGCGCGCTTTTTTATTTGCTATTAATCATATGCTCTGCAAGTTGATCTAGCGCTTGCAGCAATTGTTGAGCAAGTGCCATATCGTCGGCGGTCTGAAACATCGCCTTGCGCATACAATACATCCACTGGTCTTTAAGCACAGGTGTCACAGTAAAGGGTAAGTGTCTGGCACGAAGGCGCGGATGGCCAAACTGTTGCTGAAAGTCATCGGGACCGCCTAACCACAGGCTTAAATACAAAAAGAATACATGTCGAATTCTGTCGAGTGGTTGTGGATGAATAGCCAATAGTTCTTTAGCCATAGGATCGGTTTCCATAATGTCATAGAACGTATTGGAAAGTGCTCTTACTTTCTCTTCTCCACCTATTCGATAATATGGTGTACTCTTTTTAACATCTTCGCTTTTCTGTTTTGTTTTAAATAAGTCTCGTATTCCCATGAAAAAATTCGCTGTATTCGGAAATCCTATAGCTCAGAGTTTATCACCAACTATTCATCAAATGTTTGCACAACAGGTAGGCGAAGAGATTTCTTATGAAAAAATTCTGGCGCCTGAAGATGGTTTTGTCGACGCAGCGTCAGCATTTCTAGCCCAAGATGCTGCAATTGGATGCAATGTTACTATGCCGTTCAAATTAGACGCCTATAACTTTGCTCAGGTTGAAGACGCTGCCGCGAATGATGCGAAGGCCGTAAATACGCTGATGAAGACAGCAGATGGAAAGGTTAATGGTTTTAATACCGACGGTATTGGTTTAGTGAATGATTTACTTAATAACGGTGTAGTACTAAAAGGTAAACACGTTTTACTGCTAGGTGCGGGTGGTGCGGCACGAGGTGTTATCTCTCCGTTGTTTGAGGCCGGTATCGCGAAACTGACTATTGCTAATAGAACGCTAAGCCGTGCAGAGCAGGTGGCCAGTGAAAGTAGTTACAATGAAATAGCGGTAATGACGCTTGAGGACGTAGCGTCGATAACACCACACGTAATCATTAATTCTACTGCAGCAAGTTTAAACGGCGAACTTCCATGCAATATAAATGCGGCGTCCTTAAGTGAGTGTGAAGCGGTGTATGACATGGTTTATAAAAATTCACCAACACCTTTTATGCAAGAAGCAACAAAATTGGGAGTAGCGCAAAGTCTAGATGGGTTAGGTATGTTAGTTGAACAGGCCGCAGCAGCATTTACTATTTGGACAGGCAAAAAACCAAATACTGCCCAGGTAGTAGATAAAGTACGAGAACTGATAAAGATCTAGTGGCACGGTTCTTTGGTCGGGATATAGACCAGCTGCGCCACTGATTAAACACTCTTATAGACAAATAGCGTAATGAATGTAGAGGATTAGGCGTCTTCTAAATATTCGTCTTTTAAGTTAACGTAGTTAATTGCAGACTGTTTTAGAAAGGCCATTTCGCTTTCTTTTAGAGGACGTTTCTTTTGCATTGGGTTGCCTACATAAAGGTATCCACTTTCAAGACGCTTATTGGGAGGGACTAATGTACCTGCACCGATGAACACATCATCTTCTACAATAACGCCGTCCATAATAATAGCGCCCATACCAACCAGTATCCGACTGCCAAGCTCACAACCGTGTAGCATGCATTTATGACCTACCGTCACATCTTCACCAATAATTAATGGAAAGCCTTCGGGGTTTTGTGCTGATTTACGAGTAACGTGCAGCACGCTACCGTCTTGTACATTACTACGGGCACCTATTCTGATTTTGTTTACATCGCCTCTTGCCGCAACAAGGGGCCAAATGCTTGCGTCATCGCCTAATACTACATCACCTGCAATCACAGCTGACGGATCGACATAGCAGTTAGCACCAAGAGATGGGGTTATAGATTTATAGGTACGTAGGGTCAAAGTATGATTCCTTTTCTATTGATACTTTATTAGTTCTACTATTTTAGGTATCGAAAAATGAATGAGTAATAGTAATGACAATTACTTTACCACGCCAATTGCGTTATTTAAGAATACAGGTGTACTTAATCTCTATATGTTTATTACAAACAAAGGAGAGCATGATTAGGTGATAATAAATAGCGTAGATCGCTAGATGGTCCATAGTGAAACGATAAAATAGTCTGTTTGCTGAGCGAAGTGGGGCTTTATTGAGCAAACAAACGCAATATGACACTTTTTTTAAAATAAGTGTTGACGTGGGCGCTCAATTCCCTAAAATGCGCATCCGCTTCGGGGGGAAAGCAAAACAGCAAGCCTCTTGAAGTAAGTCTCTACTACCTACATAGGCCAGTAAAGACGGGAGTTTAGAAGTAACGCTTCAGAAAATAAATTTTCAAAAAGTGTTGACAACGAAAACTTCCAGCGTATAATGCGCACCTCACTCGAACAGGGTGAGTCACTAAGAAGCAACGCTTCTAGTGAATGTTCTTTAAAAATTTAGACAAGACAATCTGTGTGGGCACTCGTTAAGAGTGTCACAACGACGATTCATATTTCGATATATTTAATTGAAGAGTTTGATCATGGCTCAGATTGAACGCTGGCGGCAGGCCTAACACATGCAAGTCGAACGGTAACAGGATGTGCTTGCACATCGCTGACGAGTGGCGGACGGGTGAGTAATGCTTGGGAACTTGCCTTTGCGAGGGGGATAACAGTTGGAAACGACTGCTAATACCGCATAATGTCTTCGGACCAAACGGGGCTTCGGCTCCGGCGCAAAGAGAGGCCCAAGTGAGATTAGCTAGTTGGTGAGGTAAAGGCTCACCAAGGCGACGATCTCTAGCTGTTCTGAGAGGAAGATCAGCCACACTGGGACTGAGACACGGCCCAGACTCCTACGGGAGGCAGCAGTGGGGAATATTGCACAATGGGGGAAACCCTGATGCAGCCATGCCGCGTGTGTGAAGAAGGCCTTCGGGTTGTAAAGCACTTTCAGTTGTGAGGAAAAGTTAGTAGTTAATACCTGCTAGCCGTGACGTTAACAACAGAAGAAGCACCGGCTAACTCCGTGCCAGCAGCCGCGGTAATACGGAGGGTGCGAGCGTTAATCGGAATTACTGGGCGTAAAGCGCACGCAGGCGGTTTGTTAAGCTAGATGTGAAAGCCCCGGGCTCAACCTGGGATGGTCATTTAGAACTGGCAGACTAGAGTCTTGGAGAGGGGAGTGGAATTCCAGGTGTAGCGGTGAAATGCGTAGATATCTGGAGGAACATCAGTGGCGAAGGCGACTCCCTGGCCAAAGACTGACGCTCATGTGCGAAAGTGTGGGTAGCGAACAGGATTAGATACCCTGGTAGTCCACACCGTAAACGCTGTCTACTAGCTGTGTGTGATTTTAAATCGTGCGTAGCGAAGCTAACGCGCTAAGTAGACCGCCTGGGGAGTACGGCCGCAAGGTTAAAACTCAAATGAATTGACGGGGGCCCGCACAAGCGGTGGAGCATGTGGTTTAATTCGATGCAACGCGAAGAACCTTACCTACACTTGACATGCAGAGAACTTTCTAGAGATAGATTGGTGCCTTCGGGAACTCTGACACAGGTGCTGCATGGCTGTCGTCAGCTCGTGTCGTGAGATGTTGGGTTAAGTCCCGCAACGAGCGCAACCCTTGTCCTTAGTTGCCAGCATTAAGTTGGGCACTCTAAGGAGACTGCCGGTGACAAACCGGAGGAAGGTGGGGACGACGTCAAGTCATCATGGCCCTTACGTGTAGGGCTACACACGTGCTACAATGGCATTTACAGAGGGAAGCGAGACAGTGATGTGGAGCGGACCCCTTAAAGAATGTCGTAGTCCGGATTGGAGTCTGCAACTCGACTCCATGAAGTCGGAATCGCTAGTAATCGCAGGTCAGAATACTGCGGTGAATACGTTCCCGGGCCTTGTACACACCGCCCGTCACACCATGGGAGTGGGATGCAAAAGAAGTAGTTAGTCTAACCTTCGGGAGGACGATTACCACTTTGTGTTTCATGACTGGGGTGAAGTCGTAACAAGGTAACCCTAGGGGAACCTGGGGTTGGATCACCTCCTTACCATTACGTCGAAAGACGCCTTGATGCAGTGCCTACACAGATAGTCTTGTTTTTATTGAACAAAACTTATGTTCTTTAACAATTTGGAAAGCTGATATTAATAGTAATCAATCAAAATTGAGTAACTGAGAAATCGAAAGATGACTTTTTACTCTACTTGACTGAATTGCTTGTTATCAATCGATGATTTGATAGCAAGGCAATTCTTCCGATTAGCTTGTCATTCATGCGACATAACTCAGGCAGAAGTCAAAAGGCTGTTTGGGGTTGTATGGTTAAGTGACGAAGCGTATACGGTGGATGCCTTGGCAGTTAGAGGCGATGAAGGACGTGTAAGTCTGCGAAAAGCTGTGGTGAGCCGACAAAATGCATTTGAGCCACAGATGTCCGAATGGGGAAACCCACCTATTTATAGGTATCGTTACATGAATACATAGTGTAACGAGGCGAACGAGGGGAACTGAAACATCTAAGTACCCTTAGGAAAAGAAATCAACCGAGATTCCCCTAGTAGCGGCGAGCGAACGGGGAGCAGCCCTTAAGCTGTTTAGAATTTAGTGGAATCCTTTGGGAAGAGGAGCGATACAGGGTGATAGCCCCGTACACGACGGATTCTTTACAGTGAAATCGAGTAGGTCGGGACACGTGTTATCTTGACTGAATATGGGGGGACCATCCTCCAAGGCTAAATACTCCTAACTGACCGATAGTGAACCAGTACCGTGAGGGAAAGGCGAAAAGAACCCCTGTGAGGGGAGTGAAATAGAACCTGAAACCGTATACGTACAAGCAGTGGGAGCCCTTCGGGGTGACTGCGTACCTTTTGTATAATGGGTCAGCGACTTATATTTAGTAGCAAGGTTAAGTGAATAACGGAGCCGTAGCGAAAGCGAGTGTTAACTGCGCGTTTAGTTGCTAGGTATAGACCCGAAACCCGGTGATCTAGCCATGGGCAGGTTGAAGGTTGAGTAACATCAACTGGAGGACCGAACCCACTAACGTTGAAAAGTTAGGGGATGACCTGTGGCTGGGGGTGAAAGGCCAATCAAACCGGGAGATAGCTGGTTCTCCCCGAAATCTATTTAGGTAGAGCCTCGGACGAATTCCATTGGGGGTAGAGCACTGTTAAGGCTAGGGGGTCATCCCGACTTACCAACCCTTTGCAAACTCCGAATACCAATGAGAACTATCCGGGAGACACACGGCGGGTGCTAACGTCCGTCGTGGAGAGGGAAACAACCCAGACCGCCAGCTAAGGTCCCAAAATATTGCTAAGTGGGAAACGATGTGGGAAGGCATAGACAGCTAGGAGGTTGGCTTAGAAGCAGCCACCCTTTAAAGAAAGCGTAATAGCTCACTAGTCGAGTCGGCCTGCGCGGAAGATGTAACGGGGCTAAGCAATATACCGAAGCTGCGGCAGCATGTTTACATGCTGGGTAGGGGAGCGTTGTGTAAGTGGATGAAGGTGAGTTGTAAAGCTTGCTGGACATATCACAAGTGCGAATGCTGACATGAGTAACGATAATGGGAGTGAAAAACTCCCACGCCGGAAGACCAAGGTTTCCTGTCCCATGCTAATCAGGGCAGGGTAAGTCGGCCCCTAAGGCGAGGCAGAAATGCGTAGTCGATGGGAAACGGGTTAATATTCCCGTACTTATATAATCAGTGATGGAGGGACGGAGAAGGCTAGGCAAGCTTGGCGTTGGTTGTCCAAGTGAAAGCGAGTAGGCCGAGAACTTAGGTAAATCCGGGTTCTTAAAGCTGAGACGCGAGACGAGCTACTACGGTAGTGAAGTTGTTGATGCCCTGCTTCCAGGAAAAGCTTCTAAACTTATGATTATGTGAACCGTACCCCAAACCGACACAGGTGGTCAGGTAGAGAATACTAAGGCGCTTGAGAGAACTCGGGTGAAGGAACTCGGCAAAATTGTACCGTAACTTCGGGAGAAGGTACGCCCCTGTTTGTGAACGCCTTGCGCGGTAAGCAGATGGGGGCCGCAGTGACCAGGTGGCTGGGACTGTTTATTAAAAACACAGCACTCTGCAAACTCGTAAGAGGACGTATAGGGTGTGACACCTGCCCGGTGCCGGAAGGTTAATTGATGGGGTTAGCGTATGCGAAGCTCTTGATCGAAGCCCCGGTAAACGGCGGCCGTAACTATAACGGTCCTAAGGTAGCGAAATTCCTTGTCGGGTAAGTTCCGACCTGCACGAATGGTGTAACCATGGCCACGCTGTCTCCACCCGAGACTCAGTGAAATTGAAATCGCAGTGAAGATGCTGTGTACCCGCACCTAGACGGAAAGACCCCGTGAACCTTTACTACAGCTTGGCACTGAACATTGAACCTACATGTGTAGGATAGGTGGGAGGCTTTGAAGCACAGTCGCTAGATTGTGTGGAGCCGTCCTTGAAATACCACCCTTGTATGTTTGATGTTCTAACATTGGCCCCTTATCGGGGTTGTGGACAGTGTCTGGTGGGTAGTTTGACTGGGGCGGTCTCCTCCCAAATAGTAACGGAGGAGCACGAAGGTTAGCTAATCACGGTCGGACATCGTGAGGTTAGTGCAATGGCATAAGCTAGCTTAACTGCGAGACAGACACGTCGAGCAGGTACGAAAGTAGGTCATAGTGATCCGGTGGTTCTGTATGGAAGGGCCATCGCTCAACGGATAAAAGGTACTCCGGGGATAACAGGCTGATACCGCCCAAGAGTTCATATCGACGGCGGTGTTTGGCACCTCGATGTCGGCTCATCACATCCTGGGGCTGAAGTCGGTCCCAAGGGTATGGCTGTTCGCCATTTAAAGTGGTACGCGAGCTGGGTTTAGAACGTCGTGAGACAGTTCGGTCCCTATCTGGTGTGGGCGTTGGATGATTGATGGGAGCTGCTCCTAGTACGAGAGGACCGGAGTGGACGAACCGCTGGTGTTCGGGTTGTCATGCCAATGGCATTGCCCGGTAGCTATGTTCGGAACGGATAACCGCTGAAAGCATCTAAGCGGGAAGCCGGCCCAAAGATGAGTCATCCCTGAACTTTAAGTTCTGGAAGGGTTGTTATAGACGATGACGTTGATAGGCAGGGTGTGGAAGCGTTGTAAGGCGTTAAGCTAACCTGTACTAATTGCCCGAGAGGCTTAACCATACAACGCCCAAGAAGCTTTAAGCTTTTGAGTGTTGTAGACAAGCTAAGCTCTGAAAAATGAGCAGAAAGTAGAGTGAAAAGACAGTTACTCACTGATTGAATTGATATCCAGTTTTCTAGATTGTTACCAGTTTTTCCTGGCAGCCATAGCGATGCGGTACCACCTGACTCCATTCCGAACTCAGAAGTGAAACGTATTAGCGCCGATGGTAGTGTGGGGCTTCCCCATGTGAGAGTAGGACACTGCCAGGTCCCAATTCCGAAAAGCCCTTGTCGTAAGACAAGGGCTTTTTTTGTGCCTGTTTGAAAGCATCAAAGAAGTAGCCAACAACTGAGTGTACTCCTTGCGCAAAAGCCACCAAACTGCGTATCATGATTTTTCACCACATCACCTAATTGCTTTTAAATGCAAAAGTGCTTGTTCATTTATTGCTTTAAGCTTTGGATTCTCTGCATCGCTTGTCCATAGCAATAACCTGTTAAAAAAGCTTTGGGTATTGTGAAGCGCGGCCAACCCTTCATTGTTACCATAAGCATCCTGCCACGTAGCTTTAGGAGGCTTAGCTGCATCAGTAAGCCATAATTTCCAATAATCTGATGTAAGCGACTCTCTAAGCATAAGATATACAGTAGCTCGCACTAATCTGTCGGGTTCACCGTAATGATAAAAGTGTGTTGATGATGGATTAATAGCTTGCTGTATCGCCGTAGACAGTGCTTGAAGAGAATCTGTATCTATAGCATCGTTGAGTGATAGTTGTAGTACTAAATCAGCGGCGTGCGCTATTTGATGAATATACCCAACTCGCTCATCAAATCCAGTGTAATTCTCTACATCGGTTAACGCTTTAATGGCTATGCTAACTAATTTTTCTCGCTCTACTTTACTTAAGAAAGGCGTTATTCTATCAACGCGTGCAACTTCAGCGAGTGCCAAGATAAGAAATGATGTGTGATACGCTTCTTTATTAGGTTTACTAAGTTCGTCTAGCAGTGTTTCGTAAACCCCCCTGACATCTTGTGCTGATAATTCACCACTTCGTAACGTGTTACTGATCTCTGTAAAGGCTATACCATCTCTTACTTTTGGTAGTTCAGAAGCTAAACAACTAATTTTTTCATTTAATGTTAGATTTTGAACGGCGTTATCTTTATCGAGAAAATCTTTAGTAATCGGACACGCCGCATATGCCCCTTGAGAAAGGTAAATGCCAGTAGCCATTGCGAGTATTTTAAATTTCATAACGTAGCGCTTTGAAGATTCTTAGTATATCTACACTACGTAATTTAAATGCAGACTACTAGCGCGTATTGGCTCAAAAGGGATTAAATACGTTTATTGTGAGCGCCATATGTCTTCATTATCTATCTTTTGCATCCGCTTGGCTTCTTCAATCACGTCTTGCGTACTGGCAATATGGTATTGCTGCTTTATCTCCTCGATAAGTGTTTTATGTGTACTCAAAAAGGTATTGAACTCTTCGATTAGCGCTGGATGTTTTAAAGATGACAAGCAAAACGCTACAGAATTGTGAGGCAAGGTCAAATCAGCGGTAAAAGGACCTAGTTGCGCAAACCGTTCTTCGTAGCGCTTTGCTACGTTGTATTCAACGTCCATTGCGTCAACAGTATCTGACTGAAGATATCGAAGTCCTTGATACACGTTTTCTACTTCGTTTACATTTACTTGTTTAGTGGCGATCAAATCCGTCCATTTAGCAGGTGTAAAGCCTTGTGGTATAGCGAGGCGTTTAATGTGCGACAGTGGACGATTTATATTCTCTGTTTTAACAAGCGTAACGGCAAAACTATCTATCAACGCATTCGAATAAATTTTTCCCATAACGCTGTCAATATGTTTGTTCCAGCGCTGGTTGTCTGGAAAAACAAAATCAAGATTACCTTTGTTTAGTTCAATTTGAAGTCTATTGACGGGCATAACCACATACTCAAAAGTATGTCCGCTTTCCTTAGCAAATGCTTCTAGGATCGCCCAGCCAACTCCCTTATCGTGTGTAGAGGGGAAATTGTAATAGGGGAGATATGCAATGTCTTGTGTACCTACAACAAAGTTATCTGCATGAGTTGTAGGAGGAGTAATTAAATGAATTACAAGGAGAAATAAGCCAACAGTGAATCGATTGCTATTTCCAAACCTCGTCATGGTTTAACCCTTGTTCCTTTAATAGCTGTTTTGATAATTCAGAGTACGGTGTAATGCCGTATTTGCGTCTTATACTATCAATTAATTCAGGGTTTGAGGCAATAAATGCATTGAGTTCTTGTATGATTGCGCTGTGTGAAAGCGTAGATAGTGAAAATGGAATTTCATTATGTGGCAATGTTAAATCAAGGGTAAAAGCATTTGTCGGATAGGCATTGATGCTGGCGTACTGTGTAACAAAGTACTCTAAGTCTAATGCATCCACACGTCCTTGGTAGAGTAAAGCAAATCCTTGTTTTAAATCTTTTACCCATGTGATTTTAGTTTGTTCATTGTCGATGCGTTGCTGCCAGTTAACAGGTGTAAAGCCCAGCGGCATCGCTAAATGTTTTACCCCATCAATGCCTTTCCCTGCATTGTTAGTAGAAACAATGGTACCTGTTAATGCGTAAGTTAGCGGTAGGGAAAAATATTTCTGCTTAGAAGATGTAATGCTGTTGTACCAGCCTTGATTATCTGGATAAACAAAGTCTACATTTCCTTTTAGGAGCTCCATTTGAAGACGGCGAATAGGCATACTGAGATAGATAAACTCGTGCCCTGAAGCTTCAGAAAAAGCTTCCAATATTGCCCATCCTACGCCTTTATCAATTTCCGAGCTAAAGTCGTAGTGAGGAAAGTAGTCCAAATTTTGAGCGCCAACAATAAATTTATCTGCAAGTGCATTCGTGCCTAGCGTGTAACAAAATAGCAGTGTGATAAATCGCTTCAAGAAATTTGTCAAAATACTCCTCAATGCCCCTACTTATCGTGGCGTCCGTTTATTCTTACAAGGTATGCCAGCTCTGTAACGGTGTAAACACTAATGAAAGTCTCGAGAAGGCAAAGTAATGTTTTCAAGCCAAGGTGTTCTATCAATTAGCTTTCCAGCGATAACGTGAATAACACCTTCTTTAGAGCACTCTATTATACCATTCACTTGAAGTAATTTGGCTTTCAAAAACGTTTGCTGTTGTGCTCGCGCAGTCGCTTGCCACACTACAACATTAATGTTGCCCCTATCATCTTCTAACGTAAGAAAAGTAACGCCAGCTGCGGTTCCTGGCGCCTGTCTGCCGGTTACGGCACCTAATACTTTTACCACCGACTTGTTTTTCTTGTGGGTAAGCGTGTCTGACCAACTGATATCGTGCAGTTTGTGTTTTTGCTTAAGCAGTGCAATAGGGTGATTATTTACAGAAAGCCCTGTAGCGGCGTAGTCCTCTAGCAAATTTTCAGCTTCAGAGGGCGGTGCAGTAAGTGTGCTTGATGCTTCTTGATCATCAAAAAGAGGCAGGCTGGTTTGCGTATCCATCATTCGCCAACGTGTTTGGTAGCGATCGCCTGATAATGTGCGTAGTGCATCAGCACTGGCAAGTGCTTCTAACTCGTTGCGCTTTAGACTAAGTTGTTGAACTTGATTGATACTGCTGTAGCCCTTGGCTGGACGTAACTTTACCAGTTCGTGAGCGGCTTCTTCGCTTAACCCTTTTATAAGGGTTAATCCTAGTTGAAGTTGTTTTTCTAGCCCTTTAATAACCAAAGTGTGTTCAACATCTGACTGGTTTACACAAGGTGCAAATACAGTAATGCCGTGTCGTTTAGCGTCCTGAACAAGTTGTGAGGGCGAGTAAAAGCCCATAGGCCAGCTGTTAAGTAATGCCACGTAAAACTCCACAGGAAAATAGAACTTTAACCAGCATGAGACATAGGCTAATACGGCAAACGAGGCTGAATGAGACTCGGGAAAGCCATACCCTGCAAACCCTTTAATTTGTTCAAACAAGTTATGTGCAAAGGTGCTTTCATAGCCGCGATCTGTCATGCCCTTAATCAGCTTTTCTTTGAACTCAAAAATGCGGCCGTCTTTTTTCCAACTAGCCATGGCACGGCGCAGTTGATCAGCTTCACCCCCACTAAAACCTGCAGCGACCATGGCAAGTTGAATAACTTGCTCTTGAAATATGGGAACGCCCATAGTGCGAGAAAGCACGCCTTCTACCGCTTTAGATGGATAGGTGATCACTTCATTACCGTGACGCCGAATAAGATAAGGATGCACCATATCACCTTGAATAGGTCCCGGACGAACAATGGCGATTTGCACCACCAAGTCATAGTAACGTCGTGGTTTTAAGCGGGGAAGCATAGACATCTGCGCGCGAGATTCAATTTGAAACACACCAACAGTGTCGGCCCTGCAAATCATGTCGAACACTTGTTTGTCATCACCAAGTTTAGTGATAAATGGAATACTCACTTCATGCGGATACTGCTTATTAATAAGCTGAAAAGCACGGCGAATTGCGCTTAGCATACCGAGTGCGAGTACATCGACTTTGAGTAATCCCAAGGTTTCGATATCGTCTTTGTCCCATTGAATAATGGTTCGCGCTTCCATTGCGGCGTTTTCTACCGGTACAAGGTCATATAAAGGCCCGGCACTGATAACAAAGCCTCCCACATGTTGTGATAAATGCCGAGGTGTACCTAATAGCGCTTCGGTTAGCGTGATAAGTTGATGTACTTTGTTGTCTTCTGGGTTTAATCCAAGGTTTGCAAGCTGCGATTTCCACGGGATAACGCTGTCTCTGCGATTTATTTGTTTGATGACAAAGTCTAATTGTGACTCGCTAAACCCTAGTGCTTTACCGACATCTTTGAACGCCGATTTAAAGCGATAGCAAATAACGGTTGCCGCTATTGCGGTACGCTCTCTGCCATACTTTTGGTAAATGTATTGAATAATTTCTTCTCGCCGCTGATGCTCAAAATCGACATCTATGTCGGGCGGTTCGTTGCGCTCTTTGGAAATGAAGCGTTCGAAGAGTACGCTAATTTGTCTTGGATCGACGGCGGTAATTTCTAAGCAATAACACACGACAGAGTTAGCCGCCGAGCCCCTTCCTTGATACAAAATACCTTGGCGCTTGGCAAACTGTACAATGTCATAAATGGTTAGGAAGAAGTATTCGTATTCCTGCTCTGCAATAAGCGTTAACTCCTTTTCTATAATAGCCCGTATGTCGGGCTTGAGCCCCTCGGGGAAGCGCACTTTTATGCCCGCTTCTACTCGCTCTCGCAAATAAGAGGTTGGCGTGTATCCATCAGGAACTAACTCCGCAGGGTATTGGTAACGTAATTCACTTAAACAAAAGGTAAATAAGCTTGCCAAAGCATTGGTATTAGCTATCCATTTTTCTGGATAAAGTTTTTTTATTTTGTGAGTAGTGCGCAGGCTTCGCTCGGCATTGCTCAGTGCCTTGCGACCAATTTTATGCACGCTGGTGTGTGCGTGCGTTGCGTGCAAAACATGTTGTAGCGGTAGTCTGTCTGCATGATGCATAAGTACACCAGTACAAGCGATAACAGGGAACGGATAAGTTGCCTGCAGTGTGTTGTAGTGCGCAAATCTATGGTGATCGTGCCCATCAAGTAAGCGCTGTGCGCCAATATAGGCGTCTATCGCGGAATGCTTTTGTAACCATTTTGCCCAGTGTGTGTCATGGGTGCTGTTACCTCGAGGAAGCCATATAAATTTACAGTGCCTGATAGTACGCAGGTCCCATTCGGCCAGCTGATATTCCCCTTTTTCTGAACGGCGCCTTGCGTTAGTAATAATGCGGCATAGCTCGCTGTAGGCAGCTTTATTGGGGCACAATAGAACAAAAGATAAGGAATCATCAAAAACAAAATAACTCCCCACAATAAGCTTGATAGGCAAACGCTGATGTGTAATTTCATCGTACGCGCGCACTACGCCTGCAACTGAGCATTCGTCAGTGATGGCAATAGCGTCATAGCCTAAAAATGAGGCTGTAGTAACCAGTTCACCCGGTGATGAAGCGCCACATAAAAAGCTGTAGTGGCTTTGACAAAAAAGCTCGCTGTATTTCATCGTTCTACTTCATTGCAATACGCACAAGCACTAACAAAAAAGCCCTTGTGCCCACCATTGACTGGCTTCATCTTTAAAAATGAGCATGCGTATGCCTTGTGTTGTTTGAGCAATAAAGTAATCACGTTTATGAGGCGTGTCGTGCCACCATTCACTGTGTAGTCTAATAGGGCCAAAACACACGTGAGTAGGCTGGGTAAGGGGTTTGGGCTTTTTAAAGGTTAACGTGGGCGCAATGTCACTGCTGTAGGTATTAAGTGGGGCAGAGGCCTCATTGACTGTCATATACTCAAATTGATGACTATCTGCCGCTTTAGGTTGAAAAGTACTGTCTTCTCCAAGCTTGGCATTTAAACGCCCAATTAATTGCTTTTGCGCAACCTCGTTAAAGCGATTACTGAAAAAGTCGCTGTTGTCGGTGTCGATATCTTCAAATTGATCGCACTTAAGCGAAAGCGCCGTTGCGGGCTCTGGCAATATTACATTTTCTATTTTTAATGTGAGTAAGCTAAGCCAACTATTTACCGATGATTGTGGCATGGCGGCGCGAATGTCTATAACGGTAATCGGCGCTTCTCGAAAATGGATATGCACGTGAATACATGCCGTGTATAAATTACGCGCGCGCAAATAATGCGACAAGTGTTCAAGTTGCTGCGTAATAAAAGGCACCAGATGCTGCGTGTTTTCAACATCAAAAGGCAGCAGTATCACATCATCAAAATACGCCTGAGGCCTAAATAGTATGACTTTGGGAAAGGTTTCTCCTCGAAGTGCGGTTAAATAAGTGATGGTGCGATTATCAAAACGTCTGCCGAGTTCGTGTACGGGCATGGCCAGCAACTGATGGACGTGTTTAATGCCAACTCTGGTTAATGACTCGACCACCTTAGGGGCTAACTCAGTCAGTAGCAGTGAGCACGATGACAATGCATTTTTGATATCATCGTGTGCGTCTAAATATGTGTTTACCTGGTGCTTTGCCAGTACTTTGGCTGCTTCTATAGTCCAGGCGGTGGCAAAGTGGTAGGTGGTACCAGATAACGACAATTCCCGAGAAAGTGTCGACCACAGTGCCTTATGCCCCCCGTAATAATGCGTAAGGTTATCTAGCCGTATAGCCAAACCACAATGTTCATCAAGCGCGATATCAGAAGCAAAAGGGTAAAGCCGGTGGGCAAGCTGCGACAGCATAACTCGCTCGTTCTCAGCATCAAAAGGCAGTATATGAATGTGGGGGCATAGGGCTGCGGCTTGTGCAAGCCCATGGTTTACTTCAATGCCCATATTATGCGCAGTCTTATTAACCTGCGTAATACGGTTTGATTTACTGCAATATACCGCAACAGGGTTATCGTTCTCGTTAGGCAGTGTGCCTTTTGCAGGCGTCGCATGGGGCTTTTCGCCATGACCAATAGTCTGCAAGTACGCATCTAACGTCAGTTGATAGCAATGAATATACATCCACAGCATAATTAGCTTACCGAGTGGAGTGCTTGGCCTGTCAGTTTGTTATGTTCCATGGCCCATTTAATAGCGTGATTATCCGGTGTCCAGCGATGATCAATGGCAATACTGTTAACTGGCCAACCATGACGCTGTTTGCGAACATCCACAGACAGTTGCTGTGCACGGTGGTGTAATGCGATATCCAGTGATATAGGGAGTGGCTGAGCGAGGACATTTTTATTTAATGCGGTGTACAGTAAACATAGGGCGTCATTGTGCGTAGCCGCTACTTGTAAACGCCTTGCGGCTTTAGCATCAACAGCATTACTCCACAGCACAACACAGTGACACGCGGTGCTTTTTAAACATTGCTCTGCTGCCCATAGGGAGTCTTGTTCGTTTTGTGTGTTAACTACCAACACCTGCTGAAGATCTAGCCCTAATTCTGCTAACCAAGGTGTTTGTAATACACCCGGTGGGTTAATAAATACCACCATTTTATGCGTACGCTGATGGCATAAAACCTGTTTAAATAATGTGAGCTCTCCTACACCAGTGCATGAGGCAATGCGTATAAGGCCTGTAGATGCAACACCACCATTGAGGGCTTTATCAAGACGAGCATACCCAAGCGAAAATTTAGTTTCGCCTTTATGTTGCTCTCGGGCCCGCCATATATGCGGATGCTTGTTAAGCTCTGATAAAGATTCTAGCATGGCACTCAAAATGAACTGTATTTATATACAGTATTATAGTGCAGCAAATACCCTTTTCAAGAAAAACTCGCAGTACCTGTCGTAGTGCTTTTCTAAGTTATTAAAAAGTATGGAAAACAGAAAAATTAAATGTAAGAGAGTTAAGTATTGTGAGTGCAGTATCGAGATTGAGCTATCGATGGATGCTGCCCGCAAAAATTGCAGACAGCATTTATAAAAACGCTGTAAAGGGGGCGATTACGCTTGTGGTGCGTCGCTTTTTTCTGACTTTGTTGTGCCAGAGATAGCAGAGGTGACGGCGTGACAAAAGGCGATAAAACCATCTGACGTATTCTTTGACCATGCCATACGTACATTGCTTGGCAGGCCCTTAACCACTTCTTTCACATCTTCAAGTGTCAATTCTTCGTAGCTTAATGCCTTGTTTAAAGACTCTTCAAACGACAGGCCCTTTTCACAGCAACCCATAACAATGTTAGAAAAGTTTCTCATGAGCATATGCAGTACATTGTACTGGTTTTGGTCGATAAGACGGCTCTTAAAAGCACTTTCAATACGCAGTACTAAGTTTTTTTCCAACAGATCATTAACCAGCACCAGGTTTCGATAAGCATAGTTAACTTTGTTGTTTGTCTGCTTATTAGAATGGCGCAATAGCGCGAGTTCTTTTTGTTGATTCTGCGCGCGAAGCACAAAGTAAATTAACAGCAGGATGAGTAATCCTATAACACTAAATGCAACGATCATGCTTAGTTAGCCTTTTGTTCTTCTATAAAGGTATTGATGTGCTGTTCTAAAATAAACAAAGGAACAGAACCATTTTCTAGCACTGCACGGTGAAACTTACGCACGTCGAAATTCTCACCAAGTGCCGTTTCTGCTTTCTTGCGAAGTGCTTTAATCTTAATTTCGCCAATCTTGTATGACAGCGCTTGTGCAGGCCATGAGATATAGCGGTCTATTTCCGTATTCACATTGTGCTCTGATAATGCCGTATTTTCCATCATGTAATCAACTGCTTGTTGACGTGTCCAGCCCATCGTATGCATACCTGTATCAACAACCAAACGGCATGCTCGCCACATTTCATAACTTAGGCGGCCGAAGTCATCATAAGGGTCTTCATAAATGCCGGCTTCAATACCCAAAAACTCAGAATACAGTCCCCAGCCTTCACCAAACGCCGAAATATACGTATTGCGGCGTACCATAGGTAAATCTTCAAGTTCTGCCGCCAGTGAAATTTGCAAATGGTGACCCGGCACGGCTTCGTGCAACGTGAGTGCAGGTAAAGCGTAAAGCGGGCGTTTATCAAGCGCGTACGTATTCACCCAATAATAACCTGGCTGATCATCGCGACTAGGGTGAATATAGCGCCCTGTGGTGTATTTAGGTGCAATACTATCTGGAACAGGTGCTACGCCGTATGGCGTTCTGGGTAAGTATTCAAAAAGAGAAGGAAGCTTGGCGTCCATCTTCTTAGCAATAAACGATGCTTCTTTTAATAATTCTTCTGCGCTGGTGGCGTAAAATTGAGGGTCTTCACGCAAAAACGCGATAAAGTCGTTAATGTCTCCCTCAAAAGCAAGTTCGTCCACAATTTGCTGCATCTCGTTGCGTATGCGTTTCACCTCAGCAAGACCTAAGTTGTGAATGTCCTGCGGCCTCATATCCGTCGTGGTGTAATGTTTGGCTCTATTAGCGTAATACGCGACACCGTCAGGCCAAGTATTGGCAGCAATGTCATCTCTTGCGTTAGGAATATAGTCCTCAACCATAAAGTCATAAAAGGCTTGGTAGGCGGGTAAAACACGTTCTTTAATGGCGCGTTGACCTTGATTAGTTAAGTTTGTTTTCTCTTCTTCTGAAAAGTACTCAGGGAAGCGTGTGAAAGGCGCGTAAAAACCACTGTCTTCTACCTTGTCCACTAAATAAGAAGAGATGGAATCCTCAAACCCAGCCAGTACCACTTTAGGTTGGGTGTACCCCTCTTTAAGTGCTTGCTTCATATAAGCCATTTGTTGCTCAAAATAGGGGAGAAGGGCGTTTAAGCGGCTAATATACGCATTGTAGTCTTCTACTCGTTTAAACGTAGATAGGTTAGGTAGCGATGCCATTGCACCATGAAAACCATATTCTGAATTGATGGGAACCAGATATGCACGGTAAGTATACTCATCTACATAGTTGGCAAGGCGATATTGCTGCATTAAAAGGGCAATATAGGCGTCTTTAGAAATGGTATCTTGGTTGTATTGCGCTAAAGACTTCTGAAACGCTTGCCACTGCTTATGCTGCGTAGCTAACGCGCTTGGCGAGATATCTGGCAGCAAATGTGCTTGTTCGCTATGACCCTGTCGCGACGCTAGTAAGGGAGAAACAGAAAGCTCGTATTGCCATATTTCATCTAATAGTTGGTACAAGCTTTCATCATTGTTAGGCTTAGCCGACAGATTGATACTGCTTACTAACAGTATTGCTGCTAACACATAGCGATACATAAGGGTCTCCGGTAACCTTTACCGGCTAGACCCGGCGGTTACTCTTTCGTTGGTGTATAAATTGGACTAGGGAATGAGGTTACTTTATCAGATTTATTTTCTAATTTAGTAATTTTGGCTGAACCTTTTTTCTTCACCGCGTCAATGCGAAGTACATTATGCATTGGCACATAGGTTTGGGTGACATCAGCAAACTCTGATTTCAAGCGCTCGTGGCTAGGATCTACCACAACACTAGTATGGGTATCCCAAACAAAATCACCAATTTCAATAAAACCAAACAGTGCCCCTTGAATAAGGGTTTTTACATACAATTCGTAGCGCTCGCCATTACTCACAAATTGAACGCGATATAGCGTGTCGTCTTTAGACATGTGCTGTTCTTAAATCCTAAAAAAAGTGCCGTACGTATAAAGCGTAATTTTACACTGGGGCAAAAATACGAGCAACGGTAGGAAATGCATGGTGAAGTTAAATGCAATACTCGCAGGCATAAAATAGCATTGCAGTCATGAACTGCGATACCATGTTGAGCAGTCCACTTACGTGAAATAATCACATAATTAATTGGTAAAACTAAAATGATAAAAAAACTCCTTATTGGTGGTGCAATGACGGCAATGACATTTGCCGCGACAGCGCACAACCATGAATCGACAGAAAGCGCCTTTAACCCTGATACGCAGCGCATCAAATCGCATTTGTTCTTCTTAGCAGATGATTTACTTGAAGGCCGTGATACAGGTTCACGCGGCCACGAAATTGCTGCGCTATACATTGCCACAGAGTTTGCAAAATATGGCCTAAAGCCTGCGGGCACTGACGGCTATATTCAAAATGTGTCATTCAGAAAGGCAAATCTTATTCAAGAGTCGCCGTCGTTTACGCTGACTCAAAATGGCGAAACCATTAGCTTTGACTACCCCAAGGAATATTTGGCTGGCCCAAGCCTGTTGAATACTGATGCACACGTTAACGGTGAGATGGTATTCGTTGGCTACGGTATCGTTGCTGATGAACTATCACATAACGACTACGAAGGCCTAGATGTAGAAGGTAAGATTGTGGTTGCGCTTGCAGGTAAACCAAGTGACTTCCCATCAGAGGAAGGCGCGCACTTTGCATCTGGCTACCAAAAGTCAAAATACGCAGTAGACAATGGTGCTATCGGCATGATCACTATTACTACGCCTAAGAACGAAAAAGTACGTCCATACCAGAGTCGACTGAACTACATTCATACGCCGCGCATGGCATGGCTAGACAAAGACGGTAATCCAGCTAATAGTTTTGCGCAGCTAAAAGGCGGCGCTTACATGAGTGAAGGCGCAGCACGTAAGCTATTTAACGGTGCTGAGAAAAGCCTAGACGATGTATATGCATTGCTTGAAGCAGACAAAGTACCAACAGGCTTTGCACTTAAAGGTTCTGTAGATATCAGCAAAAAGAGCACTCACGACACGATCACCAGCCCTAACGTCGTAGGCATTTTAGAAGGTTCTGATCCAAAACTAAAAGAGGAATATGTTGTGTTCTCTGCGCACTCAGACCACATTGGTTTTGCGAAAACGGTGAAGAAAGACAACATTAATAACGGTGCTATGGATAATGCATCAGGCACGTCAGTTATGCTTGAAACAGCGCGCTTGTTCAGCGAAATGAAAGAAAAGCCAAAGCGCTCAATCTTGTTTGTGTCGGTAACTGGTGAAGAGAAAGGTCTACTAGGGGCCGATTATTTCGCCCGTAACCCTACGGTTCCTGTAACGTCAATGGTGGCTAACGTAAACTTGGATATGCCTATTTTGACTTACGAATTTGCTGATGTGATTGCTTTTGGTGCTAATCACAGCGACCTTCAAGCGTCAGTAGAAAAAGCCGCAGCAAATGCAGACATTGAGTTAAGTCCAGATCCATGGCCGGAACAAGCGTTGTTTACTCGTTCAGATCACTACGCGTTTGTTAAACAAGGTGTACCTGCGGTATTCATGGTACCGGGCCTTAAGTCAAAAGATCCTAACGTAGATGGCAGCAAAGTGTTTGGTCAGTTCTTGTCGACACATTACCACAAGCCTAGCGATGATATTCACCAGCCGTTTAACTGGAAAGCTGCAGAGACCTTTACCAAGGTAAATGCGCAAATTGGTTGGACATTGGCAAACCAAGAAGACAAGCCTCAGTGGAATGAAGGTGACTTCTTCGGAAATACATTCGGCAAGTAAAATGATGATGAGCTAGCAGCGCACTGCTAGCTCTATTTTTCGATTAAAGTTTTCGTTTTAACACAGTTGAACTTACGTTTGGCGTATAGTCGAAATACACCATATCGCAAGTCACACTTGGGTATTTTCCTTTCCAATCTGAACCGACAGAAATAGCATCAATGTTATACTCATCAACCACTTTCTGTTTGTTTTTGTCTATTTGCGGAATTACCTCATCCACAAATCGGTTTGACTCTAAAATAGAGATACGCTCTTCAAATGGAATAAGTGGGGGACGGCCTTTAGACTTTTCAATTAACTCGTCAGTAGAGACACCCACAATCAAGTAGTCACAAAGCGCTTTGGTTTTCTTAAGTATATTTAGGTGACCCTGATGGAAAATATCGAAGCAGCCTGACGTGTACATTCTTCGGTATTTCTTGCCAACTTCAATGGCATCATCGTTGATCAAGGCAAAGTCTGCTTTCAGCGTAGACCTTAATTCATTGATATAGACATCGTCTAACTCAAGTACATCACCTAAAACAGGTGGCTTTGGCCAGTGCTTGTCTTCGAACTGCTTCTCGCAGAAGCTGACGGGATGCTCATATCGAGGAATAACATGGAAATGAACGATGGGATCGACCATCATCAACATTAAATAATTTATTTTGCTGAAGTTGAAACGCTTTTTAAGTACCCTTTCAATATCAGCAACAACTTGCTTTTGTTCTTTCGCTGCTTCGTCAGAAATATCTGAGTATTGAAAGACATCTTCTTTGCAAACAAGTACCAAAGACCCCAGCGTTACTTGACCTGGTCTTAATAGCACGTGCCAATAGTCATAGGTTTTAATAAGGCTCTCGGGATATCCGAATTTTGATAGGGTGGCGTTTAGCATAGCTCTCGTTGCGTTAATGGACAGGTGACATAGTGTAATACAAACCATGTGCTGCGCACAGTCACACACGTTTTTTGGTACTACTTAATAGAAATGATAGAAAAAGAATTTTATGAAAATAGCGTTTGATACCGTCAATGTTTATTACTTGCCCCAATTTCTTCCTATTTGTGATGAACTAGCCAAGCGGGGCCACCAAATTAAACTGGTGTGTTATAGCAACAAAAATGATGCGCAAAAATTTGAACAGGTATTGTCTGCGCTTGCCTATGAATATTGCTGGGTTGATGATGAAAAAGCGGCAAAAGAGTTATACTTAAAAGACGCCCCAGACTGGATATTCTTTGGTAATTCTTTCTCGTACTTAGATGAAATTCACAACGTTAGTAAAACGGCGCAACTTGGCCACGGCGTTGGGCCTAAACCTAGCTACTACCACAAGTCGTGTACGCCTATGACAGTGAGGTTTATTGAAGGAAAAGAGCGCCTTGTTAAAATTAAAGAACTGTACCCAAATGATACATTTGTGCAGGTTGGCTTTTCTAAGTTAGACCCACTTTTTAATCAGACTGAACCAGGGTTAGATTACAACAAGCTTGGACTCGACAAAGACAAACCAACGCTGTTATTTGCGCCTACGTTCAATCCGAGTTCACTAGAGCGTTTTCCCGATAATTGGCCTAGTCAGTTTAACGAGTTCAACATACTCATTAAACCGCACACATTCACTTATACCCGTGAAGCTTACAAAAATCAGCGCAAAAAACTGAAAAAGTGGTCGCAGTTTAGCAATACCTATGTGGCAACTGAATTAGACATTTCATTGCTACCTTTTATGAAGGAAGCGGACATTCTCATCAGCGAAGCATCAAGCACGCTATTTGAATTTGTAGCACTTGCTAAGCCTGTAATCGTATGTAATTTCTTTAAACTGAAATGGTCATACCGAGGTATTTTTAAATACCGCTTTGAGAAACGCTTTGGCAAGGACAACGTGATTTACCAAAATATTGGTATGCATATTAACGACTTTTCGGAACTAAAAGAGGCCGTGACAAAACAAATGCGCGATAAGTCACTGTTTGAAAAAGAGCGTAAGGAATATACCGAAAATCACGTAGGTCCAACGGATGGGCAAAGTTCGGTGCGTATAGTGGACTATTTAGAGCAACACTGAAGCTTAAGATGATGCTGCCAAAAGCATAATGAGCTACCATTAAAGCACCGCCTGTAGCGGGCTTTAATGGCTATGCTAATGTGTTAAATAAACATTTGTTTAAATGTATTCCACTGCTCGTTGAATTGTTCAGTGGGTTTGCGAGTAAAGCCACTGCGAATAAACGCATTAATGCGTCCATCTGTGTAGCTAATAAGCATATTGGCTATAATCGCTTCGTCGGCAGATAATGTCTTACCTTCGCGAAGTTTTCGTTCACGCAATACTTGTTTTAACTGAGTCTCAAGTCGCTCAAAAAGCTTAGCAATACGCGCACGTAACCGCTCTTGCTCGCCCATTAATGCATCACCGTTCAAAATACGTGTAATACCAGGGTTCTTTTCAGCAAAACCTAAAATAAGATGCAAAATAAGCTGACAGCGTGTTAGTGAATCTTTTTCTTCGTTTACAATTTTATTGATTCGCGTAAACAACGTATCTTCAATAAACTCAATAAGGCCTTCAAACATTCTCGCCTTACTAGGGAAGTGACGGTATAGTGCGGCCTCTGAAACCCCAACTTTTTCCGCTAGTTTTGCAGTAGTTATTCGTTGACCTGGGCTGGTTTCTAACATTCCAGCAAGTGCTTGCAGAATTTGCGCTCTGCGATTTGTTTTTTTGACAGCAGGCATGACGACTGTATTTCCTCCGCAACCGCACGTAATACGCACGGGCTCCATGTTAAGTTGGCTTATGCCAATTTGTTGTATTTATTATTGTTATTATCGACACTTAGAAAGTATCTGTTAGTTTTTCTGAACGGCCGAATATTGTTGTGCAATTAGCGATAATAACTGCATAGCCAAGTTGTCCTTGCTGGTGGCGGGTAGCTTTTTGTCACCCTCAGGCCAAATAACATGTAATGCGTTTTTATCGCTATTAAACCCTAAACCTTCTGCTGTTATATCATTGGCCGCAATCATGTTAAGTTGCTTTTTAACAAGCTTAGCACGCGCATAGGTTTCCACATCTTGGCTTTCAGCGGCAAAGCCAACACAAAATGGTCTATCTTTTCGCTCAGAAACTGTAGCTAGAATATCAGGGTTTTTAACAAAAGTAAGTGTTAACTCATCACCTGTTTTCTTAATTTTGTTATCTGCTACATTTGCTGCCCTGTAATCCGCTACTGCGGCAGTGCTAATAAATATATCAGTTGTCGGTACAAGTGACAGACAAGCATCTAACATCTCTTGTGCACTTGTAACATCCACACGTTCACACCCATTTGGTGTCGGCAGGGACACTGGCCCCGCGACTAAAGTAACGTTTGCACCTGCTTGTGCAGCAGCCTGTGCAATAGCAAATCCCATTTTTCCAGAACTGTGGTTAGAAATGTAGCGAACGGGGTCAAGCGGTTCACGTGTAGGGCCTGCGGTGATAGTGATACGTTTATCGCTAAGTGTGTCGAGCAAAACAGTGAGTTCGTTTGCCACTTGAAAAGCCTGCGCGATTTCATTGGCAATATCAATAGGCTCAACCATTCTACCCGCACCTATATCACCACATGCCTGTTCACCGCTGGCAGGACCAATAAAATAGGTATCCCGACTTGCTAGTAAACTCAAATTTGACTGCGTTGCGGGTGCTTTCCACATTTGTTGGTTCATAGCTGGCGCAATGAAAACGCGGGCAGTCGTTGCAAGATACAGTGTGGTCAGTAAATCATCAGCCATACCATGAGCCAGTTTGGCTAACGTATTCGCAGTGGCAGGTGCAATAACCAATATATCGGCCCATTTTGCCAATTCTATATGGCCCATCGCTGCTTCCGCTGCAGGGTCTAACAAATGTTGATGAACAGGGTTGCCCGAAACAGCCTGTAGTGACAACGGACTGACAAACTCTGCAGCTGAGTCGGTTAATACAACGCGTACATTAGCGCCAAGCGCTGTTAATTTTCTCACAAGATCAGGTGCCTTATAGGCAGCAATACCGCCTGTAACACCAAGTAGGATATTTTTATTGGCAATTGACATAGTAAATGAACATTTCACAAGTTAGCTTTAGCCTACCATGCTCGACAAAAATCGGATAGCTGAACCAAAGCTGCAAAGACGATTTTGTGGCGAAACCCGTCTTTAATACAGTCGTTACAGCGACGTATTTCTTTTATAACACTCATCACGATAAATACTGTGGTATTACACATAATGTCAATAAAGGTATGGCCCAAAAGTGAGCGGCCCAGAGAAAAGCTACTTGAACAAGGCGTACACAGCCTAAGCGATGCTGAGCTTATCGCTGTACTTTTAGGGAAAGGAATAAAAGGTAAATCAGCGTTGGTAGTTGCACATGACTTGTTGCACAAATTCAAGGATCTGCGCGGTGTGGTTACCGCGTCACTCACTCAGTTTTCAGATATAGCAGGATTAGGGCCATGCAAATATGCGCAGTTTCAAGCGGGATTTGAGCTTTTTAGAAGAAACCTGGAAATTCAATTAAAACGGCAGGATGTCTTTAATAACGTGGATGACACAAAGCGTTATTTACAAGCAAAATTAAGAGATTGTGAACAAGAGAAGTTCGCTTTATTGATGTTAGACAGTCAGCATCAACTTATCGCATTTCGCACTATGTTTAATGGCACGATCAATAGTGCTGCGGTTTATCCCAGAGAATTGATCAAACAAGTGATGATCGACAATGCAGCCGCTGTGATCCTAGTGCACAATCACCCCTCAGGCATTGCAGAACCTAGCCATGCAGATATTCGGTTGACAGGTGAGATCAAAGACGCGATGAAAGCGATCGACGTGCCAGTGCTCGATCATTTTGTGGTTGGAGACAAAGAAACTGTTTCATTCGCACAACGAGGCTTGCTAAGATAAGAAACTTGAATCATTTTTCGCTTAGAATCTAGTCAAATAGGTGAAAATGATTTAGCATAGGATATTAGTGGGTTATTTTTTTTAAAGGACTGTTATGAAGAAGTCAATTATTGCATTATTTGCAGCCGCAACTATGGCGGCAGGTGTAAACGCACAAGACGGCGAAGGCGGCTCTGGTGCTGGTGGTGTTGGTGCAGTATCTGGCGGCACAATTGCTACAGCAGTAGTGGCAGCGGGTATCGTTGCTGGTATCGCTAACAACAACTCTGCAAATGCACGTGTTGTTGATGATGAAGACACACTAGTGTGTGAAGGTGATGACCAACTAGCTGGTGACGTATGTGTTGGCACAACTAACACAGTAACGGTTACTGGTACTGGTACTATGACAAGCACAATCACTGTGCCTGTTACATTTACTTACGCTCCGACCGTACAGTAAAAAATAGCGTATTCGAAAAAGCCGCTTTTATTAGCGGCTTTTTTATTTTCGTAGAAAATTTATCTTTTAGTCGGCACATTTCAATGAAATCACATTTTTTACTGGCTATGGCTGGGTCAGTTTTGATTCTTCTTTCTGGCTGTTCCACGACGACATCTGCATACTACAACACTCTTAAATTAGCGCTTAAAGACAGATCAGTAACCTACACCATAGAAGAGATCGCTGCGAGCAAAGCGGATCTTATGCAAATAAAAGCAGGTGAGAGAGATACTGCATCGTTGGCACTTGCGTACATTGATGGCGATAAATATCGCTGGGTATCCGGAGATAACGTTATTTTCACTATGCACCACGGTATTATAGTGAAAACGGAAGGCCTTGATAGCGACCTTTTTTATACAGGAAACCTTCAACATAATCCGCTTGGTACCAGTGATGTCTTGTCGTATAGCTGGCAGCGCAAAGTCGATGTTTCTGGGGTCGGCTACGGCTTACCTGTGAATTCATCATGGCGAATTGAAGGCGAAGTCACCCGAGAATACTTGGGTTTCTCTATTCCATTGTTAAAAATTGTAGAGACCGTCTCTTTTCCTGAATACACGCCTTTTATCGATATCGGTCTTGAATGGGAAAACACCTACTATCTTCATAAATCGACCAAGCAGTTGTTGGCATCTACGCAACAATTTAGCCCTGTAGGAGACACTTACGACATGGTGTATCTGAGCCGTATTGTTCGTGAAATGACAGAGCAAGGAGCAGTGAAGTGATTAGACGACTTGTTTTTGCATGTACTGTATTAACAACCTTGCTATCCACTAGCAGTGTTGCTCAAGAAAGCACACTTAGCGTAATGTTAAATAAACAAACGTATCAGTTTGAGCGCCCACTTAGATTATCGAGTGTGTTGTCATTGATTGCAGAAAATGGCGACTGGTATTGGCCAACTGCGGCCGTATTCAATTTAACTGATACGCATGCAGAAGACGAAAAAGCGGCCATCTTGATTGAAATTCGCGACTTAATGACGCGTTTTGACAGTGATTCAGACACCTTTATCGCGCTTGAAAATTTATACGAGCAGGTGGCGACATGGACAGTGTCAACGCGTATCGACATGCCGGTTTCGTACAATCGAGCTCGTTTGTTTTTCGAAGAAAATCCAATGTTTCAACCAGGTAAATATTGGATTCGTTTAAATGGCCGACCCAATGTAGTGCATTTTTCAGGGGCTGTTATTAAGCCGGGTGCTTATCAGCATCAAAGTGATACGTCAGTGTATACCGCGGTCGATACAGTTAAAAAAGCGGTAGATGCTGATAGAAGTTATGTCTATATCATCACGCCGCAAGGCGATGTAGAAGAGCGAGGTATCGCCTACTGGAATCTCGATTTTTCTCAGCTTATGCCTGGCAGTCAGGTTTACGTGCCGATTTCTCCAGAACTTTTCAGTAATAAGCTTAAAGTACTGAACAAACGCGTTGCCGCGTTAGCCGTACACAGGGTTCTTCCTCAATGAATGTGTCATTAATTTCAAAGAAAACAGCGCTGGCTATAGTGGTAGGCAGCGTGTTGTCCTCTGCTGCTCATGCCGATACGCAAATCCGCGTTAAGCCTTCTCAAATGGTACAAGGCGGCAATGGGCTTATCCAAACTCCAACGGCACGAATGCGTGACGAAGGCGGTATGGCTATTAACTATACTGACAATGGTGAATATCGCTTTTGGTCCGTAAATATTCAGCTTTACGACTGGATGGAAGCCACTGCCCGCTATACTGACGTGCGTACGCAGTTATACAGTCAAGTTGATTCATTCAGTGGTGATCAAACTCTTAAGGACAAAGGTCTAGACGTTAAGTTCAGACTGTGGAAAGAAAGTTATTACTTGCCTGACATCAGCGTGGGCTTTCGTGACTTTGGCGGAACGGGCTTTTTTGAAAGCGAGTATGTGAATGCCAGTAAATCAGTAGGTCCATTTGATTTCCACCTTGGTGTAGGTTGGGGTTATATGGGTACTGCAGATGACATTACTAACCCATTTTGTAAGCTAAAAGATAGCTTCTGTGAGCGCCCAGAAGGTTTTTCTGGTCGCGGTGGAAAAGTCGACTACGATCAGTTTTTTAAGGGCACGATGGCGTTTTTTGGGGGTATTGAGTATCAAACCCCTTGGGAGCCACTTACGCTTAAACTCGAGCTTGAAGGTAATGACTATTCGCGCGACAGAGCGGGGCGTCTGGAGCAAGATTCGCGTTGGAATATTGGTGCGGTATATCGCTATAAAGATCTTGATTTCAGCCTGAATTATCAGCGTGGTAATACAGTTGGATTTGGTGTTACATATCGTTTCAATATGAATACGGCGTCGCAAATTAAGTTTGATGAGAAGCCTAGAAACTTGCGCGTGCGTAACACGCCAAAAAGTATTGATGATGTTAACAAAGCGCGCCTCTACAGCGACTTACTTAGAGAAAGTGGCTTTGTATTATCTGACGCCAAAATAGAAGAAGACAGCGCAACATTTTACGGTACGCAGCTTTCTTATCGCGATCAGGACGAGGCTATCGAACGAACTGGTCGTATAATTGCGTCAGAACTGCCAGACAGCGTTGAGACATACCATATTGTTGATAACAGTGGCGGCATACCAATGGTGGATACGCAGGTTGATGCCGAGGCTTTTATTGCGGCTGCGCGCTATGAATCTGTTGATGCAGATATTACTGACACCTACTTTCGCGTAGCACCTAATAAAGAGCAACTTGAAGAGTACAATCCGAGGAATACGACAGGCGCGTTTTATAGTGCGGACTTTTTCTTTACGCAATCTTTCGGTAATCCGGAAGATTTTTACCTGTATCAAACGGGTTTGTTGCTAACAGGTGGATATGCAGTTGATGAAAACTTAGCATTTATAAGCAGTGCGCGTGTTACGTTGCTTGATAACTTCGATAAATTCAATTATCTGGTAGACAACGAAGAGGTCGCGTTGCCCCGTGTAAGAACACGTGTTCGTGAATATGTATCTGAAAACGACGTGTGGTTAGACACTGCATTTTTACAGTACAAAGACAATATAAGCGAGAACGTTTTTGGACAAGTATACGCTGGTTATTTAGAAACTATGTTTGCGGGTGCTGGTGGTGAAATACTGTATCGCCCAGTAGACAGTCGCGTAGCTTACGGTTTAGATCTTAACTATGTAAAACAGCGCGATCCTTACAGCCAACTTGGTACTGAAGAGTACGAAGCCTTTACAGGGCATGCAAGCGTATACTGGAAGCCCGAATTCCTGCACGATACGCAAATTAGTGTGAGTGCAGGGCAATTTCTTGCTAAAGACAAGGGCGTAAATATTGATTTCGCCAAACGCTTCGACAGCGGGATCATTGTAGGGGCATTTGCCGCGTTTACCGATGTCTCGTCAGAAGAGTATGGTGAAGGAAGCTTTACCAAAGGTTTCTATATTTCGATACCCACAGACCTGTTCTTGCTAGAGCCTACCAAAGGGCGTGGACTGTTCCCTTGGGTACCGATTTCACGTGACGGTGGTCAGATGTTACGTCGACCAATTCGACTTATAGATGCAACGGAAGTTAGGTCGCCGTTCTTCGATTAACAAGCACTATGCAAAAAGGCTATGCTAAAACGTATAGCCTTTTTTTGCGCATGTACTGACCTTGTGTAGCGGCACCTAATATTTTTTAAAATGTCGCTAAAATAAAAACGCAGTTACGTATATAATGTCGCCATCGCGACGAGGGTGGCAGTTTTTTAAGCATAAAACAGCTAAAAAGTAACCTTTTTGTAGTTTCTTATTGAAATGATCCTGCCTTTGCTGTATAAAATGCGCCCTCTAATTTATAGTAATACGTCATTTGACCCAACGACTGTTTGAGTGGTGGGATTGACTGACGCGACAGTTATCGTTGTTCTGGAGACAAATACAATGTCAAGAGTATGTCAAGTAACAGGTAAGCGTCCAACGGTTGGTAATAACCGTTCACACGCACGAAATGCGACTCGTCGTCGCTTTTTACCAAACCTTCAAACACACCGTTTTTGGGTTGAGAGCGAAAGCCGTTTTGTTAAACTACGTTTGTCTGCGAAAGGCATGCGTATCATCGATAAGAAAGGTATTGATTCAGTACTAACTGACATCCGTGCCCGTGGTGAGAAAATCTAAGGAAGCCGACAATGCGTGATAAAATTAAACTAGTTTCTTCAGCAGGTACAGGTTTCTTCTACACTACTGATAAGAACAAGCGTAACATGCCTGGCAAAATGGAGATCAAAAAGTTTGATCCTGTTGTGCGTAAGCACGTTATGTTCAAAGAGGCAAAAATCAAGTAAAGCCCTTTTAGAAAGAGCACTTGCTTTTGTCTCCACGAAAACCCGGCCTTTGCCGGGTTTTTTGCGTTATGGGATCGCACTACCTACGCCAAGATCCTGTTGATCCGATCTTAGCGTTTGGTGGCGCTAAAAAGGTAATCAACTCATCATGGCATCTGTGCGACTATGGCTTTACTATAGCGTGATATGACAATTGCTTAAGGAGCATCGGTGGCAAGAATATCTCAACGCGCAATGAACAATGTTGTGATCATAGCTATGCTTTTAATGATCGCGTTGTTCAATATAGATAGCTTTTTACCAAAGCAAGATGTACCGCAATATCAAAGCTTGCTGCCCCAAGACGCTTACGTGTTAAAAATAGAGCACGATGAAAATACGCTTGAGCGCAGCGGGCAACTGTGGCGCCAGCGAACAAGAGGTGAAGGCATAGCCATCGCGCCAGATAAACAATTCTCTGCGTGGCAGCAAGCGGCCTTAGAGCCTATTTCGGGCGTACCTACTCAAATATCTTCGTCACAGCCATTGGTTGTGGTGGTTTGGGTTGCAGGCCAAACTAACGGGCTTGTGTACGGCTTTTATCCTCAAACAAGCCCCACTGTTGTCAAATTTGATAACAATTGGTACACCCTTACCAATGCGCAATTAAATACACTTCTTCCATGGATACAATAAATGCCTGAATTACCAGAAGTCGAAGTAAGCCGATTAGGCGTTTCTCCTCATTTGCTTGGCAATAAAATTAGCCGCGTTATTGTGCGAGAGCGCAGGATGCGCTGGCCAATTCCAGAAGAAGTTTCATGTGTTGAAGGCCATATTGTCAATGCCGTTAAACGAAGAGCGAAGTACCTGCTTATTGAAACCGATGTCGGCACCTTGATCCTTCATCTGGGCATGTCAGGAAAATTACGTGTTATTGATGCGCAAACTCCCGTAATTAAACACGACCATGTAGATATTGTACTTGAGACTGGCAAGTGCTTGCGTTTTAACGATCCAAGGCGCTTCGGCGCACTACTTTGGCAAGCGCCCAATACATCGCTCAGTATGCTTGAAAATCTGGGTCCAGAGCCTCTTACTGATGAGTTTGATGATAAACGCTTATTTACCCTTTCTAGAAATCGAAAGGGACCAGTGAAAAACTTCATTATGGACAACGCTATTGTGGTTGGAGTTGGCAACATCTACGCAAATGAAGCCTTATTTTTGGCAGGTATCGACCCTAGGCGTCCTGCAGGCAAAATCAGTGCAGAGCGTTATAAGCGCCTTACGCAAACTATTAAGCAAGTATTGGCAAAAGCTATTGAGCAAGGTGGTACTACGCTAAAAGATTTTGCCCAAACCGATGGTAAACCTGGCTATTTTGCACAGCACTTAAATGTTTATGGCCGCAAAGGTGAAGCGTGTGAAGTGTGCGGAAAAGCCATAGAGAGTAAGGTAATTGGACAGCGTAATACCTTTTTCTGCACCCAGTGCCAGCGCTGATAAGTAGCATCTGGCAAGTCGTTATTGCTTAAGATGCTACTTTCCAATCAAATATCTACGTTTTTTTGTGCAATCTATCTTTAAGGGCTTGCTCTACTACTGGGTGGCAAAAACCGTCAACTGCACCGCGGTGAAGGGCGACTTCTTTTACTAATGTCGACGAGATAAAGGAATTTTCTTCAGCCGGAGTAAGAAATACGCTTTCGAGTTTGGGGTTTAGCCTACGGTTCATATTGGCAAGTTGAAACTCGTATTCAAAGTCTGAGACCGCGCGTAACCCGCGAATAAGAATGGTCGCATTTTGCTGATCAGCAAAATCCGCTAATAAGCCCGTGAAGCCAACGACTTCAACATTCGGTAGGTCAGCGGTAACCTTTTTTATCATCTCGACACGCTCTTCTAGCGTGAACAGTGGTTTTTTACTGGGGTTAGAGGCGATTGCCACGATAACATGTGAAAATAGCTGAGACGCACGTTCAATTAAATCTGCATGACCGTTAGTAATAGGGTCAAAAGTGCCGGGATAAAGTGCTCTGGTATGCATAGGGTTGAGTCTTTTTGTTAGTACAATACAGTGAAGGCCAACGAGTTTTTACTGTAACACATTGACAGAATATACCAATTACACTGCGGTGTTGCTTACCGCGTTGTAACCATCAATACAGCTTTGCCATTGCTCAATTTGCCAGTGAAACACAAGGTTTTTGGCTTTCTCTTTATGCAATGAGCGAAGTAGGCGAGCCAAGTTTTCTTTCTTCCACTTGTCACCGGACCGAAAATGGCAGCGATCAAAGTCGATAAGCCAAATATCACGCTTATCATCCATCATAATATTGCGAATATTAGCGTCGTGATGATAAACCTGACAGTTATGCATTTCAGCTAAGGCTTTTCCAACATTTTGCCAGTCACTTTCGTTAAGCGGCTTTTCACATAGCATTCTATGCAAATCGTGACTGTTTGGAATGGTTTGCGTCATCAAGTCGCCGCGGTAAATAACCCCTCGACGATGAATACGGGCGGCAACAGGTGCTGGTACGCGAAGCCCTTTGTCGCGCATATGCGCAAGTAGCCTGAACTCTTCAAACGGACGAGAACGTTCAACACCCAAAAAGACATATTGGTCACTGAGCAACTTACCTACAAGGCCGCCGCGTATGTAGTGACGCAGCACCCAATGCTGGTGCTCGTGTTCAATAAAAATGGTCGTACCACGGCCCTTTGCTTGCCCTGTTACTTTGTTTTCTAGGTGCCAAAAGTGTGGCGTGAACATATCTTCGTTTGGTTGACTGACCAAGCTATCGTCGAAAATAAAGTGGTGTCCTGCACCTATGTCTCGTCGTATTGTCGCCATGTTGCCCACAACTTATGGTAAATTTCACATTCTAATGATTTATTTTGGTTTTTCAGCAACGAGAGAGCTTCTGTGGGAAAAAAGATTTGTTTAATGCGTTTATCGGCAATAGGTGATGTTTGTCACGCAGCTGCCATGGTAACTCGAATTCAAACTCAGTGGCCCGATGCTGAAATTACGTGGGTTATTGGCAAGATTGAGTATCAACTGCTTAAGCTCATGCCAAATATCCGCTTTATTGTGTTTGATAAGTCACAGGGCAAAGTCGCTGTTGAAGCACTAAAACAGGCCGTGGCGGGCGAAACATTTGATGCGCTACTCATGATGCAAGTTGCACTGCGCGCCAATTTGGCGTCGCGGGTAATAAAAGCGAAACAACGAATTGGCTTTGATTGGGCGCGCAGTAAAGAGCTGCATTGGTTATTCGCTAACAAACGTATAGCAGCTAATCGTCATGCCCATGTGCTTGATGGCTTTATGGACTTTGCTGATGCCTTGGGTGTACCTAAAGTTTTAACGCCATCTTGGGCCATTCCTGTATCTGAAGACGATCACCTATGGGGAGAAAAACAAGCGAACTCACTAGGAAAATATGTCGTTATTTCACCAGCGGCCAGTAAAGCAGAAAGAAATTGGTTACCAGAACGATACGCAAGTATAGCCGATTATATCCAATCAAAAGACGTGACTGTGATACTGTGCGGCGGCCCCGGAAAGCTAGATAGAGAAACAGCAGATGCCATAAAAGCGCATGCTAGCACCGAGCTTCTCGATTACACTGGGCAAACCTCTTTGCACCAATTACTCATGTTATTACAGCACGCTATGCTAGTAATTGCGCCTGACACTGGCCCAGCACATATGGCAACTACAGTGGGTACACCGGTAATTGGGCTATACGCACATTCGAATCCCCGTCGAACTGGACCATACAACAATTTAGACAATGTGGTATCGGTGTATGACGAGTGTGTAGAAAATCAAAAGGGTAAACCTTGGACAGAGTTAGCGTGGGGAACCCGAGCCAAGGGTAGTGATTTAATGGAAAAAATTTCCGTTGAGATGGTGAAACAAAAAATCGTGCCATTTGTAGGTTAATTTACTTAATTGTAAGGTAAAAGTATCAACTACTATCTACACTTAGCATTGCGAAGTGTTCCTTTGAAATAACAGGGAGTCGTTACCAAATGAAAAAGCCCGCTTTGCGATGGCTGTCTGTGGTTTTTGACTATAAACGCATACCAAAAGCAATACTTGTCAGTATTGTCTTTTTTGCATGCGTGTCACGGGCTGATGCCGCAGAGCTTTATGTCATGGTGAATGAGAGTGTTTCGGTGACTGAGCTAAATCGCACTGATCTTCGTCAGATATTCACCGGCCATCGACAATACTGGAGCGACGGCACTAAAATCACAGTATTCGTACTGCACGACAATAACGAACTACATAAACAATTCTGTCGAGACGTTCTACAAATGTTCCCTTATCAGTTGTCCCGCCTTTGGGACCAAATTACGTACTCAGGCCAAGGCGTGACCCCTGTACGTGTATCTTCTTATCAAGCACTCATTGAAGCGCTTGAGAGTACAAAAGGCGCAATAGGCTACTTAGAGACTTCTGAGGTAGTCAATCTACGACGCGTTGAGGTGGAAGAATCATGAAACTAAAATGGTTATTCGCGTTGTGTTTTGTCAGTGCGACAGCAAAAGCAAATCATACAAACTTTTCTTGGCATGGTTACTTGTCACAAGGTATTACTCAGTCGAAAGACAGTACTTTCATTACTGATGATAATGATATTACCAGTGAGCTCACCGAAATAGGTTTTAATGGTTATTATCAACTGGCAGAGAACATTTCCATAGCTGGCCAAGTAAATTACCTCGATGGTGGCAATCGTTTCGAGCAGGGCACGCGTTTAGATTACTTATTTGTGGACTGGAAGTTGCCCAACCTCATTGGCGGGTGGCAAGCGAATATTCATGCGGGTCGCTTTAAAAATCGCCACTGGCTTTACTCAGTAACGCGCGATGTACCGCAGACCCGGTATACATCTGTATTGCCGCAGTCAGTCTATTTCGATGGTTTTCGCGATGTTGCACTTGGCAGCAATGGGCTGCTTGCTAGCTTTGCCCATTATGGTAAGCATAATATTTGGGAAATTAACTGGAGTTACGGCCGCTCTTCTATCAATGACTCTCAGCGTGACTTTTTATTAGGTGATGAAGCAAAAGGCACTATCAAGCAAGATTTTGTGCACCAAGCAAGTGTGTTCTGGCAGCCTGCAACCATGGCGTGGAAAGTGGGCGCGAGTTTATTAGACTCTGACTTCACCTATTCTCCAGCAGATATGGACAATCGTTTAGCGGGTAGCGCAAATATTCGTAGAATGATGATATCGGCCCAATATTTTGCGGAAAACTGGGAGGTGTCGTCTGAACTTGTAAGAGAAATACAAGATAGCGAAGGCTTATTTGCACCTGACTTTGTTGACAGAAGACGTGGAGAAGGTGGCTTTATACAGGTTCGCTACTTATTCAACAGTCAGTTCAGCGGTCTTTTGGGTTACGACACTTATGTGAATGATGAATCAGACCCGAACGGCGAAAGACTAGAGGCACTGTCTGGCGGCACAATTCCCGCCTATTTTGGCTATCAAGATACCATTACATTGGGTTTTCGTTATGACATCGCACCTAAATGGCGTCTTCAAGGAGAATACCACTGGGTAGATGGCGCCACGCGCGTGGTCAGTTTACTCAATCGAGACGTTGCATCTCATGCGCAAAAAGAGTGGGAAATGTGGTCTGTGCAATTGATGTATTGGTTCTAAGGTAGGACTATGACCGTTCGCGTCTCTTTTACCACCAAGACCATTGTCATCCTTTTAGCCATGGTACTTACCGTTACTGTGGTTATTTCTACTGTGCTTATCAAAGAGTCAGATGCGCGTGTATTACGGGAGCAACGTGAAAATCAAATTAGCCATCAACGACGGGTGCAATTGTTCGAGGAAATTCTACACAACCGTATGATTACGCTGATTGACATCATTAGCCACCGTAGCGATCCAACCAATGTCAATTTAGATGAACTGCACACAACGCTTAACAGCTTAAGTGAATATCTCATTCTTAACTTTCAAGTAGAGCAGCTGCTTCTGTTTGACCAAGCTGGTGCAATTAACAAAGACAATATTAAGGTTAGCGATGCAGTGTCTCAACTTGTGAGTACTACTCGCGCGTCATTCGAAAGCCGCTCAATACTCTCTTGTACCAGAGTGTGCACGCACTACATCTCTATTCCCGTTATGGCCAGTACAGATAATATTCCTGTTATTGTGGTGTCTACTTCTATGCGAGAGCTACTGTATCTTTTCAGTCGCGCTACAGATGTACACAAAGTGGCCATAGTGCAACAAAAAAATACACCTCTAGGCAATCCTCAATTAGTGGTTGCTAGTCAATTGTCTGCGGCAAACAGGCAGTATTTGAACAATCTTCTCTTAGCTTTTCCCGCCGGTTGGTCATTGGATGATTTAATCATTCGAGGTATGAACGTACCATTGGGTAGTCAGCAATTGCTGGTCAGCCTATTGCCCTTTAGCCATGCTAGTGGCGATGATCCTTACTTGCTCATTGTGCAAGATATAACAGCAATGGTGCAGCAAAATAAGCAATATCAGGTAATTGTTATCTCAAGTGCTATAGCGCTGTTTTGTGTGTTCTCATTATTGCTGTATATATTTCTAAATCAGTATCGCACGCGTCTTCTGGGCGTAAGTGAGCGTTTGCCTATGCTGGCTGATCACAAATTTAACGAGTTCTACACCTCTGCTGCAAAACGCAGGAAAAAGCCGTTTTTTAACTTAACTGACGAACTGGATGTGGTTGAAGACGCCGCCAATAACTTAGCTAGACAACTAGAAAGCTTCGACGGCCAAATGGCGGTTAACACTGCTAAATTAGAAAAAATGGCAATGTTTGATGTGCTCACTGGGTTGCCTAATCGCAATATGCTTACGTTTCAAATTGAGAAACAACTGGCTGGTTCTTTGCGCGATGACCGCTTAGTGGCACTTATGTTTATGGATTTGGACGACTTTAAGAAAGTAAACGACAGCCACGGCCATGACGTTGGAGATAAATTGCTAAAAGCCGCGGCTATGCGTATTTCCAAACCCATACGCGAAACAGACATTGCGTCGCGCTTTGGTGGTGACGAGTTTGTAGTATTGCTGTCTAACATTGAAACCAAAAAGCAGGTGGATATTGTTGCGCAAAAACTCATAGACGAGTTCAATAAGCCCATCGAGGTAGACGGCACCTCTTTTTACGTCTCTATTAGCATAGGTATTGCAATCACCAGTCATGCTCGCGCTACGCCAGTAGAATTGTTGCGTCACGCTGACATTGCTATGTATGAAGCAAAAGCGAAAAAAGGTGCAGGGTATCGGGTGTACGATGCCACCATGAATTTAAAGGTAATGCAAAAGGTAGAACTAGAATCGGAGGCGCGCGAAGCCTTACGCGACAATCAGTTCTCTTTGGCGCTACAGCCTCAAGTCGAAATGCATACCGGTAAGTTAGTGGGTTTTGAAGCATTGCTGCGCTGGGCTCATCCTACCAAGGGTGATATATCACCTGCTGAATTCATTCCGCTGCTTGAAAACACCTCTTTTATGCTAGAGCTCGATTATTGGGTTGTTACACGGTCAACCAATATCATTCGAGAGCTTAAAAATAATGGGTACCGCGATCTTAAATTAGCCATCAACTTGTCGGCAGGGCAATTTCTTGACCCTAGTTTGCCTGAGTTTCTACAACAGCAAATTATTCAGAACGAAATTGCACCAGAGCAAGTGTGCCTAGAGCTCACAGAAACCGTACTGGTGTCTGATATAGACAGAGCAACAGGCATTATGCGCACTATTCGCGACATGGGTTGTATGATTGCTATTGATGACTTCGGAACGGGGTATTCTTCGCTGAGCTACTTAAAAGCGCTACCAGCGGATTTCATTAAAATTGACCGCTCTTTTGTTGCCAATATTGCCAACAGTGCCGACGACAGAAATATTGTGCATTCCACTATCGCGATGGTGAGTAACATGGGGATGGAAGTCGTTGCTGAAGGGATCGAGTCTGGTGAGCAATACGAGCTCTTGTGTCATTTCGATTGCCATATTGGGCAAGGCTACTTAATCAGTAAACCTATTCCTGAATCTGCTATTTGGGACGTACTTCACGACAAAGTGTCACTGGGTTTTTGGAAAGAGTCAGCCTAGGTACTCAATAAAAAGCACACCATTGCCTTAAAAGAGGTGATGGTGTGCTAAATAATTTACAAAGTTTGTCGTTTAAGGCGTTAAATATAGCACAAGAGTGTGTACCCATAAGGCTGCTTTCATTAAACTAGCGGTTTTATATATACCTACACTCGGAGAATGGCATGTCTGCGGCATTTATTTCTCATTTGCAATCGCAAATTGAAGCCACCAAACAAGATGGTTTGTACAAAAAAGAACGTGTAATTACGTCTCAGCAACAAGCTGACATCGGCGTAGCTAATGGCGAACACGTAATTAACTTTTGTGCCAACAACTACCTTGGATTAGCAAACAACGACAGCTTAATCGACGCCGCAAAACAAGGCTTAGATAGCCATGGCTTTGGTGTAGCATCGGTACGCTTTATCTGCGGCACTCAAGACATTCACAAGCAACTAGAAAGTGCTATTAGTGACTTTCTAGGCACAGAAGATACCATTCTTTACCCATCGTGCTTCGACGCAAACGGCGGTTTGTTTGAAACGTTACTTGGCCCAGAAGATGCCATTATTTCTGACGCGCTAAATCACGCCAGCATTATCGATGGCGTGCGTTTGTGTAAAGCAAAACGTTATCGCTATGCCAATAACGACATGGCCGCATTAGAAGAGCAGCTTAAACAAGCTGATGCCGATGGCGCTCGCTTTAAACTTATCGCAACAGACGGTGTTTTCTCAATGGACGGCGTTATTGCCGACCTAGCGTCAATTTGTGATTTAGCGGACAAATACGATGCCATGGTAATGGTAGACGATTGTCACGCTACGGGTTTCTTGGGTGAAAATGGTCGTGGTAGCCATGAGTACTGCGGTGTAATGGGCCGTGTTGACATCATTACCGGTACATTAGGTAAAGCCCTAGGCGGTGCGTCTGGTGGTTATACTTCGGGCAAAAAAGAAGTCGTTGAATGGCTACGTCAGCGTTCGCGCCCTTACTTGTTCTCAAACTCTGTTGCGCCACCCATTGTATCTGCATCAATTAAAGTGTTCGAAATGATGAAAGAGGGCGACGCGCTTCGTGCTCAACTATGGCGTAATGCAAACCATTTCCGCACGCGTATGGAAGAAGCCGGCTTTACACTTGCAGGTAAAGATCACGCTATTATTCCTGTTATGTTAGGTGACGCTCGTCTAGCCAGTGACATGGCTGACAAACTGCTTGAGAAAGGCATTTACGTCATTGGCTTCTCGTACCCAGTTGTACCCAAAGGTCAGGCACGTATTCGTACTCAAATGTCAGCAGGTCACAGCCTAGAACACGTTGATAAAGCGGTCGACGCGTTTATTGAAGTAGGTCGTGAAATGGGAGTAATTTCATGAAGTCGTTAGTTAAAGCGAAAGCAGAGAAAGGCATTTGGCTTCAAGACACGCCAAAGCCTGAAGTGGGCCACAACGACCTACTCATTAAAATTCGCAAGACGGCAATTTGCGGTACTGACATGCACATTTATAACTGGGATGAGTGGTCACAAAACACAATCCCAGTGCCTATGGTGGTAGGGCATGAGTACGTAGGTGAAGTGGTTGGCATGGGTGAAGAAGTAAAAGGCTTCAACGTGGGTGACCGTGTGTCGGGCGAAGGACACATTACATGTGGACATTGCCGAAACTGTCGCGCTGGGCGCCGCCATTTGTGCCGTAATACTGAAGGAGTCGGGGTAAATCGTCCGGGCGCCTTTGCTGAATACCTGGTTATTCCAGCGTTTAATGCGTTTAAAATTCCAGATAATATTAGCGACGACCTTGCTTCTATCTTCGACCCGTTTGGTAACGCTGTTCATACTGCGCTGAGCTTCGACTTAGTCGGCGAGGACGTTCTTATTACTGGCGCAGGCCCTATCGGTATAATGGCTGCGGCGGTAGCAAAACACGTAGGTGCTCGCCATGTTGTCGTGACCGATATCAACCCCTATCGTCTAGAATTGGCGAAGAAAATGGGGGCAACTCGCGCCGTAGATGTGAGCAAAGAAGACTTAAAAGACGTGATGAACGAATTAGGCATGACGGAAGGCTTCGATGTCGGCTTAGAAATGTCAGGCGTGCCAGTGGCATTCCGAGACATGCTAAACAAGATGAATCACGGCGGTAAGATTGCTATGTTGGGTATTCCCCCGCAGGACGTAGCGGTAGATTGGAACCAGGTTATTTTTAAAGGGCTGGTAATCAAAGGTATCTACGGTCGCGAAATGTTTGAAACCTGGTACAAAATGGCAAGTTTGCTACAAAGTGGTCTTGATTTGTCGCCTATTATCACTCACACCTTTTCTATTGATGACTTTCAGAAAGGGTTTGATACCATGGGCTCAGGACAATCAGGCAAAGTTATTTTGGACTGGCAATAATGACAGCATTTTCACACATTAGCGTACAAGACGTGGCGAATTTCCAAGGCGATGTAGCCATTGTTGATATCCGCGATCCCGAATCATTTGCTAATGGGCACATGCCGAACGCAGCACCGTTAAACAATGACAATTTCGCAGCGTTTATCGATCAAACCCCGAAAGATACGCCTGTGGTTGTGGTGTGCTATCACGGAGTGAGCAGTCAGCAGGCTGCACAGGTTATCGCACAGCAAGGCTTTGAAACCGTGTACAGCATGGATGGTGGCTTTGAAGCGTGGCGCTTAGCCAACCCGGTAGTGACGGAATAAAAAGTAAATAAAGGTGCATTACGCACCTTTATTTTTTTGTTTTGAACACAATCCTTAAGGTATATTCATTTCAATCAACGACCGTCTAGGGATTTCACGTATTCATGGGTCAGCCATTAATCGCCTTCAATCAACAAAGTCCGGCGCATCTTCTTGCAAACTATTTAACAAGCCAGCAAATTCCCGCGAATGTAGTGCAGCACACTAACTCAACCGACAACAACGAGTTTGTTGTTGTACTCGCTAACGACGAGCACACTGAAAGAGCCCAGGCAATAGCGCAAGACTTTGTAAATAATCCCACCGATCCAAAGTATCAGCAGGCCGCCTGGGATAACGGCAAAAACGTGCGCTTGGCACGCACTCCAAGTGGATTTTCAGCAGCTACTATTATTAGCGATGCCAAAAGTGCTCCCTTCACAACAGTGGTTTTCCTGTTGTGTGCGGTCATTTACGGGCTCTCGCTGCTGGGATTGTTTGCTCCTATAGCTAAGCATTTACTTATGCAGCCATTTTCAGTGCTGGCCGAAAATCATGAATGGTGGCGACTGCTAGGCCCGGCTTTTATTCATTTTTCCATACTGCATATTGTGTTTAATTTGCTGTGGTGGGCGATGCTTGGGGCTAAAATAGAGCGCACCTTTGGGCTAAGCATGTTGTTGATAGTGTTTGTGGTGTCAGCGGTTGTGTCAAATGGTGCCCAAGCATTATTTAGCGAGCCAATGAGCAATAATATGTTTCTGTTTGGCGGCCTGTCTGGGGTTGTGTATGCCGTTATGGGTTTTGTGTGGTGGCTTGGTTGGCTACGCCCGAATTGGGGCTTGTCACTACCTAACTCGATAGTGGGCTTTATGTTGGTATGGCTGGTATTAGGCTATGCCGATATTCTGTGGGTGAGCATGGCAAACGCTGCTCATACTGCGGGGCTTATCTCAGGCTGTTTACTTGCAGCGTTACTGAGCCTAGGGTCAAAAAAAGCGAGCTAATGCTCGCTTTTCTGCGTACTTCAAAATAGCGTTATAGCGACTTTAGCTTAAGCGCCTTGATACAAGTATTTCGTAAAAATTACGTTTTTAATCACTTCGCCGCCAGTTTCTTGCTTCATATGATCTTGCAGCGCCTTCAAAATAGCGCGACGAATATCTTCGCGGCCCGTGAGCGACTTAACTTTCTCAGAGGGCTGTTGACCAAAAATTTCTATTGCGGTGGCGCGCAGCAATGGCAAATGGTGCTCAGCAATTTCAAGCTGGCTTACATCGTGGATCATAAGCTCTACCGACACGCGAACATAACCGAGCTTGGCCGAACTATCACTAATATAGTTAGTCACAATTTCAGGCTCTAGACCTAAATAAGCGTAGCTTGCTTTATCCTGTGCTAATGCTGGTGCACTAGCGCCTAAAACAAAACAACTCAATAAAAAACAACGTACGAATAAAGACTTAAGCATGGTAAAAACCAAAAGACCAAAGAAAAAAGTAAAATCACTGGTAGTGTAGCAAAACTGCGCTTAAACGCACTACTGCAAAAGTAGTAGCACTACAAAAAATGTAAGCGTCAACGAGAAGAGGCTACATAATTATGGTTTAGCGTCATTGTCGCTGACACATACATTATACGTGGTATCATACTAACAGATTAATAATACGAGCTTTTCACGTGAGTTTTAACGCCTCTTATCCCGTAGGCTTAGCGGTTAACTGGCAGCGCCCAGAGGGGATCAGTCTATCTGATGCCAACTTAAAAAACTGGTTACTTGATACTGGCTCGTTAACCGAGCGAGTGCAGTCGTCCTGCCAGCATTTTTCACTTGAATTATTAGGGCAAGACTCCCGTATACCCCACCCAAACGAGCTGTCGATGCTGGCCAGTAATGGCGATACGTCGTATCAAGTGCGAGAAATCTTGTTGTGTGGTGACGAACAGCCTTGGGTATTTGCTCGCTCTATTATTCCTCAGGCCATTATTGATGCAGAACTATCAAACCTAGGCCGTGAGCCTCTAGGCAAGCGGTTGTTTAACGATAAACGTTTCATTCGCTCAGCGTTTGAAGTGTGTACGCTTGACGCAACCGGGCTTGGTTATAAAAAAACGCAAGCATTGTGGGGGCGCCGTTCAATGTTCACCTTAGAGGGGCAAAGCATGATAGTGGCGGAAGTTTTCTTGCCGGAATCACCGGCTTATACACATGCTTTCAGTAACGAGTTATCACTATGAGCAAAGCAACCCTTGGTGCATACGCACGCTTAATGCGACTAGATAAACCAGTAGGTATTTACCTTTTGCTGTGGCCTACGATGTGGGCGCTACTTATGGCGGCGCAAGGGTTACCGCCATTAAGCATTTTAGTCATCTTTGTTGTGGGTGTTGTTGTAATGCGTTCGGCAGGCTGCGTAATAAATGACTACGCCGATAGAAAAGTCGACGGTAGCGTAAAGCGCACAGCAGCGCGCCCGTTAGCTACAGGTGAAGTTACACCAAAACAGGCACTTACCTTGTTTGGCGGTCTTATTGCGTTGGCGTTTGTGTTGGTGCTGTTTCTTAATTGGCAAACCATTGCGCTATCTGTGGTGGCGTTGTTGCTTGCCTCGTCTTACCCTTTTATGAAGCGCTACACTCATTTGCCTCAAGTGGTGCTTGGCGCAGCGTTTGGTTGGGCCATCCCCATGGCCTTCATGGCAGTGCTAGAAACGGTGCCTGCTTACGCGTGGTGGTTATTTGTTGCGAACCTTTTATGGACGGTCGCCTATGATACTATGTACGCCATGGTAGACCGTGACGACGACCTTCAAATAGGTGTTAAGTCTACGGCGATACTGTTTGGCAAAAACGATGTGCGTATCGTTATGCTACTACAAGCAATTGCCTTAATTATTCTGTGGTGTATTGGTTACGCCATCGACGCCACTTGGCCCTATTACGGCGCTATTCTATTTTCTGCGTTGCTATGCGTACGTCAGTACCAGCTGATAAAACGCAGGCAACGAGAAGGCTGCTTCAAAGCCTTCCTTGAAAATCACTATATTGGCTTAGCCATCACCCTTGGTACGGCACTGCATTTTTATTTGGCATAGCGGTTTAACGCGAAATAGTTGTTTATAGAATGTACGTAGTCTTCTAAAACTGTACTCATGTCCCCTTGGTAGCAAAAGCGAGCTGCTTTAGCATAATTAAAGGCTTGTGAACTAGCAAAAGCCTTCTGATCATATTTCTGATGTTTCAAAAACAGAGAGCTTCACCAAGTGAAAGGTGTATCACTAAGTGTTATACTTTCCATGGGATGGATCCTATGCGCATATTCAAATCAAAGTGGTTCTCAAGTTGGGCGAATAAATACGGGTTAAAGGACGAAGCGTTAAAAGTCGCGATAGAAGAGATTAACGCAGGGCTGGTTGACGCAGACCTAGGTGGCCATATTTTCAAAAAACGCATTGCACAACACCAAGGTAAACGTGGTGGCTTTAGAACTATCCTGGTTTTCAAAACGGGAGATAAGGTATTTTTCATATACGGTTTTGCCAAACGTGTACGCTCGAACGTCAATGCTAACGAGCTAAAGGCATTAAAACATTTAGCGAAAGAATTGCTGAGTTACAACGATGTGCAGCTAAGCCAAGCAATTGAGGCTGGCGGTATTGAAGAGGTGAAGTGACATGAAAGACAGTATTTTAGATGTGGTGCACAACACGGCGAAAGACTTGAGTGATGCAGGCGTAATGGATATCCAAACTATGCAACAGTTTGACGCATTATGTTTGCCTAAAATAGAACAGTATGATGGTAGTAAATAAAAGCAATTAGAGAGAAAGAGCGTGTGAGCCAAGCTGTTTTTGCAGCTTATTTAAATACTACGCCATCTACGGTGAGGCAATGGGAGCAAGGCGCTAAAAGACCTAGGGGAACCTCTCTGAAACTGCTTAACTTAGTTGCTCAAAAAGGCTTAGAAATTCTTGTCTAGTGAGGGTGTGAAGTACACTAATTGAAAGACGAGAGCGTTAAAACAGATCATTTCAGATAAATTTTTCCGCAAAAAAGCGCCTTTTAGGCGCTTTTATCATCCAAAATGTGTTATTACTTTTCGGCAAGTTTTGCTTCAAGTTCTGCCATTCTTGCTTCCATGGCATCGAGTTTTTCGCGGGTGCGAATAAGTACTTGGCTTTGAATATCAAACTCTTCGCGAGTGACTAGGTCTAGCTTCGACAGCTGAGACTGCAATACTGTCTTTACTCTGCCTTCGGCTTCTTCAGCCATGTTTTTAACGCCAGGTGGAATGGCATCAGCAATTTGTTTCGCTAAATCTTCGAGTTTCTTCGGATCCAACATGGAATTCCCTTATAATGCGCAGCTCAAATTATGAAAGCTATTCTATCGGTATCGGCACGACATGCAATGAAAAGTGTGCCCATGCCATTTTGTACGTTGTTGTAGGACCCGAATGAAACTAAATGAAGCCCAAGAATCTGCAGTAACCTTTGTGTCAGGCCCATGCTTGGTGCTTGCGGGTGCAGGTAGTGGTAAAACCCGAGTAATTACCAACAAAATTGCCCATTTAGTACGAAACTGCGACATGCCAGCACGTTATATTGCCGCGGTAACTTTTACCAATAAAGCCGCGCGTGAAATGAAAGAACGTGTCGCGCAAACGTTAGGCAAGCCCGAAGCGCGAGGTCTAAAAGTTTCTACCTTTCACACCTTGGGCTTAAATATCATTAAAGCTCATGTGAAAGACTTGGGTTTAAAACCCGGCTTTTCTTTATTTGATGACAAAGACTCGACAGCACTTTTGAATGACCTTACAACCGACACCATCGACGGCGATAAAGACCAGCTTCAGCTATTGCAAAGCTGTATTTCAAACTGGAAAAATGACCTTATCTTGCCCGATGCACTATTAAAGACTGCAACTAGCACCGGTGAGCGGGAGTTTGCTGAGGCTTACAAGCGCTATCAAGACAACTTAAAGGCTTATAACGCGCTAGACTTTGACGACCTGATTTTATTGCCTACGTTGCTGCTTAAGCACAACGAAGAGGTACGGGCGAAATGGCAAGGCAAAATACATTACCTGCTGGTGGACGAATATCAAGACACAAACACCAGCCAGTACGAGCTAGTAAAGCTGCTGGTAGGCGAGCGCGCGCGTTTTACTGTGGTAGGTGACGACGACCAGTCAATTTATTCGTGGCGTGGCGCAAAACCTCAGAACCTGCATTTGCTGCAACAAGACTTTCCCCGCTTAAACGTAATAAAGCTTCAGCAAAACTATCGCTCCTCAGGGCGTATTCTGCATTGCGCTAACATTCTTATTCAGAACAACCCGCACTTGTTCGACAAAACCCTGTTTTCTGAACTGCAATACGGTGAGCCACTAAAAGTTATTGAGGCAAAAAACGAAGAGCACGAGGGCGAACGTGTTGTCGCTGAATTGTTGGCGCATAAGTTTATGAATCGCACGCAGTTTAAAGACTACGCCATTTTGTACCGCGGTAATCACCAAAGTCGTATTTTCGAAAAACTGCTAATGAGTAACCGCATTCCTTACAAAATAAGTGGCGGTATGTCGTTTTTTGGCCGAGCTGAAGTTAAAGACATCATGGCGTACTTACGCTTGTTGGTGAACCAAGACGACGACAACGCATTGCTTCGCATTATTAACACGCCGGGGCGCGGAATAGGGCGAGCCACACTAGAAAAGCTGGGTAATTTTGCCAATAGCTTAGGCGTGTCGATGTTTGAAGCGGCGACACACCCTAATTTAAATAGCGTATTGCCAGATAAAGCCTTTCATTCGGTGTCTGGATTTGCACGTTGGGTAGTTGAGCTGTCTGACAACGCCGAGCGCGGTAATACGGTAGATGCAGTACGCGCCATGATCCGCACCATGGGCTACGAAGAATGGCTGTACGAAACCAGCGCCAGCCCTAAAGCAGCTGAAATGGCCATGGCTAATGTTAGTACCCTATTTGGTTGGGTAAACGACATGTTAGAGGGTAACGACCTTGACCAACCAATGACTCTCACCGAAGTGGTAAATCGCCTTATTCTGCGCGATATGATGGAGCGCGGTGAAGACGATGGGGAAGGGGACCAAGTACAGTTAATGACCCTTCACGCGTCTAAAGGCTTGGAGTTTCCCATTGTATTTCTTGTGGGTATGGAAGAAGGCCTATTACCACACCAAAGCAGCATAGACGAAGACAACGTAGAAGAAGAGCGTCGCTTGGCCTATGTGGGGATCACGCGTGCCCAGCGAGAACTTATCTTTAGCCTTGCCAAAGAGCGCCGCCAGTTTGGTGAGGTTATACAGCCAGAGCCAAGCCGTTTCTTGTTCGAACTACCGCCTGATGACGTGCAGTGGGAAAATCAAAAGCCAAAGGCCACCAAAGAAGAACGCCAGCAAAAAGCGCAGGTGGGCATTGCGAACTTGCGTGATATTTTGGGCAAAAAATAAGTCGATTTACAGGTTGGTGTAAGTGTTCACTTACTTCTTATTGTTAAATCTAATTAGCTTGCGAGTAACGCCATATCAAGCACCTTGGCGTGCTTAATCACCTTGCCCTGACCATAGCGACACTCAATCTCATTGAGCGCGTCAAGTTGAGCCTGTGCGTCGATGCCCTCTGCAATAACCTGAAACTTTAGATGCTCTGAAATTAGCATAACCGACTGAATCAATTTAAGGTTACGTTGCGAGCGGGGGAGTGATTTCACAAAGCGATGATCAATTTTAATGAAATCGAACGGGTAGGCGAACAAATAGCTAAGCGAGGCCAAGCCGCTACCAAAATTATCTAGCACCAAAGTAACGCCTGCACGTTTAAGCTTTTTAATAGCAGGTAGAATAAACTGTGAGCGACGGTTTAAGTCATTCTCGTCAAACTCAAACACCAATTGGCTAGGCACAACACCTGATTGTGATATAACGTCAATCATCTTGTTAACCATCGACGCTTGCAGCAAATGATTAATCGACACATTCACCGCAATTTTATTTATGCTTTCATCGGTGTCTTTGTAGTAATTTAAGAGTTCGCACGCTTTAGTTAGCTGGAATAAATCTAAGTCTAAGGTCAGCCCGCTGTGTTCAGCGACTTGTCTAAACTGTTCACGTGCAATCTTGCCGTAGGCAGGATGCGACCAGCGAATATACATTTCTTTATACAGTGTCGAATTATCTTTCAAATCAATTACAGGCTGTAAAAAGTAGTCGAACTCTTCTTCACGTAGCGCACGCCTAAACTCGTTTTCAAGTTCAAGCTCTTCAATCAGGCGATCGCGCATGCTCTTATCAAACATCACAAATCTGCCGCGCCCCAAGGTTTTTGCTTGATACATAGCAGCATCGGCGTCGCGCAAGACTTCATCGGCACTGCGGTAGTAGCTTTCTAAATGTGCAATGCCAACGCTGGCCCCTGAATACATTTCGCGGCCATCTAATAAAAACGGCTCAGAGATAGAAGCAATAATACGGCTTGCCACTTCCTCAACGTCTGACGCATCTTCAAAGTTATCGAGCAACACCACAAATTCGTCGCCACCCAAGCGAGCTAATAAGTCGTGCCCGCGCACACACAAGGCAATACGGCGCGCCACTTCAATTAAAAACTCATCGCCAGCGTGGTGACCTAACGTGTCGTTAATCACTTTAAAGCGGTCTAGGTCGATAAACAGTACCGCAAACATGTTCTCGTTATAGCGCTGCTTACTGGCAATCGCCAATTCTAAACGGCTGGTAAACATGGCGCGGTTTGGTAAGTCGGTTAGGGCGTCGTGGTGAGCGTCGTGAATAAGCTTAAGCTCAATCTCTTTACGCTCTTCAATTTGCTGCTTAAGAAATTTATTGGCACGGTTTAGTTCGCCAGTGCGCTCTTTAACGCGCTCTTCCAGTTCTATGTTGTAGCGTTGCATCGACTCGGTGTTGCGCTTACGCTCCATGGCCACCGCAATATGATGCGATACAAAGCGCAAAAGCTCTTGGTCGCGCGACGTATATTTGGCGTGCTTACCGTAGGTTTGTACGGCAATGACACCAGCAATTTCACCCTCGACAATAAGCGGCGAACCCAACCACGAGTTAGCGCTATTAAGCATAGTTTGCGCAACCGATACATCAATCTCGCCCGCTTCGGCTAATTGCAAAACGCGCGGCGGGTTTATAAGCTCAGCTTGGCCAGAGCGCAGTACCAGTTCAGTAAGACCTAGTCCCAATGGGCGGGTTTCTACCTTTTCTTGCATTACATCGCTGAAATACGGGAACGACAGCAGCTCTTGTTCCTTATCTAAAATAGCAATGTAGCAGTTAGGCGCACTAATCAGGCGTTCTAGAATTTGATGTAAGCTAGAGTAAAAGGCATTCATGTCGCCTTCTAGGTTGGCGGCAAGTTCTGATATTTCAAACAGCGCTTGTTGTAACGACTCAACTTTTTGGCGCTCAAGAATTTCTTCTTGAAGCTCGTCGTTAATTTTACGAAGCTGACGCGTACGTTCGCGAATAGTACGCTCGGTAAGCTCGCGGTTTTTCACGCGGTCAACCGTGGTCACAATGTGCTGTGACACAAACAACAGAACTTCTAAGTCTTCTTGGGTGTAGTGCACACCTTCATCATAAGTTTGCACAACCATGGCCCCAATTACCTGACTACCACGCTTAAGCGGTACGCCCAATAACTCAAAAGGCTGTGAACCAACAAGCTCAATTTCGTGCTGCTCGGCAAAGGTTTGTTCGTCGTCGCGTTTATAAAATAGATGGTCACCGGTTTTTAAAATGTAACCGGTCATGCCGTTCATTAACGACTCGGCAGGAAGTTGCTTTACAGCTTGTTCGTCGAACTCATCAACAAAGTAGGCAAAGTCGACAACATTACTTTCGGGTTCGTAGAAGGCAACAAAGAAGTTATCAGCATTCATGAAATCAGCAATAATTTCATGAATAGCGGTGTAAAGGCGATTTAGGTGACTTACAGAACTGGCTAATTCAGAAATGTCAAAAAGCGCTTTCTGAACACGTTCAGCGCGCTTGTACTTTTCTGTAAGTTGTTGAAGCTGCGGAATTAACTCTCGCAGTTCTTCTTCTGTCAACTCATATTGCGTTGAATCTGATGACATTCCTATCGCCAATATAAAAAGAACGTTTCCCCGAGCGGTTAAATTAACCGATTAGTCGAGAAAACGCTACTTTTTCAAGCAATTTGAAGAATTATTAAAGGTTTAGATACCTTCGATCATATATTCAATTGCAGCTTTAATTTCGTCGTCTGAACAGTTGCCGCATGTACCACGAGGAGGCATTGCGTTAATACCGTTCAACGCGTTTTGCCACACGCCGTCAAGGCCACGCTCGTCTAGGCGAGGCTGCCAATCAGCTGCAGCGTGTAGTTTAGGCGCACCTAGTACACCAGCAGAGTGACATGCAACACAGGCAGAGTTGTACACTTCTTCACCTGACTTAGCACCGCCTGCTGCACCAGCGTTACCCGCTGCCGCTGCGCCTGCTACGTGAACCTGACCTGCTGGCTTAATGCGCTCAGCAATTTCATCGTTACTCATTTCTTGTGCTTGTGCTGCAAAAACGGTTAGCGCAGTAGCAGCAACAGTTAACCAAGTCTTTAATTTCACATCTGTCTCCAGGCAATGATGAATTTGTTTAAAATATAACTGGCCAGATTATAACGGTAAATTAGGGCTGAACAACTATTTGCGCTCAATTACCCATAAAAAGTAAGGATTTTTAACAAACTGATAAGCTCAACAAAAAGACTTTTGCATAAATCAGTTGATGACAGCCCATGGCCTAAGTATTATTACGCCCCGTTTGCAGGATACGTTTATTAGCGTATTTTCATCTTTGTAAACGTCAACTACGCACCCGTAGCTCAGCTGGATAGAGCGTTGCCCTCCGGAGGCAAAGGTCGCGCGTTCGAATCGCGCCGGGTGTGCCATTTTTAAGTGCTTCACCCTAATTTCACTTCTCATGCTCTACACTTAAAACTCGCTATACGCTAGGAGTTTGGCTTTCCATAAACAATATTTGTACCTCGCTTGTGGATACTAGAGCCAACTACGACCGCGTGTTGAATGAAGTATTGTTAAAAACAAAAGATAGCTTACCTCGGAGAGACAATGGCAAGGTTAAACAATAAAGTCGCGCTGGTAACAGGGGCCGCGCAAGGTATTGGTAAAGCGATTGCAGAGGTTTTCGCTAAGGAAGGTGCCTTTGTCATTCTATCCGACATTGAACGTGAAAAAGGGCAGCTAGCGGCAGCGGCCATCGGTGCTAATGCCTCGTTCGTGTATTTAGATGTTACTTCCGAGCAAGATTGGATAGATGCTATGCAGGCTATCGCAAAAGCGCATGGCCACCTTGATATTCTTATTAACAACGCTGGCATTACAGGGTTTATGGAGGCATCTGGGCCTTTTGATCCTGAACACGTCAGTATGGATACCTGGCGTAAAGTACATAGCACTAATCTGGATGGCGTTATGCTGGGGTGTAAGCACGCTATAAGCCTTATGAAATCAGCAGTCAGAGCAAGCATAGTTAACATATCATCTCGTTCTGGCTTGGTCGGTATTCCAGGTGCGGCCGCTTATGCGTCTAGCAAAGCGGCGGTTCGAAATCATACCAAATCAGTAGCACTTTATTGCGCGCAGCAATCTTATCCAATTCGTTGTAATTCAATACATCCAGGGGCAATACTAACGCCTATGTGGGAGGAAATGCTTCCACAGGGAGAGGAGCGCGCCAAGGCAATTGAAAGTATTGCTGCAGATATCCCCATCGGCAGAATGGGTGAGCCCGAAGATGTGGCCTATGCTGCACTCTATTTAGCCAGCGACGAGTCTCAATATGTTACGGGTATCGAGCTTAACGTAGACGGTGGCATTTTAGCGGGTAGTGCTGCTGCACCAAGTAAGCAATAAATTATGATAGCGTCAGAAAATATAGCCATAAGAACAGTACGTAGACAGGATTTACCCTTGCTTTACGCCTTAAGCCAAGACTTCAGTAATGCAGGTGAATTCATGCCAGTGTCGCTGGTTTCAGAAAGTGAATTTTATGACACATTTGACCAAAATGGATTTTGGCAAGACAGTTGTGGCAGGCTCGTTATTGAAGATAGTCAGCACAATATAGTGGGAGAAATTGGAAGCTTTAAAACCGCGCATTACATGAACGGAAGAGAAGTTTACTACCGCATTTTCGCTGGCCACAGACAAAAAGGCTATGCAAAAAAGGCACTTTGCTTGTTTACGCAATTTTTCTTTGAGTCTACACACTTCAACCGGCTTCAAGCGGTTACAGTATGTGAAAACGTAGTGTCGTCAGCCATGCTCAAAAAACAAGGCTTCGTTTATGAAGGCACGCTTAGGCAGGGAAGATGGTTTAAGGGTAATCTTGTAGACTTAGAGATGTACTCATTACTCCGAGAAGAATGGAAGCGAACTGATAGCAAGCTGTGAGAATGTGTAGCCGTTTTCCCCCTCAAGCCTTATGAAGAAATATTGACTCTAAATTCACCCTGCCATTGTTAACGTTGTTGCAAATTTGCTTCTATATCATAAGGAACTAGCAATGCGTTTAATGAAACTAGTCACAATTATTCTCTGTTTCTTTCAAGTAGCAGTATCAATGGCTGCTGATACCACCGTTATTTTTGAGGCAGGCTTTGGAACCAAAGGTCAAGTGTGGGACCCTGTGATAGCGCTGCTACCCAATAACGTAAAAGTCATAAACGAGACCCGAAGCAGCTTGATGACGCCCGATGCTGAACCAACAACATTGGCTCAGGATGTAGCTGCAATGCAAAAAAGAATAAAACAAGCTAGCCAAAACGGAAATGTGATTGTGGTAGGGCATTCCTATGGTGGCTTGGTTGCAACGCAAACATTAAAAAACAGCGTGTCAGAAATTGATGGTATGGTGCTTATTGAGCCGACGACGTTAGTACATCGATTGCGTTTCAAAGCATTAGACGAGGAGCGCGTTGTTGCTGACGACGTCGTTATCGCGAAGTACATGCCACCTCATCTTCAGGCGCAGTATCAGCGGTTAACCGACACATTAGATCAGGCGCAAGAAGCTTTAATTCCATTACCTGCCGCGCTTCCGACTATTCTTTTCACTTCAACAAAAATATATGAAAAGCCAATGTTTATTGAGGAAACTCAAAAAGGCAAAGCGCTTTGGCTACAATTACACAATGCACTATTTCAGCAGGTGGAAACTGGACAGCATATTCGCTCAAACAAGTGGGGGCACTCGGTGCACATTGAAGCTCCGGAGGAAGTAGCGCAAGCTATTATGAAAGTTGTTGAGATGTCAGCAGCAAAAGAAAAGTAAACTACAAATAGAATGTGACTTCCTACCTAACCAAGACAATAGACTTTCATAAATAATATTAACGCCTGTTGGTACTTCACGTAGGATGAATGTATTGTTTATAACGTTAATTGAATATAAGGACGCAGAGATGAAAATTGATATCGCACTTCTAGAAGGTCAAAAGCTGCAGGCGAGTTTTGGTAAGCATCAAATTATAAGCGATCAAAGTGTATCAGCTGGAGGCGAAGAGGCTTATCCTGAACCGTTCGATTACTTCTTAGCTAGCATGCCGTTATGTGCGGCGTTCTATATTCGCAAATTCTGTGAGGCAAGAGACATAAGCACAGACGGTATAAGTTTAACCCAAGAGCATAGTACGATTGGTGAAGATAAATATCATAAAGCGTTTTCTATTAAAGTTACCTTGCCTGAAGGCTTTCCTGAAAAATATAAAAAGCCACTTTTAGCTGCCGCGAATAGCTGCACAGTGAAAAAAGTGATTCAAGCAATGCCAGAGTTCAGTATTCAAATTGAAGAATAGTGGGCGCAATAAGTGGCATCTATTCCTTGTGCCACTTAAAAGGCAACACATATGAATTATGAAAAGTATTATTCACCGCTGCGCGCAGTGCATTCTGCGGACTTTTATCTCTGCTTCTATTGTGGCTGCGAGTCGGCTCAAAACGACTTTATTCCACCGATGAAGTTCATTCACGACTGGCGCGAGGGGAGTAAAGAGGCGGACTTTATTTCAGTTCCTGCGTGTAATGAATGTTGTGACCTTCTGAAAAATCAAAACAACGGTATTTTGGAACACAGAGTAAGTGTTTTAAAAAGGCTCCTATCAGAAAAATATGCCAAAGCAATTAGGGTGTTTAACCATTGGAGCATGGACGAAATTGAAGAAATGGATGCCGCATTTCAAATAAGCCTTAAAGGCGGTATGCGTTTAGGTAAAGAAGCCCTTTCAAGAATTCGTTTTGCAGGCTTCGACTATGAAGTGAATGGCAGCTTTACGCGCGTTGCTGCACCGCAACACCAAGTGTTTACAGTATTTGAACAAGAGTTCGAGAGTTTTAGAGAGGCGTTAGCGTTCGCAAGCAACGCCTATCAGATAAAAAAGAGCCGCTTAAGCAAACTCTATTTTGAACATGATGAATCGTTTGAAAAGGCGATTGAGGCTTTTCATGAGTTGATCGACCTGAATACTTAAGTTGGTAAGGCAAAAGACGCGCTATTACTGCTACCAGTCCTCCAGCTGCTGCAACGCTTTTATTCGATCGCGTTGAAGCGTAAATGCCTCAAAAACATCTTCAAAGTTTGTGTTATCTGGGCGTAGGTTTGGTAGCGCTAAATTTGCTTGGCTGAAAAACTCATTTTGGTCGTGCTGCCAGCCTTGTTTCCACCAGTGCACTATCAGTTCTCTAGAACTTGAAAGCTTTAGGCCTGTAGGAAGCTTGTCTGACTTTTTGGCATTTATTTGGGTCTTGGTTGGCAACAGGTTCCATAGGTCGTTGTTGGGCCATCGCGCGAAAGGGAAGGCATGGTCAACGGCGTAATTTTTTGCCATCAGCTTTTTGCCAGACCAACAACATGCCACGTCTTCATTGGCCATTAGCTCACTTACTCGCCTGCGAATTTTTGCGGTAGTACGCTCAGGGTCTTCCCATTTCAGTGCATTTAAGTAGTCTAACTTGGTAAATTTCTGTTCTTTGTTGCGCCCGTAACCCGCCATCAACGAAGACCATTCATTGATTAACGCAGGCTCTATCCATACGCTAAATTGCGTTAACGAATCCCAAATATGTACCGGAACACAAAACTTACCCAGTGAAGATAAGAAGTTGAAGTCTAAACGTAGGTCAGTTGTGGGGCGTTTAGTTTTGTTAAGCTCTACGTGAAATACACTTTCTTTCGTGCCTGGTAGTGTAGTGTATTTGGCTGGCATGGTTTTGATGGTTGAGGCTATATCCTTCAGCGCCTGATACAGTGCCTGCACGCTTTCGTTGTCTGTGTAATGTGCGCCGATATAAAAGTCGTTACTCGAATAACCAGCAAAGCGCTCCCAGCCGTTTTCTGTTATGAATCCAAGCCCTTTTCTCGAGTTACTGTTTTGCTGCATACCAAACTGATCAACAAGGGGCTTGTAAAGCTTCAACCAGTAAAGGGCAACAAGCCCAACAGGCAGTACAACATATTCACTGGTTTGTTCAATAACGGCCCCTGGGTGACCTTCAGCTATTCTCAGTAACGCTCTAAGCAAACCAACCTTGTAGGTAGATGATTTACTGTCGTTTACTACAATGTTTCTAATAAGTGGAAATGCGCCCGTGCCATTATCTGGCAAAGCAAGCATAACCGTTTGCCATGTCACACCATCACGCCCTAATACATCTGCGCTTTGTTCGTTAGTAAGCAGTCGGTAAGTAAGGCCGAATTGGCTAGCAAACTTCGCTAACTCATCTGCTGAAACGTCGTACATGGTGCGCTCATCGTCACAAATACCGTGGCGCAGAGAAATAATCAATTTGCCGTTGGGTTTTAACAGTGAAGATAGCTTTCTAAAGGCGCGTTCTCGTGACGATGGCGCAATGTGCATCCACACAGCACTTAGTAAAATAAGGTCGAACTTGGTTTGTAGCCTAAATACTTCAGTAAGTTCTGGTAGTGAGTCAGCAATCCAATGAATGGGGTTAGAAACTGTATACTGCTGGGCAAGTTCGCGAATGCCATTTGACGGTTCAACGGCTACCACACCAAGGCCTTTTGCTGCTAAGTAGCGAGCATCACGGCCTGAACCCGCACCTACATCAAGCACCATTCCGTCTTTAGGGATTTCGTTAAGCCAATCCTTATGGACAGCTTCAAACGGAAGGCTGTTATATTGCCTTGCCAGCTCAGAAGCATTGGCGGAATAGTAGGTAATATTCTTCGTCAAAATGTTTACTAATTCGCAGCTTTGTTAGGCTCGATCTTATAGCGATTTTTTCAAGTGTTCATCAAATTCAAGAATTTCATCCTTAAACGGCGATTGCTCCAAAAAGTCCTTGGCCTGCTGAGTACTTTTGCGTTTTAAACCCTGATATATAGTTTCTGAAAGTCGTTGTTGGTCTTTTTTACTATCAAGATAGCTCATGTAGTTCATTGCAAATTGAGGGTTTGAAGAGGCTGCATCATTAATGAATTCCGCAAACGTTTTTTGGTTGTAAATTGCATTCGGTTGTTTAGAGAACCATTGCATAGCGGCCTTAGGTTCGTCCCAAGCCCAAGAGCGCAGGAAGTTGACAACTTTTCTTTGCACCTTGTCGGGCGCCGTATTGTCTATAAGCCAGTTTCCACTTTTCTCTCTGTCGTTCGAAGCCCAGGTCAAAATAAAATTATCTTTTAGCTGCTCAAGGCGTTCACCATCATAATCTTCAAGAAGCCACGCACCCACTTCCTCAGGGTTATGCCTAGTCCAATTACTAATAATGCCTTCTTCAATTTCATGGTTATCTAAAGATTTAGTCAGTGTCAGTAAATCAACGAACTCTTGTTTCGACTCAAGGTTCTGAGTTAGTCCCCACATTGGCAACATAAGTTTGTGTCCGAGTTTGTTTAGCTCGTACAACTTATCAATCGCGAGCGACAAATCTTGCTTTGCCAAGCTCGAGAAAATTGGCATCAAACTACCAGTGAGGTGCATGTTGCTAGCCCTCGCTATGTTCTGTTGTGCGTCTGTTAGCCTGATAAAGTGGTCATAAGAAGCTAAGGGGTCCTGCTGGGCTAGACTGATCAAGCTTATGTTCAGCATGACACTTTGAAGCCGTTCATCGCCTATTTCCGTTTTGGCAAAGTCGATGGCCGCGGCTGCGTTAATTTCGGTATACCGACTAAACAACATCATAAGTGCTGATTGGTTCTCTTTAACACCTGTATTTGATAACTCTTGAATAACCGCCAACAATTGCACTTCAGATAATTCCCCTACAAAACTGTAAAAGTTAGCCATTTCAGAAAAGGTAAGCGCCATAGGGTTGCTACCGATGAGTGCCTTAAGCTGTTGGGCAATTTCGTCGGTAGTAGGCACTCCAACGTCGTTTTCGTTTTCTACAGTATTTGTCGATGACGTAAGTGCGGTTGTATTGGAAGTAACAACGTTATTGTTGTCAGTAGCATCTTTTGGGGCTGATATAGGTGCTTGGGACTGATCATCCAAAGAAAGCGTTTCAGAAGAAAAATGATTAACAAAATAGCCTGCGGTAAACGCAAGCAAGACACACACAATCCAAATAAGGTTTTTCATAACAAGATTACTTACCAAGTCCTTTTAGTAAGCTCAGACTATCACCTTCAATTACCAAGAACAATGCAGGCTAACCATGCTGTTATTCATGCATTTTTGCGTTTTGGGCCGCAAACCATGCGCGCTGTCGTACTTCTATCATGCGCATTTCTTTTGAAAGCATGTTGCGATTAGTTTGCATGAATATCCAAAGCTTAGTGGCTACCTGTGCGTTAAAGCTCAGTATCAGCAGTACCCCCCAAAATACTTGATTTACTTCTGGTGCAGTGAAGAACTGATACCCACAATAAAACAGCGCCAAAGTAAGTGCTATTGCTATGGCATAGCCCAGTTTCATAATGCCGGAGAAGTTACTGGCAAATCCCAGTTTTAAGTAATCGGTTAAGCCATCGCCTAACATGTTGTCTAACTCTTGCGACTGTTGTTTTAAGTAGTGCTTAATGTCATCGTCTGATTTAGTCGTCATAACCGTACTCCGTATTTGAAATGCGTTGCTTTAGTAAAGCCCGAGCGCGGTGTAAGCGCGACTTTACTGTGCCTAATGGAATGCCCGCTACTAGGCTTATTTCTTTTGTGTTTAAATCGTTTAAGTAATACAGCTCAGCCACATCACGTTCGTTAGCTGGCAGCGTAAACAGTTGCTTTAACGGTGATAAAGGTTCGTTGTATACCAGTTCAATGGCTTTTTCTGGGATATCGCTGTCCATTACCACTTCTTTGCTCGATGCCCTGTACCAGTCGATAATTTCCCAACGCAGCGCTTTGTAAAGCCAGCTTTTAAAAAGCGATACATCGTTTAGCTTGGTTACGCGCTTGGCTACTTTACACCACACATTTTGCACGAGGTCGTCAGCAACCATGGCATCTTTTACCCGCAATACTGCGTACTTGCGCATGGCGATGTGAAAGTGTTGATAAAGCGTGCCAAGGGCTGTTCGATTGCCAAATTGAAGCTCGATAACCAGTAGCTCTATGTCTGCATTTGTCATTGGTTTATAACAATCTCAAGTACACCAATTAGAAAGGTCAGTATCAGTAATAGTAGAGGTATTAACATTGAATGCCCTTATCTTTTTACATAAAGACGGAGCAAGGGGAGATTGGGTTCGCAGTTTTTTTAAATTAAGCGCTACGAATGTAGCGCTTCTTTTTGGAAAAATTCTCTGTACTGTTCACGTAGTTCGACTTTGCGTACTTTCCCTGTGCTAGTCATCGGCAACGATTCGCAAATAAAAATCTGTTTTGGTACTTCAAATTTGCCTAGCTTGGTTTTGCAAAATGCGACTATAGCAGGCAGCGCTTCTTCGTCTAAGTTGGCTCCAACAACACAAGCGCATACTGCTTCTCCCCAGTGCGGGTGGGGCACGCCAATGGCTGCAGCAGCATCGACTTCGGGTAGCAAGCACATTGTCTGTTCTACTTTTTGTGATGATACATTCTCACCGCCCGATTTTATGGTGTCTTTTACTCTGTCGATAAACATAAGTTGGCCTTCGGCATCAATAAAGCCCAGATCGCCTGTATGATGCCAACCATACTTGTACGCCGACTCGCTTGCTGTCGGGTTTTTGAAATAACCGTTCATCACTTGCGGGCCACGCCATACAATTTCACCCACTTCCCCTTGTGCCACTTCATTTCCGTTCTCATCTATAACGGCTTGCTCGGTGAAGCAAAGTGGTACACCCCAATAGTTCCCTTCTTCAAATTCAGTGCTGCTGCCGTCTTTGAACAGGCACGACACTGGGCTAAATTCTGTTTGACCGCTGCCTAAGTGGATTTTACAGCCAAACGCATCACGAATTTGCTGTCTATTCTGTTGGCTCATTGGAGCCATGCCGTATATGGCCAGCTCAAAACGGCTAAAGTCACGTTTATCGAAGTCTGGTGTTGCCATCAGCGCGTTCCACATCATAGGTAGCAACACTGATGTCTCAACCTTTTCTTTTTCAAGGCTATCTACTATCAGCATTGGATCGAAAGCGGCGTGCAATACACAGCAACCGCTGCGCATTATTGTGGGGTATAAAATAGAAAGCGCTGTGCAATGAAACATGGGTAATACCAGCAACATTTTGCACTGCACATTTAGTGATAGCTCAAGTGCGCCAGTTAACGCCGCGATAGTCAGCGATAGGTGAGAGGTTTCCACCGCTTTTGGCTTTGAAGTGGTGCCCGATGTGTAAATCATATGGGCGGTATCTCTGTCGGCGATGATTCTGTCTTCAACTTCAGTAGTGTCACGCTGTGCAATAAAGGATTTAAACGCGAAGGTTGCGCGGCCTTTGTCTTCGCCTAACGCGATGGTAAAAGCAAGGTTGTTATTGTTCTGTGTGCTCGCGTGCACCAGATCAGCAAGCATAGGGTCATAAACAATAACGCGAGTTTCGCTGTGTTCCAAATTAAAGCGCACATCGTCAACGCTTTGCATAAAGTTGATAGGAACTGCAATAACGCCAAGTTTGTAACAGGCAAAATAAGTAACCACTACATCTATCTGATTAATGGCTAATATGGCCAGTTTATCGCCTTGTTTTACTCCCTCTTGTATAAGCGCGTGTGCCAATTGATTTACTTTGTTGTTTAACTCGCCATAGCTTACTTCACGGCGTGCGCCGCCATAGTAATCGACCAACGCGGGTAGGGTGGCACTGTCTCTAGCTCGTCGTCGCAGAAGATCACCCATTGCCACGCGTTCCACTAAATTTTTTTCGAGTTTTTGTTGGTTCATGCTGATGTCCTTGCGGTTATTGCAATACGCGTGGGATTGCGCTGCGATGAAAGCCATTCCATGTTTCACTGGTGGGCTTGTCAGAGTGCTTTAACGGATACAGTGCAGGGGCTGAGCCCATACTCGCACCACCATCCACAAAAAGTGTTTGTCCGGTTATAAAGTTTGCGCCTCGACTAAGTAAAAAACACACCGTGGCTGAAATTTCTGCTTCACTGGCAATCCTGCCAAGCGGAACGGCGTGTTTTAGATTACGCAATGTCTGCTTCATGTCGTCTGGGTAGGTATCTAAACCTGATGAGGCCACCCAACCTGGCGCAACGGTATTGACGCGAACGCCGTGCGGTCCCCACTCCCATGCGGCAGTTTTGGTAAGATTTTCTACTCCTGCGCGTGCAGCGCCGGAATGACCCATACCAGGCATACCGTTCTTGTTGTCTGCCGTAATATTCACTATGTTGCCGCCGTGCGCCTCAAAGTGTTTATTGAATAGGTTCTTTGACAATAAAAAACCACCTAATAAGTTGGTTTGCACTACTCGCTCAAAGCCCTTCTGTGATATGGCGCTAAGTGGTGCTCTAAATTGGCCGCCGGCCATATTCACGAGTCCATGCACTCTTGGGTGTTCTATTAATATCGCGTCTAAGGTTGCGCTTACAGCCTCTTCGTCACGAATATCTAAGCAGTAGTAGCTTGCAGAGCCACCGTCTTCCTTTATTTCTTCAACAGTTGAAATGAGTTTGTCTTCGCTTCTTCCTATAAGTACAACAGTAGCGCCCAACGACGCCAATTCGTGTGCTGTGCATCTACCAATACCACTACCGCCGCCTGTAATGACAATGGTTGTATTGATAAAGCTATCAGCGGCTAAACTTGATTGATAAGGCATTTAACGACCTCCGCTTTTGGTGTAAGGCATAAGCGATGTGGGAACCTCTAGCATCATAGTTAGCAGAGTTTGAGCCGCTGACTTTCCTTGACTATCCGTTCGAAGCGAGGCTGTGCCACCACCACCAAGTGCTTGGGTTATGAAAAAGTTGAACCCGTTTATTCCAGGAAGGCTGTAGCGTTTAACGCCTCCCTTTACGGCATAAGCGAAAAACGCCTGAACAACTGATTCACTTAACGCGTGATATAAAAAACGCACTAGGTAAGGGTGGCGCGCAATAACACCGATATTCAAGTTGTCTCCCTTGTCACCACTTCTCGCATAAGCCAGTTCAATAAGCGGCACCGAAGTAGTGTCAGTGCTCTTATCAATAGGCCCGTAGCGGCTGTCAGATAAAGCATAAGTGGTACCCTCGGCAGGTTCACTGAACTGTGCAGCGTCGTATATTTTGCTACTGATTACGGTGTCGTTTTTTTGAATTTGAACGTCCACCGCACTTTTATCGATAAGAAACGAATGAATACGAATAAGCGGCTGAGGTTTGGGCCGGCCAGCGCCAAATCCTGCCATTCCTGGCGCTGCCGACGTCGCCAAGTACGCCATCTCGCTAGCAGCAAAATAAAGCGCTTTAATGTTGTTGTGGTGAAGTGTAAATCTGGCCACTACTTCTTTGGCATGTTGCGCCGTGGCATGAGGGCCAAAAGTCGCTTCGGTGCCTAATATCTCAATGCAAGTATCGATGTAGGGGGGCATTCCTTTTTGTTGTAAGGCATGCTCAGTGCGCGAGACTAAGGCATTGATATTAGCGAGCGCTTTATTTTTAACGTTTAACCCGGCAATAAAAAAAGTGCCCGTAAGTTTGAAGCCATCAACGTAGGTCGCGCACACCTTGTAGTTATTCCCCGGCGCTCGCCCCTTAGCGCCTGACACCATAACGTTGTCTTGGCTAATTTGAGTAAGCTGTACGTTTGTGAAGTCGCAGGCCACGTCGGGCAGCAAATAGTTGGCAGGATCACCAATTTCATAAACAAGTTGCTCAGCAACGCTCGCCGTAGTTGCAATGCCACCAGTATTAGGGGCAATGGAAAGGGTAAATTCTCCAGAGGCATTCACTTCTGCAATGGGGTAGCTCATGTTGGCAAAGTTGGGTACAGTTTCCCAATCAGTAAAATTTCCCCCAGTGCATTGCGCACCACATTCAATAATATGCCCTGCAAGTGCACCTTGCGCCAATAGGTCATAATCGTCTGTTTGCCAGTTAAACTCGTGAATTAAAGGCGCTAGTACCAAGGCGCTATCAACTACACGCCCTGTGATAACAATGTCGGCGCCCGCCGCTAAAGCATCGGCGATTGGAGTGGCACCAAGATAGGCATTCATCGACGAAAGGTGTTCAGGAAGCGCGCGACCTGAATCCAGATCACTAGTATCTGTGCTAACGGCATTAAGACGTTGTTGTTTGCCATCTATGTCGTGATGCAGTGGCAGTAAGTTGTCGCCATATATGCCCACAATATTTAGGTTTACGTTTTTTTCAGCGCACAGTGCTTTAAGTGCGGCGATGCAACCTGGTACATTCACGCCACCCGCATTCGCAATAACTTTAATACCTTTTTCTGCGCAATCTCTTAGTACGTCGTTCATCGCCACGGTGACAAAATCAATGGCGTAACCTAGACGAGGATCTTTTTTGTGAGCTTGAGACAAAATAGCCATCGTTACTTCAGCCAAGTAATCAAAAACGAGGTAATCAATGTTTCCCTTGTCCACCAGTTGTCGTGCAGATAACTGGCTATCTCCGTAGAAGGCGGATGCCCCGCCAATACGCACAGTATTACTACGCATCAGATGGCTCCTTATTCGGCAAAATGGTTGCTATTACCTGCTTAGATTTAACCTGATCGCCAGCGCGTAAAGTACTTAGGCTTACTAATCCACTAGTCTTGGCTTTTAGCGGATGTTCCATTTTCATCGCTTCCATAATGGCAACCGTATCGCCTGCCTTAACGTCGGCGCCATTTTCCAGCATAAGCGCAACAATAACGCCATCCATCACAGCGCAAATATCGGTGCACTGCTGTGGATCATCGCCTAATAAAGGTTGTGTGGGCTGGTGAGTTACTTGCTCAATGTGAAAATGTCCGCTTCCATCATCAATAAACAGGCTGTTTTGTTTTATTGCGTAGCTAATCAAGTGTCGTCGGTTATCAAACCCTATAACAGCGGTGTTTGGGGTTTGGCTAACCAAATAAATGGTCGCTTGTTGTTTAGTTTGCTTACAGCGCACAACAAACTGCCCTGATTGATGTGTAACAGTGAGTAACGTGGTTTCGCCGTCACACAGCAGCTTTATTGGGTAATCTAGTGGAGTGGTGTTCTCCCATTTTTCAGCGCGAATTTCATGTTGCGTACTAAAGAGTATGGTTGCGATGGCTAACAGCGCAAAAGAGGGCGAGGAGGCACCACGCATTTCATCGGTATCAGCATATTTACTGATAAAATCAGTGGTCACCTCGCTACTAAGAAATGCCGTACTGGTAAGTATATTCTGCAAGAAGTGTTTGTTGGTGTTTACCCCAAGCAGTTGCGTTTGATACAGGGCGCGGCTGAGTTTGCGCGCAGCTGTGTTTCTGTTTTCCGCCCACACTATAACTTTGGCGAGCATTGGATCATAGTGAGTGCTTACTTTTTGATTTGTATAGATGCCGTGGTCAGTTCTAGTGTTGTCTGCCTCGCGCCAGCAATGAACGTTTCCAGTCTGGGGCATAAAATCTTCCCTAGGATCTTCAGCATACAAGCGTGCTTCGATGGCATGACCTGTTATAGTTATGTCGTTTTGTGATAGCGGTAGTGGTTCACCACAGGCAACGCTGAGTTGCCACGCTACTAGGTCAATGCCAGTGACCATTTCAGTAACCGGATGTTCGACTTGCAGGCGTGTGTTCATTTCTAAAAAGTAGAACTGCCTGTCTTCATCTACTAAAAATTCAACTGTACCCGCTCCCCGATAACCACACGCTTTCGCTGCGTTAACAGCGGCGTCGCCCATGCGCTTGCGAAGTTCAGTATCAATGAAGGGGGAGGGCGCCTCTTCAATAACTTTTTGATGCCTGCGTTGTATAGAACAGTCACGCTCACCTAGGTATATAGTGTTACCTTTGTTGTCGGCAAACACTTGAATTTCAATATGCCGTGGCGATATCAACGCTCGCTCTAAAATAAGCTCATCACTGCCAAAAGCATTCAGAGCCTCCGAGCGTGCCATAGTAATTTGCGATGCTAGGTCTGCGGCATCGTGTACCAAGCGCATTCCTTTTCCGCCGCCCCCAGCACTGGCCTTTACCATAATGGGGAAGCCTATTTCGTTGGCTTTTTGAAGTAGTGTGGCATTACTTTGCTCAGCGCCTTGATACCCCGGAACGCAGGGTACACCCGCCTTAATCATTGCTAATTTCGATAGTCGCTTGCTGCCCATCAACTCAATAGCACTAGCACTTGGACCTATAAATATTAGGTTCGCCGCTTCGCATGCGTTTGCGAAATCGGCATTTTCCGACAAAAAGCCATAGCCCGGATGAACAGCATCTGCATTAGTCAATTTCGCTGCACGAATAATACTGTCAATGTTCAAATACGAAGAGGCGGCATCAGCTGCACCTATGCGCACGGCCTCATCTGCCTGCCTTACATGGAGTGCGTTAGCATCGGCGTCGCTGTAAAGAGCAACGGTAAAAAAACCTTGCTCATGGGCGGTACGAATAATGCGGCAGGCTATTTCTCCGCGGTTAGCCACTACTATCTTTCGAATTAACGTTGTCATAATTGATTTACTCGTACCATGAGGGGGCGCGTTTGTGCATAAACGCCTGGGTTCCTTCCACGCCCTCTGAAGAAGAAAGCGACTGAACAAATTGCGAGGCAGCGTGATCAAGCAAAGGTTCTAATGGTTGATCATTCACTTCCAGCAAGAGCTTTTTGGTGATGGCATTCGCTTTTGGCGCGCAACGCTTTATTTTGCTGAGCAAGTCATCAAGGGTTGCGCCTAATGTTGTCGTTGAACTTACTTGATGCACTAAACCTAATTGCAGAGCTTGCTGAGCATTTAGCTTTTCTCCGGTTAGTGCTAAGCGCTTTGCCTGATCTACGCCGAGGCGCATCGCGACAAATGGCGCAATTTGGGCGGGAATTACACCTAATCCTGTTTCAGGTAATGCGAAAAAAGCGGTGTCACTGGCAAGCGTAATATCCGCAACACAGGCAAGACCGAATCCGCCCCCTAGAACAGCACCTTCTACCACGGCCACCACCACAGTGGGAGCATGTTTTACTTTCGTTATCATGTGGCCAAAACTGCGATTAAATTGCCATATTGTATGGTCGCGCTCCTGCTCGCCAAGGGCAGATAAGTGCATGTCAGAGATGTCGCCACCCGCACAAAAATTGCCATCGCTACCCTCAATCACTACGGCGCGTATTCCGCTAGATTCAAGCATGTCAAAGCACGTAACCACATCGTTGACTAGCGCTAAATTCATTGCATTTTTCTTGTGAGGCCGGTTGAAACGAATATGCAGTACGTTGTTGGTGACTGCGGTGGTGATTTCGTCAAACGAATGCGTGTCAAACTGTGTCATATAGCGTATTCCGTTATCAGGCTTAGTGTTTAAAGCCGACCAATACCAAAACTTGTTGGATTTAGGTGTTTGTTTTTCGCTGCTCGGCAAATCGACAGCACAAACGCGAGTACTGCGCGTGTGTCTTGAGGGTCGATAATACCGTCGTCCCACAATCTGGCTGAATTTGCCAGTGCTCGGGATTTGGCTTCCATTACGCTGACAGTATGTTGCTCAAGCGCTGTTAGCTTTGCGTCGTCAACTTCGCCACTGCGCGCCATTTTGGCGTGGGCAACGGTGCGCAGCACACTACCAGCTTGTGCGGGCCCCATTACCGCCACCACTGTTCTTGGCCAAGCAAACATGAAGTCAGGCTCTATACCTCGCCCCGCCATAGCATAGTTGCCAGCACCAAACGAACCACCAAGTACAATACTTACCTTGGGTACTGTGCAATTAGTTACAGCTTGAATAAGCTTTGCGCCATGTTTGATGATGCCCGCTCGCTCCGACTCTGTACCAACTAAAAAGCCAGTAGTGTTATGCAAAAATGTAATGGGGGTGCCCGCTTGCTCACATAGTTGAATAAACTGAGCCGCTTTGGCAGCACCATTGGCGGTAATGGGGGCGTTGTTGCCAACCACACCACAGCGTTGTCCCTCGATGGTGATGAAGCCACAAACTGTGCCCATATCAAATTCGGGTTTAAAATCGACAAAATCTGAGTTGTCTGCCACACGAGCAATGACTTCGCGCACATCGTAAGGGGTTTTAGCGTCTTTAGGCACCACGCCAAGTAATTCTGACGAGGCGTAGATAGGTGGGTTGTGATGTTGGTTTTGCGATTGACTTACGCTGTGCTCCCACTGAAGGGATGCTGCTATCTCGCGTGCAATACGGATACTGTCGGCATCATCTTGAGCAATAAAATCGGCTACGCCAGACACTTCACCGTGCATTTGTGCCCCACCAATTTCTTCGTCGGTAGCAATTTCGCCAGTGGCTGCTTTGAGCAAAGGCGGACCCGCAAGATAGACGGTAGACTGCTCTTTAATCATTACCACGTAGTCTGATAGCCCAGGTTGGTAAGCACCGCCTGCAGTAGCGCTTCCATGGACTACCGTAATTTGTGGAATACCTGCTGCAGACAAACGCGCCTGCATGGCAAAGCCGGCAGCGGAAAAACCAAACCAGTCACCAAGAGATGTCAAATCACCGCCACCGCTTTGTGAAAGTGCAATAACCGGTAGCTTTTGCTGAAGCGCTATGTGGTACATGCGAAGACGCTTTTTACTACCAAGTTCAGTAATACTGCCACCCCTAGTGAGATAGTCATCCACCATAACGATGCAGCGCGTGTTCGCAACATAGCCAATACCCGCTATTACACCACCGCCCGCGGCGCTGCCATCCTTATCGCCCTCTTGCATATAGCCGCACAGACTTGCCAATGGCATGAAGGGTTTATCTGCATCCAGTAGCAGTGACAACCTGTCTCTTGGCGACAAAAGCCCTTTTTGTTCATACCGCGGTGCTTTTTTTTGAGCTTTTACAACAACGCGCCTTTCTATCTCTTTAAATTCGTTTACTGCATCTAGCATTACCGCGAAGTTGGCTTGAAACTCATGACTTTGTGTATCGATTGTTGAAGAGATAACAGCCATAATTTATGCGCTCTTAACATGATGGTTTGAATGAGTGTGGGGAAACGGTTCAGTTCCCACCGCGCGCTGGTACTCTTCGTGCAACTGAGTGACAAGCTGCTTTACTGAAATCACACTGTGAATGCCACTCACACCGTGGCCTGCGCTCCACATGTCCTTCCATGCATTACTGCCACCAAGATCTAAATCAACACTGTCTTTGCCTTCAATATCCCCTAAATCAACGCCGGCGCGAGCAATAGAAGGCTTTAGAAAGTGGCACTTTACGCCAGTGAACGTGTCAGTGAATACCAAGTCATCTACGCTCGATGTAACTAACATTGCCTTGTAGTCAGGGTCCACTTCCGCTTCTTCAGTTGCGATAAAGCGGGTACCCATATAGCTGTAATTTGCGCCTAATACTTCAGCCGCTCGTATGCCAAACCCATCATTTATTGAACCCGCTAACACGATTGGGCCGTGCCAAAACTCGCGCACTTCACGCACCAAAGCAAATGGGTTCACTTCTCCTGCGTGCCCCCCTGCGCCAGAAGCCACCAAAATAAGACCATCTACGCCTGCCTTTATCGCTTTTTTGGCATGGGCAACATTAATGACATCGTGAAATACAATACCGCCCCACTCATGCACGGCTTGGGTAATGGCACTTGGGTTGCCCTGACTTGTGATCACGAAAGGAACTTTGTGTTTTCTTACCACATCGAAATCTGCATCTAACCGCTTATTAGAGGGATGAACCACCATATTGACGGCATAGGGGGCGATACGTGCGCTGGGATTTGCAACTTTCTCTGCTTCAAGGGCTGTCGCAATAGTCGTTAACCATTCATCCAGTGCCGCTTGCGTACGCGTGTTAAATGCCGGAAAGCTCCCGACCACGCCATTTTTGCAGGCACTAATCACCAGCTTTGGTGTAGACACCAAAAACATAGGCGCACAAATAACGGGGAGTTTTAGATTATTGTTTAAAAGCGTGTTTACCGCATTCATAGTGCACCAGAGCGTTATCTGCGTTTAGGGAATATGTCCATGTACTTAGCAATAATGCCAAGCATCATTTCGTCACTGCCGCCCGCTATCGACAGTATGCGGGTGTCGCGATACGCGCGTGCTACGGGGTTATCCCACATAAAGCCCATACCCCCCCAATACTGCAGGCACCCATCAGTAACTTGTCGCCACAATCGGCCGCTTTTCAATTTCGCGATAGACGCTAAGTATGTGGCGTCTTTACCATCTATGTGCTCTTGGCAGGCTTGCCACGTTAACGCGCGAAGTGCTTCTACTTCGCTTTGTAATTCGGCTAGCTTGAAGTGAACAGTTTGATTGTTAATTACCGGCTGCCCAAAGGTATGACGCTCTTTAGTCCATTCAATAGTGTCGGTAATGATGCGTTCCATGCCTTTAAGCGCGCTCGCCGCCGCGTACATTCGCTCTTCCTGAAATTGCATCATTTGCATGGTGAAACCTTTGTTCTCTTCACCAATTAGAAAACGTTTTGGCACTCTCACGTCGTCAAAGAAAATTTGCCCAGTGTCACTGGCGCGCATTCCAAGTTTATTGAGTGGTTTACTGATAGTGATGCCAGGGGTGTTGAGCGGTACTACAATTAGCGATTTATTGGCGTGAACTTGTCCATCACTGGTGTTGGCGAGAAGACAAATCCAATCGGCTTGTGTAGCATTCGTTATCCACATTTTTGTACCGTTGATGACATAGTCGTCGCCCTCGGTTCTGGCAGTGGTTTTAAGCCCTGCTACATCAGAGCCCGCTCCGGGCTCACTGACACCTATACAGGCCACCATATCGCCTGCAATCGCCGGCGCTAAAAAATCTCGCTTGAGTTCATCGCTACCAAAACGCGCCAATGCGGGTGTTGCCATATCGGTTTGTACGCCAATCGCCATGGGTACAGAGCCACCATAAGCACGGCCAATTTCTTCAGCAAATACAAGGTTGTAGCTGTAATCTAAACCTGACCCACCGTATGCTTCAGGCTTTTGAATACCCAATAGCCCCAAGTTACCCATTTTCTTAAAGAGGGCATGAAGTGGTGCTATTCCTTCGTGCTCCCACTCGTCGATGAAGGGGTCCATTTCTTGGTTAACAAAATCATGAACGGTTTTTCTTAAGGCATCGTGCTCTTCAGTAAATTGCATCCCTTGTCTCCACAAAATTGAGCCTGTATTCATAGTAATTTTGTGAAAATAATGTTAACAGTGTGACTTGGGACAATTAATTGGCCATTCGGGCCACTAATGTGATTTTGGCAATAGTGTGACTTCGGGCAGGTTAATACCACTTAGATGCGCAGTTACTATTACGGCCATACGCAAAAGGGTTATGCAAAAAAGGACAAGCATGCTAAATCACGTCACGCTATTTGCCAGCGAGAACACCATGGGCCTTAGTATGGGTCTGACTCACGATGTACTAAAGTTCGCTTCAGATTTGCAAGAAAAACTATTTGGAATGCCTATCGCGATTAAGCTGGTAACCATTGACGGAAAACCCACGAAAACCTTTAGCGGCCTAGCAATCATTCCCGATTGCGCACTTGCTGATATTACTGAAACTGACTTGGTGCTGCTGCACAGCGTATGGGGAGACGTTGATACTTTATTGACTCAGCAAGAAGAATTGTATCCAAAGCTTCGATTGTGGCATGAACAGGGTATACCTATTATGGCTGCTGCCACGGGCGCATACTTTCTCGCAAAAGCTGGCTTACTTGATGACCGGATGAGTACAACGCACTGGCATAAGCAAGCGCATTTTGCAAAATCGTTCCCCAAAGTAGACGTAAGAACCGATCGCTTTATTACCGCAACGGGTGAGCTTTATTGCTCAGCTGGCTTAAATGCAGCCATAGAAATTATTGTCTACTTGGTGTCTCGAATGTCGAGCGAAAAAGTAGGCGAAGCGATAGAGCAAACATTCTTGGTGGACTTCCGTCGAGGCGTTACCAGCGATATGGCATCAATTAATCACCAAACTTATCACCAAGATGACGATATTCTAACTGTGCAGCAATGGTTAGAAATCCATTTCACTGAGCAGATCAGTGTTGCGGATATGGCTGCGAAAGTGAATATGACAGAGCGAACTTTCAAGCGTCGTTTTAAAGACGCAACGGGCGAAACGCCACTTGGTTACTTGCAGCAACTGCGAATTGAACAAGGCAAAGAATACCTAAAGCATAGTGACAAAAGTGCTGAAGAAATCGCGTGGGCCGTGGGGTATCAAGACCCTGGTCACTTTAACCGGTTGTTCAAGCGAACATTCGGTATGAATGTGTCTACATGGCGTAAGCAGTATCGTAACAAGTCACGTTCTACCCAATATCAAAGCAAAGCGATAAATTAAAACACCAAACTAAAACACGCGCCGCCACTTTCAAGGTTTCTTACGTTAACTTGACCGCCATGCGCCACCATTATTTGCTGAGTTAGCGCAAGCCCAACGCCTGTGCCTTCACGCTTGGTAGTGAAAAACGGTACAAACACTTTACTGATAATGTCATCGGCTACACCAGGCCCGTTATCGGCTATTTCAATCACACATCTACTGCGCTTGGTTAGGTGGACACCAATGGTTACCTTGGGGTTGTTACTTTGACTAAGCGCATGCTCTGCGTTATGCATAATGTTCACGATGATTTGCTCAATCATGCTTCTGTCGGCGTCTATCAAAATAGGTGCTGAGCCCAGCTGCATATCAATAGTTATGCCTTTTTGCTGCCAAGATTGAGCAAACACGGCAATCGTTTGCTCTAGTAACTCGTTGACCTTCACAGATTGCAAATTGGGGGCGGGTAAACGCGTGAGTTTTTTATAACTACCTACAAACTGCATTAACCCGTTACTGCGGCGAGATAGGGTATCAGCAGCATGTTCTACATCATCCAAGTCGGCCAACAGCATGTCGCTGTGCTGGTAGTTTTGCTTAATATCTTTCACTAAGTGCGATGTGGTATCAGCTAGCGACGCAACGGGCGTAATACTATTCATGATTTCGTGGGTAAGCACGCGAACCAGTGCTTGCCATGCCTGTAACTGCGCTAAGCCCAACTCGCTATTGATATCTTGTAAGCTGATAAGCTTTTCTTGTTTACCGGCAATAATAATATGCGATACCGACACGGTCAGTTTATGAGTGCTGCCATCGGCTTCAAATTCAACAAGCTCTTTTTCGCCGGGCCTAATATTGACCAAGGTGGTGGCTAAGTGCGAAGAAAAATGTGCTAAGTCATGCTTGTCTTTTACCAGAACGGTGCCAAATAACTTACGAGCATTGTGATTCCACAGCACTATTTCGCCATTTTCATATAGGCTTAACAGCGGTACAGGCACTTGTTCAACGAGTGCTTTTAAGTGCCGAAGTGTTTGCTCTTGTTCGGTACGTTTTTGCTGAAGGTCGCTTAAAATACCAGTAAAGGTCTCGCCCAGTTTTTCAAAACCGCTTCCAAACTCAGGGTACGCAAAGCGTTGAGTCAGTTCGCCATGGCGTACCGATTCCAAAAAGCGGGTAAGTTCAGCATTGGTTTTGCTAACAAACTTTCTGGTTTCAAAGCCAAGGCCTACAGCCACTATTACGGTAAGTACAAATGTTGCTGTGTAGCCTGGGGTGAACCACAAAAATGCTGCTAAGGCTACCGATGCCATTAAGCAGCACACGCGTATGCTTAGTAATAGCGAAAATCGATTAAAGCCCATGTTTTTCCATCCGTCGATAAAGGGCAGCCCGTGTAAGCCCAAGTGCTTTTGCGGCATGACTAATGTTATAGCGGTAGGCTTTGAGTGCCTTGGCAATAGTCTGCTTTTCAATTTCTTCTAAGTTAAATTGTTCGCCCGCCGCGCTGGTGGGTTGTGTTAATTCTGGTGGTGCCGTTGAATGAGCAGATGCTATGTCTTGTACTGCATGCTCGCTTTGCAAGGCAGGTATTTGTGATGTTACTGATGTTACAGCATGGCTAAGCTGGAAGTCCTCTACACGCAATTCATCGCCATTACATAAAATGACAGCGCGCTCTATGGCGTGTTTAAGCTCGCGTATATTGCCGGGCCACGAGTAAGCAAGAAATGCATCTTGTAACGCAGCGCTTAAACGAATACCGTCTTTGACATATTTTCGTGCGTAATCTGCCAAGTACATAGTGGCAATGGGGATAATGTCCTCTTGTCGTTGACGCAAAGCGGGTAATGTAAGTTCAACGGTGTTGAGTCTAAATAACAAGTCTTGGCGAAAACGGCGTTCGTCGCGTAATTGGTCTATGGGCATATTGGTGGCAGCCAATATCCGTACGTTAAAGGGCGTTGCTTTATTTGCGCCAACGGGTGTAACTTCGCGCTGGGCAAGTACTGCAAGCAGTTTGGCTTGCAAATGCATTGGTAAATTACCAATTTCATCTAAAAACAACGTACCGCCATTGGCAGCTAAAATTCGCCCTACGCGATCGTCCATCGCGCCTGTGAATGCCCCTTTTTTGTGGCCGAATAATTCACTTTCAAATAACGACTCTGGCACCGCACCTAAGTCCACCGTAATAAAAACGTTGTCGCTACGCGTGCTTCTATCGTGAATAGCCCGTGCTATAACCTCTTTACCCGTGCCGTTTTCACCCAGTATCAACACATTGGCATCGGTAGGGGCGCAGCGCTCTACAATATTCATTACGGGTTTCATTGCACTTGCGCTGGCAATGAAAGGCTGACTGTTTTTGCTTGTTAGCTTGGTGAGCGTTTGGTTCGTTTGGCGTAGCGCGCTTGCTTCACCGCGTGACTGTCCTAATTTTACCGCAGAAGAAACTGTCGCTATTACCTTTTCGTTCTGCCATGGCTTAGCAATAAAATCGGTTGCGCCGCGTTTCATAACTTCAACAGCGGTATCAATACCGCCATGTGCCGTAATCATAATAACTACCGCTTGTGGATCGATAGCAATGATTTTATCTAACCAATTATACCCTTGCTCGCCAGTACTCTCGCCGGGCCCAAAATTCATATCAAGCAATATGGCATCAAATTGATGTTCGCTCAGTAATACAGGGATGTGTTCGGGTTGGTTACAAATTCTAACGTCTGAAAAAAAGCGCTTAAGCAGCAGTTTTCCTGCCACCAAGATATCTTCATCATCATCTACCAGTAACACGCTTCCTTGTTGCTTCATGTTATCCCCATAGCTGTCCTAGTGTTCATTAACGTACACCAACTGTTCATAAACGTACACCTGATGTAATTCAAATATTCGTGCTTAATCATTAAATCTATTAAAAATCAGTGCCTTGTGATTATGGAATGCTTCTTGTGTTAGTCATCACAAGATAACGTCCATCACTGTAGGTTGATATAGCAAAGGCTGTACCTAGCTGAACGAGTTGTGACGAACACATATAACCGTTAACCAATGAAAAAGAGTAGCCATGACTCAACTTAGCAGCATAGACGCGAAAGCCAAGTCAGCACATTCAGGCGCAACTATGGACAGAAAGGTGAAGAAAGCAAAGCCGTGGTACACCACGCCATACGTGCTAATTGCCGTAGCCTTGTTTGTATTGTTTGGTTTTTATAAGGCGTTCACTTTCGAAAGTAAAAGCTTGTCAGTCGACGGGCAGCGTTTATCTGTAGCTAGCGTGACACGCGGCACATTTGAAGACTTTATTCCCGTTAGAGGGCGAGTAGTGCCAAGTCGTACACTGTATTTAGATGCCATTGAAGGCGGTAGAGTTGAGCGCATTTTAGTTGAAGACGGTGCGCAGCTAGCGGCGGGCGATCTCATTGTAGAACTGTCAAATGCCAGCCTACAACTGAATGTACTAGGCAATGAGGCGCGGGTTGCCGAGCAGCTTAACAATATTCGCAGTATTGAATTAAACCTTGAACAAAATCGCTTGCAGCATAAGCGTGATTTGGTCGATATCGAATACCAAATTAAGCTACTTACTCGCAAGCTAGAACGCGAAGCGTCACTGTTAGCGACTAACTCTATTAGTCAATCTCAATACGACGATACCGCAGACGAGTTGTATTGGTATAAACAGCGCTTAGCACTTACCAAAGAAAGCCAGGCATCTGATGCGCGAATGCAAGAGTCACAACTCGCCTTCTTAAAAAGTACAGGCGAACGCCTAGAGCACAATCTAGAAATATCACGCAAAAACCTTGAGAACATGAATGTACGCGCGCCAGTGGGCGGCAAATTGTCTGGTTTTAGTGTTGAAGTGGGCCAAAGCATTGGTCGCGGTGAACGCTTAGGTCAAATTGATACACCAGACGACTTTAAAGTGAGTGTGCTGGTGGACGAGTTTTATCTTCCGCGTATCGATTTAGGGCAGCAAGCGGTGTTTGACGATTATCAGCTCACTATCAGCAAAATTTATCCGCAGGTGCAAAACGGCCAGTTTGAAGTTGACCTTACCTTTAACCAACAACAGCCATCAGATATTCGCCGTGGCCAAACCTTACAAATGAAGCTCACTTTGGGGGATGCCAGTGAAGCCGTACTTATTCCCAACAGTGCGTTTTATCAAGACACGGGGGGGAACTGGGTATTTGTTGTGAGTAGCGATGGCACACAGGCTACTCGTCGCAGTGTACGACTGGGCAGACGCAACAACAACGCTATTGAAGTTATTGAAGGCTTATCGGTTGGCGAACAAGTGATAACGAGCTCATACGCCGACTATCTAGACATGCAAGTTTTATATATTGACCAGAAATGAGGGACGAACAATGTTGAAAATGAACGATCTTAAGCGAATTTACCAAACTGACGAAGTTGAAACACTTGCCCTCAACGGGGTCAATATCGAAATAGAAAAAGGCGAGTTTGTGGCCATTATGGGTCCCTCGGGCTGCGGAAAATCAACGCTGTTAAACATAATTGGTATGCTGGATAACCCAAGTACGGGCGAGTACTGGTTTAATGATGAAAACATTGCTGACTATAACGAATCTCAGCTTTCGAAAATCAGAAAGCACCACATTGGCTTTATTTTTCAAAACTTTAACCTGATTGATGAACTTACCGTGCAAGAGAATATCGAGCTTGCGCTGCTCTATCACAACATCAGTGCAAGTGAGCGCAAGAAGCGCGTTGCTGAGGTTATGGACAAGGTTGGCATTGCCCATCGTGCCAAGCACATGCCGGGGCAACTTTCAGGCGGTCAGCAGCAGCGAGTTGCAGTTGCACGCGCCGTGGTTGGCGGGCAGTCGATGATCCTTGCCGATGAACCAACGGGGAACCTAGACAGTGCCCATGGTCAAGAAGTAATGGAAATGCTGCAGGCACTCAACGACGAAGGAACCACTATTGTCATGGTGACACACAGCCCGTCACACGCTGACTACGCACGACGCACAATCCACTTATTCGATGGCCACGTGGTTACCGAAAATGTGAAAGCGGCATAACGGCAGGGTAGCACTATGTTTAGTAATTATATTCTTATTGCCTGGCGCAATATCATCAAAAAGCCACTGTTTTCTGCGATTAATATCATAGGCCTTGCGATTGGTTTAATGAGCTGCATTCTGATCATGTTATTTGTGCGTTCAGAGTCGGGTTATGATGCATGGATGACTGACAGTAGCCGTGTTGTGCGCATGCATACAGCGTACATTAACCCCGGTAGGCCTTCGTTTCTTACCGTACGCAGTGCCGGCATGGTAATGCCTGCTGTACGCGATTTTATGCCAAATGAAATTGAAGTGGGCGCACGCATCTTCTCAATGAATACCACTATCAGAAAAGACGGTGAAGGTTTTGAAGACAGTGTGCTGGTGGGTGAAGAGTACTTCTTCGACATCTTCGATTTACCCCTTGTTCACGGCTCAATTGAGCAGAGCTTTGCCAAGCCGAACGATCTATTAGTTACTGAAGAAACTGCCATTCGTTACTTCGGACGCACCGACGTAATTGGCGAAACCCTTACATTATGCTGCGTAGCAGGCAGGCCTATTGAGCTGGCGATTTCAGGTGTTCTGAAAGACTTACCAGAGAACACGCACCTTGATATTAGCATGCTGGTTTACATGGACGTGCAACTGTTTAGTACCTTTGATGGACTCCTTAATACTTGGAATAGTGTAAATGTGTATTCTTACTTCAAACTACGCGAGGGCGTGCAGCTTGAACAAGTACAAGCGCGTTTAAATTACTGGTTAAACAATGAAAGCCCCTACGCGCAAAACGCCAAGGACATGGGCGGCGTGATGGGCGATAGAAAAGTCACGGATTCTGTGCAGCTGCGCTTTATGCCTCTAGAAGACTTACATCTTCATGCCTATAAGCATGCGGGTAACATGGGCGATTTTACTGAGTTAGGTAACGACCGTATGGTCTTTACATTCTCGCTGGTGGCAATGTTAATACTGCTAATTGCCTGTATTAACTTTATGAACCTGTCTACCGCTCGAGCAGGTCTGCGTGCCCGCGAAGTCGCGATGCGCAAAGTCCTTGGGGCAAGCCGTGGTCAAGTTGCGGTGCAATTTTTAGTAGAAGCCGTGTGCCTAGTGTTTATTTCGCTATTGCTGGCACTTGTGGGTGTGGAAGTTGCTCTGCCGTTCTATAACCAAGTGCTTGATAAAAGTATTACGTTCGATTTGTTTTCATCACCAGATTTATTGCTTTTATTAGCGGGTATTGTGCTTGTAGTAGGCCTAGGAGCAGGTAGTTACCCAGCATTAGTGCTAAGTCGGTATATGCCAGGTCGTGTGTTAAAGGCGAGCAAAAGTAGTGATGCAGGTGGTTCATCTAAATTACGTTCGGCCTTAGTGGTAGGGCAGTTTGCAATTTCGATTGCCTTGCTGATTAGTACGTCAGTGGTGTACTTGCAAACCCAGCACGCCAACAACATGGACTTGGGCTATACATCAGATAACAAACTGGTGCTGAATATAAGCGCTGCGCGTGACAACAGAGACGCCCTTAAAAGTCAGCTAGAGGCAATTCCTGAGGTGAAGGGCGTGAGTTTTTCATCTGAAGCGCCGTCTCAAGACAATGAAAATAATACAAACTTTACGCGCCCTGGTTATGATGACAATGAACCTGTAACTGCATTGCTCAACTACTATTCAATGGGTTATGGCTTCTTTGACGACTATAACGTTACCCCTATCGCTGGCCGATTGTTTAACGAGGCCAACAGTGGCGATGTTTTCATAGGGCAAGAGGGCGATACAATGGGCAAAGGTAGTATTGTGCTTAATCGCTCTGCGGTAACTAAATTGGGTTTTGATTCGCCAGAAAGTGCCATTGGCGCTGCAATTCATAGCTCGTATGCCGGCAGTATGTCTGAATTAACGGTGGTGGGCGTAATCCCCGATATTTATTTCCGCTCTGTAAAGTTTGATATTCGCCCGTCAATCTATTTGCTAGATCCCAACCGCTTTAGAGTCGCGACTATTACCTATTCGTCAAACAACGACAAAGCAGTGCGTGAAGCAGTTGAGCAAGTGTGGCGTAGCGTTGTACCGCTAGAGCCAGTGAATATTCGCTACTTAAATGACATGTTAGAGCGCCAATACCAGCAAGAAAATGCGCAAATGAAACTGTTTAGTGCCTTTGCTGTGTTAGCGATTGTTGTTGCATGTTTAGGTCTATACGGATTAGCCGCATTTAGCGCAGAGCGACGAACCAAAGAAATTGGTATTCGCAAGGTGATGGGGGCTGAAGTGAGTGATATTGTGAAGTTGTTAGTGTGGCAGTTCACTCAGCCAGTTGCACTTGCCAACGTAATTGCTTGGCCAGTTGCAGTATGGCTGATGCTAAGTTGGCTTCAGCAATTTCCATATCGTATCGATATCTTCTTGCTCATACCTATCTGTATTGGGGCGGGTTTAATGTCGGTACTGATTGCTTGGCTGACGGTAGGTGGAAACGCCGCTCGTGTTGCGCGGTGTGCCCCTATTAGTGCACTGAGACACGAATAACTATACCAGCGTCTTATAGTGTGATTACGTTCAAAAGCCCGATGAAATTGTTCATCGGGTTTTTTACATTCAGAAGTGTTCAAAAGTAATACTAAAAATAGCCCGCTAAGACGGGCTTTTGCTTGACTTAGAAATGGCAAAAGCATATACCCAACTATGGGGCGTTTATAAAAACGAGATCGCTTCTGTTCCGTCAATGCTTTGATAATAACAATAATTTTTCTGGTGATATGGTAGCGAACAATTTAACGATTATACGACTTGTGATGCTAATGCTGTTGCTCGTGGCAACGGTTAAGGCAGTAGCAAACGAAGCGCGTATTACCACGTTAAAGGCACAGTTAACCGCCTTAGCTCCAAGCGATAAGGCGCAGTTACCATTATTGCTAGAACTCGCAGACTCCTACTTGTATCAAGACCCAGCGTTGTCAGAGCAATATGCTAAGCAGGCGTTGCCTTTTAGCGTTCAAGAAGAAGACGACTTAAGTCGGGCGAGAGCGTTTCGCCTTTTAGGTATGTCGAGTATATATCAAGGCAAAAACAACGAAGCCTTTACGTATTTAACGCAGGCGCTTAGCGCCGCAGAAGTAACGGATGACGCGCACTTGCTGTCTATTTGTCATCGTTCTATAGGCGTGTACTACGAGCTTGTAGTCGATTTTGATAATGCCGTTAAATACTACATTGAAGCCATTAAATACGCGCGCATAAGTGACAACGCTGCCGACCTTGCCATGGTGTATAACAACTTGGGGAACGTGCTGAATTCCCAAGGAGACTACGATGATGCGGCGGATTATTTTAAGCAAGCGGCAAGTATTCACCAAGGCCTTGGCAATACTGATATGGCAATGAATGCCACGGTCGGACTAGGCACAACCTTCTTAAACTCACAGCAATACGAGCAGGCGCTCAATATTTTTAAAGCTGTGCTAGAAAATGACGAATTTATTTACGATTTTACGTACAGCGAAGCCAGCGTGAATTTAGCGCACGTATACCAAGCATTAGGTAAACACGAACTTGCAGTAAAGATGTATCGCCATGTGATAGAAGATGAACGCGGTGGCTCTTATCCACAGGCGTTGGCATCGGCGTACCTTGGTTTAGCCAAGCTCTGCACCTCGCTTGAACGATTCGACGAAGCATTGGATTTATATCGTAGCGGCATCGTTAAGGTGAAAAACAAAACCTCGGTAGAAAGTGAAATTGCACTTTATGAAAGCTTAGCGCTGCTTGAGCTTAAACTGGGAAACTATGAAGATGCCGCGAACACGCAGGCTGAGTACATAGCGCGCAGAAATGCCATTCAGCCAGTAACGCAAGCCGGCATTATTAAAAAGCTAGAAACCCAGTTAAAGACCGAGCGAGAACTAATACAACTGCAAGAAGACTTGCTGCAACGCGAGCGAGAAGCCAAGCACTCAACTTTCTTCTTGTTTACGTCAATTGTCATATCACTCTTCTGCTTGGTACTGTTCTTAGCGCTCAGACTAAGGCAACAGAAGTTACTCAGGCTTGAGCAAACCAATGAGACTTTGCTGGTGGCTTCTGAAACTGATCCTCTTACTCAAGTGGGCAACCGACGTTTTCTCGATAGAAAGTTAGCTGTACTGCGCCAAACCTCAATGGAAATGGCGTTTTTACTATTGGATATTGACCACTTCAAAACCCTCAACGATAACTACGGTCACGATGTGGGCGACGACGTATTAGTGCGGCTGGCAATTATGTTAAAAGCGTTGTGCCGCAAAGACGATGTTCTAGCACGCATTGGAGGCGAAGAGTTTGTTATCTTGCTACCTAATACCGACCAATGCGCGGCAATGACAATTGCTGAGCGGATTAGACACAAATCAGAAGAAAGTGTGTTCAAAGCGAAGGCTCGTGTTACGGTGAGCATTGGCGTTGCGGTAGGTAATACGCAAAGCGCCTGTTATGACGAGCTTTACAAGCAAGCCGATATTGCGCTGTATCAAGCCAAAGCGGATGGTCGAAATAGCGTGCGTGCATTTTCGTAACGTGTAGCGCTAAGTGCCGATAATTCACTGTTTGTTCACTCTGCTTGGTACATAATCAAACCAGTTTGATTAATCGCGATAACGTAATGGGAGGAAGGGATGTCTGAGCAGTCATTATCAATATTGCTCATTGAAGATAATTTGGCGTTAGCAAAACAAGTTTGCCGTTTTCTTGAAGGACTTAACTGGCATATCGACTTTGCAGACAAAGGCAAGTTGGGCGTATCCCTTGCAACTGAAAACAGCTACGACGTGATTGTGCTAGATCTTAATTTACCCGACTGCGATGGACTTACGGTTTGCCAGCAAATAAAGGCTGCACAGCGGCGTATCACCCCCATTTTAATGCTTACTGCACGGGATGCTTTTGAAGATAAAGCCAAGGGGTTTATGTCTGGGACAGACGATTATTTGACAAAACCCTGCGACCTTCGTGAGTTGGCTTTCCGTTGCCAAGCGCTGGCTCGCCGACCTGCATTACACACCAATACGGTACTTGAAAAAGGCCCCTTACGACTTGATACCAAAGCGTACACAGCCACCTTCAACGACAATGTAATCAAACTTACTAAAGTTGGCTTTCAACTGCTTTACGAATTGACAAAAGCTTATCCCAATCCTGTGGCACGCAGTGATTTGATAAGCACGTTATACAATGACGAATTACCGGAGAGTAATCCACTGAAGTCCCACATTTACAATTTGCGCAAGGCACTTGCGCAATCAAGCTCAGCGTTGACTCTCGCTACTATAGGCAATATTGGTTATAAGCTAGAGGGGCTTGGCAATGCTTAAAGGCATTCGCGCCCAGCTATTTTTTGGCTTTGGTGCACTGGTGGTTGTCATTAACTTATTCTATTTCAGAATGACAAGCTTGTTTGTTGAGGTGACAGAAAGTTGGGTGTCGAACTATATCCTTGAACGAGAAAAAGAGCGCTTTAACGATCAAGCTATAGCGCCTGCATCATCAGCGGACTTTCTGAGTAATGACATTGTTTTATTAAGTGAGGCGACGCTTACGTCTATGGGTGAACTCAATCGAAGCCTTTTTGATAGCGCTTTATTTCAATTTGAGTTTCAGGGTGTAAGGGGCTTCGCGTACGCGATCTCAACAGATAGATACATAGCATTAAATACGCAAAACACGCTCGCACTGGCAAATTTCTCATCGGTGTTCGGTGTGTTTTTGTTTAGTGCTGCGGTTGGCGTTATTTTGCTTACAATACTGAGCACATGGTTTGTTGCAAGTAAGCTTTCAGCCCCTATTATCTCGTTAACCGAGAAGGTTGCGTCACAAGAAGTACAAAGCCCCTGCGATATTGATGAGTCTTCACGACAAGATGAAATTGGTGAGCTTGCTAGAACGTTTGAACAGACCTATCGCGCCTTGCAACAAGCGTGGCGACGAGAGCACGATTTTGCCAGTGACGTAAGCCATGAACTGAGAACCCCAATAGCCCTTATTCAAAATACATTGGTGCTAAACCAAGATGAAAAAGGCAATCAAACCCCTATGTCTGACGACGACAAACAATTACTTGTGATGTCAGCGCATACCCTGCAAAACACAGTTGAAGTATTGTTAGCGTTGGCGCGCAAAGAAAACCTTGTTTTCGAATCACAACCCCTGTTGCCGTTTATTGAGCGAACGTTGTTGTCGCTTTACGGCGCAAACCCAGATAATCAGTTTGAAGTTGATGTGGAAGTCAGTGCCAAGATTAGTGGCGTGGGAAATGGCCACCTCATCACATTATTGTTTCAAAACCTAATTAATAACGGCTTTTACCATGGCGGCAAAAGCGCAGCTAACGTCGCAATGCGCATATACTCAATCACGCCAAAAGTTTCGATGAGTGATCGCGTTGACGAAACAGAGCAAGATACCCTTGAGCACTTTTCTCAGGCAATCGTGTTTGAAAATGCTATCGACAACTCGCCGTCGTCCAATTATCAAGGTTTAGGGCATGGTCAGTATTTAGTGCACCGCATTGCGCAGGTAATGGAGTGGCGTGTTGACATTAAAAGCACTGCTAAGACGTACGCGGTAACGGTGTACCCAAAGTGTTAAGGCTATGGCGAGCCCTGTAAAAAAGTGCGCCTGCCCATACAAACCAGATAATGCTTGCTATGCCAAAGGCAGCGCCAATAGTAGATAGAGCGGGTATCAATGTTAGGCAGCCCAATAGACCAACAAATGCCCCAAATCGATGTAGTGATTGGGTTGGCAGGTTGTGCTTAATGCCGTGCAAGCTTAATGTGAGTAACCACAATCCGCCGACCCACTCAACACCGTCACCCAGTCCCATTTGTATACTATACAAAGCAAACCAGATTGACGTTTGCTGTTCGCTTGGTAGCGAAAGCAAATATTCAATTGAGAAGATAGCAATGCAACCACAGGCAATGGTGTAACACGCCCAAATAAAACCGAACATCATACTTAGGTAATAGGTTAAGGTTTGGTAGCGAGCAATTATTTTATTAATGCCATTTACCAATACGAGTAAGCTGGTACCAAATGCCACAAAAATAACTAAATACCAAGCTTGGAAAAAACGGCCGTTCGATAAAATAAATGCCAACCGTTGATGGGGATTAAGGTGAATACCGGGCTCGATATAGAAAATCATAATAAAGCCCACAATAAAGCAAGCCGCACAAAGAAACGCAGCAAATGATGGAGACGATGACTTACGGTATTGGTTATTCACTTATTGTTCACTTCGAACATGATATTGTAAGGTTTTCATATACTTCTGTTGGTTTTAACATGCCAACAGCTTTGAGGACTACGCAATGAAAATAGCCACTTACCTGTCAAGCCTATGGCTGCTCTTTATGGCAGGGCATGCTGTTGCTGATAATCACAACGCACTGCTAAACAACATCAAAAGCACAATTCAAGAATACTACGTGCTATCTGAAAACATTCCAGCGATTAACACAAGTTTAGACAACGTTACTTTGCAACAAACTATTTCTCAAGCAGCATCTAAAAAGCAAGTAGCAGAGTTACTCACTGAACACTTAGCGCAATTCGATAAACACTTTACCGTGCAGTATGTGCCATTATCCGAGCAACAAAATCAATCCCAGTCAGAGCAAGTGACAAAAAAAGAACCCTGGTTTCAGCGATTGGCGCGTAACAATGCGGGCTTTAGGGAGGTGGTTGTCAAAAAGGCCAACGTTGGCGTGCTAGAGTTTTGGGGCTTTGCTGAGCTTAATGCTCACACTAAGAAAAAGATTGCGAGCGCAATGGGTATGCTGAGTGACGTTGATGCGCTAATTATCGATTTACGCGAAAATGGCGGAGGCAGCGGTGAAACTGTTAGCTGGCTGACAAGTTATTTTGTAGAAGGAAAAGTGCATTTAAATTCGTTCTATACTCGCTACAGCGACGCACTAAACCCATTTTATACAGAGCCGACTATTACGAACGCGCAATTAGCATCAGTACCGCTATATATTCTTATTGGTCCTGATACGTTTTCAGCCGCAGAGGAATTTGCCTACAACTTAAAGCACTTAGGTAGAGCAACTATTGTAGGTATGCCGAGCAAAGGCGGCGCTAATCCATGGAGATGGTTTGCGTTAGAGGGGGATTTTCGAATAGGGGTGCCGACTACGCAGGCCATCAATCCTATCACTAAAAGCAATTGGGAAGGCCGTGGTGTTCAGCCAGATATTTTGATAAGTGAAGACAATGCTTTGGAAAAAGCCTATATCTTGGCCCTTGAATCACTTGCTTTGTCGGTGACTAACCGTTACCAAAAAGACGAAATTAATACACTGCTTATAGACAGTAACGCAATAACGAGGAAGTAGCGGGGCATAAATACCGCATTATTGGCCTACAAACTAAAAAGCCGCTTTCACTGAGTGAATGCGGCTTTGTTCTTATTATAACTCGTCGACGAAAGTGATTACGCTTTAGAAGTTATAACGTGCATTGATGCCAAAAGTGCTTAGGTCGTCAGACGTTTCATAGCTTAGACCTACAGCAAACATTGGGCTTAGGAAGTAGTCTGCGCCAACAAGTACAGACGTATCATCGTCTTCATCTAGGTCGATATATTTAACCGCACCACGTACTTCAATGTTGTCAGTAACCATTGAGCGCACACCCGCTGTTAAACCAAAACCATCTTCATCAGCAGATTGACCAGAGCCAGAAAGCTCTACATCTTCGTAGCTAACAATACCGAATAGGTCAGTTTTTTCAGACCATGCATAGCGATAGCCAAGGCCAATCGTTAGCATATCTAGGTCAACGTCGATGCCAAGAATGTCGTCTTCTTGCATTGAGTACTCAGCCGTTACAAATACGTCGTCTGTAACTAGCTTTGATCCTGAGAACGCGAAGCCATCTGGCTCGTAAGAAAAGTCAGACTCGTCAAAGTCAGTAATAACGTAACTACCTTGAACGAAATCCCACGCAGGTGCAGCGGCAAACGCGCCTGCAGATGCAACACTCAGTGCTACAGCGAGTGCAAGTTTTTTCATTGATATTTCCTTATTGTAAAAGCTATTGGTTGGGAGACCAATAATAGGCAACGCCAAGAATGTAAGAGGAAATGAGATAGAAATCATCAATTTTCATTAGCTTAGTGTTACAGAATGTAACGAGAGCAATAATCTGGGCTAGGCGACCATTAAAAATAACGTTAATCACGTGGTGATCGTACTTACTTTATAAACTGTTTTTAGTAAAGCTAATGATAATAATTATCATTTGTATAATTGTGCTGTATCGGTATAATCCTCAGCCACACAAAATCATTACAACGCTGAGAACACCATGAAACGACTTTCTTTATTTGCTTTATCGCCCTTAGCTCTGGCCTTTTCAGTGCATGCTCAAGACGTATCAAACGATACTCAAGCAGCACAAGATATTGATGTAGAGGAGATCCGCATTGTCGGTGTACGTCAAAATCGGGTAAGTCGCGGTGCAACAGGTTTGTCGATGGAAATTAGCGAAACGCCGCAATCAATTAGTATTTTGTCAGAAGATCTTATGCAGTCTTTTGGCGCATTTAACATTAACGACGCACTTAAACTTGCTCCGGGTATAAATGTTGAGGAGTGGGAGACTAATCGCACAAACTACACCGCTCGCGGCTTCGAGATAAAAAACACGCAAATTGACGGCGTCGGCTTGCCCAACGATTGGGGTATTGTAACGGGCGCTGTTGATGCCTACGGGTATGAAAAAATTGAAATCATTCGTGGTGCAAACGGCTTACTTACTGGCGTAGGTAATGCATCAGGTACAATTAACTACGTAAGAAAGCGTCCAACTAATGAAACTGGCGGAGAAGTGGGCGCTAGCTTTGGCTCGTTCGACTTTAAGCGCGCGCAGGCTGACTATTCAGTTCTACTCACTGAAGATGGCCGCTGGGCGGCACGCGTTGTGGGAAGTATAGAAGACAAAGAAGGCCACATCGACGGGCTGAAGAACGACCGTACATTTCTTTACGGTGTAGTTGATGGGCAGCTAACCGATAATGCCACGGTCACATTTGGGTTATCCCATCAAGATGCCAACACAGATGGCAATACGTGGGGCGGTTTAGTGTTTAACTATACTGATGGTACGCAAGCCGAGTGGGATGTAAGTGATACCACAACACAAGAATGGACGAAGTGGGATACCCAAACCACAAACGCCTTTGCCGAGCTTGATTACGTTTTCGACAATGACTGGCAACTACTACTTAGCTATAACTACCGCGGCTTTGAAGATCAAAGTAAGCTATTTTACGCCTATGGCGCCATTGATAAAGAGACTGGTCTAGGCTTAACGGGCTGGCCGGGGCGTTACGACTCTGAGCGTGATTCGCATTTGGTAGAAGGACGCTTATTTGGCGAGTATGCGTTATTTGGTCGTGAACACGAGTTTAATGTCGGCGTGAGCCATGCCACCAGTGATGATGTGTCGTTTGTACATGCCTTTGATTACGCGACAACACCTGCATTTGGCCCAACTCCAGCTTTTCCTTACGGTCTTGATGCCATTGCAGAGCCAGAATGGTTGGTGCAGTCAGAATATTCCAATATAGAACAAACGCTTACGCGTTACTTCGGCTCAACAAAGATAGCAGTAAACGACGCCCTATTTGTTATTGCCGGGTTTAACGCGATAGATTTTGAGCGCAGCGGGGAAAATGCGGGCGCTGTTATCGACAACGAAGAAAGAGAGATAAGTCCTTATGTTGGCGCCACTTACGCCGTTACTGACAGAGTAAATGCCTATGTGAGTTATTCTGATGTGTATCAACCACAAGAACAGTACGACATTAACGGTCAATACCTAGCGCCGACCAAAGGCAAAAACTTTGAAACGGGCTTTAAAGCACAATGGTTTGACGACAGGTTATTAACTACGTTTGCGTATTTTACTGCTAAGCAAAATAACCTAGCGGCTTATGCCGGCACTAACCCAGATACGCTAATGTATTACTACAAAGGTGTGTCGGTAGAGTCGACAGGTTTTGAATTTGAGGTGGCAGGGCAAATTACCGAGGCACTGCGCGCGAATGCGTCTTATACCAATATTGATGTTGAAGACGAACAGGGTAACGACGCCAACTTATGGGCGCCAAGAGATGTTGTTACTTTTCAGCTGGGTTATACCGTGCCTCAAGCGCCAGAAATTGAGCTAGGTGTAGGTGGTCGTTGGCAGTCTGAGATCAGCAATGTTGACTATAATGTAAAGCAAGGCGCCTATTTCTTAGGTAACGTGTATGCATCACAAGCATTTACTGACAACCTTACTGTCCGTATGAATATCAATAATATCTTTGATAAAAAGTACATCAATAGCTTACATACAATCGGTTTTTACGGTGCGGGAATTAATGCGCAGTTAAGTGCCGTTTATACCTTCTAACCAATAGTATTTAAGATACTTTGGTAATGGTAAGCTTATAAGTAAAGGGGCCTGTAATGGCTCCTTTTTGCTTTTAACTTGGCTAACAAGCTCGGCATATACACAATAGAGTTTACAAAAACTGTCATTATTGGTTCACAGTCTGACCAGTTGCGTTGTACGAAAAAGTAGCAATGCTAGGCGCCTTGCTATACAGTGCCGACGATTTTTTAGACGTGAGGGAGAGGTCTTTGTTGACAAGTGTTGCCATGCGCTACTGCGTCTTTTCATTGGGCGCAATACTCACTTTGTATCCATCGTTAACCTTGGCGACGTCTGCGTTATGGTTATCACAATGGCACGCGTCTGATAACAAGGTTCTCACTATGGATGAACAAACGCGTGATCTAATCCTTGATGGCATCCAAGATATTACCTTTACCCTTGAGCAAACTACATCGAAGCGCGCACTTATTCGTCTTCAAGAAAGTCGTAATGTGTGCGTAAGCGACCGCATCTACAACAAAGAGCGAGCACAATACAGTTTGGCGAGCACCCAGCCTCAGGTTGTTGTGCCAGGCATTAAGCTTTATGTACTCGACGCGTTTATTAAAAAATACAATATTGCACCTGTAGACCTAGCGCAGCTTACACTTTCAGATCTTTTAACGCGGTATCCTCACTTTCGATTAGGTACAGTCGCAGGGCGTTCCTACGGCAAGGCGATTGATGATGAGCTTGTAAAAGATGCGCATAAACTGCGTTTATGGCAACGAAGTGGTAGTGATATGGGGGAAGGCGTTATCGACATGTTAGGCTCTAAACGCATTGATGCGCTACTTGAGTATCCGCCAGTATTTGAAAAAGTACGCGAGAAAAACGCTATCGATACTGCTATTCACGCCGTTTCTTTAAAAGATATTCCCGAATATGGCGTTGGTTATGTGTTGTGTTCTAAAAGCGATGAAGGCGAAAAGGCAATAAAGGCTATTTCAAGGCAACTTCGAGAAGTTACAAAACAGCGTGCCTATTTAGACGTGCATTTGTCTGCTATGCCTGCATCGTTTAAACAAGAAATGCTGCGTTACTATAACGAAGTTTACGGCACAGACTTTACGCTCACCCCCAATGAATCAAGCACTGCTAATAACCATTAGCGCGCTCAAAGTGCTGAAAAGTAGATATGGAAAAAATAAAACGCGACATTCGTCGCGTTTTATCTGCTTGATTAACTATTGGTACTTCTTAAGTTCCAGTCTCGATACCATACCTTTATGTACTTCATCTGGACCATCAGCAAGACGAAGTGCTCGAGCGCCTGCGGCAAATCGCGCAAGTGGGAAGTCGCTACACATGCCTGCACCACCATGAATTTGTAGAGCCATATCTACTACACTTTGCAGCATATTGGGTACCACTACCTTGATAGCGGAAATCTCTGTCATAGCGTGTTTTACGCCCAAGTTGTCAATTTTCCACGCAGCGTGAAGAGTTAGTAAGCGCGCTTGTTCTATTGCCATTCGTGCATCGGCAACGCGTTCAAGGTTGCCACCCAAGCGAATAATAGGCTTACCAAAGGCAACGCGTTCATGACCGCGCTCAAGGGCAAGTTCTAGGGCTTTTTCAGCCATACCAATGGCGCGCATACAGTGATGAATACGCCCTGGCCCTAAGCGACCTTGTGCAATGGCAAACCCTTTGCCTAGGCCCATAATAAGGTTGTCTTTACTTACTCGTACGTTGTCAAAGTGCATTTCACCGTGACCGTAAGGGGCATCATAATCGCCATAGGCGTCAAGCATACGCTTAATGGTGATCCCTGGTGTATCAAGTGGCACAACGACCATACTATGACGGCTATGTTTATCGTTTTCAGGGTTAGATAGCCCCATAAAAATCGTAATTGCTGCGTTAGGGTGCCCTAAGCCCGTAGACCACCATTTCTTGCCATTAATCACAACATCGTCACCATCTTCAATAATGGTTGCGGCCATATTCGTTGCGTCTGACGATGCCACATCAGGTTCGGTCATACCAAATACAGAGCGAATCTCACCTGCCAATAAAGGCGTTAGCCATTTATCTTTTTGCGCGTCGTTACCAAAATGATAAAGCACTTCCATATTGCCTGTATCTGGGGCATTACAGTTAAATATTTCTGGCGCAAAAAGGTATTTACCCATGCGCTCCGCCATGGGCGCATACTCTAATGTTGTAAGCCCTTGCCCAAGCTTGGCGTCGGGCAAAAACAAGTTCGCTAACCCTGCTTCTCGCGCTTTCGCTTTTAGTGCTTCAGTGCCAGGGTGAAGTTTCCAGTTTTTCCAGTCGCCGTGGTTGTTTTCTTTGTGGTGAAAGTCGTATACCTCATTCTCAATAGGCTCAATATGCTCTGCGATGAAAGCGTCGAGTTTCTCAAGTAAGGCTTTGGTTTTATCGTTATGCGAAAAGTCCATAGGGCACCTAATCAAATTGGTTGCGTTTTGACCTATAGTAGTGAAAGTTACTGAGTGAATGAAATGAAATATAATCCTCTATTGTTGTGAATTTTGTTCATGGTGCTAGGCTGTTGGCATATCGCAAGATGCCAAGCAGATAATGCAAACAACTAAGTAGTGGACAGGGGCAAGAAATGAGTGAGCAGCGGCAGTTTGAAAAACTCGATCTCAATTTACTCAAGGTGTTCGAAGCCTTATGGCAGCACAAAAACATGACGCGAGTAGCCGAAGCGCTGCATATTACACCTTCTGCTGTTAGCCACGCTATGCGACGGTTTCGCGATATACTAGGCGACCCTTTATTTGTTAAAGAAAAGCAAAGTATGCTGCCAACCGCTGCTTGCGAGCGTCTTGCGCCGACCATCTTGCAAGCGCTTAGCAACATTCGAAAAGCATTGGGTGAGTTTTCAAACTTTAATCCAGCCCATAGCCATCAGCGTTTTGTGATTGCGATGCAAGAGTCACTTGAACTGGGTGTGCTACCTACGCTATTGGCAAGGTTAGAAAAAGAAGCGCCAAACGTTGAAGTAGTCAGCACTCGTCTTCACCGCGACACTATGCTCAGTGACTTAAGCAATCGCAGTTTGCACTTAGTGATTGATATCGGACGGGCTGTTGCCTCTCCCATCTCGCATTCTCTGTTACGCCGCGATACCTACAGAGTGTTGATGAATAAAAACAACCCTCTAGTGACCACACTGGATAAACGCCGATATCTTGCAGCGCGTCATATTACGGTGTCGAACCGTGCAAAGGGGGCCTCAGTTGAAGAAATTGCGCTACAACAATTGGGTGTGAGTAGACCCTCATTATGGCGCTGCCAAAACTACCGTGCTGCTGCTGATGTGGTTTCAAGTACTCACGCGCTGCTCACGCTTCCCGGCTCGGTAGTTGATGCAGTGGCTGACGACAACGTGATAAGTACAAAGCTACCTTACGGGCTTCCTGCACTTGAAACGCACTTATACTGGCATAGTCAGCATGAGGGGGAGCCCGGCTTAATGTGGTTGAAAGATTTAATGTTACATCTTTTCGCTGAATCTGGTCATGGTAAGTAATGTTTGATAGCATGCGCGCATTATTTGATTGAGTATATCTATGAAGATCCACACGTTACCTGGCTATATACAGCACATTTATCTTGTTGAAGAGGATAATAAACTACTGTTGCTAGATGGGTGTAGTCGTGCAGATGTGAATAAGGTATGTGCTTATATTACTCAAACCCTTGGGCGGCCGCTGAGTGACTTAGCGTTAGTGGTGGTCACGCACATGCACCCTGATCACGCCGGGGGCGCGATACGTCTTCGCGAGCGAACAGGGGCGCAAGTGGCCGCACATCCTAAAGCGCCTCACTGGTATAGTGGGGTTACCGGGCGTGTGGCCCATAGTATCGATTTGTTGCTTACCTTGTGGGTGGCAAGCCGCATTGGAAAACCCAAAATGCCAGTGTGGTATAACCCTGTTCTAACGCCAGATCTATTATTACAAGACGGACAGCGGCTACCTGGTTTCGCTAATTGGCAGATAATGTACACACCAGGTCACACTGACCATGATTTATCTGTTGTTCACGTACCAAGCCAGCAGGCTTATATTGCTGACGTGTTAGTGAAAGTAAAAGGCGAATTAGTACCGCCATATCCTCTTTGCCATCCTAATCAATACAGAGACAGCTTAACCAAGCTAGCTCAGTCACAAATTGATACATTCTTTTGTGCGCACGTTGAGCCAACAAAGAAAGACGATATCGACTTTGAACACGTTATAGAAAATGCACCGCGAAAGCCCAAGAATCACTGGCATTCCAGCAAAAACCGCATCAAGAAAAAGTTGTTTGGCCTTACTCGAGAACACTAAAACAAACTTGCCGTAAACGCATTACCGAAGGGTTTTACGTGGCATTACCCTTGCTTTTACCCGCTTTACAACCACATTTAAACTATGCACAGTGTCACGTAGGGGCAACTGCGAAATACGCAGCAGGTGCCGCTCAGTAGAGGGCACAGCAAGGTAATTAAAAGGAGTAATGCGGGCTGTATGCAAAAAAATATCGCTACGCTGTTTGATAAAACACGGGCTGTGGCGTCGTTAACTGGCGACAAACTGGCTGATGTGTTTAGCAAAGAAACGCACCGATTTACCATTACAGGGCTTAGTCGCAGTGGCAAGTCTATGCTGTTTACCAGTCTTATCACTATGCTGAAAAGTCGAAGTGAAGAGGGCTATGCCTGCTTGCCATTACTGCGTTATCTCCCGCCTTCACAAGTGTTAGACATGCAAATAGCGCCCATCGAGGGCTATAAACCCTTTCCTCATCTAGACAACATAGAAGCACTAGAGCAAGGTATTTGGCCTGATGCTACCGAAGAAGCTTATGGTTTTAAGTTAATTGTTCGGCTTAAGCAAACCGCGTCGCTTAAGCGCCACGTATTGCCACACACCGACGTGGTGTTTGAATTTATTGATTATCCCGGAGAGTGGATAACCGACATTCCTATGTTAAGTAAAACCTACGCACAGTGGTCAGACTCGGCGTGGGCTCAACTTAGCAGTGGTCCTCAACAATATTACGCGAATGCGTGGAAGGCCGTTGTTAATCAGTTCGATTTTGAGCAAGCACCTACCCCTGAGCGCATAACACAACTACTTGATGCCTATCGAAGTTATTTGGTAGAGGCAAAAGCCAATGGCATATCGCTGTTGCAACCGGGAAGTTTTTTGCTGGAGTCCAGTGACTTTAATTGGCGTGAATTTGGTTTTACGCCACTGCCTTCAAGTATAACGAGCGACGTGTCACACCCTTGGTTTATTGCGTTTAACAAGCACTTTTCAACATTTCAAACGAAATGGCTCACGCCATTGAAGCAGTCCATTTTCAAAGAAACTGACAAACAAATCATTCTTATCGATTTGTTTGAAGGGCTAAATCACAGTAGACAGCACCTATATCAGCTCAAAGAAACGCTAAGTCATTTAGCCGATACCTTCGTCTATGGGCAAAGCGGGTGGTTCTCGCGCACTATTTTGAAAAAAGAACAAATTGGCCGAGTCGCATTTGTTGCCACTAAAGCTGATCTTATTCCTCATAGTCAACGAGATAATCTGTTGAGTTTACTCACTCAGATAACAGAAGGGGCACGGGCTCGATTTACCGATAAGCCTATTCAATTTGAACACTTTTTGGTATCAGCTATGCAGGTTACTGACGAAGGGGGAAGCGATAACGCTATACGCTACAAAAATAGCGAAGGGCAGTATGTAGAATCCACATTTGAGCCGGTGCCACGTAAATTGAAAGAGATGGAAGAGGGCAGTCATTTTCCCGTGCCACACGTAACCGTGCCTTCCGACTTTAAGGCGCGCATTCTGGCAGGAAAAGGCATAGACAGATTACTGCAATTTCTACTCGGGAAAGAAGAGATTTAGAGCGTGTTGGGCTTAAACACAAAAGCGCCAAGCGTAAACAGGCCGACGTGCTGCTAGGCAATAACGCACACGCGCTTATGAAGGTATTAGCATGAACGAAAAACCACAATATAAAACGAAAGTAACTACACAGACTTTAGATATTGCTCAGCCCGAGACAAAACTGCCGCAGCAGGTGGCACAAGATGTATGGGAAGTAGACGCTAAAGAAAAAGGCGTGTCGTTGGGTACGGCAACATTGGGCTTTGGTGTAGTGTCATTGTTAGGCTTTTTTGTTTTTGAAGCCTACACCACATTAATGGCAAATATGGCCGAGCACCCCATCGGGGCAAGTGTATTAGGCGTTATGTTAGCGGGCTTTGTCAGTTGCTTTAGTTTTTTAAGTTTTCGAGAGTGGCGAGGCTATAAGCAAGTGAATACCGCAATGGATGATGCGGGTGCTATTCGCGAGTTGCTTGCGAGCAAAGGCAGTGAAACCTCGCCGCAGAAAGTGCAAAGTGTGTTACTACATCATGGTAAGCGATTTAGTAAAGGGTCTTACGCTGCACACTGCTTTGAGCGCTATCAGCAGCAATTGCAAAGCGACATGACATCGGCCGAGTATTTAGGGTTATATGAAGATACCGTACTAATACAAGTGCAAGCCAAAGCGCACAAAGTATTAAACAAGGAATCTGTGACCGCGGGGAGCCTGGCATTTATTAGCCCCAATAATCTCATTCAAACGTTCGCGGTAATTTGGATAAGCTTTAGAACCATTCGGCGTTTGGCAAGAGTTTACGGGCTTCGCCCCAGTACAGTGGGCAACTGGAAGTTACTTAAAGTGCTTGCTCAAAACATTGCAGCACAAGGCGTGTTTGACTTAGCCACAGATGAAGTGGCCAATCAAATTGGTGGCAGTTTGTCGGCTAAATTTATGGAAAATTCAGCCGAAGCCATTGCCGCAGGCGCGCTAAACGCAAGGCTAGGACGAGCGCTTATAAAACTGCTTAAGTAGCCAATCTACCAGCAGTTAAAGCGCTTTTTTAGTTGGCATAACAACGTTGGCAAAAATAAGTCCAGCCACTAATGACATGAAGATCAAAAACACTTCTTGGCCAAGGTGATCGGCTTTAACAAAGTCTTGCCCTGTCATAAATGAGTTCAAACCAATGTATGTCTTAGAGCCAGGTACCAACACAATTAATCCGTGCATAGCCACAATAGTGGCCGGTTGATTGGCAATTCGGGTAAACGCATTAGCAAAGATACCCAAGGCAAAAGCACCCACGAAAGCCCCTAATCCCGGGCTCATATAATCTGAACTGAATGCGGTAGCACTGTACGCGATAAATGCTGCGGCAAGCGCCCACGGAATATGTTTCAAGCGTGTTCGGAATATCGCAACAAGTGCAAAACACAATAAAAATACCGCCAACCACGTCGCCCAGTAAGGCAGTGATTCTGCAGGCGTATAAATGTTTTCGCCAAATGCACTAAACCCAACTGATACACCAAGAAACGCACCAAAATACAACTTAAATAGTTGCATGATGGCATCCATGGTACGGGCTGTACCTGATACCATATTGCGCGACGACAATTCGGCAAGCCCCATGGTGAGTGCAAGACCAGGTACAAATACAATGACTGACGACAGTACCACTAACGGAATGTTAATACCTGGGTCAATATAGCTGCCCACAGCACAGGCTAAAATGCCGCCAACAAAGGCCGTAACGGGTTCAAGCATAAGGTTAACCCGCTTCGACTTTTGTGCCCAAAGTGTCCAAAGGTAAGCCACAATACCTAGCGCGCCAGACCAGCCAATTTCGCTCCAGCTTGCTCCCATTAGCATGGCGAACGCACCTGTCGCCATGGCAAACGCAACACCCGTTACGAATTTGCCATAGGGGCTGCCCATTGCGTCAATTTCATTTAAGCGTTTATCAGCTTCGCTAAGTGATAATTTTCCCGCCAATAATTCACTGGCCAGTTCATCGGTTAACGACAGCGCGTTCATATCAAGGTCGCCAGGTAGAAGGCGCGCGGCGTGATTATATTCGTCTTCGTGGCGATCGCTCCAAATCACAAACGTGAGCGACGTCGGTGTAGAAATAAACGAAGCGTGTACGCCCAAGTACTTTGCTACCTCGCCTAAATAGGCTTCTAAACGAAACGCAGGCGTACCGTACTTGTGCAGCATTTTTCCAAGCTTCACGATAAATCTACGAATTTGAATAAATTCAACGGTATCCAACGCACTGTCCTTCAAACATAAAACGGCTATGACAACCCTAATATGGGTTAAATATAATAAAAAAGCCAGACGAACACACTGGTATGTCTGGCTAAAATTTGCGCGGATTGTACGGAGGGTTTGCGCGGAAATCAAAACATATTTTTTCTTATTTTGCGTAAGAAAAACTAATGCTTTTTCAGATGGTGTTATTTCCGCGCTAAAGGTGTAGTTGTATGTTTTTAAAACCTTTTATTTGTTGCTAAGGACACGCCCCTTGCATAGTAAATGTAGGTTCGCCTTGAGGGTTATAAAAACGCCACGTACAGATTTCACTTTCATCACCACCGCCATTACTTGGTTGAGGAATAAAGTTAAAGCCTCTACCGTAATCTGTTAAGCCGCTATCTCCAAAATCACCGCCCGAAGCACTTGATTGTACGCTCGCTTCCCAATACTTATTGAGGTGTTCGAGCATGCACGGGTTAGTATTCGTTAAGGCACCTGCACTTAGGGCGCTAATCGCAATACCATCTATTCTAGAGGCATTTTCGTTAACCGAGATACCGAGAACATGGTTTTGCAAATAAACGTTGTATGCAATGCGGTTTAACGTCGTACTTGTCTTAGCATCCGAAAAGTCTGCCACCATTAATCTATGTTTGTTTATTACCTCCCTTGTGCCCTCAATATTGATGTTATCGGTGCTAACCGAAAAGTGGCTGCCGGTGAAATGACTGTTCGAAAACCGCGCTCCCTGATCAGGGTATTTATGCAGGTAGGTGTCTTGGACAAGCTCTAATAATTTGCTGTTTGTGCGTGGGGAGAATGCGGCTCCTATTGCAGAGGCAATGGGCAAATTGTTACCGCAGTTTCTTGAAGGCGCTGACTGTACTGTTTCTAACACGCTTGATGGGGTTGTAAGCTTATGGTTGACCGACTGAATTACCTCGTCTAGCTGTGCGTAGGTTTTGACAATCTCTTTCATTACCTTTTGGGTTTTGTTGTTCACAGTGAAAGGTTGTGCGCTTAAGCGTATATCGTCTAGGCCGGCGTAAAATACGTGAAAGCCCCAGATTTTTTCTGTTGATGCGTTGGCAACTAATATTGGATTGGACTTAGCGGCACAGGCTTGCGCGTGGTCGGCCTTAGAAGGGGGCTTTCCCCTACACGCATGCTTGACGTTGAACTCACCAAGAAGTGTAAATGCTTTTGCTTCGGTCTCGTCACAGTTGTTGCAAATTATGGCTTGATAATTTTGCGCAGAGGCGCCTTGGGTGATGAGTAGTGCAACCAAAAACACCACGCTGCCTACTACTGAAATCCATTTTTCCATAGGTATATTCATCCGTATTTGAATAAAAACGCTATTTGTCCTTTCTAAATAGCGTTACTACTGTTTCAAACTGAGTCTTTGCTGTCAATTTATATGTGTTCGAATGTTTGTCTTCACTAACCAAAGGGCATCCAGTCTTTCCATACAGGCTCTAAACCATTTACGGCGAGAGCTTTGACTACCTTATCGACAGGTCTATTATCGTCTATATCAAATTGATTTAGTGCTGTGGTTGGTGTGCTGTAGCCACCCGGTTGCGTTTGCGATGCCGCGCTCATCGACGTAATTCCCAAGGGGGCAGCGCCATCTCTAAAAGCTGCCGACTCGCGGGTTGATAAAGAAAGTTCTGCATGCGGGTTAAACAACCTGTGTGCACATATTAATTGAAGTAATTGCTTTTCATCTGGCAAGTGTCGAGAGTGCTGTGCACCATCTCGGTTTCCTTCGCATGCGCGCAATCGGGGAAACGAAATAGAGACTCGACTTTGCCAATAATGTTTTTGAATTAGTCGGCCATGCAAGGCGGTCATTACGCTGTCTACACGCCAGTCGCCAAGGCCGAGTAGGGCACCTATACCAATTTTGTCTATACCCGCTTGGCCAATGCGATCACTGGCTTCTAGTCGCCACAAAAAATCCTGCTTTTTACCTCGCGTGTGTACTTTGGCGTAATGCTGGGGGGAATAGGTCTCCTGGTAAACCAACACCGCGTCTAACCCTTTTTCTTTTAATGTTTTGTAGTGATTTAGCGTAAGCGGCTGAACCTCCATCATTAGATAACTTACTTTGTCGCGAATAGCGTCAATGGTGCGCTCGAAATATTCCATGCCTACTTTGGTTTCGTGTTCACCCGTGACAAGCAGTAATTGCGAAAACCCCATTGCGTTAATTGCAGCAACCTCGGATAGCGTATCGCTAATTGACAATATGGTGCGCTTAATTTTGTTGCTCATGGTGAACCCGCAATAGGTGCATTCATTGGCACATAGGTTCGAGAGGTATAACGGCACAAATAACTGCATTGTGTTACCAAAGCGATGGCGGGTAAGGTGGTAAGCACGGCTTGCCATAGCCTCTAAATAGTTTGCGCCAGCAGGTGAGATGAGCGCCATAAAGTCATCAAGCTCGAGTTTCTCTTTGCTAAGGGCGTGTTCCACATCATTGCGCGTTTTACTGTGAAGCGTTAGGGCAATATGAGACAAATCTTGTTGTAGCAAAGCGTCGGCTACTTTCATACTGTGCACTCCCACATTACGTTAGCGCGCGGTCTAAAAAAGCCGTTAGCGGGCTAGATGCTTGCGCTGTACGGTGTGTTGTACCAAGCCCGGCTTCAAACGCTTGCCGGCCGGTTTCTACCGCACTGGCAAAGGCATTGGCCATGGCAACGGGATTGCGCGCTGTGGCAATGGCAGTATTGACCAACACGGCATCTACACCCATTTCCATGGCCGCCATGGCATCGCTGGGTTTTCCTATGCCTGCGTCTACAATGACAGGCACTGTCGCCTGCTCAACAATAATGTTTAAGAAGGGTTTAGTTTGAAGGCCTTGGTTACTACCAATTGGCGCAGCTAATGGCATAACGGCAGCGCAGCCGACTTCCTCTAATCGTTTACAAAGTACGGGGTCGGCGCCGCAATAGGGCAAAACATGAAAACCTTTTTTAACCAATACTTCAGCGGCTTTAAGGGTTTCAATGGGGTCGGGAAGCAAATACCGTTGGTCAGGATGTATTTCTAACTTTATCCACTGACTGCCAATTGCTTCATAGGCGAGTTCTGCAGCAAATATCGCTTCTTGTGCAGTTTTAGCCCCAGAGGTATTTGGCAATAGGGTGACTCCAAGATTGCGTAAAACACTCAGTGTCATGTCTGTACATGTATTGCTGGCTACGCGTTTCATCGCCAGTGTCACAATAGCGCTTTGCGAGGCACTAAGGGCATCTTGCATTGTATCGGGATCACTGAATTTTCCTGTACCAGTAAGCAATCGAGAGGAAAAAGAATGGTTGGCAAGCGTTAACATGATCTCAGCCTCCGGCTACAAGTGTGAATATATCGATGGTGTCACCACAATTTAAGTGGGTTGTTGACCACTCTCGTTTACTGACAATGGTGCTGTTTACCGCAACGGCTGTACCTACGCTGTCGAGTGATTTCAATGCGATAAGCTCGCTTAAAGATATAGGCGCAATAACATTCATGGCCTGACTATTAACGCTGATATGTATTTGAGTCACTGGCAAACCTCGCAATGTGATGAAGGTAAAAGCGAAAACGACTGCATGCTGCCTTGTGCAACATGACAGTTGAGGTAGCGTCCCCATTGGATATCCGCACCGTAGCGTTTAGACAGAAAAAGTAACGCTTGCGCAGCTTGATGGCAGGCGGCCATACCTACCGCAGGTCCAAGCACTCCTTGGCTGATGCAATCCTCTTGAAGAGTAATATGCTCGACTAAGCAGGCATAACAGCCTGTGTTTTTAACCTGTGATGAGATGTTTATTGCTTGCCACGTTACACCGCTAGCACTTGCCGTAAATAACGGGATTGAAGACGCTATACAGGCATGGTTTATTTGCTGGCGCGTGGCAACTGAGTCGGTGCAATCAAGTACGCAAGTCGCATTGCTTAGTAAGGTTGGTAAGTTGTTACTATCAACAAATAAGCTTTTATAATTGCAGGTTGTGTGTGGGTTAACTTTTTTGAGTTCATTGCAAAGCGCTTTGGCTTTAAGCTCGCCCAAGTGCATTTCGTTGTAGGCAATTTGTCGTTGTAGGTTGCTCATGTCGACAACATCACCATCAATTAATGTAATTTTACCTACACCAGCGCCTACCAAGTAGCGTGAGGCAAGCGTACCTAATCCACCAAGACCAATGACCACCACGTGAGACTGCATAATGTTTTGCTGCCCCTGCTCTTCAATTTCGCTAAGCCCGAGTTGTCTGCTGTAGCGCTTTATGTCCTGTTTAGTAAGCAAAGCCTGCCTCCCGCGCCAATGCGTGAAATGCGTCTTTAGGATTGTCGGCTTGTGTAATTGCCGTGACGACAGCAATGCCGTTTACGTGAGTTTGAGCAACAGCGTTAATGCGGGCGCGTGTAATACCCCCTATTGCCACGGTTGGAATGTCTTCGCAAAGTGAAACGTAATTCGCAAGTCGAGATACGCCCTGAGGGCTTGAGGGCATATCCTTCGTGGTGGTAGGAAATATATGACCTAATGCAATGTAAGAGGGTTTTAAGCGTTTGATGCGTTGAATTTCTTCATAGCCATGGGTAGAAATACCTAAGCGCAACCCTGCTTGTTGAATGGCATGCAGATTGGCATTTTCTAAATCTTCTTGGCCCAAATGTACGCCATAAGCGCCCAACGCAATGGCCCATTCCCAATGGTCGTTGATGAACAGCTGACATGACGTATTACTCGTCATATCAATGGCTTGTTTGATTTGGTCGCGAATGGCATCCGGCGGGCCGTGCTTTACTCGCAGCTGTATTATTTTAACACCTGTAGGCAGTAGCTCTTTTAGCCATTCGACACTATCAACCACAGGGTAAATACCCATTTCGCGTTCTATAAGTGGCGCAAAGGGTAAAAGGGAAGACGACTTACTAATCTGTGAAAGCGCACTGGCCGTGTGATTAGTATCAGCGTACACATCGGGAAAAGCACTTGGACATTGAGGAAACCCGATAGTGCGCGCGTTGAAGGTAAGTCCAGGAATTTGTGCACAATACTGACGTACATGATTTACGTACGCAATAGCGAGGGTGAGTGCATCAAGCAAATCATAATGGCGCACAACAAACCCACACAGTGCACTGGCAAGCATGCACCCTGTACCGCGCAACTCGCCATTGCTATTGCGCTTGAGCGCAAATGTTCGCGTGTAATTGGTAGTGACAAATATATCGAACACCTGAGTGCTATTTAAAGTAGCACCTAATGGCTCGGTTAGGTGCCCACCTTTTACAAGAACTGCATGAGCGCCGAAAGTGATGAGCTGCTTAGCGCACGTCAGGGCATCTTCCACACAGGTAATGTCGTCAGTATGTTGTGCAAGCAGGCCAAGCTCTTGAGTATTAGGGGTAACGACATCGACAGTTTGCAGCAACTGCATTATTGCATGGGTACTTAGCTCACTTAATTGACCGCCCGACGAACTGCTAAATACCGGATCCCAAACGACAAAAGGGCGTGCTGCGCCAAGGGCTTGTATACGAGTACACAATAGTTGTGCTTGCTCGTCATTGGCAATAGCCCCAATTTTTATTGCACTGGGCAAGGCATCCTGTGCCAACACTTGCCACTGTGCATTCAAAGCAGATACTTTTGTTAGATCGCGACTTAGCATCACTGTATTTGACTGTACGGTAAGCTGAGTTGTCAGTAAGCAGGCGTGTACATCAAGGTCTGCCAGTGTAATAGCGTCGCGAGAGATGCCCGCACCGCCACTAGAATCAATCCCACCAACACACCACACAACCCGCTTTTTCATTACCGACTGTGTCATGGCAAGTTCACCTTAGTATCTGCCGCATGGTAAAGCGCTGCGCCCGATTGATTAAACGCCTTAGCCATATCCTGCATACCTTGCTGTTTCTCCTCAGCTTGTTTTGCTACATCACGCACTTCTTGCGAAATTTTCATGCTGCAAAACTTGGGGCCGCACATTGAGCAAAAATGCGCAACTTTGCCAGATGCCTGAGGAAGCGTTTCATCGTGATAAGCGCGGGCAGTGTGGGGGTCCAGAGACAAGTTAAATTGGTCTTCCCAGCGAAACTCGAAGCGCGCTTTTGACATGGCGTTGTCCCGTATTTGCGCGCCAGGATGGCCTTTTGCTAAGTCTGCTGCGTGAGCCGCAATTTTGTAGGTAATTAAGCCTTGCTTGACGTCTTCTTTGTTTGGCAACCCCAAGTGCTCTTTTGGCGTGACGTAGCACAGCATGGCGCAGCCATACCATCCAATCATGGCAGCACCAATGCCTGACGTGAAATGATCGTAACCCGGCGCGATGTCTGTGGTAAGTGGGCCAAGGGTATAAAACGGTGCCTCGTGGCAGTGCGTTAACTGCTCTTCCATGTTCGCTTTAATCATGTGCATTGGCACATGCCCTGGGCCTTCAATCATTACTTGAACATCGTATTCCCATGCAATTTTGGTTAGCTCGCCTAACGTGCGCAGTTCTGAAAACTGTGCATCATCGTTTGCATCCGCCACGCTGCCAGGGCGAAGGCCATCGCCAAGAGATAGCGACACGTCGTACTGCGCACAAATCTCACAAATTTCGCGAAAATGTTCATACAAAAAGCTTTGTTTGTGATGGCTCAAGCACCACTTAGCCATAATAGAACCGCCACGCGACACAATGCCCGTTACGCGTTTGGCGGTAAGGTGCACATACTCAAGCAGAACGCCCGCGTGAATAGTAAAGTAGTCTACGCCCTGCTCTGACTGTTCAATAAGTGTGTCTTTAAACATTTCCCAAGTTAAGTCTTCTGCTACGCCATTCACTTTCTCTAGCGCTTGATAGATAGGGACTGTGCCAAGTGGCACGGGGCTGTTACGCAATAGCCATTCACGGGTTTCGTGAATGTTACGGCCGGTAGACAAATCCATAATGGTGTCTGCACCCCAGCGGGTTGACCACACCAGCTTTTCCACTTCTTCTTCAATCGATGAGGTCACCGCGGAGTTGCCAATGTTGGCGTTAATTTTCACCAAAAAATTGCGCCCGATGATCATTGGCTCAAGTTCAGGGTGATTAATGTTGCATGGAATAATGGCACGGCCCGCGGCGACTTCATCTCGCACAAATTCAGGGGTAATAGTCTCTGGTAAGTTGGCGCCAAAGTGTTCGCCTTTGTGCTGTTGCGTTAGCTCTGCTTCTTTAATGGCCTGTCGGCTCATATTCTCTCGAATGGCAATGTATTCCATTTCGGGGGTCACAATACCTTGGCGAGCATAATGCAACTGCGTAACATTCTTGCCTTGCTTGGCTTTCAGTGGTTTACGCTCACGAATAAAGCGGAAATCTTCGGTGAAGATGTCATTTTCTCGTTCTTTAGCGAATGATGATGACACGCCATCCAGTGCAAATGTGTCGTCTCGCTCTGCAATCCATGCTTGGCGAAGTGGTGACAAGCCCTTGTGAACATCAATGGTTTGCGCTGGGTCGCCATACGGCCCGGATGTGTCATAAACAGGAATGGCTGGGTTAGGTTCAAAGAGTGGGTTTTCTTCTGTGCCACCTACCAAACTGTCGTGCTGGTGGATAAGGCGCATAGCCACTTTAATATCATCGCGGCTGCCGGTTTCGTAGTGGCGTGTGGAGTTAGGGTACGCTTCGCCCGCTAGTTCATTGATAAATTGCTGCGCTTGTTGGCGCTGTTCGCGTCGTGTCGACATAGCATTTTGGCCTTAAAGGTTTAGGTTTAAAAATGCTTGTCAGGAGTGAAGGAGAATATAACGCAGGATTGAAGCAAGAAGGTTGTCGCAGTACGTGGCTTTTTGCGCTATGCAACACCAAGGCATCAAGATGCTAAGACATCCAATCCACAGTGACAACGCGTGCTATTACAAAACCACAACAGCACAACAACATTTCTACTTCAGCATTATATTTTCTTGTTCCCTTCGCAGGTATTAGCCTGATCAGGTTCAACGGATCCCGCTTTCGCGGTCTCAGCTTACTGGATATCCAGTGAAGCACTCCGACAAGTAACTTGTTTTTTACTATATATCCAATAAGTAAGTTTTTACAACCCTTGGATATGTGGGGGGTGTATTAACCGGCTGTTTGCTGCCCTTCTTTGTAAAGCTGAAGGGCAGTTGCTGTGTCTTGATTACGTTCGCTTATGGCTGACAACAGCAATAAATCTTCTTTTCGTGCTTTCATTTTGGTCGCTTTTAACAACGCTTTTTCTGCAAGTACGTCGTCACCCGAGTTAAATGCTACTTGGCCAAGTGTTGAATATAACGCCACGTTATCTTCGTCTTGCTTTATCCAGCTTTCCAGTAGGCGTAGTGACGGTGACGAGTCCGGAATGTTCAGTTGCGTGAAAAGTGGGAACAACGCACTATTTAGGCCGCGTTTTTGCCAATCAACCAGTAACTGCTGAGCGTCAGCGTGCATACCTTGGTCGAGCAGTTGCTGAATGTACGCCGCACGATAAGCGTCGTCGTGACGAAGCTTACGGGGTAAATTGTCCCAATAGGTCTTAAGCTCAACGGCACCTTGTTTGCTGGCAATCTCTGCAAACTTCCCTTTTGCGATGCGCTGACTCCACGCAGTGTAATCTTCTTTTGATAGCGCTTTTCGCCAGCTACCTAAGTTATTTTGTAATGTTTGCCACTGTCCTAGTGCTGCAAGTATCTGCGCCTTTAATTGCACAACTTGTCTGTTCTCACGAGACTTGTCATCAAGCTCATCTAATTTCGCAAGCGCAGCTTCGTGTTTGCCATCAACCATGTCGATACGTGCGTGCATCACGGTAGCGGCAAGGGCTGCATTCGCAAACTCGCTAGCTTGTTCTAGGAAATAACGCGCTTTGTCGAAGTCGTTGTTGGCGAAAGCAATTTGAGCAGAGGCTAAATAATTTACGCCTTCAAAGTCACCGTTGGTGGTTTTACTCAATGCTTTTTTAGCAGTTTCAAAGTCACCGGCTGCCATGGCATGCAAGCCATCGTAAAACGCACGCTTTCGCTTGCGCTCTCCCAGTGCACCAAACCATTTATGTGAACCTGTAAATAAGCTTAATGCCCACATGACTAGACGCAACAAGGCATAAGCACCTACTACACCAATAATAAGAAACAGGCTAAAGCTTATCACCGTCATCTCAATTCCCTTGTTGCCAAGGGAAATAAGCACATAGCCTTTATCGCCCAATATCATTGGCCCGACAATCAGCGTAATAATAAATGCGGCAAGGACCGCTAACGCAATCATTAACCATCTCATAGTGCGCTAGCTCCTTGTCCAAACACTTGCTTTACACGGTTATCAAGTAACCCTTCAAGCGGCTTTTGTGCTTTTAACTCTGAAGGAATAGGGCGAGACACGTCGGTATTAAGCAAATTCTGAATTGCGTTAACAAAACCAGTGACTTGGCTAGTCTCTATATCGAATTTTTCGATAAGCAGGGTTTGAGCGTATTGTAGCGATTGATTGTAAAGGCCTGCGTCACCCTTCAACGCAGCCGACTGTGCATGCATTAACTGTAAGCGCAGTTGCTCTTTGAGTAAAAACTGTGCTTCCAGCGACAATACTGGCTCAACCGGGCCCTCAATCGTTTTAATGGTAAATAGGTCGCCTACCAACTTATCCCATACTTTAGCTAAATTGGCTTTCCAATCATCGGTAGATTCAGACAAGGTATTGTCTTGGGCATCCACATCTTGCGGTTTTTCGAAAGTATCTAATGGTAGTTTATCAATTTGTGCAACCATGCCTGTTAGCGCGAGCGCTACCGAGCTAGGTGACACTGGATTTAGCTGTTGAAGCGTTTGAATATCTTCAGCAAGGGCAGCGCGAACGGGTAACACAGATGGGTCGGCCAAAGATTTTAAGCGTTTGTCAGCATTTACTAACAACAAAATGGCAGTGCGGACGTCATTTTCCAACCATAGCTTACGACCAGCCATACGAACGAGGTAATCTGCTTCGGCAATAAGCCAATCTGCAGGTCGTCGACCTTCCATATTCTTAATTTGCTCTAGGGCTGATTCTGCTTGCAGAGCAAGGGTTTCATTTTCCGATTGTAATGCATTGAGTGCATTGTTGAGCGCATTATTGCTCTTGGTAATTTCATCCAGTTTCGCATTCAACTGGTTGCGCTCTTGTACCATTGCGTTAAGGTCGCTGGCATTCTTTTGCTGGGCGTTTAGCGTTTGCTGTTGTGCAGTTTGTTGCTGCATGTAGTACCAATAACCTGCACCGGCCATTGAAAGTAATATCAAAAACAGAATGACAACGACAAACCAAAGTAGCCCGTTACCTGATGATTTGGCTTGCTTGGGCGAAGAAGGCGTATCCGTTTTTGAGTCGATAACCTCTTTTTCGGCGCTAACCGTTACCAACTCATCGCCTTGAGGACGACTCTCATTATTATTGGCCATTTAATACTCCCAGTTATCCTTTACCCAAGCCGTTAAGGCCTGATCGGTAGCGCGTGAACAAACAAACACGCGTTCCACCCCAATGTTCTTCAATGAATTGGCAATGCGCTCACTTACGGTTAACCATGGCAGGGTCAAAAGTGTATTGCCATAGTGCGTAATTAATTGGTTCGCCATTGCTTCGCTTGTAGCGATAATGCCGCTAACGTCGCTAATTTTCCACCGTTTTGTGTAAACTGGACGGGTAAGTTGCTCGCGCTTGTAAACACAAAAGCTGCTCACTTCGATGCCGCGTTGCACCAGTCCTTGCGCAATGGCATCTCGCCCACCTTCACCTTTAATAATACCTACATGTTGGCAATTTGGCTCATTGAGTTGCTGCATTGCCAATATACCTTCTGATGTATGGTCGCAAGGCGTGAGTATTTTCACATTTGGCGTGTGACTAAAAGCCTTGTGTAATTTCTTGGCGGTTGCGTCGCCCACCGCAATCAAGGTTGTCAAATGAGTATCAGTGCTACTTTTTTGCTTTATGCCTTCTACGGTAGCCTCTACGGCATACACGCTGGTTACCACTATGGCATCTAACGCTGTAGTTGAAATGAAATCGCGCGCTGCACGGCTTTCTGAAGGAATGTAAACGATATCTGATGTGGCGACGCCTACCGCATCAATACCCGCGTCTTCAAAAGCACGGGCACTTGTTTTTAATTTTGGCAACGGGCGAGTGAAAAGTAGCATCAAAGGTTCGCTAGTTATACAACGCTTTTAAAATCTCACCAGCACCTTGGGCAAGTAATGCCTCTGCGACTTCAATACCAATGTCATTAGCGCGTTCTCTTGATGCCGTAGCAGAGGCAAATAAAAGCGTTGAACCATCGGGTTTGCCCACCATCCCTGTTAAGGTAAGCGCGTCGCCATCTAGCGTTGCAAAACTACCAATAGGAACCTGACATCCCCCTTCCAGACGTTCATTCATGGCGCGCTCAGCGGTTACACGTGTATGGGTGTCGTCGTGGTTTAAGGCTTGAAGTAGTGCGATAAGCTCATCATCGTCGTTGCGGCACTCAATGCCCACTGCGCCTTGTCCTACCGCTGGCAACGAAATATCGGCAGGCAGTGGCATGCGAATACGCGTTTCCATTTCAAGACGAATTAGGCCCGCAGAAGCGAGAATAATGGCATCGTATTCACCCGCATCCAACTTGGCGAGTCGTGTATTCACGTTGCCGCGCAAGTCTTTAATCACTAAATCAGGGCGGTATTTACTAATTTGACACTGACGGCGCAAGCTTGATGTGCCCACAACGGCCCCTTGAGGAAGTGCATCTATGCTATCGAAATTATTCGAGACAAAAGCGTCAAATGGGTTTTCGCGCTCACAAATGGCATGCAACCCAAACCCATCAGGAAATGCCACTGGAACATCTTTCATAGAGTGCACAGCAATATCCGCTCGCCCTTCAAGCATGGCAATTTCAAGCTCTTTAATAAATAGCCCTTTGCCGCCAATTTTGGCCAATGGTGTATCTAAAATTTTATCGCCCTGAGTACTCATTGGCACCAACTCTACCGTTAGCGAAGGGTAATGCTCTATAAGCTTCGCTTTCACATATTCAGCTTGCCAAAGTGCCAGTGCACTTTTTCTTGTTGCAATGCGAATGGTACGGGTAGTGTTAAGGTGACTCATGGTGATTCCAAACAAATTAAATTTAACAGTTGTGTGTATGCTAGAGCGTGTTGCTTTGGGTTGCAAAAACGTTATGCACTAACTTCGCACTAGTATACCCATTCTAAGGCTTAATGTTTGAAAATACCCATAGTTTTCTGTTTGGAGATACGTCGCAAATCAGTCTATGCTGTGGTGGCAAATTAGTGAATGACTAAGGCTCGGTTTATTCTGAACAAAGACAATGTGTTAAGCAGGCGTGATATTGGGGAGCAGGTGTTGTAATGGAACACTCATCGGTAAGGCAGTTGTTACGGGGTACACAGCAAAATGAGGCGGAAGCGAAACGCAGACGTTTAACGCTGTATTTCATATCGTATGTTGGCGGCACCATAATGGCAATTATGGCGTGGATTAACATCAATGGCGGCGATATGTTGCTCGTGGGCTCGCTCGCAGGTTCTGCTGCTGTTATTTATGCCAACGTAGTACTGTCTCATGTTTTTCCCCGACACGATCTTTTCTACTATGTAGCAGGCATTATCGTTTGCTTTACCATAAACGCATTGGTATATACCGGCGGATTAAACAACACGGGGTTGTACTTTATTTTCCCACTTTTGTTTATTCAAATTATTGTTGTGAGGTATAAACCCGCCATCTTGTACGTGGCCATTACGCTCGGGCTGGCTATTTTAATGCTGTACAACCAAGATAAAATCGCAGCAGAGTATGCACCAGAGCATGTATCGCGTTTTCTTATAGCGACCTTTTGTTTTGTATGTGTGGCTTTTATCGGTGAATACTTCTGGCATCAGAGTCGTCGTGAAATGCTCAAAGAAAACCTTGAGCGCATGCGTCAGGCGAATACTGATCCTCTTACAAAGCTTCCCAATAGACGCTTTCTCGAAGCGGTGTTTTTCGAACGGGCCATGCAAGACCCTGGCAGCTATTTTCCACTCAGTACGGTTGCGGTAGATATTGATCACTTTAAGCGCATAAACGATAAATACGGCCATGATATCGGCGATGAAGTGCTCATTCATTTCTGCGCCCTAATGAAACAAGCTGTACGCAATACGGATGTGGTAGCCCGAACGGGTGGCGAAGAGTTTTTAGTGCTATTTCCTAAAGCCAGTTTAAGCCAGGCAGTAAAGTTAGCCGAAAAGATGCGAGAAACTATTGAAGAGAACCCCTTTGAAAAAGGGGATATTCACCACGCCATTACAGCTAGTTTTGGTGTTGCCACTGCCCTAACAGATAACAACATTCATGCGACATTAAAGCAGGCAGATGACAACCTTTATGCCGCTAAAAATAGCGGCAGAAACAAAGTTGTGGAATAACAGACACTAACTTGCGAGTACTTTCTGTAACCAGGCGCTAATGTCGTTTAACTCTTGCATACACACGTTATGCTGCATGGTGTAGGTTTGCCATGTAGCATTAAATCCATTATCTGACAGCGTTTTAAATGCAGCGTTACCCATAAATACTGGTACCACTTCATCTTGATCGCCGTGTGCCATCATTATAGGCGTGGCACGGTTAGTGTCAGTTGCTTCGCTCGCAAGCAATGACGGTTCACACATGTATGTTGACAGTGCCAGTACGCCAGCGAACTGTTGTGAAAAGCGCGGGGCAAGATGCAACGCAATCACGCCGCCTTGAGAGAAGCCAGCGAGTACAATTCGGTTTGCTGGAATGCCACTATCAATTTGCGCTTGAATTAATTGCTCTACTTGGTCTGCTGATTCTTTCACGCCCGTTAAATCGGCACGACTGTTAAAGTCGAGTGACTTAATGTCATACCACGCTCGCATGCGCATACCATTATTGATGGTGATAGGTCGCTCCGGGGCATGGGGGAAAATAAATTTAACCGCCATACTATCAGGTAAGCGAAGTTCAGGGACGATAGGGGCAAATCCGTGACCAGAGTCACCAAGCCCATGTAGCCAGATAACGCAGGCATCAGGCGTAGCCGCGGGGTTTATTTCTACGCACGGCAGAAGTTGCTGGGTCATTCTAGTATATCCTGTTTGGTCTTGTTGCTTGTTGGCTAGAGCGCATAAGCGCAAAAGCGCTGTAAGGTTTATTATTATCTTTATTGTCACATTACAGTGAATGTGTATTTGTAGCTAAACACTATTACGCAATCTAGTGTCGCGTTTGAGCGCTTATGTCGCTTAATACAATCGTTATTACTGCAGTGCGCTTACCTATGCTATCATTGCGGTTTGAAATCACCATACTTTGACAGAATTTTAATACCCTATGGCTTCACTACTCGGTAATTTGTTCATTCTTGCTGCACCTTCCGGTGCTGGCAAATCTAGTCTTATTAAAGCGTTAATGGAAAAGTACGAGGGCAGTACTACCTCGCCAATGCAGGTGTCTGTGTCTCATACTACGCGTCAACCTCGTCCGGGCGAGGAAGACGGCGTACACTATCACTTTGTAAGTCGTGAACAGTTTGAAGCCCTTATCGAGCAGGGAGTTTTCTTCGAGTATGCTGAAGTATTTGGCAATTACTACGGTACGTCGCGCGTTACAATTGAACAAACGCTACACCGTGGTATTGATGTATTTTTAGACATTGATTGGCAAGGCGCGCGCCAAGTGAAAGAACTGATGCCAGATACATGTGGTATTTTTATTTTGCCCCCCTCGCTAGATGTTCTAGAGCAGCGTTTAAATAATCGCGGCCAAGATAGCGATGAGGTGATTGCGGGCAGAATGTCACAAGCGGTAGCGGAAATGTCACACTTTAACGAGTTTGACCATGTGATTGTCAATGATGACTTTGCCACTGCGCTTAGCGATCTTGAAGCCATCGTAACAGCTCAGCGACTAAGAACCGTTAAACAACAAATGCGTCATCAGCCTTTATTGGACGAATTGCTCGGTAGCGCGTAAGCTTGCAATAGCAAATACGTGTTTTAAACCAATAGCGTGCGATCAGTGCGATCGCGCTGTGTTAATTTCACACAAAACGCTAGGATCGCGAGGTACAACCATGTATACTACGCGGCCGTTTTTTGAATAACTTGCTCAACCTAATTTTCGGAGAAATACATGGCTCGCGTAACTGTAGAAGATGCCGTAGATAAAATTGGTAACCGCTTTGACCTAGTGCTTGTTGCTGCACGCCGTGCACGTCAAATTGCCACTGAAGGCAAAGATCCTATGGTTGACGTTCAAAACGATAAGCCAACTGTAACTGCACTTCGCGAAATCGAAGAAGGCTTAGTGACTGCTGCTACGCTTGAGCAAGCAGAGCTTCAAGCACAAGAACAGCAAGAACATGCTGAATTTGCGTCAGTAGCAAATATTCTATCTGATCAGTAAAACATGCCCTTTAGGGCTGTTTACGAGTAATTTAGCGCCAGTGCTTTGAAAAAAGCACTGGCGCTTTACTTTTGGCGTATTGGCTTATAGCACAATAAAACGTATTCTTAGGGTTGTAACGTTATATAAGGGTCACGCTGCACTGTGTATTTGTTTGAAGGTTTAAAGCAGAAAGTTGTTGAGTATTTACCAGCCGAACGGGTTCAGCTGGTACAAGATGCTTTTGTTTTGGCGCAAGAAGCCCACGACGGCCAAATGCGTTCAAGTGGTGACCCCTATATTACACACCCTGTTGCGGTGGCGGGTATTCTCGCCGATATGCATTTAGACCATGAAACTATCATGGCTGCGTTACTTCACGATGTTATTGAAGATACCCACTACGACAAAGACGACTTAGCTGAGGCGTTTGGCGATACTGTTGCCGAGCTTGTGGAAGGGGTAAGTAAGCTCGATAAGTTAGCGTTTAGCACTAAGCAAGAGGCGCAGGCTGAAAACTTCCGTAAAATGATGATGGCCATGGTGCAAGATATTCGCGTTATCTTGATCAAGCTGGCCGACCGTACGCACAATATGCGCACGTTGGGTTCGCTTCGCCCCGATAAACGCCGTCGTATTGCCCTTGAAACGCTGGAAATATACGCGCCCATTGCACACCGTTTGGGTATTCACGATATTAAAAACGAGCTGGAAGACCTAGGTTTTCAAGCCATGTACCCCATGCGTCACCGTGCACTAAAATCAGCGGTGCGCCAGGCTCGCGGTAATCGAAAAGAGATTATCGAAAACATTAGGCAAGAACTGAATACACGCCTTGAAGCCTACGAAATTGAATCAAACGTGCTTGGCCGCGAAAAGCACCTGTATTCCATTTACCGTAAAATGAAAAACAAAGAACTGATGTTCAATGAGGTAATGGATATATACGCGTTTCGCATTGTGGTGTCATCAGTTGATAACTGCTACCGCGCATTGGGCGCGATGCACGGCCTGTACAAGCCTATCGAAAACCGTTTTAAAGACTATATTGCCATTCCACGTACCAACGGCTATCAGTCGCTTCACACTTCATTGATTGGTCCACACGGTATCCCTGTTGAAATTCAAATTCGTACGCAGGAAATGGATCAAATGGCGGACAAAGGCGTTGCGGCACACTGGTTGTATAAAGAACCTGGTGATAACGGCACTACCGCACAATTACGCGCGCGTAAGTGGATGCAAAGCTTATTGGAACTGCAGCAGTCGGCCAGTTCATCGTTTGAATTTATCGAATCGGTTAAAACCGACCTGTTCCCTGACGAAATTTATGTGTTTACGCCAGATGGCCGTATTATTGAACTGCCAATGGGCGCCACGGCCGTTGATTTTGCTTATGCTGTTCACTCTGATGTGGGCAATACCTGTGTGGGCGTGCGCGTAGAGCGCAGAAACTTTAGCTTGAGTAAGCCACTAGAAAATGGTCAAACGGTAGAAATTATTACGTCACCGAAAGCTAAGCCAAATGCTAACTGGCTTAACTTTGTGGTGAGCGCACGGGCGCGAACACGTATTCGCCAGTATCTGCGCAAACAGCATTCTCAAGAAGCGGTGAACATGGGTAATCGCCTATTGCGTCATGCACTGGGTGCCGTGAAGCTAGACGATATACCACAAGACGATATCGACCGCGTTGTAGCAGAAACTAAACACGATAGCTTTGATGATTTATTAGTAGATATTGGGCTTGGTAATGAGCTAAGCGCTATCGTAGCACGCCGCCTACTAGGTGAAAGCACAACAGACTTGTCAGACAAAAAAGGCAATGTGGCTATTCGTGGCACAGAGGGCTTGTTGGTGCACTACTCACGTTGTTGTCACCCAATACCTGACGACGAAATTGTGGCGGTACTTAGCCCAGGGCGCGGTATGACTATTCATCAAACCGGCTGTAACAATATTCGCAAGCTTGCCAGAGAAGAACCCCAACGCGTGCTGCCTATGCAGTGGGATGATGAGCCACAAGGCGAGTTCAAAGCGTCGCTTCGCATTGAATTGATTAATCACCAAGGAACACTGGCAACATTAACGAACACTATTTCAGGGTGCGATTCCAATATCATTGGTCTGCAAACTGAAGAAAAAGAGAGTAATATCTACTTTATTGACCTAGAGCTGACCACGCATAACCGTGTGCACTTGGCCCGTGTAATGAAAAAAATTCGCACCATGCCAGAGGTTCAAAAAGTGTCTCGTCATAGTCAGTCTCGACACTAAGTTTAACCATTTTTAGGAACTATTATGTCTAAGTCTATTATTCAGACCGATAAGGCACCTGCTGCTATTGGTACATACAGCCAAGCGGCTAAAGCGGGCACTACAGTATATCTTTCTGGCCAAATTCCTTTGGTGCCTGAAACCATGGAAATGGTTTCAGACGAATTCGAAGCGCAAGCTGTTCAGGTTTTTGAAAACATCAAAGCGGTATGTGCTGCTGCGGGCGGAACAACAAATGACTTGGTGAAAGTGAACATCTTTTTAACCGATTTAGGTCACTTTACCACGGTAAATGAAATAATGAGCCGCTACTTCAACAAGCCTTATCCTGCACGTGCTGCTGTTCAGGTTTCTGCACTGCCAAAAGGCGCGCAAATTGAAATCGATGGCGTGATGGAATTGCCGGAGTAAGTCATGTCACCTGAGCGTTACCAGCGAATTAGAGATGTGCTGGAAAGAAGACAAACCGATTTAACGGTTTGTCTTGAAAATGTGCACAAGCCACATAATGTATCGGCCGTTGTGCGCACCTGCGACGCGGTGGGTATTCATCGCGTTCACACCGTGTGGGAACAGAAATATCAGTTTCGTCGTGGCACGGCGATGGGCAGTCAGCAATGGGTGCGTCAAACCAACCACGATAATATCAGCGATGCCATGTCTGCATTGAAAGGGCAGGGTATGCAAGTGCTTGTAACGCACTTGTCTGACAGCGCAGTGGATTTTCGCGATATTGATTACACTAAACCTACTGCCATTTTGTTTGGCCAAGAAAAGTACGGTGCCACTGATGAAGCTATTGCAATGGCTGATCAGGACATTGTTATTCCCATGATGGGCATGGTGCAATCGCTGAATGTGTCGGTAGCTGCTGCGCTTGTGTTGTACGAAGCACAACGTCAACGCACGATTGCGGGTATGTACAACACGCAACATTTGCCAGAAGAAGAGTGCCAGGCACTTGCTTTTGAAAATGGTTATCCGCGTTTATTTAAGCTTTGCCAGCGCAAAGGGTTACCGCTTCCACCTATTAATGCATTAGGTGAAGTAGATGCCACCGATAGCTGGTGGAAAGAAATGCAAATCACGAAAGAAGAAGCCAATGCACTAGACGCCAGCTAGTGGCAAAAAAGAAATGTTAGCTATAACGGCGTCATGATAACGCTGTTATAGCGCTAACTTAGTATCAGTCACAATTGGCGTGCGATACCTAAACTTCTTCTTCATTCTCTTTTATCTGTGTTTTCCTTTCGGCAATAAAAAGCCGGATTATCTCACCAACAATACTGCCGAAATCATGAAACTCTTCGGTATTACTATTGATATTCAACGCAAGAGACAGCTTGTATTTAGGCACTACAACAAGAAAGCTCTGTGCACCTCTAGAAACACCCCCGTGGTGAGCATAAGTGACCTCCTCTTCATCGCTTAAAGACAACGTGTGTATGCGCCAGCCAATGCCGTAATTTTGGTGGTTGGCTTTGCCGCTATTTAGTCTTTGGGGTGTCCAAAACTCATCTTTTATGGAAGTGGCAATAAAGTTGTTGTCAATGAAGCCTTGGCCCAACTTTACCAGATCTTTTGATGTTGAAAGCCATCCACCTCCGGCAAGTCTATGGCTTAAGTCTACGTCTCTCCATACGCGTACACGGCGTTGCTCGCCTTTTTCTTGCCAATAGAAAGTGGCTAACTGTTGGTCTTCTTGAGTATGCTGTGACGAAGAAAGGCTCTGTTCTGATAAGGTACTGTGCATGGCAAGGGGAGTTAAAACCTGTTCTTGCATCCATTGTTGGTACGTTGTCGCGACACTGCTTTGCATAGCGGCACTTAACAGCACAGTGCCAAGGCTTGAGTAATAAAACTTCTCGCCTGGCGCAGACAAGGTTTCGCTGCCATCAAATAACATAACGGCATCATCAACATCCTCATAGTGACTGTTCAAGGTGATCGACTTTAGCAGCCCATAATAATCGGTATTTTCCTTGTAGTGAGGCATGCCTGCACTGTGAGACGCGAGTTGACGAGGTGTGATATCGGCCCATGCTTGGTTTGGTAATTCAGTGAATATGGTACTTAAAGGCTTATCAAGTGAGATGGCTTGCGCTTGCACCATACGTGCTAAGCCAGCAGCCGTTAGTGCTTTGGACGTACTTCCAATGCGAACAATAGTGTCAGGTGTCATGGGGCTATTACTTGCTAAATCAGCCCATCCTGACGCCCCAGCCCAAACTAGCTCTTGATCTATCGCCACCGCAATAGAAATACCTGGGGCATTAATTGCTGCTCTATGTTGACCAATACGTCGCAGTGCTTTTTCGGCAGTGTTTGTGAAATGTGGTTGATAGACCTTGCTGTTTTGCGGCGCGCTTTGAGGCAAAGATTCATATCCCCATGGCGTTAACATTGGGGCTTTATGTTTATGGGTATAAAACTGATAAATTGGGTAAGTAAAATAAAAGAACATACCAATAAGAACGGTAACCGCTACCGTTTTTTTGTATTTCATTAACGAGTACTCCACAAGAATTAGCAAGCTCTAGTTAATTGAAAATACAAAACTTTTTCTAATCGTTTTTTAAAAAAACATGATCATTATTGAAAACGTTCGCGGTATTGCTTCGGCGTCATGCCCATATGATGTTTAAACGCGCGATTAAACGGTGCTATTGAATTAAATCCCGCTTCTAGGGCCAACGTGAGTATAGGGATATGTTGTTTCTGTGTATTTTCTAACTGACGACACACCTCAGGAATGCGATAACTATTGAGGTAGTGTGAGAAATTGGTAAAACCAAGTTCTTGGTTTATGAGTTTACGCAGCTGATGTTGGGGTATACCTACAGCCTCAGACAATGCTCCAACTGAAAAGTCAGGCTGTCGATAAATACCTGACTCCATCAATTCATACAGTTTTTCTGCATTCACTGAGCGCGGTGGTTTACTCGAAGAGGTTTCTTTAATAGCTGGTGACGTGGTTTTTTCACTTACTGACCTATCGCCTGCGCTGGGTTTGATGTACTTGGCGCTAAATATGAAGGAGAGCAAGGCAATGGTGAGTGCGTTTAATAAGCTAAACAGAGAAAGGTCTTTTACGAAGCGAAAAGCTAATTCAAAAAAGGTCAACACAGCCATGTAAATGCCGCATCCAGTCACTATGATAAGTCGTGCACTACGTCGTTCATCTACGAGATCGTCAAAATAGCCGTGCAAGCATCGATAAATCACATAACCAAGAACAACAAAACCGATGACATGGCTTGCGTCGTGCAACACGCCTTTTCCTGGTGTAAATAAGAAAAAATAGGCCAGCCAAACACACCAAAGCCCTACAGGTACAGTTAGCCATTTGGGGTAGTCCATTAATGACCGCTGCGGTTTGAATATTTTTAACACTAAGTACCAAATAGAGAAGGCGGTAAGGTCGGTCAGTAGCAGCAAAGGTGCGCGCAACCAGCCGTAGTCTTCATTGGCAATTGGGGTGGTTAGCAGTATGTAGCTAATGATGCACATTACAAAAAATTGGTAGGCTCGCTTTTGCGTCTTAGGTTTGTATTGACCGAACCAGTAAATCAATAGGGCTAACTGGCCACTTGCTGCCAAGCGAAGGGCTAAATCCACTATTTCCAAGTGTGTCAAAGTGATCATGCTGCAAACAACGGTGGAAGATAAACACATTGCACGTTATAAGTTACTGAAAACAATAGCAACCAAAGTTTTTGAGTTCAGTTTTCTTTGTGCTTTTCCTATTTTGTTCATGGTTCTTCAAAAACTGGCCTAAAGCGTACTCGCCAACCTAGTCGCAATCCTTTACACTTCGTTTAAATTTAGGCGCTTAGCGCCAGCATCAATGTTATAGAAGAAGGACTTCGACCAATGCAAGCACTGGCCACTACACCGATTACTGCGCTTAAAGGCGTAGGCGCAAAGGTGGCAGAAAAGCTCAACAAAATTGGCTTATTTACCCTTCAAGATATTTTGTTTCACCTGCCTCATCGTTATGAAGATAGAACACGCATATACAGTGTGGCTGAATGCCGCCCTTTTACTCATGTGAGTGTGCAAGGCGAAGTGATGAGCGCAGATATCCAGTACGGTAAAAAACGTATGCTGGTGGTGAAGTTAAGCGACGGTACAGGCACTATTACACTGCGCTTTTTTCACTTTGGCGCAGTGCAGCGTTCAATGATGACACCAGGGAATACGGTACGCTGTTTTGGTGAGGTACGAACGGGCAAGTGGGGCATTGAAATGATGCACCCTGAGTTTAAATTGGTAGATGAGGATGCGCCGCCAACTGAAGAATCACTCACACCTGTCTATCCCACCACGGATGGCGTGAAGCAACTAACTTTACGAAACTTAACTGAGCAAGCACTGGCATTGCTAGATAAAGGTGCGCTCGCTGACCTGTTGCCAGACGGCATTTACGATGAGCAAATCAGCTTAAACGAGGCATTGCATTTAGTGCATAGGCCACCACCAGATGTCGACGTTCACGAAATGGAAGAAGGTCTGCACCCTGCGCAGTACCGACTTATTTTAGAAGAGCTACTGTCACACCATTTAAGCGTGCTTAAAGTGCGTAAGCTCTCTGATGCACAGCCGGGTATTCCTATTGAAGTCAATCAGGTGCTTATCGATAAAATGCTCTCTCAGCTGCCATTTTCTCCAACAGGGGCGCAGGCGCGAGTAGTAGCAGATATTCAAAAAGACATGCAGCATGCTCGCCCCATGATGCGCTTAGTGCAAGGTGATGTGGGCTCGGGTAAAACGCTGGTTGCTGCACTTGCGGCGCTATCAGCTATTGGTGCTGGCCACCAGGTTGCCTTAATGGCGCCCACAGAGCTGCTTGCTGAGCAACATGCTAATAACTTCAGAGATTGGCTAGCGCCTCTAGGCATCGAAGTAGGTTGGCTTGCCGGCAAACTAAAAGGCAAAGCGCGTAATGAAGTACTCGCGCGATTAGAGGCGGGCGATATTCAAATGCTCGTGGGAACCCACGCTATTTTCCAAGAAAGTGTAAACTATCAGCAGCTGGCTCTCGTTATTGTAGACGAACAGCACCGTTTTGGTGTGCATCAGCGTTTGGCATTGCGTGACAAAGGTCAGCAGCAAGGGCGCTATCCTCATCAGTTGATAATGACAGCCACGCCTATTCCAAGAACGCTCGCGATGACCGCGTATGCCGATTTAGATACCTCGATTATTGATGAACTGCCGCCGGGGCGTACACCGGTACAAACGGTAGTGTTGCCTGATACGCGCCGCGCCGATGTCATTGAGCGTGTGCGCCAAGCATGTAAAGAAAATGGCAGGCAGGCATACTGGGTTTGTACGTTAATTGATGAGTCTGAAGTGCTTGAGTGTCAAGCGGCTGAAGACGCGGCGGTAACCTTGCGCACAGCGCTGCCGGACTTACAGGTCGGCTTGGTACACGGGCGTTTAAAACCTGCTGAAAAAGCGCAAGTAATGGCAGATTTTAAAGACGGTAAATTAGACTTACTTGTTGCCACAACCGTAATTGAAGTCGGCGTAGATGTGCCTAATGCCAGCATTATGATTATTGAAAACCCAGAGCGACTTGGGTTAGCTCAGTTGCATCAGTTGCGCGGTCGCGTAGGGCGGGGTGCCGTAGAAAGTCAGTGTGTACTCATGTACCAAAGTCCACTGTCTAAAACAGCCACACAACGCTTGGGTGTATTGCGCGAGTCTAACGATGGATTTTATATTGCTCAACGTGACTTAGAGATCCGCGGACCTGGAGAATTCATGGGCACAAAACAAACGGGGATGGCCGAGCTTAAGATTGCCGACTTGGTGCGCGACGCCGCGCTCATCCCTAAAGTCCAAGAAATTGCTTACACATTGTGGGACAAATACCCGTCTCACGCGCAAGCTATTATTAACCGCTGGATTGGGCATAAGGAGCAGTATGGCCATGCTTAACACACTGCCATTAGTAGTAACCAGCGCCCCTGCAGATGCGTGTTTTGATACTGATACTCACCTTGCGAAAGTTATTGGTGACAAGTGGGGCTTTACGTATAGCGAGTCTAATCAGCCGCCTGAGGACGGCTTTTATTTGCAAGTTAATAACAACGTGCTGGGGTTAAGCGACGCGAGTGAAAAAAAGGTGTTACCGGTTGAAGTTGATTTTGCGTCGCCAGCGAGTTTGTACCGAAAGCAACATGGTGGTGGCCGTAAAGAGCCCATCGTGAAAGCCGTCGGCTTAAAAGGTAACGAACAATGGCATGTTGTAGACGCAACGCCAGGGCTAGGGCGCGATGCCTTTGTGCTGGTGAGTGTGGGATGCCATGTGACTATGATTGAGCGCTCACCGATTGTTGCTGCATTATTAGAGGACGGAATTAGACGCCTTAACGTGGACTACCCTGAGCTTGCGGCAAGAATGTCACTTCAGCATGGAAATAGTGCTGAGGTAATGCAATACTTCAATGGTGAGAGCGTGGACGCTATTTACTTAGACCCAATGTTTCCACACAAAAAGAAATCAGCCTTGGTGAAAAAGGAAATGCGGCTGTTTCAGCAATTGTTAGGACACGATCCTGACGCAGATTCGCTGTTACCGCCAGCACTAAAGCTAGCTACGCACCGAGTGGTAGTAAAGCGCCCTAACAGTGCAGACGTGCTGGCCGGACAAAAGCCATCAATGGCAATAGAAAGTAAAAAACATCGATTTGACGTGTATTTGTGTCAGAACAACTAGGAGAACATCATGATACAAGTTGGTAGCACTCTACCTGAGGTGGACTTTAGCCTTTTAGAAAATGGTGAAGTAACTAACCCGGGTACGAATGAACTTTTTACAGAAAAACGTGTTGTTTTGTTTGCAGTTCCTGGTGCATTCACACCAACCTGTTCTCAAGCGCATTTGCCTGGCTATGTGGCCCTTGCCGACAAAATTAAAGCCAAAGGCATTGACCATATTATTTGTTTAAGCGTGAACGATGCTTTCGTAATGGATGCATGGGGAAAAGCAAATAACGCCGAAGAAATTATTATGCTTGCAGATGGTAATGGCTTTTTCACCAAGCAAATTGGTTTAGACATGAATACCGGTAATTTTGGCGGTATGCGTTCACTGCGTTATTCAATGCTTGTTGAAGACGGTGAAGTGAAAAAGCTTAACGTTGAAGACCCAGGTCGCTTCGACGTAAGCGATGCACAGAGTATGCTAGATAGCCTATAAGCTCTACGGCATAACAGGTTCATATCGCTAAAGCTCGTAGCCTCGGTTACGGGCTTTTTTATTTGGCAGCTAATAATACAGTCTCATGAGGCGATGTCCTTTCTTTTTGTGTAGTTGTTATGATCTTGCGCACAACAAAACGCGTTATATATCAGTATGTTTATATAAGAGCGGCCAGTGACTAGGTATAATACCCCTGCGTATATACGAAGGCCAATAAGTTAATCGGTAGATTGGCTGAGTTAGTTACCTTTACTTGCTTAATGATAATAAGTATCATTTTCGCGAAAAGACAACGTTTTAGGAATTATCATGACAACAACACTGAAGAAAATGGGTGCGTTGGTTTTAGCGTCTGCTGTGACATTGGCAATGGTGTCTGGCAAGGCAATGGCAAATGGTGAAATTGGCGATCACGTGAATAACTTGCATGCTCATATCGGTGAGTATACAGAGGAAGTACATTGGCTAGAGAGCAAGTTTGGCAGTGTTGTTGATGCGTATGAAGAGAAAGATAAAGCGCTTAAAACTGACGCCCTTATTGAATATTGGGAAGAAGTGGATTTTCACTCTGCAATCGAAACCCAATACGTGCCAATTTATGCCTCGATTTGGCAAGGCATTTATGGTGTAAAAATGGCCATTGATGGCAATAAGCCTATTCAAGTGGTTCGCGAAGAGCAAGAGAAGCTAAATCATGCCTTGTGGCAAGCGCTAGGCGCGGTTAAACTTGCGTCCCAATATCAGAAGAAAGGCCTAGTTGACGCAGTTAAAACAACTGAGAAAGAGCCAACTACGGGGCCTGAAGTTATTGACGATATCAAAACTCGTTTAGATCGCGTTGTTGCTAAGTATGCAGAGCAACTACACGAAGTAGCGACCACATTAGTGCACGACACGTATCTGCAACGTTTTGAAGGTGTAGAAGGCGATTTGATTGCACAAGATGCTGCACTGGTTGAAGACTTAGAAAAAGACTTCAATGTCACATTGCCTCAAGCTATTTCAAAAGATAAAGGCGTTGATAGCGTGCGAAAAGTGGTTGAAACCATGCAAACGAAGTTAGACCGTGCGCGTGTTTTGCTTGTTGAAGCAGAAAAAAGCCGCAAAGACGTATTTTAAGGAAGCTTTATGCAAAGAAGAACATTCTTACAAGGCTTAGTTGCAGCTGGTGCATTGGGCAGTTTGCCGCTGGGCACGGTTCAAGCACTTACTCAAACTTCCAGCGTATCGGTTGAGTCGCTTCCCAAGTTAGAAGGCGATTTAACCTTATACCTAGGCCGTGGTGAAGGTGGTCTTTATGAGAATGTTCTTAAAGCAATTGAAAAGCGCAACCCAAAGCTAAACCTAAAAGTACGCCGCGGTGGGTCAGCCGCATTAGCCAATACCATTGTGGCTGAAACAAAAGCGGGTGTGAAACGCGCCGACTTGTTTTGGGCTGTAGATACTGGTTCTATTGGCGTAGTGACTGACGCTGGTGCAGCAAAACCGCTGCCTAACGATATTACTGCACAGCTTAAAGACGGATTTCAGTATCCAAGCTGGTCGCCGGTTACCGGGCGCGTGCGCACCTTGCCGTACAATACGCAACGTGTTTCGCCCGAGCAAATACCCGATAGCGTAATGGCATTAGCCGATAGCGACTTAAAGATTGGTTGGGCGCCAGCCTATTCTTCATTTCAGTCGTTTGTAACCGCTATGCGTATCTTAGAGGGTGAAAAAGCCACCAAAACATGGCTAAAAGGCATTAACCGCAACGCCAAAAAGTATGCAGGCGAGTTAGGCGTAGTCATGGGTGTTGAACGCGGTGAAGTTGATATTGGCTTTGCTAACCACTACTACACATTGCGACTGAAGTCGGGTAAGCCTGACGCCAATGTGGCGTTGGCCTACACCAACAATGACGCAGGTTGTTTGGTGAATGCGTCGGGTATCGTGGCGTTAAGTGAAGGCAGTTTGCCAGTTAACTTTATTCGTTACCTGTTAAGTCAAGAAGTACAGTCTTACTTAGCGCGCGAAGCCTATGAAATTCCACTCGTACAAGGCGTTGAGCAGCCTCAAGGATTAGCAAGTTTAAGTACGCTGTCGCCACCTGATATGGACTTACGCAAACTGGCCGACTTACGACCTACTCTTAATATGATGAGGGAAGTAGGCGTACTGTGACAAATTGGCCAAAGTCGTATCCACTGGCATTATTAATAGCGCTGATGGCTTTACTGCCCGTCGGCGTTTTGTTTTCTCTTGCCCAAGATAGCGCGCAACTGTTCGATACCCACAACTTACGCGTATTGGGCAATACCCTTTCTTTAGTTGTATTAACCATTATTGGGGCTGTGTTAATTGGCGTGCCCCTCGCGTTTTTTACCGCTTATGTCCACATGCCATTTAAACGGTTTTGGCTGATTTTGCTGGCAGCGCCACTCGCCTTACCGAGTTATATTGGTGCATTTGCGATGTATTTTTCTTTCGGGCGCGGCGGTGAAATAGAAAATGTTTTGGGCATAACTACACCCCCTATCAGTGGATTGTGGGGCTCTGCCTTGGTGATGAGTTTATACACCTACCCCTTCGTAATGATGACGACGCGTGCAAGCTTACTGAGCCTTGATGCTAGTTTAGTGAACGCGGCGCGCACATTGGGATTGTCCCTGACAGCGAGCCTATGGCGCGTGGTACTGCCGCGCGTAGTTAATAGTGTGGCCGCTGGGGCACTACTTGCGGCATTGTATGCACTTTCAGATTTTGGTACGCCAGCCATTATGGGCTTAGATACTTTTACCCGAGTTATCTTTGTTGAGTACAACGCATTTGGTCTTAGCCAAGCTGCCATGCTCAGTCTTCAGTTAATGGTGATCGTGGGTCTTATTTTATTTGTTGAAAGCCGTATTGGTGGTGCAAAAGAACGCCCCGGTAAGCATTTGATGTTATTTCCAGCCCGCTGGCAGTACAGCACAATGCTACTTGCTGCTTTTCCCGTGGTTTTCATGGCCATTGTCTTGCCACTTGCCGTGTTCATTTTATGGCTAGTGCGCGAGGGTACAGGGGGCTTTGAGCTTAGTTATGCGTGGAATTCTGCGCATGCTTCATTTATTGCTGCGCTTGTGGCAGTGCTATTAGCAATCCCTGTTGCGAATGCCGCGATTGCAGGCAAAGCTGGACGCTTTATGGAGCGTATTACCTACTTTGGTTTTGGTGTTCCAGGTATCGTAATGGGCACGGCCCTTGTGTATGTTGGCCTTCAATTGCCCGCGCTATACCAAACCTTGAGTTTGCTAGTAATGGCTTATGTACTGCGTTTTATCCCTCTTGCGGTGGGCAGTGTCAGAACCACATCTGAAAATATCGACTCGGGTTTAGTTAAAGCGGCGCGCGTGTTAGGTGCAAGCCCCCGCGAGGCGTTTATGCGTATTACGCTTCCTCTCACGCTTCGTGGTATGATTGCAGGTGCGGCATTGGTATTTTTAGAAGCCATGCGCGAGCTACCAGCCACACTGATGCTTGGACCAACGGGTTTTGAAACGCTGGCCACCTACATGTGGCGTGTTTATGAAGCCGGCTATTTTGGCCGTGCTGCCGTACCTGGGTTGTTGCTTGTGTTGCTGTCAGGTGTAGGGCTTGTCCTTATGCTATCAGGCGAGCGCAAAGCGCAATTTACCGTTACTGAGGAAGAACGTTCGTAATGCTAAGTGTAAGTAATTTGTCAGTGAATTATGGGTCTACCCGCGTAGTCGACAAGTTAAATGTAGAACTTGGGCAAGACGAAATTCTGATGTTAGTGGGACCGACAGGATGTGGCAAAACTACCATTCTTCAAGCATTAGCAGGGCTTATTCCAATTTCAGAGGGCAGCATGCGCCTTGGGAGTTGGGAAAGTACGGCAAATAAACACGTACCACCAGAAAAACGTAATGTGGGAATGGTGTTTCAAGACTTTGCACTGTTTCCACACTTAACGGTTCAACAAAACGTCTGCTTTCGTTTAAAAGACACAGCATTGGCCGACCACTGGCTGAACCTACTTGGATTAGACGCTTTTCGCGATGCCAAGCCTGCTCGTCTTTCTGGCGGTCAAAAACAACGGGTTGCATTGGCGCGAACGCTGGCGCATGAACCCGCTTTTGTATTATTAGACGAACCTCTTTCTAACCTAGATGCAGCGCTTAAAGACAGTCTGCGTTGGGAAATCCGCGATGCGCTTAAAAAAGCCGGTGTCCCCGCTATTTGGGTCACCCACGATCAGGACGAAGCGCTGAGCGTTGGCGACCGCGTGGGTATTTTGAATAAAGGGGTACTGGAGCAACTTGATACACCTGAAGCCTGCTATTCCATGCCTGCTAGTCGTTTTGTTGCACGCTTTATGGGGGAAGCCAGCTTTCTAAAGGCCACTTTCAATAACAGCGCAAATAATCCCGACAATGTGGTTATTACCGATATCGGCAATGTGCCTGGGACACCGCTTCAAGGTGCAAATGGCAATGTTGACTTGTTGGTACGCCCTGATGATCTAAGCTTAAGTGCAACGCACCCACAACCCAATGGGATTGTTGATTGGGTGCGCTATGAAGGCGAAAGCCGTTTATATGCGGTAACGCTAGATAATGGTAGTCAGCTTAAGGTTCGAGTTAGCCACGAAAATGCGATTAAGCCCGGTACTCGTGCGCACATGGCACTTATTACTACACACCCACTGGCTGTATTTCCTCGAGACTAAATTGTGATAAAACGCGACGTTATAATTATTGGTGCAGGGGCTGCAGGGCTTTTTTGTGCCGCTCAAGCAGGGGCTCGCGGCCGCAGCGTTGAAGTGCTCGATCATGCCAAGAAGGTGGGGCGAAAAATTCTGATGTCTGGCGGGGGGCGTTGCAATTTCACCAATATGTACGCAAGCCCTGAAAACTTTCTTTCCCAAAATCCCCATTTTTGTAAGTCAGCCCTTAGCCGCTATACCCAGTGGGATTTTATCGGTCTCGTTGCCGAGCACGGAATCGCCTATCATGAAAAAACACTGGGCCAATTATTTTGCGACGATAGCGCCAAAGACATTGTTGATTTATTACTGAATGAATGCACTAAGGCGGGGGTGACAATTACCACTCGTTGCGAAATATTGTCGGTTGAAAAAAGTGAAAGTGGGTACTTACTGTCTACGTCAAACGGCGATTATCAGTGTGAATCATTAGTTATTGCCACAGGTGGTTTGAGCATGCCCAAACTCGGGGCAACGCCATTTGGATATAAAATTGCCGAACAATTTGGTTTGAATGTGCTGCCTACACGTGCTGCGCTAGTGCCCTTTACCTTGCACGATAAAGACAAAGATACATTGGCTGAGCTAAGTGGTATAGCGGTCGATGTGTACGCAAGCTGCAACGATACCACGTTCAAAGAGGCTATGTTATTTACTCATCGGGGCCTAAGCGGCCCAGCAATGCTGCAAATTTCTAGCTATTGGGAAGCGGGCGATACATTAAGTATTAATACACTGCCCAATGAGGACACTCACGCGTTGATTAACGCCGCGCGGGAAAAAACACCCGATGCACTGCTTGCCACGTGTTTAAGTAAAGTGTTTCCAAAGCGAATGGTACAGAGCTTTATTGAATACAACGAATGGCGCAACGTACCTGTTAAGCAACTCACTCACGGTGAGTGTGACGCCATAGCAAATACACTTGAAAATTGGCAAATAAAACCTAACGGCACAGAAGGTTATCGCACTGCAGAGGTAACCATTGGCGGGGTTGATACCAATGAATTGTCATCAAAAACCATGATGGCGAAGAACGTAGACGGCCTTTATTTCATTGGTGAAGTTGTTGATGTTACAGGCTGGCTTGGAGGCTTTAACTTCCAGTGGGCATGGAGCAGTGGTTGGGCTGCAGGGCAGGTGGTGTAAACCTGCCATATAGTCTAATGATACTGCACCAGCATATACGCCCATACGCCACCTTCTGGCATCATGAAAATGGTTGGTGCGCTTGTACCACTTACACCAGGAACGCCGTTATTGGTTAGTGACATATGCAATCTAACAAGTGCAATTTGGTCTTGCGCCGCAAGGGTTATTTCACAACGCCCCTGCATACAAATAACGTCAAGAATAGTCATTTCTGGATCACTGCTATTCACTATCAAATAGTCTTCAATTGCTTGCTCTATGTCTTGGCGTGTTCCCAAATCCTTTTCAATAGAATGCTCGGCTATAGGAGCATTTAAAAAGTCATTATTCTTTAAAATTTGTTCGAACATCATTTCTGCGCTTTGTTCTCCCATATGCTCAGTCATCGCGCGTTTCAGCTCGGCTTTATGGCGCTTGGCCCACTGTACTAATTCTTGTTGCGCCAACGGGTATTTCACTTCGTTACTCGCTACACCATCTAGTGAAATTTCTGGTGAAGCAATTTCTACCGCAATATTCGAAATCGACGCATCCTGCTCGTTGCGTTGATGTTGAGCGTAATGTGAGGAAGGCATGACATCATCACAGTGGTGAGAGCCTGCAATGTTAGTGTCTTTTGACATGTCGCTAGCGATGTCGTTGTGCGCACCATTTTGCGCAGATCTTTTATTTAATGCGGTGTCCTCTATTGTAGAAGACGCCTTGTATTCACCCGCAAAAAAGCCTGCAGTGAAAATGCCGATAGCCAACAGCGCAAATAGTACATACTTCATTAATACTTCCTTGTTAAAACGTATCTCAAAACAATATCAGTGCCAGATACTTTGCTCAACATACAAGTGCTCTTTTGTTGCGTTGCTTTTTTATCGTTAGTTCATCTAAAGCGCGGGAAGCATACTAATACGCGTGTAAAAACTGGCAGTCTTTGGGTATCGCGCTACGCTTTCATTAAATAAAAACAAGAACATGTGTTATGCGACGACCAGCCAGATTGATGCGGATTGTATTTACCAGTATTTTGTTAACGACTACCAGTGCCTACGGCAGTGATCATGTGCCGCTTGATGCTAAGTCATCCGACCCTAATGTAATGGGGTGGATGCAAGGCTTCCCCCCATCAGATGAAAAGTTAATTACCCAGCCAGACAGTAACTATTTTAGTTTTCCAAAGCTTCGTTGGTCAGTGTGTCATTTACGGGAGTTTTTGCCTACACGCGAGATAAGTAGAGGGTTAGGTAACGCTTTATCTCTTAACTATCTATCTGAAAATGACCTAGATGACATGGCTCAAAAAATCAATTCGTTGTCGTTTACGCCGTTGAACAGTGACCAATCGATGACATGGGAAGAGTCACTTTTTGCTAACTACACCGACGGCATATTGGTGATTCACGAAGGGCGCGTAGTGTATGAACGCTATTTTGGTTGTTTAGACGAATATGGTCAGCATGCAGCTATGTCGATGACAAAATCAGTTACAGGTTTACTGGCAGAAATACTGGTCGCTAACGGCGAATTAGATGACCAAATGCGAGTCAAAGAGGTCGTGCCTGAAATTGCCGGTAGTGCATTTGCTAACGCAACTGTAAGACAAGTAATGGATATGACCACTGGCGTAGCGTTTTCTGAAGACTATGCTGATCCTAACGCAGCAATTTGGACTTATTCTCGTGCTGCTAGCCCGTTGCCTAAAGCTAAAGAGTACAAAGGTCCGAACGGCTATTGGGAATACTTACAAACGGTTCAAGTAGAGGGCAAACACGGTGAATACTTTCACTATAAAACAATAAATTCAGATATGTTGGGTTGGATCATTAGTAAAGTTGCTAAGCGCTCTGTCACTGAACTAACCAGCGAGTTGCTTTGGCAGCCCATGGGGGCAGAGCAAAGTGCGTATCAAACTGTTGATGGAAAAGGTGTGGCTTTTGCTGGTGGAGGTATATCAGCGGGTTTACGTGATTTAGGGCGGCTGGGATTATTAGTACTTAATGAAGGTGCGATAAACGCTAAGCAAGTATTTCCTTCACAGGTAGTGCAAAGCATAAAAAAAGGCGGGGACCGCGCAAAATTCACCAATGCATTTCCTACGCTTCCTGGGGCCAGTTATAAAAGCCAGTGGTGGGTTTTTCACAATGAACACAATGCGTTTGCCGCACGAGGTGTTCATGGGCAAACCATCTATATCGATCCTACAGCCAATATGGTTCTTGTGAGATTCGCATCTCATCCCAAGGCGAAAAACGGCTATATCGACCCAACCTCACTGCCTGCTTATCATGCATTGGCTAAGTTTCTTATAGCCAACAAGGGTGATAGTGATACGCTCTAAAAAGCAAAGCCAATGGCGACGCCTGCCACAATCGCGTCGGCATGGTCTTTGTGGTAATCGTAATGAAGCTGTGGTGAAAGGGTGAGACCAGATATTTCAAACTCGTAGAGTAAGCCTAAACGTGCCACTTCTATTTTATCGCCGCCATGAAACTCTATACCTAGACCTATTTGGGCGATAAAGCTATTAGTAATGTGTAAATCGGCAACAAGTAGATACGTATAGGCGTCAATATCTTCAAACGCATATTCCGCCACTACGCCAAGTCCTAAGAAATCACTCACGCGGTATTCATAGTCAAAACCAACCGTAAATGCGCTGCCAGCTTCATCTACATCCGTCGATGCCAGTAACACTGAAACATGGTGTGGTGAATCATGCCAATCATGGGGCGTTGCCTTAGAATGTGCATGATATCCAAGTAGAAGACTAAAGGTGGCAAAAATACTTACACTTTTAAGCATAGCGAGTTAACACTGTTAATATAGCACGTATTCAGTTTTGTTATGACTCTTATAATCGTAGGTGAAAATATTCAACTATGCTTACCTTTTAGTCATCAAAATTAAACCATAGTGCAAAGTGCTTGGTTGAACTGCCTCTTCAATTTGCCAGCTATTTTCCTTAGGTATTTGATAAAGCGCACAAAAGAGGGCGAGCCCCCTTTTGTGCAAAAAGACTCCTAAAACTGATAGCGGGCATAAATGCCGAATACTTCTGAATCTGAGTATTTCGTATATTCTGCACCAACCGCAAGGTTGCTCCATGAATACTGAGTACCAAGGTTGTATGCCTTTTGGTCGCTTCCTTCGTCCCAGAATTGCCATTCAAGGCCGGCGAAAAGCTCCCAGTTTTTCATTACCATATGGCGAATATTGGTTTCTAACATATAGTAATTCGTACCTGTTGATGCAGACTCCTGTCCATTGCTTAAGCCCAGCTCAATATCACCATAACCAACTTGTGCATCAAGAGCAGTAGCGGCAGAAAAGCGGTGGATATAGCCTAGTGAGACCTCCCACTTCTCTACATCAAAATCGAAATCAAACTCTGCGTTACTCGCGTCGTCACTAGCGTCAAAATACATAGCTTCTGCAAAAAGGTTGTAGCCCAACTCTTTGCTTGCCTTTAGCTGAAATCCTTTAGCATCAAATTCAGGAATGTCAGCAAAATCGGTTTGCACAGCACCAAGTTGCACGTAATCGTAGGATAGCGGCGTGGTTTGGCCAAACGTGCTAGCGCTAAAGCATAAAGGAACGCTAAGTAGCGCTGGAAGAATTAATAACTTTTTCATAACAATGTCCGTATTAGGTTGAGAACAGCGCAAAGGTTAATAGACTGAAAGTGAATATAGGGTGAACAAAGTTTTATAAAATAACGGAAGTGAGAATTCATCGATAACGATTGATTAGTTCTCTGAATCTACAATTTTGGACTACCCTTTAGTAATCGTGTTTCCGCCTTTCTCGTCAATACGGCAAGGTATATGGCAATAATTTGAAAGGAGAGATGTGTCAGACGGATTTGGTATGGTGGTAATGACAAGGCAAATCTATGACAGTGCAAGTAACGCGGCATTTGATTCGTTTTTGGTTTTCAGTGGCCTTGCTCGTGGCAAGCTCCACCGTGTTTGCAGATTGCCTTTTAACGTCCAATGAATTAGCACCAGAAACCGTTGAAACACCTGTCGACCGACTAGTATTGGCCGAAGGCCTTCAGCGTATTTCCTTATCATGTAATGTTTCTCAGCCTTCTATTCTTCACTTCGAACGCAATTACATTGCATTTGCTCAGCTATACGACGACAAAATGCAGCAGGTACAATCGCTACGAAGCAGTAGAGCAAGCTTCGTTATTCCCCAAGGTCAGCACACCTTTGTGCTAGACGTTAGCGCTCAAGTAAGTGTACCGCTTAACATCAAAGTAAGTTCGCTTTTTGAATATCAAAAATTGGTGTCGGTGCACACCTTAACTCTGAGTGTATTCATTGGCTTTTGCCTTGCGCTTACCGTCTACGTGGGTATTTTAGGGAACAGCATAAAAAATAACGGTTTTTACTCTTACAGCTTTTACGTGCTAAACGCGGCTATCTTCTTTTTGCTTCAAGAAGGGCTGATGAATATCGTTTTCCCAAGCGTTAACTTCTTCAACGACTTTCAGTTCCACTTATTCTTTGCTGGTATAACCGTTTTTGCTGCGGTGAATTTTCTAGACAAGCTATTGGACTTCAAAGCATTGCTGCGCCATTGGCAACGAAATTTCATTATTAGTATGGCTTATCTTGCGATGTTTTTGGCTTTCTTGCAGGTGTTTTTATCATCGGCAAATGCCATGAAAGTAAATGAATTACTTAGCCTGATAACCCTTATTACTATGGTGTGTACTTTCTCAAGTTGCGTTTACGCGTGCGTAAGAAAGGTGCACTGCTCTTATTTGGTAATGAGTGGCATTGCCATCATGGTTAGTGCCATGTCGTTTCGTTTAATTTTGGGTGAAACGTCTGTGTTCCTATATCGATACGGGCTTATCATCGGTATTACGTTGGAAGCGTTTATTTTTGCGGTTGCCACTTCAAGAAAAGTGAAGAAGCTAGACGACGATAGGCTGGCCGCGTTTAAACGGGCATCTACCGATGCTTTGTGCGCAGTGCTTAATCGCAGTGGTTGGGAAGGGGTAGCGCGCAATGTATTGGATACATTCAATAAAGAAGGCGGTTTTCTAACACTGCTTTTCATCGATCTTGATGACTTTAAGGCTGTCAACGATGCTTATGGTCATGCTACAGGCGACGACATTTTAAGAGTCATTGCCAAAATACTTAAAAGTCGGTGTCGAGACCAAGATGTAGTTGGACGCTTAGGCGGTGATGAGTTTGTAGTATTAAGTCACTGTTACAGCGAAAAGCAAGCAAAGCGCCTTGCCGAGCGCATCGAAGACAGTTTGCTGGAACGCGACATACGCACAGATAACTATTCCATTCCTATCACCGCAAGTGTTGGTACCTATATTACTAACGAAAAGTGTAAAAGTGTTGATGAGCTATTGGACAAGGCTGATGCCCTTATGTATGTCACCAAAGCAAGGCACAAAAAAACATTGGTTACAGAAGGTATTCAAGGAACCTTTTAGGTGTGTAGTGGCGCGTGAAACGCCACTACCTGATAAAGTGCTAAAGCGAGATACGTGCTCGACTGCCTAGGCCTGGCCCGTACACAATGGCATTAAGCAGCAATCGGTTAGTACCATGGGCAGCACCTCTAAAATTAGGCTGACCTGAAAACAGAATGATCTGCCCTTTTCCGTGTTGTTCACGGGTGAGATACGCTGTGTTGGCCACGCGCTGCTGCGCTTCAGGCCACAGCAAACCACTCATTCTCACGTTAAGCGTCTTACCTTCTGGCAAGCTGAACCAATGCGAGGCGGTTTTCTTATCGTCTTCTTTTGCCTTTGGCGCATCTGTGTATACTCCTGCGCGCACTATAGCTTGGCTGTCATCGCCTGACATAAGCAAAGGCTGGCTACTATATAGCAGCGGTAACACGTCAGGCGTACCTGCCGTTAACCAATGCTTTTGATCTGTGCGGCCAGCGACAAAAGCACCGCTTGGCATAAAGATTTTCAACCATTTGTCTCTGCGTTTAAGCGCTTCTTCACTTAACGGCTTAGGGGCGTTATCCCATGGGAAGTTAAATTCGGTATCCAATGTATGTGACATGGTTGCTTTGGTGGCCACCTCATTATCAAGGGCCATCATTTCGCGCATTAAAGATACATCGTAGTCAAAGGCTTTATCGAAACTGTTTTCAAGCGTTTTAACCTTTGCTATGCCGTCTTTACCGGCCAAGGCAGCGGCACTTCGGCTGTGAGCAATTAATGTTCCGCCGTCATTTACCCAGTCCTTGAGCGTGGCTTGAGCCTTTTTATCTAGAGCCCCGTAGCTGGTAGGTAGCACAAGTACATTGTAACGTCGCAAGTCGGTGCGGTTTAGCGCATTAATATCAAGTTGGCTATGGCGAATACCCAAGTGAGAGTCAATGCTGTGCCACGTAGCACCTACGTCGTAGCTTGACACGTTTCCATGACTCAAAAGAGCGACTTGTGGCCTTGCAAGTAGCGCGAAATGCTCACCGCCCCATTCAGGTAAATCACCTTCACCAAATCCGGTAGCCGTTGAATAAACGGCGATATTTAACTCGGCAGCGGTTTGCGCGATAGCGCCGGCTAAATCATCAACCCTTGGGTTGTCGGTGACAGTAACGGCAATAGAGCCTCTATTAAATCGTTTCCCTTCATACTCTGAGACTTCATCAACAAATCGCACATAAACGCCACGCTCCATTAATCGCGCTGCGAAGGCGACAGAGCGGTCGTCTGCACCATCGACTAACCATGCAATGGCGTTGTCGTTTAACTGACTTTGTGGTGTTGACGTAGAGTATGGTGTTAGATTTCGCGTTAAGTCCTCAGGTACGGTAACGCTTTCTAAGCCGTACATCATAGTTAGGTTCCATGCTGTTGTGTCGTACATTAGCGATGAACCATCACGCAGCGTGCGTTGACGCTCTTCAAGTAGCACAGCATCATTTACTCCAGCGTCAAACTCTAATATAGCGGCAATTAAAGGCGCTTCGGGTTGACGGTTAGGCACGACAATACTGCCTTTAGGGATCACAAAATCCTTTTCGGTTGTGCCTTGTTGCGTAACGGCCTTACTTACCTTAATGGCTTTATCGGCAACATAAACTTGAATATCTTGTGCGAGTAGCTTGGCTACCAAATTATTAGTTCTACCCACATTATCGTTTGCAAGGATCACATAGGTACGGTTAGCAAACTTACCCTTTGCGGCAACATTATTCTTTCTGCCTTGCCAGTAGTCTTGATACATCGCTTTGCTGTGTTTATCGAGTGTCTTAAGGTTGGCGATAGTCGATACGAATTGGTGGTGTACTGACTCGATATACGTTTGAACCGTGCCTTCTGGACGTCTAACGCCATCTTCTGCCATGCGAGATTGTTCATACAAAATATGCATGGTGCCGCGATACTCGGCATAGTTGGAGTAACCGGGGTACCAGTTTTCAAACCATTCTCCGGTGTAGTAACGCCAGCCCTTTTCATCAAACGCTGAAGACTGGTCTTTTGCGAAGGTACGTGCCCATTTTTGTAAGTTAGGGTCGATGTTGTGGTTTAATGGTTGGCGTGGCGGACCCATCAAATAGGTATCTTGACTACCCATTTCATGACCATCAATCATTAGCTGTGGTCGCCACTGATTAATCAGGCCAACGCGTCCTACCGTTTCGGGTTGTGTGAGATAGAAAAAGTCGCGATTTAAGTCAAAAAAGTAATGATTTGTTCTACCGTAAGGCCAGTCACCTCGGTGCAATAACGACTGATCATCAACATTTGGTGCAGTACCGCGATATTGCTCTAGCGACTTGGCAAAGCGCGCTCTGCCATCAGGGTTCATCATAGGGTCGATAACAACAATCATGTCATCAAGTAGCGCATCGACTTCGCCACTTTCACTGGCAATTAAATGATAAATAGCGGTAAGCGCGGCGTCTGCGCCAGAGGTTTCATTGCCGTGAATTGAATAAGCCATCCACGCAACGGCAGGGAGTCTATCAATAATTGCCTTCGCCTGGGTGTCATTTGTTGAAAGTGGGTCGGCAAGCTTTTGAATATCAGCATGAACCTCATCAAGCGATGCTAAGCGACTTGGTGTTGAAATAAAGACCGCAAGCAATGGGCGGCCTTCGTGTGTGCGTGCGTATTCTACAACGTGTAATTTATCTGACTGCGATGCCCATGTAACCACCGCGTTATGGATTTGCTCTGGTGTGGCAACTCTAGAACCTATTGGAAAGCCAAGTAACGTATCTGGATGGGTTATTTGGCTATTGTAGCTACCCGACAAGAGTTCGCCAGAATACGCTAAGTCTGGGTCGTCGATAGGTTTCATTAATACTGCGGAGTGGGCGGGTAAAACCACGACGCTCAGCAGTAGTAAAAACCACTTTTTCATAGATTGCATGTGTGTTTCCTTGTTGTTTTTTTAATTTGATTTCGTTTTAACTACAACAATCTACATAGTGTAGTGTGTTTTTTGCTCGGTCAATCGGTCTGCGATGAAGCACTGCGTAATAGCGACCTCCCGCATCACTCTTTGAAGCATCAATCATTGGCTTATTTCAGTTGTTGCTTGGCAACGTGTTTTACGGCTTTGGTGAGGTCGCCTAAAGCCGCAGAATCTAATGTTATCCAGTGCCAGAAAAGCGGTACGCCTAATTCTTTGTCTGGGAAGAGGGAAACGAGGCTGCCTTCATTCACTTCTTGGGTCACTTGTAGTGTAGGAAGTAGCGCCCAAACCACGCCATCTAGCGCCATTTTGACAAAGCCGTGTGATGACGGGTACCAATGGCAGGTGGTAAACGACGGCGCCATGTTTAAGCATTCTCGTTGATAGTCGGTCAGTAGGGTGACATCGTATTCGTCGTACAATAAGCCAGGGGTTTGCATTACCGCTTCAGCGTCAATGCCTTTTGAAAGGTAACGCTCAATAAAACGGGGGGAAGCATAAAGTTGATACTTCATTGTTCCCAAGCGAAGTGATTGACCGCCCGTAACAGGTGTTCCAGTTTGGCTTATGCACGCCATAACACGGCCTTGCTGTAGTATGTCGCGGGTTTGTGTTTGGTCGGCATTAACGATATGCACGGGGTTTGCCCGAGTGTCGCTAAACTTCGCCAGAACTTGCGAAAACCACGTAGCCAACACATCATTGTTCACAGCGACACTAAGCGGCGCTGCGCTCGCGGTTAAACCACTTTGTATATTTAATGCTTCTTCCAACACACTGACTTTCTGAATGTGGGCAAGTAGCTCGTTGCCCAGAGGTGTTGGGCGTAGTGGCTTGGTGCGCACTAATACTGGCCCGCCAACACTCTGCTCTAAGCGCTTAATTTTTTGAGAAACGGCAGACTGAGTAAGACTTAGCGCTTGCGCACCTTTTTCGAAACCGCCATAACGCAATACCTCGTGAAAGCAACGCAATGCATCGTAGTCCAGCATATTCAAGCCTCTGTGAAAAAACCGTTATAACTATTAATTTTGTTAATTAAAAACAAATATCATTAATTTAATTTAGTTTCAAAAGCTGTATAAAATCAAGTCAGTTGTAGAGAAAAGCTTGGTGTTAGCCGTTTGCATTTCAGAGAGCGGGCTAACATAAATTGTAAATATAGAGTGTGTGAGGCGTAGGTTATGTTGGCGGCGGCAACAAGCGGTTTTGTAATGGGCGGTACCCTAATTATTGCGGTAGGAGCGCAAAATAGCTTTCTAATAGAGCAATCGATGAAGCGACAATGGACAACCCTATTTGTATTGTTGTTTATTCTTAGCGATGCCATTTCAATAAGCCTAGGTGCAATGGGCTTTGGGTTGTTGCTACAGGAGTACCCGACGCTAGTGACAATTACCAAGTGGGCAGGTGTCGCCTTTTTACTTTGGATTGCCTACAACAAAATTAAGTCTTCGATGGCAAACGATGCCTTAGTGTTAGAGATGGCAAAAAAGCAATTATCGTTTAAAAAAGCCTTTCTTATCGCTTTGGCAGTAACATGGCTTAACCCGCATTTTTACCTTGATACGCTGTTGTTAATGGGCAACTTGGCCAGTCAGTGGCAAGAAAACAAGTGGTGGTTCGTGGGCGGTGCCATTGGTGCTTCGGTTGTGTGGTTTGTCGGTTTGAGTACGCTTACGGCTCGTTTTGCGCATCATATGCAGCGTCCTAATTTCTGGCGTTGGTTCAATCGCCTGAATGCGGCGGTATTGGGGATGGTAAGTCTGCAATTAGCCAGCTTGTAATTACGCCCTAGCTAGCCTTGCGTAAAGTAGACAGCTCATTTGCTTAAAAAGCCCGCGTAAAGCGGGCTTTTGCGTATTTTTATTCAGGCGCTAGTTGTAGCCCAATTGTTTGCGTAGCTCTGCCATAAAGGCGTTTATGCGTTCAGCGTTTTTACCCAAGTCGCTTTCACCGACGCGAGATTTACTGCGCACATCGACCAAGGTGTCGTCGTTTTTAGCGGTTAAGCGAATAACTACGTCGTCTTTAAAGCCAAACCATGCCGTTGTATCAGTCGCCTCTAGTGTATTGGGAAGCGCGCCTTGCGTTACCCGCTCCCAACCCATAGCTTCAATGGCTTTTTCAGCTGCTGCAAACACTTCTTCAGGCTTCTGAGGGAGCAATTGGGTTTTAATTTCTGGGTACGCCTCTAATTGCTGCTTAGTGACTTCTCCGCCCTTGTAGCTCACAGGGTTTGGTGCACCCTCGCGAAGTGGTGCAATAGCCACAAACTCAGGTGGATTGGTTACATCGGTGGTAATGTCATGAATACGCGGCACTGCGCTTGCTTTACTCATCATGCTTACTGGCATGCCAACCGCAACGAGCGCGAGAATGGCGTACACCAATGTGCTACCCCAATTAACGTTTTTACGATTAATGAGTACTTGCAAGATAATAAGAATAAGCGCTGCGCCACCTACATACACACCAAAACGTAATGATGTGAAAGCAGTGCCAAGGCTAACACCTGCATATTGATAAAGTGGGCCGGGCAAAACGACCATAAAGAAGCCAAGAATACTGGCAAGGGCAATGAGTGCTTTCAAGAGAACTCCAAATTTATTGTTGTCGTTAGTAAAGGTGCTACTTTAACAGTCTAAAATGACTTTTGGTTTACTTTTGCATGATAAAAAATGCTATCGCCACCTTGGCAATAAACATGAGCTACCATCTCAACTTACTATCCTACATTGATAGTGTTTGATTGCACCTTTAACATAGCGCATTGAATAGTTGAACGCGAATAACATGGAGTAATGTCTTTGAATAACAACAGTGAAGCCATAAAGGGGTATGAACTTAATGTCGAACTGTTAATAGATATACTCTCTACTATGCGTGAAGCATTCGCTGCTGGCACCAGCGAATTTTCACTTATTAGCCGTCTGAAACAACCCCCTTACTACTTTTTTGACGACGACGCACTGCGCGACCCCCTCATGCTGTTTAAAACCCATTTTGTACTCTTTCATGCGCTTTATCGTTTAAAGGCGCATTGGCAGCAAACGGGAACAGGCAATCTAGATATACATACGCTTAATATACAACTGCACGAGATATCACACGCATCGCATGGCGCAAGTGGGCTTCAAAACAAAGACAAACTTGCTGAGTATTACCTTAACTGGGACAACTTTCAGCAAACAAATCGCAATGAAGTAGAAAGCTTGCTTGATGATTTTTGGCAGAGTATGGCAAAAGGTAGTGCCTGTGTGTTCTCACCGCAGGATATAGAAGAGGCGCATACACTGTTGCAGTTGCCTTCTGTTGAAAATGGCGATATGCCATTACCCACACTAAAAAAGCATTACAAGAAAGCATTGTTACAGGCTCATCCTGACAAAGGTGGGAGTCAAGCTGAAGCACAATCCATTATTCGCGCATTTCAAACACTCAGGCAGCACTATTCGTAAAAATAGGATAAGAACGCATTAGGTACTCCTGTCTATTCGTATATTTTAAGCACCATTTTTACCGTTAACCGTTACTGACCGATAAGTTACGCAACTTCGGCTAGCTTCACTATCATTAGTGTAAAGATATGCGCACAATATGAGCTATATACGATGTAAAGCGTATAAGCAGTTGGCGTTTACTCAATCTTATCATTACCTATTTCGTTATCGGGTTTTACCGACAAAACGCATGTTAGGGCATTGGAAGCGCGTAGCTAAAAGCACATTATTCTTAGGTAGGCAGGAGGCAACGCTTCCTGCTGTCATTCGTTATTGGGAAATAGAAAGTCTATGAGTCGCATAGTTTATGTCACTGCAGCATTTGTTGCGCTGTTTGGTTTAGCCGCTTGTTCTAATGAAAGCGAGCAAGCGCAAGAGGCGCCGCAAGGCATGCCTGCACCTGCGGTGTCGGTTGTTACACTCACAAAGCAACCTGTAGTGCATGAAATGATATTGCCAGGTCGAGTAAGTCCATCTCGACAATCTCAAGTTAGGCCGCAAGTAGATGGTGTTATCACAGAGCGCTTGTTTGAAGAAGGTGCCTATGTTGAAAAGGGTCAGCAGCTTTATCAGATTGACGAGGCGCGTTATCTAGCACAGCTCAATAGCACAAGAGCGGACTTAAAAAGTGCGCAAGCTAATTTGAAAACACTAGAAGCAAAGGCGCGTCGCTATGACGACCTTGTGGCACAAAATGCGGTGAGTAAGCAAGAATATGACGATGTGATAGCACAAAAAGACCAAGCGCAAGCCGCTATTAGTGTTGCTGAAGCAGCGGTTGATGTTGCAAAGGTTAATATGGGCTACACCAAGGTGTATGCGCCTATTAGTGGGCGTATTAGTCGTTCATTTGTAACCGAGGGTACGCTTGTAACCACCAATCAAGCTCAACAGTTGGCAACCATAACGCAACTCGACCCTGTTTTCATTGATATGCAGGAGTCTGGCTCTGCAATTTTGACGTTACGTCAAGCAATGAGCAAGCAAGGTGCCATGGACGTTGAGCTTACCGTCGATGAAGCCACTGGTGAGCGTTACGGGCAAACAGGTAGTGTTAAGTTTTCTGAAGTTACCGTCGATGAAACTACCGGCTCGGTGACGTTGCGCGCAGAAATGCCAAACCCCGACGATGTGCTATTACCAGGCTTGTTTGTAAAAGGGCATGTGATTACGGGGCGAGAAAACGCGCTGTTAGTTCCGCAGCGCGCTACAACCCGTCAGCCTGACGGTTCACTATCGGTTTACGTGGTTAATCAAAACAATGAAGTGGAAGGTCGCACGCTAGATATTGGAAAAATTTACCGTGATAAATACGTGGTAAAAGGCGGCGTGAGTGAGGGCGAACGCGTAATTGTTACCGGCTATCAAAAAGTGAAACCGGGGGCAAAAGTGAACCCTTCAGATTGGCAACCTTCATCACGCGGTTCTCGCTAAGCAAACAAGGAATTACGTATTATGGCTCGTTTTTTTATAGACAGGCCCGTGTTTGCATGGGTACTGGCAATTATTACCATGATGGCAGGCGTGCTCGCCATCTCCACTTTGCCTATTGAGCAATATCCTAAGGTTGCACCGCCAACGGTGAGTATCAGCGCCGCCTACCCAGGTGCATCCGCCGAGACCGTCGAAAATTCAGTAACACAAGTTATCGAGCAGAACCTGTCAGGTATTGACAACCTGCGCTACTTTTCAGCAAGTAGCTCCAACAGCAGTATGTCGATTAATTTGACCTTTGAACCTGGGACAGACCCGGACATTGCGCAGGTACAAACGCAAAATAAAGTACAAGGCGCATTACCTCTGTTACCTAATCAAGTTCAGCAACAAGGTGTCACGGTAACTAAGTCAAACAGTGCGTTTGCGCTGGTAATTGGCTTTTATTCTGAAGATGACACTATGACTCAATACGATTTGAGCGACATGCTGATATCACAATTTAGGGATCCCATTTCCCGTGTGAATGGCGTTGGCAACGTAAGGGTATTCGGTGCGCAGCGTTCAATGCGTATTTGGTTAGACCCCGATAAATTGTATAGCTATAACCTGACACCTAATGACGTACAAGCTGCGGTTCAAGTGCAAAACACCGACGTGTCGGCGGGTCAGTTAGGTGGTATGCCGGCAATAGAAAACCAGCAAATAAACGCAACCATTCAGGCGCAAAGTAGGCTTCAGACTGTAGACGACTTTGAAAGCATTGTATTGCGGGTAAATACTGACGGTTCGCAGGTGCGTGTACGCGACGTGGCACGTGTAGAGCTTGGTGCTGAAAGTTACGATGTCATAGTTCGCTACGACAGAAATCCTGCGTCGGGTATGGCGGTTAGTTTGGCCTCAGGTGCAAATGCATTGGACACCATTGAGGCAGTAAAAGCGCGGGTAGAAGAGCTCCGAGCAAACTTGCCCGACAGCGTAAAAGTTGTCTATCCGCTAGATAGCTCCCCCTTTATTGAGCTGTCGATAGAGTCGGTTGTACATACGCTTATTGAAGCGGTCGTATTGGTATTTTTAGTTATGCTGCTGTTCTTACAGAATTGGCGCGCAACACTTATTCCTACCATCGCTGTTCCTGTAGTACTGCTGGGTACATTCGCAGTACTGCTCGCCTTTGGTTTTAGTATTAATGTGTTAACCATGTTTGCCATGGTGCTTGCCATTGGCCTGTTGGTAGATGATGCGATTGTGGTGGTTGAAAACGTCGAACGCATCATGGAAGAAGAGGGGTTATCGCCTGCTGAAGCGACCAAAAAGTCGATGAGCCAAATAACCGGGGCATTAGTCGGTATAGCCGCTGTGCTGTCTACTGTGTTTATTCCGATGGCATTTTTTAGCGGCTCGGCAGGGGCTATTTATCGACAGTTTTCTATCACCATAGTCTCAGCAATGGGGTTTTCGGTATTGGTTGCTATTGTGCTCTCACCTTCACTTTGCGCAACACTGCTAAAGAAACATCCAGAAGATCATGACAAAAACAAAGGTTTCTTTGGATGGTTTAATCGCAATTTCAACAAAGGTCGAGATGCGTATCAGCGCACCACAACACATATGGCTGGCCGCTTGAAGCGTTACTTTGTGGTATACGGGTTACTTGTGGGCGGTATGGTTGTGATTTTTAATCAATTGCCGGGTGCCTTTTTACCTGATGAAGACCAAGGCCGTATGATGGTGCTAGTAAGCACGCCGCCAGGCGCGACAGCTGGGCGTACCCTTGAATCGGTCAAACAGGTTGAAGACTATATTTTGGATAACGAGCAAGAAGCCGTTAACGGTATGTTTGCAGTGGTTGGCTTTAGCTTTGCTGGGCAAGCGCAAAATGCGGGTATGGCGTTTTTGAACTTTAACGACTGGGACGAACGCGATGAAAGTAATTCTGCATTTGCAGTAGTCGGGCGAGCCTTTGGTGCATTTAGTCAAATTCAGGATGCTTCAGCCTTTCCTATTGTACCTCCGCCAATCATGGAGCTAGGCAATGCAACTGGCTTTGATGTGCAGCTGGTTGACCGTGCAGGCAATGGTCATGAGGCGTTGATGAATGCCCGTAACCAGTTGTTGGGCATGGCGGCTCAAAACCCTAAGCTGGCTGGCGTACGCCCCAACGGTTTAAGCGATGTACCCCAATTTAAAATTAACATCGACAGTGAAAAAGCGTCGGCACTAGGGTTAAACCTAAGTGAAATTAACAGTGCGCTACAAATAGCGTGGGGTTCAAGCTACGTTAACGACTTTATTGATAAGGGCCGTATTAAGCGTGTTTATATGCAGGCAGACGCGCCACATCGCATGACACCAGATGATTTAGACAAGTGGTTTGTGCGCAATAATGACGGCGAAATGGTAGCCTTTAGCACCTTTGCCACAACTGAGTGGGTGTATGGTTCACCGAAGCTTGAACGCTTCAACGGCGTATCATCAGTGAATATTCAAGGCAGTCCGGCCGAAGGCATTTCATCGGGTGAAGCTATGGCTGAAATGCAAAAGTTAGTCTCTCAGTTGCCCCCAGGCTTTGCTATTGAGTGGTCAGGACTATCGTTTGAAGAGCAACAGGCGGGCTCACAGGCGCCTATGCTTTATGCCATTTCTATTCTTGTTGTGTTCTTATGCCTAGCCGCACTTTATGAGAGCTGGTCTGTACCATTTGCGGTTATGTTAGTCGTGCCTTTAGGTATATTGGGCTCGGTAACTGCCGCTTACCTTTTCAACTTGCCTAATGACGTTTACTTGCAGGTGGCGTTTTTGACAACAGTTGGATTGGCGGCGAAGAACGCTATCTTGATTGTCGAATTTGCCAAAGAGCAATATGAGAATGGCGAAGACCTTATGACCGCCGTAGCCAATGCCGCTACCCAGCGATTCCGTCCTATTTTGATGACATCTATGGCCTTTATTCTAGGCGTTACGCCACTCGCTTTAGCAAGTGGCGCGGGTGCGGCAAGTCAAAATGCAATAGGCATCGCGGTAATGGGAGGTATGTTTGCTGCGACATTCTTAGCTATTTTCTTTGTGCCTATGTTCTATGTCTTCGTTGAAAAATTGTTCCACAAAGAAGACAAACGATAAGAAGTTGCGCTACAGTGAGAAAAAACATTTTTATTTTTTCAAACAGGGATATTGGTGATGACCACCGTTGTTTTTTCTCACGGCAAAGAAAGTGGCCCATGGGGCAGTAAAATTACCACACTGTCAAATGTGGCAACTGATATGGGCTTTGCGGTAGAGAGTATTGATTATCGCGATCTCGACTGCCCCGAAGCCCGTCTTAAGCGTCTTAAAGAAACCATTGAAGAAAAGTGCAACGACGTCATTTTAGTCGGCTCTAGTATGGGTGGTTATGTATCGCTTGCTGCCGCTAGCCATATATCGGCTAGAGGCGTTTTTCTGATGGCCCCCGCGCTGTATATGCCTGGCTATGAAGTACAGCGATTTCCATACGATGGGTATGTAAGTGTTGTTCACGGCTGGAACGATGACATCATCCCGATAGAAAACAGCTTAAAATACGCACGTCATCAAAAAGCTCAGTTATTGTTGTTAAACGATGGCCACCGACTGGCTAACAGTAAATCTGTGATATCCCCATTTTTTAGAAACTGGCTAGAGAAGTTTAAGCTCTTACACGCGTATTAAAGGCCGTAACAGCACAGCTCTCTACGACTAATCGCTTATAGTCATCGAGCAAGTCACAGTCCCGCAGCTTGCCGTTTTTGTGGCATGATAAAACAATGACGACGACAAAGGCACAACGGATATGACAATCAGTTTACCGCAAGCCCCCCATTGGCCTTCGTTAATAAAATCTGGCTGTCGGGTTTTTGTGGGCGGCAATGCCGCCGTTCCTCACGCGCTCGTGCAGCACCTTATCGATAATAGCGACGGCTTTAGCGATATAGAACTCGTTCATATGCTAGCGCTTGGCGATACTCGGTGGGTAAGAGAAGAATATAAGAATTTATTCAAGGCCAATACGTTCTTTATTGGCGGTGAAAACATGCGTAAAGCCGTGGATGAAGGGCGAGCTGATTACACGCCAGTGTTTCTTTCAGAAATATCGAGTTTGTTCAGTGACGGCACCTTGGCACTCGATGCCGCCCTAGTGAACGTGAGCCCACCTGACGAATTTGGTTATTGTTCCTTAGGACCTGCTGTCGATATTGCCATGTCAGCGATTCGCCAGAGTAAGAAAGTGATTGCGCAAATCAACCCCCAGATACCGCGTACTGCGGGACATTCTTATATTCATATCAGTGAAATAGATGCCTGTATTGAAGCCGAGGAGCCATTGGTAGAAGTCAGCCCTCCTCCTATTGATTCGGTAGCTGAACGTATAGGGCAATATGTGTCTATGTTGGTGGATGACGGCGCAACACTGCAGTTTGGTATAGGCAAAATTCCAAGCGCAACGCTGAAGTACCTGTGTAACCACAAAGATATAGGCATTCACAGTGAAATGCTCACAGACAGTATTATTGAGCTACTGGAATCGGGTGCGATTACCAATAAAAAGAAAACTTTTCACCCGGGTAAAATAGTGACGAGCTTTGCCATAGGCACACGCAAGCTTTATGACTTAATTGACAGTAACCCTCATATAGAGTTTTACCCCAGCAGCTATGTAAATAAGCCAACAAATATTGCCAAGAACGACAATATGGTGGCAATAAACAGCGCGCTTGAAGTGGACTTAACTGGCCAAGTCGTCGCAGATTCACTGGGATACGATTTTTATAGTGGCATAGGCGGGCAGGTCGACTTTGTTACAGGTGCTTCAATTAGCAAAGGAGGCAAAGCTATTATTGCGCTGCCATCTACTGCTAAAGGCGAAAGCGTTTCCCGTATTACTCCGCGTATTAGTGAAGGGGCAGGGGTGGTAACTTCTCGCGGTAACGTACAGTATGTGGTAACCGAATATGGTATTGCCTCGTTAAAAGGGAAAAGTATTCGCGAGCGCGCACTAGAACTTATTCGGGTGGCACATCCAAAGTTTCGTGCCGCATTACTTGAAGACGTTCGACAGCACTATTGGGTGCCGCACTACCAAGAGAAATACCCCACAGACATTCCTGAATTAGGCGCTATTCAGCTTAAGAAGTTACATATTCAGGGTGAAACATTTTATATGCGCCCATTAAACCCCGCTGATGAACGTAGGTTGCAGGAGTTCTTCTACTCGCATACAAAAGAAACGCTGCGTCTGCGGTACAACTACGACCCGAAACAAATGTCCCGTGAAAAGTCGTGTAACTTGGTGTCAGTAGACCAAAGCACCGATGCTGCATTGTGTATTGTTAGGCAGGAAGGGTCGAGAATTACGATTCATGCCGTTGGGCGCTTTTACTACAACCCGTCGGACAATACCTGTGAGGCAGCATTTGTTACCCGCGAAACTCAACAAGGTAAAGGTATGGCCAGCCGGTTACTTAATGAACTGATTGGGGTGGCAAAAAAGCGCGGTATAAACAAAATGATGGCCTACGTGCGTGGCGACAACAAACCCATGATTGCAATTTTTGAGCAAGCACACTTTAAACGACAATTTACCGGTGATCCCAGTGATGTGGAGCTGGTATTAGATGTGGCATCACTTGAATGACAATAAGAATTTATCGCGCTAAGCATGGCACGAAACACGATTTGGGAAAAACGCATCCTGAATCCCCAGATAGACTATTTGCCATTGATGACCAGTTATTGGCTTCAGGTCTCGACATGATTTGCGAGCATGCTGATGCATCGGCTATCGCTGAGCCTTACCTACAACTTGCCCACGATCCCTATTACATTAAAAGCGTTTTCGAGCGCGCTGCGCAAGCTAACTTTAGTGACGAAGAGAAAACGTTGTATTCAAGTGATAAACAAACGGTTGCCTGGCTTGATGAAGATACCGGCTTGATGCGGCACAGTTTGAGCGCGGCGTTAGAGTCTGCAGGCGCGGGATGTAATGCGGTGGATTGGGTAATGGAGGGGGAAGATCGCCAAGCCTTTTGCGCTACGCGCCCGCCAGGCCATCATGCCACCTACGATAGTGCTATGGGCTTTTGTTTTTTCAATAATATAGTGATTGCGGCTCGCTATGCGCTGCAAAACTATGACCTAAAGCGCGTAGCCATTGTCGATTTTGATGTGCACCACGGCAATGGGACAGAGCACATTGTTGCAGGCGATCAGCGCATTATGCTGTTAAGCAGCTTTCAACATCCTTTTTATCCTCACTGCGGCTCCCCCGTTTCTGCAAGTAATATTCTCGCCGTCCCCCTAGAAGCAGGTACAACGGGAGAGGTTTTCAGAGAAAAGGTAGGGCATTGGTTTAATGCGCTTAACAACTTTCAGCCAGAACTCATTTTGATATCCGCCGGCTTTGATGCTCACGCAGAAGACCCAATGGCCCACCTTCGTTTAGTAGAAGATGACTATTTCTGGATAAGTCAGCAATTACGTGAAGTTGCAGACAAATGCTGTAAAGGCAGGATCGTCAGTGTGCTTGAGGGCGGGTATAATTTAAGTGCACTGGGACGAAGTGTAGTGGCCCATTTAAAAGGAATGAGCCAGCCCAAAACGACTGAGCAATAACCTCGTTAACCAAACCAACGACCTAGCATGTATATGCCTGCGCCAAACATTGCGAGATTCTCAGTGAGTGAGATGAAACCAAGAGGAAGGTCAGAGTTTCCGCCAACACATGCACATTTGAGTTCGCGCTTATCAATATAAACCGCCTTAATAACTGACACGGCACCAATAGCACCAATAAAAATTGAGATAGGCGAAACGGCATAGGCGGGTAACGCTGCTAGCATTCCAAGACCTGCGTAGGCCTCTGCAAAAGGGTAAACATAGGCATACCTAATGTGTTTCATTGCTAAAAGATCGTAAGTAATGAACTGATTAGAAAATGCGATGACATCCTGCAGTTTTTGTAACGCTAGCAATACCATAGCTACACCAATAAAGCTCATGACTGCTGTTTCAAGTGTTACGCTTAGCGCGCCTTTAACCATTAATGCAGCCACAACCAATGCGGCCAGTGAGAATGTCACAATAATAGGCGTATAGCGCGAGCCTATTTCATCCTCCTGTTTTAAATTAAAATAGTCGCGTAAGTCATCATAGCCACCTATGCGCTTATCGTTAATAAAGGTCTGAGGCGTTGTCTTAACATCGTGCTTGGCTTTAAAGCGGTCGGTTTCCTCTCGGTCCGAGAGATGATGGTCGTCAACGGTATACCCTTTGCGTTCTAGCAAGTCTTTTGACTTTAACCCAAACGGGCAAATGTGGTCAGGGGTTACCATGCGATACAATATTGCTGTTTTACTCACTGTTGTCTCCTGTAGATATTTCACACAACGAAATCGCCAGTGTGCAATTAATACGCAGAGCAGAACCAAGAATTACTTATAACTACCTACATGCAGGACAATGCTCTTACTTTCCTTCTTTGATGTTTCATATTGCATGCCAATCCTAAAAAGCGAAGGCTATGAGCAGAAGCAGCCCTCGGCATCGGCGTTAACGACAGCGCCTTGATAAGGAGAAGACTGGGTGTAGGTTACGATCCTTTCCACCAAGTTTTTACCGGTAAAACATCCGTAACCTGTGGCGTAGGGGCCCAAGTAGCGAAGTCTGAATTCGTTATCAACAACCATCAGTGCAGGCACGCGAGTCAATATGCGCTTGAGCGATGGTGTATTTTCGATATTGAAGGTCTTCAGGCTGAAATCTAGCAAATTAAAACGCTCAATCAATTGAGTTTGATGGGGAGCGGTTAGCGTTTCACAGTAGCAGTCCTGTGAAGTGCCAATATGCACGATAGTACCCGCTGAAACGCCGTTATCCTTTAAAAGTGCAATGACGTCCTCATCGAATGTGGGTGAGGTAGATTGATGTAACAAATTGCCATTTGGGTCGAACTCGCTTAACTGGCGCTGACCATAAAAAAGTAGGGCAGTCAGAATACTCACTGCCCACAATACCAGTAATGTCCAACCGAGCGACTTGGGGATCACTTAAAGCTCGAAGCGTTCGATGGCGGTTTGCATTTTCTGCGAAATTTTCGACAGTACTTCAACTTCTTTTGCAAGTGACTCTGCAGTTGCCAACTCTTCTGAGGTGTATTCGCTAAGACGCGATGTACTTTTCGCGATCGAGGCTGAAGCCGATTCTTGTTCTTCAGCAGACGTTGCAATTTCTGTCATCCTTTCACTAGCATCGCGAATTTGCTGCATAATTTCTGTCATGGCACTAGTGGCATTCTCGCTTGAGGTTACCGCTTCATCTACTAGCTGGATACACGTTTGCATTTGCTCCACAGAGCTTGCGGTCTGTGTGACTAACTGCTCGGTGATACTGGTAATTTGATCTGCACTTTCCTTGGAGCGAATAGCAAGCGTGCGCACTTCATCGGCAACGACGGCGAAACCGCGACCATGCTCTCCCGCTCTTGCTGACTCTATCGCTGCATTCAACGCCAACAAGTTGGTTTGTTCTGCCACAGCGGTAATCGAGCGCATGGCGTCAGAGATATTCGAACACTGCTCATTCAGCGCCAAGTTAGTTTTGGCCGCATCGTTTAATGTATTGCGCAATGAGTCTATGGTTCGGCTTGTACTTGAAATTGAATCACGTGTGAGCTGCGACGATGTTTGAGCCGCCGATGCCCTGTCACTTGCCAACGTCGTTTGCTCTGCCGACATTTGCATAGATTGTGCAATTTCTTCTGATGATGCAGAGACCATCGCAATTTCTTGGTCTGTGTTGCGGCTAATTTCGAACATACTTCCTGCCGCTTGTTCCATTTCACTACAGCCACGAACAACTTCGTTAGTGAGTGAAGACGCTAGCTCTATCAACTCTTTTACTTGATCGATAAGGGCGCCAAATGGCTTCACAATCGCATGGCTTCTATTGATATTGACACTTAGGTCTAATTTCCCGTCATCTTTAAGCATACTTTCAATTGTTAAACGAAGCTCTGCGGCTCCAGCGCCTTCTTGGTGAGCTTGTTTAGCCATGTACATCAGTACACCCCCTTCTGCTACAGCAAATGCCGCATGCATTAGAAGGATAGAAAAAGTCACGTGACCTTCTTCGAATATAAATAGCCCTGCGCCACCCGACTGCAAAAAGAAAAAACTTATATGATGAACTGCAACGACCAGCGTACCCGTGGCAACGACCTTCCAGTCGCGAAAGTAAGATAGAAATGCCAACAAGACAAAAATCTCAAAGTGCATTTCAATAAGGCCAAAAGACTGGTGGATATGCAATGCGGTCAGTAGCTGTGCACCGATGGCCATTGCGTGCCGACTTATAGTCGAATAGGGGTCTTGAAAGCTTAGTGCCAATGGAATGGCGGCAATAGGTATACCGAAAAGAAAAGCAGGTAATAGCTCACCGGTTATAAGACCAATTATTACGGCTATTACGACTTGAGCAATAATGACAACGCGAAAGATCTTCTGACCTTCCAGCAACCAAGGATACTGCATGCCAATCTCCAAACGAATCTCTAGGCTAAGTGTAGGTTATAAAATAAAGGTGTGCTATTTTCGGTGGATTGTACGTAGGTACTCGATTTTGAACCATTTAACTTTAGTATCGCTTTAGACTAATTGACTAATCTTAAGCACAGATGGCTTTAATAATACGTCCTTGTTGAGCTAACGAAACGGCAACAATATCTTGCTCACCAGCACGAATACAATTAAGTCGGTTGTTACCCGTTATCAATCGTAAAAGATCATTTTAATAAGGTGCTTTATGCCACATATCGCTTTTCTATCTACCGATAATCTTGAAGCCTTTTTTGTATACGACGAACTGTTAATTCCTTATTTTGAGAACAAGGGGTGGCAAGTGTCTACGGTATCTTGGCACAGCAAGACCGCTAATTGGGATGATTACGACTACGTCATCGTGCGAAGTACTTGGGACTATCAGCAACATGCTAAGGCATTTTTGTCTTGCCTTAAAAAAATTGAACAGTCCACGGCTATTTTGCTTAATGGTTTAGCACTCATTAAATGGAATATAGAAAAGCACTACTTAAAAGATATAGCAAAACATCGGGTACCTATTGTTGATACGCTATGGTATAGCAGTTTTGATAAGGCAATGATTGCCGAGGCCTTCGAAAAATTTGAAAGCGACACTATTGTGATTAAGCCAGTACTAAGTGCCAACGCTGATGATACGTTTAAATTAAATCGCATCGAATGGTTGGCGCAATCAGCGCATCTGGAAACTGTATTTAAGTCGCGGGACTTCATGATTCAGCCCTTTTTGAATAGTGTGGTTGATGAAGGTGAGTATTCACTTTTTTATTTCGGTGGTATTTATAGTCATGCAATTAAAAAAGTGCCTGAAAAGGGCGACTTTCGGGTACAGGAAGAGCACGGTGGAAGCTTGTATGCAATTGATGCTGACAGTGAGCAACGTGAAATAGCGACACAGGCGTTAGCGGCAATGCCAGAATCAGCGCTATATGCGCGTGTCGACCTTGTTCGCCAGCGCGATAAGTGGGCAATTATGGAACTAGAGTTAATAGAGCCTTCATTGTATTTTAACTTGGATGCTGCGTCGCCCGAACGCTTTGTAGACGCCATGCTGGCATTTCATGATTCACAACAGCAGTAAAAGAGCCCCGACAGCGCAGATCAACTGCCGGAGCCAAAAGGGTTAGTCTTTTGAGAACTTGCGTTGTGACGACTTATCACCATGTGATACGCGAGCTTGTGGTTTTGCGCTATAGGTCTCCCTTTCAATACGACGCGGTTTAGCACTTTGCTGTGGCCTAACAGTGCGTTGAGGTTTAATGCGCTGCTGAGCGACTTGCTGAACTTTTCGCTCAGGCTTTGCCTTCCTTAACTGACTGTCCGGCGATACACGTTGCATCGGTTGCGGTTTTGACGTTTCTATTCTCTGTGGCTTGTGCGCCTTGGGTTGAGAGTAGGCGCGCTCCACTCGCTGCGGCGCTTTTCGATCTGGCAATGATGTTACGCGTTTATCGCGTTTCAATTGGGCCATGGCAACGTCACGAGACGGTCTTTGCTGCTTAACGGCGTCCTGATTGCGCTTTAAGGCATGCTCAATATTCTGCTTGCGATCGGCACTGGTATGCCTTTGCGCTTTATCAAGACGTATATCTCGCTGTCTTAGGCCTGTCACTGCTTTTGGTGGTACCACATTACGCGCTGGGCTATGACTTGCCGAGCTATGACGTACCGGAGTATGACTTCGTACTACCCCTTTGTGCTGATAACGCGCTGGCGCACTGTGAACAACCCGTGACGAGTAACGAGCACGTCGATGATCTGTGCGGTGTTCCCAGCGTTGATAACCATTGCTGATAACGCGCTTTCCCGGGCTGCCGTGGTAGTAGCGACGTACCGGCGTGCGATGGATTACAACATGGCGGTTATGCCAATGAACGCCACCAAAGTAAAACGCTGTTGATAAGCGCACGCGAGGCGCCCAGTATACATTATGGTGATGATGGTAGCTTACCCTGTGACTCCAGAATATCGGTGCTGTCGCATGCCACCAATGGCCGTATACAACATGTGGGTTGTAGTAGGGTACATACACGACTTCACGTTGGCGCGGCTCAATATAAATAATTTCACGGTCGCGCTGTCGCTCTGTCTCTACTTCAATATAGTCGTTAGTAACCAAGTTACCGGTATTGTGAGCGTGCTGTCGCAATACCTGAACGCGATCGAGCACACGCGCTTGGCTTATCAGAACGTTATCGCCTAATTGCTGCAGCCATTCGAGGTCTTTTGCCATGGTATTAAGTAAATCAGCAAAAGGGGCCAATGCTTTAACACTGGGATCCCAAGTCACTCCCTCTAGCACATTTTCAACTTGCTCAGGAGTAAGATGCTGATTGCTTTGACGCCAACGGTCCGCAGCAACAACGTCGAGCGGGTATGTTGCCGCTATAAGGATATGCGTAAGCAAACTATCTGGATACAACGCAATGGGTGCCAAAATACTATCGAGTTCGGCATCTGAATATTGCTGTTCGCTGGTGACAACTGAAAGTTCAGAGGTCGTTGGCACAGTGCTCGACTGTGCTAACACAGGAAGGGCACTTGCGCTAGACAGCGCAATAAGAACAGATAAGGTTATATTTTTCATACATTCTCCTTACATTGCTTTGTCACCGATAATCAAATCATGTGAGCAATGTGGTAAGTCTGTATACGTTATAACCAGTACTTAATTAACGTAACCTGAATAGATAAAAAAAGCCCGCAAGGTTGCGGGCTTTTTTCGGTTGCGATTATTTGAAAACGTGAGGGTCGAAAGCGTGTCCAAGCTTTTCTGTTTTCGTCTTCAAGTAATGTTTATTGTCTTTTGTGATGCCATGATCAATGGGTTTGCGAGCGACTACATCAATGCCTAGTGCTTTAAGTGCCGCCAACTTTTTAGGATTATTGGTCATTAGCTCAACGTGCTTCACGTTTAAGGTGTCCAGCATCAACTTGCAGATATCGTAACTACGCAAGTCGGCATCAAAACCCAAATGTTCATTCGCTTCTACCGTATCCATGCCACTGTCTTGCAAGTTATAAGCACGAATCTTATTAAGCAGGCCAATACCACGGCCTTCTTGACGTAAATACAGAAGTACACCACTGCCATTATCAACGATGTTCTGCATGGCTTTCTCTAACTGAAAGCCACAGTCACAACGCGTACTAAACAGTGAATCACCGGTTAGACATTCAGAATGGATACGAATTGGCACGACATCGTCTTCTTTCCAATCGCCATAGGAAAGCGCCACGTGCTCTTGGCCGCTGGCTTCTACAAAGCCATGAATTTTAAAATCACCAAGGCGAGTGGGTAATTTTGCTGTGCTGACATATTCGTATTTTGGCTGTTTGCTACTCATGTTACTTCTACACTTTGGACAGTATGCAATAAGTGGGGATAACTTCTGGTTTTGCAAGACGAGCACCCACACATTTATCGATTGCGTTTTTTAACGTCTTGATTTTTAAATCCCCGATTAACAAATGGGGATATTGTGCCAAGACATACCTCTATTATACGCGTTTTCGTCCAATTTAGGGGTGTTGTGATATCACTCTTTTTTATGCGTTATTACAGTGGCGTAAATTCTGATAGTGGAGCAGGCTTAGACACACCGTAGCCTTGGGCAAAATCAATTCCCATTTTGCCCAGTTGCGCCATTATTGCATCACTTTCTACAAATTCGCCTACGGTCTGCATTCCCATTGCTTTTGCCACATCGTTGATTGAGGCAACCATAGCGGTATCGACACTGTCGTTGAGCATATCTTTGATAAACATACCGTCAATTTTCACCAAGCTTACAGGTAAACTCTTCAAGTAACTGTATGAGGAAAAGCCGCTGCCAAAATCATCCAGGGCAAAAGAACAACCTAAACGATTAAAAGTTTGCATAAAGTTAAGCGTGTCTTCCATCTTGATAATGGCTACAGACTCGATAACTTCAAAGCAAATTTTATGGTAGGGAATACCATAAGTTTCAAACGCATTTAATATAAATAGCGTAAAGTCTCTGTCAGCTAGAGAGTGGCAATTGAGGTTGATACTACAGCGTTTAAGCTCAGCCAAATGTTGCGGATTATCAGCCAACCATTTAAACGTATTAGTAACGACCCATTTATCAACACTTACGTTCATTTCAAAACGTTCTGCTGTGGGTAAAAAATTAGCAGGCTCTACAATGCGTCCATCGGCTTCATGAAGTCGCAAGAGTACTTCGTAATAGTGACCATCGTTCGGTTTGTTAAGTGGCCTAAGCGATTGATAGTAAAGTGCAAAACGACCTTCTTCTAAGGCTAGGTTAATTGATGAGACCCAGTCGAGCTCTCGCTGGTAGCGCTGCATACTTTCGTCATCTTTATTATATTTGTGAACTTGGTTTCTGCCTTGCTCCTTGGCAAAGTAGCACGCTGCATCTGCCATACTGAGGTAATTGCCAGCGCTGACGGTAGGGTCATCACACACCACCATGCCTATACTAACGCCTAAATTGAAAATGCGGTTATCCCACATAAAGCGATAGGCCTGTACCGCGTTAAGGATCCTGATAGCACTTAAATACACTTCATCTTCGTCAGTATCGGTATAAATAATACCGAATTCATCACCGCCTAAACGCGCAAGTAAGGCGTTTGGATTTAGGCTATTTTCAATCAATCGGGCAATATCTTTAATAAGTACATCACCGGCTTTATGACCGCAAGTATCGTTCACCACTTTGAAACGGTCTAAGTCGAGAAACAGTAAGCAGGTTGGTAGTGCACCACACTTAGCCACCTTCGCTTTAAATTCGGTTTCAAATTGTCGGCGGTTATAGACACCTGTGAGCGAGTCGTGAGTGGCCAAATATTGAAGACTTAGGTCAGATTGTTTTTTCTCAGTAATATCGATTATTGAACCAAATAAAAAGTTGCCATCGTCGTTCTCTCTTATTTGACAGGAAAGTGAGAACCAAAATTCGCTACCATCTTGTCGTTTGCCTCTAATTTCCTTTCCTGTCACGTGACCCTGATGAGATATTTCTCCAAGTAGAATATGTCGGTCTTCAGGGTTGGCATAAAATGCTTTCGTGCTTGCTGCTTCGCTGAGCATCTGTGCTTCATTTTGATAACCAAACACCTTACACATGGCTGGATTAACAGAAATAAGCTCGCCGTCCCAAGTGGACGTATAGTGACCTTCCGCTGAATTTCTAAAGAGGTCATAGAAGTGGTTTAAGTTCTCAATAGTTTCTGCTTGGTTTGAGAGCTTTTTTTGATTGAGTGAGCGTTCTTTTGTGATAACCGCAAAACCAAAACACATAAACCCTGTGGTAAGGAAGAACAGCATGCCGATGGTCGATTGTACGGTGTAGACTAAGTCACCAAAGAGATTCAATACCACTAAGGCATAAAACGCAAAGAACGACAGCCATGCCACTGAGTATGTGCGGCTAACTGCAATACTGTCTTTATCTCTAAACAGTTGAGCCAGAAAAACATGGTAGAGCCCCATGCAGGCCATCATCAATAGTATTGCTAAGGTGATGGCATAAGTGTCTAAGGTAAAACTATAGACGGTAACGGCAACAGGAATTATGAAATTGATTGCCCTAAGGACAAACGGAATTCGCTCAAAAAGGTGATGGGTGACTTTACCAATACACAGCAATAGCATGCAAAAGCACACAATAAACGCGAGTTCTATGGCATTAGTTAAACTTGGCCACAGCGATAAACCGCCTTGGGTAATAAAAAGTAACGCGAGCAATACCAAGGAAGACATAGTCAACCAAAAGCGCGTGGGCATGCGTTGCTGAACGTACGAAAACAAGAAATAAAATGCAATTAACGACAGCATACCTGATACCGCGCCAAGTAAAGTGAGCATATTGGTGTCATGCTGCTTTAGCAGATCGCGTTCCCAGATAACCATGGGAAATTGCGTAAGCCCTTTGTCTTGAACGCCAATGAGCAGCCTTGCATTTTGGTACGGCTGCAGCGTAAAGGGTAATCGTATGGTGGGCAGAGGCTGGCGTAATGAGTAATCACCTTTACTGGCTTGATAGCGATAAGAGCGAATGATGCGTTCGCTGTCATCAAGCAGATAAATCTGTAGATCATCAACATTTAATCGGTCGATATTAAGCACAAGAGGAATGGCACTATAACCACTGTGGTGTAAATTAGTTGAGAACCACAAGCGTTGATTTTTTTCTTTAGAAACAACGCTATTGCTGTTTACTGCACCTCTCAATATATCAAAATAAGTGGCGCTATTCGGTGCAATAATAATTGATGCATGGTCATTGACTGTGGCGCGCTCAAATGACTCGTCAACACTAAGCGTAGTGCTACTGGCAAAAGCCACATTCGTCACTATCTGGCAAAGCAAAAATAATAGGGTAGTCTTTGTTAGAGAGATGAAAGGCATTGATTAAAGACCAAACTTAGACACGCTAAGTCCATGGCGTAGTGATTTTGCACAGCATTGGCTTGCACAAATTTGGCTTGCACATACAAAATGATTCATTGTTTTTGTAGTAATTAAATATGTGTTTTTAAATAGATTAATACTAGAGTTGGGCAAACGTCAAAAACATTTCATGACTACGCTTACCTTAGTGCGATGAGTCACCATTATTTAACCATTTATGCTTTTATCTTGTTAACAAGCCTGCGATGGTGAATGAATCGGATGGCTATGCTTGATGTAAATAGCGTAAAAGCAGATGAGGATCATTATGTGTTCCAATCGGCTCAAGCCATATGGCTTCGCATAGCCATTCTACGCACAGAATACACCTTAGCGACGCGTCATCAGTTTGTGCATTCAGTACCAATTGAAAACGGTCTGCTCCCCAGTCAGGCTCTGACTGCGTAAAACCGAATAAGGCCGAGAATTCATTAACCCATTGTTGTGTTTTCAAAGGCGTAGGGGGTAAGGGTAGACGTATTTCAACACTGTTTTCAGTAAGGGTTGTGTTATCTAAAACGGCGTTTTTCGTCAGTTGTGACATGATGGACTTACCTAAAATTTGTAAAGGCGCGCCTTAATTAAACCAGCGTGCAAAAAACGGTGTATAACAATAGACATAATACATCACAATAATAATCGCGTTAATCGAAGCGTCTTAAGGAACAACTATGCTAACACTGCACCATCTAAATAACTCGCGCTCTCAGCGAATCTTATGGCTAATGGAAGAGCTAGAAGTAGATTATGACATCGCGTTTTATCAACGCGATAGTGTGACAAACCTTGCACCCGACTCGCTACGTGCAGTTCACCCTCTTGGTCGCTCTCCGGTGTTATCCACTCCGCACGGTGCAATTGCAGAGTCGGGGGCCATTGTTGAGTATTTGGTTAACAACTACGCTAAAGACGTATTTGTAACGCCCACTGAGGCTGAAGCGTTGCAGCAGTATTGGTTTTGGCTACATTTTGCAGAAGGCTCGCTGATGCCACCTCTGGTGGCTAACTTGGTACTAGAGAAAGCGCGTCAAAAAGGCTCAAAACCGTTTTTTATCAAACCCATTACAGATAAATTGGTCGATGGCATCTTAAATGCGTATTACGGGCCTAACTTGGCACAAAGCTTACGCTATGTTGAATCGTACCTTTCCAAAAATACGTGGTTTGCGGGCGATGAGCCAACGGGCGCCGACGTACAAATGATCTTCCCGCTAGAATCTTTGGTGGCAAGTGGCAGAGCAAAAGACTTCGCCGCAATTCAAAGCTACGTAAAACGCGTTCACGCACGCCCCGCTTATAAAGCGGCGCTTGAGAAGGGTGGAGAATACGCGTACGCCTAACTATCTCTGCTTATATAATCGCTAATTAGCTGAATAAAGGCCTCACCATAGCGCTCTAGCTTGGTTTGGCCTACACCACTGACTTCAAGCATGGTATTGCGGCTAGTAGGTAATTTACACGCCATATCCACTAAGGTGGCGTCACTAAATACCACATAAGGAGGGACTTCATTCTCTTCCGCCAATACTTTTCGCAAATGCTTAAGACGGGTAAATAAAGTTCTGTCGTAATTTGCTGGTGCTTGTTTTGCTTTTTTCTTGTCTGGTTTGAACTCAAGTCGTGGCACCGCCAATTGCACGGCTACTTCGCCTTTTAGCACAGGTCGGGCAGCTTCGGTAAGTCTTAGCGCGGCGTGGGCAGTAATATCAACGCGAATAAGCCCTTTGTGAACCAGCTGGTTAATGATGTTGTGCCAGTAGCTGTCTGACTTATCTTTGCCAATTCCGTATGTAGACAGCTGGTGGTGCCCCGCCTCTTGCAGTCGGCGTAGTTGTTTTCCTCTGAGCACATCAATAACGTACTGGCTTGAAGCCTGCTGAGATAGACGAAGTACACAAGACAGTACTTTTTGCGCAATGACTAGGCCGTCAACCATCTTTGGTGGGTCCAAGCAGATATCGCAGTTGCCACAAGCGCTGTCACTAAATTGTGAAAAGTAGTTAAGTAAAACCTGCCTACGACAGGTCTGCGCTTCTGAAAAGGCTTCCATGGCTGCAAATTTTTGCAGTTCAATTTGATTGCGCTCGGCAATTTCACCTTGCTCAATCCATTGCTTCACACGCGCTGCGTCTTTTTCATCAAACAATAATAGGGCTTCTGATTCGAGCCCGTCACGCCCAGCACGTCCGGTTTCTTGATAATAGCTTTCTACACTGCGAGGTACGTCATGATGAACAACATAGCGCACATTAGATTTGTTGATGCCCATACCAAAGGCAACAGTTGCCACAACGATGTCAATTTTGTCGTTAAGAAACTGACGCTGTACTAACTCTCTTTCGTCGTTGTCCATTCCGGCGTGGTAGGCTGCACAGCGAAAACCTTGGCGAAATAATTTAGCGTGTAAGTCATCGACTTTGGCGCGGCTATTACAATAAATGATACCACTGCCTTCTTGCTGCTTGACGTAGGCAACTACCTGGTCGAACGCTTTGTACTTGCTCATTACGCGATAGCGAATATTGGGGCGGTCGAAACTGCCTTTGTATACCAAGGGTTCGTTAAGGTTAAGTTGAGTCAGTATGTCGACCTGTGTGGCAGAGTCTGCTGTTGCGGTTAACCCAATAACGGGAATAGTGGGAAAGCGAGACTTAATTTGCCCAAGGGCGCGGTAATCTTGTCGAAAATCGTGACCCCAATGAGACACACAATGTGCTTCGTCTATGGCAAACAATGCAATATCGGCATGGTTTAGCGACTGTTGAAAATAGTACTGCATTAGGCGTTCAGGTGACACATACAACAAGTCGAGTCTTCCGGCTTGTAAATCGTCATTAATTCGCGCTTGCTCATCGGCTTCTAATGTCGAATTTAAGTAGGCTGCGCGAACACCGAGGGCATTGAGTTGTTCAACCTGATCTTGCATTAGCGAGATAAGCGGAGACACGACGATGGCTGTACCTTCTCTCACTAATGCTGGAATTTGGTAGCAAAGTGACTTGCCGCCACCTGTGGGCAGCAACACCAAGGCATCTCCACCATTACAAACATGGTGTATTACTTCGCCTTGCCCATCGCGAAATTCATCGTAACCAAATACATCTTTTAAAACGCGTTCTGGTGTTGGTGAACTGATTATTGGGCTAGCAGGTGTTGAGTTAGCTATTGCAGTTGTCATGCTGCGGGATTTTACGCGTTTTTGTCGCGCGCTTCACGGGGCAATTGCAAAAACTAGACTAAAATTCAGCGTAAATTCGTCACACTGCAAGCGCGTTGGGTTTTCGTTGCCTGATGTATCGTTAAAGCGAACAAATAATGAGCGTGCGAGCTGGGCGAGTGCGCATTCAACTAATCCAATTAATGAAAGTAATAAGCGTATATTGGTGCGAAGAATTTTATCGCGAGACAGAAATAGTAGTAGTGTGATGTAACTGCCTGTATTTAATGGAACATGATATGAACACAGATGTCTCTGCTACACCGAATAAACTCACGCACAGTGCAATGATAACGCATGTAATTGCGCTCTTTCGTGATACTATGCCGTTTAACCAGTTGCTAGGATTGAAGTTTATTACGCAAGGGCAAGGCGCCGATACACAGGTGCAATTGCAGCTTGAGTGGCAATCATCCCTCACGGGTAATCCAATGCAAAAAATTCTGCATGGCGGTGTCACCGCAACTATGCTCGATACCATTGGTGGTCTGGTAGCCATTATCGAAACCATCAAGCAAACCGAGGAAGATGCTCTCAGTGAACTGCACGTCCGTTTGCCCACTATGGGAACGGTAGATATGCGCGTTGACTATCTAAGACCCGGAAGGGGCGAGCAATTTATCGCAACCGCATCTATTATTCGAAAAGGGAGCAAGTTGGTCGTGTGCAGAATGGAGCTTCACAACGAAAAAGGTGATCACATCGCGTTTGGCACCGGTACTTACATGTTAGGTTAATATTACTTCGCGATCACAACGTATTTCGCTGTCTTACGCCCCATCTATGGCAACTGGCCCACAAGAGAAGTGCGCAGGCGCTTTCGTCTCGAAAGAGTGCGACATAAAAGTGCTTTAACAGGAGGTGTAGCATGGCAGAGCCATTACCAGATTTAATCGAAGAAATCGTTACCGACAGCATGGGTGACGACCCCGCAACGTTGTTGGCCACCCTAAGTGGCCAAGATGATGTGTATATTGCCACTTTGCTTGAATCACTTCCTGTCGAAAAACGTTTGGCAGTGTGGGAGGGGATCCCCCGCGACCGTAAACTCGATGTGTTAGTCGAAATGCGTAGCGACCCACGTGAAATTCTTATCGATAACACGCCACACAATGAGTGGGCCTCTATTTTTGCAGATATTGACGCTGAAGACTTACTCGAACTGCTAGACTCGCTACCAAAGCGTTTAGTGGATATGGCGTATGAGTCACTCGACTCGAAAGAGCGAAAATATTTTAGAGAAGCCACGCAGTTCCCCGATAATCAAATTGGACACTGGGTTAACCACGAGCAATTAGTATTGCCTTCTAATGCCAAGGTACGTGAAGGGCTACGACTATTACGTTGCGATATTCCTCAGCATTGTGACAGTATTTTTTTGGTAAACCGCTCCGGTCAATTTTCAGCGCTAGTGAAAATCAGTCACTTGTTTACCGCCCAAGATCACGTGTCGTTGTTCGATTTATCAGAAGAAACCGTAACGACCATTCAGGGGGCTGATGACACTATGAATGCCTCGTTATTAGTCCAGCGTTCTGGATTGGCTTCGCTGCCAGTCGTGGATGAGAACAACAAGCTGCTAGGGCGTCTAGATGTTACCTCTGCCAGTGAGTTGGTTAATGAGTTTTACGAGCGCCAAGTGATGGCATCGGCAGGTATGGATGAAGACGAAGATTTATTCTCGCCTGTGGCGAAAAGCGCGCGCAATAGAGCATTATGGCTCGGAATAAACTTACTTACCGCTTTCTTGGCGTCGTGGTTTATAGGATTGTTTGAAGGCACATTGCAGCAAGTAGTGGCATTGGCAGTATTAATGCCCGTGGTTGCGAGTATGGGCGGCATTGCTGGTAGTCAAACGCTTACTTTGATAGTGCGAGGGCTTGCTTTAGGGCAGGTCACGCCAGCTAACTTACGCGCTCTTATGGTGAAAGAGCTTAAGGTCGGTGGCGTTAACGGTGTTATTTGGGCGCTCGTCATCGGCATTGTGGCGTATTTTTGGTTTACCGATGTGATGTTAGGTGTGGTCATCTGTTTAGCCATTCTCTTTAACATTGTGGCTGCGGCGCTGGCTGGTGTTTTTGTGCCCGTTATCCTCGATAAACTGAAAATTGACCCGGCATTATCGGGCTCGGTTATTCTCACTACCGTGACTGACATTGTCGGTTTTGTTGCTTTCTTAGGGCTCGGAACACTTTTCCTTTTATAACCCGTCTTTCTCTAGGGTGAGCATCAACGTAAAGCGTATCGCACAAAGGTACGCCTTACGTCGCGTTTCCACACCGTTTTGCCTGATAGGAAATCAAAAGAGGTTGTGTATTAGAATAGGCTGATAAACAATACGCGCCTCTCGCCCTTTTTGAATGTCGGAGACTTCTTTGTCTAAGCCAACCAATGCCGCACAGGTCGGCGTCATTTGCGCAATTGCAGCCTATAGCATGTGGGGTGTTGCGCCCGTTTATTTCAAGCAACTTATGGTACTACCCGCAGCTGAAATCTTGATGCATCGTGTCATTTGGTCGGTTGTTCTACTTGTCGGGCTTATCGCGGCACTTAAGCAATGGCCAAAAGTACTGGCGGCGTTTAAAAACAAACGCGTTATGCAAATACTGTTCGTCGCAGGCCTCTTATTGGGGGCGAATTGGCTGTTGTTCATATGGGCTATTAACAATGACCATATTTTAGATGCCAGCTTGGGCTACTACATCAACCCCTTAATAAACGTGTTTTTAGGTCGATTGTTTTTGGGCGAAAGGCTTAGAAACCTGCAGCGTGTGGCAGTAGGGCTTGCCGTTATTGGCGTAGCAATTCTGGTATTTTCCTATGGGCAGGTTCCCTGGATTGCGCTGGTATTAGCAGGTAGTTTCAGTGTTTATGGCTTATTGCGTAAACAAGTGGCGGTGGACTCCTTACCTGGCTTGTTTATAGAAACCCTAATGTTATCGCCATTAGCGCTTTTTTATTGGTGTTTCTATGGCTCTGAGTACAGCAACTTGTTTGTCAACGACACCAGCTTGAACTTGTATATTTTAGCCGCCGGCATTGTAACTACGGCACCACTGTTGTGTTTTACCGCGGCCGCTAGACGCATCATGTATTCAACTTTGGGCTTTTTTCAGTATATCGGTCCAACGCTGATGTTTATTCTTGCCGTCTACCTCTATTCGGAGCCTCTTGAAGAAGCGCGTTTGGTAACATTCGGATTTGTATGGTGTGCACTTGTTTTGTTTAGTGCCGATTCTTTAGTGCACTACCGCAAACAAAAACAAGCACAAAAGCTCGCCGTAGAATAACTAGAGCAATGACGCCTGCTCGAGTTGGGGGGCGTCAGGTTCTTCGCACATTACCCGGTTTCGGCCACTGTTCTTAGCGGCATAAAGCTGCTTATCGGCAAGGCTGAGTAATTTGTCAATGCGCTGGGTTTGAGTACCGCAAACACCAATACTGCACGTGACTTTAATGTCGGTGCTGGGTAATTGGATGACTTCTGCTTCAACCACTTTTCTAAACGCTTCCAGTCGCTCGCAGGCTTCATCAAGAGGCGTGTTTGGCAGATAAATACAAAATTCTTCACCACCAAAGCGGGAAATGATTTCGTCAGGAAAATAAAACTCGATCAAAGCAGCCATCGCTTTTAACACAATATCGCCGGCGTCGTGCCCGTGTGTGTCGTTGATTGACTTAAAAAAGTCTAGGTCAATAAGCGCAAGTGCGTGATGCTGTGAAAGCAACTGATGCTGAACCGTCACCATGTAGAAAAAATGACGTCTATTTGGTAAGCCTGTAAGGTAATCGGTGTTGGCTACACGACGAATTTCTTCAACACTTTCAATGTACTCTACGTTTTGCATCACACGGCAGAGAAATTCTTCATGGCAATAAGGCACGCGTAAAAAGTCATTCGCACCACTTTTGATAAAGTGCGCTGACATCAGCATGCCTTTACCGCCAGCAATGCCCATGATGGCCAATTGTTCTTTTGAAAAGGCTTTTCGTAGACTCGCAACAAACTGGGTACCTGTCATATCAGGCAGTGTGTTGTCGGTAATAACAAGCTTAATGTTATTGTGTTCTGCCAGTCGCTGCATAGCGTCTGTGGCGGTAAGGCACTCAAAGGCCATAAAGTTGTGGCGTTGCAATAGCGACACTGTGCGGGTACGCAATAAGCGATTTGTACTCACGACAATAACGCCGGTGGATTTGTTTTTTTCTAGCCGACCAATAAGGCGGCTTAAGTAGTCGTAGTTTTGCGAGTTTTCTTTTGGCACATAGTCGACGACATCGCGCTCTAACACTTTGTCGCGAATAGCGCTGTCGAGTGTTTCTGTTGTGGCAATGGTAGGAATGAACGCGTTAGCAGCAAAATCGATAGCTTGCCCTTGTTTGGCATCAGGCAACGAGTAGGCAACAATAGCGCACAGAAACGATTCGGGCATATTTTGTTTAAAGCGTGCACGCCCTTCAATTAGCGATGTTGCGCCCACAGGAGTAAGTCCCGCACGACGCACAAGTTTCGCAATTAATTCAAGGTTGCTTTCACCGTTTTCGATGATCAGCACGTTTTGCTGCATACATTTCAACTATGGTTTGGGCTACCTTGCCACACTTTTAGTTCTACGCTTTCTCCAGCTTAGCGTAGGCGAGGACGAGCCATTTACTGCCAAACTCATCGAAGTTCACTTGAACACGACCGTGTTCTCCGCTACCTTCGTAATTCAGTACAATGCCTTCGCCAAATTTGCGATGTACCACACGTTCACCCAACTGGAACCCCGTTTCTTCAAAGCTTGCATGTGACGTAGCTTGGCTAAAACGATTGTGAACCGGTCGAGAAATGGTTGATTTTAATCGCACTTCTTCAACACAGTCGGCTGGCATTTCACGAATAAATCGTGACGCCGTATGATACTTATCTTGACCATATAATCTACGACTTTCTGCATAAGTTATATACAACTTTTGCATAGCTCGCGTCATACCTACATAGCACAGGCGGCGTTCTTCTTCCATTCTGCCGGGTTCATCATTTGTCATTTGGCTTGGGAACATACCTTCTTCAACCCCCGCCATAAACACAAGCGGAAACTCTAAACCTTTCGCGGTATGAATAGTCATCATTTGCACAGCGTCTTGATCAGTATCGGCCTGAGTTTCTCCAGCTTCAAGAGATGCGTGGGCGAGGAATGCTGCCAGCGGAGTCATTTCCTCCGCCTCTTCAGGCACAATAAAGGTTTTACAGGCGCTCACCAGTTCTTCTAAGTTTTCTAGACGAGCCTGTGCTTTTTCTCCGCGTTCCGCTTGATACATGGCGTAAAGACCTGATTGCCTTATTGCCTTATCGGCTTGCTGATCCAAAGGCTCATCCAACGTGGCCTGTTCTAATTCAGTAATGAGCAGCACAAAACTTTGTATTGCGTTTAACGCGCGACCTTTGAAACCGCCTTCGTTGATAAGTAGCTGACAGGCCTGCCACATCGAACAGTTGTGGGCTCTGGCAGTGTCACGCACCTGAGACAGGGTTTTTTCTCCAATACCGCGACTGGGTGTATTAACTACACGCTCAAAGGCTGCGTCATCGTGCGGGTGGCTAACCATACGCATATAACCCAGTGCGTCTTTGATTTCTTGGCGTTCGAAGAAGCGCAAGCCCCCGTATATACGATAAGCTAATCCCTCGTGCAGCAGTGCTTCTTCTAGCACGCGCGACTGTGCGTTGTTGCGATACAAAATAGCGGTATCACTTAGGGCATTACCTTGGTTAAGCCAGTCTTTAATTTTCGACACAATAAAACGGGCTTCATCAAGTTCGTTAAAACCGGCATAAACAGAAATCAGCTCACCCTGAGCATCTTCAGTCCATAGCTCTTTGCCTAAACGACCGGTGTTGTTGTCAATAACCGTGTTGGCAGCTTTAAGAATGTTACCTGTAGAACGGTAGTTTTGTTCAAGACGAATGGTGGTTGGTTGATTAAAGTCTTTAAGAAAGTGCTGAATATTATCTACGTTAGCACCGCGCCAACCGTATATAGACTGGTCGTCATCACCTACAATCATGATGTTGTTATTTTCACCGCTGCAAAGCATGCGTAGCCAAGCGTATTGGATATTGTTGGTATCTTGAAATTCGTCAACAAGTACCGCGCGAAAACGGCGTTGATAGTGAGCCAATACTTCTGGGTTTTTCGCCCACAGTTCATGTGCGCGTAGCAATAACTCAGCAAAATCGACGAGACCCGAACGGTCACAGGCATCTTGATAGGCCGCGTATACTTCACGCATGGTTTTTTGAATATGATCGCCATGCGTTTCTATGTGCTGAGGGCGTAGCCCTTCGTCTTTATTGCCATTGATGTACCACTGGATTTGTCGCGGAGCCCAATGCTTTTCGTCCAAATTCATGGCTTTAAGAATGCGTCGAATAAGACGGTATTGATCGTCTGAGTCGATAATCTGAAAGTTTTCGGGTAGGTTAGCCTCAGCATGGTGAGCGCGTAACAAGCGATGAGCGAGACCGTGGAAAGTACCAATCCACATATTGTGGAGGCTGCGCCCCATCAGCGATTCAATGCGGCCGCGCATTTCTTTTGCTGCTTTATTAGTAAACGTAACGGCTAAAATTGAGAATGGTGCGATGTTTTCGACTTCCATTAACCATGCAATGCGATGTACCAGTACGCGCGTTTTACCACTACCCGCGCCAGCCAATACAAGGGCATTCGATAATGGGGCTGCTACCGCTTCACGTTGTTTATCGTTAAGCTCGTCTAGCAGTCGAGATACATCCATAGTGTGACACCTATTTTAGCGATTTTTAAGAAACAAGTATTATGCCAGCTGCCTGTGAATTTATACAGTCCAGTTTTGTACCCGTTGAACCGCATGACTTGGCTTTCTGTCGTGAGCCCCAATCTTTAGTAATAACTAATAACGAAACAGTTCGATAAGTTGATCGAATTCTGCGCTTGATGGGTACAACACGAGTACTGAAACGCAGTAAACTTAGGTACACTACTTCGCACAATCCACAGGGTTGTTGCTAAGTTGAATACATTCAATCGATATAAGTACGAACAGCTTCTCTCTTTTCAACGCTCAAACCAAATTGGACCATGCTCATGACAGCACTTTCTACGCCCATCGACTTTTGGTCGACGCTTAAACAAGAAGCGCAAGTTGTTGCCGATAGTGAACCGTTGCTATCGAGTTATGTGCATGCCAGTGTGTTAGCGCATCATAATTTTGAGTCGTCATTAAGCTTCATTTTGTCGAATAAAATGGCTGATGACGTCATGCCTGCACTGGCCATTAGAGAAGTATTTGATGAAGCCTATCTACTTGAACCCGGCATCAGTGAAGCGGCGACAGCCGATATTCTTGCGGTAAAAAACCGCGATGCTGCAGTGAATGACTACTTAACTCCACTGCTGCATTTTAAAGGTTTTCACGCAGTTCAAGTTCACCGCATGGCTCACTATTTATGGGTGCATGGTCGACATCAATTAGCGCTCTTTCTTCAAAGCCGAAATTCAGCAAGTTTTGGGGTTGATATTCATCCTGCTGCACGCATTGGCAGTGGAGTCATGTTCGACCATGCGACCGGCATTGTCGTAGGTGAAACCGCAGTTATTGAGGACAATGTGTCTATTTTACAAAGTGTGACACTGGGCGGTACAGGTAACGAGTCGGGCGATCGTCATCCAAAAATACGCCAAGGTGTGCTCATTGGCGCAGGTGCTAAAATTTTGGGTAATATTGAAATTGGCGAAGGTTCAAAAGTGGGCGCGGGTAGTGTCGTGCTTGATAATGTTCCGCCACACGTTACCGTGGTGGGTGTGCCTGCCAAAGTCGTTGGGAGACCGGTTTGTCAGAGTCCATGTGAGTCAATGCGACAAAACGTACTTGAAGACAACTCGCAGGTTTAAATCAAAGGCGTGCGCTGCGCGTTGGTCTCAAATAAGAGTAATGGTATTACCGCCTTTTTCTTTTGACGCGTAAAGCGCGCGATCAGCGCGCTGAATTAAAGTTTCTAGTGAGTCGTCTTGTTGCATCAGTGTGACGCCGAAGCTCGATGACAATGCGACATTGGAAACAGTGATCGCATTTATGCCTTCACGTACTCTTTCTACTAAATTAAGCGCGTTTTGTTTGCTGATATTAGGCAAAAGCAAGACAAATTCATCACCTCCGAAACGCGCAAATACATCGGTTTTACGTAGCGCACTTTTGGTCACTTGGCTCAAATTGCGCAGCGCTTCATCCCCGTCAACATGCCCCAATTCATCATTAATTCGCTTAAACTTATCTAAATCGAACATGACGAAATAAAGTGAATTACCAGATTCACGACTTTGTGCCATTTCAAGTGCACTGCGTTGTGCTAAATATTCTCGTGTGTAAGCCTGAGTAAGCGAATCTACAAATACGCGGTCTTTTAACAACGCATTGTCCGCTTGTAATTGGGGAATGGCTATACCAAATAAGGCATTGGCAGCAATAACGTTTAGGGCGAATTGATACACTTTTACGTAGTCCATTAAGGCGAGTGTATGCACGAGTAATACAATACAAAGGCTACTAATGGCCAGGCTAATGACATTGCGTTTAGTGCTTTCGGTGCAGGCTATCCACATGTGAGTAATGGCGAGAAAAAATATAGCAAATGCACTATCGCGAGACTGCGTAATTTTTGCCAGTAACATAACCAAAACGATTAGCGCTACGTTAATCGCCACTTTCTTGAAATAGCGTGTTAAATGAGGTGGATTGTTACTGGAGAATGCCAGTAAATCTATCTTAGGCGCAGCACACACCTTCACTAAAAAACCAGTAAACAGTGGCGCAAGTACTACAACACCGGCCATATCACCAATCCAAAAGGGTAACATGGCGTCTTTCACATCTGCCGCAGGCATTTGACTTGTGACCACAAGAGAACCAATAACGAGTTGTGTGGCAATTAAGGAAGAAACGCAACCAATCATTAAAAATGAAACGATTAACAAAGGTGTAGTAACGTCGGGTTTTCTTAAAAGGTGACCAAGTACGCTTGCCCCAGCGAAATATGGAATGATGTGGGCAATGCCGAACAAAAAGCCGCCCCAGATGAGTTCGCTATTGCTCAGCGGTAGGGAGTAGTGATGCCCGTTCCAGACGGTAATGGCAATGGCAGCTATCATAATAGGCACGAGCGCGCGCCAACCAATCACTAAAAAGCATGCAAGTGTATAGCCAGCAGCAGGAAACCACACACTGGCGTGTTCAGTGTATTCAACTAAGCGTCCAATTTGCCACACTGCAAGCCAAGATAGGATAAGAAATACGTCGCAATATAGCCCAGACATGGGCTTAAATGGCCACAGTGAACCACCTCTCTGTGTATGCTCATGTACACGGGTTATTGATTGATCCACATTGGGCGCATGTTGCGACCTTGACTTCGAGACTGCTGGTTTTTCCATGAGGACACAAAAACGACGACACAAATTTCAGTGTATAACGGGTGAACAAAGAAATCTATACGCCCTACGAATGAGGCTTATCGACCTTTAACGTATCGCAAAAGGTCGGAAATCGTTATACAAATTGAACGAGTTCCTGTAACGAATCAAGCTGAACGTGCGGTAGTACTGATACTGGTTCCAACGACAACTGCATAGGACGGTTACAGGCAAACCACGCCGCCTGATAGCCTGCATTAATAGCGCCCAGCACGTCTTTAATGATGTTGTCCCCCACATGTAAGATATGCGCTGGTTTTACTTTCAAACGCGACGCTGCTTCATTGAACATGTCGGCAGCGGGCTTCATTGGGCGCGCCACACTGGCATGTAAAATGGTCTCAAAATAGCTGTCTAGCCCGACTTTTTGCGTGTTTACATTGCCATTGGTGATACCAATGAGCGGTAGGTGCTGACTCAGTTTATCGAGTGTGTCATGAACATCGACTGTCAGAGCAAAGTCACTTCTTGCGTCGTAAAAGCAATGAAAGCAATCATCAACAGTATTACGTAAGTTTGCATCTTGGGTAGGGTTAACTGATAACGCATTTGCAGGTGTGCCAGATAACGCAGCGCTAAGCACAACACGACGTAATTGGCCCATGTCAGATGCAAGACGAGGATTTTTAGTGATGGCTGCGCGTTTGAGCTCAAGCCAGTCTTGTGGCGTAAGGTCAGCTGCATTGCGATGATGCTGAGCGATATGAGATTGAAGAGCTTGCTCGGCTCGACGAATAATGGGCTCGTTATCATAAAGCGTATCGTCGAGGTCGAAGGTCATGGCCTTTACGTTGTTCAACGATCTAAAAAACTGCATGGTATGGGCCTTTATTTTTTGTGTGCGCGTGGATGCGTGGCATCGTAAACATTAGCGAGGTGCTGAAAATCAAGGTGGGTGTATACCTGCGTGGTAGATAAATTGGCATGACCCAACAATTCTTGAACCGCACGTAAATCGCCGCTCGACTCTAGTACGTGTGTTGCAAAAGAATGGCGCAGTTTGTGAGGACTAACTTTTTGCGACAGCGACTGAGCCTCGGCCATCTTATTTAGCCTATTTGCCACTTGCCGGTTTGAAATTCGTGTTTTCCGCTTGCTGACAAAGACAGCGCTCTCATACATTGATGCGTAAGCGGGGCGTACTTTAAGCCACGCATTAAGGGCTTTTTGGGCTTGCCGGCCAAGGGGCAATATTCGTTGTTTACTGCCTTTCCCCATCACTTTTACTGTGCCATCTTTCAGGCAATCAGCTAAGTTTAATCCAGTGAGTTCACTTAATCGCAGGCCACACCCATAAAGCAACTCGAACATGGCGATATCCCGCAACTGCATACCTTCGTCATCATCACTACTTTGTGGTGTGGCGTTGAGCAGCTGTTGCATTTCATCAACGCTGAGTTGCTTGGGGAGGGGCTTGCCTTGTTTAGGGGCTTGGATCCCTTCAACGGGGTTACTGAATAATTGTTGCTGATCAATGAGATATTGACAGAAGGTTCGTAATGCCGACAAGCGAAGAGCGATACTACGCGCGCTGTGACCGGACATTTTCGCATCTGCCATAACGCGTTTTATATCGCTTGGCGTGAGCCCAGACCATTCGTAAAGCCCAAGTAATTTGGCGACTTCTGTTAGCTGACGCCGATAATTTGAAAGCGTATGAGGTGAAAGCCCGCGCTCTACTTGCAGATGGAGAAGAAATTTTTCCAGCCAGTGCTGACAAGAATCACTAATGAGAGCGTCCGTAGACACGAAATTTAGTATCCCATCATTTCAGGCAAGATGATATTGAGCACTTGCTGAAGCTGTTGGAGAAGTAGTGTATCCATGTCTGGTGTGAAGTGGCTTGCATCGCTACTGCTAATACCCAAAATGCCAAGGTCGCGATTATCGCCCAGTAACATTAATGCAACTGACTCAGCGGGGCTTTCTGAGAATAACAACTGGCGCTCATGCTGAGAGAGGCGGCCAAAAAAGAAATTGGTGTTCTTAAAGCGCTTTTCAGTAAACAAGCGTCTCTGCAGCTCAGGTATTGCGTGAGGACCCTTGAAACTCTTAATAACGGCAGAGGATAGCTGCAAGCGCTCTTGCAGAACGTCTTCAAGCGTAAACTGCACTTCTGCCACGCTTTCACAACGTAACAACTGAACGTTTAAGTCTGTATAAACGCGGTATATCTTTTCATTCTGCTTAGCAATGGTGACCAGTTGCGTGAGCTTGTAATTAAGCTGTCTGACTTTCTTACGCAACTGCTCGCTTTGAATTTCAACTAACGACACGCTGCCTTTATGCTCGTGTGGTAGCTTTATCTTTTCAAGAAGATCGGGATACTGAGCAAAAAACTCAGGGTTTTCTAACAAGAAGGCCCTAACATCTTCAGGTGACAAACCTGAGGTGTCTGTAAATGGCTCTATGATTTTCGTGGCGCTAGATTGCCCTGATACATCGCTCATAAATTTATCGTTCCATCGTATACGTGTTCTGCTGGGCCTGTCATTTTAAGTACATTGTCTGGCCCTGGCCAACGAATACGTAAGCTGCCCCCGGGTAAATCAACCCGTACATCTTTGCTTAATTTACCCTGTATTTGGCCAATTGCAACTGCGGCGCATGCGCCACTGCCACACGCAAGGGTTTCACCCGAGCCACGCTCAAATACGCGTAATCTAATGTGCGAGTCGTTTAAAATTTGCATAAAACCGACGTTGACACCTTCAGGGAATCGCTCGTGTTTCTCAACCAAAGGGCCAATTTCGGCTACATTGGCGGTGTCCACATCGTCTACTTCCATCACGCAATGGGGGTTACCCATAGAGGCTGAACCAATAAACAGGGTGCTTTCGCCCACGCGCAGTATGTAGGTATTTTCTTGTTTATTTGCTTTAAGCGGAATATTGGCAGGCTCAAACTCAGGTTTGCCCATGTTTACGGTTACCTGACCATCTTTTTCGAGGTACAGCACCATTTTGCCCGCTTTTGTACTTACGACAATTTTATTGCGATTAATAAGCCCTTTCTGCTTAACAAAACGTGCAAAGCAGCGCGCGCCATTACCACATTGTTCCACCTCAGAGCCATCTGCATTAAAAATACGATAATGGAAATCTTGTTCGGGATCATAAGGGGGTTCAACCATCAACAATTGGTCGAAACCAATGCCAAAATTTCGGTTTGCCAATTGTTGAATTTTTTCTTTTGAGAAAAATACATTTTGCGTAACGTTATCAATCACCATGAAGTCGTTACCCAAACCGTGCATTTTTGAAAATTGAACCTGCATTAACAGCGCATCTATCTTATTTATTTGACCCTAGTTTACGGAAGTTTGTACTCACCTTTCCAGAGATCTTTTTGATTTTCTCTTTCTCGTACCACAATTGCCTTGTCACCATCGACCATAATCTCAGCGGGACGGCAACGGCTATTGTAGTTTGAGGCCATTACAAAGCCATAAGCACCGGCACTACGCACCGCTAGTAAATCGGTGGGCTCAATGGCTAACTCTCTGTCTTTCCCAATAAAATCACCCGTTTCACATACTGGGCCTACTACATCGTATTTACGTGAAGTAACGGTGGCTTCTTGTTTTACAGGGATAATTTTTTGCCATGCTGAATAAAGTGCTGGGCGTAGCAAGTCATTCATTGCAGCATCAACAATAGCAAAGCTTTTCTCTTCGCCTTCTTTAATAAATTCAACTTCGGTGACTAAAATGCCCGCGTTTGCAGCAATGGCGCGACCAGGCTCGAGTATTAGCTTTAAATTCTCACGGCCTACCATTTTCTCAGCCATTGCTTGTGCATAGGCTTTAGGATGAGGTGGTTGCTCTTCATTGTAAGTAACACCAAGTCCACCGCCCACGTCTAAATGCTCAATGATAATACCGCGTTCTGCAAGTTCATCAATGAGTACCAGAAGACGCTCTAGCGCATCTACAAAAGGACCAATTTCCGTCAACTGAGAACCAATGTGGCAATCCATACCGACCACATTTAAGTGCGGTAGGGACGCAGCCAGCTCGTAAGTCGCGAGTGCGCGTTCTCGCGCAATACCAAACTTATTGGCTTTAAGACCCGTTGAAATATACGGATGCGTTTTCGCGTCAACGTCGGGATTTATGCGCAACGAGATGGGGGCTTTAACACCAAGCTCACCGGCAACTTGGTTAATTCGATGAAGTTCAGGCTCAGACTCTACGTTAAAGCACATAATGCCTTGTTGAAGTGCGTAACGAATCTCGTCATGTTTTTTCCCTACACCTGAAAAAACCACTTTACCTGCATCGCCACCCGCTTCAATAACGCGAGCAAGTTCACCGGCAGAAACAATGTCGAAACCTGAACCTAGTTTGGCCAATACACTGAGAACACCAATATTTGAGTTTGCCTTTACAGCATAACAGACAAGATGCGGGTGCTCACCAATAGCGTCATTAAATGCGTGCCAATGGCGTTCAAGCGTTGCACGAGAATAGATATATACCGGTGTTCCGTGTGTGGCAGCAATGTCAGAAACAGCCACATTTTCAGCGTAAAGCTGCCCTTCGCTATAGGCAAAGTAATCCACTAGTTCAGTTCTCCAGATGTAGATGCAGGGACGGTGTTATCGCGCTCTGATGATGTTGTTGAGGTTTGCGAGGTCGGTTGAGCAGATTCGTTTTGAACAGGCGCCTCTGGAATGTATAGGGCACCCTTATAGCCACAACCACCTAAAGCTGTGAGCGTTAACAGAAAAATAACCGATTTTTTAAACACGAAAAATCCCGCGAAGAAGACGACAAATGCCGTTATCATCGCATTGCGGCGTCAAATTGCAAGAGCCAATAATCGTTCTCGTGTTTTATCGCCATACTGCACGTTTTTCCATAGTGCATCGCACAGGCTTTGCGTGTCGCTGAAGTCACCTTTTTTAAGCCAATCAATTAGCAAATTTGGGTCGTCGGGAAAGGCGATGGCTTCATTATCTGGCGCTTCAAGCCACTCTTCAACAATGTCTGTGTCCAGTTGAAACAACGTCTGGCATAGGTCAAGCTGGTTTAGCGTAAGAACATTCGACAATTGTTCAAACTGGCCATGCAACGGCTTGATTAACAGCTTCTTTCCTAATTGTAATGCTTCGCTGGATAGCTCAAAACCACCATTGGCGATAACCCCACTACAATGTTGCAGTGACTTTTGGAATGCGTTTTTAGACGTTGGACTCCAATGAATATGCCCCGCTTCTCGTTTTTCAGGCATATCGGGATGAAAGCAGTGAAACTCTTGATCACTTAACGGCTCAAGCATCTGCTGTATATCGTCGATATCTTCAAACGGCAAATATACCAGCACGTGGCCTTTGGCCGGAGAAAGCGCTGGTTTATCAGACACAAATGGCGGAATGATAGGCTGATTGAAATGATACCAGTGCACCCCTAATTGAAGTTGTGTAGGGGCGAAAATTTTCATAAGTAGGGTATCGAAAATGGTATTTCCACTTTTAGGTACATCGTATGAAAATGCCGCTTGGTGACTGATAGAAATGGAAGGTATAGCTTGTCGTTTCGCTGCCCAAGCGGTGACAGGTTCAAAGTCATTTACAAGCAAATCATAACCACTGGCATCAAACGCTTTGACATCTTTAACGAATTGCCCCACTTTCGCATTGCGCAACGTGGCCAATTTATCAACTTTGCCGCCTTTAGTAATAAAGCTAAGCCCAGTGAAGGTGCGATAGTCACCAAAAATGTCCATATCAAAGTACTTTTCTGGCGCACGGCCAGTAAAGACAAAATCGACATCAATATCGTCGCGGTGCGCCAACGCTGCCGCCATAATTCGTGCTCGCGCAATATGACCGTTACCGGTGCCTTGCACGCCATACAATAATTTCATACTACCCCAAAATAGAAATACTCAGTGATGCAATAGTGATACCCAATAACGTACCTGCAAATACATCAGACGGATAATGCACACCTAATAGAACCCGTGATAGTCCAATTAGTGCTGCCCAGCAATACGCGAGCAGAGCGAAAGGCGGGTAATAGTGCGCCACTATACTTGCCATTAACCATGCGGCTGCAGTATGTCCAGAAGGAAGAGAGAATTTGTCTGAAGGCGTGACATGTGCTGTTAAATTCATTAGAAAATCGCAAGGGCGTGGGCGCTTGAACATTTTCTTAAGCAACACATAGATAGGTAACTCCAGCGCATATGCCATCAGCGCTGTATATAGGAAAAGCTCTCCATGCTCTGGCTCAAACGCCCACAGCAGCATGCCGATAACGAAGTACAAATAGCCGTCGCCAGTTTTTGACAACCAGATAATACTGCGACAGTCTCTTTTTAGTGTCAGTTTGTAGAGGCGATAAAATAGGTCGGTGTCGACCTTAGTCAAGGATTTCATTAGCATCGCCTTGTCCTCTATCGGTTAATTACTGCACAGGCTAAAGTGGGTCTGTGACCAGTGGGTGACGGAAAAAAGAAACTTTTCTTACATTTTCCTTTTTATGACTGGTGCGACAAAAAGTCCGTGAATAATCACCGTATTGTTATTCTCTAAAATAGTACTAAGCAAAATCTAAGCAAAATTTGTGCTCAATGCAGACTGAAAATACAGGGTTTGCGTTATTTTTTATCAAAGTCAAAAATTCGATGAATCGCTATAAATCAGTCGTTTGCAATAGGCTTTTTAATGCTATGCTAGACTTAGATTTTCATCTTTATCTCTCTATTCAACAAAGGCGGAATAATGGAATACAACACATCTGAACTATGTGATTTGTTTGCAGATAGCGTAGACGTCGTCGACCCAATTTTTGCAAGCTTTGGTGGTCGCTATTCCTTTGGTGGGGAAATCACTACCATTAAATGCTTTGAGGATAGAGGGTTAATTGATCGCGTTCTCGCACAGCCTGGAGCGGGTAAAGTGCTTTTGGTTGACGGTGGTGGTTCAACGCGCCGTGCTTTGTTTGATGCTGCCTCTGCGCAAATTGCCATAGATAACGACTGGGAAGGTGTTGTCATTTATGGCAGCGTGCGTGAAGTAGACAGTTTAGCCGAGTTGGATATTGGTGTACTGGCAGTTGCAGCTATCCCAGTTAATGCCGAGGGGGAAAGCATAGGTGAGGTAGATTTACCGGTTAATTTTGGGGGCGTTACGTTTTTGCCCGAAGACCACCTTTACGCCGATAGCACAGGTGTAATCTTGTCTCCAGAGCCACTTGATTTAGATTAGGCTGTACGCCATTCCTTTTTACCAAGACAGTCGCGTGACTATGGTTGTCCTGTACGCGGTATTATAACCTTGTACAGGACATAACCCACTTATTGATTGGCTTCTTCGAATACTTTATTCAAATACATAGCAATACGAATGCCGGCCATTTGTATGCGCTTTTGTGCAGTGGGTAAGTTGTTGTAGAGGTAATCGTAGCTCATGTTGTTTGCGTTATCTGGGTAGATAGTGTCGCGTATCTCAGTGCTCTCTTTTATCCACTCTAGTACGTCAGTACTCGCCCAATTGCGGATATCTTGTGGCGTAATACTACGCGTTAGTTGGGCTGTCCACTCGGTGTAAGATAGACCGCGTTGCTCTAACATTTGTGAGTCCCATACGCGATGTAAATTGGAGTCTTGCCAGAAAAAACGCACCTTAACATCGTTCCCACCGCGATCAGTGCCATTTCCTGCATGAAGGGGCTGATGCAAATCACCAATAATATGCACGATAAACTGCAGCGCTAAGCGCTTTTCATCAGTTGTTGCGCTCGGGTCTTTAAGGGTATTGGTGAATTGCTCTAACGCGGTAACGGCATCCCCCTCGTCAGGTGCGCCCACTTCAACGTAGGTCTTACCTTCAGGTACAGAAACATAGTGCCAGGGGCCTGCGGTTTTTTGCCAGAACTCACTTGGGTCCGAGCGCATTTCATCTGCATGTGTGGATGCTTGTGCAAGCGAACTGTTAGGTAATAGTTCCATCATTGCCGCTTGAGACAATGGGCTTAGGTATTGCTGTGCAATAGCACCGGTCACGCGATGACCTGTTTGACCCCAGCCAAATGCAGGTGATGCAACACCCGTGGCAAGCAACGTTCCTAGCGCAACGGCGCAAATCCTGTTTGCAAACGCGAACATGGTTATTCCTCTGAATGTTTAGCGGTTTGATAACCCCATCGGGCCACCAACGATTGTTCTATTGAAAGGTGATCTAGTATACGCGCCACCACGAAGTCTACCAAATCGTCTATTGTTTGCGGGTTGTGGTAGAAGCCCGGCGCAGCAGGCATAATAGTGGCGCCCATTTGTGACAGTTTGAGCATGTTTTCTAGGTGAATTGACGACAATGGCATTTCACGTACCACCATTATTAACTGCCCACGCTCTTTTAACACTACATCCGCAGCGCGCTCTATAAGGTTGTCGCTGGCACCAATACTTATCGCTGATAAGGTGCCTGTTGAACATGGACAAACCACCATCTTCGATGGCGCCGCTGATCCTGACGCGACAGGAGAAAACCATTCTTCTTTACCAAATACCCTAATTTGGTCAGGTTTGGCGCCGCAATGCTGGGTAAAAAATGCGGCCGCATCTTCTGGGCGTGCGGGTATTTTTACGTTTTCTTCGGTAGCAAACACCACCCTTGCTGCCGATGATATCAATACAAATACTTGATAATCAGCATTCACCAAAGACTGCATTAATGTAAGTGCATAAGGCGCACCGGAGGCGCCTGTGATAGCAAGTGTAACTTGCTTGTCGTGTTTCATTTGTTTACCTCTGAGACTGTCTCTTTGTCATTAATTTCGACATTTCAAGTCAGGTTCTCTTAAGTTATAGCCTATTTAGCAATCCTTTAGTGCAGACAAGATACGTCCGTGGATCCCTTCAAACCCGCCGTTACTCATCACTAAAATGTGATCGCCGGGTTTTGCTGTGTCTTTTAACGCTTGCACAATATGTTCAACGTTTTTGTAGCAATGAACTGGGGCACTACTATGCGCTGCAGCATCAACGAGTGACCAATCCATGCCACTAGGCTCGAATAAGAAAACGTCGTCTGCTTTTTGCCACGAATTAGCGAGTGTGTTTTTGTGAACACCCATTTTCATTGTATTAGAACGCGGTTCTAATACGGCTAGAATGCGCGCATTGCCCACTTTTTTACGCAAACCGTCAAGGGTGGTTTCGATAGCGGTGGGATGGTGTGCAAAGTCATCATACACCGTAATTCCGCTAACGGTGCCCTTAACCTCCATGCGACGCTTTACGTTTTTAAACGTCGATAACGCTTCAATGGCATCAGGTAAGGTCACGCCTGCGTGATGACTACTTGCAATTGCCATTAGCGCGTTGTCGACGTTGTGTTTGCCCATCAACGCCCACTCGATTGTACCTACCTTGTTGCCATTGTGGAGCACATGAAACGCACTGCCATCTTTATTGATAAGTTCACTGTCCCAGGTTTTGCCCAGCGATTGGCGTGAGGACCAACAACCGCGCGAGAGCATATCTTCGATAGCTGGAGTATTATTGGGGGTAAGAATCAAGCCATTTTCAGGCACCATGCGCACCAAGTGATGGAACTGGGTTTGTATGGCAGCTAAATCAGCAAAGATATCCGCGTGATCAAACTCTAAGTTGTTTATAACTAACGTTTTGGGACGGTAGTGTACAAACTTTGAACGCTTGTCGAAAAAGGCGCTGTCGTATTCATCAGCTTCTATTACAAAAAAGGGGCCTTCTCCAACGCGGGCTGATACGCCAAAATTCTCTGGTACGCCGCCAATCAGGTAGCCGGGTTTTAATCCTGCAAACTCTAATATCCATGCCACCATGCTGCTGGTAGTGGTTTTTCCGTGTGTGCCTGAGACACCAATTACCCAGCGATCTTTAAGCAAGTTATCAAGCAACCACTGTGGACCACTGGTATAGGGCAAGTTACGATTTAACACGTATTCAACGGCCGCGTTGCCTCTAGACATCGCATTACCAATAACGACCATGTCAGGTGCAGGTTCAAACTGGCTGACATCGTAGCCTTGGGTTAATTCAATGCCCAACGCTTCTAGTTGGGTACTCATTGGCGGATACACGTTGTCATCAGAGCCGGTAACTTTGTGGCCTAGTGACTTTGCAATGGCGGCAATGCCACCCATAAAACTTCCACAAATGCCTAAAATATGTACATGCATAATGCATTCTCAACGAATTGTCATGTGATATGGCTACTGTATCAGAACCTTATTAGTGAGGGATAATGCAATTTAGTAAACGCTGCATTGTTTGCCCGGTAAGGTGTAGAAAGCATTGCCATACTGGTATGGTGTGTGAATGCATCACCATTAGCGTGTTTCACTTCACGTCGAACGCGGTTACAATCTATACACAGGCAATGCGCTTAACAAACGCAGTGTTCTGTATATGTCAGAAGCGATAAGCCGGTAAGGAAAGCTGTGCACCTTTTGACATAAAAACCCTACATACGAAAAAAAGGCTTACATTTAATGAAACGTTTAAACTCCCAATTGCAACAAGACGGTGCGCCGCTTGAGCTTATTTTGCTCATTCGTACACTGCTAGCGGGTTGTAAAGAAATATCTTTCCGCGTGAGTCAAGGCGCATTAGCAGGCGTTCTGGGTTCGACTCTTTCTGAGAACGTACAGGGCGAAACGCAAAAAAAGCTCGACGTTATTTCAAATCACATCCTTAAAGATACGCTAAGAGAGTCTGGCTACGTAAAAGCAATTTCGTCTGAAGAAGAAGACGATGTTGTGCCGTGTAACCCAGAAGGAAAGTATCTTGTAAGCTTTGACCCATTAGATGGTTCGTCAAACACAGAGATCAACAGTTTAATTGGTACCATTTTCTCCATTACACACGCGCCTCAATGGATGGAGCCTGACGATCCGTCAGCCTTTTTGCAGCCGGGAACGCAAATGGTGGCAGCAGGTTACGTTTTGTATGGCCCATCGACAATGCTAGCGTTAACGACAGGTCGTGGAACGCATATTTATACGCTAGATAAAACCCACGGTGGTTTCTTGCTTACTCATCCAAATATTCAAGTACCAGAGCAAACGAGTGAGTTTTCTATTAATGCGTCTAATCAGCGTCATTGGGAGCCATCAATGCAAGCTTACATCGCTGATTTGCTTGCAGGTAAAGAAGGCCCGCGCGGGAAAAACTTCAACATGCGCTGGGTTGCGGCTATGGTGGGTGATATTCACCGTTTATTGTGTCGCGGCGGTATCTTTATGTACCCTTATGACAACCGTGATCCATCTAAGCCAGGTAAACTGCGCTTATTGTATGAAGCAAACCCAATGGCATTTCTGATGGAACAAGCTGGCGGTAAAGCAGAAACCGGAACCGGACGAATTCTTGAAGTAATGCCAGAGGAAATTCACCAACGAGTGCCTTGTATTATCGGCTCAAAAGATGAAGTTGATATGTGCGTTAGCTATCGAGACAAGCACTAAATAGCATCTATAGCGGCAAAATTTAGCGAAATTTAAAGAGATTACTACGACAACAGTCGTAAACCGTTTTTATTTTGCCGCACTCACCGTATACTTAGCCCCAAATTTCTAATTTATCATTGAAAGGATCAAAGAATGAGCTTGAGTGCTATTCCTGCTGGTAAGAACGTGCCAGACGAAGTAAATGTAATCATCGAAATTCCAGCGCACGCTGACCCGGTGAAGTACGAAGTAGACAAAGATACTGGTGCATTATTTGTAGACCGTTTCATGGCTACTTGCATGCACTACCCAACGAACTACGGTTACGTAAACAACACCTTGTCTGAAGATGGCGACCCAGTAGACGTACTAGTAATGACACCTTTCCCTCTACTTGCGGGTTCTGTTATCAAGTGTCGTCCAGTTGGCGTACTTAACATGACTGATGAGTCAGGCAAAGATGCAAAGGTTCTTGCTGTTCCAGTAGACAAGCTTTCTACTATTTACCGTGATGTTAAAGAAATTGAAGACTGCCCACCGCTTCTACTTAAGCAGATTGAGCATTTCTTCGAGCACTACAAAGATCTTGAGCCTGGTAAGTGGGTTAAAATTGACGGTTGGGCGAACGCTGCAGCTGCAAAAGAAGAAATTACCGCAAGCATCGCGCGTTTCGAAGCAGAATAATTCACGCTTCATCGAATTGATGTTAAAAAGGGCTGGTGATAAACCAGCCCTTTTTGTTGGAGCTGGTGAAATAAAGATGTAGAGAGTTATATGCAACAAATAAAGCAATCACTATTCATCCTGTTTGCAGTCTTTATTGCTCTGCCTTCGTGGAATGCTAACGCTGCATCACAAGCAGTAGAAGTGTATTGGGAAGACTTGGTGCCAGAAGGTTTTAATGAGCTTGCTCCACCTGCTGTGCAACATAACGGTGAAATGAGTCAGCTACAGCCCGACGCGCCAGTAGTCGACACCTACGATGGCAAACGCGTAAAAATTCCTGGGTTTGTTGTACCGCTTGAAGGAACCGGGGAGCTCACTACCGAGTTCTTATTGGTGCCGTACTTTGGTGCGTGTATCCATGTGCCGCCTCCGCCTTCTAATCAAATTGTGTACGTGAAGTTTGAAGAGGGCGTGCATATCGATAATATCTACGATGCAATTTGGGTGACTGGCGAGCTTTCTACCGACGGCTGGAAAGGTGATATCGCTTCAGTCGGCTATCGTCTTAAAGGTGAAGCAGTAGAAGGGTTCTAGAAAGAACCCTTTTTCTTATCAGCCTAAATGAAAAAGGCGTTTATCTACCATTCAAAATAGCAGCGAAATCACTTGCAAATTGCGATGCCGTCTCAGGTTCTATCTTTTGTATACTGACTCTAATTGCGTGCGAGACTTCATCAACATCAAATGAGCTTCCCGGTCTCACTAACCAGCCTTTTTGCGATAGCGCAAAGGCGACGGTTTTACTGTCGGTATTAACAGGGAGCCACACATTCAATCCATCAATGGCGTGCGTGAATGCAACACCTTCTTTGTTCAGCGCCTTTATGAGCGTATCTCGCTGATGCTTACATTGTTGCTTTGCATCAGTTAATTGCTTTTGAAAGGTATTATTGGTTAAGCACGTGTATACCAGCGCTTGAAGCACGCGGCTTACCCAAGACATGCCCGGAGCAAGACGCGTATTTATGCGCTTAATTGATTCTGTATCAGCCGCCACAAATGCCATCCGAAGATCGGGGCCTAACCCCTTTGATACCGAGCGAAATATCGCCCAGTTGCGAGTAGATTCAGGAATAACACTGTGATGTACTGTGGTGGCTAACAGTGAAAAATGGTCGTCTTCTAGCACGACTACGTCTGGGTAACGACGCAGAACATCTTGTAACTGCTTAGCACGCTCTGCAGTGATAGAAACCCCAGTAGGATTATGCGCACGTGGCGTAATCAATACCGCTTTAGCGCCTTTTTCAAGTGCACTTTCTAATGCGTCTGGCCGCATGCCCTTTGCATCGACAGCAGCGCCTATTACCTGCATGCCAGACAGTCTAATGGCATTGGCTGAACTGATATAACAGGGGTCTTCTACAACAAACTTGTCACCTGGAATAAGGTAGGCCGCTATCATGCGCTCAAGAGTATCAATGGCGCCGTTACAAAGCGTTAGTGCGAAGTCATCAGGACAGGCATTGCGAAACCATGCTTTTCCATAGGCGCTAACACTAGGAAGAATAGTATCTTCACCGTAGAGATATTGGTTAAGAGGTGTAAGCGAAGCAACTTTATTGAGGTCGGGGAGCCAGCTTTTGCACGGGCTTCCATCAGCTAAATCAAAAAGGGATGTTTGGGTGCTACCTTCTTGCTCACCAGCACTAATGTCTTCGCAAATACGCGTGCCTAATCGCCCTTGCGTAAGAGCAATACCAGCTTGGGATAGTTTCTTGTAGGCAGATGAAACGGTATTTCTATTTACACCCAACTGCTGTGCTAGCTCTCTGACAGGGGGAAGTACATCGCCAGAAACGAGGGCTCCCTCTTTTGTGAGTTGGCGCACAGACTCAAAAATAGTGTGTGCAGAATCACCTGTAATCTTGACTTTCATTTTTGTCCTATGTCAATATAAGTTTTGTCATGGGTGAACATGTAGTGCTCTTTATCCCATTTCGCGGGGCATTTTTCCATATTTTAAACAAAGCGAGGCGCAAATGTTTACCGGTTTATCTGCATTTCCAATTACACCTTTCACTAATGAAGAAATTGACTATAAGGCATTTGAACGCCTAATAGATAATTTAGTGGCTGCCCACGTCGACTCTATTTGCGCGATGGGTTCAACAGGGTTGTATCCGTATTTGTCTAAAGCCCAGCTAGAGCAGGTTGCCAAAACGGCCGTTGCTAGCGCAAAAGGTACGCCCGTAATGGCAGGAATAGGGGCGCTGCGCACCCGTGATGTTCTTGAAAATCTTGAGGCCGTGCAACATGGTGGTGTTGACGCTGTTCTGCTGGCCCCCGTGTCATATCAACCACTCAATGAAGAAGAAGTGTTTGGGTTGTATCAGAGTGTGAGCCAAGCAACGTCGGTGCCTATATGTGTATATGAAAATCCCCGAGTGACCAATTTTACGTTTAGCGATAGCTTGTACCAGCGAATAACGCAACTTCCTCATATAGGGGCGATTAAGATACCCGGTATGCCATTTTCTCCTGAAAATGGTCAAGCAAATGGTCAAAAAGGTGCTGAGCGTTTAGCGACACTTAGAGCCCTAGTGCCACAGCACGTTGCTATCGGCGTAAGTGGTGATAGCTTTGGCGCTGCGGGCATGGCACAAGGCTGTGACTTATGGCTTTCCGTTTTAGGTGGTATTTTCCCGAAAACCGTGCAGCACATAATTGCGCTAGCTCAATCCGACAATGCGAATGAAGCTACAGCATATTCTGCATCGCTCAATCGCCTATGGGCGCTATTTGCCCGTAATGGGGGAGGGCTGCGTGTCGTCGCAGCAGCAGCGGCTATTTTAGGTTTTAGCGAACGCGTGAATCTACCAGCGCCGTTTTTGCCAATAGATGATGAAGACTTTCTAGCGCTTGAAGGCTTAATTGAAACACTGGCGCTTGCATGAGTACCCGTCAAACTAACTTGCTACGATATCTATTAGCAGCTATTCCTGCGCGTGTTGTGACTGGAGGGGCTGCGGTTGCAACCATACTGCTAGCCCGCTCAGCAGAAATGGATGGCAAAACGGCAGGGCTATTGGTGGCATGCTTAACTGCACCGCATGTTTTAGGTCCTTTATATGGAAGATGGTTGGACAGCGCGACAGATCCAAGGCGCATTATTGCTGGTGCATGTTGCTTATTTGCCATCAGTTTTCAAGTTGCTGTTTCAGGCTTTGAAGCCAATAGTTTAATCCCTACTATCGTCGCGTTACTTATTTGTGGTACCTGTAGTGCTTTCATGATGGGGGGATTAAGTACCCAAGTAGTTAAATTAGTTGGCGATGATCTTAGCGAAAAACGCAAAGCACAAAGCTGGGATACCTTTACCTATGGACTGGGACTTACCCTTGGCCCCTTTGTAACAGCGCTATTTACTGAACTTTACGCCATACCCGTAAGTGTGCGTATTGTGATGAGCGTGGCGCTTTTTGCAGGCGTGCTTACATTGTTTATTCCGATAAAGCGAAGCCATGATAAAAGTACGGCGATTCAGGCTCAAAGTATCGCTTCAGTCATTGCCATGCTACGTCAATCTGGGCCGCTTAAGCGCACGCTTTTAATGACCTCAGGTGCCTCGTTTAGTCTTGCCGCATTACCTGTGCTTGCTGTTTATCTTAGTGAAAGCTGGATGCAGGGCGCAGAAAATGGGGCCTACTTAGTAACAGCGTATGGTGTGGGTTGTTTATGCGGCGCACTCATCCTGATGTTACGGCCATTGCGTAGCGAAGCGTTACTGCTGTTGCGTAATGTAGGAGCCGTATTGCTTGTTGCTTTAATGCTTACTGCGCTTTGTGTGTCGTTTACCGCTGGGCTTATCGCCTATTGGTGGTGTGGTGTCGTTAATGCCATCTTCTTTGCGGTAACATTGGCCGCACGTAGTGACTATGCGCCAAAGCAGGGGGCCGCGCAAATATACATGTGGGTGGCGGCAGCAAAAATCAGCTTCGCATCACTAGGTGCATTTACTGCTGGGTTGTTAGTCGATATTGCGCTTAAACTACCGTTAATCACTTCAATGGGTACTCTTGCGCTGTCTTTGCTACTTTGCTTCGCACTGCCTCGCCAGAATTTAAGCATTTGCAAACCAGAGGGTGTGCATTCATCAGAGAACTAGACGGCGCAGATATACTCTTCATACACCGTCATCTACGTTTAAGTTACGGCGTCATTAACTCGGCGTATAAATGCGCTCCGCACGATTAAATAAAAGCCAAGACGTAATAATATACTTATCGTTGCTCTTAGGTATTTGACCGCGGTGTGTGTGTGTAAAGTACGCAGGTGCTATCACCATACGTCCGGCTTTAGGTTTTACTGCTCGGTTCTGATAATAAAACTCGGTTTCACCGCCATCTTCCACATCATTGAGATAGTACATAAATAGCAAAACACGATGTAGTGCATCATTGTGCTGCAATTGTGGATATACCTCAGAATGCCAGTAAGGATAGCCGCCGCTACCTGCTGTATAGCGCTGCGCGTTGATGTCGCCCACGCGATATAGATAATTGACCAAGTTGGCTAAATTAGGTTTGCCAACCTCTTCAAAATTGTCACCGGTAACTTTTACTGGCTCGCCAGTTTTAGGGTGGCGCACTGTTAATCCAATGGGGCCGACCAAAGCATAGAAGTACTTTTCTATGTAGGCTACAAGTTGTTTACTGGTATGCTGCATAACCTGCTGATAGAGATCTTGAAATTCACTATTGCGGCTAATCGACACGTCCATGCTGCGCTTCTTATCCAAATCTACTCCGCCACCAGTGCGACCCTGCGTCACATTTGGGCTTTGCTCAAACCTGTCTATAAGCTGAGTGCAAAGTTCAGCGGGTAGGGCGTTATCTATAACTTCTATCAAATCGCTCATGTTGCCTAAGGCCTATTATTCTTAATATCGTTTACTACTTTGAAATGTCTTTAAAGTGGCTTTGAAGCGTAGACTTTATTTCATCTGGGATGGGCGCAGAACGCTGTGTTTTATAATCAAAATGCACCATGGTAGTGACACCCGTCGAACACAGTTTGTCGTCTTGCCAAAGCTCTTGAAAAACGTCGAACGCACTGTTTCCCAGTCTGCTAATGAATGTTTTCACTGTTACCGGTTTGCCATAGAAAATCTGGGCAAGAAAGTCGACCTTGTAACTGGCTAAAATAAGAGGCCAATTCTTAAGATCAAGTTCTGGTGTAAACATTCGAAAAATTGGTTCTCTGGCTGCTTCAAACCAAGCAACAAGTGCTGTGTTGCTGACGTGTTGTAACGCATCGGTTTCGCAAAAACGCACATCAAACGATGTGACTAACGGTGCTGTTGTTGTCATAACTAAGTGTAGGTTTTATGTTTTCTTTAGCGCCCACTTTAGCATTATGTTTTTGTGATTTCAGTGCTTAATCAATTGGTGTTGGTATTCTTATTGCGCCATAAGTGAAACGTGGTGATAGCGAGATAACACGCAAGCGGGTGTTTTATCTCGCTATCAATGAATGCTAGTTAGTGTGAAGTAAGTCCTCTGACTGTTGCCACAAAACTTGCATCTGTTGAGGGTCGAGAAAACGCTTATCGATAGCAACTTTCTTGCTTTTACTAATAAACTCGCCATTTACATCAGAGCTATCATCACGCAGTGCGATATCGATTATGTCGGTTACGCCTTTTTCAACTGGTTTTAGCGAGAACTTAAGCATAAAGCGCATAAAGCCTGAAATGGGTTCGTAGATGTTAGTGTCGATGGCCCCTGGGTTTACACTGGTTACCGTAACATTGTCATCTTTGAGTTTCTCTTTAAGCATTTTGGTGAGCTGAACTTGAGCAAGTTTGGAGCGATTGTACGCCAGTCCCCAATGGTATTTAGGCACCATCTCAAGATCATCCATACTGTAAGCGCGCATTTTGTAACACTCAGAGGAAACATTGATAACGCGCCCCTGTTTCGACACTCGCAGGTTATCTAACAACATCATAGTAAGTACAAAGTGGCTGAAATAGTTAACCATCATAGTTTTTTCATGGCCACTGGGTGTCATTTCTTTTGTCATGTGAAAGGCACCTGCGTTATTGACCAGAACATCAATTTGGTCATGCTTTTTACCGATGGCACGGGCAGCACGCTTTACCGAGTCAATATCTGCCAAGTCGGCTAAGTAGGCGTGTACACATACATTATCTGCAACTGAGCTAAGCTGCGATAGTGTTGATTCGAGCTTGTCGGCATCGCGATAAAGTAGAATTAAGTCATGTCCAAGCTTACCCATCTCAATGGCGAGTTGTTGCCCAATGCCACTTGTTGCGCCGGTAATCAAAACTGTTTTTTTCATCACTTATACTCCATTAAATCTTTATTGTGTTAATGCCCGAGAGGGCGATAGGGTACAGGCCTTCGACGCAGGTATTAGGCTAACTAACACTCCGAGTAAAAAGCAGAATAGAACGACAATACAGCCCGTGGTAATAGGGAACTCGACGGTGTACTTGTCAGGTAAAAACATGCTCATCAAAAGCGCTAAAACATAGCCACAAAACATGCCGATGATGCCTCCAGCGGTCGTAAGTACACTGGACTCAAGAATAAAGAGTGAAGAGATAAACTTGCGACCGGCACCAAGGGCCATTAGCAGTCCTATCTCATTGGTTCTTTCTGTAATGCTAAGTAAAAAGATGTTGGTCATGCCGACTGAGGCCACTACCAACGATAGTGCGACAACGGCAATGAGTGTTACCGAGACTATCTTAATCACACTGTTGAATGTACTGAGCAGTTCATCGGTGGTTTCTACTTTGAAGTCATCGCGCTTTGCAGCTTCAATGTGATGAAGCTCCCTCAACATGCCCGATATTTGTCTCTTGAGACTGTTGATTTGCGAAACATCTTTCGCATTCATTTGAATGAGTACATCTTGGTGATCGTCAGCGGGTAAAAACGCTTGGCTAGTTTGGTAAGGCATGATGATGATTTCATCTAAGTCCATCCCAAAAAGACTGCCTTTCTCTTGCATAACGCCAACAATGACAAACCATTCGTCATTCACTTTTATATATTCGCCTACGGGGTCCGTTAGCGATAAATCATCAACGACGGTTTGCCCAATAACCAATGAGCGACGGCGTAACGTATTGTCTGCATCGTTGATGAAACGGCCTTGGGCCACATAACGACTGCGCATTTGCATGTAGCTGTATGTTGTGCCCAAGGCGCTAGGTTGTAGTGTTCTTCCTGCGTACTGAACGCGAGCACCTGGTACCTGAATGATCGGTGTTATATTTTGTGTCTTGTCAGCGACGTTACGTTTTATGTATTCGTACTCACTGTGGCTGATGTGGGCTTTTTTACCTTTTAGTTGCTCGGTTAATGGCAAATAGGACGACACGGTTAACGTGTTGGAGCCCAGGTTTTCAAATTGCCAAACGAGAGATTTTGATAAGGTTGAAGAAAAGGTGAGACCCAAAATGAGCGCCATTACCCCAATAGCAACGCTCACGATGATAAGGCTGCTTTTTAACGCATTTACGCGCAGACTTTCAAACACGTGAGTCATCACATCAATAGAAAAATTAATGTTTTTCATACACTTTCCTCACTAATTTACCTTGCGATAGTTCAAAGGCTTTATGAGCTTTTTGTGCAACGGCAGGATCGTGTGTCACCATAATGATGGTATGTCCGTCATTGTTCAGTTGCTGAAACAATTCGAGAATGCTGTCGGCTGTTTCTCTGTCTAGTGCGCCGGTGGGTTCGTCGGCCAAAATAAGGCCTGGCTTGCCAACAAGGGCTCTTGCGATAGCAACCCGTTGGCACTGGCCGCCAGAAAGCTGGCGAGGGTAACAATCCGCCTTATCAGCAATATTGAGCCGTTCTAACATGGCAAGCGCCCGTGCTTTGCGCTCGCTTTCGCTGATTTTTCTTAACAGCAACGGCAACTCAACATTTTTTCTGATGGTGAGGTGCTTGATAAGGTGAAAGCTCTGAAAGACAAAGCCGATGTTACACATTCTAAAGTCGGTAAGTTGATTGCTATCAAGCGCACTAACTTCCATGTCGCCGAATTGATATGAACCTGAGTCGAATTTGTCGAAGCCGCCAAGGATATTCAGCAAGGTAGATTTACCTTCACCAGAACGCCCTAGTAGGCTTACAAATTCAGACTTTTCTACTCGTAATGACAGTTGGCGTAGCACGTCCACTTTGCCATTGTCGCCACTGAACGACTTTTCAATGCTGTGTAACTCAATCATCACAAGATCCTTACCGACTCGCCGTCAGTGAGATTGAGCAGTACGTCCATTGGCCCCACTACTACTTTGTCACTCTCACTCAGCCCCGACACAATGCGCTGTAATTGAAAGTCAGACTCACCTGCTTGAATTAACTGGCGACGTACTGCGTTGCCGTTGAGCACATACACAAATTTTGCATCGTTTTGCTCAACAACCGCTTTCATGGGAACAAGCGTGCCTTCCTTACTTGTCGCTAGCTTAATTTTTACTAAGCAGCTCATGTTTTGACGGAAATTCAGACCGGTCAGCGCATTTTGATTAAGCTCCACGCGCACTTTATTGCGTATCCCTTGAGAGCTCTTATCCACAGTGGGATAGATAAAGCTAATCTTTCCTTCAATAGGCGTGTCTGGGTAGGAGGCGAGAAAGACGCTCGCTGATTGTCCTATGTGTACATTAGCGAGCGAACGCTCATCAATTTGTACATCAGCAAACACTGACGAGTTATCAGCCATTGATACCAAGAAGTTGAAATCTACATTCATCTGGTTGGGATAAACGTTTTCGCCTTCTACCGCGTTTAAGTCGATGATAAGACCGTCCATGGGGGCTTTAATGGTGAGATAGCGTCGCGAACCTTGTACTTCGTCTAGCTGTACTTGCTTGGCTGCTAACAGCGAAGATATATGTTTTACTTCCAGATTCGCATTGGTTAATGCTTGCTGGCTTTGTGCGAGCTTTTCTTTACCAATAAGACCTTTGGCCATCAGTGTCTGATTGATTTGGTGTTGTCTTTCGGTGTCTTGTGCCTTACCTCGCGCGATAGAAAGCTCAATATCTAAGCTGTCATATTGCTTTTTCAGTAGGGCTTCTTGACTATCTAGCGTGAAGCTATCGAGCTCTAGCAGCGTATCGCCTTTACTCACGCGCTCGCCGACCTCAACAAACACTTGGGTAACCGTAGAAACCACTTTAGAGTCAAGGTTGAGCTCTCTGTCATAAGACACTTTGCCAGTGGCAACCAAATGCTCATCCAAGTCACCTTTAGTCACTTGCGCAACCTCTACGTACTTCTGCTTATCAGACTCTGCTGCAAGTTTCAGAAAGGGAGAGCTAATGCCTAACAGCACTAGTCCCCATACAAGTTTTGAGTTTTTCATCGTTACACCACCGCTAGAAATAAGATTGTGCCGACGATTGCAAGATAAGGTGCGCCATATACTGCTACGGCTTTACCCAATGGGTAATGCGTGCGTTTATGCAGTAAGTAAGCACACAAACCAACAAACAGCACTGAACTTAGCGATATGCCATTAGCGAGCGAAAACATGGGATGTGTCGGCGCTAAGTTGAAGATCAAGTTGTTAAAGGTAAGGAAGTCAACCTGATACAAACTCACTTTATTCTCGGGACTGAGTAGCACGTATAGCGCATACATACCGTGTAATAGTGCTGTGCCAAGAGAAGCAAGTGAGGCAATGTTAAATGACAGCGCAAACGGTACCTCTTTGTCGGCTGGCATCGCAAAACGGCTAAACAAGGTTACGTATGTCGACATTAACAGTGCGGTTAAGATTAGGCCTCCAAGTGCACCAAACATGGTTGATGTCTTTAGTAGGCCTGGTGTGATCATCGCTTTTAGCATGTCGCGTTCTTCAGGCGTAATGTCTGCTACAGCGGCCTTCGCGTTAAACATAGTTTGTGATAACCAAGTGCCGTCTACCGCGCTGAAATACCAACTCCAGAAGCCAAAGATGATAGCGGCTGCTAAAACAAGGGGGAGCCATTTTACCGATTTTTCGGTCGTGTAATTTGCAATAGAAAAGTTCATAACCGCCTCCTGACTAAACGATTTCTTTAAGGATAAGTTTCTTGATATCGAACAAGGTGTTCATACAAATAGCGATGTTCACTAACGTGGCTACCAGTAGGTGCGCATAGTCGACTTCTAAGGCGAGTGCCATATTGACGCCGCTAAACACATTTAAAACAGGGATAAATGCTGTAAAGAAAAACATGTCATCGCCAAGGTGAATTTTTGAAAGCGCCATTAGTGCCATCATTAGCAAGACACCAAGTAACTTAGCTTCTTTCATGTTTTTGGCGATGCAACCCAGTAGATTGGTTAATGCCGAAATGAGAAAAATACTTGGAATGAGGTAACAAAATACGACGATGATATCGGTAGTATTGAGCATATCGAGGTATTGGAAGAAAGCTGACATCTTGTCGATATCGCTTGCACTTGTGCTCGCTGCGCTGCCGTAAACGGTATCAACAGCAACACTTGATAGTAAGATCCCCACTATACCTAGCGCTGCGGTCAATGCTGCACAGAAAGAAGTGAACACTAACTTACCTGCAAATATTGACTGGATTTTATCCTTAAACTCGCTGTACAAACGAAATGAACCGCGCTCTTTTTCGCCTACAGTGATGTCCATACCGAAATTCAGTGCACCAACAAAGCTAAACACGATAATGAGCATGACAATAATATTGGCTAGGCTAGTACCAATGATATTGACAACACTGGTGTCGCTTTGCAGATCTTCAATTTGCAATGGCGGCGTAGGCGCGTAAGTGCTGCGTAGATAGAACTGCTCCATTTTTTGCTGCAATGGTTCAGCGGTTAACGCTGCATTGGCAAGTAATAACGTGCCTGAACTCATATCTAGCATCGCGTCTAGATGACCATCGCGTAGGTTGTCTTGAATGGTCGTTCTGGCCTCTGGTCCGAAGCATTGCACTTGCCCTGCAATATCATTGGGAAGTTCGCTGCAATCGTTGTGAAGTACAGCAATAGCGCTGGGTTTGTTTTCAACCCCCATACTTGTGCTGTAGGTAATCAGTGTCACCGCTGGTACAAACAAAAGGGGTATAAGGAACACAATGATAAGTGTGCGTGTGTCTTGCAAAAATTCGCGAAACTCTTTCGCGTATACTGAACGTACAATGGCAGAGTTAAACATTATGCAGCCTCCAGCGTTTTCATGTATGACGCTTCTAGGCTGTCTCCACTTGCCTCGAAATCGCTCATTGGTCTGTCGTAGATAAGACGACCTTGCTCTAGCATCAACACGCGGTTTGCGATTTGTTGTACTTCAGACATGTTGTGAGTCGACACTATGATGATCTTGCCAAGCCCACTTAGGTTTTGAATGATCTCTATAAGCTTGTAGCTCGACTCAATGTCTAATCCCGCGGTAGGCTCGTCTAACATTATCACTTGAGGGTCAACAAGAAATGCTTTCGCTAAGCTCACCCGTTGTTTCATGCCCGTTGAAAGGTCGCCGACTTTTTTGTCCAGAAACGATGCAAGATTGAATCGTCGAGTTACATCATCAATGGTGCTTTCGATACTGCTACGCGCTATTTCGTACAAGTCGCAGAAGTAGTGAAGCGTCTCTAACACGGTTAGCTTTTGGTAAAGGTTGTCAGCTGGCGTAAGTAGTTGAACTTGACCATGAGGATTGCCGCTTATTTCAACGCTGCCTTCGCTTGGTTGGTAGATACCTGCCAACAATCGCATAAGCGTAGATTTTCCAGCCCCATTTCTGCCTAGTAGAGCAATGACGTCACCAGGGTTTGCCACTAAGTTGAGGTTCTTTACACCCCATTGTTCTTGCTTGCGGTTCGCCTTAAAGCGTTTACCTAATTGTTTAGCGATTAACATAGTGATGTCTCCCTAACTTGAAGCTCACTAATTTGATGGCGTAATTGAGCGTTAAAGTAGTCGTTCTTGCCGGTCAGGTGACTTTCGATAAAATCAATTTTTTGTGACTGCGGCAGACGTGTCGCAAGTGACTTAACGATGGCGGACTTAGTGCGTAGACAGGTAGTACGCTGTCCTAAATCACTCAGCAACTGACGGGTATTGTCGTTACCCACTTTGGCAGCGATGTCGGCAAGTACAGGGCCACTGTTTCGATTAATTAGGCTGTGAATGCGCTTATTCTCAAGGTCAAAGCGATACTGGTTAATTCGCGGAAGATCTAGGCTATCTTCCATTAAGTTAATGCTAATCGAGAAAGATTCAGGCGGAATTTGATAGTGAATGTCTTTCTTTCCGCGATAAAGCATGACTTTGCCTTGCTCTAATTGAGAGGTACGAATGTATCTCAGATCAACTTTTTCACCCGGCATGCCAATGACTTTGTCATGATCGTATTCATAATATTCACTTTTATAGCCAGGGCCGTAATAACCTACTGACAAGAAGTTAAAGTTATGGTCGTGCGGAAGGTAATAGAAAAATGACTCTGGTCCACTCTCTTTGTAAGACTTGTCTTGGGCACTTGGCCAAAAGCACGCTCTCATAAAGAATTTTTTACAGCGGCCGAGCATCAATACTTGTGCACCGTAATGATTGTCTTCCTGAAAATTAGCCAGCTTTACTAATTCTTCATTAATCTTGTCGGCAAGGAAGTCACGGTTATTACCCAGTGCTTTCATCATAGGAGCAGCATCTTTAAGTGATTGCTCATCACGCATATCAACGTGTTCTTCTGCGTACTCTATGAATTCTTCAAGGGAAATAACGTTTGTATTTTGTGGTCTTAATTCAATCGCCATGGTGGTAGTCCTTATTAATGTTGTTCGGCAAACATTTCACAGCAGCGCTTGGCCGTTGCTTGTACATCTGGGTGAGGGTCTGATGTGAGCTTGTGAATAAGTTGAACACCCGCGTCTTGATCTAACGTGTAAAGGTTCATCGCTGCGCTCCAGCGAACGAAATGGTCTGTATGCGTTCCCAGTTTTTCGAGAACAGGGATTGAGGCTTTGTGATTGAGGTTGGCGACCATTTCTGCAAACATTTCTGCGCGTGAAGAGGCGATATTCGCTGCACTTACGCCTACGAGCTGAAGCGATGCAAGGTTGTATTCACCAATGACTTTAATAGGGCTTTTTGAATCAGATACTTCGTGATAAACCATGTCATCGTTCACTTCACGGAAATGAATAGCATTCATTCCTGCTTTTAGCTTAATGACATCGCCATCATTCAATGTGATAGTTGATTTTAGCTTGATAGTTTGACTGGCATTTTGGCTATCTAACTCAGATGCTATTTCATAAATATCAAGAATGGTTCCCTTCGCTTTGGCAAAATAAAGCAAAGTATTGTGTGGGGTTATTTTTAATGAAAACTGTTCTTTTACTTTGTTTTCTCGGTGTACTGAAATACCGGCTTGGTTAAATGAGAAGGTGGTAAGTCTGAAATACGGCGTATTTAAAATAGACCAACCTTTTACTCTGTCATTTCCGTGATAGAGCGGAAGTTGATAGTACTCCTCGCAATTAAACGCCCCGATTTCTTTGGCAATAACAAAGTCAAGAAAGTCTGAGGCAACAAGTGCTTCAAAGTCATTACTAAAGTCGAAGAACGAAAAGTGCTCGATATTCTCTAGCTTCGCCATCAAAGCGTTAAGTAAGGGATGCTGCTTATAGGTTTGGTGAACATTTAATTGAAGTTCACTAATGTCATGGACGGATTTTTCGGTGCTCATTTTATATCCTCGTAATATATAAACTGACCCAATGGGTAAATTCATTATGAGGACATGGCTATTTTATGTAACTGTCACATCTAACAGTATATAAATAGGGTAGGTTTGGCATAATTACCTACAGTAAATACCAATGATCAAACAAAGAAAGCGCTGAAATATCCAGATTTATACCAAGCTATCGCTACTCTTGGATGGTCCCCAAGTGTTGGTGCAATTCTCGATACTTCAGCGTACAGCCATATTTTTACGAGGTTTTTAGGCTAATACTATAACGCTAAGGTTTAGCGAAGGTAGATACCAACCGCAATACCGATAGCGATACCTACAGTTATAGCCACTGCTGTCTCATGTTCTGCTTGTGAGCCGTAAACAGATACTGGTTGATTTAGTGTTGGGATAGCTTTCATAAGTTTTTCCTTTTTTTGTTGTTTAATAAAAGTGAGTGTTAATTAGCGAAGGTAGATACCAACCGCGATACCAATAGCAATACCTACCGTTATTGCGACTGCTGTTTCATGTTCAGCTTGTGAACCGTAAACAGATACTGGTTGATTAAGCGCTGGGATAGTTTTCATGTGTATTTCCTCTTTTGATTAAAATGTTGTTTTTACTTAGCGAAGGTAGATACCAACCGCGATACCAATAGCGATACCGACAGTAATAGCCACCGCAGTTTCATGTTCAGCCTGTGAGCCGTAAACCGAAACCGGTTGATTTAGTGTTGGGATAGATTTCATGTGTTTCTCCTTAGTGTTGTTGGTGTTGCGTTTTGGTTATCGAAGGTAAATGCCTATAACAATGCCAATAGGTATCCCTACGCCAATAACTACCGTTTCATGTTCTTTGTGAGAACCGTACAGTGATACTGGTTGGCAAAGTGAAGGTAAATTTTTCATAATTCTTTCCTATCTAAATGACTTTTAGTTGGTTTCTTTACAATCAATTCTGGGTTTAGGCGTAAGTAAGCACCTTTGTTGTCACCTGAATGCCCAACATTACGCGTCCCAAAATTTCGCTTATATTTTTCTTCTTAAAAAGCTAACGACTAACAACAGCAATACAAAAAACGTTAATCTAATTAGCTGTTTAATATAGTGTTTTGTATCTAAAACGTTTGTGCGATAGCGATTAGCTCTGAAATAAACGTTCATCGGATAATGAGTCCAAGACCAATAAAGACACCGATTGGAATACTTAGCGTGGTATCAGCCTGGCAGTGCGCGCCATACAGTGAGACTGGTTGATTTAGCGAAGGTACATTTTTCATCGAATATCTCCTTGGTCATTAGCAATTTTCTGTTCTGCTTGTCTGCAGGAACAGTTGCTATTATTCGGAAATATTCGAATGACATAACTGACAGATCTGACAGGGGGGATCAGATCTGGTTACATGTTTTTTTCTAACAGTATGATTTTATTGATTTTAAGTTTGCTTTTTTATGGTGTATTTTTTTTGAGCTGACTTGTTGTTTAGTGAAAGTGCAGCGGTTGTTTGTATTAAAAGCTTAGGATAGGACGTTTTATCTACGTCGCCGATGATCATAGCTAAGCTGCCTGGATATGTTTCTTTCTCAATCACTATTTCGAGTTTATCACCTGTGTTCAGTTCGCTTACATCACCATTGAGCACTTTAAAGTAAAGTTGGTTCGAGTCGATGTTCGGTATAACCACCCCTACAATATCGCCCTTTCGAATATAATCACCGGCAGATTTCTTAAAAGAGAAAGTCCCCGAAATAGGAGACGTGACTATATGCTTTTGCTGCGAGTTCTCTCTTGATAAGGTCATTAGGATCTCGTTTGCATCCACAGTTTGCCCGTTTTCAGCACTGATATTTACAATTACTGCATCGTCAGGTGAATATACTTCGGTTACTGTTGGTGCCGTCAAAGCAGCGGTAAGCGCGCGTGCCTTTTTTGTCGCTTCAAGCAATACAATACTGCTGAGTAATACGCATAGAATGAGCAGAAAATATTTCCAATCTCGCGCTGAAGATTGAATCTGCGTTGCTGTCTTCTTTAGCTCACTCATCATCATCGTCCTATTCAATAATCGCAGGTTGAAATTGAGAAGTCGCCCTCTGCGAACGTACTGTCAGAGTAGTCATAGCTATCGTTGCACGATGCAAATTCATCGTTTGATGCATCCACATCGTCGCTGCAATAGCGCTCTAGAATTCGCAATTCTTTCATTGAGATTCCCATTTCCTTAAACGCTTTATTTTTGTCCATTTTCAATCACCTTCTGTTGTGTAGTGAATCAAGGGCTATAGCACTAAATGTCCCTTCAACAGGCACTTCGCAATGGCCTGTTGTCTGTTAGTGCTCCCGGTTTTCTGAATGTAATTCGAAATATGAAAATTAGCGGTGCGCTCGGAAATATTGAGAATTTGGCTTATTTCCCACGACGTCTTACCTTCTGACGCCCACCGAATGCATTCGAGTTCTCGCTTGGTAATGTGTACTTGGTCCTCTTTCCACGCACAGTCATAGGCCGCGTATAAATAGGGAACGATAATGGACCAAAACCAGCCAAGTTTTTCAGAAATTCGCGTTACTGGATTGCTCCCACGTTTGGATATTCCTAAAACGAAATATCCAAAATCATTACCAGCACCGTGAAAAGGTAAAAGCAAAATTCCTGATAAGTCATCGTCAACCAAAATTGAATTTTCTATCTCTTCTCTAAAAATAAATTCAATTTCAGTTAACTTTCTATAAGAAAATTTATTAGGAAAATTAGAGAGTATTTTTTCTAATTTATCACTTGGTAAATCACCAATTATTTTCTTATTTACACAAGTGGCTGTTTCATTTTCTTGAATTATTATTCCCGCCCAACAATAGGCATCCAAAGAGGTTATTCCTTTGAAAAAACTAATGAGTTGGGGCTTGGTTTTTACTTTTTTAATTTCATCTATCAGAAATTTAATTTTTTTCATTTTAATCACCCACATCGTAGTTCGTGAAAAATTAGTCTCTTCTACATAGCTTAGGAACCATGATGCAAATAGTCGCTGGGTCAGACGTTGTAGTACCATCTTGGTCGGTAACGCTCACTTCATATGTTGTGCTTTCTTTCGCGTTAACTGTGCTAACAAGTGAAAGAGTAAGTAGTGCTGCTGTGAAAACTGTTTTTACGTTAATGCGTGAAGTAGTCATGTTGTATTCCTCAGTAGAGTTGTTTTGTTTGGTTCGAGTTCATACTGGTCAACAATGGCTGTTTATGGAATAACCATGGCAATACTGTTTCATGATTTTTATAAAACCTTATGTGTAACCAAGCTATTTTTTGATGGTCACAGTTTGGTTACATTTGTAAGTTGTTGAATTTTATGTATTATTTTGTTGTTATTTGAGTGGGTGAGAAAATGGGTGAGCCATAATTAATTAGGGGGATTAACAGAAAAAAGGCTTTTTAAAGAGAATAAAAGTGGAGTCGATGAGCAGGTTTCATCGCTTTGACATCATGGTTACAGAATGTTTTACAGTTCGATATGCAACGTCACCATTAAAAAGCGTTTTAACTTAATGTTTTGGATTAACAGAGGAGAGCGCAGCTGCGTCAACCAATAGAATTTCAGCTTCTGAGTACGGCCAGCTTTTGAGGATTGCTTTGTTTCTTCTTTCGTCAATATCGAAAGATGCGCTAATAGAAGACGCATTGAAGGTTTTTTCGCTAATACGTTCGCCATTATGGTCGAGAACATTAAAATGTGCATCTCGTCCATCAAAGTCGCTAAAGTAAATATATCGGTTATCAGCATACCAATTCGTATTTTCTGCCGAGGGTAGTGAAAAGGGCAATGCTTTAATTGTTTTACTTTTATGATCAAAAACACTTAGTTCATAATTTTCATTTAAAAGAAATACTTTATCTTTAACTTGCCTAGCTGCTCTGAAATCTGAAAATAAATCTACCGTTTTTTGATTATCTAATTGGTATTCTTTTATTTTCCAGATGCCTTGTTCTTTCACACCATAAATTACGCCATCACCGTTGGCATTAAACACACCATCATGTGCGATCATATGGCCACCGGTAGTGATGTATTTCACATTATTGGTGTCTACTTCCAAAAGTGCTAGAAGACCATCGAGGGTCAGAAGAATGAAATCGTTTTGAGGGGCTACATCAAGCAAACTAAGATTCATAGTTGTCTGCAACAATGATACTTGCTCTTTCCCTTCTCTTCTTACAAGCTCAGAACGAGCGCCGTCTTTAACAACGTAAAGCAACTCACCCGATTGACCCAAATAACGAACCTCATCCACGGAGTCGCCTGGTGTTGCGATGATTTTTTGTGTGGCGGTGTCAAATGAAGGAAGACTAACTTCAATGAAATACGAGTCAGACAAAGAATTGCGAACCACCATATATTCGTCACGACTTAAAGGTTCAATGTCGATGGTATTGCTATCTTTATTAAGGGCGATAGACGTTTGTGCAGCACCCTCAATCTCAACTTTTACGATTTCTGTGCTATCAAGTAGCATAATTTCTTCATTATTGAGCCAGGTGACTTCGTATAAGCCGCTGCTGTGAAAAAATCGTTTAACGATGGCTCTATTGCGTGTATTGAACAGTGAAAGTACGTGCTCTTCCAAGCCGCTCATAGACGTAGTCACAAGCAAGTAATCGCCATTAGGCGAAACATCTACGCGGTAATCGTTTGAATTCGTATCGTGAGCAAATGTAATTGCCTCAATATTTCCAGAGGTGTAGTCGAGATAATAAACTTGTCCCGTCCCTTGTGCATCCTTCACTGCGGCAAAGTACAAACCACTGCCATCGTGGGACTCATCAAAATCGGAAACAATACTGAAGCCTTCTACTAATGTTGTGGTTTCAGCATCGTTGCTAATGTTTTTACTGAGTATTTTGGAGCCGCCCAAAGACAGATCAATAAAAATAATATTTTGCTGGTCGCGAGAAAATTTCACCTCAGTAACATTATTGGCATTTTGTGTTAATTGTCGAATGTTCTGGTTTTCTAAGTTTGCATGAAACAGTTGAAAGCCTTGCTCGCCAATGAGTTTGCCCGCAAATACTATTTCACTCGCGTCGTTGTTAGCACTTGCGCTTATCTTCTCTCCTGAGAAGTTAATCAGTTTTGTTTGGCTTGGCACTGCTGTTTGCAGCGAATAGAATAAAATGGCACCCAATAGCAACATGGCGATAACCAGTGCCGAAGAGGGAATCCGGCCAGAGTGACGAAAAACCGTTAAAAATGAGCGTGCACGCGATGTAATTCCAGCGTGTAGCGCACTGGCTGTATTACCATTTGGACTGTGAGTTTGCGCATGATGTGAAACGGTACAATCTAGCTTGTACCCCCGTTTATGCATCGACTTAATTAGTGAGTGGTTATCCGTTTCGCCAAGCAGCGTACGCAATTTGCTAATTGCTCGCCTGACAGCGGCATCACTTACAACACGGTCGGCCCACACCTTTTCGTGCAGTTCATTGATTAATACGTATCTATCGGCGTTTCGGCATAAAAAAACCAATAAATCAAAGACTTTTGGTTCAATTGCGACTTCTTGGTTGTGTTCTAAGAGTAAGTTTCGCTGGGTATCGACAGTAAACTGTTCAAAGCTGAAGGTTTCAGGGGTAGCCGTGTGCTCGACATCAGTTTGCGAACTTTCAGTTCCCTTGCCCTGTACAACTACCGTGTTACTCATGCCAGCTAGCCTAATTGTCTTTGATTTTAATTTTGCTTTGTTTAAACAATACACACTTTTACGGCATTCTCAAAGCGTCTTACACCACGTGATTTGTTTAAAAGTATTAATGAAAGTGTCAATGCTTAAAGGAGAGCAGCGTATTGTGGGTTTATATAACATTCACACAACCTAAGTGGACGTACCTGATAGCCTTGTTTTTACTTCGCTAAAGAGTGCAGTGATTCAACGAATTGACGATATTCATGGGTAAGTTCATAGGATGGAATGATTTTGTATAGTAGACTTACCCGCTATTTTTAATCATTCAATGCTGGATATGACAACGGAACTATGACTGCGATTGGGATTGACTACGGTACATCAAATTCTGAGGTTGTGTATTTTGATGGTGCATCCCATCAGCACATTAAACTTGACCCGTTAGATAAGAAAGGTAACAAAATTCGTTCTTCGGTATTTATTTATTTTGAGGATGAGTTGCCGCCACCGCCAGACGCGATGGTTGAAGCGAAAGTTGCCCAACTTCAACGCGCAATCAATGATCAGATAGATAAAGCGAAAGACGGTTACTACGCTGCGAAAGATCCCAAAGAACAGGCTATGTATAATGACCGCATAAATTCACTTCGCGGAGATTTGCACAATAAGCCAGCCTTGCAGCGCAAAGCGATTGCTCAATTGATGCATGCCATGTCACTTGATGAAATTCCACTGTTACGCCTTGTTGAGCACGGTAAGTTTGCGTTTGGTGAAGAAGGGTTCAGACGTTTTTTGAAGATGCCAGATAAGGGCAGACTAATCTATTCACCTAAAAACTTTTTAGGTGCTTCGCTAGACGGTGATCAAAAACAAGCCTTTATCGGCATTATCGCCAAGCAACTTGCCTACTTTAAACAGTGTGCAGAGCAGCAGCTAGGTACGGTAGTTGACAGTGCGGTCATTGGACGACCAGTAAAGTTTCATGGAACGCGTGGCGAAGAAGGCAACGCACAGGCCATTCAAATCATGACTCAGGCCGCGACGAAAGCCGGTTTCTCTGGTGTTAATTTTCTGGATGAGCCTATTGCGGCAGCGTATAAAATTGAGCAAACACTGCCTAAAGATACTACAACTCTTATTGTGGATATTGGCGGTGGTACTACCGATATCTGTTGTATTAAGCTTTCTCCAGAACGCACTAACCAACTAGACAGAAAAGATGATGTTTTGTCGGTAACGGGGCGCCGTTTAGGGGGAATGGATTGCGATAAGAGCTTAGTGTTAAAAGCTATTGCGCCAGAAATGGGAATGGGCCTTAAAATGATAAATGGCCTGCCTGTACCACCCACATACTTTTCGGATATGTGCGCTGTCGACAACATTCCTGCGCTAACGCGATTTTTCTCTGATGATTATGGTTTAGATATTTCGCAAACTATGTCGGTGATAAAAGAGCCTGCGCAATTAGAAAGACTGTTGATTGTGCAGGAAAACAAACTATCTGCGCGTGTGGTTAACTCGGCTCGCTTGGCAAAGGAACTGTTGTCGAGTAAGCAAAATATCACGTTACCACTACATTACATCGAAGAAGACTTTGATGTAGAGATAACACAAGATGCACTTAAAAAAGCACTTAAACCTTGGCTCGATAAAGTAAAAGCATTAGTGGTGGAGTGTTTAGAAAACAGTGTAGAAAAGCCCGAAGTTGTCATGATTACAGGCGGTATGAGTTTGTCGCCAATTGTCGTTGATGCCCTATATGAAAACTTACTGACGGGGTTACCACGACTAGAAAATGATGCATTTAATTCGGTATGTGAAGGACTTGCTATTCAGGCTGCTAAGCACTGAAGCGAGGCGTTGAAAGGATAAAAACGAAAAAGCGTTAGTGACATCACTAACGCTTTTTTTGTCGCTTAATGCTGAAGAATATTGTGCTGCTTCAAATAAACAGCAATAGCTTCTGGTGACTCAAAGGCTTTCAGTAACATTTCTTGGGCACGTGCTTTTACATCGTTGTCTTCAGAAGATGAAAGTAGGTGATACCAAGTCTTCACTAAGGCTAATGGCGGCGTTTGGTTCATGCGTTGTTGCTCCAGCAATTCTTACTGCAATAAATTCCACGAATCATCGTATCTCATGATTCACCAAAACAAGCTCTGACCAGCGTTATATTTATCAATTTATGCGACAAAATGACTGCGTTTGGCCATTTTGTCGCCGTAACATGCTGATCTGCTTGTTAGAGCATGGGTTTTAAGAAGCGTCCTGTATGTGAAACGTCTTGCTCTGCCACATGCTCAGGTGTTCCTTCTGCAATAATCTGGCCACCTCCGGATCCTCCCTCTGGACCAAGGTCGACAATCCAATCTGCGGTTTTGATAACATCAAGGTTATGCTCAATAACCACAACGGTATTGCCGTGATCACGCAGCCTGTGAAGCACTGCTAATAATTGCTTAATATCGTGGAAGTGCAACCCTGTTGTAGGCTCATCGAGAATGTATAGGGTTTGGCCAGTGTCTCTTTTTGACAACTCTTTTGCCAATTTTACACGCTGTGCTTCACCACCTGACAAAGTAGTAGCAGCTTGTCCCAATCTAATATACGACAAACCCACGTCCATGAGCGTTTGCAATTTTCTTGAGATTGCGGGTATCGCATCAAAGAAATGACGTGCATCTTCCACCGTCATCTCAAGAACCTCGTGAATGTTCTTGTCTTTGTACTTAATTTCCAACGTTTCACGATTGTAGCGCTTACCCTGACAGACATCACAAGGCACATACACATCAGGCAAGAAGTGCATTTCTACTTTTATGACACCATCACCCTGACACGCTTCACAGCGGCCACCTTTCACGTTAAAGCTAAACCTTCCTGGTTTATAACCGCGAGAGCGAGATTCTTGTGTACCTGCAAACATTTCGCGAATAGGTGTAAAGATACCTGCGTAGGTTGCTGGGTTAGAACGCGGTGTTCGGCCAATGGGACTTTGATCGATATCGACCACTTTATCAAGGTGTTCAAGACCGGTCATTGAAACGTGTGGTGCGGGCTCTGAAGTCGTCGCCTTATTTAACTCACGTTGCGCAATTTTATAAAAGGTGTCATTGATAAGGGTTGACTTACCTGACCCCGATACACCAGTCACACAGGTCATCACACCGGTAGGAATACGCAAATCAACCGACTTCAAGTTGTTGCCAGTTGCCCCTTTTAGCTCTAGCCAGATGTCGTCTTTAACCTGATTTCTAGTTGCAGGGACTTCAATTTTCTCTCTACCAGACAGGTATTTTCCGGTAAGTGAATGTTCACTATTCTTTATATCTTCCAACGAACCTTCTGCAATAATTTGCCCACCATGTACACCTGCTCCTGGGCCGATATCAACGATATAGTCGGCTTCGCGTATGGCATCTTCATCGTGTTCTACGACCAGTACTGTATTACCTAAGTCTCGCAGGTGCGTGAGCGTCCCAAGAAGTCGCTCGTTGTCACGCTGATGTAGACCGATTGAAGGCTCATCTAGCACGTACATGACGCCGACAAGACCCGCACCAATTTGGCTTGCTAAGCGAATACGCTGGGCTTCACCGCCTGATAGGGTATCGGCACTACGAGACATTGAAAGGTAATTAAGGCCGACATTGACCAAAAAGCGCAAACGGTCGAGAATTTCTTTTAGGATTTTCTCTGCTATTTGCGCCTTTTGACCTTCAAGGCTTAATGATTCAAAAAAACCGAAAGCATCAGCTATCGACATATCAGCGATAGCCGGCAAATTAGTACCTTCGATAAATACATTGCGTGCTTCAACGCGCAAGCGTGTGCCTTCACAGCTATTACATGGCTGTTGACTTAAATACTTAGCTAACTCTTCGCGCACTGAGTTTGACTCAGTCTCACGATATCGACGCTCCATATTGGGAATAATGCCTTCAAACGGATGCTTGCGCTCCATGATGTCGCCGCGCTCATTAATATATTTAAATGAGAGTGACTTTCCCTTTGAGCCATAAAGCACAATGTCTTGATGCTTTTTATCTAACTCTTCAAACGGTACAGTTAGGCTAAAGCCGTAATGATCTGCAACAGCTTGCAGCATTTGAAAATAGTAGTAACTGCGCTTGTCCCACCCTCGAATTGCGCCTCCAGATAAACTGAGCTCTTTGTTGCCAACCACTCGCATAGGATCAAAGAACTGTCTTGTACCTAAACCGTCACATGTAGGGCAGGCGCCCGCCGGATTGTTAAACGAGAACAAACGCGGCTCAAGTTCACTCAAGCTGTATCCGCAGTGCGGGCAAGCAAAATTAGCTGAAAACACAATTTCTTCAGCGTCTTTATCATCCATATCGGCAACAACGGCGTTGCCACCTGCAAGACTCAACGCGGTTTCAAATGACTCAGAAAGGCGCAGCGCCATGTCATCACGCACTTTAAAGCGGTCGACAACGACTTCGATGGTGTGCTTTTTGTGTAGGTCGAGTGGTGGTGGATCAGAGAGATCACACACTTCGCCATCGATGCGCGCTCGAATAAAGCCCTGAGCAGAAAGATTCTGCAAGGTTTTAACGTGCTCCCCCTTACGCTCTTTCACGATAGGAGCAAGTAGCATTAACTTGCTACCCTCTGGCATCGCCAGCACTTTATCTACCATTTGACTAACGGTCTGTGCATCAAGCGGTACATCGTGATCTGGACAGCGAGGAGTACCTACGCGCGCGAACATTAATCGCAGGTAGTCGTAAATTTCTGTAATAGTTCCCACGGTCGAGCGCGGGTTGTGTGATGTTGATTTTTGTTCAATGGATATTGCGGGCGATAGGCCTTCAATATGATCAACATCTGGCTTTTCCATCATGGAAAGGAACTGACGTGCATACGCCGATAAAGACTCAACATAGCGACGCTGGCCTTCTGCGTATAAGGTGTCGAATGCAAGAGACGATTTCCCCGAGCCCGACAGGCCGGTAATCACCACCAGTTTGTCTCGTGGCAGTGTTAAATCGATGTTTTTCAAGTTGTGGGTGCGAGCACCGCGAATTTCGATTTTATCCATTGAAGCCTAAATGAGAGAAAAAGAATCAGTATGCCATAGCTGTCAAGTAAAGTGATATGACAATCAAGTTATACTTCGTAAAGGCGCGGGGGATCACATTCGCCAACCCACTAATCCAAGTATTAATCCATGTTAAGGTACGTGGGCAGGTGAACAAATTGTGCTACACTTCGTGACCTTAAATTTTCTATTGTAGAGATACTCTACGCGCTATTTCATCTTTTGAGGAACACTGACGCTTTGAACGCTTTGGAATTACGCGCTGCACTTGCGCTCGCTTCGGTCTATGTTTTACGCATGATGGGTTTGTTCATGGTAATGCCAGTTCTTGCAGTGGCGGCAATGGACTACCCAGATTACTCACCATTATTGGTAGGACTAGCGGTTGGTGGCTATGGTTTAACACAAGCTGCATTACAAATTCCCATGGGCATGATGTCAGACAAATGGGGACGAAAGCCCGTTATATTATTGGGTTTATGTGTTTTCGCGATAGGCAGTTTTGTCGCCGCAAGTGCCGATAATATGATAATGATGATAGTGGGTCGTATACTACAAGGCGCGGGCGCAATTGCCGGTGCCATTATGGCGTTGGCTACCGATGTCAGCCGTGAAAGCCAGCGCGCCAAGGTACTTGCCATTATCGGCATTGCCATAGGCTTCTCTTTCTATCTCGCGGTTATTCTAGGCCCATTAATAGCCAACAGTTATGGGTTAGCTGGTGTTTTTGCCATTACGGGGTTGCTAGCGGTGCTTTGTATGCCCCTAGTCAAATGGGTTGTTCCTGATTCAGAGCAACTCAGTAGTGGTGATACGCTGCCACAAAAAGACCAACTAAAACAGCTGTTGTTATCGCCGCAGCTATGGCGCTTAAACGTAAGCGTGCTGTTGTTACACATGCTAATTACGCTATTGTTCGTGCAACTGCCCGTTACGCTACTGCATTTTGATATGACGCTGGAAAGTCACTGGAGCGTCTACTTGCCGGTTCTAGGTATTTCAATTGTGGGTCTTGTACTGATGATGGGGGCCGCGCGTGGACGCACGCCAAAATCGCTGCTATTCACGGCGATTGTATTGATGGGAGCGGCGTTCTTCACACTGAGTACGCAGACACACAGTTGGTGGATGGTTACTGCGGCAGTCGTTCTATTTTTTACGGGCTTTAATTATTTGGAAGCAAATTTTCCAGCGTTAGTTTCAAGTATTGCACCGGCAGGAAAAAAGGGGACTGCAATGGGCATTTATGCCAGCTTTCAGTTCTTTGGCGCATTTCTAGGCGGTATTGTTTCGGGCTTTGTAACCGATATATGGACACCTGACATTGCTTATGGCGTTGGCGCAGCATGCACAGTACTTTGGCTCTTCATTATTGCGGGATTGAAAGAAGTGAGCCGGGTGAAACGCGTAATGATGCAAGCTTCAAAACCCGATGCAGTATTAGATGAGCGCTCTCAGCAAGTACTTATGCAAGGGTTAAGCGCAGTTCCCGGCGTACTTGACGTGACATTAAACCACCATAATGGCGCAGTATATTTGAAGGTCGATAGGGACTTTGATGCGCTAAAAGCGCGAGAAGTGTTAGACGCAACGTAGCTGGGCTTATTGCCGAAAACAGGGGTGAAGGATGATAGATTTAACGTCTTTTAAAGCCATTATTTTTGATATGGACGGCACTTTGGTTGATTCAATGGCGGCGCATATTGAAGCGTGGCAGCGCACTTGTGAGGCGTTTGGATACCCTTTTGATAACGACTATCAGTATAGTCTTGGGGGCGTTCCATCATTGGCAACTGTAGAACTGATGAATGCGCGTTACAACATGTCGCATTCTCCTCTAGCGGTTGCTGAATTTAAAAAACAGGCTTATGAAGGGCTTAGTCACACACCCACCCTTATTCAAGATACCTTAGCAGTATTTAATCACTATAAAACGCGTATGCCGATAGCCGTGGGTACAGGCTCAGATAGACAGCATGCGCAGTGGGTACTTTCAGAGCATGGAATATTGGCGCAACTTGACGCGTTGGTTACTGCTGATGATGTTGCTCATGGTAAACCTCACCCAGAAACTTTTATAAAAGCTGCAGATTCGATGAATATTGCGCCACACCATTGCGTAGTGTTTGAAGATACCGATATGGGTAAACAAGCGGCTATCGCTGGCGGTATGACCTGCATTATGGTCAAAAATGGTCGTATAGTTCGTTAGCCAGCTAAATTGCGTTTGCGCTTTCTACAACGTCATCGCATTCATGTAACAAAGAAGATTTTACACGACGAGTAGCTTGCGCTATTGCTTCCTTAATCGCTTCTTCAGCAATGTCGTGTTCTTCATTAATTGAGGTACTTGAATGTACTTGCATGCTTTGACCGCGGTAAGAGACACTTGGTGAGTACTCGTCTGCGTAGTGGGGTTTGTATTGCACATCAATGATAACAGTGGCAACTAAGTTGGTGCCTAAAGTTTTCACAAATGCGCGCTCTAACGATACTTTTACACTATTATCAGCATTGGTATGGGGCGTAACATTCATTTCAAGCAGGCTTTGTTCAAGAATTGAATAAAGCGCATCTTTCGATACATTATCATTTCCGACCAATAAGTCTTTGCTTGCCCTTTCATCGGTGAGTTCTGCAAGATACATCGGGCAGGCTTTGGCTTTTGAAAGACTGGCCTGATGCGCTTCTCGTTGTGAGGCTGGAACGAGCGCTGAGTCTAAATCAGGCTCAGGTGTTGATACACAAGCAACGAGAAATGAGAGGCTGCAACACACTAACGTACTACGAATAAGACGCTTCGATTGTTTTGTGCTTTTTATCATATTAATTCACTACTTGTTTTGTCTCGCTGCCTGAATCTCGCTTGAAACCAATAAAGTGTTTATCGCGAAGTTTAGTCACAATGAAATAAGCCGTAACGGCAAACTAAATACTTAACTGGCAGTATAAGTAAATAAATCATCATCACAAATACCTGAACTGTTGCAAACTGTTTCAGCCATCGATGTAGAAATTATCAACACTGTGCTACAGTAAACGTAAGTTTCAGATGTGATGCGAACAACAGTTTTTCAACACGGACAGTTTTACCCATGGTTTTACGCAAGCTCATTTTAAGCGCTTTAGTGTGTCTCTTCGTCAGCGGTTGTGCGATCAATGTTTCACCTTCTGCCTTTTTTTATCAAGACTCAGCACAAAAGCCCCTCGATACCACCAAATTGCACGCCGCTATTCAGCAGGATGGTACCTCGGCCGGCATCACCCGTGTTGAGGTTAAAAATACGCAGGGACTGATGTTAAGGGGGGTCGCAGTTTCCTATCCCGACCCAATAGTGAACGTGGTCTTTTTTGCTGACAATAGGATGTCGATAAGCGAGAACAACAGCGTGTTACATCGCATTGGAAAGCTGCCAGCCAACATATTATGGCTCGATTATCAGGGAGTGGGGACAAGCGAGAAAGCGAAAAATCTGAGTATTGATGCGATTAAGCAAGATGCCTTGACGCAATTCGATTACGTAAAAAACACGTTCGATAACAGTCTACCGACTATTGTTCACGGGCGCGGTATTGGAAGTTATTTTGCCAGCTATGTGGCCGCAAATCGTCAAATAGACGGCTTAGTGTTAGATGGTGCGTTTAACAATATATCTGACCTTATTGCCAACATGGTACCTGGGTTTTCTAATTCGTTTACGAGTATGCGTTTACACGATGAAGTGCACAGTATGCAAATTGCGCCAATACTGCGCCACTACGATGGCCCACTGTGGTTGGTTGTAGCCGAGAAAGATAAAATTACGCCTTACCCCATTAGCCAACAGTTATTAGACGTTTCAGCAAGCGACAAAAAGCGCATCTCTATTATTCCTGGTGTTACCCACAGTGCAACCTTGAAATCAGATTTCGCAATCAGCGAATATCGTCGATTTTTGTCCAGTCTTTCTCGCTAAAATGTCTTGTGGATAAGTAGTGGGTAACCTTGTTGGTAAGTCTGTTAATAGCCTTATGCATCAAGCGATCACGATCATAATAGCCTTATCTGGTCGGATCACGAAATATCAGTAAAATCAAGCGCTGTAGCGAAGTTTGATACGATCACATTGCTTTTTGATCCTAAGTGTTCAGAGGATCGTGGAATTTTGTTGATTGGGGATAAAAATATAAACCGCTACGATCACATGCTAGTTATTGTCAATAGATTTACGCTATGAAATTTTTAGAAGTAGCGTGATGATTTATGCAGCATATTTCGATTAACAATGCTGCATATTACACACTTATTAGACGAAGAAGGGGAAAATATGGGCTCGCGCTAGACGCGAACCACAGAGTCCCGTTTAACGACGGTGGGAGTGTATTTAAATGTCAGCCCTTCTTCCGGTTTACTACCTGAAGCGTATTTGAGCGCAAGTTCCGCGGCCTTGGCAGCCATCATTTCAACAGGGTATCGCAACGTCGTGAGTTTGGGTCGACAATATTTGGCTAGTAATACGTCATCATACCCCATCACTGAAACTTGCTCCGGTACTGCAATGCCATGGTCTTGAAGCATTGTCATTGCGCCTGATGCCATAGCATCATTGTAGGCCAATACTGCGGTAAACTTAGCTCCTGTAGCAAGTAAGTTCTGCATAGCCAATTCACCACCTTCTTGGTCAGGCGTGGCGTATTCCACCATACTTTCGGGCAATGTCAGGTTGGCTTCTTTAACCGCGTTATGAATGCCTTCTAGTCTGTGATTAGGGTCGTCAATGCGATATTGACTGCTGATCACTGCTAAATGCTGGTGGCCCTGATTAATGGCGTATTCCGCCATAAGTCGTCCGCCTGTAACATTATCCAGCCACACACAGCGATTAGCTATTTGTGGGATGTATCGGTTAATTAGCACAAAACCCGGTACCTGATTGGCAAAATCAATAAGGGTAGCGTCATCCAGTGCTTTACTGTGTACAACCATAGCCTCAACGCGGTGTTCTAGAAGTGTTTCAATTGCTCGCAGCTCTGTTTCCTTTTCAATCGAGCCCGCACTCAACAGTATTTGTACGTTGTTCTTGCGCGTGATTGATTCCACACCATGAGCAAGCATCGCAAAGAAAGGATCGTGCAATTCCGCAATAACTACGCCTAATGACGCACTGCGCTTTGTAACCAAAGCCCTTGCATTGGCATTAGGGCGGTAGCCCATTTCTTCCATTATTTTTTTTACGCGTTGGCGAGTCTCGTCACCTACCTTTGGACCATTATTAATAACCCGGGATACGGTAGCTAATGACACACCTGCAGCTTGGGCTATGTCTTTTATTGTTGCCATTATCTTTTAAACTTCATTTTTGGGGGTAACGTAGTGGGTTAAGTATTAAACCCAATTTTCCATAGCGTACATTATATTTACAAAAAAAGATAAGTTTGCAATCGAATGCATGTCTCGAAAACCGCAAAGTGGTTATACCATACATACGAATTCGCTAAATCGCTGTAAATAAGTACGGAAAACGTATAACCTCAGCGTAAAGAAATGCGTAAAAACACGTTTATGTTGAGCTTGAAATTAAACGATTGAGACCATCTTTGTTTGGATTATTCCCGTTAAAGGTAAATAGTTTGTTATGAATATAGAGATTTCAAATTTTGGTGAAATAGATGGGGTATTGGTGAAGGAGTTCACCCTAACTAACGCCAATGATATGCAAGTAAAACTGTTGAATTACGGCGGCATAATCAAAGACATCATCTTGACCGACAATGTGGGGAAACGAAAACATTGTGTTCAGTCTTTTGACTCTCTTGATGAATACATTGATGACCCAAGTTACCGCGGTGCCATTGTCGGACGCTACGCAAACCGCATCGGAAACGCGGAGTTTTGGCTAGAGGGGAAACACTACGTACTTGATAAAAACGGTGGCGAGCACAATCTCCACGGCGGTCTTGCAGGTTTTCATAAAAAAGTATGGGAAGCGGCTGTTGATAAAACTGACGAGCGAATAAGTGTATTGCTAACACTCAGTAGCCCTGATGGTGAAGGGGGATTTCCTGGCAACGTTGAAGTAAAGGCATGTTATACGTTAACGAATGACGATATTCTGTCGTTGGAAATCACCGCCACATCAGACAAAGCAACGCCGCTCAGCTTTACACAGCACGCTTATTTTACATTAAGTAATGACAATCACGTGGGCTCAACATTGCTACAAATTGATGCAGATAAAGTCACTGATGCTGATACTACTTTACTACCTACAGGCACGTTTATAGACGTGGCTGACACGGCGTTCGATTTTAGACGGTTGACGAAGATCCACGAAAGAGCGACTAGCCAAGACCCCATCCCACTATTTCAAATGGTGGGTGGTTACGACCATAATTATGTGCTGCGCAACGCTGAACAAGACGTACCACAAGCTCGCGTTAAAGCGCTAGATACAGGAATTAATATGGCGTTATACACATCGCTGCCTGGATTGCAGTTTTACACAGGAAGCTTACAAACAGAGCAACAACTCGGTGCGTTGTGCTTAGAACCACAGCATTTTCCTGACGCACCAAACAAACCTCACTTTCCAAGTAGTATTGTTTATCCAGGTCAAGTGGTGCAGATGTCGATGCGCTATGAGTTCTCTGTTGGCGATTAATTCTCACTGGCAAAAAGAAAACTAATTGTTATGAATTTAACAAATATTTTTCTTTGTTACAGAATTGATAAAAAGGGATTCTTAATATACTATTGTTGGGTAAACGTTTAACCCTTTTGTCTCTTGTTGTGTTCAGACCACGATAAGGCCAATTCAGAGAGAGTGAATATGGGAACGCCATTTGATCCTACTAATGATCCGCACCGTCGATTTAACCCGTTACTGGGTGAATGGGTGTTGGTGTCACCGCATCGTGCAAAACGCCCTTGGCAGGGTCAATCTGAAGAACCAAACAACGAGCAAAAACCGTCTTACGATGAATCCTGTTATTTATGCCCAGGTAATACTCGGGTAAACGGTGAAGTAAATCCGACCTATACAGGGACTTTTGTTTTCGAAAACGATTTTGCCGCACTTAAGAAAGACACTGAGGTTACCAGTGAAAAGAAAGGGCTCTTTCAGTTCGAAACAGAGCAGGGATGTAGCCGCGTTATTTGCTTTTCTCCTGATCACAGCAAAACACTTCCCGAACTTACAGACGAAGAGCGCGCAGAAGTTGTTGCTTGCTGGCAAGCACAAACCAAAGAATTAGGCGAAAGCTATCGCTGGGTGCAAGTTTTCGAAAATAAAGGCGCTATGATGGGGTGTTCGAATCCACACCCTCATGGGCAGGTTTGGGCACAACAGCACTTGCCTACTGACCCTGCTAAAAAGCTTGTCCAACTAAAGCAGTATTATGCAGATAATAATACGCCGCTTTTAGCCGATTACGCCGAACAGGAAGTGGCTAAACAAGAGCGTGTTGTTTGCCAAAATGATGATTGGGTTGTTGTTGTACCTTATTGGGCCGCCTGGCCATTTGAAACCTTATTACTACCGCGTTTTAACGTGCAGTCGATGCCCGAACTAAACAAGGAACAGGCTTTTTCACTGGCGCAAATCATCGGTGATATCACCGCGAAATATGACAACTTGTTTGAAACTTCTTTCCCTTATTCAATGGGCTGGCACAGTGCGCCATTTGACAATGAAGCACACCCAGAGTGGACACTACATGCGCATTTCTTTCCACCGCTTTTGCGTTCGGCAAGCGTTCGCAAGTTTATGGTTGGCTATGAAATGATGGCCGAAGCACAGCGTGACCTAACCCCAGAGCAAGCAGCAGACAGACTTAAAGCACTTTCAACTGTGCACTATAAAAAACGTGAGAATGCGAATGGATAACCAAACACTATCTTCAACTTTTCAGCAATATTACGGCGAAGCGCCGACGCTTGTTGCCCATGCACCGGGACGTGTAAACCTTATTGGTGAACACACCGATTATAACGAAGGTTTTGTTTTTCCTGCTGCGATTAACTTCGGCACTTGGGTTGCTGCCTCAAAACGCGGTGATAACGAAATTAGTGTTACCGCAATGGACTATGATAATCAGCAAAACCAGTTTGCGTTGTCAGATATTCAGTATGACGAAGAGCAAGGTTGGGCTAACTATGTTCGCGGTGTGGTTAAAGTACTTAAAGAAAGCATGCCTGATTTTGGCGGTGCTAATTTACTGGTAACGGGCAATGTGCCGCAAGGTGCCGGTCTTAGTTCCTCGGCGTCGTTTGAAGTAGCAATACTCAAAGCAATCAGTGCATTGTACGAATTACCGCTTGATGGTGTTAAAGCGGCGTTGCTAGGCCAAAAAGCAGAGAATACGTTTGTTGGTTGTTCATGTGGCATTATGGACCAATTGATTTCTGCGATGGGCAATGAGGGCATGGCAATGCTTTTGGACTGCCAGTCTTTAGCGATTGAACACTCGCCACTACCTGATTCACACCAAATTGTGATTATCAATTCAAATGTAAAACGCGGTTTGGTAGACAGCGAATACAATTTGCGTCGCCAACAGTGTGAGCAGGGAGCGTCACTGTTAGGGGTAGCGTCGTTGCGAGAAGCTAACATTGACATGCTGGAAACAGCTAAAGCGCATATGCCTGAAGTAGTATACCGTCGTGCAAGACATATTATCACTGAAAATGCTCGCACGCTTAAAGCCAGCCAAGCGCTTAAAACCGGCGATATTGAGACCGTGAGCAAAGCCATGGCTGAGTCGCATGTTTCAATGCGAGATGATTTTGAAATTACTGTACGCCCTATTGATTACTTAGTAGAAATAATTGATGAAGTATTGGGGACGTCTGGTGGCGTGCGCATGACTGGTGGTGGTTTTGGTGGTTGCGTTGTTGCGCTGGCACCTACTGACAAGGTTGAAGCCGTTAAGCAAGTGGTCGCCAACAAATACTTTGATGAAACAGGGTATAACGCCGACATCTACGTTTGTACTGCTACTCAAGGTGCTTTCGCCTAACAGACTTGTTTTATTACTCCTTTATATCAGAACAATCTATCCCGTACGGTTGTCTGTGTCCCTTAAGCCGCATCATTGATTGCGGCTTTTTTTATAAAAACGCTAATTTGGAACAATTTAGTTAAAAAAAGTAAACAAAGTGTGATACTAATATTATCCGCAATGTGAATGCGATAAATGTTCTTCATTTTCACATGCATCGCATAGCGAATTGGCATCTTTTAAAGATGCGACACTGGTGTGGCAAAACCTTAAGAATAATAAAAACAATTTTTCACCTGTGTACCCTGCATTGACTTAAACCGCCGCACCCAAAATTAGAACTTTGGGAAAAACTATGAAATTAGCATCATTAGATATCACGTTGTTTGTGATATACGTCGTCGCGCTTATTGGTATTGCGTGGTGGGTATCACGTGAAAAGCAGGGTCACGAAAAAGATACCAACGATTACTTTCTTGCAGGCTCAAGCCTTCCTTGGTGGGCAATTGGTGCATCGCTTATCGCTGCAAATATTTCGGCAGAGCAAATTATTGGGATGTCCGGCTCGGGCTATCAATTAGGTCTTGCGATAGCGTCCTATGAATGGATGGCTGCCATTACATTGCTATTAGTTGGTAAGTTCTTCCTACCCATATTTCTTAAGCATAAAATTTACACCATGCCGCAATTTTTAGAGCAGCGGTATGATCATCGTGTAAGAAAAGTGATGGCCATTTTCTGGTTAGGCGTTTATGTATTCGTAAACTTAACTGCCGTATTGTGGTTAGGCGCCTTAGCCATAAATACTATTTCTGGCGTAGACATGATGTATGGCATGATGTTCTTGGGCTTATTCTCACTGGCTTATTCGCTATATGGTGGACTTAAAGCGGTCGCACTGACAGATATTATTCAAGTTGTGCTATTGGTGTTTGGCGGACTGTTTTTATCATACACGGCGCTTAATCTCATTAGTGATGGTAATGGAGCGCTGCAAGGTTTTGTCGACTTAACCAATAAATTACCTGAAAAGTTCGATATGATTTTGTCGAAAGACAATCCGCACTATATGGACTTACCTGGTATTTCGGTATTGATTGGCGGCATGTGGATCATGAACCTTTCCTATTGGGGCTTTAACCAATATATCATTCAACGAACATTGGCAGCCAAAAGTGTGCAAGAAGCACAGAAAGGTATTGCGTTTGCGGCATTCCTGAAGCTACTTATGCCGCTTATCGTTGTGTTGCCAGGTATTGCAGCTGTGCTTATCGTACCTGACCTGCAAAAGCCTGACCAAGCCTATCCAAGTCTAATGACACTCATGCCAGTTGGCCTAAAAGGTATTATTTTCGCTGCGCTTGTTGCCGCAATTGTATCTTCACTAGCGTCAATGACTAACAGTGTCTCTACCATTTTTACTATGGATTTGTATAAAGATAAGCGTCCTAATGAATCGCAACAGCATTACGTGAAAGTAGGGCGAATTGTGAGTTTTGCGGCACTGGTTATTGCGATGGTGGTTGCGAAGCCACTGCTAGGTAATTTCGACCAGGCATTCCAATATATTCAAGAATTTACAGGTTTCTTTACACCTGGCATCTGTGCTTTATTCGTATTGGGCATGTTTTGGAAGAAGACCACTGCAAATGGCGGTCTTTTGGCTGCGCTGGGCTCATTTGTGCTAAGTATCGTGTTTAGAGAGTTTTGGCCAGAGTTGCCCTTCATCGACCGTGTAGGACTTGTTTTCTTGCTATGTGTAGGTTTAGCCGTGGTTGTCTCTTTGTTTGAGAAAAAAGGGGTAAGTGAAAACGCTGTTGACCTAAATGAAGTGCAGTTTAGTACCACTACTGGCTTTAACGTGGCGTCGCTTGCGGTTGTTCTGCTTACCGCAGCGTTCTATATTACGTGGTGGTAATGGTTAGCCACTAAGTAATATCTCAAAACAAGGCGAAAGTGCAGAAGACGCTTTCATAAAATGTTGTTAGCATTTAATAAGAAAGCCAGAGTCGGTGAAAAACTTCCAATTTTGTCGATAAAATACGATATACTAGCCGGCTAATACCGATGAACTTTCGCGCTTGTTGCAGTTGTGCTGCTTAGTACAGTAAGGCAATAAGCCATACACAAACGTTACAGGAGACATCAATGGCAACGAAAGGCGTTAATAAGGTTATTCTTGTTGGAAACCTTGGCAATGATCCTGAAGTTAGATACATGCCTAACGGAAACGCCGTTGCGAACTTAAGCCTTGCAACTAGCGAAAGCTGGAAAGATCAACAAGGTCAGGTTCAAGAGCGCACTGAGTGGCATCGCCTTACTATGTACCGTCGCTTAGCAGAAATTGCCGGAGAGTACCTGAAGAAGGGCTCACAGATTTACGTTGAAGGTAAATTGCAAACGCGTAAGTGGCAAGACCAGCAAGGTCAAGATCGCTACACAACTGAAATCATCGTAGATCAAATGCAAATGCTAGGTGGTCGCGGTGGTGAAGGTGGCGGCGGTAATGGTGGTTACCAGCGTCCTCAAAACAATCAAGGCGGTTACAACCAAGCACCTGCACAAGGCGGCTATAATCAAGCGCCGCAGCAAGGTGGTGGCCAACAAGGCGGTTACAACTCAAACCAAGGTGGTGGTTATAATCAAGCGCCTCAAGGTGGTAACCAGTCTCAGCCTAAGACACCACCAATGGCAGAGCCTGACTTCGATTTTGATGACGATATTCCGTTCTAAACTCGAACAGTTCTACGCAGTTTAAAAAGCCCTTCTTTGAAGGGCTTTTTTCGTTTAACGACTTATGTGTGAGACGCATGTCCTGCAATCATGAGGTGATTACTCTAGAATTTGCGCTCTTTTTTGATCGTTTTTTAGGCATGTATTTTGTTGAAAATAGTTTCAATGCTTTTATCTAAAAGTGTAATGCTGGTTGTGTTGGCATTTTGTATGCCCCAACACGTCCAAGGCCATCAGATAGAAAATACTGAAAACGACAAACCTACGGTTGTTTGGTTGCGACCACCTGAAGTAGGCATGCGAGTTGACGGCGTAGAGATTAACGATGGCCCCTTATTCAAAAATATGTCTTACTTGGCGTCATATTTGCCGCAATATACGCACCGCTTTGAAACCTATCCGATAAAACGCGCATGGGCAATGATTAGCTCTAACAATGACCCCAGCATCGTATATTGCTTTTTTGGTGCGTCTTATCGGGAAGACCGCTTAGCGTGGGGGTATTTTTCCGAACCAACATCCATTAATTTGCCCCTATTAATGGTCACGTCATCTGAACTCAATCAAGCCATAAAAAGCAAAGAAGCAAGCCAGGTGAGCGATAGCGAAAAATTGTATGAAAAGGTTTCTCTGCAAAGGTTGCTAGAAAAGCGCTACAAAACGGTACTCTATAACGATGTAAAAAACGCCTATAGCAACGCTGTCAAGCAGTGGGGGAAACCCTCTAACATTGTTACATTGAATGGGCTAGGTAAAGATTTAGGGCTTCACACTATCGACCTTATAGAGACTGGACGCATAGATTTTGGTTACGTTGGTCATAAAGAGCTTAATAGCCTGACATCGGAACAATATTCTTCAATGGGCGTTTATCAAATCTCTGAGTTATCGAAAGAAATACGCGGTACAAAACGGCTGTTTTGCGCTAAAACGGAACTGGGTAAACAGGTGACTGAGTCGCTTAATCAAGCACTTCTAGACATTAAGGAAAGCCACATCGCAAACCGAGAACTTCGCGAAATTAACTTCGTTGCTGATGGCTATCCACAGATGCTAAAGCCGATATTTAATAAACGTTGGGAAGATGCGGAAGATACATTCGATATTGCTGACTAATTAATGTATCTGAAGGGGATACGTTTACCTTAATGGCGCAGTACTGTATTAGCACGCCTTATTGCCAAAAATAAGCAATAACAATGTTGTCAGTCTTGTTAACCGCTATAAGCAGGGTAATATTACTTATTGCCTACAAATTACCCGTAAAGTTAATAATTATGAAAACGTTATCCCTGTTTTTTGGTGCAAGCCTGCTAGCGTCGACCGCCGCAACAATGCCTGCTTTTGCCGCTCAAAATCTCTACAAGCCCTTTCCTGCTGATGTTATGCCCGAGCTCAGTGCAGATGGTGCGTACCACGTTGGGGTTAAAACGGTTGAAGCTACCTACCCTCAGTTAGTGCCAGACTTTGTAAAAGGGCAGGCAGAACGAAGCCTTATGCTTGAGGTGTGGTACCCAACCAAAGAAGAAACTGCGCTTACACAATACAGTGACGAAACACGCAGCGGCATAACGTTTGAGGTGCAAGCTAACGCTTATCGCGATGTTGCTATAGCAAAGACAGACACCAAATATCCGGTCATCGTTATCTCTCATGGATATACAGGTTATCGCACGTTAATGCACTACCTTGGCGAACACTTAGCATCACATGGCTATGTGGTAGCTGCCATCGACCACACCGACTCAACTAACAAAGATGTTAACTTTGCTGAAAGCCCATATTCTGGTTTTCCAAGCACACTCCTTAACCGTGCTAAAGACCAAGTATTTACCCTAAATGCAATAACGGAACACCCATTTTTTAAAGACAGTGTGGATAGTGAAAAAGCAGGGGTGATCGGCTATTCCATGGGAGGATACGGCGCTGTAAGCACTGTTGGTGGGTGTTATGCATTTAATGATACCACCGCCGCTACTTTTACTGGCACACAAGACCCAGCCGCTGTCCAATTAGTGAAGCAGGCCTTAAATACGTGTGCTGGTGGAAAAGAGAGTAGTGATGCGGTACTGCCGTCGTGGAAGGCGGCCTTAGCACTAGCTCCGTGGGGTGGTCAGCATCAGTTATTTGATGTTCAGTCACTTAACGATATTAAGGTACCTGTTTTATACGTAGCAGGTGATAACGATGATATTTCGGGTTATGACGGTATCCGTTGGTTGTTTGATAATACGGGGAACACTCACACTAAACTCCTTACCGTTAAGAACGCGCGCCATAACGTAGCTCCTCATCCAGCACCTAAAGAAGCGTACGGTAGCGAATTTGATTTAGGCAGTTACATCGAGCCCGCTTGGGAAGTGCAGAAGCTTAATGCCATTAATGAACACTTTGCATTGGCACTTATGAACTGCCACGTAAAGCAAATGCCAGATTACTGTGAATTCTTAAACGTGTCGGGCAGCAGTGACCAAGTGCCTGTTGGTGGCGAAACACCTGCACCATGGAAAGGGTTTGACAATCGTTGGGCGCTCGGATTGAAGATGGAAAGCAAGCCGTAAATCACTCAGCAACTTTTAACTAAAAAAACGGGCTCACCAATTGAGCCCGTTTTTCTTAAACATGCTTTTTGTTACAAATAATCGATGGAAATTTGTTCAGGCTAGGTTAATTTAGCGTTATCTATCTTAATACAAACGTATTCAATGCCACTAGACATTGCATCTACCACTAACATTGCACCTATTACAAAGGGACTTGGAATGAACGTCAAAAAAGTATCTTCACGTTTGTTATGTGCGGCAGCCGTATCGATTGCACTTACCAGCGCAGGCGCGTTCGCGCTAAATAATGACAGCATAAAAAATACAGATAGCACGAGTATTGAGATGCTTGATGCACGTTTTAAGCAAGGTGATTATGAGTTCGTCATAGAAGCGCTTGAAGATGTGAAGGCGAAAACGCCCAAGCAATACAATATCCTTATTTCTGCGCTAATGAATATAGACCTAGATGACGCCGAAGAAGTGGCTGATGAATTTGTGAAAAATTACAACAGCGATTACCGTGCTTATCACACTCACGCGAATGTGATGGGAGCGCAAGCATCCAACAGTATTTTCTCTGCACTTGGCTATGCTGAAAAGGCCAAGCAGAGCTTGGAAACTGCCGTTACGTTAGCACCTGATGAAGTCGGTGTATATCAAGCTCTCATGCAGTTTCACCTAATGGCCCCCTCTATTGCTGGGGGAGACATGGATGAAGCTGAAAAGCTTGCTGATAAAATAGCCACCCTCGATGCCCTTGAAGGGCAATTCGCCAAAGCGAAGTTTTACCTTCAAGACGATCAGGTAGACAAGGCCGTCGAAATATATGCCACCCTTGCTCAGCAAAATGAGGCAAAGATCCGCGCCAACCTTGAACTAGGTACACACTATTTAACTGATGAGCGTTTTCAAAATGCCTTCGAAACCTTATCAGTCTTGTTGAACGAATCTGTAGAGACTGTGACAGATAAAGAATCTGAGCAATGGGAAGCTTACGCTGAAAACAAAAGCAATTTGCTTTATGGCAAGTACCGCATGGGGCTCCTTGCAGTGCAAAGCGGTGAATATACAGATAGCGGCATAACTGCACTCGAGCAATATATTGAAGAGTACAATACCACAAGTATTGAAACTGCCCACTTGCCAAATATGAATTGGGCTAACTTGCGTTTGGCCGAGCTTCGGTTAAATGCCAATGATGTTCAGCAAGCGAAAGCGACCTTGTCACAAATCAACGGTGAAGAAGACAAGCGGTTTGCCAAAATATTGAAAGGACTTAAAAAGCAAATAAAAAAGCGAGCTTAGGGCACACATCCTAAACCCGCTTTTTGTCGGGACAACAAAAATGTTTGGCTTGCTACATTACACCGCTTTGACTGTGTAAATCAGCGCGGTTTGAGGGAAAAGTACGGGGAGTTGCATACCGTATTTCATCAATACTTCACCTGAGAATACCTCTCCGTCGATTTGTTGCAGAATCGACGGCGTGTATTCTTTTAGCTTCTCTGGCCACACGCGCTCGACAATGTATTGCTTGCTGGCATCAAGACCGGCAAAGTAAAATCGAGTTGGTGTAGTTCGAAGGGTTTCTTTCACGCTGTTATAGGCAAATATGCCTTCACTTTTATCTTTTGACATATACCCAAACTTCACGTTCAAGCCGTCGTCATCCAGACGATATAAGTCACCACTATGGGTAATATGGCGATACTGCTTGTACAGTGAAATGGCGTCTGTTAGTACTTTTTGCTCGTGCTCGGTAAGCTCTCGCGGATCCATTTCAATGCCCATATGGCCAAATAAAGCGACAGCACTTCGGATTTCAATAGGCAAGTTGCGCCCTGTAATATGACAGTCGCGCGGGCCTACGTGAGCGCCCATTACTTCTGAAGGGAAAAAGTATGAGAAACCGCGCTGGATATATAAACGGTCTAGAGCGTCGTTGGAATCTGATGTCCAGAAACGGTCAGTATGGGGCAGAATTCCTAGATCTACGCGTCCGCCACCTGAACAACAACTTTCTATTTCAATGCCTGGGTGAGCTGCTTTAACACGGTCTATAAGCGAGTATAACGCGGCCATTTGACCGTGCATTGCAGGTTTACCTTGAAGGTTGCCCGGGTGATTTACGTCGCGATTCATGTCCCATTTGATATAGCTGATTTTCGGATATGCTGTGAGCACATCGGTAATCACTTTATAGAGATACTCAACGACTTCTGGGTTTGTTAGGTCAAGGACATACTGATTTCTAAATGGAACTTGAGGGTTGTTCTCGGTATGTAATGCCCACTCGGGATGAGCGCGGTACAAGTCGCTATCTGGGTTAACCATTTCAGGTTCGAACCAAATACCAAACTCCATGCCTAAGTTGGTAACGTGATCAATTAGCCCATCTAGACCTTGCGGATAGATTGCTTCATCGACAAACCAATCACCTAAGCCTGCTTTGTCGTGTCGTCTTCCTTTAAACCATCCGTCGTCTAACACGAATCGCTCTATGCCTAATGGTGCAACTTTGTCTGCCAGTGCTTTTAACGTATCTTCGTTGTGGTCAAAGTAAATACCCTCCCAAGTGTTGTAGTGAACTGGGCGAGGTTTAGAGTCAGCACTGTGGTTGAGTATGTTGGCGCGAACAAAACGATGAAACTGTTGTGAAAGTGACGAAAAGCCAGCATCACCAAAACCGGTGTAAAGTACTGGGGTGGTATAGCTTTCGCCCGCAGCCAAAGTCACTTCACCAGGAAACAACAATTCGCCAAACTGCACATAACTTCTTCCGTCAGCCATTAATTCTGCACGAAGTCTATGATTTGCCGATGCACCTAAGTGGTAACCGTAACATTCGCCTTGCAGTTCACCAGTGCCAGGCGCAAAGGCGATCAAACCAGGAAAGGTATCATGTGATGTCTTACCACGACGGTTTTCGCGAACATAACTACCAAAAAATAGATCGTGATCGGTAGTCTGAAACTCTGCCGACCAACGTCCTTCAAATGTCTTAATTTTAGATACCGTGGTAGGTAGAGGAAGGCTAGCTGCGTTAAGATAATGTAGATTTAACGTGCTATCCCCGATATTTTCTAGTCTCGTTACATACTTTACGACCGATGTGTGGTCATCAAGCTCAACGGTTGTTGTTAATCTCATACAGCGTGCTTCGTCGGTTGCAATAAATGCCACCGCGTTGTCTGTGCGATTAATTTTCTGAAGACTGAAGCCAGCTGCCCATTGATCGGTGTTGCCCGATACTTCTAAGCCGGGTTGTCCTGTCCAACCTTCGCCATGTGTTGGCACGAGTGTAATTGGCGGCTCAATCACAGGTGCGCACTTTGCTTCTTGGCGCGTGTTTAACACACTTAGCATTTCAGGCGTTGTCGCGCTACTTAAGGGTGCACCATAATAAATAACTTTTGGCATTCGTCCCTGACAGTCAAAGATAAGTGTGGTTTTATCGTTCGAGAGACGAACGAATGAAGAAAGTGACGACATAAAAACCTCAATGTTAATTAAGCACAAAATAGGCAACGCAGATCAATCGCGCAAGAAAAAATGTCTTAGCAATATTTCGAAATCAGGTCGCGCAATTATAGCAAAACAGGGTAAACGTTTAACTATCAAGTTTAGTAAGGAAATTGGATAATTTGAAGTCTGACCAATTGCTTCGAAAAACCCATAAAATAATCATGAAAACTGGCAAGAAGGATGCTCAAAAACATCCTCCTTTAAGACGAAATTGTAATAAAAAACTAGGCTTCGCTTTTATAAAGTGCCAATGTGAACTCTGCTTTTTGTCCGAATATGACACGGTTCATGAGAAGCGCAAACGTAACACAGCCAATGAGTGTCGCGAACATTAGGTGAATATAATGAAGACCGAAAGGCGCGTATAGCGGCGAGGCTTCAAAGCTCATTAATGCGTAAATCGACACGCCAAAGATTACTGAACCAATAGCAGCGAATGCATGTACGTTCCTAAACAGTAGGCCAACGATAAATACCGACAGAATAGGCATACTTAATAGCCCATAAAGCTTTTGTACTAGATTAATAATACTATCGGCTTGTTGGTAAACAGGAATGAGCGCCAGTGACACCAAGCAAAGCAGTACGGTAACGTAACCGCTCAACTTAGGCACGTTAGGCGTTTTGTTGATGTAACTTTCATGAATATCACATACATAAAGTGCTGTTGCTGAATTAAGGTTACTGTTAAATGTTGTAAGTACCGCTGCGGCCATAGCTGCTGCAAACACACCAGAAAGCCAATCAGGCAACACTGTCGCTACAATTTTTCCATAAGCGCTATCACCGATATCGCCAAAAAGTTTATAAGACACAATTCCTGGAATAACGATTATTGCTGGTACGATAATTAGGCGTATAGCTGCTGCAGCAAATACCCCTTTTTGCGCTTCTTTCAACGAAGGGGCAGCCATGGCGCGCTGGGTGATAACTTGATTAGTCCCCCAATAAAACATCTGGATAAAAATCATACCAGTAAGCAGTGTATGCCAAGGAATAGGAGATTCATCGTCGCCAATTAGAGTGAGACGTTCTTTAGGAATACCATCAAAGTTGTAATCGATTGTTTGCAGCGCAAGGATAACCACAAGTACAGCCATTGTTAATAGCAGTACGCCTGAGTAAGTATCTGATACTGCTACAGCGCGCAAACCGCCGAAGATAGCATATAACGCCCCTACTATGACAAAGGTGACTGCTATATACATTAGCGGTAATTCGACATTAAACATAGACTGCATAAATAGTGAGCCAGAATAGATTACGGCAGGGCAAAAAATAAGTGCGCTTCCAGCGAAGAACAAGGCGCTGATTACAGCGCGAATGTGTTTGTCGTTGTAACGTTGTTCAAGTAATTCTGTAGTTGTTGTGCATTTAAATTTGTAATAGACCGGTAAAAAGACTTTTGCCAGAACAAATAAACCAACGACTGCTGCAAGTTCCCAAAGCGCGAGCAGTGCCATTTGGTTGCCATTCATACCGACCAACTGATCAGTACTTAGGTTGGTAAGTGTGATACTTCCTGCAACGAAATACCAAGCTAGACCGCCCCCAGCAAGAAAGTACTCTCTATTTTGGTTTTGGGCATTTCTATTTTGACCACGGCAGCTCAAGTAGGTCAAAAAACCGATTAAAGCAGTCACAAAGACAAATACAGACACCTGTAAAGTGCTGGAAAACATGGTTTACTCCTAGAATGTAGTTATGACTTGCTGGTTTCGAACTTAATGTTGTTAACAGCGCGAGCAGGAAACTTAGCGTTTTGAAGGCGAATAACTCGATTTACTTGGAAAATCGAACCCAAGATATTGAACAAGACTGAAAGCAGTCCTTTTTGATGCAACAATGCTAGTTCTTCAGATGTTAAACTTTGTAGGCGTTGTTCATTAACCGTTGCAAGACCTCCTACACGCTGACTCGTATTATCTTCATATTCAATAATCAGATCGATAGGCTGAACAAGTCCCATTTCGCTGACCTCGTTTAGCATAACCGCAGTTTGTTTCATCGAAGACACGCGCTCCGCTAATAATTTCTGCTTGTTGTCCAAGTAAGCGGTTGGGCGCTTAGATGCTAAGAAAAGTGCTTCGCCTCCCTCTTGCTTAACTGCTGGAGAGTCTAGGTCGAGTAATGTATCAGGTTCAGTACTGCTTTTTTCAAAACTGAGTGTAAAAGGCAACGTACGTAAGCTCATTGGGGTAAAGTGCGCTAACCAACTTCCTTGAGTTTCGAAAACGTTTTCTTGAGGCGCTAATCCACACAAAGCTGAGATTGTCCAATATTGGTTGTTTGATGCTCGGCTGAAAAAGAGCGGGTATTCGCTAGCAGCTTGTACCGCTTCTTTAATTTCGACGTTTACTAGATGAAATTTCGAGAATGTGAGCGGAAGCTTACTCTCATCAATGGTAACGTCGCTGTGTGAATCAGCGGATAGTGTTTGAAAATTTGGCATATTATTGTTCTCTTTAGCTCGCTAACCATTGCTCAATATAATCTCTATGATTAGGTAAGCTGCTTAGTTTTTGTTGCGTAATTAACTGATTTTGTTTTATCACTTTATCAGCTAACTCACGGTCTTTATAGAAATGAGATTGCAATGTGAAATCTGGAGAAAATCCCATTCCATAGAGTACGTACTGATAGCTTGCCGCTGGGAAGAGTTCTATAGCGGCAGAAAAATCAGCTATTTGCGGACCTCGATACTTCCAAATTTCGAGATCTTCTTTTAAAGAATCAGGTATCGAGCTCTCTTCTCGATTGGCGACCCAATAGGGTTCGTTGCGTTGGTTGAATATGTAGTGCAGTTTTAGGAAGTCGATAATACGTTGCCAACGATATTGCATTTGTTTGTTAAATCGTTGGCTTACGATTGGCATTGCCATTCTTGGCAACGGCATTTGTTCAGCTATATAGCGAGCTGAAATCTCAATTAACATTAGTGCAGTGGCTTCAAGGGGTTCGACAAAGCCTGCGGAAAGCCCTACAGCAACACAGTTACCTTTCCATATTTGTTTTTTATAACCAGAGTTAAAGCGTATGGTGCGTGCTTTTAGGTCACCGTTTTCGTCACCTACGTACTGTCGTAAAATTTCTTCTGCTCGTTCGTCAGTGGTAAAGTCAGTGGAATAAACATGGCCAACACCTCTTCGAGAAGATAGGCCAATATCCCAAATCCAGCCTGCTTCTTGTGCTGTTGCTTGGGTATAGGGCTTTATTTCAAAATCGTCTTCATAGGGTACATGAAGGGCAAGGGCGGAGTTATTAAATAACACATCGTCTGTTGAAACAACGCTTTCTCCTAGTGTTTCACCGAGTAGTAATGAACGAAAACCAGAACAGTCGATAAACAGGTCGGCTTCCAAAACCATGCCGTTGTTAAGCGTTATATTGTCGATATGGTTGTTGGTTGAGGCAGCTACGCTCTCTACTGTCGCTACCATATGCCTGACGCCAAGTTGAGACTTGCTAAAGTCTCGTAACATATCAGCAAAAGCTCCTGCATCTAGATGGTAAGCGTAGTTCGATTGCGCGCTACTGTACTCCTGTTCGCTAAGTGTGCGAGGCGCCATGTTGCGTTCGCATACGTGTTGTTGGAAGTTGGTGGCGTTAGCGAAATTCGAAACATCGCCCACATAAGGCGCCATCTCTACACGGCCATAGCCAAGCGGAACGGTAAACGGGTGGTAGTATGAGTCGCCCTCAGCCTTTACCCAGTTCACAAATTTTCCACCTTGCTTGAACGCTGCACTACAGCGCCGAAATACTTCCTTCTCAGACAGGCCAATATCCTTTAGCGTATTTCGCATAGTCGGCCAGGTTCCCTCACCAACACCTACAGTTGGTATATCACTAGACTCGACTAAGGTGATATCAAGCCCGCACTCTCCAAATGAGACATTGTGCTTAGCCGCAATAATAGCCGCGCTGAGCCAACCTGCGGTGCCGCCACCGACGATTACAATTCGTTGTTTCTGAGATGTATTTGACGACTGATTCATGAGAAACCACTACGTAAAAGGTGTTTACTACATTTATTCATAAACTCATTACAAATGCCAATAAGCTCATGAATAAATGGCAGGGTTTTACCCCTGCCATAACTACACACTTTTTAGAAACTTCCGCGGATACCAACTGCGTAACGAGAGCCGTTATCTTCAATTGAGTAAACTTGATCTGGGAAGCGACCAACTTGCGTTAGCTCTTCTTCTGTGACGTTAATACCTTCGAAGAAAACAGTAAGGTTTTCATTGATATCATAGCTTGCGCTGACGTCCCATTGACCGTACGTTTCAGTCGTTACTGGCTCACCAGTAGCACCGCCTACTGCAGTGTTATCTAGTGCGAAAAGGAACGATTCACGGTTATTAAACGCAACACGAGCTTGGAACGCATCTCGCTCATAGAACATGATTAAGTTCTGAGAATCGCCAAGTCCTGGTAGTGCGAACGTTTGAGTTGTATCACCCGATACTTCTGCATCACTGTTTACTACCGTAGCATTAGCCGTGATACCAAAACCATTGTCCCAAACATGAGTAAGCGCAATTTCGTAACCATTAACTGTCGCTGTCTCGCCGTTCTGAGGACGGGTTACGGTATAAACTTCACTTTCACCGTTAAGCTCTTCCGTATCAGCCACAACATCGCGGTTTGGATCCTGAGGATCTAAAGATACACCAGGCGCACAATCATCAGCAGCACAACGGAAACCATCGTCAGCACTACGATCTGTCAGTGTATAAGTTTCCTGACCAGATAGCGTTACAATGAAGTTTTCAACATCTTTACTGAATACTGCAAACGAGAATACAGAGTCGTCACTGTAGTACCATTCGAAAGAAAGATCCCAGTTCTCCGCTTCAAATGGTTGCAATGAAGGGTTGCCGCCACTTGCCTGAAGGTTTTGACGACGAGGCTCACCAAATGTCGTCGCAGGAGACATCTGTGACATAGTAGGACGTGTCAGAGAGTCATAGCGAGAAAAGCGAACAATCATATCTTCTTGTACTTCTAACTTAACGTTTAAGCTTGGAAGTAGATTTGAATAAGAAGACGTTCCAACAATGTCCTGCGCTGGTGCGAAGCGGTTAGCAAACAATGTCAAATCAGTTGTTGGAACAACGTCTGAAATAAATGCTTGAACAGCTGATACCGCTACGTCTGTCTCTTCATAGCGCGCGCCAAAGTTCATGGTTAAAGGCATGTCACCGATGTCATAACCAAATTCAAACTGAGCGTATAGTGCCGTTACGTCTTCTTCGATGTTGTAGTAGTTAGGCTGTAGCGTTGGAACTACTGCTGCACCTTGTGATGCAAGGTAATCAAGGTATGCGTCACCGTCATACGTGTACCACGTATCAATTAGACCACTGAAGAAGTTGTTTGCTGTGAACGGACGAATGTTTAGTGCGTCAATTGGCGCTTCAGTACCGTAACCACAGAAAGCACACTGTGATGCAAATTCTTGGAATACAAACTTCTCACGCTCTGAGCGAAGAATACCAAAATCAACTTTACGGAATACGTCAGAATCAGCAAGGTATGTGAAGTCTGCTTTGTACTCTGTTACTTCATCTTCAGACGCTACTACGTTACCTAAATCATTATAGTGAAGACGGTTTAGCGAGATATCTGGAAGTTGGCCATTGCCAAAGCCATCATGTACTACCGTTGGTGTGCCGCCTGTTGAGTCAAACGAGTAATTATTGATAATACCCACAACGTTGAAGCGACCTTCACCAGCAATGTCATTTTCAGCAGTAGAGTTTGAAACATCAAACGTTGCTGTAAGTGAATCATTGATTTGCCAGTCTACGTTTATTCCGAAGCCTTTGTTGGTTACGTCACGTACACCGCGAGTCGAAGATACAAAATCAGATGCTGGGTTACCACTACCTTGGTGAAGGTCGATTTCTTGAGTAAACTGAATGGCTGTACCGTATTCTGAGATTGTCGCTGAACCTACGCGATCTGGCTCAAACCATGAAGCAAGGTCGGTTACTTGAGAGTCAACTTCAAATTTCGAAACAAAGCCATCTAGCGTGATAGTTACATCGTCAGATGGTGCAAATTGCGCAACAAGTGACGCGTTAGTACGCGTTCTATCTTGCTCATCTACTACTTGGTCCCAGTTACGTGGAAGGTAAACGTTTGTAGCAAGAACGCCATCGTTGCGGTTTGAAAGCGTTAGACCTGGACGCCAGCCTGCAGTTTGAATGCGGTTAATCTGTACTTGACGCTCTTGATGAGATACCGCCAATAACACACCAAATTTATCATCAGCAAAGGTATTGCTTACCAAAAATGACGCTTGCGGAGATGTTTCCTCAGACAAGCTTTCATACATGCCCTTTACGCTTCCCACTGCTTGGAAGCCGTCGTAGTCGAATGGGCGAGCTGTAGTTACATTAATGGTTGAACCAATACCACCTGATTGAAGATTCGCAACGCCACTTTTAAAGATGTTCGCGCCAGTAATTTGGTCTGCAGCGATGACATCAAAGTTGAATGCACGGCCAGCATCGTCTGAAGCTAGTTGGCGCCCGTTAACTAATACGGTGTTAAATTGAGGACCAAAGCCCCGCACCGTTACTTGTTGGCCTTCACCACCATTACGGTCAATAGACACACCGGTGATACGTTGAAGCGATTCTGCAACGTTCAGATCTGGAAATTTACCAAGATCTTCTGCTGCAATACCGTCTGAAACCGCTAAGTTTTCTTTCTTGTCAGACATCGCTCTTTTTAGACTACTTACAAGACCGCGAACCTCAATAACTTCAACAGGTGCATCGTTTACATTTTGAGTGTCAGCTTCTTGCGAAAAAGCGATTGGAGCGTGTAGGGCAGAGGCGATAGCAACACCTAAAAGTGAGCGTCTCGCAATTGGGCCTAATTGTGATGTGTTAATTTTATGTGTCACTGTGTTTTCTCCGTGAGTAGGCTACGTTTTAACGTATTTAGCACTAAAACTACTTTTTTAGTATGTGCGGATCAAGCTTATTAACATTACTTTTACACATTTAACGTTATATTTTCGCGATTATTATTTGTAACTTTATGAAAAATATAATGTTTCTGTTTTAAGGTAAAAGGTGAAACGTTTACCTTGTTTTCAATACTAGCACAAAATGACAATGTAATTACAATGTTATAAAAATTTTTTTTGTATAAAAAAAGTGCGGGCTATAACCGCACTTTATTAACAATCAGAAAAATAAGTAGAAATTAGCTACAACGAATGCGCTCTACAGCAGCTTTCCAGCCGTCATAGGCCTGATCTCGCTCTGCTTTAGAAAGTCTTGGTGTGAAAACGCTATCACTTTTCCAACATTGAGTGAGATCATCAACACTGTTGAAGACGCCAGCTTGCAACCCTGCTAGGAACGCGGCGCCTAGTGCTGTGGTCTCAGTGACTTCTGGGCGTTCGACTTCCGCACCCAAAATATCTGACAAAAAGCCCATTACCCAATCGTTTCGCGACATTCCACCGTCTACACGTATATTGGTTGGTCTAGCGCCATCACTTTCCATGGCCTTTTGTAAGTCTTTAGTTTGATAGCATACCGATTGAAGGCCTGCGGCCACGATTTCACTAATTCCTGTGTCTCGAGTTAATCCCAGAATGGCTCCTCGCGCATCAGGGTCCCAATAGGGCGCACCGAGGCCAGTAAAAGCGGGGACTAAAAATACGCCATTGTCGCGTCTTGCTCGCTGAGCAAGCGCTTCAGTTTCTGCGGCATCATCAATGAGTTTAAGACCGTCGCGTAACCATTGCACGGTAGCGCCGGCCATGAAAATACTGCCTTCAAGCGCGTAGGTAGTTTTACCATCAAGTCGATAACCTACAGTAGTAAGCAATCTATTCTTTGATTTAAGTGGGGCATCGCCAGTGTTAAGTATCATAAAGCAACCTGTGCCATAGGTACTTTTGGCCATGCCTTTTTCAAAGCAAGCTTGTCCCACTAATGCGGCTTGTTGATCGCCTGCAACACCTTGAATAGGCGTGGCGCTACCAATAATACTCTCTTCAATCACGCCAAAATCTGCGGCGCAATCCATAACTTCAGGTAACATTGATGGTGGAATGTTGAACGTAGAAAGCAGTTTGTCGTCCCAACATTGCTTATTGATATCAAACAGCATAGTGCGCGAAGCATTGGTCGCGTCTGTTTTGTGAGACTTTCCACCAGTTAATCGCCAAATAAGGAAGGTATCAACAGTACCGAAGAGTAGCTCGCCATTCTCAGCCTGTGTTCTAGCGCCCTCTACATTATCTAGAATCCAGGCGACTTTAGTTGCTGAGAAATACGGGTCGAGTAACAACCCTGTGGTCTGTGTAATATAATCGACAAGCCCTTCATCATTACTTAACTCACGGCAAAGTTGCGATGTGCGACGGTCTTGCCAAACAATGGCTGGATACACTGGCTTACCTGTTTCTTTGTGCCAAACCAACGTGGTTTCTCGTTGGTTAGTGATACCAACCGACGCGATATCCGCAGGTGTAACACCACACTTGTTGAACACTTCTTTTAAGGTGGTGACAACGCTTTCCCAAATTTCTTCAGGGTCGTGTTCAACCCAACCATCATTGGGGTACTTTTGTGAAAACTCTTGTTGAGCAATACCCTCTATTTTTCCATTTGGAGAAAAAATAATAGTACGAGAGCTTGTTGTGCCTTGGTCAATGGCAAGAATATGTTGTCCCATGACGTCACTCCTGAAGATAGTTTTCATAGAGTTTGCATCATTTACACGGGATTAACAACGCTATATTTTCGAAAACGAACATTTGATTTTCGAATTGGCATGGGAAGTTGAAACAGAAGGAAGTATACTGACAACTCCATTTTTACTCATAACGGTATGCTTGATGAACCAAACGCAAAGGCACGAAAAAATTGTTGGATTAATTAAACAACATGGCTTTATGTCTATTGATGATTTGGTCACCGCCTGCGATGTTACACCTCAGACTATCCGCAGAGACTTAAACCAGTTAGCCGAAAGTGGTGTACTCAGCCGTTATCACGGTGGCGCTGGCCTTAATCGCAGCTGGGAAAATACGCCTTATCAGGAAAGAAAAACGCAAAATAGTCAGGTTAAAGAGAAAATTGCAGAAGCCGTTGCCGCAATGATCCCAGACGGTGCCTCACTGTTTATCAATATCGGTACGACAACCGAAATGATTGCCACAAAGTTGCTTAATCACAAAAATTTGCATGTTGTGACAAACAACATTCATGTAGCCACTATTCTTTCAGCCAAAGAAGACTTTTCGGTGATTATTGCCGCAGGTGAGGTGCGCTATCGCGATGGCGGCATAATTGGTGAAGCAACCTGTGATTTTATCAGTCAGTTTAGAATGGACTACGGTATTATTGGAATCAGTGGGATTAGCGCCGATGGCGCACTTCTCGATTTCGATTTTCGTGAAGTAAAGGTGTCTCAAGCGATATTGGAACATACGCAGCACGTGATTTTGGCTGCTGACTATAGCAAGTTTGAGCGTCGCGCTATGGTTGAGCAAGGCCACATATCACAGGTAGATTGTTTGGTTTGCGATAAAACGCCGCCACCAAGTATCAGCAAAATTATAGAAGAAAACAAAATCACCTTTGTAAAGGCATAATCATTTTCTTGTCATAAACCTCACTCACACTCATTCTACCTTCTTTATTTTAAGTAGATTTCTGCGATTTATACGCGGTGCTAATCGCGGCCCAATTCTAGCTATTCATTCATCGGCCAGTATAACAGCTGGGTTTGGTTTTTAATTTTCTTTAATGTTCGAAAATGTTCGTTTTGTGTTGACATGTTTTCTTTTTGGTTGTCAAATAGCCAAATAAAAGAATGGCCGTAAAGGGGCATAACATGAATCAAAGTAAGCAAGCAGACAAAACCGTAGACGTACTCGTCGTCGGTGGTGGTGTTAATGGCGTTGGTGTTGCACTTGATGCAGCAGGTAGAGGGTTGTCTGTTGCTCTATGCGAAAAAGGCGATCTTGCTGGTGCGACTTCATCATCAAGTAGCAAATTGATTCATGGCGGTCTTCGCTATTTAGAACACTATGAGTTTAGACTTGTAAAAGAAGCCCTAGCAGAGCGTGAAGTTCTGCTTCAAAAAGCGCCACACATCATGTGGCCATTGCGTTTCAGGCTTCCTCATCAAAAGCACTTGCGTCCGGCTTGGATGATTCGAATTGGCTTATTTTTGTATGACTCACTGGCTAAACGAAACATGCTCCCGCGCTCAAGAAAGGTGTCTACAACGCCCCAAGGTCCGCTAGTCAATGAGATTTCGACCTGTTTCGAATATTCAGATGGTTGGGTAGATGACGCACGCCTAGTGGTGCTAAATGCACTCGCGGCTAAGGATCAAGGGGCAGACATTTACACTCGCACAGAGTGCGTGAGCGCAAAAAAGGATGGCGCACTATGGAATGTGGAATTAAAGACGCATTTAGGGAAAACGTTTACAATTAAGGCGAGGTCAATTGTTAACGCTGCCGGTCCTTGGGCTGTTTCGTTTTTAGATAGATTGGTTGATGTTGCAAACCCCAACGCAATGCGCATGGTTAAAGGCAGCCACTTTATTGTGCCGAAACTCTACGATAGTGAAGAAGCCTATATTTTGCAGAATAAGGACGGGCGCATAGTGTTTGTGATCCCCTACGAAGGTGATTTCTCCTTAGTGGGCACTACGGATGAAGACTATAAAGGTAACCCTTCACAGGCGTCTATCTCTGCCGAGGAAACTGACTACTTAATTGATGTAGTAAATAACTACTTTAAAACCAAGATAAGTCATGGCGATATTGTTCACAGTTACAGCGGTGTGCGTCCTTTACTTGAAGAAAAGAATGCCTCTGCACAAGAGTTGACGCGTGACTACAAAGTTGAGCTTAAAGGTGAGAAAGGTACGCCGATTTTACTCAATATTTTTGGTGGAAAGATTACGACCTACCGGAAATTAGCTGAGCATGCGGTTGATAAACTTGTCACCTGCTTCCCAAAAGCAAAGAAAGCATGGACCAAAGAAGTGCCGCTACCTGGTGGCGCATTTGAAAGCCAAGCATCGCTGGTGGCTGAGTTAACTCAAACCTATCCATGGTTGCCGATTACACAAGCGCAGCGCTATGCAAGACAGTACGGCGTATTGTGTAACAAATTCTTGAAAAATGCCTCGTCACTCGATGAATTAGGCACAGACTTTGGGGCAGGGTTATACCAAGCAGAAGTTGACTACCTAATTAATCATGAATGGGCCATGTCACTGGAAGACATTATTTGGCGCAGAACAAAGCATGGGCTGCGTTTAACTGAAGAACAAAAAACAGAGCTGGCTACTTATATTAGTACCAACGTAGACGGCGAAACGCACAATGTCGAGTTAGCTAGCGCCTAATTCATAACGCTTAATTGTACTTACGAGCTAACAGGGACGTTATGGCACATTATCATCCAAAGGAAATCGTTTTAATTCGTCATGGCAAACCCTTGTCTGCCCACAATGACAAAGTAACTGCATCGCAATACGCAAAGTGGATAAAAGCGTACAATAAATCCGAACTCGACCCGCAGAGTAAACCCGAGACTACGACTCACATCGGTAACAGCTACATCATGGTGAGCCCGCTTGTACGCGCCCAACTTACAGCAACACATTATGGCGTGAAAAAAGCCGACGAAGTGTGCGACGATCTAAGAGAGATGGACATACCTTACTACAGACTACCTGTGCAACTGCGCACATGGCATTGGGTTGTTGTAAGTAGAGCGTTATGGTTTTTGGGGAAGAAAGGCCGTTTTGAAAGTTTTGAAGCAGCGAAATCTCGAGTAGATAATTTGGTTGCTCGCATTGAAGATTTATCATTAGAACATGAACGTTTGGTGCTATTTGGCCATGGTATGACTAACTACTTCACCCGCAAGGCGCTAATGGCGAAAGGGTGGCAACTAAAGCAGAAAAATAGTGATTTTTGGGGAATAACGGTACTTTCCCAATAAACATCTGCTTTATATTTTGTTCTCTATGCCGATAAAATAGCGATATCGCCCGTTAGTACAGTGTATTGATGTCGGCATTAGGAAGAGAACAATGAAAAATACAACAAATGACACTTCTCCATATCTCAATATAATGAAGGCATCCATTGCCGCAATTTTTGCTATTGCGCTTGGGGTGTTAATCAATGTTTTTAATACTGATGAAAGCAACACAACCGACAATGCTTTTTTAAGTAGCGCCTCAACGTTCAGAGATCATGTTATCTCGTCACACTGGCAATGGCGCGTACAGCAGCCTACCACGATGATCATGTTGATTCATTATGATAAAGCAGGAAAAGAAATTAATCGTAAACCAGTAAGAATGAATCACAATGGATGGCCCACCGCAGCACTTACTGACGAAGGTTGTGAGAAAGTATGGACGGGCTTAGTGGCATCGCCGTTGAACGTTGATGGCTTTAAGGTACACGCTCGCTACTATTCCGACACGGACGATAGCGAAGACAACTATTGGTGTCGTTATAGTTTAAGCAGTGGTGCCTATTTTGACTACTACCCTGCTTCAGGTAAAACAACTGATATAGAGTTCTAATCGTTGCACGACAATGGGAACCTTTTAGCCCTTGCGTAGTCTTTTATCATGTAAAATGGTAAACCTCTTTGAATAAGGGGAAAACGATGCACACTACACCGTTGCAAGACCAAAATTGAGAACTTGCAATGCTAAATGAATATAATTTAACAACAAATAAAGGCATTACTTGCCCAAATTTGCCCCCATTGTTAAAGTGTGACAATAAATATCGACTTCATGTTAAAGCGTCGCCATCTCACCTTTGCATATACGCGTTAACACAAAAACAGGAATACACTCTTCATGTTTAAAAAGCTTCGAGGCATGTTCTCTAACGATCTGTCCATAGACCTCGGAACAGCTAACACGCTGATTTACGTAAAAGACCAAGGTATTGTACTTAACGAGCCATCTGTTGTAGCTATTCGTCAAGAGCGTGCAGCCGGGCCGAAGAGCGTAGCAGCTGTCGGCGCAGAAGCTAAGCGCATGTTAGGTAGAACGCCAGGAAACATCCGTGCGATTCGTCCTATGAAAGACGGCGTAATTGCCGACTTTTATGTAACAGAAAAAATGCTTCAGCACTTTATCAAGCAAGTACACGACAATAACTTCTTGCGTCCAAGTCCTCGCGTGCTGGTATGTGTACCTTGTGGTTCAACACAGGTTGAGCGCCGTGCTATCAAAGAGTCTGCGCTAGGCGCAGGGGCGCGTGAAGTTTACCTTATCGACGAGCCAATGGCGGCAGCAATAGGTGCAGGCTTACCCGTATCTGAAGCTACGGGCTCAATGGTTGTTGATATCGGTGGTGGTACAACAGAAGTTGCCATTATTTCATTAAACGGTGTGGTGTACTCATCGTCAGTGCGCATCGGTGGTGACAAATTTGATGAAGCCATTATTAACTATATTCGTCGAAACTTCGGTTCACTTATAGGCGAAGCCACTGCTGAGCGTATCAAACACGAAATCGGCGCAGCTTACCCTGGTGAAGAAGTGCGTGAAATCGAAGTGCGCGGCCGCAACCTTGCTGAAGGTGTACCACGAGGCTTTACGCTAAACTCAAACGAGATCCTAGAAGCGCTGCAAGAGCCACTTACGGGTATTGTATCTGCGGTAATGGTTGCCCTTGAGCAGTCCCCTCCTGAGCTAGCGTCAGATATTTCTGAACGCGGTATGGTACTAACCGGTGGTGGTGCACTACTTAAAGACCTAGACAGATTGCTTATGGAAGAAACGGGCATTCCTGTGGTTATTGCGGATGATCCGCTAACTTGTGTAGCGCGCGGTGGCGGTAAGGCATTCGATATGATTGACCTTCACGGTGGCGACCTGTTTAGTTACGAGTAAGCAGGAAAGGCAACCTTAAGGTTGCCTTATTTGTATCATGGATACTATTTTTACGCGCGGCCCATCGCTGAATAATCGACTCGCACTGGCATTGGTTTTGTCGGTGCTGTTGATATTTGTCGATCACAAGCTTGATGGTTTTAAGTCTACGCGCGTTTACCTCAACTCCATCATGAGTCCGTTGCAATACATTGCGAATTTGCCTGGGCTTATGCTTAATGAAAGTGCTCAGCGCCTCACTTCTCAAGAGCAGTTACTTGCCGAAAATCAGAAGCTCAATAACCAACTGTTGTTAATGAGTGAAAAACTGCAGCAATTTGACGTTATTCAAAAAGAAAACCGACAACTGAGAGAGCTACTTCAAGCGCCTCTACGCATAGATTCTCGCAAGATGGTTGCTGAGTTAATGGCGGTGGATAAAAACCCATACAGCCAGCAAGTGGTTATTAATAAAGGAGCAATAGACGGCGTCTATCTGTCACAGCCCGTTATTGATGACAAAGGCATTGTGGGACAAGTCACGGAAGTAGGCACAACGAATAGTCGGGTTCTGCTGATTGCCGATGTTACTCACGCTATTCCAGTGCGCTCACTACGCAACGATATCCGCTTTATTGCGAATGGCAGCGGTAGCTTAAATGAACTGTATCTTGAGCACGTGCCACATAGCGTAGACATCAAGGTAGGGGATATCTTGGTGTCGTCGGGTTTAGGAAAAGTCTTCCCTGAAGGCTATCCAGTGGCCCAGGTTACTCAGGTTGTACGTGACGAAAGTCGTCCTTTTGCACAAGTGGTTGTATCGCCGGTCGCTAAGTTAGATAGGTTGCGACACTTGTTGTTACTTTGGTACACGAAAAAAACAAATGCAGAAGAAAATAACGAGGCAGTAGAAGAGTCAACCGATGCGTAAACGTAACCTCGTAATTTGGATAAGTATAGCGATTTCGTTGGTACTACAAATAGTGCCACTGCCTATTCAGGTTGATGTTTATCGTCCTGACTGGGTGCTGGTAGTTTTGGCTTATTGGAGTATGGCACTACCGCAACGTGTTAATGTGGGTGTCGCTTTTGTTACGGGTATCGCCATGGATATCCTTGTTGGGACAACCCTAGGTATACACAGCCTTGGTTTGAGTATTTGTGTTTATGTGCTCGCTGCAAATTACCAGCGACTTCGCAATTACTCAGTATGGCAACAAGCTATTATTATCGGCCTGCTTTCTTCACTTTATCACTTGCTCACGTTTTGGGTGCAGCACCTTCTTACCGATATTTATTTCCAGGTTGATTATTTGTGGCCTGTTATTACGTCAATGATGGTGTGGCCTTGGATTTTCTGGTTACTTCGTCGAACTCGTCGACAGTTTTCAATATCCTAAGCAGCAAGTACATACTTTCAATTAAGGCAGACAAATGACTAAATCGGTTGTACTCGCGTCAGCATCACCAAGGCGTACTGCGTTGCTTAAGCAGATGAACATTGCACATCGCATTTTGCCAGCAGACATTGATGAAACACCTAAAGACGGTGAATCTCCCGATACCTTAGTTAAACGATTAGCCGCAGAAAAAGCGCTTGCTGTTAAGGCGAAATTAACGCAGCAGGGCGAAATGACTAACGAAACGGTTATTTTGGCCAGTGATACCCTCATTGCGTTTAATGGTAATAGTGTAGGTAAACCAGAAAACAAGGCCGATGCACAGCGCATTCTTCGCATGTTATCAGGCAATAAACACGAAGTACTTACTGCTATCAGCGCGGTAAGTAATGCAAAACAGTGTACCGAAGTAATTAATACCTATGTTGAATTTGCATCATTGACGGATGCCCAAATTGACGCATACTGGGAAACAGGTGAACCTGCCGATAAAGCAGGAAGTTATGCAATTCAAGGGATCGGCGGTGAATTCGTCGTTTCAATTAACGGCAGTGCAAGTGCTGTAGTGGGCTTGCCCCTTTATGAAACCCGTCAACTGCTCAATGCATTTGGAGTGTAGTGGTGAGTGCTGAACTACTAATTAACGTTACGCCATCAGAGTCACGTGTGGCGCTGATTGAGAATGGAATTTTGCAAGAAATTCACGTTGAACGACATACAAAGCGTGGATTAGTGGGCAACATTTATCGTGGTAAAGTAAGCCGTGTTTTGCCTGGTATGCAAGCAGCATTTGTGGATATTGGGTTAGAAAAGGCGGCGTTTTTGCACGCCTCAGACATTGTTATTCATAATGAAATTGCAGAAGAAGTGTCTGCCAGTCATATTCAAAAACAAGACATTCGCGAGCTTGTGCGCGACGGACAAGATATCGTTGTTCAGGTGGTAAAGGATCCTATTGGCACAAAAGGCGCTCGCTTAACCACAGATATTACCATTCCAAGTCGCTATTTAGTGTTCATGCCGTCGGTTACCCACGTAGGTGTTTCGCAGCGCATTGAAGAAGAAGCGGAGCGCGAGCGTTTAAAAGGGTTGGTTCAAGAATTTTGTGACGAAAATGGCGGCTTTATTCTTCGCACCGCTGCAGAAGGCGTGGGTAAAACTGAACTGCAATCTGATGCCGCATTTTTGCGTCGCTTGTGGGATAAAATTCAATCGCGCATGAAAAAGCGCAAGTCCAATGTACTATACGAAGACTTGCCACTTGCGCGTCGTGTATTGCGAGACTTCGTTGGCACAGAACTCGACCGTATTCGCATTGACTCGAAACTGTCTTTTCAAGAGCTTCATCAGTTTACCAAAGAATACGTGCCTGAAATGAATGGCAAGCTTGAGTACTACACTGGAGACAGACCTATTTTCGACTTGTACGATGTCGAAAATGAAGCGCAACGAGCGTTGGAAAGACGGGTGGATTTAAAATCCGGTGGTTATCTCATTATCGACCAAACCGAAGCGATGACCACGATTGATATTAATACGGGGGCATTTGTTGGCCACCGTAATTTAGAAGAAACCATATTTAACACCAATATTGAGGCGACGCAGGCGATTGCGCGCCAGTTAAGACTGCGCAACTTGGGCGGTATGATCCTAATCGACTTTATCGATATGATTGAACCAGACCATAAAAGAAGGGTCTTACATTCATTAGAGGTGGCGACAAACAAGGACAGAGCTAAGATAAACATTCACGGTTTTACGGCGTTGGGGCTTATTGAAATGACCCGCAAGCGCACCCGTGAAAGCATAGAGCATATACTGTGTGGTGAATGCCCCGTATGTAAAGGGCGTGGCACAGTGAAGACCATTGAAACTATTTGCTTTGAAATTATGCGTGAGATTGTACGGGTGAACCGTGCTTATGACGCCGATAAGTTTGTGGTTTACGCGTCGCCTAAAGTGGCTGAAGCGTTAATGGGCGAAGAGTCTCACATGCTAGCTGAGTTGGAAGTGTTTGTATCTAAACAAATTAAGGTACAAACCGAAACTTTGTACAACCAGGATAAGTACGACGTCGTCATGATGTAACGCATTAACTTATACAAAGGCAAAGTGTGACAAATTTTTCGTCGGTAGCCGCTTATTTGCTAAAGAAGTTCTGGCTGCTACTCGCCGTATTACTTGTAGTGTTTGCACTGGTGTTAAGTGCTGCCCGTTATGCCTTGCCGCATATCGAGCACAATAAACACCTGTTAGAGAACTATATTAACGAGCAGTACGGGGTCAATCTTACAATTGATAGTGTACACGCGGTGTGGCAACGCAATGGGCCAAGCATCGTCCTTAATTCGGTATCGCTTGCTAAAGACGATGCCTCTCCTGTGGCACTTGATATCCGTCAAATCTATGTTGAATTAGATTTTTGGCAGTCGCTACGCCTGCAACTTGTCTCTTCCACACGATTCGAATTGCGCGGCCTACATCTTGATATCGATGCTGACAGGCTATCTGGCGACAGCAAAAACAACTTTCCAGTAGTAAATGCGCTAGAACGCTTATTCCTAGAGCAATTGCAGAGCTTTTCCCTTGAAGATGGTGTCGTAGCGGTATCGCGACAAAATGAAGTCAGTACTTTCGATATTGAAAGCTTGTCGTGGAACAACTTTGAAGAACGTCACCAAGGGTTAGGACGTATGAAGGTGGCAGATTTAGCCGCCAATTCAGCGTCGTTTATCATAGATATTAATGGGACGAGAGAGAAGTTTGACGGCGTCTTTTACGCAAAGGCAGAGGATTTAGATATATCCCCGTGGGTGAGCGACCTTATTAATACCAAGCGTCCTTTGGCGCAAAGTCGCGCTAATTTTGAAGTGTGGGTGAGCCTTGATGACACCCAAATTAACAGCGTACAGGCAGAGCTCAACAACAGCCTTCTGCAATGGGGCGATGAGACGGTTAAAACAGTAACGGGTATCACGGGCGGGAGCTTGCAAGCGTTGCCCACCGATACGGGCTGGAATGTGCGTGTCGACCAGCTTGTTTTGAATTCAAGCAACGAAACATTAACCACAGACCTAATTGGCAGTATTAATCACAATGGTGACGTGTTAGTTAATACCGTAAAGCCGGTGCAAGTAAATCCTTTCTTGTTGTTACTGCCGTTGTTCATGGATGACACTAGCGAAGATGAAATTCGCGCGTTGGATCCAAAAGGTGAATTGGCAACACTGCAATTTCAATTGCACAATGGAAAACCAGAGCTGGCTGCGAAAGTCGTTGATCTTCAGTGGTCAAAGAGCGACAACGTACCTGGGCTTTCGTCTCTTGATGTTGATTTTTATTGGTATAAAAACAACGGTGCTGTTTACCTAAATAGTACTAATAGCGTGTTGAGTTCTAAGGGCGTAATCAAAAAAGATTTAAACATAAATGCGTTGCGAGCCGATTTCTTCATTTACCCGCACACGCCTTACCAAGAAGAAACTAAGCAACAAGTAGCAGCGTCCCCGCAGTGGGTCATTAGAGGGGATAACATGCTATTTGATAGTGACAGCGTGACCCTCAAACCACAATTTAAGATAAACACCTCAACAGGGTTGATGTCGATTTATGCGGATATCAGTCCAATGTCGCTTAGTGGGGTGAGTGACTTGTTCCCTACAATAGGCATGGGTAAAAACACTGATAGCTATCTTACTCGTGCTTTCAATGGCAAAGGGGCAATCGAAAGTGCTCGCGTGCTGTGGCATGGAAAACCCTCTGCATTTCCATTTGACGATAATTCGGGCATTTTTCAGGCCTATGTAGATATAAAGCAAGGTGACTTTTTATTCGCTCCTGATTGGCCTGCACTAACAAAGCTCGATTTGTCCTTATATTTTGTCAATAACGCCCTTGTAATGGAAAGCCCTTCGGCGCAACTAGGCGAAATGCAAATTAGCAAGATGTCTGCAACTATACCTAGCTTTAAGCCGGGCGAACGGTTACTTATTTATGCCAACGGAGCGGGCTCAGGCCAGGCGCTAACCGACCTTATGATGTCGTCATCTATCAAAAATTCTCTGGGCAAAGTGCTTAATGATGAAGTGCAAGTTTCAGGGCCTTTATCTGCCGATATTAAGCTTGATATCCCACTTAAAGGAAAAGACGTCGTTGCGTCGGGGACTGCCCATTTGTCTAGCAACCCTGTTTATATTGCCAGCACAGGAATGTTGTTTGATAACGCAACCGGCGATATTACGTTTACGAACGGGGACATTGATGCTGATGGTCTAGCCGCTAGTTTCTTAAATCAGCCGGTAGAAATGGCGTTTAGTGGCAGACAAGGCGACAACTATGATCTTCACGTTGAGTTAGGTGGGCGTTGGCATGTTCATCCGTTGGCAAATTACGTCAATACGCAATTAACGGACTACATCGATGGCGAGGCCAAGTGGCAAACAGACGTAGATTTAGTACTGGGTAAAGCAGACTTTTCTTACAAGGCAACGTTAAATGCAGACTTAGGCGCTATGCAAAGCGTGTTACCGTCACCTTTTAACACCGCAATTGGTAGCGATCTTCCGCTTTATATCGAAAGTGAAGGTGATGGCAAAGCGTCGAATGTCAACGCGAAATTGGGAAGTGAAATTCGCTTTACAGGGGTATTACCTCATCAAGAGATGCAGTTCTCTCGTGCCCATTTAGCGATTGGAGAGAGCGATATCACTAACATAGGTACCGGGTTTAGCATAGCGGCAAATCTACCCAATGCTGATGTGCAAGAGTGGTTTAAGACTATTGATATGTTGGTATCAGGTAGGGGATCGCTTCATCAAGAATCTAAACGTAGAGAATCTGAGCTTCACGTAAATGCAACTAACGCAGAGAAAACGCAAAAACGAGATAGCTTGTTTAGTACGCCATCGCGTATTTTCGCCAAAACAGACAAACTGCACTTTTCTGGCCATGCCATTAAAAACGTTGAGTTAAATGCAACCGAGCGCGACAAAGACTGGATTTTGGACATTGGTTCGCCGCAGGCAAGGGCAACTGTGCGCATAAATAGCGATTTGGATACTCAAGGCATAGAGATTAACGCTGACTATTTGTCCTTGGAAAAACCTGAAGAGATAGTGCTAGCAAACGTTGGTGAAGCCGACACAGTGGACGCTGAGGTGTCGCCGTACGATATCGACCCCAGTACGTTGCCACCCATCTACTTCTATTGCCAAAGCTGTGGCGTGCACGGTATTGATTTTGGGGAAGTCACCTTAGATGTGGCAAAAGAAGAGACGGGACTCAAAATACGTCAGCTACTGGTGCGTTCCAGAGATACCAACATTACGGCAAGTGGTCACTGGAAAAATACGTCAAGAGGTGTCGAGACGTCACTAGACGGAACGCTCACTTCGCCTGATGTGGGTCAAATGCTTAAAGGCTTTGGCGTCGAGTCGGGCATTAAAGACTCAAGCGCCGATGTGAAATTTGATATTCATTGGCCTGAATCACCAATGAACTTTGCAATGGCGAACTTAAATGGTGATGTAGATTGGTCGTTGTCCGATGGCTACCTAACAGAATTAAGTGACAAAGGCTCGCGTATATTTACGTTATTCAGTTTGAATTCTTTGGTCAGAAAACTCAGTCTCGATTTTAGAGACGTATTTGCGAAAGGTTTTTTCTACGATGATATGGGCGGTACGCTGAGTATTGTCAATGGTAAAGCCTACACCGATGATACCGAAATTGATGGTGGTGCAGGGGACATCGAAATAGTTGGTTTTACCGACTTAAACTCAGGTGCGCTCAACTACAATGTTTCTTTTGCGCCAAATGTGACCGGTAACCTGCCTTTCCTCGTATACTTTTTAGCAACACCGCCTACCGCATTGGCAGCATTGGCGATAGATCAAGTGCTTACTTCTGCAAAGGTAATATCAAACGTCAACTATCGTGTTACAGGCACAATAAAAGAGCCTAAATTTGACGAAGTAGAGCGCAATAGCAAAGACATTAGTTTGCCGGCACAAAATACACCGCCGCCAGCAAACCCACAGGACAGACCGTTGACCGAAGACGATGTTCGCAGGCTAAACATGGAGGTAATCGATGGCTAATCTTATCGCACTTCAAATGACCTCGACCCCTAATGTAGATGACAACTTAGAGACTGTTGCCAATGCAATGGCTACTGCCAACATTGAAAATGATAGCTTGGTTGTACTGCCAGAGTGTTTTGCCTATTTTGGCGGAAAAGACAAAGGCCAGTTAAGTGTGGCGGAAAAAAAGGGCAACGGGCCCATTCAATCTCGTTTATCACAACTGGCGAAGCAACATCACTGTTACCTTGTATCGGGTACCTTTCCGCTCACAACCGACGATCCCAACAAATTTTCGGCCGCTTGTATGCTGTTTGGGCCCGACGGAGAATGTCTTGCAGACTATCGTAAAATCCACATGTTTGATGTGTCAGTAAATGACAATACGGGAAGTTACAAAGAGTCGGCAACTACGCTTGCGGGTAATGAAGTGGTCACGGTACAAACCCCAATTGGCAACATTGGACTTGCGGTGTGCTATGATATACGTTTTCCAGGATTATTTACTGCAATGGGTGATATCGATATTTTGGTGTTGCCAGCGGCTTTTACGCAGCGCACTGGAGAAGCTCACTGGCATGCGTTGTTGCAAGCACGAGCTATAGAAAAGCAGTGCTTTGTAGTGGCTGCAAATCAAGTGGGTATTCACCAAAATGGTCGCGAAACCTATGGTCACAGCGTAGTACTGTCACCATGGGGCGAAACCCTTGCCGAGCTAACAACCAAGCGCGGCACTGCATCTGCGCGCGTTGATATTGCAGAAAGAGAAACCATTAAACAGAATATGCCGGTTGCCGAACATAACCGATTCAGGAGTCACTTTGTCTAAATCTGTTGAGCGTCATTTATTATCTGACTCAGGGCTAGATATCACTAAGCTTGAGCAAGCACTAGCGACAATTCATCGCCACGATACCGATTATGCCGATTTATATTTTCAGTCAAGCCAGCACGAAAGCTGGGTATTGGAAGACGGTATTATTAAAGAAGGTAGCTACAACATAGAGCGCGGTGTAGGCGTTCGAGCAATCAGTGGTGAAAAAACCGGGTTTGCTTATTCAGATGAAATCAGCGAAGACGCATTAGGTAAAGCGTGTAAAGCAGCGAGAGGTATTGCTCCAAGCGGTGGAACTCAGCGCGTAGCGGCACTAGGTCAAAAGCCCAGTGAAGCGCGTTATAGTGAAAATAACCCAATTCTTGCCATGCAAGACGCTGAAAAAATTTCGCTGCTTAAAGCTGTAGATGCTTACATTCGACAAAAAGAACCTTCGGCCAACCAAGTGGTAGTGAGCTTAAGTGGTGTTTACGAAGAAATTTTAGTAGCAGGTAGCGACGGTACCTTGGCAACGGACATTCGCCCGCTTGTGCGTTTGAACTGTTCAGTACTGCTAGAGCAAGGTGAACGACGTGAACGCGGTTCTGCAGGTGCAGGCGGCCGTTATGCATACTCTTTTTTCACCCGTGACGAAGAGGGTAAACCGTTTTATGAAGGTTTAGCAGATGATGCGCTTCATATGGCGCGGGTTAACATGCAAGCGGTAGCATCACCAGCAGGTGCTATGCCTGTTGTGCTTGGAAACGGTTGGCCGGGCGTATTACTACACGAAGCAGTAGGACATGGCTTAGAAGGCGATTTTAACCGTAAAGGTGCCTCGACATTCTCAGGGCGTATCGGTCAACGTGTTGCCGCAAAAGGGGTAACGGTTGTTGATGACGGTACGTTACATGACAGACGTGGCTCTCTCTCGGTAGACGATGAAGGCACACCCACAGCGCACAATGTGCTTATTGAAGACGGTATCCTTAAAGGCTATATGCAAGATAAGCACAACGCCAAGTTGATGGGGGTAGCGCCAACAGGAAATGGTCGTCGGGAGTCATATGCACACTTACCCATGCCGCGAATGACCAATACGTATATGTTAGATGGGCAATACGACCCACAAGAAATTATAGCGTCTATCGACAAAGGCATTTACGCGCCTAATTTCGCAGGTGGACAGGTTGATATCACTTCTGGCAAATTTGTGTTTTCAAGTGCAGAAGCGTATTTGATTGAAAACGGGAAGATTACCGCACCAGTGAAAGGGGCAACCCTTATCGGTAATGGTCCTGAAGTAATGCAGAAAATATCGATGATCGGAAACGATACTGCCCTAGATAAAGGGGTAGGTGTTTGTGGCAAAGATGGTCAGAGCGTGCCAGTTGGCGTTGGTCAGCCCACATTAAAAATCGACGAACTGACCGTAGGTGGTACTGCTTAATCAGAACCTTTTGCCTTGTTCAGTGAATCAAGCGCCCCTGATGGTACAACACTGTCAGGGGCTTTTTTTATGTGCATTTGAGCGCGCATTGCTTCTAATTTGGCAATGAGTAAATCAACAGAAAGCTCTTGTTTAATAAACGCTACAAAGAGCGCTGCTGCGCCGTTACTGAATGCGTCACTTGCCTCTCTGTCGAAATACTGAACCAACCCATCTGCGTTTTTAAGATGCGTCTTACCAATGTCGAGGAGAAAACGGGGCTCTGCGTCATAGTCTAAGTGAGTCGCTATTTTCCCCACATAATCAGCCAACATCGTTTGCGCTTCTAACGTCGCAAGAAACACCATAAATTTACGGGCAGCAGGTTTACTAGCACCGGTGGTTGTAAGTACCGCTACGTCAGTAGGTGCGCTCTCATAACGGGGAAGCCCTGGATCAATTGTAGGAAAGGGAAAAAAGCCTACATCGTTGCGAATAGTCTCGGGAACGTGCGCAAGAAAGAAATTACCGTTTAACATCATTGCAATTCGCTCTCTATAGAAAAACGGTAATATTTCAGACCACGTCATTTCAGCGTGTGCGCTATCAAACGCCTTGTGCTCAATAAGCTGCTGCCAGTGAACAAATACATCTCTTACTTCGGGTGTGGTAAATGATAGCTCACCTCTAACGAGTGCTAAGTACTTCTCTCGTCCAAGCAGTCGCAAAGACAAATAATCGAACCAGCCTAATGTTGACCACGATGAGCCACCACTAAAATTAAGAGGCGTTATGTGTTTTTCATCAAGCGTGTTAACAAGCGCAATAAATGTTGGCCAATCATTAGGAACTGTTAGACCAAGCCTGTTAAAAAGTGACTTGCGGTAATAAAAGCCCCATTGGTAGTAAGCCATAGGAATCGCATAAGGCATGCTCTCTTTACTTACCAGCTCTTTTATCGGTGCTGAAAAGCGTGCATCCAAGTTATGCTCTAACCATAACGACGCAAGTGGTGTAATTTTCTTACTGTCTATTAAGCTGTGAAGTTGCGTGCCACCGTAGGCAAGCAGTACGTCAATTTCTAACCCTTCGCCCTTGAGATAATTAAGTATGCGAAGTTTGTGAGACTCTAGAGACTGGGAAGATACTCGCACTTTAATTCGAGGGTGCTGTGCTTCAAAGCGCTGCGCGAGCAGGTGATAAACCTCTTGTTGCTTGGCAGAGGAGGGGTTTACGGCAAAGGTAATGACCTCTTGATTGGCTATACTCGGTGCGCAGTAAACAAAAGTGAGTAAGAGAAATAATCCTGCTTTTCTCATGTGCTTGCGCACAAAAGATAAAATGAACAGTATAGTAAGGCTCTGCGTATTTAAGACGATTTGAAGCCTCGCTCTGCCAGCCAGACAATAGCGTCATCTTCATCACAAAACACACCAAGCTCAACACCAGCCCGCTGGTATATGCGGCTAAATTGCGCCTCAACCATAGACTGTATAGTGGTTTCGCCAATGACGAGCGCGCCAAGTGCCATGCCTTTACTCACGCGCCATTCTATTGATTTTTGCAGTTCCAGCTCGCCGCCTTTGGTAAGTAGGGCTGAGCCATGTAGAAACCCTAAAAATGCCCACCGCTCACCGCCAAACTGGTTGATAACATCCATCATATCCCGCCCATAACGAGCAATAGCCTCGGTATCTGCTATGCCTTCAGCTGATACGCCTACAATGTTTCCCAACGCAGCAATATGATATTGACCATATTTACTTTTGAGTTTGGCGTTTGGGTTTGAGAATATCTTCATAATGCTCTCGCTTAAACCGCGACTACTTAACACTGGTTTTTGCGCTAAAGCGTGCTGATAATGCTCGTTTCAACGTAATACCGTACATTGGGCTTACTCTCATTGTAATGCCAAACGCTCACTTAGCAAGTTCACTTAATACAAGGTGTAAATACTTTAAGTTAATGGGCTTGCCGATATGCCCTGTAAAGCCAAGTTTAGTATAGTATTCGACTTCTTCTTTCATGACGTTGGCAGTGAGTGCCCAAATAGGCACGTTGGGGTTAATCTCTTTTATCAACGAAAATGCTTCAATACCATCCATTACGGGCATTTGAATATCCATGAGAACTGCGTCAAACGAGTACTTTTTAAAGGCTTCGACAGCGATTTCGCCATTTTTCGCAAAAATTAATTTTGCGTTTGTTTCTTCCAGCATAGAGGCGATGATGGTTTGATTTATATCGTTGTCCTCTGCAACCAAAATTCGTTTACCAGACAGGTCTAACGTTTCATCGTGCACGGGGTGCTGTAGGCTTTCACTTAGCGAAACTTGTTCAAGGGGCAAGCTGACAGTAACAGTAGTGCCTTTGTTTTCAATACTATTTACTTCAATAGTGCCGTCCATTAGGGCAATTAAGCTTACGGTTATGGCCATGCCAAGGCCTGTACCGCCGTATTTTCTTGTCGTTGAAGTATCAGCTTGCGTAAAGCGGTCAAATATCCGCTGCTGAGCTTCTGTGCTCATGCCAATGCCTGAGTCGGAAACAGCCATAACAACGACCGTTTTTTCGTCTACATGAAACATATCAAGCGCTATTCTAACACCACCTGTTTCAGTGAACTTAACAGCATTTGATGCTAGGTTGAGCAAAATTTGGCGTACACGTACATAGTCACCTTGCCAACCATCCTTGAAATCTGCGTTTATATCAACGCTAAGGCTGATGCCTTTTTTGTCAACATTAAGGCTTAAGTCTGACACCACATTGTCAACAACTTCACGCATTGAAAAAGGGCGACTTTCTAAGGTGAGTTTGTTGGCTTCAATTTTTGAAAAGTCGAGAATATCGTTGATGATGACTAGTAAGGCGTCTGCTGAATAGGTGGCTTTGTACACTAATTCGCGAGATGCTTGGGGCAAGTCACTCTTTTCTAGAATCTGTAGTATGCCTAGTACGCCATTCATTGGTGTGCGAATTTCGTGACTCATGTTAGACAAAAACTCTGATTTGGCTTTGTTGGCTTGATCTGCATCCACTCTGGCCTTCTGTAACGCCGTATTCGACATCCTCAGCGATTTGAATTGCTCAGCGATAGTGTCTGTCATCATATCAATGTGTGTTGCCAAGTTTTGTATGACATCAGTACCAACCTTTCCCGCTTTTACGCTGAAATCCCCGTTATCTATGGCATTTACTACGCTGTTGAGATGATTGAGAGGGCGCACCACCTGCATATTAAGCACTAATGCGGTAATGGCCACAAAGAACAGGAGAATGGCGATAGATACGGCGGTTGCCGTGACTAATGCAAAGTCTCCGTCAGCACCCGATAGCGAATAAAGGCTGACGGCATACCATTCTACTTGCTCAATATATTTAAAGGCTGCCAAGTATTCATGGCCATTAACGGTGAGAGTGAAAAGGTGAGTGCGCGTATCTTTATTTTTCGCGAAGTGCTTGAGCGAGTCGATTACCTCATTTGAAAATACGCCAGACCAGTTTTCATTGGCAAATTGATTGACTGGGTCTTCACCGTTGTGAGAAGCGCTGACTCTTACAATATTTCTGTCATCGACTATCAGGTTTGTTGTGGTTTGCTCTTGCTGTGAAAGCAGGTAATCATAAACGTCGGCAGCTTTGGCATAAGTACCGACCAGCCCAAGTAACGTCTCATCTTCTCTAACTACATAGTCTAAAAATACGCCGTTCACTTGCGTTTTCGCTTCAAAGCTAGAGTCGATAATGAAGTTTTTGCCAGAATCTATAATGGGGCGGTACCATATTTCGTCTTCTGGAAGTAGTTGATCAGCAATATAATGTCCATCTTGTTGGTTAAACGAGAAACCACTACTGAAGTCGTCAGACACTAAGAACCAACCAAAGCAATCTACAAGACGGCATACCACTCTGAGCTCATTTATAGCCTGCTCACTCAACGCCTCATCATTCGCATTTCGCATCCATTGCTGATACACCCCTTTTTCCAAACCAATTTCAATGAGCTTTTGGTCTCTATCAAAATACGACAAGGTGCGCTCACTAATTATTTGTACCTGCTGACTCAGGTTCTGTTCTGAGAGGTTCAATCGAGTTGTGTAAACGTAGTCACTGGCAAAGTAATAGGCAATGACATAGACCGTAGTGAAAATGACAAAAATCAGTGAAACAATTCGGGCTGTAAGCGAATTGGAAGGCGGCAGCAACTACGTATTCCTTAAAGTACGTCTCTTTATTTTAAGCGTAGCAGTAATCTGCAAATGTGCGGGGTGCAACCGAAAAAAATTTAAATTCTTGTGGCTATAGACAAGGTTCAGTTTAAGAGAAACGGCATACGCTGCAGAATGGCGCATGCCGTCTTGATAATTACTCTTCGTGTATTACGTCTTTTAGGTACTGAAATAATTCTCTAAACGCTTTTGGCGGCGCATTTTTTTCACGCTCTTTTTTAATCTGGCGGTGAAATTGACGCAACTTTTGCCTATCTAGCTCAGGGTGAGCTTCCATCAGTTTCTGAATTGCTGGGTCGCCTTGTTCGATAACCGCTTCTCGCGCTTTTTCTAGCGCGTGAAATGCCGCGTTAGCCGCTTGATGCTGATGGGTTATTTTCGCAAGAGCTTCTTCAATTGGCGCGGTATCGCGCTGGCGAAGTACTTTACCGATGAACTGCAATTGTCTGCGGTAGCCATCTTTTTTCTTGTTAACCTTGCGCGCAATAGCAACCGCATCAGCTAATTCCTCATCCATGGGAATGGTTGCGATGTGCGCATCGGTTAGGTTTACTAGGGTTTCACCTAGCTTGTGCAGTTCTTTAGCCTGACGTTTTAACTCTGATTTACTGACAAAGTCTTCTTCCTCGAACTCATCTGCTTGCGCATCTTCGAAGTAAGGATCTTCAGGCGAATTGTATTTCTGATCACTCATTTCAAACTCATTAGTGTTACACTTTAGCTAAATTGTAACTATCACAGTCGAATTAAGACAGCGAAACTTACTATGCAAATTGAGCAGCAGTTAGCCGACATTCAAAATGTCGTAGATGATGTACTGAAATTAGCCCTTTCAAAAGGGGCAACACAAGCCGAAGCCAGTATGTCTAAAGTACAAGGCATTGCGGTGTCTTCACGTATGCAAGAGGTTGAAAATGTTGAGTTTACCAATGATGGTGGCTTGGGCATTAGCGTGTATGTGGGTAAGCGGAAGGGCAGTGCATCAACAGCGGATTTAAGCAAAGCAGCATTAACATTAGCTGTAGAAAAAGCCGTAGATATTGCGCGCTATACCAGTGAAGATCCTTGCACTGGTTTGGCGGATGCCGAACTTATTGCCACAGAGTTTCCTGATTTAGACCTTTATCACCCTCAGGAATTAGACACGCAAAAGGCCATTGAATTGGCCATTGAGGCCGAAACGGCGGCAATGAACTACGATCCGCGTATCACGAACTCTGATGGCGCCTCGTATAACGCCAACCTTGGTATGCGAGTTTACGGTAATACCCACGGTATTAATGCTGGGTATCCAAGTTCACGCTACTCGCTAAGTTGCATGGTCATTGGTTCGCAAGACAACGATATGCAGCGCGACTACGCCTACACCGTTAATCGTCAGGCATCTTTGCTCAAATCGGCCGCATTGGTTGGTGAAGAAGCCGCAAAAGCAACGGTAGAGCGTTTAGGGGCAAGAAAAATAAACACGGCTAACGTGCCTGTTATTTTACATCGCGATGTTGCCTCAAGTTTGTTTGGGCATTACGTTGGTGCAATAAGTGGTGGTAGCCTCTATCGTCGCTCTAGCTTCTTATTAGATAGTTTAGGCAAGCAAATCTTCCCACAATGGCTCAATATTGAAGAGCGCCCGTTTATTAAGTCTGCCCTTGCAAGCTCAAGCTTCGACAACGAAGGTGTGGCATGCTCTGATATGACTATTGTTGATGCGGGGCAACTTGCTACGTATTTGTACACCACGTATTCGTCGCGAAAACTCAATACTAAATCGAACGGTCACGCTGGTGGTATCCACAATTGGCTTGTAGGAGACACCGGTCATTCTGATCAAGACCTATTAAGAGAAATGGGTACAGGCCTGCTAGTAACCGAATTGATGGGGCAAGGCGTAAATGGGGTAACCGGTGACTATTCACGTGGCGCTGCAGGTTTCTGGGTAGAAAACGGTGTTATTCAATACCCTGTACACGAAGTAACAATAGCGGGCAACTTAAAAGACATGTTCAGCGGTATTGTGGCTATTGGTGCGGAAAAAGATGTGCGTGGTAGCGTGCAAACGGGTTCTGTACTCATTAATCAGATGAAGATAGCTGGAAGTTAATCCACCTTTGTTCTGTATTGTGTAGGAGACATGCCAACTGATTTCTTGAAGCGTTTTGAAAACACAAAGACGTTGGCATAACCCACATAATTCGCAATATAAGACACCGGCCACTGGGTGTTTTTAAGTAAGTTCTTAGCCCTTTGCATGCGCAAAAATATCACGTGCTGCATCGGGCTTCTGCCATAAGCTTCTACACACAGCCTATGAAGGTGTGGCGCAGAATAATGTGCTTTTTCACTCAGGCTCTCAACGCTCCATTCAAACTGCAATTGTTTATCAACATTAGCAAAAAGCGCATTCAGTCGGTTAGTGTGTACCTCTTTTTTCCCCAGAGCGTGAGCGCGAGTATTTCTTTCACTGAATATTTCTGTTTCTATTGTTTTTCTAAGATAGCGCGAAACAATCGCCATTGCCGCTTGCCTGTTGGTTTTATCGCGCTCTAAATACAGCAATTCCATAGCGAAATGTAGGCCGTCTAAATTGGCATGTTTCACGACCTTTGCTTGTCTTCTTGGCAGTGCTTTCCACATCGCTGAATCTGCCAAATTAAGCCAAATAATATCCCAGCTATCACTCACAATACTCACTTCAAAGCTTTGCTTAGCAGGCAATACAATCAACTCTCCCGCGTGTAGTTCGAATATGCCTGATGGAGTTCGAAAAACACCACTGCCTTTGAGCGAGTAAAAAAGTGTGTGATTGGGCGGCGTAACACGGCCTACTACATAGTCGCCTGATAAATTTGAGCAACCTGCTAGCTCGATGTGCAAATCGCTAATTTCAGGCGCATTGCTGTTGTCTATGAAGCGCTCTATGCAATATGGGCCTATGTTCACTACATCTGAAAACGAAGGTTGCATAATTGTAAAATGATAGTTTTGGATAAATATTTGAAAGAATAGAGCATAAAGGAATCAATAGAATTTAGCTATATTTCACACTATTGAATTGCAAAAGGACACACTATGACTACCGTCGCGCAAATCGTCTCACAAAACGATTGGCAAAATCCTGTGGTTTTCCAACGTAACCGAGTAAACGCCCATAGCCCTCATAATGGATTTACGTCATTGGAAGATGCGCTTCACAACGTCAACGCACAAAAACGAAGCTTAAACGGTGAATGGAACTTTCGCCTTTTCGATGCCCCACAATGCGTGACTGAAAGCTTAATTGAAAAAGCGATACCCGACATGGAGTCTGCGTTGTGGCAACGCATCCAAGTGCCGTCAAATTGGCAGCTGCAGGGCTACGACAAGCCTATATATTGCAATGTGAAATATCCTTTTGCGGTAAATCCACCTATGGTGCCCAGAGAAAACCCTACTGGGTGTTATCGCACAACTTTCAGCATGACCAAAGCAGGTTTAGCAAAGCGCAATCATATTGTGTTTGAAGGCGTGAACAGTGCATTTCATTTATGGTGCAACGGCAGCTATGTGGGGTATTCGCAAGATAGTAGGTTGCCAGCGGAGTTTGACTTATCTGATTTATTAGTTGAAGGAGAAAACCGTATTGCGGTTATGGTGATACGTTGGTCAGATGGTAGTTACCTTGAAGATCAGGATATGTGGTGGCTAAGCGGGATTTTTCGCGATGTAAACTTGGTCGCTAAACCACATCATCATATTCAAGATGTGTTTGTAACGCCTTCCCTTGATGCATGCTATCGCGATGGTGCGGTTTCAGTTCGTACCGCCATTAATGCACCTAGTAATTACAAAGTGGGCATTCAACTATTTGATGCGGGCAAGCCTGTAACGGAACAGGTGATAACCGGTACGAATAACAAGCGTATTGACGAGAAAGGCGGGTGGGACGACGTGGTGTTCCAGCACCTAACGGTTAGTGAACCCAAGCATTGGACGGCAGAAACACCGTATCTTTATCGCATCGTGGTATCGTTATTTGATGATAGCGACAACATTGTCGACCTTGAAGCGTACAACATTGGTTTTAGAAATGTACAAATGAAGGATGGTCAGCTCTTAGTCAATGGCAAAGCCATTCTTATTCGCGGTGTGAACCGCCATGAACATCATCAAACCAAAGGGCATGCCATCAATGAAGAGGACATGCTACAAGATATCAAGCTGCTGAAACAGAACAACTTTAACGCAGTACGCACAGCGCATTACCCTAATCATCCTCGCTGGTATGAGTTATGTGACGAATACGGCTTATATGTTGTAGATGAAGCCAATATCGAAACCCACGGTATGTTTCCTATGGGACGTATATCACGTGATCCACTTTGGGCTGGCGCTTATATGGCGCGATTCACACAAATGGTGGAGCGCGATAAAAACCATGCGAGTATCATCATTTGGTCATTGGGTAACGAATGCGGCCACGGCCCTACCCACGATGCTATGTATGGGTGGGCAAAGTCTTTCGATAAGTCACGCGTAGTGCAATACGAAGGTGGTGGCGCCGACACCACAGCCACAGATATTATCGCCCCCATGTATGCACGTGTTGATACTGACGTAAAAGACGATGCTGTACCTAAATGGTCTATTAAAAAGTGGTTGTCGATGCCCGGTGAGCACCGCCCAGTCATATTATGTGAATACGCCCATGCGATGGGTAACAGTTTAGGTAGCTTTGATGAGTACTGGAAAGCCTTTAAAGACTATCCGCGTCTTCAAGGTGGGTTTATCTGGGATTGGGTAGATCAAGGCCTGACAAAGCATACGGACGACGGAAAAGCGTATTGGGCGTACGGTGGTGACTTTGGTGATACAGAAAATGACAGGCAGTTTTGTATCAATGGTTTGCTATTTCCTGATAGAACACCACATCCCCATTTGTATGAGGCGAAGTTCTGCCAGCAGCACTTAAGTGTTGAATTGCTTAACCAAAGTGACACGATAGACCTAAAAGTTAGCAGTGACTATTTGTTTAGACAAACTGACAACGAACTAGCACGTTGGCAAATATTGGAAAACGGCAAAGTAATACAAGAGGGTGAGTCTGCGCTTGTTATTGCGCCGCAGTCCAGTACTCGTCTATCCATTACGCCAAACTTTGTTTATGTTGCTGGTGCAATTTATCATATCAATATTGATGTGGTACTGGTAAACGACTGTGCATGGGCACAGGCCAATCATGTTATGGATACCGCTCAAGTGTCATTGGCTAATAGGGCTGGAATAGTGGCATTCAAGCGTGGAAATGCAGCCGAAACCACAAACGACTTCGCGATTAATGTAAATGATGCTGTTGTAAGCATAGAAACACAGGGCAACAGTTTTAGCTTTGACAGCAAAAGCGGTTTACTAACGTCGTGGTTAAACAACGGCATTGAAACGCTTAGCGCTCCCTTTGAAGATAGTTTCTTTCGTGCGCCATTAGACAATGATATCGGTGTGAGTGAGGTGGATAATCCTGATCCAAACGCATGGGAGTCGCGCTGGCGCCGTGCAGGTATCGGTCAATGGAACCGCATTTGTACCAGTGTTGATGTGCAGCAAGGCGCGGAAGATGTGCGTATAACGTCGTTATTCGAATACCGCTTTGATGAAAAGGTAATGGCAGCAACCAAGTGGATATATACCATCAACTCAGCGACACAGCTTACTATTTCAGTCGAGGTTCTACTTGATGATAGTGTTCCACCTATGCCTCGAATTGGCATGCAAGCCGCAGTGCCAGCAGTCTTCGCATGTTTAGATAACGGTGTTATTGACGGTGAAAGCGAACGCATGCAGGTAAGGTGGCAAGGATTAGGGCCTCATGAAAACTACCCAGATAGACTTGCCAGTGCGCGTTTTGGTGAGTACAAACTAGCGCTTAACGACATGCAAACCCATTATATATTTCCTTCTGATAATGGGCTACGTTGTGACTGTCGAGCGCTTTCAGTTGGCCGCCTCAATGTAACGGGTGACTTTCATTTTAGTGTCAGCGAATATGGCCAAGCCCAGTTAGACAATGCGAAACATACCAGTGACTTGGTTAAGCAAGACTGTGTATTTGTGTATATCGACCATGCACATATGGGCGTGGGCGGCGATGACTCATGGAGCCCAAGTACGCATAAAGCCTTCTTGCTAGAACAGAAGCGTTATACTTATGCTTTAACGTTCAACGCAAAATCTTAAATACGCGCTGCAACAACGCAAAAAAAAGCCGCTACACAGTAGCGGCTTTTCTATTTAATCGGAACGTTGTTGGTAATTAACCGTCAACTTGTCCACAGAAACGGTAACCTTCACCGTGAATAGTAACAATCAACTCTTCATCAGTAGGATCTGACTCGAAGTGCTTACGGATACGACGGATAGTTACGTCTACTGTACGGTCATTCGGGCGAAGCTCGCGGCCCGTCATTTCCATAATAAGTTGTTCACGCGTTAAAATCTTGCCTGGGTTACTTAAGAACAAGTGTAGCGCTCTAAACTCACTACGTGGCAAACGGAACTCTTTACCATTTGGTGAGATTAACGAGCGGCTATCGCCGTCTAGTGTCCAGCCATTAAAGCTCACGCGGCTTGGTAAATCGTCATCTTCTGAAGAGTTAGTTGTACGAGACAATAGGTTACGTGCACGGATCGTAAGTTCGCGAGGGTTAAACGGCTTGGTTAAATAGTCGTCAGCACCAATCTCTAGGCCTAAGATACGGTCTACGTCATTGTCGCGGCCCGTTAAGAAAATCAAACCTACATTTTTGCGGTCACGTACTTCACGTGCCAAAATTAGGCCGTTTTTACCTGGCAAGTTGATGTCCATGATTACCAAATTGATAGCGTGATTTTCGAAGAAATCATGCATCTGATCACCATTTTCAGCTTCAAATACATTGTACCCTTCCGCTTCAAACAAACTTTTAAGCGTGGTACGGGTGACCACTTCATCTTCTACGATTAACACATTTGGCGTCTGCATGGTGTTCTACACTCTTTCTAAAATACGATTTAAGCAACTAACTGGTTAAATTCTAATATTCATGTACTTGATTGCAAGCAACTTGTGAATATTCTTATTGTTAAGGTATTGGGGTTAGCCAATAAATTTCAAGAAAAGTTCATACTTTATACAACTAATCAGATGTCTTGGCATTAGCGACAGGGAAAATAATAACAAATTCCACGCCCTTGCCTTCTTCACTGGTGATAGAGATAGACCCATTTAAAGCCTGTGTCACCAAGTTGTATACCAAATGCATTCCTAAACCTGAGCCACCTTGTCCACGCTTAGTGGTGACAAAGGGGTCAAATATCCGCTTGCGAATTTCCGGTGAAATACCTTTTCCGTTATCGGTATAAACTAGTTTTAATTTATTACTGCTAACCATTTCGGCGCGAATATCTATCGCACCTTCTTCTATGTTTTCAAAACCGTGAATAACCGAATTCATAATAAGGTTAATCAGGATCTGATTTATCGGGCCAGCCTTCGTTTCAACGCTAAGGGTAGGGTCGCAATCGACGTTGATGTTGTGTTTTAATTTTTTTAGTCGAGGCTGTAATGACAATAGTATCTCATTAACTAGCTGTGCAACGCAAAAACTTCGACTCGACTCCGAGGTTTGATCTACCGCTACTTGCTTAAAGCTAGATATTAATTCGGCTGCGCGGTTTAAGTTTCGATAAATAATATTGAGATTTTCGTTACTCTCATCTAAAAAGCGCTTCATCGCGCTGGCTTTCAGCGTTTTATTTTCAAAGTCTTTTTGAATAACAGCCAAGCGGTCGAGCATCATAGTCGATGCAGTAACACCCAAACCAATCGGTGTATTTACCTCGTGGGCAACACCTGCCACCATGTCACCAAGCGACGCCATTTTCTCGTTTTGTACAATTTGGCGTTGGAATTGATGCAGTTTTTCTAGAGTCTGAATGAGCTCTTGGTTCGCGTCTTTCAGTGCCGTAGTTCTATGGTTTACCATATCTTCCAAGCTCGCATTGAGCTTTCTATGCTGCTCTTCGGCTTGCCGCTGCTTTTGCATATATTCTTGCATTCGCAGTAGCATGACATTGACAGCATCGGCGAGTATGTCGAGCTCGTGAATGGCTGAGCCTTCTGCCCTTGCTGAGTAATCTCTCTGGCGTGAAGTGCGTTGAAGAAAACTGGCAATCTCTTCAACTGGCCCCGTTACCACGCGCTGCATACGCACCGCTGAATAGAAGCTTACTCCAAGAAGAACCAATGCCACTATCAGGTTTAACCATATTGACTTGCCAACCAGCTGATTAAAATTGTCTGACGATACTCGTAAGTAAACCCACCCTAATTGGATATTGGTCTCTTCGTCGAATACTTTGGTACTAAGCTCTAGGTAATGGCCAGAGTCTGCCAAGCTAGGGTTTAAAAATAGCGCAGGTAGCTGGTTTTCCTTGCCGCCTAGTAATAACTGACCTTCGCGGTTGTAAGAAGAAAAAATTTCTGGCGCAGCGCCCGAATTGTCGACGCGATAAACATGTGCATTCAATACGTGTTCGGTCGCGCTGAGATTTTTAAGGGCAAGTTCTATACGTTCTGGGGTTTCATCATATAAGTAGCTGGCCGAACTGCGTGCAACAAGTTTGGCTAGCATGATAGCGTTAGATTCTAACTCATGACGGTATGTTTTGATTTGGGTATAGATAGACAAGCCAGAAAGCACGGTAAGCGAGAACGCGGCGATCGACATTACCACCCACAAAAATAGGCTACGAATTGAAAACTTAACTGCCTTTCCCGTCATATTTGTTTTGCGTGTTATCCATTCGCATCTTTATTAAATTAATAGTGGCGCATAATTGCGCAAAAAGAAAGATGCGTATAAACAATAATTAATGTTTCGGCTTGTCTAAATTAAGTTGATAAACAAGCGCGGATCCTCGCTACCAAAAAGCGCCAGCGTAACTATACGGCCGACTTGTACAATGCTTGGTAGCTCTGTGCTGCTGATTCCCAAGTAAATCGGGTATTCATTCCTCGTATTTGCATGGCTCTAAAGGCCGCAGGTTCTTCGTAAAAGGCTAGCAGGGCACGGCGAATACATGATAACAGTGCACAAGGTGTAGGGTCATCAAACACAAAACCCGTACCATCGGTATGTGAGTGATCAATAACCGTATCTTTGAGGCCACCTACTGAACGTACAATAGGAACCGTGCCGTAGGCCAAACTGTACATTTGATTTAGTCCGCAAGGCTCAAATTGTGAAGGCATTAAGAAAAAGTCAGCGCCCGCTTCAACTAAATGCGCGTGTTCTGAACTAAAGCCATTAATAAAGGCAAACTGAGTAGGATGTTGTTGTGCAAATTCACCTAAATCCATACACACTTTAGGGTCGCCTGTACCGACAATAACCATTTGTAAGTTGTGTTTCACCAACTCATCTAAAATAGGCAGGATATAACCAAAGCCCTTTTGTTCAGTAAGTCGACAAACCATGCCAATAAGCGGCACTGAGGGTTGCTGTGGTAAGTTAGACTTTTCTTGAAGCACGCGCTTACAGGTTGATTTTGGGTGCAAATTTTCAGCGCTGTAGTGCTCAGGTAAGTATTTGTCCGTTTGCGGGTTCCACTGCGTATAGTCACAGCCGTTCAAGATGCCACTTAAGTCATTCGTGCGACTGACTAATCGTTCATGTAAGCCGTGGCTACCCAAATCGGTCAATAGTTCTCTCGCATAGTTAGGGCTTACTGTTGTCACCTTACTCGCAAATTCAATCCCACTTTGTAGCATATTGATATAGCCGCCATGCACCTGAGCAAGAATATTCGGGTGATGACGCAAGAAGGGGATCTCGTCTAGTCTGTGAACCCCTTGAAATGCAGCGTTGTGAATTGTAAAGACCGTTTTAGTGTTAGCGTAAAAACCAGATTTATCATGCGCTAACAAGAAAGGCAGCATTGCCGTATGCCAATCGTGGCAATGGATAATATCCGGCTTTTTATCAATCGCTTGTAATGTTTGTAATACCGCGCCACTGAAAAAGCTAAAGCGTTCACCATTGTCATCATAGGCATCGTAGGCATTTGAGTACAAGCCATCTCGCATAAAGTGCTCTGGTGAATCTACAAAGTACACAGGGATGTCGTGCCATTGCATGTAGCGAATATCAAACTGATAAACCTGACCTTCGGTAAACAGTGTTTGTTTCTCAGTCACACACGCAAGGTCAAATTGTTCAGCTAGCACTTTATAATAGGGCATAACAATACTAACGCTTTCGCCCAATGCGTGAAGTGCCAAAGGAAGTGCCTTGCCTACATCAGCAAGGCCACCTGTTTTAACTAACTCTTCTACTTCTGAAATCGCAAATACAATATTCACAGGTAATCCCCTTAGTGCAATAAGTGCAGAGCACTAGCAAAACCGTGTTAAATCAATCGAAAAGATGCTGGGACGCCACACAAGTGAAGCAAAAATGGTGGCGCAATCGCTGTATGCAGATAAGCTAAATTAGCACAAGCATAACCGTTTTTTAACGGCTATGCTGCTTGATATACAGAAAATTGTGAGGTTTGTGCCGTGGTATAAACAGTTTGAAAGTGCTCAGACAATAACCCTGGGTAAGGTAAAAAACGATTAGCGACCATTTGTAATGTGCCTTGTGATGACAAAATTGCTTTAGCATCCGCGATAAAACGCTTTGTAATAGTGTAATCTGTCTTAATACCCGTATGGAATGGTGGGTTGGTTACAATGTGTTGTACTTTCTGAGTAAACCCATGCAGCCCATCAGCACCATACAAGGTTGCTGCTAATCCGTTTTCTTTGAGCGTTAGCGCGCTGCAGTATATAGCAAGGGCACTGACATCGGTTAAATGCAGTTTCAGGTGAGGATATTTCAACATTAAGTAGCTTGCTATTACGCCAGCACCACACGCAAAGTCTAATACATTCCCACTTAGACTATGCGCTAACTTCTCTAGCAACAACTCGGTACCTGCATCCAACTCTTTGTAGCTAAATACGCCTGGCATCGCGGCCACTTCCCAGTTGGTACCTTCAACGTGATAGTCATTGAAACTGGTCCAGTCTTTTGGATCAAAAGCTAAATGCGCTTGCTCAACAATAAGTGTGATAAGACTACAATGACGCGCCGAGTCTACTTTCTGAGTCGCCCCGTATTGCTGCATTAATTTGGCTGCACTCTTAATTCCACCCTTATTTTCACCTACAACATGGATACGCCCATTTTGGCCAACCATTCCTGCAGCCATTCGCAACAACATTTGAAAGTGAGTTTTTGCTTTGGGTAAGAAAAGCATGACATCGGTGTGGGAATTTTCTTGTTTTACAAAAGGCGTAAAAATATGAGTGTGACTGCCAACTTTCTGCACTACCTCAAAACCGTCTTCGGCAATATCTCTGCTGTCGAATGACACCGAAGGAATAACTCTTACGCATTCCGAGAATATATCAAAATATTGATGAATAACGGTTACCGTTTTCGACTTCAATCCATCTAGAAAATAAGCATCTGACGGGTTGATAAAGGCCCACTGACCTTCGTCAAACAAAGTGATATTACGCTCGAGTAGCTGGCTTTGAGGAGATAGAATCATTACTTAGTGCGCTCGTAAATTAGATCCCATACACCGTGCCCGAGCTTTTGACCACGCGTTTCGAATTTAGTGATAGGGCGGTACTCAGGTCGCGGAACATAATCGCCTTCTTCAGCAGTATTGGTGTAGCCAGGTGCGTTGTTCATAACTTCGGCCATGTGTTCAGCGTACGCTTCCCAATCAGTGGCCATGTGAAAACAGCCGCCAATAGCAAGCTTGGTGCGAACAAGTTCAGCAAATTCAGATTGCACTATACGGCGCTTGTGGTGGCGTTTTTTATGCCAAGGGTCTGGAAAAAAGAGCTGTAAGCGAGACAAGCTACCATCTGGGATCATGTTCTTAAGCACTTCTACAGCATCGTGCTCCATCACACGCAAGTTTTCCACGCCTTGATCACCTGCGTCAGATAAACACGCACCAACACCTGGGCGATGAACTTCAATACCGATAAAATCTTTATCCGGTGAAGCGGCTGCCATTTCCACTAATGACTTGCCCATTCCAAAGCCAATTTCAACAACGACAGGTGCAGTGCGACCAAACACATCAGACAAAGATAAAGGCGCGTCAGCATAGTCGATACCCATCGTTGGCCAATAGTCAGCCAGCGCTTTTTCTTGTCCTTTAGTAAGTCGGCCTTCACGCTTTACATAGCTTTTTACCTTACTTACATATACACCGGCGGCTTCTGCTTCCGCCTGACTTTTGAATTGCCTCATTTGCAATGCCTTTCTTACCAAATTTTCTGGTGGCGCATTATCCACTTACCCGCAGCTTATGCAACGGCATAATGGTAAAAATGCTGTATTTTTAATCGCTAATTTGCTTTGCAATAATAGCGGCTAACGCTTCAGTTTGCTCAAGGGGTATCATATGACCTGTATTTTCAAGCAGATGTAATGATGACCCAGAGATTTGTTGGCAAACGCGCGCAATGGCTTCAGCAGGCGCGATATTGTCTTGCTGGGCAGTGATAAATGCCAAAGGTGCATTAATCTTAGCGAGAATTTCAGTCGTACTCTCTCTAGGTGTAGTGGCATTTGTATGGTTGAGTAAGGTTGTTTTTCCCAAATCTTGGGCCATAGACTTTACAACACCCGCAACATTTTCATCATCAATACGTGACGGATGAATAAAGCGCGCAAGATAAGCATCGTTGTCGGTCTTAAACTGCCCTTTTTTAAGCATAGCGGTAAGTTGTTGGCGTTTGGCTATTTCTTCTTTGGATAGCCCGTTGGGGTTATAACCAATCAGCGTAAGAGAGGCGACCGATTCTGGGCGTTGTTGAGCAATGAGCGCTGCAATATAGCCACCCATGGAATACCCTATAAGGTGAACCTTTTCGCCTTCTAGTATTCTGTCTTTGCTTAAGGCTAGCATGTCGTCTTTTGATGCTGCCCACTGAAGAGGAACATATCGACGTTGGTGAGCAGGCAGAGCATGCCACAATGGCATAAATATGCGTTCATCGCACAAGGTGCCAGGAAAATACAAAACGGGCTTTGATACCGACACGCCGGCTCCTTAACAAAATAGTATTCGCGTACATGCTACCATAGCGCGTTTTTTTATAAATCACTGAGTAGATAAATAGGTAATGGCAGTGTCCATTACTGGTAGTAAATATGAGTGAACAGACTTCTAAATATAGTGGCAGTTTTGCCCAGCGTGTTCTCACTTGGTTCGATGAGCACGGACGCAAGTACTTGCCTTGGCAACAGAATGTCACACCGTACAAGGTGTGGATTTCAGAAATTATGTTGCAGCAGACCCAAGTGGCAACCGTTATTCCCTATTTCGAACGTTTTATGCAGTCGTTCCCCACCGTATTTGAATTGGCAAATGCATCTCAAGACGACGTGCTGCACCATTGGACCGGCTTAGGGTATTACGCCCGTGCACGTAACTTACACAAAGCAGCAAAGGTGCTTGTTGACCAGTACAATGGCGAGTTCCCCAAAGACATTGAAAACGTTATTGCTTTACCCGGCATAGGGCGCTCTACCGCGGGCGCAATTTTGTCGTTATCTCGAAATCAACGACATCCTATTTTAGACGGTAACGTAAAGCGTGTTTTGGCACGGTATTATGCAATTGCCGGTTGGCCTGGACAAAAAACGGTAGAAAATGCGCTGTGGGAAGTCGCTGAAGCAAACACGCCAGAAACGCGGTGCGCGAACTACACCCAGGTAATGATGGACTTAGGCGCTATGGTGTGCACCCGCAGCAAACCAAAGTGTGACGAGTGTCCATTACAGGCAGACTGTATTGCTTATGCGCAAGGCGAACAAACTAGTTATCCGGGTAAAAAGCCTAAAAAAGTACTGCCAGTGAAAGAAACCTTCATGATGGTGGCGCAGTTCAATCAACAGGTTTATTTAGAGCAGCGACCGTCGTCTGGTTTGTGGGGTGGGCTATATGGCTTTTTAGAAACCACAACCATCGAGGAAGGAATAAAGGCGTTATCGTTACGTGGCATAGAGGTTGCTCAAACGCAGCCGCTAGAACCTTTCAGGCACACTTTTAGCCATTTTCATTTAGATATAACCCCGGTAGTTGCCGTGGTAAACTCTCCACCAACAAAGCAGGTGGCAGAAATGTCTTCAAAATGGTTTATGCTTAATGAACCTATTGAAGTAGGGCTAGCTGCCCCCACTACCAAAATTATTAAACAGCTAGTCTAGCTACAACCGATATAAGAACCTCAAGGATAACCCATGGCAAGAACCGTATTTTGTCAAAAGCTTCAAAAAGAAGCCGATGGCCTCGACTTTCAACTTTACCCGGGTGAACTGGGTAAACGTATTTTTGATAATATTTCGAAAGAAGCGTGGGCTGAATGGCAAAAAAAGCAAACCATGCTTATTAACGAGCACAAATTAAATATGATGGACCCAAATGCGCGTTCGTTTTTGGAAGAAAAAATGTCGGCTTATCTGTTTGAAGGCATAGAACCTACAATTGAAGGCTATGTTCCGCCTGAAAAATAAGCAAAAAAGCATATTTTGCTTAAACAATGCGCAAACAGTAATAAAACCGAAAAAAAAGCGAGAAAAACGGTTGACTTGTTAGAGGGAAAACCGTTTAATACGCACCCACAGCAGGACAGGTACTAAACACCTAGAACGCTAACCAGTTTCGCCCAGATAGCTCAGTTGGTAGAGCAGCGGATTGAAAATCCGCGTGTCGGTGGTTCGATCCCGCCTCTGGGCACCATTCTTAGAAGCCCTTGCAGAAATGCAGGGGCTTTTTTGATCATGCGGTATTAAAATCACCGACCGTGTCGGTGCCAGTGCCTGGCGCGTTACGATCCCGTCTGGGCACCATCATTGAAGGCCTTGCGCTTTTAACCACTACATTTCACACACTTAAACATAGCCAAATAAGCATTTAAGCGTCGTGTTCTTTTTTAGCCTTTGGCTAAGAGGATCAGCTTTTTCTAGACAGTGAAGTGATATACCCGATGTACGAAACTGTTTTCCTGTTGGTAGGTGCCCCTTGAACGCACTCAGTAATAAGAAAAGGGCGACAAACAAGAGTACAACGAAACCGATTCTGCTGACGTGATAATAGATAGCGTTTGATAGTTGTATAGGCATTTTCATGTTGGCACCATTTCAAGTTATCTGTGGTTACATTAACGACGAAAAAACGAGGTGGTATACCTGCTCGTTACTTGAAGCAAAGACTAAGAGTCCTTGGTATTTAATACCTGTAGAAAAGATGAAAATTACTGGAAAAAAGCTGAAGTTTTTATGAAGAATTAGCGGTGAAGCCTTAACATTGAGATGCAAGAGCGCAAACGTTCTACTACTATTTTACCTACCTAATATCTCTCAACCTTATTTATGCGATTAGCCTGCTTACCTACTATCATTGTTGCGCTGTTATTGCTGCCTATTGCGAGTTGGGCAAAAACAATTGACGTGCTTGCTATTGAGTATCCGCCATTTACAACTTCTGAAGAGCCAAGTAACGGTATCGCTTTTGAACTGTTGCGAAAAGCTGCCCTTAGTGACGACATAACATGGCGACCTGTGTATGCACCTCCTGGGAGAGCAGCGGCAATAATTCGTTCTGGTGATTGGTGTGCAAGTTTTTATCCTGCCGATGAAAGTATCAAATCGCAGTCGATTGTCTTGTCCAAAAGCGAAGTGAGCGTTGGATTGGTGCGCCTAGCTAAAGAAAGTACATTTGTATGGCAATCACTCGATGAACTCACTGGTAAAAGTGTAGCCTTGCTGCGCACAAAAGAAGATTCTGCGTTTGCACAACAATTTACCGACGCAGACTTACGTGTAGTGTTTGTTGAAGACATCGACACCGGTATGCGTCTTGTCAAAAGTCGTCGTGTAGATTATGCCTTAAGTGATAATTTGTCCTTTGCTCAGCAAAATGATGATGCGCTACAATTTTCAAAAAGTGCGCTGGTTGTTACACCTGTCACGCTTTATCTTAATCCTGCCTGTAACATTATGGATCTTTTTCACTAGCTCCTCTTATAGCGTAAAAGTCATAGCATCAGCGTACCTGCAACTGCTCATTAACTTGTAATGAACGGCAATCAAAAACAGCCAAATAGCTGCTATGTCATCGAATTTGCAAAAAAAGTCGGTGCATTCTTGTCAACTTTTGAAAATGAGTACTACGCTTAAATCCATAAACGAATTTAGACAAAAGTAGTGCTTATGGTTTTGATGGCGAATGGCGTAACGCTGTCTTCTTAACGCTTTAACAAACAACATCCTAGCAAACAAAAATAGCATTGCATTGGTGAATGTGAAGACAAATGTGAAGGACGTGGCGAAAGAAAAGAGGAACGCAAGTTGGCGGTAAACGAGGTATCTTCAAGCTTGAATACATCCAAGCAAATGAGAAACGCGAGCATTGTTACGTGTGTAGGGCTTTTATTGTCTTGGGTTTTGTATTTATTCGATTCTGATTTACTTAGCGCACTGGCATTTAGCGCTTTCCTGCTAGGTCTTTTGGTTCATCAATACCTTCAATCGTCTAAACCCCATCAGGTTCAACATAGCGTAAATCAGAAGCGGCAGACGCCGTCATTTCACAACGACAACAATATTGCTGAAGTAGGTCAAAAAATAGCGGCGTCGTTGAGTACCTGCGCCTCCAACTTATCTGCTATTAAATCCACTCAGGACGATGCAGTGGTAACCTTGTCAGAAGCATTTAACCGCCTTAAAGCGTTAGAGGCCGACCAGTCTGAATGCATCGAAGATTTACTAAATGTTGACGAAGCGCATACCTTGTCATACCCAGACAGAATGCGCTCTTTTGCCAAAGAAACCGACGCAACACTCAAGCAATTCATTTCATCTACAGAGCAAATGTCCTCCTCAACACAACAGCTTATGAGCCAAGTGCAAACTATTCAGCAAGCCATGCCAACCGTTATCGACGCGCTAAGTGGTATTGACGATATTGCTGCACAAACCAATTTATTGGCGCTAAACGCAGCCATTGAAGCAGCGCGAGCGGGTGAAGCGGGGAGAGGGTTTGCGGTAGTTGCTGACGAGGTCCGCGCGCTATCAACTCGCTCTACGCAATTTAGCGATGTGATAAAAACGCAAGTGGAGAACATCCGAAACCTTGTAGATAAATTAACTGATACCGCCGAATTTGTTGCTTCACAAGATATTTCGCAGGTAGTGAATGCGAAAGATCATATTAGCGAACGCTTGTCAGAAATTATCAAAAAGACGGAAGCAGACCTAAAAACAACGAAACAAATAGAAGATATTGGCCAGCAACTTAATGAAGCGATCAATAACGCCATTCGGGGTATGCAGTTTGGCGATATTAATGGTCAGCACATCCAATACACCCAAGACATCATAAAATTTGTGATTGAAAAGCTGGAAACACTTAACCCAGATAATCTAACTGACTTTATTCAATCACTTAACGAGTATCAACAAGGGTTAGCCGCGAAAGGAAAAAATGACCACAACCCGGTTTCTGCCACGTCAATGGCGGCCGGCGACGTAGAGTTGTTCTAGGCTTTTAATAAGGAATAAACCGTTGTCACATTAGACAACATGAGGAGAGGTGAGCATATGAGCAAACGTATTTTAGTAGTGGACGATTCTGTCTCGATTCGTCAAATGGTAGAAATGACGCTAAAAAGTGCTGGATATGACATAACTACAGCCCAGGATGGTCAAGAAGCGTTGGATAAGTGCCAAGGTCAAAGTTTTGATTTTGTTTTAACTGATCAGAATATGCCGCGCATGGATGGCCTGACGCTGGTGAAAAGTCTTCGAGGGTTAGGAAGCTACGCAAGAACGCCAATCGTTATGCTAACCACAGAGGCCGGTGATGATATGAAAGCAAAAGGCAAAGCTGCGGGCGCAACGGGCTGGATGGTGAAACCTTTTGACCCCAACAAACTGCTAGACGTTACCAAGCGTGTGTTGGGATAAGCACACCTTTTTCTTTTTATTCCGGAAAGATTCAATATGAGCATCGATATTGAGCAGTTTCACAGCGTGTTCTTCGAGGAAAGTGAAGAACACCTAGACGATATGGAGCAGCTGCTGATGGGGCTAAATGTTGACGCCCCTGATCCAGAAGAACTCAATAGTATTTTCCGTGCGGCGCATTCTATTAAAGGTGGTAGCGGTATTTTTGGCTTTGATGCATTGATGAACCTTACACATGTAATGGAGAACTTGCTAGATAAAGCCCGCAACGGTGAACTCAGTGTGACCACTGAAATAGTCAATGTACTGCTAGAGACGCTGGATGTACTAAAGGCAACACTCACGGCCTACCGACAACAATCTCCTGTTCCTGAAGATGATATAGCCCAGCGAATTACGGTGTTAAATGCTGCCATAGATGGACAAGAACAAAGCGGTGCGAGTGGTGATAAGTCGCCGCACACCACGGCTGAAGACGATGACGGTTTCGGTTTTTTCGACGACGATGACACAGTGCAAAACCCAAGTGCAGTTGTAAGCGAAACATCAGACGATAGCTTCGGATTTTTTGATGAAGAAGACGTTCAACCTCAAAGCAAATCAAGTGCGCATGAAGACGACGGTTTCGGCTTTTTTGATGATGCTGAGCTACCTGTTAACGCAGAAAACAAAGTGCCTTCAATCGCGCCTAAAGATGAAAGCGCTGCAGAGAGCAACACGCCGAAGCCTTTGTCAAACAAACCTACGCCCACGGCGCCCAAAAGTACTTCTGAAGCTAACCAGCAAGCTAAACCGGTGGCTTCTCGAGAGACCGTATCAATTCGAGTCGACACCACAAAAATAGATGCAATGGTGAACTTGGTAGGTGAACTGGTAATTACTCAGTCTATGCTTTCTATGATAGGTCATGAAGTTGATGGCCAAATAGGTGAGCGACTGCAACTAGCTATTGATGAGCTTCAGCGTAACACCCGTGAAATTCAAGAATCTGTAATGTCGATGCGGATGCTGCCGTTAACCGCTACATTTAATCGATTCCCGCGGTTGGTACGCGATCTCGCCAGTAAGTTGGACAAAAAAGTTGAACTTGTATTACAAGGCGGTAATACCGAGATAGATAAGAGCCTAATTGAAAAGCTTGTCGACCCACTAACCCATTTAGTGAGAAACAGCATAGACCATGGTATTGAAAGCCCATCTGCGCGCAGAAGTAACGGCAAGTCTGAAACAGGCACCGTCATTTTAAGCGCTGAACAAAAGGGGGGCAGCATCATTATTAGTATTATTGATGATGGTGGTGGTCTGCATCGTGAGAAGATCTTAGATAAGGCGAGAAGTAACGGTTTATCGGTATCTGACGACATGCCAGATTCAGCCGTTTGGCAGTTAATATTTCAACCTGGCTTTTCCACAGCCGATGCCATTACCGACGTATCAGGCAGGGGCGTAGGAATGGATGTAGTGCGTCGAAATATAGAATCGATTGGCGGTCGTATTGAAATTGAATCCAATGCTGGCGAAGGCTCGGCCTTCTTTATTCATTTGCCGCTTACATTGGCTATCGTCGATGGTATGTGTGTGTCTGTGGGCGAACAGATTTTTGTTATTCCTTTACTGAATATCGTCGAGTCATTTCAACCGCAAAAACATCAGCTGAAAACTCTGGGTAATGACACTGTACTGTATGTTCGCGACCAATATTGGCCACTTGTTCCACTTTATGACTTTATGGATGTTGATGGAGCTCAGAAGTCAGCGACCGAAGGCATTGTCGTTTTGCTTGAAAGTAGCAAAAAGCGCTTCGGTATCTTGGTTGATGCATTGGTCGGTCAACAACAAGTAGTCATAAAAAGCTTGGAATTACATTATCGCAAAGTTGCCGGTATTGCGGGGGCAACTATTATGGGCGATGGCAAAGTAGCGCTTATTATCGACGCAGATTCAATCGCCACTACTTACACATCAAGTCAATTAGAGGAACTGCTTTCATGAGTCAATCTTCACTTCAACAAGCGGTTACTGGGGGGCAAGACAAAGAATACCTCAGCTTTGTGCTTGGCGATGAACACTACGCCCTCGATATCACCACAGTAAAAGAAATTAGAGGGTATGAGCAAGTAACGAAAATTGCCAACGCACCCGCATTTATAAAAGGCGTAATTAATTTACGTGGTGACATTGTTCCTATTGTCGATTTACGCATTAAGTTTAATGTTGGCGAAGCTACGTACAACGAGTTCACCATCGTCATTATGCTTAATATCAAACAGCGTATAGTCGGTATCGTTGTAGATGGTGTATCTGACGTTATCCGTCTTGAAGAAGAGCAGGTTTTACCCCCTCCTGAGTTTGGTGTTGCTTTTGACAGTCGCTATTTACATGGCTTAGCTGATATTGATGAGCACATGGTGATTCTGGTTAATATAGAAAGCCTAATTACGAGCGACGAGTTGGGTTTGGTGGCATCTGAAAGTGCTCTTGGTGAAGTTTGACAAGAGTTAAGAGATCCAAATTGTCATAATTTGAGTAAAAACTAACCAGGTTGTTGAGCTGGCGCGGGTACGCGAGGCTCGATAAACAGTTGAGCGAACATAATCACTTTTAAAGCCCCAGAGTGTTGTAGTCATTAAGCAAAGGGTATTGGGTTATATAACCACGTTCCTAGTATGCTTGTAGGTGCTTCTTATCAGTGTTTTAATAGCGCAGCTTAATAATGGGTAATGTTGCTACAGAATGCTGTTGCTGTAGCCGATACTACGGATAGGCCGGTTATTGAGTCCGTTAGAATTATCAAAAATGATTTTAATATAGCGAATATTGAGAGTTGGTTGTTTGTAATAACAATAAAAAATAACAACAACTTAAGTGGAATGGTTGCATATTTTATCGCTGTTTTCATTACAACGTATATTTTGTAACACCCAACGCTTTGAAATGGGCTGCTATATTTCTAATCAGATTTGAGGGCAATAAGTTGCCCAGTTCTAACGGTATAAAACTAAACCCGGGATTATAACGAGTAGTTGGGGACTCTTATGAAACAGCAAACACTTATTGCATTATCTGCCTTAGTATTTTCTTCTTCCGTATTAGCTAACGGTGGCTTCGAACCAAATAAAAAAGCGTGTGTTAACGTAGGTAAAGAAATTACCCGTGTTAGCAGCGAGATGGACACTGCCAAATCTGGCATTCAAAAATCTTGGCTAAAACGTCAGCTGAATGCCTTAGAAACCAAGCGCAACTCATGCAGCACAAAAGGTTATGAGGCGAACTCTCAAGAAATCGCTAAACTTTAATTGCTAGCTATGCAAAATCGAAAGCCTTACATCAGTAAGGCTTTTTTGATCCAATCCATTAAAACTTAACTCATCAACTCGACAAGTTCGTACAGTGAGTTAACAGTAAAGTCTGGCTTTAGCCCCAGCGGGTACATCATTTTTCCAGGTCTTGATACAAAGGTCGTTTGCATACCAGTGGCTTTCGCACCGCTTACATCCCAGCCATGAGCAGCTACCATCATAGCATCACTGTTAGCAATCCCTGCTTGCTGACACGCCCAATGGTAAACATTCGGGTGGGGCTTATATGCGCGAATAGATTCGACACTGAGTACATGGTCAAAATAGTGATGAATTTCAGCAAATTTTAGCTGCTTCGTTAAGCCCGCTTGCGATGAATTAGATAAAGCCACTAGCTTAACGTTAGCTTCTTTCAGTGCTTTAAGAGTGGGCGCGACATCATCGTGAGCCGGTAATGCAGTAATGTGCTCAGCAATCGTTTTTTTTGCAAGTTCGATATCCAGTGAGATGTCTTTGCTATGTGCAACCATCACCAATGCAGCAGCACCAATATCAATGAAATCGTGATATTGCGAAGAAGCGATATCAACAAGACTATGATGCAATAGATTCGCAAACCACACATCAACCAAGGTGTCGTCACCATTGAGCACGTCGGCTAAGCCATGTCGTATAGCCTGCATATCTAGCAGTGTTTCGTTAATGTCGAAAAAAATAACTTTTGGCGTTGTCATGGTGAACCTCGTTGGTAGGTTAAAAAGTGGGTACGCCACTGCAAACAATGAAAAACGTTTACCTGCTTACCACTGTAGTACCAATTGCGATCAAAAGAATGGGGCGTAAGATAAAGGTAAGGTTTTTTGCTGTAAGTAGAAATGAAAAAGCCGATGCAATGCATCGGCTTTTGAGAAATAGCGTTAGATAACTGCTAGAAGAACAAGTAAGACACGCTTAATTTCATGCTTCTTGGCATAATGTAACGGCCGTTTGGCGCATCTGGGTTACGCGGGTCGCCCTCTGTAATGCCTTGTTCGTCAGTTAAGTTGTCAACCGAGAATTGTAGACGAAGCGATTCAGTAGGTTCAAGTGTTACACCTACGTCTACTTTTTCGTAGCCTTCAAGCACTACCGTGTTTTCATTGTTACCGAAACGGTCATCAACAGCCGACAAGGTACCATAAACAGTTGCATACATATCACCAATGTCGAAACCGTAGCTTGGAGTAACACGTACTTGCCAGCCAGGTTGGCGCTGTGCTTCGTTGCCTTCATTGTTTGCGCTTGCGGTAATTTCAGTTTCTTGCAATGTTGCGTTTACACTTACAGAGAAACCAGAATCGTGGCTATAACGGCCGTCAAGCTCAACGCCATATGCTTCGTTTGTTAAAATTTCAGCCGGCGCTCCAGGGCGGCGCACAAAAGTGTCACCTTCCACTTCGTTAGCAAACAAGGTCGCAAAGAACTGAATGTCTTCATTCATAAACTTATAGCCCAACTCGCCTTGCGTAACTTGTTGGATTAGGTCGTTACCACCTGTATATGCACCCCAGTTGTCGCGGAAGTCATCGAAGTATGGCATCTTGTAACCGCGGTTCATGCGCGCAAACACACCGCTGTTGTCGGTAAGCGCGTAGTTTGCACCTAGCGTCCAAGATGTTTTCGTTTCATCGTATTCAAGAGCTTTGGTAATAACACCGTCAAGTCCCTCGTCAACCGAATAGTTCACTTCGTGATTTTCACGACGCAAACCCAAATCAATGCTTAAATCGTCAGAGGCGTACCACGTAGAGGTTGCATAGAGTGCAAAAGTATTGGCGTCACCTACAGAGTTAATATCGTAGTTCCAGTCACAGCCTTCTGCTTGGGTGTTACACTCAATACCATCTAACAGTTCACCACCTGGCTGAAGAACATGATAAGCCGTGTTACCTATACTCCACCAGTCGTTGGCTTTGGTGGTTGCGCTGTAAATTCCAAACGATACGTCAAAATCTTCCCAGCTTTTTGAAACCGCTAAATCGTTAGTAAACGCTTCAATATCTTTTAATACAACCCAGCGGCCAATTTGTTGAATGGGGGTATCGCCAGCATACTCAGTGCCAGTTACTGCGCCAACTGCAGTAGCACCATTATCTGCTACTGCTGCAACCGTAGTTGCTGCACCATTAGGCACTAGACCAAAGGTGTTGGCCTCGCCTTTAGTTAGATTAAAACGATCAACAAGGTGCCAGTCGTTGCCAAGTTCTAGTTTTAAACTACCGCCACTTACATGGCCATCCCATCCACGGCCTTCGCCGAAGTCGAATGATTCTGATGTTGCACCGTCTGGTCCGTAGGCAATGGTGCCTTGACGATTAAGTGGGCCAATTTGCGTATAGTTCGCGTCGATACCATCAATGTTAAGTGGTGTTGGCAAATACCAAGTGCCGCGATCATCTGTCTGGCGGGTATAGAGGTTCAACTCACCTTTATTAAATACTTTTGTGATGTTAACCGTAAATTGATTACCTTGCTCAGAGTTAAACCCAGCATCACGTATTCCCTCTGAGCTTTTAATGTAACCGCCTACCATGTAGTACAAGTCATCATCTAATGCACCACTGGCTACAACATCTACACGGTTTAAGCCGTAGTCTGATATTGTGTATTTCGCCAGAGCTTCAGTAGCGTCACTACCGCGCTTTAAGCGAAAGTTAGTGGTAAGGCCCGGCTGACCGTTACTTACTACAGGGTTTGGACCACCGCGTAAACCTTCTACCATTTCAATTGTTTCGTCGATGCGAAACAGTTGAGAGTTTTCTAGAAATGACAGTGTAGGGGCGGGGTAAATAGGTGAACCTTCTAACGCAATGGTTAGGAACGGTGCATCACCACCACCTGGGAAGCCTCTTACAAAAACGTTGGCGCCTGATTCACCGCCTGAGCTTTCTACCCAAACCCCTGGAATGGCTTTGAATAAGTCTGCAGTTGATTTAGGTGCTAGCTTTTCAATGTCACTCGCATCAATGTTTGTCACAGCGAAGCTTGCGTCAATTTTTCTGATCCCTGCGCCACCTGGCGTACCACTGACAATAATTACTTCGGTGTTGTCATTAGTTGGCTGTGTGGCTTCTTCTTGTGCCACAGTGGGCTGCGTTAGTGCTACCGCTACTGCACTCGCCAGCATTCCTTTTGTAAACAACGTTTTCATGGTGTGTGCTCCCGAAAATATGTTATTTGCGTTGTTAACTGAATGCGTTAAACAGGTTTAAAAATTGTTATACGCATCACGATTGGAAACAAAATAGATCTGTTTGCAATCGATTGCAAGAATAAAATGCAATCGATTGCAAATTAGTTGTTGGATCTTGTTAACAAGGTTTTACGCATGAAGAATGTGGGTTATATTGCTTAGTATGCTGTGGCAACGTGATCTATCGACCAAAACACACAGCTTTTGAACACAGTAAGCCTGTTGCTATAATTATTAATAACTAGAGAACATATAAATTGGCATCTGATACAAAACTCACGCTGGCAAAATTGGCTGAATTGGCTGGAGTGTCTACTTCGACCGCATCACGCGCATTGAAAGATAACCCGCTTATAAAAAAAGAAACGCGCGAAAAAATACAAGAGTTAGCGAAGACACATAACTTCAGTATCAATGCGGCAGCAAGCCGATTGCGTACGCAGAAAACCAATGTTATTGCGGTTATTCTTAATCTTATTGATAACACAGAGCAGAGTACTACCGATCCCTTTCTACTCAAGCTAGTGGGCGAGCTGAATCAAGCGCTTAATGCCAAAGGGTACGAGCTGTTATTGTCGAATTCGTTTATGGCCAGCGACGACTGGGCTAACTATTTTATTCGTAGTCAACGGGCCGACGGCATATTGGTGATTGGTCAGGGAAAATCGACACAAAAAATTGATTTAGCAGCGCAAAGCGGCGTGCCCATTGTGGTATGGGGAGATGCCAAGACCCCCGCGCCTTATCCTATTGTGGGTGGAGATAACTTTGAAGGTGGTTACCGTGCTACGTTGCACTTACTCAACCAAGGCGCCACGCGAGTCCTGTTTCTCGGAGACCCTGAGCACGCTGAAATGCAGGAACGTCACAAAGGCTACGTAAAAGCACATCAAGACGTAAACGTTGAAGTGGACACGCAGTGTACCTGTGCCATAGATATTACGTCGAAGGCAGCTTATCAGTATATAAACGAGCGCATAAAAGCCAATGGCCTCGATTTCGACGGGATTGTTTGCGTTAGCGATATGGTGGCCTTAGGTGCGCTCAAAGCATTGAAAGAACGCTACGTTGGTATTCCCAGTGACGTTGGTATTGTGGGTTATGATGATATTTCTCTGGCTGAATTAATGCATCCGTCTTTAACCACCATACGACAAAATACACAGCAGGCCGCTGCATTAATGGTTGAGCAATTAATCAATCAACTGGAAGGCAAACCCACCCAGAGTCAAGTGGTCGACACTACATTAGTTGCTAGACGCTCAACGAAATAGTACCTATTAAATTCGACTTGCAAACGTTTGCATTTTTGTTTTCTTAAGACTACACTCCAGCGTAATTCAGTTAACAGAGTGTTTACACATGTCACGTTTAATGATTATTGCTGCAATAGCGATCAGTTACTACGTTTTTGCCATACTGCTAAACAGTGTGGGCACAGTAATTCTGCAGTCCATCAATAGTTTCGACATAAGTAAACCTCAGGCCAGCACACTGGAAGGCTTTAAAGATCTCTCTATTGCGATAGTGTCCTTTTTGGTTGCCAGCTTTATTCCTCGAGTGGGTTATAAACTCGCCATGCTAGTGGGGCTTGCGTTGGTGACTGTGGCATGTGCGCTTACCCCGTCTATCGCCAGTTTTTGGTTTATTAAGGTATTGTTTGCCAGTATCGGTACGGCCTTTGCGTTAGTTAAAGTGTCGGTATATGCCATTATTGGTCAACTGTCTTCATCAACAAAAGCGCACTCCTCGTTAATGAATACTATAGAAGGCATATTTATGCTGGGTGTGTTATCGGGCTACTGGGTTTTCGCGGGCTTTATCGATCCTAACAACGATGCATCGCTGTCGTGGCTAAATGTGTATTACCTACTTGCGGCATTAGTGGCGTTCACATGTATGGTGGTAGCTATTGCACCTATAAAACGCGTTGAATATACCCAAGGCAGCACATTGGGCAGCGAGTTTGTTGGCATGTTAAAGCTGGCCTACAAACCGTTAGTGCTTGTGTTTATCTTTTCTATTTTTCTGTATGTACTTATTGAGCAAGGAATTGGCTCGTGGTTACCCACATTTAACAAAGAGGTGTTGGGTTTGCCCACTCAGGTAAGCATTCAAATAACCAGTATTTTTGCTATTGCTTTAGCAGTTGGCAGGCTAACGGCTGGGGCCGTGCTTACGCGAATGAACTGGTATCCTTTTTTAAATATATGTTTGGCAGGTATGGCGTTAGTCATGCTACTTAGTTTACCGCTTGCGGAAAACGTAGCTAACATGCCTATTGCTAGTTGGGCAGATGCGCCGCTTGCTGCCTTTCTGATCCCTTTAATTGGTTTGATGATGGCGCCCATTTACCCGGTTATTAATTCGGTAATGTTAAGTGCGCTTCCTCAAGCTCAGCACGCGCCTATGACCGGACTTATCGTGGTATTTTCTGCTCTTGGCGGCACAACTGGCTCTATTGTTACCGGGTTTGTTTTCGACGCAGTGGGTGGGCAGCAAGCATTTTACCTTTCGCTTATCCCAATTGGCTTGTTGGTTATTACATTGTTCTTCTTTAAGAAAGCGTCGACAACGTTAACGGAAAAAGCGTTATCTCCACAGCGCAATTCGGAGCATCCAGCATGAGTCATACGTGGCAAGACAGCTTGTCTTTTTTTAAAAGCGATTTATTTAAAGATGTTCAAATGGCGCAGCTGTTTCCCGATAGCAAAACCTTTGCCGATGCTGTTGTAAAAACGGATATTGCTTCAACCCTTAAAGCCTACGATAGGGCGTGCCAACTGGCTAAGCAAAACAATACGCAGGTAGACTTACTTGGGTTTGTTCAGACGCACTTTGATATTCCCAGTTCCGATAATGAAACATCGAACACCTCATTTAAAAGCGTTTCGCACTATATTGAAAAAATGTGGGACGTACTTACGCGTACACCGGACACACAGTACAACGACAGTCTTATTGCGTTAAGCCGACCTTACATTGTGCCCGGCGGTCGCTTTCGCGAAATCTACTACTGGGATAGCTATTTTACCGCACTTGGTTTAATGGATGCAGGACGCATCGACATGGCTATCAATATGCTTGAGAACTTTGTTGATATCCTATTAGAAGTTGGCTGCATTCCAAATGGTAACCGCGCCTATTATTATTCTCGTAGCCAGCCACCAATTTTGGCCCTATTTTATCAGTTGCTTGAGGCGCACCTTTCTCCACAGCAAAAAAAGTACGCTGTCGAAGGCATGAAAAAAGAGTATGCGTTTTGGATGCAATACAATGAAGTCTCACCGCTTCGGGTAATAACTATGCCGTGTGGAGCAGTGTTAAATCGCTATTTTGATACTGAAGCTACACCACGACCGGAGTCGTACCGCGAAGATATTGAAACGGCAGAAACCATTGGTGCAGACAAAGCCGCTTTCTATCAGCATGTGCGTGCTGCCTGTGAGTCTGGATGGGACTTTAGCTCTCGATGGCTTGAAGATCCGAATCAGCTTGCCAGCATTAGAACGACAGAAATAATTCCTGTTGATCTCAATGCATTGCTAGTCACACTAGAAAATACCTTAGCCAATGTAACCGAAGGCAACGAGAAAGCACGTTACAAAGTGGCGGCGACGCGCAGAGTAGAGGCGATTAATACCTACTTATACAGCGAAACCAAAAAAGGCTATTTCGATTACCACTATCCAACTGATACGCAAACGTCAGTGGTGTCTGCTGCCATGACAGTGCCGCTATTTGTAGGCATTGCCGACAAACATCAAGCACAAGTGGTTGAAGCCACACTAGGTGAGCATTTATTGAAAGCAGGTGGTTTGGTTACCACTGCTATTACAACGTCACAGCAGTGGGATGCACCTAATGGATGGGCACCTCTTCAGTTATTTGCCGTTGAAGGCCTGCGTAACTATGGCTTCGAACGCATGGCCGCCAGCATTATGCGCCGTTTTTGCACCACGATTGAAGATACCTTTTTACAAAGCGGTGTGCTGCTTGAGAAGTACAATGTGTGTGAGCCTACCGTCAAAGCGGGTGGTGGTGAATATGAAGTTCAGTTAGGTTTCGGGTGGACTAACGGCGTGTACACCCGCTTTCAAACCTATTTGCAAGATAATCAGTAAACCTATTCTTTTACTTGCATGCGCTTTCGCACTGTGTGCGAATGCCATGCGGCGGGTACAATAACAAGTACAGCAATAGCCACAAGTAACCACAAATAATGCTGGTCAAAGAGCGACAGCTGCGCAATATCTGCAGCCTTTTCACTGTTGGTATGCTCAGCGTACGCGAATGGCCCTATTGCGGCGTCGAGTGCAACAGAAAACCCTTGGCTGAAAGCACTTTGCCAACCTAACGACGATAGCGATGCATACGCATTGTATGCAACGGCCGAGGCGCCAAAACCAATCACGCCAATAGCAACTGTGCCCAAACTTAACACACCAACTCCAACGGCGCCCACAGTGACTGCGCCAACAGATATAATGCCTACACTTATTGGGGCTACTGCAATACCGCCCCAGGCAAAAAGAATCCCATATGCATGACTACCGCCTGCAATCCAGCCATAAGCCGCCTTTTCATTTTGCTCAGGCATGCCAAACTGAAAGTGATAAAGCGGTACGCCAAAAAGTCGAATGCGACTGATGAGTGCTTTGCGTGATGATTTCTCTTGTACGGCTTCATCGTTAAACACATGTGGGTTAAATAGCCGCTCGTGCATTCGCAATGTCTTCATTGATGCAATCATTTGATACGACAGTCGTAAATATGCCACAACAAATGCAAGCACAAGCAATTGGGACAGAACCGTGAAAGTAATCGCAAATTGCGGCTTAGCAAGGGCCGCGTACTTCAACCCAATCATGCCAGCAACAAACAAAATGGCCCATGTCATAAATAGGGTGACAATGCGAATTACCAATTTACGTTCGTTCAGTGTTCGCGTTTGTGCTAAGGCCGCTTGCAACCCAAAAAAAGCACTGATAAAACCTGATGCACTGGCCAGCAATGCAATAAACGCAGAAAGTGACAAATAGCTAGTGGCTTTAGCGGCCCCAGCACCGTAGGCTGCGGCCTTGGCTGGCGGTGATACCGAGCTGATGGCACTGAGCACTGCTGCGGTAAATGCAACACCGGGCTTACTGCGCTTAAGCGACTCTTCCACAATTGATGACATGGCTGCTTTGAGTAACTTACGGCCTCGCGAAAGTCGCTGCTTAGCGGTGTCCAGAGTTAGGTCGAGCTCTTGGGCAACACGTTCAATCGATTGCTGCTCGCGGTAATACAGCACCAACGGCTCGCGATAGTGATTGTCCATACCTTCCAGTACTTGCCACATTAATGCTTCATGCTGCTGAGCAATAGCTTGCTCATCTAAGTTAACCGTTTTTGCTTCACTGAAGGCTACTGCATCGGTATGTGTACTGATAGTATCATCAAGAACGGTGCTTTGATGATGAGCGCTATGTCTGTGCTCTTTTCGTCTGTGGTGACTTACTTTAAATCGCAAAATTCCACACAGCCACGCTTTTAATTTTTCAGGGTCACGCAGCGTATCTAGCTTCATCCATGCTTCAATAAATGCCTCTTGCGCGATATCTTCACTTTGCTTTAAGTCGCCTACCGAAGAGTAGGCCAGTGAGCAAAGTAAATTTTGGTATCGGGTAACTATTTCGCAAAAGGCGTCGCGGTTACCTCCAAGTGAATGCATAACGAGGCTGGCGTCGTCGGCGTTATTAAGTACTAGGCGTTTTCTAAACATATTTTCTTTACGTTGTAGTGCGGATAACTAATAAGTGCCTTCAATAAGAAAAAGGTGACACACTTTTTAAATTCGTTTTATTTTTTTATCACCTGCTTTGCGATATTGCGCCCGCAGCAATTATTTTTCAAAAAAATATACTTTTCTCTGTCACCTATTTCTTTTAGTGCGGCACTTATTAAACAAGCCCATGTAGATAGCATCCGCTTTCTCAATTGGGACATGTTTAACTTCAAAACAGTTTAATAGATCCGCAAAAGAGGATAGTTACCGTGATGACATTATCATTTAAGGCTTTTACACAGCTAGTGATGGCAGGTGCAGTAAGTGTGTTGTTAGCGACGCCATGCGCACAAGCAGAAAATCAACTTAACACCACAATAGATGATTTTTCTGATAGTAGTGTTGCATCAACAGGGTTTGATAGACAATTTCTTGATGACACGTTGGCAGGAGGTAGCACAACAACCACGAAGTTAATTTCAAACGGTATCTTGCGCGTAGAAGGCGACATTACACCGCCAAGAGGTCAACCCGGTTGGGCAAGTACCGTTATTCCACTAAGCGCAATGGGCGAGCCTTTCGATGCGAGTGCGCATACAGGCATAAGGCTTTTAATTAAAGTAACAAGTGGCAATGTAAGTCTTTCTGCAAACAGTACGCTGGTTAACAACTTTGACTACCATGCGGCCCCTATTGTGGTTAAAGCTGATGGCGATTTCCATGAAGTGCACGTGCCGTTTAGTGCAATGAAGCGCACGTGGTCTGAGCAAACAGCTCTTGACCCGCACACGCTTAATAGCTTAAGCATAGTTGCCTATAGCATGCAAAGAGCTGCCTTCAATTTTGAAGTGGATGATGTTGGTTTTTATTAAAGCCGCACGGTAAACGCAACGCGAACAACAAGGTAAACACACCTAATGGAAAACGGACAACATCAACGACTTTACTATTTAGACGCGGTGCGCAGCATCGCGCTGCTGCTCGGTGTTATCTTTCACGCTAGCCTGTCTTTTATGCCCATTTTTATTGGGTGGGCTGTGATGGATATTTCAACAAGCTATGCTGTGGCTGTTTTTGTATTTGTGAGCCATACGTTTCGTATGCCGCTATTCTTTCTTATTGCAGGCTATTTTACCTGTATGAGTCTTCAGCGAAGTCACATTGCAACCTTTGTTAAGTCTCGCGCAATTAAGTTAGCGCTGCCGCTGATAGTTGGCTGGTTCATACTTCGCCCACTTATTGTAAGCGGGTGGGTAGCCGGTGGGCAAAGTATGCAAGGCGAGGTTGATATTGCATTTGCTTTTTTGCAGGGCCTAGATACGTTTAACGCACTTCCCAGTGGTTTTTTAGTGGGCACTCACCTTTGGTTTTTGTACTACTTGCTGTTGATTACGGCCAGTTTTATGGCGATACGCTTTACGCTTAACAAGGCAAACATTAATAGTGCGCGTTTAGGAGCAAAACTGGTTTCATGGTGTTGGCCTGAATTCAATAAAGATAACACGCAACCCCTTCGGCTAATCTTGGTGCCGATAACAAGAGGCTTAGTTTTTATTCTTCCCACTGCGTTAAGCGTTTGGTTTATGCAAGGGTGGGGAATAGATACACCTGACAAATCGCTATATATACATTGGCCTGTATTTTTGCTGTATTTCGGTTGGTTTTCACTTGGCTATGTGCTTTACGGTAACCTACAAGCGTTTACTATCTTTACCAAAATGACGGTGGTAAAAGTGTGTATTGGCGCGGTGGCACTTATTACTGCTGTTGCACTTACCCCATATGAAATGCAAAAAGGGCACCCGTATTTCATTCAACTTAAAATGGTGTTTTGTATTTGCTACGCATTGGTAATGTGGGCGCTGGTGCCATTGGCGATAGCAATGTGCAAAAAGCTGTTTTCTAAAAAGCGTGCGTGGGTGCGTTATGTGGCCGATGCATCGTATTGGATTTATCTTATTCACTTACCCATTGTGGTGGGGTTACAAGTTGCCGTGGCTGAGTTGCCGCTACACTGGGCGGTAAAATGGTTCAGTATATGTGCTGTGACCCTTTGCTTTGCACTTGTGACTTACGCCCTGTTAGTTCGCACAACGCTAATTGGGCGGGTGCTTACAGGTACCATTTTTCAGAAAAGCTCCCCATCAATGAGTCAAAAATTGCCCGTACAAAATTAATAGCGCAAATTTAGTTAAAGGTAGGCTACACTGAGAAAATTACATCACTTTTCGTAGAGCTAATTTCTTTCGAATGAATGTTTTTGGTTTTCGCGCCATTGCGGTGCCATTACTCTTTTCATTAGTCTGCTTCTTTTCATTGCTTATGGGCGCTGAGAATGCTGTCGCGCAATCAACGCCAAAGAAATCGTACAGTGTCATAGTCGTTAATTCCTTCAACGAATCTGACTTTGAAGTGCGATTGATGTATCGGCTAATGAATGGCATTGCCGATCACGAAGATGTGCTGGTACTTACCGTGCCGCCTTATTACGCCGACGCCGTTGATACCTTGGGCGAAGACGTAAAACAAACAGTCATCGATAACTTTCACTATCAAATACAAAGCCTGTTGAAAACCGAAAATGACGTTGATATCCGTCGTATTGTTGCCATAGGCCGGCATGCTAGCGTATTTATAGACAGTAACCCTGACCTGTTGCCATTTAGTAATCGCTATTTTCTGCATATTGATTGGAAGCCTAAAAAGGGCACATTAGTGCCGTCAGACTACGATCCAAAATCATCGTTCAGGCAGATAATGACCAGTTTGCCAGAAACGAAAGAAATATTGTTTGTTTATGGTTCACGAGAAATGACGGTTGATGTGAACCTTGTGAACAAGTTTTTAAATAGTGCTCCACAAGGCGTAACCGTGCATTACTTAAACCCATTGCAAGCGCCAACTGAAACACTATTTAAACTTAAACAAAGCGCGCCCGGCACGCCGATTATTTATATTAACTACAAATATTACGAGCGACGCTGGAAAGCAGTGCACGACTACCTTGTATCACAGCAAGAGCACCCAGTGTTTACTATCTTTGCGCACAATGTGGATAGATACGCGGGGGGCGCGGTTGTTGTGCCAGAGCGCTTGGCCGATATGGCAATTGATATTGCACGAGGGAGTGAGTTTTCGCAATCAGACAATGCCGCTATTCGCTTACAGTTTAACGCTCAGCAGCTTGATAAGTGGAATATTGATGCATCAGCGTTACCTGATGACGCTGAAATTGTAAATGAAGACCCAGCGGTATTTTCATTAGAATCAGTATTGCTTATCGCGTGTGCCTTTATGGGAATAATCATGATGATGACCATCTACATTATTCTCAAATCTCGGGCGAATAATAAGGTATTAAGGCTCGCGTTAGCGCAGGCCGACAGTGCCAATAAATCGAAAAGCGAGTTTCTTGCCAACATGAGCCATGAAATAAGAACGCCCATGAACGGTGTGCTTGGTACATTGCAAGTTCTAGAGCGGACAACCGGCGAGGCCAAAACGCGTGGTTTGGTGAGTAAAGCTATTTACTCAGCGAATACCTTATTAACCATTATTAACGACATTCTTGATTATTCAAAAATAGAAGCCAATAAGCTTTCGTTAGAGGCGCATCCGTTTTCCATGTATGCAGTGGTAGATTCGGTAGTTTCAGATATGACAAAGGATGCTCGTCAAAAGAGAATTGAACTGGCAATAGAAGCAGATGACACCTTTGAAGATGGTTGGTTAGGCGACCCAGTACGCACTCGCCAAATTGTACTTAATCTAGTGTCGAACGCGGTAAAGTTTACGGAAAAAGGCCGGGTTGTAGTTCGCCTAGCGTGTGATGCCGAGGATAATCAGCACGATGACGTTTTAACGTTAACCGTAATTGATACCGGCATAGGCATGAGCGACGAAGCACAGCGTAGCTTGTTTGAGCGCTTTACGCAGGCTGATAGTTCCACAACACGGCGATTTGGTGGTACAGGGCTGGGGATGTCGATCACGCTTAATTTAGTAAGAATGATGGGCGGCGATATTCAAATAAGTAGTCACGAAGGAGAAGGGACAACCATAACGGTATCGTTGCCGTTATTGCGAGCTGAAGTGATCGCGAATAATACCGAGCTTACGCAAGCTCCAGACTTAGAAGGTATGCGTATTTTGGTAGCAGAAGATAATGCGATTAACCGCGCTGTAATAGAGTCGATGCTTGAACCCACAAAGGCTACTGTTTCAGTTGTTGAAAATGGTGAATTGGCCGTAAATGCTATCCGTAATGGGCAGTTTGATCTGGTGTTAATGGACATTCAAATGCCGGTAATGGACGGCGTAGAAGCATGTACACTTATAAAGCAAATACACAAAGATCTTACGGTTATTGCGCTCACTGCCGATGCAATGGGGTCCGATGTTGAGCGCTTTTTTAATGTAGGCTTTAGCGCTCACATCGGAAAGCCAATAGAAATGAATACACTCTATAAGTACTTAGACAAGTTCAGCACCTAACTCAATTGCACTAAGCGGTGCGACCACTCATATCAATAGACATTACCAATTCATCCAGAATATTATTTAAATCTGAAATTTTCTCGTGCGCAATAAAAATGCTCATATTGGAGTCGACGCTAACGTGTTCGTCGCTGACATGACTATCGAAGGTACTATCCAGTGCCGTTTGCATACGCTCGAAGAATGAACGAGCGCTACGCTCTTCAATATTGCGCAAGCACAAAATAAATTGCTCTGTGCCGAAGCGACCTAAAATATCATTGCCACGAGTACTGTTTTGCAGGGTTTGGGCAATTTGTCTTAATACAGCATCACTTTGCGTTGCCCCCAGTTTGCCGGTGATTTCGCGCAAGTTACTAATATCGAATATAGCAATAGCAATGGCGCGACCACCCTTTGGTGCATCAAGACTGTTTATGCGGCTAATAGCCGTATTAGCATTAAGCAGTTGAGTAACAGGGTCGATTGCTTTACTGGCAAGGTGCTTTTTGCGCATTACATAGCCAGCAATTAGTGCAATAAGTCCGAATACAGCAATGGCGGCTATCAAGGTATTTTGGCGTAGCCGTTCAGCCGCTTCTATTTCAGACTCTAAATCGTAAATTCGGTTTCGTAGGTTCGCGGCGCTGAGTATACGCGCAGAATCTTGATTAGTGACCCTGCGTTTTTCCGCTTCAGCCGCAAAAAGTTGGTTAGCCTTTTTCGCATTTTCTAAGTCACCCAGCGCAATATACATCGCCAAATTAAAGCTTAAATAGTCAAGGTTGCTTCTAAAGTTGGCAGGCACGAAGGTGTCGTTTTCTGCAAAACTGTCGACATACTGCTGCACACATTCTAAGTCGTTATTAAACAAACACACTTCGGTTTTGTGCCAGTTGTAAAACAGTGTGGCCAGTGAACTAGAAATACCAGAAACGGCTTTTTCAAAGTCGGGAAGCGTGTACGCCAGCTGATTGTAATTTTTGGTTTTACGGTAGTAATACGACAGCGCATATTGATAGTGATAGTTAGTAAGTGGCGTATTCACTTCGCTATTAATAGTGCCATATTCCAAAATACGTTGGTACGCTTCATCGGTTTGGCCGCTGGCCAGTAATGACACGATAGCGCTAATTAGAATACTGAGTTTATTACTGCCTTTATATACTTTCAGGCCCATTTCATGGGCTTTTAAATACTGTTCAGCAGCAAGCGCGTGCTGTTCAAGGTTGCCATACAACAGCCCAATCGAGTTATGAATGTGCGCAAGTTCAGCAGGGCTGCCATCGTCAGAATAGCGCTGTAATACGTTAAACATTTTGCTGAGACGTTCTGCTTCATCGGCATTTTCAGAGCAGTAGGTAATAAGCCCCAGCGATGCACTGGTGAAAATATCACTGTGTTGGGTAGGTGACGATATTTCTTGCGCCGTAGTGTAGTACCCACAGCGATTGGGGTGCTCGCGCATATCATAAATAAACCCAATTTGATAAATAGCAGAGGCATACGCGTACGAGCTTTTATCAATATTGTTTTGAGCAGTAATGCCATCAAGCAATTTAAGCGCTTCTGATAGCTTACCTTCACATATTAAAAACTGTCCCTTAGCCGCTGACAGGGCAAAGCGTTGCTGGGTAGACAAAGTATCTAGCTGTAATGTGGCATTAAGCTCGGGCAATAATGCCGGTGCTGGGCAGTCCCACGACGGGGTTTGCATTTTCTGAATAACGGCATCGACATTATCGGCGGCGACAGCACGCTGCGCCAAAGAAGAAAGGCCAATAACAAGAGCCCAGAGCAATAAGCTAACTATATTTCGCATGAAGAAAACGTTTTTATTTTTTCTTCATCATAACGATTTGACGCCGCAACTACTACTTTTGTACTAGAAAAGTTGACGCTATTTTGTGACGAATTATGAATAGTACTAGCACAGGTGTTGCCGGCAATACCTGTTTTAATGCGTAGTGGGAGCGCCAAAACTTACCAAAATAGCCACACCAATTAGTGCGATAGCCGACCATGCCACAGTGGCTTTGGTGGCTTTTTCGCCCAAAGCCCATGCCACGCCCAGCGACATTAGCGCACTAGTTGCAATAAGCGTTTGCACCACAGCTGCCTTGGCATAGGCAAACGCGAACATTTGCAGGTAAATAGCGGCAGTCGTACCCAATAAGGTGGCCATAATAAAGGCTGGCCAAACGCGCGAGCCTTTTTCAATACTTGGCATGTACTTGGTTTTGGTAAAGGCAATAAAAGGCACCACAAAAAACATACCGCCAATTAAACGCAAAAAGGCGGCACTGGCAGCATCTACTTCACCTGAGCTTAAAATATCACGGCTTACTACCGCGCCTACGGCCTGACATAGCGCGGCGCCAACCCCATACAAATAGCCGCTGGTGGCAAACACGTGGGTAGTGCTGCGTTTGCGTGCTTTAATTACCATATCGACAGACAATAGCACTACCGCCACGCCAACCCATTGCTGCCAGGTTATCCATTCGCCAATAAAGGCCATGGCGAATAGCGCGGTAAAAAGCGGTGCGAGGGTTTCGGCCACCAGTACTGCTTGGCTGTCGCCAATGCTTTGTAAGGCTTTAAAAAAACAGGTGTCGCCAATACCAATGCCAATAAGGCCACTTAGCAACAGCCATAAAATAGTGTGAGTGGTTAAGCCTGTTGGCTGAACAAATACGAGTACCACCGCCAAAATAGCAATGGAGATAAGGCCTTTCCAAAAGTTCATGGTAAGCGGGGAAAACGCATTGCCTGTACCGCGAAATAATCGTGCAGCAATAGCCCAACAAAGCGCTGTACCTAGCGCAGCAAAAACACCCATTAAACACCTGAAAAAAAGCATGCAAGAAAAAGAGCGGCTATGCTAATGCAAGCCCTTGTTGCGGTAAACTTAATTTGTTGCCACAAAAGCACAAAAACAAAAGATAGGCGCCAAGGTGGCAACCTTAAATACAACTTAAATACAAACAGTGCCGATAAAACATTTAATGTAAACGTAACTGTTTAAACAAAACGGAAACTGGCACAGTGTGACACATTGCAAAGGGTAACTAGACGCGAAGCAATAAGCGCACAAGCAAAACGGCATTATTAAGTAAATAAAGGGCAGGGCATGAACCTAGAAGGTATTAAAGGGGTAATTTTCGACTTAGACGGTACGTTAGTAGAGTCGAGCCTGAATTTCACGAAGATGCGCGCCGACATAGGCTGCCCGCAACACGAAGATATTCTTACCTTTGTAGATGCTATTACGTGCGAAAAAACCAAAGCCCACGCCCACAACACCATTTTGCAGCACGAACTAGACGATGCGCAAAACGCCAAATGGCTAGCTATTGGTAAGAAGATGGTAGAAAAGGCGCAGGCTCACAACTTGCCCATGGCCATAGTGACCCGCAACTGCCGAGAAGCCACCGCCATTAAGCTTGCCAATAACAATATACCCATAGACTACGTATTAACCCGCGAAGACGCCCCTGCCAAACCGGACCCAACAGCGCTGTTAATGGTAGCGGATACATGGCAGCTTCAACCGGAAGACTGCCTGTATGTAGGCGACTTTATTTATGACCAGCAAGCCGCCGAGAATGCTGGGATGAAGTGGTTGTTGGTTTAGAGTTTACCTATCTGTTTCCGGTTTCTTTGGCCTAATTGGGCCAACAGGCAAGATTGATAGGTAATCAGGGCACACAGCGTCGGCACTAATTCCACCATATACTTTAGTATAGTCTTCTTCGTTAAGTTCTTGCATGATTGATTTTTGTTCGATATTCATAGTTTTCTCCATTAATTATTTTAGCTCTTAGAGCAATTGGAGATTAAATGTGCGTTAAGGATGATGAGCATGCGAACAAGGACACTCTCTAATTTATGTAATCAATGGCGGCTAAGTGTCCCATTAATACTATTTTTCTCTTTCTTTTTTCCGAATTTGAGCCACGGCATCGGGGCAAGTCTAGAAGGACGAACAAGCTTCGCTGGTATCCCGTCTGGTGTGATAAGAGATATCGAAGTTAGAGGTGATATTGTTTTTGTGGCTGCAGAAAACGGTGTCTTTGAAATAGTGGGTGCTCAGTCTCAAAGAATAACGTATAGCAAGGCCGGTACGCTCACAGGAATTATATCTGATATACACCTCGATGGTGACGACCTGTGGATAGTCGAATATGGCGTTGGTCTTTTCAAATTAAATTTGAAAACAAAGCACTCAGAACAAGTCTTTTCGGAGTTTGAGTGGGCCACGTCTGTTTGGACAGTCAACTCTTCTAAGGAGCATTACTTTTTATCCCTCATAGACGAAGTAATTGTTCTAGATAGATACTCGGGAAATATTAAAGCTCTCAGCGAACATCTCGTCCGCCTTGGTGTAGTAGAAGCATACTCAATTGACTCTACTAGCAGTGGCACATGGATAGCCGTTCGGGATGGACTAATTAAGCTTTCAAATGATTCTAATACAATCCAGGAAAAAGAAGTCGCATCAGATTTCCCTTTATTAAGCAGTATTACGTTTGTGAAAGATGGTGGGCGTTCGATATATGTGGGCGGTCCAGAAGGGCTATATGTTGTTGATAAAGCGACTAGTAGCGTATATTTTGCGAGATCTTCTGGCGTAAAAGGGACATTTATACAAGATGTATGGATTACTGATAACAATGAAGTTTGGGTGTCTGATGGGACAGTATTTAAACTAGAGCAAGGCCGACTTATTCGCCCCAAATTTTTGAATCCCGTACTGGGTTCGGAAACAGTTAGGACAGTCACTAGGATTATTCAGGGTCCTCAAGACACGCTACTGATAGCCTCTTCACAACTTGGGCTCATAGCCTTATCCCAAGCAACTAGAGCTATAAATCTTATCTCAGACGGTGAGGTAGTGCTGCGCAGTAATATCAATCAAGTCGTCACGGTAGATGAAAGCGTTTATGTATCTACGGACAAGCAGTTTTATCAGTTAAACGTTGTCACTGGAGCGTTGACTCCATCTAGTCTTGATTCTGAGTATTCTCACTGTGAAATGCTCCCTCGAAAAGTCTTCACTATGTCTATTGGAGAAGTATTTCCTCTTCAGTGTAAAGATGTATTCAAACATGTCGTGGACGTTACTGATGACAGTTTCTACTTGTATTCAGATAACGGAATGGAAGCAAGCTACTTCCTTGTAAGAGGCTCCAAATTAGAGGACCGGCTTCAAGCTCCGCGTTTGGTTGTTGAATCCATATTACTTTCAAGTGGTGAACTCGCTTCGTTTGATGTGTATGACAATATCCATTTTCAGCTTTCAAAGCATAGTTGGAGAACAATTCGATCAAGCGTTGGAAGATGGACTGGAGTTCAATGTTTGATTGAAGTATCGGATGCATTTTTACTATGTACATCTGGCGCTGGTATAAGAAAAATAAGGAAGGATACAGGGGAAGTTGAAAGCCCAGAAGAGTTTCATATCGACGGACTAAGGTTTATAAGAGATGCAGTAGTCACTTCCAGCAAGAACATTTGGCTGGCAACTAATATGGGACTATATGCTTTTGAGGCTAAGTCTCAAAGCATCTTTAAATTAGGAAGCTCCCACGGAATCTTTGATACTGATTTTGAGTATAAGAGTTTTAGTGTAGTTGGTGACCAGCTTCTCGTGAAAGGGGACAAATACTCTTATCTCATAGATGAAACGCGTGCCCTTGTCGAACTTAACAAAGAAAAAAGCAGCCCTGCTAGTGCTGTACTAACTTCTGTGCATTGGGTTGAGGAAGGTGATATACAGCAACGCTTTTTCCCCAGAGAAACCTCCCTCGAGTTTTCTAGCACTTTAGAGGAGGTTACATTTAACTTCGCTACGAATAGCTTTATCAAACACTTGTCACAAAAATTGGAGCTACAGCTAGATAGTGAAGGATGGATGCTTCACAGCAGTCCTATTATGAAGGTCTCATTGAGTGATCTTGATTTTGGAGAACACATAATAAAAGCTCGAGTGTTCTCGCCTGATAATAGTGGGCCTGTTACAACCCTTAAATTTACCGTAGCTCAGCCATTATGGGCCTCACCAGTAAGCTATAGTTTATATTTCTCGATTCTTACGACAATTGTCATGTTGTTTAAATTTGGTTTTCTAAATGGCTTAATAGAAAAATTCAAGTCTACCAATCTCTACACCAATCTTACTCGATTCGAAATTACAGACGGACAGTCAAAGTTTGAAAAAATGCTTCGAAGCAAAGAACGTCAAATCAGTGAAATTACGCACGATTTACGTACGCCTATTCAGGTAATCAAAGGGTCTCTAGAGCAATTATCAAATGAAAAGGGTGAGGAAAACAAAGAGTTTATTTTAATAAAAGAGAATATGCGAAGGGTAGAGCAACTTATCGAACAAATGAGAAATGATATACCTCGCGCATCAAGCCCATCAGACTATTACAAAACTTACTCGGTTGAACATATTCGATTTATTATTAACTCACTTGAGCCTTTAGCAAAACAAAAGCGGCAAAATCTCGAAGTTAAGGTTAAAGGGACGAGGTATATTTCCCTCATCAACGATAGCTTAGAGAAGATCATAACGAACTTGCTTCAGAATGCCATCAAGTACACAAGCGAATATGGCAATATTCGAGTCATAGTTTCTATCGACAAAAAAGTATTAAAGATTATTGTTTCAGATGATGGCATAGGGATGGATGCACGTTTACTTGGAAAAGTGTTCGAGAGATTTACACGGGGTGAAACACAAGAAGAAGGGCAAGGGATAGGCTTATCAATTGTCAAAAATTTAACTGAGCTTAACCAAGGGAAGATTGATGTTGAGAGTAAACCTGGTGAAGGCAGCAAATTTACAGTAAGGCTACCCGTAGATGACATTGAGTTTGTAAATACTGAAGCAGCTCAGCTTGAGCTGAAAGGTGAAACTACTAGTCAGAAGACGCTGTTGATAGTTGACGACAGCCGAGAGTTTAGAACGTATATGTTTGATTTGCTGTCAACAAATTATCGCTGTTTGGTTGCCGGTAATGGTGAGCAAGCATTGGATGTGATGCAACGTTTCTTGGTGGACTTGGTTGTAACAGACCAAATTATGCCGAAGATGGACGGCTTAACGCTTACGAGTGAAATAAGAGCACACGCAAGCCATAGTAATATCCCGGTGATAATGTTATCGGCAAAAACAGACCCTCAATTAGAAAAAGCGGCACTAGAAGTTAAGGTAGACTATTTTCTTGCAAAGCCAGCGTCTAGCGAAGAGATATCGCTAAGGATCGCGCACTTCTTGTCGGTACGTGATGCACAAAGCATTGATGAGAACGGCGGCAACAAGCCAATCTTTAAATTTGGTTGTTTAGAAATTCCAGAGATAAACAACGAGAAAGATATGGCGTTTTATCTCAATTTTATTGCTGTGCTTGAGAAAAATTTCCATAGAGAAGAATTCAACAGAGACCAAGCGGCAGAGCAGCTTTTGATGAGCACTCGAAGCTTAAACCGGCGACTAGCCGAATTATTTGAATATAACTTTAGTGAGTTTCTTTCGCGTTTCAGGATAGAAAAGTCCATACCTATTTTGCTTGAAGGTCATTCAATTTTAGATACATGCCTTGATGTTGGCTTTGGAACGGCCGCCTATTTCTCTACTTCATTTAAAAAAGTGATGAAGGTACCGCCTAAAAAGTACATTGAGCAGTATAGGAAAACAGTGGCCTAGCCAAAGAAAGCCTAAATATACCTACGCCTCTCAGCCAAAAAGCCAATCAACATAAACGATGCGACATAGCCTGCGCCTTGGTACTGCCAAGGTAAGTAGGCTATTACGTGTTTCAAAAAGGGTGCGCCGTACAGGGTAAGTGCGCCATAGCCAAATGCACACAGCACTACAAACAAACTAACGCGAATAACAAAATGGTAGGGCGCTAATATGCGCTTTACATGGCCGTTAATAATATCGCCATATACCACCAAAATTGTGGCCATTAGCATAATGCTCATTTCAGTGTAGTAGGGGTTTAAAGCGCGAGAAAGGGCGCTAAACAATTCACTCATAATATACTGCTTTATAAGTTTGCTTAGTTAGCCCCGCATAGTACCTGCTTGTGTTTTTACACAAAAGCGCTTTTTAATCGTTATTAGGCTTTACCCAAGGCTGCATTTAGCGCGCTCACCGCTTTAAAGCCTTGCTCTATTGTGGCTATACGGTCGGTGGTGTGGTCGCGCTCTACAAATTTGTGCTCAATACCTGCCAGTTCACCGTGTGCAAATATGTCTTTAAAGTTAATGGTGCCTTTACCCACATCGGCAAAGCCGCCATCTTCGGCTAAATCTTTTACATGCCAAAGCTTAAAGCGCCCCGGGTAGGCTTTAAAATAGTCTACGGGGTTCTTACCTGCTTTAACGGTCCAGTATAAATCTAGTTCCATAGCAACTAAATTCGGGTCGGTTTGGGTAATAAGCACATCTAGCGGTATTTGGCCGTCACGGTTTTCAAATTCAAAGTCGTGGTTATGGTAGGCAAGGGTAATGCCTGCCTTATTGCACGCTTCGCCTATTGTATTCAGCTTTTCAGCTAATGCCTGATAGGGCGCAATACCTGTGCCGCGCTGCGCTTCACTTAGCCAAGGCACAACCAAATATTTGTGCCCTACGGTTTGGGCGTCGTCCAATACTTGGTTTAGGTTGTTGTCAAAGGCGTCTAACATAATATGCGCCGACGGTGCGCGTAAGCCGTTGTCGTCTAACAGTTGCCTAATGTGTTTTGCACTGTGATCAAAATACCCTGCAAACTCCATTTCTTTGTAACCAATGTCAGCTACTAATTTAAGAGTTGCAGGCACGCTTACTTTCATTATGTCGCGCAGGGTATAAAGCTGTAAGCCAACAGCACTGGTGTGTTGTGCATGCATAGCATCTTTACCTTTGTGATTGTGCGCTAATACAGCGGGCGTGCCCAGCGCTGCCAATGCGCCCGATGAATACTTTATAAATTGTCGACGTGTTAAAGCCGTGCCGTAGTTCGAGCCTTTGCTACTAACATTGATAAAGTTCATGGCGTTGTCCTTTTGCTGTATTACCTGATTACAGGGGTAGTAATTAACGTGTTGATACCGAGCCAGTGCTCTCTCTTACAATGAGTTCAAATGGCATAATTACTTTCGGTGCTTTTCTAATTTTACCGTTAAGTAAGTCAACCAATAGGGTTACTGCCGTACGTCCAAACTCTTCAGCGGGTTGCGCAATGGTCGTTAACGGTGGGTCAACAAAGGCCGAAAAGGCAATGTCATCAAACCCTGCTACCGAAATATCATTTGGTACGTGTAAATCAGCCTGCTTAAAGGCTTGCATGGCACCAATAGCTGTTTCGTCATTTTCACAAAACACAGCGCTTGGCCTGTTATTAAGTTCGCTAATGGTTACGCCCGCGTTATAGCCTGCCTGAAGTGTAAAGTCGCCATCCAGCAGCAGGCTTTCATCAAAGTCGATATTCGCGTCGCGTAGCGCGTCTTTGTATCCGTTCAAGCGCTCCTGAGTTAACGGGCTAGAATTGGGCCCTTTAATCATGGCAATGCGTTTATGGCCAAGTGATATTAAGTGCTGTGTCATGGCTTTGGCCGCTGCACGGTTGTCTAAACTCACCACCGGATACTGCCCATCATCAATCACTTCACAAGCATTCACCATGGGAAGTAAACCGTTGTCGTTTATCATGCTGGCGTCAAACGGGTTGTGCGCACGAAGTTGAATTAGCCCATCTGCTTGCGACGTGCTTACCATTTTGGCGTAGTGGTTTTCTATATCGTTATTACCCAAGGTGTTAGCCAGCAATATAGAATAACCTAGCTCTGCAGCCGCTTCTTGCATGCCGCTAATTACCCGTGCAAAAAATACATTTGCCACTGTTGGCACTAACACCACTAAATTATGCGTTTTCCCAGACCGGAATTTAACGGCCATCAGGTTCGGCTTGTAACCCACAGCTTGCACGGCTGCCATTACTTTACTGCGCGTTTTTGGCGACACGCGTTCAGGTTGTTGCAGTGTTCTCGACACTGTTGCCACAGATACGCCGGCGTTATCTGCTACATCTCTTATATTTGCCATTTACGTTGATCGTTCTACATCGCGATTAGCGATTAAATGTAACCGTTTTCATTTAATCAAAAGAATACGCATATTTTCGTCAATATCAAATGCTATTTGTATTATTTTTGTAAAATGCAGCTAATCTTTTCGGTAACTTCTAGCGAGTTAACGGGCTTTACTCATGTCAAATGGCGTTATTTGTAAATAATAGTTTAATAAAATGATGCGTTTCGTGTTGACATAACAAAATGTAACGGGTTACATTTTAACGCATCAAAGCATGAGAAATATGCAAAATCGATCAGAGGATCACGCAATGCAACCAATTCGAATGGGAATGATCGGCGGCGGTGAAGGCGCATTTATTGGCGCAGTGCATCGTCATGCGGCAGGGCTAGATGGGCAATATCAATTAGTGTGTGGCGCATTTAGCCGTAATGAAGACAATAATGTTAAAACGGCCACTGCATTAAACGTTAACCCTTCGCGTTGTTACGCCAATTGGCAAACCATGTTGCAAACTGAGTCTTCGTTACCTGAAGACGAGCGCATGCAAGTAGTGGTTATCGTTACACCTAATAACCTTCACGTACCTATTTCTATTGCGGCGATTAATGCAGGTTTTCATGTGTTTTGTGAAAAGCCCGCCGGCGTAAGTTTCGCTGAAGTCAAAGAGTTGCAAGATGTTATTTACGCGAATAACCGCCTATACGGTTTGGCGCATACCTATTTGGGTTACCCAATGGTATGGCAGGCGCGCCATATGGTAACCAGTGGCATGCTAGGTAATATTCGAAAGGTCTACGTAGAGTACCCACAAGGTTGGCTATCGGGTGAAGAAGAAACCCATAACAAGCAAGCGCAATGGCGAACCGACCCTGCTATTTCCGGTGCAACAGGTGCCATGGGCGATATTGGTACACATGCTTTTGGTCTTGTTGAATTTGTTTTAAACGACCCTGTTACTGCATTAAGCGGCGAGCTATACACCCATGTTGAAGGGCGACGCTTAGACGACGATGGTGCTGCGCTTATCAAAACGAAAAGTGGGGCAACGGGAGTATTGATTGCCTCGCAAGTGTGTGCGGGTGAAGAAAACGCCCTAAAAATTCGCGTGTATGGCGATAAAGGTGGACTTGAGTGGCGGCAAATGGAACCTAACTCGGTGATATACCGCCCTACCGATGCGCCATTTCAGGTATTTCGCGCGGGACAAGGTCAAGTTGGGCTTTGTGACGAGGCGTCATCTCGCTGCCGAGTGCCAGCTGGTCACCCAGAAGGCTATTTAGAAGCAATGGCAAATTTGTATACCGATTTTGCTAAGGCAGTTCGAAACAATCAAAAGGTAAAGCAGATGGCGTGCCGGGTATTAATTCGGGCTTACGCGGTATGGTATTTATTGACGCTATGCTTGCCAGCAGTGGCAGCGACACAAAATGGACGTCTATCAGCGACGAAGGCACTAACTAATGCAAACGCATATCCACAACCATAAAGGGTGCACACATGGCGAATAATCAACAAGCGATTAAAGGCCCCGCTATTTTTCTAGCGCAGTTTATGGGCGACAGTAGCCCCTTTGATACGTTAGAAAATATGGCCAAATGGGCAGCCTCTTTGGGCTATAAAGGTATTCAAGTACCAACCGACCCAAAGCTATTCGACTTAGAAAAGGCAGCCGAAAGCCAAGCGTATTGTGACGAGGTAGCTGAAACATGCCGCAGAGCTGGCGTGGAAATTACCGAGCTGTCTACCCATCTTCAGGGTCAGTTAGTGGCAGTACATCCTGCCTATGATGAGCTTTTCGATAACTTTGCACCTAAGCACTTGCACGGCAAGCCGCAAGAGCGCACTGAATGGGCCATAAATCAGCTTAAATGTGCTGCCATCGCCAGTAAGCGATTAGGGCTTAAAGCTCACGCCACCTTTTCTGGTGCGCTTATGTGGCATTTGGTGTACCCGTGGCGCAGCGCCCCGCAGGTTTGGTGGAGCAAGGTTTTGCCGAATTGGCTAAGCGTTGGAAGCCAATATTAGATGCCTTTGATGAGGCAGGCGTAGATGTGTGCTACGAAATTCACCCCGGTGAAGACCTACACGACGGTGCATCGTTTGAACAATTTCTAAAAGCGGTAGATAACCACCCTCGCGCTAATATTCTGTCGATCCGAGTCATTTCGTACTACAACAGCTTGATTATCTGGACTTTATCGATCGCTACCACAGCCGCATTAAGATGTTCCATGTCAAAGACGCTGAATTTAACCCCAATGGTAGAAATGGTGTGTATGGCGGCTATCAAGACTGGCAAGACAGAGCGGGTCGCTTTCGCTCTCTAGGCGACGGACAGGTCGACTTCAACGGTATTTTTGGCAAGCTTACCCAATATGGCTTTAGTGGCTGGGCAGTACTTGAATGGGAATGCTGCTTAAAAGACAGCGCACAAGGTGCGGCCGAAGGAGCGCCATTTATTGCGTCGCATATTATCGAACCAAGTAAATATGCGTTTGATGATTTTGCCGGTGGTGATGTAAGCGAAGAAAAGAATAAACGCATTTTGGGGCTAGCGCGTTAAGCCAAGCGCATAAGGAAAATAATAATTATGATTACCCTACGTCTAAGCATCATGATGTTTTTGCAGTTCTTCATTTGGGGGCTGGTTTGTAACACTAGGCACTTATTTGTCGAACACGCTTCAGGCCAACGGAGGCCAAATTGGTATGGCGTTTTCCACCCAAAGTTGGGGGCTATTATTGCGCCCTTTATCGTGGGTTTAATTGCCGACCGTTTTTTCAATGCTGAACGCATATTGGGTTTGTTGCATTTAGTAGGTGCAGCGTTGATGTACTTTATGTATCAAGCCAGCGACTTTGCGAGTTTTTACCCTTACGTATTGGCTTATATGATTGCTTATATGCCTACATTAGCGTTGGTGAACTCTGTGTCTTTTGGGCAAATGAATGATCCATCAAAGCAATTTGGAAAAGTTCGTGTGTGGGGCACTGTCGGCTGGATTGTGGCAGGGCTTATGATTAGCTATGTCTTTTCATGGGATTCTGCGCAGTCTATTGCCGACGGTATGCTCAAAAACACCTTCCTACTGTGCAGTATTGCCTCACTAGCGTTGGGTATTTTCAGCTTTACCTTACCGAATACACCACCACAAAGTAGCGATAAAGCGGTTGGCCTTCGCGATGTGCTTGGACTAGATGCGCTGGCATTGTTAAAAGATAAAAACTTTTGGTTTTCTTCTTATCTTCAGTTCTTATTTGTATTCCATTGGCATTTTATTACCAAAATGCCAATCCATTCTTAACGGAAATAGGTGTAGAGAACGCAACGGGTAAAATGACCTTGGGGCAGGTTTCAGAAGTCTTGTTCATGTTGGCATTGCCTGTTTTCCTGAATCGATTTGGTATCAAAGCTACCTTGGTTATTGGAATGGCTGCATGGGTTATTCGCTATGCGCTGTTTGCGTTTGGCAATGCCGATGAAGCCTTGTTTATGCTAATCACAGGTATTGCACTTCACGGTATTTGCTACGACTTCTTCTTTGTTTCAGGACAAATATACACAAATGCAAAAGCAGGCGAGAAAGTAAAAAGTGCAGCACAGGGCCTAATTACGTTGGCCACGTACGGCGTAGGTATGCTGGTTGGTTTCGCCGTGGCAGGTGCTATTACCGACAGTTATACATTAGCTAGCGGTGCGCATAGCTGGCAGCAGGTGTGGTTGTTCCCTGCAGGCTTTGCCGCGGTCGTGTTAGTGCTGTTCGCTATCCTGTTTAAGTCTGAAAAGGTGAACGCAGATGCATAGCAGTAATCACGATCAAATTCGCAGAAAGCTATTGCAAAGCATGGCGGTGACAGGGGCAGGCGTACTGGCTGCTATGCCGGGCTTTGCGGTTGGACACCAATCTCAAAACGGAGCCAGTCATAATGATGCCGCGGTTTCTGCACTTAAAGGTAACGTCAACCACTCGGTAAGTCGCTGGACCTACGGCGATTTGTCAATCGAGGAGCTTTGCAAAACCGTTAAGTCGCTAGGCTTTAGTGCTATTGATTTAGTTGGCCCTATAGATTGGCCAGTGCTTAAACAATACGGCATCGACTCATCTATGTGTAATGGTGCCGAAATCAGTCTAGAGGATGGGTTTATTCATGCTGAGTTACATGACGAACTCGAGTCTCGATATCTAAAGCATATCGACCTAGTGGCAGATGCGGGCTACACCAATCTTATTTGTTTTAGCGGTAATGCAAGAGGCATGTCACGGGAACAAGGGTTAGAAAATGCAGTTAACGGCTTAAAGCGCATATTGCCTCACGCAGAAAAACGCGGTGTGGTGATATTTATGGAGCTGTTTAACAGCAAAATTGATCACCCTGATTACATGGCTGATAACTCAGCATGGGGCATAGAGCTGTGCAAAAGGCTTAACAGTAAGCACTTTTCTCTGCTTTACGATATCTACCACATGCAAATCAACGAAGGCGATATCATTCGCACTATCCGCGATAACCATCAGTATTTTGGCCACTATCATACCGCTGGCGTACCAGTCGGCATGAAATAGATGCGTCTCAAGAACTGAATTACCCAGCTATTGCCGGGGCCATAGTTGAAACAGGGTTTAAGGGCTATTTGGCACAAGAGTTTATCCCCACACCTAAAACCAAGGCCGGCAGAATTGTATCGCTTAAAGACGCGATCCAAATCTGTGATGTGTAACGTGCAACAGGCACAGCGACGAATTAAGCGATAAAGGATGTGTTATGGCAACGAATGAATACGATGCAATTGTGATTGGCTCTGGTATCAGTGGCGGGTGGGCTGCCAAAGAGCTTACCGAAAAAGGCCTTAAGGTGTTAATGCTTGAACGCGGTCAAAACATCGAGCATATAAAGGATTATAAAAACGCACACAAAGAAGATTGGGATTACCCCCATCGCGACTTGCCTACGCAGAAAATGAAAATGGAATACCCAGTGCTTAAGCGCGACTATCCGCTTAACGAAAAACATTGGGAATGTGGGCAAATGAGATAGATAACCCCTACACGGAAGATAAGCGTTTTGACTGGTATCGTGGTTATCACGTTGGCGGCCGTTCACTTTTATGGGGGCGTCAAAGTTATCGCCTCAACAGAGAAGACTTCGAGGCGAATGCTAAAGAAGGTATCGCTGTCGATTGGCCAATTCGTTACGACGACCGGCGCCGTGGTATGACTATGTAGAAAAGTTCGCGGGGATCAGTGGAAACCGCGATGGCTTAGATGTACTGCCAGACGGTATTTACCAACCACCTATGCCCATGAATATTGTGGAAGAAACCGTTGCTGCAAGAGTAAAAGAAGCGTTCAAGGGTAGCCGACACATTCTACATGGCCGTACTTCAAACATGACCAAAGGTAAACCCGAAGAAGGGCGTGTGCATTGCCAATATCGCAATAAGTGTTGGCTGGGTTGCCCGTTTGGGGGCTACTTCAGTACGCAAGCATCTACACTACCTGCGGCGGTGAAAACAGGCAATTTAACCCTTCGTCCGTTCTCTATTGTAAAAGAGATCCTGTTCGATAAAGACAAAAAGCGCGCAACGGGTGTGGAGATCATTGACGCCGAGACCAACCAAACCTATGTGTTCAAAAAAGCAAGATAGTGTTTGTAAATGCTTCGGCCCTTAATTCTGCTTGGGTATTGATGAACTCTGCTACCGATGTATGGGAAGGCGGACTTGGCAGCAGCAGTGGTGAGTTAGGTCACAATGTGATGGATCACCATTTCAGAGTTGGCGCATCTGCTGACGTAGAAGGCTTTGACGACAAGTATACCTATGGGCGACGTCCAAGCGGTTTTTATGTTCCTCGTTTTAGAAATTGGGGAGATGACAAGCGCGATTATTTACGCGGGTTCGGATATCAAGGTAGTGCCAGTCGTTCAGGGTGGCGAAAAGATATTGCCGAGATGGGTATTGGGGCTGGGCTTAAAGATGCCATCAGTGAACCAGTTCGTGGACGATTGGTATGACTGCCTTTGGTGAAATGCTACCTCACCACGACAACCGCATTTATTTGAACAAGAAAGTGACGGATAAATGGGGAATGCCAGTTCTTGCTATGGATGTAGAGATAAAAGAGAACGAACTCAAAATGCGTAAGGATATGCAGCAAGACGCTATTGATATGTTCGAAGCGGCTGGCCTTAAAAACGTGCAAGGTTGGGATGCCGATTATGCACCGGTATGGGTATTCACGAGATGGGTACAGCGCGTATGGGACGTGACCCGAAAACGTCAGTACTGAACGCGCACAATCAAGTATGGGATGCCCCGAATGTATTTGTGACAGACGGTGCCGCTATGACGTCGGGTAGTTGCGTTAACCCATCACTTACTTATATGGCATTAACCGCGCGCGCTGCAGATTTTGCAGTGGAAGAGCTTAAGCGAGGTAACTTGTAATGGAAAGAAGAGCACTACTTAAACTTATAGCTACTGCAACAGGCACCGCCATGTTTGCAGGCAGTGCGTTTGCGTATAAAGATTTAACGCCGGTTCCGCTAAGTGCAACATTGTTTTCTGAAAATGATGTGACGCTTTTTAATGAAATGGCCGAAGTAATCATTCCACAGACAGACACGCCCGGGGCGAAAGCGGCGAATGTGGGAGAGACCATGGCAGTATTAATAACCGACTGTTATACGCCTTTGCTGCAAAAAACGTTTCAAAACGGTATCAAAACCATCGAAAAGTTATGCCAAACACGATATGGAAAAGCATTTTTGCAACTTGATGCTCAGCAGCGTGAAACCCTGTTCACTGAACTCGATGTAGAGGCGAAAGCAGCCAATCTGGCAAATGGTGTATGGCAAGGAGTAGAAACCGGTAAGCCTAGTCAATGGGAGCCAGGAACCGACGAGCCAACACCTCATTACTTCACTTTGCTAAAACAATTAACTTTGTATTGTTTTTCACGTCGCAAGTAGGCGCTACAAAAGTACTGCGTTATGTGTCTATTCCGGGTAAGTACGACGGGGCTTTACCTTATAAGAAGGGTGATAAAGCGTGGGCGACATAACTTAGCTTGCGGGCGTTTAGCAAGATGTTGCACATACCTTAGCATCATTAACTTACACGAAATTAGGCAAACATAATGAACAAACACTCAGTAGCAAAAGCATTACTATTTTCTTCACCGCTTACAGTATTAATGACCACGACCGCATGTGCGTCTGACGATGACAGGCTTACACGAGAACAACAGGCAGCCAAAACAGAAGTGTGGGAGCCTGTACCTGAAGTGGTGTCATTTAACGCTAACAACGTACCTTCAGATGCCACCGTGCTGCTAGGTGACAACCTAAATGCGTGGGAATCGCTAAAAGGCGGCGATGCAAACTGGACTATGCAAGATGGCGTGTTAACGGTAAAGCCCGGCGCGGGAGATATTAAGACCAAAGCGTCTTTTGCGATATTCAGCTACATGTTGAATGGATGGCACCGATGCCGGAAGAAGGAATGGAAGGTCAGCAGCGTAATAATAGTGGCATATTCCTTCAGCAGCGCTACGAGGTGCAAGTGTTAGACTCGTTTGAAAATAAAACCTACCCTAATGGTCAGGCTGCAAGTGTATACAAGCAAACTATTCCTTTAGTGAATGCCATGAAGGCTCCGGGCAATTGGCAAACCTACGACATCATTTATAAAGCGCCGCGCTTTGAGGGTGAGAGCTTAAGTTCGCCGGGCTATGTGACCGTTATCCACAATGGCGTGGTGGTACAAAACCATACCGAAATACAAGGTACAACAGAGTGGATAGGCGCGCCAAAATACAAAGCACATGGCTGTGCACCTCTACAGCTTCAAGATCACGGAAACTATGTAAGCTTTAAAAACATATGGGTGAGAGAGTTGTAATGATGCAAAGCTAAAAAGCGTGTCGGTAAATATCCTCTATTTCCTCTACGCTAAGCTGCTTTGGGTTATTGCGCAGTAGGCGAGTAACTTTACTCGCCTCACTGGCAAGTTCACCAACACAATCCTCTGGTATATTAAAGTGGGTAAGCGATTGGGGAATATCCACATCTCTACACAACTTTTCAACGGCGGTGAGTAACAGCTTTACTGCTTCGTCTTTGGTGTGATGCCTATCGCAAAGTTTCAACTGCTTTGCTACGCAATACAGTTTGTCTGCACAAAAAGGCGCATTCACTTTTAATACATGGGGTAGCATAACGGCATTACTCATCCCATGAGATAAATGAAAACGTCCGCCTAACGGATACGCAAGCGCATGCACCGCACCTACGCCTGCGTTACCAAACGCAAGCCCTGCCATTAAACTGCCGGTGGCCATATCTTCCCTTGCTGATAAATTTTCGCCATTTGCATAGGCATGAGGCAAGGCGTTGTATATTAGTTTTAACGCTTTTTCAGCAAGCGCATCGGTAATGGGTGTGGCATTAACCGATACATAGGCTTCTAATGCATGAACAAAGGCATCTATTCCACTGGCTGCGGTTATAGCTTTGGGGCAGGTTTTTGTCATCTCCGGTGCAACAATGGCAACGTCTGGCAATAAGCAGTGACTCACAATGCCTTTTTTTCATCTGCGATTTGGGGTCACATAGTATTGCTATATTAGTGACTTCTGAGCCTGTACCTGCCGTGGTGGGTATAGCGATAAGTGGCAAGGTACGACGTGATAACGTATTTTCACCGAAGAGATCTGACAGCTTACCGGTGTAATCATAAGTAGCAGCTAATATCTTTGCGCTATCAATAGCACTACCACCACCTAAGGCAATAACACCATCTATTTGTTTTTCTCTAAGTAGTGAAAGCTTGTTCTCTATAACCGTGTGATTTCAGGTTCTGGAGGAATATCATCAATGACTATAGTGGCAGCGGTTGAAAGTAATGGAGAAACTTGGTCGAGTAAACCTGATGCAGATACGCCTTTGTCAGTGATTATGGCAAAGGCATTTATCGATAGTCGTGCCATCTCATCACTAAGTGCTTTCAAAGCACCTAAACCAGTAATAAGTTTCCCTGCGGTTTTAAACTCAGAAATATTCATCGCGCCCTCACTATAAAGACTGTACAAATGCTTTCTTTATTTACGTGTTTTAATGCTCGTTAATAGAAAGCTATAGCATCTAATCTAAAGCACGGGTAGCCAGATACCAATTAACTGAACTTATAGATGGGTAAAAGCGGTATGAATTAGCCCGTTTTTACAACGATCTGTTCATAGTTTGCGCAAACGATCGAAAAATAAGGCTTTTTAAAATACTTGTTGACGTGAGCGCTCAGATCCCTAAAATGCGCATCCGCTTCGACAGGAAAGCAAAACAAATTGCCCCTAAGAAGTAAGTCTCTACTACCTACATAGGCCAGTAAAGACGGGAGTTTAGAAGTAACGCTTCAGAAAATAAATTTTCAAAAAGTGTTGACAACGAAAACTTCCAGCGTATAATGCGCACCTCACTCGAACAGGGTGAGTCACTAAGAAACGCTTCTAGTGAATGTTCTTTAAAAATTTAGACAAGACAATCTGTGTGGGCACTCGTTAAGAGTGTCACAACGACGATTCATATTTCGATATATTTAATTGAAGAGTTTGATCATGGCTCAGATTGAACGCTGGCGGCAGGCCTAACACATGCAAGTCGAACGGTAACAGGATTAGCTTGCTAATCGCTGACGAGTGGCGGACGGGTGAGTAATGCTTGGGAACTTGCCTTTGCGAGGGGATAACAGTTGGAAACGACTGCTAATACCGCATAATGTCTTCGGACCAAACGGGGCTTCGGCTCCGGCGCAAAGAGAGGCCCAAGTGAGATTAGCTAGTTGGTGAGGTAAAGGCTCACCAAGGCGACGATCTCTAGCTGTTCTGAGAGGAAGATCAGCCACACTGGGACTGAGACACGGCCCAGACTCCTACGGGAGGCAGCAGTGGGGAATATTGCACAATGGGGAAACCCTGATGCAGCCATGCCGCGTGTGAAGAAGGCCTTCGGGTTGTAAAGCACTTTCAGTTGTGAGGAAAAGTTAGTAGTTAATACCTGCTAGCCGTGACGTTAACAACAGAAGAAGCACCGGCTAACTCCGTGCCAGCAGCCGCGGTAATACGGAGGGTGCGAGCGTTAATCGGAATTACTGGGCGTAAAGCGCACGCAGGCGGTTTGTTAAGCTAGATGTGAAAGCCCCGGGCTCAACCTGGGATGGTCATTTAGAACTGGCAGACTAGAGTCTTGGAGAGGGAGTGGAATTCCAGGTGTAGCGGTGAAATGCGTAGATATCTGGAGGAACATCAGTGGCGAAGGCGACTCCCTGGCCAAAGACTGACGCTCATGTGCGAAAGTGTGGGTAGCGAACAGGATTAGATACCCTGGTAGTCCACACCGTAAACGCTGTCTACTAGCTGTGTGTGATTTTAAATCGTGCGTAGCGAAGCTAACGCGCTAAGTAGACCGCCCGGGGAGTACGGCCGCAAGGTTAAAACTCAAATGAATTGACGGGGGCCCGCACAAGCGGTGGAGCATGTGGTTTAATTCGATGCAACGCGAAGAACCTTACCTACACTTGACATGCAGAGAACTTTCTAGAGATAGATTGGTGCCTTCGGGAACTCTGACACAGGTGCTGCATGGCTGTCGTCAGCTCGTGTCGTGAGATGTTGGGTTAAGTCCCGCAACGAGCGCAACCCTTGTCCTTAGTTGCCAGCATTAAGTTGGGCACTCTAAGGAGACTGCCGGTGACAAACCGGAGGAAGGTGGGGACGACGTCAAGTCATCATGGCCCTTACGTGTAGGGCTACACACGTGCTACAATGGCATTTACAGAGGGAAGCGAGACAGTGATGTGGAGCGGACCCCTTAAAGAATGTCGTAGTCCGGATTGAGTCTGCAACTCGACTCCATGAAGTCGGAATCGCTAGTAATCGCAGGTCAGAATACTGCGGTGAATACGTTCCCGGGCCTTGTACACACCGCCCGTCACACCATGGGAGTGGGATGCAAAAGAAGTAGTTAGTCTAACCTTCGGGAGGACGATTACCACTTTGTGTTTCATGACTGGGGTGAAGTCGTAACAAGGTAACCCTAGGGGAACCTGGGGTTGGATCACCTCCTTACCATTACGTCGAAAGACGCCTTGATGCAGTGCCTACACAGATAGTCTTGTTTAAAACGAAGAACGACACAAGTTTATGGGGCTATAGCTCAGCTGGGAGAGCGCCTGATTTGCATTCAGGAGGTCAGCAGTTCGATCCTGCTTAGCTCCACCATCTACTTGAAAATCTGAGCTTGAAAGCTTCAGGTTATAGACTGAAGGCTTGTAGCTCAGCTGGTTAGAGCGCACCCCTGATAAGGGTGAGGTCGGCAGTTCAAGTCTGCCCAAGCCTACCATTTTCTCCTTATGCTATACCTTGTATAAGCAAGAAATAGATGGCAAAAAACGTGTCAAAACGGAATTTAAATCCTAATGAATATTTACTGTTTCAGTAAGCATTGATTAGGGTTTTTACTCTAAAGTGAAATGATTCGTCATTTTGCGAATGTTCTTTAACAATTTGGAAAGCTGATATTAATAGTAATCAATCAAAATTGAGTAACTGAGAAATCGAAAGATGACTTTTTACTCTACTTGACTGAATTGCTTGTTATCAATCGATGATTTGATAGCAAGGCAATTCTTCCGATTAGCTTGTCATTCATACGACATAACTCAGGCAGAAGTCAAAAGGCTGTTTGGGGTTGTATGGTTAAGTGACGAAGCGTATACGGTGGATGCCTTGGCAGTTAGAGGCGATGAAGGACGTGTAAGTCTGCGAAAAGCTGTGGTGAGCCGACAAAATGCATTTGAGCCACAGATGTCCGAATGGGGAAACCCACCTATTTATAGGTATCGTTAACTGAATACATAGGTTAACGAGGCGAACGAGGGGAACTGAAACATCTAAGTACCCTTAGGAAAAGAAATCAACCGAGATTCCCCTAGTAGCGGCGAGCGAACGGGGAGCAGCCCTTAAGCTGTTTAGAATTTAGTGGAATCCTTTGGGAAGAGGAGCGATACAGGGTGATAGCCCCGTACACGACGGATTCTTTACAGTGAAATCGAGTAGGTCGGGACACGTGTTATCTTGACTGAATATGGGGGACCATCCTCCAAGGCTAAATACTCCTAACTGACCGATAGTGAACCAGTACCGTGAGGGAAAGGCGAAAAGAACCCCTGTGAGGGGAGTGAAATAGAACCTGAAACCGTATACGTACAAGCAGTGGGAGCCCTTCGGGGTGACTGCGTACCTTTTGTATAATGGGTCAGCGACTTATATTTAGTAGCAAGGTTAAGTGAATAACGGAGCCGTAGCGAAAGCGAGTGTTAACTGCGCGTTTAGTTGCTAGGTATAGACCCGAAACCCGGTGATCTAGCCATGGGCAGGTTGAAGGTTGAGTAACATCAACTGGAGGACCGAACCCACTAACGTTGAAAAGTTAGGGGATGACCTGTGGCTGGGGGTGAAAGGCCAATCAAACCGGGAGATAGCTGGTTCTCCCCGAAATCTATTTAGGTAGAGCCTCGGACGAATTCCATTGGGGGTAGAGCACTGTTAAGGCTAGGGGGTCATCCCGACTTACCAACCCTTTGCAAACTCCGAATACCAATGAGAACTATCCGGGAGACACACGGCGGGTGCTAACGTCCGTCGTGGAGAGGGAAACAACCCAGACCGCCAGCTAAGGTCCCAAAATATTGCTAAGTGGGAAACGATGTGGGAAGGCATAGACAGCTAGGAGGTTGGCTTAGAAGCAGCCACCCTTTAAAGAAAGCGTAATAGCTCACTAGTCGAGTCGGCCTGCGCGGAAGATGTAACGGGGCTAAGCAATATACCGAAGCTGCGGCAGCATGTTTACATGCTGGGTAGGGGAGCGTTGTGTAAGTGGATGAAGGTGAGTTGTAAAGCTTGCTGGACATATCACAAGTGCGAATGCTGACATGAGTAACGATAATGGGAGTGAAAAACTCCCACGCCGGAAGACCAGGTTTCCTGTCCCATGCTAATCAGGGCAGGGTAAGTCGGCCCCTAAGGCGAGGCAGAAATGCGTAGTCGATGGGAAACGGGTTAATATTCCCGTACTTATATAATCAGTGATGGAGGGACGGAGAAGGCTAGGCAAGCTTGGCGTTGGTTGTCCAAGTGAAAGCGAGTAGGCCGAGAACTTAGGTAAATCCGGGTTCTTAAAGCTGAGACGCGAGACGAGCTACTACGGTAGTGAAGTTGTTGATGCCCTGCTTCCAGGAAAAGCTTCTAAACTTATGATTATGTGAACCGTACCCCAAACCGACACAGGTGGTCAGGTAGAGAATACTAAGGCGCTTGAGAGAACTCGGGTGAAGGAACTCGGCAAAATTGTACCGTAACTTCGGGAGAAGGTACGCCCCTGTTTGTGAACACTTTACGTGGTAAGCAGATGGGGCCGCAGTGACCAGGTGGCTGGGACTGTTTATTAAAAACACAGCACTCTGCAAACTCGTAAGAGGACGTATAGGGTGTGACACCTGCCCGGTGCCGGAAGGTTAATTGATGGGGTTAGCGTAAGCGAAGCTCTTGATCGAAGCCCCGGTAAACGGCGGCCGTAACTATAACGGTCCTAAGGTAGCGAAATTCCTTGTCGGGTAAGTTCCGACCTGCACGAATGGTGTAACCATGGCCACGCTGTCTCCACCCGAGACTCAGTGAAATTGAAATCGCAGTGAAGATGCTGTGTACCCGCACCTAGACGGAAAGACCCCGTGAACCTTTACTACAGCTTGGCACTGAACATTGAACCTACATGTGTAGGATAGGTGGGAGGCTTTGAAGCACAGTCGCTAGATTGTGTGGAGCCGTCCTTGAAATACCACCCTTGTATGTTTGATGTTCTAACATTGGTCCCTAATCGGGATTGTGGACAGTGTCTGGTGGGTAGTTTGACTGGGGCGGTCTCCTCCCAAATAGTAACGGAGGAGCACGAAGGTTAGCTAATCACGGTCGGACATCGTGAGGTTAGTGCAATGGCATAAGCTAGCAACTGCGAGACAGACACGTCGAGCAGGTACGAAAGTAGGTCATAGTGATCCGGTGGTTCTGTATGGAAGGGCCATCGCTCAACGGATAAAAGGTACTCCGGGGATAACAGGCTGATACCGCCCAAGAGTTCATATCGACGGCGGTGTTTGGCACCTCGATGTCGGCTCATCACATCCTGGGGCTGAAGTCGGTCCCAAGGGTATGGCTGTTCGCCATTTAAAGTGGTACGCGAGCTGGGTTTAGAACGTCGTGAGACAGTTCGGTCCCTATCTGGTGTGGGCGTTGGATGATTGATGGGAGCTGCTCCTAGTACGAGAGGACCGGAGTGGACGAACCGCTGGTGTTCGGGTTGTCATGCCAATGGCATTGCCCGGTAGCTATGTTCGGAACGGATAACCGCTGAAAGCATCTAAGCGGGAAGCCGGCCCAAAGATGAGTCATCCCTGAACTTTAAGTTCTGGAAGGGTTGTTATAGACGATGACGTTGATAGGCAGGGTGTGGAAGCGTTGTAAGGCGTTAAGCTAACCTGTACTAATTGCCCGAGAGGCTTAACCATACAACGCCCAAGAAGCTTTAGGCTTTTGAGTGTTGTAGACAAGCTAAAGTAAGTAGAGTGAAAAGACAGTTACTCACTGATTGAATTGATATCCAGTTTTCTAGATTGTTACCAGTTTTTCCTGGCAGCCATAGCGATACGGTACCACCTGACCCCATTCCGAACTCAGAAGTGAAACGTATTAGCGCCGATGGTAGTGTGGGGCTTCCCCATGTGAGAGTAGGACACTGCCAGGTCCCAATTAAAGAAACCCGCCTTACGGCGGGTTTTTGCTTTATATAGAAGCTACAGCATTTTATATGCGGGCTCACAGAATTTAGTGAGGTTGAGAGTTCTCAGCTTTACGCAGTAAACGCTACTGTAAACCAGTTTTTCCTGGCAGCCATAGCGATACGGTACCACCTGACCCCATTCCGAACTCAGAAGTGAAACGTATTAGCGCCGATGGTAGTGTGGGGTTTCCCCATGTGAGAGTAGGACACTGCCGGTCCCAATTCTAAAACAAAGAACCCAGCGAAAGCTGGGTTTTTGCTTCTTATGCTCTACTTATTTACTTACAATTTTTCTCTTTTCTGCAATAACTTAGTTTACAAACTGCTGGTATTGTTGCGCTTATAACGTAGTGGGTTTTCACCTTTCATTCACCAACTCGCTACTACACTATTCGTTTTGAGCGTACTAAAGGAATATCATGCGTAAGCTTCGAGTATCACTAATTGCACTAACTTGCTTTTCATCTAACGGTATCGCTCAGGATATTGATGTGAGTTTAGGTGGTGGCTGGCCTTTCTTTCTTGTCCCTACGGTTTCAACAAAATATGATGATGTAGAGCTATACCTGAATTATAAATTGGGATTAGATGACGGCTTTACTCTGGGTGCACAAAAACAATACGAAAACCATGTTGTAGGCATATTCCTTGGTGCTGTGGGCGCGAGAGATGCAGAGTACAGCTGCGAAGATGAACTGACTTGCCTATTATTAGGTTGGCGCTAACTGATGCCCAAACAACGCAAGGCATAGGAATGTCATATGAGTATCGACTCAATACCTCACGTGAAGGTTGGGCTTTTAGAGTAGAAGCCGGCTATGGAAAAGAGTCACAAAACGATACGAATCGTTTCGATGGCAATGCACAAGTCGTTTATCATTTCTGATCCTTAGCAGCGGTATACTCAATTTATTACGATAAAAAGGTTCTTATAATGTCTGAAAGAATAATAATCAGTGCCACCTTCAACCCAGCCGTAAAAACTTATTGGTTAATAAGCTTACTATTGGTTTCAACTATCACTGTAGTAGGAATACCAGTCTTAATTATATCTATTCCCCTATTCTTTCTGATTAGTAGCAAAATATTAGCCGCGATGTCAGCGATTGTGACTGAGCGAAAACTCGTGGTAAAACGAGGTGTGTTTAATAAAGAAGAGAAGTCTATTCCGCTAGAGAAGATAACAGATGTCGCTATGGTGCAAGGGCCACTAATGCGCGTCTTCAATCTTTATCGTCTGTCATTTGAAACTGCTGGGCAGTCAGCTCAAGGCGCCTTGGTTTCATTGATTGGTATCAATGACGCCGAAACATTCAGAGAAACGATATTGGCTCAGAAAGATAAGTTGTTAACGGGTAATAACGCAATGCCAGAGCAGAAAACAGATGAAAACAATGATATGAAGGTGCTAATTGCCAGCGTTAAACGTATTGAGCTACTACTAGAAAAAGCACTAGACAGTAAATAGCACTAACGTGAATTTTTCTCTTTTGAGTCTGGTATTTGTTTGCCGTCAGTATTTCTAGACGATCTTCTTAAATAAAAGCTCTATTAGCATCTACTTACTTTTAGCAATGTGACTGTTTTTTGGTAAACTCTATCGGATATTTTTTTAGTCGAAGTGAATAGGACGAACCAATGGCCGTATTCGGTACAGTATTTATGCCACAAATGGCACTTGCTACCTTTGTCAACGATAAGTGGACTGACACCGAATTTGTCAGCGCAGATAGTATTCAATTGCATCCTGGTGCACATGTGCTCCATTATTCGAGCACTTGCTTTGAAGGCCTAAAAGCATTCAAACACGAAGATGGTAGTATTAACATTTTCAGAATGGACAAAAACATTGAGCGCTTTGCTCAAAGTAGTCGTCTTTTAAACTTGCCTGAAATAGACAAAGCGCAAGTAGAAAAAATGATCATTGATATTGTTGCGAAGTACGCGTCTGAAGTACCTGAGCCTCCTGGTTCGATGTATATCCGCCCAACGCACATCGGCACAGAAGCGTCTATAGGTAAAGCAGCAGCGCCATCAGCAAGTTCAATGTTGTATGTATTATTATCGCCAGTTGGCGATTATTTCGCTGGCGGTGCAAAGCCACTACGCTTGCTACTGGATGAAACAGGGATGCGCTGTGCACCGCACATGGGAATGGTTAAAAGTGGTGGTAACTATGCCAGTGCCTTACCGCCTATTTTAAAAGCGCGCGCAGAAGTTCAAGCTGACCAAATATTGTTTTGCCCTAATGGTGATGTACAAGAGACTGGAGCAGCCAATTTCTTACTTATTGATGGCGATGAAATTATCACTAAAGGGTTAGATTCAAGTTTCTTACACGGTGTGACGCGCGCTACGGTGCTTCAAATTGCTAAAGATCACGGCATGAAAGTAAGTGAGCGTGACATCACTGTAGAAGAGCTTTTAGAACGATCAGCAAAACCGAATACTGAAGCGGCACTTTCAGGTACTGCGGCAGTTCTTACGCCAGTAGGTACTTTTATCCATAATGATAAAGAGTATCAGGTTGGAAGTGGTGAGGCAGGCCCAGTAACTATGAAGTTAAGACAGGCGCTAAATGATATCCAGTGGGGTAAAGCAGAAGACACTCACAACTGGTTAGTGAAAGTACCTCGCTAGTTCGATGGAACACCAATAAAAAAGCCTGCATAAGCAGGCTTTTTTGTATCTAAACGGTAACGGCTTATTTTGCTTTACCTTGTTTAGCCACGGCATCCATCATCGCCTTAATAGCTTCTGGATCGCCTAAGTATTCTTTTGAAATTGGCTTTAGGTTTTCATCTAGTTCATAAACTAGTGGTACACCAGTAGGTATGTTCAGGCCAAGAACTTCTTCATCTGACATGCCATCTAAGTACTTAACAAGTGCACGCAAACTATTGCCGTGAGCGGCAATAATGACACGCTTTCCAGCTTGGATATCTGGGCGGATAACATCGTGCCAATACGGAAGTACGCGCTCAATAGTAAGCTTTAAACTCTCTCCACGAGGAAGAATGTCAGCATCAACATGGCTATAACGAGGGTCGTGGCCAGGGAAGTGTTCGCTGTCTGTTTCTACCGCTGGCGGTGGAATATCGAAACTACGACGCCAAATCTTAACTTGCTCTTCACCGTGTTTAGCGGCAGTCTCTGCTTTATCTAAACCTGTCAATCCACCATAGTGACGCTCGTTTAGTCTCCAATGGCGCTCAACTGGTAAGTAGTGCTGGCCCATTTCTTCAAGCGCAATATTCAGCGTTTTGATAGCACGTAAAAGCACAGACGTATAAGCCTGATCAAATGCAAATCCAGCATCTTTAAGTAGCTGACCAGCGGTTTTCGCTTGCGCTACGCCAGTGTCAGTCAAGTCAACGTCGTGCCAGCCTGTGAAACGGTTCTCAAGGTTCCACTGACTCTCTCCATGACGAATAAGTACCAATTTATACATAGTTGGGTTACCTGCGGCGTTAGAGTGAGATAGTCTGAAGTTCGCCACTATGGACGTTCAGACGTATATTTTAAAAACTGTCGATATCATCCTTGATTGGCATCAAAAAATCCAGTTTATACGCAGACAAAAGTGCAGGTATGACGAGTAATTATAAAATAAATGTAGACTGCCAAATGTTCTGTCAGCCTACTTACGATTGCCTATATAAAACGACTTAAATCAGGATGTGCTATATCTAACCATTGTTTCATTGAAGGCTCTTCAATAAAACTGAAGTCGGCAAAGTCAAACCCTGGCGCCACGGTACACCCAACTAATGAATAGTCGCCCATACTTTGTGCTGCTTGAAAATGGCCTGCATTAACTACCTCCACGTACTCATTTCCTTCGCCACCAATGCGTCGTTCCCACAACTGCTGTTTATGCAATTGCAAAAGTTGCAGTGGTGCGCCTTCGTAATGATTCCAAACTTCATCGTGTAAAACGCGATGAAAGCGGCTTACCTGCCCTTTAAGTAGTAGAAAATAAATGTGCGTAAGTGCAGGACGAGTATCACCGTGAACGAATGATTGGGTTTCATGTTCAGACCGAAATACCTGACGATAGAAGCCACCTTCTGGGTGAGGTGTTAAGTTGTACTTTTTTACTAGTGGGTGGGTCATAGTTGTGTCGTTACTCTTTCGCCTTTTTGGCTGCGCATTATTTAGCAAAGCGCAAGGCTGTTCTAATCGAACTTAAGCATACCGTTTGCGCCTTTATAAGAAAACAAGAATGTTATATCAATGTAAATGGTAAGTGCTCTTATAAGTCAGGTCGCTATTATCCAATGTGAACTTTTTTTCATGTGTTTTGCGTACAAATAAGACTATCAAGCGTCTGGGGTAAAAACCCACGCTTATTAAAATAACCTTTGAACAGGCAAATAAGGATGGAGAGCGTATGACATACAAGTTTTTTTCACAGCTAGAGGTGAAGGGGAATACCTACAAGGCAGTCAACTTAGATGGTATCGGTAAACAGTATGCGCTCGACCGACTCCCTTTCTGCATAAAAATTTTACTTGAGAACCTAATTCGTCACGAAAATGAAGAGTTCGTATCAAGTAACGATATTGAACAAGTCGCAAAGTGGGATGTGACTAACCACGTTGACCATGAAGTATCGTTCGTGCCTGCCCGTGTAATTTTGCAAGATTTTACAGGCGTTCCTGCAATTGTTGATTTAGCCGCTATGCGAGATGCAGTTGATAGACTCGGTGGCGATGCACAAGCAATTAATCCGCTCAATCCGGTTGAGTTGGTTATAGACCACTCTGTTATGGTTGACCATTTCGCTGTAGAAAATGCCCTAGAGAAGAACACCGATATTGAGATTGAGCGAAACAAAGAACGTTATCAATTTTTGAAATGGGGGCAGTCGAGTTTTGACAACTTCAAAGTGGTTCCCCCTGGGCGCGGTATAGTTCACCAAGTTAACTTGGAATATCTGGCGCGCTGTGCATTTACCAAACAAGAAAATGGCGAAACCTTAGTGTATCCAGATACCTTGGTAGGCACAGATTCACACACCACTATGATTAACGGTTTAGGTGTATTAGGTTGGGGTGTCGGTGGGATTGAGGCCGAAGCGGCCATGCTCGGTCAGCCAGTTACCATGCTATTGCCAAAAGTAGTCGGCTTTAAATTATCAGGTCAGCTACCTTCGGGGGTTACGGCTACTGACATGGTATTAACCATTACAAAGCAACTGCGTGAACACGGTGTAGTGGGCAAGTTTGTGGAGTTTTACGGCCCGGGATTGAAGCACCTTACCACCGCCGACCGTGCGACAATTGCTAACATGGCTCCGGAATACGGCGCTACATGTGGTATTTTTCCAATTGATGATGTTGCCCTTGATTATCTTAAGTTAACCGGCAGAGACGAACAGCAAATAGCACTTGTTGAAGCGTATGCGAAATTTAGTCAGTTATGGCATGACGACCATTCAAAAGATGCTGAGTATCATGAAACGTTATCACTTGACCTTAGCGATGTAGTGCCATCTATCGCTGGCCCCAAACGTCCTCAAGATAAGATTGCATTAGATGAAGCCGCTAACGCCTTCAAAGAATGGCATCGTTCACAAATCGACATTAAAGTGGTCGATGAAGAAGCCGACTTTGTGGCTGAGGGCGGTTTAGGCACTACCGCAGACGTTGATGAAGATCACGATTCATTTGTTGAGTTCAGAGGCAGTAAATTCAACCTTGAAGATGGCGCTATTGTTATTGCCGCGATCACAAGCTGTACGAATACATCGAACCCATCTGTATTGGTTGGCGCAGGCCTACTTGCCAGAAACGCGGCGGCAAAAGGTCTAACCCGTAAGCCTTGGGTCAAAACGTCGTTGGCTCCGGGGTCACAAGTTGTCACACAGTACCTAGAAGATGCTGGGCTCATGGACCCTCTAGAGGCGCTTGGCTTCAACTTAGTGGGCTATGGTTGTACTACGTGTATTGGTAATTCAGGTCCATTACCCGACGCCATTACCGATGCCATTCGAAAAGCCAAACTAACAGTGACGTCTGTATTGTCTGGAAACCGAAATTTTGAAGGGCGAATTCACCCTGATGTAGCAGCAAACTATTTGGCGTCACCCCCATTGGTCGTGGCCTACGCGCTAGCTGGCAATATGAATATCGATATAACCAAAGAGCCGCTGGGGAAAGCCGATGATGGTTCGCCTGTGTATCTGAAAGATATCTGGCCAAGCGAAGATGAAATTCAAAAGTACATTGCTGAAAATGTAACTGGCGATCTGTTTAAAGAGAAATACGCCGATGTTTTCAAAGGTAGCGGTGAATGGAATTCTCTAGAAGTCAGTAAAACATCAGTGTACGACTGGCCTGAGTCAACCTACATAAAGCATCCGCCATTTTTCGAAGTAATGGGTAAAGAGCCTGAGGCGCTTAATTCGATTGAGAATGCGCGGTGTTTGGTTAAGGTAGGTGACTCAATTACTACTGACCATATCTCTCCTGCTGGCGCGATAGCTAAAGACAGCCCTGCAGGTGAATACCTACAAGCTCAAGGTGTAGAGCCAAGTGACTTCAACTCGTATGGCTCTAGGCGTGGTAATCACGAAGTTATGATGCGCGGAACCTTCGCGAATGTACGTCTGCAGAATCAATTAGCGCCTGGTACCAAAGGCAGTGCCACCACCCATTATCCAAGCGGTGATAGCATGTCTATCTTCCATGCAGCTATGCGCTACAAAGACGATGGTGTGCCTGCAATTGTTATAGGTGGTAAAGAATACGGGACTGGCTCAAGTCGCGACTGGGCAGCGAAAGGACCTTCATTAATGGGGGTTAAAGCGGTAATGGCTGAAAGCTACGAACGTATTCATCGTTCTAACTTAATTGGAATGGGTATTTTACCCCTACAATTTAAAAGCGGCGATAGCGCCTCTTCATTAGGCTTAAAGGGTAATGAGTCTTACTCTATTGACGCTGTATCGCGCGGACAAAAAGAGGTGAGTGTTACGGTTAATAGTGATAAAGGTGAAAGTAAGTCTTTCATGATGGACATTCGTATCGATACATCGAATGAATTTACGTACTTTGAGAATGGCGGAATTCTGCATTACGTTATTAGAGAATACTTGAAAAAGTAACGCCTGATTCTATTATCAACTTACATCAAAAAATAAAAAGCCCAGCTTAGCTGGGCTTTTTTATGTATTTAACGGCACGTACCAAGAGGGTTATTCTCCTCCAACTATCTGTACTTGAGCCAAATCAGTGTCGCCTTTAAGGACTTTAAATATTGCATCTTGAACCAGCGTGCGCATACCGTCGTTGGTCGCTTGCTTTTTCATTTCAGCAACGCTGGCTTCCTTATAAACAAGCGAGCGTAACTCTTGAGTCATACCTAATAGTTCATGTACGCCTGTTCTTCCTTTGTAGCCTGTATTACCACATTCTTCACAGCCCTTAGCACGGTAAATTTCAAGCGGTGCAGTAATATTAAGTTCGGCCATATGTTCTTTGCCGTATTGACGCTCAATGAACGCAAGGTCTGTATCAGTGGCGACGTACTTTTCTTTACAATTTCCACATAAGGTTCGAACAAGTCGTTGGGCAAGTATACCCACACAGGCGTCTGAGAAGTTTACCGGATCAAGGCCTAAGTCTAAAAGTCGGGTAATGGTTTCTGGTGCTGAGTTTGTGTGAAGCGTTGACAAAACTAAGTGACCAGTTAACGAGGCTTCGATACCTGCGTGTGCGGTTTCTTTATCACGCATCTCACCGATAAGAATAATATCAGGGTCGGCACGTAAGAATGCGCGCAGGGCGTTCGCAAAGGTGAAACCTATTTTGGGGCTTACTTGTACTTGTTGTAATCCTGGCTGGGTGATCTCCACCGGGTCTTCAGCGGTCCATATTTTTTTCTCAGGGGTATTTAAGTACCCTAAAATGGCATGAAGTGTGGTGGTCTTACCGGAACCAGTTGGGCCCACAACCAATAGTATTCCATGAGGCTTTTTAATCATTTCCTCAAGGCGAGCACGGTTGTTTGGCGCTAAGTTCATCTTGTCTATCGGCATAGCACCGCCCGATGCCAATATACGCATCACAACGCCTTCGCCCGCAACCGTTGGTATTGTTGCAACACGCACTTCCACAAGCTGTCCATTCATCCTAAATGCCAACTTACCGTCTTGCGGAACGCGCTTTTCCGCAATATTAAGGTTAGACATTATCTTAATACGCGCAATTACTGCACTGTGATGAGAATTAGGTACTTGGTTCATATCGCGACACACACCATCGACACGCATGCGTACGCGGGTCGGTGCGTTTTTCTCAGGGTCGATATGAATATCAGATGCGTTTAGTCGTTTAGCATCGTGAAGTATTCGGCTTACCAGACGAACAACCGCAGGGGCATCATCCGATAATTCGTCAACATGCTCGTCATTTTCTTCAGTAGAGGTGCCTATCTCATCAAGAATGTCACTCATTTCGCCCGGTGCGCCACCACCGCTATTTTCACCTAAGTACTGTAGTATCAGGTTGGGGAGACTAACCGCGATCTCATAGGTATCGATACCCATAGCGCTTTCAATTTCCATTAATAGCGCGGCGTTATTTGGCTCCGCCATTAAAACGATAGGCTTATCGTGAGCATCAGCAATAACAGCAACGTAATTGCGCTTTAAATAAGAGACATTCAGGCGACTGTCATTTTCGAATTTGTGGTACTTCTCTGGCAGGTAGGGAATATAAGGTACTTGGTAATGAATAGAGAGCGAATTACCAATTTCCTGCTCCGCTATACGGTACTCAGAAATGAGACGCTGAACTAATGCACGAATATCAGGCGTTGATTCTTGCAATTCTTTTAATGTTGCTTCTTCTAAAAGGCCCTTATGAACTAAAAGGTCAAAGGGATTGTTTGTACCGCCTAATTCAAATCTAAATTTGTCACCAAGTATAAGCGCAAGCGCGTTTCCGAGCTTGAGGTCTTCTTCGCTAAAGGCACCGCTATTTTTATTAATAACTTGAATCACACCCATCATCACGCCGGCGTTCATGATCGGCACGCAAAGAATGTTCTGCGTTTTAAAATCGTTGTCTTTGTCAAACTTATCAGCAAAGCGTAAACGAGGATGAATGTTCTGAAGTAACGACGGGTTGTAAGGGTCAGCAACAATAATGGCTTTTTGAGAAAGCGCAACATAACCCGCAATCGACATCGGGCTAATAGGAACTTTAATTTCTAGCGTCTCTTTCCCTGTCTTAAAACGCGCAACCAAATCCTGATGCTGGCGACGACGTTGAAAAATACTCATGCGTTGCGCGCCAAACAAATCGAGTATGATTGGTTCTAACAAGCTATACGCATCAAGTAGCGTAGAGTGATTATTTAGAATACGTTTTATTTGCGCAAACGTTTGTTGGTTATCTACTACTTCCATATCTTCTCAATTCAAAGTGTTCAACACGCCCTGTATGTATGCTACGCATCGTCAGAGTTAACCGATCGTCCAATCAAGCACTTATATATAACACGAAACGAACAATACTACTTACAGAAGCTTATATACATTCGTATAGACTATAAACAAGACAAGTTCGACGACGTTGTCGATATTTAACTTAAAATAACAGAATACTCACAGATTGGCCTCCTTTACAGGCATGAAGTGAAGTCACATTCTGATGAAACGCTGGCGATCAATAAATGCACATTTATTTCGTACAAAAAGCAAACTTGGCCTTGCATTACAGTCTCCTTTCTGTATAATTCGCACCCACTGCCCAATTAGGGCATGTAATTTTTAGCCGCGACCTCACTGCTTTTAGGGTGGTTGCCGAAGTAACGGATTCATCTTTACTGATTAGCCTGTTGCTGGCGTGCTAGAAAAAAGAACAGGGTTCCGATTGGGAACCATCGGTTTACGCACATCCTTTCTTTCCGGAATAAATGGAAGAGAAAGGGTGAATTTTTTTGTTCTTTCGATTGGAGCTTAATCGATGCCAAATCAAAGAATTCGCATTCGTTTGAAAGCGTTTGATCACAAGTTGATCGATCAGTCTACGGCTGAAATCGTTGAAACTGCGAAACGCACTGGTGCTCAGGTAAGTGGTCCTATTCCTCTACCTACTCGCAAAGAACGCTATACAGTTCTGATTTCTCCGCACGTTAACAAAGACGCGCGTGATCAATATGAAATCCGTACTCACAAGCGTTTGGTAGACATCATCGAGCCAACTGATAAAACAGTTGACGCGTTGATGCGTTTGGACTTGGCTGCTGGCGTTGATGTTCAAATCAGCCTGGGCTAATAAGAGAGGGTTATAACAATGGCGATTGGTCTAGTCGGTCGTAAAGTGGGTATGACTCGCATCTTCACTGAAGATGGCACGTCTATCCCTGTGACTGTTATTGAAGCGACCCCAAACCGCGTTACTCAGGTTCGTACTGAGGAAACTGACGGTTATCGCGCTCTTCAGGTTACTGCTGGAACTAAGAAAGCTAACCGCATCAACAAAGCTGAAGCAGGTCACTTTGCTAAAGCTGGTGTTGAAGCTGGACGCACTCTAGTAGAATTCCGCCTAGAAGACAACGAAGGTGCCGATATTGAAGTAGGCAGTGAAATCACTGTTGAAATCTTTAACGACACTAAAAAGATTGATGTAACTGGTACATCAAAAGGTAAAGGTTTCCAAGGTGCTATCAAACGCTGGAACTTCAGTTCTCAGCGTATGACACACGGTAACTCTTTGTCACACCGTGCTCCTGGTTCAATTGGTCAAAACCAATCACCAGGTAAAGTATTCAAAGGCAAGAAAATGGCTGGTCAGCTTGGTAACAAGCAAGTGACTACTCAGTCTTTGGAAGTTGTACGTGTTGACGTAGAGAACGGCCTTATCCTAGTTAAAGGTGCCGTACCTGGCGCAACTGGCAACGATGTAATCGTAAAGCCAGCTGTTAAAGCGTAACGTCTGGGGAGTGAACTGATGGAATTAACATTGAAAGACGCGCAAAGCGCTCTTGAAGTATCCGAAGCGACCTTTGGACGTGAATTCAACGAAGCCCTGGTACACCAGGTAGTTGTAGCTTACGGTGCAGGTGCTCGTCAGGGTACAAAAGCGCAGAAAACTCGCGCTGAAGTTCGTGGTGGCGGTAAGAAGCCATGGCGTCAAAAAGGTACTGGCCGTGCGCGTGCTGGTACAATCCGTAGCCCAATTTGGGTTGGCGGTGGCCGTGCTTTCGCAGCTAAGCCTCGTGACTTTGACCAAAAAGTTAACAAGAAAATGTATCGCGGTGCGATCAAGAGCATCTTGTCTGAACTAATCCGTCAAGACCGTTTGGTTGTTGTAGAGAAGTTCGGTGTTGACGCACCTAAGACTAAAGCTCTTATTTCTGCACTTAACGAATATGAACTAAATGACGTTCTAATCGTTACTCCTGAAGTTGATGAGAACTTGTTCCTAGCGGCGCGCAACTTGTACAAAGTTGACGTACGTGACGTAGCAGGCATCGACCCAGTGAGCTTGATTGCATTTGAAAAAGTGCTAATGACTGCTGATGCGGTTAAACAACTTGAGGAGGCGTTAGCATGAGAGAAGAACGTCTACTGAAGGTGCTAGTAGCACCTCACGTTTCAGAAAAGTCTACTATGGCTGCTGAAGCGAACAACACAGTTGTATTTAAAGTAGCTAAAGACGCGAACAAAGCTGAAATCAAAGCAGCAGTTGAAAAACTGTTTGAAGTTGAAGTTGAAGGTGTTCGTACTGTGAACGTTAAGGGTAAAACCAAGCGTCACGGCATGTCTTTCGGTAAGCGCAGCGACTGGAAAAAGGCCTACGTGGTTCTTAAAGAAGGTCAGGACATCGACTTTGTCGGTGGTGCTGAGTAAGAAGGGGATTAGAAATGCCATTATTGAAAGCTAAGCCAACTTCTGCCGGTCGTCGTCACGTTGTTCAGGTCGTTAATCCTGACCTGCACAAAGGTGCACCTTACGCGCCTTTGCTAGAGAAAAACAGCAAGTCTGGTGGTCGTAACAACGGTGGTCGTATCACGACTCGTCACATCGGTGGTGGTCACAAGCAACACTATCGTGTAATCGACTTCAAACGCAACAAAGACGGCATTCCAGCTAAAGTTGAGCGTTTAGAGTACGATCCAAACCGTTCTGCGAACATTGCTCTAGTATTGTATGCAGACGGTGAACGTCGTTACATTCTAGCTCCTAAGGGTATGAAAGCAGGTGATGCAATCCAGTCTGGTTCGGACGCTCCGATCAAGTCTGGTAACACACTACCTATGCGTAACATCCCTGTAGGTACTGTTGTACACGCAATTGAAATGAAGCCTGGCAAGGGTGCACAAATCGCACGTTCTGCTGGTGCTTACGCTCAGATCCTAGCACGTGACGGAAACTACGTTACCCTACGTCTACGCTCTGGCGAAATGCGTAAAGTTCTTTCTGATTGCCGCGCCACCATTGGTGAAGTTGGTAATGCAGAGCACATGCTTCGTTCACTAGGTAAAGCTGGTGCTACACGCTGGCGTGGTGTTCGTCCTACCGTTCGTGGTGTTGCCATGAACCCGGTTGATCACCCACACGGTGGTGGTGAAGGTCGTACATCTGGCGGTCGTCACCCAGTAACTCCTTGGGGTGTTCCTACTAAAGGTAAGAAAACCCGAAGCAACAAGCGTACTGATAAGCTTATCGTACGTCGTCGTAACAAGTAATAGCGAGGATTCACCATGCCACGTTCTCTCAAGAAAGGTCCTTTTATTGACCTTCACTTGCTGAAGAAGGTAGAGGCTGCAGTGGAAAAGAACGAACGTAAACCAATCAAAACTTGGTCTCGTCGTTCTATGATCATCCCAGATATGATTGGGTTGACCATTGCGGTCCATAACGGTCGACAACATGTACCTGTCATTATTAGTGACGAAATGGTCGGCCACAAGTTGGGCGAATTTGCGCCAACGCGTACTTACCGCGGCCATGTCGCGGATAAGAAAGCTAAACGTTAAGGGGTAGGAAGATGGAAGCATTAGCTAAACACCGTTTTGCCCGCACGTCGGCTCAAAAGGCACGCTTGGTTGCGGATCAAATTCGCGGAATGCACGTTGAGAAAGCTCTTGAGCTTCTTACGTACAGCCCGAAGAAAAGCGCAGCGCTAGTAAAGAAAGTATTGGAATCTGCGATTGCTAACGCAGAGCACAACGAAGGCGCAGACATCGATGAACTTCGCGTGTCTAAAGTTTTCGTTGACGAAGGTCCAACTATGAAACGTATCAAGCCACGTGCTAAAGGCCGTGCTGATCGTATCTTCAAGCGCAGCAGTCACATCACTGTGGTTGTAGCGGATAACTAGGAGTAGATAATGGGACAGAAGGTACATCCTACAGGTATACGCCTGGGTATCAGCAAACCATGGACATCTACCTGGTACGCTAATACTGCAGACTATGCAGACAACCTGTATAACGATCATCAGGTACGTCAGTATCTGACTAAACAACTTAAGAACGCTTCACTTTCTAAGATCGTGATCGAGCGTCCTGCTAAGAGCATCCGTGTAACTATTCACACTGCTCGTCCAGGCGTTGTAATCGGTAAGAAAGGTGAAGACGTAGAGAAGTTGCGTAACTACGTATCTAAGCTAGCCGGCGTGCCAGCTCAGATCAACATCGCTGAAGTACGTAAGCCAGAGCTAGATGGCCAGCTAGTAGCTGACAGCATCTCTAGCCAGCTAGAGCGTCGTGTTATGTTCCGTCGTGCTATGAAGCGTGCGGTTCAAAACGCAATGCGTCTAGGCGCGAAAGGTATCAAAGTTGAAGTTAGCGGCCGTTTGGGCGGTGCAGAGATTGCACGTTCTGAATGGTACCGTGAAGGTCGCGTTCCTCTGCACACTTTCCGTGCGGACATCGATTACGCAACCTCTGAAGCGTCAACTACTTACGGTATCATCGGCGTTAAAGTATGGATCTTCAAAGGTGAAGTTCTAGGTGGTCTACCTACAACTCAAGAGCAAGCACCAGCTGCTCAACCTAAGAAGAAAGGCCGCAACGCTAAGCGAGAGGGCTAATCATGTTACAACCAAAACGCATGAAGTTCCGTAAGATGCACAAAGGCCGCAACCGCGGCTTAGCAGCGGGTAATACTGTTGCCTTTGGTACTTACGGCCTTAAAGCAGTTGGCCGTGGTCGAATGACTGCGCGTCAAATCGAAGCAGCGCGTCGTGCTATGACTCGTCACGTTAAGCGTCAAGGTAAAATTTGGATTCGAGTTTTCCCTGACAAGCCAATTACTGAGAAGCCTCTTGAAGTGCGTCAAGGTAAAGGTAAAGGTAACGTTGAGTACTGGGTATGCCAAATTCAGCCTGGTCGTGTTCTTTATGAGATGGAAGGTGTTCCTGAAGCTCTAGCACGCGAAGCGTTTGAATTGGCAGCGGCTAAACTGCCATTTAAAACAACCTTTGTAACTCGGACGGTGATGTAATGAAAGCGACTGAACTGAAAGACAAAAGCGTAGAAGAGCTGAACGCAGAGTTGATTAACCTGCTACGCGAACAGTTCAACCTGCGCATGCAGCACACAACAGGTCAGCTTGAAAAAACTGATCAGTTGAGAAAAGTACGTCGTAACATCGCGCGTGTTAAAACCATTCTGACTCAAAAGGCTGATGCGTAATGACTGAGCAAAAAATTCGTACAGTACAAGGTCGTGTGGTTAGCAACAAGATGGATAAAACCATCACTGTTGTAGTTGAACGTTTTGTTAAGCACCCAATCTACGGGAAGTTCATCAAGCGCTCTACTAAGCTTCACGCCCACGACGAAAACAACGTGTGCAACCAAGGTGACGTAGTAACAGTACGTGAATGTCGCCCATTGTCTAAGAACAAAACTTGGACTTTAGTTGACGTTGTAGAAAAAGCTGGCGTTTAATCGCTAACTTTTTTCAAAGTCTTAAAAAAGCCGCTTTCGAGCGGCTTTTTTGTTTTTATTTTACGACACGTTTGAGCGAAGTATCAGGCGATTGGGAGATTAAAGAAAAATACAGTTCACTGTAGGCTTTCATCATTGGTTCGATGCTAAATTCGCTGCATACGTGCTCGAACAATGCGTTACCTAAACGCGTACGCTTGTCACTGTTATCCATAAGGTCAAGCAGGGTTTCCGCTATACCGTCAATATCACCTGGTGCAACCATAAGTCCCGTCTCATCATGCTTAATAACCTCTGGTATACCGCCGACAGGACTGGCTATTACGGCACACTTGCTCGCACCAGCCTGCAATAAAATGACGCCCAATCCTTCGGTATACGACGGATGAATGACGATATCAATAGAAGGCAGTATTTTGGCAACATCTTTTGAGAAGCCGCATAGTTTTACATTGTTCTGTAGTTTATGACGGTCAATAAGTGCTTGATAGCTCTCTTGTAATGCCCCTTTGCCAAAGAGTAAACAGGTAACATTTGGGTTTTGTGCTATAACATCCTGCATCGCCAGAATGATATCGGCTTGGCCTTTTCTAGAGATATACTGCGCGAAATTGCCAATGACGAGGTGTTCGTCGGGTATATCAAACGTACTGTTTAGCCACGCCCTGTCAGCGCCTTGGGAGTACTCATCAATGTCTATTGCTGAGTGGATGACATCTTGATGAACTACGCCTTCGCAGTGCAGTGAAACCACTTGCTGGACGCCATGAGAAATACTGATGACTGCGTCATATTGCTTGTATTTGTAATAGGCAAATTTTGACTCGGGATTATCAACTCGCCGAGTACAGATGGCGGGAATTCCGGTGATTTTAGCAAGTATTGCGCCCCAAACATCTGCGCCACGACGACTGTGAACATGAATAATAGAGGGATTGACCGACTTAACAACGTCCAACATTCGCTTTATACAGAAGAAATCAGCCTCACCCTTGTAAGCAATTGGATGTATGCGGCAACTGTCAAATCTGACTTTACTAATGTCACTGTCATCGGTACATAACAAGTGCTGCTCAATGACACTATTTGTTTCTAGTGCCTTAATCAAGTAAGCAACTTGTTTGGCACCGCCATACAAATGACGTCCAAGTTCTATGTGGAGTACGCTGTTACTCAAGTGACGTCCTTAGTCTTTACTGGAATACTTGTTATATACGGCAATAAACTGCTAAAGACCTTTTTAGGTGACAAATTTTTCATACAGTCATACTTGGCATCACAGCTTGGTCTTCTTCTGCATGGTGCACAATCCATATCCTCAAAAAGCACATGGGTATAAATACTGTTTGTTTGGGTATAGGGGCGCGTTGATCCGAATAAGGCTACAGTCGGCTTTTTGTAGCATGTCGCTACGTGCGTTAAACCTGTATCCACACCGACAAAGGCAAAACAGGTGTTAATTAGGCTTATGGACTCATCTAAGCTCACTTTACCTGCCAGTGAAACGACATCATCGTTATCAAACGTTAACCCCTCAGCGTGAGCGGCGTCTTTGGGGCCACCCAAAATTGCGATAGGCATGGTTGTTTCACTGCGTATAAGCGCTATAAGCGTCTGCCAGTGGGTGAGTGGCCAATGCTTTTGGGGGCGAGTTGTAAAGGGGGCTATAGCAATATAGGGTGTATCTAGGCCTAAGGTTGCTGCAGTTGCTTGCGCACTTTTTGCTTTATCTTCACTCACCGCAATGCACATATCATAATCAAACGCACTGATAGCATTGGCATAACGCACTTCACTTTTTGCATTTAAAGAAGTCCCATTTACGAGCGTATGAATGTAGAAAGCGAGTTTCTTATATTCACTTGAAATGCTCGGTGACGTGGGTTTATTGACTACCTTGTTGAGCAGAATATGGCTGCGCTCTTTACTCTTAAAACCAATACGCATTCTGGCGCCGCTGATAAATGCAAAAAACGCACTTTTGATTAGTCCTTGTGCTTCTATCGCAACTGAAAAATGTTGTTGCTGCAAGTGTTGCCTAAATGCCCATACGGTTTTACATAGCTGCCAGTACTGTTTATCTTTTACCAGTCGTTGCCAGTCTGATTTGGGCCAAGTAATGACATCGTCAACATAGGGGTGTGATTGCACAAGGCTTTTGTATGGCGCTTCAACTAGCCAAGTCAGCTTTGAATCGGGGTAACTTCGTTTAATGCTAGACGGCAGACCTGAAGCCATTACAATATCGCCTATTGCGCTTAACCGAATAAACAAAACTCGCTGATGTTGTTGTGGCATTGAAAGTCTTTTAGAGCGATTCGTGACAATAGCCAAAAATAACAACACAGTTTAGAGTCAGTTTAATGACTGCTACATTACACCGTGTAATGCTAAGGACTTAACTATGTTTGCTGCCGACAAAAACGGCTACAAACCTACTTTTATCGAAGATGTCTGTCGCTGGATATACTCATCGATTTTAACGCTGCTCATTCCCTTTGCTTTTCTGCAGTTGATGTTGCGAAGTAAAACACGTAACAAAGACTACAATCACAGACGCTTTGAGCGTTTCGGTTTTGTTGCTACACCTGCTAAATCAGGTGGGTACCTTTTTCACTGCGTATCGGTAGGCGAAGTTGTTGCCGCGTCTTGTCTTATTAAACGCATAATTGAAGATGAGCCTGAAGCCCAGATAACCATTACAACAACAACACCAACAGGCTCGGCGCGAGTGAGAGCCATTTTCGGTGACAAGGTGCATCACTTCTATCTTCCATATGACTTACACATGGCCATGGCAGGTATGCTAAAGCGGGTTAAGCCAAAAGCAGTACTCATCACTGAAGTCGAGTTGTGGCCAAATCTAATACATGCCTGTTGGAAGCGCGAAATACCAGTGATGGTTATAAATGCGCGGATGACTGATAGATCAGCGCGTCGTTACAAAAAAATCGGGAAGTTGTTTAATCCCATGCTCGAGAAGCTTAATCACATCTGTGCTCAGGGCGAGCGAGACTTTAAAAACTATGCTTGGTTGGGTGTGCCGAGCAATAAACTCACGTTAACCAATAATATTAAGTTTGACCAAGTCGCGTCGCTATCAGGTGAGAAACAGCATTTCTTAGGACTTGAGCATTCAATTAAACCTATCTTGGTGGCGGGTAGTACCCATGAACCTGAAGAAACCACCATTCTTGACGCAGTACAACGCTTGTGGACGCTATGTCCCAGTATGCGTGTGGTTATTGTACCGCGACATCCTGAAAGGTTTGACGTTGTGGCCAAGATTCTAGAAAAGCGCGGCCTATCTTTTGTGAGAAGCTCACAAGTTAGCGACGTCGCTGACGACATTAATATCGTGCTACTCGATGAAATGGGGAAGTTGAATCAAGCCTATTCTGTTGCCACATTTGCGTTTGTAGGCGGCTCGATAGCCGATAGAGGCGGGCACAATGCACTTGAGCCTGCAGCTTTTTCCATTCCCATTATGATGGGCCCCCACACCTACAATAACCCTGTTATATGCGGATACTTACAGGAACGGGGAGCGCTAAGTATTGTGGAAGACGCTCAACAAATAGCAGACAAACTGAGTGCATGGTTGTCTGAACCTGACAAACGCTCTAAAGCAGGTAAGGCTGGGCGAGATGTTTTAGATGAAAATAGTGGAGCGCTTGAGACAACGCTAACGTGTATAAAGCAGTATTTACAGTGAAGCGTGCGCTAAAAGAAGTGCCAGTTTTTCAATGGTTTGGTTAAAATTCGAACCCCGTAATGGTGCGCTGCATGCACTAAAGTGGTTTAAATACGTCGAAATCGTGATTCGTTTAACACGTTGATTTAGCTTAACATGCTGTTCTAAATGGATATTTCTTTTATGGCCTTGGTATTGCTATAAAAAGCACGACAGTGTGACAATGGTAAAACATTAACAATAACGCTTCTGGCAACGGAGCACTGTGTCACGCGTTCTCCAGGGAGAGGCCTCCTGCCGATGGGCAGGAGGTTTTCTTACTTCAAGACTCTACGATTTTCTCTTCGCTGCGCTCCGGCTCAATAAGGCTAATAATTCGCCAACCAGCTTTGGGTTCAATGCTATTGCCATTGATGAATGTATAACTTTTGCCTTCGCTGTTTATCGCGATAAGTGGCGTTGCTCTTACACCATACTGCTTACTGTATTGTTCATAAGTGAATTCGTCAGAAAGCCTTGTGGTTTTCACCATTGCACCTCTTGCTATCGCAGAGGCAAGGTAGCCATATGTTACGCCCTCATCGAACAAGGTTAGCTTTTTCGCGTACTGCTCGCTTACTTGGTGACTTGGTCGTGCTGACTGTTCGTTGTTGGTTAATGCCCATACTTTGTCTTTACCTAGCGTGTATTCGAAGTGATAAGCAATAAGTGGGTTAAGTTGCTTGTACGGTGACATAATCAGTACTGTGCCAAATGTTGCTATATCAAGGTGTCGGGCAGCGTGATCTGACATTGGGTTTCCGAAATAGACTGGAATGTCGGCCATTCTAGCTTCGCGGATAGCGTCCCAGTTTGTGTCTGCAATCGTTACATCTATTTTTTGTTTCATCATTTCAGCGGCTAAAGTCCGGTTAAACTTACTGCCGCCAAATAATAGGTAACCAGTAGGTGCGGGCGCGCGCACTTTTAACAACGATGCCACAGTTCGAGACGTTAAGCTTTGTACTACTACCGTCGCAATAATAACCATGAACACTATTGGTACAATGATACCTGCTCCCTCGTAGCCTATTTCTTCGAGCTTCAAAGAAAACAACGCCGAGACAGCCGCAGCAACAATTCCCCGTGGTGCAATCCAGCTCAGTAGGGCCAACTCATTCAGCTTTAACCCTGTGCCTATTGACGACGCTAATACGGAAAGTGGCCTTGCGACGAACATGATGGCGGCTAACACGACCACTGAGCCCCAGCCTACATCAATGACCGACTGAAGATTAAGACGTGTGGCAAGCAATATAAAGAGCCCTGAAATAAGCAAAACACTGAGTGTTTCCTTAAATTCTAAAATATCCTCTACCTCAACATCTTTCATGTTGGCCAGCACCATACCTGTGATGGTCACAGCAAGTAGCCCCGATTCGTGCGCGACGTAATTGGACGCTGCGAACACGCCAAGAATGATTGTGAGTACAGCAGTATTGAGAAGGTAATGAGGAATTAGCTCTTTACGGATTGAAATGCCCAATAGGTACCCAGAAGCAAGTCCGAGAACTGAGCCAATACCAATCGTCTTGCCAAACGCGATGAGCGTATGCGTTATTGCAGATTCTTGAGACGCTACAATGAACTCAAATACCAACACCGCGAGCAAAGCACCGATAGGATCGATAACAATCCCTTCCCACCGTAAAATATTTGCCAGGTTTGTTTTTGGGCGTACGGTACGCAACATGGGGACAATTACAGTAGGACCGGTTACGGTAACAATTGCACCGAACAAAAATGACAGCTGCCATGACAGATCAAGACTGTAGTGTGCAGCAGTGGCAGCGACTATCCATGTAACCAATACGCCAATGGAGCATAAGTTGCGTACCATATTGCCGTGGCCTGCAATATCGCCAAACTTTAGCGTTAGCGAGCCTTCAAATAAAATTATAGCGACTGATAAGGAAACAACTGGAAAAAGTAGATCGCCAAATAGCGCGTCTGCATCAAGCACGCCAAACACTGGACCAACAACAATACCTACAATTAACAGCGGTAGAATAGCAGGCAACCTGACTTTGTAGGCAAGATACTGGCAGCCAATAGATAATAAGCCGACGGCAACAAGAGAAAGTAGCGGATCTGACAAAAGTGTGTCCTTAGTGTTTTTGTATTATTCCAATGTATATCAGCCTAAGTAATTGTCATAACGATACTTTAGACTAATGCGGCTTTATACGGCGGTGTATAAAGTTTAGACCAACACACTGAAATACGCTGTAAAAAGCACCGCCTCCGTTCGTCTGTTCTGATATTATCTCAAGATACTATTATTTGGATTTCTCGGTTGAATACGCACATTCGCTACTGTTTTGTAGTCATTTTATTTTTCACAATTGCGGCGTGTGCTATCCACTATCCACAGCCGTCTGCCGAATTGAAAATAGAAAACAGTGTTGTACTGCCACTCGTACTCGCTGAAACCTCTGGTTTATATTGTGAAGATGAGGTGCTTTATTCGTTAAATGACTCTGGTAACGCCCCTGTGGTGTTTTCGATTTCCCGCACTGGTAGCGTAAATAATGAAGATAAGTTGGCGCTTACTAACCGCGACTGGGAAGCTATCTCTGCAGACGATAAAGCTTACTATATTGCTGATGTTGGCAATAATAAAGGGCGTAGAGCGACAGTAAGTATTTACAAAGTAAGCCGTAGCGACGTGAACGACTTTAGCGAACTCACACTTCAATACGCTAAAAACGATCCTTCCGCTAATATGCCCTATGCCCACGATTACGACGCAGAAGCAATGGTAAAGGCGCCAGAGGGCTTATTGTTATTTTCGAAAAGCTGGCGCACCGGTGTAGGCCATGTTTATCGTATCAACGAAGGTGAATCGTCGCAGATATTAAGCCCCATTGCCGATATTGAAGGTCTGCCAGGTGTAATAACGGGTGCTGATTTTGATAAAAAGCGTAATTTGTATGTTTTTACTGGATACAAATCAGACCCCTTCGGGAATTTTTCTGCTTTTCTAGCTCAAGTATCAACGACATTTTCGGTAATTAATGTGTGGCCACTTAAATCTTATAAGCAAGTAGAAGGCGTGTGCGTCGACTCATCAGGAGACTACTGGTTTAGTGAAGAAGCGACAGAAGGGCGACAAGCAACGCTCAATCGAGCGGTAGTGCGTTGAGTTAACGTCAACAAAAGCGACGTACATTATACGCACTCACGGGGTTAGTTATCACAATTAGTCTATTAGTAAAATGGCTAATACCCAACCAATACATTTCCTGTCTATACTGAAATTGTGAAGAGAGAAAGTTGTTTTCGATCACAGTGAAGAGGCAGCGAATATGCGTCGTATTATCAAGCCACTTTTAGCAGTATGTGTGTGTCCCTGTCTGTTAGTATCAACAGTGGCGAGCGCTTCTGCGGTCGAAAAAGCCGAGCGTTGGATAAATCAATATACCTCTGACGACAATGCGTTTTCTGTTTCACTTACCAAAAACAAAATCCAATTCAAAGGCTGTAAGCAGAAGCAATATCAACTTGCTCTAAGTCAGCAAATTTCACCTCAGTTCAATGTAGAAGCGGTAGTGCACTATAACAAAGGGCTTTTGGATTATGGTGTTTTGTCACAGCGGGTGAGAAGTCATGAGTTTGAATTGGTCAGCTGGTGGGATAAGGGCGATTACCGTGTGGGATTGAGTCACAAAGTGCGTCCTCGCCATGAAATGCGCATTCCAGTGGCTGATACAATACAACTTCCCACAAGCAGAACAGCAGGTATATATCTGGAAGTGCCATTCAAAGAAGATTCTCACCTTCTCACCATTGGCGCACTACAAGAATCGTGGGAAGCTGATGGTGCTTCCCTTACCCTACCTTGGCGAACTAGTCGCGACAACCAAGTGAAAGTGCAATACGCCTTTACCTTCTAGGTGCCAGCGCATGCATGTCAATGTAAACGATTACCGCAACTAGAGTTTAAAGCGACTGACTTCTGTCGATAACTCTTGCGCTAGCTCATCAAGCTTGTCACTAACACTCACCAATACCTGAGTGGCATTTAGTGTTTCTTCACTTGATGCACTGATGTCGTTAATATTTCGGCTTATATCTTCGACCACGGTGGCCTGCTCTTCAGTAGCGGTTGCTACCTGAGTATTAACATCATTGATGTGCGCAATTTCATCGGCAATATCTTGTAAAAGTTTGTCAATTTCATCGGTAGCAGATACCACATCCTCGGTACGTTCTCTGCTTGATTCCATTTGCAACACCGCTGATTTTGAGTCTTGCTGAAACTTATCAATTTTTACCTGAATTTCATCAGTTGCACTGGCAGCGCGTTGCGCCAAAGTACGCACTTCGTCTGCGACGACAGAGAATCCTCTACCGTGATCGCCCGCGCGTGCTGCTTCAATCGCCGCATTAAGTGCCAGTAAGTTGGTTTGCTCTGAAATGCCTCTAATGGTATCCAAAATGCCGCCAATGGCTGCAGTGTGTTCATCGAGCGATTGAATAACACCTGATACATCTTGAATCTGTTGAGACAACCCCTTAATTGCATGAACAGCACGCTGAGTAATTTGTCTGCCATGAGCCGAGTTGGTAGTTGCTGTATTTGCGTTTTGCGCTGCTTGCGTTGCCGAGTGGGCTACTTCGTTAACAGTGCTTCCCATCTCGGTAAGCGCGGCGGCTGCTTGTAAAGTTTGGTCGCGTTGGCTTTTAGTAGAATGCTCAGTTTGCTGTGACTGCTTAGCGACATCTTCCGCAGATGTTTTCAATGCATGACTGGTTTTGGCAACTTGAGAGATGGTGCCATGCAAGTGATCGATGAAGTTATTAAAGCCTTCGACCAACCGAGCAATCTCTTTTTGTTCAGGCATTGGGATACGCGAGCGCAGGTCACCTTGACCACGGCCGAGCTGCTGAAATACGTCAGCGAGCGACTCTAGAGGCTTAGTTAAACTGCCTGCGAGCCAAATACCGATAAACGTAAACGCACCCGCAATCGCTAATGCCCACAAAATGATTTGGCGGCTGCCTGCGTTGATTGATGCGTAGAGCTCGCTTTCAGGTACCTGTGCAATTACATACCAACCCGCTTTCTCGACATAGGTGCTCGCAAACAAGAGCGTACCTTCATCATGATCACTGGTTGTCATGGCAAAACGTTGCTTGGTAAGCAGCTTACTTGCCGCTTGAGAGTCGCTCACAGAGGATAATTTTGCTTTACCCAATAGGTTGGTGTCTGGATGCGCGATGATAGTGCCGCTACCGTCAACAAGATAAACAAAGCCTGTTTCAGCAATTTTTACGGCATTGATAATATCGAGTAATTCGTCTACAGATTTTGCAACACCCGACATCCCGCGACCGTTGACTTGCTGATAGTTTGCAAAAAGTCTGTAGCCTTGGCCTGGCTCATTGTAAAGGCTTAGTGATACAGGCTGACCAGAGTCTTTATAGGCAAAAAACCACCCATCAAACTCATCATTTTTAAGCTCACGTAAAAAGCCGTCTTGGTTCCAATATTTGTAGGTGTTTCTGTCTACGAATGAGGCCACGGTTAATTCGTTGAATGCGACTATATTATTGAGATAGCTGACTAATCTTTTTTCGCCGGCATTGTCTGCGCCAGCAGCAGACCATGCAAGTATATCTGGGTTTGACGCGACGCTATGGGCAACAGTAAGCATAACACTGGCCTCGCGATCTACGCGGTTGCCAATTTGTTGCAGTAGCGACGGTAATTGGTTTTGCTCTACGTTTTCTTTTACAAGGTCACGCGCAATCCATTGACTTATAGAGCCTACTAGTACAGCTGCTGCTAAAACTGCAACAACCAATGAGATGATAAGTTTTTGTTTTATACTGAAAGTCATGACTTTCGACCACGTTAGTTAATGCTGAAAAATGACGTGGCATTGCAGGCACCGCAACGTCCAAGGAATATCTAGCAAACGCTAGAAAATAACCACGCACTGTTATAATTATAGTTGTGTACAGTGGTTTATATCGGCATGGTGACAATAAAAGTTAATCTTTTACGATTTTTGAACAGCACTCATGAAGACACTCGATAATTGTGCTTCAAAACTGACCAGTGGGTCAATAAAAAAGCCACTCAATAGAGTGGCTCTCATAGAGTGGCTCTTTTAGGACGTTAAGCTGACTACTCGCTATCTTTAGGTAGCGGGAAGCCACGGTCTCGCATTAGTGCGTCCACCTTGGCATCTCTGCCGCGGAACTTTTGATACGCCTCAGCGGGGTCCATCGCGTTGCGTACCGAGAATAGGTACTTAACCAATCTATCACCGACTTCTTTATCATAAAAACCACCAGGGGCTTCCATAAATGCTTCTGCGGCATCAGCGGTAAGCACTTCTGCCCACATGTAGCCATAGTATGCAGCTGCATAGCCCTCACCAGAGAAGACGTGACCAAAATGTGGAGAACGGTGACGCATCACAATTTCTTCTGGCATATTTAGCTTCTTAAGCTCTTCACGCTCAAACGCGTCAGGCTCAATCTTACTCGGATCAGTCGTGTGATATTTCAGATCCATGATGGCAGAGGCCATGTATTCTGTTGTTTTAAAGCCTTCGTTGAAGGTTGCAGCCTTCTTAATTTTCTCAACAAGAGAAGCCGGAATTGGCTCGCCAGTTTCGTGGTGAACCAAGAATTGGTTAATCACTTCATCGGTCGTTAACCACCGCTCAAGCAACTGTGACTGGAATTCTGTGTAATCGCGAACACCAGAGTGAGATGAAGGATATTCAACATCTGACGATAAGAAGTGCAACGCATGCCCAAACTCATGGAAATATGTTTCGGCATCGTCCCACGAAATTAGGGTTGCTTCGCCTTCAGCACCTTTTACGAAGTTTGAGTTATTTGAAGACAGTACGGTTTTCTTACCATCGAATGTGGTGTAAGAGCGGTATGTCGTTGCCCATGCGCCAGAGCGCTTGCCTTTGCGAGAAAACGGATCGAGATACCACAGACCAATGTGCTCACCACTGTCTTTATCTGTCACTTCCCACACTTTAACATCGTCGTGGAAGACTGGCACTTTACCTTCTTCAACAGGTGTAAAGTTGAAATTAAATAGGCGTCCAGCCACATAAAACATTGCTTCACGCAATTTATCTAGCTGTAGGTACTGCTTGACTTCATTTGAGTCTAAATCGTATTTCGCTTGGCGCACTTTCTCTGCATAAAAGCGGTAGTCCCACGGTGCGATAGTGATGTCTGCGCCTTCCTCGTCAGCAATTGCCTGCATATCTGCCACTTCTTCTTCAACACGGGCAATAGCTGCAGGCCATACTTTCATCATCAAATCCATGGCATTTTCTGGGTTTTTCGCCATGCGATCTTCTAAGCGCCATTGTGCATAATTCTCATAGCCCAATAGCTCAACGCGTTCGTCTCGAAGTGTAAGTATACGTTTGATAATTTCGTTGTTATCGAAGTCATCGGCATTGTCACCACGGTTATAGTAGGTGCGCCATACTTTTTCGCGTAACTCACGATTTGTAGAGTACGTTAGGAATGGATCCATCGAAGAGCGGGTATTGGTAATGGCGTACTTGTCAGCCTCACCACGCGCTTCTGCTGCCGCTTTGGCAGCCTTTACGAACGAGGCTGGCAATCCATCGAGCTGCGCTTCGGTAATGTAGGTGACATAGTTTTCTTCATCGGCAAGAATATTGTTTGAGAACTTCGTGTGAAGTGTCGCTAACTCTTGGTTGATTTCTGCATAACGTTTTTTAGCGTCGCCATCTAGGGTTGCACCATTGCGCGCAAAATTGTTGTAAGTCATCCACGTAATACGCTGCTCTTCTGGCGTTAGTGTTTTCAACGCATCAGACTCATATACCGCTCTTACGCGCGCAAATAGTTTTTCATTTTGCGTAATTTGAGTGAAAAACGCAGAAAGCTTAGGTGACATTTCAGCTTGAATTTCACGAAATTCAGCGCTTGATTTGTTAGCACTCCAAATGCCGTAGTAGGTAAAAACGCGACTGAGCTCAGCACCAGCGCGCTCCATTTCCACAATTACATTCTCGAAAGTGGGGGGCGCTTCATTGTTCGCAATAGCTTCAATTTCTTCTAAATTGAGTGCCATGGCTTTTTCAAGTGCTGGTTTTAGATCTTCAAGTTTCATTTTATCGAAAGCAGGTACCCCACCATATGGGCCTTTAAACTCTTGAAGTAAAACATTATCGAATTGTGCTTGTTCTGTGCTTGCAGCGCTTGGCGCTTCTGTGCTGGTACTTTCTGGCGCTTGTTGTGAGCATGCGCCCAATGCAATCACTACCGCGATAGCAGTAAGCGATGTTTTAAATTTACCCATGGATATTCCTGTCTTTTGTTATGGTTTTGTACTTACGCTGTCGAACTATGCAGTACGTTATTTCGCGTTACATCGCTAAAAACGTATTGCATAGCACAACAGGTTCACTTCATCTTAAGACAATGTAAATATAAGTTAAATGTCCTTTAACGTAATTCCCTGCAACATAACGGTTTAAGTGCGTTGTCGTTGTGCCATGTAATTCGTCGAAATACGCTAAATTTTTATTGGCTTTACGCTGTACGGAATTTACACTGCGCGCGTTTTTTGGTTTACCGCATCTGTGGTAATGGATTGTTCGCCAATTTAAGTGACACACAATGTTCGAATTACTATTGCACACTTTTCCTGTTGCTTTTGCTCTCGCCTCGTTTTGGTCTAATACCGAACGTAAATTATTGCTATTAAATCTTGGATTATGTGTCGCAATCGGATCTTTATTGGTTTTCGAGCAAGCGTGGGGTGGCGCTATTGTGATTACCGTAGCAGGGCTAAGCACCAGCTATCGTCTAATTAAACAAAAGTTACTATCGCCACTTGCAACTTACGTTACGCTAATCTCAATGATGTGTATCGTGCTCACTGTGAACAACCTAACAGGAAAGACATCTTTTATTGAAACGATGCCGGTATTCACTTTTATGGCGTATCGTTTCGGTGAGCTTCACTGCAAAGAAGCAGGGCTTCGCGTTTGCATGATTGTCGGCTCGTTAAACTTCACAATTTACGGCATTATCACTCAAACATGGGGGCTGGCTATTACAGAAGCACTTTTTGCGGCCTCTAATATGTGGTACTACCTACGACTTAGAAAAGCGATACGCGTAAGTGCTGTGTAGTAGCGCTAGTGCTTTTTAGTATGCGTACGTAAACGATTTTCACGCGTAACGAAAAGAAAGGTTAAGTACATTTTTGTAGGCAGCGACATGGCAAGTCCAATGGCCATGCAGAACGCACCAAGATAAATGCCCTTAACCCCTATTTTTTCAGGAAGGCCGGAATAGCTGATGATGTAGTGCCCCAGTATAAAAAGCAAAACACCACTGACCATTACCCATTTCAACACTTTTATCATGACAGTTCATCGTTTTACTACCCATACTGCTAGCTTACATAACTCCATTGCATTGGATATTGATTGAGGTCATGAGTTAGTACATCGTTATGCAAATACGACTGTTTTATTGCGATGAATAATCACACGGTCTTCTAAATGGTAGCGCACGCCGTGCGCAAGTGCGGTAACTTCACAATCCTTACCTTTTCTCACCATGTCTTGTGCGCTGTCGCTATGGCTGATGCGTTTGACGCTTTGTTCGATGATTGGGCCTTCGTCGAGATCTTTTGTTACGTAGTGACAGGTTGCCCCAATTAATTTTACACCCCGGTCGTACGCTTGCTGATAAGGCTTGGCGCCGGCAAAGCTAGGTAGAAAACTATGGTGAATGTTAATGGCTTTACCTTGCAGCTCTTGGCATAGCGTGTCGGGTAAAATCTGCATAAAACGGGCAAGCACCGTTAAATCAATTTTGTATTCTTGCAACAAGGTAGCGATCTGTGCAAACGCCGCTTCTTTACCCAACGCTTTAAAGTCAACCCAGTGGAAAGGTACTTTGTACCAATCTGCAAACTGTTTCATTTGGGGGTGGTTAGCGATGATGACAGGAATATCACAATGCAGTTCACCAGTATGCCAGCGGTGAAGCAGGTCAACTAAACAGTGAGACTCAAGACTTGCTAATAACGCAACGCGCTGCTTTTTGTTTGAGTCGCTTAGTTTCCAATTCATTTGATATTCGTTGGCAAGCGGGGTGAACTCTTTAACAAAGCTGTGATGATCTAACTTTAGCGAGTCTGTGCTAATTTCATGGCGCATGAAAAAGCGACCGGTTTGTAAATCGGTATGGTGGCTGGCTTCAACAATGGTGGCGTTATGGTCAGCGAGAAACTGAGATACGCTGGCAACTAGCCCGATTTGGTCGGGGCAGTCGATGACTAATCTAAATGTTTGTTGCATGGATATTTGCAAAAATTCTAAAAACAGGACCCCTTTTTACCGCTTAGAACTGCTGAAGTAAACCGCAATGGTCATACAGTACCAGCTTAAATTTGAATAACTCATAATGAATGTCGTCCTTTATTCGTCTGTTATTCCTCTGCGTAGCTTTTCACGTACCGACATAGTGTGCTTTAGTGCCCAAGAATGGCGTATGGGGTAGGTTACGCCTTGTGGGGTTGAGAGTGACTCGAACAAATGAAAAGCAGAAGCATGAACATCAACACTTGGACTATAAAGTGGCAGCGGGAGTGCGCTCGTTGCCTTTCGCACCAGTGTGACGTGGGGTTTGTATTCTCTACTTTCTACCTCTATTGCAGCGCTGCGTGCCGCTTTTCGGGTGTATCTCGCTAATTCCATTAGTGCTTTGGGCGGTGAGGATGGGGCACTAAATAGAATTTTGGGACCGTTCCACAGACCTGTCACATCTAAGGTAAGCGAAAACGGCTCGCTAACAATATTATCGAGTTCGTAAACTAACGCCTCGTGTTGGCGATGGGTTATGTCGCCCAAAAAGCATAATGTGATGTGGTAATTCGCTGCAGGAACTGCATAAGGCTGTACCAAGCCATGTTTATTTGATGCAACACCACTGATATCACTGCGCTTATTTTTACGAGTAAGCTCAACGCGCTTGTCGCGCGGCATGACTTCAGGTAATGCTTGTTGTCGCCAACTATCAAGCGCAAGCTTTTCGGTTGTACTTAAATCTAACCCTACAAAACAACGCATAATGTTACCTCGTTATTTTTAATCAGTGTGAAGGAAAACGTGATGAGCAAAAAACAGGTACAATAGCATTACGTAGTTTATATCACCTTTATTTTCTTTATGTTACAGCCGCTTTCACATTTGCCCGCTTACGAATTAGTTACACCGCTTATACAGGCTATTTCAGCGCGTAATGTCATTATTGGAGCACCGCCCGGAGCAGGTAAATCTACCGTTCTGCCTTTAGCGCTATTACAAGCGTGCACAGAGGGAAAAGTACTGCTTATGCAACCTCGCCGAGTTGTAGTAAGAAATTTAGCAGATTACTTGGCGAAGCTGTTAGGTGAGCCTGTAGGCAAAACAGTTGGTTATCGCATTAAAGGGGAAACAAAGGTATCTAGTGATACAAAACTTGAGATCATTACCGAAGGCATTCTTTCCCGCATGATCCAGCAAGACCCCGAATTAGAAGGCATAGCCATTATTGTTTTCGATGAGTTTCACGAGCGCAGCATTCACAGTGATTTTGGGCTGGCGCTGGCATTAGAGGTGCAAGCTGGACTACGCGATGACTTACGCCTGGTAGTCATGTCGGCAACACTTGATGTCGACCCGTTAAGTAATCTACTGAAAACACACAGCGACTGTGAAGTAGAGACACTTTTTACACAAGGACGTACTTTTCCCGTAGACGTTCGCTATACCAAAGATAGTCTAGCAAGTGATGTTGTGCCGCGCGTTACAGACGCCGTGAAACACGCGGTAGAGGCCCATGACGGTGATATTCTTGTATTTTTACCCGGGCGAGCAAGTATCAATGCCGTGGCAAGAAATCTATCTGCATTTATCGAACAAAGAGATGTCGCACTGCATTGCCTTTATGGTGCGCTAAGTAAAGAGGCGCAGCATGCAGCGATTGCGCCTGATACACAAAAACGACGTAAAATCATTTTGTCGACCAATATTGCCGAAACCAGTTTAACAATTGAAGGAGTACGTATTGTTATCGACAGTTTGTGGGAAAACAGCGCGCAATATCATGTTGCAAGCGACATCACAGAACTCGCTTGGCAACGCATATCGCAAGCATCTGCTATTCAGCGAATGGGGCGGGCGGGGCGCGTAAGTGAGGGAATCTGTTATAGGTTATGCAGCAAAGATAGTTTCGAGCGTTTAGCCAAGTTTAGTGCAGCACAAATCGAAAAAGAGGATATCAGTAGCTTTTTACTTGATACTTATGCATGGGGAAGTACGCCTGATACATTGGCACTTCTCACTACGCCTTCACTTGCACAAATGAATGGCGCACAAGCAAAACTCACTCGCATAAAAGCATTAGAGCACAATAACCTTATAACGCAGTACGGAAGAAGGCTTGCGCAACTGCCGTGTCAGCCTCATTTGGCGCATTTACTGCTGACTTGTTACCACGGTATTGAAGGACTGGATACACCAACCAATGTCTTGTTGAAACATGCCGCGCCATTTGTGGTCGCGTTAAGTGAAAATACTGCGGGACTAGCTCAAAACAGCGATTTACACGACGCATTACTTTCAGCAAGTTCAAATACACGCAGTCAGCTACTAAATCAAGCTAAGCGCTATGCAAAATACGTTGGTATTGAAGCGTCACAATTAACCATTGAGGCGATAGATTCAGACGCGCTTGGACTGTGTATCGCTATCGCATTTCCGCTGCAAGTAGGCTACTTGCGAAGCGCCAACGACGGACGGGCTGGCTCAACCAATGCGCTAGAGTACAAACTGGCCAGTGGCAAAGGTGCACAATTGCAAAACACCAAAGGCGTGTTAAACGATAAAACGCGAAACGGCGTTAATAATGCACAGTGGGTTGCTGTGTTGGAAGGTCAATTGCTTGGCAGTATGGTTGCAATTCGCTTAGCGCAAGCGGTGCCAGAGGCGTGGTTGAGAGTGGCATTTGAAGACGCATTTAGTGAAAAGCGCAGTGTTCGACTGAATGCTGAAACGGGGCAAATGGAAGCGCGAGTCACACAAGGATTTTATGAAATTACTCTCAATAGCTTACCCGTATCGGGTCAAGAGAAAGCGGAAAATAGCGCTTTTTGGCGCGATGCGTTGGTCGATGCGTGGATTGATTATCTCGAAAAGCTTGCAATAGAGGACTGGCCGTTAAAAGAAGAAGATTGGCAATGGTGGCATCGAGTAGCACTCGCTGGGGAGCTAAATCTGCCCCAGAGCGATGCGTACGATGGTAATGCAGCATGGCCACGTTCTTTAGGGGCGTTGGTTCATAAAGCTAAAGATGTTTTACAAGACGCGCTAGCACAGTGTCATTCAATTAAGGCGTTGGAAAAGCTGCCATGGAAAGCAACGCTAAATAACGGATTGTCATGGCCGCAGCAAAACGCATTAGCGAAACAGCTGCCGACAACTGTCACTATTCCAACGGGGCGCAGTGCGCCGCTTTGCTATCACAAAAGTGGTGATGTGGTCTTGTCTGTTAAAATGCCGGAGATGTATTCACAAACCACACCCATCATTTTGGCGGATGGCCGAGTTACTGTTATCTGTGAGCTATTATCACCTGCAGGAAGGCCACTTCAGACAACCAGCGATTTAGGACTATTCTGGCAAGGTAGCTACAAAGAGATTCAAAAAGAGATGAAGGGGCGCTACCCCAAGCATTTTTGGCCGGACGATCCGGCCAATGCTGTGCCAACCAACAAAACTAAAAAACATATGTAAAGTTTCGTTTTATCGGTCCTTTTTATGAAGCTTTTTCATTGTTCTTTGCTTTGTCGCGTTCAAGCGTAACATCAAGCGCGGCCATGACGTTGAGACCTGGGAAGCCGTCAGCAATCATGTTGTTGGCAATTTGATAATTGCGAATGCCTTCACGGGTGGCAGGGCCGATAATACCGTCGGGCTTACCAACATCAAAGCCTAGCGCATTGAGTTTACTCTGTAGCGCGATAATGTCTTTACGGCTGTAAGCAGGCAAATCTGGTAGGTCAGCTTTAATACCTGACGCGCCAGCTATTCTATCGGCAAGCACACCAACGGCAATGGCGTAGAATTCAGAATTATTCCAACGCATGATCACGCGAAAGTTCTTATATGCAATAAACGCGGGTCCCTCGTGGCCCGCAGGAACAATCACGTAGGCGTTGGTATCGCCTTCTCCCAACTCACTGCCATCTGCCTTTTGTATGCCTTGCGAATGCCAGTCAGAAAGTGGTCTGCGATTCTTGTAGCCAGATTGCTGATAGTCAAAGTCTTTGGGTAGTTTAACTTCGCGTCCCCATCTGTAACCGGCTTCCCAACCTAAATTTGACAAAAAGTTTGCTGCTGAGGACAGCGCGTCTTCTTCACTTGCCCACAAGTTAATTTGTCCGTCACCGTCGCCATCAATGGCATAGTTAGTGTAAGCAGAAGGCATAAACTGCGTATGACCCATCGCACCCGCCCATGAGCCGACCATCTCCTCTCTAGTGAGTTGCTCACGTTCAAAAAGCTTAACGGCAACGAGAAACTCTTGCGTAAAATAGGTGCTTCGGCGTTTGTCACAGGCAAGGGTGGCTAGAGAATCAAGAACAGGCATTTTGCCTTTATAGCTGCCAAAGTTAGTTTCTAGCCCCCAAAACGCAAGTAGATAGTGAGGCGGCACGCCGTACTTATCGCTTAGCTTATGCAGTAACGCTTCGTGCTTGTCATACATCTCTTTACCTTTATTGGTACGCCAATCGGTAACTCGCTTACTGAAGTAGCCTGGAAATGTTTGTACAAATTCGGGCTGACTGCGATCCAGCTCAATAACACGATCTTGATGGACAAGGTGGGGAAAGATTGCGTCGATAGTCGTTTGGCTAACCCCGTCTTTTGCCGCTTTGTCTGCAAGTGCAGCTGTACATGTGGAAAACTGTTCATTAGCCAACGCAGTGTTAAGCGACATGCAGCTGACTAACAGTGCAATCGATGAGCGCAGCTTGCGACGAGAAAGCAAAAGTCGAGAAGAAAAAGAAGACTGAAAAATAGAGCGCATAGTACCATTCCTGTGTTGCGTAATAGCATGCTATCGCATTGTGACTGTTAAACGCGAGTAAAATTCACTTGTGCTTTTAAAAGCTATGACGCGTATACATTGGTTGTTTCGTTTTATTGAAAGGCTCATAGCAAAAAGTTGTTGCTGGTGGGTCACAATGGTAATGTTATACAGACATTCTTCTTCGCGCTTAATTCGCAAGTATAGCGATAGCATTCACAATCTCTTCATGGCGTTTTCTTGTGGCAAAAAAACAATCTACTCGTACATCATCAGCTAAAAAATCTTCAACGGAAAAAGAAACGAAGCGTTCGCCTAAGCGTCGCTGGTTATTTACGCTGTTTTGGCGTTTATGCCTTGTGGTTTTGGTTGTAGTGGGCGCTTACGCGTTTTACCTAGATGCGCAAATCAAGCATTCATTTTCGGGTAATAAGTGGGAGGTTCCTGCCCAAATATTTGCCCGTCCATTAGCGATAAGTAAAGGCGAAGAAATTACACCTCAAGAAGTTATCGATGAGCTTGAGTTGCTTGGCTATCGCAAGGTTGCATTTGCCAATAGCAGCGGTGAGTACAGTTATCAAAATAAGGTGCTTAATGTGCAGCGCCGAGCGTTTCAATTTCCAGACGGCGCAGAGCCATTACGTCATCTAGTCGTCACATGGAGTGGGGCGCGTATTGGGGAAATTTATGATAAATCACAAGACAGGCCTTTTGGAACAGTCAGGCTTGAACCTTGGCTAGTTACGCGTATGACCAGTGGCTCGCACGAAGACAGAATGCTGGTTACCCTCGACACTATCCCAGACATGCTGCCGAAAGCCCTAACGCTTGTGGAAGATAGAAATTTCTATAATCACCATGGCGTTGCGCCGCTTTCTATTTTGCGAGCGTTAATGGCAAACATTGCCGCGGGGCGCACGGTTCAAGGCGGCAGTACACTCACCCAGCAGCTTGTGAAGAATATGTTCTTAACGCGGGAACGCTCAATTGTGCGAAAGGCCAAAGAAGCGTTAATGGCGGTGATCATAGATGCACGTTACAGTAAGTCAGAAATTATCGAAGCCTACCTCAACGAAGTTTTTCTAGGGCAAAATGGCGACATGGCTGTACATGGATTCGGGTTGGCGAGTTACTTCTACTTTGACCGTCCAGCTAACGAGCTCAGTGTGCCAGAAATTGCAACTTTGGTTGCGATTATCAAAGGGCCTTCTTATTACAATCCACGTAAGTACGCCGAGCGCGCCAAAGAGCGTCGTGACCTAGTATTGAGAATGCTATTTGATGAAAATGAGATAAATCGGCAGCAGTACGAGCAGTACATTAATATGCCGCTTGGATTGGCGAGTGGCGCAAGCTTAGCAAGCGGAAAACATCCAGCATTTATGGAGCAGGTGCGCCGTGAACTCAACGACATTCTGGCTGAGCCTAGTTTGCGAGATTCAGGTGTGAAAGTGTTTACGACCTTGGACATTGTTGCTCAGCGTCGTGCAGAGAAGTCGCTGGCAGGTACACTCAATGGGTTGCAAAAAGACAGAAAAGTTGAGTTACAAGGGGCTATGGTGGTGACCGATAGCGCCAGTGGTGAAGTCCGCGCTATCGTTGGCGGAAAAGACTTTGAATTTAAAGGCTTCAACCGCGCCCTTGAGGCAAAGCGACCTATTGGTTCATTAATTAAGCCAGCCGTTTACTTGACTGCACTGGAAGATCCGACGCAATTTAATCTGGCAACGCCCCTCGCTGATGAGCCTATTACCCTTGAAAGCAAAAATGGCCAACAATGGTCGCCACAAAATTACGACAAAACGTTTAGAGGGCAAGTGCCATTACTTCAAGGGCTAACTGAGTCGCTGAACATTCCAACGGTGAATTTGGGTATGCAAGTAGGGCTTGATGCCATTGCAGATACCATCGAGCGCTTAGGAGTTACCGCGCCATCAGAACGAGTTCCTTCGTTAACCCTTGGCGCATTTGAACTTACACCGTTTGCCACTAACCAAATGTACCAAACATTGTCGAATGATGGTCGTTACATTCCGTTGCATACCGTGACATCGGTAGTGACAGCAGAAAATGCGCTGTTGTGGAAGAAAGCCGAGTATTATTCGCAGCGCACCGATGAAGCAGCAACGTATCTTCTGAACTATGCGTTGTACAAAGTCACAACTGACGGCACCGCAAAGCGTGTAGGCGCTAACTTTGGCAACATCAACATGGCGGGCAAAACGGGGACTACGGACGACTATCGCGATAGTTGGTTTAGTGGTTTCGATAGAAATAATGTTGTCACGGTTTGGGTAGGTAACGACGATAACCAGCCTGTGAATCTTACGGGGGCTGGTGGAGCATTACCGGTATTTATCAATTATATGCGCTCTCAATCTCCCAAGTCGCTTTCCCGCCGATTCCCAGAAGGACTTGGTATTGCTCACTTTGATGCACGCAGTGGCGCGGTAGTCGTGGCTGGTTGTGCGGGTAGCTTAAGTGTGCCTGCGATATTAGATGTATTACCGCCACCGCAACAAGACTGTTCTGGCCGTCCGGTTAAAGATAAGGATACTAAGAAAGAAAAGAGTTGGTGGGAACGGATCTTCGGATAAAAAAAAGCCCCAGTAAGAAGATAGAAAACACAATCACTTGGCTTTAGTGGATTACTCGGTGCTTTCTATCTCCCTCTGGAGCACAGGCCCAGGGAAGGCAAAGGGAACAAATCGTTATCGGTCTGGCATCTTTTTCATCGATATCCGTTTAAGGCGTTTTCAGTGCCCTTTTTGCAAAAACAGTCGTGCTGTCGAAAACAAAAGGGCGCTAACCATAAAGGCGATAAAGGGGCCAAGTACCAACATAAATAATGTACTGGCGGTTAACATGGCAAGTTCCTTATGCGTCGTTGTCGTTTACGCTAATAGACTCAATTGGTGTAATGGTAATCTCAGCCACTAAGGTATTTTCTTCACTTACTTCAGGCTCAAATTTGTGACTTGCAGTAAGCACGTCATAGGTCACACCAAGTTCCATATTTTGCTTAACATCCATAACTGCACTTTCTACCATGTAGTCGGTGTAGCTTGTTAAGTTATCTTCGTTAGCAAAAGCAGCTGCACTCATTACGCTAGTGGCTAAAGTCAATGCAGTGAAAAGTTTGCGAGCGGTAAACATAATAATCTCCAAAATAAAAAGTTAGACACTGCACTGAAACATACTGCGTGGCAGCTATCGTATTGCAAAGGTTTCGATATTAAGTCGTTATCAATTAACAATTAGTTTATTGCGAGGGATGTGCCAATTTTTAAAATTAAATTAAGTTACTGATAAATATGGTTTTATTTTTTAAATAAAAATTTATGTGATAGTTAGACGAAAGGCTAAAGACTAAAATTTAGTTATTTTGAAAAAGAGTTGGTCAAAAAGGCTAAGTGGAAAGAAAGTATGAGCATTTGACCTTAAAGTAGGTAGGGGTATTGATAGGATATACAGGGGAGATTACATGGATAATTAAGGGGATGGCGTCGCTATTACAACGCCATCATAGCAACTTAGGCCAGTTGCTTAGCTTAACTGCTAGCGTTTCACTTTACTGGCAAGAGCAACAAAAAGGGTTATGATCGTACCCGCTACTATGCCCGTTACACCGTCAGCTGCAATAGACATAACTAACGACATAGAGGGCGCAAGGCCGACAAACCAGTCAGTTATATAGTGCAAAAAGCCAATACTATGGGTCAGTATGCCTCCACCAACTAAAAACATAGCGACGGTACCGACAACTGCGAGGGTTTTCATCAGCGCTGGTGCAGTAACAAGTAATGCCCGTCCAATAAAACGTTGTACACCATTCATTGTTCCAGTGAGTGACTTGCGCAACATATAGAGGCCCACATCATCCATCTTAACCAGCCCTGAAACCAATCCGTAAACGCCAAGCGTAATCGCTAAACTTAACGCAATAAGTACCCCAATTTGGGTCGTTAAACTGGCATCGCTGACCGTACCAAGGGCGATAACAATAATTTCTGCTGACAAGATGAAATCTGTACGTATGGCGCCTTTTATTTTTTCTTTTTCAAACGCTACCATGTCAACATCTTCATGGGTGAGCGCCTCAATTCTTGCTTCGCGGTGTTTGACTTCTTCTTCGTGAGGGAGATATTTATGCAGCAATTTTTCAGCGCCTTCAAAGCACAAATAAAGACCACCCAGTACTAACAAGACGGTGATCAATGAAGGAACGAAAGTGCTGATGGCAAGTGCGGCAGGCACGAGTATCGCTTTGTTTAGTAACGAGCCTTTGGCAACTGCCCATACCACGGGAAGTTCTCTATCTGCTTTCACGCCTTGTACTTGATCAGCATTAACGGCGAGATCATCACCTAATACACCAGCGGTTTTCTGTGCGGCAACTTTCGACATAGTGGCAATGTCGTCCATTAACGTAGCAATATCATCTAATAGCGCGAGTAAATTGGCTGCGGCCACGGTAGTTTTCCTTGTCTCTTTATTATGTCTAAAGCATACGCTTTGCCGCTCGTCGTTGGCAACAGACATTTGATATTTGCACTGGCTATGTCTTATTGCGAAACTGCACAACACCTACATTGTTTGCAATAGCGCGTAACCTTGCCATGCCTGAACACACCATTCCATCATTGTCTATTCGCTCGTACACCAAAACCATGCATAGCCATTCTCATGAATACTATCAGTTGGTGTTACCAATAAACGGTCACATCGAGATTGGCTTAGATAAATTTGATGGGAAAGTCGGGGTAGGTGAAGGAGTATGCATCGCGCCTAACGAAGTACATACTTTTCGAGCCAATGAGCTGTGCAAATTTGTTGTTGCAGATTTACATCGCGTGCCTGACGGTTTTAAGGACAATCTGCAGCCTATTTTTCAAGTTAATGCGCCGTTTCAAGCGTTTTTGAACTTTGTCGATATTCAGCTCAACCATTTTACAGACGATGCAAGGCACGAAGTCATTGCTCTATTTTATGCTTTGCTTAGCACATCTCAAAAAGGCGCAAATACGGATAAGCGTATAGTTCCTGTATTAAGTCACATCCATCAAGATCTCACACAGAAACACGACTTAAAAACCTTAGCCGACATCGCGTGTATGGGAGAAACGCAATTTAAGGTGCGTTTCAAGCAAACAACGGGATTGAGCTTACGCAATTACTTAGTAAAAACGAAGATGGAAAAAGCGAAGGCCTTATTAAGCAATACTGATACCCCTATATTAACGGTGGCACTGAGCGTGGGGTATGACGATGTTACGTCGTTTACGCGACGCTTCAAAGCCTACTTTGGCCAGCCGCCAGGTTATTATAAGCGCTCATAACTTCTCAATACCGTTTGTTTTTCGTTTACTATTTAGTCTACTATGGCACCTGTTTATTCAAGGAGAGATTGTATTGGTTGTTCGTTGGTTAGTGTTAAGTAGCTTGTTGTTAGTGAATCTGTCTATGGCTAACACTAACGCTGAAGAGTCCCTTGTTGTTCTTTCAGGCAACACACCGGTTTTTAGCGAGTTCCAAGAAGACGGTACGGTTGAAGGGTATTCTGTCGACTACGCGCGCGCTATTCTCACTGCCGCAGGCATTGATGCTGAAGTAACGCCATTGCCCTTCGCTCGTTTGATTGAGCGAATGAAACTAGGAGAGCCTGTCGTCGCAACGGGGATAGGGCGTACTGCCGAGCGAGAAAATAAGTTCTACTGGCTGGCCCCTCTTACGGCAAATGTTATCGGTATTTACGGCGCAAAACCTGTCAATTTAACTGCGTTGGCCAGTCAAAATAAAACCCTTTCTGTTTCTGTGATGCGTGGTGATTATCGAGCCCAGCTGGGCCGCGAATATGCACAATTTGAGATGGTCGAATACGACACTTGGACACAAGCCATTGATGCAGTACTGACAGGGCATGTTGATGCTGTGTTTTTTTCTGAATTTGGCATGGATGTCATTTGTAAACAGAACGGCCTTGACTGCACAACACTATCAAGGCAGCACACCCATGATATTCAATACAGCTATATTGCAATGCCAAAGACAAAAGCGAATAAGGCAATGGCAGATAGACTGACCAAAACGGCGCGCGTTTTTGCTCAAACGCCAGCTTTTGATGAACTCGTTCAACGTTGGCTGCCAAAACTGACAACAATATCCGCCGACGCTAATGAAATTGAAGGTGTAATTGCGTTAGGTAGAATTGAAAAAGATGAAAGTAATGTTTCCCATCTCTGGGTTATAACGAACTTAGAACCTTTGTTTAGTGAGAGAGGGCAGCGCGGTAAATTAAAAGGTTACGCTATTGAATTGGTGCAGAATATATTGCAACAAGCCAACTTGCCGACTGAGATCTTAACGGCGCCTTGGCAGAGAATTTTCGTAGAAAGTTCGATGAAACCCGATGTTCTCGTCTTCTCTTTAGCGAGAACGCCTGAGCGCGAAGAAGCGTTTTATTGGATTACCCCTATCACAGAAAATGCCTATTCCATGTTTGTACGGGCTGACTATCAAGGAGATGCGACTTCTCTAGAAGACTTGCCTAAAGGCAGTCGCATTGCTGTGTTAAAGGGAGACTTTCGTCAAGAGCTTGTAAAAGCGGCCGGTCACATAGATGTGACAGAGAATTCCTGGGATAAGGTGGTAATGCAGCTCACCAATGGTGGCGCGGACTATCTGTTTTTATCTGACGGTGGTGCAAACATTATTTGCGATGGGCTCAATGGTGCCTGTGAAGGTTTCAAAAAGTTATTTACTTATCAAAAAGCAACAACGTATTTGGCGATGTCGAAAAAAGGTACCAATCAAGCGTTGGTTAACAAACTTAAGTTTGCCGCAGATAGCTTTAAACAATCAGACGAATACAGAGCCCTTTATTCAAAGTGGCTTGAAGCATATTCAAAGAAAACGTCACTCAATATGTTTGAACAAGACGGCGTCATTGTTCTGGGGCAATTGGAGTAAATGATTAACGCCCCTCATTGGGACGTTTTTTAATCCGAGCGTCAATAAACCTATTAGGATCACCCAAATTGGTGCATTGAAGCGTGCCGCCAGTTATACCGCTGAGTACAGCCAATGTTTTAGCCGCGCTGCTGGTACAATCTACCCGTTTTACAGGACGCGGCGGCATAGCCTGCTCGTCATTATCTTTTCTGGGATCAACAATCGTAGGGTGCGTTTTATTGTGCTGATATTCTCGGGCTGCATCGACAGCTTCTTGAGCAAGTTGATCATTATTGTAGGCATCAAAATATTGTGAAGCTGCCTCTTTGGCTGAAAAGTTGAACTGTCCTGCGCGTTGATTAGCATTTGACGATGATGTCTCAGGCAACGGTGTTGTAGGTGCAATAGTTTGTGGTTCTGTATCTGTCTTGGGTTTTGTTACAGGTTCTTGTTTTTCTTCAATAAGGTTTGATTGTGTGGGCTCTTTTACTACCTGAACTGGCACGTCTGTATCATCAACTTTTAACGGCTTTGGCATCGATGATGCTTCTTTTTCTTGTACCTTAGTGTCTAAAGGCGCTGCTGTTTTTCTTGGGATATACAGCACCGCATTTATCGGCTGAGCGCTTACCTCTTTACTGACCTGCTCGCGCCTTCTTTCAAGTGAGTATTGCGACAGCACGATGACTAAAGCAAACCCTAAAACATGCACACACGATGACACAAAAAGCGACTTCCACGTCGCTTTTTTAGCCGTGTTGCGGACTTCCATATCGCGCTCTGGCGCAAAAAAAGTATCAGTGATCGTCGTCATAGTACATAACTGACATCAGCGGCAAACAAATAGTTCCCTCCTACACTCGTCTTACTTATTAGTACGCTTATCCCACTTCTTTTACTTTGCGCATCATCGTTGGGCAAATACGCTTGTGTGCACAGATATGGTGCAATGTTTTTTCTTATAGAACGTGCAAATATGATTATCTATATGATTTATATGAATAATTATTTATGGCATGGCTCTTGGTTTAGCTTAGCAACAACAAGAAACACGCGAATAGCACAAATAACCAAAATAAACTGGGAGCATCTCATGAAACTAGTCACAGCTATCATCAAGCCGTTCAAGCTAGATGATGTTCGTGAAGCCATTTCAGAAATCGGTATCGACGGTTTAACCGTGACTGAAGTGAAAGGCTTTGGACGTCAAAAGGGACACACAGAACTTTACCGCGGAGCGGAATATCAGGTGGATTTTCTACCTAAAGTCAAACTGGAAATTGCAGTTCAGGACGACCAAGTAGAGCGCCTGGTTGAAGCCATCGTTGGCGCAGCCAAAACAGGCAAAATTGGTGACGGCAAGGTATTTGTTTACGACCTTGAACACGCCGTTCGTATTCGAACTGGTGAGTCGGATAGCGACGCGCTGTAAGCCACAACGAAGAATTTGCGGAGAACACAATAATGGAAATCACTTTTGAACTCGGGTATGCGCTAGATACCTTTTACTTTCTAATTTGCGGTGCGCTAGTCATGTGGATGGCTGCGGGCTTTGCGATGCTTGAAGCAGGTTTGGTTCGAGCGAAAAACACCACTGAAATTCTAACTAAAAACGTTGCACTATTTGCTATCGCTTGCACCATGTACATGGTATGTGGCTACGGCATTATGTACGGTGGCGGCGACTGGGGCCCTTTCCTAAGCGGTATTATGGCTGATGGCGCAACGGGTGTTGCTGAAGATCCAGCAACGTATGCACCTTCTGCTGACTTCTTCTTCCAAGTAGTATTTGTTGCAACAGCAATGTCTATTGTATCGGGCGCAGTTGCTGAGCGTATGAAGCTTTGGGCATTCTTAGCGTTCGCTGTTGTGATGACAGGTTTCATCTACCCAATGGAAGGCGCATGGACATGGGGCGGCGAAGCCGTATTTGGTATGTATACGCTTGGCGACCTAGGTTTCTCTGACTTTGCAGGTTCAGGTATTGTTCACATGGCAGGTGCTGCGGCAGCATTAGCTGGTGTGCTTGTACTTGGTGCACGTAAAGGCAAATACACTGCAGACGGCAAAGTGAATGCTATCCCAGGTGCTAACCTTCCGCTTGCTACTCTAGGTACATTCATTCTTTGGATGGGCTGGTTTGGTTTTAACGGCGGTTCTGTACTTGCTACAGCGACTGTTGAAAGTGCAAACTCAGTAGCCATTGTATTTATGAACACTAATGCCGCTGCTGCGGGTGGTTCAATTGCAGCGTTAATTGTAGCGCGTATCTTATTCGGTAAAGCTGACCTTACTATGGTACTTAACGGTGCGTTGGCGGGTCTTGTAGCGATTACTGCAGAACCTTCTACGCCGACGCCACTAGAGGCAACACTATTCGGTGGTCTTGGTGGTATCCTTGTAGTGCTAAGCATTGTTGGTCTTGATAAGCTTAAGATTGATGATCCAGTAGGTGCAATTTCTGTTCACGGTGTAGTAGGTCTGCTTGGTCTTATCCTTGTACCTTTCACTAATGACGGTTCAAGCATTACTGGTCAGCTTATTGGTGCAGCGACAATCTTTGTTTGGGTATTCGTAGTAAGTCTAGTGGTATGGCTAGTACTGAAAGCGGTTATGGGTATCCGTGTAAGCGAAGAAGAAGAATTCGACGGTGTAGATATGAGCGAGTGTGGTTTGGAAGCATACCCAGACTTTACAAGCAGCCGTTCGTAAGTAAGTCACGATTAGGCAACACGACAACAACAATAATAATGCCTATATTACTTCACTTAAGCCCCGCATCTGCGGGGCTTTTTTCATTTTAGCATTGGCATTAGCCGTATTGTGACAATAACGCTACACTAGGGTGGGTATGATGAAGAAAAAGTAGCGCTTTTCATTCATCGAGTTAGGTGTAGAAAAACAATAATAAGGGTGCCTTTTGCTATAAACGCTCACCTAGTGTTTACGTATAAGAAAAAGGTGCTGTTGCTGTTAAGGGAAAACTATGGCGTTAAAAGTACGTTTAGTGGCGGCATTGCTTGTATTTGTCAGTGTGTCTAATCATGCCTACGATCGAATTACTGGTAAACCCTTTGCCAGCCGCTCTGAAGTTATTGCACAAAACGGTATGGCCGCTACTAGTCAACCTTTAGCCACGCAGGTGGCGTTAGATATTTTAAAACAAGGCGGTAGTGCCGTTGACGCTGCCATAGCCGCAAACGCCATGCTAGGCCTTGTCGAACCAACCGGCTGCGGAGTGGGTGGAGACTTATTTGCCATCGTTTGGGATGCAAAAGAGCAAAAGCTAGTGGGCTTAAATGCTTCTGGGCGTTCTCCTAGGCAGCTGACAAAGAATGTTTTCGCAGAGCGTGGTCACAATACCATTCCCAAGTTTGGACCCTTACCCGTATCTGTTCCAGGCGCCGTTGATGGGTGGTTTGAGTTGCACGAGAAATTCGGCAAATTGCCAATGACCACGCTACTTACTCCTGCCATCAAATACGCACGAGAAGGCTTTCCTGTGTCTGAGCTGATTGCCTATTACTGGGAAATGAATAACGCGCGAATAGGCCATTACGATGGCTTTGCTGAGACCTTTCTAATAGATGGAAAGCTACCGAAAAAGGGCGACATATTCAAAAACCCTGGCCTTGCGGTAACCTACGAAAAAATTGCAACGGGCGGAAGAGACGCGTTTTATAAAGGCGATATCGCTCGCACTATTGATGCTTATATGAAAGCTCAGGGCGGCTTTTTGTCATACCAAGATTTAGCATCGCACACCTCTGAGTGGGTTGAGCCTGTATCAGCAAATTATCGTGGGTACGACGTTTGGGAGTTACCGCCCAATGGTCAGGGTATCGCTGCACTTCAAATTTTGAATGTACTCGAGCGCTACGATATTGAAGGCATGGGGTTTAACTCTGCTGACTATATCCACACCTTTGTAGAAGCGAAAAAGTTAGCGTTTGAAGACAGAGCAAAGTTTTACGCAGACCCTGCATTTAATGACATTCCCGTAGATTGGCTTATTTCAAAAGACTATGCCAAAGAAAGGCAAAAACTTATCGATAATGAGAAAGCAGCCATGCGTGTGGATGCAGGTATTTATGAAGGGGATACCATCTACCTAACCGTTGCCGACAAAGACGGTAATATGGTGTCACTTATTCAAAGTAACTATCGCGGTATGGGGTCTGGAATGACGCCGCCGGGGCTGGGTTTTATTCTTCAAAATCGCGGTGAAATGTTCACGCTGGAAGAGGGGCATTTTAACGAGTATCGCCCCGGTAAGAGGCCGTTCCATACCATTATTCCTGCTTTCGTTACCCGTAACGGCGAACCTGTGATGAGTTTTGGTGTGATGGGCGGTGGTACACAGCCGCAAATGCATGCACAAATCATTGTGAATATTCTCGACTTTGGCATGAATTTACAAGAAGCTGGCGATGCCCCGCGTATTTTACACAGCGGCTCAAGCAGCCCGACGGGAGCGCTAATGATGGATGGCGGATATGTAAGCCTAGAATCGGGGTTCAGTGAAACCGTCCAGCGAGAGTTAATGGAACGCGGGCATAAATTACAACGCGTAGTAGGCGCATTTGGCGGCTACCAAGCCATTGCGTGGGACAAGCAAAAAGGTGTTTATTTTGGGGCGTCTGAGAGTCGAAAAGATGGACAAGCAGCGGGCTATTAAGCACACTAGTTAAATAAAAGGCATTACACGCACACGCGGTAAAAGGTTGTACCGTTTAGTGGCTGGTGTTTGTCTTAAAATAGGGCGTGAGTGAGCAGTAATGTCCTATAGAAGCTGGGTATACACATTTTAATAAAAATAAGAGCGGCAATGACACAACCACAAAAAGGCATTTGCGCGGAACCTAACCTACACGCACAGTATTTAATGCTGAATGTTATTGATGATGACAGTGAAGCAGTAAGAGCCAAATTGTCTCGTGTGTTAGATATTTTTGAACACTTTGAAAACGAGCATTATGAAGCCATGGTGACAGGCGTGGTGGCCATTGGTACTAGTTATTGGACTGAAGTGTATCCTGGACTTATCCCCGTCGAGCTAACGCCGTTTCCCGATATGCAGTGCGAAGATAGAAGTGCGCCCACTATGCCCTGCGATATCTTTATTCAAATTCGCGCTGATAGATTAGACATTTGCCATGCCGTTGGTATTGAGGTAATGGACTTACTGCGTATTCACGTTGAGCTGGTTGAGCAAATTCGCGGCTTTCGCTACCTCGATGGAAGAGATCTAAATGGTTTTCTTTATGCTTCAGACAATCCGCGGGGAATGAAGCGAAGACAAATTGCGGTGATCGGCGAGGATGATCCCGACTTTGCGGGTGGCAGCTACGTACACGTGCAGCGCTATCGTCACGATTTGCGGCGTTGGGGAAGCTTATCAAGTCGCCAGCAAGAACAGGTGATGGGTACTACTCAAGAACATAATTTGGTGAGTAGCGAACAATCTGCTTCATCACATAACGTGCGAGCATGTAGCGCGACTCCTGATAGCGATGAGCCACGACTGATAAAACAAGGCATGCCGTATGGTGATATGGCATCACAAGGATTGTTTTTTGTAAGTTGCAGTGCAAGTGCCAGACCATTTAAAGATATGTTGCATAGCCAAATTTACGGTAATGGCGAAGGTGATTATGACCGTTGGTTAGACTTTACTAGCGCCGAGACAGGGGCGGCATTTTTTGCGCCGTCTATCGCCTTTATACGGCAGCAAGCCAAGTTATCTCACGATTAGTTGTTTAATTAGTCGAGAAAAAGATACAAAAAAGCCCCGATATCGGGGCTTTTGCTTTATTAATTCAGTGTTAAAGGGTAGCAAATACTTTGTCTGCCGCCGCAAGTGTCTTTTCGATAATAGACGCATCGTGGGCTTTAGAGACGAAGCCTGCTTCATAAGATGCAGGGGCTAGATAAACGCCTTCATTTAGCATGCCGTGATAAAACTTATTAAATTGCTCAGTATTGCAGTTTATGGCTTGCTTGTAGTTAGTCACCTTCTCCACATCGGTAAAGAAAATACCAAACATACTGCCGGCAATATTCGTGGTTAAACTAATATTGTGCTTATCAGCAATGGCTTGGAAACCATCAACGAGTGCCTGCGTGTTCTCAAAAATAGAGTCATACAAATCTGGTTGTTGAATTTGCTGCATGGCAGCCAAACCAGCAGCCATTGCTACTGGATTACCTGATAAGGTGCCTGCTTGATAAATTGGGCCTGTTGGCGCGATATGGGTGATAATATCTTTGCGGCCACCAAAGCAGCCTACTGGCATGCCGCCGCCGATGACTTTTCCTAAACACGTAAGGTCAGGTTTTACGTTGTAACGCTCCTGTGCACCGCCGCGTGATACGCGAAAGCCAGTCATCACTTCGTCAAAAATAAGTACGCTGCCGTATTCATCACAAACCGCACGCAATCCTTCCAAGAAACCTTCAACAGGAGGAATGCAGTTCATGTTGCCCGCTACAGGCTCAACAATAATACACGCGATATCATCTCCGTGAGCGGCGAATACCTCTTTTACGCTATCGATGTTGTTGTATTCAACCGTCAACGTGTGCTCAGCCACATTGGCAGGCACGCCCGGAGAGCTAGGTACGCCAAGGGTAAGGGCGCCAGAGCCAGCCTTTACAAGCAATGAGTCGGCGTGACCGTGGTAGCAACCTTCAAATTTCACGATTTTGTTGCGACTGGTGTAACCACGGGCCAAGCGAATAGCCGACATGGTCGCCTCGGTACCCGAGTTCACCATGCGAACCATTTCCATTGAAGGAACCAGTTCGCTTACCATTTCAGCCATAATAATTTCAGCTTCAGTCGGTGCGCCAAATGACAATCCATTATGCGATGCGGCAATAACAGCCTCACGAATTTTGGCATTATTGTGGCCTAAAATCATTGGGCCCCAAGACTGAATATAGTCAATGTACTGTTTGCCATCGGCATCCCACATGTATGCCCCGTCAGCTTTGGTGATAAAGCGTGGCGTGCCGCCTACGGCCTTGAACGCACGCACTGGTGAATTAACGCCGCCAGGGATAGTTTTTTGCGCACGGGCAAAAAGGGCTTCAGATTTTTGCATGTAATTACTTACTCTTATTGCTGTACCAAACCACATCGCGTTCGTATTTCGTTACTAAGTTTTCAACACCTAGCGTTAACGCAAAAAGTGCCATTCTTACCAGTACACCATTGTCGGTTTGTCTAAAAATGGCAAGGTTTGGATTGAGGTTTAGATCGTTATCCAATTCATTGGCTTCCATACGTGAGTCTCGCGGAAGTGGATGCATAATAACGGTCTTTGATTGGAAGTGTTTGGTGTAAATAGACTGATTAAGTCTGAATTTACCGCGATACTTATTGGCTTCTTCTTGCGACGGAAAGCGCTCTTCCTGGATACGGGTTTGATAGCAGATATCAGCATCCATATTACCTTCTAATGTCTCGGTAATCGTAAGCTGATGACCCGCGTTTTCTATCGCGTCAATGACCGGCTGCGGCATGGCTAATTCTTTTGGCGAAATGAGTGTAAAACGCACGTTTTTAAACAGACACAGCAAGCGTGATAGCGAGTGTACCGTTCTGCCATAACGCAAGTCGCCAATCATGGCGATATGAAGGCCATCAATGCCGCGGCCGTTGTATTCTAATTCGCGCTGAATAGTGAATAAATCTAGCAGTGCTTGAGTCGGGTGTTCGTTAGCGCCATCACCGCCATTAATGACAGGGACGCGACTGCCTTCTGCGAATTCAGCAACTGAGCCCGCGGCAGGGTGTCGCATGGCGATAATGTCAGAATAGCCGCTTAGAACACGGGCGGTATCATAAAGTGATTCGCCTTTAGCCAGCGCCGAGCTTGACATGCCAGTAGTCTCTCTTACTTCACCGCCAAGTAGATTAAAGGCTGTGCCAAAGCTCACGCGAGTTCGAGTACTTGGCTCAAAAAAGAGATTACCCAAAATAGCACCGTCGAGTACGGTAGTGCGCTTTTGACGTCGAGCGTAGGGTTGCATGGAATCGGCAACTGAGAACACTTTCTCAATGGCCTCGCGATCGAATTGATTAACCGAAAGAATGTGGTTACCGGTAAAGTCAGACATGAGTCACTCAATCATCAACGAAAACGGCGCTAGTGTATAATACGAACACCGCTAAGTCATCATGACAAGAGGGATAAATAGTGCAAGCTTTGCCAAAAAATAAGCGCAAAGAGTGATAGGTGTCAAAACCCAGTCAACACTGACTTATTTGGCCTGTGACATATAGTGCGTAAATAACAAATTCACTTTCTCTACCGCTCGAGTGACGTAGGGCTCGATATCTTGTTCTTCCATAGGTGCTTGAATGCCACACAGCATCATGGTGTGAAATTCACCTTTCAACAATGAGCAAAAGTCGAGTGCAAGTTCGTGAGCGCGAGCTTTCGTAAGCTTTCCCTGCCCGTATTGTTCAACTACGTCACTCAGTGTTGCAAGAGACGCTAGCGGCCCTGCTTGATAAAACAGCGTTGCAACATGTGCATTATTAACAGCCTCGGCAATAATCACTCTGAACATCGCAACCGCTTCTTTATCTTGTAAAAGGCGTACAAACTGTGCGCCCACTTTTGTCATACACTCACAAAATGATAATGCTCCTGAAGAGGCTTCGATAAGCTGCTGTGTATCAAGCTGATAAGAGCGACATTTAGATGTGATAGCAGCCTGAAATAGTGTGTCTTTGCTTTCAAAATGCGAATAAACAGTTTGTTTAGAAACCCCAGATGCTTTGGCAACCGTATCCATAGAGGTATTGGCAAACCCGTCTTTTAAAAACAAACACGACGCAGCATTTAAGATCAGGCTATTTTTTTCTTCGCTTTTTGGTCTACCTTGCTTTCTGGTGGTTGCCACTGTATCTCTCTTAAAATTAATAATAATCAAACTGGACGGTCTAGTATTTATATATTAGCATAGTATTAAGCGTATGCAAGAGTATGCAAACGTCGCTAAACACACATTGACGATTGTTGATAAAAGCCGTATCAACATACAGTTAGGTCTTAAGAGCGTGTATTTGTTGCCGATAAAAACAAATCGCCTCAGGAAAGATAAAGGAAAAGTTATGACTGCTGCGCAGGTGCCAACGAAAGGCGGCCATTTTAAACTTGTTATCTCGATTTCTATTTTTATTGCAGCACTGGTTATTTTGCTCATGATGGCAGGCGTTGGAAATGCCACGCAAACACCAGAAGCGCGTATTCCAGTAGCAGTTTCAACGGGTACAGTTCGAATTCAGGAAGGCTTCGATACCCCCGTGAATGTGTTTGGGTTAATAGAATCACCAAAAGCGACATCTTTGTCTTTTGATGTAGGTGGTCAAGTTGTCGCCATGCTCGCAGAAGAAGGGGACATGGTTAAGAAAGGCGATGTGCTTGCGCAGCAAGACATTGCACGTCTAAAAGCACGTCGCCAAGAACTACAGGCCAGCCTCACAAGGGCAAAAGCAGACTTGGCATTAGCAAAGGTTAACAATGAGCGTACCGTATCGCTTGTTGAAAAAAAGCTCGAGTCAGCACAGCGCCTCGATGAGGCCAAAGCAAGTTTAGATGTGTCAAAAGCACGCCTGACCGAAATTGAAGCGGCGATAAATTCACTAGATGTGGAAATAAGCAAAGCGGCATTAGTATCTCCATTTGATGGTGTGGTAAATCGACGTTTCTTTGATGAAGGCAGTGTTGTCGCTGCTGGTAGTCCGGTTCTTGGGCTGACCAGTATTGATAAATATCAAGCAAGATTTGCTGTACCAGCTGATGTAATCGATCAATTCGATGTTAATGAGCCAGTGTTAGTGCGAGTCGGGAAAACTGATGTTGCAGCAACGATCACCCAAGTATTGCCTACCAGAAACGTGCAAACACGCACCGTCGATATATTGGTTACCTTAAATAGCAATGAATTTGTGCGCCCCGGCGATATGGCTATTTTGTCTGGATTTCGTTCGCATGAAGAAAAAGGTGCATGGCTGCCGGTAAACGCACTAAGTAATGGGCTTAGGGGCTTATGGCGTGTTTTTGTAATCACTAATGATACACAATCTAAGTTGGAAGCACGGGTTGTTGAGGTTGTTTATACCGATGGCAATAATGCGTTTGTCAGAGGCGCGCTGAAAGATGGTGATATTTTTGTCAACGAAGGCACACATAAACTTGCCCCAGGGCAAATGGTGTCTCTTCCAAGCCAACAACAAGCTGGGGCGCGTTAATGAATCCTTTTAGCCACGAAGGCGATAAAGCCTACCCTTGGTACACACTGTTTTACCGACGAGGGCATTTATTGGTACTGAGCTTAGTTATTTTAATAACGGCTGGTTTGTCGGCATTAGGCTCATTGCCTCGTATTGAAGACCCCCGAATTGATACGCGAAATGCACTTATTATTACCCAATACCCAGGGGCTTCTGCCGAGCGTGTCGAGGCGCTTGTGAGTGACGTATTAGAAGACAGGTTGCGTGAAATCTTTGAGATAAAAGAAGTTAAATCCACATCTCGCGCTGGTATTTCCGTTATTCTCATTGAAACGCAAGATTGGGTTGATAATAGCAGTAATGAAGAACTCTTCAGTGAAATTCGCGACGCGATTGGCGCAGCTTCTTCCTCGTTTCCAGAAGGCGCAATGGCGCCGGTTTTTGATGAAAAGCGGGGAGCCACCGCATTCACTTTACTATTGTCACTGCGCGCTACCTATCCTGACACCACACCTATCACCTTGACGGCGAGATTGGCACAAGAGCTTACTGACAGGTTGCGCAATGTTAATGGCACCGAGTTAGTGCGGGTATATGGCGAGCCTTCTGAAGAAATTAGCGTGAATATTGACCCGGTTAAGTTGGCCGCGACGGGCTTAAACCTACAGCAAGTGAGCGTCTTGATAAGCCGGGCCGATCCCAAACTTCCCGCCGGTATGCTTAACAGTGAACAAAGTAACTTGCGTTTTACCGTTGGAGAGGGGCTAGACGGCGTTAATATGATCGCGTCTATACCACTGGTAAATAATCAGGGACGTTACTTACGCGTAGAAGATATTGCTACTGTAACGCGAAGCTACACCACGCCTCGCAATGAAGTTGCATTTCTAAACGGCGACGAATCAATTTTCGTTGCAGCTCGTATGCAGCCTTCATTGCGCTCTGACGTATGGACTAAGAATGCATTGGACGTCGTAGATAAATTCAATGCAGACTTTAGCGGTACGCTGCAGGCTACTGTTGCCTTTGAGCAGAATGAATATACTGCTACACGATTATCCGATTTATCGATGAATTTATTAATGGGTTGCGCTGTGGTCATGCTCGTCATCCTATTGTTTATGGGGTTCAGAGCCGCATGGATTGTTGGATTAGCGCTACCATTATGTGCTGCTTTCGCGTTGTTTAGCCTTAGTTTTTATAACGAGCAAATCCACCAAATGTCGATTTTCGGCATGATCATCGCAATCGGTTTACTTATCGATAACGCGATTGTGATTACTGATGAGATACGAATAAACCTGCAGGATCCTAACCTTACTCGTGTTGGTGCAATGGCGAAAAGTGTGTCACACCTATTCGCTCCACTGCTTGCCTCAACGTTAACTACAATTTTAGGCTTTATGCCCATCTTTTTGCTCGATGGCAATATTGGTGACTTTGTAGGGCCTATTGCAATTAGTGTCGTCATGGCATTAATCGGCTCTTTGTTTATCTCACTGACGATTATTGCTGCATTAGCTGCGCGATTTTTACCCAAAAATGACGGTGCATCACCCCAATCAGCAGCATCAACGTCTTGGTGGAAAGTGGGTATTCAAACCCCTTCATTGAGTTTCGCATTCAGTAAGCAATTAGGACGATGGATTAAACAACCTTTATTAGTTTTACCGCTAGTGAGTGTGCTTTGTTTATCGGGCTTTGCGTTGTCTTCAACCCTTGCAAATGTGTTCTTCCCAAGCGCTGATCGCGATCAATTTGAAGTCTACTTGTGGACTAAAGAAGGGAGCAGTATCGAGAACACCACCCACTATGTTAAACGTATTGATGAAGTGATACGCGCCGAAAATGGCGTTGAACAAGTAAGTTGGCTGGTGGGGGGGGCTGCTCCTTCGGTCTATTACAATCAAATGATGACCCGTGACAACATGCCTTATTTCGCCAATGCTGTTGTTACGACTGACACGGTTGAGAGTGCGGCACACTTAGTAGGCAAGTTGCAGCGAGACTTGGATACCACTCATCCTGAAGTGCAGATTGTGGTGCGCGCTTTTGGGCAAGGTCCACCCATTGCAGCCCCTGTTGAGGTAGAGATTTTTGGACCAGATCTCAATATTCTAAATGACCTTGGTGATAAGGTAAGAATGTTGATGTCTGAAGTCGACGGAATTTCACAATCAATTGCCAGTATATCTATGGGCGAGCCCGAACTTAAAGTTAACACCGATAGTGACAATTTATCCTATCTTGGCCTGACGCTTTCTGAGTTAGCGAGTCAAATGCAAGTTAACTTCTCAGGCATTACTGGCGGGTCAGTACTGGAAAGTACCGAAGAGATCCCTGTTCGAGTGCGTATCGACAAAGCCTTTAGACAAAATGTGGCAGGTGTGGATGCGATGCCAATTCCAGTGGCAGGTGACAATGCTATTTCATGGTCACCGCTAGCAGCGGTAACCACGCTATCATTGCAACCTGCTACAAGCAGTATCACGCGATTAGATGGTGAAAGATTAAACCGTATTCAGGCATTCTTACTGCCAGGTGTACCTGCTATCGACGCTAGCAACCAACTGCGCGATCTGCTAGAGACTCGGTTAGTTTTACCAGAAGGCTACCGTATTCACTTAGCCGGAGACGCGGATGAGCAGCAACAAGCATTAGGCAAACTTGCGACATATGCACCCGTGCTTCTCGTACTTATGGTGACAACACTTATTCTTACTTTTACCAGCTTACGTATGGCGGGTGTTATTGGGCTCGTTGCTATTTTATCGGTAGGACTAGGAATGTTTAGCTTGTGGCTTTCAGGTTTACCTGTTGGCTTTAATCCGTTGCTAGGGTGTGCAGGTCTTATTGGCGTGGCCATTAACGGTTCAATCGTCGTTATCGCAGCAATAAATGCGAATCCTCAAGCGAAGCGTGGCGACACTAAAGCCATTGTCGAAGAAACCATGAGTTGCAGCCGCCATATACTCTCAACTACCTTCACAACAGTAGGTGGTCTTATACCTTTGCTTCTATTTAGTGACGGAAGCTTCTGGCCACCACTCGCGGTTGTGCTGGCCGGTGGTGTAGGTTTCTCGGTTATTCTTTCTTTGGTATTTACACCAACGATTGTTGCGGCTTTTCAGCGTTACCGTCACCGCAACGTGGTGGTAGCTTAGCCGATAGAGTGGGTGAAAAAGCACATAACCTTTTTACGCAATCGGGTAAACTACCCATAGTCAGCAAACGTACAAACGGGTGCGATTTAATGAATGTGTTTAAGCGTTGGTGGCATACTGAATGCGTTAAATGTAAGCGCATTAGGTTGTATGTGGTGTGGGCCATAATTATGTTGGTAGTGTATTTTTATGTCTGGAAATAGCGAAGCCTCTATTTACATAAAAGCTGCGTCTAAAGGTAATGGTATTACAAGCCTAGTAATTGGTGCTGTGGGCCTGGTAATTGCCGCCCTTTGGCTATCTTTTATGCCTGATTGGCTTTTCTTAGCGGGCATTTTCATCACGAGTGCGGCGCTGGTATGTTTGCTCGTTGGCTACTTCAAACTTCGCGAGCCAGACTACAGTCTTGAGATAGCGAAAGACTACATAACTTATCAGCATCGTTTGGGGAGTTGGCGTATTCACTGGGATAATCTGCAACGTGCAGATTGCCCGAGAGTGCGGCACGGACTAGAGCATGTTCCGCTGGAAACCGTCGGCTTTAAGCTTAAGAGTTATACTGATTTTCTGCATACCATTTCGCCTCGATTAGCGACCCATCTATTGATGGAGCAGCGTCCTCTGTTAATGCAAAATACGGATGAAAATTGTGCATCTGGTAGTTGCTATGAGCAATCCATGTTTGACGATAAACAATACGTAATGGAAGATGGAACGGTTATCAATGGCATTAAAGCAATGCTGGCGCACCGTATGGTTGAGCTTAGAAAGCGTCTTGGGTTCGATATTTTTATTGCAAGCTCTGAATTAGACAGAGACGCGCAAGACTTTGCGCGTTTGATTGCGTCTTGCCAACAAGCAAGACAGCAAGACTAATGGCACTAGTGAGTGCCATTATTTTCAGACAGTACCTTTTCCGATTCTTTTATCAATTCAGGAATAAGTGATTGAACCTCCTCAACCAATTCACGTTTAAGTGCGCTTTCTAGTTCACTAACCAACTCCTGTAACCGTGGCAATCCAGTGTAACAACAAGCTCCGTGCAGTTTGTGCACTTCGGCTTTAAGACCCGTGAAGTCACGCGCGCTCCACATCGACTCTATGATTTCAATGGCACTTGGCAGCAATGAAATGAAGTTTTCTAGCAGTTCTCTTGCGGTATTTTGGTTTTGATTGGCACGCTTTAGTGCAAGTTGCCAATCGATAGAGGGGAAGACAATATTGCTAGGCTCAACGTCATGACACCAACTTTTTATCAAATCGATCAGTAGCTCAACTTCAATTGGTTTTGGCAAATAATCATCCATACCCGAAGCAAGCAGACGCTCTTGCTCTTCCTTAAAGGCATGTGCAGTTACCGCAACAATAGGCGTTCCCATATTCAAAGGTGACTTTCTTATTTCTCGCGTGGCTTGTAATCCGTCCATCCCTGGCATTTGCACATCCATTAGAATTAAGTCGAATTCTTGAGTTTGACACTGATTAACGGCATCTTGACCACTAATCGTCGTAGTAAGCGCGACCGGCGAATTGTCTAACCATGTATGCAATAGTTTTAAGTTCATTTCCATATCATCAACGGCCAACACTTTTGCCCGCGGCAGAATCTCGATACGTTCTTGCATCGCATTTTTGACGGGTGTGCTTTGCTGATGAACTAAGTTGTCCAATTTGGTTAACGTCATCGGCATTCTGACCTGAGAGTAAAAATGTTGAGGTAGGCTAGGATACTGTACAAAAGGTTCTGGACCTGAGTACCACAACACCCGTTTTTTAGCAGGAAAATGAACGAAGCGGCTAAGATAACTATCGCGATAAGCCAGTTTAGACACTGGCACCGTCGCCATCAAAAAGTCATATTGGTCATTGAGCGTTGCAAGGAAATCTAACGACTCAACAGAAATGATATTTGCGCCTAGCGCGCTAAGCATATTGGCGCTAGCGCGGCGAGTGGCTGGGACTGGATCGAATAGCACCACGCGCTTGTTCTGCCAGTCTTCATCTGAAGATAGCGAAAACTTTTGACTGAGTTGGTTCATGCGCAGCGAAACGCAAAAAGTTGAACCCTGGCCAACTGTACTTTTAAGCGTGAGTTCGCCGTTCATCAACCGCACTAACTCTTTACTAATGACCAAGCCGAGCCCAGTACCTTGATAGCTTCTGTTAAGCGCATCATCAATTTGCGAAAAGGCACTAAATAGCTTTTTACGATCCTGACGGCTAATTCCAATACCTGTATCTTCAACGGTAATGTTAAGTTCGTGAATACCGTGTGGAAGAGAGCGACCATGTACCGCAAAGCGAATGATGCCGTGAGAAGTGAATTTAAGCGCATTGCTCAACAGGTTATTGAGAACCTGCTTAATACGAAAAACATCGCCAATAAGCTTTTCTGGTAAAGGCCCTAAGTCGAAAACAAACTCAATACGTTTACTGTGAGATGACTTCGCCATAATGGTGACCATCTCTTCGAGTAACTTGTTAGGGGCAAACGGTTGATTGTTGATTTTAAGCTTACCCGCTTCAATTTTTGAAAAATCGAGCACGTCGTTAACAATGGTTAATAGGTTATCTGCCGCAGTATTGACAATGCGTACCTGCTCTTGTTGATCAGGCGGTAAAGCGGCATTATTCAACTCCTTACTAAAACCCAAAATGGCGTTAAGAGGCGTTCTGATTTCATGACTCATGTTGGCAAGAAACTGTGATTTCACATTGCTTGCTTTAATTGCATCCTTACGGGCAATATCTAGACGTGCGTTTTGCTCTTCAATGAGTTCCATATTGTTGCGTAAGTCGTTGGTCGCTTGCTCCACCTCGTTCTCTAACTGACTGCGGCTTTTCTCCATTAGCGCGAATGAGAACAAGCCTGACTCTAAGAAAACGCCCACTTGGAAGCAGTACGTTGTGAAGTCGTTTGACGGCAACACGCCCACTAAACTCAACATGCCAATAATGGCGCCAGTGGCGAGCATCGTCCAAGCAAAAATAAAGTAGCGCGCGGGTTTAAACTTATTGAAAAACGCCTCAAAACCCGCAGAAATATAGCTTAAAATGGCGATAAGCCCCACGCCATAAACCAGGTTGTTTTTCCATATGGGGGGAAGTAAATCAATAAAGCATGCCACCCCTGTGAGTACTTGGCACACAAGCAATATCTTTATAATTGGATGCGCAGTAGGTGCATGCTCTTCAGTTTCTAAAAACGTGACGGTGAAGAGGCCTGAACTAATGCCAATAATAACGAAAATGAGTTCACTATGACCGACAAGCCATAATGGGATCCCTGAACTAAATATTAAGTGAGTATGCCCTCCCCACACAAACTGCCATAAAATAACCGCAAGGATATAGCCGACGTAGGCAATCAGACTCTTTTCTTTCACGCCGAAAAACAGTGCTAAGTTGTATACTGCAAGAATTAACAAGCCGCCGTAGAACAAACCCCACAAGAGACTGTCCATCTGAAAGTAGCTGCTATGCAATGGTTCTGCTTGCACTCTTAAAGGCGCAATCAAACTTGAGGAGCGACTTTCTATGCGGATGTAGAGTTCAATAGGTTCACTATTATTAAGCTGAACGCGCAGCGTGGGGACACGAAAACGCTGCTCTTTCTGGGCTTTGCCTTGATGACTTTGCTTTATGACTTTGCCGTCTTGTACGACGTAAAAGTCAACGCTATCAAGTTGACTAAAGTTAATTGTGAACACCCAGTCTTTTTCATTCGATACATTGGCAACACGGGTAAGTAGCCACATACCATTATTGCGAAAGCCAAAATTTGGATTGTCGTGGGGGTGCATCAAAAAGTCATTACGACGGCGTGACACGTCGCTAATGGTGAGTTGATAGTCTGTTTCAAACAAAAAATACAAGGAGTCAGATAAATCGAGAGTGCTCTGTTCGTCAAAAAGCTGCTGAATGTGTTGTGCCCGAGCCAACGACGACACCGTGATACACGCAAGGCATGCTAATAGTAGTAAAACGCGAAAATAGTGCTTAGTCGTCATGATTTATTCTTTGTATTTCTAGAGCGTGTTGACCTTTGCCGTACGTTTTTGCAGCAAAGTGTTTAGCATTTAGACAAGGAAGTGCACACGTCGTGTAGCCATCTACATAAGTGTGCGCAGACGCAGTATAAATGCTAAACAATTGCTGCCTGAAAGGTTCATCCAAGCGAGCCTCATGCGGCTTTACTCGTCGCTAATTTGGAATAACCAAACCACGCAACTCGCTCATTGCCTGATACTCGCTTGGAATGAACAAAAAGTGTACCGCAAAGGTCAACACGCTCTAGGCTCTACCCTTTTTTGTATTAAACCACTGTCTTAGTGTAATGACAAAGTCTACGGTAAAGGCCAACGTACACAGCTTAACAGTTTGTATAACAAGGATTGCACCTAAACACGGTTTACCCCACAATAAGCTAGCGGGTAATTGCGCTAAAATATCTGCTTAGTAATAATAGGTTCTTGCGAACACTTCAGTATAAATAACAAAATGAATAAACATCATGAGTGACGAGATCATCATTAGCCGCGACGGGGTAGAACAACTTCCTCTGCGACGTTTCACCGAAGACGCTTATCTTAACTATTCCATGTACGTCATCATGGATAGGGCGCTTCCCCATATTGCAGACGGCTTAAAGCCTGTGCAGCGTCGAATTATATATGCGATGTCAGATCTTGGCCTAAGCGCGAACGCAAAGTACAAAAAGTCGGCGCGTACGGTGGGTGACGTGCTAGGTAAATTTCATCCTCATGGTGATTCAGCTTGTTATGAAGCAATGGTGCTCATGGCTCAGCCATTTTCGTACCGTTATCCCTTAGTTGACGGTCAAGGCAACTGGGGAGCACCTGACGATCCAAAATCATTTGCTGCGATGCGTTATACCGAGGCAAAGTTGTCACGCTTCGCGGAAGTACTGCTCAATGAGTTAGGTCAAGGCACAGTAGATTGGGTCCCTAACTTTGACGGTACCTTAGAAGAGCCAAGTGTATTGCCAGCGCGTTTACCTCATATACTTCTTAACGGCGTGACGGGTATTGCCGTGGGCATGGCAACGGATATTCCCCCGCACAACGTGAGAGAACTTGCCAATGCGTGTGCCATGCTACTTGATGACAGCAAGGCCGAGTTAAAAGATGTGCTTGAGCACGTAAACGGGCCAGATTATCCAACCGAAGCTGAAATCATTACACCGAAAGCGGATATACAAAAACTGTATGAAACAGGACGTGGCTCAATAAAAATGCGCGCTGTATATATGGAAGAAAATGGTGATGTCATTATTACCGCACTTCCGCACCAAGCGTCAGGAGCCAAAATTCTTGAGCAAATAGCCGCACAAATGCAGGCGAAGAAGCTACCGATGGTAAGCGATCTTCGCGATGAATCGGATCATGAAAACCCAACACGTTTGGTCATCACGCCTCGCTCTAACCGCGTTGATGTAACACAATTAATGCAACATTTATTCGCTACCACCGATTTGGAGAAGAACTATCGTGTGAATTTGAACATGATAGGACTTGATGGGCGTCCACAAGTGAAAGACTTGCGCACTATCCTGTGGGAGTGGTTGCAATATCGCAAAGACACGGTGACGCGTCGATTGCAGTATCGCTTAGATAAAGTGCTTGCTCGACTGCACATTCTAGAAGGTTTGTTAATTGCGTTTTTAAATATCGATGAAGTTATCGAAATTATCCGCACTTACGATAAGCCAAAGCCAGAATTAATGTCGCGTTTTGGCTTAAGTGATAAACAAGCAGAAGCCATTTTAGAATTGAAACTTCGTCATCTTGCGAAGCTCGAAGAAATGAAAATTAAGGGTGAGCAAGATGAATTGGCAGCAGAGCGTGACAAGCTTCAGCAATTACTAGGGTCAGATCGTCGCTTGAAGACGCTGATTAAAAAAGAAATTCTCGCTGACGCTGAAAAATACGGTGACGACCGTCGCTCACCAATTATAGAGCGTGGCGAAGCAAAAGCCCTATCTGAAAAAGAGCTAGTACCTGCTGAATCAGTCACAGTTGTACTGTCTGAAAAGGGATGGGCGCGTTGTGCGAAAGGGCATGACATTGATGCAGAAGGTTTAAGCTATAAGGCTGGCGATGCTTACTTATCGAGTGCTGAAGGTAAAAGTAACCAACCTGCGGTCTTTATGGACACATCAGGGCGTACCTTTGCTTGCGATGCGCATGGGCTTCCATCGGCCAGAAGCCAAGGAGAGCCGCTAACAGGGCGCTTCAGTATTGTCGGCGGAGAATCCTTCGAACATGTCATTATGGCGCAGGATGAAAGTAAGTTTTTAGTCGGCTCTGATGCAGGCTACGGCTTTGTGGGTACGTTCAAAGATATGGTAAGCAAAAATAAGGCGGGTAAAGCGTATTTGTCATTGCCCACTGCGGCCAAAGTGATGAAGCCTACTGCTGTGTCTAACCCTGAATCTGACTGGTGTTTGAGTATTTCAAACGAAGGTCGTATGTTATTGTTCCCGCTGAAAGACTTACCAAGCCTTGGGAAGGGGAAAGGGAATAAGCTCATCAATATTCCTTCAGCCAAGGCGAAGTCTCGCGAAGAATTTGTCAAAGTACTGACCGTGGTGCCTGATGGTGCGTCTATCAAAGTATCAGCAGGCAAGCGCAACATGACGCTTACTGCGGACGATTTAACCCATTATCAAGGCGAACGTGGACGTCGCGGAAACAAACTTCCACGCGGCTTACAGCGTGTAGACAGCGTTGAAGTGGTCTTCGAGGAAAGTGCTTCTTCAACAGAAGACTGAGTAAACCATGCATAAAAAAAGCGCCGATACAGGCGCTTTTTTTATGCGTATTGAAAAGCTTTTGTAGATTGACGAATGCTAATTTTACCAGAAAGTTTAAGTTGTTCTTATGCTTAGCTGGACTACACTCATAAAAGAAACTAAATGAGGAACGTACATGCTAGGCATAGTTTTTACATCGTTAATTGATATGCTGGAAGAAAAGGTGTCACCAGAGTTTGCTGACGATGTCATTGTTGAAGCAGAGCTAGAGAATGACGGAGCGTACACAGCGGTTGGTTACTACCCTTTTGAAGAAATGCAGCGCTTGCTCAGCGTTTTAGTGAAAAAAACAGGTAAATCGGCCAATGAACTTTTATATGATTTTGGCTATTACCTTTTTGGAAAGCTTGGTGCTGTGCACGGCGAAGTGCTCGCAAATGCCAATGGAATGTTAGATATGCTTGAGCATCTGGATGGCGATATCCATGTGCAGGTGAAGAAGTTATATCCCGATGCGGATCTTCCCCGATTTACGGTGCTTTCACGCACCGATAATGCAATGCGTCTTCAATACTACTCAGAGCGAGAACTTTTTTCTTTAGCCGAAGGGCTTATGGATGCCGCTGCCGACTTCTATGGGTGTAAATTAGCGCGGGAAACCTATCAGATAGATAAGCCTCATACTTACGAATTTAGCATTTCACTATTGCAGTAATACAGTTATGTCAGGCAAATCGACTTACACAGAAAAGCAATTTGCCGTTTTGCAAAGGCGGTTAAAACGTCAACGTGTTGCACGGGAGTCAGCGGAAGCTATTCTGACCCAAAAAAGTCTAGACATGTACAACATGCTACAGCAAAGCAAGCTTGCCCAGAAGAACCTCGAGCTTGCACTGTGGGCGTCACAAGAGTCATTTTGGAGTTGGCAAGCTGAAACGGATGTGATGGAAATCCGTTCTTTTTCGCTACATTCTGAAAGCGTTTCAACGTGGTCAGGTACGCTTATTCAGTTAATGCGGCGCGTGCATGAAGACGATATGGAGAATTTGCAGTTTCATTGGACCATGGCACTGCACGGTAATCGTGAGCGCATTGAGTTTTCATTTCGCTTAAAACTAGATCGTGACTACCAGTGGGTACGTTTAAGGGGGCGCGTGCTTCGACGAGGATTAGCAGGAGAAGCACTTCATATTGTTGGTACCACAAAAGATATCACTCAACAGCGAAAAGCAGAACAATCGTTTCATTTGATGGCCTCTGCGTTTGCCAGTTCTAGAGAGCCTATGTTGGTACTGACTCCCAACTTGATAATAACGGAGTGCAATGAAGCGTTTATTGAGTTGCTAGGTGCAGGTACAAAAGAGCAATGTTTAGGTGTAAATTTCAACGAACTATTAACCGAAGAGAAGGTTGATCAAACGCGGTTGGTAGACGAAAAGCAGGTTCGCTTCGAGTCGAAAGTTGTCACTCAAAAAGGTGAAGGCAAGGTGGTGGATGTTTCACTGGCGCTATTTGACACGTTTCAGCAGGCCTCTTCCTACCTTATCGCGACAATGCGCGATATAAGCGATAAGAAACGCAGCGAAATTCGCTTGCGCCAACTGGCACTGCACGACGATTTAACCGGGCTTGCTAATCGAAACGCGTTGCGTGAAGCGGTGACAAAATATGCGAATGAATCGCAGCACTTTCTACTTGTTTTTGTCGACTTAGACGGTTTTAAAGCGATTAACGACAATGCGGGACACGAACGCGGTGATGCCGAGCTACAACGCATTGGTGCTTTACTCACGGGAATGTTCGGCCCAATTGGTGAAGTAGGACGTTGGGGCGGTGATGAGTTCATTGTGGTATTGCCTGAACAAGACATTGATAGTGTTGTTGAAAAGTCACAGCAATTGATTAAGCAAATAGAAGAAGACGTTATCTACGCGAAAAACACGGAAATGCGTTTATCTGCAAGCATTGGAATAGCGCAGTACCCTGAGCATAGCGACAGTATAGAAAGCTTAATTCAATGCGCCGATGCGGCCATGTATCAAGCAAAAGAGCTTGGTAAAGGGCAAGCGTTTGTATACGAACCTGGGTTATATGAAAGTATGACTCAGCAAATCAGCATGGCCAATGACTTACGACGCGCTGTTGAAAATCACTTGCTCGATTTTTATATCCAAGGCAAGTATGCATCAAATGGTGAACTAAAAGGGGGAGAGGTACTGTGTCGATGGATATCAGGATTACACGGCGTGGTTTCCCCCACCGTTTTTATTCCGATAGCAGAAGAACAGAAACTCGACCGCGCCATAGGCTTGCAAGCGTTAGAGTCTGCTTGTGATTATATTTCCATTATGGAATCACAGCAGGGCGAAGCTATTCCCATGTCGGTAAACATCACAGCCAATCAGTTGCTAGATTCAAACTTTCCTGATGAAGCTGTGCATATTTGTTCGCTAAGTCATGTTTCTCCTGAGTGCATCGAACTGGAATTAACAGAATCGGCATTTATTCGCGATGAAAAGCAGGCGCTTCGCGCATTAACCGAACTACGAGAGAGGGGGTTTAAGTTATCACTTGATGACTTTGGAACCGGATTTTCGTCGTTGAGCTATTTACGTAGCTTTCAATTTGAAGTGGTGAAAGTAGATAGAAGCTTGGTGCAAGGTATTCACAAAGACAGCAAGGCAAATGCATTGTTTTTAGGGTTAGTTGCGATGCTTAAAAGCTTGCAAATTGATGTGGTCGTTGAAGGTGTGGAACTTGAATCTTACTTACCGTTTATTGAACAAGCCGACGTGCATTTGATGCAAGGTTTTTATTTTGACAAACCTATGCCTTACGATCAGTTTCTTGCTCGTCACACTCACGATCCGTCACGTTAAATCTTGCCCATGACGAGCACTAAAATAAGAGGCACTTATTGGCTAAAAAAAAAGCCCACACACTGCAATTAAGTGAATGGGCTTTTTGTATGCTTAAGACTTAACGCGATTTATTTGGCGTTAGTGCTTTCAAAGATCTTGTCTGCAGAGGCAGCCACGAAACCTTGGTAACGCTCACCATTTGGCATGTCGTAGCGCTGTGCAAATTCATAGAAGCAACTTGGAATTGATACCGTTTCGTCACTGAAGACGACGTCAGCGCGATCAGCCATGGTAGACGACTGTGCTAAGAAAACGTCTGGACCACCTTTGATTTCGCCGCCTGATGTATTAAGCACAAAGCCTGCTTCTTTCAATAGGGTATTAACGTCTTCAAGCTCGTTGGTACGAGTAAGATGGTTTACACTTACCGTAAAGTGGTTCGCACGGAATCCCCATGCCGCCATCCACGCCGCATATTCAGACTCGTTAAGCAGGGTATCATATTCTGCTTTTGTCACGTCCCAATGCTTGCCTGAGTACAAAAAGTTATCTGCTTCAACCACTTCAGCTGGCATTTGTTCGACCATTCTTTTGATAATGGCTTGCGCATCTTCTGATAGTTCGTTTACACGTAACTCACTGATAAATACTTTAGGCTTGGTATCGTCTGGATGTTCAAAATGCTTTGCCGTTAGCTTTTTGGCTTCAAAGTCATAGTCGCCTTTCGCTTCGTAGCCCAATGCAAGAAAATGTGCCGCGAGCTTGTCTAGACGCGTTTTATCAAGCGCAAATGTTCTAAACGCAACATGGTCGTTAACGATGTCGTTCGTGTTTTCTTCTCCAGCTAACAGCGCGTGAATTTTGTGCGCAGAAGGAGTGATAGTCACGTAATCGTCCCACATGTTGCTAAACAACGTATCGATGCTGCTATGCATAGTTGTAGGGTCCTTTCTGTCTTCTACTTTTTTTTAAGTAGGTTTGAATATGTAGGGTAATAATGTGGCTATCACCAATACAGTGTTAGCCACAGTAGTATTACATTGTTAAACCAGGGCTTAACGCTCCAGGCATGGTAACTTTTTCAAGTTCCACAGAAGCGACTGGATACGCACAGTAATCTGCCGCGTAGAATGCACTGGCGCGGTGGTTACCGCTATCGCCCACGCCACCAAATGGTGCGGCACTGCTGGCACCCGTAATTGGGCGGTTCCAGTTAACAATTCCTGCGCGAATACGCGCAAAGAAATAACGATAGTCTTCTTCGTTGTCGCCTAACAGACCCGCTGAAAGACCGAAGCTGGTATTGTTCGCTTCTTCAATGGCTGCGTCAAAGTCGGTATAACGAATGACTTTAAGTAGTGGGCCAAAGTGCTCTTCATCAGGTAGCGAAGACAGCATGTCCGTCACATCGATAATCCCCGGAGTTGCGAACCCTTTGTTCTCGACTTTTTGTTCTAAGCGAACTAATACCTTACCGCCAAGGTTTTCTAGCTCTTGTTGAGCCTTTACCATTAGCGCAGCAGCATTACTTGAAATCATTGCACCCATAAATGGCTGATCTTCAGCGTCGTAATCGCCAACTTTGATGTTTTTAGTAACTTCAATTAAACGTGCAAGTATTGCGTCGCCTTGTGCGTCTGCAGGTAAAAACAGGCGACGTGCGCAAGTGCAGCGCTGACCTGAAGTAATAAATGCAGATTGCACGATATCATGTACCGCTGCATCAACATCTGCTACATCTTTAACGATTAGTGGGTTATTGCCACCCATTTCAAGGGCTAAAATTTTGCCGGGGTGACCTGCAAATTGTTCGTGCAAGATTTTACCCGTGCGCGAACTACCGGTGAAAAATAGACCGTCGATGTCATTGTGAGAAGCAAGCGCTTTGCCCGTTTCAACTTCACCCTGTACTAGGTTAAGCACACCGGCCGGTAGACCTGCCGCGTCCCATAGTTTAACCATCTCTTGCGCAACCATTGGGGTTAGGTCGCTTGGTTTAAATACAACGGTGTTGCCTGCAATCAGTGCAGGTACAATGTGCCCATTAGGAAGATGACCTGGGAAGTTGTAAGGACCAAATACCGCCACCACGCCATGCGGTTTATGGCGAATAAATGCTTTGCCCACAGGCATGGGGTTTTCAACATTACCGGTACGCTCAAAATACGCTTTTTCTGAGATGCCGATTTTACCTATCATGGCGCCCACTTCGGTGGCCGTTTCCCATTCAGGCTTGCCTGTTTCCTTAGCCATCACTTTTGCAAGGTGCGCTTTCGCTTCTTCAAGCTTGGTGCCGTATACCTTGATGATTTCAAGGCGCTCTTCTACGGTTTTCATGCTCCACGCAGGTAATGCGGCACGCGCTGCATTAATCGCATTGTCAATTTGGGTGGCAGTAGCAGACTTGCCTTCCCAAATTACTTCGTTCTTAGCTGGGTCAATTGACTTAAGGTCATGACCTTGTCCGGCAACCCATTCACCGTTTATAAAATGTGTATGTAGCATTGTGGGTGTCCTTATTAGTCTCTAAACGTTACAGGTGCAAAGCGAACTTCTTCACCTTCTTTAACGTTAAGTGCCGCAGCAGCTTGGCGAGACAATACAGCAACGTTTTGCTCTTCGCTTACTGTCATCTCGGTGGCTACGGCGCGAAAATCAGAAATTGAGGTGTTGATTATATAATGCGTTTGGCCTTGGGCCGCTGCACTGTCATCAATAACCACAGGTAGTTTTAAACTCGATTGTGCCGTTCGAATATGGCTAAGGTTTGCTTCTACCGTCGGCCCTGCATCAAAAATGTCTACGTAACCGCGACATGAAAAGCCTTCTTCTTCAAGAAGCTGTAATGCGGGGCGTGTTTTCTCGTGCACCTCTCCAATCACATCTTGTGCTTCCTTACTGAGTAAGTTCACATAGATAGGATATTTAGGCATAAGCTCGGCAATAAATACCTTGTTGCCAATACCCGTTAAGTAATCAGCAGTTGGAAAATCCAACGAGAAGAAATGCGTTTCAAGCCATTCCCAAAATGGTGAGCGACCTTCTTCGTCACTTACACCACGCATTTCTGCAATAACGGTCTCAGAGAAACGCTCGCGGTGTTCCATCATGAACAAGAAGCGTACTTTTGATAGAAAGCGTCCGTTAATGCCGCCACGTGCCTGCTCGCGAAGGAACAGTGTACAAATCTCTGTTACGCCAGTGTAATCGTTACAGAAAGTAAGGATATCCACTGTGTTATGGATGTTAAGCTCACGCGATGCATGTACCACTTTGCTCAAGTGGTAATGATAAAACGCATCATCTATGCCAACGGCAGCCTCAATACCTGTCGTACCGACCACCTGGCCGGTGGTGGTATCTTCCATTACAAACAAGTATGACTCATCGCCAGGCTCGGTAACGTTTGCTTTGTTAAACGCAGTTTCGGCACGATCAATTTTGCGTTGTAGTAACTCGTCGTTAACGGGCAAAGACGTAAAGCCTATGCCCGACTCGACAGCTATCTCTTTCAGCGCGTTATAATCTGCTTTTGTGATAGGGCGAATGATATTCATGTTCGCTACTCGTGTTGTAATTATTCGGCGTTTACAACGGCAGCTACCGCGCGTTCGAAACGTGCAAGACCTTCTTTGATGTCTTCATCTGGAATTACCAGTGATGGCGCGAAACGAACAACGTTCATGCCAGCAACAAGACACATTAGATTCTCTTTTGTTGCCGCCATCATAAAGTCGCGTGCACGACCTTGATATTTTTCATTTAGCGCGCAACCAAGAAGCATCCCTTGACCACGAACTTCTTCAAAAACATTGTACTTATCGTTAATCGCTCCAAGCAATTCACGGAACAGTGCTTCTTTCTTAAGAACACCTTCCATAACTTCTGGTGTGTTAACAATATCAAATGCTTTTTCTGCCACAGCACACGCTAGTGGGTTACCGCCGTATGTGCTTCCGTGTGTACCTGCCTTCAGATGCGCGCCAATTTTAGTTGTGGTTAGCATTGCACCAATTGGGAAACCACCGCCAAGTGACTTAGCTGTAGTCAGAATATCTGGTGTTACACCAAGACCCATGTATGCATACAGGTGACCGGTACGGCCAACACCTGATTGTACTTCGTCAAAAATAAGTAGTGCGTTGTGCTTGTCACAAAGCTCGCGTACGCCTTTTACAAAGTCAGCATCTGGTGGAATGATACCGCCTTCACCTTGCAGCGGCTCCATCATTACCGCACAAGTTTTGTCAGAAATCATTGCTTCAAAGGCAGCAAGGTCGTTGTAATCACAGTGATCTACTGCACCTGGCTTAGGACCGAAACCGTCAGAGTAAGCCGCTTGACCACCTACCGTTACGGTAAAGAATGTACGGCCATGGAAGCCTTTATTGAAAGCAATAATTTGGTTTTTCTCTTCGCCGAAATTATCTAATGCGAAGCGGCGCGCAAGTTTAAGTGCAGCTTCGTTTGCTTCTGCACCTGAGTTTGCAAAGTAAACCTTCTCTGCAAACGTCGCATCTGTCAGCTTCTTAGCAAGGCGAAGTGCTGGCTCATTAGTAAATACGTTACTTAAATGCCATAGTTTGCTGCCTTGCTCGGTTAATGCTTTCACTAGCTCTGGGTGGCAGTGACCTAAAACGTTTACTGCAATACCGCCTGCAAAGTCGATGTACTCAGCACCATCTTGATCCCAAACACGCGAACCTTCACCACGAACGGGTACCATACCTGCCGGGTTATAGTTAGGAACCATTACATCATCAAATGTAGCGCGAGTTACGTTCATCTTTGTTACCTCTGCGTTGGGCGCCAAACACACAATGTGGTTTGCAGTTTGTTACTCTTATGACGAAAGCGTTTATTCTTTTCACAAGCAACAAAAGCTGACTTAGGCGCGTAAAAACTAATCGAAATTGGCTAACAGTATGCCATTTTTTTTAACATTTGTCTTCACTGTAAATGGCTGTAGCCCTTTATTTATAAGGACTGTGGCTTAATTTGCATTAAAAGTGAATAACTATTAAATACTGATATATAGCTTTTAGTGTTAACAAGGAATACCAGTACGAGAAAGGCGTAAAGGTACATTGGGGGTCAGTGTATCCTTACAAAAATTCGCCTGATATTGAGTAAAAAGGTAGCACTCATTCGAATAATGAGTGCATGAATATCCAATAAAAATTTACTAATGAGCTTCGTTTTTCACCAAAGGGAGGGTGAAAACGTCAATAGATTTTAACACTTCAAGGCTTCCAGTTGGGTATTTCTGCTCGCTAAAAAGTGGTTTAATTTCTTTCATTTCAACCAGTTTGAGTTGATGCAGCATACGTACTTGCGCATAAGTGCGAGCTTGATGAAGCGTTTTACTAAGCGTTTTTCGTTCCACTGGCGCATTGTCTGCACATAATCGCATAGCGTCAGCTAAGCGTAACCGTGTCATTTGCATATGCGCAAAAATGTCTGCGGTAACCGAGTCGGCAAACTCTTGCTGTAGTGCTATTAAGTGATTTGCAGAAGGTGTAATTTTAAGTAGCGCAGCGTGACGTTTCTGCTCTTTATCTTTTTGACATTCTTGTAGCAAATGCATTTGTATTTTGTCGAAAAGTTTAAAGTACAAACGAGTGACCGCACAGCGACCCAAATTGCTGAGTATACCCAGTGTATAGGCTTCATTCTTATTTAAGCCTGTTTCACCGGCCAAATGCTTTGCGGTTAGTGCAACGCCAGTGGCATAGGCTAGGTACTTTTGCTTTATTTGAGGGTATGGGTCGGTCACTTGAGGTAACGCACGCTTAAGAACGAAGTAGGGGATTAACAGCCTTAAGTTCTCTATGCCCAAGAAACTCAGTGCTGTTCTTAACGTTTCTACCACAATAATGCGCCCACGAGAGTCCTTGCGGCGAAAACGCGGAGTATTTACCACTGCAATGAGATCGTCATAAAGCCACGGCATGCTAGCGGCGATGGGTTCTAGCTTCGAAATAGTGCATGCCCTTACCGATAATGCATCGAGCAACTCACCCATATTTTCTGGTATGGAAAGGGTCGCTTGGCATAACTCGGCTGTGTGACTCAAATACTCAGTCATTTCTCCAAGGAGTATTTCATGTAGTTGATGATTTATACTCTCGACGTAACTCGCTTCTGATTTTTGTTGAAGCCGTTTGTTCTCGATAGCAACTTTTTCTACATGTAAGAGACGACGGCGTGCATCGCCTTGCTCAGATTGCTCATAGGTGACTTCACCGACACGACGACGCCCAAGCATTTCAAAAACACGCTCAGGGGAGACAATCATATTTTCAAAACGATCATCGATTGTAGGTGGCATTGAAGCCCCAATCGTCATGTTAAAAACACTCCTACTCATTACTTTCTTTACAACGGCAACACTATCGTACATGGGGCCTACTACTTCGCTAAACCCGGCGTGGGTAAAGTACCCTGCGGGTGGATTGATATGCCCCTGTTCTTATACTCAGTCAAAAGTAAATGATAAAACAGGGAATTGCGAATAGGTTATCGGCCCACCCTGAATTTACTTAAGAGAAACCGCCGGCTGTTTTAAAAATGCATGCAAAACGTCATGGCCATGCTGGGTTAACAGCGATTCTGGGTGGTATTGTACACCCCAAATAGGATATTGGGTGTGTGAAATAGCCATAATTTCCCTTTGACCACAGGCGGTTTCGCACCAAGCGTCTACACGCAGTGTCGAAGGAAGTGTATTGGGCTCCAGTACGAGTGAGTGGTAGCGAGTGACATCGAAGCGTTCTGGAAGGCCGGCAAACAGTCCTTGATTTGAATGTTGAAGCGCAGATACTTTTCCATGCTTTATTTCCTTAGCGCCTACCACTTTTGCGCCAAATACCTGCCCAATCGCTTGGTGGCCGAGGCACACTCCCATAATAGGGAGCTTTCCAGCAAAATGTTGGATGGCAGCAAGGCTAATACCTGCTTCATTAGGTGTACAAGGGCCCGGAGAAATAACAAGCTGTGAGGGCGATAGGTGCTCAATATCGGCAAGTGATAACGCATTATTGCGTATCACTTCAACATCAGCACCTAGTTCTGTGTAGTACCGCGCCAGGTTATGCGTGAACGAATCAAAGTTGTCAATTAACAGCAACACAGCCGCGATAAACCTCTGTCATTACAATTGCGATGCGTTACGGCTTTGGAATAAACCCAACAGCGTCGTAGACCTTCTTAAGGGTTTGTGCGGCGCGCGCGCTGGCTTTTTCTGCACCTTGGCGCATGACTTCGTCAAGATAAGCGCGGTCTGCACGAATTTCGGCATAGCGCTGCTGAATAGGCTCTAAAAGCGAAACAACCGCTTCGGCCACATCGCCTTTTAAATGGCCGTACATTTTATCAGTGTACTCTGGCTCAAGCTCTTTCACAGGTTTCCCGGTTGATAAAGACAGCAGCGTAAGCAAGTTAGAAACCCCAGGTTTTTCTGTTGGGTTAAAGTAGATGTTTGCTTGCTCGTCAGAGTCAGTGACTGCACGCTTTATCTTTTTAGTCAGCTTTTTAGGCTCTTCTAGAAGACCAATGAAGTTATTAGGGTTGGTATCAGACTTTGACATCTTCTTTTCAGGCTCTTGCAAGCTCATGATGCGAGCACCAAAATCTGGAATGTAAGGATCAGGTAGGCGGAATACATCACCGTATAAATTATTCACGCGTGTAGCAATGTCACGAGTAAGTTCAAGGTGCTGTTTCTGGTCTTCTCCTACTGGTACTTTATCTGCTTGGTAAAGCAAAATATCAGCAGCTTGCAAAACCGGATAGCTGTATAAGCCTACGTTAATATTGTTTTCATTTTTCGCCGACTTATCTTTGAATTGAGTCATGCGGTTAAGCTCGCCCATTTGCGCATAGCAGTTCAGTACCCACGAAAGCTGTGCATGCTCAGGGACATGTGATTGCATAAAAATAGTGCTTTTTTGCGGGTCGATACCACAAGCAAGGTAAAGTGCTAAGCCGTCAAGACAGGCTTCGCCGAGTAATTTAGGATCTTGTCTTACAGTAATTGCATGAAGATCTACAATCATATAAAGACAATCGTGATCGTCTTGCATGGAAACCCACTGTTTAAGTGCACCCATATAGTTGCCAAGGGTAAGTTGTCCAGAAGGCTGACAGCCACTTAATACAACGGGTTTATTACTCATTTGTCTTTACCTGTATTACGTTTTTAAAATGTTATGCTTTTGATAATGCCGCGAGTTCGTGGCGCATTTGGCCAATAACGTCGCTATAGTCATCTTGAGAAAAAATGGCTGAGCCTGCTACAAACATGTCTGCACCCGCTTCAGCTATGTCGCGAATGTTATCTACTTTTACGCCACCGTCAATTTCTATTCGAATGTCGTAGCCACTTTCTTTAACTCGCTGTTTAACGGCTCGCACTTTATCGAGGGTGCTGGGAATAAATTTCTGCCCGCCGAACCCAGGGTTAACCGACATTATTAGGATGTGGTGTAGCTTATCCATAACGTGATCAAGGTAATGTAGCGGCGTAGCGGGGTTAAATACCAAACCTGGTTTGCAACCCGAATCAATAATTAGCTGGAGTGAACGATCTATATGTTCAGATGCCTCTGGGTGAAAGCTGATATAGCTCGCACCAGCCTTAGCAAATTTTTCAATGAGATCATCGACCGGTTTCACCATCAAGTGAACGTCGATTGGCGCACTTATTCCATAGTTGCGCAGTGCTTCACAAATCATTGGTCCAAAGGTGAGGTTGGGCACATAGTGGTTATCCATGACATCAAAGTGCACCACATCTGCTCCCGCTTTTAATACTGCTTCTACGTCTTCGCCCAGTCGAGCAAAGTCGGCTGACAATATGGAAGGGGCTATCAAAAATGGTTTCATGGTGCATCCTTTAAGTGAACATCCAAATGCGTTGCCCGATAGAACCTTGAATAAGCTCAACGAGTTGCAAACGCGTGAATTCAGCGAAAGTTTACCCAAAAGCGCATCTGTTTACTACGTATTGCAATAAACAGTCTTTCGATGCGCACTAAATCAGTCGCAAATACCCACAATGCACTGCCCAATTTTGGTGAGGTCGCGTTAAGTTGGTGCATGTTTATTCAGTTTGTCTGCATGTGTATTTGCGCGGTGTGATTTTTTTATAAAATTAAATTAATAAAATTCAATTACTTATTGGTTTGTTGTGCGTTTTTTAAGATGAACCATAAATGGGCATTAAGTTTGCGTTATCCAGTCCAAAAATAAGAAGACAGAAAAACAAATTACAACAACAAATTTGAATTTCACTGGAGAACACACATGAAAACATCTACAAAAAGAACATTACTTGCCGCTGCTATCTCTTCAGCGTGCCTATTAACTGCGATGCCAAGCTATGCTGAAGGCGAGTTCACTGCAAACGCAGGCGTGAGCAGCAACTACATTTGGCGTGGTCTTACACAAACCACTAACGAAGCTGCTGTTCAAGGTGGTATTGATTACGCGCACGAAAGTGGCTTTTATGCGGGTACTTGGGCGTCTAACGTAAACTACGGTGCGGGTGATGTGTACTCATACGAGCACGATATGTATTTCGGTTTTTCTGGTGAGTCAGACGGTGTTGCCTACGACTTCGGTTACCTTTACTACAACTACGACGACGAAGCTAACTTCGATTTTGCTGAAGTATACGGTAGCGTTGGTATGGGTGGACTGAGCCTAACCGTTTATCTGCTAGCACACACAGAAGCTGATGAAGGCGAAGGCCAAGACTTTGGCTTCGCGCAAGCGTCTTATACTTCACTTGATTATGCGTTTGAAGTACTTAATGGCACAGAGTTAGGTTTACACGTAGGCTATCACGAAGGTGACTTTGCAGAAGCGTTCAACGGTGTAGAAGGCTACGTTGATTATGGTATTTCACTGTCTAAAGATGGCTTTAGTTTCGCTATTACAGGTACAGATCTAGACGATATGGGTGGTGAAGACGAATTTGATAACGACGCAGTGAAATTCACTGTTGGTTACTCGATGGATTTCCAACTGTAATTGTGAGTTAGTGTTGGGCCAAGGTAGGCCCAATGAACGTTGAGTTAAAAGCCTAATGCTGTCATTAGGCTTTTTATATTGTGCTTAAGAATAAGGTTTCGCAGTATTGGTGTTAGCAAAAGCTTACAGTGTAGAAAACCTATTTTTGTGCACTTACTTATTTTAGTAACAATAGTCTTGTTCCAACGTTCGATTTGATTATAATGAGATTAATTTTTAAACGAGTGCTAGGAGTATTCAGGATGAAAGTTCTCCCTTTTTTTGCAGTGTGCGGTAGCGCCGCGTTACTTAGTGTAGCGTTGTCGTCTGCGCCTCAATCGCGCTCGTCTGTCTGTAACTATCAACCTGTTACCGAGTTTAATCCTAAACTTCCGGCAAGCCACATTCAAAATCAATGTGCCCGTCATAAAGATGGCGTTGAAGAGGTAAGTTGGTTTTCTTGGATAGCAGGCAAGTCGCCGTCATTTCAGTTTCACTTTCTTGACCTACTCGAACTGCTGCACAGTGATGATGGCAGCGTTGATTTCTCTTCTTCGCCTAACGACGCTTAAGGTGTGATTATGCAATCTGGTACTGGTTTTTGGTCAGTTCTGGGGAGTGTAATTGCTAGTCTGTTTGGTGTTCAAAGTCACAAAAATTACGAACGAGACTTCACAAAAGGCACCTTTATTAGTTTTGCAATTATTGGCGTTGTGCTAGTAATTACCTTTGTGGTTTTGCTGTTTATGTTCGTGAAGTGGTACAGCGGCTACAGTACTTAATCAAACCGCGCTTATATAGAGGGCACCACTACAGGTGACTTCGCTTTTCTTTTTCTCACTTTCGCTTTTGGCAGCACCTTCGCTGGCGGAAAGTAAGCCAATATCTCATCTACAGGTTGTCGCTTAGCACCATTTTGGCTAATTGAACGCTTTACTGAAAGCATGCTGAAATCAGCACCATGATAAAGTGAACGTGTTAGTGGCAAGTCGTGATTGGAAATCAGCACTGGAATACCGCGCTTTTTAGAGGCTCGGGTTGCAAGTTCTGCTAGCTTTTCTTGAGAATCTTGTCCAAAGCTGCGAGCCGCGTAACTCGTAAAAGCAGCCGTTTTACTAATAGGTGCATAAGGCGGATCGCAATAGATCACGTTGCCTCTTCGCGCCCTTGAAAACACTTTTTCAAAAGGCAAGCAGGTAAACGTAGCCTTTTGTGACTTCTCAGAAAAAACGAACATTTCATCTTCGGGAAAGTATGGTTTTTTATAGCGCCCAAAAGGAACATTAAATCGGCCCTGCAGGCTGTAGCGACACAAACCGTTATAACCATGTCTGTTCAGATACAAAAAGAGTATGGCTCGGTAATACTCATCCTGTGTACTGTTGAACTCTTCTCGCAATGCATAATACATTTTTTCGTCGTTACGCTTGTCGCAGAAAAATTCACGCGCATCATTAATTAATGCATCGGGTTGTGCTTTTAAAAAGTTGTACAGGTTAATGAGATCAGGGTTGATATCATTGAGAAGGTAACGTTTGTATTGCGTATTCAAAAATACAGAGCCGGCACCAACAAACGGTTCAATAAGTTTGTTAGCTTGCGGTAATCTGGCTTGAATGTGCTCTACCAAGCTATATTTGCCACCGGCCCATTTTAAAAAGGCCCGGTTTTTCTTTTGCATCATGCTTAAACGTTACTACCTACACGGACTGAAGAAGGTGGTTATTCCTAACGTCGCCGAAGGCATTGCCGGGGAAGGGTCTTTTGACATCACCACACTAAAGGTAGATTGTAACTTTCATCGCTAATGTGAACAACCAGCAAGTGAGATAAGCGCGCGATTTTAGCGCACTATTAGGCAATAGGTGATTTACGGATTGTTAGTCAGAGCTAACTCTTTGAGCACTTGCTCGCCATTCTTAACAAAAGCGTTCTGTTTGCCTGGAAAATCGGGCAAAGTGCTGCGTGCTTGCTGCGCGTCATTAAAATTGGGATAAAGCGTCTTATCAACTACAACGAACCAATCACCACCGTAGCGTTGGGTCTTGTAAACGCGGGTTTTATCGTAAAGTCCGTACTCCAACAAAAATTGCTCAAGTACTCGCTCATCTTTCATCGCTAGCATCTGAATGGCATACTGAGATGGACCTATCCATACGTTTTCAGTGTTAGCCTCGTTCTCTTTCTCGTTCTCGTTATTAGCACTCGCAACAGCGATTGGCTTTTCATCAACAAGGGTGGTTGGCTCAATGACGTCGCTATCTTGGTTTGGGCGCTGGGAATCATCAGTAATGGCACTTTGTGTTTTGTTGCTTGGCCCTAAAGATGAAACAGCCGTGTTCCAGTCAGTGACCAAGTTCGCATCGTCATTTAACAACGGTGCTTCCTGTTCACTCTCACTCACTGTAACAACGTCGATAGTAGCAATATCATTAGGAGAGGTGCTATCGCCAGTAATCTTTGTGTCATTACGGGTAGTGTCTTGGTTATCAGTATTTTCTTCAAGCAACGAGTCGTAGGCTGAGCCTGGTACTGCTTGAGGAGCTGTAGTATTGGTATTGCCGCTTTCGATAGGCGCAAACAGACCTGATAGATTGCTGCCATATTGCCAGTAGACCAAGCCAGCAAACGTAACAAGAAAAATGGCTGCTATAGCACCATATAGCCACTTGGATTTTAAGGGGTTGCTAAACGTGAGTGTATTTTCTCTCTGTCGGTTTTCTAGGTGCGCTTGAAATGCTTCACGTCGAGACGCAATCATTTTGTCGAGGTCCGACTCAAACGTGGGCTGCTCACTCATAACCGACTGGCTACTTATAATGAGTGGCGTTTCAGTATTTTTGGCAGGCAGCCACTGTTTCGCATTTTCTGCCCATTGGCTGTTGGCAAAAAGCAAAACGTTCATGTGTTGTTTGTTACCCGCAAACCGGCTTTGTAGCACTAAATCCCATAATTCCTGTAGCAATTTGTCAGGAAGGTGGTGCGCTTGTGTGATTGCTATGAGAATAGGCCCTTCATGGCCGTTTAAATCTACAAGAAGTTCATTTAGAGGTCTTACGAAACTTCCAACCACTTGCCCGAGTAGTTGACGGCAGAGCTGACGACGATAGTCAGACGTGTCCATATTCTCTTGCGCGGTCAGGTAGGCAATTTCGGTGTCATCATGTTGCTGAAAGACAAACGCCTCTAACGTTTTTTGTTGCTCAGCAATAGACTCACCACTGACAAAAATCAGTTGTGATGAATAATTTACCAAGTACTCCAAACGTTCATGCAGTTCACTTTGCACGGAAGTTCGCCCCTTCGATATACGAAATTAGCCAAGTGGCTTAAACATATTTATTGTACTGTACGTTTTAGCCAAAGCGTGTCGATGAAGGTTAAGATAGTAATTCAGACAATATCGCGTCGGTTACGTCTTTTGTCACAACCGCTTTACCGATACCCTGTGGAAGTACAAAGCGAATATTACCTGCCTCAACCTTTTTATCGCGCTTCATGTGCTTAACATAGTCGTCTTTATTCATGTCGCTAGGCCCTGCTACGGGAAGCTTGAACGTTTCAAATAACGCACTAACACGACGTGTTTCTGACGGTGTAAACCATGACAGCGCTTCTGCTGCTTTACAAGCAAGTATAGTACCAGCGGCTACGGCTTCACCATGAAGCCAGTTGCCATAACCTTGCTCAGCTTCGATTGCGTGGCCAAACGTGTGACCGAGGTTAAGTATGGCGCGTAATCCGCCTTCTCGCTCATCTTTTGCTACCACATCAGCTTTAATTTCACAGCAGCGAAAGATAGCCTGACTCAATGTATTTTTGTCTAGCGCAGTAAGGGGCGTGACGTTTTGCTCTAACCAATTAAAAAAGCTCGCGTCGTAGATAATTCCGTATTTGATAACTTCAGCCATACCTGCTGCAAACTCTCGAGCAGGTAAGGTGGTAAGCGTGTCAGTATCAATGGCGACAAACTGCGGTTGGTAAAACGCACCAATCATGTTTTTACCAAGTGGATGATTTACAGCAGTTTTACCGCCTACCGAAGAGTCGACTTGTGACAATAGGGTAGTGGGTACTTGAATAAAAGGCACACCACGCTGATAGGTTGCAGCAACAAAGCCTGTTAAGTCACCAATTACACCGCCACCTAATGCAATTAATGTGGTGTCACGGGCTGCGTTGAGTTCTAGCAACCGCGTCATTACAACTTCAAACTGGGTTAAGTTCTTATGCTGTTCGCCATCGGGTAACACAATGGTTTCAACGTGGACATCGCCACAAGCTTTAATGACAGTGTCGAGGTACAGTGGCGCTATCGCCTCGTTGGTAACGATAACCGCTAGAGGGCCTTTTATATAAGAACGAAAAAGGCCAGGTTGCGTAAGCAGCCCAGCCTCTATTTGTATAGGATAGCTACGGTCTCCAAGTTCCACAGTTAAGGTTGACATGGGCGTAGCACCTCCTAATTTATAGTGTTTTTATTTATAGACCAATTTTGCTAATAATTTGGTTTGCTACTGCGCGTGCAGATTGGTCGTCTGTATCTACCACGTAATCGGCCACTTCTTCATATAGTGGGTTACGCATTTCTGCAAGATCGCGAAGTACCTTCTCAGGGTCTTCATTTTGTAGCAAAGGACGACGCTTGTCGCGTTGTGTACGGGCAACTTGCTTATCGATAGTGGTTTGCAAGTAAACAACAATACCGCGGGCAGATAAACGATTGCGTACCGCTTTAGTTACTATAGAGCCGCCGCCTGTGGCAAGTACGATACCTTGCTTATCTGTCAGGTCGTTAATGACGTTCTCTTCGCGTTTGCGGAAACCGTCTTCACCTTCCAAATCAAAGATCCAAGCGATATCAGCACCAGTACGGCGCTCAATTTCCTGATCCGAATCAAAAAAATCTAGGTGAAGTTCGTCTGCCAGATGTCTACCGATGGTACTTTTGCCAGCACCCATTGGGCCAACTAAAAAGATATTACGTTTTTCAGCCATATTTGCTTATATCACAACTTAATCATGTTAGGGGCAGTGCACTGTTGCCTTACCAGCCTACCCATTGACTCGTGCCTATTTAGTGTCCAATAAGCACCACTCCTTAAACCTCGCTAAAATTTCGAGAGCGCGATTATCTCAGTTTCCTGCAAGGCGTTGCAAGTTTTGTTACTAACAATTAGCGTATACCTGTAAATTTACTTACAAAAAAGTGTCAAAAACAAAAAAACGCGCTGTAAAAAGCGCGCTTTTAGGCTCGTATTCTGGCGTTAAGGACGTTCAGTTACAATTTTAGGCGTTACGAAAATAAGTAGCTCACGTTTTTGCTGTAACTGAGAGGTATTTCTAAATAGCGCGCCCACGACTGGCAAATCGCCAAATAGGGGTACTTTTGTCACACCGTCAGAGCTGGTCTGCTGGAATATGCCACCTAGTACAATGGTCTCGCCATTTTCCACCAATACCTGCGTTTTTATTTCTTGAGTATCAATGGCAACGGCATCACCCGTTGATGTAGAAACGGTTTCGCCTCGCGTATCTTGTGTCACAACCAAATCAAGAATAATACGGTTGTCAGGGGTAATATGCGGTGTCACTTTGAGCGATAGTACCGCTTTTTTGAATTCGACTGATGTTGCGCCTGATGATGTTGCCTGAACATAGGGTATCTCAGTACCTTGTTCTATGTAAGCTTCGTGCTGATTGGCTACAGTGATACGCGGGCTGGCAATAATTTCACCTTTGTTTTCAGACTCAAGTGCAGATAACTCTAAATCCAAAATAGTGCCATCAACCAAGCTGGCTACCTGAAACCCGATGCTTGCTGCTGACGTACTTGCAACGGGTAGATTAACGTTCAGGCGATCGCCAATTGTGGGAATAACGCCACCGGCTATAGTTTCAGCGCCTTCAATTGAACCCGATACGCCATTGTCATCTTGACGATCACTAAATCCCCAACGCACACCTAGTTGTTCATCAACATTGTCCAGCACGGTAACCATACGGCTTTCTATGAGTACCTGTTTTACAGGGACGTCCAGGGCATCAATCATTTTTCTGGCTTCATCAATTGAAGCCAAGGTATCGCGAATAAGGATCGTGTTGGTACGTTCGTCTACGGTGACACCACCACGGTCAGACAAAATACCGCCTTCAGTAGATTTTAAAATAGTCGCTAAGGCGGCTGCTTTGGCATAATTTACGGGGATATTGACTGTTTGTAGCGGTGCTAAATCAGACACTTGTTTCTTTGACTGAAGCGCTTGAGTTTCACGCGCTGACAATTCTTCTGCAGGTGCGATAAGGAGAATGTTACCTTCTAAACGCTTATCAAGACCTTTAACGCGAAGGATCATATCAAGTGCTTGATCCCAAGGAACGCCAGATAAAGATATTGTGACATTGCCTGTGACAGTATCGGTAGTAACAAGGTTAAAACCATTAACTTGGGCAATAATCTGCAATACTTGTCTTACAGGCACGTCTTGAAAATCAAGAGAAATTGGGTCGCCCGTGTACTTTGTTTCGCTCTCAAGTGCTTCTTGTTGCTCAGCGTCCATGGCTTTTACTTCGATTCTAAGGACGCCATCGTTAATGGTATTTTGAACAACTACCGTGCCCGCATAATTCACTTCAATACGTGCGTCGTTGTCATCTTCGAAGGTTTCAATAGTTGAAACCAAGGTTCCAAAATCAGCCACATTTAACTCGACAAGTTGGTCCTCATCAAGCTTGGTATTGGCCAATGTTACCGACACTTTCCCTTGTGACTCAACTAACTGTAGTTTGGGCGTATCGCCTGTAAATGAAACCAGTGTAATTGCCGCGCGGTCTGCACCTTGCGTAAAGTCGATATTGGTGACTGTAGTCGTGACTTGCGCCTGACGCGCTTGCACTTGTGGGTCTACCAACAGCGGCTCTTGTGCCTTAACCGGTGCCATAACAAGTGTGAGAGATAGCAAGGTAGCGATCGCCGCGGCAAGCCAGTACCAACGAGGTACTCTACGATTCAGAGATTTGTTGAATATGTATCGCTCGGCCATGTTTACTCTCCCGCCTTTGATGCTGTAGTCATTGTTGTTGTTTTCCTTTGCCAGCAGCCGGCACCATCTGGTAATGACTGTTCAATAGTAATTGAATCACTGCCAATTTGCGTAATTTTTCCATAAAACAAGCCGATACGGCTTCCTACTTTGGCTTTATGCAACACGCCATCGTTACTTCTAATCAAGGCCCATTGCACGCCTTTAACCTCAAAATTTCCTGAAAGTGAAAGTGCATCTACGCCATATGCTTCAAGTGCTTCTTTTGCTCGTTGAAAGTCAGGTTGGTAGCAATTTTCTACACGAGGCTTGCTTACCGGGGCGGTATTTCGACGAGGTTGTTCAAAGGGGCTACGAAGCGCGCCTGCACTATAAGTGAATGGCGGATGCGTTTCGAACTCAGGATAGGGTTCAATTTGTGGTGTTGTCCTATCTTTTACACTTTGTGTATATGCTTGCAGATCGTCAAGCTTTGGTGAACATCCTGTTGCCAAAAATAAGGCTAAGAGAGCTGTAAGATAACGCATTATTTTACCTCTCCCTCAATTTCTGACGAGTTTTCAGAACGATAAGTTTTTGCCTGAAGTTTCAATGAAAGCCCGTCAGTGCCGCGCGTAATATCAAAATCGTGCAGAGTCACAATACGAGGTAAGTCAGCCACTTTGGACACAAACTCACCAAAGTTGTGATAACCGCCACTCACTTCCATCTCTATGGGTAGTTCAGTGTAAAACTCTTTCGGTACTTCCTGTTGCCAGTTCAATAGCTCAAATGTTAGTCCCGATGACGTACCCACATAGGTAATATCGTCGAGTAAGCCCGGGGTTTCATTGCTGGTGGGGAGGCTTTTCAGCATAGATGAAAAGTCTTTCTTAATTTGAGCAAGCTGTTCTTGATAGGCTTCTAAGTTAGCCGCAATACGATACTTAGCTTCAAACTGCAGTTTAAGTTCTTGCTCTTTTAATTCAGCAGCGTCCAGCGTGGGAAGCTTAGGGCTAATCAGCATGTAATAGCTTAATGCGCCTACGATAATAGCCACGAACGCGCCTACAACAATACGAATTTCTTGCGGCCATATAGCAATTTGCTCGAAATCGAGTTCGTTGAGTTCTTTAAGTTTTTCTACGTCAAATTTCATAATTTACTGCGCTCCATTTTGACTGCTTTCAAGAGGAGCAATATTGGGGTTAATCAGAAATGTTAGCGTAAAACTACTCATAGCGCGTGCAGCACTACTGTCTGATTTGATTGTAGAAAGCTCTGCGGCAACGAAAATTTTCGAATTATCTAAGCCGCGCATAAAATCTGAAAGGCGGTTATTTGAATCACTTGTGCCTTCAATCTCTATCCTGTTACCCGTTCGAGTCATTGACTCAAACGCAACACCAGATGGCACAAGTTTAACGAGTTCATCAAATACAATAGGTGCAACATTACGGCTAGCCTGAAGTTGCTCAATAAGTGCCATGCGTTGCTCTATGGCATTCTTACTGTCTTTGACCTTTTTAATTTGTGCAATTTGCTCGTCGAGTATGGCAATTTCTTGTTCTAAATAATTGTTGCGTGAATTTTGATTGCTAATCTGTTGATCGATAGCTTGACCGATAAACCAGAATATAAGTCCAACGATAGCGGCAACAGCAAATAAAGCGCCTAGGTATTGTTGTTTTTGATGCTGACGCTGCTTTTCGCGCCAAGGTAGAAGGTTTACATGTGCCATTGTGTAAAACTCCTGCTTGCAAGCCCCGCGGCAATCGCTAATTGCGGCGCAATCTTATGTAAGCGCTCTGTGTCTAATTTAGGGTTTATTGTCATACCACTAAATGGATTAAAGCAATTCACTTCTAAACCAAGATCTTGATTTAGAATATCAACTAACGGCTCGATAGTGGCCGCTCCGCCGCTTAGCAGTATGCTTGTTGGGCGCTCTGCGTGTAGCGTGCTCATGTACATTTGCAGCGCTCGGTTGATATTTTGTTGCAGATTGGCTGCAAAAATCGGCAGCGTATCTTCAATCCAGTTACCTGCCAAAGTGCCATCTAATAGTTGGCGCTCAGCTTCTTCGCGCTCCATCATATGGATAGCACTGATGTCATTAATTAAATGGTTAAGACCGAAAGCATGCTCTTTGGTGTAAACCACATTGCCATCTTTTATCACGCAAATCTGTAGCAGTGATGCGCCAACATTTACACAACAAAGCGGTTGTTCTGGCGCGTCGACTTGGTGAAAGTATTCTAATGCGTTGCCAATGGCGTAGTTTTCCATATCGACGATCTTAGGTTCAAAATTCGCTTCTCGCGCAAGCAGTAATCGACTATCCACTAAGTCTTTGTGCGCTGCGGTGAGCAACACGTTTACTTTGCCTGAATGGGTTGCGCTTGGACCAATTTCTTCAAAATCTAGATAAACTTCTTCTAGCGGGTAAGGAATAAGACTGTCAGCTTCAATTTCAATTTGGTTTTCGAGCTCATAATCACTTTGGTCTGGATCCATATACACAATCTTGCTGATCACAGACGTGCCTGCCACAGCTACGTTCGCAAGCTTCAGCTTTGTCTTAAGTGCTTTTCTTACTTTCTTAAGTGCAATACTGATAGACTCGTAGTCTTTGATGTCGCGTTCAGAAAAAGCAACTTTAGTGATAGGTTCACATGCATAGCCTTGCAGTACATACCCATCTTTAGATTGTTCAAGCCACACCGCTTTTATTTGACGCGTGCCTATATCTAAGCCCACAATGGGCGGCAGCTTTTTGTTAAACAGCGATTTCATTTGCAAGTGTCCAGTTTCAAAGGTTATTGCTCTACAGTACAATATTACTCTATTAGTCTTATGCGTATGGTTCTATAGATGACACATACGTATAAAATATACGTCATTTCAACAAAATGTGTTGGTATCCGTTACAGTGAAGTACATCAAACCGCTTATTTTATTCGTTTTTCTATCAGGCCTTTTAGGTTGTGCGGCACTGGTAGGTATTTACTTTTATATCAAACCAGACCTGCCTAGCGTCACTGTACTTAAGGATGTACGCCTGCAAACGCCCATGCAGATATACACCAAAGACGGAAAACTTATTTCGCAATATGGAGTTAAACGGCGGATCCCCGTAAAACTTGAGGAAGTACCTCAAGAATTGATCAACGCGATACTCGCCACCGAAGACAGTCGTTTTTACGAACATCACGGAATTGACCCCATAGGTATTGTGCGTGCAGCAGTAAGTTTAGTACTAACTGGGGAAAAGCGTCAGGGCGCAAGTACACTTACCATGCAGCTTGCACGTGGTTTCTTCCTTACGCGTGAGAAAACCTACATTCGAAAAGTAAAAGAAATCTTTATCGCTTTGCATATGGAGCAAGAGCTGTCAAAAGAAGAGATCCTTGAACTTTACCTCAATAAAATCGAGCTGGGGCATCGCGCGTTTGGCTTTGGTGCTGCCTCGCAGGTGTACTACGGAAAACCTCTTAACGAGCTTAACTTAGCGCAAATGGCGACTATAGCCGGACTGCCCAAAGCGCCCTCTGTGCTGAATCCCATTAGTGGGCCAGAACGCTCTGTAGAGCGGCGTAAGGTCGTGCTGCTTAGAATGCTCGATGAGCAGTACATCACCAAAGCACAGTTTGATGAAGCTGCTAGTGCACCTGTTACTGCGCGTAAACACGGCGCTGAAATTGAAGTTGACGCGCCTTACTTGGCGGATACGATTTACAATGAAATGGTGGAAATTTACGGCAAAGAAGAAGCAGAAACCGGTGGCTATCAAGTGTATGCAACCGCTAATTCAGATATTCAAATTGCTGCCCAGAATGCCGTGGTACGTAACCTTCATGACTACGATGAACGCCATGGTTATAAAGGTCCTCTTGGTTACCTTTGGAATATACCCACCCCTGAAAGTCAAGATGAGGTTATTCCCGCGCTGTCGTTGAGTATGGATATTAGTAGTCGAACAAATCGCAGTGAATGGGATGAAACGTCGCTACTTGAAGTACTCAGTGAAATTCCACACATTAAGCCGTTGATGCCAGCTGTGGTAATGTCGGTAGGTGAGCAATCAATTGATGTACTTTCTGTTGACGGCGAGTCGCGTACGATTACATGGGACGGTTTAGATTGGGCCCGTGAATACATTACCGATTTCCGTCAAGGGAGTGACCCGAAAACTGCATCTGACATTACCCAAGAAGGGGCGGTCATCTATATTCGCGAACAGGAAGGACAGTGGCGTATTTCTCAACTTCCTGAAGTGAGTGGGGCATTTGTTGCCTTAAATCCGCAAAATGGTGCTGTTGAAGCTGTAGTAGGTGGCTACAGTTTTTATCAAAGCCAGTTCAATCGTGCCACCCAAGCTAAACGTCAAGTGGGTTCAAACATAAAGCCTTTTGTGTATTCGGCGGCGATCAACAGCGGATATACTCTGGCCTCAATTATTAACGATGCACCAATAAACCAGTGGAATGCGGCAACTGGCGTAGCGTGGCGCCCACAAAATTCTCCAGCAGAATACGATGGCCCAATTCGGATGCGTAAAGCGTTAGGTAAATCGAAGAACGTGGTGTCGGTAAGATTACTTCGTGGCGTTGGTCTGCGTGAAACTACCGATTATCTTACTCGCTTTGGATTTGATGCCGAAGATATACCCTTTGATGAAACGGTTTCGTTAGGGTCGGGATCACACACTCCGCTAGAGGTGGTGCGAGGGATGGCGGTCATCGCAAACGGTGGCTATTTAGTTAATCCGCACTTCATCAGCAAGGTACTTGATGAAAGCGGTCAGGAACTATGGCGAGCGAATCCAGTTTGGGCATGTAATCGTTGCGAAAATGAAAGCGAGCCTGAAATAGTACCGGAAAGTGATGAAGCTGATATTGAAGCGCTGCTAGCTGCTGAACTCAATCAAGATGTGTTAATAGGCGATGCACTTGTGGATGAGAGCGAGGAAAAAGTTATCGCACCTCAGGTCATAACGGCGCAGAACGCCTTCTTAGTCGGTGAGATGATGCGAACTGCGGTAAGAGCCAACGGAAACTGGAATAAAAAAACCTATTGGCTTGGCACTGGATGGCGTTCTCGAAACATATTACAGCGTACAGATATTGCAGGTAAAACAGGTACTACCAACGACTCTCGCGATACGTGGTTTAGTGGCTTTCATAAAGATATCGTTGCTACAGCATGGGTTGGGTTTGACAACATGGGGCGTCAGTTAGGAAGAGCGACACGTAATCAGAATCTCATTAATAAAGATCCTGAAAAATTCAACTGGATTGGTAATGCGCTCATTGGTACCGAGGACGGTGCGAAAGCCGCGGGCCCTGCGTGGATAAGATTTATGCAATATGCATTGAAAGATAAACCTCATACGCCTATGCCCGTACCTGAAAATATTGTGCGGGTTCGCATTGATCGTACCAGTGGAAAGTTGACCAGAAGAACAGACCATACGACACTATTTGAATATTTCCTGCAAGGCACCGAGCCAACCACTTACGTTCGTGACGATGAAGTGATTGATCCGGCCACACAGGATACGACTACTGCGCCAGAGCCAGAAGAGATATTCTAATTATAAGTAAGGCACGCGTTAGGCGTGCCACTTCAGGCCGTGGCGATGTATTTGCCTGAACATAAAATCGGAAAACCAATGTCAGAAGATTCACAGCGATATCTTTATATTCCTCATGCCGGCCCTTCGTTGCTGGAAACGCCCCTACTGAATAAAGGCAGCGCATTTACCGCACGAGAGCGCGCTGCTTTTAACCTTACAGGCCTTGTCCCACCTCGTTTTGAAACCATCGAAGAGCAGGTGGAACGCGCTTACATGCAGTACAGCAGCTTTGATGAGGCGCTCAATAAGCACATTTATTTACGCGCAATTCAAGATAATAACGAAACCTTATTCTATCGTCTTATTCAAAAGCATATTGATGAGATGATGCCCATTATCTATACCCCAACAGTGGGTGATGCGTGTGAGCAGTTCTCTGATATCTATCGCAGTTCCCGCGGCTTGTTCGTGTCGTATGAAGAGCGTCATCAGCTAGATGATATCGTGCGCAATGCGACAAAGCGCAAAGTGAAAGTGATTGTTGTGACTGACGGCGAGCGAATTTTAGGTTTGGGTGACCAAGGTATTGGCGGTATGGGGATCCCCATTGGTAAGTTGTCACTATACACCGCATGCGGAGGAATTAGTCCAGCCTACACCTTACCAGTGATGCTTGATGTGGGTACCAACAACGAGAAACTATTAAACGACCCTATGTATATGGGCGCGCGACATCCTCGTATTGGACAAGAAGAATACGACGAATTTGTCGATATGTTTATCAAAGCAGTAAAACGTCGTTGGCCTGACGTTATGATTCAGTTTGAGGACTTTGCACAGCCTAATGCCATGCCGCTGCTTAATCGTTACCGCAATGAAGTATGTTGCTTCAACGACGACATTCAAGGTACGGCAGCAGTAACACTAGGTACAATTTTAGCGGCATGTCGCACCAAGCAACAAAAGCTGAGTGAAATGAAAGTGGTATTTGTTGGTGCGGGCTCGGCTGGTTGCGGCATTGCTGAAATGCTTATTCAGCAAATGGTGTTTGAAGGCATTAGTGATGAGCAAGCGCGCAAACAAGTATTTATGATTGACCGTTTTGGTCTGGTTACTGAAGGCATGGAAGGGTTGCGTGACTTCCAACAAAAACTTCAGCAGAAGACAGAAGACTTAGCTGACTGGACCTTTAGTGGCGACTATGCCTCACTGTTAGACGTCATGCACTGTGCGCAACCAGATGTACTGATTGGTGTTTCAGGTCAACCAGGTTTGTTTACTGAGCAAGTGATCCGCGCAATGAAGCAGTCTTGCGAATTACCCATCATCTTCCCACTAAGTAATCCGTCTAGACAAGTTGAGGCACGCCCTGAACAAGTTATTGAATGGACCGATGGTGAAGTCATCATTGCAACGGGAAGCCCATTTAAGCCAGTTGAGTACAACGGCAAAATATTCCCGATTGCTCAGTGCAATAATTCCTATATCTTCCCTGGTATTGGTTTAGGTGTTGTAGCAGCAAAAGCAAAATTAATAAGCGACGAAATGTTGATGGCGGCAAGCAATGCACTAGCAGCTGCATCACCATTGGTGAATACTGGCGAGGGTTCTTTACTACCGCCATTAGGCGCCATTGCACAGCTAAGCAGAGACATTGCCTTTGAAGTTGCTAGAGTCGCTATGGAGCAAGGGTTGGCACTTGAAATGTCTGACGAAGCATTGCGCGAAAGTATTGAGCGTAATTTCTGGAAGGCGGAATACCGACCGTATAAACGTGTGAGTATTTAACATCATGTTCGCGCCAATTAGATAGATGGTATCGCTCAATAGTATTTACGAAAAAGCAGGTTAGTCCTGCTTTTTTTGTGCCTGATGTTTATCAAAAAACCGCAGTTAATCGTTCCATTGCAATCAGTAAAAAAGTGTTGCATATGGGCAACATCTTCATAATCAATTTACATCTCTCTTGCCTATATTGTTGCCTAAGATTCTGAATATATTGATTTTATTGTTGTTGGCATGTTCATTGTATTGTTAGTGGTTATAAAGCAATAGTAAAACAAGTAAAGCTGAATAAAGAACGGAATTTCTTCAGCGACGATAGAGAAGGTGTTGTTATGAAAAATATGAAAAAGAAAAGTATTAAAGCGCTGTTTCAATCAAATCGCATTCGTCAAAATATGAGGCGCTCATTCTCTACTTCCCTAGTCATTGCGGCACTTGCCACATTAACAGCGTGTGGTGGGTCAGGCGGCGATGATAGCAACGACACAACACCTCCAGATACTCAGCCTACGACCACCACATTTTCACTGGCTGTCTCTGATGCTCCTGTAGACAACGCTAGCGAAGTTGTTGTGTATTTTGATGAGGTAGAACTTATCGGAAACGGAGAGCCCATTAGTTTTTCGGTTACTGATGAAAATAATGACCCGAGAAGCATTGATCTATTGAGCCTTCCTGGCGCTCAATTTGAAGTCATCGTCGAAGACACGGCGATCCCCGTTGGTGAATACAACCAACTACGCCTAAGTGTGACAGACGATTCTTATATTGTAATGGACGAGGGAACATTCCCAATCCGTGTACCTAGCGGCGAATTAAAGTTAGACGGTTTTACCGCCCAACCAAATTTCGACGCGGCCTATACCGTTGAATTTGATTTGAGAAAAAGTCTTGTCGACCCGGTAGGCCAGCAAGTCATTATGTTAAAGCCAAGGGGTGTACGCTTAGCCCTTAATGACGACGTTGGTACGTTAGAAGGGACAGTAGACAGCGCACTTGTAATGGACGAAAAATGTGCGACTAAAACAGATATGTTTGCAGGAAATGCAGTTTATGTATACCAAGGTGAACAAACGCTTATCGACACGTTAGGTGATGATGCTGACGAGGGTGTAGACGACACCGAAGTAAGGCCATTTACAGTGGTTCCTGTCACTTATGACGACCAAAACGAAACATTCAATTTCACAGCAGGTTTTGTACCGCAGGGTGAGTACACAGTGAGCTTTTCGTGTGCCGCCTTATTCGATGAACCAGAAACCGACGAGGATGAAGAAGATGGGTTCTTCATACAATCTTCTGATGTAGTGTCGGTTACAGCCGGTGATGTTACTACCGTAAATATCGAATAGTCCCAGTTTGCGGGCAACGGACTGCTCGCCTTTTATTCCAAAACCGAGCCGAGTGCTCGGTTTTTTTATATGTCGGTTAACGTAAATTGCTGTGTATTAGTCGACGGTCTTGAACTATAAGTGTTTAAAAGCAGTTCTTTGTTGTTATGTAATACCTAATAGCTCTGAAGCGAAATGTTGTGCGCCAGAGTGTCATTCCCTTTATGAAAAATTACTGAGGACCCAATATGTCAACAACAGACAGTTACACGCCACCTGAAGTTTGGACCCAAGATGAAGATGACGGCAATAAATGGGCTAGTATTAATCGTCCAGTCTCAGGTGCTACGCACGACAAGACGCGCAACGTCGGCGAGCATGGCCTTCAACTATATTCGTTGGCAACGCCAAATGGTCAGAAAGTCACTATAATGCTTGAAGAACTCTTAGCCGCTGGCGTAAATGAAGCTGAGTATGATGCGTGGCTAATTAATATCGGTGAGGGCGATCAGTTTTCTTCAGGTTTTGTTGATGTAAATCCCAATAGTAAAATTCCCGCGATGGTTGATACTACAACGTCACCAGAAACTAAGTTGTTTGAGTCGGGTTCTATTCTTGTCTATTTGGCTGAGAAATTTGGTAAGTTTATTCCAACCGAACCACAGCAAAGAACGGCGTGTTTTAACTGGCTGTTCTGGCAAGTGGGCTCTGCACCGTACTTGGGTGGTGGCTTCGGGCACTTCTATAGTTATGCCCCGTACCCAATGGAATATCCCATTAACCGCTTTACTATGGAAACAAAACGCCAACTTGATGTACTTGATAAACATCTTGCGAATAATGCGTTTATGGCTGGCGACGAATTTTCAATTGCCGACATCGCGATTTGGCCGTGGTATGGCAACCTTGTATTGGGTAATCTCTATGATGCAGCAACATTTTTACAAGTGCACGAGTATAAGCATCTATTAAGTTGGGCACAGAAAATCGAACAGCGTGAGGGTGTTAAACGCGGTCGCATTGTAAACAAAACATGGGGTGAAGACGGTCAACTCCCCAACAGACACAGTGCCAGTGACATCGACGAGGCGCTGGCTAACAGGTAGACGATGCCATTCCCAATCAGCTAGCCACAGGTAATCTGCTCGCGAGCGTAGCGCTCACCAATCTCGATAGAAGGTGAGTGCTATTGCGTTGCAACTAACGCATAAACATGAAGCCTAATGGCCTGAAGCGCTCGCTCCTTCCAATTGTTCCATGCTATTCGATTGCTGATCTCATGCTGATTCAGCGTAATGTAACCGTGATTGAGTGCCCAAACCTGCATGGCGATATCTTGTTTTTCTTCTACAGATAGGTCCTTTTTAACCAGAGTCGCGGTGAGTTTTGTCAACGTAATAAAGGCTTTTTGACCGGCGGCAATTGCGTCGTCTGAAGGCGTGTAGTCTTTTACATTAGACGCAAAAATAAGACGATAGTGAGCCGCGTGCGTTTCTGAAAATGTCAGTATTCTTTCGCAGCCGTTAATCACTCTTTCTGCGGGTGTATTGCCAACAGCGGCATTCATTTCTGCTTCTACCAGCTCGAACCCTTCGATATAGAGCGCGTCCAAAATACCTTGCTTACCTTTGAAGTGGCTGTATATGCCAATAGTCGACATACCCGCCCCCTGTGCAATGGCACGCACACTTAGCGCGTGGGTTCCGCCCTTTAAAAATAGCGCTGAAGCGGCATCGAGGATCCGTTGTCTTGTCTCTTTTTTCATTAACACTGCATTTACATGTTGCGTAATATAACAGCGTTATGTAAAGTGATTTATAACGCTGTTATATTTCTTGGTTCAAACATAACCTGCCTGGCCGCAGGTTGATATAAGGACATCATATATGAAAGTTGAGCAATTAACTTGCGATTATTTAGTAGTCGGTGCGGGTGCTGTGGGCATGGCGTTTGCCGATGTACTGTTGCATGAAACCAACGCTAACATATTGATTATCGACAAACATGCGAAGCCTGGCGGTCATTGGAATTTGGCCTACCCCTTTGTCACACTGCATCAACCTTCTGCATTTTATGGTGTGTGTTCAAAAGAGTTAAATCGAGGCGTTATAGATAAGTACGGCATGAATGAAGGGTTAATGGGGTTGGCTTCTGGACAAGAGGTCAGTGCCTATTTTGATGCCGTAATGAATGAAACCTTTTTGCCAAGTGGCAGAGTGCAATATTTCCCGCTGTGCGAATACCACGGCGAAAAGCGCTTCACTTCATTGGTTAACGGCACACAATACGAAGTCACCGTAAACAAGAAGATTGTAGATGCTACTTACCTCAATACTAATATTCCGTTAACCCATACGCCAAGCTTTACGCGGGATGACGATGTTGTATTTACGCCCGTTAACACGGTAACAATGCATGCCAATGGCTATGAAAATTATGTTGTTGTGGGCGGTGGGAAAACGGGTATAGATGCCTGTTTATGGCTGCTGCAAAACAAGGTCTCGCCAGGTAATATCCATTGGGTAGTATCTCGTGATGCATGGTTGTTAAATAGGAAGAATACGCAGCCATTAGAGCGCTTTTTCTTTGACGCTATTGGTGCTCAAGCCAATCAAATGGAAGCGATTGCTCAGTCTGAGTCGATAGAAGATATGTTTGACCGACTTGAGTCGAGCGGCGTGCTGTTGCGACTTGATAAGTCGGTCAGGCCAAGTATGTTTCATGGTGCAACTGTTAGTGAAATGGAGCTAGAGGCACTGCAAAAACTAACATCCGTTGTACGCCACGGCAGGGTAAAGCATATCTCAAAAGAGGCATTGGAATTTGAGAATGCTAGTTGGGCAATGCCTGAGAATGCCCTAGTAATAGACTGCTCGGCATCAGCCATCACCAACTTAGAGATTAAACCTGTATTTAGTGGAGACACCATCACACCGCAAACAGTACGTGCATATCAGCCTGTGTTCAGCGCGGCACTAATTGCGCATGTGGAGGCGGCATATAGCGATGAGGCTACTAAACAGTTACTCACTCAGGTCGTTCCTCTTCCCAATCGCGACATTGACTGGCTGCCGATGACTGCTGCCATGCTACGCAATATGAAAATCTGGTCAGAAGATGAAGCGCTACGTACATGGATCCACCAGTGTAGATTGGATGGGTTCTCCCGAATTGTACACGGTGTTGCAAAAGACGATGTTAAGAAGCTAGCGGTGTTAGGGCGTCTAAAGGCGGCTAGTATGCCAGCTATGCAAAAGCTAATGACATATATTCAAACGCTCAAAGCATCTGGGCAGTTTGGCTAACTGATGACAAAGGGACAAATACGATGAATCAGTTTCAAGTCGACAAGCAGAACATAAATACTATACGCATTGCCGAGGCTGACAACGAAAGAAACACGACAGCCTGTGTAACATTTGACGTTGAACGGTTTGCGTTTACTGCCAATAACCTCACGTACTTTATGGTGGGTGAAAAGTTGGGTTATTGGCAGTTTTTTCCTCCTGTTGATGCGCCGGCAGATACCCCATGGGGTGTTATCCCAGTTTGGGGAATAGGAAAAGTAACGCACTCAACACTGGACGACGTAAAAGTCGGAAGTCGCTATTTTGGTTACTTTCCTCCGGCAACTACGTTGACTATGAGTAATGCCAAAGTCAGCGATAAAAACCTAATCGACTGCAGTAGTCACAGGTTGCCGCTGCCACAAGGGTACAACCTTTATCGCTTACTTCCTGCGAGTAATGGGAAGCCTGATAGTTCTCAGCATTACCAAGACAACCTGCAAATGTTGTTATGGCCTTTATTTATTACCTCATATTGCCTATGGGAGGCGGTCAGTGCCATAGACGTAGCGCAGCGCGAGCAAGTTGTTATAGTGAGTGCGTCTAGTAAAACCAGCTTGGGCCTCGCTTTTGCGCTAAAAGAAAAGGGGGTAAGTACTACTGGTGTCACATCAAGAAAAAATATGGACATGGTAAAACGTGTCGATGTCTACGATGAGGTCATTAGTTACGACGACCTTGCTTCACTTCCTATGGTGCCCAGTGTGGTTGTTGATATGTCGGGAAGTGCAAAAGTGAAAGAAGCGCTTACAGAATATATCGGCCAACAAAACATGCGCTACATACAAGTGGGGTTAACGCATTGGCATGATGTGACTGATGAAGAGCAAACAGACAACACGTTCTTTTTTGCGCCAGCCCACATACAACAGCGTGTCGCTGAAATAGGCGCCGCTGAATTTTCTAAACAAAGCAGCGCCTTCATTTTCAAAGCAATTACGTGGAGTAATGCGTGGCTTAAGGTTGAAGAGTGTAGCGGACTTGAAGCGCTTGCTGATGACTTCGCTCAGCACTGTGGCGGGAATATCCCCGCCAATATCGGCCGTGTTTATACGCTGGGGTAGCGCTACAGATATTGATTAAAGTAGTCTGAAACTTTTGGCCACAAGTGCTGGCATTTTCGAGAGAAAAACTTCATGTGGCCAATTTCGCTGACACCATGCGCTTGTGGTTCAAGCTCTTCTACTTCTGCTTCCATATTTGGAAATACGCTTATCATGTCATGCACGTTGGCGATGTTAGCAATATCATCGTCGGTGGCTAACATCCACTTTGACGGCAGCGAAATATTGTCGTAGTGATGCGTTTTGACATCGTTTCCAAATGCCGTTTTCACGTAGCCACTCCCGTTACACCACTGCTGCCATTGGCGAGCTACTTTCTTAGGTAGTGGCTCTCCCATGCCCACCCATTGAGATTTGGTATGACCGAATAGTAGATTGCTCACGGGTATATAAAAATTCATAAAGAAATGCGCTTTAAGCAAGTAACTCTTTCGCATGTTGCGCAAACTGCCTGACGAACTGCCAAAGTTACAAAACGCAGTCAAGTCGTGCACGTTATGCATAAGGCCGAGTAATTGCCCGCCAGCACTGTGGCCTACTAGAAAATAATGTACGTTGGGAAAAGCCACTTTGAGTGCTTCAAGCACGGCTGGCATATCTTGCTCGCCCCACTTAACTAATGAAGCGTCACTTTTACTCACCGTTGAGTGAGCTGATTCACCTATACCTCGGTTATCAAAGGTAATAACACCAAAGCCTTGTTCGCATAAATAAGTGGCAAAAGCACTGTAAAACTGGCGTTTTATACCGGTGGCAGGGCCAATCATTATAGCGCCTTTTGCTGAAGACTGAGGTGAGTACAATGTGGCGGTTAAACGGGTACTGTCGCTGCACGCTATAGCGATGTCTTTAGATGAAATACTGTTCACAAAAAGGCCTACTTTAAACTTTTTTCAACTGGTCTAACCAGTAAAGCTTTTTGCGAGAAAAATTGCAATGGGAAAACTATTTTATTGCGTGATGAGTGTGTATAGATTCCTGGCCAACCCAATCTGACACGGGGGCGGGTTTCCCAAAAAGATAACCCTGAAACATGGTCACTCCCATGGCTTGTAATGCTTCAAATTGCGCGATTGTTTCAACGCCTTCAGCCACCGTCTTCATATTTAAGCTCTTGGCAAGATTCACCGTCATTTCAACAATTTTTCTGTGCCGTTCAGAGGTTTCGATACTCTCAATAAATTCTCTGTCAATTTTTAAAACAGAGGCAGACATGTCTATTAGCTGAGAAAGAGAGGCATGCCCAGTACCAAAATCATCAATGATAATCGTGGCGCCGATGTTGGCTAGTGACTTAAGGCGTCGCTTGGTTTCATTGTGGCTTGCAAGTACAGAGGTTTCGGTAAGTTCGAGCTTGATTTGCTTACATAGCACAGGATTTTCTGAGAACCGTCTAAGTAGCTTTTCGTAGAAAACGTCACTTAATAGCTCTGGGCCTGACAAGTTAATGGCAAGTGGCGCGAATGGCAGGTTTTTTGGCCACGAGGTAATAAGTTCGACAGTGCCATCAATCACTTTTTGGGTAAAGAGTATGTCCCAGCCATTCTCTTCGACCACTGGGATAAATTGAGCCGGCTGAAGGATAGTATTGCTGGCGCGATCATTAAGTCTTGCAAGTACCTCGTAGCTCACTACATGTTCTTCGGTATCGACTTGCGGTTGAAGAAATAGTGCCAGGCAGCCATTATCGAGCAGTGACTTAACCTTGTCTTTGTGTTGTGTGTTTTCTCTGATAACTCTCACTGCATTTGCACTGAATGGTGCAAAAGGTATCTGGTAGGTACATTGACTAAGTGCAATTGTGCAACATTCCACTGCAGTGTCAGGGCTGATTTCTTTGGTGGGAATAGCATAACCTGCATGCCATTCTAGCTGAAAGTTTCTGTCTTCGTTACCTAGGCTGATCACTGAGTATCGAGGAAGTTGGCGACCCAGCCAAGTTTCTATATTTTGGCCAGCCAGTTGTAAATTAGGTAAAGCGAAAAGAAATTTAGCGCCAGGAAAGTGATACAGCTCAACAGAAGACGATAGTGCTTTTTTTAGCTGTGACGCGACATCACGTAGAACATCATCTCCAACCGAATGACCGTAGCGTAAATTAATGTCGCGCAGGTTGCTTAACTTCAGTAGCACCACATGCTTGTTGATAATGGTTTCTTCTGTGTCTGATTTACGCCAATAATTATGGTTTTTGAGTAATGTAAGCTCATTCGTATACAGCTTTTCAAACTGTTGCTTGCGAATAGCATCCAACTCGCGCGTACTCTTTCTCATCGACGATACGTCGTGGCAATGAATAAGCTGCTTTTGATGATGTGTTAGGCTGGCAAATTGCAAAATAAACTCGCAATCTGAGTCGCCCTTAATGGTCGCAGACTGATTTTCACCTTTTCCAAAAGGCGAAGATAGCTCAAAGATATCTTCTATGTTATCCGCATGTGTATGCTGTGCTTTTTTGAATTTGCGTATCAGTTTTCGCCCAGCTTTATTTGCCTGCAATATACGTCCTTGCTCATCACAGAAAAAAGAGGGTGTACCACCGTTGTTAAAAATCTCCTGATACTGGTGTACTAATTTGTTGAGCTTTCGACTTTGTTGGAGGTTGCTTGAAGACTGCTTTTCCAACGATGACATTACGCGTAAAACGGCCAGCGGAATACAAAAGTTAAAGAACAAAAATAACAGTGATGCAATGTAAGTATGTGTTTCTGGTAAGGTGATATCTACACCTGCAAGAGGCGAAAGCGGCTGGTTATTAATAAGGAATATGTAGGGAACAATGTTGAATAACATGACCAAAACAGAAGCTTTAGTGCCATACATTAACCTAACAATAATAGGTAGTGTGAACAGCAACAAAAAACCATAACGCGCAACAGTGAAGTCAACTGTAAAAAACACAATGCAGAACGACGCCGCGACCACTGTGGTAACAAGACAATAGGAAGCAAGTTTTACTTGTGGTTTTTTAATCGCCAAGGTGGCGTACAACAGCAAAGAAAAGCCGATGGTCAGCGCCAGAACATGATACATGCCTTTCAAGTAGGCCGTGTATGAAGAGTGGACTACAATCGCGGACGTCAAAATTGCGCCCACCAATAATATTATGCGAAGTACGCTCAAGCGCCAAATGCTCGCATCAGTGGTATTGAGATGCTCGCTATCCAGAAGTAAGTATCGTTGTAATGCGCTTTTTAGACGAGTTAGCACTAGTAAACCACTGATTTAAAATTCTTTATTCAATACTAGAGATTTTAATATAACCTCTTCAAAGGCATTGGGATAGTGCTAAATGAAAACTATTTAATGTGTTTGGTTACACTGGTAACGTAAACACCTTTGAGTTGCGCTGAAAATTATAGAGTTCTTTTTTTACAGCAGGCAGTGCGCTGATATCGGCAGGCTCAAAACCTTGCTCCAAAAACCAGTGTGCAGTCACTGTGGTAAGCACAAAAATACGATCAATGCCTGCTTCTTTCGCACGTAGTCTAACTTCATCAAGAATGCGCTCTCCACGATTTTTACCGCGATAATCCTGATGTGTGGCAACACATGCAAGCTCAGCACAGCCATCTTCAGGGTAGAGATAAAGCGCAGCACAGGCGATGATCATGCCGTCACGTACAATCACAATAAACTGATTAATTTCGTTCTCTAAACGCTCGCGAGAGCGTTTCACTAGCACGCCGCTTTCTTCTAAGGGCTTAATCAATTTTAAAATCCCACCCACGTCATCAATAGTGGCAGCACGCAGTTGCTCGTAATGATGCTCCATTACCAACGAGCCCGTACCGTCGCGAGTGAACAGTTCTTGTAGCAGCGCTCCGTCTTGCTCAAAGCTGATGCAGTGAGCACGAGGAACGCCGGCTGCGACGCTGGTGGTCAATGCGCTAAGTACAGTGTCCTCTGTGGTGATGTCGCCAGCCATCATAAGCTGCTCTAGCTGTGGGCGCTCGATAGTGCGCAGTAGTCTACCTTCACGATTGTAAATACCGTCGAAGTTGGAAAACACAATGAGCTTGTCTGCCTTAAGCGCTATAGCCGCTTGTGTTGCCACATCTTCGTGAGACAAATTAAACACTTCACCGGTTGATGAGTAGCCCATAGGAGAGAGCAGAACAATAGAGCCGTCGTTAAGATGGTCATTAATACCAGTGGTGTCAATGCGGCGTACAAGGCCGGTATTTTCAAAATCAACCCCATTGCGCACGCCCATAGGCTTTGCCACTACTAAGTTGCCTGAGCAAACCCGAATTTGGGACCCATGCATGGGCGAATTCGGCAACCCCATGGTAAGTAGCGCTTCAACCTGAGAGCGCACAGAGCCTGCGGCATCTTTTACGCACTCAAGGGTTTGCTTGTCGGTAATACGCACACCACTATCAAAACGGCCCTCAATATTGCGAAGTGCCACACGCTGATCAATTTGAGGGCGAGCACCGTGTACCACCACAACGCGCACGCCCAAACTATTTAGAAGGGCAATGTCGTGGATAATATTGGGGAAGTTTGGGTGTTCAATGGCTTCGCCACCGAACATTAGCACAAAGGTTTTTCCCTGATGCGCGTTTATGTAAGGCAGCGAACTGCGAAACAGCTTAATACCATCGTGATGTGCTAATACCATTTGCGTGTCCTTTGCTACTAGCCTTGTTTGTCCAAGTTTTCCAGCTCTTGATACAGTGCTTTTGTCACGGTTTCTTTGCTGGTGCCACCTAGAATATTGCGCTGATTTACGCCGTATTCCAGTTGAAGCACTGGATAAACATCGTCTTCTATCTTGTCGCAAATAGCTTGCATATCGCTAAGGGGTAAATCTTCAATTGCGCAGCCTTTATCAATGGCTTGAAGCACCACACGCCCGGCAATATCGTGACCGGTTCTAAAAGGCACACCTTTACCTACCAGGTAGTCAGCCAGTTCAGTTGCGTTAGAAAAGCCTTGTGTAGCAGCTATACGGCAGCGCTCTTCGTTAAGTTGTAGCGAGTCCAGCACTTCACTGGCAATACACAAACAAATATGCCACTGATTCACCGTATCAATTGCGCCCTCTTTGTCTTCTTGCATATCTTTATTGTAGGCAAGAGGAAGGCCTTTCATAGTAACGAGTAGGGCTTGTAGCGACCCAAATACGCGACCGCATTTACCGCGCATAAGCTCAAGAGCATCGGGGTTTTTCTTTTGTGGCATTAGCGATGAACCAGATGTCACACTATCGCCTAACTGAAGAAAACCAGCTTCACCCGAGTTATAGAAAATCATATCTTCAGCAAGGCGTGATAAGTGCATCATGCTGGTGCTTGCTACAAACAAAAGTTCTAGCACAAAGTCTCTATCAGACACGGCATCTAAGCTGTTAAGGCAGGGTGAATCGAAACCAAGTTCCTCAGCTATAGCGTGGCGGTCTACGGGGAAGGTAGTGCCTGCCAAGGCGCCAGAGCCAAGAGGACAATGGTTCATACGTACTTTTAAGTCATCTAAACGGCTTAAATCACGCTTTAGCATTTCTACGTAAGCTAAGCACCAGTGCGCAAAGTGAATAGGCTGTGCACGCTGTAGGTGAGTATAACCCGGAATAATCGCTTCTTGATGACGGCTTGCGGCATTAAGCAGAGACTTAATAACACCCAGTACATCATCGCGCAGTGAGGCAATATGCTCGCGTACCCACAGACGAAAGTCAGTGGCTACTTGGTCGTTACGGCTTCGCCCAGTATGAAGTTTGCGGCCAATGTCACCAAGCTTCTCAATGAGCGCAGCTTCTACAAAGCTATGAATGTCTTCTTCGCTTGACGCATTGAAATCTAATTCACCCGCTTCGGCCTGTGCTTTTAACTCGCTAAGTGCGCCTTCAAGTTGTGCTTGCTCATCAGCCGTCAGTACACCTGCTTTTTGCAAAGCGCGCGACCAGCTTATAGAGCCTTGAATATCTTGGCTTGCCATAACCTGGTCAAACGGCAGCGAGTCGTTAACCTGTTTAAACATACTACTTGCACCGGATTCAAACCGGCCACCCCACAACGCCATGTGATGCTCCTTAAATGCTTTTAATACCTAACTCATTAACCTTGGTTTTTAAGCGCCGCAATACGACTTGAAAGGCTGAACAGGCGAATAAAGCCTTCAGCGTGTTTTTGGTCGTATACGTCATCGGCACCAAAGGTAGCAAAGTCTTCAGAGTAAAGGCTGTTAGGCGAACGACGCTGCGTTACCGTTGCTTGTCCTTTGTATAACTTGACCACGATGTCGCCAGTGACTTTCTGAGCAAACGAAGCTGCACCGGCTAATAGCGCATCGTTAAGCGCAGTAAACCAACGGCCGTCGTACATCACATGCGAAAATTCAAGACCGATTTGCTCGCGGTACTTAAGTGCTGCTTTATCCAGTACCATTGTCTCAAGGGCTTTATAGGCTTTAAGCAGTACGGTGCCCCCTGGGGTTTCATAACAGCCGCGCGACTTCATGCCGACAAGACGGTTTTCAACAATATCGATACGTCCAACACCGTGCGCGGCAGCTACGGTGTTTAATTTTACTAATGCTTTATACGGAGACAGTGCTTCACCATCAACATGGGTTAGCTTACCTTCGTTGAATGACAGCGTTACACGCTCTGGGGTATCTGGCGCATCTTCAGGGTCGACAGTCATGGTCCACACTTGTTTGGTAGGCTCTTGCCATGGATCCTCAAGCTCGCCACCTTCATGTGAGATGTGCCATGCGTTTGCATCGCGGCTGTAAATCTTTGTTGCTGATGCGGTAGTTGGAATATTGCGCTCGGCAAGGTAAGCAAGTAGGTCTTCACGGCTTACCATATCCCATTCACGCCATGGTGCAATAACGGTTAGATCAGGAGCAAGCGCGGCAAAGGTGCTTTCAAAACGCACTTGGTCGTTACCTTTACCTGTGCAGCCATGGCATAGGGCATCAGCACCTACTTTACGTGCAATCTCGACTTGTGCTTTCGCAATCACTGGACGCGCCATCGATGTGCCAAGCAGGTACTCACCTTCGTATACCGCGCCAGTTGTAATGGTCGGGAAGATGTACTCACTAACAAACTCTTCTTTCAAGTCAACAATGTGGCACTCGCTAGCGCCCGATGCGATGGCTTTTTCATGAAGGCCCTCAAGCTCTTCATCGCCTTGACCAACATCTGCCGCAAACGCGACAACTTCGCAGCCATAGTTTTCTTTAAGCCATGGAATAATAGCTGAAGTATCAAGCCCGCCAGAGTAGGCCAGCACAATTTTTTTAACGTTTTGCATCTAAGTAATCCTCTTAAGCGTCTTTTTATGCGTCTTGCTAGGCGCTAAGTAATTGAGTAAGAATGGCGTTCTGGCCATGCATTCTATTTTCGGCTTGCTGCATTAACAGCGACTTATCGCTATCAATCAACGAGCCTGTAATTTCTAAATCGCGATGGGCGGGTTGGCAATGCATTACGTAGCTTGCCCCCGTCGCTTCCATCAGCGCTTCATTCACCTGATACGGTGCAAATTTCTCTTTTATATCTGCAAGCGGCGTGTCATCACCCATAGATAGCCACGTATCGGTATAAATGACATCTGCACCGTTTGCGGCACTTAAGTCATGGCTTTGTACAATAGATACACCGGTTTTATCTGCAATAGCTTGCGCTTGCGCCACAATGTCAGCATCAGCTTCGTGACCTTTTGGCGTTACGACCACTTGGTTACAGCCAAGTAATGCGCCCACAATCAGCAAAGAATGTGTAACGTTGTTACCGTCACCCACGTACGCCATGGTTAATCCTTCAGTCTTGCCGAAACGTTCAAACATAGTGAGGTAGTCAGCAAGTCCTTGGCACGGATGATACTTATCGCAAAGCGCATTGATCACCGGTACATTCGCGGCCTTAGAAAAGGTTTCTAGGGTAGTGTGCGAGAAAACGCGCGCCACAATAGCATCGGCCCAGCAGGCTAAGTTCGCCGCAGTATCAACAGCATCTTCACGACCAGCCAATTTGCCCGATTGCACATCTAAATACACCATGTGACCACCAAGCTTATTAATACCAATATCAAAGCTCACGCGGGTGCGTAAAGACGGTTTCTCAAACAGGGCAACTACAGACTTTCCTGCCAGTACATTGCTGTAGCTTGCAGGGGCTTGTTTAATTTCTACTGCTAGTTGCAGCAACTGTTGCATTGCATCTGGTGTCCAGTCTGCAAAGGTAAGTAGGTCCTGTTTCATTATACGTCTCCAGCTTGCTGCGCTTTCGTATTTGCAGCATTTGTAGGTCTTATTTGTGTACCTGTGTTTTGGTTAAGAATGTCGGCAATGTCAGCTATCCAGCTGGCAATAAATACGGGGCGTTGAAGGGTGTCTGCAGAAGCAAGAGCCGCATCGACTTTCACTTTCATACCGTCAGTGATGACGCCCTCACTGGCATAATGGGCAATACTTTGTGCGTCGAGTTCGCGTATCAGCATTTTATCCGCGTCTAACACGCCATCTACGTTAGAGAGCAGCAGCAATTCAGCATCTAGAAGCTCAGCGATTACCGTTGCAGCTTGGTCGGCATTAACGTTAAGCAATCTGCCTTGGGGGCTTGAACCGATTGAGCTAATTATAGGTAAGGTATGCTGCGCGAGTACGTTCTTTAGAAACGCTGCATCTGCAGTTGACGGCACACCTACCGCACCGTATTGATCGGCAAGTGGCTCGCAGACCACCATATTGCCATCCAGCAGCGACAGACCCACTGGCGTTAAACCACTGGCGATGGCAGCGGCGCACAATTGCTTATTAGCCGAGCCCGCTAATGCGCCACAGATATATGGCATATGTTCATCAGGAGTAACGCGTAGGCCATCAATTTTAGTACTTTGTAGCCCAAGACTTGCCATAAGCGTTTCAACCAATGGGCCACCACCGTGTACTACAACAACAGGGCGTGCAGTTTGCACTTCTTTAACACTTAAAAATAAGCGGGCCATAGCAGGTGCATCATCAAGTAATGCACCGCCAACTTTAATAACTATTGGTGAACGGCTCATAGTACTAACCCTGTTTCTACTGGCTGTGCTGTCATGATATTTAGGCATTGAATAGCTTGCGAAGCTGCGCCTTTCATGACGTTGTCTATTGCTGCGGTAACCACGGCATATCCCGATGTTTCATCTAACTTCCAATGCAAATCAACAAACGGGGTGTGCGCAACATCATCAATTTTAGGGAAGCTGTCGCGCAAACGCACAATAGGTTTATCAGCATAGGCTTCACAGTACGCTTGTTCAAGTTGAGCACTGGTTACACCTGCTTTTACTTTTACGGTAACAGTGGCCAAAATACCGCGTTTGAAATTACCTAAATGTGGGGTAAATATGACTGGCGAACCAAGGTAGGCTTCTATCTCTGGTGTGTGACGGTGTCCTAATACGCCATAGGCTTGCAGGCTTACTTCATAAAAACTGGTAGTAAGGCTGGCCTTTCTACCGGCACCGGATACACCCGAAACGGCATTGATAACGGGCCTTACGCTATCATCAAGTAGATGCTTGTTTGCTAATGGTTTAAGCGCACTTAAACTGGCAGTAGGGTAACAGCCAGGTACGGCTATTATATTCGCGCTGGCAATATCACTGGCATACCATTCGGCAAGGCCATAAACCGCTTTATTTAGGCTTTCTTCTTGAGTGTGGGCGAAACCATAAAACTGCGCAAACACGTCAGTATCTTTTAACCTAAACGCACCTGATAAATCGAGTACCTTTGCACGTCCTGACGACAAAATTGGCATCCAGTCATGGCTAGCCTCGTGAGGTGTGGCTAAAAAGACAAAATCCACACTTTGTGAGAGTTCCAAGAGCGCTTCATCTGAAATAGGTGTAAGTACCGCATTTACATGGGCAAGATTGCCATGCAGTTGGGCAATGGACTTACCTGCATCGGCACTATTTTCAGATACATAAGTACCTTTAAGTGCGAGTGCAGGATGCTGCATCACCAACTGGACAAGTTGTGCTCCTGTGTAACCACTGGCACCAATAATTGCAACGTTATACATAACTAAAAATTCAATAAAGGAAGAAAAAAATCACTTTTTACCTTTGTAAACTGATTGGGCTTATTCCTTTGCCTAACCGCTACCACATTACAAAGGTAAAAAGTGTGCTAACGCAAAAGCATAGACGAATATGCGCGTCGTCGCGCGCTATGCAGCACGTAGCCAGCCAGGGGAGAGGTTAACTCTTTGTCGTTGTAAGCTATAAAACCAACAACAGGAGTTGGTTGTGTCATCACGCTTTCCTATATCGATTAACCCATGTAAGGGTTAGATGCTTAAACCGTGTACTAGTTTATCTATTTTGAATGTTTATGCAATATAAATGTATAAATATTTTGCATGCTGTGGGCGAGGGTGACCAATAAGAGTAATAAACATAATACAATTAAAGTTATTACAAGAAGTTGACAGTTGAAGTTATTAAACTGAATATTTATATTAAAAGCGCTACATGTAGGTGTGCCGCTTGTATACACAAAGAAAAGACGAAGAAAAGACAAAGAACGAACAGTAGGGCTCGACTAAAATGAGTAAATTAACGCTAGCGCTTGTCGCTCATGATCATAAAAAGCCTGAGCTACTTGCATGGGTAAAGACACATATAGACGTGCTTAAACAATGCAATTTGGTGGCTACCGGCACAACGGGAGGGCTTATTGCAAGTGAAACTGGGCTTGATGTGACGCGTTATAAGAGCGGGCCGCTTGGTGGTGATCAACAGATTGGGGCGCTTATTGCTGAAAATAAGCTTGATGCGTTATTTTTTTTCTGGGACCCGCTTAATGCCGCACCGCACGATCCTGATGTAAAAGCATTACTTCGTTTGTGCTCTGTGTGGAATGTACCTGTGGCGTGTACACCAGCAACTGCAGACCTCGTGGTAACATCACCTTTGTTTTTATCACCGGATTACAAACCAGTAAAACCTAATTTTTAAGCGGTCGTAAACACAAAAAATTAAGTAAAAAAGCGTTGATGAGTAGCATCAACGCTTTTTCATAACTACGTATTCAGGTTAGCGTTTAAGACTTGAAAATATCGCGTAGCGCTCTTTCTTCCTTACGTTTTTCTTTAAGTGTGCTTTGCTGCGCTTCGGTCAACACGGCAAACATCGCTTGATGATGTTTTGCTTTTGCGACGCCTGCGTTAACCAGCTCGTCTTTGTACTGAGCAACTAACGCATCAAATGCATCTTTTGAAAACGCCGAGCTTCGAATTAACGCTTGCTGCGCTTCTTTAAAACTACGCATGGTCTCACGATGTGCCGCCATAGCATCTTTCATGTCTTCTCTAAGTGTTGCAAGCGTTGCCTTTTGCTCGTCACTGAGATCGAGGCCTCTAAAGGGCATAGGATGGCCGCGTTCGTGCGACTGTCCTCGTTTCGCGAAATGGGCCTCACGCCTTTCGTTACTTTCTTGACGCGACTGCATACGCGACTCGCGTTTAGCTTCGCGCTTTTCTTCTCGTGCTAGCATCAAAGCTTGCTGCTCTGACGTAAGCACATTAAAGATGTCGTGACGCAACTGCGCAAGCGCGAAAAATGTCGCCTCTTTTGCGGTAATCTTCTGTGTAACAAATTCAGTGAGCTGTGCCTCTGAAGCTGTTGCTAACTCAAACTCAGGGATATCATTTTCCGCAAACACTGGGCGAGGGTTAGCAGTTTTAAACGTACTCACTAAACCTTTTATTTCCTCGCGCTGCGCATCAGATAGCGACAGGCCTCGCAAGTGTTTAATCATATTATGAACAGGCTCATGATGACGCATTTCGTGGCCAGCGTGTTTTGCTGATGCCACGCCACATACACTCATTGTGGCAACAATCGCACTGGCAATTAATACTCTTTTCATCGTCGTCTCCTTTTTGTTCGGACAATACAAAGAGTAACGCCATTTAAAAACAATGCAGTCAAGGTAACGTAAAGCTTATGTAAAGGGCGTAACGAATCGAGATTGTAAAGGTCTGAAAAGTTATAGTAGAAGTGTGTCAGTGTAAAAAATGGTGAAGCAACCATACAAAGACGCTTTAATGGTGGAGAGTTCTGATATGGATCAGGCAGTCAGCGAGTTAAAAATTATGAGTTCAGACTATCAATTACAATCTGTGCTAGTCATCGACGATGATATTGAGCTAACCGATATGCTTTCAACTTACCTCAATAGTATGGGGTACAAAGTTAAGGTTTGTAATGATGGCGAAGCCGGTTTGGCTGAAGCGGTATCAGGACATCATTATGATTTAATATTGCTTGATGTAATGATGCCAAAAATGGACGGCTTCGACGTACTGAAAAAGTTACGAGCAAGTCATACTACACCTGTTCTAATGCTTACGGCTCGTGGCGATGATTACGATCGCATACTGGGGTTAGAAATGGGGGCTGATGATTATCTGCCTAAGCCTTTTAACCATCGAGAATTAGTGGCGCGTATTAAAGCCATCGTGCGTCGACATAATATTGCTTCGCTTGGCGGAGGTGCGATCGAGCAAGATCTTGTGATTAATGGCATATTCTTAAGCCCAAGTAGTCAGTCAGCAAAAGTTGATGAGACAGAGTTAACATTGACTACTACTGAATTTTCCATACTAAGACTGCTCATGCTGAATGCTGCTAAGCGCGTCACCAAAGAAGAAATTAGCCTTAAGATCCTCGGTAAACCCCTACAGGCGTTCGACCGCAGTATCGACATGCATGTCAGTAATTTGCGCAAAAAAATCGCAGGTGCAGCGCATGATGAGAAAATAAAAACCATTCGTGGTGTCGGTTACATGTTGCTGCTCAACAAAGAATAGCGTGGCATGTAATAGCCCAGCGCAGTCAGTGAATAATTGAGCGGCAAAAAAGGTAGTTATCATGCTTAGCAACGTTCTAAAGAGAGTAAATCCAGCCCGCGCAATTATGGGGCGGCTTTTCTTATGGTTTTGGGTGACGTTTATAGTCACAGCACTTCTTGCCATTTGGGGAAGCAGGGTGTTTTTTGAAGAGCTCGAAGTCGTTGATGTCAAACCTCGTGACGTTGCCGAGCTTAACGCTATATCACAGCGATTAGCACGCCCGCGACTAGCGGATGCATCGTTATTAGAACTACTCAATCGTAGCTCACGGGGATTGCGCGGACGCTTAGCTGCAATCAACATTGCCACAGAGGAACTGACTATTGCTGGTGGGCCGCCGCTTCGCGCAAATGACAAGAGAGATTTGCAGCGCTTGGTTAGTCAATCCTCTCCCATTGCGATTAAACGCGGGGCAATCAAACTCGTTGGCCCAGTCTTCTTTGAGCGAAACGGCGAAAGATATGCACTGTTCTCAGCTAAATTCGATATGCCAGAAAGAAAAGCACCACCAGTGCTGTTATTTCTTATTATCGCGCTTGTCACAACCACCGTACTGAGTTGGCTATTTGCTCGAACATTGACTAATCCAATCTTACATATTCAAGGCTCAGTAAAAAAACTCGCAGGGGGTGATTGGCATACGCGGGTTGACAAGGCCGCTAACCGACAAGACGAGCTAGGGCAACTTGCCCGCGACTTTAATACCATGGCAGAACAGCTGGAATCGATGTGGGGGGCGCAAAAGCGTCTTCTCGCCGATGTGTCGCATGAATTGCGCTCGCCACTCGCGCGACTTCAAATGGCTTTGGGATTAGCACATCAGCAAAACGTAGATCCTGAAACGCTGAAGCGTGTGGAGCGTGAGGCTGACAGAATGGAAGCGCTGATTGGGCAACTACTCGCGTTGAGCCGTGCCGAGGCCGGAGAAGTGTCGCTTCAAACGATGCCGCTTAGTCTTGCCCTAAATGACGTGTTTACCGATGCGAATTTTGAGGCAGCAAATTCTAATAAGCAGCTGCTCATACAAGCGATTCCTGAGTATACCGTGTGTGTGGATAGCATGATGTTATGCAGAGCGGTTGAAAATGTTCTGCGTAATGCAATTCGCCATAGTCACTATCTGACCGAAGTATCCTTTAATGCCGATGCAACACATTGGTTTATTCACATAACCGATGATGGCGATGGTTTGTCAAAAGAGGAATGCGAACGCATATTTGCACCATTTTACAGAGCCTCTTTAGCCCGAGAGCGGGAGTCTGGTGGCGTTGGATTAGGTTTATCCATTGCAAAAGCGGCGGTTGAGTTGCATCATGGAAGGATAACGGCCGCACCCGCGAATAAAGGTGGTCTTCACGTTACACTTGCCTTTAAAAAGCAATAGTAAAGAGACAGTAAGGTTAGACTACTGATGTAGTAATGCTACTTGAATCTGACGCGGGGCGGTGAGTAAACACTCTTCATTTTGGTAAAAGTAGGTGCCTGTATGAACTGGACGTTCACATCTGAACACAACTTAGCAACGACATTTGCCACGCAAATAAATCCTTTCTGGCGAGATAATGTAACCGAAGGCGCATTTACCGGCAAAGATGACATTAATGTTCGCTACGCGTACTGTGTTCCAGAGTCGCCAAAGTCCACCATAGTGATTAGCTCTGGGCGTATAGAGTCGTACCTAAAGTACAAAGAGTTTATCTACGACCTTTACCAAAATGGGTTTGCCGTTTTTATTCTTGATCATCGGGGGCAAGGTCTTTCTGGCCGAATGACCCATGATCCTCAGCATGGTTATGTGGCCAGTTTTGATGACTATGTCGATGACTTAATAACGTTTGTCGATACTATCGTAAAGCCGCTACAACAGGGTGATTTACAGTTAGTATGTCACTCGATGGGGGGGGCAATCGGTGCATTGACACTTATTCGGATGCCTAACCTCTTTACAAGAGCGGTATTAGCTTCACCGATGTTTGGCATCAAACCAGCGCTCCCTAATTGGCTTGCAAACGGGCTAATTCGAACTGGGTTAGCCGTAAACCGAATGAAGAAGCGAGACTCGGGCTACTTCTTCGGTCAAACACCTTATATTGCATTTCCCTATTCACTGAATAAGCTTACCCACAGTAAAACGCGATATAGCTTATTTAGAGAGCTCTACGACGAAGAACAAGAAATTCAGCTTGGCGGCGTGACGACTGAATGGTTAAAAGCGGCGCATGAGGCGATGAATACCATAGAGAGCAGTGCGCGAGCCATTACAACGCCAACCCTATTATTAAGTGCTGATGGCGACAGCATTATCGACAATAAACGACAACGCCGTGTAGCCCAACAAATGCCAAACACAACACTAGAAATCATACCGCGCGCTTATCACGAACTCTTTACTGAATCTGATGACATCAGAGAGCGTACACTTGCCCGCGTACTAGATTTCTTATCTGCTAATTAGGTCATGTTGCTATAGCGCATAGTATTGTACTATGCGCCCACTTTTTTCACTTAGTCGGTTTCATTAAGCATGTTAGATATCGTCCTTTATCAGCCAGAAATTCCACCTAATACCGGAAATATCATTCGTTTGTGTGCCAATAGCGGTTTTACTCTGCACCTAATTGAACCACTTGGTTTTGATTGGGATGATAAGCGCGTTCGTCGCGCTGGCCTTGATTATCATGAGTTTGCGCATGTTAAACGACATGCTGATTTAGATGCATACCTTGAAGATGCTAAGCCTAACAGAGTATTTGCTTGCACAACCAAGGGCAAAGCCTTTCACAGTGACGTGCAATACAAAAAAGGTGATGCGTTATTATTCGGACCAGAAACCCGTGGTTTACCCAATGAGGTTATCGAAGCCTTACCGCCAGAGCAGCGTGTGCGTATTCCAATGCTGCCAGATAGTCGCAGTATGAACTTATCTAACGCGGTGTCAGTGTTTGTGTATGAAAGTTGGCGCCAATTTGGTTACGAAGGGGCACGCTAGTTGCCCTAGTTTCCATTTTAGCTGCTATCGTTGCTAATACAGTTACTCATAAAAAAGGCTGCACATGCAGCCTTTTTTAAATTGTGAATCACGCTTCTTGTTTCAAGTCTCTTCCGAGCAAGGCTAATGCTGCCTCTTTAGGTGATTTGCCATGATAAAGCACCGCATAAATTTGCTCGCAAATAGGCATTTCAACGCCAACCTTTTCAGATAACACATGAACCTCTTCGGTGTTGCGATATCCTTCTACCACTTGGCCAATTTCTTCAATGGCAACCTCAACACTTTTACCTTGGCCTAGCGCCAAACCAAAACGTCGATTTCGCGACTGGTTGTCGGTACAGGTGAGCACCAAATCGCCCAGTCCGGCCATACCCATAAACGTTTCAGGGTTGGCTCCAAGCTTTACACCAAGACGCGTTAACTCTGCCAATCCGCGAGTGATTAACGCAGTTCTAGCGTTCGCGCCGAATCCTAGGCCATCAGCAAGGCCCGCACCTATAGCAATAACGTTTTTAACCGCCCCGCCTAGTTGAACGCCTGTAAAGTCTGAGTTTTTATACACTCTAAATGACTTTGCACAATGCAACTTTGCGGCAAACTCATCACTTAATGTGTCGTCAGTGGAGGACAACGATATTGCCGTGGGTAATCCAGCCACCATTTCTTTAGCAAAAGTGGGCCCAGATAACACTGCAAGAGGATAGTGTGTGCCAAGTATTTCTTCTGCCACATCGCGCAGTAAACGACCGGTTTTAGGCTCAAGACCTTTTGTCGCCCAGATGATGCGTTGATGTGGTTGTAAAAGTGGCTTTAAGCTGTGCAACATGGCGCTAAACGCATGGCTGGGCACGACCACCAAGATGTCTTGGCTGGCTGACATTACGTCTTCTAAATTGGCATTAACAGAAAGTGCTTCAGGAAAGGATGCACCTGGCAAGTATCGCGAATTTTCGCGACGTTCAGCCATTTCAGCAATATGCTTTTCGTCCCGCCCCCATAAAAGAGTGGGGTTACCGTTTCGCGCTAAACAAAAAGCAAGGGCGGTACCGTAAGATCCCGCCCCCAATACTGAAACCGAATTCGACTTCATGTTCACGTGTTTCATGTTCACCTAATTAGGCGTCCATTTTTGGCGCTTCGCCCTGTGCTTGCTGAGCGCGTTTTTGCATGTAAGCTGCGAAGATTGCGTCGAAGTTTACTGGCGCTAGGTTAAGTGGAGGGAAAGTACCACGGTTAACCAGATTTGAAATAGTTTCACGAGCGTAAGGGAACAGCATGTTCGGGCAGAAAGAGCCTAGCGTGTGTGCTTTCGCTTGATCTGGCATTTCACCAATAGCGAAAATACCTGCTTGCTGAACTTCACAAAGGAACGCGGTTTCTTCACCTAGTGACGCCGTTACTGTTACAGAAAGCACTACTTCAAACACGTTCTCTTCTAGCTTATTGGTGCTAGTGTCGATATCAAGTTTAATTTCTGGCTTCCACTCTTTAGTGAAAATAGCCGGTGCATTTGGCGATTCAAAAGAAATGTCTTTTGTGTAGATGCGTTGAATGTTGAACTGCGGTCCTTGTTGAGGTTGTGCTGCAGCTGCTTCGCCGTTGTTTGTCTGATTCTCGTCAGCCATGGTATTTCCTATTTAATTGTCGTTTTAATTTAATGTAGTGCGTTGCTGTATGCGCTGACGCTTTACGCAAGACCCAACATTGGGTCAAGTTTACTTTGCGCTTCAAGGGCCATCATGTCATCACAGCCACCAACGTGCTGATCGTCGATGAAAATTTGTGGCACTGTCCAACCGCCGTTCGCGCGCTCAATCATTTCGTCACGAAGTTCTGGTTTAACATCAATGGGGTATTCAATAAATTCTACACCTTTTTGCGTTAATAGCGCTTTTGCACGATGGCAATAAGGGCAATGCCCTTTGGTGTATAGTTCTACTTTGCTCATAAAGGTTACCTGTTATTTAGAAACGGGAAGGCTGGCGCTTTGCCATGCGTTCATACCGCCTTTCAATACATTCACATTCGCGAAGCCCTCTTTTAGCATCGCATTTGCTGTACCACGAGCCTGATTACCCATAGCGCATACTACGATAATGGGTTTATCTTTACTGTTTTCAAGTTTCTTGAAATTTTTCTCACGCACTTCTTCTGGTTTTAGCTGCCTAGCACCGAGTATGTGTCCGGCCTTAAACTCTTTCGCTGGACGCGTATCTAACACAATGGCGTCGTCTTTGTTCATAAGAAGTGTTGCTTCGTGAGTACTTAACTCTTTAACCGATGATGTCCAAGCACTGATATAGCTAAATATCAGCATGGCAATCAGTGCAACCCAAATACCAGCAAGCACAATATTGTTGCCAGCAAATTCAATTAGTTGATCCATTACCTCTAACCCTGTCTACAGACCATGAAAAGAGAGCAAAGTATATAGAAAAATGGGCGAGAAACCAGTCTACTCTGGCTTACATTGAGCACACTTGCAGTGAATAAGCTTAGATGATTGATATTACAACCAAATTGCACTGGGCAACTGTCTTACCCTCAGATACACTGACTCTAGTAATTGCAAATTTCAGATAATAGCGGTTTACGCTAGGGATCATTAAGGCTAATGACGTTTTTTCGAATAAAGCTTCCACTTTTAACGGCGCTAGGTGTTATTGCGCTGATGCTAGTAAGTGGTAGTGTTGTCGCGCAAGACGAGGACCCGTCGGCGCAGCGAGAAAAATTGGCCGAGCTTCAAGCTGAACTACGCGCAAGACAACAAGTTCTGGAAAATAGCAAGGCCAGCGCGCAAGAGCTTGAAGATGTACTAAAAGCGTCAGAGTTAGAGATTGCTAAAGTGGCTAAGGCGCTTGCGCTTACCAAACAGTCCCTAAACGATGTTGAACAAGAACAGTCACAGTTGCAAGCGGAACAAAGCGAGCTAAAAACGGCCATTCGAAAGCAGCAGTCTCTGCTTTCTAGTCAGTTAAAGAGCGCGTTCATGGCAGGGCACTACGACTATGCCAAAATGTTATTCTACCAAGATGATGCGAGAACCTTTGAGCGTGTTATTACCTACTATCAGTACGTAGCAAAAGCTCGCCAGAAAGAGATTGAAAGTTTTCGAGGAAATGTTGCACGCCTTGAAGAGGTGAATGAAGCGCTCGAAGAAAAAGCATTAGCATTAGTAAATTTACAAAAAGATCAGGAAAACCAGCGTGCCGTATTGATTACGCGTCAAGACGACAGAAAGACAACGCTGAAGAAAATTAATCAAACTATCGCCAGCGAAAATCAAAAGATAGCATCGTTACAAGCCGACGAAAAAGCGCTGAAAGATGCCATAGAAGCTGCAAGACTTGCCGCAGAGCGCGCCGCGCGAGAAGCGAAGATTTCGTTAGATGGCTTAGCGAAGCTCAAAGGAAAATTGAAAGCGCCGGTTGATGGACGTATCCGCAATTTGTTCGGTAACCGTCGCCAAGGCCAAGTGCGTTGGAAAGGCATCATTATCGATGGCGCTGAAGGCGACCCGGTTAATAGTATTGCACCGGGCAAGGTACTTTATGCCGACTGGTTGCGCGGTTTTGGTTTAGTTTCAATTATCGATCACGGCGATGGTTATATGAGCGTATATGGCCACAACCAAGCACTTCTCAAACAGGTGGGTGACGAAGTGCGAAGCGGCGAGCGTATTGCGCTGGTCGGGCGAAGCGGTGGGCAAGAATACCCCAATCTTTATTTTGAGATTCGTCACAAAGGTAAAGCATTAAATCCACGCACTTGGTTTAATTAGCGCGCACTGCGCCGCCAGCCGTGTATGCAAACATAACGCTTATCGCCTGTGGGGCTCATTTGATACCTGATTATTATTCTCAATAAGTTGAATCTGGCCGAGTAATTGGTATTCTCTAGTAAGGTGACTTAACAAATAACATTGCCATGCGCTAAGGCAAGTTGTTAAGTACAAACAGAAGTGGTGGCTATACGTGTCATTAAGGGCGTATCAGCGAAGGTGTTCGGCCAACTGTTTGATATAAAAATAACGATAAATAAATGGATAATTGTAGATGCGTTTGCGTCTTATAATAACAAGTCTGCTGTGTGTGCTAAGCGGGCTACTTTGCCACGCAGCAACGGCAAAGTCTGACATCATCATTATATTAGACGACCTTGGTTACAGGCCGTCCGACGTCGCTGCTTTCTCTCTTCCTAAAGAAATTACTTTTTCGATATTGCCTCAAACACCACTGGCCAGTGATATCGCCAAACGCGCAGAGCAAGAAGGACGCGCGGTTATGTTACACATGCCCATGCAGTCGCAAAAGGATCTCAATATGGGGCCGCTAGGTCTATCGACTGACATGTATGCTGGTGCGATAACACATACCTTGCGCCGAGCAATAAAAAGTGTGCCTAACGCCATTGGCGTAAACAATCATATGGGCAGCGCATTTACCGGCCAAGAAGAGGCAATGGAAACATTGATGAAAGAGATAAAGCGACAAGGTCTCTTTTTTGTCGATAGTCGCACGACGGTGTTAACCAAAGGCGAGCAAGTCGCTTCACGTCTTGGTGTACCAAGCGTCAGTCGCCAGGTATTTCTTGATCACGAACTCAGTGACGAATTTCTACTACGGCAATTCAATCGCATGAAGCGGATTGCCAAGAAAAAAGGGCAAGTGGTGGTGATTGGTCACCCCCATCCACAAACTATTGCATTTCTGCAAAAACATTTACCTGCACTTGAAAGTGAAGGTTTCAACCTCATTTCTGTTGCCGATTACTTCGCACCATCACAGGCATTAGCCGCAACTGGGTTACCGGATTTATCGGCGTCTGCACCTAATGAGTGAGCTTAGTGCTTGTAATTACGGGTTATATCATGGATGTGGTGTGAGACTGAGCTTATTAACGCTAACCGTTTAGTCTATTTTCTTCTCGCTCAGATCAAAATTTAATGTACGATTATTTTTCATTTTGCTGAGTTTGTTATATTATAACGTCTCTGGCGCAATATTCGGTATACGAGTTAATGAATCCAATTGAAGAGAATCCAACAAAACTAGACAAACTTGGCATCTGGGTGTCGAGCTTGTGTGCGTTGCATTGTCTTGCATTACCTGTGCTAATACCGTTACTACCACTTATCGGTTCCAGCTTTTTTGCGCAAGTGTGGTTCGAACGTACCATTTTAACGTTTTCAATTCTTGTCGGTGCAGTTGCGTTGTTAAGCGGTGCATTGCGTTATCACGGTAAATTTTATCCGCTAGGGCTGCTATTTAGTGGCGGCGCAATCTATTGGTTTAAAGATATTTTTGGCCATGAGTATGAACCCTTTACCATTGCCATTGGTGCAATGCTGATTGTGGCTGGGCATTGGGTGAATATGCGCCTTTGCCGTCAATGTAAATGCTGTAAAAACACCGTTTTTACTGAACACCTCTCAACAGAGTTTAAGTAGACAATGTCCCAATCAACGGGGTAATGCGCTGATTACTCTTCGTTAGATTCTCGGTTCTCGCTGTTGGCTTTTAATATTTGTCTGGCTATATCAGGCACATTCGTAAAAATACCTGTTACTCCCCATTTTGCTAACATGAGCATGTCTTTAGGTTCATCAACGGTATAAACGTACACGTTAAACCCTGCATTAAGAACAGTTTCAACAAACGACTTATCAACGGCATCTAACGCAATATTGACAGAGTAGGCATTTAGCGCGCGAGCACTGGCTGTGCAATCTAGTTCATAACTTGCCGACAGCGCGCCAATTTTAACCTCAGGCCACAGCACTTTGATTGCTTTTAGCCAGTGGTGATTAAATGATGATACCAGTAGATTGCTCACATTGACGTTGCTGGCATTCACCGCTTTTTTTACATCTTCAACCCAGCGTTTTACATCAACCAAGTGCTTTATTTCGATGTTGCACCACTTTGTTGGTGGCACCGTGTTAAGGGTGTCAATAAGAGTAGGTATGCGCTCTCCCTCACCAATATCCAAAGTAGACAATTCGCTGAAGGGAGTCTCAAGTAAGTAGCCCTTAACGTTTGCCCTGCGCACAAGGGTTCTATCGTGAAATACGATAATCCCGCTATCGTGCTGATAAACGTCAAACTCTATACCATCAGCGGCTTGCTCAAAGGCAAGTTTAAACGCTTTTAGCGAGTTCTCGGGTGCTTGTTTACTGGCACCGCGGTGAGCATAAATACGCATAGTCTACCGCCTTAGTCTGAGGCATTATTATGGAGTTTGTGCGTGTTAAGCGTTTCATATACCGACGCTGAAGTAATTAACACACCGCCCACTAACGCACTGATTGTGGGAGTTTCATCAAGTAACAGAATAGCTAAAAACACGCCATACAAAGGTTGCATGCAGGCGATAAGCGAAAAGGTTTTTGCGCGCAAATGGCGAAGGCTCGCCGCAATTAATGCATGAGGTAGTGCAGTAAAAACGGTACCTAAAAGTAACAGCATTAACCAAGCATCGGTGGAAGCGTTAGTAATACTTTCGCTACCAAAGGGAAGCAAGATAAGTGCGATCACAAGGGTCTGCCACGCCATCGCTTGCGCGCCGCTGTAGTGTTTAAAATGCTTGCGATGTATGAGATTTCGAAATGAGTACAACACGGCAGATGCAATACCGATAAGCACCCCAAGGGTAACGTCATTTTCCAAAGACGTTTCCGGCACAATTAAATACACACCGAAAATAACGGTTAGTGTTGAGACTATGTCTTGCCAAACAAGGCGTACACGCTCAAAAAACGGCTCAATCAGCACGGTAATAACAGGAAAGGTAAATAGCGCTATCATGCCCACAGATACGCCTGCATATTGCATGGCGGCAAAGTAGGTGACCCAATGAAGCGCCATTAATACGCCTAATCCCACTGCTACGGTGTAGTCTTTCTTGGAATTAAGCGTAATTTTGTTTCTGGCAAGTTTAAGAAAAGCAAACAACGCAATGCAAGCAAATACAGAGCGTACGAGCGTGATGTCGGCTGCACTTAATGGCACAAGCTTTGAGAAAAGCGCCGTGCCACCAAGTAAAATCACCGTTAAGTGAAGCGATATAAGGCTTTTTTTAACAGCATCCATAAATTAGCTGTTAGCGTCCTCTGCCGAGTCTTCTTTTGACAGAGCGTCTGCCTCAGTATCATCAGAACCATTGCGCATATTTGCCATTGGGACACCCAGTCTCGTCACCATGCCAGGCGCCATGTCTTCAAACTCAATCATGTCTTTTTCAAAGCACACAACAATGGTTGAGCCAAGCTTGAAACGTCCAAGTTCCGCGCCCTTCTCAAGTTTAACTGCCGCTTCACTGTCTTTTTCGTAAGACCAATGCTGCACGTTTTTGCCTGCTGGCGGCGTAACCGTTCCAGACCAGACGGTTTCAATACTTGCAACAATGGTGGCACCAACAAGTACCATGGCCATTTTACCCACTGGCGTATCGAAAAGTGCAACCACACGCTCGTTACGTGCGAAAAGGCCCGGAATGTTTTGTGCTGTTAGCGGATTTACTGAAAACAGTTCGCCTGGCACATAAATCATATCGGTAAGCGTGCCTTCAATCGGCATGTGAATACGGTGGTAATCGCGTGGGGCAAGGTAGATGGTTGCGAACTTACCGTTTTTAAACGGCGCTGCAATTTCAGGCTTGCCGCCTAATAAAGTAGTCAGGCTGAAATCATGACCTTTTGCCTGAAAAATACTGTCGCTGTTAATGTCACCAAACTGGCTTACCGTGCCATCTACAGCATGAATAAGCACATTGTCATTGTCATCAATACTACGCGCATCTGGTTTTAAAGGGCGCGTAAAAAATGCATTAAAGCTGCGGTAATGCGTAGGGTCTTCGTACAGCGCTTCGGTCATATCGACGTTGTACTGTTTAATAAACGTCTTAATAAAAAAGGTGGTAACGCTGCCCATTTCAGCTTCAGCAAGCTTGCCAACAAGACGCGACAGCAAATGCTTTGGGGTGACGTACTGTAAATTAACTTTAAGCCAATCTAACACAAAATATCTCCATTTCTTTTACCCGTGCAATTGTACCTCAACTGAAGAAGCTTCGGGCAACTTTAACATTATGGATATGACAAATTAGCTATAAGCAGCATGTGTTTAGCAAAGAACGCGCTACGCGCCAGGTGGTTGGCTATGGCTAGGGCGTTGCTCTTCCATTGTTGTAAGAATTCTATGGTAGCTTTCAAATCGCTCGGCGCTGATTTTACCTTCTTCAACAGCTTCTCTTAGCAAACAGCCAGGGTCGTTAAGGTGCTTACAGTCTCTGAACTTACAGCCGCCAAGATAATCCCTAAACTCTTTGAAACCCCAAGTAATACGCTCGGTAGGAATATGCCACAGGCCAAATTCGCGCACCCCTGGTGAGTCGATTAAATCGCCGCCCGCCGGAAGGTGCAATAGTTTTGCGGCTGTTGTGGTGTGTTGGCCAAGGCCCGAGTTATCAGAAATTTCCCCGGTTAATTCATCAGCGTCAGGTAGCACTTGGTTAATTAAGCTAGATTTTCCTACGCCCGATTGACCAACAAAAACACTGATGTTGTCGTTAAGATAATCGTTTAACGCATCAATGCCTTCGCCCGTTTTACAGCTAGTGAAGAGCACTTCATAGCCTAACGCTTCATACGTTTTTAGTTGGCCCTTAACGGTTTCCCGTTCATCGTCACTTAAAAGCTCCACTTTGTTTAAGACAATAAGTGGGGTAATACCAATATCTTCACAAGCTACTAGGTAACGGTCGATAATATTTAAAGACAATGAAGGAAGTATGGCGCTTACAACAATAATGCGGTCAATATTGGCAGCAATAGGCTTAATGCCGTCGTAGTAGTCTGGGCGAGTCAGCACAGAATGTCTGTCTTTTACAATTTCGATAACGCCACTTACGCCAGACTCCGCATCATCGCCTTTACTAAAAAGAACCTTGTCACCACATACTACAGAGTCAACAGTACGACGAATATGGCAGCGAGATATAACGCCTTGGGCGTCTTCAACGTCAGCATGTTTACCAAAGCGGCCTGTAACCGTGCCACTTTCAAGTGCGCTTTCGTCAAGGTTTACCGCACCTTTCGATGCGTGTTTCTCACGCAAGCGCTTGCTTCTATTTGCCGCAACTTGGCGTTTTTGTCGTTGTGTAAGTTTTGGTTTTTTCGCCACGATTCTTTTCTAGTTCACGTATACTATGTCAATAATACCGTTTGTAGGGCATGGTTGCCATGTCTGTAGCGCAAAGAGGAACATAATGAGTAAACACGATAGCAATCTAGTGTGGATTGACATGGAAATGACCGGGCTTGACCCAGAAACTTGTGTAGTGATGGAAATAGCCACCATAGTGACTGATGCACAGCTGAATATTTTAGCCGAAGGCCCTGTAATTGCGGTGCATCAACCGGACAGTGTATTAGACAATATGGATGAATGGTGCACACGAGTACACGGAGAAAGTGGGTTAACTGACCGCTGTAGAGCAAGCACCGTTAATGAGGCGCAGGCCGCTCAACAGACCATCGCATTTTTGGAGCAATGGGTTGATGCCGGTAAATCACCGCTTTGTGGTAATACAATAGGGCAAGACCGACGCTTTATGGTGAAATACATGCCAGAGCTTGAGGAATACTTTCATTACCGCAGCATCGACGTAAGTACAATTAAAGAACTCACAAAGCGCTGGAAACCAGAAATTCTAGATGGATTTAAAAAGAAAGGCGTGCATTTGGCGCTTGATGATATTCGCGAGTCTATTGAAGAAATGCGCTATTATCGTGAGAAAGTGTTTACGATTTAAGCATTCAAACATCGAGGTGCAAAAAAAGTGGAATTAAAGGTTGCGTTAGTCAAAAATTTTTGTAAAATGCGCACCACTTCAAACGAAGTACCTCTTTTGTTGCGGGAATAGCTCAGTTGGTAGAGCACGACCTTGCCAAGGTCGGGGTCGCGAGTTCGAATCTCGTTTCCCGCTCCAAATTTAAATCTGATGTCTAATCAGATTATCAAAAAGATGCAAAGCATCGACTCTATGCGGGAATAGCTCAGTTGGTAGAGCACGACCTTGCCAAGGTCGGGGTCGCGAGTTCGAATCTCGTTTCCCGCTCCAAATTTTTAAACACCGTCATAATAATAAGCTAACACAGTTGTATCTATGCGACCCCTCGAAGTGCCCGCGACCGAGTGTCGGCCAGTTGCGAACCTAGTTTCCCGCTCCAAATTTTCAAACACCTAAGATAAGCAAAATAATATAGTTGTATCCATGCGATCTCTTCATGCGCTTGTGTGAGTGGTGATCTTCTGCTTCTTGCTTCTGTGGCTATTCACCAAAATGAATAAAATGCGACTATTTATTCATTTTGCAATGCGCTTTTTTGGTGCGTTATTTCTATATCTGAACTACTCTTTTCTCTAGGCCTTTTTCATTGCGTGCTATGGTGGTGTTTTATCATGGTGCAATAATACGGATATTCTTCCTTAATGCACCTAAATTGGGAATAATTTCACTAATATTGAATAATTACCCTGTTTTGGGTGGTTTTTATATGCATTTGTATTAGAATGCGCGGCAATTTCCGGCATGCTTTCTGCTGAGCATACTTGTGGTATGTTGATTAAATAATAATAACATCAGCGTCTCGCTGGGCCGGACATCAACCTCACAACGCTTGAAACGCAATTTACAGAAGGATTCTGTTTCTCCAATGGAATGGTAATTGGTGGTTCATGAGTATCATCAATATAGAGAGAGAAAAAATGTATAAGAAAAGTGCTCCTTTTCATTTTTCTGCTATCGCTGGTGCCGTGCTTGCGGCTTGCGCTGGCCCGAACGTGTATGCACAAACTGTTGAAATAGACGAAAAGCAAATTGAAACCGTTGAAGTTACTGCAACGCGTCGAAGCGGCACACTACAAGAAGTGCCTATCAATATTTCAGCATTAACCTCTGACGTACTCGATCAACAAAACATCGAAGATCTAGACGCCGTTGCGCGTTGGGTACCTGGTCTTACGGTTACAGACCAAGGTGGACGTAACGACTCGCCAATTATTGTTAGAGGCCTTAACACTAACTCTTCTGGTCCAGGTTCAAATGGTGGAACAGTTGCAACGTACTTTGGCGATATCCCACTGTTTTTGAATATGCGCCTTATTGACGTAGATCGCGTCGAAGTACTTATTGGTCCTCAGGGCACGCTTTATGGTGCCGGTACACTTGGTGGCGCAATTCGCTATATCCCCAAAAATGTTGACCTAGAATTTATGTCAGGTGAAGTGACTGGCGACCTATTTAGCGTAGGTGAAAGCGACGAAGCTGGCGGCGAGAGCAGCATTGTCTTTAACGCGCCTATTATTGAAGGCGAGTTAGGTGTTCGTGCGTCGGTGAATTACTTTAGTAACCCCGGTTTCTTGGACTACAACTATGTAGTGAGAGAAGCGGGCGTATCATTGCCTGACCCAGACTGGTCTGATGAAGACGCTGTTAACAACAATTTGAAACGTGTTGAAGATGCAAATGGTGAAGACACGCTTACTGGTCGTATTGCTCTTCGCTGGGCACCGAATGACTGGTTCGATGGTACTTTAACTTATTTCTATCAAAAACAAGAAGTTGAAGGCCGTTCAATTACGCACTATGACGCGTTGTCGTCAGAGAACCCGTTAAGCGAAGTAATCGGTAAGTATGAGTCTGCTTATCGTTATGAAGAGCCACGCGACAAAGAAGATGAGTTGCTAAGCTTAGAGATGAAAGCCGATCTAGGTTTTGCTGAGTTAGTATCAGCAACCGGTCTTTCTAACTTCGAAGCCAACGGTCAGCGCGATCAAACCGACCTACTTATTCGTTTAGATTATAGCTACGAAGAATTTCCAGCTTTTTCAGCCTATACAGAAGAAGTATCAGAGCGCGAAGTATTTACTCAAGAGCTACGTTTAGTTTCTCAAACCGCAGGTCCACTGTCGTGGATTGTGGGAGGCTTCTACTATGATCTAGAGAGTGAAGGCTTCAGTAAGGAATTTACGCCAAACTTTGATAAGTATGCCATTGAAGTGTGGGGAGTTGATGGAAACTATCGTCCTGATGCGGTCGAATATTTTTCTGTAGATGAATCTGAAGTTACAGAGAAAGCCTTATTCGGTGAAGTGTCGTATGAAATTACCGATGATTGGGATGTTACGCTAGGTTTGCGTGCTTATGAATACGACGTGTACTCGCGCTCAGCAGTCGATTTACCACTGTACAATTCAGTCTTTGAAGGCAGAGCCTCTGACTCTATCGTACTTGACTATGGTGAGACAGAAGCAAACGACAGTGGCACGCTCTTCAAATTCAACACTAGCTATCAATTCACTAACAGTACCATGGGTTACCTAACAGTAAGTGAAGGTTTCAGAATTGGTGGTGCCAACGGTGTTGCTGCTTGCCCAGATAATGTCGATGAATTAAATAACCAAATTGTATGTGCCCTTGAAGAAGAGCAATTGTACGAAGCGGATACAACCAAAAACTACGAGTTAGGTGTGAAAACCAGTTTCTTTAGAAACAAATTACAACTTAACACTGCGTTGTTTTTCGTAGACTGGCAAGACCCACAAGTGTCGGGTGCTACCATTAATGGCCAGCAGCCAATTACTGTAAACGCAGAAGGTGCGGAGTCTAAAGGCGCCGAGTTCTCGATGCGCGCTATTATTGGTGACAATATTACGACGTATGCTACTTATGCTTATACCAAAGCTGAACTAACGGCAGATGCACCTTACTTGTTTGGTGTGTTTGATGAGCAGGGCACTGCACTTCAAGATTACTACGACGGTAAAGATGGCGATCGCTTACCGGGTACAGCTGAACACCAGTTCTCTTTCGGTGTAACCTATAGCCAAGAAGTGTTCGACGATAAAATGTTGAATGTTAACTACGGTATTACTGCTCAGAGCGACGTGTATACCACGGTAGGTCTGCGTCAAGATGGCGAAGCATTACCGGGTTATGCAGTAAGTAACCTAAACGCCACTATTTCAGATGAAGAGTGGTCGGTAACCTTGTACATCGACAACCTATTCGACAAGTATGCGTTTACTTCAACTCGCCGTAACGTAGGCGATATAGGTTTAGGCCAATTTAGCGAAACGCTTCAACCGAACGGTATTGAGCTTCAGCGTAATTACGGCCACTATGTGTTGACCCCGCGTACTATAGGCTTGATGTTTAAGTATCAATTCGGTCTGTAGTATAGTGAGTTAAACAAGCTATACGCATAATAAAGGCGCTTATGCTTCTGGTATAAGTGCCTTTTTACTATAAAAGCAAAAATTTAACGCTATGAACTCAACGCATCCCCGTCTTGACGACGCCGCCAAATATCTTTCTCAACGTGATTATCAGCGTGCCCATCAGTGCTGTGTCGACGTTATACAGCAAAGTGGTCCACATGCTCATGCTTACTTTTTGTTAGGTATCATTCATGTCGAAATCGGACAAGTTGAAAAAGCCATAGCGCTATTTAATAAATCAAACAGCATAGAGAAACGAGCAATAACCTACGCCTATCTAGCCAAGTGCTATGCGTTAAAAGGTGATATGCGTCAAGCGCTACAATGTGTCGAGAATGCCCCTGTTGATGCGTTATCTCGAGCCCTTGATTTAGACACTGTAGGTGTGTCGCTATCTCGTGTGGGTTTACACGACAAAGCCGCCAATTATTTCGAAAAAGCCCTTGAGTTGGCACCTGATAACGCGCAGTTCAATTATAACTTTGCAGTAAGCGCGAAATTTGCGGGCCATTTTAATGTTGCAAGAAAACACTTTGAGCGTGCGATTACGCTCGCGCCAGATTTTTACCAAGCGCATTTTGCACTCTCTGATTTAGGTGGGGTAAATAAAGAAAGTAACCATTTAGCGCGATTGAATGGTCTTGCCGAAAAGGTTAAAGATAACGCTGAAGGGAGACTTCATATTGGCCACGCGCTGGCAAAAGAGTTTGAAGCAATCAAAGACTATGATAACGCCTATAAGGCACTTGCCCATGCTAAAGTGCCACACCGTCAACGAAGTTTAAGCGCATTAAAAGATTACAGGTCTATATTTGCCCAGTTGCATCAATACCTTGATACAACCACTGCCTCTAGCAATGAAAGTAGCGACGCTCCTATTTTCGTAGTGGGTATGCCAAGAAGTGGCACCACATTGGTCGAACGAATCTTAAGTCACCATTCCAAGGTGGCTTCTGGTGGCGAGTTACAAGATTTTGGTGTCGCAGTAAAGCAGGTTACTGGGACGAACAGTCAACGCGTACTCGATACTCCAACTATTGTAAGTGCTTATGAGAGTGACTTAGGTGCGATCGGCAAAACCTATATCGAGCGAACACAATTTTTAAGGCAAGGCAGTGAGCACTTGGTAGACAAGTTGCCCTTTAATTTCTTTTATATTGACCTTATTCGACGTGCATTACCCAATGCGAAGATCATCTGTTTAATGCGAAACCCAATGGATACTTGCGTGGGGAATTTCAGACAACTGTTTTCTATAAATAGCCCGTATTACGCCTATGCGTATGACTTAGATGTAATCGGACAACTCTATCTTGAGTTTAAGCACTGGGTTTCAACTTTTGAGCAGCGATATCCAGACAGCATTCGCTTGCAGACTTACGAAGACCTAGCGCATAACCCTCAGGTAGAGGTGAAAGCGTTGTTAGACTTCTGCAACCTGCCTTGGGAAGAACAGTGTCTCGAGGTAGAAAATAACAATCTGCCCGTTTCTACCGCCAGTAAAGTACAAGTAAGGGAGCCTATTAATACCCGTTCTATTGGCCGGTGGAAACATTACCAAGAACATACGGCATCATTACAAACAGTACTGGGCATCAAGTAGCACCTAATTACGCTGTATAAACGTAACAAATATGTTAATGTAGCAGTCAACTGGTCTAACCAGATTGGCTGCGCTGCAAGTCACAGTGCACTCGCTAACCTTTTTGAGACTTTTATTAAGTCAGCGTGATAACTATGTCAAAAAACTATGTACTCAATACCTACAACAAATTTATTAAGCTGCCTTTTGGCAAAAAGCTGTTTAGTTGGTATTCCGCGCGCCGTGCGCCGTATTTTGGAACCGTATCGCCAATCATTACCGATATTAAGCCCAACTTTTGTGAAGTACACATTAAAAAACGTAGAGCAGTAGAAAATCATATTGGTACTGTTCATGTTATAGCGATATGTAACGGTCTAGAAATGGCGATGGGGTTTATGTGTGAAGCGTCAATTCCTAAGCATTTACGTTGGATCCCGAAAGGAATGGAAGTGAAGTATCCCGCTAAAGCTGATTCTGATATTCGTTGCGTCGCTGAAGTACCGGATGATGCTTGGAAGCCAGGTGATCTCCCTATTTCAGTTAAAGCATACAATGCATCGGGTACTGTGGTAGTTGAAGGCACCATAACCGTATGGGTGAGCGAAAAGCGTAAGTAATCAAAAATGAAAAAAGAAGGCCGCTTAAGCGGCCTTTTTATTGAGGACAAATACGTCGGTTTTATTAAGTTTTTACGATGGTGGCTTTTCTGTTTGACAGTTTTTCAAAACACAACTAAGAATAACGAGTGAAGCGATTAAGGCGCTAGATCAGAAGTCTATTTCATTACATTACATATTCGTTGTGGAAGAGGTTAAGATGTCAGTGATCACCAAAGAACAAGTTACAAGAAAGCCCTTTGCAGACAAAAAGAATTATCCTTACGGGTTTGCACGCTCTGGAGACTTTTCGATAAACGAAGCAAAGATGTTGCAAACCCATGGCAGTTTATTTGCCGCACTCGTTGACGGAAAAATAACGCCAGAGACTGATGAGGAGCAACAGTACTTGGAGTCAGCCCTTGGTCATCGCGAGCCAGCAACGCCCCAAGAAAAAGCATGGCTTAAGTATCAAGCGCGCATCAATCGCCCTAAAACAGCCAGTATTTATGGTTCAAAACGAGCGGCAGCAGAAGATGTTGACGATGACGACGATATAAGCGATAACAGTGACCTAGATATCGATCTTGACGATTAACCACCCTTACACCAAGTACATCTTCTCCTTGTTGTTAACTTGGTGTAAATAATTATCCTAATATTTGTCAAATTTACATTTAAGTCGAAATATTTATCCTAATTATTGCGAATATTGGGATATATATCTCACTTTTGCGTAATTTAGTGTTTTATCTTCCTATTACCTTAGTTATAGTCGGGGCATCGTCAACGTACGCTGACAAACCCCAACCCATTACAGGAGAAAGCACTGTGAAAATGATGTCGGGCGCAGCCATGGTGGTAGAAGCGCTAAAAGATGTAGGAGTGACACACTTGTTCGGTTACCCAGGTGGTGCCGTACTAGACATTTATGATGCGTTGTTCGCACAAGAAGATGTCAAACATGTCCTCGTGCGTCATGAACAGGCAGCCGCCCATATGGCGGATGGTTATGCACGTTCAACTGGCAAAACAGGCACAGTGCTCGTCACATCAGGTCCAGGCGCGACCAATACCATTACCGGTATTGCAACTGCATATATGGACTCTATTCCGATGGTTATTCTATCGGGACAAGTGCCGTCAATGCACATCGGTGAAGATGCATTCCAAGAAACTGACATGGTGGGGTGTTCGCGTCCTATCGTAAAACACAGTTTCTTAGTAAAGCGTGCTGTGGATATTCCTGAAGCAATTGCCAAGGCATACTACATAGCAAATACCGGTCGCCCGGGCCCAGTTGTTGTTGATTTACCAAAAGACATTGTAAACGTGGCTGAGGAACATCCTTATGTCTTCCCAAGCGACGTGACTATGCGTTCATACAACCCAACCGAAAAGGGCCACCCCAAGCAAATTAAGAAAGCGGTTGAGTCGTTACTTAAAGCAGAGCGCCCAGTACTTTACGTGGGTGGTGGTGCGGTAGCGTGCGACGCGTCTGAAAAAGTGATTGAATTGGCTGAGAAGTTAAATGCTCCCGTAACCTGTACCCTTATGGGGCTAGGAGCAATGCCAGGCACGCACAAACAGTTTATTGGTATGTTGGGTATGCACGGTACGCTTGAAGCCAACAAAACCATGCACAATTCAGACTGCATTATTGCATTGGGCGCGCGATTTGACGATCGTGTGACGAACAATGTCGACAAGTTCTGCCCGCACGCTGATATTATTCACGTTGATATAGACCCAGCGTCTATTTCGAAAACCGTAAACGCGCACATTCCCGTGGTGGGGTCGGTAGATAAAGTACTTGATCAAATTCTCGGTCAAGTAAACAAGAAAGACTTGTCTGGTCAGAAAGACAAATTAGCCGACTGGTGGCAGCAGATTGAAACATGGCGCACACGTCAGTGCTTGAACTACCATCAGGGTGAAGAAGTAATCAAACCGCAGCGCGTTATCGAAGCTTTGTACAAGCACACCGATGGTAAAGCGTACGTCAGTTCTGATGTAGGTCAGCACCAAATGTTTGCTGCCCTTTATTATAAATATGACAAGCCTCGCCAGTGGATTAACTCAGGTGGTCTAGGCACGATGGGCTTTGGTTTGCCCGCTGCAATGGGTGTTCAGTTTGCGCACCCTAATTCAACGTCAGTGGTAGTAACAGGCGACGGCAGTATTCAAATGAATATTCAAGAACTGTCTACCTGTTTGCAGTACAACCTACCCATTAAGATTATTTCGTTGAACAACCGTGCTTTGGGCATGGTGCGTCAATGGCAAGATATGATTTACAAGGGCCGTCACTCACATTCTTATATGGATTCAATGCCTGATTTTGTGAAGTTGGCAGAGGCTTATGGTCATATAGGTATTAAAGTCGATAAACTCGACGAGTTAGATGCGGCTATGGAGAAATGTTTCAGTTACACAGATCGCCTAGTGTTCATGGACATTGCAGTAGACCAAAACGAACACGTATATCCAATGCAAATTAAGTACGGCGCAATGGATGACATGCGCTTGAGCAAGACGGAGCGAACCTGATGAAACGTATTATTTCAGTATTAATGGAAAACGCCCCTGGCGCACTTTCACGAATTGTAGGTGTATTTTCGCAGCGCGGTTACAACGTCGACTCGCTTTGTGTGGCGCCAACGGATGATGCGAGTTTGTCGCGTCTTACCATCATTACACATGGTGATGATAAAGTTATTGAGCAGATCACGAAGCAAGTGAACAAGCTTATTGATGTGCTTAAGGTGGTAGATTTAACTGAAGGTGCACACATTGAGCGCGAGCTAATGCTTATTAAAGTAGCGACGCGTACAGAGGCGGTACGCGCTGAAGTGAAAAGAAACGCTGATATCTTCCGCGCACGCATTGTTGATGTGAACGCTAATAACTACACCATTGAAATTACAGGTACGACTGACAAGTTAGATGCCTTTGCAACCACAATGGGGCAATGTGCAGAAATCATCGAATCATCTCGTACTGGTGTATGTGGTTTGGCCCGTGGTGATAGAGCGCTTCGTCCTTAAGCGCAAATCCGTAATAACAAAAAAGGGCGTTTACGCCCTTTTTGCTTTTTTAGAGAATGCCTGGCTCCTCGCTAAGCGTTCTCCTGTTTCAGTTAGCGCTTCCAATTACAATTATTCAAACGTGCCTTTTACAATGGCCTTACCCTGGGCCACAACGTGCTTGCCTTTCGCAATAACATGAACAATGTCTAAAGTTGTCTTGTTGCATAGCACGATGTCTGCATCGCTATTTGGCTCTAGTTTACCTTTTTGGTGAAGTTTCAGCATACGCGCAGGTGTTGTACTGACCACTTGAATGGCGTTTTCAAGAGAAACGTTTTGTTCCAAAACGAGCGCTTTGAACGCGTCGAATAAACTCCCGACTTTACCAACTTCCAAGCCCACTAACATGCCATTATCATCAAAGACAGGCAAACTCGCGTTACCATCTGAGCTCATACTTAAATGCCGTGCAGTAACGCCGTTTGTTAGGCAATACGCTATGGCATCAGCAGCTGGAATTTCGCCTTCTTCAATAAACTGTTCATTGGTGCTTGTGGTCATATCAATAACACCGCCACTGCGCGCCCAGGCAATACCGGCCTCTAGCAAACCTTGATTTCTGTTGATGTGAGTGGGATAAAACTGGCTTGCGGGTATGTCGGTATTGGTAATCACATCGTGCAAAACTGAAAGTTGACGTTTCCCATCACCGGTATGGATATAAACAATACCCGCCTTACCTGAAATCATACCGCCAGTGCGCGCCTGCGCCGCTACTTCGGCCAATGCCTGCGCCGTAGGTTCGGCAGCTCTGTGATCGGCAATCGCCACTTCACCTACACCAATCATGGCATCAATAAGCACTATATCGTCGGTAACACTACCAGTAATCGTACGGGCAGGTAAGTGATACGAGCCGGTGTAACAATACGCACTAATCCCCTCAATATTCAGTCCTTTTGCTTTAGCAACAAGGTCAGGCAAAGTGCGAGTGGTGGCATCGGTGCCTAATGCACCAATCACCGTTGTTACACCATGTAATGTTGCTTCAGTTAACGACATTTGCGGGGTACGGGTATGAAAACCTCCCTCACCGCCACCACCAGAGATATGGACCAAGCTATCCACTAAGCCAGGGAGCGCAATAAGATTCCTCCCATCAATAACGTTTACAAGCGAAGAGGTAAGCGAGATGTCAGGTGCAATATGGGCAATCACATTGTTGGCGATAAGAATATCAACACGTCCTTGTGGAGAAGGCGCATAACATTCTACATTTTGAATTAGCGTGAGCATTTAAGAGAAACCTATTAGAACGGCGGTGATAACAGTGAGTGACGCGAGCAAAAAAAGGCATGCGCAAAATTTAGCGATGAATTTTACCCATGTTGTCCAGCTAACACCAGCTACGCCTAAGCAGCCAATAAGCGAAGCTGAGGTAGGAATAATAAGATTGGTTAAGCCATCGCCCAATTGAAATGCCAGTACAGCAACTTGACGGGTCACGCCAACTAAGTCGGATAACGGTGCCATAAGCGGCATAGTAATGGCGGCTTGACCTGAGCCTGAAGCAATGAAGAAGTTAAAGATACTTTGAAATACCAGCATTAACCAAGCACTCATGACCGACCCTGTATGCGCCAGCGTGCTACCAGTATGATGCAGCAAGGTGTTGAGCACCGAAGGCGTGGTGACATCGTCGCCACCTAACACCAGCACAATCCCTTTTGCCATACCCACAATTAACGCCGCTGGCAGTAATGATTGGGCACCACTTACAAAGGCGGCACTAATATCGTTCATTCGCATACGACCGCCAAACCATGCAATAGCGCCCACAATAATGCCCATACAGAAAAATTGTGAAGCAATTTGTGGAATGTAATAAGCGTGTACAATAACCCCCCACATGACCCAAATAATGCAGGCAAAAAACGCAACAAGGATGATCTTGTCTACTGTACCAAATGATGTTTTCGCATCATCAGGCTCTACAGCGTTTTCATTCGGTATGCTGTTAGAGCGTGGGTGTTCACTTGCGAGTTTATTTGTATTTACTACTTTTAGTTGCTTCGCGTAGCGCAGGGTGAAAAATAGCCCAACTACAGTAAATATCGCCCACGTTGCAATGCGAAATCCTTGCCCCGACATTAAAGGTACGTCAGCGATGCCTTGTGCAATGGCGACAGAGAATGGATTCATCCAACTGGTAGCAAAACCTATCTGGGTAGCGACATAGGTAACGAGTACGGCCATAATGCCGTTGTAGCCCATTGCGGTCATTAAAGGTACCAGAACGATACAAAAGGCAATGGCTTCCTCACCCATACCAAACACTGCGCCGCCTAATGAGAACAATAAAAATAGTGCCGGTAGCAGTAAATTGTCGGCGTGCTGATAACGGTTTATCAGTGCCATTATTCCGTTATTAATAGCCCCTGTTTGCATAACAATGCCAAAGGCGCCACCAACAATAAGAATAAAGGCAATAACGCCTACTGCTGCACCCCACTTGTCGCCTGACACCATACCATCAAAGGCATAGTTAGCGATCCCCGTTGTATTGCCAGAACCGTCAAACAACACAAATCCGTGATGTGTCTCACTATAAGTAAAACTATCGGCATCTAATACCGTTTTTACGTCGCCAGAGGATGTGACAATGTCTTTTGTATCAAATGAACCTGCAGGTACAAGCCAAGAAACAAGACCTGCAATCAGAATAACAAAAAACAAGATGACAAATGCGTCTGGCATACGCGATGTTGAAGGTGAATGTTGCAACCTTACCTCCGAGAATGAAAGGGGGCGTTACGCCCCCTTGGTGTCACTTATTGAAAATAGTAGCTAAACGCAAGCGTGTAGCGCGTACCAAATGGGTCGTGGTTATATGCATCAAAGCCTCTTCCAGAACCATATGCAGTTGGTGCATCGCGGTCAAATAGGTTGTCCACAGTTAATCGAATGTCGGCGTTGTCAAAGTAATAACCTGCACTAAGCGTTACCGTTGTCCAACTGCTGACATCTCGTTCTTGGTTTTCTTCGGTAATCGCACCAATATCTATTAGCTCGTCGATTTCGCGACCTCGCAAGCGGATAATGTCATCATCGTAGCTGCCAGTATAGAAGACGTAAGCACCGACATACCAGTCTTCTTCAACATAGAAAAGTTCGGCGGTTGCAACGGTTTCAGGGTACAAGAATGTGCCGGCGAGTGACTCTATCTGATCTGAGCCCGGTCTGTTGCGATCGTAAGTAAGATAGTGGGTACCAGACAACCCCAGCTCTAAGGTGCCGCGAGACATGTTAATGTCGTGCGTAACGTTCCAGTCAATACCTTCAAGTTCCTGAGTACCGGTGTTATCTAGCAATAAGATATGGTCTCTGAATAAGGGGAGCTCTGCAAAGCGCGGGTCATCAAAGGCCACCCATGCATCTAAAATCTCAGTAAGGTTTGCACCGTCAGCCTCTATGGTGTTTCCTTGGCTGTCAGTGACCAAACATAAATCTTCTAGATATGAGATGCCGATTTCACCTTCGTCTAATACACCGCAATGGCGCAGTGAAGCGTCGGTAATCGCTTCGTTGAGCACGCCTGTCATGTTGGTATCAACAATATCTTCGTGGTCGAATGTCCAGTAATCTACCGTGATATGCGTATTATCAGTAGGGCTGTAGGCAAAACCAAACGAGTACGTCTCAGATTCTTCAGCGCGCAGAGCAGGGTTGCCTAACTCAAGTACGTTGTTCCCGCGCACCGTACCTTGACCTTCGCAATATAAATCAGCGACTGCGCTATTAACGCTACAGTCAAACGAGGCACGGGTAGTTCGCAGCTGTACGCCAGCTTGGGTTAGTGAAGGTGCTCTAAATGCAGTAGACCAAGAGCCTCGCAGCACAAGGTTATCAAGTGGTCGATACGTAAAGCCCACTTTGGGATTGAAGGTACTGCCAAAGTCATTGTAATCGTCAAAACGTCCCGCAAGGCTAATATCGAACTTGTCAGAAACAGGCACAAATACTTCGGTAAAAATACCCATCTGGTTTCTATCGGCAGCAGATGCACTTGAACCAAAACCAAAGACGTCGACAAGAAAATCATTTTCCGCACGGGCTTGAGAGTCAAGGGACGGCATATCGGTAATTTCTTCGCGTCTAAACTCAACACCTGCTGCAAGTAAAACGGCGTTGCCATTGAATTGAGCAATCTCTCCGTTGATTTTAGCATCAACACCAAATACTTCGCTGGTACCATCGCGCGTCGGACGTGCTTGAGTAAGGCCTAAAATAGCGTCGTTTTGGGTGTCACCCACTAAGAATGGGTTGTACGCAGAAAGTAAGTTACTGCCCGCACAGCTTAAGCTGTCATCATCACTGTTGTATTGGGCAATGTTGCCATTGTCACACAATTCGCCGTGGGCGGCTGCGGTATACAAATAACGGTTGTAGATACCTTGCGTGGCAACTTGTTCTGATTCACTGCGAGAATACAGTGCACCGGCTTCCCATTCCCAGTCACCAAAATATCCTAGTACTGAGGTCACCAAACGGATGGCATCTGTCTCGATTTCAACGGTGCGCGGCGACGAGAAGCGTGCGTCGTATTGGAAACCCTCGAGTTCACGACCGGCCACCGTATCAAAAGGGTCAACATATAGGTTATCAAGAATGCTATTTCGCGTTGTCTCGTCCAATACATCAAGGGCGTCCACACCTATCCACGCGCCTTCTTCGTCATCAACCTGGTTGATAGGTGCTGGCGTAGAAAACGACGTTGATTTGGTATGTGAAGCCAGCAAGTCTGTACGCCAGGTTAGATTGTCACCTTGATAGGTATAGGTGAAGCCACCAGAAAGGGTCTCAAGTGGCGTTTCAAAATAGTCATCTTCATTAGCGTAGTAAGCACATATTTCTTCGCCAAACTCGGTAATGGTTAACTCGTCAGCACAATTAGGTGCTGGCATCTCGTTACCGTCTCTGGCGCTGTTGAAGTAAATGTTGGGTTGGCCTTTCGCAAGATATGAATAGCTACTTTGCAAAATAGGCTCGCGGGTCTGCGAAAAGTCTGCTGCGCGAATTGCTTTTCTGTCGTAGTAATCGACAAAGGCAGTGAGGTTACTGTTTTCAAAGTTCTTGCCCCACAACATTTGAAAATTCAGCGCACCGTGATCGTTGCTGTTCGTGGTGTTTTCGTAGTTGGTAGAAAGCTCAAGGCCCTCGTAATCGTCTTTGAGAATATAGTTGATAACGCCTGCCACAGCGTCTGCGCCGTAAATCGCCGAGGCACCTGTAGCAAGAATTTCAACACGCTCTACCGCTGATGCTGGAATGCTGTTGATATCAACAAAGTTCTCTGTGCCTGCGGCGAATGAACTGGCTGCGATTCGACGTCCATTCACTAATGTCAGTGTAGATGACGGACCTATTCCGCGCAACGACGCAGCGGCTTGCCCTGGTGGGGTTGATGTAGATGTTGCGCCACTTTGTGTTGTATCAAACGTGCCTACGCCACCGCGAGCTTGAGTCACCGTACGCATAAGCTCTGAAATGGTTGATGCGCCTGTGCGAGCAATATCATCTGAAGTCAAAACGGTGAGTGGCTGCGCGCCCTCCATATTGGCACCGCGAATATTACTACCGGTCACCTGAATGCGTTCAACGGTCTCGTCTTCATTGACGGGTTCTTGAGCGAACGCCGCACCAGCAATACAAAGAGATAGGTAGCTGAGCGTGCCAACAGACACACTGATTCTGTGAAGTAACGTCGATTTTTTCATTATTGTAATTCCCATAACACGCACGGTCTGATGCCGCTTTACGCGCGATTCAACACTTGATTAAAGAGAAATTTGCTGCAAGACGCAGCGAGGCCGCTTCAATTAATTGAAGGGCTTGGAGGCTACTCGTCGAACCACTCCGACAAGTAAAAGTTTTGATAGCGATAGTTGCCAAGGTTGGCAGCTTTCTTGATCATCGAATAAAACCAGTGCTGTGACGAATTATGCATTTCGTCTGGGTAAAATAGTGTTTAACGGTGTTAACGAAACCGTTGACATTAATAATTAGTTAACACTACGGTGAATAAAAGTCAATCAAATAAATACGCCGTTGGATTAAATGAAAGTCTCTTTTTTGAACATTATAAACAGTGTCTGCAGGGCGCCCATGAAATTGCCTGTTAAGTTGTCTTATTTTTTCTATATCTATGTTTTTTCTTGTTATTCTATTGCTTCGCCTAATTTAATTTTGGCGGGTGGTGCACTTAAGACATGTGCAAGTCTGTCTGCCAAAAACTGCGATTCAGATCATGTTTTTGTTAACGCGAAAACACATGCTCTCTACGAAGTTAATGCAGAGTCGCTGTCGAGATACCGAAAGAACAGTACTGAGTTTGGTAAATTTGATGAAATTTTGTATTCATCATTATCGAATATTTATTCATCTTTGGGTGGTGCGCAGTATAAGAAGAATGCGTTGTTTGACGCCCTTAATGATGCAGGGTTTCACAACGATGACATTCGCAGCCTCTCGGATGCGAGCTATTTTTTACTTTTGGATTCATTAGAAGTCAGCCAGGTAGATTCGAAGGGAGAGCGCCTTAAAGAGCGGGTATCCCTTGCGCATACTAAAGAAAAAGCGTCGGTTGATGTATACAATGCTTTTCTACAAGCGGCAAAAGACAAGCATCGCCAAAAGAGGGTTGAGCGGCGAGTAAGAGTAGGTGTGATCACCGCATCATCCCGCGACCCATTTGAAGCCGTAGATTTCTACACAGGGGTATTTAATAACCCTGATATCGATGTACAGTGGATACCATTAACACCTGCCTTGCAGCACGCCAAATTTGTAAGCGATATGGGCGGCAAGGGCTGTGAAAACTTACCCTACTTCAGGTCGCAGTTTACATTATTCGACAAAGCGCGCTTGTACCCAGAGCGTGCTGAAAAACAAACGGCTTGGTGTCTAGATGAAACATTGGCACTTGATACGCTGTCTAATCTCGACGGATTATTTTTTAATGGCGGCGATCAAAGTAAAACCCTTGCCGCACTTACAACACCTACCGGTGAACCGAGTACCTTTTTAACTCATCTTCGAGCATTGTGGAAGGCAGATGCCATTGTTGTCGGCGGCACAAGTGCAGGTACGGCAGTTCAGGCTGGTGGTTTTGCAAATGGACGACCTATCCCTATGCTCACAAGTGGCGACTCAGAAGGTGTTCTTTCCAGTGGGGTTTTCGCCGTACCACCCGTCTCCCAGCGTTGTGAAGACGGCAGTGGTTGTGAGAATCATCTTTTGGATAATGCCGTCACACTTAACCTTGTGGGTGGATTGGGCTTATTTCGTTACGGTCTATTAGACACCCATTTTTCAGAGCGCGACCGAGAAGTAAGGCTAATCGCTGCGACGGCACAGAGTCAGCAACAATTTGGCTTTGGCGTTGACGAAACAACCGCATTACTTGTCGAACCTGAGACGCAAGCAAATCAACTTAGTTTCAGTGTTATCGGTAAAGGTGGCGTGTTTATTGTCGACCTTAGTGAAGGGCGCATAGAAGAAACGCGATATAAAGAAAAGGCTAAACGCATAATAGCCGGCTCTGCGAGCTTTGTGCCCTCGGGCAGCAAAGGCACAATTCGCGAAGGGGTACTAAATATCGACTTAGTGAAACAAGATAACGCAATACCGCGCCATGCCAATAAAAAAGGTAGCGCTGACGGTGTGTGGCGGGAGCAGGTAATGCGTCTTTGTCGCAACGCTGAAGAAACATCGTGGGAGCACCTTGGCACAACTCATGTACTTAAACGTTCCGCGCAGTCAGTCGTTCAGCGTAACAATTATTGTGGTTATGCTTATGTGCCATTTTTGGTGTTCGAGCCATAAGCGTATTTAAGTATCTTTCCCGTAATAGGCTTCAATGCGCAGTGCAACACCGTACGACGTCTTGAAGTCTTCATTACGTAACCATAATACAAAGGGCTCTACTTCAAAGAAGAGCCAATCGCGTAATGTATTATTGCGCCAACGCATTCCTGCGTATATTTCTTCAACGCGATAGTTCGGCTGGCTGAGTCCTTCAACCATAAAATGGGGAACGATCGCATTGTGTTCATCCACCGAATACAGATGGTGCACTTCATGTCGCCAAAGCCAGTCGTTTGTATCATCTCTAAAATAAAATCGATTGTTCTGGCGGAAAAGGTGCTTCTCGTTCACATCGTATTGAAACGCAACGCCAGTCTCTGCGCCTAAGCGGTCCCGTGAGTAAAAGTAAAGTTCGCTGTCATATAGCATTGCCCATTGAGAAGACAGGGCCAAAGCATCGCGATAGCGGGCCTTTACATAAAGCTGGTCGCGTCTACCTGCGCCCACACGAAAAGAGTAATGTGAATCTTGTTCTGGTCTGAAACGCAGTGCAATAGTGGTACGGTCCCGATCATTGTTATCAGTATTTCTCGCGGCGCGAATGGTATTGTCTTGCGTTTCATCTTCATTATCGCTTAGCAGCAAATCCACTCTATCTTCAAGCGCGGGAAGTTGTACTCTTATTCTAAATCGCAAATCGGTGTCGGAGAGCATGCCAGTGCGAGGCTCCCATGCAAGCTGAACTCTGCCTTCAGCGCGTGCCTGTTTGTGGGACGCGCGCGCGTCATCATCGAGAAAAAGGCCATCGAGTTGTTTGACAGTAAAATCCATTGAATCAGTAAAGCTACGCTGCCAGATATCGAACCATCGATTATTCTTTTCAGCCTCATTTTGAGCGCTGTTTATCTGATAATCTGGATTATTGACCGACGCACTATCGCTAGCCACACCCTGATTAGGTAGCAACAATAATGATGAACAAACGGCCACAATACACAGCATTGCTAACTAACTCCTTGTTAAATTGGCAATAAAAACCAGACTGCGAGTAGAGTAGAACTCACTACTAGAGCATCGCGCTTCATCAACAAAACGTCAATGATTATTCGTTGTCACAAATATTCAGGTGAAAGCATCGCCGTGCAATGGCATACTGTGGAAATTGATGTAAGGGAGATTATTTTTATGGGTGGAATTAGTATCTGGCAACTGCTGATCATACTGGTTATCGTAGTGTTATTGTTTGGCACAAAACGTCTTAAAGGTATTGGTACTGATTTAGGTGGCGCAATTAAAGGCTTCAAAAAAGCGGTAACTGAAGACGATAAAGACGCAGACTTTGAGCAGAACAAGCAAGTTGAAGAAAAATCAACGGCGGACACGGTATCTGCTAAAACATCGAGTGACGTTAAAGAAAAATCCTAATGTTCGATATCGGCTTTTGGGAGCTACTAGTTATCGGTGTGCTGGCGCTATTGATTTTAGGGCCAGAACGTTTACCGGGAGCTATGCGCTCGACTATTAATACAATTCGAAGCGTTCGCAATGTTGCCACTGGCTTTAAGCAAGAAGTGGAGCATCAATTGCGAGTGCATGAATTGCATGAAAATTTGAAAAAAGCAGAACAACAAGGGCTCAAAAACCTTTCACCTGAACTTGAACAAAGTGTTGATGAGCTTAAGAAAGCTGCTGAATCGGTTCAAGAACCTTATAAAAAACAATAGATGTCTGACGCTAACAACTTAATTTCTCACCTGATTGAACTGCGTAGTCGCATACTCAAAGCCCTTTTGAGTGTGTTGGTTGTGTTTTTGTGTTTGGCTGCCTTCGCGCAAGATTTGTATCAGTTGCTTGCATTGCCTTTGCTCGAAAGCTTGCCTGAAAATGCAACCATGATTGCAACCGATGTGGCGTCGCCGTTTTTTGCGCCGTTCAAACTCACCTTGGTACTGTCTTTTTTTATTGCAATACCCTATGTGCTGTACCAAGTATGGGGATTTGTTGCCCCCGGTTTATACCGCAATGAAAAACGCTTGGTCGCACCTTTACTGTTATCAAGTACCTTGCTGTTTTATGCCGGTATGGCCTTCGCGTACTTTGTGGTTTTCCCTATTGCCTTTGCTTTTTTTAACAGTGTGGCACCAGAAGGGGTCACGGTAAGTACCGATATTTCCAGTTATCTTAATTTTGTACTGAAACTGTTTTTTGCTTTTGGTGTCTCATTCGAGATACCGATTGCCATTATTTTATTGTGTTGGACTGGGGTCACTGACGCCAAATCCTTACGCGCAAAGCGCCCCTATGTTGTGGTAGGTGCTTTTGTTGTAGGTATGCTACTGACGCCACCAGATGTGATCTCACAAACCCTACTTGCCATTCCCATGTGGTTATTGTTTGAAGTGGGTGTCATTGTTGGCGGCTTGTATGCAGGTCGATCTAAGTCTGATGAGGACGAACCCGAGCAGCGCCCTGACAACACATAGCAGTTATATATAGAAAGGAATAAAAATGAAAACACGCGCTCTTTCTCTAATCACTATGCTATGCGCCTTTGGCGCGTTCTCAGCACAGGCTGAGACAGTGGGAGAAGCCTTACAAAAATGCCGTAGTACCGATAATAGTCTTAAACGTTTGGTGTGCTATGACCGCCTTGCCAAGTCGTTAGATCAGTTTGACGGTGCGAACGAGCTTGTGGGCACAGTGCAGCCGTTGCCTGCTATTCGCCAATCAGGTGTAGCGCAAGCGCCACAAACCAACACGCCTGCAGATCCGGCCAGCGAATTTGGTTTAGAAAACAAGAAGAAGCCAACAAACCAATTAAGTGAAGTGTCGTTAACGATAACGGATATTTCTAAGAGCTTGCGCGGGAAGTACGTAGTGACATTTAGCGACGGCTCAGTGTGGCAACAAACCGACGATACCTACCTTAATATCGAAGTTGGCCAAACGGTTACGATTGACCGTGGCTTTCTTGGCGCATTCTTTATGGGTGTAGAAGGTGTTAACAAGCGAATAAAAGTGAAGCGCCTTAAGTAGATGGCGTGGTTCGATGCTGGCGTCAATCTTCTGGATAGTCGATTTGACGCCGACGACGTAATCAATAACGCCAAGGATGCAGGCGTCACTAAATTATTGGTTATTACTACTCATCCCAATGAGTGGGAGCGTGCCTCTGCGCTTTACCAGCAATATCCAGAGCATTTGTGTTACACAATAGGTGTACACCCCCACAATGCAAAAGATGTAGAGCTGCATCATTTCGACTTGTTAAAGCGCGCTGCCCAGCAACCAGGATGCGTTGCTATTGGCGAGTGTGGCTTAGACTTTAATCGTGACTTTTCTCCACGAGACACGCAAGTTTCCGTTTTTGAAGCCCAATTAACTATTGCTCAGGAGGTTGGGCTGCCAGTGTATCTCCACGAACGCGATGCCTTCGAACAGCAAATGACTATTTTGCGCCGATTTATGCCTGCTCTTACAGGTGGTATTGCTCACTGCTTCACGGGTAATGAAAGACAAGTTCAAGACTATCTTGAACTGGGCCTTTTTATCGGAATTACAGGCTGGGTGTGCGATGACAAGCGCGGCGTTGAATTGAGAGAAGCGGTCAAGCACATTCCACTAAACAGATTGGTGCTTGAAACCGATGCGCCTTATTTGTTTCCGAAAACGCTAAGGCCGCGTAAACGCAACAATGAGCCTGCGTTTTTACCTCATATCGCTAATCAATTAGGCGAGTATCTGCAGTTAGAGACTGATATATTGCGTAATTGCAGTTATGCTAATACTTGTGAGTTGTTTTCACTCCAGTAGATGTAGGTTTGTATGCGAATAAATATCAAAGCGGTGCCAAGGTATGACGCTGGGCTTATCGCAATTACCCTTGTTGCCGTTATCGCATTTATTTTTGTGGTGTCGAGCCTTTCACCACACACGAGTAAAGCTCCACAGTTTTCCCAGTTAACGTATCTTACCGAATCAGACCAAAGCCATAGCTTTTCAACAATTACACGTGTTTCCCCCGCGTTATGGCAATCCGTTTCCTCACCAGTAAATTTAGGCATGAATAGCCAAGTTCACTGGTTTTCGTTAGTTGTACCGCCAACAGAAAGTGATAAGCAACGCTATTTACTACACATCGATTACCCGTTAATTGACCATCTCGATGTAGGGATATTTAGTAGTATTGGTACTGTACCGGCAGCGACATACGCCGCAGGCGATAGCCAGTCTATTACCTTACGACCAATCAAACACATAACGCCACTGTTCCCACTGCCATTAAGTGCTGAATCTCAGCGTGTTTTTATTCGCGTTCAAACATCAGGAACAATTAGGCTGCCGCTGCGAATATGGGAAGAGAGAGAGTTTCTCACGTACTCTGCAGCACGAAACTTGGCTCTTGGCATTTTCTTTGGCGTGCTTGTAGCGATGGGCGTAAGTAACGCCTTTCTGACGTTTGCCGCGCGTAACGCGTCGTTTCTTTATTACTCGGGGTACGTACTGAGCTTAGCCTTAACACTGGCAACACTCCACGGCTATGGTTACCTCTATGTGTGGGTTGATAATGCGTGGCTACAAAGCAAAGCGCTACTCTTGTTTTCAAGCACGACCATTATGTTTGCAGCAATGTTCACACGTAGTCTCCTTCCTATACGTGAATTCAGTATAAAGCTCGACAAAATTACGCAAAGCATAGCTTGGATTTGCGCGGTAAACATTGTAGCGGGGTTTGTATTCCCTTATTACCTCATGATAAAGGTGTATTTGCTGCTGTTAAGCATCATTATCATTTATACCCTTGCTTTAGGCATTTGGTTAGCCATAAAGGGCGTTGTAGTGGCGCGCTATTTTACAATCGCGTGGGCTTTTCTTTTGATTAGTGGATTGAGTGCCAGCCTAGATAATGTAAATCTGATTGAGTTACCTATTTCATCAAACAACCTACTTATCATTGGCGGTGCGGTAGAAACACTGATTCTTGCGCTTATTCTTGCAAATAATTACAGTCATAGCCGCGAAGACCTGATTTCTGCACAGCAGTTTGCGCTAGAGCAAGAGAAGCAGGCCAATATTGCTAAAGAGAATTTGCTAGAGGTTCAAAAGCGTTATCAAGACGATCTTGAATACAAGGTTGAAGAGCGCACCCTTGAACTTGAAATTACCTTAAGAGAGCTATCGGAAGTTAACCAGGAACTAGAACGCCTTAATGCTATAGATCCGCTAACGGGTGTTCATAATCGTCGTCACTTCGACAAGCGGCTGCGTTCCGAAGGACGGCGCAGTAGACGAGAGCAAACTCCGTTGTCGCTTGCCATTATTGATGTAGACCACTTTAAACAAATTAATGATGGCTACGGGCATGATGGCGGTGATGCGTGTTTAATTCACGTTACACGGCTATTTCAGACACTTATTCAACGCCCAACCGATGACTTATGTCGCATAGGGGGTGAAGAATTTGCCATTATATTGCCTAATACGGACCTTGAAGGTGCGCGACACGTAGTAGAATCGATGAGAGATACCCTTGAGCATTCACCATTGCTATACAATGGTGAGAAAATAGGCTTAACCGTAAGTGCTGGGGTTTCTACCACCATTATTCGCGACGAAGATCACGCCCAAGTGTTATTTAGGCATGCTGATGAATTGTTATATCAGGCAAAAGCAGCTGGCAGAAACAACGTAAAACACGATTATTTACAGGACAAACTATGACATCTTCTTCTTTCCCTCTACGCAGAATGCGCAGATTACGTGCTAAAGACGCACTGCGGGGGCTTGTCGCAGAACATACTTTAACAGCAGACGACTTAATTTATCCCGTGTTTGTTTTACCTGGCGAAAACGCAAGAGAAGCCGTGCCTTCTATGCCGGGAGTAGAGCGTCTATCTATTGATTTATTGCTGGAAGAAGCGGCAAATTGGGTTGCACTAGGTATTCGTACGCTAGCACTTTTCCCTGTCACCCCAATGTCGTTAAAAACAGATTGCGCCAGTGAAGCATTTAATCCAGATGGCCTTGCACAGCAGGCTATGCGCGCGCTTAAAAAGGCCTATCCCGACGTTATGCTAATGTCGGATATTGCGCTAGACCCTTTTACTTCTCATGGCCAAGACGGGTTAATAGACGAATCGGGTTACGTGATGAATGACGAAACAGTCGACGTACTTATTAAGCAAGCATTATCACATGCCGACGCTGGCGCCGATATTGTGGCCCCCTCAGATATGATGGATGGACGCATTGGCAGTATCCGAAAAGCACTAGAAGAAGCCGGTCACATAAATACCTGCATTATGGCGTATTCAGCGAAATATGCATCAGCCTATTACGGGCCTTTTAGAGATGCGGTCGGATCTGCTGCAAACATTAAAGGTGGCAATAAAAAGACGTATCAGATGGACCCTGCCAACACTGACGAGGCGTTGCATGAAATAGCACTGGATATCGACGAAGGTGCAGACATGGTAATGGTGAAGCCTGGCATGCCATATCTTGATGTTGTACGACGCTGTAAAGAAACCTTTAAAGTGCCTACATTCGCATATCAAGTGAGTGGTGAATACGCCATGCACCAAGCCGCTTTTGCTAATGGGTGGCTAAACGAAGACGCGGTTATACTCGAGTCACTTTTGGCATTTAAGCGTGCAGGCGCAGATGGCATATTAACGTATTTCGCGCCAAAAGCAGCGGCGCTACTCGCTAAGTCGTAGCATGGTTGTAACGTTATAGAACAATAAAAAAGCCGCGATTATTCGCGGCTTTTTTATGGATAGTCACCTAGGTTATTGGCAGATAAGTTCGCAGCCAGCTTTGTGTTGAAGCCAGCACTCGTTTGCCAGTTCTGCATTAATTAATGGATGGGCTTTTAACCAGCCTTCAGGGAAAGTAAGCGTCCAATTGCTGTCATTACAGACCAAACTCACTTCTGGTATATGCTTGTTTTGACGTCGCAGACAAAGGACAACCGCAATGCGTAACACACGCAACATTCCTTTGAGCATGGGGCGATAGTCTTCGTGATATTTTTCAAACAGCGATTTGTCCACGCTTAAACGATGCTGAGCAACAAGATCTCTAATGGCTGCACGTTGTAGTCGCGTAAAGCCGGGTAAATCAATATGGCTAAGAATGTATTCGCCGTGCTCGTGATGTCGCTTATATTCAATGTGAAGCCCAATTTCGTGCAACTGCGCAGCTGCACCTAAAATGGTTTCAGTATCCAAATGGCAAATATTTTGCTGTGCACACAATTGGTGGCAAAGCGTCAGAGCAACTTGCCTTACATTATTGGCGTGCTTTGTATCTACATGATAACGATGCATCGCTTGATTTAGGGTTTGCTGTCGACGATCATTCTCTTTAATGTTGTCGAGCATGCCGTAAATCAAACCCTCGCGTAGCGCGCCGCCTGAAATATTCATATGTTTGATTTCAAGCGCTTCAAACAAGCTAATAAGAATCGCTAAGCCCGAAGGGAAAATAGCTTTGCGATTGTCTTCTAAGCCGTCAATATTCAGTGTTTTAATGTGTTCGCATTCCACACACTGTTTTTCTAAGTGATAGAGGTAATCTAAGCGAATGGCGTCACTGATACCTTGAGCAACCAAAATTTCAGTTATTGCTTGAGGTGTTCCCGAAGCGCCTAAGCAGTTTTCCCAGTCGAAACACAAAAAGGCATCGGCGACCTCGTCAATCAATGCCCGTGCGGCGGCCTTTGCGTTGACAAAATTATCCGCAGTAATGTTACCACCTTCAAAATAACGTTCCATAAAGGTGACACACCCCATGTCTAAACTTTTTAGGTGAATGGGTTGCATGTCATTGCCGATAATAATCTCTGTACTCGCGCCGCCAATATCAATAACCAGGCTATTGCCTTGGTTTGCCGACGTATAAGCTACCCCTAAGTATATCTGGCGAGCCTCTTCTTCGCCGCTAATAACGTCTAGCTTGTGGTTGAGGATTTCCTCGGCTTTGCGAATAAAGACATGGGCATTGGTGGCTAAGCGCAGCGTCGCAGTAGCCACAATCCTGATATTGGAAGAAGGTATATCTTGTAAGCGTTCTGAAAACACTTGCAGGCATTGCCAACCGCGTTCCATGCTAACTTCATCCAGTGCCATCGCGTCGTCTAAGCCTGCCGCTAACCGCACTTTCTGTTTTACTTTCCCTATAATTTGCACGCTTCCATTAACCACATGAACGATCACCATATGGAAACTGTTAGAGCCTAAATCAACGGCGGCGTAATACTCGCCGTAGGTCTGTGCGTCGTGCTGAAGTTCTGCCTGCATATAACACTCTTATTTCATTTACTGCTTTTACGCCTTGTGGTTGCGTTGTTGCGGCTTGCCGCGTCCGCGTCCATTACCACGTCGAGACGAATTTCTATTATTAGGAGGACGTCTTCTGCGTGGCTTTGGTGGCGTTACATCTTCAAGTAATGCACTGCGGTCATAATCAGTAACCGGGATCGCTTTTTGAATGTATTGTTCTATAGAAGGTAAATTCAAAGCGTATTTTTCACAAGCAAAACTAATTGCTACACCGCTTTGACCTGCTCGGCCGGTACGACCGATGCGATGTACGTAATCTTCAGCGTCGTCGGGTAGGTCATAGTTAAATACATGGGTAACTGCATCGATATGTAGGCCGCGTGCCGCAACGTCGGTAGCCACCAAAATATCCAAGTTACCCTTAGTGAAATCTTCTAAAATACCGAGACGTTTCTTCTGTGGCACGTCGCCGCTTAAAAGGCCAACGCGGTGGCCATCGGCGGTAAGCCAGTCGGTCACCTTTTCACAGCTATTTTTGGTATTGGCAAAAACTATCGCCTTTTCCGGCCACTCTTCTTCAAGTAGCGTAAGTAGCAATAGCATTTTGTCGTCATCAGACGGGTAGAATAACTCTTGCGTTACACGTGTCGCAGTAGTTTGTTCTGGCGCTACTTGAACGTGTGTCGGGTTATTCATATGCTCATAAGCCAACTCTTGTACGCGATAGCTTAATGTGGCAGAGAAAAGCATGCTCAAACGCTCAGCCGCTGGCGGCATACGGCGGAATAAGAAACGGATATCTTTAATAAAGCCTAAATCGAACATGCGATCGGCTTCATCGAGTACGGCAACCTGAATATTATTCAGCGTAAACACATTCTGTTTGTAGTAATCCAGTATGCGTCCTGTCGTACCAATTATAATATCTACCCCTTCTTCCAAAGTTTCCCGTTGACTTTGGTAACCTTCGCCCCCATAAATCAAACCAAGTGACAATCCAGTGTGCTCACTAAGCAATTTGGCGTCATTATAAATTTGAACGGCTAGCTCTCGGGTTGGCGCCATAATAATAGCGCGCGGGCCATTTGATTTGCTGTTCGCTGCATTTTCTGCTTTGCTTAGCAAATAGTGAAATGTAGCTACCAAAAAGGCAATGGTTTTACCGGTTCCGGTTTGTGCCTGGCCTGCAATGTCATGACCGTCTAATAACGGAGGCAGAGCGAGCGCCTGAATTGGTGTACAATGTGAAAAATTAGCTGCCGCCAAGGCGTCAACAACCTTGCCGTTTATCGGCAGGTCAGAAAAGTGAGTATCAGTTAAGTGAGTAGGCATAGCTTATAGCTTATCAGTGCTTGCATTAAAAAACAGTTTCTATATAACACTTATGGTCGGGCTGAGACAAATCAGCAACTGACCAAAAATGGAGAAAAGAATGAGCGACAAAATTATCCAGTTATCTGACGATAAATTCGAAGCAGATGTTATCAATGCTGAAGGTCCTGTACTGGTTGACTTCTGGGCCGAATGGTGTGGCCCGTGTAAAATGATCGCACCTATCTTAGAAGAAGTTGCGACCGAGTTTGATGGCAAGTTAACAGTTGGCAAGTTGAATGTCGATGAAAATAACGAAACTCCACCTAAATATGGTATTCGTGGTATTCCTACATTGCTGCTTTTCAAAAACGGTAACGTTGCTGCAACAAAAGTTGGTGCATTATCAAAAGCACAATTAACAGAGTTTCTTAACGAAAATCTGTAATTAATTGCGCAGTGAAGAAACCGGGGCCAAAATGGCGCCGGTTTTTTTGTTTTAAGCCCATTCATGAATCGAATGAGCCTATCAATAACAAAATAATTAACATTTCGGCAGTAAAACGCTGGACGTTGATTAAATATAGTGCTAACTTTTCCTCAGCGCTCATCCGAGCAGCATTCTGCTTACGCCCATATCCGGGTGATATCAAATCTAAACTAGAACAGAGTGACAATTAGTCCTGTAAGCGAAGTTCAAGCACAAAGACCCACCAGTATGAATTTAACTGAATTAAAGAATAAACCAATAAGCGAGTTGGTTGCCCTGGCCGAGGAAATGGGCCTGGAAAACATGGCACGCGCCAGAAAACAAGACATCATTTTCTCAATCCTAAAGACACACGCGAAAAGCGGTGAAGACATCTTTGGCGATGGGGTATTAGAAATATTACAGGACGGTTTCGGCTTTTTGCGTTCAGCTGACTCATCGTATCTTGCAGGGCCAGACGATATTTACGTATCGCCAAGCCAAATCCGCCGCTTTAACTTGCGCACGGGTGACACTATTGCAGGAAAGATTCGTCCGCCAAAAGATAGCGAGCGTTACTTTGCGCTGCTAAAAATCCGCGAAGTAAACTTCGATAAGCCGGAAAACTCTCGCAATAAAATTTTATTTGAGAACCTTACACCGCTTCACGCAGCCGACCGTTTGCGTATGGAACGTGGTAATGGCTCTACAGAAGACATCACCGCACGTGTACTAGACCTAGCATCACCCATTGGTAAAGGTCAGCGTGGTCTTATCGTTGCTCCGCCTAAAGCGGGTAAAACATTGCTCCTTCAAAATATTGCACAATCGATTGCGGCTAACCACCCAGAGTGTGAGCTAATGGTATTGCTTATTGATGAGCGTCCAGAAGAAGTAACTGAAATGCACCGCCTTGTACAAGGCGAAGTAGTAGCATCAACGTTCGATGAACCAGCTAGCCGCCACGTTCAGGTTGCTGAAATGGTTATCGAGAAAGCTAAGCGATTGGTTGAGCACAAAAAAGATGTGGTTATTTTGCTTGACTCAATTACCCGTCTAGCTCGCGCGTACAACACGGTTATTCCATCATCAGGTAAAGTACTTACCGGTGGTGTAGACGCTAACGCACTACACAAACCTAAGCGTTTCTTTGGTGCAGCACGTAACGTAGAAGAGGGCGGTAGCTTAACAATTATCGCGACTGCACTTATCGATACTGGCTCTAAGATGGATGAAGTTATCTACGAAGAGTTTAAAGGTACCGGTAACATGGAGTTACACCTTAATCGCAAAATTGCAGAAAAGCGTGTATTCCCAGCTATTGACTTTAACCGCTCAGGCACACGTCGTGAAGAGTTACTTACTGCGCAAGATGAACTACAGAAAATGTGGATCCTTCGCAAAATTGTTCACGAAATGTCAGAAATTGACGCCATGGAGTTCCTCATCAGTAAGCTGTCTATGACTAAGACAAACGATGAGTTCTTCGACGCCATGCGCAGACAAAAGAGCTAATGAACTTTTGATTATTTAAAAAAACGCCACTTCTTAGTGGCGTTTTTTTTGCCTATTTTTTGCTTATAAAAAAGGCAGAATAAAGCCAGAACAAAAACAACAAAGTTAACCTAGACTTCAGTCTACTACCCAAGTAGATGCCAATGGCGTATTTTGGCATTGGTAAATAACCGCAAATATATAACCACCATTAGTCTCAAAAATTGCTATGTACTGTGATAAGTGATGTTTTCTTTTTCAAGATGATCTACTCTGTCCAAAACATCAGAGGAAACAATAATATGTATCGGAAATTGCTATCGCTTACCCTTGCAGGGCTTTTCACTGTATCGACTTCACTTGCCTACGGCGCTGATGTTGAGGCATTAGCATCTAAAGTTGAGCCTGACGTTATTAAGTGGCGACATCATTTTCATGAGTTTCCTGAGTTATCTAATCGCGAATTTAAAACCGCAGAATATGTAGCCAATTACTTGCGTAGCTTAGGGTTAGACGTTCAAACCGGTGTCGCAAAAACCGGTGTAGTTGCCATCTTAGATTCAGGCAAACCAGGCCCTGTAGTAGCGCTTCGTGCTGACATGGATGGACTGCCGGTTAAAGAACAAAATGACTTACCGTATCGCTCTAAGCAAATGGGCGAGTACAACGGTAAAGAAGTACCAGTTATGCATGCCTGCGGTCATGACACGCATATGGCAATGCTTATGGGCGCAGCAAAAATTCTGACTGAGATTAAGGGTGAACTTAAAGGGAAAGTGAAATTCATTTTCCAGCCCGCTGAAGAAGGTGCGCCTGCAGGCGAGAAGGGTGGTGCCGAGGTTATGGTTAAAGAGGGCGTATTAAAGAACCCTGATGTAGACGCTATTTTTGGTCTTCATATCAGTGCTAATACCGACGTTGGCAAAGTACGCTATAACTCTGGCGGTACCATGGCTGCCGTCGATCCCTTTAAAATTGTTATTCACGGCAAGCAAGCACATGGTGCTTATCCGTGGAAAAGCGTTGACCCTGTAGTGACGGCTGCGCAAATGATCATGGCTATCCAAACTATCGTCAGCCGTGAAATTAAGGTCATTGATGATGCCGCGGTGGTATCTATTGGTTCAATTCACGGTGGTAACCGTTCAAACATTATTCCAAATGAAGTTGAATTGGTGGGGACAATTCGCACACTGAACAAAGCTGCGCGTGAGCATATTTACGAAGCGTTGCCGCGCAAAGTAAAAGGGATTGCTGATAGTATGGGGGCAAATGCGGAGCTAACGCTACCGCTAGACTACTATTATCCAATTACGTTTAACGACCCTGAGTTAACGCAGGCAATGTTACCAACCATGCAGCGCACAGCAGGGGAAGAAAACACCCTCTTGTCTAAACCAGTGACAGGTGCAGAAGACTTCTCATTCTTTCAAGAACAAGTGCCTGGTCTTTATGTGTGGGTGGGCGGAAAGCCACTTGATGTATCTGAAGAGGACAGCCCTGCTCACCACACGCCAGAGTTTTATATCGACGATTCTGGTATGAAGATGGGGGTAAAACTACTCACTAACTTTACGTTAGATTATATGGCTAAGCACTAAGCTATTGGCCGGAGGCACGCGTTGAAAAATAGTCGTTTCACTTTTTCATTTTCGTGGCATCTGGCCTTAGAAGCACTGCTTGTTTGTCTGGTGGGCGTCGTATTAAATGCGATTCCTGCTCCATTTGACAGCAGTGGTATTGCCGTATTTGGCGTAGGTGTATCGGTTTATGCTGCCCTGCGCTTTTCCCCTTTTGTTTCAATTCCTATTGCCCTGCTTATTAGTATGCCTCTGTGGCTTACTGAGGGAAGTATTGTTGGCAAAGAAAGCCTGACATTACTGCCAATTGTTTTGTCGCTTTTCGGTTACAAAAAGTCGCTTAAGCAAGTCATCAAAATAGGCGCAGGCTTTTGGTCTATCGTCTTTCTGCCTGTACTTGTGCTAGAACACTCACTGTACGATGGTGACAACGTTAATGTTTTATTTTCAGGTGTACTAGTCACTTGGGTGAGCGGTGTATTTGGCCTTATTACAGGGCACTTCGCTTACTTAGCGTTACATGGATTAAAGCGACAGACATCGTATCGTTTTGAACGTGTAACACTACATTTTCTGTTTGGCTATTTTTTTGCTGGCTGTTTTTTTGTGGCGTCCATGGCTGTTATCTACTTGTCGGTAAGCATGTTCCAACGTCAACAAGAGCGCCAGATCCACAGTTATATGACGCAACGTGTTCAAGTACTTGAATATCAGCTGTCTGATTTTATTCGACGCCACCAAAGTGCCATTTCCGGTGCGGCGCAAATGCTATCAAGTGGCGCTTTTCAGGAGCGCCAAGATGACGCTGCAAATGCGCAAATGGCAATTCTTGCAAAGGAATACCCTGAGTTTTTAACGTTTTTGGTGACCAATGCGCAAGGCGATATTACCCAAGCGTACCCCCTAGATATGATGGACAAGGCACGTGTGAGCGGCTTGACGAATGTGGCCTACCGTCCCTATTTTTATGAGGTCATGCAAAATGGCCAGCCATTCCTTTCCAATGTATTTCAAGGTAGAGGGTTTGGAAACGACCCCATTATCGCACTATCTGCCCCCTTGATGGATAGTAATGGTACACCACAGGGTATTATTGAGGGCTCACTTTCACTGAAAAGCTTTCAAGGCATTGACGCACTTAGCCTACGTGGTTTTTCGATGTTGATAGAAGATCAAAAAGGCGAAGTTATTTATGCGTCCCCTGGACTGGGCATGAAACCTTTGAGTAAAGCGCCTTTTTATGGGTGTGAGCCTAACTGTCCAGTTGAGGTGAACGGCGAGAACGAAGAGACAGTGCTGCTTAGATTTACTGGAAACCTTTCAAATGTAGATTGGAAAGTCAGTTATTTATTCAACAAGCGGCTATTGCTCGGTTCTTTGAGTGGCTACTTATTGAAAGACTTAGTATTGCTGCTTGTATTGTCTGCATTTGGTACCTTCACTGGCTATATCGTTGCGAAGATGGTTGGCGCACCTATTCGTCGATTAGTACGCTATATTGCTGAGTTTGAGCCCAATAAAGCCAATACAGCAAAGGTGCCACGTAGAGCGCTTCATATTCAAGAGCTATCCTCGCTTAACGATGAGTTTATGAGTCTAGAAACACGTCTTGTGGATGCATTTAATGACTTGGAGAAAGCCCGTCAAAACGAAAAAAGTTTAAACGTAGAATTAAACGAGCTAAACCAATCGCTAGAAGCGCGTATCGAGGAAAAAACACGGCATTTGGCGCTCGCCCTTAAAGAAGCTGAAGCAGCAAATATTGCGAAAACACAGTTCCTCGCGAACATGAGCCATGAAATTAGAACTCCAATGAATGGAATAATAGGCTCGTGTGAACTACTGCTAGAGTATGATTTATCTGAGCATGCGGCGGCGCGAGCGCGCACGATCTCGCGCTCTGCGGTAAACTTGCTAATGATTTTGGATAGCATTTTAGACTGGTCTAAGATCGAGTCGGGTAAAATGCTTATAGACCCAGAGAATACGAATGTTCAGGAGCTTTTCGATGCATCGTGTGAGTTGTATAGGCACACGGCGCAAAGCAAAGGATTCGACATCGCATTATCCATTTCATCCTCTGTACCTTCAGCACTTCATTTAGATGCCGGAAAAGTCAGCCAGGTGTTAAATAACTTGTTGAGTAACGCAATTAAGTTCACCGTCGACGGCGGCATAACGGTAGACGTGAGTTACGAGGTGGGGGTATTACATGTAGCAGTATCAGATACAGGCATTGGTATTGAAGCAAACAAATTACACCTTATCTTCGATAAGTTTGAACAGGCCGATGCATCGACCACACGATATTTTGGTGGCACAGGACTAGGACTTGCAATATCAAAAGGTTTGGTGGAGTTGCTCGGCGGCCGTATGCAGGTAGAAAGTGAAGTGGGTAAAGGCACTACGTTTACCTTTTACGTTCCTTGTGAGGTGGGTAATGGCATTGCGTTCAATGAACCTGAAAAGGTTGCTTCTCTGCCTAGTGATTTACGCGTGTTACTGGCTGAAGATAACGATATTAATGCCGAAATAGTAATGGATATGTTCGCATCAGAGGGCATTAAATGCTTACGCACGCGTAATGGCGCAGATACAGTACAAGCTGAAAAGCGCTACGATTTCGATATTATTCTCATGGATTGCCAAATGCCCGTCATGGACGGACAGAGTGCCTCACGACTGATTAGAAAAGAAGGGCGCAATAAAGATAAAGTCAGAATTGTGGCGTTAACGGCAAATGCTTTTGCTGAAGACAAAAATGCCTGCATAGCTGCAGGCATGAATGCACATTTGAGTAAGCCTATACGCAAGACGGTGCTATTCGACTGTATTGCCCGTGAACTTGCTAGCGTTTGAGGCAACGTCACCATTGGCTTTATTGGCGTTTTCTTCGCTAACAAGTCGTAACACCAGGTATCCAAGGCATGCAGAAACGAGTGAACCCGCTAGAATACCTACTCGCTCATCAAAAATTTGATTAATACCTGTCTGTTCAAACGCTAAACCGCCGATAAATAAGCTCATGGTAAAACCCACGCCACAGAGCAATGCGCAACCGTAAATATGCTTAAAATTAAGATCGTCAGGCAGCTTTGCTATTTTCAGTTTGACCATAACGAAACAGAAAACAAAAACACCCACTTGTTTTCCGACCAACAAACCTAAAAAGATGCCAAAGGTTACGGGGTGAAAGATACCCTCTGGACTAATATTGCCAAAGCTAATACCTGCATTGGCAAAGGCAAATATGGGGAGTATGGCGAAACTCACAGAGCCATTTAGGCTGTGCTCTAATCGAGTGACCGGCGAATAGGAAGGATCCTTTGAATCGCGCATTGGAATAAACGCAGCTAATACAACCCCTGCCAGCGTAGCATGTACGCCTGATTTCAACATGGCCACCCAAAGTACAATGCCAACCAGCACATAGGCAGGTATATCCACGACGTTGCGGCGATTCATTTGCCACAACAACAATAAACAGCCAGCGGCGATAAGCAGTGCCCCTATTGTAATGTGCTCAGTATAAAAAAGGGCAATAATGACAATAGCGCCAATATCATCGATTATAGCGAGCGTCACCAAAAACACCTTCAAGCTGGTGGGCACGCGACTGCCTAGCAGCGCGAGAATACCTAAAGCAAAAGCAATGTCGGTGGCAGCGGGAATGGCCCACCCAGCAATGGCTACTGGGTTATCCCAATTAATGCTTACGTAAATGAGCGCCGGCAACACCATACCGCCCACTGCGCCAGCGGCGGGAAATACAATATTTTTGGGGTTAGAGAGTTCACCCTCGCAAACCTCGCGTTTAAGCTCTAAACCCACGTGAAAAAAGAAAACGGCCATAAGGCCATCGTTTATCCAAAGTAAAAGCGGCTTGTCGATAGCCCAACTGCCTGCCGAAATTTGCACGGGCATGGTAATAAGCTGGTCATAGAGCGTATCTAAAGGTGAATTAGCAATAATGAGGGCTAGCACAGTAGCTACCATCAACAAAATGCCGGGTGCAGCCTCTCTATTTAGAAAGTCAGAGACAACGTCATGCACTTCTTCAATAACCTCGTCAATGACATCTGGCTCATGCTGCTTGGACATCGCTTCACCTCTTCTCACACTTGACCGCACGCCTTTTTACAAGTCGCACAGCGCCACCTTAGTCCAATCGACGGGCGAGGTGGCCTTTATTCCGTTAACATTAAGTTTAGTTAATACGGGTATGTTGTAGCACTGAGATCAATTTTCAAATGCCTAGCGGTTATGTTTACACATGTATTACCTTAATCTTTGCGGTGGGATTTTGAACCGTTTTACGCTACAATCGCGGCCTTTCCGAAGTCGTCCATTTTACCTACCCCGAGGATCTCTAGATGGCAAAAATCGCGATTGTTATGGGTTCAACTTCAGACTGGCCTACTATGCAACAGGCTGCCAAAATGCTGAAGTCGTTTGGTGTTGAATTTGAAGCGAAGGTGGTGTCAGCACACCGTACTCCTAACTTGCTAGTAGAGTTTGCAGAAGGCGCTGCAGAAGCGGGTTTTAGCGCAATTATTGCTGGAGCAGGCGGTGCAGCTCATTTACCAGGAATGATTGCTGCACATACGCACTTGCCCGTATTTGGTTGCCCAGTAAAATCAAAAGCCCTTAACGGTCTAGATTCATTACTCTCTATTGTTCAAATGCCAAAAGGCGTAGCGGTTGGCACCCTAGCAATTGGAGAAGCTGGCGCGGCAAATGCAGGCCTATTGGCCGCTCAGGTGGTTGCGTTGCACGATGAAAAAGTACGCGATGCCGTTATTGCATTTAGACAATCTCAAACTGACACAGTACTGGCTTCTAGTAATACGCTGGAGTTAGATGAATGAGAGTAGTAGTTTACGGTGCAGGTCAACTTGCACAAATGATGTATCTGGCAGGAAGCCCTCTAGGTATTGACGTTCAAGCTGTAGACGTAAACAACGATACTGTTGTGCATCCAGTAAGCAAGACGCCGTTAGAGATATCATTAGAGCAAGCACTAGAAAGTGCCGATGCGCTTACTGTCGAGTTTGAGCATGTTCCAGAGCGCTTATTAGAAGACGCCGCGAAAACAAACAAGCTTATGCCAAACATCGAAAGCATATTAGTAGGTGCGGATCGCGTACGTGAGAAAAAGCTATTGGAGTCGATGGGCGTGGCTAATTGCGAGCACAAGATCGTGACGCATTTAGATCAGCTTGACGATTGCGTTGCGCAACTGGGAAGCAAGTTGATTCTAAAAGCCAGTCGCGATGGCTATGACGGCTACGGGCAATGGCGTTTAGCCGATGCTGCAGACTTGCCAGCGCTGAAAAAAGCGCTGCACGGTTTGGATCTTGAGAGTGTGCCTCTTGTTGTCGAGAAAATGGTAGCGTTTGATAGAGAGCTTTCATTGATTGGTGTGCGTAACGCCAATGGTGATGTGCGCACCTATCCACTTGCTGAAAACTTGCACCATCAAGGTCAGTTACATGTATCAGTTGCTCCAGCAACTGACGTTGATGACGCGCTACAAACTCAAGCTCATGATATTTTTGTTAAATTAGCAGAAGGCATGAATTATGTGGGCGTATTGGCAGTAGAGCTTTTCCAAGTTGGCGAAACACTTCTTGTTAATGAACTTGCACCGCGTGTACACAACTCAGGGCACTGGAGTCAGTCGGGTGCGGTAACCAGTCAATTTGAAAACCACCTTCGTGCGGTTTGCGGCTTACCACTAGGCGACACATCTGCTATTGGTCCTAGTGCTATGGTGAATATTATTGGGTGTAGCAGTTTTTCTCGCGAACTACTGAGCATCGATGGCAGTCACCTTCACTGGTATGGAAAATCGGTGCGCGAGAAGCGCAAGATGGGCCATATTAATGTGACCACGAATAGCTACGAAAGCTTAGGTGAGAAGCTGATGGCATTAAGCCAATATTTGCCATTGGAATACTTTCCAAAATTAGTTGGTGAAGCAACGCGATTAAAAGGTTGACACCAACGCGTTTATCGCTAGAATACGCATCCGCTGTCTAGGCAGCGGTTTTATTTAGTGTGCCGACTTAGCTCAGTTGGTAGAGCAACTGACTTGTAATCAGTAGGTCGCCAGTTCGATTCCGGCAGTCGGCACCATTTTTCTTTTAGCGCTTTTTTCTTATAGCGTTATTACGTACACTGAACTTCGAAGCACATCGGAGCGCTATGTATGTCAAAGTATCCCCCTTTAGTTAAATCTCTTTTTCTTGTCTCATCAATTTTTGTATCAGCTTTAATGTCTGTTGCATTTGCACATCAACATAAAAACGATGAGCACGCTAAATCAGCAGAATCAAATCAATCGCAAACCGGTATTATGGTGATGGACGGATACGCCCGAGCTACATTCGCCATGGCAAAAACGGGGGCCGTGTACTTTACTTTGCATAATCAAAATAACGAACCCGTTACCCTGACGGCAGTATCAGTAGACAGCGCTGTTGCAAGTGATGCACAAATTCACACAACAGAAATGCAAGACGATGTCATGAAAATGCGAGAAATGACAGAAGGCGTGAGCGTGGATGGCAATGCCATGGTGTCTTTCAAGCCAGGTGGTTATCACATCATGTTGTTAGGACTGTCTAAAGGGCTTGAAGAAGGCAGTGATGTTGCTCTAACACTGACTTTCGACGAGCAACGTGAACTACACGTTGTATTACCGGTGAAAAAGGATGAAAACGCAGGTCATCATCACCATCACTAAAATACAGGGCTGTTGATGGGTATAGTGAAGCGCGTTGTGATACTTGTACTACGCTTCATTGAGTAAGCCGATGAGCACAATCAATTAAATGCAAAATCTTTTTCTTAAAATCTACGTTACTATTTATGTAGATTTTAAAATTGAATTGTATTTTGTTTTTTTAATTCATTTTCTGAATTAATTTAAGGAGTGTGACATGAGCAAGATTGATATTGGTATTTCAGAAAGCGACCGTAATGCAGTAGCTGAAGGGCTTAAAAAGCTGCTTGCCGATTCGTACACGCTTTATCTTCAAACGCATAATTTTCACTGGAATGTCGAAGGGCCGCAGTTTCGCGAACTCCATTTAATGTTCGAAGAACACTATACTGAGCTTGCCCAGGCGGTCGATGAAATTGCAGAGCGTATTCGTACATTGGGTGTAGCAGCGCCAGGTACTTACAAATCGTTTGCAGAGCTAAGCTCAATTGAAGAAGTAGAGGGTGTACCTGAAGCAATTGAAATGGTTCGTCTACTTACTCATGGTCATGAGCAAGTGGTTAAAACCTGCAGAGCGTCACTGAAATTAGCGCAGGACGCTGATGATGAATCATCTGCCGCGCTTATTGGTGATCGCATGCGTGTCCATGAGAAAACGGCATGGATGCTTCGCGCAACGTTGCCAAAATAAGGTAACGGTTTATCGTCCTAAAACTGCGCTTTTAGCGCGATAGTTAGGTGAATTATCTAAAGGGTACAGCATAGCTGTGCCCTTTTTTGTATACTCGCGCGTATTACAATAATACGAATGTAGCCATGCTGCGCTACTGCACATTAAACCGAGGCTTCTAATGACAAAACTTTCTTCTGTATTGCTGACTACCAGCGTGCTAGCGCTTGGGCAATCAGCATTTGCTCACGAAAACCACGACCATGGTGTTACCGATAAAGACATTACCGTCACTACCCTTGTAGAAGGGCTAGAGCATCCGTGGGGCATGGCTTTCTTACCTAATGGAGACTTGCTGGTAACCGAGCGCGCAGGTGGTATTCAGCGTTTGTCTAAAGAGGGTAAACTGTCAGGGCGTTTAGCCAATGTGCCTGCTGTGGTAGCGAACAATCAAGGCGGTATGCTCGATATTGCCATTGATCCAGATTTTAGCAGCAACAACACGGTGTATTTTTGTTACAGCAAAGAAAGTGAAGTTGAAGGTAAAAAGGGGAGTAGTAGCAGTGTCGCAAAAGCGACATTGACGGCGGCAGGTCTAGATAACGTCGAGGTCATCTTTAGCGCTGATTCTATAGTAGACAACGGTTTTCACTTTGGCTGCCGTCTAGTATTTGATGCCGACAAGCAGCTTTACGTTACCATGGGCGACCGTTATAAATACATGCAGGAAGCGCAAAACACCAATAATCACTTTGGCAAGATTGTGCGCATCAATCGAGATGGAAGTGTTCCCACAGATAATCCGTTTACAGACGGTGATGCGCCTGAAGTATTTAGCTATGGCCATCGCAATGTGCAAGGCGTAACAGTCCACCCACAAACTGGCGACGTATGGGCAATGGAACACGGGCCTAAAGGTGGTGACGAAATCAATATTATTCGTGCTGGCGCGAACTACGGTTGGCCCGTCATCACTTACGGTATCGATTACAGTGGTGAGATCATTAGTGACAAAACTCACATGGATGGCATGGAGCAACCGTGGGTTTATTGGGACCCGTCAATCGCACCTAGTGGTATTACGTTCTACAACGGTGACATGTTCAAAGAGTGGAAAGGCGATATTTTGGTAGGCTCACTGAAGTTTACTCACCTTCGCCGCATAGAAGTTGAAGATGGCAAGCCTGGCGAGCAATTCGAATATGTTCGCGACAACCAAGCACGTATTCGCGACGTTGAAGTCGCCCCAGATGGTGCGATTTACCTACTGACAGATGCGCCAAATGGCAAAATATTAAGACTTTCTAAGTAGTACGTAAAATACCCCAGCCCAAGCGGGATGGGTACAAGAAACCAAAAAATAGCCGGGTTATCTAACCCGGCTATTTCGTTGAACTAATGCTTAATCATTCTCTTTTGGCGACGTTGCATAGCGTTCGAACCACGCCAAAATATTTCCGACTTTCTGAATAAGCCGTGACGGGCGACTGGCAATGCCGTGAGAGGCGCCTGGGATTCGAACCATAGCAGCGTCAACACCCTGAAGTTTCAGTGCTTGATAGTACTGCTCTGACTCACTAATGGGTGTGCGGTGGTCTGCTTCACCCGTTAGTAACATGGTAGGGGTTGTAACGTTCCCAACGAGTGACAAGGGGCTGCGCTTCCACAGTTTATCTGCGATGTTCCAGGGCTTGTCGGCCATCCAATATTGACTGAAATAAGGGTATGCGTCAGCAGTCAGTGCAAAGCTAACCCAATTTATAACGGGTTTTGCCACCACAGCTGCGGCAAATCTGTCCGTCATGCCAATCGACCATGCCGTTAAGACACCGCCACCAGAACCCCCTGTGATAAACAAGTTTTCGGTGTCTATATTGCCTTTTGCTACTACGGCATCAACAACATCCATCAGATCGTTGAAGTCGTTTGAGGGGTAGTTGTGATGAATAAGATTACCAAAGTCTTCTCCATAAGAGCTGCTACCTCGTGGATTTGACCACACCACTACGTAGCCTTTTGCTGCCATCAATTGAATTTCCATGGCGAAGTGAGGCCCATAAGCCGCATGTGGCCCGCCGTGAATTTCCAAAATGAGTGGGTAAGTCTTAGTGGTATCAAATCCGGGAGGATAAGCTACCCACGCATCAATTTCGCGCTCATCATAAGAAGAGATAACCGTAAGATCTTCAACCTTTGCCAGCGTCTTATGACCTAGTGCGTCATCATTAAGGTGGGTAAGAACGCCATCCTGCTTGCCTTTGCGATATAAGGCTAAGTCACCCGGCATTGTGCGCGAAGCCGTGGTGTAAACAATGTCACCTTTTTTACTTATTGCGAAATCGCCAGAGGTATATGGGCGTCCAAATGCTTGCCCTCCAATAGCAATATCAAGGGGCTTAACGTCACCGTTCAGATTAACCGCAGCCAATTTAGTTTCGCCGTTATCTAGGTAAGAAAATATTAAGCCTCGGCTATTTTGTCGCCATACAAATTGACCTAACGAACGGTCCAGCGACGTGGTTAAGCGCGTTACCTCACCACTTGCTAATTCCATCACCACCAAATCACTATTTTGATAAGACAGCTTCCTGTCGTTTAATTGCGTAAAAGCGAGATACTTACCATCAGGGCTTATAGACGGTCGACCTTCTGGACCCTCAATAGCGGTGACTTGCTCAATATCCAGCGTTTCAATATTCACTTTGTATATGTCACTAACAAGCGGATGCAGCGCGTAATCTTCACGGTGTGGCGTGGCAAAATAAACCCACTCATTATCATTAGAAAAAGATAGTGTGCCGCCACTAGGGAAATTGCCTGAGGTTAATTTACGCGGTGTACCACCTTCGATGGGGAGCACAAAAATTTGATCATACCCTTCGCGAAGATAGCCCCTGCCATCACCGCGATATTGAGTTGCATCAATATAGGTCGCAGTCTCTGCCCAATTGGCGCCCTTCGGCTTTGCAGGCATACCGGTGAAAATTGGCTTTTGTGGTGCTTCATCAAACAAGGTAAAGGCAAGTGTTTTACTGTCGTTTGACCACGTGATTTGTCGTGGTGTTTCGGTGAGATTGGTCAGGCGGACAGACTGTCTGGTATCTAAATAATATAGGTGCAGTTGCGCTTGCCCTTTCACTGACTTGGTGTAGGCAATGTAATTACCATTGGGTGACAATGTTGCTTGCGACAAACTGACGTCGTCAGCAATAAACGGGCGGTGCTCTCCTGACTTTATGTTAACTTGCCACAGACGACTTTGTCGGCCATCCGTCATAATATCCATACTTTGTCGACTATATATAACCGTGTCATCGCTGATGAATTGTGGATTAGCAACAAACTCTAAATTGAAGGTGTCTTCGTATTGTAAAGGGTTAACAGTGGTTGACGGAGAAGACGTGTTGTCAGCGTCTTGCAAGGCATTTACTGCTGAAGAAGTAGATAACAAAAGTGAAAGGGCGATAGAGGATTTAACCAGCCTCCATCGGGAAACGTGTCGAGACGTCAACATATTGCATTCCTTATTTTTTTACACGCGTACGAGCGCGATAGTTATTTTCTAACCTTATCGCGTTCTTTTTATTTGTGTAAAGATTGTGCGCCGAAGCAGCAGCTATACATGATAGGTTGCAGACTATGTTGTATGAAGACGCGTTACCCTTTTAGGCTAATTCTGCCCAACAGAATATCTTTAAACATGACCCAATCGCCAATGAAGCTATAAAGTGGGTATTTAAAGGTGGCAGGCTTGTTTTTCTCAAAGAAAAAATGCCCTACCCAAGCAAATCCATAACCAACAACTGGCACTAGCCAAAGCAGTGTGTAGTTTGATGTATAAACAGATAGCGCTACTACTCCAAGAACTAGCCACGAGCCTATAAAGTGCAGTGTTCTGCATGTGGCATCGCTGTGCTCCTTGAGATAAAACGGATAAAACTCGCTGAAAGACGTAAATTGCGTCGATGATTCGCTGTTAACACTCATAGTTCACCTTGTAGTTGCGAGGTTTCGGTTTAATAAGGAATTCTGTTCAAACAGGTTATTTTCTTATCTATAAATATATTACATAGCTTCCGTTAACAGCAAATTAACATTATTGGTCTATACAGAATGTCGCGAAGCTGACAAAGTGAGGATATCTTGGCTCGCTCTTGAGTTTTATAGACTGATACCCCATATTTCACCCCAGAAGAGCATTATATAAAGGCATGTGTTATGGAAAATTTCGTTGCAAATCATCAGGCAACCATTGTTGATATTACCGTAGAAAACTTTCAGCAAATTATTGTTGAAGCATCACAAGAGAAGTTGGTACTTATCGACTTTTGGGCTGACTGGTGTGAGCCGTGTAAAGACCTTATGCCAATACTAGAAAAGCTGGCTGGCGAGTACAGTCAGCATTTGATTTTGGCCAAGGTAGACTGTGAAGCGCAGCAAGAAGTCGCTGCACAATTTGGCATTCGCAGTTTGCCCACAGTAATGGTAGTACAAAATGGTCAACCTGTAGACGGATTTGCCGGTGTACAGCCTGAACAACAAATTCGAGAAATGCTTGCGAAATACCTACCAAATCCAGAAGACGACTTACTGGCAACGGCAGGAAAAGCGATTCAAGCTGGTGATTATGCGCAAGCCTTACCTGCAGCAAAAGAAGCGCTTTCACTTAACCCTGATAACGTGAACGCCAAGTACATGCTTATCGATTGTTATATAGAAACAGGTTCAATCGATGTGGCTAAGACACTGCTTGAGGAAATTAAGCTTGTTGACCAAGACTCTCGATATAAATCGCTAGCAGGTAAAATTGAGCTGGCTGAGCAAGCGGCTGATACTCCAGAAATTAGACAATTAATGGCAGCCGTAGAGGCTAACCCTGATGACCTTCAGTTAAAAATTGATTTAGCTGTACAGTTACAGCAAGCCAACAAGGCCCAAGACGCCTTAGCGCTTCTGTATAGCGTATTAAAGAAGGAGTTGGGTTTTGGCGATGCGCGAAAGCTGATGATGGACATGATGAACGCATTGCCCGATGGCGATCCGCTAAAGTCGGAATACCGCCGAAAAGTATACAGCCTGCTTTACTAATTTAAGATACAAAATGGCTTGCATCGCAGGCCATTTTTAATTATTCCCACGCTTTAATGGTTTCACTCTATGGGGGAATATCCTTCTTTGTGTAACCAATTGAGCGCCTGAAAGTACTTATCAAAATACTCTCGTTCATAACCGACCACTTCAAAATCTCGTTGTTTTGCAGGGTGAGTTCGTTCTAATTGGGCGCGTTTTACCATACCCGCATCCAGCACATAGGCTGAGCGGCACAAGCCTCGCGTAATATTGACTTTAATAGCATCTGCCAGACATGTCTGGCATTCAGGCGTGGCCAATACCCAGCGTCTGCCGTCCATTATTGCAGCCCACGGCTGGTTGTCGAATTTAGAGACGATGTCGTGCATCTCTTCAACAAATAGCTCTGTTGTGCGTAAGTTCCATGCGCCGGTCGCAAAAACTTCAAGCATATTGCCTGATATATCAAGAGAATAGTTCCCGTATTTAGGAAAGCGCATAGTTAACCTTATAAAGCCAAAAGACCTTTGCGTATCTATATTAATACGCCTTAAGTAATTGTATAGCAGACTTTTGGTTGTTTGCAGTAGTAATAGGTATAAGAAATTAAACCTTTTGGGTTGTTTGTACATCAAAGCGGTCAGTTCAATTTACACTTTGCGTTGACAAACTCACACGCTTCGCTGCCTAACACTATGCGAGAGCGACGCAAATTTGATAGGGTTTATGCGGTTTTTCTTTTCACGGTAGCTGTCCATGTCTTATCAGCAGTTTTATACGGGGTTTCTCTCAGCCAACACAACAAAGCAGCATTACGCTTGCCACAGTCATTATTTTTGGCCTGATTGTACGCGCGATGCCATGCTTGAGTACTGGGACGATAGTGCTAAATATGTCGATCATAAGTGGGGCTATTTTTTTGAAACGTTAGTGCCGGAACTGCAACAGCGCATCAGTACTATTTTAAATACCAACGCGCCCGCGCAGGTGGTGTTTGCGCCAAACACACATGAATTGCTTTATCGCATTATGAGCTGTTTCGATACCGCTAAGCCGATAAAAGTTGTTTCTACCGATAGCGAATTTCACAGTTTTCAGCGCCAAGCAAGCCGTTTAGAAGAGCAAGGCGCAATAGAGCTAATTTCAGTAGAGACTCAGCCATTTGATACCTTTTCATCTCGCTTTAAAGCGGCAATAGCGCAGCATAATCCCGACCTTGTGTTTTTCAGCCACGTGTTTTTCAACTCAGGCTATGTCGTCAATGACCTAAATGATGTTGTAAACAGCGTAGCCAATGACGATACCATCGTTGTCATCGACGGGTATCACGGCTTTATGGCAAAACCAACTGATCTAAGTGATATCGCTCATCGCGCATTTTATTTAGCGGGTAGCTACAAATATGCGCAAGCAGGTGAGGGAGCGTGTTTTGCTCACGTCCCCACAGGTTGTAAGCTTCGTCCCGCCTATACGGGATGGTTTGCCGAATTTGGTGATCTTGACAAGCCGCGTCAAATAGCGGGTAAAGACGCAGTGCAATATAGCCAAGATGGAATGCGCTTTGCCGGTGCAACGATGGATTTCACAGCACTTTATCGCCTGCGAGCAGTATTGCGCCTGTTTGAACAGAACAACTTAAGCGTTGCCACCATCAATGACTACGTAATGCAAATGCAACAGCATTTTCTCAATGAGCTTAAACGACAGGGGCACGGCGTATTGAACGAGGCTAACTTGGTGGTTAAAGATGCAAATTGTCGTGGCCACTTTCTTACGTTTGAATTAGCCGATGCCAAGGTTACTCAAGCGCTTTCAGCGGCCTTAAAAGAAAAGGGGATCTTAACCGACTCCCGAGGTAATCGCTTGCGCTTCGGCCTTGGTCTTTACCACACCCCTGAATACATTAACTTGAACGCGTTAAGCGCACTATAGTCAAAAAGGATGAAGTATGGAGTGGCTATTACCGGCGTTTGCGCTGGTACTTATAATTGAAGGTATTGGGCCATTGCTGTTCCCTAACAAGTGGCGAAATTATCTACTGCAGATTAGTCAGCAATCGAGTAATCAGCTAAGACAGATAGGCGGCACGCTTGTCATCATCGGTGTGATGCTACTTTTGTACTTTACCTAGCAAATAGACCAAGTGTTCAGCTTTTTTCATGGCTTTGATTGGTAATGCTATGAAAATTAATGCCTTACAGCGCGCATAAAAAATACAGGACTCGACCTTGCTAGTTGGCCTGTATGCAACGCGCAAAAATAATAGCGATTTCGTTGTATTTTTGTTCGAAAAGGGGGTGATCCTTGCGCAAGAATTTTGTAGAATCCCCGCCTAATTTTCTTACACATATGATTCATGGCAAAGAACGTTGTGGTACTCGGCACTCAATGGGGTGACGAGGGTAAAGGCAAGGTCGTAGACCTACTCACAGATCGTGCAAAATATGTTGTTCGCTACCAAGGCGGGCACAATGCAGGTCACACTCTAGTCATTGACGGTGAAAAAACCGTTCTTCACTTAATCCCATCAGGCATCCTTCGCGATAACGTTACCTGTATTATCGGTAATGGTGTTGTGCTTAGCCCTGACGCGCTTATGAAAGAAATTACCATGCTTGAAGAGCGTGGCGTTCCTGTGCGCGAGCGATTGAAAATCAGTGAAGCGTGTCCGTTAATTCTTCCTTATCACATTGCATTAGACGTAGCGCGCGAAAAAGCGCGTGGCGCGAAAGCAATTGGTACGACAGGCCGCGGTATTGGTCCGGCTTACGAAGATAAAGTAGCCCGTCGTGGTCTACGTGTCGGAGACCTATTCAACGCAGAAGATTTTGCGGCTAAGCTAAAAGAAGTACTAGACGTACATAACTTTACGCTTACCCAATACTATGGTGCTGAAGCGGTAGACTTTGACGAAACCTTAAAGTGTGCAATGGACGTTGCTGACATCCTTAAAGCAATGGTTGTTGATGTAACTGACGAGCTAGATAAAGCACACAATGCCGGTCTACCTATTATGTTTGAAGGTGCACAAGGTACGCTTTTAGACATCGACCACGGTACATACCCTTATGTTACGTCGTCTAACACTACTGTGGGTGGTGTAGCAACAGGTGCTGGTTTTGGCCCACTTAAACTAGACTATGTACTTGGTATTGTGAAAGCATACACCACACGTGTAGGTTCTGGCCCTTTCCCAACTGAACTTGAATGTGAAGTGGGTCAACACCTAGGTGTTAAAGGTCATGAGTTCGGCGCGACTACTGGTCGTAAGCGTCGTACCGGCTGGTTTGATGCGGTAGCAATGAAGCGAGCGGTACAAATCAACTCAATCACAGGTTTCTGCTTAACCAAGCTAGACGTACTTGATGGCCTAGAAAGCCTACAAATTTGTGTTGGTTACAAAGACGCTGAAGGTAACGTAAAAGATGTACCTCCAATGGCGGCTGACGGTTACGAAAGAGTAACGCCAGTATATGAAGAAATGCCAGGTTGGTCAGACAACACCTTTGGTGTGACTGAGTTTGAAGGGCTTCCACAAGCTGCTAAGAACTACATTAAGCGTTTAGAAGAGCTTACTGGTGTTCCTATTGATATCGTATCAACAGGTCCAGACAGAAACGAAACCATCGTATTGCGTCATCCTTACGACGCCTAAGAGGCGTCGAAGCGCGCAGACCGAAATAGGTTTGTTTTTATTATTTATAAAGCCCAGCATATGCTGGGCTTTATTGATCTTGCCCTACAGAAAATCAATGTCCTACACCGAAACCTACGGCCAAAACTACACAGCGCTTAAACATTAATTAACAATTTAGTTGCGTTGAAGGCCAACATCCCTATTAATATAAGATACCAAGTAAATTGTTTCGTGCTTGCTTAAGCCATTGGAGCCTTCTTATGCCAAATAGACCTTCTCTTCATGCAGTTGAATCGGGTGTGTGTTTTGTTGATACCGTGCAAAAGCTGAATAACAGCTATATTACTGGCAAAACACAATCGTTGGATTGGCGCAAAACTCAGCTCAAGGCCCTAAAGCGTATGCTGGAAGAAAACCAGCATGATATTTTGCAGGCGCTGAAAAAAGACTTAGGCAAATGCGAAACCGAAGCGATGGTCGCCGAGCAGGGCTTTCTGTTATCTGATATCGATCATACTTTAAAGCACCTAGATAAATGGGTAAAGCCTCGTAAAGTGCCTACACCCATGGTGGCGTGGCCAGGTAAAAGCTTTCAGCAGCCAGAGCCCCTTGGCACTGTCTTGATTATTGGCGCATGGAACTACCCGTTACAGCTTTTACTCGCGCCCTATATTGCCGCACTTGCAGCGGGAAACTGTGCAGTGCTTAAGCCGTCGGAATTAGCGGTAGAAACATCTGCACTTGTCGCCAAGTTAATTCCGCAATACATGGATGCCTCATGCGTGGAAGTCATTGAAGGGGGTAAGGACGAGTCGACAGCGCTGCTAGCATGTAAATGGGATCATATCTTTTATACAGGCGGTGAAGCCGTAGGCAAAATAGTGATGAGTGCGGCGGCGCGTCATCTTACACCCGTGACACTAGAGCTAGGTGGTAAAAGCCCATGCTTTGTTGACAAGAATACCAACTTAACGGTTACCGCAAGACGTCTAGTTTGGGGTAAGTGGATGAATGCAGGGCAAACTTGTATTGCGCCTGACTATGTCATTGTAGAAAAAGGTTTTGAACAAAAGCTTATCGATGCCATTAAGAAAGAATTGAAAAAGCAGTATGGCAAAGAGGCATTAGCGTCTCGCGATTACGGCAATATTATCAATCATCGTCATTTTAAGCGGTTAGAAAGCTACCTTGATAGCGTTAATGTTGTCTACGGTGGCGATACGGACGAGTCACGTCCTGCTATGGCACCAACTCTAGTACTTGAGCCCTCGCTAAACAGCCCTGTGATGAAAGAGGAAATTTTTGGTCCTATCCTCCCAATCATCACTGTAAACAACATTGATGAGGGCATTGCCTTTGTTAATGACCGACCAAAGCCTCTTGCACTATACGCTTTTAGTGATAACGATGAGGTGCTCGACCATATTATAAGCCATACCAGTTCAGGTAGTGTGTGTACCAATGACACCATGATGTTTATGACTAACCCTGAACTTCCTTTTGGTGGGGTAGGTAACAGTGGTATGGGTAGCTACCACGGGCGTCACGGTTTTGATACGTTCAGTCACTTGAAGACCGTAATGAAACGATCGTTTGCCCTTGATGTACCCTTTAGGTACGCACCATTTTCAAAGTTAAAATTATCATTACTTAAGAAGTTTTTGTAACAGGAGTTGTTATGCCTCAGCCATTTCATCTTGCAATACCCGTCACAAACTTAGATGACGCTAATGCGTTTTATGGTGAGTTATTGGGGTGTGAAAAAGGGCGTAGTGACTCGCAATGGATAGACTGGAACTTTTTTGGCCATCAGTTGGTAACACACTGTGTAGAGCAGATGCCTTCGCCGCCGTCGCACAATGGTGTGGACAATCATGCGGTGCCCGTTCCTCACTTTGGTGTTGTTCTTACAATGGACGACTGGCAACATTTAGCTGAAAAGTTAGAAGCGTCGAACATAGAGTTTGTTATTGCGCCTTATATCCGGTTTAAGGGACAACCCGGCGAGCAAGCGACTATGTTTTTCAAAGACCCGTTTGGCAATGCCCTAGAATTTAAAGCTTTTGCCGATATTAAGCAGCTTTTTGCCAGTTAGCGTTACCTGCCATCAGGGAAGGACGCTTTTCCTTCCCTCAACGCAATCTTACTAATACGCGCCTCGCTTAAATATACTGCGTCGTCTGCGTGGTTTGAAACGATGATACAACAGCACAATGCCTGTTAAGGTGAAAAGCAGGGCACTAGCAGAAAATCCTATAAGCAGCGGGCTATTAAAGTTACTGCGATCTTTATAATCCATAATGTGAAGCATCCACATAAAATCGAACAGGCGCCATGTATCAGTGCGCACTCTCAACACGGCCCCCGTGTTTGGGTCAAGGTAGAAGTGAGTGTCAAACTCGTCATCAAATACCATCTGCCACAGCGGTGCTGTAAGGTTCTGCACTTCTTGCGGAAGTGTGGTTATTAATTCACTCGATTGAATATTGCCTTTCCCGCGATATTGAGCAAGTGCGAGCATCTTGATTGTGTCTTCACTCATAGACATCAATTGTCTACCATCTAGCGCATTGTACCGGTAAACCTTGTCTTTATCCTTGACCTGATAAACCGGCGTGCTGACAAGCACACCGTCTTGCATTTCTAGCCTGTGGGAAAGTGATAACGTTGCACTGTTGTTGTGGGTGCTAAGTATGCTAGATGGGCTGGCTAAAGCGCTATGCCATTGGGTAGTCACTTTACTGCGCAGGTGGTTTCCTCTTACTTCTTCTATAGGAAGATAGGCCATTACCAAGCCACTTAAAAACCATAAAGCGATTTGTATACACAAGATAAGCCCTAGGTAATTGTGAAGCGCACGCATAAATTTGTTCATTGTAATTGTCTTATTTTTATTTTTATTTATCACACTTTATACAAGCAGAATGACTCGTAATACGCAAATTTAAAAGGCATTATGCAACACCCGTTAATCACAGGAGCGTGCTTCACGTGAAGAAGGTCTTAGTATTAGTTGATGTCCAAAATGTGTATTACACCTGTCGCCAAGCATACAAGCGCAATTTCAACTACAACCATTTCTGGCAAGCCGTAAGTAATGAAGCTGATATTGAGCTCGCTTTCGCTTATGCCATTGATAAAGGGGATAACAAGCAAAGAGAGTTTCAGAATATTCTGCGTGCTATCGGCTTCCACGTAAAGCTTAAGCCTTTCATTCAGCGAAGTGACGGCTCTGCAAAAGGCGATTGGGACGTTGGCATAACAGTAGATGCACTTGAATATGCGACTGATGTCGACGAGGTCATCTTGGTATCAGGTGACGGCGATTTTGATATTCTAGTGAACACACTCAAAAAGAAAGGAAAAACGGTTAGTGTTTATGGCGTTCCCACACTAACCGCTGAAAGTTTACAAAAAGCGGCGTCGCAATTTATGCCTATTGAAGAGTCGCTATTGTTGTAGGCATCACGATACTTTTACCTCTGCCGCTTTTTTCTGAAGCGGCTTCAATACCACTTGGCGTGCGCTTTATCAGATGTACATCACCAAAACGCCGCTCATCAAGGGTATAGCCAAGCTCGGTTAAAGCTTGTTGAGTGTGCTCATCAAACCCCTTGTGCATGCGAATAGTATCTTTTGGTAAGAGCTGGTGGTGAAAACGCGGCGCGTTCACGGCGGCTTCTGCGTGCATATCGTATAGCAATGCATTTAACAACGACTGTGTAACCGACGATATAATGGTAGTGCCACCAGGGGAACCGGTTACCAATACAACGTCATCATTTTTTGTCACTAAAGTGGGCGTCATAGACGATAGCATACGCTTGTATGGTTCAATGGCATTCGCTTTCCCTCCTACCGCACCGAAGAAATTGGGTACGCCCGGCTTGGCACTAAAATCGTCCATTTCATCATTTAGCAAAAAGCCCGCACCTGTTACAACAACGCCGCTACCAAAAGTAAGATTGATAGTGGTGGTATTCGCCACTGCATTGCCCCATTTATCCATAATGGAAAAGTGAGTGGTATCTTCGCTTTCTTTTAGTCCCGGTTTGATATTTTCCGTAGAGGAAATGCTTGTTGGTTGAATGTCCAACGCTCTTCGTGCGATGTAGTCAGGTTGAGTTAATGCATTCACCGGAACCTCAATAAAGTCTGGGTCTCCCATATATTCGGCTCTATCGGCAAATACACGTTTGCCAATTTCAGACATGATATGAATGTACTCGGCGCTGTTTTGCGCGGGTAATTCATGAGTTTGACTAAATGCCTCAAGCATACCTATCCATTGAGCAACAGCGACACCGCCTGAGCTAGGAGGTGGAGCAGTAACAAGTTCATATCCCTGCCAATTTAGATGAAGTGGTTTGCGCCATACTGCCTTGTAGGCAAGTAAGTCATCATAAGTGATAAGACCACCATTTTGCTGCATAAAGTCAACAATGTGTTTGGCGACTTCTCCTTTGTAAAATCCATCTTTACCTTTTGTTTGAATGGCCTTTAAGGTGTTGGCAAGTTCAGGCTGCTTAAACAGTGAGTTGGCAGTAGCTTTCGCAAAGTAGTCGTTGAAGTTACCTACCAAGCCTTTTTCTGTGGTGCGTGCAATGTATCGCTCAATATTATTGGCTAGCTTCTCGTGAACAATAAAGCCGTCCTCGGCTAGTGCCACTGCAGGTGCTAAAAGCCGCTCCCAAGACAATGTACCGTACTTCTTATGCGCCGCCCACATGCCTGCTACGGTGCCTGGAATACCTGATGCTTTGGCACCAAATAACAACTCGTAGGTCTTAACGTTACCTTCATTGTCTAAATACATATCCCGATGTGCCCGTTCTGGCGCCATCTCGCGATAGTCTAGAAAGTCAGTAGTGTCTTCAAGCTTGATGGTCATAAAGCCGCCACCGCCTACATTACCCGCTTCAGGTAGGGTTACCGCTAAAACAAACTGCGCGGTAATTGCAGCATCTATAGCGTTCCCCCCTTCTTGCAGAACTTGCATTGCAGCATCGGCACTGTAACTGTCAGGCATAGCAACAGCATGTTGCCTTGCACTCGTTGATACTGTTGACGCTTTAGCTTCAGTGCTTTTTTCCTGCGGCGAGTGTGAACATGCAATAAGGGTACTTAATACTAAAAAAGCAAAAAGTGGCCTTAGAATTCTGTTAATCCGTTTCACAATGACTGACCTCCTTTAACGACATTGAGCTGGTAAATTGAGCGGGTAACCTGCTACCCAATCATTAATACGCTAGCAATAAAATAGGCGACAAGTGTTAGTGCACCAGCAAACAGTGCATAGGGGAATTGAGTTTTAACGTGCGTTAGCACGTCGCATCCGGCCGCAAGCGAGGATACCGCTGTGGTATCGGAAATCGGCGAGCAGTGATCGCCAAATATGCCCCCACCTAAAATCGCGCCAATTACCAACGAAGGGGGGAGCCCCAAACTTTGAATAAGTGGAACACCAATTGGGATCAATATTGCAAACGTGCCCCATGACGTTCCCGTTGTGAAACTCATAATTGCGCCAGCAATAAACAGCATAGGGACAATAAGCACTAGCGGAAGGTATTCACCCACAATTCCCGCTACAAACACGCCCGTACCTAACACTTTCAAACTATTACCTAGTGTTAGCGACAGTAATACTATAGTTACCAGTGGAAGCAGTTCACCCATTCCCTTAAAACCTATTTCAACGGCTTCTTGATGCGTAAACCGCTTATGTAGAAGCAGTAAAGCATAGGCAACCGCCGTTGCTAACGCAGTGGCGTAAAGTACTGATTTACTGCCGCTGCCTTCCGACAACACCCCGTTACCAGTAAAAAACATAAAGCCCACCATGCTAAGCACCATCACTAGAAGGGGCACTAACATAAAGCGAGCTTTGGTGGCCGGCTCAGCACTTTGTGTTACTTCAGTGCGAGTCATGGCGTGCTCTTCCTCACGCATGGGACCATGTACTTTATCTACCGAAATGGTGTAAGCCACAATGAGCAGTGTGAAGATGGCATAGAAGTTAAACGCTACACTACCCCATAGAATGGAGGCAGACGATGCCGGAAGCTCATAGGCATCAAGTAAACTCAATATAAAGGCACCCCAGCCATTTAGCAGGATCAATATACATACCGGGGCGCTCGTTGAATCGATGATATAGGCCAATCGCGCCCGACTCATACCAAAACGGTCGAATAAACCCCGCGCAAATATACCTGCTGTAAGCACGCTTAAATTTGACTCGATAAAAACGGCGATGCCGGTAAACATGGTTAAACCGCCAACTTGTTTACGACTTTTAGCAACCCCTTTATTCACTAAATAGTTGACCGTAGCGGTTACACCGCCAGAATCTCGAATGAAGGCCAGTAGTGCCCCTACCAATACAGAGAAAATTAACACTCTGGTGTTTCCTGGACTTGATGCAGTATCTACAACGCGCTCAATCGCATTGATAGGTGCCATATAGCTACCAGCAATATCACCATTCACCAAAATGAGTGTTTCAGCGCAAAGCACGGCAAGTGCCAAGGCCAAGATGACTTCTTTTTTCCAAAAAACAACGGCAATTGCCACTAGTGGGGGGATGACTGACATCCAATCCATACTTCTTTCCAATCTTGTTATCAGTGTGTTGTTAAACGGGCATGGCTAAACGCGCTAATTAAATTTTTGGTATCAGAAAGCCAGCGCATTTTAGGGTTATCCGAGCAGTTCGTTGTGCCGGAACGTATTGATTTATGGTAGCGTACCGTATTGTGTGCCGTGTTACCAAGGATAAGATCAACATTGCAATTCTCTTTACGTTTTTCATCATTATTCACGCACTGTTTGTGCTACTTCAGCGCAACATTACTATGCATATTTAGCAGTAATGCGCTTGCCCAAAATTCAGTGTTCAAGAGCCCAGTGTCTCCAAACGGGGTGCCTCAGAACGCGATACCCCAAAGTAAGATAGAAAACACTAAGCTTTCAGATAGTGAGCTTCGTACCGTAAAAGACAGGATAGGGCAGAAAATTATTCTCGATTTTCGCTATTTCTGCCAAGACAATACGCCATCAACGCGGTGTCGTACCCCACTAACTGAAATGCCTCCTGAGTTACTCGACGTATTAAGCAAACACAATATTGGTGGCATTATCTTATTCGCTGAGAACATCGTAGACGCTAAACAACTAGTGTCACTGAATTACTCAATGCAAAAGCACATGCTTCAGAAAGGGCGTCCTCCATTGTTTATCGCGGTAGATCAAGAGGGAGGACGAGTGGCGCGTTTGCCACCTTCGGTGTTACCACCATTTGCAGGTAATATGGCAATAGGCGCGACGTTTCAAAAACACGGTACTGCGTTTGCCGAGAATGTCGCACAACATATTGGCAATGCGTTGTTGCCGTTGGGGATCAATACTAATTTTGCGCCATCGGTAGATGTTAACAGTGAACCGAAAAACCCCGTTATTAACGTGCGTAGCTTTTCTGAAAACCCGCAACACGTTGCTGCACTTGGCCAAGCATTTGTAGGTGCTATGCAACAAACCGGTGTACTGAGCGCTATTAAACACTTTCCGGGGCACGGTGATACTCATGTAGACAGTCACAGCGGGCTGCCTAGAGTCATGCATGACAAAGCGAAAGCCATGGCAGGCGATATAGCTCCGTTTGCTAACATCATTAATAGCAATGCGGTACCCGCGATGGTGATGAGTGCGCATATTCAATATCCATCCCTAGATAGCTCAACGCTTGTTGATAAACACGGTAACCAGCAAATTGTGCCAGCAACGCTATCTGAAAAAATCCTCAAGCAGCTATTGCGCACGCAACTTGGTTATAATGGGTTAATCGTGACTGATGCGCTTGATATGGCGGGTATTTCGCAATTCTTCACGCCTGAGGAGGCAATGATCAACGCGTTTAATGCTGGGGCTGATATTGCGTTAATGCCCTACACAATTCGAAATCAAAACGACATCCGTCAGTTTAGCCAGTTAATTGATAACGTCACTAAAGCGTTACTTTCTAATAAAGAAAGCAGAAATGCACTTAACGCATCGCTTAATCGCATTGCTAAAACAAAGCAGCGCTTCGAGCTACAGCAGTTCGTGTTAAAGCCAATGTCTTGGTGGTTAAATGAAGTTCAAGAGAATCTGGATAAACGCAATGCAAGTGCTTTAACACGCAAGGGTGAACAGATAAAGAAAGCGCTTTCTGAGGCGTCGGTTACGGTTCTATACGGCCACAAAAAACTGCCCCTAAACAGTGAAAAGTTACTTGCGCTTATGCCTGATACAGCTCGCTGTATCGCCTTTGAAAATGCGCTTTTCCAGCATTTCGCCGGGAATGGGAAAGCGCTTTCTGAAATTCAATTTGCGTGTATACCTTTAGTTCAGTTACCCACCGCATCAATGATCAAGCGATTAGTAAACGACACTGACGTCGTTATTGTGGGAGATATTACTCCACTTCATGCAAATTATGAGTTGGGTGGGTTAGATAGCTCGCACATTGTCAAGCAGCGAGCCAAGCAATCTCAAGTGCATAATTTTGCGCAAGAAATAATGCAGCACGCAAAAAGTACGGATAAAAAAGTGGTTTTTGTGCCACTACGCATGCCCTATATTGCTGAGCAGGTGCGGCCATATACTGATATTGCGATTGCAACCTATAGCTACGTAATTAATGTACAAGACGCACCTTCGCAGGGAAACTTCAAAGGACAAAGTGTCACAAGTGAAGTATTCGATGCCTTAGTTCGCGTTATGATGGGGAAAATACAAGCACAAGGACGCACACCTGTGACCCTGTCGGCACAGTAACCTTCAGGCAACAAAAGCAGCATAGTTTCAAAAACGTACATACACTTAAAAAGCAAAATAGCGCACCAAAAAGGACAATAAAAGTGGATACAGCCAATTCATTCGCTTCACTACTCAGCGAGCTGCGTGTTTTCGTGCCACTGTGTATCGCACTGGTTTTTGTGGTCGGCACATTGACGGTACTTCACTATATTTTGCTGGGTAAACAAAGTCATCTTACAAGCGAGCAAAAGCTACCTCGGCAAGTAACCTTGCTTATATTGACCATTGTTGGTGCTGTAGTGATAGCGATGGCGCTGCCCGTAAGCGAAAGTACTCGCAACCAAGTAATAGCACTAATTGGTGTGCTAGTGTCTGGGGTTATTGCATTCTCTTCCACTACAATGGTTGGCAATGTAATGGCGGGTATCGTACTTAGAGTAAATCGCCCATTTAAAGTGGGCGACTTTATCAAAGTAGAGGGCTATAGCGGGCGCGTAACAGAAATGGGTTTACTTGACATAGAAGTTCAGACAGAGAGTCGAGAGCTCATCGCATTTGCTAACACGCTAATGGTGAATTCACCGGTAACAGTAACACGTGCTTCTGGGGCGATTGTAAGTGTTGAAATTAGCCTGGGTTATGACATTCACCATAGCGTCATTGAGCAGCATTTGCTAAAAGCGGCCGATAGCGCAGAGCTTAAAGAGCCTTTTGTGCAGGTAATTGCGCTAGGCGACTTTTCGGTAAGCTATCGCGTGTCTGGGCTACTGCTAGAAGTAAAGAGTTTACTGAGTGCACGCTCCAGATTACATAAGTGTGTTTTAGACGCACTACACAATGCGGATATAGAAATAGTTTCTCCCGGTTTTATAAACCAGCGACCCCAGCCCGATGGCCTTAAAATGATTGCTAAAACACCCGCAATCTCAAACAGCAAAGATCACATTACACACAGCGAATCTTCATTAGGAACTCAGGCGCCAGAAGACGTCATATTCGATAAAGCTGAAGATGCTGCAAACCGTGAAGCGTTGAAGTCACAACTCATACAATCTATTGCTGACATCGATGAAGCGCTCAGTGATACACAGCGTACTGATAAAGAATCTTTGAAGACGCGAAAAGCAAAAATGGAAGCTAGGTTGTCTAGTATCGTCACACAACGGGATACGTCGGACGAATAGCACTCTTTTTAATAATGGGCTCTATCAAGTATGTAAGTATTAACTTTTGTGTTATTGCTCGCCAAAAAAACGCTTTCAAGTAATGACTGTAAGTACTCACTAACATGGATTGATTTGTGCGTCTCACGTTGTGGTATTTTTGCGACTCTTACTCCGGATAAAGCAAATAGGGCTTTCTTTTTTGCTTAAAAATCGCCACTTTTTCTTGCCAACTTTCCCGAATTTCACGGGGTGTTTTTCCTTCTTCGATCATCATTCGAAAGGTGTTAGTGCCTGCTAACTTATCGAAAAAATCAGGTCGAGTGAAAAAGGTGTCGTCCGCTCGATTGCTCGTTATAAAGTGGTGATATGTGTTAACCAAAAATGCGATATCAAGCCCTTCAATCAGTGGGGCAGTTTGCGTGTCATTTGCATTTATCAGTATGTGGGCATTCAAAAGTGTATTGTTGTGCTTAGGAAAAGGCGCTGCGTTATTGGCAGTAACAGGCACCTTTGCTTTACCTAACGGCACAGAGGGGTGACCAATAAGCTGAAATGGATAGTGTGTACCGCGACCTACACTTACATCTGTGCCTTCAAAAAAACACAATGTGGGGTATAAGCGAATGGCCTCATCGTTAGGTAGGTTTGGACTGGGTGCAACAGGAAGCGAGTACATTTGATACCTAGAGTAATGCTTCACAGGCACTACAGTAAGCGATGATGTACTGCGAGTGGAAACTTTGACCCATTGTTCTCCCAACATCATTTGAGCTAATTCGCCAAGGGTCATACCGTGCAACACGGGTATGGGGTGCATGCCCACGAATGAAGAGAAAGGGCTTTCCAATACAGGTCCGTCAACAAACCTTCCGTTGGGGTTGGGTCTATCTAGCACAATAACATCAATATTGTGCTCATGCGCCGCTTCTAAAACATAATGTAGCGTGCTTAGATAGGTGTAAAATCGAACGCCTACATCTTGAATATCAAACACCAAGGTATCAATGCCGCGCAACATTTCTGCGGTAGGCTTTTTCGTTTTGCCATACAGCGAGTAAATGGGTAAGCCAGTTTTGCTATCGACTGCACTTTCAACTTTTTCACCTGCACCTTTATTACCACGAAAACCATGCTCTGGTGACATAACCGCGCGCACGTTTACACCTTGTTGTAATAAAGCGTCTAGCAAATGCACCCTGTTGGGCTTTGCCGTGGTATGTGGATTTTCAATATCTGTTTCTATCAGCGCACTTTGATTAACCACTAACGCAACACGTTTGTTTGTCAGTAAGGGCAGGTAAGTGTCAAACTGCTGAGCACCGACTATTGGCTTAGCGGTGCTAGCAACGTGCGTTGATTTAACAAGGTTATTGCTGCTACAACTTGCGGTAATAAACAGGGTGAAGCACACCCACAAGCCCCATCTAAGTTGGCGAATGTTGTGTTTATTCAACATCACGCTATTCGCCTTGCTTTGCTGCTTGTTTTGACGAAAGGACCGCTTTTCGAAGGAAGCCATTGGTGTCTTGTAGCTGTGAATGCGCTTCGCTCGCACTCATGCCAGTTAACACCATTAAAATGGCTACTTTGGCTTTGTTATCACATGCCAATAGCGCCTGCTGCGCGGTATCTTCATCACAGTCTGTGGCTTGCATTACAATGCGCAATGCGCGAGCTTTCAATTTTTCATTGCTGGCGTTCACATCAACCATCAAGTTTTCGTAAGTTTTACCCAGCGTTATCATGGTGGTGGTACTAATCATGTTTAGTACCATCTTTTGTGCAGTACCCGATTTCATTCGTGTGCTACCTGTTAATACTTCAGGGCCAACCACAGGACAAATTGTAATATCTGCTTTTTCAAATATAGCGGCATTAGGACTACAGGCTATGGCACCTGTTACGCACCCAACAGACTGGGCATAAGCTAACGCACCGCTGACGTAGGGCGTTCGCCCACTCGCAGATATTCCCACCACCGTATCGGCACGTGTTAATGCGATTTGCGCTAAATCACGTTGCCCGGCGTCTACGTTATCTTCTGCACCTTCAACCGCATGCTGTATGGCGCTCTCGCCCCCTGCAATTATGCCCACTACCACATCGTCTGGAACGCTAAATGTTGGCCTACACTCTACGGCGTCTAGTATGCCTAGTCGCCCACTAGTTCCTGCGCCAACGTAAATAAGACGGCCGCCTTGCTGAATACTGTGTGCCGCTGCATCGACTACCTTTGCTATTTGCGCAATTTGTGTGGCCACTGCACTGGCCACTTTGGCATCTTCGGCGTTGATACGCGACAAAATATCTATAGTAGACAGGGTATCAATATCGAGGGTGTCTGGGTTTCTGCCTTCAGAAACAATGCGATTCAATGAATGGGCAAGTGCGTGAAGCGAGTTGTTTGCTGGTGAGTCCGACGGCATGAATAAAACCTCTAATGTCCTGAATGCGTGGCTTGTTTAGCCCTTAGCGCGAAGATGCCAAGCATAACGCATAACGGCTTTAACAGTGAAGGCAATTGAATAGGCACGCTTTTAAGCAACTCATGATACAATTTCGGTTTATCATGTTTAGTTACCCTTTGAAGGAACGTGTTTTTCTGTGAGTCGTCAAACGCAAGCTATTATCCACGCCGATGCGCTTCTACACAACTTTAAGCAGCTTGCGGCCGCTGCGCCTGCTAGCCAATCTATGGCAGTGGTCAAAGCCGACGCTTATGGGCATGGTGCAGTAAATGTGGCGCGTATTCTTCAGCATGTGTCTTCGCGATTTGCGGTGGCAATAATTGAAGAGGCTATTGCGCTTCGCGACGCCGGGATCACAGCCCCTATTGTGGTATTAGAAGGCGCTCATCAAGCAAAAGAGTGCCAAATGGCTTACCAACATAACTGTATTTTGGTTATGCACAGTAAAGCGCAGTTAGCATGGCTTGAGGCTTGTCCTGCCGATAGGCGCCCGCATATTTGGCTAAAAGTAGATAGCGGTATGCACAGGCTAGGCTTTGCGTTAGACGACGTGGCTCAACTTGTCACTACCTATCGCCACTTGCTTAGCGACGAAACCGTTATTGCTACGCATTTTGCTTGTGCCGACGATGTGGACAATGAATTTACTGAACGCCAATTAAGCGCTTTTGAGCGAGTGGTGTTGCCACTCAATTTACCACTGAGCCTAGCGAACTCCCCCGCAACCGTAAATTGGCAGGCTAGCCATGGTCGCTGGAATAGACTTGGTCTTGGCGTATATGGCGGTAAGGTGTCTACGCAGGCACTTACCGATATTACTCTACTTCCAGCTATGACACTGCGAGCAAGTATCTTGGCGGTGCGTGATGTACCTAAAGGAGAAGGTGTGGGTTATGGGCAAACATGGACTGCTGAAAAGCCTAGTCGCATAGCGACAGTGGGTATTGGCTATGCCGACGGTTACCCTCGACATTGTCCTAACGGCACGCCGGTCATGGTAAAAGGGCAACGGGCTAGTTTAGTGGGGCGGGTGTCTATGGATATGATCACCATTGATGTTACGCACATCCCAAAGGTAGAAATTGGTGACATGGTTGAGTTATGGGGAGAGCACGTGTCCATTGACGAAGTAGCGCAATGTGCAGGTACTATCGATTACGAACTCATGACACGCGTTTCTCAGCGCGTTCCCCGCATCGTGAAATATCTTTAGTCTAATACCATTAATTATTGTTAAGCATTGATGCTAGAGACAAAAGTAAAAGTCTATAGCCTTCAATGATCTAAGTCATGCATGCCACTTTGCACTCCCTCTATATACAATTTTATAAAGCACTATTCACCAAAAGAATGAGACGAAACCCTACCAGTTGAGTCTATACTGGTGATGCTTGGTAACAGGATTGCGGTGAATGTTTCACCTTCAACTGCGCTGAGCAACACTCATAAGTGAGGTTTGTATGCGTACTTCGTTTTCTCGTCCTAGAGTAAATCGTGGAGTAGTAAGTCGACCGTCTAGACCCGTTCAGAAGAAGCAATAGTCACTGGTTTTCGACGTTTAAAAGATACAAATGAGAGATACAAAAAAGCCCGATGCACCTAGGTGTCATCGGGCTTTTTATTTTTATTCATCTAGTCAACATTGCTAGTTACATGACGTTACGCCATTACCCGTTTTGAGGGTGCATGTCGGTCTCTAAATTATCATGCTGTGGTGACACTGTTTGTGCCTGCTGCTTTTCTACCTGATTGGGAAAGTAGCGCTCAGGACGGTGGTTAAGTGAAATAACCATGTTCAAACAGAACGCCGCCAAAATTGAGATAAGCACCAAATGCCACTGAATGAAGAACAGGGCACAAAGCAAAATACTGGTGTCTACGGTAAGTTGAAATGTACCTGCGCGAATATTAAAGCGTTGTTGTAAATAGAACGCCATAATGCCAACGCCACCCAAGCTTGAGCTATGACGAAACATAATAAGCATACCGACCCCAATTAAAATGCCACCGAACACAGCCGCAAAAAATGGGTTCACATGGCTGATGTCCACAAACGCTGGGATTTGTTCAGTCAGCACCGATACCGTGGTAACGGAAATAAACGTGTTTAACGTAAACCGTTTACTAATTTGTGTCCACGCTAGGGTATAAAACGGCAGATTAATTAAGAAGAACAGTAATCCGAAATTCATATCTACGGCATAGGTACCCAATAGCGCAAGTCCCGCGGCACCGCCTACCATTAAATCTTGAGATTGAAAAAGAAACACGCCAAACGCAACAAACAAGCCTGCGCTTACCAGGGCGAAAACATCCTCGATGACACTATGTTTGATTTTTTGCATAGGAAAAAGTTTGCGTTAAGAAGACACAGCGTAATTATACGTTTACAGCACAAAGGGTTACAGCAATGGGGAAAGTTAACTAAGGGCGATGACAAGCAGATGGTAAGTTTGCCTTTACGACTTTTAGCACACCAGTGAATGAGGTGTTGCAGTGATGTAAACGTTGCACCAAAAGGGTTCGTTACAGCTCTTTACTCGACTATCGAGAATACCACTATGTCTTGTTTATTAAACTGAACACTGCACTGCATATACCCTAAATGAAGGGGGCTATACGCTTCAATCTTGCTACCATTTGCTATAAAGGTGGTGTCCCAAATGAGAAGATTGGCCGTATCTAGCTGGCGTAAAACACTTTTTTTAGACACGCCAGGCGTAAAGTTATCACATAAGTAGATAACCTCTTTACGCGCTTCAATCCAGTAAAACGTGGTAGTAATTAGCAGAGCAATAGCGGCAACAGCCACAATATCAGCAATGATTGAGCGCTTCATAGCATGCACTAGATGTCTCCTCTACAACGGATAACCCTATCCCTTACGCACTTTGAATGAGATCCCATTTGTTGCCATAGCGGTCTTTAAAGATGGCGACGGTGCCATAGACCTCTTCTCTAGGGGTTTCCAAAAATGTTACACCGTTTTGTTCAAGGTGCTTATGATCACGCCAAAAATCGTCGGTGTTTAAAATAAGAAATACCTTATCTGCAGCCTGGCAACCAATGAGAGCGCGTTCTTTTTCAGAATTCGCTTTTGCCAGGAGTAAACTGGTACTGCTTTGTGGCGGCGTAACCAATACAAATCGACTATCTTCACCGGTTACTTTATCTTCCGTCAGTGTGCACTGCATTACATCAGTAAAGTACGCAATGGCACTGTCGTAATCATCAACAAAAAAAGTAATAGCAGCAACGTGTTGTGTCATAGTTATACTCAAAAATAAAGCGAAGCGAAATAGCGTAAGCACTTTAGCGCAGCGTTGCTGCGATTAAAAGTGTACTACGTCGAAGTGTGGATTTTCTGTGATTGCACTAAGGGTTGTCAGTTTAGAAATGACAATGTATTGAATGCCTTTATCGTCAGCCGTGTCTATCATTAAACACTCTTGGGCAACGCCCTGTATCTGCTTTATAGCAGTATTAAGTGCTTTTCCTGTCACGGTATTTCCGTCTTTCAACGTGGCAGCAACGTGCAGCTGGTACATACAGGCTATTTCAATATAGTCGTATAAGTGGCAGGCAATAGTTTCGCTTTTTTCCATTTTTCAAATGATCTTTTTGTAAGGTTTGCTCAGTAACCAAAGTACCGAAGGAATAATCCTAGTGTGGTACAACCTACTACGTTAGCGGGAATTTTTACAAGCTGCACCACTGCTCATACATCTTAAACGATGTCGTCCCATGATAGATATAGAGTGCGCTTTTACAAAAGGGTTCCCACTCAAATAAACACAGGAAGCGTTATGAGAAAGCTACTCCCCGCATTTGCTTTGGCCTTGTTCTCATTCTGCGCGGTAAGTACTGCGTGGGCAGATGAGTTGCCTTTTAACCTTACCGGACACGCAAGGGTTAACTACGGTCATCAAGACTGGCAGCTACCAGAATTTAGAGATGGATTTGAATTTGAGTCATTTAAGCTGGGTGTGTCGGGCGATACCGATAAATTTAGCTACAAAGCTGAATACCGCTGGTATGAGAATGTCGACTTTAATACCGTACGTTTTGCTGATTTGACCTACCATTACGACGAGCGCACGGACATTACTGCAGGCATTACACAAACACCGTTTGGTCTACAGCCCTTTGCGAGTAATAACTTCTGGTTTTCGGTCAATTACTACCTAGGTTTTGAAGATGACTACGACGCGGGTATAAAGATAAATCATCAACGCGGCGACTGGGACTTTCAAGCGGCGTATTTCATGAACGACGAATACAACGACGCAGCGAAGTTTTCACGATATTCATTTGATGTTGCCGATGACGGTGAGTATCGAAACCAAGAAGATGGTCAATACAACTTACGCGCAAATTATTCAGCCAGCTTTATTCGGGGTGCGACAACCGATATCGGAGTGTCTTATCAATACGGTAATATTCTTAACTTAGATACCCTTGATGATGGAGACATGAACGCTTACGCGGTCCACCTTCGTCATACTCAGGGAAATGTAAAAGTAGAGTTGCAATATATTGATTACGAATACGACTTAGCTGTGCCAGAAGGGCAGGCTGACGATCGTATAGCGCTATCAGCGTTCACTTTTCCTTTCTTGGCAGCCGCCGATGGTGAAACGTATTCAGCAAACTTTGTTTATTCGGTGCCTTACCAATTTGATCATATAGAGTCTGTCACTTGTTATTCAGAATTTAGCGCAGCTAAAGGGCAGGATGCCTCAGGCAAGCGTTCATCGCAGTGGATTAATGGATGTAGCTTTGGTTGGAGCAAATTGTTTGTGTATGTCGACAGCATTCAAGGTAAGAATATGTGGTTTTCAGGTGGCCCTGGAGTAGGACTCGACTTAGATGGTAGAGAAAAAACAACCCATCGGTTAAACATTAACCTTGGTATTTACTTTTAGGGGCATTTCAACATGATCATAAGAACACTTTTACTTGCGACCTTGTTTCTTGCATTTGTGCCTATGCAAAGTGCTGCACATGCATGGAAGAAGCTTAAAATAGCCACTGCAGAATACGCTCCCTACACGTCAACCGATATGCAGCACGACGGTTATATCAATCATATTATTGCTGACGCTTTTTTGGAAACTGGCGTGGTAGTAGAGTTTGTGTCATTACCATGGGATGACGCGTTAGAGGCAACACTGCGTGGCGACTACGACGCATTGTCGTATGGTAACTTTGTACGATCACGCGAAAAGGAATTTCACCACTCAGCGCCAATCAGTGCTGAGAGCTTGGTATTTTATACTCACACTAACAGTGGTTTAAAAACCTGGCAGACATTAGACGATTTAGCGTCGCTTAAAATGGGCATAACCGAAGGCTACTTATACAACGACGAACTATCGGCTTTTATCAAAAATAACAACAACATTGTTAAGTTTAAGAGCGATAAAGAGAGTCTCGAGGCGCTAATAGCCGGTGAAATTGATGTGTTCCCTATTGATGAATTGACGGGGTGGTATTTGTTGGAGCGCGAATTTACCAGCGCCGAGCGCAGACAAGTGTCACTTGTTAAGCCATTTATTTCTACCGTAACCACCCACCTATTAGTCCCCAAAGGCGATACCGACAGTCAGCTTATCTTGTCGTTATTCAACAAAGGGCTTGAAGAGCTAACACTTGATGGAAAGTTAACTCGCTTTAAGCGTTTGTTGAAGGAAGGGTACTATCAGCACCCTGAGAAAAAAGTGAACTATGACCGACGTTAGCGTGGGTAAAAATGAGTAAAAAAGCGCGGTGTTTATTCATCAATTAACGATATACTGTTGTTATTATGTATAAATTAGTTGGCATTTAATGCACCGCACTTTTGGTTTTATTCCGCTTTGTCTTCTTACTCTTCTTTTACCTTTGCATGCACACGCGAAAAGTGACGAGGTTAACGTTGATGTCTCGGGCTCTTTTCGAGTGCGTTACGAGTCACTGAATAACCCTATTTTTCCGGCCCAACGAGAGCAACGTTCGCAAAGTAATCAGCGTTTATCAACGCGACTTGTCTTAGCAACACAGGTGTCTTACAAAAATATCAGCGCCACACTTGAGGTAAGAGATTCGCGTGCGTTTCTTGATGAGAATGACCCTACTTTATCGTCTAATCAGGTAAACACGTTAGAGCCAGTTCAGATGTTTGCCACATACAAACCGTTTGTGTCGCCAGCCAATAGTGATGACGTTGGTCAGGTTTTTGCCATATTTGCAATAAAAGCTGGGCGTATGGAGCTTGATTATGGCAGCCGACGATTATTGGCAAAAACTATCTACCGCAATGCGACTAACAGCTACGATGGTGTAGTTGTCGAGGGCAAGCTTTTCGATTGGAATGTCAATGGTGTGTACTTGTTACCCGTAACACGATTACCGGGTGATAGCGAAAGTATTGATGGCAACGAGCGAGCGTTTGACAAAAGCTTTAGTGAGCGAAAGTTATTTGGCGTATACGCAACATCTGCGGACAAAAATCTAAAGCTACAGAGCTATTGGTTTAAAGAAGATGATAGCGACACGCTGGCTACTCGAAACCGCGATTTATATACCTTGTCGGTTGATTATACCGCTGCTTTCGCAGACGGCTGGAAAGCGAACGGCGAACTGATAGGTCAGGTAGGGCATGCTCATGAAACTGCCGCGCCAGATGATATAACGCAAAAAGATGTGTCTGCGTACTTGGTATTTGGCTATTTGGGAAAGAAAATTACTGACAGCACATTTTTACGCGCTGAGTTTGATTACATTAGCGGCGATAACGATACTACTGACGATACTATTTCAAACTTCGATAGTTTATATGGTGTCAGGCGTTTTGATTTCGGCCCCACTGATGTGTATCAAGGGATGCCACGCAGGAACCTAAAAACAGTTGGGCTTCGAAGTGTGTCTACCTTTGGCTCTCAGCATAACCTTTTGCTGGGCTACAAAGCGTATTGGTATAACAAAGCACCGCAAAACGTAGATAGTTTTATTGGCCATCAGGTAGAAGCGCGATGGCGCTATCAGGTTTTACCTTCATTGCGGTTGTCACTTGGCGGGGCCTACCTTTTCAAAGGTGATGGCTTTAAACGAGGAGACTACAGTGACAACAGTGCATTTATGTTTACTGGGGCGCTATACACCTTTTAGACATTGTCTACTACACCACAGATATAGCGGCTTTTCTGCTCGCGTTTAACCTGATAAGGTGGCATTCGGCTTTTTCATTGTCATCAAGAGGTTAGAGTGGAGTCTGGGGTTCAGTTGTCATTGTATGCGCGATGTATCGCATGGTTAAAGTTATTGGGCCCTGGTGTGCTGATGGCAACAGCCGCGGTAGGCGGCAGTCACTTAGTGGCATCTACCCAAGCTGGCGCAAAGTTTGGCTGGCAACTGGCTTTACTGATCCTCTTGGTAAACGTACTTAAATACCCCTTTTTTAGAGCGGGCGTAAGCTACACCATTAGTACAAAGCAAACCCTGCAGCAAGGTTACCTTAAAATGGGTAAGCGCTATCTGGGCTTAGCGTTAGGGCTAAATAGTCTGGCGTCTGTCGTGAACTCAGCTGCGTTACTGCTATTTGCAGCCAGCTTATTGTCATACTTTATTCCTTTCGACATGGCCATCACGCTATCGTCATCACTAGTGCTTGGGCTTATTTTAGCTATTTTATTGGCTGGGCACTTCGAAGGGCTCGACAATATTGCTAAAGCGATTATGGGTGTACTTGTCTTAGCAACGGTTGCCGTATTCATTGTGGCCTTAGTTAATTATGACGGCACCAAAGTGCCAGCAAACCCGCCTTCACCTTACACTATAGCGAGCTTGGGTTTTTTGGTTGTGACTATGGGCTGGATGCCAGCGCCTATTGAAATTTCATCAATTACATCGCTTTGGTTAAAGCGCCAATGCACTAACACGGCAGTTACGCCCAAATCAGCGCTGTTTGATTTTAATTTAGGTTATGGCGTTACAGCACTGCTTGCGCTGTTGTTCTTAGGCTTAGGCGCGCTAATTTTATACGGTAGCGATACACCACTAAGTACAGGCGGCATCGGGTTCTCGCATCAGCTTATCAGCATGTATTCATCGACCATAGGGCAATGGGCGCACTGGCTAATTGCACTCGTTGCTTTTCTATGTATTTTCGGCTCGGCGCTTACCGTGTATGACGGTTACGCACGCGTGGTGGCAGAGGCTATCACCTTGTTACGCAACAACGACAAAAAGGCGCGCAACGCATTAGTCACGCCAGTACTGCTTGTTATGGCATTAGTCAGTTTTGTCATTGTAATGTTCTTTAAATCAGCGTTACTTGCCATGTTGGGGTTTGCCATGACACTAGCGTTTGTTACCACGCCTGTGTTTGCATGGCTCAATCATAAATTGGTGCAGCAAACTGCACTTCATCAAGACGCAGCGCCAAGTAGGTTTGTCCAAGCCCTTAGCTATGTGGGGCTTATCTACCTATTTGGCTTTCTGCTGGTCTTTATTGGCTGGAAATGGTTTAGCTGATTGACGCGTAAACCGGGCGAGCTGCCGTAATACTCGCTACGCTGTCTTTAACGCGTGCTACTACCGATGGATCGTTGGGCGATTCAAGTACATCACAAATCCAGTTTGCCAGCTGCGTGCAGTCATCTTCTGAAAAATTGCGCGATGTTACCGCCGGAGTACCAATGCGAATGCCGCTGGTCACAAACGGCGATTGTGGGTCGTTTGGTACCGTGTTCTTATTTACGGTGATATTAACACCATTGAGTATGGCATCGGCCTCTTTACCGGTAAGCCCTTTGTTAATTAGGCTAAGTAAAAACATATGGTTGTCAGTACCATTTGATACAACCTCGAAGCCTCTTTCCATAAAGACTTTTGCCATTGCTTGTGCATTGGTTACCACTTGTTTTTGGTAAATTCTGAATTCTGCCGACATCGCTTCTTTAAGTGCCACAGCTTTTGCCGCAATAACATGCATCAGCGGTCCGCCTTGTATTCCAGGGAAGATTAATGAATTAAATTTCTTCTCTAGTTCTGGGTTCGCTTTACACATAATGAGACCACCGCGAGGGCCTCGAAGTGTTTTATGCGTTGTGGTGGTCACAACATGCGCCGCATTAATCGGTGACGGGTACACGCCAGCAGCAACCAAGCCCGCTACGTGCGCCATATCAACCAACAGGTAAGCCCCCACACTGTCGGCAATATCTCTGAAACGCTGCCAATCAACTATACGTGAATATGCAGAGAAGCCTGCCACTATCATTTTGGGTTGATGCTCGTGCGCTAAGGCTTGTACTTGCTCGTAGTCTATTTCGCCTGTCTCAGTATTAAGCCCATATTGAATGGCGTTATACAGCTTGCCTGAAAAGTTAGGCTTGGCACCGTGGGTTAAATGTCCGCCATGATCAAGGCTCAATCCAAGAATGGTATCACCTGGGTTTAGCAGTGCCATGTAAACGGCAGTGTTAGCTTGCGAACCTGAATGGGGTTGTACGTTCACATAATCAGCCTCAAACAACGCTTTTGCTCTATCAATGGCAAGTTGCTCTACCTTATCGACTGCTTCACAGCCGCCGTAATAACGCTTGGCAGGGTAACCTTCAGCATATTTATTGGTGAGTTGGCTTCCTTGTGCTTGCATTACCGCACGACTGGTATAGTTCTCCGATGCGATAAGCTCGATATGATGTTCTTGGCGAGTATCTTCTTGTGCAATAAATTCGGCAATATCTGGGTCGATGTCGCTCAAGTTGTGGTTAAGGTTGTTCATTCTTGCTCCCGATTTTTACAGCGCTGTGACCTTTGTTTTAGAGAAACACTGGTCGGTACGCCTTACTTGTTGTGTAAATCGATAGTAGAAGTCGAAAAAGAATAAATAAAATTAATAAAAAATATGGCATCATAACTTTATTAAATGTGTGCCTGATGAACTTGTGCCGACTATGAAAAATTTGTCCATCGATTTTTTACGCTCTTTTGTGATCATTGCCCAAACGGGTAGCTACACACAATGTGCTGAACAGCTTCAGCGCACGCAGCCTGCTATCAGTTTACAAATCAAAAAATTAGAAGAAATGGTGGGAGAAAAATTGTTTTCCCGCGATAAGAACAAATTGTCGCTGACAGTGGCAGGCAGCAAGCTTCTTGCCTATGGCGAGAAAATGGTAGCGCTTAACGATCAAGCCATGGCAGAGTTTGGCAAGCCGCAAGTGACTGGCAATATTCGACTGGGGATCCCAAGCGAGTTTTCGACAATTTTGATGCCAAAGATCATTCGTCGATTTACACAAACCTATCCTGAAATCTCGCTAGAAGTACACTGCGCGTTAAGTAAAGACTTACTTAGCGAGCCACTAAAAAGCCAGTTTGACTTGATTTTATCATTGCAAGAAACCCCAGATCCTCAACAAGATGGTTACATTACAACCGACCAATTGGTGTGGGTGGGCAGTCAGCGATTCGTAAATAGCATTCCACATAAGTTACCGCTCATTGCAGCACCTAATCCATGTACCTATCGTAAACGCGCAATTAACTTACTTAGCGCCGCGAAAAAACCATGGCAGGTGGTGTATACCATTGCCGATCTAAATGGTATCCAAACGGCAATCAATGAAGGGCTGGGTATTACGGTGTTGGCAAAAAGTTCAGTACCACCCGGTTTACATATTTTACCGAGTTCAGCTGACTTGCCAGAACTCGGTCATATGGGGGTGTGTTTGGTTAACCCTCAAAAAGTAACTTCAAAAGCCATCAGTTTGTTGGCCGACACCATCATTAATGAGGTTGCTAATTTTTAGGCTTTCTTAACAAATTGAGCCGTTAGCATCATTTCGCCAGCGCCGTCCACTTTGCAATCTAGCTGGTGGTCTTTACCTTCTTTTACGTGACGAATAACGGCTTTAGTCCCAATTTTCAAAATAAGAGAGCTACCTTTAACTTTGAGATCTTTAGCCAACGTGATTTTGTCGCCAGCAACCAACGGCGTGCCATTAGCGTCGTTAGCCGAGACTTCCTCTTCTACGTCATTTGGATTCCACTCGTGACCGCACTCTGGACAAATAAGCAGAGCTTGATCTTCATAAACGTATTCAGACTGACAATGAGGGCAAGGAGGTAACGACATAATAAATTTCTCGATGGTGGCAACTAAGTGCCAATTTTCTAAAGGGCCCGGGTCATAAAGTGACTGTTTGGATCTAGTGTGTAATGGCTAAAAGGCCCACAGTCTTCAAACTGAAATTTTCTGTATAGTTGACGGGCGGCAGAAAAATAATCCTGAGTGCCTGTTTCTAAACTAACCGAGCTAAACCCCGCTATTTTCGCATGTTCTAAGGCAAAAAGTAATAGTTGCGACGCAACGCCTTGCCCTCTAAAGGCCCTTGAGGTTCGCATAGACTTAAGCTCGCAGTCGGTAGAATTGAGGGCTTTAATGGCAACGCAGCCTGCTAAATCTTTACCTATCCACCCACTGAAAAACGTAATGTTATCAGCTTTTAGTGCCTGTACATCTAGCGCATGAACGCTTTCTGGTGGTGAAGTAGCAAACATATCCGCTAAATGTTCTTCAAGTAACGCGATAACTTCACCGCCAGAAAGGTCATCAATTTTTATGAATAGCTTAGTCACTGTGTTGCTGCGCCCGCGTAATTTTTCGTTGCAGCGCTGGCGCAATAGGTAAGCGCTTAAACGGGCTAATATTGCTTCCGCCAGTGTTCCCCGCAGGTACTAAACCAAAAGCGGTTTTGCTTGCTGCGCCTAATATGCGAACAACTTGACCAAATACCTCTGACATGTTGTGTTGCTTAATACCCCACTTCAACATTAAGGCATGGGTGTAAACGTGCCAGCGGGTTGATGACTGTCCTAAAACATGCGCATTTTCCAAGTGGATAAACGCGGCGTGATATTGTTTGCGCTGTTCTAACTGTTTAGCTACCGCAACTTCACGTAATACCGAAAAGGCAATATGTTTTGAAAAGGAACTCATAGTGTTCTCTCATGTAGTGACAGCGTGCTGCCACATTATATTATTCGCAGGCAAGCTGTGTTTGGGCTTTGCATTGTGCTTCAACACTTTCAGATGACTCGCGGTTCATACAAAAATCGAGTCTAACTAGCTTTTGCTCATTCGCCTTAGCTTTACCTTCAATTACCTTCCAGTCCCATCCCTTGATAAGTTTTTTTACCGGTTTGAAGTGCTTCGCTTCAGGCAAAGAAGATACCAGCTCAAGGTTTTTTACTTTACCTTCTTCTGTTACATCAAACTTAAAGACGCTACATCCACGAACACTTTTCATTGCCATGGCTTTAGGGGAGCGCGGCATCACCTGCTTTTCTCTTTCCCATATACGCTCTGCTTTCTCAGGCGATAAGTGTGTAATTTCAACTGCACCAAAAACATCTACGGCGTGCACATTGAATGACAATAGGGTAAAGACTGATGCTAAAAAGGCATACTTCATTATTCGCTCCTTGAATTTATGCGTATTATCTAAACTTGAAAAACCGTGCTGCGCATACCGTACACTCAACTGTTGTGTAGTAAGGGTAAGACTGCACAGCATTCACTTTAGCAAAGTGGTTTCGTTTTTCAAACTTATTGCTGCAAGGTGGTATGCCAGATTTGGTATTTGTCACCTTGCCATTTAAGTAAGGTAAATAGGTAAGCTGTTGCTAACATCAAAAGCCCTCCAGCTAACGATGGTTCGTTAATAAAGCCGAAACAGCAAAAGCAAAATCCAAAGATGTGGCAAGTCACCTCGATACGCACTGCGGTAGCTCTAGCAGGGTTTAACTTTAAGAAGTTAATTGCAAACCATATTTTTAAGAAAAGTGGTAACGCTTTCCAGTTATCTGAACGTTTATCCATTTTTAAACTCTCCTGATTAAGGGTATCAATATCCACATTAAGTGCTGCAGCAAGGCATTTCTGAGACTCAATACTGGCATTCGCGCCACTTTCAATACGTTGAATGGTTCTGACATTCAGACCAGACATTTGTGCAAGTTGTTCTTGCGACAAGCGTTGGCTAATTCTTAGTTGTTTGAGAATCATTACGTACCTCCTGTGTGCTTACTTAGGAGAGTAGGGGAATTCGTATAAAGTCGGGCACGAAAGTAGCCCGACATTTACACGACAGTGTTGTTTTATTGGTTAATTATCTTCTTCGTATAGAAAATCTAACGAATCTAAGAAAATCATAGAGTTTATTTTCCAGATATCTACAGGCTTATAAAAATCGACCTGCCAGTAAATAGCATGCTTTTCAAACTTGTGAAGGTAATAGAATCGGATAAACGAATCACCAATACGCTCCTTTTTTATAAACTCTTTAGACAAGGGTTTACCAAAACGCTGAGCAATCATTGGCCATTGTTGTGTGATTTGATTTGCCATACCGTCAACTTCAACGGGCGGAAGCGGCCAATAAGGTTTGGCTGCATTTAAGCCTTCTTCAAACTCTCCGGCCACAAAGTGATCAAGTAATCTATCAGAAAATTGGCGTGCTTCTTCTTCAGTCTTAAAGCCTTCTGCAAGTGCTGAAACCGAGAAAAAGAGTGCGATAAAAACAGTAAATAGTTTCAAAGGTTACTCCCTGTAAATGTTTATATTATTGGTAACATAGCTAATGTCGCAGCGCAAAGCGCAGTAAAAACATACCGCAAAAATCTACTGCTGCACAGTGAAAACATCAATCTTAAAATGTGTTACATGTACTATAGGTTTCGCTGTTTTTTTGCGAGATATACAGCAAGTAATAGTGTGGGCGCGATGTTAGCCATAAACAAAGAAAGGCTATACGTCACATCATGTGAACGCAAAAGTACATTTGGCAGGAATGACAGCATCAAAAATACAAAAGGAGATACCAGCACTAGGTGGTTTACGCTAGCTTCAAATTGTTTTGCTAATACGCTGATTAATGCATACGCTATCGCAAGGGGTATTCCGATAGTGATGGTATTAACAAGTGTTAACCCCAAGGTACTAGATAAAGAAACCAGCGGTGTTAACAGCGCTTTGGGAATGGCAATTGCCGCGCCAAAACCAATAATATTTACCGCTAAAAAAGCAAATAAAACGCCCATCAACAAGCTACTTGCATATTTGACAACTGCGCTGTTTTTAACAAATTCCATTTTTATACTCCTAAGACGTTATAGCGACAAACGGTACGCGATACTTTGTATTATCATAGCTTGCTTTTTGCCAAATAACTCAAAATAAGACAGGGAAAGACACTGTCCACATTGCCAGTACCGCAACAAAATTGATCATAAATGCTATGCCACGTAATCGAATACTGGTTCCACATATTTGCACTATGCTGTGAACGACACGGCCAAACACAAATAACCAAGCGAGACTAAGTAAAATCGCGCTTATCGGCGTATTCGAACAGTACAGAATGACACACAAAATATGAAAGAAAACGGGCCATTCAAATTGATTAGAAAGATTGGCACTGATTTTAGGCTGAATGTGTGCAAATGGACTTGAACCATCTGGCCTTGAACCTAAACCCCAAATGGCTGGCGCTCTTGCAATGGTAAGACACCCATAAAGCAAGGTGCACCACGTAAGGTGCGCATAAACAGGTAGAAGAATGCTATCCATTCGCAATGTTATCCTTATTGCCTAGCTCTAACACAAGCTTAAGCATACATACCTTCTATTAAGTACGTTGTGCATAAGCTTACAACAATGATTAGCATGTTGAGTGTTGCCCTTATAGACCAAGCAGCGCGTCCGTATGCAATACCTAATTTAGAAAAGGCAATTACAACCAACCCCATCAAACCAAACCAAGGTGTAAAAAAGACAATCGCTTTCAGCTTAACAAGAGACACCGCAACATCATGTAAAGCGCCACTGACAAGAAATGTAACCAACACAGCAAGTGTGTTAGGCAATATTTGATTGAGTGGCCTCATTACATTTCGGGATAAATAATAGCTCCAAATAGGGTTCCAATAGTGCCAAAACAGCGGGAAAGACTTTGCGCCCAACGCACGGTAAAGCATATTTCTCATTGAATGCTTTGAACCTAGCGGCACCCCAGTGCGTCTTTTAACGTATTGTGAAAGCGTTATTGCGCTATGCATAATTATTCCGAGTATTTGGTATTACCCCACCTATAGCAAGGCACTACCAGAAACCTTAACAGCGTGTCTTGTTGAACTCTACCACTTCCTTAATGACGAATGGTGGATAACCCAATAGGTCAACGCAGCAAAAACGCCGCCCACTAGCACCGCGAGTGACCAAATTATAGGTCCTGCGAAAACTAAATTATCTCTCTCGTTCTTTATGGTTTGGGCATCACTGAAAACGGCGGCGCTAAATGCAATATGCACAAGTACGGTAATAATGTGGGGAAGAAGCGCCCACGTACCAAAGGTTGCTATGAGAGTTGTTGGGTTAAAGTCCATTTTAATAACGTTCCTTTATATCAAACTTTATTTAATTTTCGAGCGGGTTGTTCACTGTGCTCTTTTGGGCACTGGCTGTTGCAAGCATTTCTAACTTCAAGAAAAGGTTTGGTTGAATAATGCAACCATGTTCTGCTTTTGGTAGTCTTCCATTGAAGCATAGAGCCCTAAACCACCAAGCAGTAATGCTACTACTGCATAGCCCAGCATTTTTTTCGCCTTGATTGTCATAATCCTTTCCTTTTTAAAAAGTTAAACAAAAAGTACACAAGCACCAGCGTGTTTGCATTGAGCTGCGACTTAACATTATGTGCTAACACTGTTACTTACATGCATAGCTCAAGCTTTCTCTCTGCTTGGTTCGAAACTGTCATATCGTGGTAGGTCGGCATCCAGATTGTCCCAGTTTGCTTTCGATGAAACAAAATTGTGAGATAAAGGCCTTTCTTCAATGTCGGAATCTAAAATACCAAGGCGTATTCTAAGCTTTGTTGGATTTTCCGTGTTTGAGCTATAAATCGGAGAAGCACATACTGCGCAGAAGTGCCGTTTTTTCCCCTTTTTGAATTCGAAATAAGTAAGCTTTTTTTGTGGGTCAAGTACGGTGAAGTCTTCGGTGTTAATGAAACCGTTGGTCGCGTATGCAGTACCACTATTTTTGCGGCATAAGGAGCAGTGACAATGAATAATGCTCTCAATTGGCCCCTTGAGCTCGACGGAGATTGCGCCGCATAGGCAAGAGCCTTGGTACATGAGTAATTCCCTTATGTCGTTTATAAACTAAGCTTTTAATTATTAACTATTGTCTACGCATCGAACTCTGCTGAGTATTTTAGGGGCATCACCAGATGCATATTGGCTAGCCGAAAAATAAGTTCCCATCCGACTTGATATAATCTCAGCATTACCGTTGCACTCGGTTCTAGCTTTTTTTATCACTGCTCTCTCTAAAGCTGCTTGGTCATGATCCCAGCCACCCATGACTTCAATTTGATATTGATTATTTTCTAACGCTTGAACTTGAGAATACTGAATCATAGAGCCTTCATGCCACGTCATTGAAGCGCAGGCAGATACAGCAAAAGTAACAAGGGTTAGTATCATCCATTTTGTATTCATCTAACTTTTCCTTTTGGGTCTTATAGCTTTAAGGTTTCGCGCAGCGTAATTCAGTGTCTAGCTGCTATCTGCTAAACACAGATCTTGCAAAGCTGTTTAATTGTTTTGTTATATTCTTTACCAACTAAACCAACATTTTGGTGAAACCAAAAAACTGATTTCTTTATTTTGGCTGCATCGAGGGCCTTCTTTGCTTCAACACCATCATTATTGATTAATGCTCTAGATGCGTGCCACTTAAAATATTGTATTGGAAAGGTGAGCCTATCAACATTTTTTTCCAACACATCAAGCGCGCAGGCGAACTCATTGTCAATTCGTTGCGTTGCCACCAAATACGGATAATCAAGGTATGCCCCTGTTTGGTAGTTTGGAAATTCTTTTTCTTTATCAAGTATCTTTTTGTAAGTAGCGACACTTTTTTCAAAGTCAGCCAATGCAAAAAATGCATTTGCTTTAGCCAATAGTGCACGGAGGTCTTCGAACTCACTCTTTCTTGATTCAAAGTATTCGTTGATCAAACGAAGCGTTACCAATGGATGACTTTCAGCCAAGGTAAGTGCTTGGATAACCAAATATTGCTCTCTTTGCGTTCTTGCTCGATTCAATTTCGAGTAAAAATGCTCTTCAACTGCGCTATCCCAAACTTTGTTTCTGTACCAATCCTCAGAAGACACAATAATTCCTTTGCATATAGCTTTCCATCAAGGGGCGCTTGCGTATGAGTAAAAACACGCAGGGGCTCAGCGTGTTAGCGCCCCAACGAACGCAGTGAGAGTGTTGATTAGTTGGTTGCACACGTAACGAGAAAACGTTGCTTTAATCGTTGTCTTCATCGGCGCTAAATATACCTCGGAAAAGTGCGGTAAGTGCACCAGACATTGTGTCTTCAATGAAGTCGGTTTTATGGTCAGTTTTTTTGCGATACTTATTATTCAATTCTTCCATGCGTCTTGATTCAGCGCTTGAGCTTGCGCCATCAAGAAAATCCCTCGCTGCTTTGTTAGAAGTCGACGCACAGCCATTTAAAAAGGCGCACAACAGCAGAGCCGCTACTAATTTAATCTTCATGATATTCTTTTCCTAAAAAGTTTATAGCGGGCCGCATAATGGGTAAAACTATGCAGTAAAAAAAGGCCACTTACTAGTCGTTCTTATAAGCAAATTGTCAGGTGTTTGTTCGATACATTCAATTTCTTCGATGGCAAATGGTAAGGTTGCTTGGTTTTCGATAGCAAGTAGTTCGTTTGGGTACACCAGAAGAGCATTTTTAAACGTACTACCGTCTTTAAGGTGTAGGTTTACGATAGAAGCATCTTGCTTGAATTCTTCGAAAGGACCGAAGGCCTCCACCAACTCTAGTGGTATTTTAAATCCGTTCAATTTTAGCCTTCCTTGTAACATGACTTTTCAATAAAGGATGAAACCGCCCTGTGTGTATGCGTCCCAGCGAAGGAAGTGAGTGCCTATAGTGGCTTGCTATACACTGTGTTCATTATTGCCTTGAATAGGTTGTTTGAAAGTTACTTTAATTGGTTTGAAAAATGAGTAAACCCAAAGACCTAAGATACAGAAAAGCCAAATGAATAGTGACATGAAAAAAGTGAAAAATGGCCACATTGCGAGAGCAAGTAGAAAACCAGATACTCCAAACACGGGCTCATTATTCCAACGAACACTTTCAAGCCCGAAGAAAGCGCCAATACCACACCCTATAAAAAATACAGCAAACCCCAAAAATACGCCTATGAAAAGAATCTTAAATAAAGATTTCTTAGAAATTTTCTTAGCTACAACTTCCATTTCTATACTTCCCTAAAGAGTTAGTCTTACTCCAAAATACGTTGACAACAATATCAAGCGAAGCGCTGGTAGCCTACATATTTTTGTTCCTTGCGAGCCCGCGAACGATTTAATATGTTTGCATGTGCGTTCTTGCCCCTAGCGAGCGCAGCGAGTGTTGATTCGTTTGTTTTACGCAATTTGCCACACCTGTAGCGCATTGCTACAATGTCGTGATGAACTATTAGGAGAAATATTATGGCAACCGCGAGCGTAAGACTAGACCAAGATCTAGTTGAGAAAGCTACCATTATGGGCAAAGCACTGAACCGAACTATGCCAAAACAGATTGAGCACTGGGCAAAAATAGGTGAAATGATGGAAGATAATCCTGATTTACCATACGAATTCGTGAAACAGGCAATTATTTCCAAAGCGGAAAAAGAGGCTGGAAAATTGGAGCCATACGATTTTGGCTAAGATTACGAGTGTCTTACAGACAGCTAATTTTAAGAGAGCAGTAAAGAAGTTACATAAGAATCAGAAAAAAGATTTAGATAAAGCTGTAAAGGAACTGATCGACGATCCTCTTCTAGGTGATCAGAAAAAAGGCGACCTTGCTTTTCTTCGCGTGCACAAGTTCAAGATGGTTAAGCAGTTAACCCTATTAGGTTACAGCTACGAGGACGGCACTGTAATACTTGAATTAATAGCTCTTGGTTCTCATGAAAACTTTTACCGCGATGTTAAAAAGTTATTCTGACCAATTGCGTATAACTTTTAAATAAGGGGCGCAGACGCGTGGACTACAACGCGAAGAAGCCCTGCTTGTATTCGCCCCAGTGACCGAAGGAAACGACTTAAGCGTTTTGTTATATGCCATGCCGCATAGCCTCCTCTCGAAAGGCTTTATAGTTTTCAGCATACTCCCAAATAGAAAACAAATGTCTATTATCTGAGGTAATTAGGCAGTAAATCTGGCAACTGCCGTATTCTTTGGATTTTGCTAACGCATTCCAGGGATAGAATGTAGAGTCATTATTGCTTTGCAAGACAATGCCTGTGGCATCAAAGGTAAAGCTAAACCTCAATGTTCCGAGAAAACGGAGCATTAACCAGAAATATTTACCGCCCCAATATGTAAGTGCAATACATATGCATGCTAGAAAGAGGAGTGTTTGCCAATCTCCATCCCCGATTCGTTTAGACGAGAGATAGATCATAGAGACCGGGCCTAATGAGTATACGGGCAATAAAATCGCCGCGCATATATAAGCTATTATCTTTGTAACTTTTGAATGATGAACCATTTTCACCTTGGCATTGGTCTCACCCATTAAGGGGCGATGACACATGGGCTAAAATTAGGAACGAAGTGACGCAGCCCACGTGTATGCGTCCCAGCGAGCGAAGTGAGTGCCTTAATTTTTTTGTTAGGAGCCATTGTTAACAAGAGCCCATACCTTTTCCATAATTATGCCTGAAGCATTATCCGCATGAATGTCATCTTGGCCAATTTCGTTTGCACATGACAATCTGATTTCAGATTTTTCTTGCCATAACCCTAAAGAGTTCCTAATACCCATCCCCCATGAAAAATGAAACTTTCCTAATTCTTCCTTTTTTGTTTCCTGCAATGTTTTAACGCTAGCTTCATCTAATTCTCCAAGAATCGAATTGGCAGCTTCTTGGCATGCATTAGTTTCTTTTGCTGCTAAAGGTGCGGAACTATCCGCCAAAGAGCACGAAAAAAGAAAAACTAAAAAGAGACCAATAATTAAATTTTTCATGTGGCTCCTAACTTTTAAATAAGGGGCGCAAACGCGTGGGGCATACTAGCGAAGCGCCCCGCGAAGCGGGTTGTGACTTAAGCGTTTTGTTAGGGACGTGCAAAAACAACCTAGCTTTCGTCATTGCTACTATCGCCCTGCATTTTGCTTTTACTTTGATGTTTCTCTTTGAAATATAAAAACACTTGAACAATAACTAACAGATAACATGAAAGAGCAAGAAAGGCACATGGAGCGGCCATAAGAATTACACCAGTTACCCAGCCAAAATATGCCATAACCGAACATATGGCACCGATGAAAAGCTCGATTGCGACGGCTTCCCAACTGACGGAGTAACCGACATTGACTGGTTGAGCATAGTGTTTAAATCTGTACGACATTACGTATTTCCTTATAGCGCCTAACTTTTCAATAACGGGCGCAGGCACGTAGGGCAAAATGGCGAAGCGGCCCTGCGTGTACGCGTCCCAGCGAACGTAGTGAGCGCTAACAGTTGTTTGTTAGGTGCGTAACTTACTATGAGCTTGAATAATCGAAGTGCGAAGCTCGGGAGTAATGTTTACCCACCTTGTCGTTTCTGTTAGCTGTAATTGACAACCAGTTTTGCTAACCAAATTGCAAATATGTGTGAACCACTTGGGATAACCCCATTCTCGATTTTGTTGACCAACCAAAACTCTCCGTCTCTGATCCCAGTGAACACCGGCAGCCTCTCGATAAATCATAGGAAAAGAGGAAGTTGATGGCATTATATAAAGGTGTTCTGTGTTATCTATCCCAATTTCTACGATGTCTTCCATTACTACTAGCACCTAACGCCGCCATAAAAAGGCTAGCAACTTGTTGCGAGTCCAGCGCTGAAAACGCGTTTTTTGATGGCTTTGTTAGGAGCACTTTACCGCACGGTGCTCTATATTCTTACAACCTTTATAGGTTTTAGGAAAATACTCATTTCTGTTAATTGGCATACACTCGCCGACCTTTATCCAATTTAGCTTATTATCTCGGGAGATCTCTAACTCTAAATATGAAGCCACTAGGCCTCTACTAGTATCTTTGGACCAATCGAAGTAGTGATAGAATGTTCCATGTGATTGCTCAATTCGATCAGATTTGAAATATTTACTTGTAGAAGTAGTTACAGTAACTCCATCCTTCACAATTGACAGTTCAGTACTCGTAGGAGTCCAACCCCATGGCCTTTCAGTTTTGATTTTTAGATCTATAATACAATTACTCTCAAAACTAGCCTTTTCTATTGCCTCAACTATTTCTATATACTCTTTATATTCTAGTGCTTTCCTGCTCCCCGTTAGATACCAGTTTAGTAGCACAAAAAATAACACCAAAGAGATTGTACTAGCTATTTTTTTGATTTTGGCTTTGTCCATGCTTTGCTCTTAACTTTTAAATAAGGGGGGCAGACATGTGGGGCATAATGGCGAAGCCGCCCCGCGTGAATGCGTCCCAGCGAACGAAGTGAGTGCGTTTATTGGCTTGTTAGCTGACATTGCCAATAACTACCGCTGACTCTTGGTTAATAATGAATTGATATCCAAAAGCTAACGTGGTTGTAAATATACTTAGGACGTTTAGATAAAGTGACATTTGTTTATAGCTTCTTTCGTTATCTCTTTTGTCGTAGTGGTCAATTACGGTCAGCGCAGCATTAACAGCACCCGAGAGCAATGCAACGCAGAAAAATAGTAGAGGCATACCAGTTAATTCAATAGGGCAAGAGCCTCTTACGCCGGGATATACCAAAGCTTCGTTAGTGAAGCCATAAAGACACATTGCAATTAAGAACACTGCCCAAACGATATTAAAAATTCGGGTCGATTTAGGAATTTTATTCGGAGAGTAATCTTCCATGAATCCTCTTGTCAGCTAACACCCCGCTTAGGGGCAAAAATACGTGGGCTATAATGCGAAGCAGCCCACGTGTTTGCGTCCCAGCGAACGAAGTGAGTGCCTTAATTTTTTTGTTATGTGTGAGCCGAAATAGCAACTGGCTAACCACGCAACAGCTTTACAAACTTAACTGATTGCTTTACAGCCTCATATGTAAAGAATGCTACAACAGAAACGCTAATCGCAAATTGAATGCTAGCCGGAAGTAAATTCATAAACCTTAAACCTCGTGAAGTAAATTCGATTGGTTCATTGCTTTGCCATGCGTAATAGAAATGAGAAGCAACCCAGCTAAATAGAGATACTAACAACCAGAGGCTTAATGCTCCGATAAATGCTAGCTCAGTATCTCCACCATCTTTATTTGTCATCCTTGGAACACCTAACGCCCCAACTTTGGGGCACAAATACATGGGCTAAAACAACGAGCGAAGCGAGGGAGCCCATGTGTTTGTGTCCCAGCGAACGCAGTGAGCGCCAACAGTTGTTTGTTAGCTGCACATGCTGATTAAACCGCAATTATTAATGTTAAACAGACAATAATTAGCCAACCGTAAATACTAAAGTACTTGAGCATATCAGATTGCAACATAGGCAAGTAGTTTTGACTGAACTCTGCTGCTACACGTGGAAACATAGCAATACCGAAGCCAATGCTTGGAAACAAAAAGAAAAACATAAAGCGGGGATCGCGAATAGTCGAAACTGGTTCATAGAAGGAATAAATGCCTGATTTACCCAAAACTAAAATCATTCCCAAATAAAGCGCAAATAATAAAGAGGCTATTTTTTCAGCCCTCCCCCAAATCTTGGGGTCGTCAAAAGTGCCATATTCGTTGAAATGACGCACAGCAAAAAAAGACGGAATAGAAATTAAAACAACTGTTGAGATTAATGTTTCCATATTTGCAGCTAACTTTTCAATAACGGGCGCAGGCACGTAGGGCATAATGGCGAAGCGGCCCTGCGTGTATGCGTCCCAGCGAACGAAGTGAGTGAGTTTATTGAGTTGTTATATGCGTGCATATTACTACCTCATTCTGCTCTGAACTGTCGACGCCAGTTGTAGATTTGTTGCGCGGAAATACCCAGTTCTGCGGCTACGGATTGGTTGGAGTTACCTTTCTGATCTGCTCGACGAACAGCCTCTTTACGAAACTCTTCAGTGTAAGCGTGAACCTTCTTTTTATTAGCCATAAGTCACCTCTTATCTAACTATAGGAGATGTCCACTAAGTTTGGGTAAGTCCTGCATATAACACCCGCATAAAGGGCGATAATACATGGGCTAAAATAAGGAACGAAGTGACGCAGCCCATGTATTAGCGTCCCAGCGAGCTTGCAAGCGATTTAATGCGTTTGTTATGTGCGCACCTCTTAAATTTTAAAGCCATCTTTTGACAGGGAGCGACAGTAACGAAAACACATTAAAGCTATTGGCACCTGAAGAAAAGCTAAGCAGTAAAAAAACACCTTAACGGCGGTGTAAGCATCGTAATTTAGTAACTGTATTAAAGATATAAAGGCGCAGGCTAGAGCAAAGAAAATTTCGAGCTGAACTAAATAATACCTGATTAATTTATTTTTATTTATCATAGTTTGCTGAGCACATAACTTTTAAATAAGGGGCGCAGGCATGTGGGCTAAAATGCGAAGCAGCCCACGTGAATGCGTCCCAGCCTGCGCCAGCAGGCGACTTAATTTTTTTGTTATACACAAACCGTGTGTTAACTGCCAGCATGTTGAAGAAAATAGAGTAAAAGTGCTGAACAAAACAACCAACGCTTTTAACTTTTACTGGTTGTCAAAGAAGAGGGCTGCTTGAGTTGAAAAGCAGGGCTTTCAAGCTTCCTTCGATGCTGACAAAAAACAAAGCGAACCCCAAAAGCTGCTGTAAAAAAGCGCTGGGCTTTGATTTACTTTTTACTAAATAATGGGTGGTGTATAACTTTTAAATAAGGGGCGATAACGCGTAGGGCATAAAAGCGAAGCGGCCCTGCGTGTTAGCGTCCCAGTGACCAACGGGAACGGCTTAATTTGTTTGTTAGGTTTTTACCCCATTGTGTAGAAAAGAAGGCAGCCAAGAATACACCCATCATTATAAAGACATCTGCTAAGTTAAAAACCCCAGTATGCAGTGGTCCCAGCTGAAGTAAAAGAAAATCTATTACGCGCCCAGTGTTTGTTAGCCTATCGTAAACGTTGCCAATGCCGCCAGCTAGGATTAGTGAGCCGACAATAAAACTGGCATTGGATAAAGGCTTAAGGCAAAGATAGGCGAATACTGCTAACAAGAACAAAGTGACAAACGCACTAAAAATGATAGTTCGAGTTTCATGCGGCAGTGAAGAGCCCAAGCTTAAGAAAGCTCCGGGGTTTTCATGATAAGTAAGAACTAAAAAGCCATTAAGGTACGAAATCGGTTGTGAGCCCATTAGGTAATTAACGGCTTGTACCTTTGAAAATTGGTCACAACCAACCAACGGCAAAAGTAATAGAAGCAAAATCAATACGCGTTTCTTCACAAAAAATCCTTTTTATTCAATAGAGAAACCTAACACCCACATAAGGGGCAGTAATACATGGGCTAAAATTCGAGCGAAGCGACAGAGCCCATGTGTTACTGTCCCAGCGAGCTTGCGAGCGACTTAATGTGATTGTTAGATTTACTCACCCTTTGAGCTTTCTATTTTCTTACCGATGACTTCACCTGTTTCTTTGTTAGAGATCCATACGGCTGAGTAACTTTCACTAAGTTGTCCTTCAACGATATATTCTGTATGGGGTTCAGGCGTAAACGTTATATTACCGCGAACAATATTGTTGTCAGAGAAAAGTGTCTGAATTGGGGCTGCATGTGCAGTGGCACCAACAATAGTGAAGGTCTGACTTAACACAGGAACAGCGGTTTCGATGAGTTGAGTGGTAAATTTAAAACCTTGCCCTTGAGTAGCGCTTCTCGATGTTCCCATGCTATTTACGATCATTTTGTTATCTATTTTTTCGAGATAGAAAAGCTCAACCGTACCTTGATCAATTCTGTTTTGGGAGCTTGCGATAATAGCCGAAGGACCCGAATAGTTCTCAGGATACGGATTGTGAACTGTTGCACAGCCGGTGAGTAAAATAACAACTAGAAATAATAACTTTTTCAAAAAACATCCTTTTAATTACACGGAAATCTAACTTTTAAATAAGGGGCGCAGACATGTGGGCTATAATGCGAAGCAGCCCACGTGTATGCGTCCCAGCCTGCGCAGCAGGCGACTTAATTTTTTTGTTATACACAAACCGTTTCTTAACTGCCAGCATGTTGGAGAAAATAGGGTAAATGTACCGAACAAAGTAACCAGGGCTTTAAACTTTTACTAGCAGCCAGAAAAGAGAGCGGCCTGAGTTGAAAAGCAAAGTTTTCAAGTTACCTTCGATGCTGACCGAAAGCCCCAAAAAAACCCAAAGCCGTTGTAAAAAAGCACCGAACTTCGGCCTGACTTTTATTAAAAAATGGGTGGTGTATAACACTAAGCTAAGGGGCAAATGCACAATGCGATAATCGCGAAGCCGCATTGTGTATTTGTCCCAGCAGCCCGCGCAGCGGGATGCGACTTGAGCGTTTTGTTAGGTGCGTTCACGAAAAGTTCTCCAAAAAGCTATGTCCTCATTGGTAAGTGAATTGCCCCAACCATTATTGTCTTTAAATTTTGAAATTTTAAACGGTGTTAATGCCGGCAGTGAATTGGGGGTTATTCTCTGAATTAATTCGGATAAACAATTTAAAGATAACTCATCTTCTGCTTCTCCCCAAAAACTACCCCATAGGATTTCCACAATAGGAGAAACAATTTTCCTAAAATCGGTTTCCTCTATATTTGCATTATTCAGCGATAACAAAAAAGAATTGCTTAAAGGATCCCCAAGTCCAAAATTTACAAGCTGGGGCCGTTTATTCTCCCAAGCAGAGAACTCAAATTCTCCAGATGACACCAACGGCCATATCCATAAGTAATCTAAGAATTCATCTATTGAATCTTCATTTATCCCAGTAACATTGCAATATTTTTCGAAGAGCCTAAGTGCGATACCTAGACGAGCTGTCAAAGATAGACTCTTGCAAATATCAAGATAAGCTTTATTTTCCATCTAAGCACCTAACACCAAGCTAAGGGGCAAATGCACAATGCGATAATTGCGAAGCCGCATTGTGTATTTGTCCCAGCAGCCCGCACAGCGGGTTGCGACTTGAGCGTTTTGATACTTATTGAGCCTTCTCCCCAGCTTATCCAATTTTATTGGCTAAGCTGGAAGGCGACCAAACCCAAAATGGAGAAGACTCAATGCAATTCTATACTAACTTACATCCTTTTTACTGCGGAATCGATCTTCATGCACGAATGCTTTATGTGTGCATCCTAGATGAACGCGGCGAGATACTGGTTCATAAGAAGATAAAAGATTCTCCCGAGCAGCTTTTAAACCTTCTTTCACCCTACATCGGGAATATTGTGGTGGGCGCAGAATGTATGCACTGCTGGTACTGGCTTAGTGATTTTTGTGAACATCATAATATTGATTTTATCCTTGGCCACGCTCTCTACATGAAAGCTATTCATGGCGGTAAGACGAAGAACGATAAAATTGATGCGTACAAGATTGCCAAGTTAATACGAGGTGGTAATTTTCCTTTGGCTTATGTTTATCCAAAGGAAAAACGTGCTATTCGAGATTTATTGCGTAGACGAACGCACGCCATGCGCCATAGTGCCGAGTTGAAAGCATTCATAAAGAATGCGTTGTCACAATACAACCTGCCAGTACCTGAAAAGTCAGACCTAAGCTACACCACCGGTCGCGATGCAATGCGTGGACACTTCCCTAATCCACAGGTTCAACGCAGTATTGATATGAATCTACGATTGATAGAAGTTTACGACCATGAAGTCAGCAGTATTGAATGTTATGTAGAAAAGCTCACTAAGCATGATAATGGTAGAGACTACTATCTGCTGCGTTCATTGCCTGGTGTCGGGCGAGTATTGGCCCTTACCATTCTTTATGAGATTGGCACTATTAAGCGCTTTGACAGTGTTCAGAAGTTTGCGTCTTATTCTCGGCTAGTCAAATGCAAAGCGGAATCAGCCGGTAAAGCCTACGGTACACAGGGTAATAAAATTGGTAATGCGCACCTTAAATGGGCGTTCTCTGAAGCCGCAGTGCTGTTTTTGAAGGGTAATCCTCCGGCGCAAGCTTATCTCGCAAAATTACAGAAGCGCATGAGCAAAGCTAAAGCGCTCTCTGCATTGGCACATAAACTTGGTCGTTGTATGTACTTTATGTTGAAGAATCAAACGGTGTTTGACAGTGAGCGCTTTTTAGCGGGGTAAGTCGCACAGACGGATGAGCTGACCGCCTAACTGGTCGAATGGCGAGTATTGTGTTCATGATGATTTAGGGAAAAGAGCCTGTTCAACATGAACTATACCAGTGTCCACAGCCACTACGCTTTGATTAGACATCCGTCTGTTGCGCATCAACACTCTGTGCTAAATCGCTTGCGCCTGAACTGAGCCTGCCCCTAACTGGCGACATAAATCAGCCACTACGTTTGAATAGTGCCAGCATCAGGTTAACCGATGAATGTCTAGTGCCCCTGTACTCGTAATGGATTCCATGGTAACAGGCAGCGATGAGATCGCACTAAGAGAGCCTCTATATGTGTTTGCCGCAGGCGATGCCTTACGGCAACAATGACAGATGAAGCTAGGAGATTTAGCCCAGAGATTTGGACTGGCTGCTAACGCAGCCAGAGAAATACTATTATCTATTGACGGGAGTTGGGCTCATATGTGTTAGGTGTCATTGTTAATTCGAGCGCCTTTTTTAGAGTTGATGATAAGCCGGATAACAGTAAATGGTAGGCACCATATAAAACCGAGCACCCAACCAGTAAACCCTAGAGTTACTGCTGCCAGAATGCCTGTTTCATATGTCTCATCTAAATACGTTAACAGTTCATATCTTGCAAAAAAAGAGAGCCAGACAAGAGCAACTCCAACAAATAGCCCTTTAAAGGTGAATTTGAATGCTAAGAAAGCAGATATAGCAAAACCGACCAAAGGAATGAACGTATCTGCAAAACTAATCATATATAGCTGACGCCTAACTTTTAAATAAGGGGCGCAGACGCGTGGGCTATAATGCGAAGCAGCCCACGTGTATGCGTCCCAGCCTGCGCAGCAGGCGACTTAATTTTTTTGTTATACACAAACCGTATGTTAACTGCCAGCATGTTGAAGAAAATAGGGTAAAAGTACTGAACAAAACAACCAACGCTTTTAACTTTTACTAGTTGCCAAAGAAAAGGGCGGCTTGAGTTGAAAAGCAAAGCTTTCAAGTTACTTAGATGCTTGCAGAAAACCAAAACGAACCCCCAAAGCTGTTGTAAGAAAGCACTGAACTTTGGCCTGATTATTACTAAATAATGGGTGGTGTATAGACACAATGACTCCCTGTGAAATGCTAGCCTCCGCATTCTCGTGGGTTAACTTTTCAGCCAGAGCCATAATTAGTTTGTTCAATACTAAATCAATTTGGAGGCTAGCATGAACAAACATAGCATGATTTTTATCGGATTGGATACGCATAAAGAGTTTCACGAAGTTGCTTATTGTGAAGAACAGCGTGGCGCGTCGCCCGTTCATTATGGTCGTATTCCCTCCTCTAAGGTCTGTGTCAAAAAGCTTATTCGCCAGTTTGAATCTAAATATCCTGGTGCAACACTTCACGTTGTTTATGAGGCTGGCCCTTGTGGCTATTGGATTTATCGTCTGATAACGAGCTTGGGACACTGTTGCTATGTTGTGGCACCGTCTCTTATCCCGAAAAAGCCAGGAGAGCGAATTAAAACCGACCGACGAGATGCGCTTAAGCTCGTTAGGTCACTAAAGTCTGAAGACCTTACACCCATCTATGTGCCCGAGCCGGAAGATGAAGCTGTGCGGGATTTATCTCGAGCTCGAGAAGCAGCAATGAAGGATTTAAAAGAAGCGAAGTACCAGCTTAAAGCTTTACTATTGCGAAACAACATACGCTATGAAGGTACGGCCAACTGGTCGAAGAAACACCTTCGCTGGCTCACGGAATTGATATTGCCTCACCCGGCCCAGCAAATTGTCTTACAAGAACAATTGCAAACCATAGAAGAGCGTATCCGGCGACTGGAAAGGCTCGACAATGAGTTAACCCACCATGTACACCAATGGCGTTATTATCCGGTAGTGAAAGCCGTTCAGGCGATGCGAGGTGTTCGATTGCTCGTTGCTGTTGGAGTGGTGGCAGAGCTTGGTGATTTACAGCGTTTTGACCATCCAAGAAAACTCATGGCGTATTTAGGTTTAGTCCCCAGCGAACAATCATCAGGCGGAAAGCGACACTTAGGAGCCATTACAAAAGCAGGAAATGGCCGAGCACGGCGTTTACTGATTGAGGGGGCGCACAGCTACCGTTATCCGGCTAACGTCTCTACTGAATTACAGTTAAGGCAGGAAGGCTTACCTAAAGACATCGTCGATATCGCTTGGAAAGCACAGCTTCGCTTGTGCAAACGCTATCAGCGCATGAGTAAAAAGGGTAAACACTACAATTTAATCGTTACCGCGATTGCCAGAGAAATGGCTGCTTATATTTGGGCTATTGCAAAGGAAGTGGTACTTACGCCGGTTAATCCAAAACTAAGATTGAGCCGAGTACCTGCATGATAAACGAGTTTGAGCTAACGCATTTGGATCAGGCCGCGGGATGTGGCACAACCTACGAGGGCGTTATGATGGCGATAACTTAACGGTTATTGATCCACGAGCATAGACTGATGAGAAGGTGACCACGGCGGAGTGAGTAAGGTAGGCGCTGTTCATTATAATTAATGAATAACCCACGAATACCAGCATGATAACCGACGACATTACTGCCTCATCCGGTGCGTTAGCTCATTTATTTTGAGTAATAAAGAATACTAATTATGGGCTGAAAGAGTGTCAGGGAAGCGCTCGTTCAGGGTTGACAAAGGGAGTCATACCAACGCCCAACTAAGGGGCGATAACACATGGGCTAAAATTAGGAACGAAGTGACGCAGCCCATGTGTTAGCGTCCCAGCGAGCAGCGCGAGCGCCTTTAGTTTTTTGTTAGGTAGCATGTTTAATCGGAGTGCCTTGGTGATATTGAATTTGCCAATTGTTTTGTGATTTTTTCCATATAGAACACCGATATGCACTTTGTTGATTTATTGTGGTTAGATACTTAACCAAAACACAGTCTTTGGCTAGTACAACGAAGCTAAAATCATGGGCTGAAAAAGCCACTGATTCTTCGTTGACCAGTTCGTTGATAATATCCGATTTAGAAAACCTCTTGCCTGATTTTCCGACTTCCTCGAATTCATCGGCTATTAAAACTTCCAGACGTTGCTTGTTTTTTCGGGTAGCAAGATCATTTAGCTCTAATTCCAAATTTCTTATAGTGTCGAATTCCATACTGCTACCTAACTTTTAAATAAGGGGCGCAGGCGCGTGGGCTAAAATGCGAAGCAGCCCACGTGAATGCGTCCCAGCCTGCGGCAGCAGGCGACTTAATTTTTTTGTTATACACAAACCGTTTCTTAACTGCCAGCATGTTGAAGAAAATAGAGTAAAAGCACCGAGCCAAACAACCGGCGATTTTGACTTTTACTAGCTGCAAGAGAAGAGAGCTGCTTGAGTTGAAAAGCAAAGCTTTCAAGTTACCTTCGATGCAAACCGAAAACTAAAACGAACCCCCAAAGCTGTTGTAAAAAAGAGCTGCACTTTGGCCTGGTTTTTACTAAAAAATGGGTGGTGTATAACGGCCCGCATAACGGGCAAAAATACGTAGGCTATAATATCGAGCGAAGCGAAGGGAGCCTACGTGTTTTTGTCCCAGCGAGCTTGCGAGCGAGTTTATGCGATTGTTAGGTGCGTGGCCAAGATGGAGCACCGTTTTCTCTAAACAAAACGCCAAAATTAATGCATTTAACGATACCAAACTGAACCTGTAACTCCAGCCACTCATCTTCATAATTGATTGACGTAAAGCCACCAAAATCATCATATTTTGGTTTGGAGTTAAGCATTGAACTTAGAAGTTCAACAGCAGTTTTTTCACTTAGCCCGATGAGACTACTACCAAACAGTTTGGCCTCTTTATTATGAACTTCTAGCCACCCAAGTCGATTGTCACTGTCTGGTTCAAATGACAACTCAATTTCCAGTTCGTTGTATTGAATACGCTTACAGCCACTATCGGTAAAGTAACTTTTATCTGGGCTCCCCAAAAGTTTTTGAGCTTCGTTTTCAGTGATACCGAATAAAAGTGAGTCTATTCCTTTGCCAATGTATAGATCCATCCATTTACCTCAAAGCACCTAACGCCCCAACTTTGGGGCACAAATACATGGGCTAAAATAACGAGCGAAGCGAGGGAGCCCATGTGTTTGTGTCCCAGCGAACGCAGTGAGCGCCAACAGTTGTTTGTTAGCTGCACATGCTGATTAAACCGCAATTATTAATGTTAAACAGACAATAATTAGCCAACCGTAAATACTAAAGTACTTGAGCATATCAGATTGCAACATAGGCAAGTAGTTTTGACTGAACTCTGCTGCTACACGTGGAAACATAGCAATACCGAAGCCAATGCTTGGAAACAAAAAGAAAAACATAAAGCGGGGATCGCGAATAGTCGAAACTGGTTCATAGAAGGAATAAATGCCTGATTTACCCAAAACTAAAATCATTCCCAAATAAAGCGCAAATAATAAAGAGGCTATTTTTTCAGCCCTCCCCCAAATCTTGGGGTCGTCAAAAGTGCCATATTCGTTGAAATGACGCACAGCAAAAAAAGACGGAATAGAAATTAAAACAACTGTTGAGATTAACGTTTCCATATTTGCAGCTAACACCCAAATAAGGGGCAGTAACACGTGGGCTAAAATCCGAGCGAAGCGACAGAGCCCACGTGTTACTGTCCCAGGGAGCTTGCGACCGACTTAATGTGATTGTTAAGTTTTATCTACAGCGATAAATTGTTGAATTGACACTTTGTCTAAAGTTGGCATGTCTGATACAGAAACGGCAAGCTCATTTGAAAATAGATATAGCTCTTTATTCTTTGCTTTATCAATTAACTGTTTAAACTCTTCAGCAGACCTTAGAAGATGCCAACTGTTCTCGAATCTAACATATTCCCCTTCACGTTTATCCAAGCTATAAACGGTCCTTTTGCAGCCTTCAACAATTTCAACATTTACCCATTTTTCATTTTCTTCTCTTACAGAACAAACCCAAAGTAAAGTTGAGACAGATACTCGATCTCTTGAGTCTTTCGAAGGCTTATGAATATTCATGAGCTGTCCTTAAAACTTAACACCCACATAAGGGGCAGTAATACGTGGGCTAAAATAGGAGCGAAGCGACAGAGCCCACGTGTTACTGTCCCAGGGAGCTTGCGACCGACTTAATGTGATTGTTATGCGCTGCTAACCAACTTTTGCATTGCCAACAAAGAAATTTTTTCATTCTCTAAATCTGATTCCATTCTAATAGTCAATCGCACACAGTTAGCGAGGGATTGTTTAGAAAGCTTGATATCTTTGCCAATATCATCGTGGTCGAGAAGTTCATATGCAAGGCCTTGAGACTTACGCTGTTCAGACAAGACTGCCAAACACTGCTGTATTCTGCTGCTCTCGTTCGGATAAGTGTCAGCCAGAAAAGGATGTTGCTTTATCAATTCTTGCTTTTGGCCTAAGGTCATTATCAATTTGCTAGCAACAGCAACCTTTTTTTCTTCAGCAATTATTAATTCAACTTTTCTTAGCGTAGCTTTTTCTATTTCCGACTTTTCGAATGAGCTTTTGGCTATTTTGTTAGCTTTAACAGATTGCCATGCTGCAAACACGGCTGTAAGTAGAGCGAAACCGGCTATCCCTTCTGAAAGAAACTTCTCAAACAACTCCAATGTTCAAATTCTCCTTTAGTGCATAGACACAATGACTCCCTGTGAAATGCTAGCCTCCGCATTCTCGTGGGTTAACTTTTCAGCCAGAGCCATAATTAGTTTGTTCAATACTAAATCAATTTGGAGGCTAGCATGAACAAACATAGCATGATTTTTATCGGATTGGATACGCATAAAGAGTTTCACGAAGTTGCTTATTGTGAAGAACAGCGTGGCGCGTCGCCCGTTCATTATGGTCGTATTCCCTCCTCTAAGGTCTGTGTCAAAAAGCTTATTCGCCAGTTTGAATCTAAATATCCTGGTGCAACACTTCACGTTGTTTATGAGGCTGGCCCTTGTGGCTATTGGATTTATCGTCTGATAACGAGCTTGGGACACTGTTGCTATGTTGTGGCACCGTCTCTTATCCCGAAAAAGCCAGGAGAGCGAATTAAAACCGACCGACGAGATGCGCTTAAGCTCGTTAGGTCACTAAAGTCTGAAGACCTTACACCCATCTATGTGCCCGAGCCGGAAGATGAAGCTGTGCGGGATTTATCTCGAGCTCGAGAAGCAGCAATGAAGGATTTAAAAGAAGCGAAGTACCAGCTTAAAGCTTTACTATTGCGAAACAACATACGCTATGAAGGTACGGCCAACTGGTCGAAGAAACACCTTCGCTGGCTCACGGAATTGATATTGCCTCACCCGGCCCAGCAAATTGTCTTACAAGAACAATTGCAAACCATAGAAGAGCGTATCCGGCGACTGGAAAGGCTCGACAATGAGTTAACCCACCATGTACACCAATGGCGTTATTATCCGGTAGTGAAAGCCGTTCAGGCGATGCGAGGTGTTCGATTGCTCGTTGCTGTTGGAGTGGTGGCAGAGCTTGGTGATTTACAGCGTTTTGACCATCCAAGAAAACTCATGGCGTATTTAGGTTTAGTCCCCAGCGAACAATCATCAGGCGGAAAGCGACACTTAGGAGCCATTACAAAAGCAGGAAATGGCCGAGCACGGCGTTTACTGATTGAGGGGGCGCACAGCTACCGTTATCCGGCTAACGTCTCTACTGAATTACAGTTAAGGCAGGAAGGCTTACCTAAAGACATCGTCGATATCGCTTGGAAAGCACAGCTTCGCTTGTGCAAACGCTATCAGCGCATGAGTAAAAAGGGTAAACACTACAATTTAATCGTTACCGCGATTGCCAGAGAAATGGCTGCTTATATTTGGGCTATTGCAAAGGAAGTGGTACTTACGCCGGTTAATCCAAAACTAAGATTGAGCCGAGTACCTGCATGATAAACGAGTTTGAGCTAACGCATTTGGATCAGGCCGCGGGATGTGGCACAACCTACGAGGGCGTTATGATGGCGATAACTTAACGGTTATTGATCCACGAGCATAGACTGATGAGAAGGTGACCACGGCGGAGTGAGTAAGGTAGGCGCTGTTCATTATAATTAATGAATAACCCACGAATACCAGCATGATAACCGACGACATTACTGCCTCATCCGGTGCGTTAGCTCATTTATTTTGAGTAATAAAGAATACTAATTATGGGCTGAAAGAGTGTCAGGGAAGCGCTCGTTCAGGGTTGACAAAGGGAGTCATACCAACGCCCAACTAAGGGGCGATAACACATGGGCTAAAATTAGGAACGAAGTGACGCAGCCCATGTGTTAGCGTCCCAGCGAGCGAAGCGAGTGCCTTGAGTGGTTTGATACTTATTGAGCCTTCTCCCCAGCTTATCCAATTTTATTGGCTAAGCTGGAAGGCGACCAAACCCAAAATGGAGAAGACTCAATGCAATTCTATACTAACTTACATCCTTTTTACTGCGGAATCGATCTTCATGCACGAATGCTTTATGTGTGCATCCTAGATGAACGCGGCGAGATACTGGTTCATAAGAAGATAAAAGATTCTCCCGAGCAGCTTTTAAACCTTCTTTCACCCTACATCGGGAATATTGTGGTGGGCGCAGAATGTATGCACTGCTGGTACTGGCTTAGTGATTTTTGTGAACATCATAATATTGATTTTATCCTTGGCCACGCTCTCTACATGAAAGCTATTCATGGCGGTAAGACGAAGAACGATAAAATTGATGCGTACAAGATTGCCAAGTTAATACGAGGTGGTAATTTTCCTTTGGCTTATGTTTATCCAAAGGAAAAACGTGCTATTCGAGATTTATTGCGTAGACGAACGCACGCCATGCGCCATAGTGCCGAGTTGAAAGCATTCATAAAGAATGCGTTGTCACAATACAACCTGCCAGTACCTGAAAAGTCAGACCTAAGCTACACCACCGGTCGCGATGCAATGCGTGGACACTTCCCTAATCCACAGGTTCAACGCAGTATTGATATGAATCTACGATTGATAGAAGTTTACGACCATGAAGTCAGCAGTATTGAATGTTATGTAGAAAAGCTCACTAAGCATGATAATGGTAGAGACTACTATCTGCTGCGTTCATTGCCTGGTGTCGGGCGAGTATTGGCCCTTACCATTCTTTATGAGATTGGCACTATTAAGCGCTTTGACAGTGTTCAGAAGTTTGCGTCTTATTCTCGGCTAGTCAAATGCAAAGCGGAATCAGCCGGTAAAGCCTACGGTACACAGGGTAATAAAATTGGTAATGCGCACCTTAAATGGGCGTTCTCTGAAGCCGCAGTGCTGTTTTTGAAGGGTAATCCTCCGGCGCAAGCTTATCTCGCAAAATTACAGAAGCGCATGAGCAAAGCTAAAGCGCTCTCTGCATTGGCACATAAACTTGGTCGTTGTATGTACTTTATGTTGAAGAATCAAACGGTGTTTGACAGTGAGCGCTTTTTAGCGGGGTAAGTCGCACAGACGGATGAGCTGACCGCCTAACTGGTCGAATGGCGAGTATTGTGTTCATGATGATTTAGGGAAAAGAGCCTGTTCAACATGAACTATACCAGTGTCCACAGCCACTACGCTTTGATTAGACATCCGTCTGTTGCGCATCAACACTCTGTGCTAAATCGCTTGCGCCTGAACTGAGCCTGCCCCTAACTGGCGACATAAATCAGCCACTACGTTTGAATAGTGCCAGCATCAGGTTAACCGATGAATGTCTAGTGCCCCTGTACTCGTAATGGATTCCATGGTAACAGGCAGCGATGAGATCGCACTAAGAGAGCCTCTATATGTGTTTGCCGCAGGCGATGCCTTACGGCAACAATGACAGATGAAGCTAGGAGATTTAGCCCAGAGATTTGGACTGGCTGCTAACGCAGCCAGAGAAATACTATTATCTATTGACGGGAGTTGGGCTCATATGTGTTATGTGCGTACATTTTCATTTCGCCTTTCCGTTTTACTGAGATGTCGTAATCTAGCACCCAAAATTGAGCCATAAATTACAAGAGCAACAGATAAACTTACCCCTAGTGTAATTGATTGGCTAGTGGAAGAATTAAGCGAACCTATTAGTGCTAAGCCAACCAAAGACGCAAGAATTAACCCTAAGCTCTCGTAAAGCCAAAAAACTCCGGTGGATTTTCTTTTCATAACAAAAAGTAAAGGAAAAGCTATAAGTGTGACAGCCAAAATGGGAAACAAGAAAATAAATAAAATCCCTGTAAGCATTTATATTCCTTTAAGCACATAACTTCCAAATATGGGGCGCAAACACGTGTGCAATAATGGCGTAGCCGCGCACGTGTTTGCGTCCCAGCGAGCGTTAGCGAGTGCCATAATTTGTTTGTTAGGTTTCATCTCCGCCTTTTAGATTTATATGGAACTTACCCTTAAAAAGATAATAAATTGAAGGCAAGCCAAAAAACACAAAGAAACCAATAGGACCCGACAATGATTCTGAAGCTGAATAGCTTTGATACAAGTATATTGCAGAAAGTACTAGCAACATTGTTGCAATTGCATAATTGAGTATTCTAACCAGTCTTCCGCGCCATTCAGGTTCCCAAATTTTTAACATAATGATTGGGAATACTATCCAAACCAAAACACCAGCAATCCAAGCTGTCCACTCTTGGCCTGTGATGAAATAAAACAGCCAATACAACGGGAAAAACAAAACAACAGCCAAAATTGCGATTACAAGTAATCTCACAATGAAACCTAACACCCCGCTTAGGGGCAATAACACGTGGGCTAAAATTTGGAGCGAAGCGACTGAGCCCACGTGTTATTGTCCCAGGGAGCTTGCGACCGACTACAGCGGTTTGTTAGCCACAGACACTTCATTCAATACATCCTTGATGATCCTTTTAGATCTCATCAATGAAAACGGATAAGGTCGATAACTGATGCAGAATAATAAAACACAATTCTCTGAATATATAACATAAAAGTCGTCGTTCACATAATGCCCAAGTTTTGTATATTGAGCAGCGGTAAATTGCTTGTTGTCATAATGAGTTATGAAATCTAGCTTCTTAAGATATTTTTTTAAGGCTTCACGAAATTCATCCGATTTTAAAACAACCGCATGCGTTCCACGAAACTGCAACTTAAACGTTAAAAAACCAAATATCGTTGAGAAAACAAGGATTGCCACAGCAAACCATGCGTTTTTTGCTGTTGGGAAAGTAAACTCAAAAAAAGCGATAGCTATAATGAGGAAAATGACACCGTGAAATGCAGCGTTAGGTAAAAGGTCTGCATAACGACTTAAAGAGGAACCTTCCGTAGCCAAATTATTAGTTCGTTTAGTTTGAGAAATCTTAGGCTTTTTCATAAGTGGCTAACACCCAAATAAGGGGCAGTAACACGTGGGCTAAAATCCGAGCGAAGCGACAGAGCCCACGTGTTACTGTCCCAGGGAGCTTGCGACCGACTTAATGTGATTGTTAAGTTTTATCTACAGCGATAAATTGTTGAATTGACACTTTGTCTAAAGTTGGCATGTCTGATACAGAAACGGCAAGCTCATTTGAAAATAGATATAGCTCTTTATTCTTTGCTTTATCAATTAACTGTTTAAACTCTTCAGCAGACCTTAGAAGATGCCAACTGTTCTCGAATCTAACATATTCCCCTTCACGTTTATCCAAGCTATAAACGGTCCTTTTGCAGCCTTCAACAATTTCAACATTTACCCATTTTTCATTTTCTTCTCTTACAGAACAAACCCAAAGTAAAGTTGAGACAGATACTCGATCTCTTGAGTCTTTCGAAGGCTTATGAATATTCATGAGCTGTCCTTAAAACTTAACGCCCAACTTAGGGGCAATAACACGTAGGCTAGAATTGGAGCGAAGCGACTGAGCCTACGTGTTATTGTCCCAGTGAGCGCCAGCGAGCGGCTACAGTTGTTTGTTATGTTTTACACGCCGCCATTTACAGCCACCCAATACATTAAACCAATAAACGTGGAAAGTGTTAATGCCAATAATAGGCTTGCAGTCGCTTGTAGACGACTGTGCCCTTTAATAAACGCAATAACTCCAATTACTACTGCAATTATAGATATTGGGAATGCTAATAAAGCAATGTAAAACGGCAACTCATGCAAAATATTTTGACCATTAGGTGCGGCAAGTTCCCACGATACAAAAGTGAAAGTAATTCCAATTACCCACCCAGCTAAGGAAGTTTTGAGTGCCACTCGGCCCAAATTTCTCATTTAGTTATCACGAAACATAACTTTTAAATAAGGGGCGATAACGCGTAGGGCATAATAGCGAAGCGGCCCTGCGTGTTAGCGTCCCAGTGGGCTTTAGCCCACGACTTAATTTTTTTGTTATACACAAACCGTATGTTAACTGCCAGCATGTTGAAGAAAATAGGGTAAAAGTACTGAATAAAACAACCAACGTTTTTAGCTTTTACTTGCTGCCAAAGAAGAGAGCTGCTTGAGTTGAAAAGCGGTGCTTTCAAGCTTCCTTCGATGCTGACCGAAAACCAAAACGAACCTCCAAAGCCGTTGTAAAAAAGTAATGAACTTCGGCCTGACTTTTACTAAAGAATGGGTGGTGTATAGACACAATGACTCCCTGTGAAATGCTAGCCTCCGCATTCTCGTGGGTTAACTTTTCAGCCAGAGCCATAATTAGTTTGTTCAATACTAAATCAATTTGGAGGCTAGCATGAACAAACATAGCATGATTTTTATCGGATTGGATACGCATAAAGAGTTTCACGAAGTTGCTTATTGTGAAGAACAGCGTGGCGCGTCGCCCGTTCATTATGGTCGTATTCCCTCCTCTAAGGTCTGTGTCAAAAAGCTTATTCGCCAGTTTGAATCTAAATATCCTGGTGCAACACTTCACGTTGTTTATGAGGCTGGCCCTTGTGGCTATTGGATTTATCGTCTGATAACGAGCTTGGGACACTGTTGCTATGTTGTGGCACCGTCTCTTATCCCGAAAAAGCCAGGAGAGCGAATTAAAACCGACCGACGAGATGCGCTTAAGCTCGTTAGGTCACTAAAGTCTGAAGACCTTACACCCATCTATGTGCCCGAGCCGGAAGATGAAGCTGTGCGGGATTTATCTCGAGCTCGAGAAGCAGCAATGAAGGATTTAAAAGAAGCGAAGTACCAGCTTAAAGCTTTACTATTGCGAAACAACATACGCTATGAAGGTACGGCCAACTGGTCGAAGAAACACCTTCGCTGGCTCACGGAATTGATATTGCCTCACCCGGCCCAGCAAATTGTCTTACAAGAACAATTGCAAACCATAGAAGAGCGTATCCGGCGACTGGAAAGGCTCGACAATGAGTTAACCCACCATGTACACCAATGGCGTTATTATCCGGTAGTGAAAGCCGTTCAGGCGATGCGAGGTGTTCGATTGCTCGTTGCTGTTGGAGTGGTGGCAGAGCTTGGTGATTTACAGCGTTTTGACCATCCAAGAAAACTCATGGCGTATTTAGGTTTAGTCCCCAGCGAACAATCATCAGGCGGAAAGCGACACTTAGGAGCCATTACAAAAGCAGGAAATGGCCGAGCACGGCGTTTACTGATTGAGGGGGCGCACAGCTACCGTTATCCGGCTAACGTCTCTACTGAATTACAGTTAAGGCAGGAAGGCTTACCTAAAGACATCGTCGATATCGCTTGGAAAGCACAGCTTCGCTTGTGCAAACGCTATCAGCGCATGAGTAAAAAGGGTAAACACTACAATTTAATCGTTACCGCGATTGCCAGAGAAATGGCTGCTTATATTTGGGCTATTGCAAAGGAAGTGGTACTTACGCCGGTTAATCCAAAACTAAGATTGAGCCGAGTACCTGCATGATAAACGAGTTTGAGCTAACGCATTTGGATCAGGCCGCGGGATGTGGCACAACCTACGAGGGCGTTATGATGGCGATAACTTAACGGTTATTGATCCACGAGCATAGACTGATGAGAAGGTGACCACGGCGGAGTGAGTAAGGTAGGCGCTGTTCATTATAATTAATGAATAACCCACGAATACCAGCATGATAACCGACGACATTACTGCCTCATCCGGTGCGTTAGCTCATTTATTTTGAGTAATAAAGAATACTAATTATGGGCTGAAAGAGTGTCAGGGAAGCGCTCGTTCAGGGTTGACAAAGGGAGTCATACCAACGCTAAGCTAAGGGGCGATTGCACGTGGGGCATAATAACGAAGTGGCCCCGCGTGTAAGCGTCCCAGTGACCGAAGGGAACGACTTTAGCGCTTTGTTAGAAGCAGAACCTGTTCCGTTGGCCTTTTTAAAAACTAATGAAGCCAGCATACGATTGATTGTTAACGCAAACAAGAGAAACGACAGCGCGATGATGCTTTTGATTTAACTGAAGCAAGCCGCCATTTGAACTAACAAACGCATTGGCGCTTGCTGGCTGAAAATAAGAACTTGGTGTTAAAGCGCCTAATGCGCAACCTTTGAATTTAATGCGGCGACATTAAAACTACCAAAAGCCAGAGCGATGCTATTGAAGACAGGTAAGGGTAGTTGCACTGATAAATTTATAGAGCCAAACGAAGTTTAGGCTGACGCCTTCTAACAATTTAATCGTCCCCAAAACGGGACGATTTCCCGAACCGGAACGGGGTTTTTGTCCGTTTGAGCTTTCATAAGGTTAAACCATAAGCTACTACAACATCTACTAAATTTCACTTTTGGTGTTTTTCGCGCAAAGTTTAAAAACACCAAAACGACTTGCAGGTGAATTTGGTGTTTTTCATGCGTTTTATCTGCTCAAAACTGGCGTTGTGATCAGTTATTTAGGAAAGTTTTATTGCGTAAACTGCTTCTACTTAGGAGCAAGCCATGAAATCAACCTTTATCCAAACGCTTTATGATCACATGATGCTGAAGCGTTATGCAAAACGTACTATACAAACATACCTCAACTGGATTACCGATTATATTCGTTTTAATAATTTTCAGCATCCTAAGGACTTAGATTCTGTGCACGTTGAAGCGTATCTAACGCATTTATCAACAAGGCGAAAGAACTCGCGTTCTACACAGGCTACCGCGCTCAATGCGTTGGCATTTTTATACAATAAGTACCTTGACCAACCGCTTCCCGAAGATATGAATTTTGTGGGAAGTGGGCGCGAGCGAAAACTGCCCGTAGTGCTTACACAGCTGGAAGTAAAAGCGCTGCTGGGCCGCGTACCTACTCATCATTATCTAGCGGTAGCATTGTTGTATGGCAGTGGGCTTCGATTAATGGAATGTACGCGCTTGCGGGTGGGCGATATCGACTTCGATTATAAATGTGTGCGCATCTGGTTTGGGAAAGGTGGAAAACACCGTGTTGTAACCTTGTCTGAATCGCTACTTCCGCTGTTAAGAAACCATATTAGCGAAAGTGAAAAGCTACTTGCTAGAGATTTATTGGTTCCAGAATTTGCTGGCGCCTGGATACCCCATGCGTTAAGAAAGAAATACCAACAGCGCAACAAAACCATTGAGTGGCAGTATTTGTTTCCCGCCGCAAAGCTTAGTACCGATCCTGAAAGTAAATTGCTGCGAAGGCACCATATCGACGAAAAGCAAATACAAAGGGCTGTTACGCGGGCAGCAAATGATGCAGGCATCATTAAGCATGTTACTCCTCATACCCTAAGGCATTCTTTTGCAACTCATCTATTGCAGTCGGGAGCGGATATAAGAACGGTACAAGACCAACTTGGTCATGCCGATGTGCGCACAACGCAGATATATACGCATATATTACAGCAAGGTGCTAATGGTGTGGTTAGCCCTCTGTCTAGCTTAGTTTTTTAATGTAGGCAGCCAACAAAAAAGGGCCCGAAGGCCCTTTTAAAAACTTAGCTTTTAAACCCTAATTCAAACGCTTATACACGCTCAAATACGGTAGCAATACCTTGGCCTAAACCAATACACATTGTCGCTAAGCCTAGGCTTACGTCTTGTGATTCCATTAGGTTAATAAGCGTACCCGAGATACGTGAACCAGAACAACCTAGTGGGTGACCAAGTGCAATTGCACCACCGTTAAGGTTAATCTTAGTATCTAGGTGGTCCATCCAACCTAGTTGCTTAATGCACGATAGTGCCTGTGCCGCGAACGCTTCGTTAAACTCAGCAAGTTCAATATCGTCCATAGTAAGGCCAGCGCGCTTAAGGGCTTTTTGTGTAGCCGGAACTGGGCCATAACCCATGATTGCCGCATCACAACCTGCCACTGCCATCGAGCGAATTTTCGCACGCGGCGTTAGGCCAAGCTCTTTCGCACGGTCTGCCGACATAAGTAGCATAGCCGACGCACCGTCAGACAGCGCAGAAGACGTACCCGCAGTAACGGTACCGTTTACTGGGTCGAACACTGGGCGAAGTGCCGCCATGCTCTCAGCCGTGCTTTCTGGGCGTACTACTTCATCGTAGTCAATTAGCTTTAATACGCCGTTCGCATCGTGACCTTCAACAGGCACAATCTCGTTAGCCCAGCGGCCTTCAAGGTGTGCTTTGTGCGCTAGCTGGTGCGAACGTGCGCCAAATGCGTCTTGTTGCTCACGAGTAATACCGTTTTGACGGCCAAGTAGCTCGGCTGTCATACCCATCATGCCCGACGCTTTCGCCGTGTACTTAGCAAGACCTGGGTGGAAGTCGATGTTGTAGTTCATCGGTACGTGACCCATGTGCTCAACACCACCAATCATGTAAATGTCACCACGACCGCTCATGATGCCGCTTGTTGCATCGTGAAGGGCTTGCATTGATGAACCACATAAACGGTTTACCGTTACCGCGCCTGTTGTGCGTGGAATTTGTGTTAATAGTTGCGCGTTACGTGCAACGTTGAAGCCTTGTTCTTTAGTTTGTTGAACACAGCCCCAAATGATGTCTTCAATTTCCGCTGGGTTTACGCCAGGGTTACGCTCTAGTAGCGCGGTCATTAGTGCTGCAGATAGGTCTTCTGCACGCACATTTCTGAAAACACCGTTTTTTGAACGACCCATAGGGGTACGTACGCAATCGATTACGACCACTTCTTTCATTAGATTTTCCTCCGGGTCTTATGCGAAATAGGATTTACCAGCAGCGGCCATTTCACGAACGCCGTCTGAGATCTGATAAATTGGACCAAGTTCAGCGTACTTGTCTGCCATCGCAACAAAGTTCGCCAAGCCAATGGTTTCAATCCAACGGAAAATACCACCGCGGAATGGAGGGAAACCTAAGCCGTAAAGTAGCGCCATATCTGCTTCAGCTGCGCTATCTACAATGCCTTCTTCTAGGCAGCGAATTGCTTCGTTTGCCATAGGGATCATAAGGCGTGCAATAATGTCGTCAGCGTCAAAGTCTGTCTTTTCAGCTACGTGTGGCGCCATTAGTGCGTAGGCTTCTTCAGCAGGTGTTTTAGACGGCTTACCGCGCTTATCAACACCGTAGTTGTAGAAACCTTTACCGTTCTTCTGACCTAAACGCTCTTCTTTGTAGAACAGTGTTACTGGGTCGTTGTCTAGGCGAGCCATACGCTCTGGAATGCCCGCTGCCATAACGTCTGCTGCGTGATCGCCTGTGTCGATACCTACAACGTCCATTAGGTAAGCAGGGCCCATTGGCCAGCCGAAGATTTTTTCCATTACTTTATCAACGGCAACAAAGTCAGCACCGTCGATAAGAAGCTTACTGAAGCCCGCAAAGTATGGGAACAATACGCGGTTTACCAAGAACCCTGGGCAGTCGTTAACCACAATGGGGGTTTTGCCCATTTTAAGGGTAGCGGCTACCACTGCATTAATGGTTTCTTCTGACGTTTTTTCGCCACGAATAATTTCAACTAGCGGCATGCGGTGCACTGGGTTAAAGAAGTGCATACCACAGAAGCGCTCTGGCTTGTCTAGGCTTTCAGCTAGTTGGTTGATAGAGATAGTAGAAGTGTTTGAAGTGATAATAGCGTCGTCAGCTACATTGTCTTCTACTTCTTTAAGTACAATACCTTTTACTTTCGGGTTTTCTACAACCGCTTCAATCACAAGGTCTGCATCTTTAAGCGTGCTGTACTCAAGAGTAGGCGTGATAGCGTTAAGTGTTTGCGCCATTTTAGTCGCATCAACTTTACCGCGCTGCATGCCTTTACCAAGAATTTTCGCTGCTTCTGAAAGGCCAAGGTCTAGCGCACCTTGGTTAATGTCTTTCATGATTACCGGCGTGCCTTTCACAGCGCTTTGGTATGCAATACCGCCACCCATGATGCCTGCACCGAGTACCGCGTTAAGCTTAGATTGCTTGGTTGCCGCTTTCGCTTGCTTCTTACCTTTGCTCTTAACCAGCTGGTCGGCAAGGAAAATACCAATTTGTGCTTTCGCAGCGTCGGTTTTCGCAAGCGCTACAAAACCTTCGTTTTCAAGCTTAAGTGCGCCGTCACGGTCTAGGCCCGCTGCTTTTTGAACAGTCTCAACCATTTTGTGCGGTGCTGGGTAATGTTTGCCAGCTTGTGCAAATACCATAGCTTGAGCAGTAGAGAAGCTCATCATAGCTTCGTTTTTGTTTAGCTGTAGTGGGGCTTTCTTAACCGCACGACGAGCTTGCCAGTCAAATTTACCGTCAGCTGCGTCTTTCACCATTGAAAGCGCACCTTCAACTAGCGCTTCTGGTGCTACTACTGCGTCAACCGCACCTTCAGCAAGGGCTTTCGCGCCTTTTCTGTCGCGGCCAGTGGTCATCCACTCAAGGGCGTTATCTGCACCAATTAGACGAGGTAGGCGAACTGTACCGCCAAAACCAGGCATAAGGCCTAGCTTAACTTCTGGCAAACCAATTGAAGCCGTGGTGTCTGCAATACGCATGTCACATGCCAATGCCATTTCACAGCCGCCACCCAGCGCGAAACCGTTAACTGCAGCGATGGTAGGGAAAGGTAAGTCTTCGAAGCGGTCGAATACTTGTGAAGTATTGGCAACCCAATTTAGTACTTCTGCGTCGTCCATGGCGAATAGGCCAGTGAACTCGGTGATGTCTGCACCTACGATAAAAGCAGGTTTTGCGCTACGTACTACTAAGCCTTTTACGTCGCCTTTGGCAAGTAGGGCTTGTGTTGCTTCGTCAAGCTCTGTCACCGTTTGGCGGTCGAACTTGTTTACTGAACCTTGGGCGTCGAATACCAGCTCAGCAAAGCCGTCATCTAACAGGCTGACGGAAAGACTTTTGCCTGTGTATATCATTATCATCTCCTTCGGCATTGGCCAGGATGTTAGTGAATTAAACCAACAAGTTTGTAGGGTCGTACTCAAAACACTAACGCGTTAGGGTGGCTAGATTCTTTACAAAGCCACACAAAATTTCAACGAAAAATTCAAACAGCTGTTTCAATCTGTCTTAAGGTAGTGGTCCGATGACTTAAATTCAAGAGCAAATAGTGAATATAAGCTTCATTTCGGTTTTGGTGCTTGTATAATGAGCGTTATTGACGCAAAGCGCCAATCCAGCATAAGAATAATCTACAATCATTACAGGCTATGTTTGTAAAGCATAGCTAACGATAGCTGGCACAACATCTTTATTGGCAAGGAGCCACGTTGTGTTTTTCCGCCGGTCAGTTGCGCTTACCGCGGATACAACCATTCATGCAACTGCGTAACGGTTTAACGTTATTCGGTGGGTGACGTTATTCGGTATGAAGGATATGGTAGGAGTTTTATTGTGTCTGGTTTAGTCTTTAAGTTTCAATTGCGTAAAAACGCATTAGCATCGCGCGCTAAAAAGCGCCTTTTCACGCCGTACCTTTGTCTGCGTACTCAGCGCAGCCTGCCTTTGCAGTCGTTTTTGTTATTGCCGTTTATCTTTGCTTTTTGCAATACGTCGCTGGCGAATGCCCAAGAAGCGTCATTGTTGAATTTACCCGCTGATAATTACGCCGATGAACGCGAGCGATTTTTAACACTTGAGACGAAATTGCGCACTTATTCAAAGCGTCGTGTTGACGACCTTGAAGGTGAGATACATAGCCTCGCTGAATACCCGTTATATCCTTATCTTTTGCGTCTTCAAATTGAACGCACTATGTCGCTTAAAACGAAGCGCGAGGTAAGACAGTTTCTAGATGATTATGCCGGGCAACCTGTAAGCTACGGATTGCGTTATCAGTGGCTAAATTACTTAGCGCGTCACAATCACCAGCAGACTTTTTTGGGCGACTATCGCGAGGGCATGGGAGCAAAGCTTACTTGTACTGCACTTAATTATCGCCTGAATCAAGGTGAAGAGGCCGCCATTGTTTTAAAAGAAGTGGATGCGTTGTGGCTTCACGGTCAGTCACAACCTGATGAATGTGACCCACTATTCGCCAAATGGAAGAAAGCGGGCATGATGACGCCTGATAACGTTATTCAGCGCATTGAAATTGCCGCGAAAGAAGGCAATCGTTCAATTATAAATTATTTAAAGCGTCAGTTGCCTCGCGATAAACAATATATTGCCGATGCATGGCTAGCGGTTACACGAGATGTGAGTCGTGTCAGTCGCGCCAATTTGTTTCCGCTTAAAAACAAAGCGCAAGAGGCCGAGGTAATTGTGTGGGCCCTTGAAAAATTAGCCTGGCGCAAACCAGAACTGGCAGCAGGTGTGTATACGCAATATTTGAATAAGGGGCTTTTTAGTCAAGCTCAACAACATGTTGCTCTGCGTTCGATAGCATTAAGCTTTACATTAGACAGGCTTCCTCAAGCACATGAATGGCTTGAAAAAGCCGATACAGATGGCGCCAGCGAGGACATTAAGTTGTGGCACGTTGCGCATTTACTTCGCACACAAAAATGGCAAGAAGTGGTTGACGTTATCAATAGTGCACCTATTCACCTTCAGCAAGAGGAAAATTACCGCTATTGGAAGGCACGCGCATTGGAAATGCTTGGGCAATCAATGCAAGCAACGGTGCTTTACCAAGAGCTAGCTGAAGAGCGTCACTATTACGGGTTTATGGCCAGTGCTCACATTGGTGAAATACCTTCGCTTTCGCATTCTCCCGCGCCAAGAGATATATCAGCCATGTCTGCTGTGGCACGCACTCCTGCCACGCTAAGAGCGGTAGAGTTTTTCAGGCTAGGCCGAAATACCAGTGCGCGCCGAGAATGGTATTATCTCCTTTCTCATATCCCAGATTCTCGCGTGACCGATGCGGGAATTTTGGCGTACGAATGGGGATTGTACGACCAAGCCATTACCAGTTTTGCGCGCAGCGGTTATTGGGACGACGTTGAGCGTCGTTTTCCGCTGGCATTCGACGATGTGTTTAGCCAGAAATCACAAGCTCACAACATTTCTAAATCGCTTGCGATGGCGATTGCTCGGCGTGAAAGCTCGTTTCGCACAGACGCCATTTCTTCTGTTGGCGCAGCAGGGCTTATGCAATTAATGCCCGGAACAGCACGTTATGTGGCGCAGGAAAAAGTTACTCGTAACGCCTTATTCAACGCCAACGACAACATTGATTATGGTATGCAATACTTGCGTTATCTAATGGATAAGTTAAACAATAATCCGGTTTTGGTATCGGCCTCTTATAACGCAGGCTGGCGAAAGGTACTTGAGTGGCTGCCAGCTAATGAAGCCTTGCCCGTGGATATTTGGATTGAGAATATTCCTTATAAAGAAACCCGTGCCTATGTAAAAGCGGTTATGGCATACCAACATATTTACGATATGCAGTTAGGCAGCAACGAAAATATCTTCCCTCAGCTTACGCGAGATATGATCCCATCTGCCGAGGCGGTCAGTACACATCCTGTCACAGGTACGTTGCAACTGGCACCTAAATAATCGATGTAAGTCGAGCATTTTTACCGTGCGTTGGCGCGACTTGCGACAAGTTGACACTTTAATAAGTGCATTGTGTAGCACACCCATGCAACAGGCAAAGGTGGCGTGCTACACTCACACCATAAGGCTTAACATCTAACGACAAAAAAGATAAGAGGGGCTATGCCGCAACATAAAGCAACCTACCAACAGCATATCGATGAACTTCAAGCGCGTACTCGTGAAGCGCTACAGCGCGAGGGTTTAGACGGATTAGTCATTCACTCAGGCCAAGGCAAACGTCTATTTTTAGATGATAACCACTATCCCTTTAAAGTGAATCCACAGTTTAAGGCGTGGGTGCCGGTTATCGATAATCCAAACTGCTGGCTGGTGGTAAACGGTGTTGATAAGCCTACATTGATTTTTTACCGTCCAGAAGACTTCTGGCATAAGGTACCGCCTGAGCCTAATGACTTTTGGACAGACAGCTTCAATATCAAACTACTACAGCAAGCTGATGCAGTAGAAAAGTTTTTGCCTTACGACAAAACGCGATTTGCCTATATTGGTGAGTATATTGAAGTGGCCAAGGCACTGGGTTTTGAGAATGTAAATCCAGATAGAGTTCTGCATTACTTACATTATCAGCGTGCGTACAAAACCGATTACGAACTAGATTGCATGCGTGAAGCGAATAAACTCGCCGTTGCAGGGCATAAAGCCGCAGAGCAAGCGTTTCGAGAAGGCAAAAGCGAATTCGATATCAACCTTGCATACGCACAAGCTTGTCGACAGGGTGACAACGACGTGCCGTATACTAGTATTGTGGCGCTTAACGAGCACGCTGCGATTTTGCATTACATGCAATGCGATACAGTCGCACCAAGTGAAAACCGTTCGTTCCTTATCGACGCTGGTGCAAACTACCACGGCTATGCGGCAGACATTACCCGTACTTATAGCCAAAACTCAACACTGTTTAGCGATTTGATCAAAGCAGTTGACAAAGTAACGCTAACCCTTGCTGATAGCCTTAAGCCGGGCGTTGCCTATGCAGATATTCATTTGTTAGCACACGATGGCATTGCACAAATTCTTCACGACACTGGGGTGGTTAACCTAACACCGCCAGACATTGTAGAAATGGGGATCACGCGTACTTTCTTCCCCCACGGTATTGGGCACTTCCTTGGGTTACAAGTGCACGATGTCGGTGGTCTAGTGAATGATGATAGAGGTACGCCGAAGCCAGCGCCTGAAGATCATCCGTTTCTTCGCTGTACACGCATTGTAGAGCCTCGCCAAGTATTTACTATTGAACCTGGGCTTTACTTTATCGATAGTCTACTGCGCGACTTAAAGGCAACGCCGGCATCTAAGTATATTAATTGGGATACCGTAGACGCATACAAGCCATTTGGTGGCATTCGCATTGAAGATAATATCATTGTGCATCGCGATAAGAATGAGAACATGACAAGGGATCTCGACTTAAACTAAATTTTAGTAAAAAGTGTATATTTAAAAGAGCAGCTTAGGCTGCTCTTTTTGTTGAGGCATCTGGCCTTAATGGCAGCAAAATAACCGTTAGCAAAAGGACTAGGCATGGCGCAAGGGGATATTGTAGGGTTACTCGTAATGGCTACCGTAGCAGGTTTAGCGATGCCACTCGGTGCTGTTTTAGCCACCTACCAAGGTATTCAGCCTAAATGGCTTGAACAAGAACTGCGTCATGGCATTTTGGCTCTGGGCGCCGGCGCTCTGATTTCTGCCGTTGGGTTGGTGTTAGTGCCTGAAGGCGTAAAAGACGTATCGATAGTAACGGCGCTAATTTGCTTTGTTGCTGGGGCGCTATCGTTTATGGCGCTTGACATCTATTTAGCAAAGAAGAAAACGGCCGGTAGTCAGTTGGCAGCAATGCTTAGTGATTTCGTACCAGAGTCAATTGCACTGGGTACAACGGCAGCGTTAGGTGGCGGTACAATGCTACTGGGTTTGCTCATAGCAGTTCAAAATTTGCCTGAAGGGTTCAATGCATATCGCGAGATGACCCCAAAAAACAAACAGCGCAGTACAAAGCTCATCATACTTTTTGCGTTGATGGCATTGTTAGGGCCGCTATTCAGTCTTATAGGGTTTTATTTTCTGGCGCAGTTTCCAGTGATAACAAGTGCCATCATGCTATTTGCTGCCGGAGGCATTTTGTATTCTGTGTTTCAAGACATCGCACCGCAAATTCGCATGGAAAATCACTGGTTACCACCGCTTGGCGGTATTATCGGTTTCTTGGTGGGAATGTTGGGCTACATGCTTGAAGGGTAGGGCTGTGCTGCCCTACCGCGCGCTATTTAGCTGCTGCTGAGAGGTTTAGCTCGTGCGTTCAACTGAAATATGCGCCAGCGCAATCAAGGCGTCTTTGTAATCTGACTCGGGAATAATGGCTAAGCTATCTATTGCCATTTGCACTTCTTTATTTGCACACTCTCGTGTGTAATCTAGCGCTCCGGTTTCTTCCATAATCCCCTGAATACGCGCTAGATGAGGCAAGCCATTACTCTGCTCGATGGCTTCTTGAATTAATGCGCGATCCTCATCGCTCTTGGCGTGCCACATAGCGTAAAGCAACGGTAGCGTCGGTTTCCCCTCAGCAAGGTCGTCACCGGCGTTTTTACCCATTTCTTCACTGTCAGCCATGTAATCTAAGATATCGTCTGCTAGCTGAAAGGCAGTGCCTAAATGCTTGCCATATTCTTGCATGGCTACTTCTACGTCATTGCCTTGGTCGGTGATAACAGCAGACAGTTGTGTTGCGGCTTCAAACAAGCGAGCGGTTTTGCCATAAATAACATCGAAGTAACGCGCTTCAGTAGTACTAGCGTCGTTGCAATTCATTAACTGTAGCACTTCACCTTCGGCAATTTGATTGGTGGCTTCAGACAGTATTTCCATAACGCGCATACGTTTTAGGCTAACCATCATCTGGAAAGAACGCGTATATAAGAAATCACCGACCAGTACCGATGCTTGGTTACCGAAAATCGCATTGGCGGTTTCGCGACCGCGACGCATGGTCGACTCGTCTACAACATCGTCGTGCAACAAGGTTGCAGTGTGAATAAACTCAACAATAGCCGCAAGAGTATGATGGTCGTTGTTATCAATGCCCATAGCACGTGCACTTAGCACAGTGAGAAGCGGACGCAATCGCTTGCCGCCACTGTTTACTATGTAAAAGCCAAGCTGATTAATCAGTGCAACTTCTGAGTCCACTTGTTGTTGAATCAGTTGGTTAACCGCCTGCATATCTTTATTCGACAGGGCGCGGATTTGATCTATATCCATAGGCATGGCAATAAAAACTTACTCTAACGTCTGGCAATAATTGGGGGCGATTGTACCTTAATCACACGTACTATCCACCAAATTGTCTTAAAAAATGACGGCTTAACGCATTTACACTTACTATGCATCGTTAATATTTCCGCTTTTGATACACGATTTCTTTCTACGTGTAACTTCAAGTGCGGCGAGAATAAAACTTACGGTATAAGTTATGTGTCGCTAAAACGCTATTGAATAATGTAATTATAGGTATGCATCGTGATTTTTCACTTAAGATTGGTATTTGTCACAATTATTTAAACTACTTGGTAACAAGCTGCTGTTAATTAATAGGTTTTAATCGTGTATTTCTGACACCGAAAAAAGTTTATCAATGTTGTATATAAACGCTGCTTAAACGCTAATGTAGTGACAAATGAAATAGTGATTAATGGCGATCTGATGTGTGATCCAAGCTCGGATCGCTATGCATGTCCATATTAAGCTAGTGCGATCCGAAAGTGATCATTATCAATCGAAAAACGGCGGGATCCGCAAAAGTGATCGCGTCACAACGCAGCTTTTTATCTGTTAATGAACAATTGTGAAACAGTGAAAAACGCTATTTTCTTCAAATTTTTTCTCTATTTATTGCTTTTAAAGCTGCATCAAATGGGCAATTCAGGCATAATTCCACCCATGTTGGAAAAATAATCATTTTTTCTGCGAATCGGGCTTGTGATTTACGGATGTTTCACGTACAATTCGCGCCCTGTTTTTTGAATTGAAGCGTCAGTGGACGCAGAGCGGAGTTAACTATGTACGCGGTTTTCCAAAGTGGCGGTAAACAACACCGTGTGGCCGAAGGCCAAACCGTTCGTCTTGAAAAAATCGAAGTAGCCCCAGGCGAAACGGTTGAATTTGACAAAGTTTTAATGGTAAGCAACGGTGACGACGTAAAAATCGGCACACCAATCGTTGCTGGTGGTAAGGTGACTGCTGAGGTTGTTACACACGGTCGTGGCGATAAAGTAAAAATCGTTAAGTTCCGTCGTCGTAAGCACTCTCGTAAGCAAGCGGGTCACCGTCAGTGGTTCACAGAAGTGAAAATCACTGGTATCAACGCATAATAGGAGCACGAACACATGGCACACAAAAAAGCTGGTGGTAGTACCAAAAACGGTCGTGATTCAGAAAGTAAACGCCTAGGTGTTAAGCGCTTTGGTGGTGAATCTGTTCTTGCTGGTAACATCATTGTTCGTCAACGTGGTACTCGTTTCCACGCTGGTGACAACATGGGTATCGGTAAAGACCACACGTTGTTTGCACTAAAAGACGGTAAAGTTCAGTTCGACGTTAAAGGACCGAAGAACCGTAAATTTGTAAGCATCGTAGCTGAGTAAGCGCGAAAGCTTCTCGCCGAACAGGCTTAGAAAAACCCCGCGCTAGCGGGGTTTTTTGTTTTGTGAAACCTTTCTTTGTTTTTCTGTTCTTATACATAGCGTTTAAATTCCTTGATGAGTGAGCGTTAGACAAGGTTTTACTTCTTAATTATTTTCAATGCAGAGCAGACTAAAAAGCGCCGATGGTCAATTTGGTGTAAACTTAGTATTCGCATTAATAAGTTAATAACCCACGGCATTACAGCCCGGAGTGATAAATGAAATTTGTAGATGAAGCTGAAATTCGCGTTGAAGCCGGTGACGGCGGCAACGGTACCATTGGCTTTAGAAGGGAAAAATACGTACCTAAAGGTGGCCCGGATGGTGGCGACGGTGGTGACGGCGGCAGTGTATTTCTACAAGCCGATGAAAACCTGAATACATTGATCGATTATCGCTTCGAACGTTTTCATCGTGCAGAGCGCGGTCAAAATGGTCAAGGCGGAAACTGTATTGGTAAGAAAGGTAAAGATCTTACCGTTATGGTGCCTGTGGGTACGCGTGCTACAGACAGCGATACTGGTGAAGTGTTAGGCGACTTAACGCGCCATGGCCAAAAACTTAAAGTGGCACAAGGTGGTTTTCACGGTTTGGGTAACGCACGTTTTAAAAGCAGTACTAACCGTGCCCCACGTCAAAAGACCAACGGTACACCGGGTGAAATTCGCAATCTTAAGCTAGAGCTTATGCTGCTAGCCGATGTTGGCTTACTTGGTATGCCTAACGCGGGTAAATCAACGTTTATTCGCTCTGTATCGGCAGCTAAGCCTAAAGTGGCTGACTATCCGTTTACCACGCTTGTACCTAACCTAGGTGTAGTGCGTCAAGATTCGCAACGAAGCTTTGTTGTCGCTGATATTCCTGGTCTTATCGAAGGTGCTGCTGACGGTGCCGGTTTGGGTATTCGCTTCTTGAAACACTTAGAGCGCTGTCGTATTTTGCTACATGTTGTAGACATCTTCCCTGTAGATGAAACTGATCCTGCTGAAAATGCGAAAGCCATTATTGAAGAGCTTGAAAAGTACAGTCCAAAACTTGCAGAGAAGCCACGTTGGTTGGTGTTCAATAAAGTAGATTTGCTGCTTGAAGAAGAAGCAGAGGAACGTTGCCAAGCGGTTATTGATGCACTTGGTTGGGAAGGTCCAGTTTACCAAATCTCTGCGTTCCAAAAGATGAACCTTGACCCGCTATGCCATGACATCATGGACTTCATCGAAACACTCCCAGCAGAACTGGAAGTGGAAGAAGAGAAGAAAGAAGTGGAATTCAAGTGGGATACGTACCACAAGAACACGCTCGAAGCCCATGATGAATTCGAAGATGACGATCTTGATGACGACGATTGGGACGAAGACGATTACGACGTAGAAGTTGAGTATCGTCGCTGAGAAACAGTCGTTGAGAAACAATCGCTGAGAAACAGTCGTTGAGAAACAATCGCTGAGCGACATAAGCATCAACGAATAAACTCGCTTAAAAAGCACGGTTCAGCCGTGCTTTTTTTGTTTCTATAGGGGGGCCATGGTAATAAATCAGCCCAACGATACAGTACATCCTGTATGATAAACGCCAGTAAACGTGAGGTAATAAGTAGATGAAGTTAGCAATGATAGCCGCAATGGCTAAGAATCGCATTATTGGTGCTGATAACGATATGCCATGGCATTTACCTGCAGACCTAAAGCATTTTAAATCAGTGACCATGGGAAAAGCCGTTATCATGGGGCGTAAAACCTATGAATCTATTGGTAGAGCTTTACCCGGGCGCCCTAACATTGTGATAACCAGTAACAAAGAATATAGTTTGTCTGATGCCACAGTGGTCGATTCGCCAGAGTCGGCAATCGAAGTCGCCAAAGCACTGACACAAAACGCCGAAGAGATCATGATTATTGGTGGTGGCACTATCTATCAGTCATTTTTAAACGATGCTGATACGCTGTATCTTACCCACATCGATCTTGAGGTAGAAGGTGACACTCAGTTTCCTGACTATGAGGCGGCAGCAACGTGGCATGAAGTAGAGCGGGCATCATTTGAAGCAGACGATAAGAACCCTCATGGGTACACGTTTGTCACACTAGCGCGAGCATAATTTATCTTAAACGTTAATTGCATGATCATCTGACAAAAAAGCCAGCGTAGTTGCTGGCTTTTTGCGTTCAGTTGGCGAGCTAGTTCTACTTCATTTGATCAAATAAGCTCTCTAGCGACAAACCTTGGTGGCCAAGCATATCGCGTAAGCGACGCAGTGCCTCAACTTGAATTTGACGAACTCTTTCGCGTGTCAGTCCAATTTCTGCACCTACATCTTCAAGCGTAGAAGGCTCATAACCCATTAAACCGAAGCGACGTGCTAACACTTCGCGCTGTTTCGGGTTAAGTTCTTCCAACCAAGTAATGATGTTAGTTTTGATGTCAGAGTCTTGCAGGCTCTCTTCAGGGCTAAACTCTTTTTCATCAGCAATAATATCAAGCAGCGCTTTATCGTTTTCACCACCAATGGGTGTATCAACCGAGGTGATTCGTTCATTTAAACGCAGCATTTTAGTGACATCTTCTACAGGCTTATCAAGTGCCATTGCAATTTCTTCTGCGGTAGGCTCATGATCTAGCTTTTGTGAAAGTTCACGAGATGCACGTAAATAAACATTTAGCTCTTTTACTACATGGATAGGCAAACGAATAGTACGCGTTTGATTCATGATCGCACGTTCAATAGTTTGACGAATCCACCAAGTGGCGTAGGTTGAAAATCTGAAACCTCTTTCGGGATCAAATTTTTCTACCGCCCGGATCAAGCCCAAGTTGCCTTCTTCAATAAGATCAAGCAGTGCTAGACCACGGTTGTTGTATCGGCGAGCAATCTTCACTACTAGGCGAAGGTTACTTACTATCATGCGTTTGCGCGAGGCTTCACAGCCTTTCAGTGAGCGGCGTGCAAAATAAACTTCTTCTTCTGCGGTAAGTAGCGGCGAAAAGCCAATCTCACCAAGATAAAGCTGTGTTGCATCCAAATTTTTAGGTTGGTCATCCTGACTGAAAATAGCATCATCGCTTTCCAGTTCAGCGTCGTTTTCTAAGGTTTCGCCGGCTTTCATATCAGCTGGCATATCGATGACTTCTACATCATCTTGAGGTGTTGATTCTAAGGCTTTCGTTGACTTACCCATCGTGAATCTCCTGCTACAAGGTTTACCTTATGACGTATCTCCTTTCCGCGTTCTTATTATTATTTATTGTTATTATTATCGTGGTGGCAGGTATTTCATCGGGTCTAACGATTTCCCTCGATACCTCACTTCAAAATGAAGCTTAACCGAACTCGTGCCGCTGTTACCCATGGTGGCAATTGTTTGGCCTGCTGACACCCACTGTCGTTCTTTAACAAGTATAGTGTCGTTGTAGGCATAAGCACTTAAGAAGGTATCGGTGTGTTTTATAATTACTAAGTTACCGTAACCTCGAAGTGCGCTCCCCGAGTAAACAACTTTCCCATCTGCTGCGGCAACCACATTACTGCCTCTTGCCCCAGCGATATCAATTCCTTTGTTGCCAGACTCTGCTTTACTGAAGGTCTCTACTAGCTTACCTTGTGCAGGCCACACCCACTTGTTAACTTTACTTGGGAAGCTAGTCGGCGTTTTATTTTTGACGCTCGGAGTCGGCTTCTTGACAGTGGTAACATTTTGTGGGTTAACAACTTTTTCACTTTCACGATACGCCTGTGTTTTTTTGCGGTCAACCAAACTTTTGTCTATAGGGGGTGAGGTCGGATCTGTTGACTGCTTAGTCTTGATCTCAGGTTTTACGGGGGTTCTAGCGATTCGAGGCGGTGGTGAGATCCGCAAAGTCTGACCCGGATAGATCACATAAGGCGCTGATAAGTCGTTGTATTTTGCCAGATCCCGGTAGTCATTTCCGGTATACCATGCTACGGCAAAAAGAGTGTCACCACGCTGTACTTTATAGGTATCTTGGGTAAATTCTTCGCTACCATCTGCAACCTGGCTATTAAGCAGTACCACGGGAGCAGGGGCACTTCGTCCTGCACAGCCGTGCAAGAAGACGAAAACGAGTCCAAGTAACGCTATTGAACGTGGCGACGTTGACATATCATCGCAGGATTATGTATGCCGCAATGGCAAGAAGTACAACGCCCCATCCAAGAATTTCGACGTATTGACGAAGTTTTTGCTCCATTGCCGCACCGCCCCAACGCATTAATGCTGCAACTAGGAAGAAGCGTGCGCCTCGTCCAATAGCAGACGCGATAACAAAGGGCAAAAATGCCATCTGCAAAAAACCGGCGCTAACCGTAAATATTTTATAGGGAATAGGTGAAAAGCCAGCAAGAAAGACAACCCAAATGCCATATTCTTCAAACCACGCCATGGTGGTTTCTATTTTGTGTGTGTAGCCCCAGCTGTCAATAAGTGGCGAAAGCCATGCATCAAATGCAAAGTAACCTAGCCAGTAGCCTGCAATACCGCCTAAGATAGAGGCGATAGTTGTGATAAGGGCAAACTGCCAAGCTCTATGCGGCTGAGATAATGCCATTGGCGCTAGCATGACATCCGGTGGAATAGGAAAAAACACAGACTCTGAGAAGCTTAACCCACCTAAATATTTGGTCGCGTGACGATGTCTCGCCCAGCGCAATGCCATGTCATAGCATGGCTCAAAAAGCTTCACATTAGCTCTCCTGCAACAAGGGGAACAAACCTGACAGACTCTATCGTCGTGGTTTTTAGTTCACCCTCAATCCTATCAATACACAGTAACGACTGTTGTTCGTTACCTACGGGAATAATTAATCTTCCGCCTTCTTTAAGTTGGTCACATAAATCTTGTGGAAGGCTTGCCGCAGCAGCGGTGACGATAATGGCGTCGTATGGCCCTTTAGACGACCAACCTTTCCAACCATCACCGTGTTTCATTGCAATATTATGAAGATCAAGCTGATTCATACGGCGCTTAGCTTGAAACTGCAATGATTTTATACGCTCAACACTAAATACTTTCGAAAATAGTTGCGCCAATATAGCCGTTTGATAACCCGATCCTGTACCAATCTCTAGTACTTTCTCGGGTTTATTAGGGCTATCAAGAAGCAGCTCTGTCATTTTGGCAACGATATAAGGTTGCGAGATAGTCTGGCCTTGTCCAATGGGTAAGGCGGTATTCTGATAGGCTTTGTGCTTTAGCGCATCGGGCAAAAAGCCCTCTCGCGGTGTACCCGCAATGGCGTTTAATACTGCCTGTGAACGTATTCCTTCGTTGTAAAGCAGTTCTGCTAACGCGTCTCCTTTTCTAGAAGCTCTCATGATGTTGCGTACTTTCCTTTATTCTTATTTCCAGCTTCGCTAGTCAATTATGTGGCGAGCCACGCTTTCATAGTATCTAAACTTTAACATGCCGTCATCTCTGTGCGAATTGTTCAACAGCACAATACCCATTAGCAATAGCATGAAAGGCAGTATAAGGGCTAGTATCACTAACCCCCATTAGGCCAGCTAAGCCAACTAGGCAACGCAAATTACACGCGATTTATTGGCGACAAGGTCTCAACACATTCACGCAGTACCGATGTAGCAAAACAGCCACTTGGCAGTGAAAATGAGACGGTAAAGGTATCACCTTTACTTTGCCACTGTAGCTGAGAAGGCCATATTTTAATTGCTCGGCGCTCTTGCTCGAAGCCGCATTGACTCAGAAAATCGATGACTTCACTATGATCAGACGCGACGCTTTGCTCTAAAGCCAATGCCTGATTTTTTGTAGCAAGTTCTCCCGTTCCCCACAGTGGTGCTGAAGGACAAACATCCTTCTCAGCATAGCGCTCTTGAGCGCGTAAATGGCGCTCATCAGCACTCGCTTTATCGTACATAAAAAAGCTATTTGAGCCTGATAACACTAGCGCGTCACCATCAATGACGGTGTCGAATTGTTCAGTTTCAAGCCGTGTAGAGAGCATTTCATTAAATAGCCAGCTACGCAATGCTGATAGTGCCATCGAGCGCTTGTTTCTGTGTCTAATAGCTTCACCGTTTACCATACGCTCAGCCATAACGAGGTTACCGCCTCGTTGCACCTCACCCATTTCGTTTAAACGCATAACACCAAAGCGCTGCTCACCGTAATAATTGGGTACGCCATGCTTTGCTATCTCTTGCAAGCGTTCTTCAATGGCTTCTGGATGCATAACTTGTCGTAGGGTAATCGTGAAGTGATTACCTTTTAGTTGCCCAGTGCGCAATTTCTTATTGTGACGAACCTGCTTAAGTACGCGTACTCCTTCAAGCTCAAATGTACTGAAATCAAAGTCAGGCTTGCCAGGTGCATGAATACCGAACCACTGTTGTGTGACGGCATATTTGTCTTTTCGTCCTGCATAGGTAATTTGACGTAGTGGAAGCTTCACGAAGCGAGCCAGCTGTTCGGCCACAAATGCGGTGTTTGTATTTGTTTTTTCAACAAAAACGAACTGGTGTTCGCCTTCGCCACAGGGCTCATACCCAAGGTCTTCTACAACTTGGAAGTCGTCGGCTTGAAACTTGAAAATACCTGTCGATACAGGTTTGTCGAAATAGTAATGCCAGTGATCGGTGTGTAACGGCTTCATAATTTTTCCAGTAGCGCCACAGCGTGCGCAGCAATGCCTTCTTTGCGCCCTGTGTATCCCAGTTTTTCTGTAGTAGTGGCTTTTACGTTAATAGCATCAATATCAACACCACAGTCTTTAGCTATTATTTCGCGCATGGCACTGATATGGGGAGCCATCTTTGGCGCTTGGGCAACAATTGTCATGTCCGCATTACCCAGTTTGTAGCCTTTATCGTTCACTACCGATACAACATGCCTTAGTAACACTCGACTATCAGCACCTGCATAGGCATCATCAGTATCAGGAAAATGTTTGCCAATATCGCCTAGGGCCGCGGCACCTAACAGTGCATCACAAAGTGCGTGCAGCAATACGTCGCCGTCAGAATGAGCAACTAAGCCTTGCTCATAATCAATCTTTACACCACCAATGGTAATGGGGCCGTTGCCACCAAATTTATGTACGTCGAATCCATGTCCTATTCGCATTATGGTTGTGCCTTTTTTATCGTGGCGCGTTAGCGCTCGCGTAACTTTTGTTGTAAATAAAATTCTGCCAAGGGTAAATCTGCAGGATGAGTAATTTTTATATTCGCAGGGCTACCGTTAATCATGGCAACTTTGTGACCCGCCAGCTCCATCGCCGACGCTTCATCAGTAATATTCGCACCAGCGGCGAGACCCGTTTCAAGAGCGTGCTTTAATAATCCCGCAGGAAACAGCTGTGGCGTAAGAGCGTGCCACAAATCGGTACGCTCTTCTGTATGTGAAATTGTTCTTATGGTTGCCAAGGTGTTAGGCGATGCTGTTGCTCGCTTCATTGTATCGCGCACTGGCGTGGCCAATATGCCGCCCGCTACCGAGTTGTCATTCATCACATTAAGTAGCGAGGATATATCCTCTTCATCAACACAAGGGCGAGCTGCGTCATGAACTAATGCCCAGTCTGTTGGTGCTAATGTGGCGATACCGTTAAGCACACTGTCAGCGCGTTCTTTGCCACCTTCAACCACACGAATTGCTTTACCGTTAAGTTCCAATTCGGCGAAATACGCGTCGCCTGCACTAATCGCAACCACAACGTCGTCTATCTTAGGATGGTTAACAAGGGCGTCAATGGTGTGTTCCAGAATGGTTTTACTTCCCAGCATGAGATACTGTTTGGGGCGATCGGCTTGCATTCTGCTGCCAACGCCTGCGGCGGGAATGACCGCAACAACGCGAGGGATAGTCATGTTATTCACTTCGATTCTGCTGGTAAAATGCGGTAAAAAGTTTCACCTTTTTTGATGAGCCCAAGCTCATTTCTCGCCCGTTCTTCAATAGCTTCTAGCCCAATTTTTAAATCGCTGATATCGGCTTTTAAGAGGGCGTTGCGCTGCGCGAGGTTGGCATTTTGAAGTGCTTGTGTGTGAACTTCTTGCTTGCGATTGAAGTAATCGGGAATACTGTTTTTGCCAAACCATAGGCGATATTGCAAAAGTGACAACAGCACTAACAATACAATAGGAAGCCATTTACCTTGCAACACAAATCCACCTGAATATTGGTTGAGCATAAAAACACAGAGGCATTATTGCCTCTGCTCTGTGTCACATTATGCCGCGAACGCGCGCTGAGTCAAAGGCGTATTAGTCACCTTGGCCAAATTTGCCCTTAAGTTTATCTAGCAGTTTGTTTTTCTGTTGTTCAACCACGTTATCCAGTTGTGCTTGTAAAAGCTCCTGTAATGCTGCGCTGTCACCTTGCGCCGCGCTTAACATGCTGCTCACATCAACAAGCTCGCCGGATAGCACCGTTTGCTGGTTGCTCACCATGGCGTTGAGTTTAGTGTTCAGCTCATCCAATTTATCTTTTTGACTATCGGTTAACTGCGATAGCGCAGCTTGCGCTAATTTATTGTCTAAATCTGACTTAATGTTGAAGCCTGGGTTTGAAAGTGTACCGTCTAGCAGCATTGTCATGTTTAAGCTACTTAGGCCTTGAAGCGCCTTGGCAATAGCGCTGGTGACATCACTCGTACCAGTGGCCTCCATAACCAGTTGCTGCAGGTCAACTTCCCCCGTGCCTGACAGCATGTTATCGGTGACTTCCATCGAACCATTGGTCTTCATTAAGGCCGACTTTAATACGGCGTTCAAGGTTTCATTTTGGCTGAAGGAAACCTCAGACATGTTAACACCTGCTAGTTCCCAAACCTGGCTGGCGTCAACGCCGTTACCATCTATCCAAAATTCGCCGCTAGAGGTAAATGACTTCAGTAAGTCACCCGCCGCTTCAATGGTAAAAGTAGTTGGGTTACCAAATACTTCGTGCACATTAGTAATGTTGTTCCATTTACTGGTAATCGCCTCATCTTGCCAAAGTACAGAGACGTTGGCTTCTTTAACCAATATAGAAGGTATGTCTGCTGGTGCTTCGCTTTTTTCCTCACCTTGAATGAGGGGCATGACAATTTGCATCGCAGCCATTAGGTATTCAGTGTATTCGGCCGCTTTGTCACCAAAAACGAAATAAGTAACTTGAGAAAGGGCGGCCTCATCCCCTGCAATTACGCCTTTTAGCAACGCGTAGTCTTCTTGGGGGGCATTTTTTAGCGCTTCTACACTGTTACTTAATGCCACTTTGGCGTCAGAAGCTTTTTCTGTGAAGCGACTAATAAGCGCTCTGTCTGCTTGCATCTCTTCTTTGAGTTTATCAAACGCAGACTTTGCTTGAACAAGCGCTTGAGGGTCTTTGTAATTTGTCTCTTTTAGCTGCGCCACTTGCGTTTTATAGTAATCGATACGCGATTTATCTGGCAGATTTTCATAATCAGATTTCAAGTCTACCCCATAACTCTGATAAGCCTCTTTCGCTTGCTCGACGGCTGCCGTGGTTTTAAGTGGGTTACGGGCAAGTAGCTCATCAACAGTAGGTACCGCTTCTTTAGCTTTTGCCTTGATTTCATCGAAAGACAATGAACGCTCTGGTACGCGATACACTTCACCGGGCGCAGAACGTTCAGTATCAAATTGTACTTTCAGTAGGTTTAAGTTATTTACAATGACTCGATCATCTAGAAGGGGAGCCAACTCTACATCTGCATTTGCGTGCCCAACGAAAACTTGGTTGTGTGAGGGCTTAGTCGGGTTCGTTAACGCAATGCCTTTTAGCGTAACGGTAGTAGGGAATAACGAGTGATCAAACTCATCAATGTTAACTTCCGCGCCGTATGACTCACCAAGCTTAGACTCAAGAATTGATTTGATAATGGTGTTAGCAAAAAGGAAGTACACCAAAAACAATAGAACAAAAAATCCAACAACCCACAGTAATATAGGTTTGCCCTTGCTTTCACTACTCATTTCCCACTCCTTGATTTGATATGTGTTTGGTGACGCCAATTACGCTTTTTCGCTAACCCTCATGGGCATAATTAGATTGAAATTACGCGTAAGCTTGGAACACTTTCTCTCGAAAATTCAGTGTAATGCACTGGCTCATAATCTTCCATAGTTTGCCATACAAATAAAAAAACCAATGCCTTATAAAAAAGGGCACGTGGAGAACGTGCCCTTGGTTATATATTCAGTGCACCTGCATTACTGGCGTCTACAATTTGAAGCGATTCGCAATATCCATAATGGCCAAACAGCTCGCGCGAAGTGCTTGGCTTGCTGAGGCCAGTTCATCTGCAGTGCGTAAGCTATTATCAGCCGCGCCAGAAAGCGCATTAATTCGCACGTTCGCTTCATTAGCAGCTTCTGCTTGTTGTTCAGTTGCACGCGCAATTTCACTGCTCATATCGGCAATTTCCGTCATCAGCCTGTCTGCTTCTTGTAAGTTCTGATTGGCCTGAATAGCGTTATCAACGGTTTTCGTAGATGCAGATTGGCTTACTTTCACGGCATCGACCGCAGCTTTTGCATTGCTTTGTAATTTCTCAATCATCGCTTGAATTTCATCAGTGCTTTGACCGGTGCGACTGGCAAGGGTACGCACTTCGTCAGCAACAACGGCAAAGCCGCGACCTTGTTCACCTGCTCGGGCGGCCTCTATTGCCGCATTTAACGCAAGCAAGTTAGTTTGTTCGGCAATACCTCGAATGACATCCAGTACTGCGCCAATGCTATCAGTCTGCGCTGCAAGTTCAGTTACCACGCTGCTTACACTTTCAATATCTGATGTAAGAGAGCGAATGTCTTTAACGGTATTATCAACCACCGTAGCACCATGCTGTACATTACTGCGTGCGCTGCTGGTACTTTTTTCAGCAGAATCTGCATTGTTGCTCACTTCATTAATTTGCGACGTCATTTGTTCCATCGCGGCGGCGACTTGAAGCATGTTTTCATTCTGGTCGTGCGCTTGCTGATTACTATTTTTACTCGAGTTCTCAACTAGTTCTGCCTGTTGGGTAAGCGAGTTGATATTCTCTCTAATACCCAGCAGTGACTGTCGCATTTTTTCAGTGTATTGATTAAAGTACCGTGCCAGCCGAGTGACTTCGTCTTGTCCTTTTTCAGGCAGTGAGCGGGTGAGATCGCCTTCGCCTTGCGAGATATCTTTCATGCGCTCTGTTACTTCCTGAACAGGCTTAACAATGCTTCCGCCAATCACGTAGATAAGTAACACCACTAACACAACACTCACAACGCAAAAACCAATCATTACGTTGCGCATGTGGGCGTATTCTGCTTCCAAGTTCGTTAGATAAATGCCTGAACCCACTGTCCAACCCCATGGCTTAAACTCTTTAACATAGGATATTTTATCTGTGGGCTCTGTCTCGCCAGGTAGCGGCCACACATAATCAACAAAGCCATCACCCTGAGATTTCACAAGCCTTGCCATGTCGACAAAGAATGCCTTGCCATTACCATCTTTAAACGAGCGCAGATCATTGCCCTCGAGTGCGGGTTTTATGGGGTGCATTACCATGGTCGGCGTTTGATCTTGGATCCAAAAGTAATTGCTACCATCGTAGCGTAGTGCTCTAACCGCATCTAGCGCGAGCTGTTTGGCTGTTTCTTCGCTAACGTCATTGCGTGCAGCAAAGCTGCCAAGCATGGTATGAACGACCTCTACCAAGTGCTGGTTTTCTTCGTAAGACTTTTGCTTGAGTGCTTCAAAGTGCCGGTTTAGCACTAGCCCTGTGAGCACAACAAACAACAGAATTATTAAGGCAATAATAATACCCAATCGTTGGATAAGGCTGAAGTTTCGTAACCACATAAACACACACCTACTTATCGTAATTTTTATTTTTTTACTAAGTGTAGACGCTTTTTTTTAGTCCACACCGATTGGTGTGTGATTTTGTGTAAATGTTTAAAGCTATTTTAAGTTTTCGTTGTTTTGTTAAGTGGTAAACGGCTAGACGACTTCAATTCGCGCAGCGAAATACTTGAAGAAATATCTGAGATACCGGGTAGCTTTCTCAGTACGCGGTCTACAAATTGACTGTAGTCATCAAGGTCCTTAGCGACCACTTGTAAAAGAAAGTCAGCATTACCGGTGGTGTTGTGACAGCTAAGTACATTGTCACATTCGGCAATGAGCGCTTCAAAATTTTCAGTGGTCTTGTTGTCGTGTGCGGTATAGGTCAATTGAACAAATGCCAACACGCCAAAGCCAAGTTTGCGTTTGTTTAAGTTCGCTTGATAACTTTCAATGTAACCCTCTGCTTCCAAGCGTTTAACACGTCGCCAGCAAGGTGTTTCACTCAGGTTCATCTTTTCAGCGAGCTTCGCGTTAGATAGCTTGCCGTCATCTTGCAGTAACGACAATATAGAAAAATCGGTCTTATCCATGCCTTAAAATCTCTTTTTTGGGCGATTCTTTTATTATAGATCTCATGAGTAAAAGATTCTTTCAATATTGTTCGTATCGGTAAGAAAAAAAGCAAGGTAATTTCTTCGCTGCACACTACTATTAATAGCTCAAACATTGACGAGGGCTAACACGATGAAAGCAGTTGTATTTAACGAATTCGGCGGTTCACTTCAAATTCAGAATGTACCTAAACCAACGCCTAAGTCTCACGGTGTAGTGATCAAAGTGAAGGCAACGGGAGTGTGTCGAAGTGATTGGCACGGTTGGATGGGACATGATGATGGGATAGCTTTGCCTCATGTGCCTGGACACGAATTCGCAGGCATTGTTGAGTCGGTAGGCAAGGACGTAACACGCTTTGCTGTTGGCGATAGTGTCACTGTCCCGTTCATAAGTGCGTGTGGCCGATGTGGAGAGTGTGCGTCAGGAAATCACCAAGTGTGTGGCAACCAAACACAACCAGGCTTTACACACTGGGGCTCATTTGCAGAATATGTGGAAGTAGATTTTGGTGATGTCAACTTGGTGCATATCCCCGAAGGCATAAACTATGTTACCGCGGCCAGTCTTGGCTGCCGTTTTGCTACGTCGTTTAGAGCGGTTGTCGATCAGGGGAAAATACAAGCAGGCCAATGGATAGCGGTTCATGGTTGCGGCGGTGTTGGGTTATCGGCCATTATGATCGCATCGGCAATAGGGGCAAATGTTATTGCTATCGATATCTCTCCAAGTGCGTTAGCGCTTGCGAAAAAACTCGGGGCAGATATTGCGATCAACGCCCTCGACGAAAGCGATGTGGCGGCAAAGGTTAAAACACTCTCTTTTGGAGGGGCGCATGTTTCTATTGACGCGTTGGGTAACCCCACAACTTGCGTAAATTCAGTGAACAGTTTAAGAAAACGCGGTAAACACGTTCAAGTTGGCTTACTACTCGCAGAACAATCTACGCCTCCCATTCCTATGGACGCTGTGGTCGCACACGAATTAGAAGTGATAGGTAGTCATGGAATGCAAGCGTATCGCTACGAGGATATGTTTGCCATGATTGCGGCTAAAAAGTTGAATCCTCAAGATTTAATTGGGTCGACGATAACGCTTGAAGAGGCACCACATGCACTTGCGTCAATGAATGAACATAATCAGGCTGGTGTGACTGTGGTGACAATGGAGTAGGACTTGTAAGTCGCCGCTTTTTTATGGGGTAAATTCACAGTCGTCAAATCACTTAGGCATCGTGTAAACGTGAGTGGACTGCCTACATTGGCTTGTTTGCAAAAACTTTGCTGGTAAGAGCTTGGCAGGAGTTTTTTGTGTGCTAACATCCGCGCGAATTTGGCGTCATCGTGATCTTCATCCATAAGTATAAAGTTAAAAAGAAGACTGATGCGTAATTGCGAAGTTTCGACTTCGCTTGTTTTTTAGCCGCTTCCATGACACCGTGGCGCATCTAACCACGGCGGGAACGCTTTTTTATTACAGCTATTTCTATGAAAGGGTTGCAATGCTCATTAACGACACACTTCATACAACATCACCCCTACGCCAGCGCATAAGAGACTATTATCGCATTAGCGAATCAGTCGCGGTGGATCAAATTCTTCCTATTGCAGAGGTGAATCCTCGAGCGCGAAGTCGTGCTTGGGAGCGCGCGCGTAAAATGGTGCTTCAAATTCGTCGTGAACAAGAGGGCCACGGTGGTGTAGATGCGCTGCTAAATGAATACTCACTGTCTACCGCCGAAGGTGTAGTATTGATGTGTTTGGCCGAAGCATTACTTCGCGTACCTGATAAAGAGACGCAAGATGAGCTTATTCGCGACAAATTATCACAAGGCCAGTGGACGCCACACCTTGGTAATTCAGAGTCGCTGTTTGTAAACGCATCTGCATGGGGCTTATTGTTCACCGGCAACATGGTGAACTATGCCGACAAGCGTAAAAAAGAACAGTTTGGTTTATTGAAGAAAACCTTAGGTCGTTTAGGTGAACCTGTTATTCGCCGTGCAATGAACATCGCAATGCGTGTCATGGGCCGCCAGTTTGTTATGGGCGAGACCATTGAAGATGCGGTGGAGCGCGCCAAAGATAAAGAAACCAAAGGGTATGTGTATTCTTACGATATGCTTGGTGAAGGCGCGCGCACCATGCGTGATGCTGACCGCTATTATGATGCATATGTAAAAGCAATTAAGGTGATAGGTAAAGCGGCCAATGGTCGTGGTCCAAAGCGTTCGCCAGGTATCTCGGTTAAGTTATCGGCCATACATCCGCGTTTTGAGTTTTCACACCGCGAACGCGCTATGGCGGACATTCCTCCGCGTCTAAAAGCCCTGTGCATGATGGCAAAGGAATACGACATCGGCCTAACAGTTGACGCAGAAGAAGCGGACCGTCTTGAGCTATCACTCGATATCATCGAAGCCGTATTCCGCGACGAAGATCTCAATGGTTGGGAAGGCTTTGGTCTTGCGGTTCAGGCATATCAAAAACGTGCTATTCACGTTATCGAGCACCTACGTGAGCTAACGTTGGAAGTAGGCCGTCCGTTAATGGTGCGCCTAGTAAAAGGTGCTTATTGGGACACAGAAATTAAACTTACCCAGCAAGCTGGCTTGGAAGAATTCCCAGTATTTACACGCAAGTCATCAACCGACGTGTCGTACCACGCGTGTGCTAACCGCTTGCTCGAATATCGCGATACCATTTATCCGCAGTTTGCGACGCACAACGCTTACACTGCGTCTGTGATTGTTGAACTAGCAGGAGACGATAAAGAAGGTTTTGAGTTCCAGTGTCTTCACGGCATGGGCGATACCTTATACGACCAGGTAGTTACGCAAGACAAAATTCAATGTCGCGTGTACGCCCCAGTGGGTGAGCACGAAGACTTGCTGGCCTATCTTGTGCGTCGTCTTCTTGAAAACGGTGCAAACTCTTCGTTCGTTAATGCCATTGTTGATGACGAAAAGCCGGTAGAGTCTTTACTTGAAGATCCTGTTGAGAAAACTCAGCGCTTGAAAGTACGCTATAACAAGCTGATAAAGACGCCTCGTGGTTTGTACGCGCCTGAACGCGACAACTCGCGTGGACTTGACCTTACCGATACCAATGCGGTGACTGCGCTTAAACACGAACTAGAGCGTTGGCAGGATTATTACAAAGTTACGGGTGATGTGCCTGAAGGTGCAACGCCAGTGCTTAGCCCCACAAATCACGAAGATATTGTGGGTTATCATCACTACGCCACATCAGAACAAATGCTGTCGGCACTAGATGAAGCACAAACAGGGTTTGACGCTTGGTCGAAACGCGATGTGAAAGAGCGTGCTGAGATTTTAAATCGCACCGCAGATGCATTAGAGCGTCACATGGCGGAGCTTATCGCGATTTGTATGCGTGAAGCTGGAAAAGTAGCACAAGACAGTATTGACGAAGTGCGCGAAGCTGTGGACTTTTGCCGTTACTACGCCGTTCGCGCCGAAGAACTGGCAGAAGATCAGCGTTTACTGCCTCGTGGTGTGGTGCTGTGTATTAGTCCTTGGAACTTCCCACTTGCCATTTTCTTGGGGCAAGTTGCAGCGGCCTTGGTAACGGGTAACACGGTTATTGCTAAGCCCGCCGAGCAAACCAGTATTATCGCCAAGCGCGCTGTGGATATTATGCATTCGGTTGGTTTACCTGAAGATGCGTTAAAACTCATTGTGTCACCGGGTAAAGCAGTCGGCGATACCTTGCTACCAGACGAGCGCATTAAAGCGGTAATGTTCACAGGGTCGACCCAAACGGGTACGCTAATTTCACAAGTGCTTGCTGAGCGTGGTGGCGAACAGGTGCCTCTTATTGCAGAGACTGGTGGTCAAAACTGTATGATTGTCGACTCTACTGCATTGCCAGAGCAGGTGGTAGACGACGTCATTCATTCTGGTTTCCAAAGTGCGGGTCAACGCTGTTCAGCACTACGTGTACTTTTCGTACAAGAGGAAATCGCAGACGATCTTACCGATATGCTTATCGGCGCGATGAAAGAGCTTACCGTAGGCGACCCTACACAGCTTGCTACCGATGTAGGTCCAGTGATTGACGAAAAAGCCCTTAAAAGCTTAACTGATCATCAGAAATATATGGAAGATAAAGGTAAGTTACTTTATCGCAATGAAATGCCGGCAGGTTTTGATAACGGTACTTTCTTTACGCCAACACTCTATGAAATTGAAAACATCAATGTGCTTGAAAAAGAGGTATTTGGGCCTGTCGTTCACATGGTGCGCTTTAAGTCAAAAGACTTAGACTCGGTATTAGAGCAAATTAATGGTACTGGCTATGGCCTTACTATGGGGATCCACTCGCGAATTGAAGAGCGTGCTAACGAATTAGCCGCAAAGAGTCGTGCGGGTAACGTTTACATTAACCGTAATATGATTGGTGCGATTGTCGGTGTTCAGCCGTTTGGTGGCCGTGGATTGTCTGGTACAGGTCCTAAAGCGGGTGGTCCAAACTACTTATCTCGTCTAATGGTAGAACGTGCAACACCTAAGCCATCGCATATTGATGATGTTGATGCGACAGATGCAGCACTGGTGGGCGATGAGAAAATTGCAGAACGCGCTCACGTGATGATGGATAAAGCGAAAGCGGTTGAAGTACAGTGGCGTCACACACCACTAAACGACCGCATATCAATGGTCCGTCAACTACTCGCGAAAATAGCGAAAGTAGACATTGTTGATGAGTTAGCCGATGACTTAAATCGTACGTTAGCGACAGCCCGTCAACAGCTTACCAGCGTTGAGCGAAAACTCGCAAAACCGCAAACGTTACCTGGCCCAACGGGCGAGTCGAACAAGTTATATCTTGAGCCGCGCGGTATTCTAGTGTGCTTTGCTGATAAAGACGTAACCTTTGAATATTGGTTGCTTTCTATCGTAACGGCGCTATCTACTGGTAACCCAGTAGTGTCAGTAGTCTCTGAAATTTTCTACGACGAAGCGGTAGAAATTCAGAATAAGTTCGAGTCCACAGGTGCGCCAAAAGGCTTATTCCAAGTCGCACGTCTGGCACATCTTGATACCTTATTAATGGACGAAGACCTATCTGGCGTTGTTGTTGATTCTAATACAGAGCGCACGGCACGTATTACCGCTATGTTGTCGTCACGTGAAGGCGCAATTTTGCCTGTGATCACTGCAGAGTATAACGATAATCTTATTCAGCGACTGATGACTGAGAAAACGATTAGTATTGATACGACTGCCTCTGGCGGCAATACATCACTGATGACATTGGTTGAAGACGACGAGTAAGCGTCTAACGCCTATAACGACAAAAAAGGCCAGCATTTATGCTGGCCTTTTTATTACATCCATTCGCTATTTCTGCGCTTTCGCTTGGGTAAGTAGGTTAGCAGCACACCCAGTAAAATACCTGCGCCTGCCACCATACCGCCTCGGGTAAACCAGGTTACAAGCTCATCTTTGTTAGCACTGTCAACTTTTGCAGTAAGGCGAGTGACCTCGGCTGCTTGCTCTTCACTAGTTGTCGTCAATGTAGACACTTGCTGGCGCGCATCGTTGAGTTGTTGGCGCAGTCGTGCGTTCTCAGATTGTGCAGATTGTAAACTGCGCTGACTATCCGCTAGCTGTTCACTTATAATCGGCAATTGCTCTGCTTGTGACATGGTATTTGACACAAATCGGCTTTCTACCCAACCAGTGCGGCCTTCGTTATCGGTAATCTTGGTAAACTCAGCATCATTGTCTCTGTCTAAAACGGTAATAGGGGTGCCCGCTTCTATTGAGCCCAATATGCGATAGTTTCGGCCTGCGCCTGTGTGCATGAAAATAAACAAGTCATCTCTTATATAGTGTGATGACGATGCTTCTAAATCAGCGGTGTCCTGTAGCGAAAATGCTTGAAAAGAGCATGCAACAAGGGCTGCTGCTAACCACTTTCGTATCATATGAAGTCCAATTCTGAGTTTAAAACAACAAGATGGTATTGGTTGACCGCAATAAAGGCAAGTGTGTTCCACTTTTGTCTTAAAGGTACGAGCACTATTGTTGAGTAAAAAACACCTGCCAACACGGATACATCGGTGTATCGCGATTGCGCTAAGCTGTTATCAAAGGTAAGGTGTCAGCATCTAAAGCTGTGCTTAGCGCAACCATGTCAGAAATAGAATTAAAATTTGTCACCGGTGAACATGCTCATGAAGCATTTTCGCAACGTGTATTACCGCTTTTTGAAAAGCACCAAATCAATGTGAAATCGCATAAAGAGATGCGGTTGGAAAATGATTACTACGATACGAGTAAACTGGATTTTCAACAACATAAGATGGGTTTTAGAGTACGTGGAAACAATGGACAGTACGAGCAAACTCTCAAAACCAATGGTGTGGTGAGTGGCGGCTTACATAAACGCTCAGAGTTCAACGTACCGCTTGATAACGCCAGTCCTGATTTAACGCTGTTTGAGCCATCTGTGTGGCCACAAGATTGGGATATAGCCACCAAAAATGACAGTTTATCAAAGCAGTTTAGTACGCACTTTACCCGTCACGCCTATGTTGTTGACCTAGGGGAAAGTACTGTAGAAATTGTATTAGACTGTGGTGAAGCTACTACAGATAAAGCAAGTTCGCCTATCAATGAAATTGAGCTGGAATTAATGTCAGGCGACATTAATAGCCTATTCACGCTGGCAGTCCTAATCAATGACAATATGCCGGTTAGGCTAAGTGATGTGTCTAAGGCGGCTCAAGGTTATCAATTGCTTCATGGGTTTAATGCCAAAGTGAGGTACTTGCCTGATTTTCTGGCGCTTGAAGATTCCATATCAACCGAAGAGGCGTTTTGCCTTGCTGTGCAAACTGCCTTAGCGCATTGGCAGCACCATGAGCACGTTTTTTGTGAAAGCGGGGCTATAAAAATGCTTGCCGAAGTGGAAAAGAGTATCCGCTTGTTACTGCAAAGCGTGTCGCTTTATTTACCCGTATTACAATGCCCTGAGTTGTTATCGTTGCACAAAAAATTAGTCGAACACGCTCAAAAGTGGAGTTGGCAAGACGATTTACAGAGTCTGCGCTATTTATTGTCTAAAAAAAGCCTGTTCAACAAAACCTTAAGTAAACAACCTGCTATTGTGAGTTATTTGCAAGGGCGTCAGGCTGGCTTAATGCACGCCCATGAACCCGAAAAATTACTGTTTGATAATGACGCTACAGACATTAAACTGCTCGCGATAAAGCTAATTCAGAATAAGCCTTGGCAGAAAGTTGCTACAGGGTATGATCACCCTGTCCTCGACCACGCCAAAGGGTGGTTGTCACAGGGCTGGCAAACCGTACAGCAAAGTATGCCCTTGAGTAAAACCATGGGCCCAGCAAATTATGCCGCGGTAGAAATATTATTGCGTCAAACCCTGTGGAGCGGCTTTTTACTCGGTGACTTGTTTGTAGAAGAGCGTGGCAACTTTCGTGCGCCGTGGCTAGACTTACTGACCGGAATAGACGAGTTGAATGCGCTCTTGATGCTTAAGCAGTCAATTGACGATGCAGAAGTGGAATCTCATGATGAGCTTCGCAAGTGGACGGCCGAAAAACTGACCACGCTAATTAAAGTTATGGAACGTACGCGCACAGTAGCAATGCAGCGCGATATTTATTGGTAGTAAGACACAGTTTCAAGGACGGGCAGTGTCAATGACGGCAACGATGTATAATTATCTTCTTTATATGCTTGTAGCACTGTATTGCGCGGGGCTACTTAGGCTTATTTCTCTTAAAGTGAACTTAACAAGCCGACGCTACCTAGTGGGAGCTTTTGTGTGTTGGCCATTATTCATGTTTGATGAATGGCTAAGATTGGCTAACGCCATTGATTATGCATACCTTTATGGCTTGTCTGAAGTATTTGCAGTGATTGCTGTCACGTGCTGCTATCGCGCCATCAAGCCAATGCTAGTCGATAAGCCGAGTGCACGGCGCCGCCTTTGGTGGCCTGTGGCAGTAACGGGGCTATTTCAGTTAAGCGTGTTACTTATTAGCACACAAGAAAAACAGCAGTGGTTTGTTAGTTCGCCTACCGGAGACCCTCTATTTTTATGGCCCGCGTATATCGCGTCGTTACTGGCCGGATTTAGTGTGCTGCTTATCGGTATACTCATCACTGAGCAAATCCAGTTGTACCATCGTCATCTGCCTGAACAAGCTGTTGACATTAAAAAGCTTAAAGCGCCACGCCTTGCTGGCGTAATGGGTAGCCTTGTAGGGGTTGCTTTTATGAGTATTTTGCTTGTAACTGCCGCCACTTTTGGTTTTCTGTCCGTGCCATTTTGGGAGAGTTTTCATCACCTAATGTTAGGTGGAGCGATCTTAGTGGTGCTATTTTCACTTACGTTTGTACGTCGAACATCGCCATCTCCCCTTGATTATGAGCGGTTAGATGCTGAGAAGTCGAACCCTTATGAAATCAGCAGTTTAATATCGAAGGCAGAGCGTTACACTATTGAATCGAAAGTGTACAAGGAACGTTTTGTCACCATAGCGCAATTTTGTCAGGGAGCCGATATGGACCCTACTGCACTTGCTCTGGCGTTGCGCCTTTCTGATAAGAAAAACTTTCGACGTTTTATTTTTCACTACCGGTTAGAGTATGCCAAAAACGTGTTACTACGCAGCGATGCAAAAGTGGCGGCAGTGGCTAAACGCGTAGGGATCAATTCGGAAAAATTCTTAAGTGATTATCTGGTGAAGCACCTTCGCCATCGATAGCTAGTGTTCAAGCAAAAAAGGCATTCATCATTATACGATGGGTGAATGTCTTTCTAAGGTAAAAGCCGCGTGGGCGTGTTTTTATTCTTTCGCCATCAGGGTTAAGCGCGTCGGTCAATACTTTCCCGTTTGCTGCCTTAGGGCGAATATGCAGTGCATTGCCTTGCCTTGAGGTTATTGACTCGACATTGCCTGTAATGATCTGTTCGGTCAACTCTTCCCAATCATCTTTTAATAGTTGATCTTCTTCTTCGCTCGGGCGCCAGTAAAAGCCCGTAGCTACACGTCGCTCAGCCAATGGAATATGTCTCGCGCCCTCAACGGGTAACCATAGTACTTGCTGTAACTTATTGCGCACATTTGACGTCTCCCACGTGATCCCGGGTGTCATGAGCAGTGGGGCAAAACACACATACGTTGTCTCTAATGGCGCAAATTGACCATCAATGGGTATGGTTTTTAATTCAATGCCAAGCTCTGGAAAGTCTTGCTGTGGCTTAGAGCCCGCACTCGCGCCGAGCCATTTTTCAATCAGCATACCTGGCCACCCTTTATGGCGCTGCAAATTAGCCGGAATTGCCACATTGGCCATATCTGCTAACTCGCCAAGAGTAAGTCCTGCAATGGCATGACAACGGGCAAGTAAGTCGTCTGGCGAGGTAGGGGGAGACACTGGAGGTTGCATAAACTACGTTATTTTCCTAATTGAACATCGACGATGAATATTAACACTATGATTGGAGCATAGTTTGTGGAAGAATGAAAACATATAACAGTATAGTGTGCCCGGGAGTCTATGTGATAGATGCCGATGGATTCCGTGCGAATGTGGGCATAGTGATTTGCAACAAAATGGGTCAAGTATTTTGGGCAAGACGTTATGGTCAACATTCATGGCAGTTCCCTCAAGGCGGAATTGATGAAGGGGAATCTGCTGAACAAGCTATGTACCGCGAGCTTCACGAAGAAGTAGGGCTGACACCGAAAGATGTCACTATTTTAAGTGTTACCCGTAACTGGCTTAGATACAAACTGCCAAAGCGATTAATTCGACAAGGTAGTAATCCTGTTTGTATAGGACAAAAGCAAAAATGGTTCTTGTTGCAACTCGATTGTAACGAGCGAGATGTTAATGTACTTAAAACCGGTCATCCTGAATTTGATGATTGGCGGTGGGTTAGCTATTGGTATCCCATTCGCAACGTTGTGTCGTTCAAGCGTGATGTGTATAGACGGGTGATGAAAGAGTTTTCACCGGTTGTGTTATCTGCACAACACCGAACTCAGCAGCGCAGCAGCCCTATGCCTAGCAAGCGTGGTAAAAAGCGCAGGCGAGGTTGATTGCATGGACGGTGGCCTGCGCAGGCTTAACCAACTCGCGAAAGATGTATGAGCAAGGATTAACGGGTGAGTACTCAACGTAATACAGGCACAATGCTAACCACTTTAAAGCGAATAGTGCAGGAAATGAATCAAATTCCTGCGCTAGACACTGCCTTATTTCGTTTAGCCTCTCGCGTCAAACAAACGCTAGATGTCGACTCGTGTTCAATCTATCTTGCCGATTATGACACCCAGGAGTTTATTTTAAAGGCCACTGACGGCTTACATCCTGATGCGGTTGAGCAAGTGCGCATTGGCTTCTCAGAAGGTCTTATTGGTTTAGTGGGTCAGCGCGAAGAACCACTCAATATTGTTAATGCACACAGCCATCCTCGCTTTAAACACTACCCCGAAGTTAAAGAAGAAAACTACAATGCGTTTTTAGGCACGCCAATTATCAATCAGCGTCGCGTGTTAGGGGTAATAACGCTGCAACAATCAGAAATGCGCCGTTTCAGTGAAGACGAAGAGGCATTTCTCGTTACTCTTGCAGCTCAGCTTGCCCTTGAAATCACAAACGCAGATATTCGAGGGGCATTAACGCTTTCATCATCACCCGATAGCATCGCACAGCAAAAAAATGTACGGGGAATAGCGGGTTCGCCAGGACTCGCTATTGGTAAGGGCGTGTCTCAGGACAAGTCGGTTAACTTGAAAAACTGGGTTGTTAAGCGCACTCAGTCGCCCGCCGACCAGATTCAGTTGTACCGCAAAGGTGTGGAGGTAACGCGAGGCCATGTAGACGCGTTATCTAAACGTCTCGATGACGGTATTCCCGATGACGTCAAATCAATATTTCAGTTGTATCACCATTTGCTTGATGCCAATAGTTTAGGGCGTGAAGTCGAGGATAAGATCCGTCAAGGGTGGGATGCCGCTTCCTCATTGAAGATGGTTGTAGAAAGCTATGCAGCGCGTTTTCAGGCAATGGACGACCCCTACATGCAGGAGCGTGCCATTGATATTATTGACCTGTCTGACCGTATTTTGGCGAACATATTATTTGAAGCAAACGGTCAACAAGTTGAAGAGAAAACAATTACCGTCCCCAGTATTCTGGTAGCAGATGAAGTGTCTGCGCCTATGCTGGCTGAATTTCCCAGAGACAAGCTGAAAGGCATTATCTCAATTAGAGGGTCAAACAACTCTCACGCAGCAATTCTTGCCAGAGCCATGGGGGTACCTGCAGTAATGGGGTGTCAGAATGTCACGCCAGCACTGCTTGAAGATAAAGAAATCCTTCTCGATGGTTACTCTGGTGAAGTCATTGTTTCACCAGAGCGCAATATTAAAGCTGAGTTTATTCAGCTCATTGAAGAAGAGTCGGCAATTGCCGAGAGAATTGATGCTGAGGCCGATAAGCCGTGCGAGAGTATTGATGGCTGTCGTATGTCGCTCTATATCAACGCTGGATTATCCGCCGAAGTTGAGCTTAACGCGGGTCAAATAGGCGCGGGCGTCGGTCTTTATAGAACCGAAATTCCATTTATGCTGCGCGAGCGCTTCCCCTCTGAGCAAGAGCAGGTGAGTTTATATCGTCAGATATTAGAATCTGCGCCTGAACTCCCGATTACGATGCGTACGCTCGACGTCGGTGGTGATAAACCGCTCCCTTATTTCCCGATTAACGAGGAGAATCCGTTTCTTGGCTGGCGAGGTATTAGATTAACCCTAGACCATCCTGAAATTTTTCTCGTACAAGTTAGGGCTATGCTGCGGGCGAGCATAGGATTGAGCAACCTGCAAATTATGCTGCCAATGATCTCTACCGTGTCAGAAGTGCAAGAAGCAAAACGTTTAATTAACCAAGCATATTACGAAATATCAGACGAGATAGCTCCAGAGAATAAAACGATACACAAGCCCAAGCTAGGTATTATGTTAGAAGTACCTTCAGTGCTGTATCAATTGCCACAATTGGCAAAGCATGTTGACTTCTTTTCGGTGGGAAGCAACGACTTAACCCAGTATCTCTTGGCCGTTGATCGAAATAACACCCGTGTCGCGGGTCTTTATAACAGCTATCACCCAGCGGTGTTGGGGGCGCTATATGACGTGGTGCAAAAGGCTAATCAAAGCCAGGTGCCAGTTACCATTTGCGGCGAAATAGCGGGTGAGCCTGCTGGCGCCTTGTTACTGATGGGAATGGGATATCGCCGTTTAAGTATGAATGGCTTTAACTTACGAAAGATAAACTGGTTAATTCGCAAAGTTACCTTAGATGAGTGTAAGCAATTACTTTCTTTGGCACTCACATCGGTAAGTCAAGAAGAGGTATTTACGCATTTAAATGAATACCTTGAAACGAAGGGGTTAGGCGGACTGATACGCGCTGGCGCATAGGTGTACAGAGCGTAAACCGTAAATACAACCAAGTGGTCACCTGAATTCGTGCAAGCGGTGCATGCTCTCTCTAGCAGTGTGTGTTACGCTTGTGCGCGATATTTCAAAGGAACAAAACATGGAACCTATGGTTGTTATCCTAGTAAGTTGCTTATTACTAGGCTCCATTGTGGGTATATTGGCGGGCATGTTAGGTATCGGTGGCGGACTCATCATTGTGCCCGCGCTCTCATACTTACTTGTACATTTTTTGGGAATGACAACCGAAGCGGTTATGCCAGTGGCTATCGCAACATCGCTTTCAACGATTATTTTCACAGGTATGTCGTCGGCTTTTGCGCATTATCGGCTTGGCAATATTCAGCCAAATGTTGTGTTATATACCGGTATGGGAATAGCGGTGGGGGCTGTTGGCGGTGCCCAGATTGCCAGCCATATTTCAGGTGAAATGTTAAAAGATGTATTCGCGGTACTCGTTATGCTTATCGCCGCACAAATGATTTTTGGAAAGCAAAAAGCATCAGATAACGACGCCTCAAAAGCAACACTTGGCGCAGTAGGGATCGTTGCTGGTACCCTCAGTGCACTGATGGGCATTGGTGGGGGCGCACTATTAGTGCCTGCATTGGTGTGGTTTAAAGTAAATATCCGAGCTGCAATTGGGTGCGCCGCTTTTTGTGGTTTGGTAATTGCAGTTTTTGGTACCGCCAGTTTTATCATTGCGGGTCTCAATGAGACAGACGTACCGAACCATAGTTTAGGGTATGTTTATTTGCCGGCGACAGCGGGTATTGTAGCGACCTCTATGTTCACGGCGAACATTGGTGCTAAATTAGGTCAGAAAGTGAACGTGCGTGTATTAAAGTCAATGCTTGCGTGCTTGCTAGTACTTGTCAGTATAAGAATGATTTTAGGAATTGAATAACATAATGGAACAGAGCAGTTACCTGGTTTTTCCCAGTATCGACCCCGTTATTTTTAGTGTAGGTCCACTTAGCGTTCGCTGGTATGGGCTTATGTACCTAGTGGGCTTTATCGCCGCTTATTTATTGGCGCAGAAGCGACTGTCTCAGACTGACTGGAGTCGAGAGCAGCTCAGTGACTTACTTTTCTGGAGTTTTGTCGGCGTTATTTTAGGTGGCCGTATTGGCTATGTGTTCTTCTACCAATTTGGTATGTTTCTCGACAATCCGCTTTATCTATTCAAGATTTGGGCGGGTGGGATGTCATTCCACGGCGGTTTGCTGGGCGTATTGGCGGCCTTATTCTGGCAAGCTAAGCGCATGAACACCACGTTTTTACAGTTGGGCGATTTTGTCGCGCCCCTCGTGCCAATAGGATTAGGGGCTGGGCGTATCGGTAACTTTTTAAATGCTGAGTTGTGGGGACGTACTACTGATGTGCCGTGGGCCGTCATTTTCCCTAATGCTGGCAATGTGCCCAGACACCCTTCTCAATTATACGAGTTTGCACTTGAAGGCGTGCTATTATTCATAATTTTATGGCTGTTTTCGGCTAAGAAACGCCCCATTGGTGCTGTAAGTGGCTTGTTTTTATTAGGTTATGGCAGCTTCCGTTTTATCGTGGAGTATTTTAGAGAGCCCGACGCACATATTGGCTTATATCAAATGGGACTAAGCCAAGGGCAACTTCTTTGTTTACCTATGATTGCTTTAGGAATAGGATTAATAGTGCGTGCGTATACGCGCAAGAAAGACCGTGTTGAACAGTAAAAAAATATAAGAATAACGATGAAAGAATATCTCGCTCTAATGCGCCATGTACGTGATACGGGTGTGAAAAAGGAAGATCGAACCGGTACAGGAACACTGAGTGTTTTCGGTTACCAAATGCGCTTTAACCTCCAGGAAGGATTCCCGTTGGTGACCACCAAAAAGTGTCACCTTAAATCCATCATTCATGAGCTATTATGGTTTCTAAAAGGTGAAACCAATATTGCGTATTTAAAAGAAAATGGCGTAAGTATTTGGGACGAGTGGGCCACTGACGAGGGCGAGTTAGGCCCTGTGTACGGCCATCAATGGCGAAGCTGGGACAGAGGAGATGGTACTTCTGTCGATCAAATAGCTGAAGTCGTTGAGCAGATAAAAACGAATCCAGACTCAAGACGGTTAATTGTTAGCGGCTGGAACCCCGCAGTGCTACCCGATACCAATTACTCACCAAAAGAAAATGCGGCCATGGGTAAACAAGCATTGCCGCCATGCCATACGCTTTTTCAATTTTATGTTTTAGATGGGAAGCTTAGCTGTCAGTTGTATCAGCGCAGTGGCGATATTTTCTTAGGTGTGCCTTTTAATATTGCAAGTTATGCACTGTTAACCATGATGATGGCACAGGTTTGTGACTTAGAGCCGGGTGATTTCATCCACACGCTAGGTGATGCACACTTGTATTCGAACCATCTTGAACAAGTGGAGTTGCAATTAAGCCGCGAGCCATTTGAACGCCCTACGATGGTTATTAACCCAGAAGTTAAAGATATTTTTGGGTTTAAATTTGAAGATTTCGAACTCAAAAATTACCAGTCACATCCGCATATCAAAGCACCCGTTGCGATATAAGGAGCTACTATGAGTACTCCTATTTTAATTTGCGACGATTCGGGCTTCGCAAGACGCCAAATGGCGCGCAGTATACCCGATGGTTGGGATGTGGATATTTCATTTGCCGAAGATGGCAATCAAGCTCTTACGCTCATTCGTGAAGGTAAGGGCGACGTTGTGTTCTTGGACTTAAATATGCCTGTGATGGATGGCTACCAAACGATGGAAGTTATCCGAGAGGAAGACCTGCCGTGTTTAGTCATTGTGGTATCAGGTGATGTTCAGGCGCAAGCGCGAGAGCGCATGATTGCGTTGGGGGCACTCGATTTTATACGCAAGCCAATAGACAACGAAAAACTGACCCATATTTTATCGTCGTACGGTATTTATAGCGGAAAGGCTGACTCAACAGCGGCTCATACACAAGACAGCGCCACATCGGATGAAGACAAGTTAGATGCTTGCCGTGAAATGGTAAATATTGCCATGGGACGCGCAGGGGAGAGTCTTGCCGAGCTACTCGGCGAGTTTATCGACTTACCCATTCCCAATGTTAACTTAATTGAAAGTAATGAACTTTCAATGGCTGTGGCAGAGATAAATCGCAACGACAGTGTGTCAGCGGTATCAAAAGGGTTTGTCAGTGAAGGTATCAGTGGCGAAGCACTGGTGATTTTCAATGATACAAACTCGCAAAATATTGTAGAGTTACTGAAGTATCCTCCATCTGAGTCTCCCGCCAGCCTTGCGCTTGAGGCGTTGATGGATGTATCGAATATCCTAATAGGGGCATGCTTAAATGGGTTGTCTGAACAGCTGAACGTTGAGTTTAGTCACACGCACCCTGTGTTATTAGGCCAGCACAAAGGCTTGTCGACGTTGTTAAGTGATAACGTGCATCGATGGGGAAAGCTTATGGCCATCGAAATAGGATATGCAATAAAGGCAAGAGATATCTCGTTTGACTTGCTGTTGTTGTTTCCCGGTGACGCCATTAATCAACTGTACTCTCGACTTCTCAACGACGACAAGGACAGTCTATGAGCATCCCAACAGATTCATTTAACTCGGCGACTTTATCTGATTCAACGGCATTGCCTAGTGAGCTCTTAAATTCTATTGAGGTCGGCGTAGTGATCCTCGACCGCACTTTTGAGGTGAAAGTGTGGAACAAATTCATGGAAAACCATGGGGGCATGCGCAGTGTCGATATGGTTGGAAAGAGCTTGTTTAGTCAATTTTCAGAAATTGATGAGCAATGGCTACGTACCAAAGTAGACCCCGTATTTAACCTTAAAAGCCCCGTATTTATCATTTGGGAGCAGCGCCCATATTTGTTTAAGTTTGGATGTAATCGCCCAGTAACCTGTGCTGCAGATCATATGTATCAGAACGTGACTATGTTCCCTATTGTCGATAAAGCGGGCCATGTCGAGCAGTTTTGCATGTTGGTTTACGATGTGACAGAGCAGGCGTTGGGGAAACTCGGCATGGAGCACTTAAACGAAGAGTTAAAAACGGCCAGTCGCGTCGATGGCCTAACTGGGTTGTACAATCGCCGCTATTGGCAAGAACGCTTCGATGAAGTGTTCAAGTTGAGTAAACGCCGCGGAAAACCAAGCACAGCAATGATGCTGGATATAGACCACTTTAAACGTATTAATGATACCTATGGTCACCAAGCCGGCGATAAAGTAATTAAAATGCTCGCTGCGCTGATCAAACGTTGCATCCGCGAAACAGATTTAGCAGGTCGCTATGGTGGTGAAGAGTTTGCAATCATCTTGACCGACTCGGCGTTGGACAATGCAAAAGTAGTGGCTGAACGCATTCGTCAGTTCGCTCAGCGCTTAGAAGTTGAGCATGAGGGAAAAACCATTCGCTTTACCATCAGTTTAGGCTTGGCGGAGTTTGATTCCAACATTAAAGGCGCAATGGGCTGGCTTGAACTGGCTGACCAAGCCCTTTATGAAGCCAAGCAAAACGGCAGAAATCAGCACCGAGTATTTGAATCGGTAACGCTTTAGCTAAACATCAAAACACCCAATATGCGCTTAAATGGTAAGTTTAAGCGTATTTTTAAGCTCTTGAAAGGTAATGGGTTTGACGAGGTGATAGCGCATTCCAGCCCTTAATGAGGCTTCCTTATCGTCTCGTTGTGCATTGGCAGTAAGTGCAATAATAGGGAGGTCTGGATTGCGTTCCCGTAATATCTTTGCTACTTCTAAGCCGCTTAGATCGGGCAAATTGATGTCGAGCAGAACACAATCATACGCGCTTTCATTTGCGCGAATAATGGCATCGTCACCGTTGTAGCAGATAGTCACGGCATGCCCCATACATGTCAACATGTGCTCCACCATTTCCGCATTAATTGGCTCGTCTTCAACAACCAGTATGTTTGCTCGTGTAACGGGGGCCATTATCTTCGTTTTATTCATGGCTAAATTATGCAGCGTGTCGACAAGTCTCTGTTTATCAATGGGCTTCACGAAACTTTGATAAATGGGTAAATCGGAGTTAGCAATGATATTGGCAATATCGGGGGTAGCAGAGAGTACGACGACAGGGGGGACGCGCTCGCCGTAAATCGCTGAGAGGGTTTTAACTAACTCGAGTCCTGTCATACCTGGCATGTATAAATCGGCAATGATAGCGCTGAACTGCAGTACTTCATCGTGAAGGTTAATCAATTCGGCACCAGATGAAAAGGTACGTGCGCTGAAGCCTTGCGAGGTAATGATTGATTGTAAATGAAGACGTGAGATCTCCAGATCATCGACTACAGCAAATTTTGCATTAGACGGAGAAGATACCTCAATGATAGGTGTTTCCAACGGTTTAATAGGAATATGCACCTTGAACTCACTACCGACCCCTACGGTGCTATTTACACTCAATGAACCACCTAGCTTATCAAGACTGCGCTTAGCCACCGATAAGCCAATACCCGCGCCAGGATAACGATGCGTAGTAGCATGCTTTCCGCGGTAGAAGCGATCAAACATTTTCGCTTGTGTGTCGTCGTCAATACCAATACCAGTATCGCTGATAATAACAACAAGGAAAATACCTTGGTGTTTTACCAGCGTTGTAATGGTGACGTCGATTAGGCCAGATGAAGTGAATTTTACCGCGTTGTCTAAAATGGCGGTAACGACTTTAGTAATAGCAACAGGGTCAGATTCAACAAAATGCGGCACACTATGGCTGCAATGCATATTCAACTCAACTTTCTTGTCTTTTACTTGAATCGAAAAGGGGGAAATACACTCATCAAGGAGCCCAATTAAATCAATGGACTGGGGTTGTAGGTCGTCTTCTATATTGTCTGACAATAGTTCGGTTAAATTATTGGTTAGACTGAGTAACCGATAGCTTGATTGCTCAGCTTGCTGGATAAGTCGACTGCGCTGCGCTTCCATATTGGGAATAAGCTCTAGAGCACTAATAATTACGCTAATAGGTGCTCGAAACTCGTGACTAATAAGTTGAATAAACTCTTTTTGATGACGCTGCTCTTTATCAGCAAAAGACACGCGAAGCGCTGAACGATGTAACAGCGAAGTGGATTTATGAGGCTGATTCTTGCCAAACAGCCACCCAATTACTTGAATTAATGCCAGCGTAATAACTGAAAAAATGAGTACAAGCAACATCTGTTGCCTAATTGACGATATTTGGTTTTGAAGTGCGCTCTCCTGAGTTTGAATAGCATTGATTAATGGTGTAAGTGTGAATACGGCATTAAGCAACTGGGCGGCTTGTTCAGAGGGCAGTACAGCCAAGGTGTAGAGTTGAAGCATAGTATCTTGAATAACACTATGGTTTGCTTCTCGCATTAGGCTGCGTTGCTTGCCCTCAAATGCTTCAAAGGAGAGTTCATTCTCAACGAATTTGATTTCCTGCTCTTGTGCAAAATGTGTTGCTATCCGTTGATAAGTGGCTAGTAAGTTTTCTTGCAAAGGCGCTACCAGGGCAATATTTTGGCTGTACTGGTAACGATTGATCTGTTGTTCAGTTGAAATTAGCGCGTCTTCGAATGCACTGTGTTGTTTCAATGCTGAAATCGCGTGCTGTTGTTGGTTGAGTATGTGAGTAAGTGATGCGAGCGTGACAAGTACAATAGTGACCATCGCAATCTTAACTTTCGACAGTGCACGCTCGCGGCGGGTGTTTTTGACCCTTTTGTTTGAATGACTAAGCTTCTCCGTTACCAAAGTACTTCCTTGCAGTGACATTGCTATATCAACGAGTTAACAGAACATGAATATTTCTTTCTTCATTAACTGTAGATAACTTATGTTTACTTGCAAGGTTATGAGTAAAAAATTAACACTTAGTTATTTGAATATTCGACTTTTTTTATATTTTCGCGAATGCTATACAGAAAGCACAAGCTGGGTATGACCATAAGGGCTGTAGCAATAAAAAACAGGCTCCAATTACCGTCAAGGGCGTCAACAACAAATCCACTGCTTGAGGCCACCAGTGTGCGTCCAGCAACACTTAATGAGGCCATAAGTGCATACTGGGTTGCACTGAACGCACGATTGCAAAGTAACGATATAAACGCCACCATAGCGACTGTGCTCCACGCACCTGTAAAACCATCCACTATCACGGTTATTGCTAACAAGCCCGTTGATGGACCTGTCTGTGCAATTAGCGCAAACATAAGGTTAGAGGCCGCCATGGCAATGCCCGCAATCATTAGCCCTTTGTAAATGCCGTAGCGGATATTAACCAGGCCGCCTAAAAGCGAAAATACAATAGTAACCCACCAATTGAGCAGCTTTGAGTACGTACCTATATCGCTATTTGAAAAGCCAATTTCTTTGTAAAAGACGATACTCATACGCCCCAAAAATGCTTCACCAATCTTGAACAAAAATATAAATAACAGGAAAGAGGCAGCTAGTTTCACGCCGTTTCGACTAAAAAACTCTGAGAAAGGCGTTATCAATGTCGCTCTAAGCCAATACAGAACGCCGCTGCCAGTTTCGTGCGTTATTTGGCTTAAAAGTGCTTTTCTATCAATTTCAGGCTCGTTGGTCAGCAATGTCGCAACCATTAGCAGAAGCATCATGACGGCTAAAAGTAGATAGATATCAGGCCATGTGTAGGCGGTATAGTCGGCAAGATAAAAGGGAATTGCACCCAAGCCACCGTAGCCTGTCCACCATCCTGCAGTGGCGACAGAAGAAGCCGCTGACATACCATCTTTGTCATTCTCTGCAATGGTATCTATGCGAAAGCCATCAATGGCTATATCTTGTGTAGAGGAGGCAATTGCGATGAAAAGGCCTACAAGTGCAATATAAAATAAATCACTAGTAGCACTCAGTTGAGACATAACAAGGCAGCACACAACAACAGCACCTTGCATAGCCATAATCCAGCCTCGGCGCTGCCCTAAAAAAGGTGGCTTGAGTTTGTCTAGTAAAGGCGACCATAAAAAGTTAAACGAATACGTGGCAAAGATAATGCCGAATAACCCAATTGCAGAACGTGATAAGTTTTCGTCTTTAAGCCAAGCAGAGAGCACAGAACCAATCATTATCCATGGAAAACCACTGGATATTCCGAAACAAAAAATACTCAGAAAGCGTTTGTCTTTATAGGTGTTTAATGCAGAGAACAAATAAGTTAGCCCTTGGCGAGTATGCAAAAATGTCATTGAGCCATGAACATTGATGATAAGCAACCTAGAGAATGGTTTTTATTGTGGTAAGAGAGGAGAACGCGTGGGTTAGGGGCGAACACCCACACAATCTAAAGGGCAATGCCCTAATCCATCAAGAAAGTTGACGCAGTTACTTAATTCGTCGAAGAGGTATTTATCGTTTTCAAGTTTATCGCCATTCCAATAATGCACTTGGTGTAATAGATGCCAAAAAACACGTTCTTTTGGCGTATATGGCTGTGTTAATGTGTAATCAATCTGGCCCCACTCTTCCATGCTGTCCCAAAAGAAGAGCTCGAGCTCCTCTGCGGGAAGTTCGCCCTGCCAGAATGCTTTCAAATAAAAACACAGTTGCTTCGCTTTACTATCTACGAAATCTTGAACAGTCACGAGGTGCCCAACCGTATTTGCGTTATACAAGTATTATAGTTCATAACAATCTAACTGCTCGTTAGCAGGCCATTGCGTAGCGCGTTTTCTCACTAGGTAATTGTTTTCTTGATTAATTTAGCGTAATCCCTAGAACAGAGATTTACCAGCCTAGATGACGTGTCCAGCCAATAGTGGTGTTTGTAAGTGTATGAATATAGGCGCTTTCTTGATCTGGCTTTATACTAAAGACTAATGGTGTGCCCGATATCTCAACCTGACGATAGTGCATTTTTAGTGCATTTTTTGCACTCACTCGTCGCTGTGCTGCGGTACTTGATGCCCAGTTGCTGTAGTTGCCCACAGCAAGATCTAGGACCGGAAAGTCTGATTGGGCAATATTATCAACGACTAAGTCGTTAATTGTGGAATCTGGCCAAAATGGGGAAATAGCGACAAATGTGTCAGGGTGAAGTGACGGTTGTGTGGTTGCTAGTGACAAAAAGCTCGCTGCCAGCATGCCTTGTGCGATAATTAGTCGGTAACCTTGTCGCTCTTGAAGATAGTTGTTAAGTGCGTTCAGTTGCATGCCTAATTTGTTTTTGGTGTCGTCAAAATCGAGATGCTGAGTAAGCTGATTACTTCGAGGATGGATGTCTGGGTCCATCGTCAGTACATTATCTGATTGCTCTGGTGGGTTTTCGCTTTCTACTTGTGAAGTGGCTTGAGCGTCATTGTGTAACGGTTGCTCAAATGGGCTGATAATCACGTTCCAGCCTTTTTCGGCCAGTTTTTCAGCCAACATGTCGCCCTGTCCCATCGTTAATCCCGCTGGAGACAATTCACTAATGATAATAGCAGTTCCCAGTGGCAAGGGGGTGTGAGCGTCAACTTCGACAATGGGCAAAATAGTGTCGCCAGCGATAATTTCTGTTACCTGACCGGGTAAGTATGCATGGCTAATATCGGCAAAAAAGTCGCCTACAGCGGCAGATGAATACACGGTCGGTATCATCAAAAATAGAAGCGAGCACAGATGCTTAATCATTGTTTGCGAACCAGTCCTAACGAAAAAAGCGCTTTAACTAAAATAGTCTACATACGGTATATCGGCCTAATGACAAATATCTGCAATCCAAATATCGCGAATAGTTCGCTGCCCAGCGTTTATTCCTAGCGTGATTTAGTCTTGAGAAAGTGGCTCGGCGCGAACATGACTAAACGGCGCTGGACATTGAAAGTTGAGCCATTGCTTAGTAGATGGATGAGTAAAGCATAAGCTCTCAGCGTGTAACTGCAAGCGTGAAGCCATGGCCAAAGCACTGTCATGTGCATAAAGCCTATCACCCAAAATAGGGTGACCAAGTTCTAGCATATGTACCCGCAACTGATGTGAGCGCCCGGTAATGGGGTAAAGCGCAACAAGTGAAAAGGGATGTCCGTTTGTATCATACATGCGATCAACTACTTCAAAGTGCGTTAACGCGTGTTTTCCCCGTTCAAAATCAACCATCTGCTTTGGTCTATTAGGCCAGTCACAAATTAACGGCAAATCTACTTCGCCGCTATCTTGAGCTATATGGCCAAAGACGCTGGCAAAGTAACGCTTTTTTGTTTTTCTAAGCTCAAATTGCTTGGAGATATGGCGATGGCTGTCTTTGTTCAACGCCATCACCATAATGCCCGATGTGGCCATATCGAGTCGATGAACCACTGTGGCAGTTGGCAATACAGCGTTGACCCGAGTGATCAACGCATCTTTATGCTCAGCTGCCTTGCCCGGTACGCTTAATAGTCCACTGGGCTTATGTGCCACAACGATGTCCTCATCTCGATAAAGGAAATCGAGATAAGGCATCATGGGTGGTTTGTACTCAAAACTTGGATTTGCCATTAAGGGTTATTCACCACTATGCGCAGTGCGTCTAGCTGGACATCTGCTTCTTGAATAACTTTATCTAACGCATTCATTTGGGTTTCGATAAATTCTATTTCACTGTCGCGCACTGCAGGGTTGCGTTTTTTAAGATCTCTTAATCGCTGAATCTCGCCATTTAGCGTATTGTGCATAGTTGCTAGCGCATCGTGCTGCTTTTGGTTTGCTTCTTGATGCGCAAGTTTACGCGCTTTTTCTATCGCTAATTCAAGCGGCTGTTGTAGCGCTTTAATTAGCTGTGCTGATATTTTTCGGCCTACTTTGCGTTTTACATCAAAGCTTAAATCAGACGGTTTGCCTTGAGCATCTAGACACACTCTTACCGGTGTTTGCGGTAAAAAGCGACCTAATTGAAGTGCTTTTGGCGCTTGCGCGTGCAATACAAAAAGCGCTTCTATCCAATAGGCCCCCTTAGGCAGCGAAGGTTCAGCGATGAAGCCCATACTACTTTTGCCGTGCACATCGGTAAGCACCACATCAATTGCAGTATGCACTAGCGGATGGTCCCAGCTTAAGAACTGCACGTTCTCTAGTGTAGTAGCCACACGGCGTTTGTACGTCACTGTCATGCCCTCAGGATCGAGTCCTGGTAACTGGCTAACCATGGATTCCGTTGGCATAAGGATGAAGCAGTCGTTACCTTTTTCGTCTTGTTGAACGCCTATGGCGTCGAAAACACGCCCCATAAAGCGCGATAAATCTTGCTCACTATCCAACGTAATAATATCTTCAAGCAGTTGTTCGACACGTCCTTCACCCGAGGCATTAAGTTCAAGCAAACGGTCTCGTCCAGCTTCAAGTTGCGCTACAAGCTGGCTATTAAGCGTAATACTCATGTTGACCAGTTCGTCGCGGGCGGCCATATCATCAGGGTGTAAGCATGCACCAATCAACAGTGGCTTCACATCGTCAAATACGCCTGAGCCTGTCGGACAGGTTTTTTCAAAGGCATTGAGCCCTTCATGGTACCAGTCAAGCAACACGTGTTGTGCGGTTTTGGCTAAATAAGGCACGTGAATTTGTACCGTCTGTGTCTGGCCAATTCGGTCTAGTCGACCAATACGCTGTTCAAGTAAGTCAGGGGTAATAGGCAAATCAAACAGTACTAGGTGATGTGCAAATTGAAAGTTACGACCTTCACTACCTATTTCGCTACACAACAGTATTTGCGCCCCTTCTTCTTCATCGGCAAAGTAATGCGCTGCTTTGTCGCGCTCTACAATACTCATACCTTCATGGAAAACGCTATGTCGAATGCCTGTTTGAGTTCGAATCACTTCACCTAGCTCTTGTGCGGTACGGGCGCTAGCACAGATAAGTAGGATCTTTTCTGGCTTAACGTCTTGCATGAAGTCGAGTAGCCACGCGACCCTTGGGTCGTGCTTGGTCCAGCTGTTTACCACACTCGCCATTCGCTCTGGATAGAGCGAGTAAGTAAGGTCACCGCCTGAAACGGCATCTGAGTATACTTCAGGAAGAGCAAGCTCATAGGCGCTTAGCTTACGCTCTGGGAATCCTTCGATATTGGCGCGACGGTTTCTAAATAGCATTCGTCCTGTGCCATGGCAGTCAATGAGTTGATGCAAAAGCGCGTGTCGATTGTTTGAATCAGACAAATCACCTGCGTGCTCCATAACATCAGGCGCGAATTCGGCCAGCTTGTTGCGCTGTTTATCATTTGGCTCTGCGTCAGATAAAAGTGGTGCTACGGCATCGGCGAGTTGGCTGTATTTAGATTCTTCTTCTAAGAAAGCATCGTAACTATGAAAGCGAGCAGGGTCGAGTAGTCTAAGACGTGCAAAATGACTTTCGTGGCCTAACTGGTCGGGCGTAGCAGTAAGCAGTAATACCCCTGGAGTTTTATTCGCCAAGGCTTCTACACACAAGTATTCTGCAGAAGGAGCATCGCTTGACCATGCAAGGTGGTGCGCCTCATCGACAACCATCACGTCCCAGCTAGCGGCTTGAATTTGCTGTTGTCGCTTTTCACTTTGGCTCAAGAAATCGATACTGCATAACACAAGCTGATCGTTCTCAAAGGGGTTAACGTCGCCTTCGTCAGAGGCCTCGCTGTCTTCTAATGCCTCGCAGCGACTTTCATCGTAAATAGAAAATGGCAGATTAACGCGACGCAGCATTTCTACCAGCCATTGGTGTACCAATGAATCTGGCACCAGTATTAGCACGCGTTCTGCACGGCCTGTCTTTAATTGCTGGTGGATAATAAGTGCTGCTTCAATGGTTTTACCCAAGCCTACTTCGTCGGCCAAAAGCACACGGGGTGCATGACGGCCACCCACTTCAGAAGCAATATGAAGCTGGTGCGGAATCAGTGATATACGCGCGCCAGCCAGCCCAATTGTGCTAGAGCGAAGGTAATCGTATTGATAATCCAGAGCGCGCTCGCGCAAGTCAAACCACTTCGGGTGATCAAGCTGTTGGCTGAACAGTCGCTTTTCTGGTTGGTTCAAACGAATGTGGTGATCAAGCATGGTTTCGGGTAAACGTGCTTCAGCCTTAGTATCTTCACGTAGACCGTGATATATAAAAACACCTTGGCTTTCTTCTTTTTCGGTTATGGTCATTTCCCAGCCATCTTGGCTTTTTACCGTGTCGCCAATTTCAAAGATAAGTCGTGTTAATGGCGCTTCTTGCTTGGTATACATTCGCGCATCGCCAGTGGCTGGATAAAGCACTTCTACAGAACGAAAATCGACACCAATAATGGCACCTAAACCAAGCTCTGTTTCGGTATTACTTAACCAACGTTGACCTACTGAAAATTGACTGTCTGAACTCATAAATCACCAACCTTTTTTGCGGGGGCGGTATTGTACGCATTGCGTTGTGATAAGTCATTAATACTAGCTTATTTGTCTAATATGTGTGGTCGAGCTTGGGCTCGATGACACGCATGAACTCATCCATGAGGCTCTCAAACGACATCCATGTCGTTTGAAGGTTGCAAAGTGATTCACGCCCCTCTTTCAAAACAACAAGCCTCAGTTTCGTTTAACAACTTTTCAAAATGCATGCTTCTTGAAAGGGGGGAATATTGGTATACGGCTAGAGCGCTTGCGGGGCTTGCATTGTCGCAGTGTTAACGTAAAACTGTCGTATCACTGTCGAGATAAATTTCCTAACGTTAGATGGCGCGATTAACGGAAGGAGACGCGAGATGGATATGAAAATAGACACCCAAAAACTCATTGAACTTCGCAATGCTAAAGCGTGGAGCCAACAGCACTTAGCAGATGTATCTGGCTTGAGCTTGAGAACCATTCAACGCATTGAGAAAAATCAGTCAGCTTCTCAAGAGTCGGTCAAAGCCATTGCGGCGGCATTTGATGGTACCCCGGATATGTTGCTTGTAACACCCCATAAATACGAGCAACAAAATGTTACCTCACCGGCCAATTCGTCAACGTTAAACCAGGTGAGTTTTTCATTATCACGCCAACATTTAATGTGGCTTCTCGGCGCTCTGATTATCTCATTAGTTGTGATGATGTATTGGTCGCAGGCGGTTAACGCCACTGACAGCAAAGGTAAAGTGGTGGAAGCAGGAGCACTTGTACAAATTGATGATGCGACACTACAAGATGGCATGGATTGGTTGCTGCTAGTTGATAGCCAGCGTTACGCGCAAAGCTGGGATGAAAGCGGCCCTATTTTTAAAACCAGTGTGACACAAGCAAAATGGGTTGAGGCCATGCAACTGGTGCGCAAGCCTTTGGGGGAAGCAACCTCAAGAGAGCTTGCCACTGCGCAAGCACCCACTACGTTACCCGGTTTACCCGATGGCGAATATCTCATATTAACGTTTTCTACCCAATTTGACGCCAGTTCCTCGCTGGCTACAGAAACGTTATCAATGGTGAATATCGATGGACAGTACAGAACTATTGGGTACTTTATTCGTTAAAAATGGTAGGCATCGAATGCGGTAAGTACTATTTTCTTCGCAGAAAAATAAAAGTAGAAAAACAGTGCTAAATTTGAATTTCTGCATTATGGTGGAATAAGAAAGAGTTCGAAAAATACAACGAACTCATGAGGCAGATTGTGTAGTACTGCTTCTCAGTCGACGCGAGTAGGGGAGGATGTCCTGTTTCGAGCGGCACCTTCTCAATAAGCGGAACTGTAGCTTGTTAGCCTAAGTCATAGTGACTTAAGCCATTGGGCTAATCTGGCTTTATTTACCGGAGTGAAGGATGCCAAGAAAAAATTCTACCGATACCAAAATTTACGTCCTCGATACCAATATTCTGCTTCACGAACCTCACGCCTTTCTCTCATTTAAAGAACACGACGTCGTTATTCCAATGACAGTGTTAGAAGAACTCGATTACATCAAGGACAGCAAAAAAGACGTCGCTCGCGATGCGCGTGTTTCTATTCGCGCAATGGAGGATTTACTACACGATGCAACCCCTGAGGACATGCTCGCTGGCGTTTCAATGGAAGGGCTAGGCGCAGGGCAAACAGCACCGACAGGCAGTTTGTCTATATTTGCAGACCTTAATATGGTGGAAGCGCAACAAGTTTTCACCAGTAATGAAAACGACAACCGAATTATCAATGTGGCTTTACACTTACAAAAGACCTTTGCGCCACAAAAGGTCGTGCTGGTGACCAAAGACCTAAATATGCGCCTTAAGGCAAAGGGAGCCGGGCTTGCACATGTTGAGGATTATCGCACCGATCAGCTCATCACTGATATCAAATACCTCTCTCGAGGTTTTCACACCTTTGAAGGTAACTTTTGGGATAATGTAAAAAGTGTAGATAGCCGACAGGAAGGCCGCGACACCATTCACACTGTACCCAAATCCATGCTTCCCGAAGCATACGTAAATGAGTTTTTACTGGATGAGTCACAACAGTTTGCTGGCCTTATTGAAGAGATTTCAAGTGATACGCTTGAGGTCCTCGACTTAGGCTACGAGCGTTTGATGAGTCGTCATGCATGGGGGATAACACCTAAAAATATTGGGCAAGCGATGGCACTTCATGCCTTGCTCGACCCACACATTGATATGGTTATTTTAACCGGGCCGGCGGGGAGTGGTAAAACCTTGCTCGCGTTAGCTGCAGCGCTTGAAATGGTGGTAGAGCGCAATATGTACGACAAAATTATCGTAACGCGAAGTACGCCAGAGATTGCTGAGTCCATCGGCTTTTTACCGGGCACTGAAGAAGAAAAAATGCTGCCTTGGCTTGCTGCCATTACTGATTCTTTGGAGGTACTTCACAAGCACGATGAAAACACCAAAGGCTCAATGAATTACATCATGGAAAAAGCTAACATCCAGTATAAATCGGTCAACTTTATGCGCGGGCGCAGTATCCAAAATGCCATCGTAATACTCGATGAGTCGCAAAACTTAACGGCATCTCAGCTTAAAACCATTATTACGAGGTGCGGTGAAGGTACCAAATTGATTGTAGGCGGTAACCTTGCTCAGATTGATAGCAACTATCTATCGGCAGTGACATCGGGCCTGACCTACCTTGTAGAGAAATTTAAAGATTTCTCAGGCAGTGCCACGATAAACCTTGATGGCGTGGTAAGAAGCCGTTTAGCGAGCTTTGCTGAAGAAAATCTGTAACGCTACCTCGTCTAATGACAGCCTTCATTTTTGAAGGCTGTTCGCGTGTTGTTCTGTTATTTTCTAATAACAGAACAACATTTCAACTGTTATACTTCTGTGTACTTGTTACCCGTGCATAGCAACAACATTGCGCTACTAACCGGACGTTTAACAAAGAGGAGCCAGCTAGTGGCTAAGTATGACGAACTCGCTCGTCAAATTAACGCTCAAATCGAACGCGGTGTTTGGGTAAAAGGTGAGAAACTACCGTCGCTCAGAAAGCAAGCCGAGCAAACCGGCTTTAGTCTCATGACGGTGCTACACGCATATCAATTGCTTGAAAGTCAGGGCGTCATTAGCTCAAAGGCACGCTCAGGGTTTGTGGTAGCGGCGTCTACCGATCCTAAGCAATCTGCCAGAGTACATAGCAGAGTCGAGGTTTCAGATGCCGTTAGCGTGAATGATTTTGTGTACGAGGTACTTCAGGCATCTCGCGACCCGCATATGTTTAGCCTTGGTTTTGCCTATCCAGACCCTTCTTTATATCCGCGCCAGCACCTCAACAAGTCGATTTCTTGTGCCGCTCAACAGATCTCATTAACAAGCGCTATGGACAATTTACCCCCGGGTAATCTTGAGCTTCGCAAAATAATCGCTAAGCGCTATGCCGCGCGAGGGGTCAGTATTTCACCCGATGACATTATCATTACGGCAGGCGCACTAGAGGCGCTAAATTTAAGTTTGCAGGCCTGTACGCAGCCTGGAGATTGGGTTGTTATTGAATCGCCTGTTTTTTATGGTGCCTTGCAGGCATTGCAACGGTTAGGGCTAAAAGCCATTACTGTAAAAGTTACGCCTGAAAATGGCCTAGATGTGGCAGCCCTTGAGCGTGCATTGCAAAATCATCCGGTTAAAGCCTGTTGGTTAATGAGTAGCTATCAAAACCCGCTGGGTTATTCACTGTCAGATGATACTAAGCAACGAATTGCTGGTCTGCTAGATACTTATAATGTCAGCTTAATCGAAGATGATGTCTACGCTGAGTTATACGCACAAGGCAAAGCGCCTTTGCCAATAAAACACTTTATTAAAAATACCAACAGTATGTTGTGTTCGTCATTTTCAAAATCGTTAGTGGCAGGATACCGGATAGGTTGGGTGGCTGCGGGCAAAAACGCACTCAGTATTCAAAAGCAGCAATTAATGAGTACGCTTGCCACTAGCGCGCCAATACAATTGGCATTAGTTGATTATCTGACGAAGAAAAACTACGAACTGCACTTGAAGCAGCTGCGCAAAAAACTCATCGTCCGAAAAAAAGACATGGTTGATTTTCTCTGCGAACTTCTCAAAGACGTTGCCACCGTGTACTCACACAGCGGTGGTTATTTCGTATGGATTGAGTGCCAACCTCACATAGACGCCATGCAAGTTTACCAAGAGGCCCTGCGCCTTAATATCACTATTGCTCCGGGTAAGCTATTTAGTGTAACTGAGCAATATGATCACTGCTTTCGCCTTAATGCCTCATTCGAACTTAATGAAGCAAGACGCAATCAACTTCGCAAGTTAGCCCATTTCATAAAAGAACTGTCAAAAGAAGAACAATATAGTACAGATTTAAATAGCATCTGATCTATAAAGAAAGCACCAAACTGTAGCTATGTAAAACCTGTTGAACCTTTACCATTGGCGCAAAATTCTCTAGGAGAAAGCCAATGTCAGCGGTGAAAATTAGGCAGGAAGACATTATTGTTTGTGAACCTGTCGGCGACAACAAAATTTATATTCGTGAAGAGACAGGACGCTATCAAAAAATAAGGCGTTACCTTAATGTCCTGCTGGTGGCACTGTTTATTGCACTTCCTTTTCTGCAATACCAAGGTCAGCAAGCCATTTTGTTTGATGTTGGCCAACAAACACTGACACTCTTTAAGTGGGTTTTGTATCCACAAGATCTTATGATTTTTGCGCTGCTATTTATACTTGCAGCGTTTACCTTATTTTTAGTCACTCGCCATTACGGTAGAGTGTGGTGTGGCTTTACCTGTCCGCAAACCGTTTGGACTCTCGGGTTCAACTGGATAGAGCGGCGAATTGAAGGTACACATAATCACAGTAAAGCATTAGACAAACAAACGCTCTCACCACGCAAATTCGCAGTAAAAAGTGCAAAGCACACTGCATGGCTCGCCACAAGTCTACTTACCGCGTTAGTTTTTATGTCGTATTTTTATCCGGCAACACAGCTATATCGCGAGTTTTTGACATTCTCTGCACCTGCGCTTATTTCAGGGTGGACGCTTTTTTTTGCCGTATGTACTTATATAAATGCGGGGTGGATAAGAGAAAAAATGTGCACGCACATGTGTCCGTATTCTCGTTTTCAAGCCGCCATGTTTGACAATAGTACTTCGCTAGTAACCTATGATAATGCACGAGGTGAGAACCGAGGCCCTAGAAAGCGCAATTCAACTACCCACAACTTGGGTGACTGCGTTGACTGTACCTTGTGTGTTCAAGTGTGCCCGGCAGGCATTGATATTCGCAATGGCATTCAATATGAATGCATTAACTGTGGCTTGTGTATCGACGCGTGTGACAAGGTGATGGCGAAGTTTGGGTATGCGAGTAAGCTTATTAGGTTTGCTCGTGCTGGTAGATCAACTGGGCGTAGGTTCACCAACTATTTGTACGGCATGGCGATTATTGCAATTATTCTTGCAATGGCTGGGTGGGCATTCGACAGACAAGATTTTGAAGGGGCTATCAGTCGCGATCGCAATACGCTGTATCGCGAGAACAATGCTGGACGAATAGAAAATACGTACACCCTTACATTGCTCAATAAATCACGTATCAGTAAACAGTTTGCTGTTGCTATCACCGCGCCCATGGATATGAGAATTAGGCAAATAAATGACATTATTGTTGCGCCAGGAGAAAAACGCATCGTACCTTTTTCTGTAGAAGCCATGCGTTTTCCTAATAAGGAAATGACTCACGTAAGCTTTGATGTTATCGATAAGCACACGGGGAGAGTCGAGCAGCACACCGTGATGTTCTACGCTCGCTAATCGACCACCTCTATCTGAAAACGGCCTGTTTGAATATAACGTTGTGTATCCTCAGAAACCTGCCCAAAGGGAATTTGGGCAGGGCCTGTCGGGTCATATAGCACGTAGGTTTGACCGTCGTGTTCTATCTTCTCATCACCTTCTAGGGGCGTAAGTGCAATGCCAAGCAACGCGTGGTTAGGTAAAAATACCATTATCATTTTTGTTGATGGTAAAAACGCTCTTACCATCGACGATGCAAGGACTGCCTTACTGTCACAGTCGCCGAGGTTTTGCATCAAAAGCCCTAAAGGAGGCGCAAACCCTGAGCCATTACTCGCGACTCTATCTTCAAGGGTATCGTAAGGGATACTTTGTAACCAACTCAGCAGCAAGGAAAAATAAGCGCGAGAATCTGAGTGGGTTTTTATCTTTTCATAAAACGCTTGTGAAGCGGGGACCATTGGCTTGACCGACTCAACGATATACCTGAGGTGGTCAGGCTTAATGGCTTGCTGGTTAAACAGCGTGGTAAATCGCGTAAAGTAGTGTTGGTAAAGGTATTCGTCGTAAGCGTTTTGTTGAATCTGTTGTAGGTGTGTCAATACGTTTTCTACTTTTTCGTCATCGAAACCTTTTACTCTAATGTCTATGGCCTCGCGCTTTGGTTTTATCTCAACTTTTGCATCTCTCGGGTTAATAGACTTTGCTTCTTTTAATAAGGCAACGGTGACATAACGCTGTGCAATTTTAGGTCTGTAGTTGGTTTGTCGAAGTGGGGCATCTTCAAGTGTTTCACTGGGGATCTCAAAAGAGAGGTCGTGACGAGTCTTTTCGGCGTCTAACCACACATAGTTAAACTGAATGCCATTATCTGTTTTAATTTTTTCAAACAGTAACTGCTCCGCACACGACATGCGCGGAGCTGCAAAAAGTAATAGTGCTAATGCGAGCGTGGTGTACCTAAGCATTTAGACGCTGTAAAACTCTTCCATTAGTTGAGTATGCGCGTCTATGTAAAAAAAACAAGGTTCAGCGACTAAGCGCGAAATATACTAGCCGTTAAACCAATCTAGTTCGGCATGCAGGCTAACTACTGAGCCAACAATAATGAGTGTCGGCGGCTGTAGCTGTGCTGCTTCTTGTTTTTCAACAATATTGTCTAGCGTACCGGTAAGCACCGCTTGTTTTTCGGTAGTGGCAGACTGCACTAACGCGATTGGCGTCGAGGGTGCAAGTCCATGTGCAATCAGCTGCTGGCAGATAATAGGCAGGCCAGTTAAGCCCATGTAAAACACCGCGGTTTGGTTTTTTTGCGCAAGGGCTGGCCAGTTGAGATCGATTGTGCCGTTTTTTAAATGTCCCGTTGCAAATACCACTGATTGTGCGTGATCCCTATGTGTTAGCGGAATACCCGCGTAGCTAGATGCGCCGCTAGCAGCTGTGATACCAGGCACCACTTGAAAGTCGATACCGTGTTGGATAAGGGTTTGAATTTCTTCTCCCCCGCGACCGAAAATAAAAGGGTCTCCACCTTTTAAACGCACCACGCGATTCCCTTTCTTAGCTTCATCAACCATTAACTGGTTAATGTCATCTTGAGGGAGCGTGTGATTGCTTTTCGCCTTACCCACGTAAATTTTCTCAGCATCTCGACGCACAAGCTCAAGAATTTGAGGCGATACTAAGCGGTCGTATACCACCACATCTGCTTTTTGCATTAAGCGTAGGGCTCGAAACGTGAGTAAGTCTGGATCGCCAGGACCTGCGCCAACCAAATAGACCTGACCTTCCACTTTTTTGTCTTCTGCAGCCGCTTGCAGCGCAAGCTCAAAGGCTTCATCGGCTTTTTTGTCTTGGCCTTTTTCCACCATTTCAGCAATATCACCATCGAGGACGTCTTCCCAAAAGTATCGACGAGCAGTAACGCCGTTAAGCGTCTGCTTTACTTTTTCACGGAATTTCTCTGAAAATGCGCCCAGTCGACTTAAATTAGCCGGCAGTACTGTTTCAAGTTTCTGACGCAAATAGCGCAACAACACAGGGGCCACGCCGCCACTGCTCATAGCAATGACAATCGGTGAGCGGTCAACAATCGATGGGGTAATGAACTGGCATAGCGGCGTATTGTCGACCACGTTTACGAGCACTTTGTTAGCACGTGCTAGATCGTGAATATGCTGGTTCACATCGCCTTTATCCGTGGCGATAAAAACCATGTCTTTATGGGTAAGGTCGCTATTTTCAAACTCACGTTCAATAAGCGTTACCTTCTCGTTTTGCGCAAGCTGTTTTACTGTATCGCAAACCCAAGGCGCAACCACGGTAATGGTAGCAGGCGTTTTCATGATAAGTTCTAGCTTACGTGCGGCAACTTCACCTGCCCCAACAATGAGGACATTGAGTTGTCTAGCATCGAGAAATAACGGAAAGTAATCCATAAAGGTTTTCTTGGCTTCAAATACAAAAAAAAGAACTGGCACTATTTTGCGCCAATTCTTTTTAATTAGAAAACAACGAAAACAGCCTTTATATTTCTATTAGTTATATAAAGACTGAGTATGTTGCTATTTAGTTCTTACGCTTACGGTTTTCACGATCGCCGCGATTGCCACGGTCTTCGCGATTTCCGCGATTGCCACGATCTTCTCGGTTTCCGCGAGGCGCTCTGTCACCGCGGTTACCACGATCGCCACGACCCTTAGGTGGCGGTGTATCTGACCATTCGCGAATGTTCAAACGCTGGCCGGCAACACGAGTACCTTGCAGTGTGTCGCGTGTTTCTTTCGGCATACCATCAGGTAAGTCAACTGTACTAAAGTTGTCATAAATCTCGATTGCACCAATGTGCTTCGAATTTATATTTGCCTCGTTTGCAATAGCACCAACAATGTTGCCCGGCTTAGCACCGTGCACATGGCCTACCTCAATACGGAAACGCTGCATGCCTTCTTCCGGCTTACGACTTGTGCGCGGGGCTCTTGGCTTTCTCTCACGGCCATCGCGGCTGTTTCTATCACGGCTGTCACGCGGTGGCTTGCTGTGAAGGTCAGGACGGTCAGACTCTTTAAGAATCAGCGGCTCATCGCCTTGTGCTATCTTAAGCAGTGCTGCCATTAACACTTCAGGCGACGCTTCGTTTTCTTCTTTAATCATTTCAACGATTGGCATCAAGGTTTCGATGCTATCGTCCTGGGCTGCTTCAGCAACCGACTGCTTAAAGCGGCTTAGGCGCGTCTCGTTAATTTCGCTAATTGAAGGAATTGGCATTGCTTCAATAGGCTGCTTAGTGGTTTTCTCAATTGAGAACAACAAGCGCTTTTCACGGTGAGAGATAAATAGGATCGCATCACCTTGACGACCAGCACGGCCGGTACGGCCAATACGGTGAACATAAGATTCACTGTCGTATGGAATATCGAAGTTGATAACGTGGCTTACACGCTCAACGTCAAGTCCACGAGCCACAACGTCGGTAGCAACAAGAATGTCAATTTGACCTTGTTTAAGCTTTTCTACCGTACGTTCACGGGCTGCCTGAGGAATGTCGCCGTTTAGCGGCTCAACATCATAACCACGGGCAGATAGCTTGTCAGCGAGTTCAACGGTTGCCGTTTTGGTACGCACGAAAATAATCATGCCGTCGAACGCTTCCACTTCCATAATACGGGTTAGCGCTTCAAGCTTATGGTGCGGTGCTATCTGGCAGTAACGCTGGCGAATTGTACTTGCGGTACTTACCTTAGACGCAATTTTAACGTGCTTAGGGTCTTTTAAGTAACGCTGAGTAATTTTCTTAATTGGGCCAGGCATGGTTGCCGAGAACAGCGCAGTTTGGCGCTCCTCTGGTGCGTGGCTAAGAATAAGCTCAACATCATCAATAAAGCCCATGCGAAGCATTTCGTCTGCCTCGTCTAGAACAAGGAACTTAAGTTCACTTAAATCTAGCGTTTTACGCTTAATGTGGTCGATGATACGGCCTGGTGTTCCTACAACAACCTGTACGCCGCGCTTAAGCTGGCGAATTTGGTTGTCGTACGACTGACCGCCGTATACTGGTAGTACTTTAATTTTTTGACTAAAGCTCGCATAAACCTGAAACGCCTCTGCAACCTGAATAGCTAATTCACGGGTTGGGGCCAATACCAGTAATTGCGGCTTACGTTGCTCAGGATCGATATTTGCCAACATGGGCAGGGCAAACGCAGCGGTTTTTCCTGTCCCTGTCTGTGCCTGACCGAGTAAATCGTGCCCTTCAAGTAAAAGCGGAATACTTTCAGCTTGAATAGGAGACGGCTTCTCGTAGCCAACTTTTTCAAGGGCTTGTAAGATAGGTTCTGGTAAATTGAGGTCTTTAAATGTCATGTCGACAGTTGTGGTCATTAAGGATCCTGGTGCATTAAGTAAGGAGGGTGCGGCATACGATTAAACCGTACTTTTTCGGTTTAGTATCGCAAGACGCTATACAGCGATGAACTGGCCTTTCGGGCAAGTTTTAAGAGCTTATTTCTAGCGTATTTCGCGATATGCTTGCCAGCAATGTTGCAAAAACCCGTATTATATTCGAATAATGGCAAGGTTGCCACGAAATTGAACAATAATGATGAAAAAATAGGCAGTATTTATGTCTATAATACGACGACTACAAAAATAATTAGCTAGGGCAAGGAATTAGAATGAAAAAGCACACGCCTATTAAAACAGTGACACGAATGTCAGTGGCCGCGTTACTACTAAGCTCACTCATTACTGGGTGTAGTGAGAAATCCATGGAGAGCCATTTAGAAGAGGCTCGCGGTTATGTCGCTGCCCAGCAGCTTGATGCGGCTATTGTTGAATATAAAAATGCCATTCAAAAGTCGCCAGATTCACCTCAACCTCGATTCGAGCTGGGAAAACTCTATCTTCAAAAACAAAATTTCGCGGCAGCTGAAAAAGAATTGAATAAAGCGATGGAGTTAGGGCAGTCAGCTGGCGAGGTTATACCCATGCTGTCGTTAGCCTATCAACAGTCAGGGGCTGAAAATGCCTTGGCTGATGTAGATTATCGCGCTAAGGGTATGACAGCAGTTGAATCGGCAGAAGTAGGCTTTTATAAGCTTCAAGCTCTCATGCAGCTTGGTAAACAAGATGAAGCGGTAACATTAATCGAAGATCTTTCTACACTCGACACATCGTCTGTTTATAAAGGGCTTATCGATAGCTACGTTTATATCATAGACAATGATTTAGAAGGTGCGCTGAGCGCAACTCAGGCATTGCGTGAGCAAGCGCCAAATAACAAAGACGTGTTGCAACAGCTCGCGAAACTTTATCTACAAGGGGGAGAATCGCAAAAGGCAGCGGAAGTCTACGGCGATTATGTGTCAGCATACCCCAATGACATTACCAGTAAGTTTGCTTATGCCGCACTACTTGTCGAGGAACGAGACCTTGATAAGGCAGAGCCAATCGTTGATGAACTGTTGAAGTTAAATGACGCTCATCCACTACTTAACACCTTTAAAGGCATTATTGAGTCTGCCAAGGGTAACTATGCGAATGCACTATCTTATCTTGAAATAGCTGTACAAAACGGGCGTAGCGATCAGGTCGTCAGGTTAGTGGCAGGCTTTAGTGCTTATCAAATTCAAGATTTTGAGTCGGCACAGCGCCACCTCACCATGATTGCATCTGGACTACCTGATAACCATCCAGGATTACGCATGCTTGCCGACAGCATGCTTCAACTTGGCGAAAATGATGAAGCCCTTGCAGTGCTTAACCGCGTAGAAGGCGCACAAAGCGCAGATGCTGCGCTTTTCTCAAAGGCGAGCTATCAGTTGCTAAGAGACGGCAACGTTCAGGGCGCAAAACAAATGGTGGAACGCTCCGAGGCAGTCAGTACCAATGCTGAAGACTTGTCGCGATTAGGTATTCTTCAACTGTCGCTCAACGACATAGAAGGGATAGTGAATCTCGAGCAAGCCGTTGACAAAGCGCCCCAGTCAGCCACAACACAAGGCACCTTAATTCGCGCTTATATTGCCACTAATCAGCTTGAAAAGGCAAAGCAGTCAGCACTGGCATGGCATGAAGCCACGCCGGATGCATCAACCCCATTGGTTTATTTAGCAAGCATTGCGATTGCCCAAACGGACTATGAAGCGGCGAGCAATTACCTTGATAAAGCGACACAATTAACCAAGGACGACGTTGAAGTGACTTATGCAAGAGCAAAACTGCTAATTGCACAAGATAAAAAAGATGACGCCATTGCACTGATAAAGTCGATACTTAAAACGTCTCCAACAGACGCGCAAGCCATATCGATGTGGTATGCCTTGGCTGTGGAGCAAGACAATGTAAAAGAGGTGATTGATTACGCACAGCAGCAGCTGGCTTCTCAACCAAATGAGGCAGGGCTTCGCTTACTCGTTGCTCGTATGTATTCGTTAGAAGGTGATCTGGATAAAACACTATCGCTGCTAAACGATATTCAAGCTGATGAGACTACGCCGATTGCTTATTGGAATCTAAAAGGGCAAGCACTTGTTGCCACCAACAAAGTGGCCGATGCTACCGCGTTTTTTGACCGCTGGTTGTCATTTTACCCGCAAGATAAAAATGCAGTATTGGGTAAGCTCTTAATCCTCGATTCACAAAAACAATTCGCGAGCGGCTTAACGCTTGTAGACAAAACCCTTGAAAAGCGAAGTGATGCACAGCTTACTTTGCTGAAAGCCTATTTTCATAGTCGTTTAGGCCAAGCAAAACCGGCGTGGACTATTATTAATGCGACGAATGACGAGGTGCGGGCATTACCTTTTGTAAGAGGTGTTATTGCGAGGTTGCACTTAGTAGAACGCAAACCACAAGAGGCTGTACCACACGCTGAAGCTGCATATGACGCCACGCAAAATGCCGATAATGCATTATTGCTAACGGCTGCCTACGAAATGTCGGGTGAGAAAGACAAAGCGTTTGCGTTCTTGGAAAAGCACGTGAAGTCCCATCAAAATGATATACAAAGTAGTATGTTGTTAGCAGAGCGACAATTGCCCAAAGACAGAAAGGCGGCAATGACAACGTATGAAGACATTTTGAAGATAAACCCCCAAAACTTTGTTGTACTTAATAATTTGGCGTATTTAAATTTAGAAGATAATAAGCTGAAGCGTGCCGAAGAGTTGGCAAAACGTGCTGTTGCTATTCAGCCTGAGAACGCTGAAACGAAAGATACGTTGGCACAAATCTATATCGCAAAGGGCAACAAAGAAGATGCGCTCAAGCTATACGATGAAATGTTAGTAAAACCTATTGCCAGTGATGAAGTGTATCTCAATTACGTAGAGCTACTGTTGCAACTGGATAAGAAGCAATTAGCGCAACGTCGTCTTGCCAGCAGAGAGTTCACCTCATCAGTGTCAAAAGACAGAGTAGACAGCTTGAAAACCACATATGGTATCTAGTGGGGAAAACCTACAAGATAAAAGCCTCTCTGTTTCGATGACCGTTTTACAAGCGGCAACGCTATTTAGGACGGGTCAGGGGTAATAAAAAAGGCCACTTCATTTATTATTGTGAAGTGGCCTTTTTTGACTGAAGTTGGCAAGCTTATTTTGGCGCTATATCAGCCTGTTTTAGCTGCGCTTTTAAGGCTTTGAGTTCATCCATTACGTCTTTGAGCGTTGGCTCCACGTTGCCTTGCGCTACTTGCTCAGCGAGCAGCTCCGCTTGCTTTTCAGCGCGTGCCTTTTCGTTTTCGCGCTCCATCACGTTCACCACGATACCGATAACCATGTTTAAAAAAGCAAATGCGGTAAAGAAGATAAACGTAAGATAAAAAATCCAACTTAGTGAATAGACCTCTTGTGTTTCATACATCACGTCAGTCCAATCTTCAAACGTCATTATTCTAAATAACGTCAACATGGATATCGTGATATCGCCCCACAATACTGGGTTAATATTTTCAAATAACGTGCTGCCAACAGCAGCGTAAATATAGAAAATAATAAACATCAGCAACATTACATAGCCGAGTTGAGGCAGCGCTTTCACCAGTGATACCAGTAAAATGCGAAGCTCAGGAATGATTGATATCATCCTAAGTACTCTAAATACCCTAACTAGCCGTGCAATAAGAGCTAATTCGGTGTCGTCGGCTGGAATTAAGCTGATAATCACAATTAAGGTGTCAAACCAGTTCCAGAAGCTTTTAAAAAAGTAGCGTTTGCGTTTTTCAGCCAGAAAACGAATGGTGATCTCTGTTAGGAAAAACGCACTGATAAACCAATCTAAGAACAGGGTTATTGAAGAAAACCCTGCGGGAAGTTCGTAGGTTTTTGCGCCAACTAACAGCGCTGAAATCACGATAACGCTGATAACGAAGGCTTCAAACCATTTGTTAGCACGAATTCGTTCAAATTTATTTTGAAGTTCAGAGGCTTGCATTTTTGTAAATCACTCGAGAATCAATCTATCAACCAAAGGGCTTGAGGTAAGCCACAATGGCGCTATACTAGTTTGGTTGAATATCTGCATAGGCAGAAAATAAGGGGCCTAATCATGGACGATGAATTACGTTTGTTGCAAGAAAAATTACGTTCTGTTTCTGCGCGTCTCAGCAATTTTTCGCTTAATAAACAAAGTGCAGAAGCGCTTCGAGCAGAATATAAGCAGCTCTTACTGGCGTTGGAAAAATTCACACCTTCCCGTTAGGTATCACGCTAATTGTAAGTAATACAGTTTCACCTGTCTTTACACACAAAAAAGGGCAGCTTTCGCCACCCTTTATCGCGAGTCTCAATTACCGACTAGTTTGATTTTGCCGCTATCAAACCGCGGTTTAATGTTTCAACACCTTCGCCAGTCAGTGTGCCTGCCGCTTGCTTAAGCGTTACAACCGATTGAATAAAGTCATAACGAGCCCCAGCAAGGTTACGCTGTGCGTCAAACAAGTTACGAGTACTGTCTAATACGTCAACAATAGTACGCGTACCCACATCAAAACCTGCCTCTGTCGCTTTAAGTGCACTGTTTGCCGAAACAACCGATTGCTCTAATGCGCGAATACGTGACACTGCCGCTCTTAAGTCGTTAAACGAACGGCGCACACTTTGCACTGTTTGGCGATGTGCTTGCTCTAGTTGTTCGCTTGCCACTACATAGTTATGACGGGCTTGCGCAGTGCTCGCAACAACGCGGCCACCTTGATAAATAGGGATGCTAAGCTGTGCATTTAAGCGCAATGAATCTTGAGTAGGCAAGTTAGCTTCTGGTTGCGTACCGATAGTCTGGTCTACATCATCTTTGGTGTAACGCGCGGTAAATGACAACGTTGGGTAATGTCCTGCGCGTGCTGCCGCAATATCATCTTCAGCAATATCTTTGCCTAGGCGCTGAACCATCAAAGACAAGTTACGTTCTTCTGCAATTTTTAGCCATTCTTCAACGGTTGAAGGTTGTGGCAACGTTGCACTAAAACGCTCAGTACTCAGTACGCTTAGGCCAGAGTGGTACTTACCTGTAATAACGCGCAAATCTTCTAACGCAATTTCAACATCGTTCTCAGCTTGAATTTCACGGGCTACAGTGTTGTCAAAATTAGCTTGGGCTTCATGCACGTCAGTGATAGCGGTTAGGCCCACTTCAAAGCGTTGCTTGGTTTGTTCAAGCTGTCTTTCAATGGCACGTTTTTCCGCTTTAATGAATTCCAAGTTATCTTGTGCGCGAAGTACGGCCAAATAAGCTGTTACAGTACGGGTAATAAGATCTTGTACTTGAAGCGCATACTGAGAGTCACTTTGTTGAGCAACCTTTTCGGCACGGCCCAAGTTAACCCAGTTAGTGTGGTCATAAATTGAAAAGCTGGCTTCTACACCTTTTTGAAGTGTTGTTTGCTCAAAGTCTAGAAGCGGGAAGCTGAACCCGACAAGTTCACCATTATCATCGCTAATAGGAACGGTGTTAGCACTTGTAGCATCTACGTCGGTGTAAGAAATAAAGGCTGAAATTTGTGGTAAAAGATTAGCGCGGCTAATACTAATTCCTTCAAACGCAGCATCACGTTGCGCTTTCGCTTGGTTTACCACTGGGTCGTTTGCCAGTGCTTGTTGATAAACCTGCATAAGGTCATCGGCTAAAGCACTCGTGGTCATTGAGATCCCGACTACCAGCGACAGAAGTGTTCGTTTCATGCTTACGTCTTCCTGTTGTGTTCAAGTTGTGTCGCCTTTATTAATGTCATGGCGACTAATTAAAACCAAGTGTATGAAAATTCAATCACAAACCGAAAGTCCAAACTCGTAACAGTCTTCGTTTAACTGTAACAGAATATGTGATCTACCCACGCAATTTTTATAGTAATAAACGACTTATAAATTGAGTTTTCTTTTTATTAATACACATCATACCTTGTGAATTTCTCACGTGTACACGGTTGATGTGTAAATGTACTATGTATGATAAATCTATTTGAACCATAAGTGTCTGCAAATGAGCAAGGAATTCCTTTCATTTACCTCAAATGACGTCGAAATTACCGACATAAAGCCAGTGTTTCGTGGTTTCTTTACCATGAACGAGTATCAATTTAAGCACAAATGCTTTAACGGCGAATGGAGTTCCACTGTGAAACGCGAAATTTTTGAGCGCGGTCACGCGGTAGGAGTACTGCCATACGATCCGCATTTACAAGAGTTCGTGCTAATCGAGCAGATAAGAATTGGGGCACTAGCCACTTCTTCAAGCCCCTGGCTGATAGAAATTATCGCAGGGATGATTGATGAAGGGGAAACAGAGGAGTCAGTCTGCCACAGAGAGTCATTAGAAGAAGCGGGAATTACACTAGATAAATTGACCAAAGCGCTGAGCTATTTATCGAGTCCAGGCGGCACGACAGAACGATTGCATATATTTATTGCCCAAACCGATGCCAGTAAAGCGCAAGGCATACATGGCCTCGACTCTGAGTCAGAAGACATAAAAGTGCATCGCGTTAAAGAGAGTACAGCACTTGAATGGCTGGAAAATGGCCATATTGACAACGCCGCGGCAGTAATTGCGCTACAATGGTTCTTTATGCACAAAACTCAACTCTTGGAGCAATGGCAGGCATCGTGACTCAACGTAATAACAGAAAGTATGTACCTCATCTTCCTTCTATGCAGGCTTTGTGCGAGCTAAATTACTCGCATGTGCTGCGTATATTGCCAGATTGCGATACGGAAGATTTAAGCTATGCATTTTCTGTTGGTAAAGGGTTGTCTTACGAAATTCGCATTGTAGAGTCTGCGCGCTACACCAGCACACTTAGTATTGTGCAAACCACCAAAGAGCTTCCTGCATACTTAACGCCGTCCATGACGGTGCGTCTTTATCACGATGCTCGCATGGCCGAAGTGATAAGTAGCCAAAACACGGGCGCATTGCAGCCATCATACGATTACCCTAATTTAAAAATGCGGCAGCGAAACGAAAAGCATATGGTAAATATCTTTTTGGCTGAGTGGCTGAGTTTTTGTCTTCAACATGCCTCAAATATAACGTCTGAAGCGTGATTACTCTTATACAAATTAGTGACTGTCATTTACTGAAAGACAAAGATAAAAGCGGCTATGATGGCATTGCCCCATATTATGCGCTTGAGGCTGTGCTGCGTGATGTATCTCAAAGGCTAAGAGGCGCAAGAAGCTTAAGTGCCGATAGTGCAATTGTATTGGTAACGGGCGATATCAGTGGTGACAATTCAAAAGAGAGTTACATCCACTTTCTGTCATTAATGAAACAGTATATCGAAGCGCAAGGCGTGTCGTGGTTTGCCATAGCGGGGAATCACGATAACAATGCGCACTTTGACGCATTATTAACAGAGCATATATTAACAGCAGGCTCGCCAATACATATCGCCAACTGGCTTATTCACGGCTGTGATACAAGGCACCCTTACGATAAACATGGTGCTGGGGGCAGTGCAAAGCAACAAGACGTCATTGCGATAGAAAAAGTATGTGACGCTAATCAAGCCGCTCAAATACCTCATCGTCCGTTATTTCATATAGTCGCGTTACATCATCATGTTCTTCCTTCACAGAGTTGGATGGATAAACACGCGCTAGCGGGGGCTGAGTATATCGAAGCCTTGGTTTCCCGTCAGTCGGGTATAAAGGCAGTATTGCACGGGCACGTGCATTCACCCATTCGTCAGCACATCGGTGAACGTGGCACGCCATCATATGGATGCCCGTCAAGCTGTTGGCAGTGGGCCATGCAAGAAACGTTTGGTACCAGTGAGGAAAGCCCAGGCTACCAGCAGTTTACCCTGTGCTATGATGGCACAGTAGAAGTAAATGTAAGACGCGTTGCCTATAAAAAGCACTAACTCAATGCCCCAGAAGTCCAATACAAAGGCATTGAAGAATAGACGTGACTGACAAGCCTATTTACAAGAAAGGCACTCAACGAAAACAAGAGAAGCAGTATGCAGCATATTTTATATCTACATGGTTTTTTAAGTTCACCCAAATCGGTAAAAGCGCAAGCAACCAAAGCGTATTTTGAACAGCATCACAGTGACGTTATGCTGCATATTCCTGAACTATCAAACTTCCCTAGCCAAGTTGAAGCACAGCTGCTGGCACTTATCGAGTCCACCCCTGCATTGTTAGGAAATGGGCTCAAGCTTATCGGCAGTTCAATGGGGGGATACCTTTCTACGTTTTTGCTGGAAAAGTTTGGGGGCAAAGCCGTGTTAATCAACCCAGCGGTTAAGCCTTACGAGCTTTTGCAAGATTTCATCGGCGCTCATCAAAATCCGTATAGCGGCGAGAAGTTTGAAATTATCGAAAGTGATATGCATGTCATTAAAGCGCTTGAAGCATCAACACTTAAAGATGAAGCCTGCTACAAAGTATTGCTACAAACCGAAGATGAGACCTTAGATTATCGCTTGGCCGCACAAAAATATGCTAACAGCGAACTAGTGATTGAAGAGGGGGGCGATCACAGCTTTATCGGCTATGAAAACCACTTACCAGCAATTGCGAGCTTTCTCCTAAAATAAGCTCATTGCCACTATCTACAAGCCCTGCTACCATCGTTTTATTACGTTTGTTGCTGGCTTAAATAACAACCATAACTATGTCAAATCAATACAATTCAGATGCTATCGAGGTCCTTAATGGCCTCGACCCCGTAAAACGTCGCCCCGGCATGTATACCGATACGACCCGTCCTAATCACCTTGGGCAGGAAGTTATCGATAACAGTGTGGATGAAGCATTAGCTGGACATGCGTCAAATATCAAAGTGATATTACACGAAGACCAGTCACTTGAAGTGATTGATGACGGTCGTGGTATGCCGGTGGATATTCATCCCGAAGAGGGGATTTCAGGCGTTGAGCTTATTTTATGTAAATTGCATGCAGGTGGTAAGTTTTCAAATAAAAACTACGCTTTCTCGGGTGGTTTACACGGTGTAGGTATCTCAGTAGTAAACGCACTTTCAACACGTGTTGAAGTAACTATTCGACGGGATAGTAATGTTTATCAAATTGCCTTTGAAAACGGCGACAAAGTAGAAGATTTGCAAATTATTGATACGTGCGGAAAGCGTAACACTGGAACACGCGTACATTTTTGGCCTGATGCACAGTATTTCGATTCGGCCAAATTTTCTGTTAGTCGTTTAGTGCACAACTTGCGCGCTAAGGCCGTATTGAGTCCAGGGCTGCGCATTCGATTTGACAACAAAATAACGAAAGAAAGCCAGGAATGGTATTACGAAGATGGCCTAAAAGATTATCTCTATCAGGCGGTGGAAGAGTTTGAAACACTGCCTGCTGATACCCCATTTGTAGGGAGTTTCAGCGGAAATACGGAAGCCGCAGATTGGGCGGTGATGTGGTTACCTGAAGGTGGTGATCTTGTTACCGAAAGCTACGTGAACTTAATTCCAACCGCGCAGGGGGGAACCCACGTAAATGGCTTACGCCAAGGCCTACTTGAGTCAATGCGCGAATTCTGTGAATTTAGAAACTTGATGCCGCGCGGCGTTAAGCTATCACCTGATGACATTTGGGACCGCTGTGCCTATATTTTGTCAACCAAGATGCAAGACCCACAGTTTGCTGGGCAAACCAAAGAGCGTCTGTCATCACGCCAAGCCAGTGCATTTGTTTCAGGTATCGTAAAAGATGCGTTTAGCTTATGGTTGAATCAGCACACTGAAATTGCAGAAGCGTTGGCTGAGATGTGTATTAACAACGCGCAACGCCGTCTTCGCCAAACCAAGAAAGTAGCGCGTAAAAAGGTTACGCAAGGGCCAGCGTTGCCAGGCAAATTGACCGACTGTTCATCGCAGGATATTTCATACTCAGAACTCTTTTTGGTAGAAGGTGACTCGGCGGGTGGCTCAGCTAAGCAGGCGCGTGATAGAGAGTTTCAAGCGATCATGCCCCTTCGCGGTAAAATCTTAAATAGTTGGGAAGTGGATTCATCTCAAGTATTGGCGTCGCAAGAAATTCACGACATTTCAGTGGCACTGGGTATCGACCCTGATTCAACGGATTTATCAGGCTTACGCTACGGAAAAATTTGTATTTTGGCTGATGCTGACTCGGACGGTCTGCACATTGCAACGCTACTTTGCGCGCTCTTTGTGCGTCATTTCAGAACGCTGGTAGAACAAGGGCATGTCTATGTCGCTATGCCACCGTTGTTTCGTATCGATGTGGGTAAGGAAGTGTATTATGCATTGGACGAAGGTGAAAAGCAGGGCATTTTAGATAGAATAGAAGCGGAGAATAAGCGCGGTAAAATCAACGTACAACGCTTTAAAGGCTTGGGTGAAATGAACCCGCTGCAGCTTCGTGAAACCACTATGGATCCTAACACCCGTCGTCTTGTGCAACTCACCATAGAAGATGCTGAAGAAATGATGGAGTTAATGGACATGCTGCTTGCTAAGAAGCGTTCTGGCGACAGAAAAGTGTGGCTTGAGAGCAAAGGCAATATGGCCGAAGTGTCATTGTAACGCTAAGATATCTCGACTACGCCGCGTTCTTCGCGGCGTTTTAGTATTTGCATCTGAATCAGTACTGCGCCGCGCATCACAACACTGGTGCCGTTTAGTATTAACAACGGCCAGCTTTGGCTAAGCGGCATGGTTAGGCCAAACATTAACGTACTGACATCTTTTATTAGAATATTCTTAAACAAAGTGGCTGATAGCGAGCCCACTTTTTGTCTGCGGTGCAGTACCACCCACTGATGTAGCGTACCTTGGAATAATATAACGGTGACCACCAACATTAGCGCGTTGGCACCAAACTGTGCCAAGGTGGGAAAGGGCCGAAAGTACATCGACACAAAGCCCGCCATCAGCGATAGCCCGGCCACCACCGTAACCAGCGCGGTAAGCGATGTGCGTCTTTGTGCCCAAATTTTATAAAGGATAATAAGAGTGAGGAGCAGTGCACCGCAGCGTGTCCACACTAGGTAATGGTTAAAGGGCTCAACCGAAATGCCGAAAAGAAAAATGGAGAAAAAAGCGAAATAACTGGAACCAAATTGATTGAGCGATAAGCTATTGTTGGCATCTGAACACAAGTGCTCATATTTGTTCATCGCTTTGATTTGCGCGTACAACCCCAACCACGTCAATAAAAAGAATGCGGCACTCACTAGCCCCATTATGTGATAAAACACAGCAATTCACTCGCAACGACAATCAAAAATACAGTGTATCACAGCTCACATCGATTGACGTTTTGGCGGCCTATATTGTTTTTTGAAAGAGTGAGGCAATGGACTAGGCGTAAAGCTTGGTCATTCCACTTGTCACTGGTGGCAGTGATGAAGTTAACGTAGTATAGGCGACGTATTCATTTTATTGCGCCAAGGCTATTTTAAAATTTATGATGTTACGCAGTGTTAAGTGGCTTTTGCTTAGTCTGGTTATTGTTGTGGTATTGGTGCTTGCTGGCGCTGCCACCTTTACCTATCTAGCGGTACAAAAAGCGCCGTTAGTCGACAATACTGCACCACAGCAACTCGATGGTGCTGACAGCGTTAATAAACTTTTAAATCAACTGCAACAAGCATTTTCGCAACGACAAGAAAGTCACCAGCTGGAACTAACAGAAACGCAGGTTGAAAGCCTTGTGGGTGTGCTGCAACGCGCGCTTCCTGATTTTAAAGGTCGCGTGAATATATCTCCGTTAGGCGGCACGGTAAGTGTGACCTACGCCATCAGCCGCTCAGGCTATTTTGTCAACGTATCAGCACTTGTTTTACCCGGAGATAGTCTGCGTATTGAACAAGTGCAAATTGGCGATATAACCTTATCAGGCAATTTGCTTCTTCGTTTTTTGGAATACACTGTTAACTCCTATACGGAATCTCAAATCGCCACTATCGCTCTGTCTCGTGTCGAGCGAGTCAGTATGAACAATGGTGAACTCACGCTGGATGTTGGTCCACTTGACCCACTGCTGACCGAGCTTAACGTTGTCAGTTTGAATTTAGCCCCAGAGCAAGAAACTGAGCTTGAAAAGCTCAGTGCTTATTATCTTCGCTATATTTCAGGAAGAGACATTGCACTAAGTCCAAAAGCCATTTCGCTGATGGAGTATTTGCGAGAGGGTATGGCGCGAGCTCGTGAGCAAAGTGAAACACCTGAACAAGCCGTACTGCACAACAAAGCGGTAATCATTGCGTTAGCAGCCTATGTGGGCCATCACCGCGTTGGTCAGCTAGTGGGTGATATTCAGCCTAACCCGATTAAAGCGCTTAAGCCTAAACGAGGTGCGGTGCTGCACAAACGCAATGACTTAGCACGCCATTTTATTATTTCAGCTGCTTTGGAACTCTTGTCCAAACAAGGTATTTCACTTGCTATTGGTGAATTTAAAGAGCTGATGGATAGAGCTCAAGGGGGCTCTGGTTACAGCTTTGTTGATTTGGCAGCCGACATGTCAGGTACAAGATTTGCGCAAGTGGCTACGTCATTGTCTACGGCGAAAGAGGTTCAGAATGCACTTGCGCGTATTCAAAGTGAATTAGAAATCATAGTACCCATCGACGGATTGCCAGAAGGCTTGAGTAAACAAGCCTTCGTTGAGCAATACGGTCAAGTAGACAGTGAAGCTTATCTTCGTGAGGTAAGCGATATTGAACGTAGAATCGGTAAAGTGGCGCTGTATGCGCCAAGAAATTAGGGCTTTATGTACGGTGAGCCTAGCGCACTAGTCGGCCTTTTTTGCACTCAGCGACTGTTGAAATTGCGCTAATGTTACCAAAGCTACTTCGATTTTTTTCACCAGTGGTCCAAGTGCAGCTTTAGCGGCATCCTCATTCATGTCTTTCATTGCTTGCCAGTCATTCGCAATTTCTTCTACATAAGGCCCAAAGCGCTTCGCTGAGCTTGTGAATCCGCTGTCTGCGGCAAAAATGGCAGCGAATTTCCCTTTTTGATCGCGCTGCAAACTATCTAACATCTGATCGGCATCCACTGCTTTGCGATAAAGAGTTTGCATGGTCTCTTGAAGTTGTTGATGTACAGCTTGCATCTCTTGCATTTAAACGCCCTTTAAATCAATTTTAAATTTCTATGGGTAATGGTTAAAGTTTCGCCTTTCAAGGCCGATAACCTGACGAGTGTTGGTATTTGCAGCCTATGCAAAGCCCAACATAAAATAAAGGGGGGCAATTCTGCCCACTTTTTTACTTTGCTACAAGCAACAAAGGAAAATGGTATGGATCTACAAGGTGCTAGTGCCTCTGGAACGTCCGGTGCGTCACTTGAGTTGGCCTCTCTAAAGCTTGCTAAAAGTCAGCAAGAACAAGAGGGACAAGCGTCGCTTCAGTTGCTGGAATCAGCTTCTGACGTACCAAAATCATCATCTTCAAACCCCGCATTAGGCGCCAACATTGATACCTATGCGTAGTTTACGGATGTAAATGTAAGTCGATAGGCGTTTTGCCAGGTTTACCGCCAATTTCTCTCACCAGTTTTGGCACCAAGAAGCCTGGTAAACGCTTTATCGCTTCTTCCATAATATCTCTTGCCGCGTTGTCGCTTACATAAAAGTGACTTGCGCCCTGTACCTTGTCTAGTACGTGAAGGTAATAAGGCAAAACGCCAGCATCGAATAGCTTTTCACTTAAGTCGCTAATTGCATCGCCCGAATCGTTGACGTTTTTTAACAACACCGACTGATTAAGCAAAGTGACGCCCATACGTTTAAGCCTGTCTAAGCGCATGGCTAATGACGCCGAAATTTCGTTAGCGTGATTAGCATGAAGTACAAGCACTTTTTGAAGAGGTAAATCGCCAAACCAGTTCTCAAACGCACTATCAATTCTTTCAGGCAGAACAACGGGTAAACGAGTATGAATACGAAGGCGTTTAACATGAGAAATACTGGCAATTTCATGTGCAAGCCACGCTAGGTGATCGTCCTTGGCCATTAACGGGTCTCCACCAGAAAAAATGACCTCGTTAATGTTTACATTGCCGCGAATGTAGTCGAGGACTTCCTCCCATTGGTGCTTGCTCACTGCATTGTCAGCATAGGGAAAGTGACGTCGAAAACAGTATCGGCAGTTAACGGCACAGCCTGTTCGAACCATTAACAGTACGCGAGAGTCATACTTGTGCAGTATACCTTTGCCCGCAGTGTCGTGCTCATCTAAGGGATCCTCACTGTACCCAGGTGACGTTAAAAACTCGTCGCTTAGCGGCATAACTTGTAAAAAAAGCGGATCGTCGGGGTTACCTTTTTCCATTAAATCAACAAAATGGCGTGGAACACGCATAGGGAAAAGGCGCCTTGCTTTTATGTGTTGTGCGTATTTATCTTCATCTAAACCGAGGTGCTCAAGCAGCTTTGCAGGGTCTGTAAAACTGCATGCTAATTCTTTTTGCCAGTTATGCTCTACAGAAATCGGTTTTTTAGGTATTATTTGTTCCACGAAACTTTTTGTACCTTATGTTTAGACAGAGGAATTATGGCTAATTACAGCACTAACGAGTTCAAAGGCGGCCTGAAAATCATGCTGGACGGCGAACCATGCAACATTCTAGAAAACGAATACGTAAAGCCGGGTAAGGGCCAAGCGTTTAACCGCGTTAAAATTCGTAAGCTTATTTCAGGTAAAGTTTTGGAAAAAACTTTCCGCTCAGGCGAATCAGTAGAAGGCGCTGACGTAATGGATACAGAGCTTGCCTACTTATACACCGACGGCGAATTCTACCACTTTATGAACAACGATACATTCGAACAAATCGCTGCAGATGAAAAAGCGGTTGGTGAGAACAAAAAGTGGTTAGTAGAAAACGACGTTTGCATTATTACGCTATGGAACGGTTCACCGATTACGGTTACACCGCCAAACTTCGTAGAGCTTGAGATCACTGAAACCGATCCAGGCCTTAAAGGCGATACGGCAGGTACCGGTGGCAAGCCTGCAACGCTAAGTACTGGAGCAGTAGTTCGCGTGCCATTGTTTGTGCAAACTGGCGAAGTTATTCGCGTAGACACTCGCTCTGGCGAATACGTTTCTCGCGCACAAAAATAAAAGAACTCGGCCCTTGTATTAAAGGGCAATTAAAAAACCGGTGTATCACGCAGCGCGTGTGCATCGGTTTTTTGTTTTTTATACTATCAACACCACTACTTGCTATAATTGACCGCTCAATCACGTTAACCGATTAACATCGAACACCTGTTGATGTTGTTCTTCATTATTCAGGGTTTACAATCATGCAGGCAGTTTTATGACAGGCTCCGTTAATACTTGCGGCACTTCTCAGCTTTGGCAACCCACAACAACCTTAGAAGCGCGTCGAGCGCGTGCAGACTTATTGCGTGCTATACGTGAATACTTTTATCAACGCAATGTGCTTGAGGTAGATACGCCATTGCTCTCAAACGGCACTGTAACCGATGAACACCTTGACGCATTTGTTACCGCGTTTGCCCATAGTAATACTGGTAACCCTGTCAATTTGTATCTGCAAACATCACCAGAATATGCCATGAAGCGTCTGCTTTGTGCGCAAAGTGGCTCAATTTATCAAATCTGTAAAGCCTTTCGTCATGAAGGTGAGGGACGCTGGCATAACCCAGAGTTCACTATGTTGGAATGGTACAGGTTGGGTTACGACCACCTTCAGTTAATGGACGATGTGGATGCATTACTAATGACCACACTAGGCACTGAGCCAGGTGATAAGTTGACTTATCAAAACGCCTTTATTGAGCATTTGGCGCTTGACCCACTAACTGCCACAGATGACATGTTAGAAAGTGCGTTACGCGAGCACAACATCGACATACACGCGCCACAAACGTTAAGTACAGACAGTAAACTTCAGCTTCTGTTTAGCTACTGTATAGAACCGCGTATTGGCATTCAAAAGCCTTGCTTTATTTACGAATTTCCCGCGTCGCAAGCTGCACTTGCTAAGTTAAGTCGTCGGGATAATCGTGTTGCAGAACGCTTTGAGGTGTATTTCAAGGGAGCGGAACTCGCAAATGGCTTCAACGAGCTTAGTGAAGCGGAAGAACAGCGCCTGCGCTTTGAAAGCGACAACAAAAAGCGTGAAAAAGCGGGTCTTGAAACTAAACCCATTGATGAGCATTTTTTAAGTGCACTTGAAAGTGGACTGCCCGCGTGCGCAGGAGTAGCACTTGGAATTGACAGGTTACTGATGCTGAAAATGGGCGCATCTCATATTCAAGATGTGATTAACTTTCCTGTAAGCCGAGCATAAACGATACGTTTCACAGTATTTAAAGTGTTAGCGAACTAACATTAAATGTCGTTAAAACCTGTTATTCGAGCGTTCAGTGGGAGTTGACTTTCACTCCTACATCCTTAAAAATGTTATAACATCTCAAGATAATGTTATAACATCCTCAGAGGAAGTCCATGAAAATGCGTTCACTGCTAAGTTTAACGATAGCAGGGCTGTTAAGTGCGCCTGTTTACGCAACAACAGTAACTGGTAAAGTTACCGATACAGCAGGTCAGCCTGTTGCTGGCGCTGAAGTCAAAATTGAAGGTACACGTCGCGTTGCTTACACAGATGAGAACGGTGTATACCGCTTCGATGACGTAAAACAACCACATATCCACTTGCACGTATACTCTTCAGAGCATATTCATGGTGATAACGATCTTGGTGACGTTACCCGCGATCAAAATGTTGATTTTGTTCTAAAACCCGCTTCAGTTGAGAACATTGTTGTTACCGCTAACGCGCTACAGTCATCTGTGCTTGAATCTGTGACGCCAGTAACGGTAATTGGTGCAGAAAAGTTACGCAAAATTGAAGCGCCTACCTTAGGGGAAACCCTTAAGAATGCACCTGGTGTGCACAGTACTTATTTCGGCCCAGTTGCGAGTAGCCCAATTATCCGTGGTAACGATGGCCCACGGGTTAAAATTGTGCAAAACGGCTTGGATGTCTCTGACGTATCTCGCGTTGGACCCGATCACAATGTCGCATCTACTTTAACCAGTGCAACACAAGTTGAAGTATTGCGCGGTCCTGCAACATTACAATACGGCAGTGGTGCAATTGGCGGTGTAGTCAATGTAGTCGATAAGCGCATTCCTCAGTATCCAGTAGAAGGGATTGAAGGTGAGGCCGAAACGAGCTACAGCACAGTTAATGAAGGCACCTATACACGCGGCGACGTAACCGGTGGAAAAGGGAATTGGGCGTGGCACGTTGATGGTTTCTATCGCGATACCGAAAACGCTGATATTCCCGGCTATGCGTCTATCGACCCCGATGAAGATGAGCCCAAAGGTGAGCTAGAGAGCAGCGCAATGGAAACCAGCAATATTGTTGCAGGTTTGTCTTATGTAGCAGAAGAAGGGTATTTTGGCTTTGCCGTTGAGAAGCTAGACAATGAATACGGCGTACCTGGCCACAGTCACGCGCATGGCGAGGAAGAGCACGATGATGATGACCATGACGAAAGCGAACATGATGATCACGGTGAAGAGCACAGTGAAGAAGGGGTTCTGCTTGATGTTGATATGACCCGCTATCAAATGGCTGGCGAGTGGCACTCACCTATAGAAGGGCTTACTAATCTTAAGTTTGCCGCTGCTTATACCGACTATGAGCATGCCGAGATTGAAGATGGAGAGCCAGGTACAGTATTTACTAATGAGTCTAGCGATATTCGCCTATCTGCTTATCACGAGGAGATAAACGGGTGGCATGGCGTATTTGGCTTGCAGTTTAATCATAGTGACTACAACGCCGTAGGTGAGGAAGCATTTACACCAGCCAATACTACATCAAGCTATGCACTGTATATCGTTGAGCAGAAAAAGGTGGGTGATATTACCTTTGAACTAGGGGGACGTCTTGAACGAACTACTCTTGATGCCGATGATAGTGAAATTGAGCTTGATATAGCCCATGAAGAACACGAAGAGCACGAGGGGGAAGAGCACGAAGACGAGGAACACGAAGGCGAAGAGCATGAAGAACATGCGCTTGCGTTTAGTTTCCCTGACTACGATTTCACCAGCCTTTCTCTATCAGCTGGCGCAAACTGGGAATATGTAGAAGGACATGCTGTTGCAGTAACCTTGTCGCGTAGTGAGCGTGCACCTAGTCAGCAAGAACTCTTTTCAGCAGGTCAGCACCTTGCTACTCAAAGTTATGAAGTGGGTTTGGTGTTTGATATGGACGATGAAGGGCATATCGAAGAGTCGCTAAGCGGCGTTAAAGAAGAAGTGAGCACAAATTTAGATGTGACTTTCCGTAAGTATTCTGGCGATTGGGGATACAGTGTTTCATTTTTCTTTAACCAAGCTGATGACTACATTTTCCAAACAAACACCGGGTTAATTGCGTTAAGTGAGCATGAAGAGCACGGTGATGAAGAGCATGAAGATGAAGCTCATGATGATGAAATCGGCATGCACGAAGACGAACATGATGAGCACAGCGAAGAAGGGCTTCCAGTCTATTACTTCCAGCAAGCCGATGCTGATATTTGGGGCTTTGAAGCAGAAACCTATGTTGATTTGAGTGACACATTGCGCCTTACCGTATTCGGCGATTACATTCGTGCTGAGATTGAAGGTGATAACTTACCTCGCACGCCGCCTATGCGTTTCGGTAGCGAATTAAGTTACATGAAAGATGGACTAAGTGCAGATGTCGGGTTTACGTGGTATGACGACCAACAGCACGTTGCGTCGTATGAAACCGTAACAGATGGCTATACGTTGGTTAATGCCAGTGTTCAATACGAGTTCGCTAGTCAGGGCATCGATTGGGTATTGTTTGCGCGTGGCGAAAACCTTACCGACGAGGAAGCTCGCGTTCATACATCTTTCTTAAAAGATCAGGCGCCGCTACCAGGTAGAAACTTTACTATGGGCGTTCGTGCACTGTTCTAAAAGCCTGACATAGTTCAAGGATTATTAAGTGCAAAGGCGGTGTATTTACACCGCCTTTTTTGTTTTACTGGTGGGTAATTTCAAACCTGCCACGGGGCAATTAAAGGCAATATTGTGCGAGAATTTAGCATCAAAGATAGTGATGACATCATTCAATGGCTCACAACGTTGACACAATCACATATCGTATTGGGTTATGGGAGTTTGTTAAGTAAAGACAGTCGTGAGCGCTACTCAAACATCTTTACGCAGGGGATCCCTGTAACCGTTGAAGGGTTTGAGCGTGCATGGGTTACTCGTAGCTTAAGTGAGAAGCAAACCTATGTAGGTGCTACGCCTCACAAACGCGGAAGTCTTAACGCGCAATTGATCCCAACAACGCTTAACCCCACACTACAAGCGCGAGAAAAAGACTATCGATTTGTTAGCGTAAAGAGTGAGAAAGTGACTTTTAATAATATCGACTCACAGTATCAAGCATTGCTAATTGAACAATTGTCGCCTTTTTCATTGTGGATTTGTGAAACGCTAGATTGTCATGAACCTTCCCAAGCGTACCCAGTGCATCAAACGTATATCGACACCTGTTTGGCTGGGTGTTTAGAGCATGGTGGCGTTGATGAGGCAAAAGCGTTTGTTGCCAATACCAAATTGTGGGACCATCCCAGAATAAATGATAGAGCAAAGCCGTTATACCCGCGCAGTGCGAGGGTAAGCAGTGATGTCCATCAAGTCATAGATACGCTGTTGTAGCCCTAAAACTAAGCGAGAAAAATCGTGAGTGTGACGTCTGATATTAATTCTGAAATGCTTTACAGCGAGCGGCTCCGTCTTCGCCTGCTAGATTTTGAAGATAAACATTGGATTTTGCGTTTGCAGCAAGATGACCTTTGGCTCAAATTTATAGGAAGTCGTGGCGTTAACTCTGTAGATGACGCATGTGACTATATTGAAAGAACCAATGCGCAGCGCGCTGAATGGGGATATGGACTGTGGGCCGTTGAAGATAAAGTCAGCCATCAGCCAATAGGGGTATGCGGGCTTTTTAATCGCTTTGCCTTTTCATGCCCCGATTTGGGATTTGCAATGTTGCCAGAAGCACGGGGTAAAGGTTTGTGTCGTGAAGCTTGCACGCGCGTAATTCAGTGGGCACACGAAAAGGGCTATCATTTTCTAACTGCCATGACGCACCCAGACAATAGTGCGTCGCAGCGTGTACTTGAACGTGTCGGTTTTGCCAAACACGGTGCCTACTTTGACAAGACTTTTTCCAAACAAACCCTTTATTGGCTCGACCTTCCTGAAACGCACCAAATAAACGCGCCTTAGTTGGTACTTACTTACAGTGTTGCTACATTGGAGGAAGTACGATGACTTTCTTTATAATAATGGGTTCTATCGGAACATTGTTGGCATTAAGGCGAAGTGAGTACTCAGTTTCAACTTCAGACATGGCATCGACAACGTCTTCGCCCTCAACGATCACGCCAAACACAGCATAGCCCCAATCTCGCCCGGGGTTTAGGCTGCTGTTGTCATTGACGTTAAAGAAAAACTGTCGATTTGCAGTGTGAGGATCATTTTGCCTCGCCATTGCGATGGTGTGTAAATCGTTGGTCAATCCATTCCCAGACTCGTTAAAAATATCTGGGAAATTAGACTTACCATTAAAGTCTGCGGTGTAACCACCTCCTTGTACTACAAACCCAGGGACAATTCGGTGAAAAATTGTGTCCTCATAAGCGCGCTTGTCTACGTAGCGTAGAAAGTTATTTACCGTGATGGGTGCGCGTCGTCTGTCGAGTTCAACGACAATATCACCCATAGTGGTTTCAAATTTCACGCGGGGGTAGTAATTATCGGGTTGCACATGTGAACCATCATCTTTTGTTGCTGCAAGCACTGTTGCGCTTACAAACAATGAAAGTAGTGCGAATATATAATGGCGTGTTGTCTTCATGAATAATCCTCTTTCAAAAACCAGACTATCGCTTTGCTGTGCCTAAGATAACGAACTTTTTATCACTCGCAAGCACCTTGGCACCACCGAACAATTTTTTCAGTTTAATGTGGTAATCAAGGTGACGGTTACCTACCACAACTAAATGACCGCTCTTGACTAACAAGTCGCGAGAGTCGGTGAACATTTGCCAGGCAATATGATCCGTTATGGCATTTTGCTGGTGAAATGGTGGGTTGCACAAGATTTTAGTTACAGTAGGTCGTTGGCTTCTTTCGAGCAGCGCTTCTAAGCAATTACTGGCAACAAACTCGCATTGATCAATCTTGTCTGGAAAGTTGTTCAATACGTTTAATCGGGCACTTTCAAGTGCCATATAAGACTCATCAACAAAGATAACTTTTGCATCGGGAGCGAGGGCTAATGCGTTGACACCAAGCACCCCGTTACCGCATCCCAAGTCAACAATGACGTCATTAGCACTCACCGTCATGTGTTCTAGCATGATGCGAGCGCCAATATCTAATGATTGCCGAGAAAACACGTTGGCTAAGTTGTCCAGCGTAAGTGTTTGGCCGGCAGTTCCTTTTGCCTGCCAACGAGTAGGATAAGGAGATTTAGCGTGAGTTTTTGTATTATCACGTGTGGCGAAAACGAGACGAGATTTCTTTTTGGCCAATGACGTCGTGGTTTTGCCAATATACTTTTCAAACAAACCAAGAACGGATTTAGTGATAGTTTTCACCTTACCCGCAGCCACAACATGTGTATCAGGTGTAATGTAGCGCTGAATATCAATAAGTTGTTGTTCCAGCAATGCAAGCGCACGGGGTATCTTAATCACAACGATATCAACATCAGATGCAGGTGTGAACGATAAACTGTCTACGCTGGTTAACGTTTGAACAGGGGCGGTGATTGCAGTGTCCTTGATTGATGGTGTCAGTTGATTTGCCGTTAGGTTCTCTAACAATGAGCGGTAGGCAATGTAGGAGTCAGACACCCACAGTGGCTCAACATGTGCAAACCAGCAACCCAACACCCCGAAGTCATCATTAAATATCATCATTTTAGGCGCTGTTGACGTGGTTATAGCACCTTCACTAAGACTGGTTTCTATATGCTCAATAAGTAGTTCATCTGCACTGTCCCACGCTTGCAAGCTCACGTGCTGATGCTTTTCTGGGTAACGTATTAGCGTGAATTGACGATCTGCAAATAAGAATTCTGTATTCATGAGGTTGTGCTTGATTGACTCGTGGACTGTGATTACTGGTGTTATCCCATTGGCATTTTCCCCAACAGGTGCCTACTAGAATACCATCTTCAACAAAAGTACGCTGCTGTTTACCCTCTCAAATTAAGGTTAAACGTTTACTTTGTTATTTAAATGTGAAAATATTGTTAAATGAGGCTTGTCCGACCACTAATAAACTCGCAATTAAAACGAGGAACAACCATGAAAAAAAGTTACACCCTACTATGGACTATGCTATTTGCGTTATTTTCGCTAAGTGCCAGAGCAGAAATAACCTTTCCCAATTCGGTATACAGTAACCTTGATTACGGCTTGTATTGGTTCGATTACACTGACGCGCAGAAAGCAGTCGCAGGGCAATCGAACCCTTACTACAGTAACAGTAAGAAAACCGTTATTTATATACACGGTTGGCAGAATGGCTCGGTTACTAACCGCTCAAGAGAAACTCTAAATAGAAATGGCTCTGGCGGTCCTAATCAAGATCTTGCCTGGTACTGGCTAGATAGAGGTTACAATGTGGGTATCTTGTACTGGAATCAGTTCGCTGATGAAAGTGAAGTCAAAGACGCCGAGGCTAAAATTCACTCAACCAATGGCCCTCGCGGCATGCGCTGGAAGTCATCTAATGGCAGTTATAACTCAGGGCCAAATCAATCAGTCACGTCGCTCTTATACACGGCTTTGGTAAACGGTTTACCTAATTTTACCGGCTCAGAGCTTAGAATTGCAGGGCATTCATTAGGAAATCAGCTTGCGCTGACTATCTCCGATAAGCTTAATACCGCAGTAAACCAAGGCAACTTATCTGGCGCTTACCGCCCCGATCGCATTGCCTTACTTGACCCGTTTTACTCGATAGGTCAAAAGTCATACCTTAACAATCAATGGACTGGTGAGCGTAGCAAAGCCATTGTAGATACACTAAAAGCCAAAGGTGTTGCAATTGAAGCGTACAGAAGCTCACCTGTTACCAGTACGTTTTTGGCCGGTGACGACAACAAGAGTCTGATGAACAGTATTGCCTTCTCTGAATTAAAACCGTGGAATTTTAACTGGTGGCAAGTGGCAGAAAAACACGGTGCAGCGGTTACGCATTATTTTTGGTCTCGTGCGTTTAACCCGTTAACGCTTGATAGCAGCAGTACGCAGGTGCCAAGTGCGTCTGCCAGTAAAAGCGTGATTAAAACGTGGATGAACAAAAACAAAGGCGTAATTCAAGATAGTGGTGCGTACAGTGCTACGCCGGCCGATGACGACTTTAAAGAAAAGGCGCGTTTGTAACACGCAATCCGAAAGCACATTGCATACGTACTGGTTAGGTAAATACAATAGAAATCCTAACTTCGGACACGGCAGTATGTATGCAATTCTCACTCTTTGATTCAGATATTACTGACACTAATCAGCCAGATAGTAGCGTCAAGACGCTCCCATTAGCTGAAGCGGATGTGAAGTATTACCCGCGTGCTATTGCAACTGACAGCGCCAACCACTATTTTCATGCGCTCAAGCAAGAATTGCCATGGCGACAAGACGCCATTCGCCTTTTTGGTAAGTCGATTAATATACCTCGCCTTCAAAGCTGGCATGGCGACCCAGAATGCGCTTACACCTATTCAAACTTAACACTTAAACCCAATTCTTGGACCGACTCACTTCAGCGCTTAAGAGCGCTGTGCGAGACCTTAAGCAACACATCGTTTAATTGTGTACTGGCTAATTGGTATAGAGACGGCAATGACAGCATGAGTTTTCATGCTGATGATGAGGTTGAGCTCGGCATAAATCCAACAATTGCTTCTGTAACGTTAGGTGAAGCCAGGCCCTTTGTTTTTAAGCACAAAGAAAGTAAAGCCACTTACACCCAAGTGCTTGAGCACGGGAGCGTATTGATTATGGCGGGCGCTACACAGAGTCATTATTTGCATGGTATTGCAAAGACGGCTAAGCCAATCGGTGGTAGAATCAATCTTACTTTTCGTCATTTGATTCCACGAAATAGGTAAACACCATATGCAAGTAAAAACGTTTCTTGAAGAAGCGATTCGCAGTGCACTTTCACCGCTTTATTTAGAAGTGTTAGATGAAAGCTTTATGCACAATGTGCCAGAGGGGGCGCAGAGTCATTTTAAAGTTACGGTAGTAAGTGATGCTTTCGAAGGAAAGCGTTTGCTAGCGCGCCATAGAGAGGTAAACGCATTGGCCGCTGAGGCGTTGGCGGGCCCAGTTCACGCACTTGCTCTTCATACCTATACATCGAAAGAGTGGGAAGCAAGAGGTGGGGAATCGTTAACATCGCCAAACTGTTTGGGCGGCAGCAAGCACGACGCCTAAACAACATATCATCGTTTTTAAATGGAAGTAATTATGAAGCAAGTAGGCGTTTTCGCCGTTTTTTTGGATGCTCTTAGGGCGCCTTCGATACAAGTGCTAGTGTTTGGCACTGGCTTCTTGTTATGCATGTTGTTTGTTTACATGGGCGTGCTGACACCGATGGACAACAATTTGTACGCCTTGCTTAGCGAAGTGGGAAATGCTGCCCCGTGGCGACAAGCGCTATTACAAGATGCAACAGTGCTAGGTAGCCTAAGCGTACTTTTATTTGTCACTGTGTCAGTGGCTATGGCCCTATTGCTTGCGGGAGAACAACGCAAAGCGCTGACCTTTGTTTGCGCTGTTGTAATAGGTTTGGCCGTCACATTTTTGCTTCAAGCAGGGATCGCACGACCACGACCGCCTTTAGCTGATCACACTGCAACATTGTATGACCATAGCTTTCCTTCAACGCACACTACACTTTCAACCTTAGTCTACTTTTATATCGCGTACTTGCTTAACCATTTTACAAAGAATAGGGCTGTGCGGCTTTGGGTGTATTTGGTAGCAGCGATATTGGTTATGACAATTGGTATAAGCAAAGTCATGTTAGGGATGCATTGGCCCAGTGACGTTGTGGCGGGATGGTGTGCGGGTGGTAGTATGGCGGCGCTGAGCTTTTATGTGATCAAATGGAAGCGCAAGTTGCGTGTAAAAACGTCATAACCATTACAGAAGTATCATATTTTAGCGCGAGACGACCATGGAAAGTAACAACGCTGGTGGCAGCATTGACTATGTAGAAAAAGTGTCGCGTTTGCTTGCAAGTGATATGTACCGCATGCGCTGCTTAACCGCACTAAGGGAGCTTGCTCTACCCCAAGGTTATATTGGCGCGGGCTTTTTACGAAACGCCATTTGGGATGTACTTCACAACAAACCTTCTTCAACACCACTAAACGATGTAGATGTTATTTATTTCTGCCGACAAAGTGAGAAAGGGCGTGACGCAGAGCTTGAACGTCGCTTGCACGACATGATGCCCGAAGCCAATTGGCAAGTGAAAAATCAAGCTAGAATGCATACTCTGCATGGCCACAATCCTTACGAAAGTTGCGAACAGGCCATTTCATATTGGATTGAAAAAGAAACGTGTGTTGCGGTTAAGCTAAATGAATCGGGGCGTGTAGAGGTGTTGGCGCCTTTTGGTCTACAGGCTAATTTTGCCAGCACGCTATCTATTAACCCTCGCTATCCACGTCGCGAGATCTTTAACTCGCGAGTGAAGCAAAAAGATTGGCTTAAAATATGGCCACAGTTAACTCTTCGTTATTGATACGTAGCGCTACATCTTTTCAGCAATAGTCACTATCTTGGTGGCGATAGAGGCAATCGTTGTGTTTTCGCTCATCGCTTGTTTCTGTAACCGTCTATAAGCGCTATTTTCGCTTAAGTTAAACTTATCCATTATCACAAGTTTGGCGCGTCCAATGACCTTTTGCTCATGAATGGCGCGCTTGGCTTCATCGAGCTCTCTCCCCATGTCTTCAATATGTTTTGCCTGTACCCGAAGTAAATCATAAAACGAGCGGTGTGCGGCAAGTGTTTGTGTTTGCTCATCAATCGCGGCGGGAGTGACATTGTCTTTGCCAGCATCTTCTACAAGACCAGGCATGTTAGGGTCGAATAACAAGGTCAGTGGCGAGCCTTCACTTAAATGTTCATCGTTGAATTTATCGAGCAATTGCTGATGGTTTGTCATTTCGTTTTTGGCGTCTATCACTTTTTGATTTGCTTGCGCCAATAATGATTGAGTAAGCTGAACTTCAATTGTTTGCAATGCATCGATGCGTCGTGTTGCCACGTCAAACCACACTTCTGATATGGCCTCAGAAATAGGGCTACCATCGCTTAGTTGCGCAATCATTTTTCGTAACCGCAAGACATCGAATGTCGCTTCACTTTCATTTAATTCGCAAAATGATTGCATACTGGCAGGTGGGCTGAACTCACTAAAAATAGTAAAGTGATGGTCTTGGGCGTGTTGTAAGGTATGTAATTTTTCGCACAAATGAGACTCAAAGTGAGTTTCAGCAAATCCAATTGCGCCCCATGCGCGTTCTTGTCCTGCGTACTCTTTGGCTTGCATAAAGTTAAAAAGAGAAACAAGCAGCCGAGTGATATCAGGGTCACTGGCAATATCCGCGGCTTCGAAAATAACAGTTAACAAGCTGGCAATAAGTCGACTATATGCACGTGTTGATTCAAGTGCGGAGAATCCTTGCTTGCTAATTTGTTCTCTAAGGTGTGGCAAATAGTCAGTGGCTTGCATTGCTAGCGTGATACTGCTGAGTAAACGCGGGTTTCCCGAGCTTACCGCATTGGTAAGGTAAAGCGATTTTAAATGGCTTTTTAACAGTGACTCAGCGCTTTCGCTGTGGCTGATATATTGAAGCCTAGCGCTTGAGTAACGCGCTCCCTTTGAGCCCAAAAAGATATTACTGGCGCCGCGCTCTTTTTGTAGTGCGTGCACAAGATCACAAACCGCAATAACAATGCGACAATTGCTCGACAACTGTTCTAACACGGTAATTTCTGCGTGTTTAGCCGCAAGTAAAAAACGTTTAGTTGCATCGCTACATAGCGCTGCAGAAGTTTCTTTTTGTTTTAGCATGTTTCTACGGGTGTACCTGTGTGACGTATTGAACGTACTTTTTTTGTTGTTAGCGTACTTGTCACGATACCTTGCAACAGCTATGCCTTTCTGAGTGAAATCGCAACACTCTCTTATTTCAGCATCAAGTAAGAATGTATATGAGTCGCGCCAACGCGCTTGATTTATGGGTAAAGAAAAACGCTGTGTAATGAAAGACGTTTAAAAAGAGAAGTCGAATGCGTTAAAGGTAACAAAAGAAAGAGGTAAGAATGAGAAGAGATAGGAGTGAGAAGGGCTAAAAGTGAAAACAAAACCAAGAGGTTGCGCCATTGTGGTGCAACCTCGATACCGCTAGTTGCGTACTACGCGCAAAAACCACCCCACAAACAGAGAAATAAGGAAACCGAAGAAAGAGACCAGAATAGTAATGTTTAGCATCTGCCCAGAGAAATCTGCATTCTCACCAGTATGTTCGCTTACTAACATACCTGACGCCTGAAAGATGAAAAGCGCCGCGACAGAAAAGAGCAATATAATTGCTGTCGATACCATTGTCGCTTTCCAGTAAGCCTTGGGTGATGCCCAGTGGATAGCGCCAGCAACCAGCACGCATAAAATAGTCAAGATATAAGGGACCACGTTAACTCCTTAATAGTGAAGTGATAGCCATTATTTTTAATCGATAAAGTGTGCGATGTACCACGCACTTCGCAAAAAATACTGGCATTACGATGCCACGGTGTGTGCTGTTTGTCAGCAAGCGAGCGCTAATTTAAACGTTTACGTGGCGATTTTGAGCGATAATGGTGATAGAATCGCCAACAAATTTTTAAAAGCCGTGTTGGTGTTCCACATTTTGTTGAAACGCCAAGGCGGCCTTTTGTGTTTAACACTTAAGCTTCTGAGAGAACATGTTCGATTTAATTACCAGTAAAGACAGTAATGTAAAGAACGACGTGCTTTCAGGTATTACCGTTGCGCTAGCACTGGTACCTGAAGCCGTAGCTTTTGCATTTGTGGCCGGTGTAGAACCAATGATTGGTTTGTACGCGGCATTTATGATGGGCCTAATTACCTCTGCCATTGGTGGTCGTCCAGGTATGATTTCTGGCGCAACCGGCGCTATGGCGGTTGTAATGGTTGCCCTTGTAGCACAGCACGGCGTGCAGTATCTGTTTGCCGCTGTAATTCTCGCAGGCCTTTTGCAAATACTATGCGGGGTATTCCGGTTAGGAAAATTTATAAGACTGGTGCCTTACCCCGTAATGCTAGGTTTTGTTAATGGGCTCGCCATTGTTATTTTCCTTGCGCAGCTTGGTCAGTTTAAGGTGATTAACGGCGCAGGTGAGCTGCAATGGATGCAAGGTACATTACTCTATTGGATGCTAGGCTTGGTGGCACTGACCATGGCAATCATATATTTGCTGCCTAAGTTAACAACCGCTGTACCAGCTTCATTGGTGGCTATTGTTACGGTAACGGCGTTGGTGCATGGTTTAGATTTAGAAGCGCGCACGGTTATCGACTTTGTACGCGACCTTTTACCTGCGGACCAGCGTGATTCCGCGACACTTGCGGGTGAGCTACCAAGCTTTGCCATACCTATGGTGCCGTTCACATGGGAAACCTTCATGATTATATTGCCTACCTCGGTTATTTTATGCTTGGTGGGTTTAATTGAATCGCTACTTACCCTTTCATTGATTGATGAAATGACAGATACCCGTGGTCGCGGAAACAAAGAATGTGTTGGTCAAGGTGTTGCTAACACGGTTAACGGTTTCTTCGGCGGTATGGGTGGTTGTGCCATGATTGGACAGAGCATGATCAATATTAATTCAGGCGGTCGCGGTCGCTTGTCTGGTATTACAGCGGCAGTGGTACTGCTAGGCTTTATTCTTTTTGCTGCCCCTCTTATTGAAATGATCCCACTAGCGGCACTGGTTGGCGTTATGTTTGTGGTGGTCATTGCAACATTTGAGTGGGCGTCGTTTAGAATTATTCGCGGCGTGAACAAAGAAGATGCCTTTGTACTTTTCTTGGTAACTGGCGTTACCGTTATTGCTGACTTGGCAATAGCCGTTGTGGTTGGCGTAATTGTGTCTGCATTGGTGTTTGCATGGAAACACGCACGTCATATCGAGGCAAAATCACATATCGATAACGACGGCTGGAAAGTGTACGAGCTTGATGGTCCGCTTTTCTTCGGCTCAGTGTCTCACTTTAAAGACTTGTTTGATATTGCCAACGACCCAGACGATGTTGTGATTGATTTCAAAGACTCTCGCATTTGGGACTCGTCGGGTATTGATGCGTTAGATACCTTGGCTGACAAATATGAAGAGCAAGGTAAAAAGCTGCACATTCGCCATATTAGTGACGAGTGCCGCTGCTTGCTGCGCAAGGCAGACAAATTTGTAGAGATTAATGTGGTGGAAGACCCGCGTTATCGCGTGGCTACGGACAAACTTGCATAGCAGATATGCACACTCAGTAAGTTTGCACCAAGCGAATACATGAATGCGTTTGTTTGGTGCATCTGAGCATTAGAAATATCCGGCGTTTTTGTCATATTTAATGTAAAAACAATTAGTTAAGTAATTGGCACTGTTATTGGATATCACTATACGTAAAGTGTGTACTAGTAATTTTGTGTTGATTGCTAGAAGTGTGATTCATAACACTCCGTAAAATGTGTTAGTTAGGTATCTTGTCAATACTTAACGAAAGTAGGCAACGAAGCCCGCACCAACGAAAGTTGGCGCGGGCTTTTTTTTGTCCCGAAGAAAGGGGAAAAACATGACGTCATCTGATTCAAAAACGCGCATCGTAGTCGTAGGCAATGGCATGGTGGGACACCACTTTGTCGAGCAACTACATAACAGCGATGCAAACGCCGACATAACCGTACTTTGCGGGGAGTCTCGGCTCGCCTATGACCGTGTATATCTATCGTCCTACTTTAGCGGCGCGAGCGCAGATGACTTGGCGCTAACTACGCCTGCACAATATGCGTCATGGGGCGTTAATGTCGTGACCAATGCCATAGTGACAGACATCGACAGAGAGAATAAGACCGTTGTTACTTCTGAAGGTCAAAAATTCGATTACGACAAGCTGGTGTTGGCAACAGGGTCATATCCATTTGTGCCGCCAATTAAAGGTAACGACCAAGAACACTGTTTAGTCTATAGAACCATTGAAGACTTACTGGCTATTGAAGCGTCTGCCAGTGTCAGTAAGGTTGGGGTTGTTGTTGGTGGTGGTTTACTTGGTCTAGAAGCTGCCAATGCACTCAAGCAGGCAGGGCTTGATACGCATGTTGTTGAATTTGCCCCACAGCTAATGGCTGTGCAGCTAGACACGACGGGCGGCGATGTACTTAAGCAAAAAATTTCATCACTAGGGGTTACCGTTCATACGCAAAAGGCCACTCAGTCAATTGAAGCGGGTGATAGCTGTCGTTACAAAATGGTCTTTGCTGATGGCAGTGAACTTGAAACCGACATGATCTTATTCTCAGCGGGAATTCGTCCCTCTGATCAACTAGGCAGAAAAGCGTCATTAACGCTTGGTGAGCGTGGCGGTATTGCCATTGATAATCACTGCTTAACGTCTGATCCGAATATTTATGCTATTGGTGAATGCGCGCTGTGGGACAACAAAATATTTGGCCTTGTTGCGCCAGGTTATACGATGGCACGCACGGCAGTAAGCCATCTCACTGGTGGTGACAGCGTATTTACAGGCGCAGATATGAGCACAAAGTTAAAGCTCATGGGGGTTGAGGTTGGCTCTATTGGTGATGCGCACGAACGCACGGAAGGGGCGTTGAGCTACACCTATCTTAATCAACCTGAGGGTGTATACAAAAAACTGGTGGTAGACAGCGAACAAAAGAGAGTACTAGGCGCCGTGTTAGTTGGTGACACTAGCGACTACGACACGCTGTTGCAGTATGCGCTTAATGATATTGCACTTCCTGAATTCCCCGAGAGCCTTATTTTACCCACCTCCGGTGACACTCCGGCTTTAGGTGCAGATGCGCTACCTGACACGGCATCCATTTGTTCATGCTTGAATGTGACCAAAGGCGATATTGTGTCGGCCATCGATGGTGGCTGCTGCAGCGTGGCAGACGTAAAAGGCGAAACCAAGGCAAGCACAGGATGTGGCGGTTGTGCGGCATTACTCAAAAATGTTGTCGACGGGGAGCTTGAAAAGCGCGGTGTTGAAGTGTCAAAAGCAATTTGTGAACACTTTAACTATACCCGCCAAGAGCTGTTTCATATTGTCAAAGTCAACGGTATTCGTACCTTTGATGAATTGCTTGAGGCGCACGGTGAAGGCCTAGGGTGTGAAATTTGCAAACCCGCTGTGGGCTCAATACTCGCATCGGTTTATAACGACTATATCCTTAAAGAGTCACATTTACCTTTGCAAGACACCAATGACATTTATTTAGGGAATATGCAAAAAGACGGTACCTACTCTGTGGTACCACGTGTACCTGGTGGTGAAATTACGCCAGAGAAGCTCATATTGCTTGGTGAAGTTGCAAAAGAATATCAACTCTATACAAAGATCACAGGTGGCCAGCGTATCGATTTATTCGGCGCCCGTGTTGAGCAACTACCGGATATTTGGCAAAAGCTTGTTGAAGGTGGTTTTGAGACAGGACATGCCTACGCCAAAGCGCTTCGAACGGTGAAATCTTGTGTAGGCAGTACCTGGTGCCGCTATGGGGTTCAAGACTCTGTGGGTACCGCTATCGACCTTGAAAATCGTTACAAAGGCTTACGCGCGCCGCACAAAATAAAGTTCGCGGTGTCAGGGTGTACCCGTGAATGTGCAGAGGCTCAAAGTAAAGATATTGGTGTTATCGCGACGGAACAAGGTTGGAACCTTTATGTCTGCGGAAATGGCGGTATGAAGCCTCGCCATGCCGACCTTTTCGCCACCGACTTAGACACGCAAACCTTAATCAAATACATCGACCGCGTGCTGATGTTTTATGTAAAAACTGCCGATCGACTTCAACGCACGTCGGTGTGGATGGACAACTTAGAAGGAGGGCTGGCCTACCTACAAGATGTCGTCATCAATGACGCTTTAGGCATTAATGGCGAGCTTGAAGCGCAAATGGATGCGGTAGTCGACGCGTATCAATGCGAGTGGAAAACCACGATTGAAGACCCACAGTCACGCAAGCGTTTTCGCCAGTTTGTAAATAGTTCTGAAACTGACACCAATATTCAGTTTGTCTCTGAGCGCGGGCAAGTAAGGCCTGCAACCGTAGCCGAAAAAGCCGCAGGCGTTGGGCAGTTTATCCCAGTGTCTATGGTGTAAAACGACTGAATAAAAGACAAAAGGAGCACACTAATGACGGCAGCACACGATTTATCCGCAATGCCCACTGAAGAAACAGTATGGTACTGCGCGTGCACTACCGGTGATTTAGTCACCAATAGCGGCGTATGCGCACTAATAGAGAACGAACAGGTCGCTATCTTTCATATCAAAATGAACGGTGAATCTCAGGTTTACGCTATCAGCAACTTTGATCCTATTGGCAACGCCAATGTGCTGTATCGCGGGTTGCTGGGTTCTATTGGTGGTGCGCCGGTAGTGGCATCCCCTTTATATAAAGAGCATTACTTCCTAGAGACAGGGCTATGTAAAGAGCGAGACGATGTGTCGGTGCGAGCATTTAAGGTAAAAGTTGAAGACGGTAACGTCTACATTGCCCAATAGTGCAACAATCTAAGGTAAGAACATGAATATGGCTACACAACAACATGATGCTGTGAGCGAGCAGCTTAAACAAACCACGTGCCCTTATTGTGGCGTGGGTTGTGGTGTAGATATCAGTTGCAACGTGAGTAAGCGTACCATTACCCTGGACAACGTTATTGGTACGCCCGAGCATCCCGCCAATTATGGTAGATTGTGTGTAAAAGGAACAAACCTGCTAGAAACAAACGACTTATCAGGTCGCTTGCTTCACCCAACCGTAGCAGGAAAGTCTGTGGATTGGGACACGGCCACAGACGTTATTGCAGATAAAATCACATCTACTATTGCGCAGTATGGCGCGGATGCCGTTGCTTTTTATGTCTCAGGTCAGCTTCTAACCGAAGATTACTATGTTGCCAATAAGCTGATGAAAGGCTTTATCGGCAGTGCCAATATCGATACCAACTCACGTCTGTGTATGTCATCAGCGGTGGCTGCATATAAACGCGCATTTGGTGAAGATGTCGTTCCTTGCGATTATTCAGACTTAGAAAACACCGACCTGATTTTGATTTCAGGCAGTAACGCTGCTTGGGCACATCCCGTTCTTTTTCAAAGAATTGAGCGAGCTAAACGCCAAAACCCCGATATGAAAGTGGTCGTCATAGACCCGAGGCAAACCGAGACCTGTACGATTGCTGATATGCACTTAGCGATAGCGCCGGGAACTGATGTCGCGCTGTTTAATGGTCTTCTTGCCTATGGAGAGAGCACAGGGCGCATCGATCATAATGCGGTAAAGGCATTTGCAGAGGGCCTCGACGACGTTTTGCTAAGCGTTAATGACTGCGCTATTGAAAACACTGCACGGCTTTGTGATGTTGATGTTTCTCTTTTGTCTGCTTTTTATGCACTTTTTTCAACGCAAAAACGTGTTGTGACTTTCTACTCCATGGGGATCAATCAGTCGTCCAGTGGTGTCGATAAGGCCCAGTCAATCATCAATTGTCATTTGGCGTTTGACTTGATCAGTAAAACCGGATGTGGCCCCTTTTCGATAACTGGGCAGCCTAACGCAATGGGCGGGCGGGAAGTAGGCGGCCTTGCCAACATGTTGGCCGTGCATTGCGATATTGAGAATCCTGAGCATGTAGATGCGATTAAAACCTACTGGAATGCCCCGGTTATGCCACAAAAGCAGGGGTTAAAAGCGGTAGACTTGTTTAATGACATTGAGCAAGGAAAGGTTAAATTTGTTTGGATCATGGGCACCAACCCTGTTGTTAGTATGCCAAACCGACGCCAAGTTGAGCGCGCGTTAACCCAGTGCGAGATGGTTGTAGTTTCTGACATTGTGAACGCCAATGACACGCTTCAGTTTGCTCATGTTGCCTTACCCGCCACGGGGTGGTCAGAGAAAGACGGCACAGTTACTAACTCTGAACGACGTATTTCAAGGCAGAGAGGCATTTTGCCTGCCCCAGGTGATGCAAAGCACGATTGGCAAATTATGTGCGATGTTGCAAGGAAAATGGGTTTTACAGAAGCATTTGACTACACTCATCCTTCACAAATATTTAGCGAATACGCCGGGCTAACCGGGTTTCGCAACAATGGAAAGCGTCAGTTAGATTTATCGCCATTGCAAGGCTTGAGCGAGAGCCAATACAACAACCTCTCGCCAATACAGTGGCCGTTTGAAAAGCGAGACTTAAGCTATGATGGTGAACCAACCCTAAACTTGCATACCCGACGCCCATTTGCGGATAGAGTTTTCTCTACACCTTCAGGCAAAGCAAAGCTCATTGCTGTGCAGTATCGCGCGCCATTGCAGCAAACAAGTGACGCATACCCCTTTATTGTAAACAGTGGGCGCGCTCGCGATCACTGGCACACGATGACCCGTACGGGTAAAGCAGCAAAGTTACATGCGCACATGAAGCACGCTAGCGTTCATGTTCACCCTGATGACGCCACAAAATATTCTCTGAAACACGGGCAGTTAGTATCACTCGAAAGTCCGGCCATGGCCAAAGGAAGCGCAAAAACGCCTCAAGATGCACTCACCGCTCAACCTGTTATTTATCCGGTAAAAATGGATGACAGTATACGAAGAGGTGAAGTTTTTATTCCTATTCATTGGTCGGCGCAGTGGGGATCGCATTGCCATTTAGGGGCATTGTACGCCAGTGCGGTAGACCCTGTTTCAGGGCAGCCAGAGCTAAAGCATGCGGCTGCGATGATAAAGCCTGCGCCATTTGATGTCATTGGACACGTATTTTTTGACAACAGTATTGAGGAACAAGCGCTACAAGCGGCTTGTCACTATTGGCGTAAAACGCCATTAGAAACAGATAAATGCGCATCAGGGACGGCCTATAATATTGCATGTAATGCATCTCGTCGCGAGATGCTAGCTAACTTTCTGGATGCCTTGCCCAAATCCTTACAGGTCATTCACTGCCATCATAAAACGCACACGGTGTGTATCGCCACGAATAACAGCGCAGTATGTTTCATTGCGGTACTGGAAGATAACGTTAACGACATTATTGATGCGTCAATGAGTGTGCTCAATGGCGAAGGGCTGACTGCGTTGGCCAATCAAGTATTGGGCGATGCCATAGAGCTGCAAACGCAACAACAGTTGTTGCGGGGGCACGTTGATGAACGATTTATGCAAGGCGAACTCGTGTGTAGCTGTTTTGCAGTGAGAGAAAAGAGCATTGTTGAAGCTGTGCATCAGGGGGCAGTAACCGTATCAGCCCTAGGAGAAGCACTTAAATGTGGAACAAACTGTGGCTCGTGTAAACCTGCATTGTCTCAACTTATATCGCGCAATTTGGTTATTGCCACACAGTCTCAATAACCTCTCTTTGTCGTGGGGTTAATAAGCGTGTCTTATTAACCTTGTCATTTTTTGGAGCTTTCAAGTATGTCTTGGTTATCAACAATAATTAAACCGTTTTTCAACCATGTACTCTTTTTAAACAAGCGTACATTTGAGCCTAGCATGCTTAAACCTAGTCTATTTGAAAGCGCTGGAACAGCAGCACTAAACGTTTATCGACGCAGCTCAAATGATGAGTGTGGGGCTGTTTCAGACACATTGAGGAGGCTTGGCGATACAAGCCATGTTGAAAGCGCCAAAGGAAATGTGGGGCAAGTGTTTATTGTTGGGGCCGGGCCAGGTGATGCAGAGCTACTTACATTGAAGGCGCTGCGTTTACTGCAGCAGGCCGATGTTGTGCTTTTTGATGCGCTAGTCAGTGAAGATGTTTTAGCGATGATCCCACAACATGTGAAAAAAGAATACGTGGGTAAACGTTGCAAGAAACACAGTTTCACACAGCAAGCTATTTGTGAAAGGGTGGTAACGTTGGCACTAGAGGGCAAAAATGTCGTTAGGTTAAAAGGAGGAGATCCTGCGCTATTTGCCCGTACCTGCGAAGAAACTGCAGCGCTTGATAAGGCTGAAGTCGCCTATGCGATAGTACCTGGCATTACTGCGGCATCCGGCATGTCAGCGTATACGGGTATTCCATTAACAGATAGACGCTGTGCTCAATCAGTCTCGTTTATTACCGCGCACTTCCAAGATGCTTCACAATGGCCTGAAATGAAGCCGCTTGCTCAAAACGTGCTAAAGCAAACCGTGGTGGTTTACATGGGGTTAAGCCGACTTGATGGACTTGCTAAGGGCTTGATGCGCTATGACGTACCTGCTGATTGGCCTGTAGCAGCGGTTGAAAACGCGACGACATCAAACCAGCGTGTTATCACAGGCACGCTATCATCTATTAGCACTCGTGTGCGAGACGCTAATTTAACAGGCCCTACGTTACTTGTTTTCGGAAAGGTGGTAGAGTCTCGACAACACGTTAATCAGTGTCTGCTTGATGCACGACGCTTTCAACATTACTAACACCATTATCAACAACGTCATTAATAAAAATATGCAGCAAGCCTTCAGCGAATACATCAAAATCATTGGCAAAGGACAAAAAGGCGGAAGAAGTTTAACCCGCGATGAAGCGTACAACGCCATGAAAATGGTACTTGCTGGTGAAGTGACGGGGGATCAGCGGGGGGCATTTTTGATGTTATTGCGTACTCGCGAAGAAACCCCTGAAGAAGTCATCGGCTTCGTTGATGCCTGTCGCGAGCTTATCGAAGGTGACGTTCAAACACTGACTCCTACCCTTGATATAGGCTGTTATGCTGGAAAGCGGCGTCAGCTTCCTTGGTATTTATTGGCGGTAGCCGTACTGGCTGCAGAGGGGCATCGTATTATGTTGCACGGCGCTCATGAGCCTGGTTCTGGACGATTGTACGCCAGTAAGGCGTTACCGATACTCGGGCTTGCTGAGGCAAAAAACATTTCAGACGCTAAACATCAACTTGATGCCAAAGGTGTTACCTATCTAGATTTATCGTATTTATTGCCCGCTTTAGATACGATCATAAAATTGCGAGAAGTATTTGGCTTGCGTTCGTGTGCCAACACACTTGCCCGTTTGCTAAACCCAACCGCAGCGAAGTACTGTGTTCAAGGCGTATATCACATGCACCTCGACCACAAGCACTGTCATGTTAATGAAAATTACCCTCATATTGATGCGTTGTGTTTTCGCGGGGACGGCGGAGATCCAGAAGTCAATGGCGAAAGGGAAACAGCGCTTTTTGTAACCCGTAACGGCGAAACGCAGGAGATACGACTGCCAGTTATTACCGAAAAATGGGCGCTGAAAGACACCCGAATGGACGTGAATGATATGCTAGAAGTATGGCAAGGCATACGCAATCATGTTTATGGCGAACAGGCCATTATTGGAACACTGGCAAGTTATTTAGTATTGCTAGAGCAGCACAACACGTCAGATGCTATAGCAAAAGCACAGGCATTGTGGCTGCAGCGCGATAAATCTTCTCTTCCATTTTCTTAGACAATAGTCTGCTTTAACTGCCTTAGTCTTGACATACACATGGGTATAATTGTTAATAGTATTAACAAGGTACTCCATGTGTGATGTTATGCGACTTGGGCTTATTTTTCTTTTTTTAATTGTTGTGTCGTTAGCCCCTCGCGCTGAGGAGTCCGATACAAGCGTTACGCTAGTACTTGCTGCAGATATGCCTGATATCAGTGACGAGCATGCTGGCTACTATCCACAATTACAAACCTTGGTTAAAGAATACCGCAGCAAAGACGAAACCGTATTTTTCGTATTTGGTGGCGGCTCTATCGGGCCTAGTGCACTCTCCTCGTTTGATCGGGGGTCGCATATCATTGATATTCTTAACTCCATTGAGCCCGACGTGATGGGAGTAACTAAAAGGGAATTTAGCTTTTATGAGGACGAATTGTCATTGCGTTCTTACGAAGCAGCATTTCCATTTGTTGCGAGTAACGCCGTTGTTAGGCGTGAAGGGCGCAGGCCTGATGGTCTTCAAACATCTGTCATAATTAAACAAGACAATGTAGCTTTGGGCGTTATCTCTGTGCTTCACGAAAGGGTTGTAAGTGAATACCAACTCTCCGATATAGCCATTGAATCACCACAAAAGGTCATAATCGAAGAAGCTAGAGCATTGCGTGAAAGGGGGGCCGACCTAGTCTTGCTTCACTACTCTTATCCTTTCACTTTTATCGATAATTTACTCTCCAAACATATTGTGGATGTAGCCTTCATTTCCGATAGTCGCTTAAATGAGAAAAAGTTGGACGACCCTACTGAAAACCCCCGAAACCTGAGCCTTTCTCAATCAGGTAACGCGGTTGTGGCGCGCCTTAAAAAGCACCCCACATGGTCGGTCACATCTTCTGAAAAAATAAAGCTAGGCTCGCTTAGTCCAAATCCCAGCGTACAAGAGCAAGTTTACGGATATGAAGCTCGACTTAAGCGCTTGCTCAATATACAAATTGGTGAGTGGAACACTGCACATTCAACCCTTCGTGCAGAGGTAAGAAGTCAAGAAAACGGCTTTGCTAACCTTGTTGTTGATACGCTTAAAGACTATGCCAATACCGATGTTGCCCTTTTGAATGGAGGAAGCATTCGCGGAAATAAAACATACGAGCCTGGAATGCCAATATCGCGACAGGATATCGTAGTGGAAATGCCGTTTCGCGCCAGTGTAGTATCGTTACGCCTTTCAGGGGATCAACTGATTCTAGCGCTAGAGCAGGGGCTATCTCAGTATGAAAATGTTAAAGGTGGATTTCCTCATGTTGCTGGCATGCAATATACCTTTGATAGTCATGCAAAGCCTTTTTCTCGCGTTAAATCTGTTAGTGTGGGTGGCGAGCCACTGCGCCCTGAAAGAATGTACTCGGTTGCTACAAGCGACTTTCTCGCTAATGGTGGAGATGGTTACTTTGCGCTGAAAGATGCACCGCGCCTTAACAGTCAAACAGCACGGCCTCCCCAAATATCCGACCTTGTAGTTCAGAAAATTGCCAATCAATACAATGTATCTACGCATAATACGCAGCGTATTTTGAATGTGGCAAAAGGAAGGTAGGATGGCTAATAAAAAAAAGACCCTTCAGTTTTTTGTACTGGCGCAATGTAGCGTGATGGGGCTGTTCTTGTTTATTTTAGCCATGTCGATATTCAGACTGGACGATGTTAGAAAGATATTAAGTGATGTTGCTACAACCTCAATTCCTACACTCAGTCAAGCCACAGAAATTACCCGAGAGGTACAGCATTTAATATCACTCACGGCGCGACTTACTGCGTCTGAGAACCAGTCATCTCGACGAATTGTCAAAGCGGCACTGGATGATTCTCTCAACCGTCTAAGAGCGCCCATTATTCATGACGAGTTCAGCGACAAATACTTAATGACTCAACTTAGCGTACTTGTGCAGGAAATTGACGAGCTTAATGCTTTAGTCACGCAACGAATTGATGTTGAAAAGGAAGTAAGTGTAGAGCGAGAAGCACTCTTTGACTACCTCAATAGTATTTTTGAGGGGAACGATGAGCAATTTGTCGACCTGCAACATTCTAAAATGCTGGTGTCGCTCATTCTACAAATTGCCCAGATTAACCAACAATTCCAGTTACACGAGCTAAGACTTCTAGAAGGTAATATTGAAAATAGCATCGCACAGCTTCGCGCAGCGTCTAACAATAGCGCAAGTAGTCAAGCGTTGGTGTCATCGTTAGAAGAAGCGGTACTCGATGAATGGGGAATGATAGACAAGCAAGCTAATGTCATGCGGATCAGGGGGCGTTCGCGGGGACGCGGTAGTTTCGTTGAACACTTGGCTGAAGAAGTAGCGTCTAATATAGAATATCGAACGGCATCTATTACACAAGCTACCTATCAACACGCCGACAACGCGAATCGAAGTGTTACGAAACAAATAAGTCTATCACTTGCGCTGTCGTTAATTGTCATGCTGATTTGTTGTGCCATTATTTTCTATATCTACAAACGCATTATTTTGCGGCTGATAGCGCTAACTAATTTAGTTGAGAACGACAGTGAAGAGGTTAAATCACTCGACGGGGATGATGAGATTGCTCGCCTAGCGAAAAGCTTTTCTATCTACGTTGAGCGAGTTAAATCTCAAGAAGCTGAACTCATAAACTTGTCATTGAGCGATGCGCTAACCAACATTCCAAATCGGCGTGCTTTTGAACTAGAAATTGAAAAAAGCAGAGCCATGGCGAAGCGTCACAAGTGGCCGTTAACCGTGTTGATGATTGACGTAGACCACTTTAAAGCCTACAACGACCATTATGGACACACTCAAGGCGACGCCTGTCTTAAGAAAGTGGCAAAGGGGTTAAACAAAGCGATTGCCCGCAATACCGATTTCTGCGCACGTTACGGTGGAGAAGAGTTTGTGGCAATTATGCCTAATACTGACCAGCGCGGTGCGGGTATCAAGGCAGAAGAAGCGAGGGAGATTATCGAACAGTTACACATCGCTCACGCTAAAAGTAACGTCTCTGATTACATAACGGTCAGTATTGGCGCTGCCACTTTTTACTTTGACGAACAAAATGATTGGCAACCCGACACTCTGTTGAATTTAGCGGATAACGCATTGTATCAAGCTAAAAATGCTGGTCGAAATCGTTGCGTTTTTATACGACAGCCTTAACCTCAACTGTCAACACGCTCTAGGTAGTGCAACAGCCTGCATACTTAAGTCTTCTTTACGCTGCTATTTTCATCTTTCATTTCAGTTCTATTTTCGGCACGTGCGTCGATTTTCGGCACGCTCTTCGATGCTCTGCTATCTTTAATTTTGCATATATGTTTGCCGATTTAGCTTGGGAGTATTGGATGTTTTTCAAAAACAAAGAATTGATTGCCGAAAATCAACGATTACAACAAGAGTTAGCTGCTTTTAAAATGGTCCAGCAGGAACTTCGTGAAGAAATGCTGTTCGTTCAACTTGATAAAGAAGGGCGAATTACAGATGCAAATGACTTATTTGTAAAGGCTAGCGGTCATAAAGTAGATGCCATAAAGGGTAAGTCCCTGGAGTCTTTAATACCGGCTAAATCGCATAAAAAAGATGATGTGAAAGCGATACTTAAAGCCATTAAACAGCAAGAACATTGGCATGGTGCGCTTAATTTAAAGAATGCTTCAGGGCATGAAATTTGGGTAAGAGGCATTATCCAGCCTGTCGATAATGCACAAGGCAATGTTGATTATATTGCCTTTTATATGGCTGAGCAGACCCAAAATATCGCCTATAGCAATGAACTTAGAGACTTAATAACTGCCCTGCATCGTTCTTCGGCGGTAATCGAATTCGCATTGGATGGCACTATTCTCAATGCCAATGAGAATTTTCTTACTGGTATGGGATATAAGAAAGACCAAATTGTAGGTAAACACCATCGTATTTTCTGCACTGAAGAAGAAGCAAAGTCGCAAGCCTACAAAACGTTTTGGCAGGACTTAGCTACCGGTAAAGTGGTATCAGGGCGCTTTAAGCGGATTGATAGTCGAGGGAACGAAGTGTGGCTAGAGGCTTCCTACAATCCCATTCGCAACGAAGACAATGAACTCTACAAAGTCGCTAAGTTTGCCACAGTAATTACAGAGCAAATGCAGCGTGAAGTTGCTATTTCTGAGGCAGCCAATGTAGCGTTCACTATTTCAAAAGAAACAGGAGAACAGGCTAAAAAAGGGAGTGATATTCAAAAGGCAACAGTTAGCACAATGAACGAACTTGCCAAGCGAATGGGTGATGCCAGTGAAGGTATTAAAGATCTCGACGAGCAATCGCAAAAAGTCGCTGATTTGGTAAAGAGTATTAGCGGTATTGCTGATCAAACGAATTTACTGGCGCTCAATGCCGCTATCGAAGCTGCAAGAGCGGGTGATCAAGGGCGCGGGTTTGCAGTCGTGGCCGATGAGGTCCGTCAACTTGCATCACGAACAAGTAGTGCTACAGAAGAGATTGTGAGTGTTGTTGTCGAAAACAGAAAGCTTACCGAGAATGCCGTACAGCTGATTGAAGCGGGTCAAGAGAAAGCCAGAGAAGCATTGGAATATGCCAATGAATCGGGCAAAGCGATGACAGAGATACAGCATGGCGCTGATGAGGTGGTTAACGCTATTGGGCAGTTTACGCAAAAGTTATAGCGAGTGTTCCAATGCGCACCACAGTTGAACAAAAAGACTTTTTTGGTGCATTAACATGGCATGTTGCGGCGCAGTTTCTGTCTTCATAGTAGTTAATATTTATAAATATCAGTGAGTTATATTTTTTGGCACGGACGCTGCTCTGTCTTACTCCGTAATGCTGCGCAGATGATGCGCTCAACTTATTTTACGAAGAACAACAAGGAATCAAGTCGAGTCAGGGAAGTACTTGAGACTTAACTTGGTAATAAGTGAATAATAATAACAATACGCTATTTGGTTTTTTTTAAACCTTCACAAAGAAGAGGTGTGAGCGGGAATTCCTTGCTTACCAATTACAATTTGAACAGTTTGTAAGTACTGTGAGCTTACAAACCTGGCAACGAAGCCCACCAAGCGCGACAGTTAAGTGTCGACAGCTGGTGGGTTTTTTTTTGGCTACGAGGAACACGTATGACTGGGTTAACAACATCACTAATAAAGCGATTTTCGAAGGCGAGTGTAACCGTGTGTACCGCACTCGCTGTGACTTTTTGTGCAGTATCTACCTCTGCGATAGCACAAGAGCAAACGGTAGGCTGGCCTGAAAAAGAAGAACTCAAATTTGGTTTTATCAAACTTACTGATATGGCACCGCTTGCCATTGCTTACGAGAAAGGCTTTTTTGAAGACGAGGGGTTATACGTCACCCTTGAGGCGCAGGCAAATTGGAAGGTATTGCTTGACCGGGTTATCGACGGACAGCTTGACGGCGCGCACATGCTAGCGGGTCAGCCATTAGGGGCGACGATTGGTTTTGGTACTGAATCTCACGTTGTAACTGCTTTTAGTATGGATCTCAACGGCAATGGGATCACGGTTTCTAATGAGATTTGGGAAAAAATGAAAGCGCATATTCCGCATGAAGACGGAAAGCCTGTTCACCCAATCAAAGCTGATTATCTAAAGCCTGTGGTTGATGAATATCGCAGTGCCGGCAAGCCGTTTAATATGGGCATGGTGTTCCCTGTATCAACGCACAATTATGAACTGCGCTATTGGTTAGCGGCTGGCGGTATTCACCCTGGTTATTACGCGCCGCATAAAGGCGATACTGCAGGGCAGATTGACGCGCAAGCGCTGCTTTCGGTAACACCTCCTCCTCAAATGCCAGCCACTATGGAGGCGGGTACTATTTATGGTTACTGTGTTGGCGAACCATGGAATCAACAAGCTGTTTTTAAGGATATCGGCGTACCGGTTATTACCGATTATGAAATTTGGAAGAACAACCCCGAAAAAGTCTTTGGTGTAAGCCAAAGCTGGGCAGAAAAACACCCCAATACACATATTCGCGTAGTCAAAGCATTGATTCGAGCAGCAATGTGGCTAGACGAAAACAACAACGCCAATCGTCCTGAAGCCGTCAAAATACTTGCAAAAAGTACGTATGTTGGGGCTGATGAAGACGTACTTGCCAACAGCATGACAGGCACGTTCGAATATGAAAAAGGGGACAAACGCGATGTGCCTGACTTCAATGTATTCTTCCGCTACAACGCTACATACCCCTATTACAGCGACGCTATTTGGTACCTGACACAAATGCGCCGCTGGGGACAGATATCAGAAGCCAAATCGGATGAATGGTATAAAGAAATGGCTAAAAAAGTATACAAGCCAGAGACTTACGCTAAAGCAGCACTCGCGCTAATTGCTGAGGGCAAAGCAAATGCAGCCGATTTTCCTGAGTTCGCCACTGAGACTGGCTATAAGCCACCACAAAGTGAATTTATAGACGGTGTAACGTTCGATGGAAGCAAACCAAATGCTTACCTTGAGCAGTTCAGTATTGGTCTAAAAGGTAAAACGGTTCTTTAAGGTAAATAAGGCGGCCTTGTAAAGAGTCAAGGCCGTCAAACTTGTAAGTTCATGAAAGGTGTCAGGAGCAAGCGATGAGCAAAATGACCACAATTCTTCGAATGCCAACATCGGCATCGACAAACAATAGTACGTTAGGTCGCGTTTATAACATGACACCAGCCTTGTTATTGCCCATTATCGGCTTACTGATGTTTCTCGCTGTGTGGAACGGTGTTGCGAAAAGTATCGATACCTCGTTGGGGCAGTTTCCTGGACCCGCAGAGGTGTGGGAACAAGCGGGCGCTTTAATTGATGAGCATATTGCACAGCGTGAAAAAGCCGACGCGTTTTATCAACGTCAAGAGGCGCGAAACGCAGAGCGAGTGAAACAAGACCCTTCATATGTACCAAAACTACGTGACTTTACTGGCGCACCAACGTTCTTTGACCAAATATGGACGAGCTTGTATACCGTCATGGTGGGGTTTGTGATCGCGTCACTGGTTGCAGTTCCCGTCGGAATTTTGTGTGGCTTAAGTAAGTCGGCGTATACGGCAATAAATCCACTGATTCAATTATTCAAGCCAGTCTCCCCACTAGCTTGGCTCCCGCTTGTTACTATGGTTGTTAGCGCTCTATACGTCAGTGACGACCCTGCGTTTTCAAAGTCGTTTGTGACATCTGCTTTTACGGTATCGCTGTGTTGTTTGTGGCCGACACTTATCAACACTGCAGTTGGCGTTTCAAATATTGATAAGGACCTTATCAATGTCAGCAAAGTGCTTCGCCTTACGCCCTTTGCTCACCTAACAAAGATTGTCTTGCCTTCGTCTATTCCGATGATTTTTACCGGGCTGCGGTTATCACTAGGTATTGGGTGGATGGTATTGATTGCTGCTGAAATGTTGGCGCAAAACCCAGGGCTTGGAAAGTTTGTCTGGGACGAGTTTCAAAATGGCAGTTCAGAATCTCTTGCAAGGATAATGGTGGCTGTACTGACAATAGGTGCCATCGGCTTTGTGCTGGACCGTCTTATGCTATCGGTACAACGGGCTGTAAGTTGGGACAAGTCGAGCGTTTTACGTTAATTACTCGCAGGATAAAGGAAAAAATACGATGTCTTCAAAACATTTAGAACTTGCCCAAGTGGGTATTGACTTTCCAACGCCTAAAGGCCCTTTTACCGCACTAACCGATGTTAATCTAAAAATAGCCAAAGGTGAATTTGTGTCATTAATTGGCCATTCTGGATGCGGTAAATCGACGGTTCTTAATATTGTCGCAGGCCTTCATCAGGCTACCACAGGAGGCGTTATCTTAGATGGTGCAGAGGTTCGTACTCCTGGCCCTGAAAGAGCAGTTGTCTTTCAGAATCATTCTTTGCTTCCTTGGCTGAGTGTTTATAAAAATGTCGAGCTAGCAGTGAAGTCAACTATGCGCGGTAAATCGAAAAGTGAGATGAGAGATTGGATCATGCACAACCTTGAACTTGTGCACATGACCCATGCATTAGACAAGCTGCCCAGTGAAATTTCAGGCGGTATGAAACAGCGTGTAGGTATCGCCCGTGCCCTAGCCATGGAGCCAAAAGTATTATTGATGGATGAACCCTTTGGGGCACTTGATGCGCTTACTCGTGCTCATCTTCAAGACTCTTTAATGGAAATACATGCTGATTTGGGTAACACCGTTATCATGATTACTCATGATGTCGATGAGGCAGTCTTGCTCTCAGATAGAATTGTGATGATGAACAATGGGCCTGCTGCAACCATTGGCGAAATACTCGATATAGCGTTACCGCGACCAAGAGACCGCTTAGCCCTTGCTGACAATAAGCAATACAACCACTACCGCCATGAAGTGCTCACCTTTCTTTATGACAAACAGAAGAAAGTGGAAACCGTGGCTTCACACGGCAAAAAAAATTCTAAACAACTATCTAAAGAGGTGTCATCTGAAAAAAAAGACGCAAATGAATCAGATGCTGCCTAACGCGGTCGGCTTCTGAACTTAGCGACCACGTGTCGCAACCATTTTTCAAGCAGTTTTCCTTTGCCATTTTTATTGGGTAGGGCGCTGCTATGCTTAAAAAAACAATATTGAAAGGGAACACACATGAACACGCTACACAAAATGAGTTTGAAGCTACTCTCTACGTCAATGCTCATGGCTTTCGCTTCACACGCTGCGGCGAATGATATCCATGATGCTTTGAGTAACTCAACCGCATACGCTGACTTTAATTTACGCTATGAATCTGTTGATCAAGACAACGCACTTAAAGATGCGAGCTCCCTAACCCTTAGAACATGGCTAGGGTTTTCAACCGGAAGTGTTAATGGGTTCTCTTTTACAGCTGAGGTTGAGGATAGTCGTATTGTAATGGGACAAGATGAGTTTACGGTTGGGCCAACAGGGTTCAACGTAGGCGAGTATTCTGTTATCGCCGATCCTGAGACGACCGAACTCGATCAAGCCTATATTCAATATAAAAACGACAACTTTACCGCTCGCGTTGGACGCCAAGTCATCACACTTGATGATCATCGTTTTGTGGGTCATGTGGCGTGGCGTCAAGACAAACAGACATTCGACGCAGTCAGTGCGAAATACGCAGTAAATAAAGAGCTAGAGTTATTCTACAGCTATTTGTACAAACGCAATCGCATTTTTGCTGAAGCAGCAGATTTAGATTCAAAAGATCATATCCTGCATGCGACTTACAAATCGAAAGTGGGTAAATTTGTCGCCTATGCCTACTTACTTGAAGTAGATAACGATACGAGCAATGCGCTAGATACCTACGGCGTAAGTTATGACGGAAAAATGCAAGGCGACAGCATTAATTGGGCTTATGGCGCAGAGTTTGCGACACAGTCAAGTGAGTCAGGAAGCGCAGAAAGCGCAGTGGATTTCGATGCCTCTTACTTCAACGCATATTTAGGCGCAACAATGTCAGGTATAACCGCGAAAATAGATTATGAAGTATTGGGTTCTGACGATGGTCTTTATGGTTTTGCTACGCCATTGGCTACCTTACATAAGTTTAACGGCTTTGCGGACCTATTTTTAGCAACGCCAACCCAAGGGCTGCAAGACTTAAAGTTATCCTTGTCTGGCAAAGCTGCTGGTGGAAAATGGTTGTTGGCCTATCATGATTACTCTGCTGATGAGAGCACAGCTGAGGTTGATGATTTGGGTAGCGAAATTAATGCACAATACACGACGACATTTGCAGATAAATATCGATTCGGTATTAAGTACGCGGCCTATGATGCCGGTGACATAAAAGTAGATACCAACCGCTTTTGGATGTGGGTTGGCACGCGCTTTTAATTATGGCACTTTTTGAAACGTACGAAGCCAAATACGAAGGCGCTGATGTTGTCAGCGCCCTTATTCTATGTGGTGGGAAATCACAGCGCATGGGGCAAAACAAAGCGCAACTAGCCCTTGGGCAGCGCACCTTTCTCACTACAGCAAAAGATACCGTTAGACGCGCTGGAATAACAAACGTAGTAAGTGTTGGTCAAAAAGGCTGTGATGTGGTTGACGACATTGCTTTTTGTGGGCCAGGTGCAGCACTTATAAGTGCGCTATATCAATTGAATTCAAAAAAAGCTGCAGATAGCGACATTGAGGTTACGGCTGGCAAAAACAACCTCGCATTAACTGAGATTGTTTTAGTGTTGCCCGTTGATATGCCACTATTAACGCCGTCTTCCATTCACTTTTTATTAGATAAGGCGCGTGAAACAAAGCAAAGCGTTTACTTTGAAAACGAGTGCTTTCCTTTGGTCATATACAATGTGTATTGCCACCAACATAAACTGAGAGCGCTGAAAAATAGCGTTGCATCGCCTTCAATGCGCGCGGTTATTAATGCCGTTGGTGCAGTCGGAATACCCACACCAACAGCAATTAAACCAACATTGTTAAATGTAAATACGCCACACGAATATGCATTAATCTCGTAACCAGCCGCGAGCGACTGCGATATCGAGTTGCGCCATCACGTAATCCCAAAGTGCAGGTGCGCAGCTTTTAAGGTGTGCATTGCGTTTTTCTATCTTACTTCTCGCAATATTGTGCTTATTCCAACTGCCACCTTCATTTTTCATATTCTGAAAAACGGGGAGAACGCGGTCCATAGCTTTGGCAAATTCAGCATCCGGCGTTGTAGCCTCTTCAAACTCTAACCACAAGGCCAACATTTCGTCGTTGAAAGGCGTTGGCAATAGGCCAAAAATTCGTTTGGCTGCGGCCACTTCTTTTTCGGCTTGAGCATCGTGATCTTGCTGTTCGTTAAAAGCGAACATGTCGCCGGCATCAATTTCGACAATATCATGGATCAAAATCATGCGGATTACGCGAGTCACATCAATTGGCTTGTTAGCATATTGACTCAACATATTTGCCATCAGTGCAACGTGCCAGCTGTGTTCGGCAGAGTTTTCTTTACGTTCTCCGTCAACGGGCAGGGTTATCATGCGCTTTACTGCTTTTAACTTATCAAGCTCACAAATAAAGTCGGCAAATTCACTTACTGGAACCATAGGTTCGAATTCCTTGTTGAATAATAAAAATGGGCGCTAATGCGCCCATTTTATAAGGTATATTTTTGCTTATTTTTGTTCAGATAGCCAAACAATGAGGTCTGCAATATCGTCAAATGTCATATCGGCAGTAAAGGTAGGCTGGTACTTTCCATTAATAATGAAGTTAGGTACACCCGTTAAGTGCTCGCGATAAGCGTCAATTTGTTGCTGGTTTTTACGCAGCATGCTGTTAACGCCAAAGCTCTTTGCCATTTTATCGAACTCTTCGCCATCTACGCCATTGACAACGAAGATGTTACGAAGGTCACGTAGACCAGTAATAGAAGCACGTTGCTTGTGAATATAGTTGAAGATAGCACCGTTCATTGCATCTTCTTGTTTCATCGCACGGGCAATCAGCATAGCCTTGGTTGCAGCATCTTGTACGTCAGGGCCAGTAAAGCGCATGAAGTTCACATGTACTTTATTGAATTTAGTGCCTTCGGCTTTCTTTTCTTTGATCTGAGCAACAATAGGCTCAAACTGGAAGCAGTGCGGACACCAGAAAGAGAAATACTCAGTAATTACTGGTTTATCAGTCGCTTCTTTGTCTAGTACAGTGTAGTGCGTACCTTCTTTCCACTTAGATGATGAGCCTTCGGCACATGCCGTAAGTGGCATAAGCATTGCCATGATAAACATGACTGCAAACTTTTTCATGGAAACAATCCCTATAATATTTAACTAATTATCGCCGATGAGATTATCACAGGCGCGTACGCTTAACTAGAGCGTGTTTAATACCTGTGTCTTATTTCGCGACAAGTGCACCAAAAAACACGTTATGTGCTCTATGCCCCTTTGTGCGAAATGCGACAGAACGATAATAAAAAAGGGGCCGAAAGCCCCTGTTAATGCGTGATGCTACATTTGATAGCGAACAGATAGCAGCGCACGCCTTTCTTGGCCCGCGAAGCCTACAATATCTTCGTAATCAGTATCAAATAGGTTGTTTACTTTAAGCGTAAGTTGCCATTGATCTGTGACTTGGTATCCAAGATTTACACTGGCTAACGTATACGCCGATAGCGCGATGGTTTGCGCTGAAGCAGGAAACGGAGGGAAGAAGGTGTCGTAGCGCGTTCCTGTGTACGCTAACTTGCCATATAAAGTAAATCGCTCAGTACCCAAATCAGAGGTGTAAACTAACGCCCCTTGATGTCGCGCACGTCTAAGTTCAGTAGATGTGACACCCGCATTAGTTTGTTCGGCATCCAGGTAGCTATACGATGCACTAAGGTTACCGAAATCGCTGTTCCAATTTACTTCAACGTCAACGCCATCTCTATGACTCTTGCCATCCACATTATCAGCGCTAAAAGCACCTAAATCTGCAACAAATACAAAACCATTTATTTCATTATTGAGCTCTGCTGAAAATAAACTCACCTGACCTGACATACGGTGCCAGTTGGCTTTTAGCCCCACTTCGAACTCTTCACTGGTCTCAGGTTCGAGGTTTTCGTTACCAATAAAGCTCGCTGGGAAATAGCCAAAACGCTCAGTAAATGTTGGCGTTTTTACCGCCTTTCCGTAGCTTGTGAAAAGCGCATAACGTTCATCCACCTGCCAGGTAAGTCCTGCGCGGTAACTGTTTGCGTCATCAAATTCACTGTTGTCATCAAGCCGTGCACTTAAGGTGGCGAACAGGCTCGGTGTTAACGCTCCGTTGGCTTCTGCAAATACGCTGTGCGTATTGTCATGTTGCTTTTGGTTAGGATCGCCAAAGTTTATCGGGCCTCGCTGTGAAAACAGGCGTTGTAAGTACTCAATGCCTCCGGCAAATTGCCAATTATCAAGCGAGTAAAAGTTGGTCCAATTCAGTTCAATACGCTCGCCTGTAGTGCCTCCGGCATCAATTCCAGCGGTAGTATTGTCATTTTCATCTTTGCGATAGTTAGCGCTTAGTCGCGAGTGGTAAGCCGATGAGGTAGGTGTATAGTCCCAGCGAAATTGTGTGCTTACCTGATAACCGTCGGTCACATTGTCTGAGTCGGTGGGTAAACCCGTAGAAACAAAATCAGTGCCGTCGTACTCATTTTCATAGTCAACGGTGCGCAAGCGGGCAATAAAGCCATGCTCTGTACTGACTTGATAATTTAGGTTTAATCCAGCGGTTAAATTGTCATAACCGTCATCTTCATTGCCAGTTCGTGCAATATTGTCACCGTCGGTGGTGATATAGTTGGCATACGCTGCAATATTCAGTTTATCTATCTGAGAGGTGGCATTAACGCTGCCTTGGTAGGTGCCTTGAGTACCCACGCCAGCGGTCAGGTTTAAAGATGAATAGTCTTGTGCCGATTGGCCAGCTTTGGTGGTAATGCTAAGTACACCGCCTATGGCGCCACTGCCCCAACGTGCGCTTTGTGGGCCGCGAAGAAGTTCAATGCGAACAACGTTGGCACTGGTAAGGTGGGCTAAATCAATCAAACTGCCTTGGCCTATGTCATTGGCCACCACGCCATCGATAAGTACCAGCAGGTGATTTGTTTCGCTACCACGTACCCGCACTTCAGTTAACCCACCAGGGCTGCCAGATTGTGACAAACTAACGCCAGGTAAACCGCGGATAAGCTCTGTCAACTGTACGGCACCAGAAGCTTCTATATCGGATTGTGTGAGCACTGACACTGAGCCAGGGAATTGAGTTACCTGAACAGGAAGCCTTGAACCAGTAACGGTCAGTGTTTCTATATTACTGTTGGTTTCTTGAGATAATGCAGACGTGCTTACGCACGAAAGTACCGCAGCGGTAACTGCAGCATAAGTAAAGTGTATACGCATGGTTCTTTATGTATTTTCTTTAATGCGCTCCGCCCGAGCACATGTTGATGTGGAAGTAAGCTTGCTGCGCTTGCAAATGCGACTGCGAGCTTACCGTGAAGCACAGGCCGGTATCCGGGCTTACTCACCAATGCGTGTAGCGCACATAATGGCTCTTTTACCTTCCCATCTTGAAAAAGGTCGCTGTTTTTGCACTTGATACTTAAGCACATGGCGACAACAAAGACAGTGGTGTATGAAAAGAAAATGTCTAATGTGACATTGAGTTTACCGTTGCGGGGGCAGCATCAGGTTTACACTGATTTCCCGTTTAACGCCAATAACCGCAGAACTTAATTGTTATTGGCGCACCTACGCGTCACGCAGTATATAGAAAAGGTGTGTGGTTTAAAACCCGAGCTTTAGCGGTGGCTCTTGTAAGGCCGCAAGTTGCTCCTTAAGCGCTAGAATTTGTCCTTCCCAATACTTGTCTTCAGCGAACCACGGAAATGCACGCGGAAATGCGGGGTCTTCCCATCTACGTGATAACCACGCCATATAATGGACCATACGCATAGCGCGAAGCGGCTCAATCAAAGTTAACTGACTCGTATCAAAAGGGTGAAACTCTTCATAAGCTTCTACCAGTGTATCTAATTGCAGTAATTGTTGCTGGCGATCACCACTAAGCATCATCCACAAATCTTGAATAGCGGGGCCCATTCTACAATCATCTAAATCGACAAAAGTAGGGCCGTCACGCCATAAGATGTTACCAGGGTGGCAGTCGCCGTGAAGGCGAATAGATGATGAAGGGCGATACGCTTTTTTAGTCGCTTCAATAACGGGGTTGAGAATCGCAAAAAACGCGGTCTTTAAATGCGCTGGCAATAGGGTGCTTTGCTCTAATACTCGTTTTGGTTCGTCAAGGTAGCTTTCAACATCGATAGTAGGGCGATGGGCAAAGGGGGTAGCTTGTGCTACGCGGTGAATGCGTCCTATGAATCGTCCCATCCACTCTAGTTGATCAAGATTATCATTTTCAAACTGCCTTCCACCCACAGAAGGAAAGAGTGCAAACCGGTAGTCTGTGCCGTCAACAATGTGATGATGCAGTGTCTCGCCGTTCAGTTTAAGCGGGGCAGCGAGTGGAATTTCGTTTTCCAGCAGCGCTTGCGCAAATGCGTGTTCCTCTAAAATTTGGGCATCTGTCCAACGCGCGGGTCGATAGAACTTGGCAACATAGCGTTGTCCATCTTCAGCTAGGAATTGATACACCCTGTTTTCATAGCTGTTCAGTGCCAGCAGCCCACTTTGTAAAAAAATGCCCTGTGACTCCAGGGCATCTAAGATGGTGTCGGGGCTAAGCCCCGAAAATGAAAAATCTGTCATCGATAAAGAAATTTGGTTGGTTCATCAACAGTAACCGTTTCTCCATCAATGGTGGTGGTTACGCTAATAAATATATCGGTAACGGTATCTTCCAGATTATAGGCGTCGGTTGCAACTGAAATCGGCGTGCTATAAACCGCGCCGCCTTCCACAGTTACTTCTTGCTCGCCAATGTACTGGTAATCAGGCAAACCTTTAATGGTTACTGTATAGGTATGCGGTTGTTGAGTTTTGTTTAACACTTTAATGGTGTAAACATTCTCAATTAATCCTTCATTGGTCTCGCGGTACAGCGAATTTCTATCGCGAATAATGTCCACTTCGGTGGGGCTACGTGTCCAGATATTGGCAAACAGCAATCCCATCATAATGACGAGGACCACAAAATAACCAATAAGCTTAGGCCGTATTATATGCGTTTTGCCTCCAGACAGTTCTTCTTCTGAGGTAAAACTTATAAGGCCTTTGGGGTAACCCATTTTGTCCATCACGCCGTTACATGCATCAACGCATGCACCGCAGTTGATGCACTCATATTGAAGGCCATTTCGAATATCAATGCCGGTGGGGCACACCTGCACGCACAGGTTACAATCAATGCAGTCACCAAGGCCTTTTTCTTTTACTTGCTCATGAGAAAGCTTGCGAGGGCGAGGGCCGCGTTGTTCACCGCGATTGGGGTTATACGATACGGTAAACGTATCTTTGTCGAACATGGCAGACTGAAAACGCGCGTACGGACATATATGCGTACACATTATCTCGCGCATATAACCTGCGTTACCGTAGGTACATACCGCAAAAAAGATGACTGAAAACGCTGCCCAAAAACTGGTATCGAAAGTAAAAAAGTCCACAAACAAACTGGCAATAGGCGTGAAGTAGCCTACGAACGTTAGCGCTGTAAGTAAGGCAACTAAAACCCACGCAGTATGCTTAGCTGTTTTACGCAAAAATTTATCGGCATCCATGGGTCTGGCGTCTAGTGCAATACGCTTGTTTCTTGGGCCTTCGCACTTTTCTTCAAACCAGGTATAGATGTAAACCCATGTGGTTTGCGGGCACATAAAACCGCACCATACTCGCCCTGCAAAGGTGGTTACAAAGAACAAAGCAAAAGCCGAAACAATAAAAATATAGGCAAGCAGGGTTAGGTCTTGCGGCCACAGTGTCAAAGAAAATATGGTAAAACGCTGCTCGCCAATATCGAGTAATACGGCTTGCTGGCCATTGTATGAAATCCATGGAATGACGGCGAAGAGTGCTAAAAAGAAAAGGCCGAAAAAGCGTCTAAAAGACTCTAGGGGACCTTGTACTGCGCGAACATAAATGCGGCTGCGAGAGTCGTAACGCTTGCCCTCGGTAGCACCTTTGGGTTTATGTACCTTTACCGGTGTTACATTTTTTACCGGTATTTGTTCATTCATAATAAAACCTTAGCTGACATTGCCAAACTGCCTTAGCAGTATAACAGTTTGCGCTACATGATATTTAATGTAGATCAATGATGGTGGGCATCATCCATACTTTCAAAGTTTCAGTCAATACTGAAACTTCAGAATTCATTTGGGTGCGATTAATGAACAGCTTAAGTGACTATAAACCTAATTTCATATACTTGCGTATGATTCAGTGTATTTACAGTTATATAGAGGCAGCTTTATTATCAATATGCGACATTATCGTGACAAGGAGCGTTATTAATAGGTAATAACGCATGTAAAGAGTAGTAAATACTCGCCTGTTTCCTGTACAGTTATTCGTGGACTATACTCAGTGATAGTCGCTTCTGTGGGGCAACATGCACTGAATAGTCTTAAATGTCTGTCATAATTAGCTGAGAAGTCATGTTACGCTTTTTTATCATCGCTGCTGAAATTATTGTTTTAATTATTGTGCTGCGCTCGCCGTTTGCTCAGTATTTATTTGAAGATATACAAAACTCCATTTCTAATTGGCTGGCGGAGATGGCAACTATGCCAGAGCGAGAAAAGTTGGAAACATTGCGCATTCAAATAAATAGTCAGCTAAGTCCGTTAAAGCCCTACCAGCAAAGCTATGTGTTAGAGATAACACAAGACGCCACTACCGTGCATCGCTTCCACCGAACCTATTGTGAGAAAGATGACATTAACCCAAATTTCACGGGAACTAAACGCGCACACCTTTGCCTAATCATTAAACAGTCACCGTTCATTCAAGACGCTCGCGTCAACTAGAGTTCATAACAAGACGCTCTAGTACACGCGCATAATTTTTGGAGTATCAACCAAATTGTTGTGCACTGCGTACGAATGTTGAGTGCCTGCAAAGAGGAGTATTAGCGTGAATAAAACAAGTGTGTTAGTAGGGTTAAGTTGCGTAGCATTGTTAGGCTATGGTGTTACGGCTGAGCCTTCCCATGCAGCAGAAGTAAAAATCACTTGGGAAGAGCCTGAATCATATTCCGATGTAAGGCCGTCAAACGAATCGCGTAAGCGCTTTAGAGAGCGAACGCTGAATGAGCTTGAAGCGCATATCGTAGAGCTAGCAGCAGACTTACCTGAATCTCAAGTTCTGTCGATCACTGTAACCAACGTCGATTTGGCAGGAGAAGTATGGCCAAGTCAATTTGTTGGGTTTGGTAATGCAGGCGCAAATGATATTCGAGTCATCCGTCGTATTGATATTCCGAAAATGACATTTAGTTATACACTCACTGACGCAGCGGGTGAGGTAGTGGCAAGCGAAGATGAAGTGAAAATAAAAGACATGGATTTTATGGAATCAAACATACGACGCCATCGTAACGAATCTTTGTCTTACGAAAAAACCATGTTAGATGAATGGTTTTCAGATACTTTTCTTAAACAGCAGGTTGCCGCCAATAATTAACGTATAGGTACAGCAGGGCTGCAAGTGAGCAGGAATATTTGCAACCAACGGTATAATGGTAAATAGCAACAAAAAGGTCGCCCTAGAGCGACCTTTTTAGTGCGTACAATACCGCTAATTACAGGTAATCAAACTCACTACCTGCTATTGCAAGTGTGCTGTCTGGGCCCGCCAAATAAGCCGCTTTGTGTGCATCACGACGAGGCAAAATTCGTTCAATATAGAAATCGCGCGTTTTTTGTTTTGATGCAGCAAGTACCGCATTGTCACCGCGTTGTGCAGTATCTGCCATGCTGTACCACAGTACGCCAATCAATGAATAGGCGCTGTAGGCAAGGTAATCGCATGCCGCAGATGCTGCTGTGGTTGCATCCATACCCAAACAATCTGCAGAAGAAGCGCGCCAGTCATCCAAGATACCCTGCGCCAATGCCTTGCTTTCAGCGTCTTGAATGTCAGCAACAAGGGCATTAAATGCACTGTAAGTCGCCTCCATCATTTGACCACCATTGCGAGTAAGTTTTCTGCCGATTAGGTCAAGCGCCTGAATACCATTGGTTCCTTCGTAAAGCATGGCAATGCGAACGTCGCGCATCAACTGCTCCATGCCCCACTCGCGAATAAACCCATGGCCACCGAAAACCTGCACACCAATACTGGTTGTTTCAAGACCCATATCGGTCATAAACGCTTTGCAGATAGGGGTTAAAAACTGCAGAATTTTATCCGCATTTTCTTTATCTTCACCTTCGCCAAGTTTTTCAACATCCATAAACTTTGCGTATAGCAGTGAAAGCGCACGACAACCTTCAATCAACGATTTTTGCGTAAGCAGCATTCGTGCGACATCAGGTTGAAATACGATAGGATCAGCTTTGCCTTCAGGGTTTTGAATGCCTTGTGGAGCGCGTGACTGAACACGTTCGCGAGCATAGGTCAAAGCGCCCTGATATGACGCTTCGGCGGCACCAAGCCCCTGCATTCCCACTTGGAAACGCGCATCGTTCATCATGGTAAACATGCACGCTAAGCCTTGATTTTCTTCACCAACTAGCCAGCCAGTTGCGCCGTCAAAGTTCATAACGCATGTCGGGCTCGCCTTGATACCCATTTTGTGTTCAATACTACCAACAGAAAGATTGTTCGCTTCACCAGGGGCATTGTTCGCGTCGGGTAAGAACTTAGGCACTAAGAAAAGACTGATACCCTTCACACCTTTTGGTGCATCCGGCAAGCGCGCAAGTACAAGGTGGATAACGTTTTCGCTCCAGTCTTGATCACCGGCCGTGATAAAGATTTTATTGCCCGTAATCTTGTAGCTACCATCGCCCTGTGGCTCGGCTTTCGTAGAGAGCAGGCTTAAATCTGTGCCGGCATGTGGCTCGGTAAGGTTCATGGTACCTGTCCATTCACCGCTAATAAGCTTGGCTAAATAAATGTCTTTTAGTGTTTTACTTGCGTGTTTGGTAACGGCAAGCGTTGCGCTTTCGGTCAGCATAGTGGTTAATCGCCAGCTTAGGTTAGCGGCGTTTAACATTTCATGCACTGGCACTGCCATGGTATACGGTAGGTCTTGACCATCGTATTCTGCTGTACCCAGCATAGCGTTCCAGCCGTTCGCAACATATTCTTGATATGCTTCTGCGAAGCCTTTAGGTGTGGTCACCTTGCCATCTTCTAGCTTACAGCCTTCTTCATCACCCTCGCGGTTAAGTGGGGCAACAACATCTAGGGCGAACTTTGCACCCTGCGCAATAATTTCATTGGCCAAGTCACTGTCGAAATCGCTAATACCTAGCTTTTCGTAGTGCGCATCAAGTCCAAGCCAGTCTTTCAATAAAAACTGAAAGTCAGCAGTTGGGGCATGGTACAGAGGCATGGATGACTCCTTTTTCAAACAAGTGTTTTAATTTTTGCCTATTATAGTCACAAAAAGCATAGTCAGAGTAGTCTGTTTATGGAAAGTTAATGAAAATACTCTTTCATCAAAAGCACAGGTGGTGAGGCTGGCTATTGTGTATTCGCCCTCCCAGATTGATTGTAAGCAGTTGACTAAGCACTTGCTTTTTTAGTGCGTGTTGGCATGCTTTAGCGAAACTAACCTAAATTAATAGCGAAAAACTATGGTAAATGAACAACCGGTTTGCATCGTCACGGGTGGCAGTTTGGGCATTGGGCTTGCGGTATGTGAAGTGTTTGCAGAGCAAGGTTTTCACGTGGTGAATCTTGATATACGCGATTTCGAGAGTACGCCGTGTAATGCACGTTGGAAACAGTGCGATGTAAGTAAGGTTGGTGAAGTACAAAGTGCAGTGAGTGAAGTTATCGCTGCGTTGGGCAGAATTGATGCTGTGGTATGTAACGCGGGAAAACACGTGTCAGCAACAATAGAAGAGACAGATGAAGCATTGCTAGACAGTGTGTTTAGCCTCAATGTGAAGGGCGCATACGCTACAATTCAAAGTGCGCTGCCGATCATGAAGCAACAACAAGGCGGGGCTATTGTGGTAATGGGCTCTGACCAATCATTTGTTGGAAAGCGAAACTCCTTCGCCTACGGCCTCACTAAAGCGGCGCTGGCGTCAATGGCCAAAACGACAGCATTAGATTATGCGCCTTACAATATCAGAGTAAATGCAGTGTGCCCGGGCACCATAGAAACGCCATTGTTTTATAACGCTATTGATAAGTATGTGGCCCGCAGTGGCGCTGATAAAGGTGAAGTCGTTGCAGAAGAGGCTGCTGCACAGCCTATTGGACGGCTTGGGCAACCGCGCGACGTGGCAGAGCTTGCTTATTTTTTATGTAGTGACAAAGCTTCATTTATTACAGGTAGTCTTCATGCCGTCGATGGCGGCTATACCGCGCAATAGTCAATCCACGCAAATTAAAGTAGACAAGCACCTATGCAATATAACGCGCTAACTTGGGTTGATCCGCACCTTCATATTTTTGCCCTTAATGAAGGACAATATCATTGGTTGAAACCTCACAATCCGCCTTTTTGGGAGGACAAGCCGAAGATAGCGAAGCGGTTTTATGAGCGAGATATCTTGGCCTCAGCGGGTGCTCAGCTAGAAGGCTTCGTCCATATAGAGGCTGGGTTCGATAACCATCGTCCTTGGCGGGAAATTCAATTCTTAGCTCGCCATTGTACAAGGCCTTTCAGCGCCATTGCCTGTATCGATCTTCTTTCAATTGACGCGAGTGCGCATATCGATAAGCTTGCAAAAATGTCACCTGTTGTTGGCCTTCGTCATATTCTCGATGACGATGCAGTGAGTATATTGCGCAATCCAAAAGCGGTATGGTGCTTCTCGCGTATGGCGTCTTTAGGGTTGTCATTCGAAGTACAAGCCGATATGACTGACCCGCATACCGTTAAGGCGCTACTTAATATTTTGCAACGATATCCAACACTTAAATTCACCATTAATCATTGCGCTATCGTGCCAACAAGCGCTGCGAGCTTTGCCTTTCAGCTATGGCGAAATCACCTACACCTACTTTCTGCAACTGGGCAGGTCGCTTTTAAGTTTTCTGGTTTTGAAATGCAAAACCGTCAGTGGTCATGGCAACACGCAAAAGCGCGTTTTGAAACCTTGGTAGATACGGTCGGTGTTGATAGGGTGATGTTTGCCAGTAACTATCCATTGTGTATATGGCGGATGCCGCTTAAACAGCTGTGGCAGGGATATGAAATGCTTTGTGCTGAATTTACAAGAGAAGCACAGCAAAAGCTGTGCGCATTAAATGCCCGTACGTGGTACGGGCTTTAATCTCTTTTATAATCGTTAACTACAACGTTTATTTCAGTGCAGTTACTGTCATATGTGGTGAGCGATAAACCACTTCATCATTTAGCTCTATACCGATTCCTGGTGTATCTGGTGCTTCAATAAAGCCATTAACGGGCTGTGGATCTTGAATACACAGCTCTCGGTTCCAGTCCTTAATGGCATAAGTGTGGTGCTCATGGATTAAGAAATTAGGAATAGCTGTTTCAAGGTGTAAGCTCGCCGCCGTTGCTACAGGGCCGCCGCAAACGTGGGCTTGAATTCTTACGTCATAAATATCAGCGTAGTCACACACTTTTTTCGCTTCGGTAAAGCCTCCACACAATCCAACATCTGGCTGTAATACGTCAATTGACTGGTCTTCTAAGTAAGGGCGCACATCCCAGCGATGATATAAGCGCTCGCCGCCGGCAATAGGCACGTTGACATTTTTCGCTACTTTGTCGTGAAGTTTTGAATTTAAGTAATTCACAGGTTCTTCGTAATACAAACAACCAATCTCTTCAACAATATCGCCAAGCTGAATGGCGGTAGATGCACCTAATAAGCTGTGACATTCAAAAATGATATCGCCGTCTTCACCCATGGTATCGCGAATGGCTTGTAATCTGGCCTTGAAAAGTTTTAGCTCTGGCTTAGTAAAAAGCTTAGTTCTATCAAAATGGGTATTGCCGTCTTTGTCATAGACAATGGGGTCAACTTTCACTGCATCATAGCCATCTTTGAGCGCTTTTTCAGTGGCACGCGCGTAATCGGCAGGATCATTAAGTTTGGTGACTTCTTTATCCCAATCGAATTGAAGCTGACTCGCGTAGCTGCGCAGTTTGCCGTTAGTCTTACCACCTAGCAGTTCATAAACAGGAAGCCCTAGCGCCTTACCTTTAATGTCCCACAATGCGGTATCAATAGCGCTCATTGCCGCATAAATAACAGGGCCTCCGCCTAATCCCCAAAAGCCTTCACGCAGCATACGTGACCACAACAATTCGGTGTTCATAGGATTAAAGCCAATCAGCATGGCTTCTGCAATTTCTTTAATCATATGAGCGGCAGCACTGTGGCCCCAGTCATACGCCAAACCGGCTTCGCCTACGCCAGTTAACCCTTCGTCTGTGTATACACGCACAAACACAGGATTCCACTGGGGACGCTTAGGGCATTCAATATCAAATATTTCTACTTTGGTGACTTTCATAGTAATGATGTAATTCCGTTCTAAAAGCTATTCGCAAAAGCTTGGGTCAAGTTTGTAGGCTTTTCGTAGCATAGCTGGCCATGCTTTTTGGCCACCGGTTTCTCCGTTATGCACTACACTGGCTTGTTCGTATATACCGTCGATAATAGGTTGAGGGATCTCAATAACATCCTCGTTCGATTGCATTAATGCGAGCTGAATTTCACAGGCGCGTTGTAAATCATAAAAACGCATAAAGGCATCGCCGACCGTAGGACCTAACGTGAGTCCGCCATGATTAGGCAATAACATGTGGTTGGTATCGCCTAAATCTTCTTGCAGGCGGCGTTTCTCGTTGCTATTTACCGCAAGTCCTTCGTAACCGTGATAAGACAACGATGGTAGCGAGAACAGCGAATACTGACTCCATGGTTTAAGCCCACCTTTTACCGACGCGACAGAAATAGTCGCCAAGGTATGCAAGTGAATCACGCACATCGCATCATGGCGTACTTCGTGAATAGCGCTATGAATAGTAAACCCTGCGGGGTTAATCCCGTAAGGCGTGTCGTCAAGAATGTTTCCCTCAAGATCGACTTTAACCAGATTCGAGGCAGTAACTTCGTCAAAGGTAAGGCCAAAGGCATTGACGAGATAATGATCGGTGCCCGGGACTTTGGCTGAAATATGGGTGTAGATAAGATCGCCCCAGCGCATATCGGCAACTAGGCGGTAGCATGCTGCAAGGTCGACCCTGGTTTGCCACTCTTCGTCAGACACTTTGCCTTTAAGGTTTAAGCTTGGCAGTGTGAACAAGTCACTTCTCCTTTAATAATGATACCGACAATTTACCAACACCTATGTGGTTGAACAATATTTTGTCCACAGATGATGCTACGAGGTTGTTATTGCTTATTTTTAATTGCTATATAACCGTCGCGAAGTGGGATGAGGTCGTCTGAAAAGCGCAAATCATCATGGTTGAGTAAAAACGGGTCAACCTTTTCGAGTGCTACGACTTCTATTACTGACCACGGCGGAGCATCAAATGTGTTGGGTAGGTCATCTAAACCCGCATCAAGCCCACATCCGAAAAGGGCTAGCCCCCGTGCTGTTGTGCCTAAGAACTGCTGTATTTCAACGTTAAAACCCGTTTCTTCCCAGGTTTCTCGATGGGCGGTGCACGCTAAGCTTTGTTCGCTCTCATTGTTGTGTGACTTACCACCACCAGGAAAATCCAGTTTTCCAGACAGACGGTGGCGAATCATTAGTACCTTGTTGCCTGTTTTAATAATGCAGGCGGCGGCCTCATACTGACCCTCATTAAGGTTCACATTCGTGAGTACGAGTGACTCGGCTACGCGGCAAACTGGATCGTTAGGAGCATCAGGGTTACATGAAAAAAGCGGTAAAACCGCCAAAATAGCTGATAAGCGAAATAAGAATGACATCGATTTAGGTAAAATACTTAACGTAAATAAAATTTTGTGCGCTGGGTTTGCGCTCTAGAATAATAACACAGTACGTAATTTATTGATTTGAGTCTATTGTCTCTATTAGGCATTGCGTGCTTGCGGTTTTCTGACAAGCGTTCAGGTTACCGCCCATTTACCATAGGAAAGGTTATGTCTTCACGATTTTCATTGTCGCCACTGTTAATTGGTGTCGTTCTATTGGCAGGCGTTGTAGTGTACTTAAACCTACCCGAGAATGAAGCTGCACAACGCAGTGGCCCGCGCGCCACGCCAGTTAAAACGGCAATAGTGAGTGCTAAAACCTTTCCCATCACAATTGAATCGCTTGGTACAACGATTGCCAATGAGTCTGTGAATATCACGTCGCAAGTTACTGACACGGTTCAAGCCATTAATTTTGATGATGGCGACAAAGTAGAACAGGGCGAGCTGCTCGTTCAGCTTAATAACTCTCAAGAGCGTGCGCGAGTCGAGGAGCTTAAAGCCAATATTGAAGAAGCTAAACGTCAGTTCTCACGTATTGCTGATTTGCGGCAGTCTAACGCTACGTCTGAGCAGCTACTTGATGAGCAGCAAGCTCGCGTAAAAGCGCTAGAAGCGCAACTGGATATCGCCCGAGCACAATTAAGCGATTTGCAAATTCGTGCCCCTTTTAGTGGGTTACTAGGTAACCGCGTTATCAGTATCGGTTCGCTTGTGCAGCCAGGTAGCACAATAACAACACTAGACGATATTAGCGTGGTTAAGGTGGACTTTAGTATTGCTGAAAATCACTTGGCGAGCGTTGCCAAAGGTCAGCGTATCACTGCATCGTCAGTGGCTTATCCTGGGGTCGATTTTGAAGGCGTTATTAGCAACATTGATACGCGTCTTGACCCTGTCAGTCGTGCCATTCGAGCTAGAGCCATTATACAGAACAAAGACGGTCGCCTTCGTCCAGGAATGTTATTAACCGTAACGGTAGAAAAACGCGTGCTTGATACGCTGGTTGTTCCTGAAAAAGCACTTGTACCGGTTGAAGATAAACAATTTGTGTACGTGGTGAAAGACGATGTAGCACATCAGGTAGAAGTCACCATTGGGGAGCGACGCCCTGGGCTGGTGCAAATTGTTAATGGTCTTGTAAGCGGTGATGAAGTGATAACGGAAGGGACACTTCGCGTGCGCGACCAGTCGCCTGTTAATGTGCTTAACCGATAAGGGGCGACGCGTATGTTACTGTCAGATGTTTCGGTAAAACGTCCAGTTTTTGCCACGGTAATAAACTTACTACTTATCATTTTTGGTATTGTCGCGGTGTCGATGCTGTCTCTTCGCGAATACCCTGATATTGACCCGCCAATTGTTTCAGTATCAACAACTTATACTGGTGCGTCAGCGAACATTGTTGAAACCCGTATTACCCAGTTACTAGAAGATAGGATTTCTGGTATTGAAGGGATTAAAAACGTAACGTCTACATCGCGTAATGGTCGCTCGGATATTACGATTGAGTTCAAATTATCACGAGATATCGACGCTGCCGCAAATGATGTAAGAGAGCGCGTAAGCCGAGCCCTCAATAATTTACCAGACCAGGCCGATCCTCCTGAAGTGTCTAAAGCCAATTCAGATGAGAGCGCAGTGGTGTGGTACAACTTGAGAAGTACCAACCTTAACACCATGGAGTTAACCGATTACGCCGAACGTTTTTTGGTTGACAGGCTATCGATTGTTGACGGTGTCGCCCGCGTTCAAATAGGTGGTGGACGTCGCTATGCAATGAAAGTGTTCTTGGATAGAAATGCCATGGCCGCACGCGGTATTACCGTAAGCGACGTAGAGCAGGTTATTCGCGCAGAAAATGTAGAGCTTCCGGCTGGTGAAGTCGAGTCGACAGATAGAAACTTTGAAGTACGCGTAGCGAGAACCTTTTTGACGCCTGACGATTTTGCAGCGTTAACGGTTGCTGTTGGCGACAATGGTTATCTTGTGCGTTTGGGTGAAATTGCTAACGTAGAGCTAACGGCCGAAGACGATGAAACCGAGTTTCGCGGTGATGGCGTTAATATGATTGGTCTGGGTATTGTAAAGCAATCTAAGGCCAATACCCTTGATGTTGCTCGGGCAGCTAAAGCGCAAATAGAGAAAATTGAAGCGAGCTTGCCTGATAATATTTTCATTGTCCCAAGCTACGATTCTTCCGTATTTATTGAAGCGTCGATTGACGAAGTATATCAAACGCTCGCTATTGCTATGATGATGGTCGTCATCGTTATTTATCTCTTCTTAGGTAATGTGCGCGCTACTTTAATACCTGCTGTTACGGTACCAGTGTCAATTATTGCGGCTTTCATCGTTATGTACGCATTGGGCTTCTCTATTAACTTATTAACGCTTTTGGCGATGGTGTTGGCTATCGGCTTAGTGGTCGATGACGCGATTGTAGTACTCGAGAATATTTATCGTCGTATCGAAATGGGAGAGCCGCCTATTCTTGCAGCCTATCGCGGTGCAAGAGAAGTGGGCTTCGCCGTCATTGCCACTACCCTTGTTCTTATTTCCGTATTTGTACCGCTAGTTTTCTTAGAGGGTAATATCGGTCGTTTGTTTACTGAGTTTGCCCTAGCTATCGCTGCGGCGGTTGCATTTTCAAGTTTTACCGCATTGACGTTGTCCCCCATGATGGCGTCGAAAATTCTTAAAAAACGCGAGCGTTCATCAGGCTTTGGAAGCTGGATGGATAAGCGTTTTAGTGCGCTGGAAAATGGCTACTTCAACAGTTTAGGCAAAACGCTGCACCAACCCCTTCTTATGCTGATCATGTTGGCAATCGCAATAGTGGCGGTTTTCCAGTTGTCAGAAAAAGTGCCAAGCGAATTTGTACCAAAAGAAGATAGAGGAAATTTTTTCATCTTAATGAATGCTCAGGAAGGCGCGAGTTTTGAAAGCAATGCGGCAAACCTTAAGCAAATAGAAGATGTACTCATGCCTTATCGAGAAAGTGGAAAAATAAACCGCTTGTTGGTGAGAACGCCGGGTTTTGGCGGTAATGCAGGTATCGCGATTGTGGGGTCAGCAGACTGGGACGAGCGTGATTTTAGTACCTTTGAACTTATGGATGAAATTAGTGCCAAGCTAAATGCTGTGCCTGATGTACGCGCATTTGCGATCATGCGCAGTGGGGTGTCCGGTGGTGGCTTTGGACGTCCAGTACAGTTTGTGTTGCAAGGAGATACTTACGAAAATCTTGTGGCATGGCGAGATACGGTACTGGAAAAAGCAAGTGAGAATAACGGGTTAATTCGCTTAGATTCGGATTATAAAGAAACATCTCCACAGCTATTGGTGAACATTAATCGCGATCGAGCCGCCGATCTTGGTGTATCAATAAGCGACATAGGGCGCACCTTAGAAGTGATGCTAGGTCAACGCCGCGTGTCGACTTTCCTCGACAGAGGGGAAGAGTACGACGTCATTCTTGAAGGGATTGAAGCAGATTTTAGAAGCCCCAATAGCATTGAAAACTTGTACGTGCGCTCGTCACGTACTGGTGAGCTTATTCCAATGGACAACTTACTTACCTTTGAAGAGCAAGCCACTTCAGCGCAATTAAATCGTTACAATAGAATGCGTGCAGTAACCATATCGGCAAATTTGGCTGATGGGTATACCTTGGGGCAGGCACTTACTTATCTTGAAGATATTGTGCGCACTGAGTTACCAGACAATGTTTCAATTGACTATAAGGGTGAGTCTCAGCTCTATCACGAAGCAGGCAACTCATTTGTGTATGTATTTATGCTTGCTCTGGCGGTTACATACCTTATCTTGGCGGCTCAGTTTGAGAGTTGGGTACATCCGCTCGTTATCATGCTAACGGTACCGCTAGCGTTGGTTGGGGCGTATATAGGGCTGTTCTTCTCAGATATGACGATTAATATCTACAGTCAAATCGGACTGGTAATGTTAATAGGCCTTGCGGCGAAAAACGGTATTCTGATTGTCGAATTTGCCAATCAGCTTCGCGATGCCGGAATGGAGTTTGAGCTGGCACTTAAACGTGCTTCAGCACAACGATTACGCCCAATTGTAATGACAGGATTTACTACTGTATTTAGTTCATTACCGTTAGTACTGGCTTCAGGGCCGGGGGCCGAAAGTCGAATGGTTATTGGTATGGTTATATTCTCTGGCGTCCTAGTCTCTGCTTTTATGACGTTGTATGTTGTGCCTACTGCATACAGTTGGCTTGCTCGAAACACGGGGTCACCGCTTCAACGCACACTCAAAATAAATACACTTGAGAAAGAAATTCCCTATAAAAAGGGGGAATAAAGGCGAACATGCTCTACTTACAGCGAGCGAAATTTCTTTTTTGCTCGCTTTTTATTCATACTTAAGTCGTGGAAAGGTATAAATATTGATCATTCACGTATTTAATATTATACGATCAGTGTGCGCTTATATTCTTGGTTTGCTTTTAGGTGGGCATTTAACGTATTGAAAAATAGAACTTAATTTTCTATTTTCAATAACCATTCATTAGGTTTATAGTTCTCAATAAATATAAAATAAATCGATTAGACAATTGTATAGTTGATTAACGCCATTCTTCCTCTAAACTTCGCCCCATATTCAAACGCTCGTATAAGTCGCTAATTTTTAAACATTAAAATCGAATACATATTTTTAGTCCGCAGTGGCAAATATGGCATTTGTGACTAATACTTACTTTGCTTGAAGCAAAGCTAGGCTGAAAGGTTAAAGAAAGCGACACGCCCAATAACAACAAAAAAGGGCGTTGTAGATATGGAGCTAAGAGCTAGCATTCCAACAAAATTGAGAGGACACACCATGAAGAAGTGGATACTTGCAGCAAGCTTATGCTGTAACGTAGCTTTCGCTGAAGTAGCAGTTATTGTTCACCCTGGTAATGGCGACGCACTAGATAAAGACAGCATCAGCCGTTTATTTTTAAACAAAGCAAAAGCATTTCCTAGCGGTACACAAGCTGAGCCTATTGCACTTGAAGAAGGTCAAGCGGCAACAGAAGAATTCAACGGTAAAGTACTTAACAAATCAGCGGCTCAGCTAACTGCATTTTGGTCTAAGTTGGTTTTCACCGGTAAAGGGCAGCCGCCAAAAGCACTGGCAAACGATGCAGCAGTAATCTCAGCAGTAGCAGCCAATCCAGGTGCTATCGGTTATGTAGACGCAAGTGCCGTGAACGACAGCGTTCGCGTAGTTGCCACGTTTTAATTTACCGTCATATTCAAATTTCAAGGAACACGCATGAAAACCAAAATTGCTATTCTTTCAATGGCCGGCCTTATGGCGGCTCCTGCTTTCGCAGACGTTCAAATTAATGGTTTTGCAAACCTTATCGGCGGTATGACTTTAGACAGTGATGAAGCTGTTTATGGCTACGACGACGATTTCAATTTCGATCCTGCCAGTGTATTTGGACTTCAAGTAAGAGGCGATGTCAGCGACAAGTTGTCTGCTACTGCACAGGTTGTGGGCCGCGGTAGCGAAGATTACGACGCCGAGTTCGAGTGGGCCTATATGACCTACGCGCTTAGCAACACTACCAACATTAGTGCGGGCCGTATGCGCGTGCCTTTATTTAAGTATTCATCATCACTTGATATCGGTTATTCATACCACTGGTTAACGCCGCCAGATGCTGTTTACGGTCTAGATTTCAATAATATTGATGGTGTACGCGTTGACTACACTAACTTTTCTGGTGATTGGGAATATGGCGTGCAGCTTACTGCGGGACGTACTGAAACTGACACAACAATTTCTGGTACACCTGCTGAACTAGAGCTTCAAAACGTTGTAGCGCTATCTTTTGAGGTTACTCGCGATTGGTTCAGTGCGCGTACGCTTCTTGGCCGTGCCAAGGTTAGTGCCGCTAACGCTGACTTCGATGGTTTTGTAAGTGCACTTAATCAGTTTGGTGCGGTTGTAGCACCAGCGCAAGCGGCCGCTGAAGGCTTCAGTGTAAATGAAGACACGGGTAGCTTTTTTGAAGTGGCAGCAGCAGTAGATAAATACGATTGGTTTGTGGGTGCTGAGTTTACTCAACAAGAAGTTGATAATTCAATTATTGCTGATAACAAAGCGTGGTATGTCACTGCTGGTCTACGCTTAGGGAAGTTCACTCCACACATTACCTATGAAGTAGAAGAAGCTGACAATGCACGTCAACTAGGTCTTGTTGCGGCTATGCCAAGCAATATCGCAACTGGTGATGCAGTTACTGATGCAACCTACAATGTGCTATATCAAACTGCTGCTGGCATAGCGACACAGCAAGATTTAGAGGTGTCTGCGGTGACTGCAGGTCTTCGTTACGATGTAGAGCCAGGTTTTGCGTTGAAAGTTGATGTAACGTGGTACTCAGATGATCTTAACGACCTTAACGATGCGACGTTGCTGAAGATTGGTGCTAATTACGTTTTTTAATATAAATAAGGCCTTACACTTGGTGTAAGGCCTTTTTTGCTAAAGTTTTTAGTGTTTCTGTAGATAAATAATGGCAAGAACTATTTTTTAGGTTAGCCTGATAATAGGGAAGCGAAAAATAACCAAAATCGTGAGATAGCTGATGAACTTTCTGAAGAAAATGCCAATTGCGACGAAGATATTCCTGATTCCAGGGATCGCGGCGCTAAGTTTTATTGTTTATTTACTTATTACTGTATTTACTGCGCTAAATAACGGCGCTACCTTGGAAAAGGTGCAGAAAGTTCAGTACCCGGCGCTCCAGTTGTCAGCGTCAACGCTGGTTGAAATGCAAAAAGTGCGAGATACCCTAGCGAGCGCGGTAACCACAGGTGACCAAGACACCTTATCGGTAGCACAAGACCTTGCGCAAGAAGCTAAATCAGGTCTTAATCAAATTGCCAACATCAGCTCTGATTTTCGCTCTGATATTTCACGAATCTCTTCAGGGTTCGATGACTATTTTAAAGTCGCTTTTGACGTTTCTCAGTCGATGATCGATGGTACCGCCGACTTTAGTCGTTTAGGCGAGTTGTCATCGCAGATGAACAATTCTTACGACGGTGTTATTGCGTCGATGACGCGTTTTAGAGACGAGCAAGAAGCCGCTTTCGAAGAAGCGTTTGAAAACACCGATACCGCCAACACTTCACTTATAAGTACCGGTGTCATTTTGGCAATCGTTGTTACTATTTTATTGTTTGCGACTGCAATTCCCATTGTGCGTGGTATCAAGCAGAGCATTGATGATGTGGTTCGCTCGCTTAAAGATATAGCGCAAGAAAATGGTGACCTCACGGTGCGTATCGATACCAAAAGCGAAGATGAAATTGGTGAACTTGTTTATTGGTTCAACCAATTCATGGACAAACTACAGGGTGTTGTTCGCGACGTAGTTGAAGCAAGTTTACCGCTTTCAAACCTTGCCCAAAATCTGCGAGGCGTTACCGAAGAGACACAGCGTACCATTGATGTACAGCAGCAGTCTGCAACCAACGCAAAACGCGCAGTTGATACCATGAGTGGCTCTGTAGATGGCGTTGCTCACAGTGCAGCGCAAGCGGCAAACGACGCGAATGAAGCTACAACCGCTGCAGGCGAAGGGCGCAAAATCGTACAACAGACGGTGACCAGCATTCAGCAGTTAGCGGAAAATGTACGCGAAACTGCAGATGTTATTGCGCGCCTTGAAGCTGATTCAAACAAAGTTGGCTCTGTGCTTGATGTTATTAAAGGTATTGCAGAGCAAACCAACTTACTTGCGCTTAATGCTGCAATCGAGGCTGCTCGTGCAGGTGAACAAGGACGCGGATTTGCGGTAGTTGCCGATGAAGTGCGTACTTTGGCGTCAAGAACGCAGCAATCGACAGAAGAGATTCAAAGCACTATTGAGCAACTTCAAAACGCTGCACATTCTGCAGTGGAAGTTATGTCTCGCGGTACTGAGCAAGCTACAAGCAGTGTAGAAACAGCGAATAAAGCAGGCAGTAGCTTAGAAACTATTACCAGCACAATTGGTCGTATTAATCAGATGAACGAGCAAATAGCTCACAATACTGAAGACCAGCGCACTGTGGCCGTTGATATTGTACGCCATGTTGATGAAATTCATCAGCGTACTGAGCAAACCGCGAGTCGTTCTGGAGAGCTTGGTAGCATGTGTAACGAACTTGCTGACCTAGCGCAACATCTCGAGTCAATTGCTAAGCAGTTCAGAGTGTAATGTAGCGCTACAGTTAAGATGAATTGAAAACGCCTCTTTCAAAGAGGCGTTTTTTTATGGGTAAAAAAAATCCCCAGCATTTGCTGAGGATTTTGCTAATCAAAGCAGACAAGGTTTATGTAAACCTTAACTCATATTCACCGTTAACCACGTTACTCGTCTAGGAAGCTTCGTAGCTGCTCAGAGCGGCTTGGGTGGCGAAGCTTGCGAAGTGCTTTGGCTTCAATCTGACGAATACGCTCACGGGTTACGTCAAATTGCTTACCTACTTCTTCAAGCGTGTGGTCGGTGTTCATATCGATACCAAAACGCATACGTAACACTTTCGCTTCACGCGCAGTAAGGCCCGCTAATACTTCTTGTGTTGCGTCTTTCAAGCTTCCGCCTGTTGCAGAATCGAGGGGCTGAATAATCGTGCTATCCTCGATAAAGTCGCCAAGATGTGAATCTTCATCATCACCGATGGGAGTTTCCATCGAGATTGGCTCTTTCGCGATTTTAAGTACTTTACGAATCTTGTCTTCTGGCATCAACATACGCTCAGACAACTCTTCAGGAGTAGGCTCACGACCCATTTCCTGAAGCATTTGGCGTGAAATTCGATTAAGTTTGTTGATCGTTTCAATCATGTGAACCGGAATACGAATAGTACGTGCTTGGTCCGCAATTGAACGTGTGATCGCCTGACGAATCCACCATGTTGCATAAGTTGAGAACTTATAACCTCGACGGTATTCGAACTTATCAACCGCCTTCATTAGACCAATGTTACCTTCTTGAATAAGGTCAAGGAATTGAAGACCGCGGTTGGTGTACTTTTTCGCAATCGAAATTACTAGACGTAAGTTCGCTTCAACCATCTCTTTCTTCGCACGGCGTGCTTTTGCCTCGCCGATTGACATGCGACGGTTGATATCTTTGATATCTGCGATAACCAAGCCAGTTTCCTGTTCTACTTGGTTCATCTTGCTAATACAACGTTCAATTTCTTCTTGGTTTACCGCAAGTTCAGCGGCGTAAGGCGCACCTGATTTAACTGCTTCATGTAACCAAGCAGAAGATGTTTCGTTGCCTGCAAATGCCTTAATAAAATCTTTCTTAGGCATTTTTGCATTTACCACGCAGAACTTCATAACAAGGCGTTCTTGAATACGCACTTTGTCCATCATTTCACGCATGTTTCTTACCATGCGATCAAACTGCTTAGGTACTAATCGGAATTCTTTAAACACGTCGCTTAGCGCGTTAATTTGCTCGCGAGCGTCAGCGTGAGCACGACCTTTCTTCTCGATAACAGTGCGTGTTTTTTGATATTGCTCACGTAGCTCAGCAAAGCGCTCGCGCGCCAATTCTGGATCTACGCCGCTATCATCTTCTTCACTATCATCGTCATCGCTGTCATCATCTTCGTCGTCGAGTTCTTCTTCAGACAACTCTGAGCCAACGTGTGTCGCTGTTGGTGCTAAATCTTGATCGTCGTTAGGATCAACAAAACCAGAGATTATATCGCTTAAGCGAATCTCTTCAGCTTCGTAAAGGTCCCACTGGTCAAGAAGATAAGTGATGGCTTCAGGGTATTCAGCAACTGAACACTGAACTTGGTTAATACCATCTTCAATACGCTTGGCGATTTCAATCTCGCCCTCGCGTGTTAATAGCTCAACCGTACCCATTTCACGCATATACATACGAACAGGGTCTGTAGTGCGGCCTATTTCACTTTCTACGGTAGCAAGTGCTTGAGCAGCAGCTTCCGCTGCATCTTCATCGGCATTCGCTTCTTGCATGAGAAGTTCATCTGCATCAGGAGCTGATTCAGAAACTTGAATTCCCATGTCGTTAATCATGCGGATTATGTCTTCGATTTGATCAGAATCGACAATATCTTGCGGCAGGTGGTCGTTTACTTCTGCAAAGGTTAAGTAACCTTGCTCTTTACCTTTTGCAATCAGGAGTTTAATCTGAGACTGCTTGCTTTGCGCCATATAACCTACACTTCTCACATTCAATTAGTTTGCAATAGAAAAGACAACATACGTTTAGGTATGTTCCCTATCTGCTGTAGTACTGCTTTGTATCAAGGCCGCTTCTGCTCGATGCCACGCTGGTGTAAACCACTATTTTGCGATGCACATCTGCTCGGGTTTGGTTCTGCCCGTTATGTTCGGCTATATCTTTGCTACTCACATTGCTGCATTTTTGTTCAATTTTAGGTTAACCTCACGGTTTTACCTACACGTGCAGCGAATTAGCCAGTATAGCAGAGTTTGCGGTGGTTTTACCAGATTGGTGGCTGAATTTTTAGCCAGTAGCCAAATACAAAAAGACAATACAAAATTCACTTTGCAGATGGGGTTAACTTTTCTGCCTTTCCCTCATGAGCAGGGTCAGTTCCTCTTTTTCCGCTTTAGTGAGCGGCTGAACCCGCGAGCGTGAAATTAAGGTTTCAATTCGGCTATCGAAATGCCCGTCAAGTAAGCGAGCGAAGCTGTCGTTATAAACCCGTTCAGCATCCTCGTCTTTTACCAAGTGTTCTTGTAACAATAATTTCGCGATAGTAGTAGAGTGGGGATGACCGCGGAAATTTTCAACAAGCTGTGCAGTATTTGCTCTTGGATTTGCCTCGCAATAAGCGTGAATATCGCGCAGCAAATCCATTCCTGCTGCTTGGCTGCCGGCAAAAATACCTATTTGCACATCTTCGCAGCGTGATGCCAGTTCAGGTTTGTCCAATAGTAGCCGAATTAGCATGCGTAGCGGCGACAGCTTTGGTTTATTCACCTGCGTACGGTTAGGTGAAAATGCGTGTTTAGCACCTTGATTGGCACGCGTAATGTCTTGTTGCAGTTTAAAGCGATCAAACTCACCAGTATGTTTGGCAAGTTCTTCTAGTAGCATTTGTTTCTGATCGTCACCCAAAACGCTTTCAATAAGTGGCATGGCGGCTTTTTTGAGCGCAATTTTGCCTTCAGGGGTACCTACGTTGTGGGTTTTTAATAAATTTTCAAAGAAGAAACGAGATAACGGCATTGCCTTATCCAACATACCCATAAAGGCGTCTTTACCCACTTGGCGAACCATAGTGTCTGGGTCTTCACCATCGGGTAGAAATAGAAACGATAGGCGAACACCATCCTTTAAAGCTGGTAATGCATTTTCAAGTGCGCGCCATGCTGCCTCACGTCCCGCACGGTCACCATCATAGCAGCATACTATGTGCGACGTGGCGCGGACTAACATTTGGATGTGCTCAGGCGTTGTGGCTGTTCCAAGTGCCGCAGTTGCAATATTGATGTCAAATTGGCTTAACGCCACTACATCCATATAGCCTTCAACAATGACTACAGTGTCTAGCGTACGATTTTGCTGACGCGCAGAATAGAATCCAAACAGCTCACTGCCTTTGTGAAATATTCGCGTTTCAGGTGAGTTCAAGTATTTTGGACCACCATCATCAAGAACACGACCACCAAAGCCAACGACTCGACCGCGTTTATCGCGTATCGGAAACATAATACGATCGCGAAAGAAGTCGTATGTGCGACCTTGGTCGTTGCGATTAACTAGCTTTAAATCCACGAGTTGCTTGATACGTTGTGGATCAGTACCAAAGGTTTTTAACAGAGCATCCCAACTATCGGGCGCATAGCCAATTTCCCATTGCTTTACAATATCGCCACTAAGCCCACGATTCTTGAGGTAGTCGATAGCTTTTTTGCTGTTGCTATTTTGTCGTAGCTGATGCTGAAAAAAGCGAGTAACTTGCTCCATTACGGCATAGTCGTCTTGCTGTTGTTGCTTTTTTTCCTCACTCATCGCTGGACGGCTACCTTTTTCTCGCGGTACTTCAAGGCCGTGATAGCGCGCCAGCTCTTCTATGGCTTCAACAAACTCAAGTCGGTCAAATTCCATGATGAACGAAATGGCATTTCCATGGGCCCCACATCCAAAGCAGTGGTAGAACTGTTTGTCTTGGCTAACGGTAAATGAAGGGGATTTTTCATTGTGAAAAGGGCAACAGGCTTGGTAGTTCTTGCCAGCTTTTTTGAGTTTAACTCGACTATCTACTACTTCTACCACATCGGTACGAGAGAGTAAGTCATCAATGAAATCGCGAGGTATTTTTCCGGCCATGGGGAAGTCAAAAACGTAAAACAACGGTTACTGTATCAGGGAAGTCATAAAATGAGAACGACTAACATGGCGTCAATCGTTCTGCATTAGACAAAAACTAGGCGTAGTACAAAAGCCTATTTAAGCGTTAAGGCGAGCCTTAATTTTAGCGCTTAGTGCGCCCATATCCGTACGGCCTTGTACTTGCGGCTTAAGTGCGCCCATTACTTTACCCATATCCTGCATACCAGACGCGCCAGTCGCGGTCATCGTTTCATCGATAAGTGCGTTTAGCTCATCGTCGGTTAACGGCTGAGGTAAAAAGCCTTCAATATGGGTAATTTCTTCACGCTCAATGCTAGCAAGATCATCGCGATTAGCCGCATCATATTGTGCTGCGGCGTCTTGGCGCTGCTTAACCATTTTGGTCAATACCGCTAAGATAGCACTATCATCTAATGTAATTTGCTCATCAATTTCTTTTTGCTTGATAGCAGCAAGTGCCATGCGAATGGTGCCTAAACGCACTTTATCTTTCGCGCGCATTGCGTCTTTCTGTGCTTCTTTTAAATCATCAATTAGTGCCATGATGCTTCCTGTTTTATTTTTATCGGTGGCCTATTAAGCCTCAGGTTAAAAATCAAATGCAACCATTTGAATGGGAACAAACGGGTTCGACTGAAAAAATAGGGGCCCAGAAACGCGAAAGGTGCTGCAATTGCAACACCTTTCAGACTCGTTACTTAACCCTATATTAGTAGAGTTTTACGCGACGTGCGTTTTCACGAGCTAGCTTCTTAAGATGACGCTTTTTAGCGGCAGCTTTCTTGCGCTTGCGTTCCCAAGTTGGTTTTTCGAAGAATTCACGACGACGAACTTCAGAAAGAACACCTGCTTTTTCACAAGAACGCTTAAAACGACGCAGCGCCACATCAAACGGCTCGTTTTCTCTAACTTTAACGATAGGCATTAAACACTCACCTCAAAACTTTTACTGTGTAAATCCGGGTAAAATTGTGCGCTAAAAAGGCCACCCGGGTTAAAAATGGTGCGAAATTCTAATCATATCTACAGAGAAAGTAAAGGATGAATTGCTAAAAATTAGCCAATATTGTGCATTTACCCCTTTGTTAGCATTCCATGAACACGGGATTAAAGGTAAACTCTGCGCCCTAGCAAGTGGGCGACCCATAACAACGTCTAGTAAAAACCACTAGAATTTGTATGGGTATTGTTATGATCGCGGCGAGATCATAATGATGATCGTGACAGATCGCCAGAAAAATTTGCAGATCATTTTTTTAGTTCAAAGGTTGCAAATAGGGTTACTTCCAATGCGTATATTAGGAATTGAAACATCGTGTGACGAAACTGGCATTGCCGTTTATGACGACGCGCAGGGCTTATTGTCTCACGAATTGTATAGCCAGGTTAAGCTGCATGCCGATTACGGTGGTGTTGTGCCTGAGCTGGCATCGCGCGATCACGTGCGCAAGATCATTCCTCTTATTGAAAAAGCAATGGAAGATGCCAATACAACGCCAGATCAAATTGATGGCGTAGCGTTTACGCAAGGCCCCGGACTTGTAGGGGCACTCTTGGTTGGCTCATCGGTTGGACGTTCATTGGCGTACGCGTGGAATGTACCTGCTGTAGGGGTTCACCACATGGAAGGGCATTTGCTAGCGCCCATGTTAGAAGAGGAGGCGCCCGCGTTTCCTTTTGTTGCCCTATTAGTATCTGGTGGCCACTCTATGTTGGTTAAAGTTGAGGGAATAGGTCAGTATGAGGTGCTTGGTGAATCAATAGATGATGCCGCTGGCGAGGCCTTCGACAAGACGGCAAAGCTACTTGGCCTTGATTATCCTGGTGGTCCTTTATTAGCAAAGTTAGCCGAACAGGGTGAAGCAGGTCACTACAAGTTTCCGCGTCCGATGACAGATAGACCTGGGCTCGATTTCAGTTTCAGTGGTCTTAAAACGTTTGCTGCCAATACCATTCGCGACGCAGACTTAAGCGGCAGTGATGCAGAGCAAATAAAAGCGAATATTGCCTATGCCTTTCAAGAAGCAGTGGTTGATACCCTTATTATTAAATGCAAGCGCGCCCTTAAACAAACCGGCATGAAGCGTTTAGTTATTGCTGGCGGTGTTAGTGCAAATACTATGCTGCGCGCACAAATGAAATCATTAATGAACGACCTAAAGGGTGAGGTGTTCTATCCAAGTTTGGCATACTGCACTGACAATGGCGCTATGATAGCCTACGCTGGCATGCAGCGATTAAAAGCAGGCGAAGTACTGGGCTTATCTTCACAAGCTAAACCAAGATGGCCTCTTGATACACTTAATGCCATTTAATCGAAATTCGAACACGCTAAATTACCGATAGCGGTAAACTAAGAAAAGGACAGTTTGGTAATGAAAGCGATAAAAGTCAGTCGGATTTGGGGTTGGTGTTGCTTCTTTTGGTGTAGCATATTTTGGTGTCTGTCGGCGTCTGCACAGATTGCCAGCGAGGGTAATACCTCACCCCTTGGCTCTCACCGAAATAAAGATGCCCAACAACACGTAGTGCTCATTTCTCTTGATGGATTCAGGCACGATTACATAGAGCTTCACGACGCGACAAACCTCAAACGAATAGCTAAAAACGGGGTAAGGGCTGATGCAATGACGCCTGTCTATCCGGCTAATACCTTCCCAAATCATATTTCGTTAGTCACAGGTTTGTTACCCAAGCACCACGGTATAGTAAATAATCGGTTTTATGATAAGTCTCGCCCCGTTGATGGGGGCTATGCACACTATAAAATGGGCTATGGTAGAATGGATAGTACATGGATAACGGCTGTACCTTTGTGGAACCTAGCTGAATTTCATGGCTTAAAAGCCGCTACCTTTTTTTGGCCCGAGTCTGATGCTCGTATTTCCGGTGCCCTGCCGACCTATCATTTCCATTACTCAAAATATGCCGATTATCAACAGCGTGTAGAGCAGATAATGCAGTGGCTAAATTTACCAGAGGTGTCTCGTCCTCGGTTTATTGCTGGCTACTTTTCGCTAACTGATACGGTAGGGCATGATGAAGGACCCCTATCAGAGAAAACGAAACACGCGGTGCAGAAAGTTGATGCGTTAATAGGGCAACTTTATGACCGTATACAAGCGTTAGATATTGCAGTTAACTTGGTCGTCGTATCAGACCATGGCATGACGCCACTTGATGAATCGCAATTTATTGAAGTGGACACACTCAATATTCCCGATGATTTTCTTGTGGAAAACGAAGGTGCTCAGTTATTAATTTACGCTCGGGAAGAGATTAGCGCAGATGAGATAGCACATGAAAAAGCGCGACTTACTGCTATTGCTAAGGGTCGATTTACGGTGCTTGATAGCACTATGCGCGCTGCTCGCAGCATGGAAGTAGACAGAAGAACAGGTGATATTCTTCTTGAAGTGGCGCCACCGGCACGCTTTGTTAATGATGCAAACAATTATTCCAGCAAAGGCGGCCACGGTTACTTAAATACGCTGCCCGATATGGGAGCAACGTTCGTTGCTTCAGGCCCCGCTTTTAAAAAACATAAGCGCATTGCACGATTTAGCAATTTAGAGTTGTACCCTGCACTGGCTAAAATACTGGGTATTACGCCTATTACTACCATTGATGGCAAGTTAGACGTGCTCAGTGGTGGTCTTACTCTTTAATATTGCCTTTATCCCACACTTTACTTTCATTGCCTGCCAATAGGCGGGCTATGTTGTCTTTGTGGCGCAAGACAATTAACAGGGACAGCATTGCCACGGGTATGGTGTAAAGAGGTTTGATCCAGTAGGTAAATAGGGGGGCAAGCGATACCGCTAAAATAGCCCCAAGCGACGAATAACCGGTCAAAAATACCACAGCAATCCAACATAGAATCAATAAGCCCGCCAAATCTAGACCTATAGGTAGCATAGCGCCAAATGCAGTTGCCACGGCTTTCCCACCTTCAAAACCGAAATACAGTGGAAAGATATGACCAAGACACGCAGCAATGGCGATAACGCCGAGCAACACGGGTTCAATGCCTAGAAAATAGCTGCCATAAACAGGGATCGTGCCTTTTAAAATATCCATTACCAGAACTAACAGGGCCGGAATACGCCCTCCTAATCGATAGACATTGGTAGCACCTGGGTTCTTAGAGCCTGCCGTGCGGGGGTCAGGTAAACCAAATGCGCGACTGATCACCACTGCACTGGACAGTGAGCCGAAAAGATAAGCGACCGCTATCATTAAAATGGTTAATGAAATCATTGGTTGCCCCTTGTTATCATACAGCGTTATAGTTGTGGCAAATTTGCTGCGGTTAGCAAAATACCTATCGCTATACCGAGCAAGACGCTAATGCGATATAGATGACAGGCTGTAAATGCATGTAAAGCTACTCCATCCAAACGTGATATACCACCTTTAACCGCTTATTTTTTTAGCTTTTAAATTGTTTTGGCCGTTAATTTGCTTGGTTAAATTGTGTAATAAAAAGCTAAACAAACATTGGATAGCGTTTACGTGGAGGTACAATAGTTCGTATGAGCATAAGTCCACTGTATCTTAATGCACACTGGTTAATGCACATTAGCGCTTAGCAATAACATAAGTTGATAGAATTCATGGGAAAAATTTATATAACCGGGTTGTCAGTCGACACACTCATTGGCGTATATGACTGGGAACGCGTTCGCAATACCGAGTTATTGCTTGATGTTATCTTGGATGTCGATTTGCGCGCAGCCATGCAATCTGATGATGTCAACGATACAGTCGATTACGCAAAAGTGGCTGAATGTATTGTCAATGTAGGTAAAGAGAGTCAGTTTGAATTATTAGAAGCGTTTGGCAGTAAAGTGATGGATGCCGTTCTAACACAGTTTTCAGTTGCTGCTATTACCTTGAAGATTGTTAAGCCGGATATCTTGCCCAATGCAAAAACGGTTGCGGTTGAGATGAGGCGAGAGCAGTCTTAATGTCCAAACACGTTATTCTTATCAGTATTGGCTCAAACATTGATAGAGAGCATTACACCCGCCGGTCATTATCGGCCCTAAAACAGCACTTTGACGATGTCAGCGTATCGTCAGTGTATGAGAGCGAAGCGGTAGGGTTCAATGGTAGTCCGTTTTACAATCTGGTTGCGAGGGCAACCACATTGATGGATATTGAGTCAGTATGCTCAACATTGAAAACCATTGAGAAAGACAATGGGCGCGTGCACAGTGACAAAAAGTTCTGCGCGCGCACGCTTGATTTAGACTTGCTGACTTATGACAGTAAAGTCACTACGCAACCTATAGTGCTACCCAGAGAAGAAATTTGTTATAACGCGTTCGTACTCTGGCCACTTGCTGAGCTTGTGCCTAACGAGCGTCACCCAGAAATACAAAAAACCTATGCCCAAATGTGGGATGCATTCGATAAACAAAAACAACAGCTTCGGCCTATTGACTTTACGTGGAGTTAAGCAAAGGAATGACACTTTTTGAAATTATAATTCTGGCAATTATTCAAGGCGTTACAGAGTTTCTACCCATTAGCAGCTCAGGCCACCTATTGTTACCCGCTGAACTATTTGGTTGGGTGAGTCAGGGGCTTGCGTTTGATGTTGCGGTGCACGTGGGAAGTCTACTTGCGGTCATGATTTATTTTCGTCAAGAAATCGGCCAAATGACAGTTGCATGGGTTACTCAAGGGTTTACTAAACAGCAATCAACAGATAGTAAGTTAGCATGGTATGTCATTATTGCGACTATTCCAGCAGTGATAATCGGCTTTTTAATGAAAGGCTGGATAGAGGATAACGCCCGCACGGCACTGGTTATTTCGGGAACGACTATTCTTTTCGGTTTGTTACTGTGGTACGCCGATGCAACCGCAAAGCGAGAGCAAGAACTTGAAGGTCTTACTTTTAAGCAAGCGGTATTTATAGGTCTAGCACAAGTGCTTGCGCTCATTCCGGGCACCTCGCGATCAGGTATAACCATGACAGCCGGGCTTATGCTTGGGCTTAAACGGGAAGCCTGTGCGCGTTTCTCTTTTTTGCTTTCTATACCCGTCATCTTAGGGGCTGGGCTACTTGCAACACTTGATTTATTAAATGCCAATGAAGCCGTAGATTGGTCTGCTTTATTGTACGGCGCAGCGTTTTCTTTCGTGAGCGCTTATTTGTGTATTTATCTATTTTTGAGTTGGATATCGCGTATTGGCATGTTGCCTTTTGTTATCTATCGCCTTGCGTTAGGTGCTGTATTGCTATGGTTTGTTTTTGCATAAAATACGCCCTGAAAAATCATAAGGAAATCAATAATGTCGGAAACAATTTTTACCAAGATTATCAACAAAGAAATTCCTGCTGAAATCTTGTATGAAGATGAATTAGCACTTGCCTTTAAAGATATAAACCCTCAGGCACCACTTCATTTTTTGGTGATACCTAAAAAGGCGATAGCAACCATTAATGATATTGCAAAAGAAGATCGCGAAGTCGTAGGGCATTTGTCGTATGTAGCAGCAAAAGTAGCAGCCGAGCATGGTTTTGCACAGCAGGGTTATCGCACAGTGATGAACTGCAATGAATTCGGTGGGCAAACGGTGTATCACATACACTTGCACGTTTTAGCTGGAAAGCCTTTAGGTTGGCCTCCCTATACCGAAAATATGAAACAACATGTAGAGTGAAGTATCGATTCGTCGATAAACAATTCGCGATATTGGCTTACTAAGGAAGCATTCAAGCAATAAAAAAGCGCCTCATGCTTTAGCATGTGGTGCTTTGTAATATATTAAACGGTTGTGCTTAGTCACCAAGCCCTAATACTTTTTTGCCTTGGTTAAAGTGAATGTCTACCGGAATATTCGCGGCTTCAAGACGCGCTAGGTCAGATGCTAAAGCTGGTTTAATAACGCCCATCGTTGCTACAAGGTCGGCCACGCCATCGTAATCACCGTCACCTTGTAGTGTTAGGATAAGCTCAGATAACGCTTCAACTGCTGCGCCCATCTTTTCCATATTAACGCGATACAAACCGTCTTGTGTCTTCTCAAATGCACCTTGTTGTGCAAAGAAATTGAAGCGGATCATATTGGCTTTGCCGTGGGCCGAACTTGCACCGAAACGCACGGAACGGAAAATACCTGCCATGAAAGTAACATAGTAGTCTTCTAGCGTACCTTCTGTAATTTCGCCTTTTTCTAACAAGCTTTGTACCATATACAAGCCCAAGATATCGGCTTTACCTTCTTCTAATGCTGACGCATGCTCTTTTAATGCGCCACGAACTGTTCCTGCACCATCCAATGTGTTCTTAATGCCTAACCCGTGGGCAACTTCGTGAAACATAGTATTGGCAAAGAACGCATCAAAGGTGATGTGGTCGCGCTGCTCTGGCACAATCAGTGTATTAGCGATAGGCACGAGGATGTTATCAAACTTCGCCTGCATCGCATTTTTTAACTGTAGACGGCGAGTGCCTTTTTCGAGTTGCACGCGCTCATCGTTAGGCAAATTAATCGCAATGGTTTTGCTGCCAGCATTTGAGTGACCCGCGTAATAAATGACATCATAAGCGTTAAGGTCTGCATCAGAACCTGGCATTTCAGCCTTGTAGGCTTGTGCAACAGGTAGCCCTTGTTGTAGTTCAGGTAAAAAAGCCGCGTATTTGGCAAGCTTTTCACTCCAAGCCAGATCTTTTACGAGTACGTAGGCTTCAAATGCCGCGCGGTAGCCAAACAGTTGGTCTTCGTAAGTCTCAATAGGTCCGATAACCAACTCTACTGGGTTAGTTTTCATATCCATCCAAGCCATATCAGACGCAAGGTAGTCATCAGTCAGTAGGGCTTCTGCTCGCAATTGAAGATACTGCTTAAAGCTCTCATCTTCAGCCAGTGCTGATGCTTGCTTTAACAGATCTGACGCTTTCATTAACTCGCTTTTAAACGCTTTTGAATAGGGTTCTGCGTAAAGCTTTCCTGCCTCGTCGCGTTTAACCATAGAATAAAGACCTGCTTTATCGTTAAAGCTCGCGGTGCCAAACTCTGCCTTATCCATGTCATGGGGATAGAACTCAGCGCCCATTGCTTTATCATCATATCCGCTGATGAATGGCGTATCGCCATTTAAACGGTCCCATGGGCCGTAGTTGATTGTGGCAAAATGACGCACTGCGTCATCTTTAATTGTATTTAGAAAAGTCGCTTTATCTTCGAAAAACGCTTGTTGCCAGAACAGATCATCCATAATTTGAGATGCGTCGATAAGCAGCGACAGCATCTGTTTTTGATTTTCACTAAGGTGTGAAAGGTCACTGGTTAAATCAACCGGGTGATATATCGATAAGCGAGCCGTATCTACAAGCAATGCTTGCTCAGTTACAACCGGCGTTTGTGTACTTTCAGTTTGTGTGGTCTCTGTGCTTTTGCTGCAGGCACCAAGCAAAAATAGTCCAGCTACCGCCGCAGCGATAGGGGTCATAGTCGTTAGTTTTGTAATTTTCATATTAACTCTTAACGGTTGTTGTTTATTCGGGGGCTTCCCAACTAATACATTCATACTGACATGCTATGCGTTTGATTTCATACAAAAGTATGAAAAAAATTTGCGCGATATCAATAGTGATTTGCCATGTGTTAGCTATACTCGTACTAAAGTAACAAGCGGTTGCATAAGCAGAGAATCAACAAATCGTAATAAAAGTCTTGTAGGCTAGCAGCACCAACCGTCAACTTTGCTCATTCTGCTTGAAAAATATGCTGTTTTGTTTGCAATTTAGTTGGTCGAAACTCTATCGCTACTATAGTATGGTGATAGAAATACTAAAACAAAAAATGGCCTGTGCAATTCGTATTGTTGAATAAATACACGCGAATAAGGCTGACCGCATACATAGTGATGTCCGAAAACAAGTTGATGTTATTTCGTTGTTTTTGGATTGGTAGATGATTTAGCAACACGTTGCCTGTTTCGGGCTACAAGGAACTTTCTAAGGGTAGAAAATATGTCTACACAGAACGCGCTTTCGACGATTTTGGTTGAAAAAATAAATAACGACACACTCGTCCTTCCTACACTTCCTGCTATCGCGCTTAAAGTTAGAAAAGCAGCAGATGATCCTGATATTAACTTAAATGCGATGGGCGACGTTATCGGTCAAGACCCTTCGTTAACGGCACGTATGATCAAAATTGCCAACAGTGCTTACATGGGACGTAGTGTTAAAGTAACGTCAATTAGTCAGGCTGTAACTCGAATTGGTTTGCGACAAATTAAGAATATTTCTACGGCATTGGCAATGGAGCAACTTTTCGTTTCAAAAAATGACGTTGTTGCTAAGTACTTGCAAAAAGAGTGGGCAAGTACAGTGAATATTGTTGCGAACTCAATGGCTGTACTTCAGCTCTATATCGCGCGCACAAAAAAGCGTGAAATGAGCATGGACACAATGACATTGGCAGCATTGGTACACAACATTGGTGTGTTGCCTATTCTCACTGAAGCTGAACGTCATCCAGAAGTATTTGCGAACCCGTCATTTTTAGAAGTGGCGATAGACAAGTTAGCAGGTCGCATTGGTGCTAGTATCATGCAAGAGTGGAGCTTTGGTGATACCTTCGTTAATGTTGCGAAAAATTGGAAAGATTTAAGCTACATTCCAGAATCTCTTAGCTATATTGATTTTGTACGCGTAGGCGCTGCATTGTCAGGCGCGATTGACAGCCAAAAAGACGCGGTGCTAAATCTGGCAATTCAGCGTGGTGTAGTGGAAGATATGGGGGAACTTCACTCTGACGAATTTGAAGAGCTATCAAGCGCTGCGAAACAAATTTTCCTATAACAAGGTCGTTTTCTTGATTAGCACAAAGCCGATGTCTTAGCATCGGCTTTTTTGTAGGAAGAGTAACAGTAAGCCAAGAAGCAGCCCCCACACAGCGGATGTCATAGAAAATAAGCTGAATCCAGACGCAGTACATAATAATGTTAGCATTGCTGGCGCGCGATGTTCTGTCACCTCCATACTACGTGAAAGCGCACCTTGCAATGTAGCAAGAAGCGCAAGCCCAGCAAGCAAATGAATAATAGTAGTTGGCATGCTGACAAAAAGCGTTACGACAATCGACGCAATAAGTCCCATGAATAAGTATGCCACACCCGCTGCGATGGCTGCCTTGTAGCGTTGGTCCTTGTTACTGTCAGCGTGCTCGCCCATACATAAGGCTGCGGTAATTGCGGCTAGATTAAATGTGAAGCCACCAAATGGGGCAAGAAGGCCTTGAGTAATGGCGATACCAGATAATATTGGCTTGTGATCAGGCTTGTAATCATGGGCATGATGAATAGCAATGCCCGGTAAGTTTTGCGACAGTGTGGTCACCAGAAAAAGAGGAAACGCAAGTCCAGCCGCTGATGAGAGACTAAATTCAGGAGTGACCCACACCGGTGTTGGCATCGAAAAAGATAGTGAGGTCTGTGGTTGTAGGTAAAAACTGAGGCCGACAGACATAAGAAGTAGCACCAGCATAAGGTACTGCGCAAACCAGCGGCTTCCTATTAGATAAACCGCAAGATAAAGCGCTACTAATACTGGCGAGTTATTTACATCGCTAAAGATGGCCAAGCAAATAGGCAGCAAAATGCCGCTAAGCAGGGCCGATGATATTGCTGAAGGTATGCGACTTATTTGCGCCAACAACGCGCGGCTTTGCGCGGTAATAAGTGAGAAGAGGGCACACAGTACAAAAGCGCCTATCACTTCAGATAAGCTGTAAGCCTCAACCGTGGTTAACAAAAAAGCCGCACCGGGTGTCGACCATGCTGTTACTACAGGCATCTTAGTAAGCCAAGAAAAAACAATGCACGTCAAACCCATACCCAATCCAAGTGCCAGTAACCAACTGACGACCATGTCTTCAGTTGCCCCAGCACGTCTCGCCAAATCAATAACGATAACGATTGCACTGCTATAGCCAACGGTTACCGCAGTTAACCCTGCACTAACATGACTAAACTTCCACTGGCCCATAAAAATACTGTCCTATTTGCTAGATCATCATCTCTCGACAAAAAATAATGTGTGCGCTATAACGTACAAATAATAAAATAGCACTTGTGCGCTATAACGCACAAGTAAAAAAGAATAGGACTTAATAGGGGTATGTCGAGAAATACTACAAGCCCACTTTCTCATCGTATTGCTACGCGTTTACGAGACTTAAGAAAGGCGCGGGGCCTGTCTCTAGACAAAGCGGCCACACTCACGGGAGTGTCAAAAGCAATGCTTGGTCAAATCGAGCGAGGAGAATCAAGTCCAACGATAGCGACACTATGGAAAATCTCCGCGGGCTTAGCCACCTCATTTTCGTCGTTTCTGGCTAGCGAAAATAGTGAAGCAACGACAACAAATGGCACCGATGAAGATAGGTTTGTTAACGACCCAAACATGCAAGTGAAAACCTTGTTTGGTTACAACGCGACAACGGGATTTGAAATGTTTGAGCTACGACTTTCAGGTTGTCACGAGCAACATTCACCGCCCCACCAAGTCGGTGTAACTGAACATATTCATGTTACTAAAGGTCGTTTAAGTATATTGCAGGATGGTTGCTGGAAAACCTATGAGGAAGGTATGCAGTGCTTATTGCACGCCGACCAACCCCACGGTTATCGAGATGAGGTAGGAGAAACTCACTTTATAGCGGTTATTCACTACCCTTCGTAGAACACTTACAAGCTTGAATCGTTAAGGTTTAACGCGTCACGCAAAAAGTTAAGCAGTGTTGTAATTTCTGCAGACATTAACGCGAACTCAGCGTCTAAGCGCGCCTCAACCTGATCTTTTGGCACATCTGCGGTTTCTTCTTTAATGCGGTCGGTGAACTTAACGCGTTTGATAGCCCCATCTTCACAAATAATAGCAGTTAAAGACTCTGCATATTCAAAGGCGACTTTTTGAACGAGTTTGCCAGCATCTAAGTGAATGGTGATCTCTTCGCTGTCTAGCGGCTGATTCTTGCAGCGGATCACGCTTCCAGTATCATCAGTAGACTTAAATTCAGCTTCTTCTAAAAGACTTACCCCTTCAGGCGTACCCTCAGTTACCCAGTGCGTTAATTCACTTTGAAGGCTTCTACGGGTAAAAGGCACTACGGGTAGAGAGCCTATCGCCTTTCTCACCATTGCTAAAAAGGCTTCTGCTTTTCCGTCTGAAGATGCGTCAACAACTACGAGATTATCGGCAAGTGAAATGTAGCCATGTGTATAGCTATTCTTTGTAAAGGCTTGGGGCAGCAAACGTGTCTGTATTTCTTGTTTTAAGTCCGCTTTTGCTTTTTTGCCAACAGGTGAACCGGTTTCCATTTCAATTTTGGCCACCATTTCTTCAAGCTCCGCGTTAACCACGGCACTGGGCAAGATTTTCTCTTGTTTCTTTAGCGTTATCCAGTAACGCTGCTGGACTACGTGAAACATAGTGCCGTTTTTTCCCGCCTGTGAGAACGGTGAGGCAAACCCCATAGTGGCAAGATCTTGACTACCGCAAGGACGAAAAGCATTTTCACTTAATGCGCGCTCTAGGTCACTGTCATCTAACGATAGTGGTTGAGTAATCTGATAGGCTTTAACGTTTTTAAACCACATAGTGTAAGCTGTCTCTTATAAAAAGGGGGCGCAAGCGTAGCAATGTACGCCCCTTGGTGCAATTGGAATTACAGTGAGTGTTAGGGTGTGCTAGGCGTTCTCGGTGCTCGCGCCTAACGGAAAGCGGATGATGTAGCGAAGGCCTTGTGCTTTTGTGCTGTGAGCCTCAATTTGACCGTTGAGTGACTGGGTAACCAAGTTGTACATAATATGCGTACCCAAGCCACTCCCACCTTCACCACGTTTGGTGGTGTAGAAAGCATCGAACAGTTTATCAAGTTCTTCTTGAGACAATCCTCGTCCATCGTCACAGTAGTCGATAACCACATAACCGTCTTGCTCTGTGACTTCAAGCTTAATAGTGCCAGCGTCTTTATCTTCAAAGCCGTGCGTAATAGAGTTCACTACCATGTTAGTGACGATTTGAGCTATGGCGCCCGGTGCGCAATTCACCACAAGGTTTTCTGGGCAATTAACGGTAATGGTATGCTCTGTGTGTTTAAAGCTAGGTTGAAGCGATTGAATGATTTCTTGAATGTAATCACCGAGTACGAATTCACGAACCGACTCGCTGGTTTGATCCACAGCAACCCGTTTAAAGCTTGCAATTAAGTCAGACGCTCTTTCAAGGTTATTCAAAAGCAAAAACGCTGTTTGCTCTGCTTCATCAATAAAGCTTGTCATGTTTTTACTGGTAAGACTTTTATCTTCGAAATCTGTTTTTAAGTTGGTTAAACGCTCTTGTAAAAAACTCGCCGCAGTGACACTAACGCCCAGTGGTGTATTGACATCATGGGCAATGCCAGCAACCAAACCACCAAGCGATGCCATGCGTTCTGACTCTACTAACTGCTCTTGCGCTTGATGCAGTGTTTCCATCGAACTGGCAAGCTCTTCGTTGCGCTTTCGCAGTTCAGCTTCAATATACTGGCGGTTTTCGTTCTCTTGACGTAACTCACGCTGGTGGGCGATCAACTCATCTTTCTGTTGTTCCAAATCCAACATGATTTGTGAAAGTGATGCTGTTTTTTTCGCTACTTCCTGCTCAAGAATAAGGTTTTGGTCATCTAATTTCTTGTTGGCCAGGGTTAACTCATCTTGTGCATCACGAAGCCGTTTGTTGGATACAATTAAGTCATCAATAACCTGATTGTAAGACTCTTTAAGTTGGAGTAATTCATTATCATCGTCCAATTTAATGCTGAGCTTACTCTCCTCTGGATGTTGAGGGTCGAAGTTGCCCATTTGCTCGGTGATGTTCTGCAAGGGTTCTGACAGCATGGTTCTAAAAGCGGTCATAAACAAAAATACTAGGAAAGTTGTTTTAACTAACGCGTTGCCAATTAAGAAAAACACACCCACTTCAATACGACTAAATATCGTATCGAAGCTTGAATAGAGGGTTACATCACCAACCGTAGATTCACGGCCTGAAAATTTGAACACCAAAGGGAAGCTGTAGCTGAAGACCCCACCTGAGTGATCTTCTATCATTTCTCTATCAACAGGATTGGGGGAGCGCTGCGCGCGAATACCATATTCCGCAATATAGTTACCATTCTCGCCACGCACTTGTAACCCTTCGACGATAGGTAACGACATCAGACCTTCCGCGATGGCACGTACTTGATCGTTATTAAGTTCCCAAAGTGCTCGGGTCAGACTGGATGAAAAGGTATTTTTGAGGGTTTGTAGCTCACCCTCAACATGGTTTTTGGTACTAAGGTATTCAGTAAAGATCTGCCCGACGGTCACAATCAGTGTCAATGAAAAATACACCGACAGTACTCTCGCTAAGAGTTTCCTAGACAACCCTGTTTTTACGGCAGCCATCGATAAACACACCCCTGTTCCAAATCGATTACTCAATACACTCCCAAGAATATGCGTAAACGGTTTAATAAACAAGATTCTGAATATAAACTTTTGGTTAAACAATAGTCTAGTTTGTTCAGTCTCGTATTTCTGTAGTGCCACTGCAGTGTTGACAAATTTACGTCTTCAACTTGACACAATTATGTAATCGTTTTAATAAAACTGTCACAGACCGCATTAATAATAACGGCGTTTTAACATGACCAGGAAAATATCGATGTCTCGTACAGTGTTGGTGGTTGAGGACGAAGCGCCTATCCGTGAAATGCTTAAGTTTGTGCTTGAGCAGTCTGGCTTTAATATTATTGAAGCTGAAGATTTCGACATCGCGCAGGAAAAAATTTGTGAGCCTTACCCGGATCTCATTCTATTGGATTGGATGCTTCCAGGAGGAAGTGGTGTGCAGTTGGCTAAGAGCCTTAAACAGCACGAGTTCACAAGGGATATCCCTGTTATTATGCTAACGGCCCGTGGAGAAGAGGAAGATAAAATCCGCGGTCTAGACGCTGGTGCTGATGATTATGTCACTAAGCCTTTCTCACCGAAAGAGTTGGTTGCGCGTATTAAAGCAGTAATGCGTCGTGTTACACCGACTTCAAGTGAAGAGCCTATTGAATTTAACGGCCTTAAACTTGAGCCTGTATCCCACCGCGTTATGGCAAATGATGAGCCGTTAGACATGGGGCCTACAGAATTTAAATTGCTGCACTTCTTTATGACACACCCAGAACGCGTATATAGCCGTGAGCTATTACTTGATAATGTATGGGGTACAAACGTGTATGTAGAAGACAGAACGGTAGATGTGCATATTAGGCGTCTTCGCAAAGCTATCTCTCGCCACGGTCATGATGCTATGATCCAAACAGTGAGAGGAGCGGGTTACCGTTTTTCCACTAAGCTTTAAGCTTGAGGGGATGGGGTGCTGTGCACCATTCCCTTGTATTTACGTCTTACAATAAAACGAGTTAATTCATGTACTACCCATTCTCTTGGTTGAGAAGTTCTTTACGCCTAGTGCTTTTCCTTTTGGTCTTTGCATTGGTGGGGTGGTACTTGGATGACATGTTAGTGGCTATTGCAGTAGGTGCCACGCTACTTTTGCTGTTTAATTACTGGCATCTGTATAAGCTTAATCGCTGGCTATGGCACAGCCGTAAGATGTCGCCTCCCACTGTACGCGGTGTTTGGGAGCACATTTATGAGGGTATTTACTACCTGCAGCGCCGTAATAGAAACAAGCGCAAAGAGCTCGGTGAACTTGTAAAGCGCTTTCGTGAAGGTTCTGAGGCTCTGCCTGATGCTGCAGTAGTCGTAGATTCGAAAGCCTGTATTATCTGGTGCAATCGTCTTGCACGATTAGATCTTGGGCTGAAGTGGCCTCAAGATTCTGGCCGGCGAATTGATAATTTGCTGCGACACCCTGAGTTTATTCAGTATTTCCACGCGGGTAATTATAAATATCCAATAGAAGTCCCTTCGCCAACCAATCCGAATAAGACGTTTGAATACCGTATAATGCCTTATGGCGACGAGCATCTGCTTTTAATTGCCAGGGACATTACCCGCGTTTCTCAACTAGAAGAAATGCGGAAGGATTTCGTGGCCAATGTGTCTCACGAACTTAGAACACCCTTAACGGTAATCAATGGTTATCTGGAAATTTTACCAGTGGACGAAGATTCAGACCCGTTCATGCACAAAGCGATGAAAGAGATGACATCGCAAACACACCGCATGCAAAATCTTATTGAAGATTTATTGGTTCTATCGCGCATCGAGGCAAGCTCGGAGCGTATTTACGAAAACGTAGTCAATATTCCTGCTGTCTTGTCACAAATTGAACGAGAAGCACAGGCTTTGAACAAGGAAAAGCAGCATACAATCCACTTTCACATTGACCCAGAGCTTTATGTGTTCGGCGTTGAAACGGAGCTTCGCAGTGCGTGTTCAAATTTAGTCTTCAATGCTGTGCACTATACGCCACCGGGTGGCGAAATTAATGTGTACTGGCAACGCAAGTCTGATGGCGTGCACTTTTCTGTCATCGACAATGGTGATGGTATAGAGCAGAACCATTTAAATAGACTTACCGAGCGATTTTATCGCGTGGATAAGGCCCGCTCTCGAAAGACAGGTGGTTCGGGATTAGGTCTGTCCATTGTAAAACATGTACTTAGTCATCATAATTCGCGCTTGGATATTGCTAGTACCCTTGGTGAAGGCAGCAAGTTTTCTTTTGTACTAGACAGTGAATTAATTGCTGAAAATGTGTAGCAGGGCAGGAGAGTAGATGTCGGATAAAACAAGAAAAAACAAACACGGCTGCCATTGGTTCGCTGCAATTTTTCTTTTGTTGCCTTTATTTATTCACTCACATGCTCTTGCTACTTACAACACTGCACTAGAGAATCAAAACGCCGCGCAGCAAGCGTATGATGTGCCCCAGTATGAACGCGTTCCTGGGGTTGCAGGGAAAATATCCTCGGTGGGCTCTGACACCCTCGCTAACTTAATGACCTTTTGGTCGCAAGAATTTAAAACACTCTATCCGCAAGTTGGCTTTCAAATTCAAGCCTCGGGCTCGTCAACCGCACCTCCAGCGCTTATTGAGGGTACTGCGACTATCGGTCCTATGAGCCGTGAGTTAAAGCCCAGCGAAATTCGTGATTTCACCCGTGTTCACGGTTACCCACCTACAGTATTGAAAGTGGCCATGGATGCTATCGCTATTTTCGTTGATAGACGTAACCCGCTGACCGGAATGACGCTAGAACAGGTGGATGCAGTGTTCTCTGAGACCCGTTATTGTGGTGGTAGTGATAAGATAGAGCGATGGTCTCAACTTGGCGTGAATGACATAGAATACCGTTCACCCATTCGCTTATATGGTCGTAATTCGGTTTCAGGTACTTACGGGCTCTTTAAGATAATGGCGCTATGTGATGGCGACTTTAAGAATACCGTTAACGAACAACCAGGCTCTGCATCAGTGGTGCTATCGGTGGCCAGCGGAACAGGCGCTATTGGCTATGCCGCCTATGGCTATAAAACAGCAGGGGTGCGCGCATTGCCATTAGGAGATTCGTTAGATACGCTTATTCCACTTTCCATAGACAGTGTAAGAAATGAGACTTACCCGTTTGCGCGTTTTCTTTACCTCGTTATCAATAAAAAACCGGGTGAGCCACTACCGACATTGGAGCGAGAATTTCTTCGTTATATTCTTTCGCGGGAAGGCCAGCGACAGGTTGTGAGAGATGGTTACTTTCCTATTCGAGACGACGTGCTAGTAAGGCAGCGTCGATTGCTTGAGTAGTAAGGTAAAATTACTTATGAGTGCGATGTCAGCGCAATGGAAACAATGGGTGCTTAAGTGTTTACTTGGTGGTACACCCGTTCAACACATTATTAATACGTTAAGTGAAAATGGCTTTTCTAGTGACACTATTCGCAAGGTTTTGGGTAGTAATTTAAACAGTACTCACAAATTTGATGTAGACACCGATTTTTACCAACGTCTAGCCGCAAGTGCAGTAACGCGCAACGTTAATGCTAGAGCGCTGGTAAGCCCTAGTGAGCTTCAGTTATATAGCATCGAAAACTTCTTAAGTGCTAACGAGTGTGATGCCATTGTTAACTTATCGAAAGATAGATTGGCGCCGTCAAAGTTAGCTGGTGCGTCAAGTGCAGACAACATTCGTACTTCCTCAACCTGTGAATTAGCGTTTATCGATAACGAATTGGTAACAGAAATTGATGCGCGCATTGTGAGCACACTTCAGTTAGGCGTAGGAGAGCGCGAAGTTATTCAAGCGCAACATTACAACGAAGGTGAATATTACAAGCCTCATTACGATTTCTTTCCGCCCGGCACGTCACAGTATATTGAGCATTGTGCTACACGGGGGCAGCGCAGCTGGACGTGTATGGTATATCTTAACGATGACTGTAGCGGCGGTCACACGCGATTTACCAAACTCAATATAGCTATTCAACCGCGCAAAGGAATGGCGCTGTTTTGGAATAATTTATTGGCCAATGGCGACCCTAATACCAATAGCATTCATTTTGCCGAACCTGTCCTAAACGGTCATAAAACTGTCATAACTAAGTGGTTTAGAACAAAAAATTAGCGAAAATAACGCATGAAGTCTGTTTGTTATTTGTTCTAATATTTTTCATGCTATTGTTTTTTAATAACTTTGTTTGTCATTTAGACTAAACTTCAAAAAGTTCAAATAAAATCACTAAGTTTTTTGTTTTGTAACAAAAATGTCACTGATCTCCTTTAACCTCTACGAAACCTTAAAATCCGTACTAAATTAATCTGGAGAATTTAATGGAAATTCGTAACTTATTTAAGGTAAGTGCAATCACGACTGCACTTGTCCTTGCAGGCTGCGGCGGTGATATCAATATTAATGAAGGTGATGAGGTTGTAGCGCCAACTACACCAACAACTCCAACTACACCAACAACACCTACTACGCCAACAACGCCTGACGTAGATACGCCTTTTACTTTGGGCCTAGCTACTGACGTTTCAAGCGAATTCTCAGCGACAATTACAGACAAGCCTGTTTACCGTTTAGATACAGACCTAACGATTACACAGGACATGACACTTACCAACGATGCGCACTGGATCATCAAAGGTCGTACCGCAGTGGGTAACGACAACGCAGATGCTGCTGTGCTTACAATTCAAGAAGGTACAACAATCATCGGTGAAGACGGTGATGATTTCCTAGTTGTTCGTCGTGGTTCGCAGATTGATGCATCCGGTACATCATCAGCACCTATCGTTATGACATCGGTTCAAGATGTTACTGGTGAAGAGACGTCTATCGGCCAGTGGGGTGGTGTTGTACTACTTGGTAACGCACCAACAAACCTATGTAACACAGGTGACGACGATACTACGTCTGACGACGAGTTAGCGAACTGTGGTGTTTCAGCTGAAGGTGATGCCGGTCTTTATGGTGGTAACAACCCAGAAGACAATTCAGGTACCCTTGAGTACGTTGTTGTTAAGCACGCGGGTAAAGCACTAGCGTCTGGCGACGAGCTTAACGGTATTTCATTTGCGGGTATCGGTTCAGGTACTACTGTTAACTACATTCAGGTTCACCAAAACCTTGATGACGGTATCGAGTTCTTCGGTGGTACAGTAAGTGTAAGCAACGTTGTTCTTACTGATATCGGTGATGATTCTCTAGATTGGTCTTTCGGTTGGACTGGTAGCGCAACTAACGTATACATTCAGCAGTCAGCTGACGGTGGCGATAACGCAATCGAAGCAGACAACAACGAAGACAACCCTTCATGGTTGCCACTGACTAAGCCTACTATCTCTAACGTAACTATCGTAAGTGCTGATGGCACAAACGGTGTACGTCTACGTAACGGTACTGCTGGTGTACTCTCTAACGTATTAGTGACAGGTTCTGCTTTAGCAAATAACTGTCTACGCGTTAACGGTGACGAAGCAATTGCTAACGCTGAGTCAGGTGAGCTTGCTATCACTGATTCAATCGTAGCATGTGAGACGCCAGCAAATAACTTTGGCTCTGACACCATTGGCGGTGAATCAACACAAGCATGGTTCGAAGGTCAATCAGGCAACAGCACATTAGCTGCTTCTGCACTTCTACTTGAAGACAATGGTTACTTCCCTACGGCAGCTTCTCCATTAGCGCTGGGTGGCGGTCAATACATTGGCGCATTCAACCCTAACGGCAGTGACTGGACTGTAGGTTGGACAGTTGGTGTTAATGGTGGTTTCCCAACTAACGTTCAAAACGCATTTGAGCAAGGTCTAGCAACAGACGTATCTGCCGACTTCGCTGATTTCGACAAGCCAGTATACGAAGTTGCTGCTGACACAACGTTCACTGCTGACGTTACTTTCACTAACGATGCATACTGGCTAATTAAAGGCCGTACTGCGGTAGGTAACGACAACGCGGACAGCGCGACACTATTTATCGAGCAAGGTACTACTATCTTCGGTGAGCAGGGTGACGACTTCCTAGTTGTTCGTCGTGGCTCAATGATTGAAGCAAACGGTACTGCAAGTGCGCCAATCACATTCACTTCTGTGCAAGACCTGACAGGTGACGAAACAGGTATCGGTCAATGGGGTGGTATTGTACTTCTAGGTAATGCACCGACTAACCTATGTAACACAGGTGACGATTCAGATACGTCTGAAGCAGAACTTACTGCTTGTGGTGTTGCAGCTGAAGGTGATGCGGGTCTTTACGGTGGTAACAACCCAGAAGACAGCACAGGTTCACTTCGCTATGTTGTTGTTAAGCATGCAGGTCGTGCACTAGCAGCCGGTGATGAACTAAACGGTATTTCATTTGCAGGTATCGGTTCTGGCACTAAAGTTGAGTACATCCAAGTACACCAAAACCTTGACGATGGTATCGAGTTCTTCGGTGGTACAGTTAGCGTACGTAACGTAGTACTCACTGATATCGGTGATGACTCACTAGATTGGTCTTTCGGTTGGACAGGTAACGCACAAAACGTTTACATCCAACAGTCTGCAGCGGGCGGCGATAACGCGATTGAAGCGGATAACAACGAAGACAACCCAGCTTGGTTGCCTTTAACTAAGCCTACTATCTCTAACGTGACTATCGTTGGTGCTGATACAACTAACGGTGTTCGCCTACGTAACGGTACTGCAGGTAATATCCGCAACCTAGTTGTTACTGCAGGTGAAGGCTATTCAAACTGCTTACGTGTTAACGGCGACGAGTCAATTGCTAACGCGGTATCTGGTGAGCTTTCGGTAGAAAACTCAGTTGTAGCGTGTGAAGCAGGTGCTAACTTCGGTTCTGATACAATTGGCGGCGGTACAACGCAAGCATGGTTTGAAGGGCAAGACGGCAACAGCGTATTAACTGCTGATGCATTAATGCTATCTACTGACGGCTTCACGCCTCGCTCTGGTTCGCCACTTCTAGGTAACGGTGCAGATGTTTCAGAAGAGAACGACTTCTTCGTAGCAACTGATTACATCGGTGCATTTGACGGCGACAATAACTGGATGGAAGGTTGGACCGTTGCAGTTAACGACACAATTCCAGCTGAAGTGACTAACGCATTTGCGCAAAACTTAGCAACTGATGTGTCTGCAAGCTTCCCAACAATTACTGATAAGCCAGTATATCAACTAGCTGCTGACACAGTATTTACCTCTGATGTGTCGTTTACAAACGATGCTCACTGGTTAATCAAAGGTCGTACTGCAGTGGGTAACGACAATGCCGACAGCGCAACGCTTTACATTCAACGTGGTACAACAGTATTCGGTGAAGACGGTGATGACTTCCTAGTGGTACGCCGCGGTTCTAAAATTGAAGCGAACGGTTCTGCTACGCTACCTATCACGTTCACGTCTTCTGAAGACATGACTGGCGGTGAGACTGCAATTGGTCAGTGGGGCGGTATGGTTATCCTAGGTAATGCACCTACTAACCTATGTAACACAGGTGACGATGCTGATACGTCTGATGAAGAGCTAGCTAACTGTGGTGTTGCTGCAGAAGGTGACGCAGGTCTTTACGGCGGCGCAGACGAAGATGATAACTCAGGTACACTTCGCTACGTTATTGTTAAGCACGCGGGTAAAGCACTAGCAGCTGGTGATGAGCTAAACGGTATCTCATTTGCGGGTGTTGGCCGTGGTACTGAAGTTGACTTCGTACAAGTTCACGAAAACCTTGATGATGGTGTTGAGTTCTTCGGCGGTACAGTAAACGTTAGCCACATCGTACTAACTGCGATTGGTGATGACTCTCTAGACTGGTCTTTCGGCTGGACAGGTAAAGCACAGTACGTAGTTATCAAGCAGGGTTCTGCTGGTGGCGACAACGCATTTGAAGCAGACAACAACGAAGATAACCCTTCTTGGAACCCGCTAACTACACCAACAGTATCTAACGTGACAATCGTTGGTTCTGATGGCACTAACGGCGTACGTCTTCGCAACGGTACAGCAGGTACTATTAAGAACCTAGTTGTGACTGGTGGCGATACGTACAGCAACTGTCTACGTGTTAATGGCGACGAGTCAATTGCTAACGCAGCAGCGGGTTCACTAACGGTTACACATTCAACAGTTGCTTGCTCTTCAACCAGCGCATTTGGTTCTGACACTATTGATGGCGGCACTACGCAAGCATGGTTCGAAGGTCAAGAAGGTAATAGTGTACTAGCGAATACTGACGCTCTTGGTTTTGGTGATTCAGGTTACACGCCAGGCAGTGACTCGGTTCTACTAGGCTCAGGTTTCGATGCCTCAACATTAGATTCATTCTTCGATAGCACAGACTTCCAAGGTGCGTTCGATGGTGAATCTGATTGGACACTGGGTTGGGTAACAGTTGGTCTACAAGACTAATAAGTGATTGCAATACACAACAAAGCTAAGGCGTAATTGCGCCTTAGCTTTTGTGTTAAAGCAGCTACCTGATTACAGTTCCTTAGGAGTTTCCATAATGAAAAATAATCAATCGTCAGCGTTTAAGGTCACTGGACTATCGTTGGCAATCGCGTCAATTCTAGGTGCAAGCGCGTTACCATTTTCTGCTCTAGCACAGCAGTCAGAAGATGAAGTAATCGAAGAAGTTGTTGCCACCGGAACGCGACTTAAAGGTACAGCAACAGCGGTACTTCAGGAACGTCAAAATCAGGCGTTCGTTGCCGATATCTTAGGTGCTGAACAAATTTCTCGTACCGGTGACGGCGATGCCGCAGCGGCACTTCGTCGTGTAACAGGTCTTACGCTTGTTGATGGCAAATTTATCTATGTACGTGGTTTGGGTGAGCGTTATTCTAGTACTCAGCTAAACGGTATGACAGTACCTAGCCCGGATCCGACGCGCTCGGTTGTTCCGCTTGACTTATTCCCTTCAACTATCATTGAAAGCTTGAACGTACAAAAGTCGTACTCACCTAACATGCCTGGTCATTTTGGTGGTGGTAACGTAAACATTCGTACTAAATCTATCCCGACGGAATTCGTATTCAATGTGAATTTGGGTGCAGGTTGGAACACGCAAAACAGCGATGATGGCGTTTTCTACTCTGGTGGCGGTGATGATTGGACTGGTCGTGATGACGGTACGCGCGCGTTGCCTGACATCATCCAAGCGGGTCTAGCAGCAAATGGTTCAGCTGGTTTTGAAGGCGACCGTTCAAGAACACTCGCTGAAACACAGGACATTTTAAGCTCGTTCAACTGGGATATCGGTCCACAGAGCAAGTCTGTCGATCCAAATTTCAGCATTGGTACGACCCTTGGAAACAACTACGTATTTGACAACGATTCTGTACTTGGTTTCCTTGCGACAGTGTCATACAGCAACCAGTGGACAGTAGCTGAAGAGTTATTGGGTAATGATATTGGTGGCGGTCAAGAGAACCCGCGTTTCACTAAATACCGCGACATGATTTCAACGGAACAAAACGTTCGTTGGAGCGGTATGTTCAACGTAGGTTACGAGTACAACAGCAACCATAAGGTTGAGCTTGTAAATATGATCCTACACGACATGCGCGATCGCGTGCGTGATGGTTTCTATTTCGACGAAAGTGAATCAGATCCTGGCGTAGAAGAATTCCGCCGTATGGACATCATTTTCGAAGAGCGTGAGATGGTGTCTTCACAGCTAAAAGGTACGCACAACTTCTTAAACCTGTTAGACGGTGTGTTCTTCGATTGGTACGTAGGTACAAGTCGTGCATCACGTGAAGCGCCAGACATCATGGAAGTAACGTTCCAGCAGTTCTATGACAATGGCACGCTAACCCTTGAGCGTCTTGATGATACGCCAGGAACTAACTTGAACCGTCAGTTCCAAGTACTTTACGATGAATCTGATACCTATGGCTTTAACGTGTCCACGGCCTTCTTTGGCGAAGGTTATGATATCGAGCTTAAAGCGGGTATGGATTACTATGATAAAACCCGTGATGGTAACAACATAGACCTTGCGATCCGTCACTTCGGTATTGCTAGTGATTTTAAAGCAGGCAGTCGTCTAAGCGATATTTTCTCACCTGAAAATATTTATAACGATGACTTCTATACCAGCTCAACAGGACGTTCTGTATTCCAAGATAATACAGGTGCTGGTGATAAATATTCTGCTGCAACTAAGTTGACGGCGGGTTATTTCATGGCAGACGCCTTCTTCAATCAGAAGTTCCGTGTAAGTGGCGGCTTCCGTTACGAAGATTTCCAGCAAGTATCCATTCCTTTTGTTGAACATACTGATACGTTTGCTGATGATACTGCTGCCATCGTAGATAGCATCTACAGTGAAACTGATGTACTTCCTTCATTGGCATTTACGTATATCCCAAGTGAAGAGATGCAATACCGTTTCAATATATCTCAAACGCTAATTCGTCCAGATCTTCGTGACATCAGTTCTACGTTCTTTATCGACCCATTAACTGAGTTCTTAGTACGTGGTTCACCTTCATTGGTGGAAACGGAGTTGACTAACATCGACTTCCGTTGGGAATGGTACATGTCACAAGGCAACAACCTATCAATTGCACTTTTCTATAAAGACATGGAAAACCCAATTGAAATGGTTCAGTTTGACGGTGGTGAAGGTGTACCACAGTTACTTACTGCAAATGGTGAAGAAGGTGAGTTGTACGGAGTCGAGTTTGAGTTCTTACACGACTTAGCGTTCATCGGTGATAATTTCAGTAACTTCTTTGTGTCAGGTAACATGACACTTTCAGATTCTGAAGTGACAATCGGTGCTGATGACCAAGAATCATTGTTCTCGCAACAAGCACGTGAAGCGTATGGTGGTACGGTAACGGCAACAATCACCAACAATCAGCGTCGCTTGGTAGGTCACTCTGAGTGGGTGGCTAACCTACAATTAGGTTGGGACTCTGATAACGGTGAGCACTCTGCATCATTGGTATACAACTCATTTGGTGAGCGTATTATTGCGCCAGGTGTGCGTGGTTTTGAAGATGGTATCGAGAAACCCTTCCACTCGTTGGATGCGGTTTACACCTATTACCCAGATTTCAATACTACCATCAAGTTCCGTGTACAGAACATTCTGGATGATGAAAAAGAAATTGAGCAGGAAGGCTTAACCCTTCGTCGATTGACGGTAGGTACAGGTTTTAACGCCTCAATTACTTATAACTTCTAATTTTACCAAGGCCCAGTTTTACACTGGGCCTTTTTGTATGTCCTTGATGTCAGTTGAATGTTTTGACAGTCATCGTTTTATGACAGTCCTGTAATAAAACTGTCACAGAAAACTCCTATCCTACGCGCAGAAATTTATAGTCGGATAAAACCGATTTCTTTTAACTTTAAAGGTTTGAATGTATGAAGCTTATCAATGCTTTGCTTGTTGCAGGTGCGCTAGTTGCGACACCAGTACTTGCACAAGACGATGAAGTCTTAAAACCCGTTGTCGATGAGGCAGCGAAAATAAACGAGTCAGCGGCAAAATCGCAAGAGAAAATCAACGGTATTACCGATCAAATTGACAGCAAACTTCAACAGTTCAAAACATTGATGAAAGAAATCGAAGGTCTTGAGGTTTATAACTCTCAGCTTCGTAAGCAGATCAATAGCCAAGAACAAGAAATGGCTGACCTAAACGCCGCAATCGATGAAGTGTCTGTCGTTGAGCGTCAAATTACGCCACTCATGATGCGCATGATTGATGGTCTTGAGCAATTTGTTGCACTTGACGTACCTTTCCTTCCAGAAGAGCGCGCCAACCGCGTTGCAGATCTTCGCGCTATGATGGACCGTGCTGATGTAGCCGCATCTGAAAAGTTCCGTCGCGTAATGGAAGCGTACCAAGTAGAAATGGACTACGGTCGCACAATGGAAGCGTATAGCGGTATTCACACTATTAACGGTCAAGAGCGTGACGTTGAATTCTTACGTCTTGGTCGTACAGCGCTAATGTATCAAACACGCGATGCAAGCATGCAAGGTGTTTGGAACAAGCAAACCCGTCAGTGGGAAGAGCTTGATAGCAGCTACCGTACACAAATTACTAAAGGTCTGCGCATGGCGAAGAAGCAACTTGCTCCAGACTTGCTAATGCTGCCAGTGGCAATTACAGACTAAGAGGTTGATGAGAATGTTTAACACAGTAAAACGTATCGCTGTTGGTCTAGCAGCCCTTAGCATCAGCGTTGGTGCTTTCGCACAAAGCGACCGTGCAATGGACTTGGATGCGCTTCTTAAGCAATTAGAAGAAGGCCAGTTCGCACAGTCAGAGCAAAACAAGCAGCGTGAGCGTGATTTCCAAGCTCAGCGCGCTGAGCAAGACCGTATTCTTCGCGAAACGCGCGAAAAGCGTGACCAGATGCTTGCGCAATCTGAAAAGCTCGAAACACAATTCGAAGAGAACGAGTTTAAATTAGCTGACCTTAATGGTGCGCTAGATACGCGTCTTGGTTCACTTAAAGAACTTTTCGGTGTGTTGCAGCAAATTGCCGGCGACACTAAAAATAAATTCTATAACTCTGTGGTTTCTGCTCAAATCCCAGGCCGTGCCGACTTCCTTGATAAGATGGCGCAAGACATGGGTTCAAGTTCAAAACTAGCGTCAATTGAAGAAATTGAGCGCGTTTGGTTTGAAATGCAGCGTGAAATGACAGAAGCAGGCAAAGTAACCACGTTCACAACTGACGTTGTTGAAGCTGGTGGTGAGAAAGTGAATAAGTCTGTAGTGCGTGTAGGTCCTTTTGCCCTTGTTGCTGATGGTAAATACCTAGAGTACAACGGTGTTACAGGCACTGTATCTGAACTTGTGCGTCAGCCTGCTGACCGTTACATGAGTTCAGCTGCTGAGCTACAAGGCTCGAACGGTGAACTGGTTCAGTTTGGTATCGATCCAACGGGTGGCTCTATTCTAGGTCTACTTGTTCAAGCGCCTAACCTTCAAGAGCGTGTAGAGCAAGGTGGTCCAGTAGGTTATATCATTCTTATCGTTGGTGCGTTTGGTCTACTACTAGCGCTTGAGCGTCTTGTATCACTGTCGCTTATCCGCATGAAGGTTAATAAGCAACTTAAGAGCAAAGAAGTTAACACAAACAACCCACTTGGCCGTGTACTTAAAGTACGTGACGAGCATCCAAACGCTGATGTTGAAGCACTTGAGCTTCACCTAACTGAAGCGATTTTGGGCGAAGTGCCTAAGCTAGGTCGCAACCTAACTATTATCAAAATCATCTCTGTTGTAGCACCGCTTATGGGTCTACTTGGTACAGTAACCGGTATGATCAACACCTTCCAAGCAATCACATTGTTCGGTACGGGTGACCCTAAACTGATGGCTGGTGGTATCTCAACAGCACTTGTAACAACAGTACTAGGTCTTGTTGTAGCGATTCCAATGACACTGCTTTATGCAATGCTTAACACGCGTTCTAAGAACATCGTGTACATCCTACAAGAACAAGCGTCTGGCGTAATTGCAGAGCGCGCTGAGCGAGGCTAATCATGATCGAGTTTCTGGAAGCAATTCGCGATTTCACAGAAACAGGTGGCCAGGTTCTCCTGGTCATCGGTCTGCTGATATTCGTTATGTGGCTTTTGATCCTCGAGCGTGCGTTGTATCTGATGGTTTGGCATAAACAAGCAAAGAAAGACGCGATTGCAATGTGGACTGCACGTGCCGATCGCTCTTCTTGGTTTGCTGAACAAGTACGTCAGAAAACAATTTCACAACTGACCATGCGCCTAAACGGCAGCATTCCCATTATCCAGTCGTTGGTAGCGCTTTGTCCGCTGCTGGGATTGATGGGTACGGTAACCGGTATGATTGAAGTGTTCGATGTAATGGCAATTGCGGGCTCTGGTAATGCTCGTTCAATGGCTTCAGGTGTATCGAAAGCGACTATCCCGACAATGGCGGGTATGGTTGGCGCACTTTCAGGCGTATTCGCCGCTACGTGGTTAACTCGTATGGTTAAGTCAGAACGCACGCATCTTGAGGATGCATTGATTATTCAACGTTAATACCAACGCGGTATTAAGGTAAGGTATTTATTATGAAGCAGCACTTTCAAAACCTAGTCGATGAGGAAGAAGCAAACATCGACATGACGCCCATGTTGGACGTTGTATTTATCATGTTGATCTTCTTCATCGTGACTGCGTCATTTGTGAAAGAAGCCGGTATCGATGTTAACCGTCCTGAAGCAGCAACGGCTGTGAAAAAGGATCGCGCTAACATTCTTATCGCTATTTCTGATAAAGGCGAAATTTGGATTAATAAGCGTCGTATCGACGTTCGCGCAGTACAGGCGAACATCGAGCGTCTTCGCGCAGAAAACCCACAGGGTTCTGTTGTTATTCAAGCTGATAAAAAAGCCACAACAGAAACACTGATTAAGGTTATGGACGCGTCGCGAGCCGCTGGCGTTTACGATGTTTCGATTGCAGCCCAAGAGCAATAAATCATGCCACGATATTTAATCGCATTTGTTATTTCCCTTGCGATCACGTTAGGCCTGTTCTTCTTGATGCAATCGCTTATCAAGATGGGTGGCAGTGCGCTAACGGAACCGCCTAAGGGAAGCGTGCTTGACTTTGTTCGCGTTAAGCAGGACGAACAGGTTGAGAAGAAAGATCGTAAGCCGAAAAAGCCACCTAAGCCTGAAGAGCCGCCCCCGCAAATGGAGCAGCCTCAAATGGACTCACCTTCACCAGATGCTGAAGGTACGTCAATGGACTTTGGTGCAGAAGTGGGCGACGATATCTCACTTGAGGGTGGTTTGGCCCTTGAGTCTGGTGACGGCGAGTACCTTCCAATTGTTAAGGTAGCGCCAGTATACCCAAGACGCGCACTTCAGCGCGGTATTGAAGGTTTTGTTATTGTTGAATTCACGGTAACCAAACAAGGCGCGGTGCGCGACCCAATCGTAGTTGAAGCCAACCCACAAGGTATTTTTGAACAAGCGGCAATTGATGCGGCAATGAAGTTTAAATACAAGCCTCGCGTGGTAAATGGTGAAGCTACCGAAGTATCGGGTGTTCAAAACCGTATTACGTTCCAAATTGATGGGTAACAGAACATGATGAGAAAACAGACGAATACATTGCTTAGTGCTCTGGCGTTTGCATTTGCATCGGCCGTGGTATCTGTACCTAGCATGTTGGTAGCGACTGACGCTGTAGCCCAAGAGCAAAAAGCCAGTGAAAAGAAAACTCGCCGTGTGCCTACGCTGCGCGGCAAGGTTTATGAGCAGCTAGCTCGAGCTCAAACAGCGGCAGATGAAGCGGGTAATGTAGAAGAAGCCATTGCAATTCTTAAAGAGGTAGAAGACAAATCTAGCTCTATGAATGCCTATGAAAAAGCCATGATGTACAACTTTTTCGGTTTCATTTACTACAACAACGAAGACTATGCAAAAGCGTTGGAATCGTTTGCCAAGGTCGTTGAGCAGCAGCCTATTCCTGAAAAGTTTGAAATGACGACGCTTTTCAGTTTAGCCCAGCTTCATTTAATGCAGGGTAACTACGACGAAACCATCACGTACCTTGAGCGTTGGGAGTCACTGAATGCTGGCCCGATTCCAGTTAAAAACAAAGTGATTAAAGCGCAGGCTTATTATCAAAATAAGCAATATGAGCAAGCATCCACTTGGATTTCAGAAGCGGTTGCAGACCATGAAGCTGAAGGTATGATACCTGACGAAGGTTGGTTAATACTTCAACGCGCTATTTTCTATGAACTAAAACAGCCTGAAAAGGTAAAAGACGTTTTAATTAAAATGGTGAAGTTGTTCGACGAGCCTAAGTACTGGATCCAGCTTGCTGGTATGTACGGCGAACTCGGTGAAGAACGCAAGCAGCTTGCTATCATGGAAACGGCGTATCAGCGCGGCTTCGTTGAAACATCAGCTGACATCTTTAATATGGCACAGCTTTATTACTATCACCGCGTACCATACAAAGGTGCAAAGTTGATGGAGCAAGCTATGAATGAAGGTGTACTTGAAAAGAATCTGCGTAACCTAAAGTTCTTAGGTCAAAGCTGGTCATTGGCGAAAGAGCAAGATAAAGCTATTCCTGTAATGATGCAGGCAGCAGAGCTTTCTGAAGACGGCGAATTGGATGCGCAACTTGCACAAATTCTACTTAATGAAGAGCGCTTTGACGATGCTATAGCAGCTGCCGATCGCGCCGTTGAAAAAGGTGATTTGCGCAACCCTGGTCTAGTTTACCTTATTAAGGGCATGGCACTTTATAATAAGAAGCAATATGCACTTGCGCTTAACCAGTTAGCTGAGGCAGAAAAGCACCAAAAGAGCCGCGCGATGGCACAGCAGTGGAAGCAGTTCGTTCAAGGCGAAAAGCGTCAAGCTGACGCGATTGCTCAAGAGCTAGGTGCTAGCTAAGTCTTAGCCCTGTTATTAATTACAAGAAAGGTCACCAAATGGTGACCTTTTTTTTATTTGAACGTTGTGTTTCCTAGATACCGCTCATTGCACTAGTAAACCGTCTGTGGAAGAAAGTTATCAATAGACGGTAAAGTGCCTTCCTTTTCCAATTTATCCCAGTATTCCTTCGTCGCTAAAATTTCTGCCTTAGCATCGAGAAAGTCATCAACAAGACAAGGGTCGAAATGACTGCAGGCATTCTTTTCCAAATAGCTAAAAGCGGCGTCACAGCTCCAAGGCTCTTTGTATGGGCGCTTCATGGTTAACGCATCGAACACATCCGCAATCGCCACTATACGCGCGCTTTGGGGAATATTTTCGTCGCGTAAGCCTTCTGGGTAACCTGAGCCATCCCATTTTTCGTGGTGATATAAAGCAATTTCAGCTGCCATCTTAAATAAAGGCGTATCAGACTGAGATAAAATGGTATACCCAATAGTGGCATGGGTTTTCATAATCTCCATTTCATCATCGGTCAGTTTTCTAGGCGCTTTTAATATACTGTCTGCAATTCCAATCTTGCCCGTATCGTGCATCGGTGCAGCTTGTGCTAACAGTGACGCTTGCTCGTAAGACCATCCGCATTTAAGTGCTAAACACTTGCTGTAAGCTGCCATTCGCCAAATATGATGCCCAGTGTCGGTATCATTATAATGGCCCGCAGCGGCCAACATGCTTATTGCGCTTTGTTGGCTTCTTAATAAATCTTCTGTGCGCTTTTGCACTAAGCTTTCAGTCGTACGCATTTGATGAGCGAGGGCAAGGTGAGTTTTGACTCTCGCTAACGTAATGCTAGGTGATACCGGTTTGGTGATGTAATCGACGGCACCTTCCAAGAAACCGCGCTCTTCGTTTTCACCTTGGATAAGGGCCGTTACAAATATGATGGGGATTTGGCAAAGTAAGGGATCAGCCTTAAGCTTTTGGCATACTTCGAAACCGTCCATCCCTGGCATCATTACATCAAGTAAAATCAGGTCAGGGGGAAACTGCTGTACTATTTTCAGTGCAATAGGGCCTGAGGGGGCTACCTTTACATTGTAGTACGGCTTTAGAATCCCCAAAAGAATGTCGATGTTCGCCGGCTCGTCGTCCACGATAAGTATACTAAAATCGGACTGACCTGCTCTACTATGGTCACTCATGGTTAATGTCTTCTCTTAGTTGCAACATTGCATCAAGAGCACTATCAAAATCATAGATCCCTACACTTTGTTTAATGCCTGAAATGTTGTGACTAAATTCAGTATCTTGCATGTCGTTAGCAAGTTGATTTATTTGATTAATGGCTTCGGCGTCATACGCCTTTAGCAGCTCAACAATGGAGTCGATGAGTCCATTAACGCTCGTCTTATCATAGGTTCCTTCAACGTGCGTAGTGTGTTTCATGTTTATAGAGTGTGCAATTAAACGAAAGGTGGTATCAAGTTGCATTGACATCACTGATACGCGTTCTGCGAAAGTGAGATGCTTTATAGAGGGGCCTTTCAAAATATTCTTTAATGACAAAGCGAGTGTTGTCGCGCCAATTTCAATTGCGTCATCTAATAAATCGTCAAGCAAGGTACTGTTAATGTCCTCTTTTGTCATTAAATCTAACAGCTTGGTCATAATAGTGGGTTGACGGTAGGTATTATAAAATTGCAGCATTCGGTCTAACTTCGGGTCATCACAATGCGTAGCGCTCACTTCCTTGTACCCAGCATGAATGTGCATATCGATGGCGTGGACAATTTCATCGGGGGTAGCGGGCTTTACAAGGTGTTCACACATGCCTGCTATCAAGGCTCGTTGTCGGCCTTGCGAAGACTCATCTGCACTTAAAGCAATAATAGGAGTAAACCAGTTGTCAGCTTGTGATAACCTTTCGGCTACCTCAAATCCATCAATGCCGGGTAAAAAGCAATCTAAAAGTACTACGTCAAAGTGCACGTGCTGGCAGAGTTCAAGGGCTTGCTCGCCATTGGTGACAGTAGTTACTTCCATATCGTGGTCGATGAGAATTTGTTGACTGATCTCCAAGCTAATAAGATCATCATCAACCACTAACGCCCGTTTACCGCCCAAACGTTTGCGACGCCAATATTTGCTCTCTAGTCCCTGTTCATTAGTCGTTGCTCGTGACTCATTGCTAGGCGATATACAGGGGATTAATTCTGAATCGGTAAAAGGGAGCTCGAGTATATTAAAACTCTCTTTATACTGTTTACCCATACGCTTTTTAACATCAAGCTTACTCAGTGGGCTGATGATGGTGCGAAGATTGAGATGGTCAAAATCACCAAAGCGCAGTAAATTCAAAAAGCGCTTCCAGAGCCTATCGTTATCAGGCAAGAATGCCATCGCCTGAGCTGCAAATTGAGGCAATTGCTCGCTTTCCATATCAATGGTGCTGCATGTAACACCCATTCGCGTTAATGCATCATGTAAGACACTGACTCCCAACTCTACTTCGCATCCAGCGGTAAGGCATAACACATTTTCGCTTATTGAAACTGGTAGAGGGGCATTGTTCGTTATATCTTTAGGGTTGTCTTCTTCACACAAGTCTAGCGTGAACGCAAAGATACTCCCGCTATCTACCGTACTCTCTAATGTAAGTTCTCCCCCCATCAATTCAACAAGTCGCTTTCCAATAGTTAGCCCGAGTCCCGTTCCGCCATAACGTCTAGAAATGGTATTGTCTGCTTGCTCAAATGCGTTAAATAGCTTTACTTTGTTTTCTTCACTGATACCCATTCCCGAATCATGCACTTCAAAAGTAACAAAGCGGCGTTCTCTCACTACTTTTAACATGACGTAACCCGTTTCGGTGAACTTAATTGCATTACCAATTAAATTAACGAGCACTTGATAAATTTTATCGCTATCGCCTTTGCATTGCGTATTAGGTGAGCACCGAATATCAAATAGCAACTGTAAGTGCTTTTCTCTGGCCTTTACTTGAAAAATGGGCCCCAATTTCTCAATGAGCTTTGAAAGTGAAAACGATTCGTTAACGATGTCGATTTTGTTCGCTTCCACTTTAGAGAAATCTAAAATGCCGTTTATAAGTTCAAGTAACGAGCTAGAGCTGCCTTGTACTTTCTCTAGATAAGCGTGTTTAGTATCAGCATCTTGTGTATTTAAAGCCAAATGAGTTAAACCGATAATGGCATTCATCGGCGTTCGTATCTCATGGCTTACCGTCGCAAGAAATTCGCTTTTCGCTTTGTTTGCTTTTTGCGCCTCTTCATAGGCTTGTTGGAGCTTTCGGGCATTTGCGCGCTGTTCACTAATATCGTTAAAAACGCCCACGTGCCCATTGGGGTTACCATCCTTATCAAGCAAAGGAACGGCGATAATGGATATAGGAAACATTTTTCCTTGTTTGTTGGTAAATACATCTTCGTAAGAGCGGTAAATCTCGCCTTTTTTAGTGGTTAGATTCACGGGGCAATTGTCGCGCGCTAGCAATGTGCCATCTTCTTTTTGATAATGAACGGTATCGTGAAAGCGATGCTGCTGAAGCTCTTCTAACGTCCACCCCAACAGTTTAGACGCGGTCGGATTTAAAAAGCGCGCTTTACCATTGCCATCTACCGCATAGATACCTTCACCAATACTATCGGTAATACTCTGATGGAATGCTTGCTCTTCTTTTAGCTTATGCTCCAGTCGTTTTTGTTCATTGATGAGTTCGAGGATCAGGCTCGAGAGTTCATGCAGATTCGTAAAGTCATCGTCAATAGGCGGTTTACCTTGTTCGACAAGCAACTGGTTTACCGAATGACGAAGACTTTCAATGACTCTTTGCTGTTGCTGATTTTCCTCTCTAATTTTGTGATTAGCAGACATCAATTCATCTGAGCTTAAACGTAAACTCCGATCTCTTAATTTAAGATCGCGTTCGTGAAAATCGTAACTTTCGTTAATACGAGGAATGAGTAGAGCTAACCCCTGTTTTAACGCCGTTATAGATAAATCTGTAGTCCCGTCATTGTCGGTATTCAGTGACGCTAACCACTTAGTAAGTCGCTCTTCGTTTTCTATGTTGAAAGCTTTTCTCAACTGACGAGATAGTAGCGAATTCAAAGTATTTCCCTCAGCAACATGATTGTTAAGGTTTGATTGTGCAGTTCGCATTTTGCCCCATCACTAAATGGGCACAACTCTCCGTAGGAATAGAACCCAGCGATAGCGGTATCTTGTGGCAAAAAGCGCTCTACTTCTTCAATCTCCTCTTCAACACGGTCCCCCATGACTAACTTGCGGCCCACGCAACTAGTGATTAATGCAAGTTGGTGGCTGTCTTGCGCTGAATAATTTAAAGTAGCAATTTTTACCGCAGCAGTGGCGCCGTCGATAAGATCATCGCTGGAAGCATGCATTAGCCGAAGGTATTGTTGTTCACTGACATCTCCTGCCAGAACAAGAGTCTTATCATTCTCTTCGACACCCAATATTGTGCGAATCAGGCCCGTAGGTTGACCTGTTTCAGATAATTTCTCAAACGGAAAAAGTAGACCAATTGAAGGAAGATCTTTGGCATACTCACCCAAGTAGTGTTTGTAAATATCAAGCGCGGGTTTATCGTCTAATTCACAAAGTACATTTTCTTTGGCTCGTGTTATTTGTCGAGCAGGGCCAAACGAACGCCAACCACCTGATGCGCCATACCCGAACTGTAAATGCTCACCATAAAATCCAACGGCGACCACGTTTGACGAGCTTATACCCTCAGGCCCAAGTACATAAGTGGCGTTGAAATCACCGTTATCACCTGCAAGACCTCCACTTACTCCAATTGAAGCTGGCAAGTGCTCAGAAAGGCCATTTATTAAAGCCGAGCCATTTACACCTAGCCCTGGCGAAAGTAAGTAAATACCTTTTAATTCAGCTTTTTCAATGCTGCTAGATAATGCAACGCCAGTTTCAAACGATGTGCACATATCATCAATGCGTTGGGTGTAAATTTTTACGTTTGCGTTGGTTTCAAAGCGAATAGCAACTAATGAAATACTATTGTTCGATACCTGCTTATTAACGATTTCACCCGCGGTGCTACAACCAATAAAGTTGATATTGAGCGCTTTGAGCACACTGTACAAGTCATCATTCTCAAAAAAAGAAGGCGCGGCATAAACGATAAGAAGAGAAGGCGCAAATTCAACAAATGACGATTGCTGTGCGACTAACTCATCAAGATGATTGAACGAATACGATTTCGACTGCATACGGGAATGAAATTGAATATGAATGACTTAAGTTATAGACATAAGTGTGACGTTATACAACAAAACGTCACTTATTCTTTCGTATTAATGAACTGATTTATAAAGTAAAAAGCAGCCATTCGGCTGCTTTTATTAGACTATGCTGAGCGCAATTCTCGGCGCAAAATTTTGCCGACAGTGGATTTTGGTAGCTCATCTAATATCGTGATAGATTTTGGTACTTTGTAGTTGGTTAGATGTGTCTTACAAAATGCGATAATGTCATCATGATTTACAGTCTGGCTGACTGTGATAAAAGCACACACTCGCTCACCGGTTTTGTCATCGGGTTTACCGACAACTGCAGCTTCCATTACATCTGGATGAGACGTTAAAATATCTTCAATTTCATTTGGATAGACATTAAACCCAGACACAATAATCATATCTTTTAAGCGGTCAACAATCTTGATTGCACCCGATTCGGTTCGTATACCAATATCACCTGTTTTGAAGAACCCATCTTCTGTCATTACTTTAGCGGTTTCATCATCACGCTGCCAATAGCCCATCATTACCTGTGGGCCACGCACTGCAATTTGTCCTGATTCACCATCGGCAACCGGTTTGTCGTAAGTGTCTAGTAATGCCACTTCAGTATCTAAAAGCTCATGGCCTACAGTACCAATCTCTTCTTTACCTGGAATATTGAACGACACTACCGGCGCAGTCTCTGACAAACCATAGCCTTCAGTAATCATATTGCCTGTCACATCTTTCCAGATTGAAACAGCTGCTTGAGTTAAGGCTGTACCACCAGACATAGTCAGATGGAGCCTTGAAAAATCGAGTTTGGCAAACTCTGGGTGACGACCAAGGCCGACGAACAGAGTATTGATACCCATAAAGGCGGAGATACGATGTGGTTTGAGCGTCTGGATAAAACCGTCTATATCCCGAGGGTTGGGGATTAAAATAATTTGGCTGCCTTTTGCAAAAAGTGCCATCATGCCAACAGTGAACGCGTATATATGATAAAGCGGCAAAGGGCACACAAGTACTTCCTCGCCATCCTTAAAACCATCGCCTATGCGTTCAAGCATTTGAATGCAGTTGCTCAACACATTATTGTGACTAAGTGCTGCGCCCTTCGAGACACCGGTTGTTCCGCCAGTGTACTGTAGCATTGCAAGGTCGCCCAAACTGGTATTCTCGCGCTCAAAACTCGGTGCATCTGCGCCAATTTGAATTGCTGCTGTCATTGATATTGTGCCAGCAATATCGGGTGCTGTTTTAGCATCGAGCAGCTCTGTAGCTGATGTTGAAATAACAGTGGTAATGTTGGTGTCGGCTTTAATGTTATCAAACTTAGGGAGCAGGTCGCTCAAAATAACCAAGGCCTGGGCGTTGCTATCAGTAAACTGATGCTTCATCTCACGTTCAGTGTAGAGTGGATTTGTATTAACCACAACCAATCCAGCGCGCAGTGCCGCATAAACCGCAATAGGGTTTTGAATAAGGTTAGGCAATTGAATGGCAACTTTTGTACCCGCTTTAAGCTTAGCTTCATGCACAAAATAGCGGGCGAGGGCAGCGGATTTCTCGTCTATCTCTTTAAATGTTAACGTTTGACCCAGAGCTGTGTACGCAGGTTTGTCTGCAAATTTCTCTAAAACGCTTTCGATATAATCGGCTAAACAAGAGACATTGTCGGGATACGCTATCATTGTGCAATTTTCCTAAACATTGATTGATATCGTATAACATTAGCAAAGTTAACTTTCTATTTACATGCTTGTTACCTTATAGATTGTCATAATAAATTTTAATGGTACGTTCGCTATCTTATTATTTCAGTTTGCCGAAAAGTGCACCGCCAACAAACCCAGAAGCACATTGCGCAAATATGCCCATTGTGGTTCTTGCGCCAGCAATTAAGGTTACATCTAAGATGGGTTGCATAGCTGCTAACATCACCATGAACGCAGCTGCGCCAGAAAGAGCAAATACCAGTATTGAGCGCGAGGTTGCTGTTGGTTGTCTTAAAAATACAAACCGAGCGAAGACGAACGCAATAAGAAGTGCCGCAGCAATAATGGCGCCGTAAGTAGGTAATAATCCAGTGATATCTTGAAAGATCATCGAAAACGCAGACGCCGTGTTGATATCAATATCAATTGCTATCAGCCCATAAAGGACAAAACAGGAGTGAAAAACACTGGCGAGTAAAAATGCGACCAACCAAGCTGATAAGAAAGGCAGTATGAGTTTAATAAAGCGATTTGTGAGGCTCGGCATATTTTTACCTAAACATGGTGCGTTGTTTTTGGTATACCATAAATAACGCATTAATGAGTACACCTAATGAAACTGAGTTTTCTAACAGCGGGCTTAGCCATAACAATGGGATGCCTGCATTTATCACCCCATACTACTGCACAGGCATTCGCTCAGACTAGCGCCATCAACGAATTAGAAAATACAGAAGGTGTAATTCATTCGTACTCCCTAGAAGAATATGCATCTGAACTCCATTTTCCTAAATCGATGGAAATATTGCCCAATGACACCCTGCTCATTGCCGAGCGAGATGGATTTGTCACCGTTATTACTGAAGACAAAAGTCGCTCACGCTTCTCGTTGGCGTTGCCTGAACTTTATACACAGGGGCAGGGTGGGTTACTCGATTTACTTGTTATCGAGAGCGAAACCTCTAGCGGTGACAGCGCAAATAACGTCAGCGTGTTGGTGTCTTACTCTAAAGGTTCTGATGACAGCAATAGGCTTGCAGTCGTCAAAACAACCTTGTCGCTAGAACAAGGCTTTGGCGATATCCACAACGTATATGAAGTGAATGAATCGAAAGATACGCCAGTACATTACGGTGGCAAATTACTAGCACTACAAAGCGGTGGTTTTCTCGTTACAACAGGCGATGGTTTTGACTATCGAGAAAAGGCGCAGGTACAGAATTCTCATCTAGGGAAGGTGATAGGGTTTACTATTGATGGCGCGCCTTTACCAAACGCACCGTTTAAAAACTCACCCTACATTTACACCTTAGGTCACAGAAACCCGCAAGGGTTGGTGTATGGCGCTGATGGTGAAATCTACCAACATGAGCATGGTCCGGATGGTGGCGACGAGCTTAATCGTATTGAGGTTGGCGTGAACTATGGTTGGCCTGTAGTCACATTAGGTAAAGATTATTCAGGGGCAAACATCTCACCTTTTACCCATTACAAAGGCATGCAGGACCCACTCGTAAATTGGACGCCATCTATAGCACCTTCATCGATGACACTCTACTCGCAGACGGCGTTCCCCACACTTCAAAACACCTTACTTGTAACCTCGCTAAAAGCAAAGCAGTTATTTGCCATCATCACGCAGACCGATAAATTTGAGGTGCACCCGGTACTCAATTCACATAGTGCAAGTAACTCGCTTTATGAAAGATTACGCGATGTCGTTGTTGATAGTGAGGGCAATATCCTAGTATTAACTGACGGGGAAAATAGCAAAGTAATGCGAATATCTCCTCGATAAAGCACCTAAAGAACACTATTGTTGTGTGTTATTTGAACTGGTAGTACCATAAGTGTGAAAAATGTCTGTCATAAGTGCAACACTATCATTTATTCAGATAGTGGGTGTGTATGGCACGCAATGTAAATGGTGTGGGCCTTAATTTTTATTGCAAGTTAATGAAATGAAAGCGTTATTTTTTTATTTAATTCCGCGCTTAACGGCGTGAGTAGAGGTTGAAAGGGTACAAAGTCAATAAAAACTGACAGTGAAAAGTATTCATTCCATTTCACTTCAAACATTACGTGCAGCGAGAAAATCAGTTAAAATATAGCCCACTTTTATATGCGTATAGCTAAGACCGACTTAACACTACGCCCAAGTAAAACTAAGACTGAGAGAACACTATGAGTTTGTATTCAGAATATCTGGCAGAGATCGAGACCCGTAAAACGGAACTAGGTCTTAACCCTAAGCCAATCGACAGTGCAGATCTGCTGTCTGAAATTATTGCTCAAATCAAAGATACAACAAACGAGCACCGCGAAGACTCTCTAAAATTCTTTATTTATAACACCTTGCCAGGTACAACACCTGCTGCAGGTGTTAAAGCGCAATTCCTTAAGGAAATTGTACTTGGCGAAGAAAAAGTAGAAGAAATTACACCTGAATTTGCACTAGAGCTACTTTCACACATGAAAGGTGGCCCGTCTGTAGAAGTGCTTATCGACTTAGCACTTTCTGATGACGAAGCGGTTGCTAAGCCAGCAGCAGAAGTACTTAAAACGCAAGTTTATCTGTACGAAGCTGACACAGAGCGCCTAGAAACTGCATTTAAAGCAGGCAACGCCATTGCTAAAGACGTACTAGAAAGCTACGCAAAAGCTGAGTTCTTCACAAAGCTTCCTGAAGTACCAGAGAAGATTGAAGTAGTAACTTACATCGCAGCGGAAGGTGATATTTCAACTGACCTTCTTTCTCCAGGTAACCAAGCACACTCTCGTGCAGACCGCGAACTTCACGGTCAGTGCATGATTTCTCCTGAAGCACAGCAAGAAATTGTTGAACTTGGTAAGAAGTACCCGAATGCTAAAGTGATGCTTATCGCTGAAAAAGGCACAATGGGTGTAGGTTCATCACGTATGTCAGGTGTGAACAACGTTGCACTTTGGGCAGGTGAGCCAACAAGCCCTTACATTCCATTTGTAAACAAAGCGCCAATTGTTGCAGGTACTAACGGTATCGCGCCAATTTTCCTTACTACGGTTGACGTAACTGGTGGTATTGGTCTTGACCTTAAAAACTGGGTTAAGAAAACGGACGAAAACGGCGAAATTGTTCGCGATGCAAATGGCGACCCAGTACTTGAAGAAGCATACTCTGTAGCAACAGGCACTGTGTTAACAATTGATACTAAAGCGAAGAAGCTTTACAACGGTACAGAAGAGCTAGTTGACGTATCTGCTTCATTTACTCCTCAAAAAATGGAGTTCATGAAAGCGGGCGGCTCTTACGCGGTAGTATTTGGTAAGCAGCTTCAGTCTTTCGCAGCGCGTACATTAGGCGTTAAAGCGCCAGCAGTTTACGCACCTTCAAAAGAAGTATCACACGAAGGCCAAGGCCTTACTGCTGTTGAGAAAATCTTTAATCGCAATGCGGTTGGCGTAAGCTCAGATGCACCGCTTCACGCAGGTTCTGACGTTCGCGTAAAAGTAAACATTGTGGGTTCTCAGGACACTACAGGCCCAATGACATGCCAAGAGCTGGAATCAATGGCAGCGTCAACCATTTCTCCACTTGTTGACGGTGCATACCAGTCTGGTTGCCACACGGCATCAGTATGGGACAAGAAAGCACAGGCTAACATTCCAAAGCTTATGTCTTTCATGAACAACTTTGGTGTAATTACTGCGCGTGACCCTAAAGGTGTTTACCACTCAATGACTGACGTTATCCACAAAGTGCTTAACGACATCACGGTAGACGACCGCGCAATCATCATTGGTGGTGACTCGCATACTCGTATGTCTAAAGGTGTCGCGTTCGGTGCCGACTCAGGTACAGTAGCACTAGCACTTGCCACAGGTGAAGCGGCTATGCCAATTCCAGAGTCTGTAAAAGTGACCTTTAAAGGTAGCATGAAAGAGCACATGGACTTCCGTGATGTGGTTCACGCTACTCAAGCACAAATGCTTAAGCAGTTCTCTGGCGAAAACGTGTTCCAAGGCCGTGTTATCGAAGTACAAATCGGTACTCTACTGGCTGACCAAGCGTTTACGTTTACCGACTGGTCTGCGGAAATGAAAGCGAAAGCGTCAATCTGTATCTCTAACGATGAGACTATGATTGCGTCACTTGAGCTTGCTAAGAGCCGTATCCAAATTATGATCGACAAGGGCATGGACAACGAAGCTAAGATGCTTCAAGGCCTACTTGACCTTGCTGACAAGCGTATTGCTGAAATCAAGTCTGGTGAAGAGCCAGCGCTTGCTCCAGATGACAACGCTAAGTACTACGCAGAAGTGGTTATCGACCTTGATCAAATCGATGAGCCAATGATCGCTGACCCAGACGTAAACAACGAAGATGTGTCTAAGCGTTATACGCACGACGTTATTCGTCCGGTTTCTTACTACGATGGTAAGCCTGTAGACCTTGGTTTCGTTGGTTCTTGTATGGTACACAAAGGTGACATGCAAATTATTGCGCAAATGCTACGTAACCTAGAGAAGCTTAACGGCTCTGTAGAGTTCAAAGCACCTCTTGTTGTTGCACCACCGACATACAACATTGTTGACGAGTTAAAAGCAGAAGGCGATTGGGAAATCCTTCAGAAGTACGCTGGCTTTGAATTCGATGATGCTAAGCCTAAAGAAGCGGCCCGTACTAAGTACGACAACATTCTTTACCTAGAGCGTCCTGGATGTAACCTATGTATGGGTAACCAAGAAAAAGCTGAGCCGGGCGATACTGTAATTGCTACGTCTACTCGCTTGTTCCAAGGCCGTGTTGTTGCTGACTCTGCCGAGAAGAAAGGTGAATCACTACTAGGCTCTACACCACTGGTAGTACTTTCAACTGTACTTGGCCGTTTCCCAACAACTGAAGAGTACAAGCAAGCTGTTGCAGGAATTGACCTAACTAAGTTTGCGCCTCCTTCAGAAGATTTGGCGGTTAAGCCTAAGTTTGAAGCGGATGTGGCGGTTAAGCGCGTATAAGCACTTAGCAACATAACCAAATATTGAAAGCCCCAACCTCGGTTGGGGCTTTTTTGTTGTGATTGAAGAAATAGCCTTTAGCACTACACTTGAAAGTACTATAACGACGAGCATGTTTTAGTATCGCGTTTTCATCGCAATTTCATTCGTCGATTAAGGAGAGGTAACAAATGAAAAAACTTATTGGGCCTGCTGTTTTATTGTTATCGCTGATGTGGGGTGGGGGCTGCAGCACCACTAGCATGGCTCAGACTGATAACTGTATCGAGCAAATCGAGAAAGATGAAACAAACAGTGCAGAAGTGGCAAATACGCGATTGCAACATTGTCTTGATAAATCCTACCAAGTACGACGCGCCGAGCGCTCTACCGCAGGGGCACTGTTTGGAGACCTTATGGTGGCGATATTACAAAGAGCGTTTTCTAACTAGTTATTTTTAAACTGACCGTACCTTTCTTCTAGTCGTCATTACAAAGTCTAATGTGTAAATATTAACCAGTGGCTTATACTATCTTTGGTTATTTACATGTTGTTGGATTACCAGTGTCGACATCAAAAACAAATTCCCAGAGCATCATAGATGATGTCGCACAAGACTTACGGCATGCTGGGTTTCGAATTTTACTCGTATTCTCGTTACTTATTGCGTTGGCGGTAATCTTGGGGCCACCGGAAAACGTATTGGTCGCCTCTATTAATGTCTTTATCTGGATTGGCACAGCATTGCTGGGATTGCGATTTCCGTCTTACGGTGAGGCTATCGCCAAATTGTGGACGTTAATCGTTATTCCCGTAGGCGCCTATCTCATTATCCAAAATGGTTTGCTTCCTGCGGCTCTCATACCAATGGTGGCTATATTTCCTATACTACTTCTAAGAGGTACATGGCGCATTGGATCAGGTATCTTTATTGTTTCGTGCTCGTTTTTAGTGCCCCTTTTTCATACCGAATATAACGATGCATTGTGGTTACGCATGTGCATAACGAATTTTATTGTTTCGTTGCTGATTTACACGTTGTCGAGTCGTTTGGAAAAGGCCTTGATAGAAAGCAAATTAAAGAGCACTGCACTTGATGAGGCACTTGTTAAAGAAAGAGCGGCTTTAGCTACACAGGCACGGTTTTTAGCTACCATGTCTCATGAAATTCGCACGCCATTAAATGGAATACTTGGTCTTACTGATGTAGTGCTATCTAGAGAGATCAATGAAAATGCCCGCTCACATCTAGAGAAGATTCAGCGCTCAGGAGTTTCGTTAAACCGTATATTAAATGATGTATTAGACGTCTCTAAACTTAAAGCGGGCAAACTATCATTAGAAGCCGTTGCGATTGACTTAAAAGCTGTCGCTAGCGACAGCGTTGCCTTCTTCAGCCAATTAGCTCAAAAGAAAGGTATTGTATTGAACCTTGAAATAGACGAGCGGTTAAATGCAGACGTGATAGGTGACGCCACAAGGCTATCTCAAGTACTCAATAATTTGATTAGCAACGCGATAAAATTCACACATGTTGGAAGTGTGACACTAAGGATTATGCAAGGAGAAACTTCGGGCAGCCATCAGCTTGTTAAGTTCAGTGTAATAGATACAGGTGACGGAATTGATATTAGCGACCAAGAGCGGGTGTTCGATGCCTTTACACAGGCCAATAGTAGCATTCAACGCGAGTTTGGGGGAACGGGGTTAGGTTTGCAGATAGTAAAAAGTTTAGTGGAAGCGATGGGCGGTACAGTAAACTTACGTAGTGAACTCAAGCAGGGAAGCGAGTTTTCATTTGAACTACCTTTTTCTTTGCCAATGAATACGCCTGCTAAATCAGTCGAAACGCCAACAGGCGACATTACCCCTTCTGCCTTTTATGGTTCGATACTCATTGCTGATGACAACGAAATAAATCAAGTCGTAGCCAAGGCGTTGCTCGAAGATATAGGTTTTGACGTTGCTCAGGCCAATAACGGCCGAGAAGCGGTAGATATGGCGCTTCATCATCAATTCGATCTAATTCTGATGGATTTAAATATGCCCCAAATGAATGGCGATGAGGCGGCCAACATCCTGCGAAACCACTCAATTTCTACACCAATTATTGCCTTTACTGCTGCGGTGGTAAAAGATGAGTTGGAAAAGGCGTTAGCGGCGGGGATGAATGACTACCTCACTAAACCCATCGATAAAGATGCCTTACATTTAATTTTAGCGAAGTATCTGAACTCAAAAACATTTTCTACAAATACTGATGTTGAAAAGGCATTCAATACCGCGTAGGTTAGCGTATATTGCCATGTTATCTTCACTGATAACGCGTCTACTATTTTTCACCTAATATATAATGCTGACCTTAAAAAGCGAATAAAGGTTCGTATATCGTAGGTGTACGTTAAAAGGATTTAAATTTGAAATCTCTTCTAAGCCTTACCCTCGTTGTTGTGCTGTCATTTTTAAGCACCGGTGGTGCTTTCTCACAAGAAATTAGTGCCGCAGAACGCTACCAGTACGTAACGGAGCAGCTTCATTCAAAGGTGTTGAATGAGTCGCGAAGCGTTGTAGTTCAACTCCCCAAAAGTTACCACGATAGCCAAGATAAGAAATATCCTGTCATATACAGATTAGATGGCGCAGGTAATTTGACAACTATGAATGCAGTGCTTGAGTCTCTTCAGTCTCAAAATGCTGCCCCTGAAGTTATAGTGGTCGCCATTGAAAATACCGACCGATTACGTGACTTTTATCCAACGGTCAATCAAGACCCAAACGGCCCTGTTGGTTATGGCGGGGGCGGTGCTAAATTTCTTTCATTTATCACCGAAGAGTTGATGCCATTAGTTGAAAATAAGTATCGCGTTCATGATTTTAGGGTAATTGAAGGCGCATCTGCTGGAGGGGTTTTTGCGCTTTATGCCTTAAGAGAAAAACCACACTTGTTTAAGGCTGCATTGGCTTACAGTGCAGCAGTATGGTGGGCCAACGGTGCATCGGCTAAAAATATGGTGGCGTTTCTTAAATCGCAACCACAGTTAGATCATTATATTTACACGTCTATCGGTAATGAAGGTGCACCAATGCGCCCCTATTACGACGACATGATTGCAGGCATAAAAGCAAATCAGCCTCAAGGTATGAGGTGGGTAAATGAAACCTACCCAGGGGTATCACATAACTTGATTACCGCAGCATCCACGTTTAGTGCGTATCATCAATTGTTTTTATCCGCGTATCTTCGTGCCCACCAATACGATGGCAATATTTCGAGTATTTCAGACTATTACACGAGAGTATCTGCTCAGCGCGGTGAGAATCTTACGGCGCCTGAATGGGTTATAAGAGAGCTTGGTTATTATTACGTAGGCATGCAAAATTACGAGAAAGCGATAGCCCTGTTTGAGTACGATATCGCGCAATACCCAAATACACCCGATGCCTATAATGGTTTGGCCTATGGCTTTGAGCAAATGGGGGAGTATCGCAAAGCGCTGACTAACGTAAATAAAGCGCTTAAACTGGCAGATGAAAGTCATGATGGCTATCAGGTTTATCTAAATCGACAAAAACGTCTTCTTGCTCAACTCCAATAACAGCGGATGTTAATTCGTTTTCTTATACCAAATTGAATTCCGATTGTGTGAGTAGTAATACATGATGACTTGTGCCGGTAGTGTTAGAAGTAGCGCGCCCCAGGTGAGCATTACCGGCCCCTGAAAGAGGCTAACTGCGTTTATTGATAAATAGGCAGTAAACGCAACGGCTAAGCAATCAACGACAACGAGAGTAAATAGTAATACACGCCAAAAATAACGCTTCAGAATAGGGGCGCGCAATGAATAACTGACAACGCATACAGACATTAGACATGCGAAAGCAAGTGGCCCATATTGACTGATAATTCCGCCCTCATCATTGGTTGCCTTTTGCACCATCCTTGCAACACCTACTCCTAGAAGTACAACTGCATAAATTGCATAGTGAAATCTAATTCGTACGTCATTACCTGCCATTGTTATCTCAAATTCGTTTATTACCTTTGGGAAATTTATTGTGACTTGTAAAGAGTGAAGCGAGAGTGAATTTATTCAACGACTGCAATGGTTGGTATTTAACAAGTAATCATTTAAAAAAACGTTGTGTCTACTTGATGAACAAGTTGCGTTCAACTATTGTTGAATTACACGGTTTGCTCACAGACGATTTATTGTCTCTGCAAACCTTCAATAACGTCAACGTACATAAGGAAATGCTATGACTCGTGTTTTACTTGCCTCTTCTTTTTTAGCAGTGGCGGCGGCTTCTGCCGTAGCCAGCCCAGCGACAGCGGCCAATGCAACCTATATTCTTCAGGTATCAAGCAACTTAGGGTGCGAAAGCTTGAATGTTGAACTCCTGCCATCTTCAGGCGAGAGTGTATCCCACCTAACATTTTCTGATGGTGCATTTGCCGCTGTCGATGTACAGCCCGGAATTTATACTTTTGGCAAAGTAACCTGTTCAAAAGACGGTGAAACCAGTGTTTTGAATGTCCTTGAAGGCCAGCTTTCTCCATTAAATTTAACCGAAGAGAAGATTTACTTTGGTGGAAAACTCGTCTTTAAGCAAAGCTCAGCATTAGCATTCAACGACGCACCCGATGTTTTAGATAATTGCCCTCGCCAGATTAGTCGGGTTCGAGGTGCGCCGAATAATTCTTGTCGCGACGGAAACGGCGTTGATACAGGCCCGAAAAAAATTAAAAAGGTAGATGTTTTTGCTCCAACTATTCACGAGCAAGAAATTACTAGAGTTAGAAACTCACTTCAAAGAGCAGAGTCCGAGGTAGCATATTTGCCACTTCGGTAGTGATATTTTGCTGGAATTTAGTTAAACGACGTTGCTGTTTATCCAACAATTAATACCTGTTGGTGAGAGCAAGGTATACATCGTAGCCCAAGCAGGTTCATTGAATCGACTTAATGGATTTGCTTGGTCAGCTAATTTTCAGAAAATATCATTTATCGTAGTTCATATTTATTTTCTTAGTGAAAGCAAACATTAACTCTTGCTATCCCAATGCTATGGCGGAATTTTACTTGCCAATTTCAATAGCAGCCCACAGTTAGCACTATTTGTGTACTTTGGGTTTCTTAAAACCATGCCAAAGACCAGTTTTAACCTATTCGCTGCACTGTACACTTGACCCTGACATAACGCGTTATATCAAGGGAGACAAGTGATGAACAGGGTCGGGTACTCAGCGTATGTTTTTTCAATGCTCGTAGCTTCACCGTTACATGCTGCAGCAGACATAACGCCACTTCAACTAGCAACACCTTACGATATTGAACAGGACACTATCACAATAGAAAATTACTGGGTTAGTGAAAAGCTTGATGGTATCCGCGCAAGGTGGACGGGAAGTCAACTGTTGACCCGCAGTGGAACACTTATCCATACACCGCATTGGTTTACAAAGGATTGGCCAAATGTAGCATTAGATGGCGAATTGTGGATTGAGCGAGGGCAGTTTGAAAAGACTGCTTCTGTGGTACTTAGCTATACACCGGATACCCGCTGGCACCATGTTGCTTTTATGGCTTTTGACCTTCCCCAATCTGATCTTCCTTTTGAAGCTCGCTTAAAGGTGCTGCGCCGCCTTATAGGCGACGCGAAAAATGTCTCATTGACTTTGGTTGAACAGTACAACTTAACGTCACTGCATGAGCTAGAAAAAACGCTAGATAAAGTGCTGGCTCACAGTGGTGAAGGGTTAATGCTTCATCACAAAAACGCGCTCTATTTAAACGGTAGAAGTGAATACCTTTTAAAACTCAAAAAGTTTGATGATGACGAGGCTAAAGTGATTAGCCATGTGAAAGGCAAAGGGAAATATACTGATGTACTAGGCGCCTTATTGGTGCAAACCAGAGAAGGCGTTATCTTTAAATTAGGTAGCGGCTTTAGTGACAAAGAAAGAGAAAACCCTCCGCCAGTCAATAGTTGGGTAACGTTTAAGTACGCAGGTAAAACCCGTAATGGCAAACCCCGCTTTGCAAGTTTCCTTCGGCAAAGGCCAAATGCAGACATATCTCACTAACTTCGACAAAATGCCTAGCTTTAACCAAGCAGAAGAAGAGGCCAAGGTACGTATTATCCCAACATTGAATGTTGCATAAAATAGTGTATAAACTACAAAGCCGGTGGCCCTATAGGCGACCGGCTTTTTTATGGCGAAAAGGAATGTCTAATGGGAAAATCTTTCTTTATTGTTGCCGCACTTGTATTAACCTTAGGGTGTGCTCAAGCGCAAGTTGACGCAGAATCAACAGTGGTATTTGACGAGGCAACACTCACAGTCGGTGAGGAAACCTTGAATGTTGAATACGCCAAAACGTTCGAGCAGCGAGCGCGCGGTTTGATGTTTCGCAAGTCGCTTTGTGAAGACTGTGGCATGTTTTTCAAGTTCGAATCACCACGGTTTGCGGGAATGTGGATGAAGAACACCTTCATTCCTCTAGACGTAGCATTTATCGACAGAAATGGCGTAATCACGGATATAAAACCTCTCACTCCACATAGCTTGGAGTCGGTCGGATCATCGAAAGAGGTACTTTACGCATTGGAAATGAACCAAGGGTGGTTTGCCGAGAATGAGATTAAAGTCGGCGACCAAATAACGATTGACTAATTGCGAGTAAACGCGCGATTGTGCTGGCTTAAAGCTAGCTTATTCTGGAGTTAAATATAGTGACAAATGCCTTATCGATAGCTAAGTTCGGTGGAACTAGCGTTGCGAATTATGAAGTAATGCAAAATTGTGCCCGAATTGTTGCCGGTAATGATAAAACGCGAATTGTAGTGGTAAGTGCCGCAGCAGGTGTAACCAACCACCTCGTCAGTCTTGCGCATACACCAATGACGCAACAACAAATTGAGGAAACGTGCCAAGCAATCATCGATATTGAGTTAGCTATCCTCAATAAATTGAGTGACAAAGAGAGCATTGAGCCTAAGCTCAATGACTTGCTTGATGAAATGCGTAGCCTCGCGTTTCACGAAGAAATCTTACATCGTGATGACTTAAAAGATCAGCTATTGTCGATGGGCGAGAGAATGTCGTCGCTAATGTTTTCATCGGTACTTGCCGAAGAGGGCGTCAAAACTATGAATTTTGACGTGCGTAAAGTACTGCGCACTGACAGTGAATTTGGCGAAGGCGCCCCACAAATTGAAGAAATTGAAAAGCTTGCTAAACAGCTGCTTGCACCTGAATTAGAAAGTGCCATTGTAGTTACACAAGGATTTGTTGGCGCTGATGAAGAAGGCAGAACAACCACATTAGGGCGCGGTGGTTCAGACTTTACCGCGGCACTGTTGGCTGAAGCACTTGATGCTGAGTCTTGTGAAATTTGGACAGACGTAATAGGTGTGTATACCACCGATCCGAGAATTACCTCTGCTGCACGTCCATTACCTGAGTTAAGCTTTGAAGAAGCCGCAGAAATGGCTACGTTTGGTGCAAAAGTACTACACCCCGCTACTATGGAGCCTGCGCTTCGCAAAGATATTAAAGTTTTTGTTGGTTCGAGCAAAGAGCCTGAAAAGGGCGGCACATGGATTGTTCGCGACTGTGAGCATGAACCCGCTTATCGCGCAATCACCCGTCGCAAAGAGCAGGTAATGGTGACGGTGAAAACGCCAAAAATGATGTATGCACAGGGTTTCTTGCAGCAGGTGTTTGCGATTATCGCAAAGCACAAATTGAGCGTAGACTTGGTAACCACTTCTGAAATATCGGTGTCGTTCACGCTAGATAACCCGGCTAATTCAGTTGCACAGCGGTTGAATAAAGAGACTATCGCAGAGCTTGAAACAATATGTGATGTGAAAGTTGAAAAGGGGTATGACTTAGTTACTGTCGTAGGTAATAACATGCAAACGGCTGCTGGTGTATCGAGTAAAATCTTATCTGCGGTGTCTGATTTCAATTTGCGTATGATTTGCTTTGGCGCAAACCCGCATAACCTGTCATTTCTGGTTAACGAAACAGATAGTGAAGACGTTGTAAGAAAGTTGCATAAAGCGCTTTTTGAATAGACCTACTCTATTGTTTTATCGAAAACGGCCAACTAATGTTGGCCGTTTTTTTTATGCTTTGTAGCGTGCTCTGGTGTGCTAGGCACTGCACACCGTGTTTCTCCCCTTGGCTTTTGCTTGATAGAGTGCGCGGTCAGCATCGGCAAATAGTTCACTCTCGTTTAGTTGCTCGCCTGGGGCTTTAGCGGCAACGCCTACTGAGATAGTAATATAGTCAGAAATAGGGGACTTATCATGCGCATAATTTATATTCTCTACGTGTTTGCGAATATTTTCAGCGACGGTTTTGGCATCTTTTAAGTTGGTGTTTTGCAATATGACGGTGAACTCTTCTCCACCAAACCTAAACGCATGGTCGGTAGCCTCATGAAGTGACTGTTTAATACTTGAAGCAACTAGCTTCAGTGCTTCGTCTCCTTTTGCATGTCCGTAATAATCGTTGAACAGTTTAAAGTAGTCGATATCAATCACTAAAAGGCTAAGGGCGTTGTTCGTTGTGCTTGAACTATCTGCCAGTGTGGCTAGCCACTCGTCAAAGTAGCGCCTATTAGAAAGTCCTGTTAGTGCATCTGTACGGCTTAACCCTTCGAGTATTTGATTTTTTTCATAAACCGCGTTTTGTTGTTTTTCAATAAGTGAAAGTAGGTTATTCAATCGTGTGCCAAGTTGATGTACTTCGTTGTCACCATCTGGCTTACAGCGAAGCGAGAAGTCTTGCTCGTCTTGGGCACGCTGAACCAGACTCAGCAATTCATAGACGGGGTTGATGAGTTTTCTATTGATAAAGCCGTAGAACACAATCAAAGACAGCACCGACACAAGTGCTCCTCCTAATAGGCTTCCATCTACAATTACGTGTTTATCCGGCCCTTTGGGACGGGCAATTGATATAGCGAATAGTGTTTGCCCTTGTTGTGATTCGAAACGCACGTATAGACGAGGCAGTGTTGCCGAACTAGTTGGTGTTGAAACACCATCTAGATTTAGCGCATCGAAGGAAGTGCTTTGCGAAATAGCCTGCGGTGTTAGTGAATCAATAGCATGAAAGGTTATGTCACCAGTAATATTAGGCGTGATCTTTTCAATGAAACTTTGATCAATTCGTTGTAAAACAACAGCGGTTCCATTGGAGTCACCCTGTTCATCGGAAGGAAGTATTTTACTTGCGATAAGTGCCACAGGGGTGTCTCTAAACATTGAAAACACAGTATGAACCGTGCTTGGTTGTTCAACAGCGTCAAAAATACCGCTTGTCGTGACGGCCTGACTAATCTCATCAAGAGTAAGAGTGGTTTGGAACACCTCAGCTGCAACGACATTATTTTGCTTGTCAAAGAAAAGCCACCCATCAATGCCCAACGTGGTATAACTGGCGGGTATAAAGTAGGTTTTCGCTAACCAATCTATATCTTTCGTCGTGATAGCGTTATAAGTCGTGTCCCACACGGCATTGTCGTACACCAAGTTTTCAAGTGCACTAAGTTCTTGCTCAACTTCTGATGCAACCCGCTGTAGCTCATAAAAGTCGTGTTTCTCAGAAAGGGCTTTTAACTGTGGGTAAGTCACAAATGCGCGTATACACAATTGCACGGCAACAAAGGTAGTGATCACAATGACTACCCCAAAAACTAATTGAGAACGAAGCGACCGAGTACTCAAAATATCCCCCTCAGCAAACACTTCTTACAGTATAGCCAACCTATTAGGTTTCGCCGGGGAACAAAAAAGGGCTCCTTGCGGAGCCCTTTCATTACGTATTTTTTATCGAGTTTACGGGTGTTTACACCTTAAACTGACGAATTGATTGTTGCAGTTCTTCCGCTAATCTTGCCACTTCGTGGCTAGACTCAGACGTTTGTTGTGCACCTGCGGTAGTCTCTTCTGCAATGCCTACAATAGTTTCAAGTTTCTCACTGATTTCTTGCGATACCGTATTTTGTTCACGGGCCGATTGCTCAATTTGAGAACTTACATCGTGCGCTTTATGCACCGCATCAGAAATAATGTCCAGCGCCTGTGTTGCACGTTCAGTTTGCGCCACACAGGCTGCGGTTTGCTCTTTACCTTGGTTCATAACCGCAACAGCGCGTTCAGCACCAGCTTGTAGAACCTCAATCATCGCGTTGATTTCTTGGGTAGATTCTTGAGTACGACTTGCAAGGGTTCTTACCTCGTCAGCTACAACCGCAAAACCACGACCTTGCTCACCAGCACGCGCCGCCTCAATTGCTGCGTTAAGTGCAAGTAAGTTAGTTTGGTCTGCAACACCGCGAATAACATCAAGAATGCCGCCTATACTTGCGCTATCTTGATGAAGTTTATTAATAACGTCTGCTGCGTCTTGAACGTCTTTAGCCAAAATTTCGATAGTATTTTTGTTTTCTATTGAAATTTGTCTGACATTTTCTGCTTCGGCATCCGCATGACGGATTTGGCTAAGCGTATCTTCTGCATTCTGCACCACAAGTTGTGACGTGGAGTGCATTTCTGTTGTTGCTGTGGCTACTTGTCCAATTTGCGACTTTTGGTCTTGGATTGAATGCGTAGTTTGCGCGGTCACTGCTGAGGTTTGCTCTGATGCGGCAGCAAGTTGCTCTGCACGCACGTTAATAGCAGTGATCAACTCTTTCAAGTTACCAATTAGCTTATTACAGTTTCTGGCCAGCAGTCCAAACTCGTCTTGTGCTGAATCATCAAGGCGATGTGTTAAATCACCAGACGATGCTACTGTCAGTAACTCATTAACGCGATAAAGCGGGCGAGTAATCGCGCGTACTGTCACAAACCCAATAAACGCAGCAATAGCAATTGAGAAAAGTACCACTAGCACAACAATGGTGTTACCTGTCGTGATAGTGCCGTTTACCTGTTCTTCTATATCGCTGGCCTTTCTGTCGGCTTCTGTTAACAGTTTTTCTAGCTCAATAATGCCCTGAGCGATATTCGCATCAGATGCGTTAAGCGCTTTTTCTGCATCATTTCGGCGCTCTAGGCGGTCTACATGCAGCTGAACTACGCCATCACTGGCTTTAATAGCATTTACCGCACCGTTAACTAAATCGTTAATTTCATCTAGCGTTCCTGAGTCATCGCGGCCACCAGCGGTTTCAACCATTTCGCTTAGCTGGGTAACCACTTTTTCAACAACAAGGTCAACTTCATTACCCAAGGTTTGAGAACGCACTAGCGTTTGCGTTTTCACGTATTCGTTAGACACGGTAAGTAGGGATAACAGTGAAGACTCTAATTGACTGCCTACTTCGGCTGCTCTACGTAGACTTGCATTGCTTTGAACTGCATCTAAGTCTGAAAAATCAAGAAGATATGTTGAGGCGTCGTCGGCGTTATCTTCAGCGTCGCCTAAGCGGTCTTGAATAGTATTGCGAAGTCCCAAGTACTTTTCATGATTCTTATACATTTCTTCGACGTTTGCGGTATACGCATCGAAAGATTGTCGAACTGAATTCAGTGTACTCTTTAACTGTGGTTGGTCATCGACAGCAAGGGCAAGTTTCTTATACTCACTATCAAAGCTCTCTTTTGCGGCGTTAAACGAAGTGCGTTTTTTCTCAAGTCCATTGAGCTCTTCTTCAATATAACTCTCAAAAGTTAGGCGACCCATATTAAGAAAGCTGGCTTTCAACGCGTTACTACCTGCAACGGTTGGAAGGGCGACATCGTTGACCTCTTCGGTCGCAGAGCCTATTGAATTGAGGTTATAAAGCGAAACAACACTGATTACGATCAGAAGTGCGCTGATCGCTACAAATCCCCCGATTACGCGCGTGGCTACGGTTATTTTCATCGGAACTCCTGGATGAGTGCATTTTTGTTCTTATCACTAACGATATTACCCCTCAACCTTATTAAAATACACCCAAATCAACATGAATGTGATTGTACTTTAGGGTGAAGGTTTAATACATCATCGTTACTATCACAAATAATTGTATCGGCTTCAGAGACTTAATGTTTACTTTATTTATGCTATTTGCACATAAATAGTTACTGGTTGTACCAGTTTTGTTCAAGTTTTTACTATTTGTAAGGAAGTTTGCTCACTAAATGAAGTGTACGCTCATGCCGAAACACTAATTAGCTCATTCTTACCAAGCTCTAACATGGTCATGGATTGGCCCCATACATAACCGGTATCTAGGCCAATAAATTGCGGGTTATTGGTTTGTCCTGACAACGCGGCCCAATGCCCAAAAATGACCTTTTCATTGCTGCCCAAATGCGTATTTTCATGTTCGAACCATGGAAGTAAGGTGCTGCTTGTACTATGCATTATGGCACTGGGATGTGCTTTGTTATCGAAATCTAGCGTCGAATTTTTGTGAACGAAACGCATTCTTGTGCAGGCATTTACGATAAACCGCAGGCGTTCGCTACCTGCTAATTCCTCTGACCATTTATCAGGCTTGTTGCCATACATTTCTGTTAAAAAGGCAGCGTATTGCGGGCGTTTGAGTACATCACTCACTTCGTCACTTAACGCAAGCAGCTTGTGCGTTGACCACAGTGGATATAAGCCTGCATGAACGATTGCTGTGTTGTTTGCTACCTTTTGAGCAAGAGGAAAGTGACGTAACCAATCTACAAGTTCTGGCAAATCTGAGGCACTGAGTAGCGGTGCGAGCTTATCCGATTTTTTCGCTTTGCGTATGTTATTTACAACGGCAAGTAAATGGAGGTCATGATTCCCTAAAACACTGGAAAAGCTGTCGCCAAGAGATTTAAGAAAGCGTAATGTACTTAAAGAGTCTTCACCTCTAGCCACTAGATCGCCCACGGCGAAGAGTGAATCGGCATTGGGGTCAAAGCGCGCTTTATCCAGTACGCGACGCAGACCATCATAACAACCTTGAATATCACCAATGATGTACGTGTTGCCTTGCGACATGCGAAGCTACCTTAATGGAGAATACTGGGAATGGCTAAACGGAATACTGAAATTGGTACGCGGAAACGCTCGCCGTTTTCGCGTTCCATTTCATAGTAGCCTTCCATATTTCCAACGGGGGTGTCAATGACCGCGCCACTGGTATAATCAAAACTTTCACCTGCCTTTAATATCGGCTGTTTTCCAACAACACCGGCACCTTCCACTTCAGAGGTTTTACCGTTTGCGTCGGTTATACGCCAATAACGATTAATCAATTGAACCGTCTCGTTACTCTTATTCTCTATTGTGATGTGATAGGCAAACGCGTATTGCTTAGCGTCAGAAGGGAGGTGGTCAGGAAGGTGGCGAGTTTTCACTCGCACCTGAATATCGAGTTCTTCCATAGATGCCTTACTGCTCTTGTTGGCTCTCTTTGGCTGAAACTGCATTGGCAAGTGTGGCGAAATCGCCAAGAGACAGCACTTCTGCCCGACATGTTGGGTCGATACCTAATGCGCTTATTTCTTCTTCACTCAAGCAATCTTTCAAAGAGTTACGAATGGTTTTTCGGCGTTGGTTAAAGGCTTGTGCACAGACACGCTCAAGCGTATTTACCGAAACAACATCAACGGGCGGTGCACTGTGAGGAACTAATTTTACTACTGCTGAGTCAACCTTTGGCGCAGGCTTGAAAGCACCTGGCGGCACGTTAAGTACAGGAATGACATGACAGTAATATTGTGCCATAACCGATAAACGGCCATAGTTCTTTGAACCGGGTCCAGCGGCCAATCTATTCACCACTTCTTTTTGCAGCATAAAGTGCATGTCTTCAATACTGCTGGCGTGATCGAATAAATGAAACATTAAAGGCGTTGAGATGTTGTACGGCAAGTTACCAAATACGCGAAGCTTTTTGTCCTTAATCGGCATTTCTTTCAATAGGGCCGAAAAGTCCATTGTCATGGCATCTTGCTCAATAACGGTTAGCTTGTCACCATTGAAAGGGTGATGGCGCAACCGCTTAGCTAAGTCTCGGTCCAGCTCGATAACCGTTAAGGCGTCAACCTCTTCACATACCGGATCGGTTAGTGCACCAAGACCTGGGCCAATCTCGACTAAGTTTTGTTCGTTTTTGGGGCCAATTGCGGCAACAATTTTTCCAATCACATATTCATCGTGAAGAAAGTTTTGGCCAAATCGTTTTCTGGCCGTATGGCCTAAATGTGTTTTACTCATTGTTGATGTTGTGCAAGCTCAATGGCTTTTTCCAATGCTTTTCTAAAACTTCCAGCGTCAGCTTCTCCTGTACCTGCAAGGTCAAGGGCGGTGCCGTGATCTACTGAGGTACGAATGAAAGGCAAACCCAGAGTGATATTTACTGATGCGCCGAAGCCTTTGTATTTTAATACAGGTAAGCCTTGGTCGTGGTACATAGCCAGTACAACATCAGCATTTTCTAAATACTTCGGCTGAAAAATGGTATCGGCTGGCAAAGGCCCGGTAATATTCAAACCTTCAGCGCGTAACTCTTCCAGTGCTGGTATGATGGTATGAATTTCTTCCGTTCCAATATGCCCATCTTCACCAGCGTGAGGGTTTAGTCCACACACGTAAATGTGGGGCTCTTTAATACCGAATTTAAGTTTAAGATCGGTATTAATGATGTGAATCACTTTGTGTAATCTCTCACGAGTGATCGCTTTCGCCACGTACTCTAGCGGGATATGTGTTGTCGCAAGGGCAACGTTAAGTCCTTCCGTTGCTAGCAGCATAACCACATCGATAGTGTTTGATTGATAGGCGAAGAACTCGGTATGCCCGCTAAATGATACCCCAGCCTTGTTAATTATGCCCTTGTGTACAGGGCCTGTAACAACTGCGTCAAAGTCTCCATCCATATTGGCTTGGCAGGCTTGTCGTAATGTCTCGACAACGTAAAGTCCATTTTCGCTATCAAGTGTACCTGCGATAACGTCTACAGATTTATCTATCTGCTTAATAAACAACGAACCCGCAGCTTGTACTTGCGGGTTATTGGCGTCGTATTCAATAAGGGTTAGCGGTAAACCTAGCCGTTCGGCCCTTGCCCTGAGCATGTCACCGTCGGCAAACACGACAAGCTGTGCTTGCCATGTCTCTTGGGCCAGTTTAATGATTAAATCTGGCCCTATTCCAGCCGGCTCTCCCGGCGTAATTGCTATTTTAATTGGTGTACTCATGTATCACTTAATGTTTATGAATCTACAACTTCAACATACGCCGCATCACGCATTTCGCGAAGCCAGTTTTCGGTTTCTTCGGCAAATTTACGGTTGAAGATTAACTGAGATGCTTTTTCTTCTTTGCGCTTGTCTGTTGCATCATCAACTCGACGATCGATAAGTTGAATTAAGTGCCAGCCAAACGTTGAACGAACCGGATCGCTAAACTCACCTGGCTCAAGTTGTGCCAACGCTTCTTTAAATGCCGGCGTGTAGTTCTCTGGATCTGACCAGCCTAATTCACCACCGCGCAGTGCAGATCCAGGATCTTCAGAATATTCTTTTGCTAATTCAGCAAAGTCAGACTCACCACTCTCAACTTCTTCTCTAAAGCGAATTAGCATCGATTTGGCTTTGTCTTCACTAAGAATAATAGACGGTTTTACCAAGATATGGCGTGAGTTAACTTCTTCTACCGTAATTTTTTCAATACCACGGGTATCAAGTACTTTTAGAATGTGAAAGCCAGCGCCGCTTCGAATTGGCCCAACCAATACGTCTTTGTCTTTACCCTGAATTGCTTCTGCAAATAGGGTAGGCATAGCATTGATGTTCATCCATCCCATGTCACCACCTTCAAGTGCTTCGTTACCTGAAGAAGATGCAATGGCTATTTTAGCAAAGTCTGAACCAGACTCCAAAAGTGCAATAACTTTGTCAGCGCGTTCACGTGCCGCTTGAATGTCTTCGTCTGTTGGCTCCGTTGGAAATCCAATAAGGATGTGACCAAGACGATATTCCGCTTGCTCGGCACCTTGCTGTTCCATAAGTTCTATCAAGGTGTTTATTTCTTGAGGTGTGATATAAACACGGCGGCGCACATTAGCGCGACGAACTTCACCCATGATAATTTCTTCGCGGATATCTTCGCGATAATCTTCATAAGCAATGCCTTGAAGTGCTATTGATTCGCGAAGTTGCTCAATAGTCGCATTTTGACTCGCCGCGATATTCCCAATCGTTTGCTCTAATTGAGGGTCACTGATTTGAATACCCATGCGTTCAGCCATTTGAAGCTGAAGGCTTTTTGTAATGAGTCGTTCAATGGCCTGTGTGCGAAGTGCGCGATCAGAGGGGAGCTGCTGGCCATTCGCCTCGGCGTTTCTTTTTACTTCCTGCACAAGGGCTTCGATCTCGCTTTCAAGTACCACGCCTTGGTCAACAATTACCGCTACGCGGTCTAGCATAACTTCTTGCGCAATGCTGTTAAATGAGAGTAGGGCACCTAACATCAATGCTCGGATAATGAACTTCATACACACTCTTTTATTATTGGTTAATTACACTTGTGCACACTTGCGTATGCTCAACTGCGGGTTAATTTAAACTATAAGGCTGGCGATAGCCAAACATACCGTCTTTTAGCATGCTTCTACGGGTTCCTGAAGAACCTATACCTTTAAAGATAAACTGAAGCGACACACCAGAGTCAAAGTCGTCTGTGGTTTGCTCGCCACGGGCATTGAATCGATTATTCAAGCTTCTTTGAGCAACTAAGCGAATTGCCCAGCAGCACGATTCATATTGAATACCGGTATATGTTTCAACACTGCGATGGCGCTCTAAATCACGATAGGTTCTGCCTACCCACTGCCAGTTCTCAGAAATAGGCCAACTTGCAGAAATACCAATTTGATCAATGGTTTCGCCACTTAAGTCGCGTACATAACGGTGGCTGACTTGGATAAAGCGCGCGTCATCTTTTCTGTACTCTACCCCAAGACTGCTCAAGTCGACTTTGTCAGTATCTGTTGTTACCTGAACGTCAGTATGGAAGAACCAATTTTTATTAACGCGCCAATCAACTTCGGCAGCAAGTGCTGAACGGTCTTGATTTTTAGTGGCGGCCACAACTTTGTTATCTTCAAGATAGAATATCTGACCCACACTTAGGACAAATTGTTCCCGATTGTTTTTATCTAACATTCGCGTGGTCGCACCAAGGGTAATTTGATTGTTGTCGCTGATACGGTCAAGACCTGTAAATTCTTGTCCTCTAAAGAGCCCTTCTACGTCAGTAAGTAGCGGCGTAGAATCATAAAAGCCAATAGCAGTTTGGTCTTCATACGACGTATACAAATACTGTATTTTTGGCTCAAAGGTCATCGACATGTCGTCGCTAAACCACGATTTATCTCGTTCAAAATACAAGGCTCCGTACAGTCGGCCTTGGCCAAGTGTGCGCTCTACGTTTTCATCTAAGTCTGTGCCCTCTACGTTATCTTGGCGGTATACCGTCTGAAATAACGTAGTTTCAGCAGTAAACTCTCCCCATGCAGAACGCAGTGGCATTGCAAGTGTTGGCGCTATATGAAAGCGGGTTGCAGTAGGTGCGGTATCTAACGTATTGTCAAAATGAGCAACTTCTGAGTCCAGATTAAACTCAAAAAAATCACCTAATGGCTTGTTATAATTAACTTTGATTTCTGGAACCGCGCGATAACTATCGGCAGTATTACCCAACACTTCAAAGTCTTTAATCTGCATATTCACCGACAGATTTTCTGAGTAATAGCTCATACCAATACTGCGGTACAGGTGGGTATCGGCACGGCTGTAGTAATCCGAACCTAAATCTAATAAGTAGTTGTTATCGCTTAACCCGTTAAAATCAACGTTTAGAAGCCAATTATCGCCAATTAACCCTTGGTGCTGTAAACGGTAAAAATAACGGTCTGGGTTGCCAGATATGTCTGAATCACTTGGTAAATATTCGACATACGCTTTACCTTGACTGTTTTCGGTTAAATAGCGAAATTCGGTATTTAACTGAATGCCGCGTAGTGTCATAACCCGCGGTGCTAATGTCATGTCGTAGTTGGGGGCGATATTCCAGTAGAACGGCTGTGTATAGTCTACGCCAGTTCTGCTAGAGCTAGTAAGCTCTGGAAATAGTAGGCCAGTTTGACGCTCATTACTTACTGGGAAGGCAAAATAGGGTAGATAGAAAACAGGCACGTCAGCAATATAGAAGCGGGTGTGTTTGGCTTGACCCCAAACGGTGCCTTTTTCTAGACTTATTTCGCTGGCGCGAATTAACCAGTCTTCATCGCCTTCAGGGCACGTAGTAAAGCTTACGTCTTTTAACACAATCCCAGTGTCGGTATCTAAAACAATGTCTTTTGCCGCGCCTTGACCCACAAAACCCGTCAATTGATATCGGGTATTCGTCATTTCTAAGCGCTCTTCAACAGAGCGAAGTGAAACGGAATCACTTTCTACTTTTAGTTGGGCATCTTGGTAGGTGACATCGCCTTTGGCAATCAGATCTTTTCCGTTGCCGTTAACTTGCGCTTGCGCGGCCTGAATTACCGCTGTGTCAGAGGTAATGTCAACATCGCCTGAAAACAACGCAACTTTGTCTTGTATAATTTCAGTGCGATTGGCTTCAACCTTAACATGCCCTTTAGGCATAAGTGCTTTGCTGCTAAAGGTAACAGGTTCAACAGAGCAGAACGCAAGTGGAGCTGCATTCGAATCTGAATTAGTACGAGAATCTGTTGTTTCCTGTGCAAACGCGACAGTAGGCAAAAATGTCGCACAAACAACGATGGCGCAGGTTTTTTTCATGCGTTAATGGGTGGCCTATTTGTTGTAAATTGCTTTTGTAACCCAGCTAAGACGACGCGCGTCTTGTATAGTTCAGCATTATTGTTTACCCCACCTAAAGCATATTTCAAAGCTCAATTGTTGCTTAAGGAGGACGCTAATAGTCTAAGCGGTCAATTCTAAGCACTTCTCGCGCAATTACCAACCATTGATGTGAAAAAATGCATATTATCTATCACCTAATAGAAAATATGAGCAGTAAACGCTTTTCGCACGACCTATTAAGCTTGAAAAATTTCACTCCACACCTACATCTTATTTGGATTAAGAGAGCCGTTTGATATAGTGCTCTGAAATGCCGCAGTTCATTTTGACTAAAAAATAGCGTGAGCCTGCGAGTAATAAAGCCAAGTAATGGGAAACTAAGCAAACAATGGAGTACGCGTAGATGTCTATTTGGGGGAAGATCCTCGGTGCCTTATTTGGCTTTATGTTCTTAAAGATTCCAGGTGCGATTCTCGGCTTAGTTGTAGGGCACTTTTTTGATAAGGCTTATAGCCAGGATTTCAATCAGCTTGGTGGATTTGGTCGTTTTTTTACCGACCAAAATAGCCTAAAGCAACAAGCTATTTTCTTTCACAGTCTATTTAGCGCACTGGGCCATCTTGCTAAATCAGACGGAAAGGTGACCAGCAAAGAAATACAAATCGCGACAGCATTAATGGATGAGATGCGGTTAACAGGCGATGCCCGTCGCGAGGCGCAAGATGCATTTCGCGAAGGAAAAGCACGTGACTTTCCTCTGGTTGAGACACTTAAAGGCTTTTATGAAGCGACTCATGGTCGCCGCGATATTCTTCAGGTATTTTTAGAAATTCTCATTCAGTCTGCCTTTGCCGATGGCACCTTGTCACAAGAAGAGTACAACGTACTTGAAAAGGTAGCGAAACCGCTTGGGTTTAGGCGTCGTGACCTCGACTACCTTATTTCAATGTACGAAGCAGAAATCCGTTTTAGGCAGCGCGGTGGCCCACGCTCGCATTCGAATGGGCAATATCGTCAGGGCGCTCAAGGCCAGCAGGCTTATTCAGAACAGCAAAGTATTGATGATGCTTATCGCATACTCGGCGTCTCAGCGTCAGATGATGAAAAAGTTATCAAGCGCGCGTATCGCAAAAGAATGGCTGAACACCACCCTGATAAATTAGTATCAAAAGGGTTACCTGAGCAGGCAATGGAAATTGCCAAAAAGAAAGCTCAAGACATTCAGTCTGCATACGAGCTTATTAAGCAAAAGCGTGGCTTTTAAATGAAATCTACACAACGTGAATTGACCTATGTGCCTGCAGCAAGTCAAGCGCACATTGATAGCTTCATTGAAATGCTGTGGTTAGAAAAAGGGCTGTCTGAGCACACCCAGCAAAGTTATCGCACCGACCTTACTAAATTAGCAATTTACTGTAATAACCAAGGTGTCAAAGATATTGCATTGCTTGTAACTGAGCAGCTGCAGGACTACCTTGCTTATCGGCATGAAAAGGGTCTTTCGACACGAAGCACGCAGCGTGCGCTAAGTGCCATTAGAGCTTTTTTTGTTTTTCTTATAAGTAAACAGATTCGCGTAGATAGTCCGGTATCAGCTTTATCTAATCCTAAGACGCCAAAGTCATTACCTTCGTCGTTATCACAGCAGCAAGTCGAAGACTTGCTTGCCGCGCCAGACACCGAAGATCCCATCGAATGCCGCGATAAAAGCATGCTTGAGGTTCTCTATGCCACTGGGCTTCGCGTAAGCGAGCTTGTTGGTTTGACGATGGAGCAGATTAGTTTGCAACAAGGCGTGGTGCGCGTTGTCGGTAAAGGGAATAAGGAACGCCTTGTACCTTTGGGCGAAGAGGCCATCGAGTGGTTACTTACCTACGTTAAGACGGCAAGGCCTATTTTGGCAAGTAAACAAACTGATGTGGTGTTTTTGAGTAAACGCGGGCAGAAAATGACGCGGCAAACGTTTTGGCATCGCATAAAATACTATGCGATAAAAGCGGGTATCGAGCAGCATTTGTCACCCCATACATTGCGGCATGCCTTTGCTACTCACTTACTTAACCATGGTGCGGATTTACGTGTTGTGCAAATGTTACTAGGCCACAGCGACCTGTCTACTACGCAAATATATACCCATGTAGCGACAGAGCGATTGCAAACACTGATACATAGCCATCATCCTAGGGGCTAGTTTGCACGGAAGCTCACGATCAAAGCGCTTTGCTATGATTGTGAGCAGGTTTGCGACAAGCGGCGAGTCTGCAGTATGTTGTTCTCACTGGTGTGTGTTAGCATAGCGGCAAATAAATGAAATTTTTAGGGCGTACCTAAGGTCTGATAAATAACCAAGGGGTTTTTCATTAGGCGTTGAACGACATGCCGCATAAGAGATGTGGTCGTTTTTTAGTGTAACCCAGATAAGATGTAATGGAGTAATTGAGTGAAAGCTATAAAGAAATGTTTGATAGCGAGCGCTGTTGTGGCAACGAGTTTTGTAAGTGTGATTGCCCATGCCGCTGATGAAACCGCAATTCGTACGAAGCTAACAACCATGTTAGGTCTTGAAGTAGATAGCTTTGCTGACTCTCCTGTACCTGGTCTAGTGCAAGTATCGACTAATCGCGGTTTGTTTTACGTAAGTGACAGCGGCGAATACTTACTTCAGGCTCGCGTTTTCAATATTGATGAGAATATGCGAAATGAAACGGAAGTAGCATTATCGTCACTGCGCTTAGCTGGTGTGAAAGACATGGCTTCATCTGCCATAACGTTTAAAGCAAAAAATGAAAAACACGTGATCACCGTATTTACCGACACAACGTGTGGCTATTGCCGCAAACTGCACAATGAGATTGGCGAGTTAAATGATAACGGTGTGACGGTTCAATATTTGGCGTTTCCTCGAGCGGGGTTAAATAGTCAGAACTATGAAGATATGGTTTCTGTGTGGTGTGCCGCTAATCCACAGCAGGCCCTAACTGATGCCAAAGCCGGTGACAATGTAGCAAGTGCAAGTTGCAAAAATAAAGTGGCAGAGCAATACCTGTTAGGACAAAAGTTAGGCGTAAATGGTACACCTAACATCATTTTACCTGACGGTTCACTTATCCCAGGGTATCAACCTGCTGACTTACTTGTTCAAGCACTAGAGCAAGCACAGTAAGCACACTCCTTACATTATTTTAGATAAAAAACGCACGCTTTGTGCGTTTTTTGTTTTTCTGCGGTACTATTTTGGCTGCAGTCGCGCTTGCATGACACGCAAGTGGCGACTGCACAGATATAATACTCAGCTTCATAATTTACAACGATATATAGTGGTACCTCATGATATTGCCCATTGTTCGCCGAGAGGTCTCTGGCGACTCGCTAAGCGCAGACCTTCACCCCGTAATTGATAGAATTTATCGCGGTCGTAATGTTGTGCGTATTGATGACTTGGAAAATGGTCTCAAAGGGCTAACGCATTTTAATGAGCTTAAAGGTATGCCGAAAGCCGCTCGCATGCTAGCAGATGCCGTCGAGCAAAATAAAAAGCTTATTATTGTCGGCGATTTTGACGCCGACGGCGCGACCAGTACTTCTGTGTGCATCTTAGCTATGCGAATGATGGGCCATCACAATATCGACTACTTAGTACCCAACCGGTTTGATTTTGGCTATGGCCTGAGTGTGCCTATTGTTGATGTGGCCAAGGAGCAAGGCGCTGACGTAATAGTTACGGTTGATAATGGCATTTCATGTATCGATGGTGTTGCTCATGCCAAGGCAAAGGGAATTGATGTCATTGTTACTGATCACCATTTGCCTGGTGATGTACTGCCAGACGCTGATGCGATAGTAAACCCTAACCAACCTGGTTGTAATTTTCCGTCAAAGAACCTTGCAGGTGTCGGCGTTGCTTTTTACATTATGTTGGCAGTGAAAGCCGAGTTGCAATCACGGGGATATTTCGAAAAGGCTAATATTGCTGTACCCAACTTGGCATCGCTACTTGATATTGTGGCAGTGGGGACAGTGGCCGATGTAGTGGTGCTAGATAAAAATAACCGAATTCTCGTTCATCAAGGTTTGCAGCGAATACGCGCTGGCAAGTGCCGCCCGGGCATTAAAGCGCTGGTAGAAGTGGCAAACCGAGAATGTGCTCACCTAACGTCAACAGACTTGGGATTTGTCGTAGGGCCGCGTTTAAATGCAGCAGGGCGCCTAGATGATATGTCGCAAGGTATAGCGTGCTTGCTGGAAGACGACACCATTCAGGCAAGAATGATTGCCGCGGAACTTGATGCACTTAACAAAGAGCGCAGAGAAATTGAAACGGGTATGAAGGCCCAGGCTGAGCAAACCCTTGAAAGTATGGCCCTTAATGAGGGCGAGATGCCTGAAGCCCTAGTGGTTTACCGTGAAGATTTCCACCAAGGTGTAATTGGTATTGTCGCGGGCAGGCTGAAAGAGAAGTACTTAAAGCCGGTGATTGCCTTCGCACATCAAGACGATGAGATAATTAAAGGGTCAGCACGCTCTATTCCTGGCGTACATATTCGCGATGTGTTGGATGAAGTTAACACGCGCTTCCCGGGGGTTATCGATAAATTCGGCGGGCACGCCATGGCGGCCGGGCTCAGTTTACCACTTGCGAAGCTTAAGGCGTTTGAAGACGCATTTGTCGCTATTGCCAGTCAACATATGGCAAAGCTTGACGGCAATCACGCGCTGCTTTCTGATGGAGACTTAACCGACAGCGAGTTGTGTTTGACGTTTGCTCACCAATTGCGTCAAGCGGGGCCTTTTGGGCAAGGCTTTGAGTCGCCATTGTTTGATGGTGAATTTACCTTGTTAGACCAAAGGCTTGTCGGGCAAAAACACCTCAAAATGGTGTTAAAAAGTGATGGAAATAATGAAATAGATGCAATTGCATTTAATGTGGATTTAAACGTCTGGCCCAACGCTATGGTGAAGCGGGTTCATATCGCTTACCGTCTTGATATCAATGTTTTTCGCGGTCAGGAAACGGTGCAACTTATCATTGAGCAAATCACGGCCTGCTAGCCTTCGATTGGGGAATGTCTACTATGAAAAGCGAGCGACAAAAACTCGTCGAGAAGCACCAGCAGCTAAACCAGACTGACAATGCAAAAGTGGTCTCGCATGTCCAGCGTGAAGAGAAAGACAGTGATTGGATTCGTCACACCATCATGCTTGAAGGTATCGATGTGCCTTTTATCTATCGGCGAAAGCAACAATATCAAAGTCTTAAAGGGGCACGTGTTAACGTGACGTACTACAGACAAGTGCAAGACGTCGCGGGCATCGAGTTTGAAACCATGAAAGTGGTTCGTATAAAGCGCAGCTAGCGTTTTGGCACATAAGCGCGACCCACAAGGTGGCAAAGGTATGTGCAACGTAGATTAGGTAAAAGCATCGTGGAAAAGGTATGAACAACGACTGGCTAAACGCTTATGTATTGCACCGTCGCCCTTATCGTGAAACAAGCTATATTGTTGACTTTTTCACGTTGGAAGAAGGGCGCATAAGCGCGGTGGCGAAAGGCGTTAAAAACAGTAAATCAGATAAGAAGAGCTTGTTGCAGCCATTCCAGCAATTACGTATTCAATTAAGGGGAAAGTCTGATTTAAAGAACTTGTCGCATGTTGAAAGTGTTTCACCCTCAATTTCCCTCGTAGGGACTTCACTGTTTTGTGCTATGTACGTCAATGAGCTTGCCAATAGGATCATGCCAAACGGCCTTGCCAGTGATGGCGTGTTCAATGCTTATGAACAGGCACTTATGTCATTAAGTGAGCAAGGCGACATAGAAGTTACATTGCGCCAATTCGAGTTTGCATTATTAGATGAAATGGGGCTATTACCTGATTTTACGACCGATGTTGAATATGAGATGCCTATTGAAGAAAACGGCAGCTACCATTTTCAAGCTGACGCAGGTTTTGTGCAAATGCCCGAGCATATTCAAGGGAATAGAGGCTTCCCCGGAACAGCTTTACTTTCTCTCGCTCAAGGAGAATTTACGCCACTAAGTAAGAAAGTCGCTAAAGTCCTTTGTCGCGACCTGCTAAAACCGCTTATTGGTGATAAACCACTTAAGAGTCGCGAATTATTCATGCCCAAAAGTCGCTAGCATAGCTCGCGCGCTTAACTCGCGCACTTGAAATAAAGGCTAGCCCCTCGAATTCATTACATTATTTTCTGTTAACGCATAGCATTTACGCCGCTGTAGTCTAAAAACTTTGCTACAATTGCGCGACTCTATTGGTAAACTTTTTTTGGCTGTTGCCCTTGTTCAGCCTACAAAACCCAGGTGGTGAAATGAGCACGATTTTATTAGGCGTTAACATCGACCATATCGCAACAATTCGCAATGCGCGTGGTACCCATTACCCTGACCCAGTTCATGCAGCAGATATTGCAGAGCGCGCTGGCGCTGACGGTATTACTGTGCACCTTCGGGAAGATCGCCGTCATATTAAAGATCGTGATGTGCGCATTTTAGCACAAACCATTAATACGCGTTTAAATCTAGAAATGGCAGTCACTGATGAAATGCTCGCCATTGCCGAAGAAGTTAAACCCGTATTTTGTTGTCTCGTGCCTGAAAAACGCGAAGAGCTGACTACAGAGGGTGGGCTCGATGTAGCTGGTAACTTTGACACAATTAAGGCGGCTTGTGAAAGACTAGCCAAGGCCAACATTTTGGTGTCGCTGTTTATTGATGCTGACAAGGCGCAAATTGATGCCGCTGCAAAGTGTAATGCACCTTATATCGAAATTCATACTGGTCAGTATGCAGAAGCTACTAGTGAAGATGAGCAGCAAAAAGAACTAGCACGATTGATTGAAGGCATTGAGTATGCCGATAGCTTAGGACTTAAAGTGAATGCAGGTCATGGCTTGCATTACCACAACGTAAAACCGATTGCGGCGATACCACAATTGATCGAGCTAAACATTGGTCACGCTATTATTGCTCGCGCGGCGTTTGATGGGCTACATACCGCAGTTGCCGATATGCGTAAGCTCATGTTAGAAGCTCGCGCTGGTATTTAAAATTCGCAAAAAAGGTAGGGTTTTAACGTGGCAATAGCGGGTCTAGGGACCGATATTATTGAAATAGCGCGCTTAAGCAGTCGCTCAGGTGGTGATAGCGTAAACGAACGCTTAGCTAAGCGTGTACTTACGCCCGCCGAATACCAACAATTTTGTGAACACAAAACGCCTATGCGGTTTCTCGCTAAGCGTTTTGCGGCCAAAGAGGCGGCAGTAAAGGCCTTAGGGACCGGTATCGGCAACGGCATTAGCTGGCAGCATATCGAGGTGACAAACGACGAGTTGGGTGCACCTCGTTTAACGTTTTCTGGTGAGTTTGCATCGCGCTGCGAAGCGAGAGGGATTGTCAGCGCTCTCGTCAGTATTTCAGACGAGCAGCACTATGCTGTTGCCACTGTCATTCTTGAAACCCTTTAATAGCATATCAGCCACCGGAGATTCACTTGGCAAACTTGTTTAAGCAATCGCGCGACAAACAAAAAAAAAGTACCGTGCAAGGTACAAAAAAACGAACCAGTGCTAATTCACAGGTCGCTGGGCTGCGTTTCAAAAAATCACTTACATCAGAAAAACAAACAGACGCTAAGGCACAGGGTTCGGATATCGAGTCTGGACACGTGAGCAATAAAAGTCGTGTTTCAATCGATGCATTAGATTGGATGGGGCAAGGTGTTGTTCGCGGAAATCCGGTGATATTTGTCGAAGGGGCGCTACCAAATGAAACCTGTGAAATAGAAATAACGGCTAGCAAAAAGCAGGTAGCCAACGCTCGCGTAAGTCGTGTAATCAATGCCTCCTCTGATAGAGTTACGCCATTTTGTCCGGTATTTGAACAGTGTGGCGGATGTCAATTACAGCATATAGATGCAGAAGCGGCGTTATTACATCGCGATCAAGCATTAAAAGACATGCTTATGCGACAGCTGGCGATGGACCCTATTATTTGGCAGCCGCCGCTATCGGGTAACCGAGAGCAATACAGAAGAAAAGCAAGGCTTGCTATTGATGCGCGAAACATCAACCGCATTAAACTTGGCTTTCGAGAAGCAGGCAGCAACAAGGTTGTGAATATTGATGCTTGCCCAATATTGGTGGACCCACTCAAGATGTTACCGAAAGCCCTGCGCGATGCGCTTGAAGGCTTTGAAAGCGCTAAACACATAGGGCATATAGTACTGGTTGCGGGCGATAACATCACGCAAGTGACTATCAAGCATACCAAAGCCCTCGAAAATGAACTTATTGAAAACCTTGTGGACTTTGCACTGAGCAACCAGGTTTACGTGGTGCTGGAAAATAAGAAAGGCACGTTAATACCGCTTCAGGTAAAAGGGCAAACTGCGCAAGATGTATCTATTGCAACTGCTGAAGGTTTTACTTTAAGCCCTGCGCCTAACGATTTTATTCAAGTAAACGGGCCGGTGAATCAAGAAATGATAGCCCAAGCGCTTGCTTGGTTGGCACCACAACGCGGCGAGCGTATTGCTGACTGGTTTAGCGGGTTAGGTAATTTCACCCTGCCCATGGCTAAAACTGGGGCTCAGATTCAGGCAATCGAAGGGGTTGCCGAAATGGTGGCGCGGGCAAAAGAGAATGCACTTAAACAGGGCATATCTAACGTCGACTGGCTGCATTTAGATTTGTCGAATAAAGACAATGTTAAGCAGGCACTTAGCACCGGCTTTGATAAGGTATTGCTTGACCCCTCAAGGGAAGGGGCCTTGACGGTATGTCATGCACTTGTACAAGCACTACCAAAAGCGATAGTGTATGTTTCTTGCAACCCCAGTACGTTTTCTAGAGATGCAAAAATACTACTAGAGGGCGGCTACCACATGGAAAAGGCAGGTGTAGCAGAAATGTTTCCCTACACACATCACATGGAAATGATGGCTTTATTTACGCAGCGCAGCAGTAACGAGTAACGGATATGGTATCAACACGTAAGGTACACGAAGCCGATAGACCACCGTTTGAAGCGTGGTTAGACAGTTTGAATTTGACCGCTGAGACCAAAGAAAAGCTCACCGCGGTTTCAGATATTCCTGAGCGACTCCTTGTCGGTCAGGAAATGGTTGAAATTCTTTGTCAGCTCAACATGGACGACGCCACTCTTCAAGCAGCGTTAGTATTTCCATACTGTGAACAGCATGCGTTAAGCGAAGTCGATATCTTTGAGGAGTTTGGCGCTGAAATACGTGACCTCGTCGTGGGTGTACGTCGCATGGATGCAATAAAATCACTGCACGCGCGCAAGGTCAATGGTTCTGGATTTGCTGAAAAATCCGATGAGCAGCATATCGATAGCATACGACGTATGCTGTTGGCGATGGTGGAAGATGTGCGTGCTGTGGTTATTAAAATGGCAGAGCGCATTTGTGCACTTCAGCAAGTCAAAAAGGCTGATGAAGAAACCCGTGTAATGGTGGCCCGAGAGTGCGCAAGCATCTATGCGCCCCTTGCTAACCGTTTGGGGATAGGCCAGCTCAAATGGGAATTAGAAGATCTTGCGTTTCGTTACTTACATCCAATAACTTACAAGCAGATCGCGCAGCAATTAGACGGTAAACGCAAAGCGCGTGCCGAATATATAGATACGATTGTTAGCGATTTGCAGGGGATACTTGATAGCGAGCATATACGCGCTGAAGTGTACGGGCGCCCAAAACACATATTCAGTATTTGGAAGAAGATGCAGAAAAAGCGTCTTACTTTCGAGCAGCTTTTTGATATTCGTGCGGTTCGTATTATCGCTGAACGCCTGCAAGATTGTTATGCGGCATTGGGTACGGTTCACGCTAGTTATAAGCACTTACCTAACGAGTTTGACGATTACATCGCTACGCCAAAACCCAACGGCTACCAGTCTATACATACGGTAATCGTTGGTCCCGAGGGTAAATCGGTTGAAATTCAAATACGCACTCAGAAAATGCATCAAGATGCCGAGCTAGGTGTCGCCGCGCATTGGAAATACAAAGAGGGCAGTACGGGCAAGCAGTCTGGCTATGACGAGCGCATTAATTGGCTTCGCCGGATACTAGCATGGCAAGAAGAAGTGGCGGAATCAGGTGATCTAGTTGAAGAACTGCGCAGCCAAGTGTTTGATGATCGGGTTTATGTGTTCACACCAAAAGGCGACGTTATCGATTTGCCGCAAGGCGCTACGCCCCTTGATTTTGCCTACTATATTCACAGTAATGTAGGCCACCGCTGCATTGGGGCTAAGGTAAATGGTCGTATTGTGCCCTTTACCTATCTTCTGCAAAGTGGCGATCAAATAGAAGTACTTACAGGCAAGGAGCCAAATCCAAGTCGTGACTGGATGCACCCAGGGCTTGGTTATGTGCATTCTTCTCGTGCCCGCGCAACAATTCATTCGTACTTTAAAAAGCAAGATCGCGATAAAAATTTAGCGGCGGGCAAAGAGCTGCTTGAGCGTGAACTTCAGCGAGCGCATTTGCCAGCAAAGGTACCTGCAGAAGCATTTGAAAAGTTTAACTTACAAACCGTGGATGACCTATACACGGCGGTAGGCGCCGGTGATGTGCGCGTTATGCAGGTGATTAACTTTATCCATCACCTGCAAGAGCCTGTTCAAGCCGAACCTGAAATAAGTCCGAAGGTGAAAACCAGAAAAACCGCAGCAGGCAGCGGCAAAAAAGACGCTGTGGTGGTGCAGGGTGTAGGCCATCTAATGAGTCAGTTGGCGAACTGCTGTAAACCCGTGCCGGGCGAGCCTATTTTGGGTTATATCACTCAAGGACGAGGTGTTAGCGTGCACAAGGAAAGCTGTGATCAGCTTCAGCATTTGTTATCACAACACCCAGAACGCCAAATTGAGGTCAATTGGTCTGAAGAACTGAAAGTGGGTTTTGAAACTGGAATTGACATTTTCTGCCACGATAGAACGGGCCTGCTGCGCGACATCACCACCGTATTGGCAAATGAAAATGTGCCGTTACTGGGTGTAAACAGCCTAAGCGATAAAAACAGACAAACCGCGCTTATTACAATCTCTATCGAAGTACAAGATTTAGACACAGTGTCTAAAGTACTTACGCGTTTACGACAGCTTAAAGGCGTGACAGATGCAAAACGAAAGCAAGCTTAAGGAAAACAAGCGCAAGGAAAGTAAACTTAAGCTTAGTGAAACCAAGCGGCTTCTTGCCATTATGGCGCAGTTGCGCGACAAAGAGTCGGGGTGCCCATGGGACGTGAAACAAACCATGGAAAGCTTAACGCGCTACACCATAGAAGAAGCCTACGAAGTGGCCGACGCTATTGCCAGCGGTGATATGGGCGACATTAAAGACGAATTGGGCGATTTATTGTTTCAGGTGGTGTTTTATGCACAGATAGCCAAGGAACAAGATGCTTTTACCTTTGATGACGTGGCGCAAAGCATTAGTGATAAGTTAGTGCGGCGACACCCTCATGTGTTTGGTGGCACTAATAGCGGTGATGCGTTAAGTGATGCGTCGCTTAATGCTCAATGGGAAGCGATAAAAGCGCAAGAGAAGCGTGCTAAAAAAGCGACAAGCAACAGTATTTTAGATAACGTACCCTCAGGCATGCCTGCACTTATGCATGCGCAAAAGCTACAAAAAGCATGTGCAAAGGTGGGCTTCGACTGGCCTGAAGTAATGCCCGTTCTTGATAAAGTGCGCGAAGAGGTCGATGAAATAGCGCAAGAGATTCATATTGCATCAGAGAGTGAATCTTCAGAGGCTGGCGACACATTACCCCTTAATCACGACGCCATAGAAGAAGAGATTGGCGATGCACTGTTTGCGATGGTCAACCTATCGCGTCATTTAAAAGTGGATGCCGATAAGGCACTTCGCAAAGCCAGCAATAAATTTGCAGCGCGTTTTAAGGGTGTTGAGCAATTGGCCCGCGAACAAGGTACTGAACTCGATACAATGCGCCTAGAGGAAATGGAAAGCCTTTGGCAAACCATCAAGCGCAATAGCTAAACTATTGCGCGTTCAAGCTAGCCAACAAATTTATACTAAGCGCGTTACTTGGTTTACAAATAACGCGATAACCACACCACAAAACAAATAGCCGACACTGCAAAAACGGGTAGGGTGCGTATTTGCGCCTTCGTCAATGCGGTGCTTTTGGTTCGTTTCCACGTCATCATTACGCCCGTCGCTGATAGCGCGGTAAGTCCCAACCCGAAGATAAACCATATAGCTCTGGTGGCAAGCCCTCCAAAATACCCAAAATGAATGGGGTCGGCATACTCATTAATATAATTCGTCCATGCCATATTGTCCGGAGACTGCACAGCAATGACTTCGAGGGTGACTGGGTCGATATCGACCTTGTGCGCGCGGTCTCGCAAAAGCGGGTTGTCGCCGACTCCTTTAAAGCGCAGTGTGCTTTTGGGTGAACTAGGGAACTGAATACTGGTGATTTGCCAGTTATCGATCGCACTCTCAGCAATCCTCACCGCTTTATCAAGCTGATGTGCTGAAATAGGGGCGTTGTACTTTTCGTGAATACTATGGGTTAATTTTGGGGCGGGTGGTTCAAACCGAGTGCCGCCGACCGCTGCGCCAAATTCAAATAAATACCACCAACTCGTTAAAACAATAGTCACGACAAACCAAATTGCCCATAGCCCACACACTTTATGTAAGTCACTTAGCAGTATTCGAGGACCTTGGCGAAGTCGCAGACGAGTGATAGCTGTTTTCCAATTGCGGGTGGTCTTCAGGCCCGTGTAGAGTGATATTGCTAAAATAAAAGCAAAAAAGGTGACAGTGGGCATGCCCAAATAATTAGGCATAAATAAGTAACGATGAAAATCTCGCAAAAAGCGTTGTACGGTAAGTAGCGGAATGTCGCCTTTAACCTCATTAGTATACTGGTCTACATGAATAAACCTGTCTTTACCATCTTCAAATTGCGCGCGTACGCGGTAGGTAAAATAATCGCTTCCCATTGTCGAGATAGACTTAATTTTTATCTCTGATGCATGGCGAGAAGCGGCGTCATAAATCGCTGACCAGTTTGGTGCTGAGCCAGTACTACGGTTCTCGCTCGTCGCGCGCATTTCGTCGAAAATAAGCCAGTCTATTTCATTTGATATAGTGGCAAACGTCCCTGTAATTAAAATAACAAACATAACAATGGCCAACTGAAATCCAACCCATGCATGCAAGTTATAGAGCTTTTTAAGATATTTACGCTCTCGCGTTTTAGACATGACAGTGACTCAGTTATTTACATTGCTTTGCGCTTAATAAATTAAAAGGCAACGCAGCAAAGTACGTCGCCTTTTAACTTGTGCAGTCTTACCACTTATAGGTAAATTCTACGAAGCCATTACGCGGGTTGCCAGGGAAGTGACCGGTACGTGACAAGAAACCGGACTCGGCATACTCTCTATCAAATAGGTTATCAATTCTAAACAATACGCTGTAGTTTTCGACTTCCCAGGTAATAGAGGCATCTGCCACAAAATAAGATTTAACTGTTTGCCCAGACAAGCTCAGCTGTTCATCAACGTAGTTGCCGCCAAAAGCGAACGCAAGATCCCACTCAGGTACTTGATAGCGCGTCCAAAAACCTAACTGGTTTTCAGGGGCATTGGCAAATTGGTCTCCAACGCTATTTCGTATTGTAGTACCACCATTGTCAGCGGTAATGCGTGCATCGTTATAGCTGTATGCCACGCTCATGATCCAGTTTGGCGTAATGTCAGAGATAACTTCTATTTCTATACCGTCACTGGTGACTTCGCCCACAGGTGCAAGGTTATCGATACCGTCACCTTCAGGATCAAGACCTGTATTTTGCAGTAGGTTTTGACGTTTGATTTGATACACCGCCATGCGAAGTAACGTCGTTTCGTCGAACAACTCGGCGTTCACACCACCTTCAATGATTTCACCTGTGGTGGGTTCAAAGGGCCCTCCTGCTTGTTGAGTCTGACTTGTTACAGCTTGAGGTTCATAAGAGTCAGCCCACTGACCATATAGTGAGATGGAAGGGGTGACTTTATAAATTGCTCCCAAACGATAGGTAACGTTGTTGTCATCGAACGCAGTGCCATTTGAATCGTCTTCAAACGTGTCATAGCGCACACCGGTAACAAGCGTAAATTTGTCCCAAGCAAGTTCATTAAGTACATATGCACCGTTGCGCACCTGTTCTGTCGTACGAGGGGCTCTAAACTGCACATCATAGTTGCTAGGTTGAGACTCACCGTAGTTAGGAGAGGTCAGCCTAAGCGGAATAATGTCTGAGTCCAGTGAAGTTCCCGCTAAATAGCGCTCTACAAAATCGGCGCTAAATGCAGTACCACCTAACAATGCATCTTCAGTGCCCTTATACAAGTCAACACCAAAAGCAGTACGTTGATTAGCGTTAAACAGCGTTCCCTCGTAGACAAAGTTTGCCGCGAAACTTATCTGCTCTTGTTCACGTAGCTGGTCTCTGAATTCTCTACCGACCAGATCGATTGCACCATCTCCGTCACTATCAATTAATGCACGGGGCTCGTGATAGTTTTGCTCTTGCTCATTATCAATATAGCGAAGCTTAGTGTCGTAACTCATTGATGATGTTATTTGGCCTTCAAGTGATAGCTGTACAACATCTGATCGTAGATTCAAGAAGTCGCTGGCTTCATTGTGGTTCCAAGCGCGGTCAGTTAAGAAGTTTCCTGCGTCATCTGTGGGCACACCACGCAGTCGATTGCCATCAAGATCCTGCGAATAATGCGTATATTGAGCAGTGAACAAATGATTGTTTAGATCATACGAATAGCCTGAATCAAAAATAAATACTTCGCTTGCGCTATTGTCGCGATAGGTATCTTGCTCTTCGTAAAAAACACCTAAACGTCCGTTTTGGTTGTCGCTTAATGCACCGGTAATTTCGCCTGAGCCACCAACGCGAGAGTGCGAGCCTGCAATCGCGCGCGCATTGGCGCTAAATTCTGACTGTGGTTTTTTGGTCACATAATTGAATAGTCCACCTGGCGCGCCAGCACCGTAAAGCATGCCAGCAGGGCCTTTTAGGAAGTCGAGCCTTTCAACATTGAACAGTTGTGGCACGTTAAACCCTACGTAGGGGTCACCGCGTAAGCCGTCAAAGAAAATTTCTTCTTGCCTAAACCCTCGGGCGGTAACGCCTGCATAGCTAAACTGGCTTACGCCAGCAATGTTTCGATAAATATCCTTAGCGTTTCTTGCACCTTGGTCACGAATAAGGCTTTCGTTGATAGTGGTAATTTGCTGGGTAGAATTCAGCGGGTCAACACTGAGCTTACCTGTGGATGATTCTCCGTTGCGATAAAGGTTTAACGCCCGGCTAGTCACGACTACACGCTCTACCTCTTTAGCATTTGCGTTGTTGGCCTCTTGCGGTGTGTTTTGTGTTGTAGTTCCGCTTTCTTGAGCAAAGGCGTTGGTTGCCAGCGCGGCGGTAATAACTGCAGCTATATACTTCATTGATACTACTGTCCAATATCTAACGTTAACAAAGGGGTTAAGGTTGGCTCTTAAACTTTAGTGTAAATGATAACTGTTATTATTTTCATTTTCTATAGTGTATTGGCTCAGAATCGTCAATTAGTATTAGCGATTTCTTTTACTGTTTGATTTGTCGCAATGCACACAGCAGTGAAATAAGCTATGGTTAACAATGTACTCGTAAAAACACTTTTTATTGCAGCAAGTTGGCAATATCGTTAAAAAAGTTAAGGGCAAGCTGTTGCTGCAGTGAATGGCATATTCTTGGTATGTAAAGTCTATGAGAAAACCGTTTTATCTTTTGTGTGGTTTTGTACTTACTTCACTTGGAGTGGTTGGCGCATTCTTACCTATTATGCCAACAACAGTGTTTCTTATCGGCGCACTTTATTGCTTCACACAGTCTTCGCCGCGTTTGGAGTTATGGCTAGTAAATCATCCTCGATTTGGCCCTTCTTTGCAGGCGTGGCGGCGTCATGGTGCGATTTCTAAAAAAGTGAAGTGCATTGCCTGTTGCAGTATGTTGTTAAGTTTCGCGGGGCTGTGTTTATTTGCTTCTATGCCGTTACTTGCTTATATCTGTGTTGCAATTTTTATGGGATGCGGCGCGTATTTTGTACTCACGCGCCCAAGTCTTGTTGTTCATTAGCGAGCAAGGGTGTTATCGATTTCGGCCTAAGCGTTCATGGCTACTGACCCATTCGTCTGCAACGACGGCGGACCCTAGCGACAGGTCACCACACAACACCGTGGCGGCAACAATTTCTGCGAACTTGTTCACGCTGCCTTTGCCGCTACAGCCTAAAACACTTAAGCATTCATTTTGGGTGGCAAGGCCGGTGCCCCCACCATATGTGGCGACAATCAATGACGGGATCGTAACTGAAAAATAGTAATCGCCTTGGGGCGTAATTTCTGCAAAGGTAAACCCTGCAGAGGACTCCGCTACGTTCGCCACATCTTGACCGCAAGCAATAAACAGCGCGGTGACACCATTTGCAAAATGAGCACCATTACTCACACTTCCCGCCATCATGGCCCCCATATTTGAGTACTGGCGCTGCTTATAAAGCGCTTCTGGCGTGCAATGCATTATATCGGTAACCAGTTGACGAGGCAGGGTCACTTCAGCGACTACGCGTTTCCCGCGAGTATGCAGTGAGTTAAGGTGAGAGTGCTTTTTATCTGTGTCTAAGTTAGCGGCTAGCACAAAGTGATCAATGGGGGCAGGGTAATTCGCCATGATCCATTCACAGCCCGCTTTAGTGGCTTTACTTACCATGTTTTGGCCTGCGGCATCACCACAGGTAAAGTTAAATCGTAACCAGCGTAGTTTAGACACTGCGTGCTGTTCGATGTCGCGCAAGCGCCCAACGCTTGTTGTCGCATCACACGCTGCTTTAATGTTTGAAAAATGTTGTTTTACCCAGCTACCAAAAGCGAGTGCTTCGCGAGCGTCTTTAAAGGCAAACATAGGAGCGCGCTGCATGGCGTCATCAATTACTGTGGTAGTAACACCACCGGCTTCACGCGTAAGGCGCATGCCACGGCTATAACTGGCAACCAAGGTACCTTCTGTAGTGGCCATAGGCACATAAAACTCACCGTTAGCGTGTTCTCCATTGATGTGCATAGGACCGGCAAAGCCCACTGGTATTTGTGCAACGCCCGTGAAGTTCTCAATATTTCCTTCAAGCGTTTCTTCTGGCACAGAGTAGTGCCCAGTATGGGTCAATACTACACCTGAATGAGCTTCGATAAAGTCGCGACGCGTTTGACTCATTTGTGCGCTGTGATCATTACTCTTTGTACGTGGGATCTTTGCCATCTGCTTATTCCATTTACATACACTGTACTCATAGTAGAAGTGAAGTGGATAGAAGAGAAGCGATTGACTTTTATACACATAGATAAGTTGTGTGAATAAATTGTTAATGATGGTGGCTGGCGCGTTATGTGCGCCAGCTTACAAACCCCCTATACCTATAAAGCGTGTTACTTAAAAGGTAACGGAGAGTTTAATTAGAGTTCAGTGCTCAGCTTTTCTTGTAGCTTCGCAATTTCTTGTCGCCGCATTTTGTCGGCCAAAGGTCGGTTTGGTTTTTCAGGGGCATTTTTTGCTATATCAAGGTGCTTTTGTGCTTTTTTAAATTCTTTTTCATCAAATAAAAATTCTGCGTAAAAAAAGTTCTGATCCATACCTTGGGGGTTTACCTCTAAAGCGCGTTTAAACAAAGCTTCTGCTTTTTTATCACTACCAAAACTGACAGGCCACCCCGGCACTTTATGATAAAGCGCGGCTAAAACGGTAAGTGCAGTACCCTCCAATACACGTTCATCTTTTTCAATAGCTTTCTCTAGGTTGTCTTTGGCGCTTTCTGCATAGTCCAATGCGCCCAGCCCGCCTTTGGCACTTGCTGTACTTGATTGCGAAATGGCTAGCCACGTAAGAGCTTGCGGACTGTTTGATGTCAGTTCAGTTAAGTTCTTGGCTTGGTCTATAAGACGTAAAAACGCGTCAAGTTGTGCATCGCCTTCCATCTCATAGTTTACTGTTGCCCATTGATGCTGAAGAGACAATAAAGGTGCCCCTTGGTCCTCGCCATGTGCCATAAGTGATAGCGATGCAATACCTAAGAAGCCCAGGCGTTTTAAATACGTTGTTAACATGAAAACGTTCCTTAAAAGAATAAAAGGTGATGAAAAAGTGCGCTAAATGCGCCTAAGTTCTTTGAAAGAGCGGTAATTTAGCGATTCTTTAAAGGAAAAGCGACTATGTCTTGCCATTAACGTTGATAATGCTGATGTGAAGCGTACTGGGAGAGGTAACACGCTCGCAATAGCAGTATTGCGAGCGCTTTGAATTTAAGGTTGCTATTAGCTTTTTTGAGCTAGCTTGGCTTCAAGTCGAGAAATTTCTTGTCTTCTTCCTAAATCTGCAAGTGGACGCTCTGCTCTTGCTGGGGCTTGTTTTGCTTCATTGGCATAGATGCGTGCTTGAGCATACTCACCATTGTCATAGAGAAATTCGGCGTAGAAATAATTGGGGTCAATCCCATTTGGGTTTATTTCCAAAGCGTGTTTCAACAACTTTTCGGCTTTCTTGTCATTGCCAAAGCTAATCGGCCAACCAGGCAACTTATGATAGAGCACACCTAAACTTGTCATGGCTGAACCTGCTAAGGCATTTTCGTCTAATCGCATGGCCTGTTCAAAGCTCTTGCGCGCGGCTTTGGCATAATCTAAAGCGCCTAGCCCGCCTTTAGCGCCTGCAGTGCTTGATTGAATAATTCCTTGCCATATTATCAACTCTGGATTGTTGGGATCTTCACTAACAAAAAACTTCGCTTTTTCAATAAGCGCGGCAAATGCTTTTTCTTTCTGCTTTTCCTCTACTTCGTAGTTGATGTGTGCCCATTCATGCTGAAGCATAGAGAGGGGAGATTGTATCTCTTGTTGCACTGAAGAAGGCGACATATCGCTTGCTGACGGCCTTGCGTTATCTTGCGCAAGTGCATAACTCATTGCGCCTAAAGATAATGTAATAAGCGTCATTCGGGTTACAGTAGTTAAATGTTTCATAATGTTCACTCCGGTGTTAAACCAACTTACTGGATAAGTCGTTGGCATTTGTCACAGTATCAATGTGCGTGTTCTGCTCACTTTTGCTGAATGTGTGGCGTTTAATAATGGGTAGCTTTTTGGCTAATGCGTTATCGATAATATTGGGTAAAATGGCATTTAATTTGGCGAAAAAGCGTTCTGCAAAGCCAATACTTAGTCGCGCTTTGTTTTGCTCGAGTGCTTTAACAAGTGCTTGTGCTACAACATCGGGTGTATCAACGTGATTACCCAGTGCGTTATTGAGCGCTACCGCTCTCTCGTCATTTATCGCCGTAGACGTTGCTCTTGGTGCTACATAGTGAAATCGAATATTACTGTTGTGATATTCACGATGAAGGGCCTCAGTCCACCCTTTAAGTGCAAATTTGGTTGCGCAGTAGGTGCTATGCGCAGCAAAACCAATACTGCCGAAGGCAGAGCCAATATTGACGATATGCGCATGAGGGCGTCGCTCTAAAAGGGGAAGCAGCGCTTGGGTTAGCAGCATTGGAGAGAGTAGGTTAGTAGTCACCACTGATTCGATAGGGGCATCACTGAATTGGCCGACATGGGTTGTGCCAGCATTGTTTATCAGCATACTCACTGGTAATCGCTCGCACGTGTGAATCAGTTTTTCTCTGCCTTCACAATGCGAGATATCCGCCGCTACAATGGTATGTTGATGTTTGAGCGACTGTTGGAGCTGTTTGAGTTTTACTTCATTTCTGCCCGTTAAGATGAGATGCGCACCTTTCTCATCAAGTGCTTTAGCAATGGCATGTCCAATGCCGCCACTAGCACCTGTTACGAGTATTACTTGATTTTGCCATTGAATAGTCATCACGCTTTACCTTGAGTTAACCCTATAAAAACAGTGCTACACACGTTACGCAATCTGTGCAATAGGACGTAAACCGTGCTCAGGAGTAAGTTCACGGAAAATATCCCCATACAAGCGATAGAACATATTGGCGCTGTGAATGATCATGGCTTGTTCTTGAGGGTTTACTATTTGGTTCATTAACCCTTCAAAGAAAACGATGTGCTCTTGGTCAAGCGCACCATGTGAGGTTAAATACTTAAACGCAGATCTAGGCAGTGATAGTTTATCTTTAATTTGCTTTGCTGCAGCATCTGCCAGCGCAATACTAGTGCCTTCGAGTACAAACACCATGCCGAAAAAATAAAGTGGATTTTTGCGTGCAATGGCATCAAACGCATAAGCGACCATAAGTTCAGTCGCAGGTGCAGGTTGTCCATTTCGAGCTTGTTCCTTATCGACACCACACGCAGCTAAGTCGTTTAAAATCCACTCTTGATGACCCATTTCTTCTTCAATATATTCGCCAATGGCTTCACGCAGCCACTCTTTGTCTTCGCTTAATTTAGCGCCTGTAGCCATAAGAAGCGGTACGGTAAATTTAACGTGGTGATACGCTTGTTGAAGAAACGCAATATAATCGTCAAGGGAAAAGTCGCCATTAAAACAACGTTGAATTATTGGTGCCTGTAAAAACAGGTTTCTAGCTTGCTCGGTACTTTCTTGAAGTTGTTGATAAAAAGACATTATTTACTCTCCAAAGGTGATCGTTTGAGTCGCACAAGATTCAGGATGCGTGCAGGCTTCAGTGTGCGAGATAAATTGAGGATCGTGATACAGCGCAGCTATAGTGCTGCTGTAGTGTGTAATCACATCGTCGCGTTTAATCTTGCCAGTTTGGGTTAACAACCCGTTTTCTGGCGTAAATGGCGCAACCACATCAAAGTTTTCTATTTGGGCATAGTCGGGCAATTGTTGGTTAATCAACGCAATGGCTTTATGTATTCCATCAATGGATATGTGAGGCGATGCAGGGACAAGCAAAGCAACACAGTGTGGACGAGCTTCACAGAAGACGACCACTTGGCGCAGTACGCCACTTCCCATCAACAGAGACTCAATCCATTCAGGCGATACGTTTCTACCTGCGCTGTTCACCATGATGTTTTTCTTGCGGCCACTGAGAGTTAAGACGCCATCCTTCATCACGCCTAAGTCTCCGGTTCTGACGTGCGCTGGGTAAAAGCTTTCTACTTGATTGAGGTATCCCAAAAAGTGGTTGCCAGTTATTACCACTTCGCCATTATCTATATGAAGTGTGTTGTGCCCGAGTGCTTTTCCTGCCGTGCCTACTACATTGCATTGCCCCGTGTTAAGCGTAGAGACTGAAACGGCTTCTGACAGACCATAGCCTTCATAGACGGGTAGGCCTTTAGCTTGTGCTTGTGCCAGCAGCACAGGTGATACATGTGCACCGCCTACGGCGATAAACGACAACGACGAAGGTGGGACCCAACCTTGTGAGCAGGCATGAAGCAATACCATAAGTAACTCGGGTACTAAAATAACCGACGTTGGTTGGACGCTATCAATTAAGCCAATTAGCGCTTGTGGGTTTACAAGACGGCTACCTTCAAAGCCTCTAGCACTTGCTGATGCAAGTTGCACTGTGCCACCGTGAAGCAATGGGGCATAAACACCGGCGATATTTTCAAGTAACGTTGATAGCGGAAGCAGGCACAAGTGGTTGACATAGTCTTGTTCAAAAGCCTTGCTTATTGAGTGAGCAACTTTCCACTGAGATTCACTGGACAAGCACACACCTTTTGGTGCGCCAGTGGACCCCGATGTGAAGGTAATTTTATGAGTGCCGTTGGGCATACATACAGATGTTTTGTCAGAGGTTAGTGCATAGCCAACAATATCGACACTTTTACACACGCGTTTCATCGTAGTTGACGCGAAAGCAGGGGGCTCTGCATCTGTTAGTAGGTACTCACACTGGCTTTCGCTAAGTATGTGTTGCTGCTGTTGCTCACTGAAAAAGAGTGGGAGAGGCACACAGCACGCTTCAGCTTGCTGGCACGCAAGGTCAGCGACTACCCAAGCGAAACTGTTGTCAAAAGCAATAGCGATACGGCTCACATCATTGGCTGTGATCCAATTTGCGAGTTGCGCGATGGCATCTTTAAGCTCGCGGTAGGTTAACGACTTTCCATGATGCTTCAGTGCAACAGAAGCATCATCACCAGTTAAGTACTTTTCAAGCAACATGAGACGCTCCTTTTTGCGGATAAGCTAAAGCGCTGCGCAGCTGAAGCTCGCTATCAGAGCTTGCGATGAGTCCTACCGCTTGCTGATAGTATTGACGAAGAGAGCTGCTGCGCATGACATGGTGAGTAACTTCTTGAAGAGACAACGCCATAACTTGCGGCGCAGTGTCATAGTAGGTGCCCCAATCATCGCGCTCTGCAGCGAGTCTATTAACGTCAGCGTGCGCTAATGCAGTAAGCGAAATGCCTGCACCCTGTAATAGTTGTTGCACTTGAGTTGTTGCACTAAACACAAGATATTTTTTGCCAATTTGCGAGAACAAAAAAAATAATGAAAGTAACAAGGGCAGCGTGTAACGCGATGCGCTACTAAATAAGTTACCTACTTCAACAATGTCGTGTCTTTGCGCAAAAATCTCCTGGGCCTCTAATGCGACTTCAATAGGGCTATCAAGATATTGCTCAATGAAAAGTGCGTGATGCGTATTGTGAGTAGCACTGCACCTAGCGCCAACAGCTGCCTTTATTCCGTTAACTTCAAGTGCAAATAACATAGGCATGAACGAACTAATATGTGCGTCATAGCGGGTGGCGAAACCATTAGCGATAAAGGTTTCAATATTGTGTCTAGCTGGATGTGTAAGGCTGGCTGTAATGAAAGCTAGTGATGGGCGCCGCTTTTCATGTTGACGAGTAGTTTTATCATCACATGAGTTGGGTGCTACTGATAACGTAAGGCTCATACATACACTCTGGTGTTCTTCGATGGTATGAGTATTGATGCGCTACCTTAAGAGAACCTTAAGTTAACGCTTTTTTTAAAATTAATAGATATTTTTTGACTCGCTTATCGCATTGGTATGTGCGATAAGCGAAGGCGGTTGTGTTTATTTCCTCAATGGAAGGTAGGTCCGTCTGAAGGTAGTGTGCAATTTGAATGCGCAGCTATTGATGGAATGAGTAGCCATTCATCTCGATGTGCAAAACCCAATGAGATTGATTTTTCTAAATCGACACATTGGAAATCATAGTCCTTAGGCGCTAGCAAAAATCGAGAAGGGTGTGCGTTAAGCCACGCCCATGCAGTGCCATTCTCTATGTCTTTTGGAGTATGGTAGCCAAAATGAGTAAGTGAAAATGGCGAAAACAGTAAATACTGTTCCTTAAAGTCAACAATACCTACCATTGATTCTTCTTTTGGGGCAGCCTCGTTTGATGAAAGGTGACTTATTTGTATCTGAGCACGCTGTAAAAGGTGCGTTGGTGTACGTAAATCATTGAGCGCCCAAGCCCCCAGTGTTGATGGGATAACTGTTATCAATATTAACCATACAACGATATGCTTGGAAAAGAGTAAACCTTGTACTGCAACGGTGAGTGTTCCTAGTAGCAAACAAATGGCGGCAAGTGTGTTTATTGTAATTACATTACTGTGATAACGTGAAATTAAAGTACTTACGGTTTGGTCACTGAGTAAAAGCATTGCACCTGCTGCGACTAAAAGCAGTGATGGTACGAGTGTGATTATGCGTCCAATCGTCTCTATGGTTCTTGACATTCCCCCGCGAGATAATAATAAACCTGCAATCATGGCTACTGCCGGAAGTGCGGGCAACACATAAACACCGCGCTTTCCCGGACTATAACTGAAGAATATCACAACTAACACCGCCCAGAATGCTAGTGCGAAGAAGGCAGGATGTTCGTTTAACGCGTGCTTGAGCTCTTTTCTTTTTAAGACCAGTACAACAATCGACGGCAACCAAAACAGTGGAATGACTTTTACAATGTAGTAATACCAAGGCTCAATATGATGCCACGCATTTGCATATCGCTGAGCCGTTTGCTTAAGTAAAATGTTAGACAAGTACTGCTGTATCATAGGATCTTGTTGATACACGCCCAAATAAAGCACAGGGCCAAGCCAAACGAGTACAACCGCTAGCATGATTAAGGGGCCGAATAACGCGCGTTTTTCCCATCGTTTTGATGGGAGTTGGTGCTTAAACGCTAAAAAAGAAAAGGGAATAAAGATTAAAACCGGCAGAAAGCCTACACCCTTAGTAATGATACCAAGGCCCATGGCAGCCCAAGCCATGTAGTACCAGCGCCAGCTTTTTGCGATACAAAAATGGCGTACAAAACCATAAACACCAACCCAGATAAAACACGCTACCAACGCATCAATTTGCGCAAACTTTGCTTGGATCACAAATTGTGGACTTAATAACAACAATAGCATGCTGAATATGGCCGTTTTTTCGTCGGCGAGCGCGCGCGCTAAACGATAAGTAAGTGCCAAGGTTATTAGGCTCGCAATAGCACTTGGTAGAAGCATTGCGACGCTTAAACTGCCTGTCACAAGATAGAGCAGCGCAATACACCACATAAAAATAGGCGGTTTGTCAGGGTAAATTTCTCCACCACGCATAGGAATAAGCCACTGACCACTCGTCACCATTTCTTTAGCAACAAGTGCAAAGCGAGGTTCGTCAGGAGGCCAGGCGTCGCGAACGCCAATGCCTGCAAAAATAATGACTGTTGCAACCACGAAAAGGATGATAGCAGTGCGGTTATGAGCAAACGCAGATGTCATTGCGCCTTCTCCTTTCGCGTATAGCGAGACAACGATAATATCAAAAATACGCTAATGACTAGACCAGCAATGTGAATAGGCTGTTCAACAGTACTGATGTAGCGAGAACCACTTCCTAGCAACGAAAAAAGTACTGTTTGTGGAACAAAGCCTAGGGTACTTGCTGTGATAAAGGGTATGAAGGGCACTCGACATGCGCCTGCAATAACATTGGTTGCAACATTAGAGCCTATTGGAAAAAGTCGAACCATAAGCACAGTTCGAAAGCTGTTATCTACAAGTTTTTCTCGCAAAGGCAACAGTTTACTTGCATACCCATTTGTCTTAATGAGCGGTGCAAGCAGCTTGTTAAGCGGACCGCGTGCCATTAAATAGGCTGCGCTTGCAGACATACACGTAAGTAATAACGCGACGAAACTGCCTTCAATAGCACCAAACCCAACCCCGCAAAAAAAGCTAATAGCTTGCCGGGGAATGCCCAGTGTCATTAACACGACAAACGCACCGAGAATCAATAGTACTTCGCGCGTACTAAGCTTCGCGATATATGATGTTAGCCAACTCGGATCGCTACTGTGGGCTAGAACGTCAGAAGTTAGCTGAAATGATAAATAGCAAAGCACTGAAATAAATACGAAGCCTATGAAAAAACTAAGGGGCGCGTTAAGCTGAAAATACTTATTTTTCATAAGTGAATGTCTTATTGATGGCGTCGAGTCGACTTCGATACATTAGCCACCTTACTCCGAGCATATCTATGATGCCTGCCCAGCCTCTATTCCAGGCATTATAATTGGACTGTCCTTCAGTACGCGCACGGTGATTAACAGGTACACAAACTATATTGCCACCTAATCGCTTAGTCAGTGCAGGTATATAACGATGCATATGGTCAAAATAAGGAAGCATCAGGAAGGTTGCGCGTGGAAGCAGCTTTAAACCACAACCTGTATCAGGTGTATCATCTTGTAGGATCCACTGCCTTACTCGGTTGGCCACTTTAGACTGCAAGCGCTTCCACTGGGTATCTTGTCTCTTTTGGCGATGTCCAATGACACAAAAATGCGCCCCTTCTTCTTGTGTGGCCATTTCTATGAGTCTTGGAATATCTGCTGGATCGTTTTGTCCATCGGCGTCTAGTGTAACAACCCATTTTCCTTGGCTAGACAGCACACCATGATACACCGAGGTACTCTGGCCGCAGCTATGAGGGTGTGTAATTACTTTGCAACTAAGAGGGAGGGAGTCTGCTAATGACAAAAGCAATGTTGTCGTGTCGTCATTGCTGCCGTCATCGACTACCACTATCTCAGTTTGTTCGGTGTTAACGGATTGTGCAATTTCTCGTAGCAGCAAAGGTAAATTTTTGGCTTCGTTTTTTGCTGGGAGTACTACACTGACTTGAATCTGATGCATAGGGATAGAATAGTAAAGTGACTATGCCCAGTACTGTAAAAAGGAAACCTTAAGAAAAGCTTAAGGCTTCTTAATTCTATAAATCAAAATTCATATTCGAGTGACATACGTAATGTATGATCCTTGCTATCGCCATTGAGCCCAGCAATGAAACCGAGCTCCCATTTTAATTGTTTTTGTCTGTCGAAGCGTTTTATGCCCATAAAGGCCGGCCCAACACCTATATAGTCCTCGGCCACATACATCTCAATCCCAGGCTGTACTTCTGGGATCCAGCGATAGCGGAACTTTGATTTAAATTCACCTTCCCACTCGTTGGCTACGGTTTCTCCCCACTCATATACCAAGCTTACATTGGTCGTTAGACTGAACTGACCAAACTCTTTTTCAGTGAGAATGCCTGCTTTCGCTGCCCAGTCATCGGTGTTGTGCTGCTTTTCTAATTCAAATAGGGTTCCCCAATCAGCCCAATACCGCCCTTGCTCAGTCACCATCCAACGCAGTTCAAGTTCGTAAGATTCCAAACCAAAATCTTGGTTTTCATCGCGTGCACCTACAACGTAGGCTTCTAATATGACAAATTCAGAAAGCGCATGCCCAAATGAGAAGCGTTGCATTAACACATTCCCGTTGTCATTTTGACGTGAGGTTAGGCGCCATTCGAATTCGCGTTCAAAAGGTAAAACGTAAGGTTGGTAGACTCTATCAACGGTGAAATTGTCAGCGCTTGCGGCAAAGCTAGCAAGGACAGAACACATCATTAAACTAATACGTTTCATCGAATACCCTCCACGTGTTGCCATAGTGCAGGAGTGTGCTTTTTCAAAGCGGCAATGGCATTAGGCACAGCCAAGGATAATAAAAATAGCATCATGTAACTCATTGATGGTGTGGCTTCGTAGCCAATTAGGGCGTTCAATAAATGCCCGTATTCGCTGTTATCACTAATAAGGTGACTGCTGTCCCAGATTTGTTTTGACGTAGGCAAGATATCGATTTGTTCAAGGAGAAGGGCTACATTCGCAACTTGCGCGGCCACAAATAGTGTCGTGAAACAAAACATTACTTTGGCGGCCACAAAATGTGTAAGGGCAATGTTTAGCAAAATAGCGATACTAATACTGATCCCCAAGCCAATTGTAGTGCCAAGAATCAGCAACGAATGATCACTATTACGGGTTAGCTCGGACACAAAATACACCATAAAATGCAGGCTGTTAGGAAGTCCAATACCAAGCACAAGTAGTGTAATACCTAAACTTACTGTGCGTCCTTTTGAATATGGGAATATCGCTAGCATACATATACCTAACCATGCGCTGACCAATAGCAGAGACTTCAGCAATTCAAATCCTGCACCCTCTGCTAGCTCAGAGATAACGCCAAGATATGAATACATAATAACTGCTGTCACAAGCATTAAACCGACGCGCCATACTAGTGAGAAACGAGGTACACCCGGCAATGCAATGAGTACACTGAGCAACAGAAAGATTGGCAGCGTGTCGCGCAAAAAAAGTACCACGGTATTAATCAGCATCGCGCACCTCTTCATGTGCTTTTACGACAACTTTACCCACAGCACTGTTGGGGTGAAATTCACCAAAGAACGGGTATTCACCCGGTTTCAAAGGGCCGATATAAATGCTGCCTTTGCTGTTGGCGAAAATCACTTTTTCTCTGTTAAGCGAAAAACTATCAATTTCCTCTGGCGTATCGTCAAAGTTGATAAACGTAAGTCGTACTTTTTTTCCTGCAGGTACCACAACATTCTGGGGATAAAAAAGGTGGTTTTTTATTTCTACCACTACTTCAGGAAGCGCATATGCGCGAGGAGACGCAAACGAAAACACACCGGCTAAAATAGCGAGAGAAGTTTTAAAGTAAGAGTTCATTGTTAAACTCCACTTTTACTTCAAGGCCGCCTAGCTCTGCATCATCAAGTACAACTTTTGCATCATGCAGAGCAACAATTTGCGAAACTATGGCTAAGCCTAAACCACTTCCTGTCGTCGCTTTGGCTTGGGTAGCGCGGTTGAATCGCTTTAGTACACTTTCTCGTTCACTACGCGGAATTCCAGGGCCAGAGTCTGCAACACTTAATACTACCGTGGAGGCCAGTCTTTTTATTCGTACAACTATTTGTGCCCCATCTGGTGAGTAGTTGCTGGCGTTCGTAATTAGGTTCTGTAGCAAGGTGTACAACATAAAGTGAACGCTGTTTAACCAAATCTCATCGCCCTCCAACGCAATGTCTTGCTGCTTGGCTTCTATTTTTCCATAGAGATCACTAATCACTTCTTGGGCTACAAAATAAAGATTTACCGGCTCTTTTTGCTCTACGAAGGTTTCTGGACTGGTTCGTGTTAGTAGCAAGAATTGGTTTACAGCGTGGATCATTCTGTCTGTATCGCGTTGCAGTGTTTGAAGCTGTTTGCCGTTTTCCCCCAGCTCTTCTGCAATATTGTGGATATTGATTTTCATCACACTGAGCGGGGTGCGCAGTTCATGTGCAGCATTAGAGGCAAACTGTTGCTCTCTTTCAAATGCCGCGCTTAGTCGAGTAAACATTGAATTGAGTGTGGATACAACCGGTTTTAATTCGCTTGGCTCCCTATCTAGAGAAATAGTGGAAAAATCATTACCCGTTCGCTTTGCCAGTTGTCGAGAAAGCTGTTTAAGTGGAGAAAGCCCCCAAGTGATCCCTAAAAACAAAATAATGGCGAGAAGGGGGACACTTATTATAAAAGGGGTAATGGAAGCAACCGTGAGCGCATCGGTTAACACAAAGCGATTACTCAATGGTTGAGCTACCATGTACCACTTTTCCTCGCTTTGTAAATAAGCGGTATATACACGCCATCGCGTTCCAAGCACATTCTTTTCAGAGAAACCGTTTTTGAATTCAGAAAGCGGTGTTGTTAACGCACTATTTGAGCTTTTTATTAAAGTATCGTTTTGCCATATCTGGAATAATAAGGTGTGCTCGTTACCTGATGTTCCACTATCAAAAGATGCAATGGCGCTATTTAGCGCAGTTAGTTCATTATCCAATAGGGTAGTGGATATACCTATAGTAGCGCGATAGCCGTGTAGTGCTGCACTAAATACAATAAGCACTAGTGAGCTGGTAAGCGTTAAGATAAGAAAGCGACGAATTGACGTCACGTTAGTCTCCAGACTTGGATATACAATATCCAACGCCTCTTATAGTACGAATGAAGTCATCTGGCATTTTCTTTCGCAAATGACTGATATGCACTTCTATCGTGTTACTGGCCACTTCTTCACCCCATTCATAGAGTTTGCTCTCAAGTTGATGCTTACTCAGTATTCGACCCGCGTTTTCAATCAGCGCTTTTAAAAGCATGAGTTCTCGACGAGGGAGGTGTACGTTGCTTCCATCAATAGTAAGTGTGTGGTGGGTTGTATCAAGACTAACGTTTTTTACTGTAATCACGCTTTGTGAAGCAGTGCCAAGTCGACGCTCTAATACGCGTAGCCGAGCAAGTAATTCATCAATTTCAAAGGGTTTAGGAAGATAATCGTCTGCACCTGCATCTAACCCTGATATCTTGTCTGAGGTTTTATCTCGCGCGGTAAGAATCAAAACTGGCAAGGTGGGATTGGTCTTGCGGATACGTTTAAGTACGCTTAACCCATCTTGATCTGGAAGCCCAAGATCAAGAACGACTATGTCGTTTTGTGCAGCACGGAGCGTATTAAGAGCGCTAGCACCGTCATACACACAATCTATTACATAGTTTGCCTTACTCAATGAGGTTGTGAGTGCACTGGACAATGGCTTGTCATCTTCTACCAAGAGTATGCGCATAGTATTCCTACAATTAGTCAGTAAATTAAGGGTATACCAGAAACCTTAAGAAAACCTTAAGGTTTTTTATTGGGCATCTGCTCAGTTGCTATTCGTTTCGTCACGTAATGCTTTAATTGCTGAACTTGCATGTTTGTCCCACTGCGCGTAGTCGAGGACATAAGGAATGGCGGGGTTTTTTAAAGTATGGGTTGTTCGTGAGGGTGAATCTACAATTAATGCTGCTTTTTTATGACCTTCCTGCGCTTCAAATAATGCCGACAGTTCGCCGTTTTCTAATAGCCGTATCAGTCCAATACGCAACCGATTAGCAAGTGCAGTATTTTGAGGACTGACAAAAAAGTACTCATAACTTGGATATCGAAGAATATGGTTTTCTTCTAATATAATATTCTTATCAGCGTGACGCGCTAAATCGCGATGCACCTCAATAACGTTGCGGGGAAACCCGTCGACCAAGTCTCTTTCGACCATAGAGAACATCGATTGAAACCATAAACTCCAGTCTTCGCCTGAGACCGTGTAGCCATTATGCTCTAAAATCTCAAGGTCGGGCCAATCATCGCCCTGTACTAGCGTCATTGATTTAAGCTGATTTATATCGATATGGAGAGGAAAGTCCAGTTGACGCTTAGGGTTAATAACCAATACCCGGTGACCGGCAAAACCTTTTAAAAGTGGCAGTCTTATCGCGATAAGTTTTTGCTCACGAGTGCGATTAGTAACGCTCCACATAATATCGGCATCACCGTTAATTAATGACACCAGTTGTCGACTTTGACTCATAGGGTGGGGATGCGGAGCGATTGATGTTGTACCGAATTCAGGCGTAATATTAAGTGCCGCTTGCAAAACGGCAATATGGTAGTGCCCGTAGTCACTGTCAGCAAATGCTCGGGTATAGATTATTTCGTCTGCTTCCTTTGCCTGCGAAATACTTATGCACGTTGAAACCAACCATGCACAAAGTGTAATGCAGAAAGCGTTTTTCATTTTTATTTTTGTTTAAAAATACAACACATCAACCCTACACCAATTTTTAAACCAAGTCACCGATGTTCGTTGAAAAATCATCCTATTTTTTTGGTTTTAGGGGTTCGCATTTGCGACAATTCCTGTATAATTCGCGCCCTGCCCAGTTACGCCCACCTTTGGGAAGGTGGAAGAATCAGCCGGCTCGAAGGGGTCATTGTGTTGATTTTAAGGTGATTTCTGGTGTTCAGAAATCAGTAACGACGATATTATTCGGGTGAATTTGAAAATGAAAACTTTTGTTGCTAAGCCAGAAACGGTACAACGTGACTGGTATGTGGTAGACGCCACAGACAAAACTCTAGGCCGTTTGGCTTCTGAAATCGCACTACGCCTTCGTGGTAAGCACAAGCCAGAGTACACGCCTCACGTGGACACTGGTGATTACATCGTAGTAATCAATGCTGAGAAAGTTGCGGTAACAGGCCGTAAAGCGCAAGACAAAATGTACTATGCGCACTCTGGTTACCCAGGTGGTCTTAAAGAGACAAACTTTGAAAAACTAATTGCTCACAAGCCAGAAATGGTTATTGAAAAAGCAGTTAAAGGCATGTTGCCAAAAGGCCCTCTAGGTCGCGCAATGTTCCGTAAAATGAAAGTTTACGCAGGTGCAGAGCACAAGCACACCGCACAGCAACCACAAGTTTTGGACATTTAAGGAGCTATTAACATGGCAGATACTCAATACTACGGCACAGGCCGCCGCAAAAGTTCTACTGCTCGTGTGTTCCTACGTCCAGGCACAGGTAGCATTAAAGTAAACCAACGCGCTCTTGACGAGTACTTTGGTCGTGAAACAGAGTGCATGGTTGTTCGTCAGCCACTTGAACTTGTTGAAATGACTGAAAAGTTTGACGTATACATCACTGTTAAAGGTGGTGGTTCTAACGGTCAAGCGGGTGCAATCCGTCACGGTCTTACTCGTGCTCTTATGGAGTATGATGAGGCTCTACGTCCAGCACTTCGTAAAGCTGGCTTCGTTACTCGTGACGCACGTCGCGTTGAACGTAAGAAAGTTGGTCTACACAAAGCGCGTAAGCGTCCACAATTCTCAAAGCGTTAATTTTTACGTTTTTTGTATTGCAAAAACCCGGCTTATGCCGGGTTTTTTATTATCTCAATCTACATAACTTCAACGATTTATACCGCTATATACCCCACAGCACTTAGCGCTAGTTAAAATAACAAAGGTTTAATTTCTGCCGTGTTTTACCTCAAAACAACAGCAAAACCTTGATTTGCGGTATTTCCTACTTTGATCTTAAATAAAGTTTTCAATTAAATTGTCGCTTAAATATCAGTAAAACCTTGTGTTTATAAGGGCTTTTCTTTTATCATTTGCGGTCGAAAATTTTGTAAAATTTCGTGAATTCGTAAGCTAGTGAAAATTCACTGTTACGTCGCTTTCATGACAAGCCATATGATGCTACGACACAAGCGAGATAAAACCAGTATAAGCTTGTGTTACACATCATAATTATCCAAACCTGGAGAAATGTGGATGAGCAATGTATCTGTAGATGCAACAGAGTCTGCACAAAACGATAACCAGCCAGAAAACAACACTCGTCGTCGGTTCTTGACCGTTGCCACGTCGGTAGTTGGTGGTGTAGGTGTTGTTGGTGCTGCTGTGCCTTTTATTGCGTCCTGGAATCCAAGCGCCAAAGCAAAAGCGGCTGGTGCTGACGTTGAAGTAGATATCAGCGGGATTGAGCCTGGACAGTTAGTACGTGTAATGTGGCGAAGCAAGCCTGTATGGATTGTACGTCGCACGCCAGAAATTCTTGAAGAACTAGGCACACACGAAGATAAGCTGAAAGATCCTAACTCTGAAGCTGAGCAGCAACCTACTTTTGCTCAAAACCGTTTCCGTTCAATGAAAGAAGAATACCTCATTCTAGTTGGTATTTGTACGCACCTTGGATGCTCTCCACAGCACCTTAAAGATGGCGCTTTCGAAGAGGTAGTAGAAGGGGTTCCAGATGGTTTCTTCTGCCCTTGCCACGGTTCTAAGTTTGATATGGCAGGACGTGTATTTGAAAACGTACCGGCACCATTAAACCTAGTTGTGCCGCCTTATCAGTTCGTTAATGACACAACTGTTATTATCGGCTCAGAAGCGGAGGTTGTTTAATATGAATGCTTTCCTAGGTTGGATTGAAGAACGCATCCCAATGATGCGCGTAGCAAATATGCACGCTCTTCAATACCCTGCGCCAAAGAACATGAACTTTTGGTATGTGTTCGGTTTCTTGGCAACTATCGTTTTAGTTAACCAAATTATTACTGGTATTTGGTTGACCATGAACTTCGTTCCTTCTTCAGAAGGCGCTTTTGCTTCTGTTGAATACATCATGCGTGAGATCGACTACGGTTGGATTATCCGTTACATGCACAGTACTGGCGCGTCAGCGTTCTTTATTGTAGTATATCTGCACATGTTCCGTGGCATGATTTACGGTTCTTATCAGAAGCCACGTGAGCTCCTATGGGTGTTTGGTATGTTTATCTACCTTGCGCTTATGGCAGAAGCATTCATGGGTTATGTACTTCCTTGGGGACAAATGTCTTACTGGGGTGCACAGGTAATCGTATCGCTGTTTGGCGCTATACCTGTTGTTGGTCCTGACCTAGTAATCTGGCTACAGGGTGACTACGTTATCTCTGGCGCAACGCTAAACCGTTTCTTCGCACTACACGTTATTGCGCTGCCATTGGTTATTGTAATTCTTGTATTCCTTCACATTATCGCGCTTCACGAAGTGGGTTCAAACAACCCTGATGGTATCGCTATCAAGCATAAGAAGGGATCACTACCTGAGTCTGAAAAGACAAAATATGAAATTCACGAGTACTACACAAGCAAGTACGATATTGCTGACGATGTACTACCGTTCTTCCCGCACATCGTGCTTAAAGATCTAGTGGCGTTCTGTGTATTCTTAGCGCTGTTTACCTATGTGTTGTTCTTTGCGCCAGAAATGGGCGGTAAGTTCCTAGAGCACCCTAACTTTGAAATTGCTAACCCGCTGAAGACACCTGAGCATATCTTCCCAGTGTGGTACTTCACGCCGTTCTACGCCATTTTGAAAGCGGTACCGGATAAGCTATTCGGGGTATTAGCAATGTTTGGCGCAATTGCAGCGCTATTCGCTCTGCCTTGGGTTGATCGCGGACGTGTTAAGTCATGGCGCTATCGCTGTGGTCTACACAAAGTAAACCTTATTGTGTTTGCTATTGTGTTTATCTTCCTAGGTTACCTAGGTGGTACGCCACAAGAAAACTGGAAAATCATTGCATCTCAAATCGCGACAGTAATGTATTTCGGTTTCTTCATTGCACTGTTCTTGTACAGCAAAAATGAAAACACTAAACCTGTGCCAGAGAGGATTTCTAAATGAAAAAATTGATGTGCTTTTTAGCCTTCTTCCTACCTGGCGTAGCGCTTGCGGCAGGTGGAAACGTACACCTTGATAAAGCGCCTATCGATTTAACCGATAAGGCGTCTTTACAACGCGGTGCACAATTGTTCATGAACTACTGTTTAGGCTGTCACTCTATGAAGTATCAGCGCTATCAGCGTTCATTCCAAGATTTGGGTATTCCTGATGAATTGGGCCAAGAGCATTTGCAGTTTACGGGTGAAAAGGTTTCTGACTATATTACCCGTGCTATGCCTGAAGAGGCGGCTGCAACATGGTTCGGTGCGGCGCCACCAGACCTTACGCTTGTTGCTCGTGTTCGTGGAGAAGACTGGATTTACACTTACCTTCGCTCTTTCTATGTTGATGAGAGCCGTCCGTTTGGTGTGAACAACACAGTGTTCCCTGAAGTGGGTATGCCACACGTACTTCAACCACTTCAAGGTACGCCAACGCGCACCTATGAAGAGCAAATGGTTGACGGTGAAATGGTTAAGCGTTACGTAGGCATTAAGTCAGATGGTACTGGCGCGATGTCTCCTGACGAGTACGACCAAGCTGTTGCCGATATTGTGAACTTCCTTGAGTACACAGGTGAGCCTTCAAAACTTGAATCTCATAAAATCGGTAAGTGGGTACTTATCTTTATCGCAGTATTGTTTGTATTTGTTTACTTACTGAAGAAAGAATACTGGCGAGAAGTGCACTAATCGCACAGATTTATGTATAATACCAAAAGGGGGCTTCTCGCCCCCTTTTTTGGCATTTGTAATTCGCTCATTTTAGTGGGCATAAACTTGTTTCTCGACGGAGGAAATTGAATGGCCGTAGCCGCGAATAAACGTTCTATTATGACGTTGTTCTCTGACACAATTGATATTTATAGCCACCAGGTGCGCATTGTGTTGGCAGAAAAAGGTGTGGGTGTTGAAATCAGCTACACAGATCCTAGCAACCTGTCTGAAGATCTGTTGGAGCTAAACCCTTACGGTACTGTTCCAACTCTTGTTGATCGTGAACTTGTACTTTACAAGTCACACATCATCATGGAATACCTTGATGAGCGTTTCCCACATCCACCACTTATGCCGGTTTACCCAGTATCGCGTGGTCAAAGCCGTCTTATGATGCATCGCATTGAGCAAGACTGGTACTCTTTGGCAGCACGTATTTTCCGTGGTGAAGGCGATGTTGAAGCAGCGCGCAATGAATTGCGTGAAGCGCTACTTTCTTTAGCGCCTGTGTTTGGTGAAATGCCTTACTTCATGAGTGAAGAATTCAGCTTAGTTGATTGCTATCTTGCTCCGCTACTATGGCGTCTTCCTGCGCTAGGTATTGAGCTAAATGGTGCAGGCAGTAAAGAGATTAACGCGTATATGAATCGTATTTTCTCGCGCAGCTCATTTAAAGCGTCTTTGACGGACCAAGAGCGTGAGATCCACAACCCGTTATGACATCTATGACGTCAAACCAGCCCTATTTACTTAGGGCTTTTTATGAGTGGATTGTTGATAACGATTTAACACCTTACATTGTAGTTGATGCAACCAATGAGTTGGTGGAAGTGCCGCAGGAATTCGTCAAAGACGGACAAATTGTCTTAAACGTATCCCCAAGCGCATGTGTAAACTTCTCACTTGATGTGGAAGGCTTGTCATTTCAAGCGCGATTTGGTGGGCAACCACGTCGTTTAAGCATGCCCTGCGAAGCGGTAATGGCCATATATGCACGTGAGAATGGTGCCGGAACTGTGTTTGCCACAGAAGAGGATATTGCGCGTGCACAAGAAGAGCGTCAACAGCACGAGTCTGATGCACCACAGCCTCAAAGTGGCCCTACGTCACTTGAAGACGCAGATGCAGCAGATAAAGCAGATGCACCTGTGCCACCTAAAAAAGGTAAGCCTACCCTTAAGGTGATCAAATAAATCGATGTAGCCTGGTTTCAATATTATGTTGAAGCCAGCTCATTGCATCGTTACTTTTCTGTTTCGTAATCTCTATTTATCTATAAAAAAGCACCCATAGCACGTAGTGCAAGGGCGCTCTTGTCATACACAAATATCATAATCTGCTAAGCATACTAATGACAATTAGCGTGTTCGTGTGATCACAACTCTGCTTGTCGGAAAATCAAAGCGATGCCCTTCAGTTAAAACCGAAGTCGCTAAACCTTCACGGCTGGGATCGGTTGCATTAGCATTGGTAGTAACACCTGTATGCAAACGCACAACATCCGCTAAGTCGTCTCGTACTGGATCATAACCCGCAGCCTCGCCGCCGCCACCTGCTGCACCCGCTGCTGGCCCAGGCATGGTTGCTGCGGTTTCAGTATTTGCCTCTGTACCAGCGTCCCATGTTACTGTCATAAAGGTTTTACTGTCACCCACCGACATATTGCTAACATCGGCTGCATTTAGCCCTGTGAAGGCATCGTTGGTGTTCACCAGCATCGTGGTTACCGTTAAACGTAAATCGTCAGCATCGAGTTCAGGAACCACCAAGGTGAACATGTCACTGCTCGTTTTAGGTCCTAAAATTCCACCCGAGTTCTGCGCATCCAAGAAATCGGTAGAGCCCATAGCCTCTTCAATCACCATCGCTGGGTTACCGCCTTCGGCCATAACTTCTATGCCCATGCTCGCCGCTTCGCCTTCTGCAAAAGCGTGGTAGCCTGATTCATGAAGAACAATGGCTGCTGGGGCAAACGGCTGTGCATAGGTAAGATTGGTGATTTGGACGGTATATACTGCTGAATTACCGTTAATACCGTCTTGGCCATCTGCGCCGTCTTGTCCATCTGTGCCATCGACACCCGCTTCACCTTGCGGACCAGCAGGCCCTTGGGGTCCTGTATCGCCATCATCGCCACACGCACTGACTAGTGCAGAGAGGATTAGCAGCGTACTGAGTTTTACAATTGGATTTTTCATTCTAACGCTCCTTACGACGCAGGAACCGTAATAACAACACGTGCAACAGGGTTCAACCAGCGGTGTACCGTAGAATCAAGGTCGCTAGCGCCGCCAGCGTTATCAGTATCACCTAGCGCGTTTCTGTGAATATGAACCGGGCCGTCTTCACCATCTTCAACTTCCCCGTTAACAACTTGTGCACCTACGCCTGTACCACCGGTACCCAAATCAACAATACGAGTTGGGGCACCACCACCCGCTACTCCAGGCAGACCATAGCCACCTAACGCGTTGCCTGTACCCGCTTCAACTACATCAGTGCGTGCACTGTTCAACTCATCATTTAACTCTGTACCTGCATCATAGGCATTAAGATAGTAAGTATAAGTGCCAGGTTCTGTGGGGATTTCTATACTGTCCATACCAACAAATGCATCGTTAGTTGGGATCAACATCGCCAATAACGAAAGGTATGGCTTGTCCATAGTATCGAACGGATAGCTAAGTGTCGCACTAGGTGCCAGAAGACCACCAAAACGGTGCCATGTATTTGAGCCATTATCCGTGTCTACAGGGCCAAGAAGCGCTTCAAAGTTAGCGCCACTTGAATCTGCATTTTGCTCATCGTCGATAACGCCAGCCTCTGCAAGCCACGCTAATGCAGTTGATGCAGGCTGACCCACTTCAAACGCATCTACCGTGTCGTCATGGGCAATAACCAGTCGAGGGGTAAAGCTTTGTGCCTGCGTTAAATTGGTAATTTCAACATCGACAGTCACTGCGTGGCTGAATGAAGCCGCGGCTAACGATAGCAGGGTAGCGCTAGCAAGTTTGGTGAATTTCATTTTTTTGTCCTTGTTTTGACTTAAAAGCGCATAAAAATGTAGGTCAGCAAAATGCGCAATTCATCACAGAAGTATTACAAAAAGGACACAGATCTCTGTCGTCTTAAAAACGAAGTATTAAAGTAGAATGAACAATTTTTTAATAGAAAGTGGAATAATTTTAAGCAACCTCCGGTCTTGATTATTAAGGGCAAAATAGGAGCTAGCTATGATCCTTGTAATCTATAGTGACAACCAGTTTCAGCAAATCATTACGCAAAGCTTGAGCAAGCACGGATTCTTGCATGATGTGGTTTCAAATTATCAAGCTGCACTGTCATTACTTGATGCTCAGCACTATTCACTCGTCATCGTACAGTCCCACGCGCAACAGTTTTGCTTAGACCGTATTGAACGTTTGGTATTACAAAACCCAGACAGTTGGATTATGGCCGTTGACGGTCAGCAATTAACTAACGTGAGTGCTGATGAAGCGGATTATTTTGAGGTGGGCGTCGATGATTACCTTGGAGGCGCATTCAACGAGCGTGTGTTTATCGCTCGAATTCGTTCGCATATGAGAAGGAGTATGCCAAGCCTTGACACAAGCCTTCAAAAAAACGCAGACAACAGCATTCAAGCTGGGCCCTTTAAAGTTGATTTACGCTATCACAGCGTTACGTTAAACGGACAAGCCCTATCGTTAACTGCTAGAGAGTTTACCCTTATTAACTACCTCTGCCGTCACCCAAATCAGGTTTTTTCGCGCAATCAGTTATTGAGTGACGTATGGGGCTACAACCATGAAGGGTATGAGCATACCGTTAACACCCACATCAATCGATTGCGTAATAAGTTAGATAATGTAGCCAGTATAGATAACGGCGCACAGCTCGTTGAAACCGTGTGGGGTGTAGGATATAAGTTGAACTTAACCGGCTACGTCGACAAAGCACTCAGTGCGTAATGTGTATTTCGCTGAAAGGTTAGATAAGGAAAAGGGTAGCGGTACCCAAGAAGGCGAAAATACCTACAACATCAGTGATGGTAGTCAGGATAACGCTACCTGCTAATGCAGGATCTATTTTTAAGCGTTTCATAATCATAGGTAAGGTTGCGCCTGCTAACGCTGCTGCAATCATATTGACTAGCATTGCAAAGGCGATAATTACTCCAAGCATATAGTCTTGTTTCCATAGCGCGATTACCGAGGCAATCAGTACTGCCCAAATAGCCCCATTTAAAAAGCCAATGGACATCTCTTTACTAATTAACCAGCGGGAGTTACTCGCGTTGACGTGACCAAGTGCCATACCGCGTATGACCAGGGTAAGTGTTTGGTTACCTGCAACACCTCCCATGCTTGGCACAATAGTATTTAGAATTGCCAGCACGGCCAATTGACTTAAGGTAGCCTCGAATAAGTCGCTGACCATTGCCGCCATAAGGGCAGTGACTAAGTTAACCGCTAACCAAACAGAGCGACGTTTAGTGCTTTGCATGACTGGTGCAAAAGTATCTTCGTCATCGTCAAGACCCGCCATACTCATCATCGAGTGCTCTGCGTCTTCTCGGATAATATCGACTACGTCGTCAATAGTAATACGACCAACGAGACGATTGTTTTCATCTACCACAGGTGCTGATAACCAGTTATATCGCTCAAAGAGACTTGCCACTTCATCATCAGGCATATTAACGGGTATTGCTTCTGATTCTGTATCCATTACGTCAGACACTTTGTCATCTGTATCGGCGGTAAGTAAGCGGGTAACGGGGACAATACCAACAAGGTTATCGGTGCGATTTACTACATAAAAGGTATCGGTATTCTCAGGCAGCTCGCCTTTTAAGCGTATATAGCGTAGAACAACGTCAATGGTAACATCTGGACGCAACGTAATTGTGTCCGTGTTCATAATGAAACCAGCGGTCTCTTCACCGTATGATAGTGCTTGCTCGGCACGCACCCTATCTTGGGCATCCATAGAGTCAAGAATATCTTGTAAAACGGTTTCCGGAAGGCTACTGAGCGTTTCGGCTAAGTCATCCGTGTCCATCTCTTCCAATGCATCAACAACATTAGCCGGAAGCATTTTAGCGATGATGCCATTACGCACGTCATCAGAAAGCTCTTCTAATATATCACCGTGAAAATCGCCATCAATGAGCTCCCACAACTCATCACGAGTACGGCTGGGACTGGATTCAAGAATATGAGCAACATCAGACGGGGGAAGTTCTAACAGAAGCTTACGCACAGACACGAATTGACCGTTGTTCAATGCACCATTTAATGCACGAAGCTGAGTCTGTACGTATTTGGAAACAAGCGCTTCTGCCATAAGTAGCGAGTCCTACTAAGCTAAACTGAGATTAGATGAAACGAGCTCATCCCAATTTGTCTACAGTGCAATTTGGGATTTATGCAGTAGAATATCGCAATTGTGATGAAGCTGTCATGACAATTGCGAGCATAATGACGTTATTATGACTAAGTGTTGTTTATTTCGCCAATTCAAGTGCTTGTATTGGACGGGAGCACTTACTCGGCCTCGTTGAATTTGCCTTCAATTAGTTGCTCAATAGCTGCCATGGCTTCTTCGGCATCACTGCCTTGCACGACAACGTTGACCTGTTCACCTTGATGACTTTCAAGCATCATTAGTCCCAGCACACTATTTGCGTCAGCTTCCTTGTCACCCTTTTTAAGCACAATTTTGGCGTCAAATTGGTTGGCTAGTTGTACCAGTTGCGTGGCAGCACGGGCATGAAGCCCCAATTTATTAACGATTGTGAGTGTTTTCTCAATAATCATTACTGGTTCAACTCTCTGTGACGGATTTGAACGTCTGGATGAATTTCCAAAAATGTTTTTGATAACGCTTGGGCGATGTATACCGAGCGATGCTGTCCGCCAGTACAACCAATTGCCACGGTGACATAACTGCGATTATTGCGCTCTAAATGTGGAAGCCACGTTGTGATCAGGTTCTGTATTTGCCAAATAAATTTTGTTACTACAGGTTGAGAACCTAAAAATACTTCAACAGGCGCGTCTAGCCCAGTCAAGTGCTTTAAATCGGGTTCCCAATGAGGGTTGGGCAAAAAACGCGCATCAAATACATAGTCTGCATCTTTGGGAATGCCGTGCTTAAAGCCGAATGACTCAAACACAAGCACTAATCGCGAGCTTTTCTTACCAAGAATACGTTCGCGTATTAGCTCAGCGAGTTGATGAATAGTGAGTTTGTCGGTATCCAAATAGAGATCGGCTCGCTCGACAATAGGGGCCAGCAGCGCTGACTCTGCGCGAATGGCTTCAGAGAGAGACTTGTTGAGCTTGGCCAGCGGGTGCAATCTGCGTGTTTCGCTAAAACGCTTAACGAGCACATCATCACTAGCATCAATATACACAATGGTCATCGACCAAGACGAAGGCAGGTAATCAAGTATTTCAACTAAATCGTCTGGATTTTTAGGCAGGTTACGTACGTCTATGCTAACGGCGACTTGGTCGTATTCATCAACCACTGTGTGCGTTAGCGTAGGGAGCAAGTTAACCGGAATATTGTCAACGCAGTAATACCCTAAGTCTTCAAGAGCGCGCAGTGCAATTGATTTTCCTGAGCCCGAACGACCACTGATAATAATCAGCTTCACTTATATTCTCCCTTTACACTGATAAGCGCTTAATGCAGTAATGTTGTATAGCAGCGAGTTACGCTAACGCATTTATAATGTCATCGCTTGTGGTAGCACGCCTTATTGCCTTAATAGTGTCTTTATTACTCAGTTTGCCAGCGACTGTGGCTAGTGTTTGTAGATGACCTTCGGTTTGTTCTTCAGGTACTAATAGTGCAAAGAAAATATCGACAGGTTTTTCATCTAGCGCATCAAAATCAATAGCTGGTGTGCTGGTAACAACAATGGCAATAACTCTATCAAGGCCAGCTAAGCGACCATGGGGAAGGGCAATGCCGTTTCCGATACCTGTGCTACCCATTCGTTCTCTCGCCAACAAACTATTCAGTACTGTCGACTGGTCGATATGCGCGTTGTTCTTCGCAGCAATATCGGCAATGATCTCTAAAATACGCTTTTTACTATTACATTGAACCGCACATTCAGTGCGGTCCAGACTTACGATGGCTTGTATATCCATACTTAATTAACTACTAGTGCTTTTTAAGTTTTTCCTTATGCTTGATTACCTGCCGGTCGAGTTTATCAACCATGCTGTCAATCGCCGCATACATGTCGGTATTTTCTGAGGATGCGAATACTTCAGCGCCACTTAAGTGAACTGTCGCTTCTGCTTTTTGGTTTAATTTTTCAACGTTCAGGATGACATGCACATTAGAAATGTGATCAAAGTGACGTTCAAGTTTGCTGAACTTCGTATCGACATAATTACGCAAAGAGTCGGTGATTTCGACATGATGACCAGTAAGGTTGATTTGCATATTTCGTCTTCCTTATATTATTAAGCCCGTTAAATAAGGCTCTTGCGTTGGTTCGACGGCGGGATCGATAACGATTCCCGGTACTTTGCTATTGTCCGCCGGGCAACTTTAATGCCTTGCTCGGCCAACAATGAAGCAATCTTGCTATCACTTAGTGGTTTACTGGGTTTTTCAGCTGCCACCAGTTTTTTGATCAATGCACGAATGGCGGTTGATGAACATTCACCACCTGACTCCGTTGCAACATGGCTAGAGAAGAAATACTTCAACTCGAAGATGCCACGAGGGGTATGCATGTATTTTTGTGTTGTCACACGTGAAATAGTCGATTCGTGCATATCTACCATTTCTGCGACATCATTTAATACCATTGGTTTCATCATTTCTGGGCCATGTTCAAAAAAGCCCATTTGTTGCTGCACAATACAATTTGCTACCTTCATCAGTGTGTCGTTACGCGACTCTAGGCTTTTGATAAACCACTTGGCTTCTTGCATGTGTGAGCGGATAAATTGTGAATCGCTACTGTTCTTTGCACGGCGACTCATTGCGGCATATTGTTGATTGACGCTAAGTTTTGGCAGGCTATCAGGGTTCAGCTCAACCACCCAACGGCCATTCTTTTTGGTAACCGATACATCTGGAATAACGTACTCAGGTTCTTTAGTAACTAAAGCACTACCTGGGCGAGGATTCAAGGTTTGCAGCAAACGCATAGCCTCGCGAAGCTGATCTTCTTTCAATCGGCTCTTGCGCATTAAGGTGCGGTAATCTTTGCTGCTCAGCAAATCAGAATAGTCTTCTATTAACTGCTTTGCCTCGGCAAGCCATGGTGTATCATCTGCGAATTGGCGAAGCTGTACCATCAAGCACTCTTGTGGGGTGCGCGAACCAGAACCAATGGGATCGAACATTTGAATGCGCTTTAATACACATTCTACTTCGTCCATTTCAATGAGTTCCTCTTCATCTTCGCCAGAGGCTTCTTGCGCGTTAACCGCCTCTAAAATCTCTTCAAGAGTAACGGTTAGATACCCTGACTCATCGATAGAATCAATGATAGCCATTGCAATGGCACGGTCGGTGTCAGAAAAAGGGGTGAGGCGCATCTGCCACAATAGATGTTCTTGTATGTCCTCAGTCGTTTCACCTTGGAAAATTTGTTCGTCGTCACTGGCAGGTCCTGGTGCCGGCGCAGACGATGCTGAATAATACTCATCCCATGTGCTATCGATTGGCAATTCGTCTGGAAGATCATTTTTTTCTAGTGCATCGCCAGCTTCCAAAGTATCACTTGATGCAGTGGCAGAAGCTTCTACCCCACTGTCATCATTATCGATGTTATTTTTTTCAAGCTGAGGCTCGTCGTGGCCTTCTTCAACTTCTAATAGCGGGTTTGAATCCAACGCTTCTTGAATTTCTTGTTGAAGATCGAGCGTAGAAAGCTGCAACAGTTTAATGGCCTGCTGCAACTGAGGTGTCATGGTGAGTTGTTGGCTAAATTTTAGCTGTAAAGATGGTTTCATCTACGTCTTATTTAAATGCTCTAAATTGAATATACCTGAGCGAGATTGAAAAATGACAATCCGGTTACACTAACTATAGCCTGAATTGTTCGCCTAGGTATACATCCCTTACTTTTTGATTACTTAAAACCTGTTCCGCAGTTCCTTGCGCAATAAGCTCGCCATGACTCACAATGTACGCTTTTTCACAAACATCCAATGTTTCTCGTACGTTGTGGTCAGTGATAAGGATACCGATACCCCTATCTCGAAGATGTTGAATAATCTTCTTTATATCATTTACTGATATTGGATCAACACCAGCAAAAGGTTCATCCAATAAAATAAATTGTGGTTTAGCTGCAAGGGCGCGCGCAATTTCCACTCGGCGGCGTTCTCCCCCTGACAAACTCATCCCCGTACTATTACGTATATGGTTAATATTAAATTCATCAAGTAGCGCATCGGCTTCTTCTTCTTGCTGTTGTGAATTCAAATCTTTACGGGTTTGTAAAATTGCCATGATATTTTCATGCACAGTGAGCTTTCTAAATATAGATGCTTCCTGCGGGAGATAGCCAATTCCGCGGCGTGCACGCTCATGCATGGGCTGATGTGTTAACTCGTTGTCGTCAATTTCAATGGCGCCCTTATCAAGGGGAACAAGCCCAACAATCATATAAAATGTTGTGGTCTTACCAGCACCATTTGGGCCTAACAGCCCTACAATTTGACCTGTCGATACACTGAGGCTGACATCTCGGACAACCTGGCGTGATTTATACGCCTTAGCAAGGTTTCTTGCGCTCAAAGTAGCCATTGCTATTGGTTGCCCTCGTTATCTTGTTCGTTGTCCTTAGCATTCGTCTTGCGAATCGCTTCAGGAGTGAAAACAGTTGTCACTCTCCCTTCACCGTTGTCGTCATCGCCACCGGTTGCAAGCAGTTGCTCGGTAATCATATCAAAGGTAATACTGTCACCTTTTACCATACTGGTGTCTTGTTTTAGTTCAGCCTTCCCTGTAAGCGATATCACCCGATTAATCACTTCGTAGCGAATTTCATTCGCCTTAGCGGATACTGGCGTTCCATCTTCAAGCTCTTGTGTATAGCTCGCAGGGTTACCGCGTGCGACAAACACTTCTCTGCCTTCGCCCGCTGTCGCGATAACTTCAACTTCGTCGGCATTAATCACAAGCGAGCCTTGAGTAATTAGAACATCATCTTTGAACAACGATGTTTTATTTTTTCCATCAACAAATTGTGACTTAGCGTCGACTTTTATTGGCTTAGAAAAGTCATCTTCACTAGCGAAAACGGAACCACTAGCCAACGCTAAAATTAAGCTAGTTGCTAGGGGAATAAGTGGTTTGTACATGATCGATAAGCTCATATTCTTGGGTGCGTAAGTTTGCATTAAACCCATTGCTTTGAATGACATATTGCGACCCCAGTATCTCTACTGGTTGATCAGATGTCATCTGCTTGTTGTCTAAATTAATCTGAATGTATTGTGTCGTAATGGTTTTGACAAAGTCATCTGTAGTTTGGTTCTCTATCTGTACGTTATTTTCAAGCTGAATCAGCTCGTTGTTGTACAATGTACCTTCCACAGCGGTAACGACCCACGGTGACGTAGCGTTATCAGTATAAAGTGTGTAGCGTGGCGCACGGAACAATACAAAGCCAAGTTGATCGTAGTGCTCCATCGATTCAGCAAACACCTTATGGTTGAGCTGTCCGTCTTGATTATAAAGAGTCGTAGTAAGATTTTTTGCCTTATACGCGGGTTTTAATGCATCAAGTTCGCCGCTATTTCTTACTTCTGGCGGCTCTTCCATCCACGTGGGTAAATACATTAGTAGCGCCAATATAAATAGCGCAGAAATGCTCAGTCCCAGCCGATTGAAGCCAAATTGGCTCATACACTCGCTCCAAAAATACCTTGTTCAACCCCTTTGGCTTGCAGGATTGTGTCAGAAATCTCGCGCACAGCTCCAAATCCACCTGGGAGCGTAGTTTTCCAGTTGGCTTGTTTAGCGACAAAAGGGTGGGCATCTGAAACTGCAATTTTTACACTTGCATGGGCAAACATACCTGTGTCAGGCATGTCGTCGCCAACAGTGGCAACATTATCGGGGCGCAATGACAATTCAGTCATTAGGGCTTGTAGTGCGGCAGACTTATTTTCTTCGCCTTGAATGATATGCGCTACGTTAAGCGCCTTCATGCGGTTTTCCACAATGGTAGAGCGACGCCCCGTAATTACTGCTACGTTAACGCCATGACTCACTAAGGCCTTTACGCCGTAGCCATCTCGGGTGTGAAATGCTTTGAGCTCTTCACCATCATTGCCCAGATAAATGCGCCCATCAGAAAAAACACCATCTACATCACATACCAGCAGTTTAATATCTGCAAGACGCTTAAAGAGCGTGTCATCTAATTCGGTATATAACGTTGTCGTCATTTACAGCACCCCCGCTTTTAATAGCATATGCATGTTGAAGGCGCCGATGGGTTTGCGATCGTTGTCAACCACCATCAATGCACTAATTTTATGGCTTTCCATTAGGTTTAATGCTTCAACCGCTAGCTCTTCTTGAGTGGTTGTTTTCCCGCCTCGTGTCATAACGTCAATAACTTGGGCGCTATGTAAATCAACCCGCGCATCTAAAATACGACGCAAGTCTCCGTCTGTAAATACGCCAAGCAAAATTCCGGCACTATCAATAATGCCTGTCATTCCTAATCCTTTTTTAGAAATTTCAAGGAGTGCTTCGGCAACGGTTGCATCTGACTTTGTTAGCGGAATATCACTACCCGAGAGCATTATGTCGCCTACTTTAAGCAGTAGCTTACGGCCCAAGCTTCCACCTGGGTGTGACAATGCAAAGTCGTCAGATGTGAACCCTTTCTTATCTAACAATGCAACTGCGAGTGCATCCCCCATAACTAATGTTGCTGTTGTACTTGAGGTTGGCGCTAAGCCTAGTGAGCAAGCCTCTTGCTCGACGCTAATATCAAGCACGATATCAGCGTATTGGCCTAGCGAGCTTTGTGCACTGTTTGTCATGGCGACAACTCGTATTCCTAAGCGTTTCACAACGGGCAGCAAGTTAACAATTTCGCTCGTCTCTCCCGAATTGGAGATTGCGAGCAATACATCGCCCTTACTCAACATGCCTAGATCACCATGGTTTGCTTCGCCAGGGTGCATGAAAAAAGAGGGGGTACCTGTGCTGGCAAGTGTTGCAGCAATCTTATTGCCAATATGACCGGATTTTCCCATTCCCGAAACAACGACTTTACCCGTACAGGAAAACAGAATGTCACACGCTTTCTCAAAATCTTCATTTAAGCGACTGGCAAGATTTTCGATAGCGCTAGCTTCAATATCGATAACGCGTTTTGCAGAGGCAATGTAGGTGTTTTGTAATTCGTTATTCATGATTATCCAAACAGCCAGAATTGATAGCCGATAAAACAGGCAAGCAATAAAAATCCGTTAGGCCTAGAAATAGTGCGTTTGCCAATCAGATCGAAACTAAACAGGAATAGTAGCAAGGTCAAGCCAAGCATGACGTACATGTCGCGATTATAAACATCAGGGTCGAGTAGCCCTGGTGCTATTAGACCTGGCATACCCAACACGGCGAGTAGGTTGAAAATATTTGAGCCGATAATGTTACCCAATGCTAAATCATCCTCACCTTTAAGCACGCCGGCAATGCTGGCTGCAAGTTCGGGTAAGCTTGTTCCAAGTGCGATAATTGTTAATCCAATAACCAAATCAGAAATACCAAGATAACGCGCGATTTCTACAGCGGAATTTACTAAGAAATGGGCACTTAAAGGCAAAATAACAAGACCAACACCAATCCAAATAAGCGCAGACGTGTTCGACACATCTTTAGGGATTTCATCGGCAGTTTCGGCAACGAGAGGGTCTTCTTTATCAACTTGAAGCGAGAGCCACGCCATCATCGCTAATACGAAAATAAAAAGACCTAGCAAAATAATGCCTTCGTAGGACTTTAATTCACCATCAAACATAAAGCCTATTGCGATAAGTGAGATGATGAGTAACGCCGGGAGTTCACGTTTAAGCGTTGTTGAGGAAACGATAAGAGGTTTAACTAACGCGGTGATACCCAACACTAATGCGACGTTGGTGATGTTAGACCCTAATGCGTTACCTACCGCAGTGTTCATGTTTCCGTTTGCTGAGGCAATCGCTGATACGACGATTTCAGGGGCTGATGATCCCATCGCCACAATAGTGAGACCTATCATCATCGGCGATATTCCGATGTTTTTCGCCAGTGCAGATGCACCGTATACAAAGCGATCGGCACTCCAACTTAAAATCACTAGTCCTACGATGAAAATTACGATGTTTAAAAGCACAACAACCTGTAATAAAAAGTATTTCGCTAGATTGTCGCAAAAACAGTGCCATTTGCATATGGGAAGTGCATTTTATTTTATTGTAGCGATAAAGTTTCTGTTTTGGGTGTTACCACACTCTATAAACATGTTGCATTGCCTTTAACACACGACAAGCGACCAGATTTTAGCGAAATTTACTGTAAAATCAGGCGTTACGATGAGCTCGTTCAGTTTCAGTTAATAAAAAATACTCTACCATTTTAGTGCCCCGATAAGTGTTATAGGGCTTTTCGAATAAGACAACTAACACAGCGATTGGGCTGACAGGCTTAATCATTCGTATTCATCGAACATAACTTGTAACTTTTTGACTTTGGCGACGCCCTTGAAAAAGCGTAGAATGTCACTAGATTACACTGCCCGGTAAACTTTACTGTGAAAGTAATCGAAGGCATAGAACTTGAATGTTCTCGATGTTAAATAAATTTTTATAAAGCCCGCCGATGTAAATACTGGCGGCTTCATTAGGTCAAGGGTCGACATTAAACACGCTATGGATCATTTAGTTGAAATAGACAACCTTACCTTTAAGCGTGCCGATCGTATTATTTACGATGGCATTTCGCTTAAAGTGCCCAAGGGAAAAATTACTGCGGTAATGGGCCCCAGTGGTATTGGTAAAACCACACTGCTGCGCCTTATTGGCGGGCAGTTAACACCTGATGAAGGTGATGTGAAGTTCGACGGGGACTCCATTGTCTCTATGTCGAGGAAGTCGCTATATCAGACCCGACGCAGAATGAGCATGTTATTTCAAAGTGGCGCGCTCTTTACTGACATGAGTGTGTTTGACAACGTGGCCTTCCCGCTGCGTGAGCACACCCAACTTTCAGAAGATGTGATTGCTACTATTGTCGCTTTAAAGCTACAGGCTGTAGGTTTACGTGGGGCAGCGAAGTTGATGCCAAGTGAATTGTCAGGCGGTATGGCGAGACGCGCAGCCTTGGCCAGAGCAATCGCTCTTGACCCTGATTTAATTATGTATGATGAGCCCTTTGCAGGTCAGGACCCTATTTCAATGGGGGTTCTTGTTAAACTCATACGTGAACTGAACGACGCATTAAATCTTACCAGCATAGTGGTAACCCATGATGTCACGGAAGTATTAACCATTGCCGATTACATTTATATTCTTGCTGATAAGCGGGTAATTGGTGAAGGAAGTGCACAACAAATTAGAGAAAGTGATAGCGAGTTAGTACAGCAGTTTCTGAAAGGAAAAGCTGATGGCCCTGTCCCATTTCATTATCCGGCATCTGATCTGAAAACGAGCTTTCTGGGGGCGGGTAAATGAGTTTCTTACAATCCGTCGGTGCAAACACCATAGGTAAAATTACGGCAATTGGCCGTGCCGCCATTATGCTATTTGGTGCGTTAATCGCCGTACCTCGTATTAAAAATATCCCGCTGATTATCAGGCAACTTTACGTGGTTGGTGTTCAATCATTGCTTATCATAATGGTGTCAGGACTTTTTATTGGCATGGTAATGGCGCTTCAAGGCTACACTATCTTGGTGGATTACGGTGCAGAAGGTAGCTTGGGTCCCATGGTAGCGCTCTCGTTATTAAGAGAGCTCGGGCCTGTTGTTACTGCACTACTTTTTGCAGGGCGAGCGGGTTCAGCATTAACTGCTGAAATAGGACTAATGAAAGCGACCGAACAGTTAAGTAGCCTAGAAATGATGGCTGTCGATCCACTACGCCGCATTGTTGCTCCGCGCTTTTGGGCAGGTATGCTAGCTATGCCAATGCTTGCAATCATTTTTAGCGCAATTGGCATACTAGGCGGGCACTTAGTGGGCGTTGACTGGTTAGGCGTTGATGCAGGAAGTTATTGGTCAATTATGCAGTCCACAGTAGATTGGAACCAAGATGTAGTGAACGGTGTAATAAAAAGCCTCGTTTTTGCCTTGGTTGTGACCTGGATTGCCATATTTAAAGGGTACGATTCTATTCCAACATCGGAAGGGATCAGCAAAGCCACTACTGAAACAGTAGTGTATTCATCATTAGCAGTATTAGGGCTGGATTTCGTACTTACCGCCCTTATGTTTGGTATCGAGTAGGGGATCGGAATGAACAAGTATAAAACGGAAGTCATGGTTGGTGTGTTTGTCATGCTGACAATCGGCGCACTGTTGTTGTTGGCGCTAAAAGTGGCTAACCAAACGGTTGCGACAGAAGGCGATTCCTACACGCTATATGCAAAATTTGACAACATTGGTGGGCTGAAGCCCCGTTCTGCCGTCAAGGTTGGTGGCGTTACTGTAGGGCGAGTATCTTCGATTACCTTAGATCAGGAAGACTTCACGCCAGTTGTTGAGCTATCGATTCTTAAAGAATACAACGGTTTTCCAGAAACCAGTTCGGTATCCATTTTGACGTCAGGTCTTCTTGGAGAGCAATATGTTGGGTTTCAGCCTGGTTTCTCTTTCGATGGTGTGGCGAATTTACAAGATGGTGATTACCTCCAAGATACTAAGTCAGCATTGGTATTAGAGGATTTGATTGGCCAATTCTTATTTAATCGCGGTAGTGACGAAGACTAGTAGCGTAAATAAACGCATAGATATAAAGATTTGATGCGGTTCGTTGAAACTAAACAGTGTATTAACGGGTCTGCATAAGTGAGATTGTTTTAGGAGAGTTACTTTGAAAAAGTTAATGGTAGCAATTGGCATATTGATGATGTCAGTAGTAGGGTCGGTTAGCGCACAGGAAGTGAATGAGCAGAACCCGTATGCACTCGTTCAAGACGTTGCAAATAGAACGTTTGAGCGTATTAAGGCAAACCAAGAAGCAATTAAAGCTGATCCAGAAATGCTGCGTACCATTATGGAAGAAGAGCTTGTACCGCATATTGATTATAAGTTTGCCGCGTTTATGGTTTTGGGTAAGCACTTTAAGTCAGTACCACAGGAAAAGATGGGTGAATACATCAGTGTTTTTCGCCAATACCTAATTACTACGTACGCTATTGCAATGGGATACTACGACAATCAAACTGTTGTGTTTGAACCAGAGTCGAGCTTTGATGACAAGAAATCAGTAACAGTGCGCGCCGTAGTACAGGATCCAGATCGTCCAGAAATCAAAATTGCTTTCAAAGTACGCAAAGACAGCAAGACAAATGAATGGAAAGCGTATGACATGGTTGCAGAGGGCATTAGCCTACTAAATAGCAAGCGTAGTGAATTTGAATCTATCTTACGTCAAGATGGTATCGACTCAGTTATTGCACTTATGCGTGACAAGATTGGCCAGCCAGTAGAACTTAATCAAGGCGAAGCGGTTGAGATTTCAGGCGAAGCTGAGGGAGAGTCTGAGTGAGCCTTTTTGAGGTAAACGACAAAGGCAATATTGTTGTTCACGGTCACCTTGACCGTGACACGCTGTCCAAAAACTTTTGGGAATGCTTGAGTAGCAAAGAGCGGGAGCAATTAATCAATAGTGGTGCGTGTCGAATTGACCTTAGCGATGTAGAGCGCGCGGATAGTGCTGGCCTAGCATGGCTAATTAATGCGGTTAGGGATGCAGGTCAAAACGGTGTTAGCATGACCCTTCTCAAAATGCCTGAGAAGCTGCACAAGCTTGCAAAAATTAGCGACGCAGATAGCTTTTTGCCAGTAGAATAGAGCCCACATTAGCGAATATAAGAAGTAAGTTATGGAATTGTCTGAAATCGAAAAAATTTTGAAGGACGCCTTAGACCTTCACGAAGTTCACGTGAAAGGCGAGGGGTCGCATTATAATATTATCGCTGTAAGTGACGTGTTTAACGACATGAGCCGCGTTAAGCGTCAGCAAGCCGTGTATGCACCACTTGCAGATAAAATAGCTGATGGCAGCATGCATGCAATTACGATTAAGACGTTTTCAGTTAAAGACTGGGAGCGTGAGCGCCAGTTCAATATCCCTCAATAATAGGCTGTATACGTGGATAAACTAGTTATAAAGAAGAGCCCGGCATTAGAAGGTACGGTGCGAATCTCCGGCGCGAAAAATGCTGCCCTTCCATTGTTGATGACAAGCCTGTTAACAGACTCTCCTTGTCGATACACAAACGTACCGCGTCTGCGCGATATAAATACCACGATGGCTTTGCTAAGAGAGCTGGGCGTGGAGGTTGCTCAACCAGCGCCGAATGACATCTTAATTGACGCAAGTACGCTAGAGAGTGTAACAGCATCTTATGATCTTGTTCGCACCATGCGAGCTTCTATTCTTGTGCTAGGTCCGCTACTAGCAAAACAAGGTAAGGCAAATGTGTCATTACCTGGCGGCTGTGCAATTGGCGCGCGACCGGTGAATCTGCATCTTACCGGCCTAGAAAAAATGGGCGCCAAGATTGAAGTTGATGAAGGTTATATTCGCGCTGAAGTTGATGGTAGGTTAAAAGGCGCACGCATATTCATGGATATGGTAAGCGTGGGAGCCACCGAGAATCTACTGATGGCTGCAGCGCTTGCTGATGGTACTACTGTACTAGAGAACGCAGCACGTGAGCCTGAAATTGTAGATTTGGCAAATTGCTTAATTCAAATGGGTGCAAAGATCAGCGGCGCCGGTAGTGATAAAATTACGGTTGAAGGTGTAGAAACACTGTCTGGCTGTGATTATGCTGTGTTACCTGACCGTATTGAGACGGGGACGTTTCTTGTTGCGGCTGCCGCAACGGGCGGTAAAATTCGATGCACCCATGCAGCGCCTGATACTCTTGATGCCGTGCTCGACAAGCTTGAGCAAGCCGGTGCAAAAATTACCACTGGTGATGACTGGATTGAGCTTGATATGCAAGGAAACAAGCCCAAGGCTGTGCGCGTAAAAACAGCGCCACACCCAGCGTTTCCCACTGACATGCAAGCTCAGTTTGTGACCCTTAATTGTGTTGCTGAGGGTACGGGTGTTATCACCGAAACTATTTTCGAAAATCGCTTTATGCATGTGCCTGAGTTGCAACGTATGGGCGCTGAAATTGCGCTAGAGGCAAACTCTGCGGTTTCAAAAGGAAGCTCAAAACTGAAAGGCGCGCCTGTAATGGCAACAGACCTGCGAGCATCTGCTAGTTTGGTTATTGCTGGACTTATTGCAGAAGGTGAAACCCACGTAAATCGAATCTATCATTTAGATAGAGGGTATGAAGCCATTGAAGAAAAGCTTGGTGCGCTAGGAGCTAATATTCAACGCGTAAAAGAATAAAAGCGTTCCAAAACAGCTTAATTTACGTTAATTCTTAGTGAATTAACGAGCAAAGAGCCAACAAGTAAAAAGCGCCCATCGGGCGCTTTTTTATACTTGCTTACGTGCTGCGTACTATTGCCGTTACTGATTTGTTCTTAACTCGGCAACGGTAGCCTTTATTGACAATGAGCGTCCATCGCGACTTATTTCAATGTCTAGTTCTGTTCCCGGCGTGGTTTCTGCAATCATATCAAGGGTTTTCGATGCGCTCTCAAGCTGTACACCATCAATCGCCACAATGATATCGCCAGGTTGAAGCCCCGCCAAATCGGCCGGACTACCTTTGGCGACAGCCGTTACATCAATACCTGGCCTGTTGCGATTCTCACTGCCTATAAAACCAAGTTGACCTCGAATAACACGCCCATTGCTAATAATTTCGTCCATCACTCGCTTAGCGAGTTCGTAAGGTACAGCGAAGTTAATACCATCTACATTTCGAACGCGATTGCGCGAGTCACGTACTTGAAAATTCGCATTAGTGATACCGAGTAAAATACCGTTACTGTCAACCAAGGCGCCGCCTGAATTGCCTTGGTTAAGTACCGCATCTGTCTGAATAAAGTCGACGTAGTTAGACAGCCCATTACGACCAGCACGGCTGACGATACCCTGAGTAATGGTCTGGCCAAGATCAAAAGGGTTGCCTATAGCCATAACCACGTCGCCCACGTGAGTATCTGGTTCCGAAACCTGTGGAATAATATGTAGGTTATCAGCAGTGACTTTTAGCACCGCCAAATCGGTGAGAGGATCGGTACCCACAATTTGAGCTTCAAGCACACGCCCATCTTGAACCGCTACGTATATGCTATCAGCATCTTGAACGACATGGTGGCAAGTCAATATATAACCATTTTCGGTCATAATTACACCGGACCCCAAACTTGTTCGCTCACGAGGCTGGTTTCTAAACAAGCCAGTGTCGTTTTCGATACTGACACTGTATATATTCACCACCGCAGGCGCAGAGCGACTTAATGCACCAAAGTAACTTTCTCGATTTGCACTTACAGACGGTGTTGCAAACCAGCTGGTGGCCAGGCCGTTGCCTTGCCGCAAATCTGGTAAAAAGAGCAACAAAAGCACCGCTACAGTGATGCCAAGGAAGATTGATTTAAGTATGAAGTTTAAGGTTGAACGGCCAATCACAAATACACTTTCTTGTTGTTTGTCACATCTACTCGATTCGTACTTGTATGCTAGCAGTACGACACCACAATCGCGAAGTGCAACATTGTTAGTTTTTGTAGAGTATCTCTACACTATTGATAAGAGGATATCACTTTATTTAATAAACTACCGTAATGATGCACAAATTTTGTGGTAAGCATTTGCCGTTTACTGTGTATGGAATGGTATAAAAAAACAGCGCCACATTTTGGCGCTGTTTTTTTATCTTCGTTAACGGTTTCTGGTGGGAAACTATTGACGAATTACCAAGTAGAGTGTGGAATTTCCACGCTTCACGTTAAGTGCAATTACGCCTTTGGCTTCGTCTAACGCATTCCTAAATTCAGCAACACTTGATGTGCGTACTCGGTTAACACCGATGATCACATCGTTCTCTTGTAGACCTATTCGTGCTGCAGGGGCACCGCGTTCTACTTCAGACACGACTACACCAGTATTACCCGCATTATCTTCGCCATTTGTTAAGGTTGCACCTTCTAACGCAGGATGGATTTGTGCAGCGGTTACCGTTGTATCTGTTGCATCATCAAGGACAACATCAACGGTCATTTTCTTACCCTTGCGCATAACGGTCAGTTCTACTTCAGCGCCTGCGCCCATACTAGCAATTTTCGCGCGTAGCTCTTGGAAGCTATTTAACTGTCTACCGTTAATAGCGGTGATGATGTCACCTGCTTGAAGACCACCTTTCTCAGCAGCTGAGTCAGGCTGTACTTCACTCACAAACGCACCGATATTGACCTCGGCATTCATTGCTTCTGCAAGACCAGCATCAATGTCGTTGCCCAAAATACCTAAAAGACCGCGGCGAACTTCACCATATTCTGCGATTTGGTCGGCCAAGCTTTTCATCATGTTAGCAGGAATGGCAAAACCAATTCCCACGTTACCGCCGTTAGGACCAAATATGGCGGTGTTTATCCCAACCAATTCACCGCGTAGATTTACCAATGCACCACCAGAGTTTCCTCGGTTAATAGCGGCGTCAGTTTGAATAAAGTCTTCGTAACCGCCGATACTCAAACCAGAGCGGCCTAATGCGCTAACAATACCTGAGGTGACAGTTTGTGATAGACCAAAGGGGTTACCAATCGCCACCACAAAATCACCTACGCGTAACTTATCAGAGTCAGCAAGTGGCAATGCTTTTAAGTCATCAGGTTCGATTTTAAGCAAGGCAATGTCGCTCTGTTCGTCAGCACCAAGCTTTTTGGCCTTGAATTCACGGCCATCAGTAAGCTTAACAGTGATTTCGTCAGCGTTATCTACAACGTGATTATTAGTAACAACATAACCTTTGTCGGCGTCGATAATGACACCTGAGCCTAATCCTCTAAATGGGCGCTCTTGCACTTGCTCTTGAGGCGCACCAAAGAAATAGCGGAACATTTCAGGCACACGCTGTCTTGAGGTTTGGGTTCCTTCGACAGCGATACTGACTACAGCAGGCGTCGCTTCTTCTAGCATAGGGGCGAGAGAGGGGACTTCGTCCTTGCTGTCAGAGAAAAACGGTAACGCCGCCTGTGTGCTAGCAGTAAAGCCTAATGAACTAACAACAACGGCAGACGCCAATAGACAATGGCGGAAAGACATTTTCATGTTCGCTTACACTCCTTCATGTTATATGCGACATAGCATGGTTTCACTAAAAGAGTCTGAGGCCTGTGAAAAGTTCCCGATGTTACTGTTTTTCTGCGTTATTCTGCTCAGAACGTCCGACGAATAACCCTGAACCAGAATTTGCAAAGTCTTTCGGTTGCGTATCAGATACGCGTTTCACGCGAGCTTTATCAGACTTCTTAAGATTATTTCGTAAGTAAGTCGTTGCTTGTTCCCCGTAAAAAGGAACCTTGCTATCTTCTTCATCGCTGCCTTGCGCTAGCAACAGTTCATATTCTTCAATTTGTTGTTTAAGCACGTCGCACTGGTTTTCAATGCTTTCCAAGCTTTGACGGGTCTGATGAATATGGTGTTGCGCCTGCTGTGCAAGAATTTCTTTCACCTGCTTCTCAGTTTGTGCGGTGTTACCTGCACCTTGCTTTTGCTGAAAAAAGCGACCTACAAAAAAGCCAATAATTAGGCCAACTACTAATAAAGCAAGAGATACTAACAATTCCATTATATTCTCCGAATCAATCAACATCTGCAGCTGACCTAACTATTACGGCAAGAACGCTGCTTTCGACCACACTTTGAATATAGCAAGGTCGAACCCGAAAAGCGCATACATACTGACATTTATTGTAATGATAACAGTGTATGTCTATTTTCAAGGTGCGATTCTACCGTGATTTCCAGTAAAATTAAGGTCATAATTGAGAAATTCAAGCAGGTCGGTGCAGCAAGTACCGCTATTGACTTTTGTACGGAGTGGTTTCGGCGATGACGCCATGGGAAAAATATCAGCTAGATTTACAGTCGTCTGACTTTCATTATGATGCAGCGCAAGAAAACGCGGTTAAAGAGTTGCAGCGCTTGTACGATGAGTTAACCCAGCCAGAAAAGAAAACGACATGGCGGGTGAAGTTAAAAGCGGCGTTCGGAAAGGGCCATGCTAAACCTGGTATTCAGGGTATCTATTTTTACGGCGGCGTGGGTCGCGGAAAAACTTACCTAGTTGATACCTTTTACGATTGTCTGCCGTTTGAAAAGAAAATGCGCGTTCACTTTCACCGCTTTATGTATCGTATTCACGATGAACTTAAGCAGCTGAAAAACGCACAAGATCCGCTGAAGCTGGTTGCTGCAAAGCTTGCGAAAGAGGCGAGAGTTATCTGTTTCGATGAGTTTTTCGTGTCTGATATTACCGATGCGATGATTTTAGGTACCTTGATGGAAGAGCTCTTCGGTCACGGTATTGTGCTTGTGGCCACGTCAAATATTGTACCAGATGACCTGTATAAGAATGGTTTACAACGCGCCCGGTTTTTACCTGCCATTGACCTGCTCAACCAAAACACGCGTGTTGTGAATGTCGACAGCGGTATTGATTATCGGCTTCGTACCCTCGAACAAGCAGAAATTTATCACTTCCCACTGGATGACAAAGCAACAGAAAACCTGCATTGCTATTTTGCTCAACTGGCACCGGAAGAAGGTACGTCAGGTGAAGAGATAGATGTGAATAACCGGAAGATCAAAACGCTGCGCAATGCCGATGGTGTGCTTATGATTGATTTTAGCGATCTTTGCGGCGGCCCGCGCAGTCAAAGTGATTATATAGAGCTTAGCCGCTGCTATCATTCTGTGCTGCTAGCCAATGTAAAAGAGATGGGGCAGCACAACGATGATGTGGCACGGCGCTTTATTGCAATGGTTGATGAGTTTTACGAGCGCAATGTAAAGCTGATTATTTCTGCAGAAGTTGCGTTGGAAAAGTTGTACACAGAAGGACTGTTGAATTTCGAATTTAGACGCTGTTTAAGCCGTTTAAAAGAGATGCAATCACACGATTACCTAGCAACGGAACATTTGCCTTAAAAGTGCTATTTGAATTGGTGTATCAGCCTACAAGTGGCGCAATAGCGCAACAAAAGCGAATTGGGGCTGTATTGTTGGGTATAAAATAAGGTAGAATTTCGCCACTTTTTTCTGCGCTATCCCATGCGTTTGCATGACAAACGGGCTGTTCAATGCTTTCGTTCACTTGATAGTTCAGAGTATGAAATAAACTGAAATCAACCCCAACGCAGCATTCTGTATTGCGAGAAAGAGAATTTTAAGATGGGAAGAGCATTCGAAGTACGTAAAAACGCCATGGCAAAAACTGCCGGCCAAAAAACTAAAGTGTATTCTAAGTACGGTAAAGAAATTTACGTATGTGCGAAAAATGGTGGTGCCGATCCAGACACTAACCTTTCACTTCGCCGCTTAATGGAAAAGGCGAAGAAAGACCAAGTTCCAAGCCACGTAATTGAAAAAGCGATTGATAAAGCTGCCGGTGGTGCTGGTGAAGATTTCCAGCCTATGCGCTACGAAGGTTTTGGACCGGGTAATTGTATGGTAATTGTTGACTGCTTGTCAGATAACGCTAACCGCACTATCACTGAAGTTCGTAACTGCTTTACAAAAACAAATGCCAAGCTAGGTGCCCAAGGTGCGGTATCGCACATGTTCGATCACCAAGCTGTATTTCAGTTTGAAGGCGACGACGAAGACGCTATTTTAGAAGTTCTAATGGAAGCTGATGTCGATGTTACTGACGTTGAAGTCGAAGATGGCAAAGTGACCGTGTACGCGCCGCACACTGAATTCTATCAAGTGAAAACGGCATTAACTGAGGCTTATCCAGACATTAGCTTTATTGCAGAAGAAATGAGTTGGATGCCACAAACTGAAACAGAGATCAGTGAAGAAGACATGCCAATGTTCGAAAAGTTTATGGATATGCTGAACGACTGCGATGATGTTCAGGACGTATATCACAACGCAATTACACCTAATTAATTAGGCAATAAGCGATTAAAAAAGCCCTCTTCTAGAGGGCTTTTTCGTTGTTAATATTCAATTATTGAACTGTCGGTGCGTAGGTAAATGTGACCGGAACAGTTATTGTTGTTGTACCAGAAACGGTAACCGTAATCGTAGTACCAACGCACACATCGCCATCAAGTGGGTCGTCGCCTTCACATGAGGGTTGAGGTGTTGGACCTGGAGGCGTTACAGGGGCATTTGCTGAGTTATTATTAACGATACCTGCAATGACACCGGCAGCCACTAAACCCGTGGCGATATAACTACCATTGATAGCTCCGTCACCACTTGTATCAGCACCTCCTGTGCCTTCTTGAGCATTTACTCCAGCGACCAAGGTCGCGCTCGCCATCAACGTAAACATAAACTTTTTCATATCAGTCCTTTAAAGATGCAAACTTGCAACATCATGCTAGTCTAAAATTCATGCTTTGGCTATATTTTGTTCAGTGTTTTGGTTAAATTTTTTGCAACGCTTTTTTGATGCTTTTACTTAACCAATGCTACAAATCGATAGTCTGGTACTTAATGGGGGCTAACTTTTTTAATATCTGATTTTCTTGTTGGTAAGTGAGCCCTACATCTCTCATAGCGCCTTGTACAATTTCAACAAGAATATAGAACTCGCGTTCTTTTATATCTAAGCCCTTATGTGACTCCAACATACTTTTTCCGTCGTATTCACAAGGCCCACCGATGAGTTCGCACGTTTGTGCTACTAATTGCTCACGCAAATGCTGCTTCGGAACGCCTTTAAAATAGTGGCCAATCTCAGGGTGGGTATAAATACGGGTTATCGATACACCAAAAATGGTGTTTAGGGTTTGATGGCCACCAATCTCATCGTACAGACTCTGACGAGACGTTGATGCACACCCTAAGATTGCTACTAGAAGCAAGGCGCTAAGTACATAAGTTCGAAAAGTCATTGTCTTTACCTCCCTATTAAAAGTTGGCATTGAAGGTAAGATAAAAACCACTTGAACTTTGTTGCAGCGGCAAGTTTCCCATATCGACATAAGCAGCGGTTAGTGACATGGATTTATTGGGGAAGTAAGCAACAAAGATATCGCTAATCGTATCTTCCTCGGCGAGCCCACCAAGGCGGTCTGATTGAGTTCGAAATTCAGCGCCTATTGCAGTGGTCGGGCTTATAAGAAGTGCAAGCGAGCCTTCCCATTCCAAAGTTGCGTCGTCATCAGTTTGCGAGCCAAAACCTAATAGGCCGAGTGTATTTGCTTTGGTGTATCGAGCGGTTACATTAGTTAGCAAGTTGTAGCCATTTACTGCACCTAACCAAAGCTTGGTGGCCGTGATATATACGTCCGTACCGCTGTCATCTTTGGCGCCGAGTAGTTGAGGCACGCCAATATTAGGTAGCGGTACGCTACCATCTGGCAGGCTTAGCGAGCTGTCAAAATCGTTATTTTTCTTATACTGTGCACCGGCAGAAACTTGCGGCATCCAAGAGTCTTGAGTAAAGACACCGTCACCAAATAGTTTCACCTTAACAGCTAAAATATCTTGCTCAATGGTTGCTGAATTAGCGTTGGTAATAGCGCCGTCAGTAAGTAATGCAAATACATTGCTGGTTAACCCTGATGCTATTTCTAATTTCTGTCGCTGAAGACTTACTTCAACGCGATCATAGAAACTAATACTCCCTCCCGCAGTGGTAAGCGAATAGTCGTTTAAACTTAGGTATTGCAAATTTGCATTGTAAGAGATTTCTTCTTTGCTCGCGTACCCGCCAATAAAAGCCCAAGGCGTGATACCACCACCTGCAACGCCCTCTATCGAAGTAATACCACCTGAAGCAATGAGCCGCGAGCCCGTATCAGCATTCACTGTTAGGGCACTTAGTGCAGCGAGCGCTAAAACGTATTTCTTCATGTTCGCCATTCCTTTTATATTTGTTTTTCTGGTGGGTAGAACGAGTGTCTACTGTACGTTGTTATGTACGCTATGACTACCCGCAATGATTCCCCATTATGACAACCCATTATGATAACTATAGTCATATGAGTGATATTTGGCTGTTACTGGTTAGTGTTAGTTGGTTGTGCACACAAGCGATCTAAGCCAGCGCTGTAAGTTTTCAAAACGCTCAGTTTGAGCAAAGTTTGCAGAGCATACTAGCCAGTAACTCGCGTCAATTGAAACCGCTTTTCCAATAGGCTTTAGAAAGCCACGGTTAATATCATCTTCGATGAGCAGTGTGCGACCTAGCCCTACACCTAAGCCACTAATGACACTTTGTAGCAACAAGTCCGCTCGGTCGAATTCGTAAGAAATACCGAAGTGGTCAATCGATAGCTTCGCTTTTTTAATGTAAGTTTCCCAGTTGTACTGCGTTTTGTCATGCTCTCCCTTTCGGTCTGCAAGGAACACAGTATTGCTGTTTAATAACAGTGTTGAACTTTCTTCCTTTGACTGGAGGATAGAAGAGGCGTAGTGGGGACTTACTACAGGTTGTAAGGCACACTTTGAAATACGCACAGCATAATGGCCAGGAAAGGGACCTACACCAAACCGTATTGCGGCATCAATGCCACTTTGCTCAAACTCCACAAGCTCATCATCAACATTAAGTGCAACGCTAACACCGTATTGCTTAGCACTTGGTAGTGTTTTAATAAGCCACTTCATTGCTAGAGAGGAAGAAACAGAAAGTTGAATTTGTTCAGTTTTATTTATTCTTTCTAACTGTGCTAAAGCCTGCGTCCACAGATCAACAGACGATGTTGCTGCCTCACATAAAATGCGTCCGGCATCAGTAAGGGCTAATTGCCGAGTTGTGCGACTAAACAAGGCAAAGCCAATCGACGCTTCAATTGATTTTACTCTGTGGCTTACCGCTGACTGGTCAATACCAAGCTTTTCGGCTGCTTTAGTAAAACTCCTCTCGCTATGAATTGCTGCGAGCAAAGGAGCGCTTTGTACCAGTTTGGCCAAATCGACATGAGTTCTATTCATGAGTTTTTCACATGTTTATATGAGTGTTTAGTTAACATGAATAAGCATATTCTTTGTAACGACTTTAATCTATTGTGAAAGGTGAAAATAATGAAAAGTTCTCATTTAAAGGTGCAGGGAAATACAATCTCTGCACACATTGTTAGTGGTTTTACTCACAACGGAATAGGAGGAAATCCTGCTGGCGTGGTGCTTGATGCAGACGCGCTAAGCGAAGCGCAAATGCTAAAAGTTGCAGCGCAATTAGGCCTATCTGAAACCGCTTTTGTTTCTAATTCGACAAGTGATGGCTTTAAGTTAGACTTCTTTACCCCCGTTCGTCGGATTGCTCATTGTGGACACGCCACGGTAGCGGCCTTTGCTTACATGGCTGAGAAGGGGATAGTACAAGAGGGCATGACATCGAAAGAGACGGTTGATGGCTCAAGAGCTATTTCAATTAAAGGTACTATGGCGTATATGGAGCAACTAAGCCCAAGGTATACTGCCCCCTCAGACTGGCTGAAACAGGGGGTTACGCTAGATAGCGTTCTTGACTCTGTTGGACTTTCGACAAAAGACTTGGACGTGACAGTAAGCCCAATACTGGTTAACACCGGTAATAGCTTCATCGTTATTGGTGTAAAAGAAGGAACGAGGTTACAACAACTCGAGCCCAACTTTGATGCAATAGAGACTATCAGTAATAAACTGGATCTTGTTGGTTACTACCTTTTTACCACCAATCCCGGTGCTACAGATAAAGATGCGACAACCAGAATGTTTGCGCCGCGCTATGGCATAAAAGAAGAATCTGCAACCGGCATGGCAGCAGGGCCTTTAGCGTGTGTATTGCATGATATTGTAGGTATAAAGAAGCAAACATTTCAGATAGAGCAGGGCAAATTCATGGCACTGCCATCGCCGAGTTTGATTAGTGTGGACCTTACTACCTCAAACGGTAAAATTACGGGGCTAATGGCCGGCGGGAAAGGCAAGGTTCAGCAAGACATTGAGATAGAACTTTGATTTATATCATCAGTTGGCATTCTGCTGGTCGAGGGAATGCCAATCGCGTGCAACGTCGGCTAATCGCGCTTGCAGTCTAGGTACCATGAAATCAATAAAGCTACGTTGTTTAATAGGCAGTGGATCATGCCTGATAAAGAGTAAGTTAACCGGCAACGCAGGTGGATTATATTCGTTGAGAATGCGCACCAACTCGTTATTCATCAAGTAGGGTAAGGCTTGGTATGAAAGAACGCGCGCAATACCAAGGCTTTCTCGGGCGCTGAGTACCGCAATATCAGTAGAATTTGCTTTCATTCGTGACATAACTGGCACGTCAATATCTTTGCCGTGCTCACTGAATCGCCATCGCGTTGTTGAATCGAGCCCCTCAAAGGTAATTACACTGTGATGACTTAAAGCTTGTGGCGATTTAGGCATACCATTTCGTTCTATATACTCTGGCGAAGCACATAAAATCTTATGTACCTCTCCTATTTTTTTTGCAACAAGATCGCTATTGGGGAGGTTACCAACTCGAATGGCAATATCGACAAGGTCTTCATAAAGATGCATGTTCTGATCGGTCAATATCAATCTCACCGATACATCCGGAAACGCGCTCATATACTCAGCTAACAAAGGAAATACATGCATCCTTCCCATTATGATGGGGGCGGTAATCGTTAAATTACCCTTGGGCTCTTTGAATTCCCCTTTCACTTCTTGTTCCATCTCATTTAATGAGTCGAGCAACTTTTTTGCACAGGAGAGATAGTTTCTGCCTGCTTCGGTGAGCGAGAGCGTGCGTGTTGTCCTTAAAATCAATTGAACACCCAAGTATTCTTCAAGATCTTTCACTTGGCGACTAATTGTGGTTTGGGGCTTGTTGAGCTTTCTGGCGGCGGCTGAAAAACTACCGCTCTCAAAGACTGCTACAAACACCTGCATTGCCGTTAGCCTGTCCAACGTTACTCTCCATTTACTGATCGGTGTAGCCTTTATTGAGTCTATCCTATCTATAGGTTTAGGGAAGACTGAAAAGCAACATTGCGTATTCTCGGACAAGTATTTTGTACGCATTGTTTCATTCTAAAATAAACTTACCGCTATGCTTATCGCTATTGTGCAATAGACCAAGTGAATGCCTTCGCTTTGGTCTTATTATTTTTTGAGTGCTTAATCCAATGGAAAACATCGCTACAATTCTTCGCAAAATCTCTATCAAAGCCGATGTGTTTTTCAGTGGTAAGTTGTGCGGCATCCAATCTTTCGAAGGAGATAATAACGGGCATCTTCACTTGCTGAAAAGCGGAAAGCTAACCTTAGTGTTAGACAATAACCGAAAGATTACTGTCGACGAACCTTCGGTTATTTTCATGCCTGGCCCCACAACTCACAGGATAATCTCTGACAATGTTGACGCACCACAGTTGGTATGTGCCAACGTTATTATTGAATCGATTGATAAAAAACTATTGCTCGATGCAGTACCTGATATTTTGGTGCTGCCGCTGTCTTTGCATGACGATATTGGTCGCACTGCTTCTTGGTTGTTTGAAGAAGCGTTTAACCAGTCTGTGGCTAGGCTCGCCATGATCGACAAACTTAGTGAAATGTTCTTACTACAAGTGTTGCGCTACGTACTGGACAACCAAATGGTACAAGGTGGTGTACTTGCCGCATTAACACACCCTCAATTATCAAAAGTTATTGCCTCAATTCACGGTGCGCCTGAACAAAGCTGGACCGTTGATTCTTTGGCTGATGTTGCCGCGATGTCTCGTTCAAAATTTGCCACTTTGTTTCGTGAAACGGTAGGCACTACACCTAACGACTATATTACAGATGTGCGAATAGCACTGGCCAAGGAGATGTTAAAAGATAATGTGCCGGTAAGTATTGTGGCCAATAAAGTGGGGTATGAGCATGCCTCTGCACTGGCAAGAATTTTTAGAAAGCGCTTGGGGTTATCGCCTAAAGAATGGTTGAAAAATGCGTGATATTTAAACGAATTGTCACTTTCGAAGTACGTTTGGTTTCATTTTGTTGAAACGAAAAAAGTAATATTTGTTGGTAGCACGCAGTTAGTCAAACACCACGTTTAGGAGATTACTTATGAAGTCACTCACTGCCAATTCATATCAATTGTTCGAAAATTTATCGACGCTTTTATCAACGCCTCAGTCATTAGTTAGTCTGCTAGGAAGACTGTATGTAGCTTGGGTTTTCTGGGCTTCAGGCCTTACTAAAATTGCTGACTTTGAATCAACATTATTCTTGTTTGAATACGAATACCAAGTGCCTCTACTGCCTTTTACCCTTGCCGCTTATCTGGCGACGTTTGGTGAAATTGTTTTTCCAATTTTACTGTCACTTGGTGTTGCGAGTCGTTTTAGTGCATTAGCGCTAAGTGTTGTTAACGTAGTTGCGGTGATGAGTTTAGAAGATATGCCGCCAGCAGCACTTAATGAGCACATTATTTGGGGCGTAATTTTGCTGCACATCGTGTTTTGGGGAGCGGGCAAGTTGTCTGTGGATTTTCTTGTTAAGAAAAAAGCCAGTCGTTTTGACTAAGCGCGACTGATTGTTTTTGGGCCGTTCCCTTTTTAAGCGCAGCGCAAGCTGCGCTTTTTTTTATTAATGGAGAAGACAATGCAAATTCGTAGCGTAGTTTGGTTAGGGATACTTTTTTTTGTGACAAGTATCAGTGCGTTGGCAGATGGACAAACACGCCTGCTGGGCGAGAAATTCCTTTTTACTTCTGAGTATTTGAAAGGAGAGCGTGTTATTGACATCTACATTCCACAAGACATAGATGCATCACCCATCGCTTTGCCAACGGTTTATGTTTTCGACAGCAACGTATTGTTTGATGTTGTGGTTTCTACGTTGAAACTGCGTTGGGAAAGAGGTTTAGCCCCCAAAGCCGTTATAGTGGGAGTAAGAGCGCGGGATGCTCATGAACGATTCAGTTTTGCAGTGCCGTTAAAACGTTTGTCCGGGGATGCTGTCGTGTTTTCACAAAGCAAACCCGAAGTCTTCGACAACTTTATGCGCAAAGAGCTTATTCCCTATATTGAAAACCTCACTAACGTGAATGACTATCGCGCGATTATTGGTCTTTCGCCTACATCGACCAATGTCATTTATGACTATTTGCATGAATCACCGCTTTTTTCTGCACATATTGCTATGGCAGCAGATTTTTTAGCAACGTCCTCATTCAACCATAGTGAGACGTCACTTAAAAAGCTTCTAGTCAGAAAAGCGAAACAAAGCAAAGGACGATTTCTCTATCTAAGCCTGGCTTCTGAAGACCGAGACAATGAGCCGGAAAGAGCCGTCCCTTTCGATGAGCTTCAAAAAGACAAATCGTTACGTCAGTTTGGCCTCCATGCCATTATTCATGATGAAACCGAACACTATGAACACGCGTCTGTTGCAATTATTCAAGCCATGTCTACGCTCTTTCCTATGTCGCTATGGCGGCCAAATTACCCTCTACTGCGCGAGAAACCAGAAATATCGCTAACCTTTTTAACGCAATTTCATCAAGTTCTTGAACAAAAATACAAATTCAACATACGCCCGTTTACTCATGGGTACTGGACCCAAAACAGCGTAATCGGACATATCGAATATCTTGTAAACGCACAGCATTGGCATCAAGCGGTGTCGGTTTCTCAATGGTTAAGTGAGAAAATACCGCAGGTGCCAAAAGCCTATTATCTCGAGGCTTTAGCACTTCAACAGTTAGGTAAGTACAAACAGGCACTGCAAGCGGTAAATACCGGTTTATCGATGAAAGCCACGCTCACAGATGAAGATAGAACAAAGCTAAAGCAGTTGAAAGTATCGCTCACCGACGCGGCGCAGCTACCTTAAGGATTGACGCGAGTTTTGCTGCCATATAGAAATACACAAAACGGAACGCAATAACTCAAAACGGCTTTAACCGTGTTAATCGGTGTTACGCCAACTAAGGCTTCGTACTGATTTATGATTAACAAGATTGTACCCACCACCATTGCGGTTTTCGCGGCGCGAAGCAGCAATGGTGAGTTGTCTCTTATGTGTGAAAGCACGCTAGTCACCTTCTTTAATACTTCTTAGGTAATCAATAAACCCTACGGGTAATGTATGACCGCGGTATAACAATTCACCTTCGGTTGAGACAATAGCAATAACGGGTGTCCCTATGACTTGATAAGCATTGCTTATCTCGTATGATTGATCAAAAACGATGGGAAACGCGATGTCATATTTGCTCATATATCGGACTATGTCAGCTTCTTCATCTTCTATCCCCACGTTGACACCAATAACATTGATAGCGTCATAAAACTCAGAGTGAATGGTAACTAATGAAGGTGTCGCTTTTTTACAGTATGGGCACCACGTAGCCCAAAAATAGAGTAAAGTCGGTTTTTCTAGCCACTTGTCCTTAAGCTCGAACTGGTCGCCATTGATGGTTGAAACGGTGAAGTTGGGAGCGCGGAATTCAGCCTCTGCATAAGTGCTGAATGGGTATGCTCCAGCAATAAGTAAAAAAATTAAAGCAACACTTTTTAAGTTAAACATGTTGGGTTCTCAATACTATGATATTAATGAAACAAGCCAATGTTTTTGAATAGCTTCTTGAAGCCAACTGGGCATGTCGAATGAAGGATACTTGTCGAGTAAATATTCAAGAGAGTGACTTTTTTGAATGTCGTGCAGCCACAAGTAAGTCGCTTCTGACGTACGCTCTACTCTCATTAACCCCATTTCATCTTGATAAATAACAAAATAATAGAAACCTTGCGGGGCAAGCAACGTGTCCTGCTGAGGCTCATAAGTTGTGTCAGTTTGCATTCGCCTAAAGCTGTCTAACGCATATGGGCTTTGAATGATAGAAACACCGTCTTGCAGCTCGATAAATACGTTGCCTAAATCGTCTTTGGCTAACGCACTGAAGCTGTCGCGGTCAAATGGCCGCCGCGCTTTTCTAAAGCCAGTATGAAGTTTCCACTCTACATCGATGACATCTGTTAAATAAGGGTGGGCGTCATTAAGCTCGCTATTTGCAACAAGCAAAGAGAGTGAAGAACCCCATTGTGCCCAATCTCCATGGCGTGGCTTTTCCTGCGCGAGTAGTCGTATAGCGAGTGTCAATGTGACTTGCTCACCCACCATCGATTCAAAAATGGGATAGCTTATCGATAACGCTCTATGAGCAGTATGAATGAGGTTACTACGATAAATCCGTTGCGCCTTATCGCTGAGTAACACGGTATCTTCATTTGTAAAAATTGAGTCGATCAGTGCATTTTGGTATTGCAGTGGAGTGAGGTCGTTATTTTTCATCGTCCTTTAACTCGCTCAGTGTTGAATGGAACTTTCGCGCTTTTTTCGCTTCAGAATTGAGTTCCTGCCACGACGGTAAATCGTTGTCCCACTCTATAAGGGTTGAAGCGTTGGTAAATAAAGTGGTTGCGTGTCGGTACAGCATCCAACCTTCTTCATCTACAGGTTGGCTGTGATCATCAACAATAAGCTCGCCTGCTGGTGGTTTACTGCTGCCGGCTAAGTGAATTTCTTCTACCGCATCTGACACAATAGAAGACAACCATCTTGTTGCTGCGGGTATCACGTCTTTTGAAGTACGTGCGAAGTTTCTTTGATTTACCACTATATTGTTAATATCAACTAATAAACCACATTGTGTTCTTGATACGAGTTCAGATAAAAAGTCGCATTCATACATAGGGTCGTAAGCGTGATCTAAGTAGCTGACAATATTCTCAACCAGCAATTTTCTACCGAGTGTTTGTTGGACATGATCAACATTATTCACCAGTATATCTAGATGGGCCCTATCGAAGGTGAGCGGAAGCAAATCACCGGAATGCACAGGTTGGTTATTTATCGTGCCCCAACTGAAGCTAGCATGATCTGAAATATGAATTGGATTTACTCGCTCCACGAGTTGCTTAAAAGGTCGTAGATAGGAAACAGGCACACCATTTGCTGAGCCCAAACCCATAGCGGTGCCGTGAATACTCATTGGATATCGCGCGTTTACAGCCTCGAGATAATCAATAAGTTTTCCACCCTCAGCGAAAAAGTTCTCTGCATGTATTTCAATAAAGTCGGTGGAGTCTACTTTGTCATTCAACGCGTCGGAATAATGCTGATGACGCAAGCCAACACCAAAATTGGGTAGAGTATTTGATGTAGTTTGCGCTTCATCTTTGTTTGACATAAGTAGTCTCCACCGCCTTTAAACTTGCGCTTATTGCTCTTTGTTTTGCTGGTAGCGACGTTTCGCTTCCGCTTTGAGCATGCCACCTAATGATTCGCATGTACCTTTTGCAACCAACTTCCATTCGCCTGGATCATTGTCGACAGTTGACTGACCTGCACATGAGTGTGTGCCAGCTAAGTTTCCACAGTCATTTTGGCCCGCTGCTGAAATGCCGTAACATTTTTCTTTTGCAGCAGCTTGCACTGGCGCGGTAATTGACGTTGTAAGCACTACGGCAAGCGCCGCAGCGGCTAGTTTAGTCTTGTTATCCATTGATTTTTCCTCATTTTTTCAAAAGCTGGATGTGTGAATCTAGCCATTGAGTCAAGTCGTTATACGACTGCAGGCCAATTCGTTCATCTAATCGTTTATCGCTGTGCATTAGCACTAATGCGGGAATGGCTCTTAGCCCAAGCTCCCTCATCATTTCAAACTTTTCATCAGCATCAATTTTCACTACGCGAACTTTCGCTTTGTAGGCTTCTGTTAACATTGACATCGATGGACCAAGTTGTTTGCAAGGTGCACACCACTGAGCAGTGAAATAAAGCAGAACCAATTCAGGCTCTGCGATAGTAGTGCCTGCATGTGAATCATCAGGTACTAAATTCATGTTGGCTTAGTCCTCAGCGTTCGCTTCAGCAACAGTAAGGGTTTCGATGCCATCCCATACGCGGTAAGCCGTTTTTAGGTTACCTGGAATGTCTTCCATCCATTTCTTCTGTACTTGCTTGTTAAGGTTTAAGTAAAGCTTGTCACCTTTGATTAAAAAGGCGCTTGGATCTACGTCTAGCTTTTTGTTTAGCGCAACACCCATTGCACAGTAGCCACCGAATTGAGGTGCATACTTATCGGTGTTTGATTTAAAAAGGTCACGGTTTTTAGCACTAGAAAAGCGGTAGATAGCGCCGTCGTGCGTTGCAGTGTACTGCGCAGAACCTTCTACTGCTTTGTTGCTAACAAAGTAAGCTACAGGGTCGTAACCGTGGATTGCCACGTCATTCTGTTCAACGTTAACCGCAGAGGCGAATGTGAAGCTACTGAAGATAAGTGCGCTTGCTGCACCAATTAACTTAAGCGTTTTAGATACTTTCATTTTCGTTTCCTTAATATACCAGTCAAATTTAGAGAGAAGAGACGACCTCAATCTCTGAAATATATTTAAGCAAATGCAAAACGCTCGAATGAAACCGATCATCTAGAAAGATCGACAAATTGTTCAAAGTTGAAAATAAAAAAATGAGACTGCTGGATAAAAGCGTGTTGTAAATGAGTGCAAGGCGCGGGGTCAGAAGAGAGACTAAAAACAAAGAGTAGTAAGACAGAAAGTAGCAACACAGAAAGTAACAAAACAGAAAGTATCATACGCAAAGAAATAATTGAATTGTTGATGCGATTGCTGACGTGAAATTTAAATTGGCGACTTAAGTGCTTAAGCTATTGATTCGTAAGTTTGCTTTTTGTTTTCGCTAATGTGGTTTCGATATCGCTCACTTCTTGCTTTAAAATGATTGATATCTGGTTTGTGCACAATTCTTGGTAACTTGAAAGGTACAACAAAATAAACTCTTTCTGACTGATTATATGCTTCTGCTTTTTTAGTGTAATTACCACTGTACTGTCGTTATTTTCGGTATATATCTTTTTACAGAGGCTCGCGAATAATGATAGCGATACCTTTTCCATCAATGCGCCATTAAAAATTCGGTTTGCAATTTTGTACCAAAAAATACTTGGCTTGTTTTTTAATATAAAAGCCGTGGCGTCATGTAAATCTTTTAATTCCATCATGCGAAATTCTTGTCGAACAATATCAATCACTTTATTAGCAAATGGTTTACTGTGTGTGGCATTTCGTACTAAAAATAAAACTGATCGTCTCAAGGTCGAGCTGCCATTAATAAATGGCTGTCGCAGAAGCGACACTCAGCGCGTTTTTATTTTCAAAAAATGACAGAAACTGATTCCGCTTTTACCCGTCTTATCATTGAAAAACAAACTGATTACCATAGCGCTCAGTTTACAAAACCCTTAAATGACATTGAGAGGAGTTAGCTATGTCTCATCCGATTATCGAAGATCTCAACAAGCGTTATACGGTCAAAAAGTATGACAGCAACAAGCGTATTGATGCCCAAGACCTCAATGTAATCCTTGAGGCAATGAGATTATCTGCGTCTTCTATCAACTCTCAACCGTGGAAGTTCGTGGTTGTTGAGAGTGAGCAGGCGAAGCAACGCCTGCATGATACCTTTGCTAACAAGCATCAATTCAATCAGCATCATGCAAAAGAAGCATCACATATTATTTTGTTTGCATACGATCCTAAATTCACTAAAGAAAAGTTTGTAAAACGTGTAGATGCTGAAGTGTCATCGGGTCACTTGCCTGAATCTATGCGTGAAAATTTCATGGGAGCTTATGCTTTTGCTGAAATGAATACAGATGACAACGGCAACAATGCCCAGTGGACAAAAGCGCAAGTCTATCTGGCTTTGGGTAATGTACTTCACACCGTAGCTCGGTTAGGTATTGCCTCTACGCCAATGGAAGGAGTAGACCCTGACCTTATCGGCGAGCTGTTCAAAGACGAACTAGATGGTCACGTTTGTGAAGTAGCCCTCGCCATGGGTTACCCAGATACAGAAGAAGACTGGAATTATGGCTTGCCTAAAGCCCGATTAGCAAAAGAGGATGTGATTGCCATTGTATAATTAGGCATTCATGTTTTGGCAATTATATAAAGCCCTAGACAACTAGGGCTTTTTTAGGCGGTAAAGAAATTTGTTATGCTTTACCTTGAGTAATGTCTTTTATTCCCCACATTTAATGCGTAGTATCAATCGCACTCAATAGAAAATTTATAGAGTAGTTGCTCTGAAACCAAATGCTTCACGTCCAACGTTTTATCACTACATGCCGCTTGTTTTGGCATGGGCGTTGTCGTGCCTAGTATTTAGCGCTGGTTTTCAAAGTAAAAGTATTGCTGAAGATGTGGGGTTTACTACTCAATCACTGCTTGCTCAGTTTAACCACTCTGGCAATAACTATTCGTTACGCTTTAATGGCTTAAGGCTTATCGCTACAGCCCAAACGCTCGATAGTACTGATGATGTAGATGCTTTACCTTCCTACATGTTTATCAATGTGCCATCGCGTATTGTTGAAGTGCCTTTCGCGGGAATACCGCATAACAAAGGCAAACAGTCTTATAACTACCCTCGCCCAAGGGGCCCACCTCACTTTCTAGATTTTTATAACGCGTAAACGGTACTTCACGGGTACCACCATCGGCGATAGTGCAATTACTCGCAGTGTCGTCGTGCCGTATATATGAAATTTAGGAAGACTTTCAATGACACGATCACCTATTCGTGGTGTTGTGTATGTGCTTATTGTCATACTTGGCTTACTTAGCGCATTACCCAACGTATTACCACATTCAATAAACCAACAATTACCTCAGTGGTACACCTCACATACATTATCTTTGGGCTTAGATTTGCAGGGTGGCTCTCATTTGCTGCTTGAGGCTAATGCCGATGCACTTGTCAAAAAGCAGCTCGATAGCTTCTCAAGCGATTTGTTTAGTGCGTTAAGAGACGCCAATATTCGTTATTCAAAGAAGTCTAGCGATCAATCAAACAGTATCAGTTTTACCCTTCGTAATAGTGATGATGCGCGAATGGTCAAAGAAACTGCATTTCAGGTATCTGCGCAACCATCTGGCTATGGGGCGTTAGACGTTAGCATCGACAATGCTAACGTTCATCTTGCACTAAGTGAGTTGTATACCCAGCAGCTACTTAAAGATGCGCTTAATCGAAGTGTAGAGGTGGTGAGAAAACGATTAAATGAAACAGGACTTACAGAGCCAAGCGTAACGCTACAAGGCAGTGATGCCATACTTGTGCAAATGCCTGGGGTGTCGGATCCCACTCAGGTCAAAAAACTATTGGGTACCACTGCACAAATGACGTTTCACTGGCAAGCAAATAGCCAGTCCACAGCATCAATGACAAAACAAGATGAGTCGGGCAATACTTATCGTCTAGAGCAGCGCGTTGCTCTAGAAGGTGAGCATATTACTGATGCTGCCGGGGTGCTCAGCAGTGAAACAGGCCAACCTGTAGTTACGTTTAAGCTAGATAGTACAGGGGCGAAACAGTTCGCTAGCATGACGCGGGAAAATATAGGTCGAGTGCTTGCTATTGTACTAGATGACAAGGTGGTTACAGCGCCCGTTATCAATAGTGTGATTCCTGGGGGACGTGGTGAAATTACAGGTAATTTTACTCTACCCGAGGCGCATAATGTTGCCCTTATGCTGAGAACGGGCGCGCTACCAGTACCACTTGATATTGTAGAAGAGCGCACAGTAGGTCCCGATTTGGGCAGTGACGCTATTCAAACTGGCGTAGAAAGTGGTGTGGCCGGTGCATTATTAGTGCTCGCGTTCATGGTGGCAATTTATGGACGATGGGGAGCTATTGCGAGTTTTGCGTTGTGTATCAACATGGGCTTAGTATTTGGCGCTCTCACCTTATTTGGTGCCACGCTGACGCTACCTGGTATTGCGGGGATTATTTTAACCATGGGAATGGCAGTGGATGCCAATATCCTAATCAATGAGCGCATCCGCGAAGAGAGCCGAAAAGGGCGCCCTGCAACTAATGCTATCAATGTCGGTTTTGATAAAGCCTTTGCCACTATTGTGGACTCAAACTTTACTACCCTTATTGCAGTAAGTTTACTTTTTATGTTTGGTAGCGGGCCAATAAAAGGCTTTGCCATCACCATTGCGCTAGGTTTGATTTCTTCCGTATTTACCGCAGTGGCATTAACAAAAATGTTGATGCTCTGGGTTGTGAAGTACCGAAAAGGTAAGCCGGCCACACGAACGCCTTTAACGTTTTCATCACCATTGCTACGAATGAGTGACAGTTTAAAAGGAATTAACTTCTTATCGAAACGCAAAATAGCGCTGACACTCTCTGTTGTGCTAACGATGGCGTCGATAGGCCTTTTTGCGAAACCGGGGCTTCACTATGGCGTTGATTTTACGGGCGGTACTATGATTGAGCTAACGGCCCCTAAGTTGTCAACTGACGAACTGCGCAATGCAATAAGAAGCAGCGGTTTTGAACAGGTGGCAATCCAGGAGTATGGCAGCGAGCATCATTATTTATTGCGCGCACCGCTAGCAGAGGCGCAGAGTAACGCGCAAGTTGATGGTAGCAAGGTATCTTATACTGACTCACTTAAAGCCGCGATACAAAACGCTGACAGTCACGTTTCGTTCGATAAGGTAGATGTTGTGGGTCCGAAAGTAAGTGGTGGGTTTGCTGAGCTATCCATTTTGGCACTGCTAATAGCGGGAGCGGGAATGTTGGTCTACTTGTGGGCGCGATTTGAGGCGCACTTTGCAACTGCGGCACTGTTAACGGTATTGCTCGACCTTACTAAAACGGTTGGATTTTTCGCGCTTACAGGCATCGAGTTTAATTTAACCGCCGTTGCTGCCCTTTTAGCACTCATTGGTTATTCAATTAATGACAAAGTGGTTGTACTTGACCGCATACGTGAATTGCTGCGTATAGACCCTACAAAGCCACTGGCAGACACCATCAACGACGCAGTAAACAGTACGCTAAGTCGAACTGTTTTTACATCGGTCACTACGCTACTTGCGCTTTTACCTATGGCACTTTTTGGTGGCGATGCAGTCGAAAGTTTTGCCGTACCCATGGTTTTTGCCGTGGTCATTGGCACCTCTTCAACATTGTTTATCACGTCAGCTTTGCTGTATATGTTTGGAGTGCGTCGCGAGCAACAAGGAAAAGCTCAGCTGAAACCTACATCTGAAGAGATTCAAGCGTCACTGGCGCACATACCATAAGTTAAACAAAGGTCCCCAAAATGTTTGCAGTAGATCACATTTTATTACTTAGTGCGGTACTTGCCATTATTGGTGTGCTGGCAAGTAAGCTGTCTCCGCGTTTTGGGGTACCTGTTCTGGTGCTTTTTTTAGGCGTTGGCATGCTTGCTGGAGAAGATGGCATCGGGCGAATATTCTTTGACAATGCTGATGCTGCTCATGCTATCGGTACATTTGCACTAATTCTTATTTTGTTTGACGGCGGATTACAGACGTCCAAAAAGTCGATTGTACAAGCATGGAAGCCCGCTGCATTGTTGGCCACGCTTGGCGTAGTGGGCACTGCGGTAATCACAGGGATTACGGCAATGTACGTGCTTGAATTGCCCCTGTACAAAGGGTTGCTAATTGGCGCCATAGTGGGGTCGACGGACGCCGCTGCGGTATTCTCTGTGTTGCGCAATGCTGGTATTCGCATACCTGAAAAAGTGAAATCTACTTTGGAGCTTGAGAGTGCGTCTAACGATCCAATGGCTATATTTCTTACCATAGGACTTATTTCCCTAATACAAAACACTAGCACAACGCCAAGCGACTTACTGGTGCTTTTTGTAAGTCAAATGGGAGTAGGGGCTGTGGTGGGTTTTGCCATCGGAGGATTGGCAGTATGGCTATTTCGGCGCATTACACTTATGGCAATTGGTCTGTATCCCGTTTTTGTAATGCTATTCGGCGTATTAGCGTTCGGTTTGGCGGCCAACTTAAACGGAAGCGGCTTTTTGGCAACCTTTATAACCGGCGTTATTGTTGGTAATAGTCGATTTGCTTATCAACGCAACACCTTTGTGTTTTTAGATGGGTTGGCATGGCTTGGACAAATAGCGATGTTTGTTATTCTAGGGCTATTAGTTACACCTACAGAGCTTTTTGTTAACTGGAAAGAAGGGCTACTAATAGCGGTTGTATTGATTTTTATCGCAAGGCCATTGGTTGTAATGCCATTGCTACTACTTACCCAATTCTCTTTTAAAGCGTCGCTTTTAATTTCATGGGTTGGGCTTAGAGGCTCAGTGCCCATTATCCTTTCAATTTTCCCTCTCATCTTCAATATGGATTATGCGGAACTCATCTTTAACGTCGTGTTCTTCATTGTACTAATATCGGCGCTACTGCAAGGTTCTACATTGCCCCTTGCAGCTCGAAAACTTGGTTTGGTGTTAGCCCGTAAGGCCGAGTCTTCTAAGACACTAGAAATTGTCAAAATTGCAAAGAATAAACGCGAGTTAATTGAAATTGAGCTTGGCGTTCAATCAACGGCATTGGGCAAGTGTATAAGCGAACTGGCGCTACCACCAGATACCGTTGTTGCCATGATCGCTAGAAATGAAAAAACGTTAGTGCCAAAAGGCAAAACCCGATTAAAAGAAGGGGATCATGTTTTTATCATTACTAAATTAACCGATAAAAGTGCAGTCGAATCGTGTTTTTTCACGAAGCAAGAATAGCGGCCTTGTTAGAGCATGAACACAACGCAGTGTCTTTTGATTGTCGCTATTAATAAGTACTTCATGTAGAATGCGCCGCGGAGTTGGCCAGGCAACCGTCGCTTTCGTAAGAAAGGGGAGGAAAGTCCGGGCTCCAAAGGGCAGGGTGCCAGATAACGTCTGGGCGGCGTGAGCCGACGACAAGTGCAGCAGAGAGAAGACCGCCTAAGCATGTTCGCATGCCGGTAAGGCTGAAAGGGTGCGGTAAGAGCGCACCGCACCTCTGGTAACAGAGTGTGGCGAGGTAAACTCCACCCGGAGCAAGACCAAATAGGATCCCTTAACGTGTGGCCCGCATGGGGATCGGGTAGGTTGCTTGAATCAGTGAGTGATTGCTGATCTAGAGGAATGGTTGCCCACGACAGAACCCGGCTTATCGGCCAACTCCACATTTTTTTAGAGCTTTTATTAAATCAGAAGGCTTGAAGTTAGCTTGAGATTGCCACAATCACTAAGTAAGAAGCAGTGCAATCAGCGTTGATTATTCACTTATGTTTTTTACTTTTACATAGGTCACTTGCATATCAAGCTTAAATTGCCATCGCCCTACTGATTTAATTATCTTAACAACTGATTGTTAAATGGCGCTCCGAATATATCTTCCCAGCTTTCTAACCAATTTTCACTAAGAGAAAACGCTTTGTATTTAGGGTGTACATTTTTGCGAACATTTAGCCACTTTTGGTTGATAATTTTTTTACTGCGTAAAGCCCTAGAAACGTTGTTAGTGAACTTTGCATTGTCGGGATTAACTAAGTAGTTATTTATACAGTTTGTAATATCAATTCCAAAGCTATACTCGTTTCCTGTTAATAATCTAATTACAAGCGCACATAATATGAGCGGTATAAATTCTGTGCCATCAAACTTCACTCCATTAATATCAATTCCCTCAGGGAGTATCAATGATATGTCGACTAAGAATTCTTCATTTTCACTATTTTCGTCGTCTATATAGGGCAAAAGTTCCAATTGCTTGGATGTTGAACTAGGCCTATTTGATTCATCAATCAACAGCTCTTTAGGAAAAATTCGTTTTATTTTGTCTTCACAGAGATTTATTTCAGAAAGGGAGTTAAAAGCTTTGTTATTTGGGAGTTCTTCCCTATACATCTTTAGAAGGTATCGAACTATATAAAACGATAGTTTTGAATTTTCAACAATATCTATGGCGTCTTTGTAAAAAATGTTTTTACCTTTTTCCCCCATGTAAGAAAAAACTCGGTCATATTCTGCCTTTGTTTTATCAAAGTCTATTGTTGAATGAAAGGGCAAGTCAGCGCAGATCAATGATAAATAAATTTTGGTTCCTGTTATTTCAGATAGGAAAGTTAGACCAAGAGGGGAAATTCTAAAATGTATTCCTTCATTCACTTCAAATTCATATATATTATCTGCATCACTCGGGCCTTCAAGACATTCAAGTAAACGTTGTCTTACAGACTCTTCAATAGCATTTAAGATCCAATTTTGTTTATAACCGTACATTTTTAGGTGAGCTAATATTCGTCGCTTAGGTATTCCATGCGTCTTTTCATTACTCTTTATCGAGTAGTTCAAAAACATCAATAAACGCAACTTAAGAAAATATGTCTTGTTTATATTCTGATAAGGAATGAATATATTGGGTATTATTCCTCCTTCGGATATTTCCTTACTTATCATCAATGCTGTTATTGCTTCTGCATTTGTCCATACTTCCTTTGAAGATCCCAATTGCATATGAACTCTTTTAAGTAGATCGTAAAATAGTCTAATGTTATGCCATGATATACTGGAAAGTGTTTGCAATATCTTTGGACCGTCGGAAGAAAGTTGTAAACTGTTTTTGAGTACTTCTTTGTACTTGAAAATTGCAATTTTGAATTGATCTAAATCGTACTTTCTTCTCCATTCAGAGACTCTAAAATCTTCGTCAAAATGCTGTTCTATATATTTCAATCGCTTTGATATTAGCGTTTCAAAATCTGGAGCTTTGAGGTGAATAACTCTATCCGAAGGCCTTACGTCAAGAAAGCCTTTATTCTTATTTTTGAAGTATGTGAATTCTCTCATTGTGATAATTATAGTAGAGCCACTGAGCGATGATATTTTGCAGGCTAATGTATATACTTCCTCTTGGATAACCTCAGATGCCCTATCAACGTTGTCAATTATAATGATGACGTTATTCTTTCTCTTCGTTATTTCCTTTGCAGCTTTAATAATAAAGTCTTCTTTATTTTTTATAAGCTCGTCAAGAAGGTTGGCTTCACTTTCTATATACTTTTCTGGATGAGATTCAAATAGTTTTTTCTTAGGTCCGTTTTTCAGTATTCTTATTTCGTCCTTGAAAACATTTACGAGGTTTTCATACTCGTTTATCCAAGGGTAGCATTCTTTTATATTCCTGCTTACTTTATCGAAAATTAGCTCTTTCGGATTTTTTATTGTTTTATCAACATCGTAAATTAAGTCGACAAAAATTGGCGTTATAGACGATTTTTGATTGACTTTGGCTTCGATTAAACTTTTCTTTACTAGAGTGCTTTTCCCACAGCCGACAGAACCTGCAACAATAATTACTTTGCCGGAATTTGAATGGTCCAAGATTGCAGATTGGCTCTCACCTGGTGCTAGATCATCTGCATTAGAAGGTAGAAAATTTGGCTTTTGATCTTTGAGTATCCTTTTTAAATCACCTTTATACTGTGATAATTTTGAATCAGCTACAAAACAATGGTCCAACATCTTTCGCTGATTGCTTTCGGTTATTTGGGAGAAAAATGATTCATAGAATTCATCAATGTACTTGTCTCGGTCGGGTTTATTCCATTTAAGAACTCCATAATCAGACTTTATTATTTTACACACTTCAGACTGTGAGTAATTAAGTTCATTCAAACACTCGTCCAGTTCTCCATTACCCACCGATTCTTTAGATAGCAAATTCCAAAAATGGTCAAAATAGAAGTCATCAGAAAATATGTTACCGAAATAGATACCCTTCATATTGTCAAAAGCAACGCCTGGGGTAGCTATTAACGGTAATACTAGCCATTCAGCTCCATTAGATATGACACCATAGGATACTCCATTATCAATACAATACTTTGTCGCTTGATCTATGGTATTTGTAAGATTTCTCTTGAACGCTTGTTTAAAATAAGAAATTGTATATTCGTGTTGGTTTAGTCTTTTTTGAGGAGTGCCAAATGTGACGCCAGTTTTTTTTGCTTCTAGTACAAATCGCGGAACGCTATCCAGTTTAACCAAATAATCAGCATAGCCGCTTGCTGCACTATGTGATTCTGGATTAAATTCTTCTAAATCCCAACCGAGTAATTGAAGTACTTGGTCAATGATAAGAAGTCTTGTTTTAGCTTCATTTGCATTCTGTAGCTTATTATTTATGTATTTTTCTCTAATTGCGTTCAGTTTCGATAACGCTTTTTCTTTTGTTCCCAAATTATTCAATTTCTATCATCCATTTTTGGTTAACTAGGAAACTTAATCGATCCCGATAGCTACTTCTGTATTCATACCAAGGCGCTAGATTATAGTCAATTAGGGTGAGCTTGAGTATTTTGTATCAAAGTCGTATCTCACCTTTGAATCGTACGCTATTTCACTTGTCCTGTAGTGCTTGATTAAAGAGTACTTGTTCTACTAACTTCATACTGCTTGAATACGGAGTGCTAAATGTCATATCCAGCATCCAAAGGTAATTTTTAGATATTTTTATGTACTTTTTGATATGGTTTCTCCTGAAAAGTTACTCTGTAATTTTCTCTCAATTAAACCTCATTGAAATCTTCGCAAATCATTTAATCATTTGGTAAAAGTATATGGTTACCACCTTCTCAAGACAAAGAAACTAATGATAAGGACTAAGAATGAATCACAAAGGTGAGCTTAACTGGGTTGAATTACAAACGAAGCAGCCTGAAGAGGCAATGACATTTTACAACCGACTATATGGTTGGAGTTTTGCCTCAGAAACGAATGAACAAGGTGATGTTTATTGGTTAATCTCTAACACAGATAAGTTTCCGTTTGGTGGAATTCTTACCTTAAAAGAGGACTCTCCGATAAATTCAAGGTGGGTGACCTATTTTCAGGTAGACGATGTTGATACTGCCATTCGAGTTGTCGAAGATAACAACGGTACTATAATAAATGGCCCAAGAGATGTAAAAGGCGTAGGGCGGGTCGCATGGCTCCAAGATAAAGAAAGGGCAGAGTTTGGTATAATTGCACCATGTACCGATAATTAGCGAGTTTATAAACGCTTCCTTAGTTGCCCAAAAAAGTAACAAGTAAAAAGACTTTATATTTACGCATTAGTTAGATAGCATATACGCGTAACAAAAGTAAGGATTTTGATGATTGTAACAACACCTATGCAATAGCAATCGGCAGCAACTGCCTAGCTTTGCATGATTCAAGCCGTTGACTCCTCAAAAAGTCAGCGTTATTTGTTTTGTTAAGGCAGATATCTGCCTGAAGGTATTGTTATGAATAATTTTTCTGAGTTGAAAAAGCTTGGTTGGCAGCCGTTTTTCCTCCAGCAACTCACTTTAGAAGAGTATGAACTCTTCGAACCCGCGCGAATCGTCGCACACGACCGCAGTCGATATGTAGTTTTTAACGGCACTTCTTACCAGTCGCTAGACATTCTAAAATCTTTTCCCAAGATGACGGTTGGCGATTGGATTCTCATTGACGGACAATCACAGTTTGTTCGTTTGTTAGACAGGAAATCTTTATTTTCACGTCGTTCAGCTGGAAGTAAGCTAGGCCTGCAACTTATTGCGTCTAATATTGAAACACTGTTTATTGTCTCTTCTTTAAACCATGACTTTAATCTGAGTCGAATTGAAAGGTACTTAGTGCTCGCCAGAGAAGCAGAAGTTGAACCCATTATCGTGCTAACTAAAGCAGACTTAGCTTCAAACAAGGATGATGCGCTCGACAAGCTTGAAAAGCTCGATTCTAGACTGAGAGTCTTCTGTGTAAACGCTCTAGATAAAGAGAGCTGTGAGGGCTTGAGAGAAGAGTGTCCTGTAGGAACTACGGTTGCGCTTTTGGGCTCATCGGGTGTTGGTAAATCTACCATAACCAATACGTTATTACAGTCAGAAGTGCAAGCGACTAAAACCATTCGCGAAGACGATAGTAAAGGCAGACACACTACCTCGTCTCGTTCCATACATTTTATACCGAATGGCGGTGTTCTTATTGATACACCAGGAATGCGAGAATTAAAATTAACAGATTGCTCTGAAGGTATTGACTCTACTTTTGATGATATTGGTCAACTAGCGAAGAAATGTAAGTTTGCAGATTGCAGCCATACTAGTGAGCTAGGATGCGCAGTCTTAAAGGCAATAGAAAACGGCTTGCTAGAACCTAGGCGATTAGCTAACTATCAAAAACTAAAGCGTGAAGAGGAACGAAATTCAATGGAATTACATGAATTAAGAGCAAAGGAGAAAAGCTTCAAAAAAATGGTTAACTCAGTTACTCGTAAGTCAAAAATGTAGTAAATAGCGCCTGCCCAGTTTAATCTGGGCAGGAATTCAAAGCGCGAAGTTCTTAATAAACTCAGCTATACCCAATATTCGTATCTTCTTAGTAAGACCCACCAACCAAATCAATTGCTGTACATTATTCTTGCTTAACCAAGAAAGCCATCTCAACAAAAAACGAATTTCGCCTACCAAATCCGCAAACATAGCATTTAGCCGTTAAAGTGGTCTTCAAGAAATTAGACTTACAACTGACGTGCATAATTTTAAATTCTCAATAAAACAGATTGTTACGCGGAGGGTTCTGAAAATAACGACATTGTTTATTGGAACAGTTTGACAATGGTCAAATATAGAACGAAAATATGAACACTGTTCACATTTTGTTTTGTAGTACGAATGCCATGACGGCAGCCTGTATCTACATTGTTGTTGTAATACTTGAGCACCTTACTGCATTGGACTAATGGAGTGATTAAAGCGTTGGGTGCAAGAGCATGTTTCTGTGTAGTTGGTATGAAGCACTTTATTCTTTTAGTTTTGTTTTTATCCTGCGTTCAGGGTTGTAGCAACGAAAAAGTTGCGCTCAGGTCTAACGTATTATCGATGGTAAAAGCAGCGGTGTTATCCGAAGAAAGTGGAATCCAACATGTTTTTATTGGGGTAGTTGAAACTACAAGAAAAGCCGTCCTACTTGTCAATAAAGCACAACCATCTGTATATGCCTCTACGGGTTTAATGAAACAAAATCTATCTTCGGGTGAACAGTATGATGAAGGTCTCATAAGTAGAAACATTCAGTTCGGCAAGCCATCTCACAGGGGCTCTGCCGACGAGCAAGCTTCAAAAGAAATAGGAAAACATGTGCTTAGGTGCGAAGAGTTTGAGTTCAAGTTGAACAGTGTTCTGACTGATACTAGTTTGATGGTTAATGAGTCTCAAGGCAGTGCCATAACATCTGCTCATATGTTGGAGCTTGTAGATATCGTGATCCACCTCCCCTTTGAATTCATTTCGAAACTTGAAGAAAGAGGTGGATTAAAAAAACCAAAAGTAAAACTTGATGACATAGCTGGTGCAACATTTGATGGCGTTTTGCATTCGTGGAATAAAAAAACCAGCTCAAATACTCAACTTTATAGAGCGATAATTACAATTCAAAAGCCCAAAGAGCAGGATGTGTATTCAGGCATGCCAGCACGAATTGTTTTTGATGTTCCACAAAATAGCGGGCACAAAGAAAAGTATTTAACGGTGCCAGTAGAATCTGTATTTGGTATCGGCCAGTATGGGAAGACAAAGGGCTATGTCTGGGTCATAGGCAGTAACGACTTTGTAGAAAAGCGATGGGTAACTGTAAGTAGAACTGACGAACAGTATGCATTTGTTTTGAACGGACTGGAACTTGGCGAAAGAATTGTAATCGCTGGGGGAGAAGAACTAGAAGATGGGGATTTGGTTCTTATCTGGCGCGAAGGCCGTAAATTGGAATTACAAACTCATAGAGCAAGCATAACAAGCGACAAAGCCTAAAAATATTAACAGCTTGGCAAAATGCACAAGGGTACTAAGTAAATAATGAAAGTCTCATTAGAGAAACCAGCATTCAGGAAAATGCCAACTCAGCAACGTGCTATCGAGAAAGTTGAGCGTATTCTTGATTGCGCTGCAAACATTCTTGTAGACAAGAAAGTAAGACTAAGTACGAGGCAAATAGCTAGCGAAGCTGGGCTTTCCCCTGGGACCATTTATCAATTCTTTAATAACGTAGATTCAATAATGTCCGCTTTAGTTGAAAGGCTAATGGCGGGACTTTATGAGGAAATGGTTGAAGCATTAAAGGATTATCCGAAGAGCGACTTTGCAACTGTTTCTTCGAATATGATAAACCGCATTGTCCAATATTATTATGACAATAAAGGCATCGTCAGCGTAGTGTTAGCTGCGCAAAATCACGCTGAATTTATACGAGTAAATGAAGAATTTAATACACAGATAAGCGCATTAATGACCGAAAGTATTGTGTTGCACAATGCCTTGATTGAAATAGAAACGGTAGAGCGATTGGTTGATGTGTTAATGATGGTCAGCGACTCGATGTCAATGAAAATATGGTCGCTAGATGATGATGTTAAAAGGGAACGGTATGCGGAAGACCTAAGGTTTTTAATTGTTCAATACGTAAACAAAACGTTGAATGGCGAAGGCTCAGTTTATGAAGCATGAAAATTCGAGAAGACTGTTACGCGTTAAAACGATTGTCACAAGAAAGCAATGCATAGATGTAACTAGTCAAAGTGTAAGAGATAAAGTAACGCTATATCATTTTGGTTTATAAAAGATAAAGTCAGCAGTTTATGCAGCTGCCGCTAAAAATCTGAGTTGTAAGATGATGGAGCGGCATATGCAAACAAGCAACTACGATCCAGAATTTCTCGGAGCACGAGGTTTTGGACTTATTGGTTATGGTTATGCCGATGAACTAGAAGATTTCTTAAAGACAGCAAAAAGAGAGCGAGCGGACAACACCTTTTCTCTCAGGCAGCTTTCAAAACACTCAAATGACTTTTTCATTATTCAGTACGTCATGCTCAAAACTGAGAACAGAGGGGCGATAGGGTTCGAGATCGTCTCTGAGACAATGCGTCGTAGGTCCGATATATCGGCGCAGTGTAACTCACTGCGCTGATAACGCTTGTTCAAGCGAACAAACGTTGGTTTCTTAAAGGATCCGAAATTGTGGCCTGTAAACAGTGTCACCTAAAAAACCTTCTTCAACTAGATACTGTCTTAACGATCATATAAATTTTTTAATCCTACACTCCTTACCACGTTAACTACAATAAGCTGTATGAAAAGATGATTTTACATACAGCTTCTACCAGGTCAGGAGTACGACTGCTAAGACTAGAACTGAGATGGACCAGGTACTATCTTCAACTCTTCAGCTAGATTTAGTGTTGTTGCCAACCTTGCGCAAAAACAATATGAGAACAAGTCTGTTTTCTCAATAAAAGAGAGCAAACAATTAGTCAAAAAAGCAAATTATCAAAAGCACCACTTAGATCCGTTTCATTTTTCTTAGGTACAATTACCTGCAGTGCTGTTATATAGCAAGTGCTCAACACCGTAATCTAAGCTGATAAGATTCCAGTTGCTCAATTGGGAGTGAATTGACATTTTTAATCAAAGCTATTCAAACAGGTTCGACTACCAATTGTTTTTACGAATGGAAAACCTTTTAGTTGTTGTTTATTCTCTTACCAAAAGAAATCGCATACGTTGGAGATCGCATTCTTAGTATGGGGTCTGAACTAGTCAAAAAACCCTGACTCAAAACATTTGGATCGAAATTAATACTTTCACAGTTATTCCCACCACTACTTTTGACTTTAAAAGTTCCGACATTAATGGTTGGGCGAACAGGCCACTGTTTTGTAGGATCATCTTCACTATCGTTTTCCTCCCCCAGACTTATTATCCAATCAAAATCAATCGAAGATTTCTTTAGCCGTTCTATTAATCTATGTTCAAGGTAGTTCGAACCATTTAGACCTAACTCAGATTCATCGATTGCCTTTAGACCATCCCTAGGTTTTAATCGCCAACGGATTTTAATCATGCTTCCGTCTTTGTGTTCAACGAAAAAGGTATGGATCCCAAAGTATTCGCTAGTGTTGTACCCCCAGGGTGGGAGATTATTCTTTAACCACTCAGCTTGAGCCTGAGTATCTGGATGCTTTTTCCTAAACGCTTCAATTTTTGTTGTGTCGTCGTCACCAGGAATAGAAGCATTCAAAAGACCTAAAAAAGTCTCAGGGTCTTTTGCTGCAAACACCGGCACACTAAGTGCTGCTATGTTATGTTTAACGTTACTTGAAAGAGTGATCTGAGCCGCCAACCCTCGAGGGGCTCTCGAATTGTCCGAGGTCAAAGGGTTTCCTCCAGGTAGTGAAAATCTGAACACCACCGGCTTTTCTTTAAGTGTAAATAAGGCCGCATCAAAATAGTCTATTGCTGCGGGGTTTGGGAGAAAGCTTCCCTCGGCACATATACCTTTTGCATGATTCTTTCTAACGCCTTTGTGTTTACCTGCTATTTTTTCGAATATATTTATAAAATCTACCGGTCGAACTGCTTCTGCATGAGCGGTCTGAATACTGCTAAAAAGCCCAAAAAATCCTGTTAGCAAAAAAGTAACAGTAGTACGCATAAGGGTGTCCTTTTGTGGAAGAGAATTGAACTCGTGAGTCTCGGTTTTGTTTATCTTCTGGATAGTGTAAGGCTGGAGTTCCAGCCTTACACTCTTGATTAATTGTCTAAACGATAGGACAACCGTATGTCACTGATTTCAACGTCTGAACTATCAGGAGTAAGTAAAATTCTATTTATTATTTCAATACCTTGTGTGGATATGAACTTAGATTCTGGCCCAAATGGTGGTAGCTGAAAGTTATCTACGAACAAAAGCTGTTTATACCTTGGACTAGACGCAAGAGCTTGTATACAAGAAGTTGGAGCATCAATAGAAATATCTGAAAGCAAGTCAATTTGTTGGTTCGGTCTTAATTTTGCTTCATCTAAGATTGTCCCATCAGATGAAATTACTTTACCCTCACAAATATAGTGTGCTAGACGTGGGGGAAAAGATTCGAGAGCTTCGTTTATTCCAAATGACTCTGCAGCTCTAAAAGTAGTAAGATCATTTAAGGGAGCGAAATTATTGCCAACGTGAGACGGTGTCGCCAACATATCCATAGAGAAATTCAAGTCTCCTATTTTTATGTTAGACATTTTATCGCTCATTATTTTGCTCGAAAACTTGGCTTCGACCGTTTCTAGATCGACGATACTTAAAGTCCCTAAAGCGCCGCTTAATTCTACGCCTGTAATAATCTCTACCAACTCCTCATAGGCATACTTGAAGTCCCACAAAGCGTCAACTAACACTGAATCTTTAACCTCAATAGGAACTGCTGTGAAGTTATCAGCTTTCAAAGAAAATGCAGAGTCAGATGCGTTTTCCTCTCTTATCAATTCACCATTTGTTACCAAATGCTCGGCAGTTCCTCCCGATAAGGCTTCATCCAAAATGATGTATGAAGCTCTTTTCAATCTATCGAATTGAAATACTATAGGTTCACTTGGAAGCAATGCCCCTGATTTTTTGACCCTTGAGGACAAAGCCTCATTTGGAAGAAACGGGGCATTTGCTAATGACGAAATGTGTGGTAGCAAAGTTGCAGCTGTGAGAACCTTCGTACTAGTAAGGAAGTTCTGTTGATTTTCGCGAATCTGTAGCTCTCTAGTTAAGTCAGAAGTAGCAGAACCCTCTGATATCTCTAACATAGATTCAACCAATTTATAAGTAGAAAACAAACTACCTTCTCTAAAACCACGCGATGAACTACTCGGACCTGCTATTGTGTTAAACGGCGCACTTAAAGGAGACAACCCAGACTGCTGTAATGCTGTTTTAGCTAATATTAAGTTGTGCAACATTATTCGTCGATCTTGGAGTGTAAACCCTTTCTCATTGAGTTCATTAACCACTAATGATGTAATCTCAGAGTTAGTAGTTTCGCCATTATAATAAGATTGCGTCTGGATCATACCTATGAGTTCTTGAACATTAATAGCTCGTCCATTCAGTTCAAACTCATCGGTATTGCCTAACAAATCTTCAACCAGAATCAAGATACCATCTTCAATTCTTATTTGTTGCTTTTTACCATCAGCACCGTGAATACTGAAGGGTTCCATCGAAGTCAGAGGCGTACGATGAATAGAACCATCGGTCAGCTCAACTTCTAACTGAGCAGAAAGTTCTTGAATTGAGTCAACGTCTATCCCACCTTGGGAGACTGATTTAAAAACCTCAGGATGAACTTGTAAGGTAAAAGTCGGATATTTAGTAAATGTTGTATTTAGGCTATTTTTGCCTCTATGAAACAAAGAAATAGTACTACCGTCGAACTCTTGGTCTTCTGTTGAGCTGGAAAAATTATGCACTGTAGGTCCTAGTAGAGGCCCAGGCGCTGCAATTGCGGGGTTGTGAATAGGAGAACCAGTTAGAACAAAATCCACGTTTTTTGCTTGGAACAACATATATACGAAGTCTTCTCTAGAAATATGTTCAAGATCAGATGTGTACTTCTTCGTTAAAAAGCCTTGTATCGAAATGGTTTCACTATCTGTTTCTTCAATAAACTGCTCTCGTATGATTCTCTCGGCCTCCGCATATGTCACGAGGCCGTCTCCCAAGCCACTTGTGTTTAGGAGCTCCTCCGCGAAAGTAAAATCTGCCTTCTCTTTAGGATAAAAAAAGCTTTCATTAGGAAGTAAGCCTAATTCTTTAAGCTCATTTACGGCTTTTCTTGCATAATTAGAAATCTGGGCGCTATCTTGAAATGGTGCATTAGGGTCTACGATTGACATACCAGGATCATCAACATAGTCATCATAATTATTGTTGTCATTGCAAGCAGCTAATAAACCTACCGTTAAACCCAATACTGCAGTAACACGAAAATACATTTTTTTTCTTTTGACCATCAGTGTCTTTTCCTCAAATACTAAAATTTAAATATCTGGTCATAAATGTGAAAAATGATTTCAGAAGAGTGAATCAAAATAGTTTTTTGTTTAAATTCACTTCAAATACCAAGCCTGAAAAAACAAAAAAGAACCCAATTCTGAAAAATCAATTCACAACACCTTAACCTGAGAAAATATTCATATATTTAAGGCCCAAATACCTCACAATCACTTCACAATTCACGTACATTTTATATTTATTGTTATGGAGAAAACTTAAAACAAATATTCTCAGAATGTGAAAATTTTAAGTACGAAAGACCGACTTAGTCAGAGAGGGAGCGTTTTTATAGCTTTGTGTAAAAGCAACAGCTTTTTTATTAATTGTTAAGGGAAAGAAAGTGGTAAGATAATTTGAAAACAATTTTTATCATCTATTCGTTGAAATTTTAATCGACCACCATGTTTTTCAGATATTATACGAACAATTGTGAGGCCAAGGCCAGATGTAGTTTTTAAAGGTCCGGATCTAAGTTGTGAACAAAGCTCTGGTTGAATAGGTTCACCTTGACTACATATACTCAGAAGCAATTCGTCGTTACAGTGTTTTACACTAAATTTTACACAACCCGTTCCATATTTTGATGCATTGTCAAATAGATTTGTGAGAGCACTCTCAATGTGGATCGGGTCAAATACATAAATGTAATTCTCTACGACATTGATTTCCCAATCTCTTTTGGGGTTACGAGTAAGGTAGTCGTTAAATATGTCGAAACAAAACTCGCTCAACGATAGCTCCTCTTTTTGTAGTACAAAGCTAGCGAGGTCAACTCTTGCAAAATCAAAAAGTTGATCTAAATAATGTTTTAGCTTAAGAGCGTTTTTGTATGCCGTGTTCATAAAAGGATCAGTGGTTTTTTTCTCAGCCTGCTCCATGTACCCGAGCACATTAGTAAGAGGCGTACGTAAATCATGAGAGAGACGAGAGACCAGAAAACGTCTTTGGTCCTCTGACTGCTCAAGTAAATTCACTTGTGACTGAATCTTTATGGTTAAGGCATTTAGATCGCTCTGCAAATTATCCAGTTCGTTTACAGAGCTTGTTATTGGTGGTATTACTTCGATCAAATCACCTCGGAATTCCTGAATCTTTTCAGATAAAAAAATAATTCGCTTTATCAGTCTAAAAAACAGCGTCATACCAAGTACTAGTCCAACAAACAAACTAAAGCCTAATGCATAAACTCCTAGTTTAAGCATTAGGCTTTCGTGCAGTTGCCTGTCTGCATCAGCCTCTATACTATCTTGGATTATCACATAGAGAAAATAATCGTTTTTTCCCTTTTCATTTGGAATTGGTGATACTGAAAATGACTTTTTCTCGTTTATGTCTCGTGGATCATCACCTAATATCCAAGTCGACTCTCCACTTTGGTTTAACATCGAATATATTGGTTCAAGAGAAACATGAGTGACTTTTATTTTCTTTTCATCTGCTGCATATCTCAATATTTCACCGTCTTTACCCAACAAATAAATCTGTAGAATTGGGTTCAATAGCATATAACGTTCGAAGGTTTTGATTATCGCGGGCTCATTGAGCTTTCCATTTTTAGTTAAGTTGTGATCTTTGATTATGGTCTGAGCCATATTAATGTGAATACGAGTTTGAACTTGGTGCAAATAGTAACGAGCAATACTGTAGCTCATTGATATGTAAATCAAACTAGATAAAAAGAAGATACTTATCAAAAGTAGACTATACTGTCTAAACAATCTGGTTCTGAAAACATTACGAGTAGGTTTGAGTACTTGTTGATTAAATTTCATAACGCATCGGGATTTAACTTATAGCCAACCCCCCATACTGTTTGAATAATTTGTGGGTTTTTTGCGTCATCTTCGAGTTTTTGACGCAGTCGGTTAAGATGACTATTTACTGTATGTTCATATCCCTCATGTTGAACTCCCCATACTCGATTAAGAAGGTCAGATCGGCTAAAAACGTGTGTAGGGTTCGAAGCAAAAGTCATAAGAATAGAAAACTCTTTGGCTGTTAGTGATAGTTCATTCCCTCTAACAAATGCCTGATGAGAGTGTGGAATCATTCTTAACGAACCGATTCTTATCTCACTATTCTCCGGTATGTTTCCAACTCGCATAGCTCGCCTAAGTAATGCCTTTATTCTGGCTTTCAGCTCTGCCAAGCTGAACGGCTTACTAAGATAATCATCAGCTCCAACTTCCAACCCTACCACTCTATCAAGCTCTCCTCTGCGAGCAGAGAGCATCAAAATAGGAGTTGTCTCATTAGATTTCCGAAACTCCTTACAGAATTCAATCCCATCTCCGTCAGGCAGAGATAAATCTAAGACAATAATGTTGAACTCTTCCTCTGAAACTTTCTTGAAGGCTTCAGACAAAGTATTAACAATAGTTTCTTTACCCTGTAGTTCTTCAACCTGAATAGACACTAAGTTTGCAATATCGATATCGTCCTCAATTATTAATACTTTCATATTGTTTTTCTAGAGAGCTAATTAAAAATGATTCTGAAAAAACAAAGCATTATAGACTCGTCATCCCAGCTCTAATTTCCGAACTGTGAAGACGAAGGGTTCTCTTGAGCTCGGCCTTGTAACAGTATCAGTAAAAAAGCAGCAATACATCACAAATACTTCACGGAATATTTCTATTTGTAGTTGATAAAGGAACAAGAGATACAACGAAGACTTTATGATTTAAGTGGACTTGGAGATTATACAATGATTTAAGTCGCACAGAGGACATATGCTGCATACTAAATCTCCATCCATTGTAACAACGAGCCATGTAATCCTTATCACACCTGTTGTTCAAAGAATGGGCTCTTGGAAAACGATTTCTTATTAAGTTAACAAACAAAACTTTGTGCCGTTACTATAGAAGTTGATCAGCGACTAGCTAGTTGATTTATACTGTGAATAATCATTCACACTACTTAAATTTTGCCCACGATCATCATAAAGCTAGCAAAAGCTGAAACTTAGATGTCTGCTCAAGACAAGTTGCGGGCGAACAGGTTATTGACTAGCTACTTCTGCTTCGTGCCAGAAACTGCCGTTCAAGTATATGTAATTCGACGGCAGAAGAATACGCAAAGCTGAAGCTAATGAGCTTAGATTTGAATTTTTATCATGTGCGCACGCTAACTTATCTTTAGTGGTTGATTTTGGGCGTTGTATAAATCAAATAGATAATAAGCAACTATTCTCTAGAATGGATTTCACTAAGTTCTGATTATTGCAAGCATCTCAATTAGTAGTTAACTTTAGCGATATTAATGGAACCCAAATCTTTTGAACTCAGATTGGTTTTCGCTGAAGTTTTTCACAAAATTAATCTGCAGGAAGTGGTAGTTTGAAGAATGTAATTTTTACGCTGTATTTTTTTGTGACTGCTGTAGGAGCAGTATCTCAAGCATCTGATAGCCACAATTTATTTTATGAGTCCTGGAATACAAAAGCAGGACTACCGCACAACACTATCACGGATATTACTCAGTCAGAAGATGGTTATTTATGGCTTTCTACTTGGGAGGGAGTCGCACGCTACAATGGTGAGTCATTCTTAAATTCAAATGAGATAGTTGGAGCAAACTTCACTGACAGTGGTGCCTGGGTAATCACCAGAGATTCATCCGGAAATGTTTTTATCGGAGGTGCGGAAGGACAGGTTATAAAAAGAAGCTCAAATGGTGAATGGACTGAATTAGGAAACGTTAACTCCCAAGTGAATGCTCTATATTACCATCCTGATTTAAATCTTTTAATTTCTGCCGAGAATGGAAGTATCTATAGAGTAGATTTCGATGGTAATTTTTCAGTTTTCGTTGATTCAGAAGAGTTAGACGGCAAAAGTGTTTTAAGTATTGTTCATCACGGACCAACTACTTTCTTTGGAACAGAATCCGGATTGAATATTTTGCATGAGGGAATATTATCCAGAGACGAACGGATGCTGGGAAGTCGCATTAACGCCCTTGCACTATTCGAGAGTAAGCTGCTCGCGGCGTCTGATGAGGGGCTTAGTTTAATCTCAATCTCTGATCCCAGCGAAACCGTTGTAAAACTATCGGAGAAGCCAGCCACTTCAATCTTAATTGATAGAGGAGATAGAATCTGGTTAGGCACATATAAAGATGGCTTGTATCTGTACGATAATTTGAAGCTCACGCGGCACTTCTCTCTAAATTATGGTCTGCTAGATAATCGCGTCCTTTCTATTTTTGAAGACCGAGAAAGAAGTATTTGGGTTGGTACAAATGGTGGGCTAAGTCGACTTAGAAAGTCTTTATTTACCAGCTTTGGAAAGCGGGACGGAATTGATAATGAATTTGCAAGAGCTGTAATACAGAGGGACGATACAATTTGGGTTGGTACTTCAGGTGGGTTGTACAAATCAGTTAGTGGCAACCAATTTGAAAAGGTCGTTTCCGATATATCAATACTAAGTCTCGCGATAGGTAACAATTCAGAAGTTTTAGTTGGTACATATGCAAGTGGACTTTATCAATTAAGAGGAAACGATTTAACGAGATTTACGCACCTTGAAGATTTAATCCCCACCACGGAAATTAGAACAATTGCTGTAAATGATTATGGTGACTTAGCAATAGGAACTTCAAACGGCCTGCTAATTGTGTCAAGAGACCAAACATACCTATTTGATGAAAATAGCGGGTTAGAAAGTGATTTTATTGCGGTTGCTAAATTTATTGAACGCACCCTTTGGATAGGTACAAGCCAAGGTTTTTATTCGATTGAAAATGGCGAGTTAAGCGAACAAGTCTTTGATCCAGCTACTGGTGCTGTTCAGATTTTCGATATTCAAAAGCCTTTAAATTCGAAATATTTTTGGATTGCGTCTAGTCGAGGCTTGACAAGATATGACCCTCAGATAAACGAGTACAAGACCTTTAATGATTTTGGGGATCTTCCAACTCAAAAAGTCTTATCCATAAATACTGACAATAATGGCTTTTTTTGGCTCACAACAAACCACGGCGTGGTCCAAATAAGAATTGAACAAGTCAACGCTAGTATTGAAACTGGTATTAAACCAAACATTGCTTGGTTTACCGAAAGAAATGGGATGAACAGCCGTCAAGCCAATGGACGTTCCACACCATCATCTTGGTTTGACACTGAATCTGATTATCTCTGGGTTGCAACAGCGAAAGGAATATCCAGAGCGGATTTAAAAATCACAGAACCTGTGATTCAATCGCCTCCAGCGCCAAGGTTTGAAGCACTATACATATCAGATGTACTCATGGGTGTAGAAGATTCGGTACAAATCGCTGCCGGTGATTCTGACTTAAAAATAAAGTTTGCAAGTATCGATTTATTGCTGGGTGAGCAAATAAAATATCGCGCTAGACTTGTAGGCTATGCAAATGAATGGGCGAAACGAAGCAAACTCAACGTTATCGAGTACTTCAATCTGCCTCCTGGCAATTTTCGGTTTGAAGTGCAAGCCAGTTACGATTATTCTACTTGGTCAGATGCTTCAATTCTAGAAATTACTAAGCAACCGTTCTGGTGGCAGACATTGACTGCGAGGATCTCTTTTTATGTTTTCATCGCTTTACTGATTTTGGGATTATTTTGGTTGAAAACTTTAAGTGCCAAACGTGTTCAGCGGTCACTTGAAACAAGAGTTGCCGAGAGAACTAGTGAGTTACAAGCGAGAAGTAGACAGCTAGAAGAAGCCAATATTGAGAAAACGAAACTTGTAGAAGAACTCAGCAAAAAGTCTCTAATGCTTGAAGAACTATCTGCAAGGGACCCACTAACTAATTTTTTTAATAGACGAGCATTTGAAGAAATCTGCAGTAACGAAGAATCGAGAGCGCAGAGAGCTGCAAGCCCTTTTTGTCTATGTTTTATTGATATAGACCACTTCAAGAAGATAAATGACAACTGGTCGCATAATGTTGGCGATAAGGCACTAGTTGCAATATCTAAAATAATTTTATCTCAATTAAGGACAGTGGACAGTGCTGCGCGGTGGGGTGGAGAAGAATTCATATTGCTACTGCCAAATGTAACAATCGAATCAGCGATAATTTGCTGCGAGAGAATTCGAAAAGCGGTCGAGCAATACGACTGCACCGAGATTGCAGACAATCTGAAAATAACCATCAGTGGGGGTGTAAGCCAATATGATCCCGATTCAACGATTCAAGAGCTTATACACAGAGCAGACCTAGCTTTATATGAAGCGAAATCATCAGGAAGAAATATAGTATTCCCGCAAAGATAATATAAAGGTAAAGGGATGGAAAAGGGATTTTCTGAATGTCTGCAAGTTGTCTGAAGCGGTTTCGCGAGTCACAAACATCTAATGTCCACTTAATGCTCAAAACTGACCTCTACTGCATTAGATATTAAATTGGGCCTTCGCTAACTGACGGTGCCTTTTATAAAAACCAGATAGACAAGTACCCCAAATCTCAAGTGTTTGCTGTTTAAGCAGTAGCTTGTTTTCTCATGCAGCTTTGTGATGTTACTCCGTCCATACTTGCTGCGTCGGCTGTGACCTAGAAGATAGAATAAGCAGCTTCGTGACTTCGCCCAACGAATAAAAAATCATTTTAAATCAATGCTGTAAGCCGGTCTTATGCATAATGCCTTTAATTCAACCATTCTAATCTATGTCACACTGTGACACTATAGTGATACCACACGAAATCAACGTTTTTAAATGACTGATTTTGAAGTATTTTTGTGAGTATGGTTTGTTAACTTATCGGCCAACTCCACTCTTTTCTATAACCAAAACTCGGGCTTTTTTTTAATCCTATACGACTCAAAACCGTCTAATCTGCAAATAAAAGCGCCTAGCTACTTCAATACATTATCATGTATATCTGTACTATTTATGTAATCAACTGAAATGACGTAGAGATGCAGATATGATTGTTCAAGCGAGTACAAAGGGGGTCTTGGCTGTCGTGGTTGCCAGTTTTCTTTGGGGGACTACCGGGACGGCAGCGCAATACGCACCAACGATAAGCCCGTTTGCCATTGGCGCATTTGCCATGGGGGTTGGTGGTGTACTCTTATGCTTAACTGCATGGAAAACACTGAAGAAAGACTGCGCTGTCTTGCGCGCTAACCCTTTGGTAGTAATTGCAGGAAGCTGCTGTGTTGCCTTATATCCTCTGGCGTTTTACGCCTCAATGCGACTCTCCGGCGTGGCAATTGGCACGGTTGTTTCTATTGCCACTGCCCCTCTCTTTGCCGCTGTTTTCGAATATCTATTCGGCAAAAAAAAGGTGTCTTTTAAATGGGTGGTCAGCTTCGTTTTAGGCGCGGTGGGAATTGTGTTGCTAAGCACAGGAAAATCGTCAAGTGTGGTGATGCTACCAGAGACAGAATACAAACAACATGCGGGGATAGTACTGGGGCTGGTAGCGGGAGTAACTTATGCCGGGTACTCGTGGGCAGCCAAGCAACTCATTAATGCTGGAGGGCACTCTAAATCTGCTATGGCGAGTCTTTTTGGCTGTGCCGCTTTACTGTTATTGCCCTCTTTGTATTTCACTGGTGAGCGCTTATTTGCCACACCTATCAATACTAGTGTCGCGCTTTACATGGCGGTCGTACCCATGTTTTTTGGGTATGTACTCTTTGGCTTCGGGTTGCGTTTCATCGAAGTCAGTCAAGCTACATTAATTACGCTCATTGAACCTGTTGTTGCAACGTTATTCGCGATTTTTCTTATTGGCGAAACCTTCTCTGCGCTTGGGTGGCTGGGAATGGCAATGGTGTGCCTGTGCCTCGTCATACAAACAATCAGGTTTCCGCAGCGCTTCAGCCTTAGTAGTACAGTTGCAAACTAAAGGCCGCTATAATGAAAAGTCGGCGTATTTATCGAGTATGGCTTGTATTTGGCCTGTTTCCTGTAAATAGTCTATTGCGTTATTAATGCGGCTTAGTTTGTCTTTATGACGGTTATGAACTCTCAACGCTAACGAACCTTGGGTATGTATTGGGCCCAACGCAATCTTAACTTTGTGTTTTGCCGACCAATAGCGAGCCGCCGCTTCTTCCATAATGATTACATCTATACGCTTTTTGCCTAAGGCTTGCATTAATGTGCTTTCAGACTGGAAATCGAGGCGGTCGAAGTGTTTGTCATTGAAATAGACGTAGCCTGATATCGTGCCAACAGGGTTGCCATAAATACGTTCAATATCCGCATACAGGTTCTGCTTTTCTGGCAAAGTAATAAAGTACTCTGTGACGGTGAGTATAGAATGAGAGAACGTAAAGTCACCTTGAGGCTCTCCTTCAGGCAACCATCCCGGGCTAAAGAAATCGAAATCTAGCTTACCAGTATTAAAGGCCACCATAGCGCGTTTTGTCGACAACATCACTTTTTCAGTTTTAATGCCAGCACGTTCCATAATTAGCGGTAAAATTTCAACCAATATGCCTTTTCTTGCAGCATCTACTGCGTTTTCATAAGGGACGGAACTGCCTGAGGTACCCAAATTATACTTCAGCACAGCGTCTTCACCGGCTGTGCTGAAAGCAACAAGGTATAACGCCAATGCAACTAGAACCGCCTTCAAAATCATAATGCTATGTTACGCCCATATCTTGAGTTTCTTGACCTGAATCAGGTGCGCTTGCCCAATACTCTACTTTTTCTACAAGATCGCCTGCCTCAAAGGGTTTGCTAAGGTAATCATTCATGCCTGCTGCTTCACAGCGCTCCTTATCCCCTTTCATTGCGTTTGCCGTTAGCGCTATTATTGGAACGTGTTTGTAACGCTCTCCCGCTTCACCTTGTCTTATACGTTGAGTGGCTTCGAAACCGTCCATTTCTGGCATTTGGCAGTCCATTAATATAACGTCGAATGTGGGCTTCATTTTTATAAGTGCTTCTAAGGCCTCGCGACCTGATTTTGCGCTTAACGTGGTGTGGTGATTTAGATGTTGCTTAACAATAATCTGGTTAATGTCATTATCTTCCACAATAAGTATTTTGCGCTTTAGGGCTTTGTCTGATGCGGTTGTAGCCTTAGTGCGTGCAGGTGCAATGGCTTCTTCACTTGCCTCTTCTAGCGCTACGCAAAAACTGAAGGTACTGCCTTTACCTTTCTCGCTATGCACATCAATATTGCCGCCCATGAGTTCACATAACTGCCTGCTAATTGATAGACCAAGGCCTGTACCACCAAATTTTCGTGTGGTAGAGAGATCTTCTTGAGTAAAGACGTCAAAAATAGTTTGTTGTTTTTCTTTTGCAATACCAATACCCGTGTCACTTACGCTACACAAGAAAGACAGTTTGCCATCAGGTCGAGACTCTAGGTTAGCCGTCACTGAGATATTGCCGTTTTCAGTGAATTTAACCGCGTTACCAATTAAGTTAGTTAATACTTGTCTTAGCCTTACTTCATCGCCTAGGACCACGTGATGATTCAGTAGGTTAAATTGAAAATGTAGGTCTAGCCCCTTTTCTTGACACAATATGGCATACTGGCTGTGAATACTTTCAAGCGACGCCTCTATATCAAAAGGGGAGTGTTCAATCTGAAGTTGACCTGCCTCTATTTTCGAGAAATCCAGTATGTCGTTGACGATATGCAATAAGCTTTGAATACTAAAATTAGCCAGCGACAGGTAATGTTGTTGTTCACTGTTTAGCTCTGATGATTCAAGTAACTGCAGTACCCCGGAAATACCGTGAATTGGTGTTCTAATTTCATGACTCATACTTGCTAGAAAGCTTGATTTTAAACGTACCGATTCTTCCGCTTTTTCCCTTGCTTCTTGCAGATATTGTTCAGTCTGACGCTGCTGCGTTACGTCCTGCTGGAAACCAATATAATGTGTCACTTCTCCATTTATGGTTACTGGCGTCAGGTTGAGCCTATTGTAGAACGCATCTCCATTTTTCTTATAATTCAACAAAGTAATTTCTATGGGTTCTCTTTTGGCTACTGCTTGACGAACAGCGTCAATATTGAGGGCATCAGTATCTTGCCCCTGCATTGCTCGGCAGTTATTGCCTATGATTTCATCTTTGTTGTAGCCCGTTAACTCCTCAAATGCGCTATTGACGTAAATGACGGGTTGGCCGGGCTGACGAATGTCAGAGATGATTATTGAGACCGTTGCTTCATCGATGGCGTGGCTAAGAATTTGAACATTACTTTCAAGAGAGCGTTGCTTGGTTTCGTCTCCACCTACGTAAATTGTCCCCCTGTTTATACCATTAACATCAACTAATGATGTTTTGGTCCATCTCACAAATAGCTGTCCATTACTTTCAGATAAATGTGTTAATTCAATGGCCTGAGAAGAACTTAAGGCGAGATCAATGCGCTCTATGAGCTCGGGCTTAGTTTCCCGCTGGCCGTCACAAAAGCTATCAAAGCGCTTGTTCGATAGCATGATCTGCCCTTCTTGATCGATAACAACAAGCATGTCGCCCATCGATTCGAGTACATTGGAGAATTGTTCATTAGATAATGATACTTCAGAAAGATCCCAGATTAGCTTATCAAAAGCTTCCCGTATGTCTGCAAGCTCCTGTGCCTCTATAGTAGTTTGAGTTTGGGGGGCAATATTGTCGTGCTTCAATCTGCCTTTGATGTCACGATACAGTGCCGACAGGGTGGACTCTGCCAGTGCGGCGGTGACTTTTAGCATATGGATAATGATGAAAACGAAGCCCACGATCATTGAAAGTAACACAACGCTGATGCCAGCAACTTCTTTGTAGACCGTTATCGTAGGTTTTACACTATACAGCGTTAAATTACGCCATTTGGCTTGCTTTAACGAATACCCATTTGAGTCAAATTCGCTAAGCAAAGAGTTAGGCTTTATTACAGTGGGCTGGCTACTAAATAACACTCTACCGTCGCTATCGCTGACCAACTGATTAGTCAACCGAGGGTAAGGTGCCAATAACGACTGTAAACTATCGACATACATAACCAGTGCGCCTTCAGCGACACCGCCAAGCAATACCGGCACACTAATCAGTACGCCATATTGGGAAATAGATGAATAAGGTATTGAGGAGCCAAGTGTTTGCTGACGCCAGGCAGTGTCAAGTGTGCTTGGTAACACCGCATCCCAATTCTTATCAATAATTTTATTGCCAGCAAAATCGTACAACGCAAACTCGACGGTTTTCGCTTGGGTTAGGTTCAGCGAGCGAAAAAACATTGGCAAGTAGTTGTCACGCTGCTGTAAATCGACAAATGCGTTGATGATAATGTCGTTGGCAGCCAAATCAGCTAGCTGACGTGTGGTGTCATTGACAATGAAAGTAAGGTCTTGCTCTAGTCCATCGACTGATTCTTGCTGCAATTGCTCTGCTTGAGTAACCACATAATGGAACGAAATGGCAAACAACACCAAAGAAGCAAATAACACTAGGGCAATCAGCCGTGGGAGCATGCTCGAGAGAAGGAGTGTCCTTAACCTCGGTCGCTGTTGCTGCATGTATTAATCCATTATTTCTAGATGGCCCTGTTCGTTGAATTTCGTCATGAAATAGTCGTCTGACCAAAGCGCATCATGTTTTTCTTGAGTAAATGGCGGGGTGTAAACTTTTACCGCGCCTTCTACGTTTTCAAGAGACTCAAGTGCCTCTCGCAGTTTATCTACTCTTATACTAGCAGCTTTCTCAGCCGCGGCAGCAATTAAATGCGTTAGGTCAAAAGCGTGAGCAAGCCCAGTTACACCGTTAATAGTCGTCTTATCAACTATGCCGTATTTCTTATAATAGGCATCGAGAAGCTGTTTGGCTTTTTCCGTTTTAGGCTTACTGAAATGAAATGTTTGAAGCACTGAAATATCAAAACTTCCTATAGGTGTATTAAGCTTCTCAGCAAGCTGCCCAGAAGCAATACCCCAATGGGATATTACTGGCATAGAGGCAATGCCTTGCTGCGCCATTTCATCTAGCACTACGACGCCTTCAGGTACATTGGTAACCAATAAAATCGCTTGGGCCTCACTATTCTTTATGGCAGAAATATCTTCGGCAAAGCTTTTTTGTTGCCAATTAATCCAATGAATTGACGTTATTGTAATGCCTTGCTGTGCAGCAGCTTTCTTAAGCGATGCTAAGTTAGAACGCCCCCAACCCGTTCGCTCTAAAACCAAAGCAACGTGCTTTATGCTTTTTTGCTTCGCGTGCTGGATGAGTACTGAGGCCGCCTCAGAATCTCTTACCGATACGCGAAAAATATTGTTAGGGCTATAACCGTTGTCAATAATAGGTGTACCCGCTGCCCATGGAACCAACATCAGCACATTATTTCTGTGTATTGCTTCTACTTCAGCAAGAACCACAGGTGTGTGCACGCCGCCAATAACCGCAAGCAAGTTAGGGTCTTTGCTTACTGTTTCAATATTGTGTAAGCCTCTAGCTGGATTACCTCGATGATCTTTGGTGACAACGGTCAAATGTCTTCCCAATACACCGCCACGGGCGTTTATTTCATCAACCGCTAATTCGACGCCACGCTTAATCGCAATACCACCCTCAACGGCAACGGCAGTAAAATCTGCATCGATAGCAATGACTAACGGCTCTGATTGCGATTTCGCGTGAGGGGAAGTCGCTACAATAAAAAATGTAAGTAAGAAAATGATAAGTGACGTCGAGCGCATAATATTGCTATCCAAAAAACCTTCCCCAAGTGTATAGCATTGGTTTGTGCGTGTTTAATAAGTTACATCATCCTTTAGTATAGACTTAGCCTAAAGTTTTGGATGTTTATTCATACAATTAACGGTTTTTTAAAGAGCTGTTAAAGGTTTTGACGTATTAGGTGTAAAAAGTGGCATGATTCTACCATTCGCTTATATCTTCGTTGTGTGAAGAAGGTCATTCTTTATTACCCATTGTCATGACCATCATGCGATATGAAATGTGCAAGAATAAGCTGTTTACATACACTAAGTATTACGTTCAAAGCTGTTGAGAATAGTGGGTGGCTCACAGCAATGGGTATCACTGGGAGAAGGTGTGGGAAAAAAGAGTCTGCCGTCAATTGTCGATGTTGAAGCAAGCGGTTTTGGCGCAGTGAGTTATCCTATTGAGATTGGCATTGTGCGCTATGATGGTGCAAAGTGGTGTAAGTTAATTCGTCCTTTTGACTCATGGGTTCATTGGGATAAAGAGGCTGAAGCCTTACACGGCATCTCACAGGCGATGTTACTTACCAAAGGCGTAGACCCAGTCAAAGTCTGTCACGAGTTAAATCACTTCTTGGGAAATACGATGGTGTACAGTGACGGCTGGGTAGTAGACAACCCATGGTTGATAAAGCTCTTCTCGGCGGCGCAAGTAGAAATGACGTTCTCGTGCCGCGCACTGGAGTATATACTTAGCCAAACGCAAATGGAAAAGTGGCATGAAGTAAAATCTGAACTTGCACAAAAACTCGACACTAGACGACACAGGGCAAGCGCAGATGCATTTCTTATCCAGCAGACCTATGCTGAAACACGTGAATATTCAAACGGTTAGCCACAATGCCGTTTTAAAAAAGATAGTGCACGCCAAGTGATAAGGCCATGTTCTCTTCTTCGCCCACTTGTCTGTGTTCTATTTCTACCGCCATATTTAGCCCCTGATTGTGACCCAATAGCCATCCTAATCGCGTAAATGTGCCTACATCATTGGGCAAATAGAGCCATTCCGCATAATGCTGAAAGGCCGTGTTATTGGTTTTGTAAGTGGCATATACCGATTGGGGGAGGTGGGTATCAAAACGCCTGCTTGCGCTAAGGGTACTTTGCGAACCTGTAGGGTAGGTGAAGCTATTGTCATAGTAATGTGCCTCAGTGGTAGAGCGGACCCGATATTGGGTCTGAAGCTGCCACTTGGCTACTTTTTCACTTTTAAAATAAATAGGACTGTAAGACGCATTAGACACGTCTGCGACTGCGTTTGAAGAGTACAGATTCGACAACAATAATGACAAACATGTGAAGCTTATAGCTGCTTTCATGGCATGCGACCCAAGTTGTTTAGTGAGTGCTTGTTTATGTGTCCAGCGTTATTTCTGACCACCCTGTCGGAACCATTTTTGTAATTGATGCTAGAGCCACCGCGCCACAACTTATCGCAATGTACTATCACACTGTATAAGCATAGCTGTAAAAAATAGATCATAAAAATAAACTTGATGAATTTTTCATTCGTGAACTAGTTTTAAAGATACAGGGTTATTTTTATCGTTTTAAATAAGCCCGCCATCATTGAACGGAGGTCTTTTGAAATGCAAACGGAATGGGAATTCGAAAGAAAGTTTATGGTCACTTTTGTACCAGAGGGACTATTGGATACACGAACTCCTGTCGACATACGCCAAGGCTACCTATCATGCGAACCCGATAAACACATATGTTTGCGAGATGAAGGTGGTAAATTCAGTATGGCGGTGACGCAGGGTATTGGATTAAAGCACAGGGAAACGCGTATTGAACTGTCGGCGTCTCAATTTAATGATTTGTGGCCACTCACTCAAAAAATGCGTGTAGAAAAGCAGCGCTATCGCATAGACTTCTACGGCGCGCAATTGGTGATAGACGTATTCACAGGAACGCTTGCGCCACTTAAGTTAGTTGAAGTCGAGTTTGATAGTGAAATCAGCAGTCGTCAGTTTTTACCTCCTGATTTTGCTGATATAGAAGTTACGCACCGCAAGGAATTTCAGAACATTGCGCTAGCGCGCTTTGGTCTACCAGACAGAATCATTTCCCCCAGTTTTAATGAAAGCTATCGACTGTTTGTATGAGCCTTTGCAAAATTAAGTGATAAAAGTGTAGCTAAGTGATAAAAGTGTAGCTATAAAACACAGCCATAAAAAAAGCAGCCAGTTGGCTGCTTTTCTCTTTAAACGACAACAAATTACAGTGACGCTTTCAATGCTTCTGCTTTGTCTGTTGCTTCCCACGGGAACTCGTCGCGACCAAAGTGGCCGTACGCTGCAGTAGGACGGTAAATAGGGCGCTCAAGATCAAGCATTTGAATTAGGCCGTAAGGGCGCAGGTCGAAGTGCTCGCGAACTAAAGCAACTAGCGTTTTTTCATCAACCACGCCAGTGCCAAAAGTATCAATGCTGATAGACGTTGGCTCTGCAACGCCAATAGCGTAAGACACCTGAATTTCACAACGCTTAGCAAGACCTGCTGCAACAATATTCTTGGCAACATAACGGCCTGCGTATGCTGCGCTGCGGTCAACTTTTGAAGGATCTTTACCAGAGAACGCACCACCGCCGTGACGAGCCATGCCGCCGTAGGTATCAACGATGATTTTACGACCTGTTAGACCACAGTCGCCCATTGGGCCGCCGATAACAAAGCGGCCAGTAGGGTTAATGTGAAAACGCGTATTGGCATCAATCCATTCGCTTGGCAGAACAGGCTTGATGATTTCTTCCATTACCGCTTCACGAACCTGCTCGGTAGTGACCGAGTCGCAGTGTTGGGTTGAAAGCACTACCGCATCAATACCAACAGGTTTGTCGTTTTCATATTTAAATGTAATTTGGCTTTTCGCATCTGGACGCAAAAAGTCTAACTTGCCAGACTTGCGTACTTCGGCCTGTTTTTGAACAAGACGGTGAGAATATGTGATTGGTGCCGGCATTAATACGTCAGTTTCGTCACTGGCGTAACCGAACATTAGGCCTTGGTCGCCTGCACCTTGTTCTTCTAAACTCTCTCGGTCAACACCTTGATTGATATCAGGTGACTGTTTACCAATAGCATTCAATACAGCACACGAGTCTGCATCAAAACCCATATCAGAATGCGTGTAACCAATTTCTTTTACTGTGTTACGGGTAAGCTCTTCAATGTCTACCCATGCTGAGGTGGTCACTTCACCACCTACTAAAACCATACCGGTTTTTACATACGTTTCGCAGGCCACCCGAGCGCGCGGATCTTGTTCTAAAATAGCGTCAAGAACGGCATCTGAGATCTGATCAGCAATCTTGTCCGGATGCCCTTCAGACACTGACTCGGATGTGAATAAATGCGTGGCCATAAATGCTCCGTAAGCGTTAAATTATCAAAATAGTCGTATATTGTACTAAAACAAGTTATAAATACCAGTCTTTACTTCTAGACGTCTAAAAGTCTCTTCGTTACGAATTGTTGACATAACCCGATCACTTTTGGGGTTATTTCGATACAGAACAAAGAGATTGTAGTATTTAAGGTAATCGGCAGTGTCCAGCGCTTTATAAGCTAAATAGATGTTTTTGGATTTACTTTCGACAATGGCAATGAAAATCCATTGAACTGAAAGGTGGCATGGGTAAGAATACCCCCACATTCAAAAGTGCCTAGAAGTAGATCAATAGCAGATAATTGGTGTGCCTTGGTGCTCAAACCAACATACTACTGCGGTACTTAAAGATACAAAATAAATCAGGAGACAACATGCCCTCTCGTCGTGAACTCGCCAATGCTATCCGTGCATTAAGCATGGATGCCGTTCAACAAGCTAAATCTGGTCACCCAGGCGCCCCAATGGGGATGGCTGATATTGCGCAGGTACTATGGGGTGATTTCTTATCACATAACCCTGCAAACCCGTCATGGGCAAATCGCGACCGCTTTGTTCTTTCAAACGGCCACGGCTCGATGCTGTTGTACTCTTTACTTCATTTGTCAGGTTACGAACTGCCAATTGAAGAGTTGAAAAACTTCCGTCAGCTACACTCAAAAACACCAGGTCACCCAGAATACGGTTATGCACCAGGTGTAGAAACGACCACAGGCCCGTTGGGTCAAGGTATCAGCAACGCAGTAGGTATGGCGCTTGCTGAAAAAGTGCTTGCCGCACAATTTAACCGTGACGGTCACGACATTGTTGATCACTACACTTATGCATTTATGGGCGACGGCTGCCTGATGGAAGGTATTTCACACGAAACTTGTTCATTGGCTGGCACACTAGGCCTTGGCAAACTCATCGCGTTTTGGGATGACAACGGCATTTCAATTGATGGTGAAGTAGAAGGCTGGTTCACTGACGATACACCAGCACGCTTTAAGAGCTACGGTTGGGAAGTGATTGAAGGTGTTGACGGTCACGATGCAGAGCAAGTTAAAGCGGCTATTGAAAAGGCGCAAGCGAATACTGCTCAGCCTACGCTAATTTGTTGTAAAACCACCATTGGTTTCGGTTCGCCTAACAAAGAAGGAACCGAGTCTTGTCACGGTGCACCACTAGGTGAAGATGAAATTGTTGCTACTCGTGAAAAGCTTGGCTGGAGCCACGGTGCGTTCGAAATCCCAGACGATATCTATGCGGGCTGGGATGGTAAAGACAAAGGTTCAAAAGCAGAAAGCGCATGGAACGATGCCTTCGCTGCCTATGAAGCTGCCTATCCAGAACTTGCTGCAGAGTTTAAACGCCGTATTAATGGCGAACTGCCAGCAGACTTCAGCGATAAAGCTGACGCTATCATTGCTGATCTTCAAGCAAACCCACAAAACATTGCTTCACGTAAAGCGTCGCAAAATGCACTGAACGCATTTGGCCCGTTACTGCCAGAACTATTAGGCGGCTCAGCAGACCTTGCAGGTTCTAACCTAACCATTTGGGAAGGCAGCAAGGGTGTTGAAGCAAACGATGCATCAGGTAATTATATTTACTACGGCGTACGCGAATTTGGTATGTCTGCCATGATGAACGGTATTGCGCTTCACGGCGGTTTTAAAGCATACGGTGCAACCTTCCTAATGTTTATGGAATATGCGCGTAACGCGGTACGTATGGCAGCACTAATGAAGCAGCCTGCTATTTTCGTTTACACTCACGACTCAATTGGTTTGGGTGAAGATGGCCCAACGCACCAGCCGGTAGAGCAGGTAGTAGCGCTACGTGCTACGCCTAATCTTGATAACTGGCGTCCGTGTGACCAAGTTGAATCGGCGGTGTCGTGGAAGTCAGCAATTGAGCGTACAGACGGCCCAACAACCCTAATCTTTACGCGTCAAGGCCTTGCACAGCAAGAAAGAAATGCTCAACAAGTTGCTGATATCGCGAAAGGCGGCTATGTACTTAAAGATTGTGAAGGTACGCCTGAACTTATTCTCATTGGTACGGGTTCAGAGGTTCAGCTTGCTGTAGAAGCTGCAGCTAAACTTACCGAGCAAGGTAAAGCGGTACGCGTAGTGTCTATGCCATCTACTGACGTATTTGACCGTCAGTCTGCTGATTACCGTGAAAGCGTATTGCCATCAAGTGTTGTTAAACGCGTTGCGGTAGAAGCGTTGTCGAAAGACAGCTGGTACAAGTATGTTGGCTTTAATGGCGCGATTGTAGGTATGGACACCTTTGGTGAGTCTGCACCTGCAGGTGATTTGTTCAAGCATTTCAACATTACCACTGACGCTGTAGTAGAGGCTGCACTGTCTCTGTAAGAGGTAAACAAATAAGCCTATGGTAAATATTGCCATTAATGGGTTTGGTCGTATTGGTCGCAATGTATTGCGTGCACTTTATGAAAGTGGGCGCAATAACGAATTTAATGTTGTGGCCATTAACGACATTGCCAAGCCAGAAGGCATTGCACATTTACTTAAATACGATACCGCCCACGGGCGGTTCCGTTTTGATGTGGCCTTAGAAAATAACACGCTTAATGTCGCTGGCGACGATATTACGTTGCTGGCTATCAGTGACATTACCGATCTGCCATGGAAAGAACTTGGCGTAGATATTGTGTTGGAATGCACAGGTAAGTTTGACGATAGGGCATCAGGGCAAGCCCATCTAGATGCAGGTGCTGGTAAGGTGTTGTTCTCCTCTCCGGGCTCCCCCGATTTAGACAATACCGTTATCTTCGGTACAAACGAAGACACATTGACCAGTGAACAAAAATTAGTCTCTAATGGTTCCTGTACCACTAATTGCATTGTGCCCGTCATCCAAGCACTTGATGCAGCCTTTGGCGTTGAGAGTGGTACGATCACTACTATCCATGCCTCTATGCATGACCAGCAAGTCATCGATGCATACCATGAAGATTTACGCCGAACTCGCGCGGCGAGTCAGTCAATTATTCCGGTTGATACACGCCTTGCTGCGGGTATAGAGCGCATTCTGCCTAAGTTTGCCGGTAAATTCGAAGCTATTGCTGTGCGCGTCCCAACCATTAATGTAACGGCCATGGACTTGAGCGTTACATTGAGAAGTAAGGTTACGATTGAAGACGTAAATTGCGCATTAAGGCAAGCAAAAGACGGTCGTTTACACGGTATTTTGGACTACACTGAAGAACCGTTAGTATCAGTAGATTTTAATCATGACCCGCACTCGTGTATCGTAGATGGTACACAGACAAGGGTCAGTCACAAGCAACTGGTTAAAACACTGGTGTGGTGTGACAACGAATGGGGTTTTGCAAACCGTATGCTCGACACAGCTAAAGTAATGTTCGACGCAAAATAAGCATTGATGCTGCCACGGGTTGGTAGCACCAGCCCGCGCAGCTTTCACAGTTAATTAGAGTGTGTACACCACTAGGGCATGAATAGTCTCATGCACCATAATGGTTCGCACACTCACCTAAATTTTAAATTAACAAGGAAAGACAATGGCAATTCCAAGCATGAACGATATGGCACTTAACGGTCAACGCGTTCTTATTAGACAAGATCTAAACGTACCAGTAAAAGACGGTAAAGTGACTTCTGATGCGCGTATCAAAGCATCGATTCCTACTATTAAGGCGGCGCTAGAAGCGGGCGCGGCAGTAATGGTGATGTCTCACCTAGGGCGTCCAACTGAAGGCGAACCCGCCGACGAATTCTCTCTTCAACCCGTAGTGGATTACCTGAACGCCGCGTTAGACGTACCTGTAAAGCTTGTGAAAGACTACCTTGATGGCGTACAGCTAAACGATGGCGAGTTAGTTATTCTTGAAAACGTGCGTTTTAACAAAGGTGAAAAGAAAGACGACGAAACCCTAGCGAAGCAGTATGCAGCCCTTTGCGATATCTTCGTTATGGATGCATTCGGTACGGCGCACCGTGCGCAGGCGTCGACTCACGGCGTAGCAAAGTTTGCACCGAAAGCGTGTGCTGGCCCGCTACTTGCTGCAGAATTAGATGCATTAGGTAAAGCGCTAGATAACCCTAAGCGTCCTATGGTAGCAATTGTAGGTGGTTCTAAGGTATCAACTAAGCTAACTGTACTTAAATCACTTGCCGAAAAAGTTGACCAGCTAATTGTAGGTGGTGGAATTGCTAATACCTTCATTGCAGCGCAAGGCCACAATGTCGGTAAATCACTCGTTGAAATGGACTTGGTTGAACAGGCCACGCAATTGATGAGTGAAGCGCAAGCAAACGGCGGCAATATTCCTGTACCGACGGATGTTGTAGTGGGTAAAGCGTTTGATGAAAATACAGAAGCTACGCTTAAAGTCGTGTCTGACGTTGCTGACGACGACATGATTTTCGACATCGGCCCAGACTCATCAAAAGCGCTCGAAGACATCATCAAAAATGCCGGAACCATTGTATGGAATGGTCCAGTAGGTGTATTTGAATTTGAACAGTTTAGCGCAGGAACTAAGGCATTATCTGAGGCGATTGCCGCGAGCGATGCTTTCTCTATCGCTGGTGGTGGTGATACACTTGCCGCAGTAGATAAGTACGAAATTGCAGACAAAGTGTCTTATATTTCAACCGGTGGTGGTGCGTTCCTTGAGTTTCTTGAAGGGAAGACGTTACCCGCTGTCGCGGTACTTGAAGAAAAAAATAAATAGATTAAGCGCGAATAATAATAAAAATGGCTTAATTCGGCGGTATAACCATTACTTACATGCATAGCAGGTAAAGTTATCGCCATAAAAACAAAATGAGCTGCGCTTTTAACAGCAATCATAAGCGCAGCCTTTAAATCGGTAACGATTTTACTGACGATACAGTGACGTACGTCGGCACATAATTATAAACCCTACACCTGCCCATAGTGGCAGATACAATACGAAAGGAGTGTTGCAATGGCATCACAAGCTCAGCAGGCAATGCTGGATAAATTAAAGACGCAAACCGGTTTTATTGCAGCGTTAGATCAAAGCGGTGGCAGTACACCAAAAGCACTACGTCTTTACGGCATCGAAGAATCTGAATACAGCTCAGATGAAGAGATGTTTAACCTTGTTCACGAAATGCGTACTCGCATTATCACCAGCACCCCTTTTAGCGGCGAACGCGTACTTGGCGCTATCTTGTTTGAAAATACCCTCGACAGAGAAATTGAAGGCATGTCTACTGCACATTACTTATGGCAGAAAAAGCGTGTGATTCCGTTTTTGAAAGTGGATAAAGGGTTAGCAGAAGAGAGTAACGGCGTACAGGTTATGAAACCAATGCCTGGCTTAGATGCATTGTTGGCAAAAGCAGTAGCGCAGGACGTATTTGGTACTAAAATGCGCAGCGTTGTAAAGCTAGCTAACCATCAAGGCATTAAAGACGTTGTAGCACAGCAATTTGAAGTAGGTAAACAAATTCTAGCTGCTGGATTGGTGCCCATTATCGAACCAGAAGTCGATATTCACAGCCCACAAAAAGCAGAAGCAGAAGCATTGCTTAAACTTGAAATCCTTACGCAGCTTAACCTTTTGAACGAAGGCCAAGAGGTTATGTTGAAACTGACGCTGCCAACAGAAGCGAACTTCTACAAAGAGCTTGTAGATCACCCTCGAGTGCTTAAAGTAGTTGCACTTTCTGGCGGATATAGCCGAGAAGAAGCAAACGCTAAATTGTCTGAAAACCAAGGTATGATCGCGAGCTTTTCTCGTGCGCTTACACAAGGTGTTTCAGCACAACAGACACAGGAAGAGTTTGAAGCCACATTAGATGACGCTATTGAAGGTATTTACCAAGCGTCTAAGTCTTAACACTTATAGTTGTCGCTAAAGGGAAGAGAAACACTCTTCTCTTTAGCTTATAGATAGGCTTTTAGCGGCGCAGTCACTGAGCAGTAAAATTAAATTGTTCAAAAAAGCCGATAGCCTCTTCTTTATCAAACCTAATCTCCCTCTCTTCTATAGCGCAAAGCGCGTCCTTCACATTGTCAAAAAAGGCGAAAGGAACTTCAGCTAGTTCGTAACACAAGCTTATTTGCTGCTTAATGGTAAGCATAATATCGGTATCAAGGATCACCACAGCCAAAAACGATAGGCCGCGACGCTTTCTTATGCGAGTTTGTTTTACAAAGATGTCGAAAGTAGATGGCGGCATAATACTTTCACCATACAAACAGCTTACTTGTGCCCATTGTGAGCCTTCCTCAAATTGTGAGATGTTAGAAGCCATTCGGACGACACCGTTTTTCATGGTCTCGTCATTCCATGGACCTCGTGCCGAAAAGAGTAATAGTTGGTGTGTGACAAAGGTTTCAAATTCACCATGTGGATTGTTCATTCAGCTTACTTCGCTTTCTGATCATACTAAAACGTTAGCATGTGCAATCAACTGCGCAACTATCCATTGGGCTAATAAACCTTCTATCGTCTTTCTCTGTAAGCTCACCGCTTATTGCTAACCTCATTAATTTATTCATTAATATATGTACTGATACAACAAGTCTTGAACAATAATAAAAAGTAGGGTTTTTATGAGCTCGATAGTAAATAAACACACTGAGACACATCGAAATTTGTCTTCAGTTTTGGCCAACTATATTGCGGGCATCGCACTTAGTACATGCGCATTATCCACAACACTGGCTTTTGCCAACGATGATGCAATACCTGCAGATGAGAGTAATGTGGTAAAAAAGCATTACTTCCAATCTGAAGATATTTTCAATCTTGAGTATGTAAGCGAGGCGCGCGTATCACCTAATGGTGAGCAGGTGGTTTATGTCCGTCGTTCTAATGAAATAATGACAGATAGTACGCGCTCAAACCTGTGGCTAGCCTCAGTTGACGGAAAATATCATCGTCCGCTTTTGTCTTCGAAAAAAAGCTACTACTCGCCGCGGTGGTCACCAGATGGTTCACGCTTAGCCTACCTATCAAATGAAGAAGGGAAGCCGCAGCTTTATATTCGCTGGATGGATACCGGACAAACCGCTTTGGTTACCAATGTTACCTCTTCACTTGGCAATATTACCTGGTCGCCAGACGGTAAACATATTGCGTTTACAATGAGTGTGGATGCTAAGGAAAAGCCGTTAAGCGTTAATATGCCGAAAAAGCCCAAAGGGGCAAAGTGGTCTCCGTCGTTTGAGTATATTACCAAAGCGCGCTATCAAGCCGACGGACGGGGTGTATTAGAACCTGCGTATACGCACATTTTTGTTGTACCTGCTGACGGTGGTACCGCGCGACAGTTAACTTCTGGAAACTATCATCACAGTGGAAGCTTAAGTTTCTCACCTGACTCAAGCACCATTTACTTTTCTGCTAACCGCAGTGACAACTGGGAATATGAGCCAGTTGAAGCAGACATTTATACGGTGAATATGCGTGGTGATATTACGCAAATAACCAACTTCAAAGGACTTGAAGCGTCGCCAGTAGTTTCACCTGACGGTAAGCACGTTGCATATGCACGCCGAAGTGATGAAAAGGTGATGTACAAAAATAGTTATCTGTATGTCATGAATGCCGATGGTTCTGAACATAAAAACCTGACTGAAAAAATAGATAACACCGTATCGAATTTTCAGTGGAAAGATAACAAGCATATCTATTTTCAGCAGTCGGTAAAAGGTCTGGCACAAGTTGATCTAGTGTCATTGTCTGGCAAGGTGAAAAGTGTTGCCAAAGGGCTAGGTGGCACTACTTTGGGCAGGCCTTATGTGTTTGGTACTTTCCACGCACACGATAATGTTGTTGCGTACACCAAAGGACGCACCGATCGTCCTGCAGATCTGTACATTAAAACCAGCAAAGAAAAGCAGCTTACCGCACTAAATAAAGATGTACTTGGACACAAGACATTGGGTGAAGTCAAAGAGATAACCTATACATCGTCTATCGATGGCGAAACCATTCAAGGTTGGTATATTCTCCCGCCTGATTACGATAGTTCAAAGCAGTATCCGCTGATTTTAGAAATTCATGGTGGACCCAACTTAGCCTATGGGCCTGTGTTTACCGCTGAACTCCAGCGTATGGCAGCCGAAGGTTACATTGTATTTTACGATAACCACCGCGGCAGTACGGGATATGGCGAACGCTTTGCGTTATTGCTGCAGGGTAAATATAGCTCTAAGTATGATTTTGCGGATCACATGTCTGGTGTGGACGCCTTAATTGAAAAGGGGATAGTTGATCCAAACCGGTTGTTTATTACGGGGGGCTCAGCAGGTGGCATCGCATCAGCTTACGCTATTGGCCTAACGGATAGATTCAAAGCCGCAGTTGTAGCAAAACCGGTCATCAATTGGCTATCTAAAGTACTTACCGCCGACTCGGGCCTGTATCAAATTCCTTTCCAATTTCCGGGCAAGCCATGGGAAAACGTAGAGCATTATTGGCAGCGCTCGCCGCTTTCTCTTGTTGGTAATGTTACAACTCCCACTATGCTAATTACGGGTGTCGAAGATAAACGCACGCCAATGTCTGAAACTGAGCAGTTCTACCAAGCTTTAAAACTTCAAAAGGTAGAAACGGTTTTAGTCAAAGTGCCTGAATCATCTCATGGCATCGCAGCAAAACCGTCGCGCATGATTGGAAAGGTGGAAAATATTTTGGCATGGTTCAAAAAATACGACCCAAGCCAAGCGCCTGATGAGCAAAACGTCAAAAACTAAATGTTTCGGTGAAACAGCATTTAGTGCGTTGATGCAAAGGGGGCGCTACCAACAGGTTGAAGCCCCCATTTTTGCATAATGCGTTGATATTCACCGTTCTCTTTCAGTGTAGCAATCGCCTGCTTAATGGCATTGGCTTCGCTTTCCCCTGTTTTCATGCCTGTGGCAACGTGTAGCTCGGCGCTCAATGGTGCTATAGTCAACGCGCTACTCACATCATTAGGGTTGAAACCCGCGGCCTCAATTTCATAGCTGCCTGTATCTAAAGTTGAGACCACAAAATCGATACGTCCGTGAAACAGCAGTTTCCATAAGTGATGTGGCTCACTCACCAAAACAAGATTCTTATTTTCTTCAAAGCCTTGTTGCGCTAAATACGTCGCCGAACCATAGCCTCGAATAGTGCCTACGCGAAACGCTTTTGCTTGGTCAATATCAGAAACTGCAAGATCTTCACGGCTTTTGAGGCGAATAAGCGATGCGTTGACATGACTTATTGTGCCTAGCCACTCAAATTGTGGCTCACGCTTGGGAGTTTTAAGAAGGGTAAGTAGCACCATATCGGGTTTGATGAGTGTTTCTTGATAAGCTCGCGCCCAAGGCATGTGTTCTAACGAAGTCGAGAACGGCAACAGTGGAGCAATGGCCTTAGCAAGGTCAACGCTAGCCCCTTTCGTTTGTCCTGAATCATCTATCCAGTAAAAAGGCGGTGTCACTTCGCTTAAAAAGCAAATGTGTTTAGAAGAGGCATTAACCGATGTGCTCACATAGGCAAGCAAAAGTAGTGTTAATAGACGCCTTACTATACCGAACTGCAATATAATTACCTGTAGCTCTACAAAACATAACGAATAAGATGAGTGACCTCATCTGCCCTTTATGCTCTCACTATTTAGTCTATTAAACAAACAAATTAAGTGTTAATCTGGCAACTGATGCAGCTGAGCAATATCGGGATAAATATTTAGCTGTAAATCCAATGACTTCCAGTACTGACTTTCTCTAACCAGATCAGCTGAAATAATTGGCTTTTCGTCTAACCATCCATCTGGGAAGGTGATAGTCATACTGCTTTTATCAGATTCAACAGTAAAATCGGGAAGAAAACCTTCTTGGCGCTTAATATTAAGCAGCACACCTAATCGCAATAATGCAATTAAACGTTTTACGGCGAGTTCATCAAATAAGTTAAAAGCTGGAAGTTCATTGGTGCGAATCTTCTTTCTATGAAAGCGAACAAGAGTGGCTAGCAACAGTTGCTGCTCTTGCGTAAATCCGGGCATATCGACATTTGCTAAAATGTACGCGCTGTGCTTTTGAATGCCTCGAGAATTAATCTGCATACCGACTTCATGTAGCAGTGCAGCCCAACCTAACATACTTTTAAAGTCTCGGCCTTTCAACTTCCATGCTTTCTCAACGCTATTAAATAAAGACAATGTTGTGTTTAGCACCATGGTGGCTTGCGATGTGTCTACGTCGTAGCGGGTGGCTAAGCTGCTTGCCGTACGCCCTCGAATATCCGCATGATGCAATTCGTCTTCCATTTGATAAAGCACACCTTCGCGAAGCGCAGCGGGCGAATACACTAAGCCATCAATTTCAAGCGCCTTAAATACCGCGATTAAAATTGCTAGACCACCTGCAATAACAACCCGTCTATCTTCACTTAAATCAGGGTAATTGAGCTTGTCGATGTGACCGGCACTGACGAATTGTTTCATCAGTGTGCGTAGGCTTTTTAGTGTAACCGGAATGTCATGGCCATTGGGACGGTCTTGCTGACATAAGGTGAACAGTGAGCGTATTGTGCCTGAAGTCCCGATACACTGTACCCAGCCTAAGCGGCGATACTTATTATCAATCATCTCAAGTTCTTGCTGTGCAGCAGTTATTGCCCGCTCAAAAGCTTTGTTTTTTAACTCGCCATCGGCAAAAAAGCGTTTAGTGTAACTAACACAGCCCATCTGTAGACTGCGACAAAGTAGTGGGGTAAACCCTTCACCAATAACAAACTCTGTCGAGCCACCGCCAATGTCAATCACCAGCTGTTGACCGTCTGCATGATTAGTGTGAGCGACACCAGAATAAATAAGTCGCGCTTCTTCGACACCTGAAATAACTTCGATGGGGTAGGGAAGGATGGCTTTCGCCGAGTTAATAAAGTCACGGGCGTTACGCGCTTTTCTCAGCGTGTGAGTGGCCACAATGCGCACAGAGTCCGGTTCAAAGCCCCTTAGGCTCTCTGCGACCACTTTTAGCATAGAGAGCCCGCGTTCCATGGCCTCGTCTGACAAGACATCGTCGTCGTTCAAGCCCTCTGCCAGTCTCACTTTCTGTTTAACGCGGTGGAGAATTTGAACTGACCCAGCGACAATACGCGCTACCACTAAATGAAAACTGTTCGAGCCGATATCTAAAGCGGCGACTTTACTTACTTCTCGCGTTTCCACGGCATTAAAAACAGATTCGTGCTGGGTCATGTACTTCCTAAAGTTTTTCTTCGAGCTTCTTCAAATAGTCGTAAATCTCTAATTGTGAACGAAGCTTTTTACGGTTACCCCTGCGAACGTACTTGTTGCTCTGATCCTTGTCAATCACACGGGCTTTAAGGGTATCTTTAAATTGTAGCTCCATTATATCAACAATGCGCTGTTGAAGTCCCTTATCGTATACCGGGCAACCAACTTCAATGCGGTTATCCATGTTACGCGTCATCCAGTCAGCGGAAGAGATATACACTTTTCTGTCGCCACCACCTTCAAATATCATCACACGTGGGTGCTCTAAAAATCGGTCAACAATAGATATAATTTCAATGTTGTCACTTATACCTTTAATCCCCGGGTTAAGTGAGCACATACCACGTACAATCCCTCGAATTTTTACACCGGCTTGGCTTGCGCGATATAAATCATCAATAAGCTCATTATCAACAAGGTTATTAATCTTGAACGTAATTTGCGCTTTGTGCCCTTGGTTAAGGTGCTGAATTTCCTGACGAATTAACGACTGAATTTTGGTGCGCGCATTCAATGGTGATATTTGCAGGTGCTGAAATTTATAGCGTCGATAAGGGTATTGAATAAGGTCAAATACGGCTACGCCCTCGTCAGCCAACTCTTGATTGCGCGTAAATAGACTGTAGTCGGTGTAAATTTTGGCAGTTTTCTCGTTGAAGTTACCTGTACCAAAGTGGGCGTAATTCACCATGCTACCGCGCTCTTCACGGGTTACTATACATAGCTTAGAGTGAATTTTCAGTGTGGGTACGCCAAGTACAACGCGAATTCCTGCGTCGGTCATACGTTTAGACCATTCAATGTTGGCCTCTTCGTCAAAACGCGCACGAAGTTCAACAACTACGGTTACTTTCTTACCATTATCAACAGCGTCAATCAGTGAGTTGATGATGCGCGAATTACTGGCAACACGGTAAATATTGATGCGAATGGCTTTCACGTTAGGGTCAAACGCGGCCTGACGCACGAATTCAGTGAAGTGCAAGAACCTGTGATAAGGGTAATGCAGTAAAATATCATGCGCGGTAATGGCGTCAAATACGGTGTTGTATTTTGAAAATGCATTACTGTCGATGGCCGGGAGTGGCGCATGCTCTAAATATTCTCGACCAACGTTGGGAAAGCCAATAAAGTCTTTAAAGTTGCGGTAGTGACCAGCCGCGTGCATAGTATCCAGCTTGGTGATTTTCAAACGTTTACGCAAATCTTGCTGCATATCTTGTGGCATATCATTGTCGTAAATGACACGAACTGGTTCAGCTATAAGACGCTGCTTCATACTTTCTGACATCTTTTCAACAAAGCTTTCGTCGATTTCTTCGTTGATGGAATATTCTGCGTCTCGTGTCATTTTGAACGAAAAAGCTTCTATTTCGTCAAACTTCACGAAACCGCGAAAAATATCTTCTATACAAAGCTGAATCATGTCATCAAGCATGATAATGCTTTTCTTCTTACGGCTTTTCTGAGGAGGAATAAGCATAAAGCGCGACATTTCAGATGTAGGCACCTGAATAACGGCAAACTTTGGATTGCGTTCTGCTCGTCTCAGTGCCACATATAAATACACCGAGTTACCGTTTAAGCGGCTCAGTAAGTCAGTTTTTTTGTCAATGAGAATAGGCGCGATATGGCGAAGCACTTTGTTTACGAAAAAGTTGCGCACCCACTGCTTTTGATAATCGTCTAAATCGTCTTTGCGCAGAATATGAATATTGTATCGTGCGAGAGCGCGTACAACATCTTTGTGGATCTGGTCGAATTTTTCAGAAAGTTGCACCACTTTTTTCTGAATTTGGGCCATTAGCTCAGTTTGGCGTTGTGCTTCTTCTTCATTACCGTCATTTTGTGCAATGGTAATTTGACGTTTAACGTCGGCGGCACGAACACGATAAAACTCATCGAGATTATTTGAATAGATTCCTAAAAAGCGAATGCGCTCAACAGCAGGGTTATTTTTATCAGCGGCTTCTTGCAATACGCGTTCGTTAAACGCCAGCCAACTCAATTCTTTGGGATAATATAAAACGTCGCTATCCATAATGTCTCAATTTACGTTCATAAAAATGGTCAAAGACTGCCATCAGTCAGTGACACTACTGTGACAGCGCGCACATATTTGGCGCTATGTGCAGCAGTTAACTCACTCTCAGCGCTTAGCGGTTATATCAACTACCAAGTCGTTTGCGAGCGCTTCAAGCGCATCTTGTAGCGCGTCGTCATCAAAATCTGCTGGTACGGCTATTTCGGCTTTTGCTTTAAAGATTAAGCTTCCCCAGTTCGGTGCGCTTTCGCAATGAGAGGAAAACGTCACTATGTTCAAATTAAACTGATTGAGCACCGATGTGAGCTCTTGAACGATACCTGTCTTGTCGTTACCCATGACATCAACAGTGAGTTTGGTCGAGTTGGTTTCGCCACTCGTTGCTACTGCAACAGATTGAACAGAAAGATCCTTAATTGAATCTAAAGCGTCGATGAGGTTTTGCTTTTCATCTTCAGATACGTGTACTTCCACAAAGCCAGTAAACATGCCAGCCATGTGAGCAAAGCTGGAGCCTTGCCAGTTGCCCTGATGCTTATAAACACACTTTGCCAGCGAATCTACCAAGCCAGGCTTGTCTTTACCCATAATGCTTATAACTAATGATTGCATGCGGCGCTCCTTAGCGGGTTAAATAAGAAAAACTTTGATCGTCTTCTTGCAGGGTAATACCATAGCGCATCAGAAAGTGCGCATAGGGTATGTGATAAACTTTCACTTGCTATTAGCATAACAAAACTTACACTGCTCACCAGTGCAATTTTCGCCGAATTCTCTTTTAAAAGAAGAATTTCAATAAATAAGAATTATTAATGAGTTTCGACAGCGACAGCATTAACAAAAAGCGCCAACGTAACGACAAGTGGTCACGTTATGTTGTTACTGGGTTTGGTGGCCTAGTGCTGCTTACTCTGGTTATTCTTATTACCCATCTTATAAGCCAAGCGTTACCCTTAGCGTATATTCCAAGCCTTACTCCTCTTGCCACTCATTCTGTAGACAACGGTCAGCGTATTTTGCGCTCTGGCGATGTGGTTAATGGGCAGCCCATCTTAGTCAGAAAACAGGGTTGTCGATTAGGTCTAAGCACGCTTTCAAACAATACGCTTTTAAGCCAACACGACTACATCAGGCCCTGTGAGTACGAGCTGGCAACATTAAGCTTAATGGGTGAAAACTTTATTGTAGACGTATCGCCTAACGCACAGGTCAGAATCATGCCTGTTCGCTATTTTAATACGGGCAAAAGTGCGACAGGGCAAAATGATATTGCGGATTTATCGCAGTCTCTGATGACAAATTTTATTGCGTTTGCACTTCCTAAAAAGCGATGGGAGCAGCGAAGCGCATGGCGTATTGCACTGTCTGCCAAGTGGGTTGTGGTTGCTATCGAGCATGCTGACGGACTATGGGTTAGATGGATAAACCGTCAGCAACCTACCAATGTCATCGATCGCAGTTTTGAAAGTTCGCCCCGCTATTTATTGATGCCAGGCAGCGAAAGCGTATTAATTCAGTCAGGTAGCGCATTAATGATAAATCGTTTGCGCGATGAAGACAGTACACTGAGCAACGCTACCAGAGGTGTTATTGCGTTTAACAGCGAAATGAGGTTATTTGGTTTAGAGAAGCAGAGAACGTTTTTTCTAGCTAATCCCCTTAACCAAACGGTATCGCGTTGGGTGGTGGTGAGAGACGAACTAGGTAGCCGTTTCGAGAAGACTTACGAACTTGTGCTTAACAAAAATGAAAACGTGCTAGATGTAGCTGAGCACGCCAGCATGAACCTGATCGCCATTCTTACCAACAAACATCGTATTTTGCTTATTAATCGCGTATCTGGAGAAGTGGTAACGGCACAGAAGATAAAGACGCAGGCCAATGCGTTGGCGTGGTATGGCGATAAGCTTTATGGCAATACCGATAACTCACTTACTATCTGGCAGGGAAATGACTTAAGTGGCATAACGACGTGGTCTTCACTATTCAGCCCTCAGCACTACGAGGGGTATCATGACGATGAAACGGTTTGGCAAACAACCAGTGCATCTGACTATCAAGAGGCTAAATTTAGTCTTACGCCGTTATTAATTGGCAGCATTAAAGCGTCGTTACTGGCGTTACTTATCGCCATTCCTGTCGCGATTGGCGCCGCTATTTATACGGCATTTTTCGCTAAGAGTAAGCTGCGCAATGTACTTAAACCCGCCATCGAACTATTAGAAGCGATCCCAAGTGTTTTAATCGGTTTTATTGCCGCTATTTGGTTATCGCCTAAAGCTGAGCAATTTTTGTTTTCATTCGGCTTCTTCCTTGTCGTCATTCCATTTGTGCTTATCGGTGTAGCGGTAGTTCAACGTCCTGTGGCTGAACTGCTTCCAAAACGCTTTAGACATGGGGCAGAGTTACTCTTTGCGGTGGGCGGTGTGTTTGTTCTAGGATACATCAGCGTTGAATTAGCGCCCTCGTTAATCTTTTCATTATTAGGCGTTGATGGTTTTACCTTGCTTGCTGCTGAATCAGAAAGTCCAATAGGTAAAACGACAATTGTTGTTGCTCTTGCCCTCGGTGTGGCTATCTCTCCGAGTATTTATTCACTGGCCGAAGATGCAATTAATGGTGTTCCGAATGACCTTAAATACGCGTCGTTTGCCCTAGGGGCTACCCGATTACAAACCTTGTTGCATGTGGTTATTCATGTAGCGCTACCGGGCATAGTAGCGGCAATCATGTTGGGGTTTGGGCGTGCATTTGGCGAAACAATGATAGTACTTATGGTGACGGGAAATACGCCAATATCTAGCTGGGGATTAATTGAAGGTTTGCGAGCACTTACTGCGAACTTAGCTATTGAGCTTCCTGAGGCGGACGTGTCGTCAGCACACTATCAAATTCTCTTTTTTACGGCTTGTATTTTGTTTGCATTTACCTTTTTGGTAAATACTGCTGCCGAGCTAATGCGTCAACGCATTAAAGGGAGGGTCTTCATTGGCTAATCCTTCTCTTACAGGCTTAAATCCAGTTCAGCGACAATCACTCGTCATCAGTTTAACGGCATTCTTTACGAGTTTGTTGCTGATCGCATTAGTTAGCGTACTGATCCTCATCACTTATCGAGGGACCGCGTATTTTTGGCCAGAGCCTATTTATCGAATCACGATGACCGGCGAAGAAGGACAGTATTCAGTATTGGCCAATGTGTACGACGATGTATCAGACTCTGAAGTTACTCTAAAGTACTCAAATGAGCATTTCCCATATGGTTCGCAAATGCGAATTGAAAGAAGCGATATGGATGAAATGGTATTGGCATTTAACAGTGCTGAAATCAAACTCAACGATGGCCGAAGAGTGCTTGCGATACCCCAATACATTATTACGCCAGAGAACGACCGCGCACCGCTTTCGACACTTGATGCTATTGCAGATGACGTCGCGCTGATTACCGAACAGATAGAAACGATAAATACACAGCATTTAGCGCCTATTCACGAGGCACTCTCTGAGTTTGATATTCGCAATGTTGATGACGATGCGCCAGCCAGAGAAAAATTGGTCGCTACGTTTAAGTATTACCAAACTGAAGTGTTAGGGTATGAGGCAAGGCGCAATGAATATCAGCTTCAGGTTACCTTTGCAGGTGGCAGTAGCTTCTCACTGCCCATATCCCGTATTCAAGACGTAGATTTTGTAAGCCGACTGAGCACGTTTGAAAAGTGGAAGGTGGTCTTAAGTGAAATTGGAGTTTTCCTAACGGACTCGCCGAAGCAAGCGAATACGTCAGGCGGTGTGTTTCCGGCGTTGTTTGGGACGGTGTTAATGGTGTTTTTGATGACCATTATCGTAACGCCATTTGGCGTGCTCGCGGCAATATATTTAAGCGAGTATGCGCCTCACAATGCGCTTACTACCGTAATACGGGTAAGTGTCAGTAACATGGCTGGCGTACCCTCAATCGTTTATGGCGTATTCGGTCTAGGCTTCTTCGTCTACACCTTAGGTGGCAGTATTGATGAGCTATTGTTTAGCGACAAACTACCTGCCCCGACCATGGGGAGTCCCGGTGTGTTTTGGGCGGCGTTAACCATGGCTATTTTGACATTGCCGGTGGTTATTGTGGCGACAGAAGAAGGTTTACGACGGGTGCCCGAAGGGTTAAAAGCGGGAAGTTATGCCTTGGGCGCGACAAAAATGGAAACGATTGTACGAACCATACTGCCCATTGCATCACCGGGGATCATGACTGGCGTAATACTGGCAATCGCACGGGCTGCTGGCGAAGTGGCACCACTTATGTTGGTAGGGGCAGTCAAATTCGCACCAAGTTTACCTATTGATGGCGAGTTTCCCTATTTGCATTTAGATAGGCAGTTTATGCACCTAGGCGTGCTCATCTACGACGGTGCTTTTCACAGTCAAACCGATGGTAAAAGTGCCAGCATGATGTTTGCTGCGTGTTTATTGCTTTTACTGGTTGTTTTTGTACTGAATATACTGGCGGTCATTCTCAGAACCCGCTTACGCAGACGCTATCTCAAAGGATAATCATGCTTAAGTTGTTTGAACACCATACGCTTAACGTCAATGATATAAGCGAAGAGCAAACCGCAGTTGAGGTTAAAAATCTCAACTTATGGTTTGGTAACAAGCATGTGCTGGATGATATCAGCATGCGAATACCAAAAAATAAGATCACAGCTTTGATTGGGCAAAGTGGTTGCGGAAAATCGACGTTGATCAGCTGTTTTAACCGTTTGAATGACTTGTATGACGGCTGTAAATACAGTGGAGAAATCATCATTGATGGTAGAGATATCAACAGTCGAAAAGTCAATGTGTCGCGCCTTCGAACCAAAGTGGGTATGGTATTTCAGCGACCAAACCCGTTCCCTATGAGCATTTACGAAAACGTATGTTATGGATTAAAGCTTCAAGGCATTAAAGTACGACGTCATTTAGATGATGCAGTTGAAGGTGCACTTAAACAGGCGGCCCTTTGGAACGAGGTAAAAGACAGGCTGTTCGAATCTGCCCACGTACTTTCGGGGGGACAGCAGCAACGCCTTGTCATCGCCAGAGCGTTAGCACTTAAACCCGATATTTTGCTTTTAGATGAACCTACATCAGCGTTGGATCCACTCACCACCTTGTTTATTGAAGAATTGATGGATTCATTAAAAAAGCAGTGCACTATTATTATTGTGACGCACAATATGCAACAAGCAGCGCGTGTAAGTGATTACACCGCGTTTTTCCATCAGGGAAGATTAGTGGAATACGCTGATAGCGATACGTTGTTTACGATGCCTGATAAGAAACAAACAGAAGATTATATTACCGGACGCTATGGCTAGTTACTTGGTAAGTCATCTTACAAGTGGTCATGGGAAAAGTGTACTCAACGCAAGCGCGTTGGGTCTAAACAGTCAGAAGAGGCAGTGAAATGCGCCAAGTTGCTTTAAATACTCACATCTCTGGTACGTTTAACATAGAACTGGAAAACTTGCGTAATTCAGTACTTACTATGGGTGGCGAAGTAGAGCAGCAGCTCGTAGATACGCTTAAAGCGGTTAAACATAATCACGCAGGCTTAGCAGAAAAAGTTGTACTCAACGATTTAAAAATCAACTCAATGGAAGTGCAAATTGACGAAGAATGCTTGCGTATTATTGCCAAACGCCATCCTACTGCCAGTGACTTACGTCTAATCATGACGATTTCTAAAGCCATTACCGATATAGAAAGAATGGGTGATGAAATTGAACGCATTGCCAAACTGGTTACACGAAACAAGCTACCTTCTTCAGACACTATCAGAAGCAGTATGCTACTAATAGGTGAGCGTGTCGCAGCAATGATGCGCGGTACATTTGATGCGTTTGCTCGCCAAGACGAAGACGCCGCATTAGCGGTATACGATCAAGATAACCGAATCGACAGTGAGTACAAGAAGCTACTGACTTACACCACCCACGAGATGGAAAAAAGTACCGAAGACATGCAAGACTGGCTTGATGTGCTTTGGGCATTGCGCTCATTAGAACGTATTGGTGATAGGTGTAAAAACGTGTGCGAGTACGTTGTCTACTTAACAAGAGGCACTGATGTTCGTCACACGCCACTGGAAAATATTCAGCAAAAGATAGAAGATTTGACGTAATCTTGTCCAATTGGTCAACGCAATTTTGCGTTGAATAGTCTAAATTCAATCTGCAGTGAAATTTATATGTCATAAAACTGCAATATTTGGTTGTTTTATCATCGCATAGTAATAATTCAGTACTCTTTTATCGTTTTTCAGTGATTTTCACTATGGCTTCGAAGACGATTACGTTATCATGCGCCGCAGCCAAGAACAGATCGTGCAAAATTTAATCGAACCTTATGATAAAACACAATTTGTCTTTAACTTTTGTCTCTAGCCTATGTGGCCCAGAGACCATGCTACGTAATCATGTAGCATCCAGCCTAAATCGCGTTTAGATCGGGAGCGATTATCCGTGGAATTTTTTGAAAGTTACGGCCTAATTCTTATTCTTCTTGCCGCTGGCGTTGGTTTCGTCATGGCATGGGGTATTGGAGCGAATGACGTTGCTAACGCAATGGGTACGTCAGTAGGTTCTAAAGCTTTAACTATAAAACAAGCAATTATCATCGCGATGATATTCGAGTTTGCTGGTGCCTACCTTGCTGGTGGGGAAGTAACCTCGACAATTCGAAAAGGGATTATCGACTCTACTTATTTCATAGATATACCTGAATATTTGGTATTGGGTATGATCTCGTCATTATTCGCAGCCGGTATATGGCTTGCTGTGGCGTCATGGTTGGGTTGGCCAGTGTCTACTACCCATTCTATTATTGGGGCAATTATCGGGTTTACGGCAACAGGCGTAAGCATGGATGCCGTTTCATGGGATAAAGTGGGCGGTATTGTGGGGAGCTGGGTAGTCACTCCTGCGATATCTGGTGTCATTGCGTACCTTATTTTTATGAGTGCACACAAACTCATTTTTCAGACTCAATCGCCTTTTGAGAATGCAAAGCGATATGTGCCTTTCTATATGGCGTTGGCAGGCTTTGTAATGTCGCTTGTTACCATCAAGAAAGGTCTAAAGCACGTAGGCCTAGAACTAAGCGCAACTAACGGATACTTGCTCGCTATAGGCATTGCTGTATTGCTGGCGTTTCTTGGAAAATGGTTTATTGGCCGTATGAAATTCAGTGGTTCAGAGGATGCTGACTTACAAGCAGCCAATGTGGAAAAAGTGTTTGCACTTCTTATGGTGGTTACCGCGTGCTGTATGGCATTTGCGCATGGCTCAAACGATGTGGCCAACGCTATCGGGCCATTAGCTGCAGTAGTAAGTGTGGTTAGCAGCGGTGGTGAAATAAACTCAAGTGCGACACTTGCTCCTTGGATATTACCGTTAGGCGGTCTGGGCATTGTGGCCGGTCTGGCGCTGTTTGGCCATCGCGTTATCAAAACTATTGGTCAAGGTATTACGCATTTAACGCCAAGTAGAGGTTTTGCCGCAGAGCTTGCTGCTGCATGTACAGTTGTTATCGCATCAGGTACTGGTTTACCTATCTCAACAACACAAACCTTGGTTGGTGCAGTATTGGGTGTAGGTTTAGCGCGAGGCGTTTCGGCACTTAATCTGGGTATTGTTAGAAATATCGTGGTGTCTTGGATAGTTACGCTTCCGGCTGGAGCAATATTGTCGATTATTTTCTTCTTCATTTTGAAAGCCGCGTTTGGCGTAGAATAATCGTAATAAACGCAATCCATCGGATAGCCGATAATACAAAAATGCCGCTAAGGGGAACCTTGGCGGCATTTTTATTTGTGGTGTATTAGCCTTCTCGCATTGCTACTGAACGCGAACAAGCATACAACGCGTTTATTTTTTCACTGCAATTGGCGTTTCAAAACCGCGCGGTTTAACGCCTACTACAGCGCATTTTAGCTGATGAATCGTTTCCTCAGCAGTTCCGCCCATAATAAAGCCTGGAACGCCTAAGCGTGCAACGGTCCCCATAACAATAATGTCGGTATCAAGTGACGTTGTAGTGGCGGCTATTTCTCTTCGCGGGTAACCATGCACAATGTGTTTTTGAGGTTTAAGATAATCAAGTACATCGTCATCTAACTCTTCGCCAAGTTCCGTGAGCAGGCTATCGAGTTCTTCTTCACGCTCTGAATGGATTTTAGCAAGGTCGGTTTCCATACGATCGTTATCTACGGTAATAAAACCATCTCTTGCAATATTTTCTGGCACCGCATCGAACACGTGTACGATGTGAAGTTGTGCAAACTCCAACAGCGCTATTTGGCTTGCATGACGCAAAATATCGCGGTTTAGATCGCGTCGTATCGCCACTTCATGTTCGGGATAGTGGTAGTTTAAATCGAGTGCCGCAACAACATTTTTGTACTGGCTGCGCGGCTGATGGTTGATAATCCATACTGGACATGGACATTTTCTAAATAAGCGCATATCTAAGCTGCCAAACAGCTTGTCCAAAAAACTTTCCTCTGCGCGCTTAATCACTAAATCGATTTTGTGTTCAAGCACATAGCTCACTACATCGATAAGGGGCTGGCCGACGGTCACTTGAGTCGATACATGGTATTGCTTACCCCAACTTTGGGCTTGTTCGCTAAGCCAATGATTTGCCTGCGTCTCCATAGTTTGCTGCGAATCAATATAGGAAAAAGATTCCATTACCATACTGGCATTAGGCGGTAATGCTTCCAGAGAAAGCATAATAGTAAGATTGGCTTGGTGGGCCTTTGCGATATGAATGGCTTGTGCCACGGTATCATCTTGACGATGGGAGTCGGTTAAGACACATAGAATATTCTTATAATGGCCTTTCATGGCGTCCTCTGTGGCAAAAAGATTAAGTAGTAGAAAAGCAATCCACTACGAGCTTGCTTGAAGCGAGAATACACTGACTGTATTTATCCTAACCCTACTTTTCTGCACTTTCCAGCCACCGCTTGACGAATTCTTAAAACGGTAAAGATTGTTACCGTGTGCATGGGGCGCGAGTTTGAGTTGGGTTGTTTATAATCTTTATGTTAGATTAAACCTTTCTATTTTAATTCATTTTTATTTTACTGTGAGAAGCCTATGAAGTGGCCGAATCTTAAGCACCTACATTACTTAGTTACGCTTCACCAAGAACAGCATTTTCACAGAGCAGCGCAACGCTGTAATGTGAGCCAGTCGACACTAAGCACGGCAATTCAAAACTTAGAAGAGCATTTTGGTAGTCAATTACTAGAGCGTGAGCATAAAACATTCGTATTCACTTCATTGGGTTTAGACATTGTCGAGCGCAGTAAAGTACTGCTTCAAGAAGCCGGTGAATTGGTGGAGTATGCGCAAAATGCTGGCAATTGGCAGCGTGGCACATTGAAGTTAGGTGTTATACCCACAATTGCACCATTCTTATTTGAAGGTATGATGGGCGCGTTCAGTGCGTTCTTGCCTGAAATTAACCTGGAAATGCAAGAAGATACTACCGAGAAGCTATTACAGCAGCTTACCGATGGACGTTTAGACTTACTTATTCTTGCACTGCCAATGGAAACGTCTGGGTGTAAGCAAATGATTCTTGGTCATGACCCATTTCACTTAATAGCCCATGAGGAAATGGCTGAAAAGCTGCCAAACCCAGTTGATATTTCAACACTGCCAAAGAAAAGCATATTTTTGTTGCAGCAAGAGCACTGTATGACAGGACATGCGGTGAGTGCATGTAACCTGCAGCATAGCGATCAAATCAGTAAAGTAGCTGCAAGTAGCCTTTACACGTTGGTACAGTTAGCCAACAGTAAGATGGGGTATACCTTTTTGCCAGAGCTTGCATTAAACCAATCTATCTTAGAGCACACGGGCCTAAAGAGCTTTCCTGCAGAAGAACAGGGATATAGAGAAATTGGTTTAGTATGGCGTTCGGGTACAACACGTATGCAGCTTTTCCGTCGTATCGGTGAAATCATTTCTCCATTACTACCCATTCCAACGCTTAAATAGCACACCCTAGCAAATCATTTTTACGGCGTGTTAATACTGACACGCCATCCACGTATTTGCCCAATTCACTCTTTTTCCAAAAAAAAGCAAAAAAGTACAAACTTTTTTACCCACGCCCTCGACTTAATGATTAAGTTAAAGAGATCAACAACAAAACGGGGAACGCCGTGTTTACGAAACGAGATGAAAAACTCGTGGAACAGGCATTAAAAGGAAACAAAAAAGCGTGGTTTACGCTTATTTCTCGCTACGAATCAGCCATGTATCAATACGGGCTTCGCATGACAGGAAATAGCCACGACGCCGCAGATTTAATGCAAGAGATATTTATCTCTGTGTTTCGCAGTCTCGCTTGCTTTAAGGGGGAGGGTAGCTTTAAGAGTTGGTTGTATCGCATTGCCCATTGTCGCTGTGTTGAGCTATATCGAAAACGCCGTCCACATACCGACATTGACGATGTAGCCACGCCGATAAGTGAAGCGCCGTGCCCTGAAATGCAACTCAACAGTAATAGAGAGAGTCGAGCATTGACGCAAGCAATGCAGCAATTGAGTTTAAGTCAAAAAGCCGTGGTTGAATTAAAGTTTTTTGGGCACTTCACGTTTGAAGAAATAGCCGAGCAAATGGACATCTCTACCAATACGGCGAAATCTAGACTTTACGCTGCATTGGCTAAGTTAAAGTTGGAGTTAGAACAATGACTTTACAAGAAAAAGAAGTGCTATTCGCTGCGTTTATTGACGGCGAACTAAGCAAAGAGCAACAAGCTGTATTTAATGAGCTTGTTGAAACAGACAGTGAATTTGCTGCCCGAGTTGAAACCAGCGAAATGCTTAACAACTTTGCAGACAATTTTGCTGCCCCACATGTGCCACAGTGGAATAAAGAGGCAACGTATTTCGGTAGCAATCCTCGTGCTGATAAAAGCCCATGGTTCTCGCTACCAGGCATTGCAATGGCAATGTCTGCCTGTGCGATGGTAGTGGTGCTAAGTGGAGCGCAATTATCATTTAACGATAGTGGTATTGCGCTTACTTTCTCGCAAAGCGCAAATCAACCTTCACAGGCGCCTATGGGTCAAAATGACATTGATGAACTTGTTGCTAAAAAAGTCGCTGAAGCATTGGGCGAACAGCGAGAATTCTATCAGCAGGCTAATCAGTCTCTGTTTAAAGAGTACGCTCAAGCATTGTCTAGTCAGCAACAGCAAAATAGCGCGGAGTTGACCAAATATCTGCTGGCCTCTAGCCGCGAAGAGCGCAAGCAAGATTTTGCAGAACTATTGAAGTTTATTAACGATCAGCGCATAGACGATCAGCGTTTTTATGCACGACAGTTCAGCAGACTTCAAGATGAAATTGATGATATGGAGATGGGGTACAGTGCTGTGCTTACGCCAAGTGGTGCAAGTGGCGCAGGAGCATCTTCTTATCCAGTAAACAACACGCAGCCTTCGTTAGAAGACTAAACCTAAAGTTTAAACAGGTAGGTGGAATTATGAAACGTTTATTAACCGCATTAGTGCTATGCACCACGGGTAGTTTGGCCTTTGCTCAAAACACAGCAAAGTATGATGAGTTAGCTAACGAACTAGAAATTATGTCCGGCGTGCTAAAAACGTCGCTACGTCAAAATGCATCTTCAGATAATTGGCGCGTAAGTAACATAGAAACGAGCTATTTAGCTGGACAGGGGGCGGTATTCACGTTGAATGTTCGCGGCCAAAGCAGCTCTTGGATACGAGATATTGAAACCATGGTTGAAGGACTGGTAGTAATGACGCCACCAGCGCCGCCAGAGCCACCAACACCCAACTTAACAGGCTCGCTTGAAAACATTGATGATATTGTGTTTGAAGCCACGCGGGAATGGGAGGCTTATGCTGATGCAACGAGTATGCGTTTTGCCGAGGCCTTCTCTGAAAGCCATGAGCGAGTGAGAGATTTGCGCGCTATGCAACGAGAGATGGCATGGGAATCAAGAGAAGCTGAACGTCAGCTTCGCGACATTACGTTTGAACTTCGTCATGCTGATGAGGAAAGAAAAAAGGAACTATTAGCTGAAAAAGAAATGTCTCAGCAAAAACTTGCAAAAGTTGAGGCTAAAGCGAAGTCAATGAAAGAAGAATTAAAAGCGTTAGAGAAACAGCAGGAGAAACAACTTGCTGAGCGCAAAGAAAAGCAGCAGCAAGCCTATAAGCGCTTCTTAGCCGGGTTTGAAGTGGGCATGAGCGATACCCTTTGTCGCTTTGGCTCGGGACTTCGCGGCTTGCCAGACAATGAACACATTAGTATGGTTTTAAAAGACTTTGATACCAGTGAAAATAACCAGCGCAAAGACAGAATTTATGTGTTCACGCGCACGGATATTGTGAAATGCGTACAAGAAAAAATAGATGCGAATAAATTACTCGCTAATGCCGATGTGTATAGCTTTTAATGCAGTAATCTAAATGCGTGGCGCAGTGTGACCAAGTTCCGCTGCCCACGCTAATTCAGAGCGCAACAAACCGTTAGCGGCATTTGCACCAAAACTATGAAGCGCGCCATAAGCACTGTTAGAAGGTACTCGGCGGTAGTGACAAAGCGCGTAGAAAAGCAGGCTGCAGCGGTGCTGCGAACCATCACAATGTAAATAAATACGCGCACCTTCACTTAACATTTGAGATAGTTCATGAAGGTACTGATGCAGGTGAACATCTTCAGTAGGCGACTTTGCAGAAGGGTGAAGGAACGGCACCCATAGCCATTCAAGGCCCGCTGCTAAAGCACCATCTCGTATTCTAGGCGCATCTTCTTCACTGGTTTGGACTGTGGCAAGGTGTGTAACCCCTAAACTTTTTAGACGAGGGTATACATCATCAGTGGGTTTCTTTCCAAGACAGATCTTGCCTGCACCAAGGGAAAACCAAGCAATACTGGGTTGCTTTTCTGATGTATCTTGCGTCGATTCCACGAAGTAATACTCGCCTTTTAAGGTTTACAACAATTGACTTTACTGTGCAGTCATACCACAAAATAGTAGATAGAGAAGTAGTGACAACTACAACCACCAATGACAAACACATGCCATATTGCGTGAGTGTACTTTACTTTTTTGGCAACGTAAAAACATACGCCTACGCTAAAGCACAAACCGCCTGCTACCAATAGCCATAGCCCTGCGCCGGGTAGTGCCATGTAGAGCGGATAAATAAGCCCTAATGCTATCCATCCCATTAATAGATAGGTCATTACCGACACTTTAGGAAAGCGATGCTGTGCCACAAGTTTAAAGGCAACACCCGCAATGGCTAAGCACCAAATAATGGCTGTCATAGTGATTCCCAGCACACCACCTATGGATACAAGTAATAAAGGTGTGTAAGTACCTGCTATCAACAAATATATTGCACTATGGTCAAAAAGCTTAAGCCAGCTTTTGGCTTTGTGATGTGAAATGGCGTGATACAAGGTAGAGCTTAGGAACATTAATATCAGCGTAGATCCGTATATGGCAGCGGTGGTCAACTCTAGCGTATTGTCGGCTCGATAGAGCATAAAAAACAAACCAACAATAGCCGCAATTAATCCCGCACCATGGCTGATGCTATTGAGCCATTCTTCCACAACAGAATACGCTTTGGCGGGAATTTGCTTCGCTTTTTCTTTTGCGGCATTGGCAGTTTGCGTAAACGCATTTGAAGTCGTCATGCTGGCTCCACTGATATTGCTAATGACATTACTAATATTGCTAAGTGCTGTTTTTGCCTTACAGCGTGCATTGATACATCTAATCGCGAAATAACGTCAGAAAAAACACGCTTTTTAGGCGAACACTTGTTCGCTCAATACGTTGATAATAGCAAACTGAGCGCAAAATGTGATGACAATGCAGTGACATTTTACAGGTTATCGTCAGAGGCTGATTGCGAAAAACATCCACCGAGCTTATCAAGTAAGTCTCTTAGCATGTGGCTTTCCTCTTTCGTCATCCCCTGTAGTTTACATAGCATCTGTGTGGGAACTTCTTCAGCAACCGCTTTTTTCGCTATACCTTCGGTCGTAAGTTTTACCCGTCGCACGCGTTTGTCGTTGTCGTCTTTAATGACAGTTAAAAAGCCCTTTGCTTCAAGCTTCTTTAAGATAAGCGACATGGCACCACCGTCGATGTCAGTGACCTCTAACAAGTTCGCGATAGTGATATCGTCGTTTTCCCAAAGCGCCATTAACGTGACGTACTGAGGGTAGGTTATATCAAGGGTTTTCAGCAAGGGCCGGTATGCCCGTGTAAAGGCATTCGACAATGTATAAAACCGATGACATAACTGATTTTCTAATTTTAGGAGTTCAGACATGGTACGGCCTCGTTAAAAAATGATTTTATATTTTGCATGCAAAGTACTTGATCTGCAAGATGGGATGGTGTTAATTTATTTTGCATGCAAAGTATGTGGGTTTGGTAAGGTAAGTTTTAGTATGCCAAGCGCACCAAATTTATGAACGAAAGGAGAGCACTTATGCACAAGCTTCAACAAGTGGTTTATACCGGCACAGCAACTGCGACGGGTGGTCGTGAAGGTACAGCAAAATCAAGTGACGGCAAGCTATCACTTCAACTATCTACACCAAAAGAACTGGGCGGTGCAGGCGGAGAGGGCACTAACCCTGAGCAAATGTTCGCAGCGGGTTACTCTGCGTGTTTTATTGGTGCGCTTAAGCACGTGGCTGCGGCACAGAAAATTAAATTGGCCGACGACATTAATGTAACGGGTGACGTATCCATTGGTCCTATCGAGCAAGGCTTTGCTATTGCGGTTAAACTTACGGTTGATTTAGGCGACATGGACAAAGCGCAAGCACAGGCACTCGTTGACACTGCGCATCAGGTTTGCCCTTACTCAAACGCTACTCGCGGCAACATTGAAGTAGATATTTCAGTTAAGTAAATACATCGTACTATTCGTGTAATAGTCGCTTAATATTCGCGTGATTCCTAAAGGCTTGATAACATGAACCGTGTTATCACTACCTTTAGGAAGTCACATGAATAAATATGGATTACTGGCAGCGTGTATAAGCATGCCAGTACTTTTTGCTTGCAGCGAAAATAGCGACGTCGCCTCTCAAGCGCAAGGCGCCAAAGATAGCGCTGTTCAAAATACCACGCAAGATACAACTCAGGGTACAGACCAAGCGTTGAACTCACACGCTGAGATTGCCTCTGGTGTTGATTATCACTCCTTTGCTAATCCAGACGAAGTTCGAGTAAAGCATTTAACTATTGACCTTACAGCAGACTTCGATACCAAACAGCTTATTGGTGAAGTGACCTTAGACGTTGAACGCACTGCTCCTGAAAACAATACACTTGTGCTTGATACGCGTGCACTTGATATCAGGAGTGTAACGGCGCAAGGTAGCGATATCGCATTTGAAATGGGCAAGGTTGATGATGATTTAGGTACACCGCTTTCAATCACTCTACCAGAAGGCGTAAACAGTGTAACGGTAGCTTATTCAACGTCGCCAGAAGCGTCGGGCGTACAGTGGTTAACTCCCGCGCAAACTGCCGGTAAACAACACCCTTTCTTGTTTACCCAAGCACAAGCCGTGCATGCGCGTAGTTTTATTCCACTTCAAGACTCGCCTCAAGTGCGCGTTACTTATGATGCCACGATCAAAACGCCGAAGTCGTTATTGGCTGTAATGAGTGCTTCAAATGATCCAACAACAGAGCGCGACGGTGAGTACGAATTCACTATGCCTCAGCCTATTCCGTCATACCTTATTGCGTTAGCTATTGGCGACCTAGAGTTTAAAGCAATGGGCGAGCGCACGGGCGTATATGCTGAACCTGCATTGTTAGAAAGCGCGGCAAAAGAGTTCGAAGACACGGAAGCCATGCTAGAAGTGACTGAAGAAACATATGGTCCATACCAATGGGATCGCTACGATTTGTTAATTCTTCCTCCTTCTTTCCCTTTTGGCGGTATGGAAAACCCGCGTTTATCCTTTATCACCCCAACCGTTATCGCAGGTGATAAGAGCTTAGTGTCGTTAATTGCACATGAACTTGCACACAGTTGGTCTGGCAATACTGTAACTAATGCAACGTGGCGCGACCTTTGGCTAAATGAAGGTTTCACCACTTATTTAACTTATCGCATTATGGAAATGATCTACGGACATGATCGTTTTAAGAAAGAAGCGGTATTGGGATACCAAGACTTACAAAATGATGTTGCTGCGCTAGACGCCAACGATGAGATACTGGCAATCGACCTACGCGGCCGCAATCCAGACGACGTATTTTCAAATATCCCTTATGAAAAAGGCGCGTTGTTTTTACGCGAAATTGAGCACAAGATTGGTCGTGAAAACTTTGATGCATTCTTAATGCAATACTTTAAAGACTTCGCGTTCAAGAGCATTACAACCGACACCTTTATCACTTACTTAGAAGATACGTTACTAAAACAGTATCCTGATAAGCTAGATGCCAAGCGTATTAACACCTGGATATTCGAACCGGGTATTCCAGAAGGTGCCCCTAAGCCTGAATCAGATGCGTTTGTAAAAATAGACACTACGCGCAATGCATGGCTTGCCAGTGAAGTAAATGCGGCTGATATCGATACTGCACAGTGGACAGTGCATGAGTGGTTATACTTCCTTAACAACATGCCAAAGTCGCTAAGTGCAGAGCAGCTTGCAGAACTTGATGCTGCATTCTCATTAACGTCAACGCAAAACAATGAAATAGCGCACAGCTGGCTAATGATTGCAGTTGAGAACAACTACCAACCTGCCTTTGAACGTCTATATAGCTATTTAGTCACTATTGGTCGCAATAAGCTGGTTAAGCCGCTTTATCGCGAATTGTCTAAAACGCCAGAAGGCAAAGCCTTTGCGAAACGTGCGTTTGAAGAAGCGAAGCCGGGCTATCACCCTCTGACGGTGAAAGCTAACGAGGGTTACGTTCAGTAATAATTCTCTCAGTAGTAATTGCGAAAGACAAAGAATCAAAGCAGCCCTAGGGCTGCTTTTTTACTTTCAGAAAGAGCAACATTTCCAAGAGCTAATCCCAACCATAGCTGACAGAACCTGACGGTATAAAATTTCATAAATGTTCCGGCAGATGCTTTTAGCTTTTTCGTGTTTGAGCGGCAAGCGTGGACATTAACGCTTGTTTACAATTTGCATCCACACTTAAGATTGATTTTTACCTATTCGACCAGCCACTATACAACTGTTATGTTTCTTAGTGGCAGACGATTAAACAACAGCAGCAACAATAAAAACTTTTTGGTCTGCGTCTGCGACTCTACTAAAAAGCACCTGAAACGGAGTTGGTAATGCGTTCACTCAAAATAGCCCTACTTGCCCTGGTGATAACAACCAGCCCCATGGTGTCCGCCGCCGATGCATCCGACTTAAATAAGCTCGATCAGTATTTAACGACTGCTAAGAACAACGGTTTCAGCGGCGCCGTATTAATTGCTGAAGACGGTAAGCTTCGTTTAAATAAAGGTTACGGAAAAACAGAGCGACAGGGGAGTACGCCTATTACCGCCGATACCTTGTTTGATACCGGTTCTGTAACCAAGCAGTTTACCGCCGCTGCAGTGATGCATCTTGTACAACAGGGCAAACTAAGCACTGCAACGCCAATTAGCCGGTTTTTTAACAGCCTGCCCGAAGATAAACAAGCTATCACTCTGCATCAGCTCCTTACCCATTCAGCTGGTATTGCCAATGGCATTGGAGCGAGTGATTTTACACACGTCCCGACCGATGAGTTTTTTAACCGGCTGTTTGCTTTACCGCTTTATTTTGCACCAGGTGAAGGCTATGCCTATTCAAATGCTGGTTACAGTATTCTGGCGCGGATCATTGAGCTGGTAAGCGGGGTGTCTTACGAAGAGTACCTTCAAAAGGCCTTGTTTGAGCCAGCCGGTATGTACCATACCGGTTATCTTAATCCGGTATTGGCGGAACTCCCTGCGGCTGCAGGGTATTTGTTTGGCGAAGTAGAGACTGGTAGTACCCGGGATAAGTACTTTGAGGATGCAGCTATCGCCTGGCCACTGAAAGGAAATGGCGGCATGCTGTCCACCATGAATGATATGTATCTGTGGGCACAAGCGCTACAGAGTGAATCGGTGTTGTCTGCAAAATACCGCGATCAGCTCTTTAAGCCCCATGTAGCAGAAAACGAGGAGGGCACCAGCCACTATGGTTATGGCTGGGCAGTCATGCCAACCCCACGGGAAACCACTTTTATTGGTCACAATGGCTCAAATGGTACCTACTACTTTGACTTTCGATGGTTACCAGATGAAAAAATATTAATCCTGTTTGCCTCAAATGCATTGGTGGAAAGTACCATGGCCTTGCCTTATAACATCGAGCAGTACCTTTTTGAAAAGGAACCGTTACCAGTCTATGAGACCGGCATCACCAGCCAAATTGTAGGACTATCGCTAAACACAACCGGTAGCCCTGAGCACAAAAAGGCAGTGTTACAGAAAAATTTTGCCAGCAAGATTGATAACAAGCGTATTTTGAATCGTGCCGGTTTGCGGTTAGTGGATCATGAACGATATAACGACGCAATAGCCCTGTTACTGCTGAATGTCGAACTCTACAGCGACGACGGTAATTTATGGGACAGTCTAGGAGAAGCGTATTTTATAAACGGGCAGTATGCACCGGCTAAGCAGGCTTTTACCCAAGCGATTAAACGTAAGCCTGCAGAAAATTGCTTTTGGTGTGATAACAGCGCTACACGTCTAAAACAAATCAGTGAAGCAGACTAAATACGGGCTTTGGGCCGCTGTATTTTAACCGGTATAGTGATAAACATACCGGCTGCACTTACCTGAATCGTGTCGCGCACCGCTTTCAATCACAATAGTAAACGGCGTAAACAGTACTTTAATATCACGCTGTTTTACCACACTTTTCGTAGGTGCTACTTCATTGTGCCGATCTATTATGACGAATCAGCGTAGCAATAAATGATACTTCAAAATAAAAGTGAAGCATTCATCGCTTTTGTGAAGGATTTACGAATTATTATTGCTAAGGAACTCGATATGTATACACAGAAATTGCACCCCGCTACTCAATTCCCCGATATTACGGTTAAATCGTCTTCAGATGAGGTTGTCGCACTTGCTGACAAGCAAGAAGGATGTGACTGGAAAATGGTTGTAGTGTTTCGGGGAAAGCACTGTCCAATCTGTACTAAATATCTCAACAAGCTTGAAGAATTCAAAGGTCGGCTACGAGAATTAAACGTCGACTTAGTTGCTGTTAGTGGAGACAGCAAAGCGCAACTTGAAGAGCATATGAAAGATCTCTCCATCAGTTTTCCTATTGCTTACGGCCTAACTCAGCAAGACATGGAGACACTAGGGCTTTACATCTCAACGCCTCGTTCAGAAAAAGAAACGGATCATAACTTTGCTGAACCTGCGTTATTTGTGCTCAACGAGAATAACGAGATTCATATTGCTGAAATAGCCAACGCACCATTTGTACGCCCCGATCTAGAGCAGTTGGTTTCAGGGTTAGAGTTTATAAGAAATCCAGACAACAATTACCCTATCCGTGGCACGTATAAGGCATAGCGTGAGTCAGTTTTAACTCTCTAGCTAACGCGACGATTTTACACTCATCGCGACAGGTGCCATGTGCGCTTTAAATCCTGCCACTTCGGTGGCAGGCAGCTTTATGTGCATATCTACACAGTGGGAATAATCGCACTGTGCTATATCGCCTGAAGCTTGTTCTACCAAGTGGCGCACAAATTGTTCATGCTTAAAATCAACCTCTACAAACACATCTTCTAAGCTTATTTCTTGGCGTATCTCTAATTCGTCAATTGCTTGCTGTGCAGCCGCTGAATAGGCTCGTACTAATCCGCCTGCACCCAGTTTAATACCACCAAAGTAACGTGTGACAATAATCATGATGTCACCAATGTCTTTGTGTTGTAGCACATTAAGAATAGGTTTCCCCGCAGTACCGCTAGGTTCACCGTCATCGGCCATGGCTGCACTAGTGGGCATATTTGGGCTACCAAATACATAGGCCCAACAATGGTGGCGTGCGTCCGGGTATTGTTGCTTAACGCTGTCTAACAGCGCCATGGCACTTTCGCGAGAATTCGCAAAGGCAGCAAAAGCAATAAACTTGCTTTTCTTAATTTCGTACAGGGTTTCAACCTGATTGGCGGGAACGGGATAACTCATCGGCGCAGTATACCAAATCGTGATGCACATAAAATGATGAATATCTATGAAGTGGTGATGTTTATACCTTAGATGTAATGTGGGAACTGAAACTTGAGTTCGGTCTAGCTTTGCTGTACCACATTGCTTTAACCTCATTTGTTAATGCTCGGGAATAAGAAAAATACAATGACGCGAGAACGCTATATTCCTTTTAGAAAGCATGATGTTATTACATTGTGCGAAGACCTTACTGAATCGCCTGATATAGAGAATGCCAATCAATTCGACACGTTCGCAAAGCTTTTAGTGAGCCGCATTCACTACGATTATCACAATCGTTTAGAACATCTTAAAGATAACTATGCGCTGTTTGATCCTAACCGTGATACTCGCGTGATAGGTCAGATAACTCATACTGACTTACAAACAAGCAAACAGGCATTTTCGTCGGGCTTTGCAGAACTGCTCGACGCTGCAAATTTTGAGAAAGTTACTGACGAAGACCTAAGAGAAGCGCTTAATGAAGAGTCGTTATTTAAAGTGCGCTTAGAAGTACAGTTTGACGATTTTGAAGACGTTGTGTTCTACCGTCGTGGAGAGTCAGTTAAAACAGAAACACTTCGTCAGTGGTGGGGGCTAAGAAAAAGAAAAATTGAGTTTACGCACTACGATCGCGTAGCGGTATACATTACGTTTAAAGACGCAGATTACTTTAATCAAAATAACCGAAAATCACTCACTTTTACGCCCGGCTCAACCATAGTGAAGCTTTTTCAGAACGTCCCAAAAGCCGATTTGGAAATGCTGTTTCCCAACAGCGAAGTGCGCATGAGACCACTAGACAAGCTGATTATTGGCGCGTCGGCGGCAGTAGGAGGCACGGTAGTATTGGTTACTAAGCTTGGCGCATCGCTTATTTTAATGGCGTCAGTAGTGGCGTTTTGGCTAGGGTTAAGAGATGAAGAAGTGACGCTTACTACGCAAAGTTTAATGACCTTTGGTATTGGTATGGGCGTCTTCGGAAGCTTTATTTTCAAAGAGTGGACAAAGTTTAAAAACAGAAAAATTCGCTTTATGAAAGCCTTGTCTGACAATCTCTATTTTAAAAACCTTGATAACAACGCGGGCGTTTTTCACACCCTTATCGATGCTGCAGAAGAAGAGGATTGCAAAGAGGCGCTGTTGGCATATTCCTTTTTGCTTAACTTCGGTAGCACGGGCATTAGCGCAGAGGAACTTGACGAGAAAATTGAGCACTGGTTTATGCAGCAGCACCAATGCGTACTCGATTTCGACGTGGCCGATGCCCTTAACAAACTTGTGCGTATGAATATTGTTTCGCAATCAAACGACATATTTAAAGCAAAACCATTGCGTGAGGCTTGCGCAATACTCGACAATTATTGGGATAATATATATCAAAGTGCGTAGCAAGTTCACGTTCATTGCAAAGGCGAAAAATAGCAGTGGTCAAAATCGCTAAATGTTAGTCAATAGCGTATTTTGATGGTTTTTGGCACAGAGTGATGTTGGCTTTGTTTTTGGTGTTTTTTGTTTAAGTCTTTGAATTGTATGGGTAATTAAAAGTTGGCGCGGTCATTGAAATAGACTGGATAAGTTTAGCAAATTGCACACAAGTGCATTCACTAAACATTACTCAATGTCATTCAATAAGGAAATCGTGCTATGAAAACGCTTGTAAAATCTATCGCTACTGTCGCAATTGCTACTATGTTCACTGGTGCTGCTATGGCCTCTACACAAATTGAGGCAGCAGATGATTCTGTTACTTCAAATCTTTGTGTTGCTGCAGCTACGGGTAACAAATGGAAATTGCATAAAGAGCTTAAACTGTCTGCTGTTGATAAGCAGTATGTTGCCAGCGAAATGACCTGTAACGGCATGTCTGTTGCTGAATTCGTTGACCAATACGGTGCAAACAGTGAAGCAATTAAAAAGTACCTAAATATTGAAAGCCAGGCTATTGCTAACGTTTCTTACAGCAAATAAGTTGGCGTACCGTAACCTTGCCCATTCACTAACAATCATCGTGAATGGGCAATGGCTTGCTCAACATAGCGCAGACCATTTTCAAAACAGATGTAAGTGCCACTAAGATCCCAAATTTTAAAACCCAAGCTTCAAAGCTCAAACCTCAATACCCAAACTCAAAGTCCAAAACCATACACCTTAATGTCATTAGGTCGTTGTCACACAAATAGAAAATCTCTATAGTTCATACAGACAAGGCATTAACCGTCTTGATGCGCTAATTCTCTACACTACATTCCTGGTTTCTCTGCTACATGAAAATACTGCACACCTCAGATTGGCACCTTGGCCAAAGCTTTTTTACCAAAAGCCGAAAGAACGAACACGCTGCCTTTTTAAAATGGCTTCTTGATGAAGTTCAAACGCACAGTGTTGATGCGCTTATTGTAGCAGGCGATGTGTTTGATACGGGCACACCGCCAAGTTATGCCCGCGAGCTATATCATGAATTTATCGGTGCGCTGCAAACAAAGAAATGTACGTTGATTGTACTGGGCGGAAATCACGACTCTGTATCTGTACTTAACGAAAGCAAAGCGTTGCTGAAATACTTAAATAGCCATGTTATCGCCAGTACTTTCGGCGATGCTGACGACCAGGTCATTACATTAGAAGACAGTCAGGGGAATTGCGGTGCCATCTTGTGTGCGGTGCCATTTATTCGTCCTCGTGATGTCATTATAAGTAGCGCAGGGCAAGATGCTGTTGAAAAACGCCAAGCGTTGGGTGATGCCATAAAACAGCATTACGCTACCTTGTTCCAAAAGGCCGTGTCGCTGCGTGAAGCTAGTTCAAGCGCAAGTGACAAGCTGATCCCTATTATTGCCACGGGACATTTAACAGCACTTGGCGTAAGCCAGTCAGAAAGTGTTCGCGACATTTATATCGGCACATTAGAAGGTTTTGATGCATCGGGCTTTCCGCCGGCAGATTACATTGCGTTGGGTCATATTCATCGACCACAGAAAGTGGCTGGGAAAGCACATATTCGTTACTCTGGCTCGCCTATTCCCCTAAGTTTTGACGAGCTTAATACGCAAAAACAAGTAGTGCTGGTGGATTTTGATGGTGATGAAAATGGCCCCGAGATAACCACAATATCGGTGCCTCGTTTTCAGGCAATGCAAGTTATAAAGGGCGACCTTACCACTATAGAGCAAAAAATTACTACGTCTGACGACATTGCTAATGCCACTGAAGTGCAGCCAGTATGGCTGTGTATTGAAGTAGAAACTCAAGACTACCTGACGGACTTACAGCAGCGCATTCAGCAAATGCTAGACGGTAAACATGCTGAAATTTTGCAGCTTAAGCGGGTGAGAAAACAGCAAGTAAATCGTTTATCTGAAAAGCAGAATGTGCAGCTAAGTGAGCTGTCAGTCACTGAGGTGTTCGAAGCGCGACTTGAGCTTGAGAATTTTGACGACACGCCTGAGCGTATGTCGCGAATATCCAACTTATTTGCCGACGCTGTTGAGTTGGTCAACACCAATCAAGAAGACCTTGATGGTCAGCAAGGTGTTCAAAACAGTATTCAAGGTGGTGGCAAAAAGAGCGTTCAAAGTAGCGAGCTTGGCGAGACGCCAGAAAATACACCGCCAGAAGATACAGTGAGTTTACAGCAAACCTCGCTGCTCTTTGATGAGACGGAGGATAAAGCATGAGGATCCTCAATTTACGTCTTAAAAACCTAAACGCTCTTAAAGGCGAGTGGAAAATTGATTTCACACAATCTCCTTTTGTAGACAATGGTTTATTTGCTATTACCGGGCCCACTGGCGCGGGAAAAACCACTTTGCTGGATGCCATCTGTCTGGCCCTTTACCACCAAACGCCGCGCCTTGGGGCGATTTCTGTGTCGAACAACGACATTATGACCCGCGGTACTGCCGAGTGTTTGGCTGAGGTAGAATTTGATATTAAGGGCAAAGCGTACCGCGCGTTTTGGAGTATGCGGCGGGCAAGAGGCAAAGCTGATGGCAATTTGCAAAGTGCCGATGTAGAACTTGCCGAAGTTGAATCAGGTAAAGTACTGGCCACGCAAGTGCGCCCCAAAAGTGACGAGATTGAGCGCTTAACTGGGCTTAACTTTGCACGCTTTACAAAATCGATGATGCTGTCTCAAGGCGATTTCGCTGCATTTTTAAATGCTAATGAAGGTGATAGGGCAGAGCTCCTTGAAGAGCTTACCGGAACAGAGATTTATGGCCAAATATCACAAGCGGTGCATCAACAATTTACAGACGCCAAGCAAACTAAAAAAGAATTTTCGCTTAAATTAGAAGGTGTAACTCTACTTAGCGAAGAGCAAGTTACGGCCCTTGAGCAACAGCTTAGTGAAGTACAAGTGAATGTGAAGGCGCTGAATACGGAGATTGAATATTTACAGCAACAAAAGCACTGGCAACAAGCATTAGAAGAAAGCAAAAACGCAGTAAATACGGCAAAGCACGACAAAGCAGAAGCTGATGCGGCAATAAGCGAAGCTAAAGATGAGCTCGATAGTTTAAGGCGCAGTGAACCTGCCGAAGCGCTTAGGGTGCCTTACGCGAGTATGCAATCACTAAAACGAGATGTAGAAAGCTATCAAACGCGCCTGAATGAAAAAACAGCGCTGTTGCCAGATGTACAGCAACAAAAACAACAAGCCGCCCAAGGGGTTGAACAGGCCCATGCTGCGCTTAATAACGCCAAGTCGCAAAGTAGCGCACTAGAGCAGCGCATTACAAACGATATTCTACCTATCGACAATGAACTTGGTCATAGTGAAAAAGCACTGCGTCATCACCGTGAAGCTATTGAAACGCTTACCCATGAATTAAACGCGCTAGAGCAACAAAAAACGCAGCGAGAACATGAAGTTGCAAGTCAAAAGCGTGAGCAAGAAACGCTGTCTAGCTACCTTAATGCGAACGCAAGCCTAGGCGCTATGGCCGAACACATTAGCGGGTGGAATGAAAGCGCAGGGCATATTGCCATTGAATATCAAACAATTTCAGCGTTGGCTAAAAAGCATGAAGCCGATACCCATAGTTTGGCCGAGCTTAAAGCAAAGCAGCAGGGCATTGAGCAATCTGTTGCAGCGCTGAGTGCGCAGTGTGAAAAGGAACAACAACACCTCGCAAAATGCCAGCAAGCGCTTGATGCATTATTAGTTAACGGTGATAAAGCGGCACTGACGCAGGAGCGTGATAGCAAGCTAGCGCAGTGGAACAATTTGCTTCAGCTAGAGCATTTACAGCAACAATATAGTGATGCTGAAGGTCAGCTTAGTGAATTCACGTCGCAACACCATGCGCATCACGAAACCCTTAATCAGCAGCAGGCTGAACGAAACCGTCTTGTCGAGTTGTACAAGCAAACCAGAACTGAGCTTAAAGATATTGAAGCACTTATCGCACTTGACGCTGAAGTGGCTCAGTTGCGTGCGCAGCTTAAAGCCGGTGAACCGTGCCCTGTGTGTGGCGCAAACGAGCACCCTGTATCAAGCGTAGCGATAGACGTACCAGAGACTATTACGCGTCGTGATGCCCTTAAGCAAAAGCTAGAAAGCATTGAGCTAGAAGGTGCCAAAGCCAAAGAAAGTGTTACTAACGCAGAGCTCACACTTGCGCAAATTGAAAAGCAGTGCGACCAACTTACTGCGTCTAAGGAATCGCTTACCGCCAAATGGCATGGCTTTACTGAGGAACTCACCGCTGCCTTTGCGTCGTTTAATGAGACGCTACCTGCACTTGATATTACAAACAAAAAGGGCCTGTCAGATTTTGTGGCCCAGTTTAAAGCGCGAGGCGAGGCAATAAAAGCGCAGCTTGAGAGCATTGCTCATGCAGAAGCCGCCTTAAATGGCGCAACGTCTACCGTGACGAACACAAACAATACTTTGTTAAGTAAAACCAATGAAAAGCAGTTGATTGAACAACAGGTCACTTCGCTACAACAACAAATGACCAATGACAGCGATGTATTGGAGAAAAAACAACGTGATCTCGACAGCCGTACTCAATCGGTATTAACACGTATAGCTGAATTGCTAGAACAGGCGCCAGAACAAGAAAAAGAACAAGAGCAACCACCCAGCGCACAAAACCTTCAGCAGTGGCTGGTTGATAAGGCTGAAGCCCTTAAAACCTACAAGCAAAACAAACAACAATTCGAAGCATTAACACCGCATATCACTGACTTTAATAATAAAGTTATCGAGCTAAAACGCGACATTGAGAGTGTGTCAAAGCAGTTAAAACAAGTTAATGATGAGAGCGTTAAAGTAGCGGAAACCATATCAGCGCTAAAACAAAAGCGAGACACTCTGTTTCCTGAGAAAGACATTGATGCACAACGAACCCAGGCAAGCAACACGATAGCGAAAGCGGAATCTACTCTGCAAGACACCACGCAGCAATTGCATATTGCGGATACGCGTGTGTCTAGACTAGAAGCTGAAATTGCACAGCTAAACGAGCAGTTAAAAGAGAAAAGTGCGGCATTTGAACAGGCCAATGCACAATTTACCGAAAAGCTGTCAGCAAGCCCGTTTGATGATGAGAAGGCCTTTTCCGCTGCATTGCTTAACGATGATGAACGCAAACGGCTTGTCAGTTTAGAAAAAACACTTGTCGAAAAACACAGTCAAGCGCAACTGCGCTTATCCAATGCTGAAGAGGCATTGAACAAGCTGTTATCTCATGAGAATGCAAAGTCGTGGCAGGCAAGCCTTGATGAGAAGGGCGCTAGTTGGGCGTCAGATACGCTTACAGAGAAAATGGCGCAAAAAGATACGCTGCTTTCACAGCAAGGGCAGGTAGAGCAGCAGGTTAGGGCAAATAATCAAGCGCGAGAAAAGCAGCAGCAGTTGGTCAGTGAAATGGCGTCGTTTGAAACCTACTACGATGACATTACCTATTTGCACTCGCTAATTGGCTCGGCAAGCGGTGACAAGTTCAGGCGCTTTGCGCAAGGCTTAACGCTAGACAATCTGGTGCAGCTAGCGAATCAACAGCTCGACAAGTTACACGGTCGCTACCAGCTTATTCGCAAGGAAAACGAGGGACTTGGATTGAGTGTGCTGGATACGTGGCAGGGCGACGTTGTACGTGATACTAAAACCTTATCAGGCGGCGAAAGCTTTTTAGTGAGCTTAGCCCTTGCACTAGCGCTCTCTGATTTGGTGAGTCACAAGACCAGTATCGATTCACTGTTTTTAGATGAAGGCTTTGGCACACTAGATGCTGAAACGCTGGATGTGGCACTTGATGCGCTAGATAACTTAAACGCCAGCGGCAAAATGATCGGCGTGATCAGTCATATCGAAGCCATGAAAGAACGCATTCCTACTCAGCTCAAAGTGATCAAGCGCAACGGCGTTGGGTTAAGCGCGTTAGAGAAACAATACGCGGTGGGGTAGAACCACTGCTTATAGGGGACTCCGTTACTACTAGCAAGATATTGAATTTGTGTTATTTTATCTAGCCAAACCTAGATATGGATGTCATGCACAGTGAAAAAAATAGCACTTCTTCCCCTTTTCGTTTCCTTCTTTTCTTACGGCAGCGCAGTTGAGTGCGAAAAGGAATTTGAATGGCTGAAAACTACGTTTGAAAACAACGATGCGGGTTTTCATTACGCCATCTCAAATAAAGGGCAGGAAAGCTATTCTGCACACAATAATGCGATTTTGGCGCGGATAAAAAACACAAATAGCCTAGCCCAATGCCACGAGGCGCTGCGCGATTGGGTACTGTTTTTTCGCAAAGGCCACGTTGCGGTAACTATCAATAACAACAGTTCAAATGATGTTACAGGCTCATCGACGGTACACAATGTCGATATACCCGCATTCAAGCAATATCTAAAAGACAAACCTATTGAAGATTTAGAAGGTATTTGGCAATTCTCAAGCTATACGGTTGCGCTCAAAAAAGAAGGTAGTGAGTACAAAGGCTATATTACTGAAAGCGCTAACCCTGCTTGGAAAGTAGGACAAGTGAAATTCATTATTCATGATTATCAAGATAAAAGCGCAAATAAAGCCACGTTTTTTATGGGCGACCATTCTCCACGAGAAATAGACACTATTACGTTTTTAGGCCAAAACGAGTTGGTACTGGGAAATAACTTTATCGTAATGTCTCGTGAGGCGCCGCGAAAAGAGTCGCCTGCTAATATCAAACGCTATCTGCGCATGCTTGATGCTAGCCAACCCTTATTTGAAAGAGTCTCGCAAGATACTGTGCTAGTGCGTATACCTTCGTTCGACCATGGGTTTAAAAATGATATCGATGCGGTTATTGTGCAAAATTTAGAAACGATCTTAAAAACTGAAAACCTCATTATCGACATTCGCGGCAACGGCGGCGGCAGCGACGTAAGTTACGCATCGTTAACACCCATTATGTACACAAACCCAATTCGCACCGTAGGAATGGAGTACTTATCTACCGAGCTTAATAACTCTCGAATGCTTGGTTTTCTTGAACACCCGCATTTTAGTGACGAAGAAAAGCAGTGGGCTAGAGAGGGTTACGAAACCCTTCAGCAGCACATAGGTGATTACATCAATATTGATGAAGATGTGACGATTGAGACATTTGATAAGGTTCACCCCCTGCCAAAGCGCATTGGTGTGCTCATAGATTCGCGTAACGGCAGTACTGCTGAACAATTTTTACTTGCCGCAAAGCAAAGCCAAAAAGTGAAGCTATTTGGGCATACTACTGCCGGCGTACTTGATATCTCGAACATGCACCAAACCACGTCGCCAAGCGGCGTGTTTACCCTACATTACAGCCTTACAAAAAGCCTGAGAATTCCCCACATGGCTATCGACGGCGTGGGTATACAACCTGATTTCTACATCGATGATAAAACTCCGCTATACGAGTGGATTTCGCATACGCAGTCAGTATTAGAAACGCAGTCACTTTAGACTGAAATATCAGTTGCTACAGCGTCATTAATAAGACGCTTTTGGACGTAGTGTTTATTACTTGTTTAAGCAAGTGTAGGCGTCCTTGCCTATGTGCTACGTTAGACTAACAGCCAAGTTCACGAGTAAGGCCGCCTAACCGGCCTTCAACGGCACTCTCTTTGTAGCTAGGTAACGAAGGCATAATATTTAGACCAGAGCGCGATTCGACTTCATTAACGGTTACTTCCGTAGCGCAGAAATTATCATTACGCGATGCATTTTGTTCCATAATAAATGCAGACGCTTCTACCCAACCGTTAACATTTGTAATGACTACCTTAAAGTATCCGCTTGGAATAGTATGAGATTCGTCTGCCTCTGGAAGCGTCGCAAAATACCATTCGTACAATGGGCCTGATACTACGTAAACATCTTGTCCACTTCGAACAAAGCTTCGTACTGCGTTTTCTAAATCTACCCATGGGCCTTGGTTTAAGTCGGAGTCTTGCGGCGTAATGTTAGATAGATAATTCAGTGACTGCCAGTCGCTTGTGTTGCTAAACGATGCCAACGGAACTTGATGTCCTCTGTCCGTACCAATGGTTGCCCAAGCACTAGTGTAGTCGCCAGGCTCAAGTGTGTTGACTGAACTTATTGAAGGATCTGCTTTCCAGTTGCGGCTTCGAGAAGGTCCATCAATGGTGCTTGGTGTAACATGATAAGCTACCCAGTTAGCAAACTTAGTTTGACTATTATTGTTGAGAGTATAAATAGATCTTGTGATCGTTTGACCAGAAAGCCCAGTTGGGCATTGATAGACACAGTTATCTGCGAGGGTGTTAAACGTAGTTAGTGCTAACAGCAATGCTAAATATTTTTTCATTATATTTCCTTTTGTTAGTGTGACCTACTTCTATGCAGGCTGTACTAAAGTACAGGTGAAACATGTCAGGAAATAGAAACAATTATTACAACATTCAATGGCTTATTTGTTGTTAGAAGGTGCGGGAGATGCGCAATGTGGAAACACTCATAAACGGGCAGCTTACGGTAATTTGCAGGAAACTAAGGCCAAACAGGTTCATTTGCGGCGCGTAATCCTATAAGGTGCGTCGTCAAAATAATAATGGACCAATATTTATGGATTCAACGTCACGCCCGAGCCTGTTTCAGCGCTATATGAACGGCAGTTTGGTACTGCAAATTATCATCGGAATTGTATGCGGCATTGCGATAGCGACTTTGTCGCCCTCGTCAGCACAATCGGCTGGTTTACTAGGAACTCTGTTTGTCAAAGCCTTAAAAGCAATTGCACCACTGCTTGTTTTCGTTCTAGTGATGGCATCAATTGCCAACCATAAACAAAACGAGCAAACCTTCATTAAGCCCGTTCTTGTCCTTTATTTAGTTGGTACCTTAATTGCCGCTTTAACAGCAGTGCTCGCCAGCTTTGCTTTTCCAACAAGCTTAAGCTTAGTGACATCAGAGGTAAGCCAAGCTGCGCCAAAAGGCGTGTCAGAGGTCCTTACTACCTTGCTATACAATATGGTAGATAACCCCGTAAACGCACTGGTTAATGGTAACTATATCGGCATTCTTACCTGGGCCGTCGGTCTTGGATTAGGGCTTAGGCATGCCAGCGAAGCAACTAAAGCCTTGCTTCAAAATATGGCAGACAGCGTAACCAGCGTTGTCAGTTTTGTAATAAAGCTTGCGCCATTTGGTATCTTTGGATTAGTAGCAAACACTATTGCCTCTACCGGGTTTGGTGCGCTTGTAGAATACGGGCAGCTTATTACTGTACTGGTAGGCGCCATGCTGTTTATCGCCCTTATCACCAACCCATTGTTGGTCTTCTTGGCGACGAAAAAGAACCCTTATCCACTGGTATTTAAGTGCCTAAAAGAAAGTGGTATCACGGCGTTCTTTACGCGCAGTTCTGCGGCCAATATTCCGGTGAACATGGCCCTTTGCAAACGTCTAAAGCTTGATGAAGATACGTATTCAGTGTCTATCCCGTTGGGTGCGACCATTAACATGGCCGGTGCAGCCATTACCATTACCGTGCTAACACTAGCAGCGGTGAATACCCTAGGTATAGCAGTTGACTTTCCAACGGCAGTCTTGCTTAGCGTTATTGCTGCTGTATCGGCGTGTGGTAGTTCAGGTGTTGCAGGTGGGTCGCTACTGCTTATACCCCTTGCCTGTAGCTTGTTTAATATTCCTAACGAAATTGCAATGCAAGTGGTGGCAGTAGGCTTTATTGTTGGTGTCATTCAAGACTCTGCTGAAACCGCGCTTAATAGCTCTACCGATGTGTTGTTTACTGCAGCCGCTTGTCAACGCGCTGAAAACTAAACCAGCGCGTCAGTCACTTCAAAAATAAGTCGTGCAGCCAGCTTGGCTGTGCGACTGTCTATATCAAACTGCGGGTTCATTTCGGCAATATCGCAAAGTTGCCACTGGTATTGCATGGCCTGTTGTTGTTCTGCCAAGTAACGTAACACGCGAATAACCAATAGTGGGTCTACGCCTAGCGCACTTGGCGCACTCACGCCGGGTGCTGCAGATGCTGGAAACGCATCTAAACATACGGTGACATAAAGCAAGTCAATGTCTTGCAACATGGGCGCTAAGGTGTCGCAGATGGTAGAAAAGTTACACTGAGTATCTAACACATAACGCGTATTAGAAGAGTCAGCGAATTCAAAAAGCGCAGAAGTATTCGCCGCTTTCGATACACCGACACAGGCGTAATGAAAAGGCACATTGTGCAGTTGACAGTGTTCATACACTTGCCTGAATGGTGTGCCTGAACTGGTGTTCGGGGCAGGTTTACGTAAGTCAAAGTGCGCATCAAAATTGATAATACCTATGCGCTTACCTGAACGTTCACCTGCGACAGTTGCCTGTTCAGCATGGTTAGCATGGGCATTAAAAAGCCCTAAGTAGCTTCCCCAGGCTATTTCATGACCGCCGCCTAAACCAATCACAAGTCGCTGATTGTCGGTAGGCTCCTTGTTAGTCGTACCCTTAGCCTTCGTGTGCAAATCGGCTGTAAGGGCATAACTGATAGCGTTTGCATATTGGTTCTGCGCTTGGGAGAGTGCACATTGTGGTATTGCCTCTTGCGCGATACGCGACGTGCTATCAATATCTGAATTGCCATGTAAGCTATGTTGCGAATTAGCTATCTCATTAGCTGTTCGAATAGGGTCGACGCCTACATCGCCAAAATCAGTCAACTGAGCGTAAGGCCAGTGCCACGGCAAATTGGCAAGGGCGCCGCGGATTGCGTTAGGCCCAGCAGCGGCGCCAAGCCTGCCTTTGTTATGCTTAACGCCCAAATCGCTTGCAAACCCTACTAGCGCAACATCCGTTGTGACAGCATCACTTGCGAAGTCCTGAGGATCAACGTCATGCTTAACGCGCTGATGCCATCGCAGGCCTTTTTCACCATCTTCACTGTCAGTACGACCTTGCCAGTTAAACATGAACGCCTCCTTTATAAATGGCAGTGGGGCGATGTCCATTAATGCAATACGCAAGCTCAGCAGGGGTATCTATATCCCACAACGTGATATCCGCCACTTTGCCTGCATCAATAACGCCTCTGTCGGTTAAACCTAGTGCCTTTGCGGCATGCACGGTAATACCGCGCAGCGCCTCTTCAGGCGTTAACTGAAATTGGACGCAGGCCATGTTCATTGCCGTTAAAATAGATGCAAGGGGCGAGCTTCCCGGATTAAAGTCAGTTGCCACTGCCATAGGCACATTATGGCTTCTAAGCGCGTTAATAGGCGGCTTTTGTACTTCATTTAAATAATAAAACGCACCAGGTAACAACACCGCAACGGTTCCGCTTTGAGCAAGCATAGGGACGTCGCTGTCAGCCAAGTATTCAATATGATCCACCGATAACGCATTATAGCGCGCAGCCAGTAAAGCACCTTTGCTGTCGCTAAGTTGCTCTACATGGGCTTTTACGGGTAGTCCAAGTTCAATGGCTTTGTTAAACACCCGCTCGGTTTGCACGGTAGAAAACCCGATGGTCTCGCAAAATACATCTACCGCATCGGCAAGGTTCTCTGTTGCCATAAGTGGCATAGCCTGCTCGCATACAAAATCGATATAGGCATCAGCATCATCAGCAAATTCGTGAGGCAGCGCATGTGCCCCTAAATAGGTCGTACAAACTGAAACAGGCAGTAATTGTTCAAGCTGCTTGGCAACTTTTAACATGCGTACTTCAGTGTCGATATCGAGCCCATATCCCGACTTTATTTCAACCGTTGTGACGCCTTCTTCGCATAGCCTTTTTGCCCGTTTAACAGCATTTTTGAGTAACTCTTCATTGCTTGCGCTTCGCGTACTGGCGACGGTACCTTTTATGCCGCCACCTCGCTGAGCAATTTCAAGATAGCTGGCACCGCGAAGACGTTGTTCAAATTCTATGGCGCGATTGCCGCCATACACCAAATGTGTGTGGCAATCGACAAAACCGGGCAATAGCCATTGATTATTGCCGTCAATAAGTTGTTTAGCCGCTTTAGCGTGTTGTTGAAACTCGCTGTTATTTTGCGCGTCGATAAGCGCAACAATGTGACCATCTTTAACAGCCACGGCCGTGTCTAGTAGTTCTCCGTATAGGGCATTGTTATCTTGCATAGAGGCAATGCGCACATTGTGGAATAAGGCGTCGTATTGATAATTCATGGCCAAATGTTGCTTCCTACGTAAAGACAAATTTTGTACTGAGTCTACTTGTACATACTTGTATATACAAGTATGCTGTTATCAAAATGTTAAAGACTAAGAGTAGTACATCCTTGTTATGCAGCCACGTTACGTATTAATCAAAACGGCAATACTAGATGCCATAGAAAAGGGTGACATGAAGCCAGGAGAGCAGGTGCCCTCGGAAAACCAGTTGGCACAGCAGCATAGCGTAAGTCGAATGACAGCAAGGCGTGCACTTAGCGAGATGGTCGATGAAGGTATTTTGATGCGAAGCCAAGGAATTGGAACCTTTGTGTCTGATCATCGCCCCATGAGTTCTATGCTGGAAATAAAGAGTATTCGCGATGAAATTGAGCAACGCGGACATCAATACAGCAACGAAATTTTATTGTTGGAGCGTACTTCGGCAAGTGCTGACATTGCTAGGCGATTAGGGCTAAGCGAAGGTGATGACGTATTCCATAGCATTATCGTGCACTGCGAAAACAAGCTTCCCGTGCAGTATGAAGACCGCTGGGTTTGCCCAAAGTGGATAGCAGATTACCTTGATAAAGACTTCAAAGCGCAAACGGCGAACTACTACCTAAACCAAGTTGCACCTTTGTCACAGGCCGACCATAGCGTGGAAGCCGTGTTGGTAGACAAAGACATTGCTCAATCGCTTCTTATTCAACATAAAGAGCCTTGCTTGAAAGTAACAAGGCGCACCTTTACACGCACAAAGCTGCAAGAAAACACATCAGATAACACAGTGGTAAGTCACGCGGTGCTATATCACCCCGGAAGCCGTTACCGCTTAGGTGGCCACTTAGAATTCTAATAACGGCCTTCACATATATTTGGAGAAGTTTATGAAACGCCTCGACCCTACACGAGTCATTCGCGCCCCAAAGGGCACTACGCTGAATGCTAAAAGTTGGCAAACTGAAGCGCCACTTCGCATGTTGATGAACAACTTAGATCCTGATGTTGCCGAGCACCCTCAAAACCTTGTGGTATACGGTGGTATTGGCCGTGCGGCCAGAGACTGGGCGTCATTCGATAAAATTGTCGAGGTGTTAAAGCGCCTGAACACCAACGAAACATTACTAGTGCAATCGGGTAAACCGGTTGGCGTGTTTCCTACTCACGAAAACGCACCTCGCGTACTCATTGCAAACTCTAACCTTGTGCCACACTGGGCTAACTGGGAGCACTTTAACAAGCTCGATAAAGAAGGCTTGATGATGTACGGGCAGATGACCGCAGGCTCTTGGATTTATATTGGCTCGCAAGGCATTGTGCAGGGTACATATGAAACATTTGTCAGTGTTGCTAAGACCCATTTCGATGGCCAAGCAAAGGGACGTTGGATCTTAACCGGTGGTCTTGGTGGTATGGGGGGCGCACAGCCGCTTGCAGCAACCATGGCGGGTTTTTCAATGATTGCCGTAGAAGTGGATGAAAGTCGTATCGATTTTAGAATTCGCACTGGTTATGTTGATAAAAAAGCGAGCTCGATTGATGAAGCATTAGATATGTTGGCTCAGGCAGAAAAAGCAGGTACGCCTATTTCAATTGGTTTGCTTGGCAATGCGGCTGAAGTATTTCCAGCGTTACTTGAGCGCGGTGTTATACCCGATGTGGTTACCGATCAAACCAGTGCACACGACCCGCTAAATGGCTATTTACCAGTAGGTTGGTCGATGGAGCAAGCGATATCTGAGCGTGCCGCTGATGAAGCGCACGTGGTAAAAGCGGCTAAGCAGTCAATGGCGCTGCAAGTAAAAGCGATGCTAGGGTTCCAACAGGCCGGGGCGGCAACGCTAGACTACGGCAACAACATTCGTCAAATGGCACTGGAAGAAGGAATTGCTAATGCCTTTGACTTTCCAGGTTTTGTGCCAGCCTATATTCGTCCGCTTTTCTGTCAAGGCATAGGGCCCTTTAGATGGGCTGCGTTATCTGGCGACCCTGAAGATATTTACAAAACTGACGCCAAGGTAAAAGAACTTATTCCTGATAATCCGCATTTGCACAATTGGCTTGATATGGCCAAAGAACGTATTCAATTTCAGGGGCTACCCGCGCGTATCTGCTGGGTTGGGTTGGGCGAAAGACAAAAACTTGGTTTGGCCTTTAACGAAATGGTGCGCAATGGTGAACTAAGTGCGCCAGTGGTCATTGGGCGCGATCATCTTGACTCTGGCTCGGTAGCGTCGCCGAACAGAGAAACAGAATCTATGCTTGATGGCTCTGACGCAGTCTCAGATTGGCCGTTATTAAATGCGCTACTCAATACAGCAGGTGGTGCAACGTGGGTAAGCCTGCATCACGGCGGCGGCGTTGGTATGGGCTTTAGTCAGCATTCTGGTGTGGTTATTGTGTGCGATGGCTCAAAAGAAGCTGACGAACGCATTGCGCGCGTGCTTCACAATGACCCTGCAACGGGAGTTATGCGTCATGCCGATGCTGGATACGATATTGCCAAAACCTGTGCGCAGAAGCACAACTTAGACTTGCCAATGTTAAATAGCGCAAAAGGCGAGGAATAAGCGAATGAAACCTACATTAACCCTTATTCCCGGTACGCTTACTCTTTCACAACTGCGTGACGTACATCGACAGCATGTGCACTTGGCACTTGATGAAAGTGCTAAACCCGCTATCAATGCCGCAGAGCAGGTGGTGTTAAACGTTATAAAAGAAAACCGCACTGTATATGGCATTAATACAGGCTTTGGCTTGCTGGCCAATACACGCATTAACGTTGATGAACTCGAACTCTTGCAGCGCAGTATTGTACTTTCTCATGCCGCCGGTACTGGGGACTTCATGAGCGAAGATACTGTGCGCTTGCTGATGCTGCTTAAAATAAACTCATTGGCACGGGGTTTCTCTGGCATTCGCCTAAGTGTTATCGAAGCACTCATTAAGCTATACAACGCACAAGTCTACCCCGCCATTCCGGAAAAGGGCTCGGTGGGTGCAAGTGGTGACTTAGCGCCGTTAGCGCACATGAGCGTGGTGCTATTGGGCGAAGGTGAAGCGTTCTATGAAGGCAAGCGAATTACCGCCACTGAAGCATTACAAATAGCAGGACTTGAACCCATTGCCCTTGCGCCAAAAGAAGGCCTTGCGCTATTAAATGGTACACAAGCGTCTACCGCATTTGCCTTACAAGGCTTGTTTTACACTGAAAATGCCCTTTGCAGTGCCATCGGTATTGGTGCATTAACCGTCGATGCCGCGCTAGGATCACGCGTGCCGTTTGACCCACGCATTCACCAAGTACGCGGGCACCAAAGCCAGTGCGATGTGGCCGAAGCATTTCGAACCCTGCTAGATACCTCAGAAATCGGACAGTCACACAAGGGGTGTGAAAAAGTACAAGATCCTTACTCTTTACGCTGTCAGCCGCAGGTGATGGGGGCGTGTTTGCAGCAAATGCGCTACGCGCAAGAAGTACTAGTGACTGAAGCCAATGGTGTTAGCGATAACCCGTTAGTGTTTGTGAACGATGATGGTGGTGATAGTGGGCAGGGTGATATTTTATCTGGCGGCAACTTCCACGCAGAAACGGTGGCGATGGCGGCGGACATGTTAGCTATTGCGTTATCTGAGATTGGTGCGTTGTCTGAACGTCGCATGTCATTGATGATTGATACGCATTTAAGTGGCTTACCGCCATTTCTGGTGGAAAACGGCGGTGTTAACTCAGGCTTTATGATTGCTCAGGTTACCTGTGCCGCATTGGCCAGTGAAAACAAAACGCTGGCACATCCGGCGTCAATTGATTCACTTCCCACATCAGCAAACCAAGAAGACCACGTGTCTATGGCGACATTTGCCGCCCGCAGGCTTCGCGATATTTTTGACAATGTCGCCGGCATTTTGGCCATTGAGTGGTTAGCAGCATGCCAAGGCTTAGACTTCAGAAAACCGCTAAAAACTAGCGAGCGTTTATTGCCGTTAATGTCACTGTTACGAGAAAAAGTACCGTTTTACGATAAAGACCGTTACTTTGCTCCTGACATTGAAGCTGCCAAACAACTTATCAAACAGCATCATTTAATGGATACAACGGCATTAAATATGTTGAATGACAAGTAAACACACCCCATGCTAAGTACATTGGCTAATCCTTCGGCCTAAATCATGTGGTTGCGTTTCGCAAAAATGTAATAGGCTGGGGGCAGCTTTAGTATTAGGGAGAAGAAAATGAAGCGATGGTTTAAAACAGTATTGGCTGTTGGTGTGACAAGTTTGACATTGGCAGGGTGTAGCGACAGCGAAGTGGGTGATGTCTCCCTTGGTCTGTTTACAACTAAAGACATTAAGATTGATGCGTTACAAGACCCAGTTGTAACAGGTGTAACTTGTCATATATCGAGCATTGAAGCCAATTTGGATTTTTCCGACCCGTCTGATAGCTCCATCGCTTGCAGACAAACTGGGCCTATAACGGCCAAGATGCTTTCAGAGATAGATAAATCTGATTCTGGCGAAGTCATATTTAAAAAGTCCAAAAGTGTATTCTTTAAAAATATGAAACTTCGCCGCATTTATGATGAAGAGACTAAAACGCTAATCTATTTGTCGTACAGCACAAAAGAAACGTCGGGAAGCTACAAGCATAGTTTATCTACTGTGCCACTTTGGGAAACCCAAGCGTTTGCGGTGTCATCTCAGCCTTCAACGTAAGTGCGTTGTCAGAACATACGTGTGTAAACAAACATTGCGCTTAGTGCAGTATCATCGTCAGTCAATGGGCTGTCGCTGATACTGTCATCAAAAAAGGTCGCGCCAAATTCAAGGCGAGTCATACCGCCCAAGAACTGTCGTGTTGAAATGGCAAGACGTAGTTCGGTGTTAACCGCGCTTTCTCCTTCATAGAAAGCTCTAAAATTTGTTGCTTCTTCAGGGCGCACACCATAGTAGTAATCCACATAGTTTTCATCTTGGAAAGTTACACCCAGCGATGGCTCAATCATGTAGCCGTCAAATCGAAAGGGTTTACCTAAGCGAAACGACGCTTGATAGCCATCAAATTTTCCAAGAATATCGGCGTTAGTCGATAAAGAATACGTCCAGCCTTGCCAGTTATAATTTAGTGCAACTCCCGCTGCATAACTAAAGTCTCTGTCTTCCATACCTTCAAAGATAAAGCTGTCATCTTCTTCGAAACCTGCAAATACAGGCACTAACTGAGCATCAACTGACACCGCCCCTTCTTGAAGTAATTGATAGCTTACAAATGGGCCGTAAATGCGTAGGCGCTCGCCCGCATAACCAATGATAGGAATAGGAACAACTCGATTATCGAAATCAGTATATACATCTTGTGAGGCAGCAACGCCGAATCCCCACATCCAGCCTTGAGGTTGTTGTGGAGCTTGAGCGTAGGTATTGAAGCTACAAGTGAGTAACGAAAGCGCTACCAATGAACTTAGAGATTGGTATTTCATGTTGAACATCCTTTTTAATGACAATACTGGTAATCGACGAAACTTGATCACAACCGCGAAGTAAATAGTTGTTTTTATTCAAACTGATACCCGAGCAAACTAATATCTTGTGCAAAATGTCGCTCTACCAAGTCGACAAGTGTTGGGGTGTAGTATTTGTGATACGTTGTTCTATCAGCAGCTTTACGTTTATGAGGTAGTGAGATTTCAGGCAATGAGAGTGTTTGACATATAGTGGCAAAGTCTAGCTCCAGTCGTTCATAACGTCCCACAAAGTCAGTTAACATATTACCCTTTAAATCAATTAAGTAGTCTGTTTGTAACTGCAGTGATGTATCAATGTGATATTGATAAGGTCTGTCAGGAGCAAACTTCCACATCATAAAATGCTCAAAGCTATCGTGCCCCTTCATAATATGAGGGCGTTCGCGCTTTATATGGTGATAGGAACTGACTTGTAAGTCCCATGGGTTTCGCACAATGGCAAACTTAAATAGGGTATTGAAGTAATCTTCAGGTAGCATTTCTTTTGCCGCAACTATCCGAGAGTGACGTGGAAATCGACTGCCAATACGATGGTGAGTAAGTTGGCTCATTTTGTTGCACATAAACTGCGCAATTGCGTACCTGTGTCCCCATCGATACGACGATAATGCGTTGCGAACGCTGGTTCCTCCTGTCTTAGCAATATGCACAAACAGGAATTGCTTGCTGTGGGATAAAAGCACTTCTCACCTCTAGAACACCTGCATGCGATCATCGTTTCTTGTTTGGTAGCCCTAACAAAATGAACAAATAACGCGCCCAGCGGTCTGTATACGCGCTGTGGGTGTTTTAAAAATTAACGACAGAGCCCCCAGTATGCAGGTCAAATATGACAGTGATATTGAATTGAAGCAGTGGTAAAGTGGGCGGCTATTGAGTGATATCTGGAAATGAAGTGAGTCAAGAATTTGTAATTGGGATTGATGGCGGCGGTACCTATTGTCGTGCAATGTTACAAGACATCAATGGAAATATATTGGGTACGGGTGAAGCAGGTCCTGCCAATATTATGAGCAATGCCACCCAAGCACTAACCTCGATTATTCAGGCAAGTGAACACGCTATTGTAAAATCTACCGTCAATGTTGCGCTTAGCGACATTGCCGTTGCAGCAGGGTTAGCAGGAGCCAATATTCCACAAGCGAAAAGTGCTTTTCTCTCGCTGCCCATGCCATTTGCTCGTCTTGAAGTAATGAGTGATTTACACGCAGCATGCCTTGGCGCGCACAACGGGCAAGACGGCGCGATGATCATCTGTGGTACTGGTTCGGCCGGTACCGTATATCAAAAAGGGCGCTTCGCCGATAAAGGTGGCTATGGCTTGAATGTAGGCGACAACGCCAGCGCAGCTTGGTTAGGCCAATCAGCTATCAGACACACACTACTTGCCTTCGATAACATTGAAAGTCGCGGCTTGCTGTTTAAACGTTTAACCTCTCATTTTGATGTCACCGATCCTCAAACCCTTATTCAAGAGGTCTCACAGTTTACCGCAGAGTCTTATGGTCAGCTTGCCCCTATTGTTGTGGAAAGTTTTTCCCAAGGCTGTGAAAGTGCCAAAAAGCTGCTTGAGCAAGGTGGTGATTACCTTTCAAAATTAGGTAAAGCCTTGCACCGTGAAGCAGGGCAGGCGTTACCTATTTGTTTTGTAGGTGGCTTATCAAATGTTTATCGACCATTTTTATCATCAGACGTGTCTAGCGTGCTGTGTGATGCTGCAAAGCCCGCCCAACAAGGTGCTATTGATTTTTTGAAACAGACTAACTCGCTATGATATCAACGCTCACTGTCGAAGCCGTATTATTGCCTAATGGTTGGGCACAAAATCAAACGATTGTTACCAATGATGGTGTTATCACCGACATTCGAGAAGCGAGTAAGGCTGAATGTGAGCATGTGCTTAAAGGGCGCTTGCTGGCAGGTTTTTTTGATACACAGGTTAATGGTGGTGGCGGTATTTTGTTTAATGACAAGCCGTCTGTAGCGCACATTGAAACCATGGCGCTAGCGCATTTGCGTTATGGCACTACGGCAATGTTGCCCACCATCATAACTGATAATGCTGACACTATGGCAGCGGCTGCAGACGCTGTTGCTGAGGTAATGGCATCAGGCGTCGCTAGTGTAAAAGCAATTATTAAAGGCGTACATTTTGAGGGGCCCTTTCTAAGCAAAGCTAAAAAAGGGGTACACGATGAACGCTTCATACGATCTCCTTCTGATGCAGAGATCGCCACAATAACGCGCAAAGATATCGGTCGAGTACTTATCACAGTGGCTCCTGAAACCATCGATGTTGGTTTTATCAAAGAAATGGTGTCCGAAGGGGTTGTAGTATCGTTAGGCCATACCAACGCCACGTTTGATGAGGTTCAACACGCTATCGATGCAGGTGCAACGGGCTTTACCCACCTTTATAACGCAATGTCAGCCTTAACGTCACGTGAACCGGGCGCAGTTGGCGCTGCACTGCTTAATACCCAAACCTATTGTGGTTTTATTATCGATCACTTTCACCTTCATCCAAGAAGCGCTGAACTAGCGCTCAAGGTGAAAGGAGAAAAGCGCGCTATACTAGTCACCGACGCCATGGCACATGCTGGCAGCGACCTTACCACAATACCTTTTTTCAATACCGAAATTGCGCGTAAGGGAGATAAGCTCACAACGCCAGATGGCACATTGGCAGGTTCATGTTTAGATATGCATTCTGCATTAGTTAATGCCGTTGATGGATGCAACGTAACACTTGAACAAGCCAGCGTAATGGCCAGCACCACGCCAGCTCACTTTATGGGCGTTGAAAATGAAATTGGCAGTATTGCGTTGGGGAGAAACGCCGATTTTGTGCTGGTAGATCAACGTAACCAATTAAAGCAAGTGTGGAGCAAAATGCGAGTGGTCTTTTAGCGACCAAAAGAGTATTAAAGACATAGTGCAACAAAAGGGACCACTACAAGGATTCACAATGAAGTTATGTTCTCAGATTGGTGTTATATTTGTGTTATTAATGGTTGCCGGGTGCGTTTCAAAGGATATTCCCACCGTAACTGACCCCGCTGTTAATACTTCTGATGAAGCGGTGAAAGGTGACGATACGTCTAACGCGACCCCCACTAGAAGTGGCAAACAAGATACTGATACTACCGCCGATTCAGGAAAAAGTGACAATCGGCAGCTTTCACAGAAAGCGCCTGTTGAAAAAATAGCTGTACTCGTCAATGTCAGTGAACATCCCACCCATACACACCTTGGTACCACTACGTTTAATAATTTTACCAAGCAATACCCGTATGACTGGCAAATTAAATCAACTATTTTCAATACGCTTAAGGCCAAAATAGAATCGAGTAGTGGTTATGATGTTGTTGACGTTGCTACGCTAGATACCGTTGATAAATCTGTTTTATTGTCAATGAATGAAAAAACGAATTTTGTCGTAAATGAACAGGACAAATCAGTGTTTTTTAATGGTGCTGATACATTAAGAAATGCGCTAGTTAGCGCCGGGGTGTCGGCTGTGGTTATCGTTTATGAAACCCCCACTATAGCGGCGACAGAATGTGGTACTTATGGGTGTGTTGAGCATACAAGCGAAGGGTATGGTTTATTCACCCGCAGCTTTCTAGGGACCGATAATTACGTTGCTTCGGCAAGCTTTACTGTGAGTGTTGAACGCATCGACACGCCAATTGAGGTATCGTCGTTACCTGAATTTGAAGTACTTACCAACGATAAAGCGAAAAACCTCAAACTGGAAAGCTTTTCCGCGCCGAGTGATTTTGACGAACTAACTCAAGATGAATTAATTCCCGTTAAACAAGTAATTATTGACTATATTAACGACTTGGCTGAGGTGGCTGCGGATTACTTTGCCGCACACTAACTGCATTTAAGGCAGGTGACTGAGATTGCAAGGAAGAGGAGCGTGTGAGGCTTAACAAAGTCGCCTCACACAAGTATTGGTTTTAGGCGTTTTCTTTGTGAGCCAAAAACTCTTCGTAATTGCCATCGAAGTGGTTAAGTTTCTGATCTTTTATTTCAATAACTTGCGTTGCAAGTGAAGACACGAATTCTCTGTCGTGGCTTACAAAAATCACGGTACCATCGAATTTGAAAAGAGCATTATTTAGCGCTTCGATAGACTCCATGTCCATGTGGTTAGTTGGCTCGTCCATTACCAAAACGTTAATGTCTTCAAGCATTAGCTTGCCAAACAACAAACGGTTTTTCTCACCACCTGAACACACTTGAACGCGTTTGTTAAAATCGTCAGATGTAAATAACAGTCGACCAAGCATCCCTTTAATTTGAAGGTCGTCGTGCTTTGGACTGCGCCACTGGCTCATCCATTCGAACATCGTAAGATCGTCGGCGAAATATTTCGCATTGTCTTGTGGAATGTAACCAATAGCGGCATTTTCAGCCCATTTATAACTTCCCGACGTAGGTTCAATATCGTTAACTAAACACTTCAGTAGCGTTGTTTTACCCGCGCCATTTTCACCGATAATGGCTAGACGTTGTCCTGCTTCTAAAAGCAAATTTGCGTTGTCAAAAAGCGGTAGGTCTGGGTAGCTGTGACCAAGCTCTTCAAGGGTGATCGCAAGTCGGTGAAGTTTTTTATGTTGCTTAAATACAATGTAAGGCTTGCGGCGGCTCGACGCTTTTACTTCAGCCAGCTCGATTTTTTCAAGGCGTCGCGCGCGCGAGGTTGCTTGCTTTGCCTTTGATGCGTTAGCTGAGAATCGCGCTACGAAACTTTGGAGTTCCTCGATTTCTGCCGACTTCTTCGCATTTTCGGCATGCAACTGCTCTTGCACTAACATAGCAGCTTGAATGTAATCGTCGTAGTTGCCCGGATAAATGCGCAGTTCGCCATAGTCGATATCGGCCATGTGGGTACACACCGAGTTTAAGAAGTGACGGTCGTGCGAAATAATCAGCATTGTCGACTTACGTTTGTTTAATTCGTCAGCAAGCCAGCTAATGGTGTAAATATCCAAGTTGTTGGTCGGTTCGTCGAGTAACAAAATGTCAGGCTCAGCAAACAGAGCTTGAGCAAGAAGTACACGTACTTTCTTACCGGGTGCAACTTCTTTCATTAACCCAAAGTGATAGCTTTCATCAATGCCCGCTGAATTAAGAATATCACCTGCACGGGCTTCTGCGGTGTAACCGTCCATTTCAGCAAATTGGGTCTCAAGGTCCGCAACACGCATACCGTCTTCTTCGCTCATCTCAGCTTTGCTGTATATGGCATCGCGTTCTTGCTTAACTTCCCATAGCTCACGGTCACCCATGATCACCGCATCAACAACACTGAACTCTTCGAATGCAAATTGATCCTGGCTTAAAATACCAAGCTTTGTACCTGGCGCCATCGATACATTTCCTGATGACGGGGTAAGCTTACCGCTTAAAATTTTCATAAAGGTAGACTTACCGCAACCGTTTGCGCCAATAAGGCCATATCGGTTGCCGTTGCCAAATTTAGCAGAAATATTTTCAAATAATGGCTTAGAGCCAAATTGCATGGTGATATTTGCAGTGGTAATCAAAACAGGTTTCCAGAGGGTAAAACTAAAGAGGAGATACTGATGGGAATGCCACCAATATGTAAAAGCCGGCGCACTATAAGGAAATACACTGCATAAGTCGAGGGAAAATTGAACAGTAAGGAGAAAAAGACGTCCCTGTCACTTCTCCTACACACAACACACTACTTACATACTCAAACCGTGGGATTTGTACCACTTGCCTTTGTATAGTCTTTCGATAACAGCGGGACTTTCCCAGCTAAATACATACAGCCAGTCATTATTAATGAGGTCCTGCAGCATTTGGTGTTTTTGCACTATTTGCAAAATTTTGCTGCTAGGCGCGACAATGTAAACGCTGAGTCGCTGTGGCTGGTGTACCCAACGTTCACCGTTATGCAGCGATTGTTTAGATAGGCCAATGCGCAGGTCACCCGAATTGCCTTCAAACACGCCAATATTGTTAAAAAGCGCGTTGTGAAGCACTTTGTTACCGCTGCCCAGCTTTTGATTGTCGGCAACCGATGCGTTGTATTGGCTGTTTATCCAATTCGTAACAATCATTGGCGCTGTCATTAAGGTTTCTAGCACAGCGCTATCTTCATCTGTTTGCCATGTGTAATCGTGCAGAAAACTCTTACCTTCTAAATCGAGACCACGAGTGCGAATTCTAGGTCCAATAATAAAAGAGGCGTTGCCTGCTAATCCCCATTCAGGCTGTACCTGCGACCAATCACAGGCACGGTGTTGAAAACGTTGGTTGCGCTTTTTGTCGGATTCAAAAGGTAGATTCTTACTATAATGCTTAGCCCGTTCCTTCTGTGCTTGGTGCTTGGCTTCAACAAGCAAGTTTTTAACTTTCTGGGGCACTTGAGTATCGAAACACTCAATATCGTCGGTAGTGGTATTGTGTAGTGCTGGCACGAAGCGAGTATTGCCAGCAATTTTGTAACCCATACTTATGAGCTTTTTGCGCACTTCACCTTCGTTTAAAAGCTGTGCCAATACTCGCACGTTTACTTCGCCAGATTGACCGCCACAGGCGCCGCAATCTAGTCCTGCTGCATGTAAGTTATTGCGAGATTTGCTACCGTGTCCTACCAGCAATACCGTTGGCGAAAACTTTGTCATCCCCATCATTTTGAGGGCACCTGCGGCAAGGGCTACTTTGTCATCTAGACTAAGTAAGCCGCGTTCATTACTGATTTCCCATTCGTTGTGATGACTCAGCGTATTAATTGGGTTCTCTTTACTTGATGGCATCAGGGTATTTTTCAGTAGCTTAAAGGCATACCACCAGCCTGCCGATTCAACCATAGAGAAACTGCCAAGGGGGGACTTACTCCACTTGTGCCAAGTGGCGCGCTGCTGAATTAACTCGGCTCTATGAGAAGTGGCGTCTTTTTCTTTTACCGTAAGCTTGGGAGACAAAAGCCCAGGTAATTGAGGGCGTGTTGCGTCGGTATTCGCAGGGGCATAAGCGATAGGCATTCCAAAGAAACCAGCGAAGCCCATCGTTTTAATTGTCGAGCTTTTAAGTTCCAAAATACGACGAATTACTTCCGAGCGTACATCAATGCAGAAAATGGCCTGTACGTCGGGCGTAAGCTGCGGGGCTGGCGATGATGTTATGAGTTTTGACTGCAAGCGCTGCTGTTGCTCGTATTCATAGGCATACATCATTACCCATAAGGCGAGTTCTTTGTCTTTATGCTGTGCAATACGTGCTGGAAGCTGTTTAAGCAAGTATTGCCACCTAATGCTAACCTGCTGACCTCTTTCCAGCTGATGTGCTTGGTAATAGCGATGAATGATAAGTTCCCATGCTAAGCGAATAGCGAGCAACCCTTGCATTTCATTACTGTCTTTCAGCCAGGTGCGGTAGGCAACATACGACGCCCAGCCATTAATACTCATAATCAGCGCATAGAAATAATCCTTTGCGCGCACGGGTTCAAGGCCAAGCTCATCTGCAGATTCCCTTAGTAGTGCATCGACTGTGTCTGGCAAAGATTTGAAAATGCCTTTAAGGCTTTTGGTGTTCATCAACACGCTAATACCGGTGTCGTGCTTTAAACCGTTTAGCCAGCTCTTATATAAGGTGTCCGCTGGTGAGTTTCCTTCTATTTGAACAAGAGGCGATTCATGCTGAAAATAAGCTGCACAAAACTGGCTAATCTGAAATGTGCATTCTTCTTCCCATGTCATTTCGCTAGCGCCTCGGTAAGCGTCGAAATGTTTGGTCAATAGCGGTAAAGGTGGCGATTGAGCATCATCAGTTAGGGTGGATAGAAACGTTTCTTTATCCAGATTAATGCCATACAGGTCCATACTGTGTTTTATGGCATCGTCTGAAATGGCCCCTTCTTTATAAAGGTCGAGCCAATGCGACGCAGGCATAATTGCGTTTATTCCAGTAAGTGCGTGCACGCGCGCTGATACATCCTGAAAAGGTGCGTCAATTAGCTTCCAAAATGGATTCACAGCAATCATTTTGTCTAATGGAAAGTTGGGCGCAACGCTATCACATGCCTCGCTAGCAGCGCGATACAGGCGTTTAGTATCTAAATTAGTGGTATTGAGCGATATAACAGCCATTACTTGCCTCCAATGTGAGTAACTGACGCTGAGGTCTGCTTGGTTGTACTGCGTTTGCGAAGTGAAATAGGCGACACTTTCAAGGTGATTTTCGTGAACCATTCATCTAGGTATAGGCCTGCAAAAAGCAATTGTTTAAATCGCTGAACTGCAGGTTTATGTCCGAAGGTTTGCATTGCGATGTGAATAACAAAAAGCGCGGCAATTAGACTGGCAACCCAGATATCGATAGTTGACAACATAGAAGCAGGCGCTGGGAAATGCGCAAAAAGGTAGCGGGTTACCATGTCTTTTGCTGTGCTATATACGCTAATGAGCACAATAGAAATGCCTACTAGAACGTACAACTGTGTTTGATCTGAATTCGCTGTGCGTGTGGCGATGTAGGCCGTAAAGGCTAGCGTGATAAGCAGCCATGGGCTTAGCGGCCCTTGATATTCAGCAAATGAAAAGCTGGCCAACACAATAAGTGATGTAACAAACAGTGCATTTAACCAATCTGCAAACTGTGGCGTTCGATGGGCACTAATATCATCTTCTAGCGCTTCGAAGACCGCCGAACCAGAATTTAGGAAGGCATACGCTTTGTAGAATGAGTGCGCAACCAAATGAATAAGCGCAAGAGAATACAGGCCAAGGGCGCATTCAACCAACATTAAACCCATTTGCGACGACGTAGACCACGCCAAGCGAACTTTTACCGTTACGCGCGTGGTCATGGCGAGCGCACTAAATAACACACTTAAACCAGCACCAACGGCTAAGATCCATTGTGCAGAAGCATGAAAGGCAATGAGTGGGGCAAAAGCTAATAACAAATACCCGCCTAAATTAATGACACCGGCATGAAGTAGTGCACTAACGGGTGTTGGCGCTTCAACAATATTAATTAGCCATCCATGCGCTGGAAGTTGTGCACATTTTATGAGTGCTGCTATGGCAATACAGCAAGCCGCAAGCTCAGTATACTCTTGCTGTGTACTACTCAGTGCGTCACTATTGATTAACGAGGTTTGCACAAGTGCATTGACAATTTGGTTGATGTAAAGCGTATCAAAAGCCAAGTAAAGTAACGCAAATGCGCCGGCCATAAACAATTCAGAGGTTCTGGCTAAAATAAATTTCTTATGTGCTGCAACGATGGCGCGGGGACGGTCGGGATATAATAAAAGTAGGTTATGCAACGACAAACTTACTGCCAGCCAGCCAAACCAGAAAACGATGAGGTGATTAGCTAGTATAGTAATAACCACTGACGCAAGAGTAAGTTGCATCCACTTTAAGAAACGCGGGTAGCATGCTTCACCGACAAAGTAATTGCGCGAGAAGCGCATAAGAATTACGCCAATTGCTACCACCGTTAAAATAACGGCTGACTTCAATGGAGAGAGGGTAACCAGCATGGAACTTACATTTGCAGTGTTGTTCTCGATAAATCCAACAACAAGTGAAATAGCAAACAAAATAATACTGCCCCATATTGCTATTCTTTCAATATAAAGCTTTGAAAAAAATGTGTTTCTTGGCCCGCTGAACCACGACATTAAAGTCCAAAACAGCGGTAATAGAACAAGCAGAAATGAACTGGTTTGTGACGACATGATGTACTCCTTTTTACTGTGTGGAGTAAAGCATCTCTTTTTAAATAAATTAAATATTTAAATTTTTGTTTTTCGTTCTAATTTATTTAATTGTTAATTAATTGTTTTTACTTTGTTCGTTTTAATTCATAGTTTTACTGTTATATTTGGATTTTAAAGTTAATTTAAATGAATGTATGGTTTATAAAATTTGAAATTTATTTATAGTTTGTTTTGGCGGATGATAGCATGAGACATAATTGCTAGGTTCATCATGAATACAGACACACCTACATTAGCCTTTCCTGACGATATCAGTCGAGCTGCAACGCTTATTCAGGCTGGAGAGTGCGTCGCGATTAAAACAGAGACCGTATATGGGTTAGCTGCGGATGCGACCAACGAGCGTGCAGTAGCGAAGATATTTGAAGCCAAAGCGCGTCCCGCTTCTAACCCACTAATCGTACATATTGCAAGTGCCGCTGATATGGCGAAATGGGCCAAAGATATTCCGGATATCGCTTTTGAGCTAGCCAATGCCTTTTGGCCTGGTCCACTGTCAATATTGCTCAAAAAGCAATATTGGGTATTAGACGCGGTGACGGGGGGGCAGGACACTGTAGTGCTTAGATGCCCAGCAAGTAAAGACTTCATTTCTCTAATACAGGCATCGGGAACGGGTCTGGCTGCGCCATCGGCCAATCGATATAAATTCATAAGCCCGACTACCGCGGCACATGTTTTGACGTCGCTCAATGGACGCATAGCAGCAGTTGTTGATGGCGGTAGTGCCGAAGTTGGCATTGAATCAACCATTATTGATGTAACTCAGGATGTGCCGACAATTTTGCGTCCTGGCCCCATTGACGATGTAATGCTTGAACGTGCATTAGGGCGCAAAGTGCGTTATGCGTCCAATTTAGGTATTACAGTGCCAGGTAGTGCCAAGCAACATTACCAACCAGATACGCCTGTGTTCTTACTATCAACAGAAGAACTTGAGAGAAGAGGGCTCAGATCCAATGAGGGTGTCATTAGCTATTCACAGCCACGTTTAGCTGGGCATCTAGACGACGATTGTCATATTCAACTTTCTGACAACGCCAGTGAATACAGTGCCCAATTCTACGCTGCACTGCATCAATTAGATAAACTCGCGCTGTCGTGCATTTATCTAGAAAGTACGCCAACCAGCACACCGTGGATAGCGATTAATAATCGTATTGGACGTGTAGTGGCAGGTTAGCTAAACAGTGGCTGCGTAACGAAATGTTCGCTATTTTTGGCATTGTCGATAATGTTTTGCACATGAGGTGGCACTTTTTTCTTTGCTAATGTAACGGCATAAAAGTGTTCGTAGGCATCAGGCAGGCTTTGTTGCACATGTAGCAGCCCATTGGCCACTTCATCACGTACTACAACGGAAGGCATCACCGAAAAAGCGCCGCTGTCACGAGCCAGTAGACGTAGCATAGCCATATCGTTAGTTTCCGCTTTAATCTTTGGTGCGTATTGTACCTTGGCACAGGCAATACTGAACGCCGAACGTATTTCACTGTTTTGAGAAGGTAAAACCCACGAGGCATCTGCATAACTTTGCGGGAATTTTCGCGCGCGTTTGGGCTTAGACGGGCCAATAATTTCAATAGCTTGGCGAGAAACTAATTCACTGTGCCAAATACCGTTTTGTTGGCCTAATTCGACATTGTGATTGGTTAAGATAATGTCGAAGCGAAAGCTTGATAACCCTTCAAGCAACGAGTCTAAGCTACCGGTTTGTAGCGAAAAGGTCGCAAACTTGTCGTTGATCAATGGCAGAGTGAAGCTTTCGACAAAATTTCTCGAAAGGTTTGAAAGTACGCCAATCGAAATATGACTTAACTGTGAAGGTAGCCCTTTATTGATTAGGTTCTCAAGTTCTTCACCCTTTGAGAATATTTCATCGGCATAGGCAAGTACTTGCTTTCCTTGCGGTGTAAGCACCAATGAGCGGCCTTTGCGAATAAGTAGTGCTACTCCCATATTCTCTTGAAACTGCTTAAGCTGAGCTGAAATGGCAGATTGAGATAAGTGAATTTCATTAGCAACTTGAGTGAGGTTGCCTGTATTCGCTACACGCCAAAAATAGTACAGATGATGGTAGTTCATTCTAGACACGTAGTAGCTCCCGCACACTGACACCAGTTAATAGTAGGTTTTGCGAATATCACTAAATAATACGCTATTTATCAATATCATGCAGCTTTTCTAAGATGAATTGGATAGCTTGCGTGCTTTTGAATGAATTGTGTGACGAAGCAACGATAATAGTTTCTTCTGCATCTTCAATAAACGCACTTGAATACGTGACCACAGAGTCGCTAATGGCTGCGCAGCGTATTGGTGTATCGCACTCAAGCGCACTGGTAGACCCAATTATTGAATAACTTTTTCCTTCAACAGGTGTTGTCGCAAGGGCGGTCATTAAGGGGTGATTAGGGCGCAATACCTGCACGCTATCGGGGCCGAAATTTTGTAAAAATGGCAGCATAGCCTGGGTTAACTTATTAACGCCGACCTTTTCAATAAAACCACGAAAGAGTTCTCTGAAGTTAAACGGCAAGCTGATAAGAGATGAGCCAATACTTCCTATAAGGCTATTGGCAACATCCGACCCTCTATGAGGAGTATCTAAAAAGAAAACGGTGTTGTGCTTAAATACCGGAGAAAATAAAAACACATCGCGCACGTCTGTATCGTCTTCGCTCAATAAGCTTTCTGGTGGAGACGTGAAAGTAGCGTCCCACAGTTTATCATGGGGTTGGCTAGTAAGAAGTTTTGCGATAACTCCGCCCATGCTATGCCCAACGATGACTGCATTTTCCAATGAAGATTCAGGGCTAACGCGCACTTTTAGTTGATTAAGTAGCTTGCGTACGCGCATAGCATTGTAAAAGGGAGGCGGGCCAGAAGGGTAATACACATGCCATATTTGAAAACGCTGACTCAATGTTTCGTCGTTCAAAATGGCCATAGTGAGATAGCGCCAAATCAACGGATCTGAGTTTAGCCCATGCAGCATAATAAGTGGCGTTTTTGATGATGACAGCGCACCTATACTAAATACGCCCATACGGCTTTCTGCTTTTTCCGCGTTGGTGAAACCCAACCAACTGAAATTGTGGATATCTGCACTTTGTAGTAAACCTAAAAATGCGGCACCCTCAGAGTAGCGCAGCGCATATTGCTGCTGAGAAAAATCGACATACGTTGTTTTGTTAACGGGAACGGCGTGTAAGGTAACGTGAAGTCGAAGCCCTTCAAGTGTTACTGCGCTGGCATAAATGCTGAAGGAGGAAAATATGCCTTCTAGAGGAAAGTTCGGATCGATATTGGTATTTTCACTGGATCTGTTTTTCTGAAAACTCACCGCAGCACTGCCCAGTTGTCCAAACACGGTCGGCTGTAGCCGATCTTCGGTTGGGATCATGTCATCCACTAGGAAAATTTTACTAGGACCGGAATAATTTACTTGAACCAAGTTGCTCTGAATGTCGCGCTGTTGGAATAAAGTCCCCACCGCCCAGTTGTAATGGTGAAGGGCAAACTGGCGATTTTCAGCACTTACGTTTTTTCTGCTCAGTAATTCGTAAGTGCAATGCAAAAGTAACGTAACCCCTAGTGCCGTTGTACGTTCCTGCTGTTCGCACTTGGCTTTTAACGCCTTGTTATTAAGCCCACTTAAATCGGGTAAAACCCCATACCCATAGGCCCTTTCAAGGGGGATGGGCTTCGCTTTTTGGCGAAAAAAGTCATTGGTGCTACAGGCACCCAGTCCACACAACACCACAAGCCAACATACAAAATACCTGTGCAACACTCTCAATAGCTTGCTCTCTTTTTCACTCAATAATTGCCCGCGTTAGTGCACCATTATTATTGAATCATTTCTGCGCTTTTAAACGTAGATGCCGTATTGGCGCTTTAATTGCTATCAACAATAACGGCGCTCGCAAATAATTTTCTGCTGATGCGCCTTGAAAACATAAGTGCAAATACAGTGTAGACGTTTATTAATGTTAAACGAAGCCTATTGACGGCTATTACCTTGATGCAAACATAAGAGGGAAACCTAATGAAGTATTTAAAATCTATGGCAATTGGTTGCTTTTCAGCAACAGTACTAATGGCTGGTGGTGTACAGGCAGAAGCGATTAGCTCAGATACCGTTATGCAGACCCAAGCTGCTCAATATAACAAGCAGCAGTTGATAGATATGGTTAGCCGCGCAGATGTGCAAAGCAAGCTTGTAGGTTTGGGTGTGGATAGCGATGATGCCATTGCAAGAATAAATGCAATGACAGACAGTGAGATTGCGCAGCTTAACGCTGAAATTAACCAAGCGCCAGCAGGTGGCGTAGTGGGTGCCGTACTTACCGTTCTTGCTGTTATCGCAATTCTAGACTTAGCTGGCGTAACAGACGTTTATCCATTTATTCGTCCAATCAGCAACTAGTAAGATGGTTGTATCACTAAAGCAAACTGTTTTTGTATTCGGTTTGTTATTACTTGCGGGGTGTCAGTCTACCCCGCAGGCTGACCGTTTACGTCAACAGGGGTTAGCGTCGTTACCTGACTCTCACACAATTAGCGCAGTCCCATTTTATCCACAACAGCAATACTATTGTGGCCCCACGACATTATCTGAAGTGTTTGGCTATTACGGTGTTACAGCGACACCTGAGGAAATAGCGCCCAAGTTATTTATTCCTAACAAGGAAGGTAGCCTGCAGTTAGAAATGGTCAGTGCAACCAGACAATACGGGTTCTTGCCTTACACTGAGCGCGGTACGCTTTCTTCCATAATGGGGCTAGTCAAAGACGACATCCCTGTAATCGTATTTCAAAACTTATCAATCGCATTGTTGCCTCAATGGCACTATGCCGTGGTAATTGGCTTTGACAGTGATAAAGGGGCTGTCACACTGCACACTGGCGAGACCGCCAATCACGAAATGTCGTTAGAGCTTTTTGAGCGCACTTGGGGACGAGGTAACTACTGGTATTTGGCGCCTATTCCGCCAGATAAAACATCAAATGAAATGAAGCCATACCACTATACCAGTGCGGCATATGACATGCTAAAAGTAGGCGATAAAGCGCGCGCGCTTGCATTTTTGGAAACCGCATCAACCCATTGGCCCTCGCAGTGGCTAAGTTATTTTTTAATAGCAAACTACCACATGGAGCAAGGCGACAACGCCAAAGCCATAGCATGGTTCGATAAAGGGTTTGAGGCTGGCAAAACGCAACTCCCTTACCTTCACAACTATGCGTTAGTACTGTTAGAGCAAGGTAGCAAAAGTAGCGATGTAGGTAACAATGAAGCAGCGAACAATGAAGAAAACTGGATTGCCAAGGGACAACGCATCGTGAGTACTGCATTAGCGCTATATCCTGATGATGATAAGCTAATTGCCTTGGCAAAGAAATACAATGTAACGGTGATCCCTAAAGCTGAAAAAAGCTAGCAGCACACGGCGTAACATAGCTTAACATTGCGTAACGAGATCATCTGGTGTGGCTTTTGCGTATAAACGTTAACAACAAGATCATGAGTGTTCAAATACGGTTTGTTATCTTACGTATGGAGCTTTTAAGTCGTGGAAATATCTAGCGTTTTACAAAATAAGCAGGCTATGGCTATTGTCAGCTTAGTCGCCGTTGTGGTTTTGCTTTTTGTGATAAAGCGCCTTATTTTGGTGCGGCTTAAAGAAAAAGCCCGCTCTGAAACAAGCAGCATGTCAAATATCTATCGCGTGCTGGTGTTGTCGCTAAATGCGCCGTTAAACCTACTTATTTTAGTGATTTTCTTATCACTGGTTAAAAGCGTTGTAGCGGTTTTCCAAGTGGAAGATAAAGCCGTTGTGCAGGCGTTGGGTATTTCGATAGAAGCCGGTCTTATCATTACGCTTTTTCTGCTTCTTGAACGCTTTGTTACCTATTCTCTTAGACGTTATCGCGACCAATCAACGTTAGTTAAAAATACCAGCGCAATCGCCAGTGGGGCGGTACGTGCTGTCTTTGCCATTATGGCAGTACTTATTATTTTAAGCACAATGGGGATTTCTATTACGCCCGTTGTGGCATCGTTGGGTATCACCTCATTGGCTGTGGCTCTTGCACTTCAACCCACGCTGGAAAACTTCTTTTCAGGTATACAGTTGGTCATGGACAAGCCTATTAGAATAGGCGATTTCATTGAACTTGATTCCGGAGAGCAGGGCTTTGTCGAGAAAATTGGCTGGCGGTCTACATGGGTGAGAATGTTGCCTAATAACATTGTGATCATGCCAAACAGCAAGTTGTCTAATTCAAAATTGATCAATTACTACTACCCCGAGCGCGAGTTGTCAGTGCCAGTTGAAGTAGGTGTGCACTATAGTTCTGACTTAGAGCAGGTAGAAAAAGTATGTTTAGCCGTGGCCGAGGACGTATTGGCCAACCATGAATACGGCGTTAAAACCTTTCAGCCGTTTGTGTTGTTTCACACATTTGATAACTCCAGTATAAATTTAACGGTGATGCTCAGAACCCGCGAATACTTCAATCGTTTTTTTATCAAGAGTGCCTTTATCAAAGCCCTTAAAAAGCGCTTCGATGAAGAGGGCATTGTCATTCCATTCCCGATTACTGCTTTGAATATTGATCAGGAGCGTACTGACGCAATTATCTCTCAGTCCATTAAGAAACATTCGTAAGTTATTAATTTATAAGCTTCCTCCTATGTATGCATTGCATACGTATTCAGCCCACTTTTCGCTGTTTCGCGCTAGCAAGGCGTTAGTTGTTTAAATAGTATTCGCCGATGTAAACAATATTTTTACATCTGGAAATTAATATTTAACAACAGGGTGGGCAAATGGATATTAAGGCTTTAGTCGCTTTCGCAGCGCTTTTTTTAAGTGCGCAAGCAAACGCAAACTTCATAACAAATGGTGACTTTCAAACGTGCGACTTCAGCGGTTGGAGTTTAGATTCGGATGGGTTCGGAGCTCCTGCCGATACCAGTGATTTCGCAATTGTTGATAATGCTGGACAATGTTCAGCTCAATTGAGCACTAATAACCTAATTCCGGATGGCATCTCTAATTCGCTATTCACCCAACTTAATTTGTCAGGCGTAGCAAACGGTACAAAATTAGATTTAAGCTTTGATTGGTTGTTCAGTGGTTTTGACTTACAAAGCGACGATTTTTCAGATGCGTTCTTTGTGTTGCTAAACAATGGCATTGACGTTGAAACGCTGCTTTTCGGATATGAAGATGGCAGCGGTACCTTTAGCACACAAATCGATAACACCTACGACGGTTACTACCTCGAATTTATGTTAGCGCCCGGCTATAACATTGAGTCATTTTCATCAACATTCACTTTCGACAATGTGTCGCTGACCGAAAGCGCAGACGTGCCTGCGCCACAAACTTCGTTACTGCTGGCGTTAGGCTTAGGTGTGCTGGCGCTTCGTCGTAAGCACGTTGCAAAATAAGGAGAGGGGTGATGAAGAGAACATCCATTTTTTGTTTGCCATTTTTGGCAATGGTCAGCACCCCTTCGCTTGCCGATTGGCAGCAAACCGAATCGGCAGAAACCCAATTCGCCAGTCGACCGGTATTTGACCGCATTAACCGACAGTACGTTTCGACTATTACCATTCAAAATAACGGTGACTCGGCATTAAATGGGCCTATCCGAATTATGTTTGATGCCTCAAGCCACACGCTAGCAAATGCAAGTGGCGAAGAGGAAGGCGTGCCTTATATAACACTTGATACAGAGTCGCTTGGAAGTGGTGAGAGCGCTACCGTTACCGCAAGGTTTGAGGTGAAGCGTGCGCGCTTTTCACTGTCGTTAAGTGTGCATGCTTTTGTGGAAGATGAAGGTGGTACTGGACTTACACTGGACGAAAATCAAATAGCAGTGTTTTACAACCGCGAAGATGGTCAATATGACGGTTGGGGCTTGCACCTTTGGAATGGGCAAGCGTGCGGTAACTATGCGGCACCTACTACCCAAAGCTCGCATTTCAGCAATTGGCCAGACCCGTACCCAGCAGACGGTGTTCATCCAGAATACGGTGCTTACTATATTTTAACCGTTGAACCTGGAGCCGCCTGCTACAACTTTATTGTGCACAAAGGTAACGACAAAGCTCTGGGTGATGCTGATAGTCGCTTTGAGCCAGAGTACGGTAATCAAGCATTCACGTTTAATGGCTTTCCTGAGCTTTGGTACACGCCGCTTGACAGTCGTCCGCAATTTCTTGATGGCGCAAGAGCGCATTGGATGGATGATAATACCCTGTTGTGGCTTACCTCGCACAGCGATGCTGCGGATATTGCCCTTTACTATTCTAATGACGCCAGCCTAGATGCCGATAGTGCAGGAGTTTCGCTACTTAACGTTGGGGCCTTAGATTCTGCCACACGTATTCCAATGACATTGGCGCCAGCAGAGCAAAGTCACTACAGCGCGAACCCTCATCTAAACGGGTTTGCAGGCTTTTCGCTAGATGTTAGTGAGGCAGATGTTAAGCAGTTGCTTACAGGTCAGCTTGTTGCGGTAGCAAAAGATGCTGAAGGTAATGTACTTGACTCAACACGAGTGCAAATTCCACGAGTATTAGACTACCTGTATACCCGTAACGCTAATGATGCTGACGAAGCTGAGTTAGGCGTAGTTTACAACGGCGATACTATAACCGCGTCGGTGTGGGCTCCAACGGCGCAGTCGGTTAATTTGAAGGTTTATAACAAGGCGAAAGTACTGCAAAGCACTCAACCCATGACGCTTGATGCTGCAACAGGGGTTTGGCACTACTCGGGTGAGAAATTGGCCCTTGATAGACAGTTCTATCGCTACGAGCTAAGTGTTTATCATCCGCTAACTCAAAATATCGAAGTGGTAGAAACGACCGACCCATACTCTATTTCACTGTCGACTAATGGGCGTTATACGCAGTTTGTGAATCTTGACGATGCTGACTTAAAACCTGCGGGGTGGGATAACCATGTAGTGCCGTTGGCAGGTGATCCAGAAGACATCATTATTTACGAAAGTCATATCCGAGACTTCAGTATTCTTGATGAAAGCACCAGTGAAGAAAATCGCGGTAAATACATGGCGTTTACTGAGTCAAACTCAGCGCCAGTTCAACACCTTAAATCACTGCAAAACGCCGGTCTTACACACTTTCATATGTTACCTGCTAACGATATTGCAACTATACGTGAAGACGATGCAAGTCGTGTGGATATAACCGACACCGTTGGCAAATTGTGTAGCGTAAATGCTCAGGCCCCTGTGTGTGGTATTGAAAATGACAACGCAACGTTACTTGAGGTTTTACAAAGCTATTCACCAAGTACGACAGACGCTCAAGCTCTTATTGAATCGATGCGTGCATACGATGGATTTAACTGGGGTTATGATCCGCATCACTTTGCAGCTCCAGAAGGAAGCTATGCTACCGACCCAGATGGCGAAACCCGTATTGTAGAAATGCGCGCTATGAACCAAGCGTTACATGAAATGGGACTACGTGTGGTGCTTGATGTGGTTTATAACCATACGGCGTCTTCGGGATTGTATGACAATTCAGTATTAGACAAAGTGGTACCCGGTTACTACCAGCGTCTTAGCGAAACAACAGGGCGGATTGAAAACTCAACCTGTTGTGAAAACACAGCGACCGAGCACGTAATGATGGCCAAGTTAATGAATGACTCGCTTGTTAGTTTTGCAGAGCATTTTGGTTTTGATTCATTCCGTTTTGATTTAATGGGGCATATTCCAAAACAGGCTATTTTAGACGCACGCGAAGCAGTGCGCGCTGTAGATCCAGACACCTACTTTTATGGTGAGGGATGGAATTTCGGTGAAGTGGTTAACAATCGTCGCTTTGAACAAGCTGCACAGCTGAATATGGCAGGTTCTGAGATAGGGACCTTCTCTGACAGGCAGCGTGAAGCAGTGCGCAGTGCTGCACTGTTTAATCAAGGTGGCAGCTTGCACGACCAAGATACTATTAGAATTGGTTTAGTAGGCAATGTAGGTAGTTATCAGTTCGTTGCCGCCGATGGCTCATACTTGTCGGCCTATGACTATAACTGGAATGGACAACCTGCCGGTTACAGCATTGATCCTGCCGATACCGTTAACTACATTTCTAAGCACGACAACGAAGCGCTGTGGGATCAACTTCAATATGGCTTGCCCGCAGATATGTCGCTACAAGATCGCGTGCGCGTGCAAAATGTTGCCTTGTCGATTCCGTTATTAAGCCAAGGGATCCCGTTTTTGCACATGGGGTCTGACTTAATTCGTTCTAAATCAATGGATCGCAACACCTACGATGCCGGTGACTGGTTTAACCGTGTTGATTTCACCAAAACCATGAGCAACTGGAATATTGGTTTACCACTAGCGCAAGACAACCAAGCAAGATGGAGTGAAATTAGCCAAGTATCTGCTAACCCTAATTCGCAATTTGGCGCAGAAGATATTCAGCTAACTTCGTCATTATTCAAAGAGTTCTTAAACGTACGTGCTACCAGCAAGCTATTTAGATTAACCAGTGCGCAGGATATTACACAGCGCATCCGCTTTCACAATACCGGAGAAGGGCAAGTGCAAGGGCTTATTGTGATGAGTCTTGATGATGGTATTGGCCTGACTGATATTGACGAAAACAACGATGCCATAGTTGTGCTATTTAACGGTACCCAGAGCAACCAAAGCTTTACCATTGGCGATGCGGTTGGCTTTGAGCTTCACGCTAACCAGCAGGCGTCTGCCGATGAGCGTGTGCAAGGTGCGACATTTAGCAATGGCACCTTTAACGTGCCTGCACTGACTACTGCCATTTTTGTGAAGCCACAAAATGGTGAGCAAGGATATGGATTATCTGCCTTGCCACCGTATGGCGATAGAACCGTGTACTTGCGAGGTAGTATGAACGGGTGGGATACCTCGTTGCCGCTAGAGTATGTCGGCAATGATACATACCGCATTGAAGTTGGGTTACTGTCGGGTGGTTATGAATTCAAACTGGCAGACGAAAACTTTGATGTTGCTAACATAGGCGGTGGTATAACCGTGGGCGCAGGGCAGTCGGCAACGCTTACCAACGGCGGTAACAACCTTTCGCTTAATGTTATTAGTGACGGGGATTATACCTTCGAGCTAGATGCTGCTAACGATTCAAACCCTGTACTCACCATTACGACACAAGACCCCAACGCAGTACCAGCCCCCTATGGTGATACAACCATATACGTGCGCGGTATTATGGGAGATTGGGGTACATCTCGACCCATGACTTACGAAGGTGCCGGTATTTATGCAATAAGCTTTACGGTTACCGCGGGCACCCATGAGTTTAAAGTGGCCGAAGCCAACTGGTCGTCGCCCAACTTAGGCAGTAACGGCGGTGCGATTAATGTAGGTGAGTCGCTAACTTTGTCGCAAGGTGCAGGCAACATTCAGCTAACGGTAAGTGAATCGCAAACGCTGCGTTTTGCCATTAATGCAAGTGATACTGGCGCACCTGTTGTGCTAGTTGAAACCGTGCCCGAATAACAAAAGTTAAGTACGGAGTTCCCGACGTAAAAACGGGCTAGGCTTTTTGGGGCTGGCCCGTTTTTTTATTGGCATTTTAGTGACCAATTCACACGTCTATTGGGTGACTAGCTATAAGTGACCAGCTGAGATGAAATCAAGTTTCGGTCCCTGCAAAATTAAATCTTCATTATCTACGTAACCAAGAATTTGGTCGCTTACCAACAAATCGTATGTGTACTCAGCTAGCAAAGACGCGGGAGTATATTTCGAAGAATCAGACTCTATGCCTTAATTAATGCATAACCATGCCTATTCCGGAGCTTGCACCTGTAATCAAAACATATTTCATTACTTTCTCCTTTTATTTGTTTGCGGGAATATGATGGTCAAGATGAGCCTCTAAGCGGACGAAATCTTCTTCAATAGTCGGATTTTTCATTACGTCGTAGCAAACAAATGTTGGGAGAGCCTCCATGGCTAGAAATCGATAATTAACATGCATATGTAACATAAGATCTTCGACGCTTTTACCTTGCATCAAATATTCAGAGGGATTGTCGAATGCTTCTTCTGGGGCATTGAATGTCATCGAGAGCATATATTTTCTGCCATTTAGGGTTCCCCCTGTGCCATAATTCTCTTTTGGCTTTTCCGACACTCTTCCATCAGTGTTACAAACAGTACCATCCAGGCCAGCAGTGTAGACATCGTCCATATACTTTTTCATCGGCCATGGCACGCTGAACCAATTTAGTGGGGCCTGAATAATGATCAGGTCTGCCCAGCGATGTTTTTCCAACTCCTTTTCAATATCGTAGTCTTCAGATGTGGCAGTGTGCTCAATCTCAAACCCCTTTGCAGATAGGTTTTTCTCAATTCTTTTAACTAGCTCGGCGTTCAGTTTACCTTCTGAAAATGGATAGGGATGATGTGCGTTAATGATTAATGCATTTTGCATAAAGACTCCTTCGTCGGCTTATGAATTACAAGACGGGAGGGAGCTTACTAAGAGTAAAAATGAAAATATAATTATCAATTGGTATTGCATCGATAACAGTTTGTTATTGGATTGAGAGGTTCAAAGCTGACTTTGCTGTTTTAGGTATTGCTTAGCTCTTTCGTTAAGATAATCAATAATATAGCGGTTTCGTGGATGAAGTGGCCAGGAGCCCTTATAAATGTAGGCAATTTCGTCAGATGAAATGCTATCGGAATTTACAATTCTAAGCTTTTTAAATTCCGGACTGAGACGAACCATAAACTCGTCCAGTACGGTATAGCCAACTCCTTTCGCAACATGGTGACATATTTTGGGTGCCGAGTTGGTGTAGGCTGAAACGTGCATTCTATCAGAACCGGTAAACTCTTCGGGAAAGATCAGAGGTAGAACTTTTTCTGCCATTTTTTTTCCATCTGGGTGGTCTACAAAGCCTAACTCTTGTAGTTGAGAGTAACTTGTACATTCGACGTTTTCAGGTAAAACCAACCATAACTTTTCTGATAAAAATGGCATTCGCTCTATAGAGCGGTTGTTTATCTCATGAGTAACAAGCCCAATGTCACACAGATTGTCAGTAACTAGCTGCTCAACAGTTTTCGTTGGGTTAAATTCAATGTGAATAGTAAGGCTTGGAAATTTAACCTGTAAATCTAGCAACCAGGGGTAGATTAAGTTGCCAATGCCACCAGGCATGGATATTCGGCATAGACCTGAAAAAGGATCATCATCGCTAATTCTTTCTCGTAATTGCTGTTCGTTCTGGATAAGTTCGCGAGCATACTCCAAGACATCAAAACCCTTTGGTGTCACTTCAAAAGATTTACCGTCTCTAACAATTAGTTTTTGACCTAGAAATTGCTCTAACTTGGCGATGTGCTGACTGACGCCAGGCTGCGTCATGTGTAACATTTCCGCTGCCAGCCTGAAGTTTTTTGTATCAGCAAGAACGCTGAAGGTTCTCAACCACGTTGAGTTAATCATTCCACTCATAACATTATCTAATTAGTTTTTAGCAAGCGATTCTATAGTTTTATCATAGTGGTCTGTGCTCTCACTAATAAAGCTTTCTTTCGCAAGTATTACAGCGAAGAGTGGAGATGTGTTTCTGTGGTTGGTGAAGCAGTGTTTTCTGCACACCGTTAGCGTTGATGTCATGCGAATACTAAGAGCAGAGAACCTTAAAACAGCTCTTGCGTAATTAATCGAGTTAATTCCAACTTGATCTGAAATCTTAGATAACAGAACCAAATCTGACAGACCGTTATGTACGTGAAGCAGACGCTAGCAACACTTAGTTCTGATTTCCAGCTTACGCACCAAAGAGGATCGCCAATAGATTCAGGCTGTGTAGCAGTAATAGACATAAAGCAGGCTCTGTAAATCGCATTTCATGGCACTTTCTTTCGCATACGCGTGGCATAGGCTGATCGCGACTGGCGTCGCTTTACATTTTCTATCGATTGAATTATGTTCAATTTGAGCTTGGTAGTACTAGGTGTTAATTGAAGGGAATCATTGTGAAATTTCAACTTTCAGAAGTTTTTTGCGAAATAATATCCGGACTTTTTCTTTGTTCAGCGTTTGCGGGATTGTTTCTGCTACTTGGAATATTAACACAAGCTCAGCTTTCGAGCTTATGCACTGTAGCGTTCAAACTTTCGTCTTTGCCTGCCTTGCTTTTGGCTTTTTATATTGCCGGTATTTTATTTGACCCTGTAGGAATGCTCGTTGATAACTTAATAGAAAAGACACTAAGTGTTTCAAGCTGTAGCGCGGAAGAGAAAGGAATTTACTACGCTTATGCGCCTGAGCACTTAGTGGCATACAGACACGAAACCTGGGGTTATTATTTTTGCTTCAGAAACCTTTTACTTCTAATACCTATTAATAGTCTCTTATGGCTCGTTGTCTTTCATACTCAACTTAGCTGTATAGCCATGATTGTTATGGGAATCATCACAATAGGGGCATGCATTTCTTTTTGGTTCGCCATGAAAAACCTCTTAGACATTTATTACGGAATCCCAAAGAAATTCAAAGCGAGCTATAAGGTACCTAGTTCATGAGGGTTAATCAATTACTTAGCTCTCACAATTTCATAGACAGAGATAGATTACTCCTTGTTGAGAATGTGGTGCGAGAGCTCAATGGCGCAAGGATTGACAATGATTTTCTTATTTCAGCCCTGACAGAAAAGGGATTGGATATTAGAGAAGCTGGTTCGTTGTCAAAATCATTAACGAAGAATTTTCGCGTCACAGTTTCAAAGTCAGAATTACTAACAGTTATTGCAAACTCGCGAGAATCCGCTAACCATTTCAACGCCCTAGGCGTAAAAGGTTTTTCATATTCGGCAGCCTTGTTCGAGCCATCTCCAATATTACTCAATGTCAGGGATAGCTTTTCATTTAGGTTATGCCTTTTTCCAGAGAAATCTTTATTCTACCCAGCCCGGGTTAAAAACAGTTTGCGTCGTCGCTTACATTATAACCATTGCAAAATTGATAATTTTCCTTCGATTGCTTTTCTCATCGCCAAAATTGAAAACAATTGTCTTTATATATCGGTAATCCAGTCTGACGTAGCATATAGAACGCCCTCATTTTTCAGGGGCTACTTTAAGGGTTGGAGAAAAGTTCTCGTCTTCGAAGCACTTGCTCAGGCCCGAGCGCTAGGTTGCGACTACGCCTATATCCCTAGGTCAAAAGATGTATTGAAGTGCTGTACTCCAAATAAATCGCCGCAAGATGTACCGGATAGTTGGCGAAAGATTTACGAAAGAAGCGCATCAGACTTTGGATTTGAAAAAGTAAAACTTGAGCAATTCATAGATATTCAATCAGACAATAAGTTAAACAGTGTTTTCGCAGAAGAGATGTATCAACTTTGCTTGTAATCGGCTTACTTATCAAAAACTGAATTTGCCAATCAACTAATGAGCCAGACTGATTAATAAAATTGAGCAGAGCCATGTTAAATCTTAATCTGCAACTCTCAACATAGAATCGAAAATCTTGAGTGGACTTTTATACAATGCCCATGGATAAATGTGCCTGGTTTCTAACTACTCCGTGGGTATATTGGTAGCGGATAAATTCACTTAAACCGCAATAAGTAAACGTCTGCTATTTGTCTTCAGCGGACCTTCATTCAAAGGAGATCAAGTAACCGCTTCTTGTGCATAGCTGCCTCTCAGACTTGGGCAATACTGTCCACATATTACAAATCCTGACTTTTACATTATTCACCAATTATCACGATAAATCCTATACTAATAGGATGTCTGAATTCACTGTCAATTCAATATTATCTTGGATTTTTGGCAGATAATTTATTGCCTAACCGGAAAAGTCAGATGTTGGATTTGGATTGCTAACCTAACCTGTTGATTTTCAAATACCCAGAATTCAGTCCCACACTGGAACCCACAAGTTTGTGGGATCTAGTTTAATCTTTTAAAAATCCAGAGGCTATGAACTGATTTAGAAAAGAGAGCACTGATGGTTGGGGCCGCAATTTGGGTCAAACGTTCCCATAGAAAACGCCACCAAGAGCCTGAACTTATTCACCACCCCGACAAATCCAGCTACCCACCTGAAAACAGTATTCCAGAATTTGAATCTGAACAAAAAGAAATGTCGCCCGAAGAGGAAAGGAAGATCATACTTGACCGATTGAGGAGAACCGAAGAGTTGCGCCAAAAGTTCGAGCGGCGAAAAAAGACTGATGACTAACTGAATGGATGAAACTGAGTTTACAGGCTGTCGCATTCGGTCTTTACGCATTAGTTTCACACAACTCCAGTTATCTTAGGTATTTAGAGAAGTGCAATATCACAGAATTGAAAGTCAGGACTCTTTAGTGCACACTCGATTTACGATCATATAAAGTAGCTTGGGAACATTGGTGAAACGGATTTTCGATATAGTAATGTCATTTGTAGCCATAATCATTTTCATCATTCCGGCATTGATAATTTCATGCCTCATCATCTACTTTTTTAAACACCCAGTCCTATTCACCCAATCTCGAATTGGCGAAAACAAGAAGCCCTTCAAAATACTCAAATTTCAAACGCTGGTTGAAAACAAGCCTACCAAACTCGGTCACATACTCAGAAAGTCAGGCTTAGACGAGTTGCCCCAGTTTATTAATGTGCTCAAAGGTGACATGAGTGTCATTGGGCCAAGAGCATTAACTATTGAAGATATAGCGCGTTTAAAGTGGGATAGAGAGTTTTATGATTTCAGATGGAACGTGAAGCCAGGTATATCGGGACTTGCACAGATTTATGGAGGGCAACACAAAAAAACATCCATTTTCTGGGACAAGCAATATATTAAAAGCTTTGGACTATCGCTGGATTTAAAAATAATACTTGTGTCTTTCACCATGAATATTTTTGGTAAAACAAAAGTAAGAAGAATGATTTTTGCAAATGGAGCGCTTAAGTGAAAGTTAAACTAATACTTCCGGCGCTCGCTGAAGCGGAATCACCTTTTTGGCGTCCCATAAAATATTCTCTTTTTCCACCCTTAGGCTTGGCGACCTTAGCTGCATATTTGTCACCGGATGATGAAATAGATCTGGTTGACCAACATGTAGAAGATCTCTACATAGACGACGATCCAGATTTGGTCATCATTCAGGTCTACATCACCAACGCTTACAGAGCATATAAGCTAGCGGAACACTACAGGGCTAAAGGGAGTTTTGTAGCGCTAGGCGGACTGCACGTAACGTCCCTACCACATGAAGCAATGCCATTCGCGGATTCAATTTTTTTGGGGCCTGGAGAAGAAACCTTCCCGGAATTTCTGAAAGACTTTAAAGCAAAAAAAACTAAAAAAGTCTACGAGTCCCATGTGAGGAGCCTAGTCGGAATCCCTCCAATTCGGCGAGATTTAATAAAACGCAGTCACTATTTAGTGCCGAATTCAATTGTGGTCACGAGAGGCTGCCCACATCATTGCGATTTTTGTTACAAAGATGCTTTTTTCACCGGAGGCAAGTCATTTTACACCCAGCAGATAGACGATGCGTTGGCCGAGATAGATCGATTACCAGGCAAGCATTTATATTTTTTGGACGATCATTTGCTGGGCAGCCCAAAGTTTGCTTCTGAGTTGTTTGAAGGCATGAAGGGTATGGGCAGAGTGTTTCAGGGAGCCGCTACTGTAGATTCCATAATTAATGGAAACTTGATTGAAAAGGCCGCAGAAGCAGGCTTAAGAAGCCTGTTTGTAGGATTTGAGACATTCTCAAATGATAACTTACGCCTGAGTAACAAGCGCCAGAACTTAAAGCGTAGCTACGAACAAGCTGTTAATCGCTTACATTCACTAGGGATAATGATTAACGGAAGCTTTGTTTTTGGATTGGATTATGATGACAAGGATGTTTTTAGAAGAACCGTAGACTGGGGAGTTGAGAATTCTCTTACAACCTCTACCTATCACATCTTGACCCCTTACCCTGGAACCGGCCTATACAAAAGGATGCAAGAGGAAGGTCGAATAAAAACCGATAATTGGGACCTCTATGACACCAGACATGTGGTCTATGAAACCAAAAACTTATCGGAAGAAGAGTTAAAGGCGGGATATGACTGGGCCTACAAGGAGTTCTATAGCTGGTCAAATATTTTCAAATCCAGCTTTAATCACGATTCACTCAAGCACAGTTTTAAACATTTATTTTATATGGGCGGATGGAAAAAGTTCGAACCCCTGTGGAATTTCATAATTAAAAGCAGAAAGCTAAACTATATGTTACCACTGTTGGAATCGATACTGAGTGAAGTTAAAAGACCACAAAAAATATCAGGTGCAGAAATCGAAATCAAACGCATTGGATAGTCACGCACAATATTAAAAACCACTAACACTGCGTGGAGCAACACCAGACACTATTGAGGCGCTTGTGGGTCGCTATAATGTGTAGTCAGGATAACTGGGGCTTTGTGCAAAAAGGGAAAAAGTGTCTGAGATGGAGCAGCTAAAGGCTGAGTTTCAGTATACCGTTCGATTATTTGGCCCATATAACAATGCCCGCGACTGGCCTGAGGTATTCGTCAAAAAATTCAAAACCCTACTTTGAGCTGAATTAGGCTCAAGACCGAATGACTGCCAATTGTCTATTGATGCCTGTCAACGCTTGTAATTATAAGACTATGTGCATGTCGCGAAACTTTCGACAATACTTACTTGAAAGGAAAAATGGTGGCCCCACCCTGACTTGAACAGGGGACCTGCCGATTATGAGTCGGATGCTCTAACCAACTGAGCTATAGGGCCATTTAGATAAGATGCGTTGAAATTGTTAGTCATAACAATCACAAGCGAGCGCAAGTATAAGCAGTTTTATTTGCCTTGTCACGCCCCACCAAGGGCTTTGTGATGTGTTTGCTTTATTTTTGTTCAAGTTGCTGCGTGAAGCGGTACGTATTGAACATATTCTGCTCTGGGCGTACCGCTTCTTTGCATTGTTCTAAAGTACTTTATGGGGCAGTTATAGAGTTTTGGTCAAACGCCGTCTACGTTGCCATAAAAGCGCGACTAAACCTGTAAGGCTTAGTATTCCCATACTGCCACCGCCGCCACTTGATACAGTGTCGTTGCCCAAATCTACCACTTCGGCAGGGGCTTGAACATCAACCGAAATACTGTCGCTGGTGCTTACACCAAACTCATCAGTAGCCGTTAGGGTAAACGTAAGTGTGGCTTCGTTGTCTGGCGTGGTAAAACTCGCTCGCACCGTTTCTGCGTCATTTATAGTAACTTGCGGTCCTGCGGTTTGCTCCCACAGTACGCTAACTAGCACACCTTCAGGGTCGGTTGCGCTACCTTGAAGTATTTGCGAAGTGCGAAGCAGCGCTGCAAAGTCGTTACCAGCATTAACCACGGGGGCTTGATTGCTTTCATCGTCTTTAATGGTGACTACCGTTTGATTAAAACTGCCAAGTTGACTTTCGTCGTCAGCACTTAGGGTAATGAAAAACTGCTCTTGGGGTTCTTCAATACTGTCGTTTAACAAGGTTACGGTAATAGACTGAGTTTGCGTTTCATCCTCGCCCCACGTCAACGTGCCCGACTGGGCTTCAAAATCTTCGCCAGCAACAGCGCTGTCACTCTCTATAGTGTAGGTAATGGTTAAATCGCTTTCAGCGCCACCTTGTCGAGTAACGTTAACACTTACTAAAGCATCGGTTTCAAGTACGGTAACTGCATCTACACTCAGTTCGGCAACGCCAGTTTGTTCAGCCCCCTCAATTGTTACCCGTGCGTAGCCTAGGCCCGGAGTAATACCGCCACCCTGCGGGTTATATAAACGTACAAAAAACATTTCATCGCTTTCTGTTGCGCGGTTTGGTGCAATGGTTAGTGTGATATTTTGTGCATCTGTGTCGCCTTGTCCCCACGAAAGTTCGCCGCTCGCAAGCGTCACGTCATCGGCGTTGGCCGAGCCATTAATCACCTCGTAGTTTACCGTAACTGCGCCAGTGCCCATTTTCATGACAGGTAGCGTAAATGTGGTGTCATCAGTGGTTGTGGCAATAGTGTTACTCAATGCCACTGTCGTGGTATTTTCTAACGTGTCGTCTTTTAAAATAAACAGGCCGCGTTGTATATCACTCACTAATATATTTCCGCTAGGTAAGAACGGGTATACGCCCCACGCGCCGTTGAAATTGGTGGTGTCAAACGCAGGGTAAGTATCGAAAAAGCCAACTTGCTCAGGTGCTGCTGGGTTTGAAATATCCAGTATGGTTAGGCCGCGCTCGTAGTTTGACATGTAATAGCGATTGCCCCGCACATAACCATTATGGTCGATGGTGGTATTGTCGCTTGTCCAAGTCCCCGCCAGTATTGGCGTGGTAAGCGACGTAATATCAAACACCATAACGCGGGTATTAAGGCTGAAGTTGCGCTCGTCTAATTCGTCATGCACAAAAGCGTAACGCTTATCTTCACTAAACCAACCACTGTGGGTATAGGCTACATCGGCGTAGCTTATTTTACTTAACTCTTCTACAGACGAGGCATTGGTGTGATCCCACAACCGTAATTCGTTTTCATTGAAGTCGAGCATAACGGTACAGCCGTCGCCCTCAGCGTTATTACATTCACTTTGTGCTCGTTCATCGGTAATCAACATCGATGAAGCGTCATGCGCGTAGTCGTTGCGGTTAAGTGAGCTTGGTTTATAGGTAGCAGATGGTGTCCGCGGTACTTGTAGGGCATACGAACGAAATGCACCGCCATCACTGTCTTGACCCATTAGGTGTAATTGCACTCGTGCATTATTTAACGCTGTGTTAAAGGTGTAGTCTACGTTTGAGATATAGATATTGTGAGCGCGATTGTCGTCGGTATTGCGTCTTAGCAGGCTTACGCTGTTAGGTAAGTCGTTCAAGTCAATAATGGTGAAGCCTTCGGTTACGCTGTCAGCACTTGAATACGCATATGCGCGCCAGCGATTTGCCGTACTGTCGTAATATTGATAAACCTTTACGTCACGCCATGAGGTGCTTTGGCCTTGCACTTCGCCAACCACAACAGGTGAAGTAGGCTCAGTAACATCTACTACCGCAATACTGGCCCGCATGCCTACAATGGCATATTCCCTTTGAGTATTAAGGTCAACGTGCCCCCATATATCGTTAGCACTGCCCGATACTGACGACAGTAAACTTACTGGCACATTGGCAAGCAGTGTAACCTTATCGCAGGGGAAGCGTCCTGCCATGCCATCTACACAGGCCTCGTTTGCAGAAACTTCATTGGAAAGCACCATATCTTCGGCTGTTGCGCGAATGCCTGACGCTGTGCTTTTGCCATCTGTAATACTGTCGAACCCTTTGTTGTACAGGTCTTGGGAAAGATACACAGGCACGTTAACCAGTGTTGTCTTGTTTACAGTAGGATTTTGCACCTGATAATGGTCGGCGCGAGAAAAACCGCCTAGCACCGGCATTAAACTGTCGTTGAGCACTTGTGAGTGAGATGCGCTGTCGAAGTGGTATTCGCCCTCAGCCACTAAAATTTTATCGCCTTTATTTGCTTGACGCGCGGCGTAAAGTAACGTTTTACAGGGTCTAAAACGATTGTCACACTTACCGGCATCAACACCGTCTTGTGCAACAAATCGGGCTTTGTCGTGGTCGGTGTGCGCGTTTGTGTCTTGACTAGTAAATGCCAAAAGCAGCACTATTGGCAGTAAATTTGATGCTTTCATCTTGTCATCCGTGCAATTGATGATATTGAGTCTGCATAAAAAAGTACCAGATATTGAATGGAAGTACATAATCTAATGAAAAGGCTTTTCCGCAAGCGTGTCATGTCATCGTTACTCTTAGCGTTTCTCGTAACATTGACAGGATGCGACGCAATTGATTTTGGCAGTCGTCAGCCGGGCGAGATCCCAGTAAAGATGGTAGGCATTGATAGTGGTGCATGTCCCATGATCATGCACATTGGTCAGCAGGGCTGGAATGTCGACTATTTTGCTTTTTACCTTAGCAAACCTGAAATGAAGATTGATGGTAAATGGCAGCGTGTGAAGTTTAAACAGAACGAATGGCAAACGCCGGATGTGGCCTTACTTAAATTTCACGATCTATGCAGTTCGCCATCAAATGCTAACGACAAAATTATGCTTGATGTGTCAGAGGCGTTTTTAAAATTATCTACTAGCCTTCGCTTTACTATGGGCTTACCTTTTGACGTGAACCATGCAAACCCGCTTTCTCAACCGTCACCACTAAACGACAGTTCAATGTTTTGGAGCTGGCAAAACGGCCATAAATTCTTGCGTTTAGATCTGTCGAAAAATGGCGATACGTCACGGAAATGGTCTTATCATTTGGGGAGTGTAGGGTGTGAGTCTGAGTCGGCAGTAAGGCCGCCAGAGAAATCTTGCGCTTATACCAATCGCGTTGAGTTCGTGTTGCCTATGGTGCAGCTTGATAGCGATCTTGATTTAGAAGTGTCCTTAGCCGATATCATTACAAAAGTAGATATTAACGAGGCGCCTAATTGTATGTTTGAATCGCCAGACACCGCTCCTTGTAAGCGCCTAATTCAAAACTTAGTTAATCGGCCTTGGATAAAGTGGCAGTCGGTAGTGTTTTAACACGTAGTCATTGCAATGGTGAGTAATTTTCGTGGTATTAAGCCGTTGTTATTGGCAACGTTGCTGCTTGTTTTGTTTGCTTGCAGCAAAGCGCCTACGCCTTACACATGGCCGCTACCCGACTATGTACCTAAGCCCGTGGTACCTAAAGATAACCCCATGACAGAAGAAAGCGTTTTACTTGGTAAAACGCTATTTTTTGATACTGCATTAAGTGGCAACAACACGTTATCTTGTAGCAGTTGTCATGCTCCTGAATACGCCTTTGCAGAACCCAAGCCGGTGTCAATTGGCGCAGCGGGTGATGCATTAAATCGCAATGCTCTGGCGCTAGTTAACGTTGCCTACAATGCAACTTTTACGTGGGCGCATAACAATCTAGAAAGCATTGAAAAGCAAATTATGATCCCGCTGTTTAACGAGCATCCTATTGAGATGGGCGTTACAGGCAACGAACAGCAAATTTTAGCGCGCTTAAATACCCCCGTTTACCAGCAACTATTTGAACAAGCTTATAGTACAAAAGCCCCTACGATGGACGCGGTGGTGAAGGCGCTGGCCAACTATGTTCGAAGTTTGGTGTCGTTTAATAGTGCGTTTGACGATTATGCCTATGCTGGCAACGATGACGCATTAACCGCCCAGCAAATAGAAGGGCTAAACCTGTTTTTTTCTGAGCGCACAGAGTGCTTTCATTGTCATGGTGGGGTTAACTTTACCCAGTCTTCTAAACACAGCTTTCAGGCATTTGCTGTACAGCCATTTCATAACACAGGGTTATACAATGAAGATGGAAAGGGCAGTTATCCCGCCTCAGACATGGGGCTTTACAGCGTAAGTCACAATAAAGAAGATATGGGGAAGTTCAGGGCACCAACGTTGCGTAATATTGCCTTAACCGCGCCTTACATGCACGACGGCAGTATTGGTAGTCTTGAAGAGGTTGTCGAGTTTTATGCCCGTGGTGGAAACAAAGCTAACGAACTAAACCCGTATCGCAGCCCATTTATTAAAGGTTTTTCCCTTTCAGAATCTGAAAAAGCAGCGCTCGTTGCTTTTTTGAACAGCTTGACTGACGAAAAGTTTTTAAAAACCCATAATAGGCACAAAAATTAGTGTTTTTTTACTCAATTGCTACATTTTGTGGTTATACTTTGTACTTACATATCAACCAAATGCTTATGTGCTGTTTGTTAACATCGTGATAAACTCAGTCAATTACAAAAGTTGTTAACATAATAAAAAAGCAGGTAAGTGGTCGCGGAGATGAAAATGACTGAAAAACCTTTTATTACTAGTGGTCGAAATACCATCATTCATAAAATAAGAAAATTGGATCTATTGGTAATCAATGGTGACGAGCATCCGCCAGTTCTTGTAACCTACAAGGGCATTAAAGAGTATGAAGGCAAAGTGCCTGAAAATAAGCGCGATGCAAAGATGATGGACATGGAATTGGTTGACGTTACAACCAGCGACGTATTTGGTGACGAGAAAACATTGCTGTTTATTCAAACATTGAACGGCAAAGAGTACAAAATTGATTATTCAAAAATTGGTACTAGCATGTTCATCAAAATTCACCAAGACAGCACGTTCTAATAACGTAGAGTGTGTGTTGTACACACCTGTTTTGTTTATGGGGTTAGGCAATCTGGCCCCAGTTGTCTGCAGTTAATGAATTAAACCCTCTAATCATTTTTCCTTTCCCTTTAAACTGCACATAGCGTTTTTTGAAAATATTAAATCTACAAATGTCGACGGGTGTGACTTCCGACGCATTAACACCTGAAATGACGCCTGCCGTTTTTAAGCCCTCAGCGATTAGCTCAGAACAAAACCAGCTATCAAAATCTTCTTGATTGTATGTAATGCCGCCAAACACAGGATGGTCGTCCAGCGCATCAACAGCCGAACCAAACAATTGCCATACATCATAAGGCTTACCGTCTTGTTCAACCATGAAGTCAAAAAAATGTTTTCTGTTTTGCTCAAATACACTGCGCGAGGTGTCTGACAATGGTAACCACCATAAGTCACCGTCATAGGAAGAAATGCGCTCGCTCAAACGGTTTGTCATAACACCGCGCTTGCCATTAAACGAGGTGGCTTCCATAACGTGATTAAAGTAGCGGTTTGATTCGTCGCGCATTTTTGTTTTTGTGACAATGGCAACATGCGTCACAACTGAGCGGGTAGTGAGTTTAGTCCAACGTGAGAATAGGCTATTGCCGCCAAATGCAATGATATCACCAGGCTGCATGTGTTCTCTAATGTGATGGTATTGCTGTTGCTCTAACATAATCCTTCACTGGTGTCGTTTTTATAATGGTGAGGATACATCTTTTTGGGCGAATGTTTCAAAGTGTGTGTTAAGCACGACTAATAACAGTTTAGCCCGATTATTAAACCTCGCAAATTGTGCACTTGTCGCAACGTCGCAAATAGCGGGGCTTTAACGAATTTATAGCGTGATGTTCACAAAGTTTCACTAATTTAATGGTGCGGAGGCAAAAAGAGGTAGTCACCGCGTTGCCGAATATTATCAGAGGAACTTGTTATGTTTATGTCACGCCGCGTTACTAAAATTACCCTAATCGGTCTTACTTTTGCTGTAGGTGCTACTGCTACTGCAGCACAAGCTGGTGGTTACCCTAAAGAAATGGAAAACGATTTAATTGCTGTTTGCGAAGCCGTAAAAAGCGATAGCCGTTTAAAACTAGACCGCGCTGTAAAAGCGACGGGTTTGAGCATGCGAGACCTGCACGAAGGTTTGGTATGTAACGGAGAAGATATGATTACGTTTGCGCTAACACATAACGCAACGAAAAACGGTGCGCTTATAGCGCGACGAGTCAGTGCAGAGCCAAGTGTGCTAACTGCTAAGCGATAGATACTGTGTTTTTAACCCTGGCGATTTGGGCTGCAAAGCCTGCAGCTCCTTTTTCACCCAGGCTTTATACGCGCTTATCCGCATTAGTGGGTAGCAAATTACATTATTAGCGTATGCAAGGGAAAGCAGATGATCGCACTGGTTTTCTTACAATCACTTTCTCAACAACAGGCACTTGTTGATATTCTGCGTAAGATCAACATTTTCTCGCAGATCTTTGAAGCTGAGTCGACAGGGCATTGTTTAGCGTTAGCCGAGAAACATCCAAACTCAATAGGGTTTTATTCTGTCGCGCAGTCGAGTCGGAATTTAGCCTCTCGATACTGGATTGCCGTTGGCGAAAAAGACCATGAAGCACTGCTGGCTTTTCAGCACAATGCGTCTAGCTTCGTTATTCACCCATTTGACGATGAGCAAGTCGCACAGGCTATTTACCGTGTACAAGACAAATACCACTACTATGAACGTGGATACCAATTTAACTTATTGGTAGAAGGGTTATGCAAACAGTATGGTGTTACAGAATCTGCCTTACTTGCCACACTTCGACGTCAACTCTCACAACACAAAGAGCCCAGTGTTGTTGGTATTCGTTCTGAAAATGGTTGGTGTTGCCTAGACCCTGCCGAAATTAAGTGGATTGAAGCGGCTGGCGACTATATGTGTGTGCAAACCTTGTCGGAAAACATTGTTGTGCGAACCACACTTTGCGACTTACTAAAACGCTTAGGCGAGCAGCATTTTAAACGCTGTAATCGCTCTGTGGCAGTTAACGCAAAACACGTAGCTCACTTAGAGCAAAAGTACAATCAACAGCGCGTTATCATGCAAGGCGGAGAGGCGTTTAAAATAACCCATAAATACTACTACCAATTTTGGCAAACAAGGTAATTGTCTGCGCTTTTACCCGCGAAGTATCATTGTCTTAAGACCATGGTCGTGCTGGTAGAGCAAGCACTAAATCGCTACACTCTTTGGTTACAATTAGCGGCCTAAGAGAAATAGAAAAAACGTGCGACAATTCCTTCACTATGTAGTGGGTGGTGCACTAGTGTTTAGTGCTTATTACCTTAGCCTATTCATCGTGCACGTCACTGCTTTACCTATTCCGGCACCACTACTTGGCCTATTACTCTTGTTAGGCGTGCTGTTTGCCGCGCCCTCGTTCGAGCGTCATGTCGCTAAATTCGCACTTTTCCCTCTTAAGCACATGTCACTATTATTTGTTCCTGCCGTATTGGGTGTTTCGCTTTACTGGGCAGATATTGTAGAAAATGCTTTAGGCCTATTTATCGCTATTGTTTTAACTACCGCGGTAAGCCTTGGGACGACGGCATGGTTTTCTCAGCGTCTGTTTATCAAAAAAGGTGACAGTAGCCCTTATGATTGACGCTCTTCAACACGCATTTAGTATTAAGGGAATGGCTTGGCTATTGGTTTCTATCGTCAGTTATATAATTGCGCTTAAGGTGCATCAGCGTCTGAATAATCATCCCATATCTCACCCGCTCATTATTACCGCCACTTCTGTGGGCTTGTTTTTATTCATTTCACAAACTAGCGTAAGTGACTATCAGTTGCATGCTTCGCTTTTACATTGGCTACTCGGGCCTGTGACAGTGGCTTTGGCTCTGCCTATCTTTCGGCAATGGAAAATACTTAAGCATTACGGATGGCGGTTACTGTTGAGCATTGCTTTTGGTGGCGTAATAGCACCGGTAAGTGCATGGTTTTCACTTTTTTTACTCGATGCACCAGTAGCGATGCAGTTAACTATGCTTGCGAAATCCATCACTACGCCGTTAGCAATGGAAGCGTCTGCGCATATTGGCGGCATTCCTGCGTTGGCGGCGGTTTTTGTGATTGTGACTGGCGTGGTAGGCGCTATCTTGTCAGGGACTGTATTTGCGTTTCTTTCAATTGTGAATAAAAAAGCGCAAGGAATAGCGCTGGGTACGGTTGCACATGCCGTAGGCACTGCCAAAGCAATTCATATGGGAGACGATGTTGCTGCTATGGCAACACTTGGGCTGTGCGTTAATGGTGTCTTTACCGCCTTTGTTCTTCCACTATTATTCAATGCTTACTTTGCTTGAAAACGTAAAAGCTGCTGGCAAATTTCTACAAAAGTGCTATTTGTTAGAGTGATGTTTAGTAGCACAATATAAACAACTGCAAATCGTCTCTTCAGTTAAACGAAGTAATGCCGATACAATGCTAACAATTGAAAATTTCGGTGAAAGCTGGTTTCAAAAACTAGGTGGTAAAAGAGCTTAATGTTTTCTGTTCTCGTCTGCGACGACTCGTTAGTTGCACGTAAACAAGTTGCCAAATGCCTTCCTCAAGATTGGGAAGTTGCGGTGCACTTCGCAAAAAATGGCCAAGAGGCGCTCACTGCACTGGGTGAAGGTAAGGGCGATCTCCTTCTTCTTGACCTCAATATGCCAGTTCTTGATGGTTATGGCACACTGGAGGCAATCAAAAAGCAAGGTCTTAGTACCAAGGTAGTTGTGGTTTCTGGGGATATTCAGCCGGAAGCACACGAGCGCGTTACTGCTTTGGGGGCACTAGACTTTATTCGAAAGCCGGTGGATCCCAAAACACTTGCCGATGTGCTAGATAAGTTCAATATTCTGCATGCCGAAGAAGAAGTTGAAGAAGAAGCTTCGCCGCTCGACCCGGATATCCGCGATTGTTATCAAGAGATAACCAATATTGCTATGGGGCAAGCAGGGGATCACCTTGCGCGCATCATGAATGTGTTTGTTGAATTGCCCATCCCGAATGTAAATCTTATCGAAGTGTCTGAACTTCACATGATGCTTTCTGACATCGAAAGTCACGAACAGGTTACCGCAGTTTGCCAGGGCTTTTTGGGCCCGGGTGTAAGTGGTGAAGCCTTGTGTATTTTAAGTGACTCAAGTTTTGATGATGTTGCTAAAATTCTTAATGTAGAAGGCGAAGTTGACGACCAGTTACAGTTAGAGCTGTTAATGGACGCTGCCAGTATTTTGATTGGAACCTGTTTAACCGGCCTTGCTAATCAGATGGATATTAACTTCAGCCAAGGTCATCCGATTGTATTAGGTCAACACAGGGCAATCACTGAAATAATTAGCATGAATCAAATTAAGTGGAAGCGAACCCTGGCCATTGAGTTGAGCTACGGTTTGGAAGGCTACAATGTGCAGTGTGACCTTATTTTGCTGTTTACTGAAGAGTCGATGAAGATGATGAATTCGAAGCTTGCCCACTTGTTGGAGGACTTTTAATGAGCCAACATTTAGACGAGTTGCAAGAATTCCACTGGATGATGGACATGTTGCAGTCTGTCGACGTGGGTATCGTTGTTCTTGATCGTAACTTTTCTGTGCAAGTGTGGAACGGTTTCATGGAAAGTCACAGTGGTCTTTTGCCCAGTGAAGTTCGCGACAAATCGCTTTTCACCTTGTTCCCCAGTATCAAACAAGATTGGTTTATGAAGAAGGCCAAGCCTGTGTTTGATCTCAAAACCCGTGCATTTATGACATGGGAGCAACGCCCTTATCTATTTAAGTTTCCTAACTATCGGCCGATTACAGGAAGTGAGTCTTTCATGTATCAAAACATCACATTGTCGCCGCTGACTTCAGCGACTGGCAAAGTAGATTATATCAGCATGATGATTTACGACATGACAGATGTGGCAGTAGGTAAAAAGCAATTGGAAGCGCTACAGGTAATGATCTCAGAAGCGCAAGAATCTAAACGCTCGCTCTAACCTACCATGACAGTGGCCATCGTGACATAAAGGGTATAGTTGGCCCGCCATCATCGCCACATTGTTCTAGCTTTAACAAATACATGTTTTTTCGTGTTTAACACGTTAACGTGTGTGGAGAGTTTTTATGCCATTTAGCCATAATACGCATAGCAGCATTGGCGTTATCTTTTTTCGAGCAGTAGCGATTTTTGGGGCAATGTTAATGTTATTTGCCTGTGGTGGTGGCGGTGGCGACAGCAGTTCCGGTGATGGCTCGGGCTCTGGTAATTCTACCCTTGTGGTAAGTGCAGGACCAAATGCCACAGTGACTGAAGGCGTAACGTATACATTGAGTGCTGAAGTTAGCGGCGGTAATGGCACCTATACGTACAACTGGAGCGCTTCACCTTCTCTTACTATTACTCATGAAGATACCAGTTCGCCTGCTGCCAGTTTTGTTGCGCCAGCTGTCAGTAATGCTACGCAATACACGCTTACTGTTTCGGTCAATGATCAAAGCGGTAATACGGCAAGCGACGCAACTGTTATTACTGTAGCACCCGTTAACATTGCGCCAGAAGCCAGTATCGACGTACCGCAATGGGATGGCCTTTCGGCGAATACGTTCCCTGGTGGTGTCGAAATTGTGTTTGATGGTTCAGGCAGTACAGACCCTGATGCGGCATCATCTGAGTCATCTATTTCTGATTACAGCTGGTCTCAAACAAGCGGAACCAATGTAATAAGCGGAGTAGACACAAACCTTTCTACGTTAACTATTGTCACGCCTGTTGCCAACGACTCGCAAACACTTTCTTTTACTTTGATGGTAACCGATTTAGAAGGTGCAACCGATACTGACACAGTAACTATTACGGTTCAGTCGCAGCAAGACACAGTGCCCGTTGTAAATGCGGGATATTCGCAAGGCGTGTTCAGCGGCGAAGTGGTTATCTTGGATGGTGAAGCGAGTACTAGCATTAGTGACGCAGAACCACTTGTTTATTCATGGGAAAGAAGCAATAACATAAGTACCGCTGCGCAATCAGCACAGCAAAACCCCGTTTATAGTAATGCCATTGATGATGATACTGCCCTGTCTACATTTGCCATTGCTCCAATGGTATCGGCCGCGACGGTAGTGACTTACACCCTTACGGTAACCGACGCAAACGGCAATAGTGTTGAGGATACTATTAACGTACAAATTCGCCCTATGCCCACACCGCTTATAAACGATACCGGCTTTTTACAGCAGGCCACTAACGATGCGCTAACACAAGCTCAGCAGAACGACTTTCCCGGTCAAGACGGCCAGCGAGGTGCCGACATCATTGAGCAAAATGGTTTTATTGAAAAAGCGGGAAGGGGCAAGGCTGGGTTTGATTTCACCCGCCTTAATGCCAATGGCGATGAACAAGACGGCTCTGCTGATAGCTGGTCATGTGTTCGCGATAACGTGACAGGGCTTGTGTGGGAAGTGAAAGCCGATGATGGTAGTTTTCAAGATGGTGGATTTACTTATTCGTGGTACAGCGAAGAAGTGAACGGCGGCTTTGAAGGCGATGAAACCGGTGCTAACGCAACTTGTTTACTCACAAACTGCAACACCTCAGCTTATGTGGCCGCTGTTAATGCACAAGGCCTGTGTGGTTTTTATGATTGGCGACTGCCTACTCACCACGAGCTTTTCTCGTTAATGCATTTAGGTATTGCCGACGATGTTGCCATTGATGAAGACTATTTCCCAAATACCGGAAGCGTATCGACAGAGCCTTTATGGTACTGGACGTCAGTGCCAAGCGCAGACGGTGTAAACAGCGATAATGCGCAAAATGCATGGGCATTAGATTTTGACTCTGGTGTGGATAATTTTCTCAATAAATCTACTGCCGCACGAGTACGGTTAGTAAGAGCAGGGCGATAATTATGAAAAAGAGAAAAGAAGGTAAAACATTTTTATCCGCGTTGTTGGTGGCCGCTAGCATGTTGGTTTCACTCGCTGTGAATGCTCAGGAATGTTTGTCTGATGGGTTAGAGACAACCCCTAACGATAACTTTTCTGCGGTAACATCAAGTACCTTGCTAGATACAACAACTGACCTTGTTTGGCGCAGGTGCTCTGAAGGGCAAACGTGGAACGGGTCAACGTGTAGTGGTGAAGCGGTCAAATACACATGGCAGCAGGCACTGCAGTTAGCACAACAAGCAAGTAACGAAGATTTACTAGGTTGGCGATTGCCAAACGTTAAAGAATTAGCCACGCTAACGGAGCGCGACTGCGTGCGTCCCGCCATAAATACTTCACTTTTTCCTGCAACGCCTCCAGACGATTTTTGGACATCAACACCGTCGGTTGATGACCCTGACAGGGCATGGGTAGTGGCGTTTTTTAACGCAAGTCATTCAATAAAAGAGAAAGATCGATTCATTTACGTCAGATTAGTGCGCACGTACACCGAGTAAAATCGACGCGTCGTACCGCGCTTTTTACAGTCAGTAATTGTTGATGAAATGACAAAGCAGACTTAATACTAGTCTTTGGTATAAGATACTTACCTAACACTTTTACTCTGAAAAGCACGCACTATAATGCGTGCTTTCTTTTTAGCTCATGTTCAACCTGATTTTTAGCACGTTAGACTCATGATGGCTTTCATTTTTCCATAAGCTAGCCACAATGTTGTTATGAAAATGATATCGCGCCTAAAGGCTGCACTCTTCACAATTTGTTTGTTCGCTGGACTCTCTACATCGGCGCAGGCTGAGTATACCTGCAACATCGACTTTGCATACGGCATTGCCGTGAACAAAAACCAGCTTAGGGTTATGGATAAGACCCGCACCGTACTTCAAATAAATAATCAGTCTCAACTTTTTATTGGCGGTCGCTGGCAAACATTAGATGATGAACAGCGAAAGTGGCTATACGAGTATTCTTCTGGTTTGCATTATGTAGTGCCAAAAATGATAGTGCTTGCAACAGAAGGTGTCGACTTGGCAATAGATACCATTGAGCATGTGTATTTAGGTTTAGTGGGTAGCGATCACGAAAGCTATGAGCGTTTGAACACGGCCATGAAACGGGTTCAAAATCGCGTTAAAGATAAATTTAGGCACGCCAGTAACCACTATTTCATAGGCCCCGGATCGCTGGAGAGTGTCGATGACTTCGTTGATAGTGAAATTGAAGCGCAATTAGAAGAAGCTATTTCCACGTCTGTTGGTGGTATCTTATCTGCGATTAGTGGCATTAATACGAATAGCGGCGAAGTGAACCAAGAAAAAGTGGCTGAAATAACCCGTCAGCTTAACAATGTTGGTGAACAGTTAGATGTGGGCGATAAAGCCACTACATTGCGAAAGAAAGCTGAATGGTTCTGTGAGAAGTTAAAACGCTTAGATATAGCCGAAGAAAAGCTACGAGAATCAGTGCCAGCGTTTGAGGCTTACAACATTATTACGGTTCAAAAAAGAAAGCCCGATTAAATCGGGCTTTTTTGTATTAATTCGCGGCTTTTAAAAGTATAGGTTTTTTACCTGCAAAGTCTATCCAAGGATTGTCATTAAGCATCTTAGTACCTTGAACACTCGGCTCTTCATATCGCATCACAAAGTGTTCAGGTCCATGTGCGTAGGCAACGACCAATCCGTAATCTGCATCTAGGAAGCCGCCATGTGGAACAAGACCTGGGTAACTAATGCGCCATGCGTGATCATTTATGCCAACGTGAGCCAAGGTTAGTTTACCAACCACATCGTCAGGCAAAACGAAAAACCAAGTCCATGAGCCACCCGACACAATTGTCATAACTTCATCTATACCCACGCCGTTATCAGCACTATTTACATGAAGTTTTCCGAATTTTTCTTGTAAATACTCCTTCACTTCAGTAGTCATTGCCTTCATATCGTATACCTTCGGATATGGCGCAACACCTATTTCAGACGTGGATAAGAACCCGCCTCGGTGTGCTTCTGGTTGGCGCCCAGCCTTAGCTATTTCATTCAATAATTGTCCGCGGTGAAGCGAAAAATAAGACAAGAGCTGTTTGCTTTCATCACTGGTGATTGCACGCTTAGATGATGCCACTAGAATGGGCTTTGCTTCTTCGGGTAAAGGTAATGTGCTTACTCTCACGCCCACTTGCAATAGGTGCTGGTTAACTGCCTTGATACCATGCACATCGTTGCGTCCGTCACTGAATGAAAGTGTAAGCCTGTTATTGGAGATTGTTTGTTCTGCGTGGGCTTTGAATATGCCAGCGTTTAAAACTGTAAATATAAATACTAACCCGAGTACTTTTTTCATTGCTATAGCTCCTATCAAATATCACCATTGAGGTGACTGGTTTATTAGGAGCACAGTTTATGTGTGCTGTAAGTGTCGAAAAACATGACTTGAGTTAACTGATTGTTCACTATTAGTAAACAATGTTTTGGGAAGTCGGTAAAGCGCAATGAGAACAAGAAACGGAGAACGCTGCTAGGTGGATAGGTGACTTGCAAGAAAGTCGATAAAGGTTCTTAATTTAGGGGATTGTTCTTTATGGTAAGGGTACAGTGCGTATAGAGTGTGATTTTCTGATTTCCAATCAGACATAAGCTCCACAACGTGCCCTGCCGCTATAGCGTCGTCCACAATCATCTTAGGCGTTAACGTAACGCCAAGCCCCGAAACGATAGCCTGCCTTAAGCCTAAGCCATTGTTTACAGCATATGAACTTGGTTTCGGGTGAACGGTCTGCGTCTGAGTACCTTTAGTGAAAACCCAACTGCGAGACGATGATAGGGTATAGATAAGACAATTATGAGAAAGAAGATCCTTTGGTTCAGTCAATTTAGGGTTAGCGGCGAGGTATTCGGGAGATGCACATACTACGCGTTCGATATCCAAAAGCTTCCGAGACTTCAAGCTCGAGTCCTTTAGAATTCCACCACCTCTAATAGCGATATCAATGCCCTTTTCCAGTAAGTCCACATAGCTATCATCCATCGTTACTTCTATCGATACGTTGGGATATTGTTTTTGAAAGCGACAAATAATGGGGTTTATTTTAAGAACGCCTAATGTCATAGGGATACTGATTCTTAACGTGCCCCTCAAAACATTCGAGGTCTCGAGTATAGAAAGATCGGCATTAGCCAAATCATTGAGAATAGCCGAGACGTGATTGTAGTATGCCTTCCCACTTTCGGTAATGTGAAGCTTCCGTGTTGTGCGGTTAATAAGTGCAGTTTTTAGCGAGTCTTCTAGCTCGTTAATATTCTTGCTAACTGCTGCTTTAGATAAGTTTAAGTCTTCAGCAGCTGCACTAAAGCTGCCAAGCTCTATCACTCTTCTGAACACTTCAAGCGCTCTTAACTTATCCATAAGCGTTTCCAATTGTTTACTAGTAGTGAATTATTATACCACCAGCCGAACGCTTATCTACTCATGGGAAAACACTGGCATGTTGGGTTTCTTCAAATCAATCCAGCGAGTGTATTTTCCACCGAATAAGATGTTGGAGAGGGCGCATCGGCGCTTGGTCTGGCGCTATACAAAACACGAAAGTAAAGAATTAAGGTATCGTCTGCCTTTATGGGTTACTTGCCAATGGCTGTTATTAGCATTAAGCAAACCTTGTTGCTGTGCATCATCGAGTGCACGCTTAACATCAGTTGACAAACTAATGCCAGTGAAGCTAGTAAAGTCCTCAATAGGGCAGGGTTCAACTAACCTAAAGCGGTTCATAAAAAACTCAAAGGGGAGGTCGTCACTGGCAACCTGCGTTTCGCTATCGAGATATGGACGGCTTATTTCCATATAGCCACGAGGGTGTTTAACTTTTACTGTTCTATGTATCGTGCCATTTTTGTCATCTGTTATTTTGCCATGCGCACCACATCCGATACCAAGATAGTCTCCAAAACGCCAGTAGTTCAAATTATGACGGCATTGATGGCCTGTTTTTGCATAACCTGATATTTCATATTGATGGTAGCCAGCCGCTTCTAAAATCGCGTGACCTTTTTCCTGAATGTCCCATAACACATCGTCATCAGGAAGCTCCGGAGGACGAGAATAAAAAGGCGTGTTTGGCTCAATCGTAAGTTGATACCAAGACAGATGATAAGGGTCTAGCGCAATGCCCTGCTGTAAATCAGCCATTGCATTGTCGACGCTTTGATCTGGCAGGCCATGCATAAGATCCAAATTAAATGTAGGCAGGCCTGCGCTGTGTGCTTGCTTTACGGCATTTTCGGCTTGGCTTTCGTTGTGAATACGACCAAGCACTTTTAGGTGCTTTGGCTGAAAGCTTTGAATACCCACAGATATTCGATTAACGCCAGCTTGATAAAAGCCGGCAAATCGTCCTGCTTCTACCGTACCTGGGTTGGCTTCCATAGTAATTTCAGCGTCATCACTTAAGTTAACCCGTGCTTTTACACCGTTTAAAATATCGGCCATAGCATCAGGGGAAAACAAGCTGGGTGTGCCACCACCAATAAAAATGGTTTCTACTGGACGATCGCCAATGCGCTTGGCGTCAATGGCTAAGTCATCTAATAGGTGAGCAACGTACTCTTTTTCGGGAAGCTCAGATTTAAGCCCGTGAGAGTTGAAATCACAGTAAGGGCACTTCTGCACACACCAAGGTATGTGAATGTAAAGGCTAAGCGGAGGATTACGCAAAGTTGGCTCTCATGCTATCAAGCAAAATGGCCAATGCCTTACCGCGGTGGCTAATGCGGTTCTTTTCTGCTTTTTCAAGTTCTGCAGCGGTACAGCTATGGCTAGGTACAAAGAATACTGGGTCGTAGCCAAAGCCGTCAGTACCAGAGCGCTCGGTAAGTATTTCACCTTCCCATTTTCCTTGGCTAACTAAAGGAACGGGATCATCTGCGTGGCGCATAAACACTAATGTACAGAAGAAATGGGCTTTACGTTTGGCTTCGCCATCAAGCGAAGTTAGCAGCTTGTCGATGTTAGAATCGTCTGTAGCATCAGCGCCAGCATAACGGGCTGAGTAAATACCAGGTGCACCACCAAGAGCATCTACTACTAAGCCTGAGTCGTCAGCGATAGCAGGAAGACCTGTTACCTGTGCCGCATGGCGAGCCTTAATGATGGCATTCTCAACAAAGGTAGTGCCTGTTTCAGGCACATCAGATACCCCTAATTCTTTTTGTGCCACAACGTCTACACCATAATCAGCAAACAGTGACGCAAACTCGCGCACCTTGCCTTGATTACCCGTTGCTAAAACAATTTTTTCTGGGAATTTCACAATATCGGTCTCCTAGCTAACCTGCAAATAACGCATGAACAGTAGCCTATCAAGTGGCTGGAGTTGTAAATTGAGGTGTGGGGTGAGGGATTGCTGGAACAAACCCTCTGCCGCATGGATGCGGCAGCGGAGCGCACACGGACGTGTTTACAGCGTGTTTGTGGAAGCAATCCCTCACCCCACGCCGTCAAACTCCGCTAACGCCTTCTGCCGCTCCCTGATTTAACCTTATTTACTTGCGCTTTTTTGGCTTTGCTTTGCTCTTAGCTTTGTCTTTGGCCTTTACTTTTTTCTTTTTCGGGCCAATCTTTGGTGTTTTGTTTTTGGGGCGAAGCTCATCAATAACACGAGCTTTTAAGGGCTCGCCCATGTAACGCGCTACTTTCGCTATCATTTCAAAGTCGTGTGCTTCAACTAGCGATATTGCTGTGCCCTTGGCGCCAGCACGACCTGTTCTACCAATACGGTGAACGTACACATCGGCTTTGCGCGGCATATCAAAGTTAATTACATGGCTTACGTTTGGTACGTCAATACCGCGTGCAGCAACGTCTGTGGCAAGTAAGATAGGTACTTCACCGCTCTTAAAGCGCGCCAGTGCGGCAATGCGTTTATCTTGTGGCATTTCGCCCTGTAGCCAACACACTGGAATGTCTTTTGACGCCAAAAAGTCTTTTAACATTTGTAGGCGGTCGCGGGTTTTAACAAAAACAACCGCTGTAGTGGTAGCTTCTTGCTGAAGAATATTAACCAACAGGGCTTGCTTGTGATTCATGTCATCAGCAAGGTGATACCACTGGTGAATTTTGTTTTTCTCTTTGCGCGAAGGGTTTGCCTCAATCACTTCTGGATTGTTCAGAATCTCATGAGCAAAGTTTCTTACACCAGCACCTTCTAAGGTAGCTGAAAACAATAAATTCTGTTTGCGCCAGCGTGCTTCCGCTGCAATTTGATTCACCACAGTTGAGAAACCCATGTCTAGCATGCGATCGGCTTCATCAAGAATTAAGCATTCGATATCACGGCAGTCCGCGGTTTCTTTCTCGATGTGTTCAAGTAGGCGACCAGGCGTTGCAACAAGAATGTCTAAGTTTTTGCTCAAGGTTTCTTTGTCGGTACCATAGTTAATACCGCCGGTTATTACACCGCACACAATTTGCGTATGCTTGGTTATAGCTACGGCTTGCTCGTATACCTGAAGCGCTAATTCACGAGTCGGCGTTAAAATTAAAATGCGCGTGGCACCCGGTTGCTTGCGAGGGTAGTCGAGCAAAAACTGGCACGCAGGCAGCAAGAACGCCGCTGTCTTACCTGTACCTGTTGGCGCTGATGCCAAGATATCCCGCCCGTCTAACGCATGAGGTATCACTAATTCTTGTATGCTAGTTGGAGTTTCAAACCCCATATCGGCAACTGCGTGGCACAGTGCTTCGTCTAATTCGAGTTCTTCGAAAGTCATAGTATAAAAAACGCTCTAAATGAATGGGGCGTATTGTAGCATTGCTGCACCAAAACATAGAGAAAAACTGCGTTTAAATTCGAACACCATGGGTAAATACACATTCAGGTGCCAACGGGTTAGCACTATTGGCATTGAGCAACTGTAAGTGGATAAGACTGAGTTTACTTACTTGGTCTTCGCTCAGCTCGCGCGATATTTCAAAGTAGTAGTTCGCATAAGGCGAGTTTAGCTCCCGCAATTCAATGTAGGGGAATTGTCGGTATTTCCAGTGACCTTGTGCGCTAACGGTGGACTCGTCGATTTCAAGAGTAAGTTGATAGGTTCCGTCTTTATTTAAACGTAACCGTTGGCCATCGCCACATTCCTTACTTACGTAGCTACGTACAAGGTCTTGAGCAAGTAAGGTGCCTTTGGGGCGTTTTCCATCAGGAAATAAGAAAACAGCGAGCGAGTTTTTGGTATACCAATGATTACCCTGTGAAAGTGGTTGAACACTATTTATTGGTAAACCATTAGATTGGGCGGCATCGGTAGCGTAGTCGATGGCTTCTGGCGCTTGCAACAACAGTGAGTACAGCAGTGTATTTGAGGTTATGGTAGTAGGGAATTCAAAGTCATTTACTTCAACGTTGAGCCCTTTTTCACTGAGGCTTTCACTTAACGATTGTACTTGCGAAGGCGCTATGTATTTTCCGTAAATATGTACAGTGGGTTTGCTGGTGCAGCCTGCAATGGCTAATAAGCAAAGCAGTAGTCCGATACCGTTAAATACGGTATTAGTGAGTAAGTGCGTTATGTGTTTCGAATAAAGTGTTTTAGATATTGTCACAATGCATCACCCTTATGCTTTTTGAAATTAGACTGGACTTCATCTTTTTGTCATTTGCTTTTGTTACTTGTTTTGGTTTTATGATTACACTTGTAATCCTTGCTTTGTTGTAGCATAGCGATAAGGGATATGAAAGCAAAGTGTTTTTTTGAAATCACATAGTGGTTACTTATTTCTTTGTATTGATAAACAAAAATATTTTATTGTTTATCAATAAAATTTTGTTGTTTTGTAATAAAGTTGCGCTATAGTTGGTGAGTGAATTTTAAACAGGGCTTCGCTATGGACTCGAACACTACAACAACGCCTATATTGGCCTTGCGGTTAAAAAAACTATTTGATGGTGTATTTTATCTTTTTGGTGCTCTGATGATCGTTGGGCTAGTGATGATAGTCGTCGTAGGTCTCAATATTCCGTCTGACCAAGAGGCTCGTCATACAGATATTAATTATCCACTGAATTTTAGGGTATTACCTAGTGATGAAGTCGCGAATGCACCAGAGAATGATACAAATAAGATCAGTGAAATCATACAAGGCCAAGCAGAAATAAAGCTCAACAATACGCTTGGTAAATCGGCTTGGTATATTTCTAACTTTATTTATGTTCTTCAAGCCATTGTTGTGATGATTACGCTTCATTACTTACGAAAGTTGTTCGCTAATTTTGCTCAGCGCCACTACTTTACGCAAGCTAATGCAATGTATATCAGGCGTATCGCATTTATCATTATAGGGAGTTGCGTTGTATACCCTATCGTTATCTATTCTGGTGGATTAATGATTTTGAACGACATTGGCAGCTTTAATGCTCAAATCGAGCTATCTCCCTCAATATCATTACCTATTACCGGACTGATTATAGGGTTGGCGTTGTTGGTGCTTGCGCAGCTATTAGACGAGGCCGTGGAAATTTATAAAGAGCAGACGCTGACAATTTAAAATGAAGAAAACAATAAAAATAAATTTAGATATGGTGATGCTTCAACGAAAAATGTCACTCACTGAGTTGTCAGAAAAAGTGGGTATTACTATGGCCAATCTTTCTACCCTTAAAACAGGAAAAGCAAAGGCAATTCGTTTTAGCACGTTGCTCGCGTTGTGCGAGGCTCTTGACTGCGAGCCGGGTGATTTAATTCAAACGGAGTGACTTATTTATTGGGCTTAAGGTGTAACAATCAACGCTCTGTAATCCCAGCTTTGCAAAACACCGTCAGATGAAAGAGTAACAAGGTCACCGTCGTTGTTTATTGTTAAGGCATGTGTGGTGGCCTCGCTTGAGTAACGTGTTATTTCCCACGATGCTTGCTCTTCGCCGGTATTGGCATTCCACAGGGTTACCACAGATTTAGGTGACGTGGTTACAAGGTACTCACCATTTTCAAGAAATAACCCCTTTCTAAAAAAGCGAAACCGCTCAAAAAACGAAAGTTCTGTAATCACTTCATTGTGGGCAAGGTCAATAATTTCGTGGCTGTTCAGTGCATCAGATATAAAAGCACGTTGTGATTGTGAATCTATCACCGATGCCGTGATGCGACTGCGATAGTGCCGTTGATGAACTACATCATTTTGCGTTAAATCCCATAAGAACCATTGTTTGTCTATACCACCTGCGAATGCGTAGCTTTCGGATGCATACCCCACGTGAAGTACTTTCATTGTATTGTGGCTGAATTGCAAAGCAGTTCCTTGTGCAAAGTCTAACTCGAGTACGGTTCCATCGGTCATACCAACCAGCGCACTGTCGCCCTCGGGGGAAAACTGCATTGATGAAGCCGTAGCACCAGAGTCTTTCCCGTGAAACTGCCAGCTACCTAATATCTTACCCGTATGCAGGTTTATTAATGTGGTACTCCAATACCCTGTAACCGCCAGCCATTTTTTATTGCTTGAGAGTGTGATGATAGCTAGCGCTTCTTGGCCCAGTTCATCCTGACGCCATATATAGCGTTGTTGCTTGCTATTGGTGTCCCACAATGACACAGAATGATCATTATGGATAAAGGCTGCCAAGCTGGCGTCACTAGATAATGCTGCTTGTTTAACAGGAATTTTGGTTAGTCGAGTTTCTTCAACAGGCAATACAGGCGCGTCTTCTTTACAACCTTGTTGCATGACAAGTAGTAAACTAACGATACATGCAGTCAGCGTTTTGCGAACAAGTGCGTCATAACTAAGCATTGGGTTCTCTTGGTGTTTATTATTATTCTTATTCTGTAGCTATTTGTGCAATTGCGGCTAGTCTTGCTTCTTCCAATGCAGGCTTTATAGCAGGCCCTTTTATGCCTTGAGCAATGATCTGTTGAACGTCAACCTGTGTCGCGGCATTTAATGCCAAAAGGATTTGCTCACTGCGTATGTCCCAATTCATACCGTGGTAGTGTGCATAAGGTGCAACAGCATCAAGTACCATTAAAAAGCGCTCTGCTCGTCGCCACGTGTCACACCCATTAAAAAGGGTAAGCAATGACTGAGCTGTATTGTCTTCCTCTAGTAATAACGCCTTAAATTTGCACACTAGCAGCGCGACATCACTCACTTGGTTTTGCACTTTTAGTCGTGTACACAAGCTCTTTACTTCATCTTCAGAGAGGTGTGCGGTTAGTGCCGCAAATCTAACTGTTAGGCTATCTGTGTTACTGCGGGGTTTTATTGTTGCAGACAGAGCCAAGGTTGGTATGGCGTCTTCAATGGTTGGTACAATTTCACAAAACCAGTCTTCAAGCGCGTGTACGTTGCTCAGTACTTGGAAAAATACTTCAGGCGTTTTTTCTTGTAGGCTTCGTTTGGTCTCTTGCCATACCCGTTCCGCCGTGAGACTTTTAAGCTCTCCACTTTTTGCCATCGTTGTCATTAGCGCTTCTGTTTCTTGCGCAATGGTAAACCCTAAATAGGCATAGCGTGTTGCGAATCGTGCCACACGGAATACGCGAAGAGGGTCTTCGCTAAACGCATCAGACACGTGACGTAATATACGACTTTCAAGATCTACTCGACCGTTATACGGGTCGATAATAGTGCCACTGCTATCTTGCGCCATGGCATTCACAGTAAGGTCGCGCCGCATAAGATCTTCTTCCAGCGTGACTGAGGTTGACGCGTCACAAATAAAACCTGTATATCCTTTTCCCGATTTTCTCTCTGTTCGCGCAAGGGCATATTCATCGGAGGTTTTTGGGTGCAAAAATACCGGAAAGTCTTTACCTACCTGCGTATAGCCTTGGCGTAACATTTCGTCTGGCGTTGCGCCCACTACTACATAGTCGCGTTCTGTAATATCGCGATTAAGTAAAGCATCGCGCACTGCACCGCCTACTAAATATACCTGCATGTTACCTCGTACAAACCGAACTGAACTGAAAGAAAAGCGTGGTACTGAATAACCACTAAAGAATAAATATGACGCGAAGTATACCAATCTTAAAGATAATTTCGCAGTGTATGGGCTTTCTGCTCTATTCATTATTGTTTCAGTGCTTTCACTAAGGCCTAGCGTCTGGTAGTTTAATCGTCGTTTTTAACTATTTTTAGCAGCGACCATGTATTTGAATTACTTCGGATTAAGCGATAATCCTTTTTCTATCGCGCCAAACCCCGATTATTTGTATATGAGCCCTAGGCACAAGGAAGCGTTAGCCCATTTAACGTTTGGGCTAAGAGAAAGTGGCGGTTTTGTTATGCTTACTGGTGAAGTAGGTACAGGCAAAACAACTGTGTCGAGAAAGCTACTTCAGCAGCTACCTGATAATACGCAGGTGGCTATGATCTTAAACCCAACGCTTTCTGCGCTTGAGCTTTTGGCAACGGTGTGTGATGAACTTGGGCTTGAGTATCAGCCTCAACAAGCCAGTCTTAAATACTTCACCGACTTAATTCTTAGTAAGTTAGCCGAAAATCATCAAGCGGGTATTAACACGGTATTGATGGTGGACGAGGCGCAACATTTATTACCTGAAGTGCTTGAGCAACTTCGCTTGCTAACCAATTTGGAAACTAACCGTGAAAAGTTACTTAAGGTAGTGCTAATAGGTCAACCAGAACTACAGCAATTACTAAAGCGTAACGAGCTGCGCCAACTCGCGCAGCGTATTACCGCTAGGTACCACCTTCTGCCGCTAACCGCGCCCGAAGTGAGCGCTTACATAGCGCACCGTCTCAGTGTGGCTGATGGTGACATAAGCATTTTCAGTAAGTCGACACTGCGTGCGGTTCATCAAATTACGGGCGGTATACCTCGCGTGATTAACTTGTTGTGCGACAGAGCACTAACATTATCGTTTACTAAGCAACACGCGGTAGTACAAAAGCCCATATTCTTAGCGGCTGCAGAGCAAATCTTAGGTGATGACGTAGTGAGTCAGCGCGTACAAAGTCAACGTAAGTGGGTGTTAGTGGCGACCTTTGTAATAGCAATTCTGTGTGGCTATGGGGTGGGGAGCTTGTATGTCTAATGTAGTTTCAATAGATAAGCTCAAGCCTGGAATGGTGATCGTTCAAATCACTCAACAAAATGGACCGGTAAAAATAAGAAAGTCTGGGCTTGTGACAAGTGAGGCCATGGTGCAGGGCTTGTCTGAAATGGGCGTTCAAGAACTAGAAATCGACCCTGAACAAACCGTAGAAATAGCCCCCGCGGTAGGACAGCATCGCACGCAAACACAAGCGTTACTTCGTGGTCAGCACGACACGTCTGCTAAATTCGATAAATCGCTTAACGAGCAGTTTAACCGTAGCCTATTCCTGCCAACTGTCGAAAGCTTACCTTCTGCTTGGAAAATATACAGTAAGCAGGTGGCAACGTTTGCCATTGTCATCTTAGGTGGTTTGGCTATTGGGTTTACGGGGGCAACAACCGAGCGCTGGTGGCCTGTTATCACAGGTAAATTGTCAGAAAATTCTGTAGCCCAAAGTGTTCCACCCGCCTCAGATGTTGCGCCTAGTGGGCCTACCAGTGAAAAAGCGGCCTCAAATAATGATAGTGGACAAGTTGCTAAAGGCGATTTGAGTAGAGTAGCAAAAACAGCGACTGAATCGGGTACAAATTTAGATACTCCCTCAGCGGGTAGCTTGTCAGAACAGGGGGTTCAAAACAGCGCGCTTGAATCTGCGCAAGTACCTTCTGTCAATAATACGCCCGAGGCTCAGCCTGAAACACCAGACAGTGACTATGAGGGAAGAGTACTAAATGACGGGCAAAGTAATTCAGATGTATCGGTGTCGCCTGAATTGATGGCAAAATTCAACGCTGCGGTAAAAGCGCTAGACTCGCAAGCTCGCGACGATACTGAAGAAGCTGAGATTCCCGTAACGACAAGAGATGACATCCCGCGTGTAGATCAACTTCCAGTGCGACTTTTAACGCGTCTACCCACCATGAACTTTAGTGCGCACATGTATGCGTCGCGCCCAGCTGATAGGTGGGTACGTGTGAACGGCCGACAAATGGGAGAAGGCGAGTGGATTGCTGATAAGGTGCAAATTATCAACATTGAAGCCCAGCGTGTTGTGCTGTCTTTTGAAGATGAGCTATTTACTATGGCGGCATTAACCGACTGGTAAACGCTATCTTAATCGAAAAAAAGGCCACATGCGTTTATCGCTGTGGCCTTTTTTAATTTTATTGACGACTAAGTCAGATGAAATCTAAATAGGCATTTGGTTTACAAAGACATCTTTAAAAAACTTTGGAAGGTTTAAATTGAATTCTTCTGGCCTAACACCTGATACGATTTCATCGTCGTGGACGGCTAAGTCTATGCGCTTCACTTCATTAAAATGTTGTGATGTAACACTGTAGAACGTCATTATCTGAGGACTCACAGGAGCTTTCGGATTTGCTCTACTTACAATGCCTAATTTTCCACTTTTAAGTCTTACAAGTGAACCTACTGGGTGAACGCCAATACATTGAATAAACTGTTTTACTAGGTCTTGGTCGAGATGTTCTGAATTGGTCAAGCGTTTGAGTGCCTGCGACGGTGTAATGCTGTCTTTGTGTTGACGGTTAGACGTCATGGCATCGTACGCGTCTACAATAGCTGCAATACGCGCAAATTCACTTATCTCTTCACCAGCAAGGCCTTTCGGATAGCCGCTGCCATCTATACGTTCGTGATGCTGTTCAACAATGTTAAGAGATAAGTCTGATATTTCGCCGCATTGCTCGACAAGGTCTACACCGATTTCCACATGGGTCTTCATGACTTCCCAATCGTCACTAGAGAACTTTCCAGTGTTATTTCGTATTTCATCTGGAAGCGACGACATGCCAATATCCATCAGCAAAATGCCTAAGCTAACTTGTTCTATGGTATCTCTGTCATAACCGAGGTACTCGCAAAATATACCGCCTAAAATGCTGCAATTTATTGAGTGTTCCAATAAGTACTTATCGGTTTCTTTTATCATCGTCAAACAGCTAAGCGCGTCTTTATTGTCAAAAACACTCTCTATTAAGCTTTCAGACAACGACTCCATGGGCGATAAGTCTTTTACTGCACCGTTTTTAAGGCCTTTCAAAAAACTGCTTTGTATTGTGAGCGCATTTTCGTAAAGATCGCTCGCCTCGCTAATGGATTCTCTGCCAACGGGCTTGGCAACTGCTCTAGGGCGGTCTTCTTTGACTTCATCTTGAGGTGCAGGCGGAGGCGTTGGGGTCTTTTTTTCTGGCAATTTTGATTTTGCCATATCAACTTCAAGCAATAAGATCCCTTTTGCTCTCAAGGTATCAATTATGGCTTGAGTTTTGACAATGCCCTTCGAGCGCATTTTAAGCGCTCCAGTTTGTTCAAGTACTTGATTGACGTACATCCCTGGTATCAATTCATCAATGGGTACTTGTTCTAGCATTATCTCTCCTGTAAGTCTTGGTACGACGGCTTTATACTAATTACAATAGGTGTGAATGCTACGATAATCCACTGAAAAAGGTGAGTTCTTTCGTCTTTTTTTTAACTCAATTAGACTTAGTATATGCGAAAAAAAACGACATACACAGCGTTTAGCTTTCTGTATATGCCGTTATTGATGTGCTTAGCTGGTTGTAAGGCTAAAACGATAACAACTGCCCGCTATCGCAAATTACAGCCATGCAGGCTGCTTCCTCTCAAAGGCTTCAATAGTGCTCGTAAGCTCTAACGTTTGACCGATAGCATCTAAACCCTTAATAAGATTATTTTTGTGGTGCTCGGCAATATCGAAGCTGAAACTTGTATCGTTGAAGTTCACCGATTGCGCTGGGAGATCAACCGTAATCTTAGTTGCTGGATCTGCCTTCACTACAGCAAATAAAGCGTCCATTTGCTCGCTTGATAGTGCCACTGGCACTAGCTGATTATTGATGCAGTTACCGTAAAAAATATCGGCAAAGCTGGTGGCAATTACCGTTTTAAAACCAAAATCGGCCAGCGCCCATGGTGCGTGTTCACGGCTTGAACCACAGCCAAAGTTTTCGCGAGCTAGCAATATGCTTGCGCCTGTGTGCTCAGGCTTGTTAAGCGCAAACGCTGGGTTTGGCTCTTTTTCTTCTAGATCCAAATAGCGCCAGTCGTGAAACAAATGCTTGCCGTAGCCAGCACGCGTTACGCCGGTTAGAAACTGTTTTGGAATAATTTGGTCGGTATCGACATTCGCCTGATCAAGCGGCGCAGCAATGCCCGTATGTTGTGTAAAACCTTGTTCAGACATAAATTACTCCTGATAATCTCTAACGTCAGCAAAGCGACCGGTAATCGCCGCAGCCGCTGCCATTGCAGGGCTTACTAAGTGAGTGCGTGCACCGCGGCCCTGTCGGCCTTCAAAGTTACGGTTACTGGTAGAAGCACATCTATCGCCTGCTACTAATTTGTCATCATTCATACCAAGGCACATAGAACAGCCCGGCAAACGCCATTCAAAACCCGCATCGATAAAAATTTTATCTAAGCCTTCGGCCTCTGCTTGCCGCTTAACGTTACCCGACCCTGGAACCACGATGGCAGTTACTGAATCGGCTACTTTGCCGCGCTTGGCAATTTGCGCGGCGGCGCGCATATCTTCAATACGTCCGTTGGTACACGAGCCGATAAATACGTGGTTAACAGCAACGTCGGCAAGTTTTTCGCCTGGTTTCAAACCCATGTATTCAAGCGCTTTTACTGCACTTTCTTTTTCAATCGGGTCGTTGAAATCTTCTGGCGCTGGAACGGGAGTATTCACGCCAATAACCTGACCCGGGTTGGTACCCCACGTAACCTGAGGCGCGATATCAGCCGCTTCAAGCTCAACGACAGTGTCAAAGGTAGCGCCTTCTTCGGTGTAAAGGGTTTTCCAGTAAGCGACTGCGTCTTCCCAGTCTTGGCCTTTAGGTGCGTATTCACGCCCCTCAAGATAAGCAAAGGTTTTTTCATCTGGTGCAACAAGTCCGGCCTTAGCACCCGCTTCGATGCTCATATTACATACGGTCATGCGCTCTTCCATGCTTAAACCGCGAATGGCTTCACCCGCATATTCAATGACATGGCCGGTAGCGCCGGCGTGGCCAATTTTACCAATAATGGCAAGAATGATGTCTTTTGCGGTTATACCCACTGGAAGCTTTCCATTTACGTTGATTAGCATGCTTTTCGCGCGGCTTTGCTTCAACGTTTGTGTAGCCAGTACGTGCTCTACCTGAGAAGTACCAATACCAAAAGCCAGTGCCCCAAATGCACCATGAGTTGCAGTGTGGGAGTCACCACACACTACGGTCATACCTGGCTGAATTAATCCTAATTCCGGGCCCATGACGTGCACAATACCTTGCTTTTGGTGACCTACTGGAAATAGCTGTATACCGTGTTCTTCACAGTTTTTTGCCAAGGTTTGTAGCTGAAGCGCATTTGCTGGACCACAGGCATCAATTGCCAGTGAACGGGTTGAAATACTGTGATCCATGGTGCCAACCGTGCGATCAGGGCGTCGTACTTTACGGCCTTTTTCATTAAGGCCAGCGAATGCCTGAGGTGACGTCACTTCGTGAATTAGGTGGCGGTCGATATAAATTAAGCTGTCTTCACCAATTTGGTCGATAATGTGGGCTTGCCACACTTTGTCATATAAGGTCTTGGCCATGAGGGGGGTTACTCCTGCGCCATTAATTGTTTAACGATTTCATCGCCTACTTGAGACGTGCTTGCTGCTTGGCTGCGTTTGTCAGAAGGGAGTAACTCGCCCGTAAGTACACCTGCTTCTAATGTTGCTACTACGGCTTTTTCAATAGCGTCTGCTGCATCACCTAAATTCATGCTAAAACGCAGCATCATGGCGGCTGATAGAATTTGTGCAATAGGGTTTGCAATACCTTGGCCAGCAATATCAGGCGCTGAACCGCCTGCTGGCTCGTAAAGACCAAAGCCATCTTCGTTCATACTTGCCGATGGTAACAAGCCCATAGAGCCTGTCATCATGGCGCATTCATCAGAAACGATATCGCCAAAAAGATTTGAACATAGCATGACATCGAACTGTGCCGGGTTTTTCATTATTTGCATGGTGGCGTTATCGATATAGATGTGGTCAAGCTCAACATCCGGGTAGTCTTTTGCTACTTCCTCGGCAATTTCACGCCATAAACGACTGGTTACCAACACATTGGCCTTGTCTACGGAAGTAACTTTACCACGACGTTTTTGCGCCGCTTCAAAGGCTGCAATGGCTATTCGGCGAATTTCACGTTTGCTATAGCGCATAGTGTCATACGCAAACTCTTCTTCGCCTTCACCTTCACGGCCTTTTGGCTGACCAAAATAAATGCCGCTTGTTAATTCGCGCACTACCAAAACGTCTACGCCAGATTTGGCAATGTCTTCTCGAAGCGGAGACAAGCTTTCAAGGCCCGGATAAATGCGCGCTGGGCGTAAGTTACTGAATAAGTCAAAATGGCTGCGAAGGGTAAGCAGCGCGGCGCGTTCTGGGCGTTGTTCAAGCGGTAGCGTGTCCCACTTAGGGCCGCCAATACTGCCAAATAAAATGGCATCTGCTTGCTCGCAACCTAACAGCGTTTTTGAGGGCAAAGCTTCGCCTTCAGTATCAATGGCGTAGCCACCTACCGGGTATGCAGTGCGGTTTAGGGTGACGTTAAACTTCTTTTCAACAGCATCTAAAACCTTGTTGGCTTCCTGCATAACTTCTGGGCCGATACCGTCTCCGGCTAATACGGCAATTGAATACTGGCTCATTTAAACTCCTGCAACGCGTTCTTGTTGGTTTTTCTGCTGATCGATTTTGTCAGCTAAATAAGTGTTGTTTAGTACAAATATCAGTGCTTTTACACCGGCCTCTACGATGTCTGTGGCAAGACCAATGCCGTGAAAACGGCGACCTTTGTAGGTGGCTATCACGCTCACTTGTGCCAAGGCGTCGGCCCCTTCACCTTTTGAATCTAATTTGAAGTCGACAACTTCTAAATCTTCGTGACCTAGTATAGACATAATGGCTTTATAAGCGGCGTCTACCGGACCGTTACCAATACTGGATTGGGTGATCTCTTCAGTGCCTACTTTCATTTTTACAGTAGCGCTTGGGATAATTTCACGCCCTGAATTCGCTTGAAGATAAAGCAGCTGGAAGTGCGCTTGATCGTGCTTTTGTTTGTCAAAGAACAACAAGGCTTCAAGGTCGTAGTCGTACACTTGGCCTTTCTTATCCGCTAACTTTAAGAAGGCGTCATAGACTGCTTCTAAGTCGTAATCTTCAGTCTTATAACCTAGCTCGGTTAAGCGATGTTTGATCACATGACGACCCGAGCGAGAGGTAAGATTAAGGTTGTTCTTATTTATACCTACACTTTCTGGGGTCATAATTTCATAAGTATTTTGCGCTTTTAAGACACCGTCTTGATGAATGCCCGATGAGTGACTAAATGCATTTGCCCCCACAATGGCTTTGTTGGCTTGAACCGGCATATTACAAAGCTGGCTGACCAACTTCGATGTACGTGAAATCTCAGTAGAGTTAATATTGGTGTCAAAACCTAGCATGTTCTTACGGGTTTGTAAGATCATGGCTATTTCTTCAAGTGATGCATTACCGGCACGTTCGCCGATACCGTTGATTGTACACTCGACCTGCCTTGCACCTTGTTCTACCGCAGCCAATGAGTTTGCTACCGCTAACCCCAAATCGTTATGGCAATGTACAGAGATGGTTGCTTTGTCTATGTTAGGGACGCGATTAAATAATTGCTGGATAATGCCGCCAAACTCAGTTGGTGTGGTGTAACCTACGGTATCTGGAATGTTGACGGTTGTCGCACCAGCGTCAATAGCGGCTTCAACCATACGGCATAAGTAGTCTATGTGGGTACGGCCAGCGTCTTCGCACGAAAACTCTACGTCATCGGTGTATTGTCTGGCGTGTTTTACTGCCTTTACCGCCATCTCTACAATTTCGTCCTGAGATTTTCGAAGTTTGGCGCCTACGTGAATTTCAGACGTCGCAATAAAAGTGTGAATTCGGAACTGTTCTGCAACACTCAATGCTTGTCCACATGCGTCGATATCACCTGGCAAGGCACGAGATAGCCCGCAAACAATGGAGTTTTTAACCTCCTTTGCAATCATTTGTACGGAACGGAAGTCTCCCGGAGAAGATACGGGAAAGCCTGCCTCAATGATATCAACACCTAAGCGTTCGAGCGCCAGTGCAATCTGTAACTTCTCTTTGGCACTTAGGCTGGCAGGCAGCGCCTGCTCGCCGTCTCGCAATGTGGTATCAAAGATCTTCACTTGATTTGTCATGACACTCTCTCAGTTGAATAGTTAAAAAAAAACCCGTGCTTGGCACGGGTTTCTGTATGTTTAATCGCTGGTCGCAATCTACCCGTGCAGTCTGGCTGCCATAAGGAGTAGAGATAGAAGAATGAAACGAGTACGCATGTGCTGTTGTTTCTTTGCTGACCAAGTTGATAGCGACAATGTAACCATGTGAGCGCAACAGGTCAACCATTGATTTCTATAATGACTATATTTTTTGTCTATAAATCGTTTTTTGTTCTAAATTAGGATCTCTGTCCTAATGCTGGTTGGTCTTACCTTTTGGGGCTCATTAAATTCACCTAAAAATGACATTGTAACGACTTGTAAAACCTGCTGGTAGGATATTTATACTAAAGGGGTGTTATTCTACTGTGGTGGCTCGGTGGTTTTTTATTTAATAATTGTGGGTTGTTATTCATTTTTGTTTGGAGGATTTGTAGTCTTTCCAATTGATTTGAGTAGACAACCGCATTTCTCTAATTGATAGCGCTCGTGGGAACGTCCGGTTTTTATGTGTCCAACAATGTCCACAACTTGCACTGACCATTATGGCTTTGCTGGGTTTAAGCAGGTGGCGTTGAAATGGTTTGTCATCTCCAGCTTCAATAAACTTACCCGCTTTGGTAAACCAACCGTATTTGTTCAGGTGCAACCGCTGTGTTTCCTCGTCGATAATATCAATAGAGTCTAACTCTATGGTAAAGCCCTCTATGGAACTTATCAGCACAGGTACCACAAGACCGTAATCAGCGTGTCTTTCGTACCACTGCGCACATTTTTCATTATCGTGTTTAACGCCAGGGCAAGTAGACGCTTGCTTAGCAAACCAACTTCCGTTGTGCGTATCAATATCTAGTGGAGAAAGATTGCCCGAGTTTTGAACGGCAACCATATAACGTGCAACGCTGCGAACATGATGCGGCAATCCACCCATTCGACGCTTTAAGAGAGAAGCATTGCCGAGTGTGCTTACCGACAGTGCTATCAACTCTCGCTCGTATAGGGCTGTGCAAATCTCAGCAAATTGTGGATGGCTCCCACCCAATTCGCCTGACTCAGCAAAGAACCCCGATTGACTACTGAATGTATTACCTTGTGACTTCATGTTTACAGAATGAACTCCTTGCCTATTTAATAAACGTACCAAGAAATCTGACGCACTGCTATATGCAACACGTGTTTGAGCCTCTCTTGGACCAGTCTTTAACAATTCAATAATAAATTTCGAACCGCACACTTATACTTTTGTATTACCAATTGTGGTTTTGGTAACCTTTTTCTCTCAACTGGCTGCTTTTCTCTTTAATTTAATAAGTTTCTGATTATTATTAAAATAATTGCAGCTTGATTTGCTTTATTTGTTTTTGGTAAGTCCAATTTTGAAAGATTTTGTTTGTATTTTGTCTAATTTCTGTTGACCAATATTTTCTGATGGGTTAGTTTTGTTGCGCTCTTGTTAAAAATCTGTAAGACAGGTTGGAGGGTGTTGGGTTGAAAATTTTATTTAAATGGCTAGAGATAGACGCGTTGTTTGTCTCACTATCCATCGAAGGAAACACTCATGGGACACAAATTATCTAAGATCTCCTTGGCAATACTCTCAGCCTCCGCGTTGAGTTTGCCGCACATTACACTGGCTCAAGAAGCACAAGATAGTGCTGAAAAAGACGTTGAAGTAATAGAGGTTTCTGGTATCAGAGCTTCTCTAGCCAGCGCCCTCAATGAAAAGCGATATCAAAACAACCTTGTCGAAGTAATAGAAGCTGAAGACATTGGTAAGTTGCCTGACCAAAACTTAGCTGAAGTGCTCGAAAACATAACCGGTATTCAAATTACTCGTGAGGCGGGTGTTGGTACAGGCGTACAAATACGTGGTACTGATGCAAACCGTACAGAAATTAACGGTGTGTCGACAGTAGGCTCGGGTGCAGGGCGAAGCGGTATCGACTTTGAGGATGTATCTGCTTCTATCATAGCCGGGCTTGAAGTGACCAAGTCACCTGATGCGAAAACCATTGAAGGCTCAGTCGGCGGTACTATCAATTTAAAAACAATACGTCCCTTGCAGCTTAATGAGCAACTCGCGGCCATCCGTGTTCAGGGCGAAAATAGTAGCCTCACTACAGACAGTAATTTTCAGCCACGATTTTCCGGTACCTTTGGCGATAATTGGGATACTGACCATGGTAAATTCGGTATCGTCATTAGCGGTAGTTATGCAGAGCAAGACGTAACGGCATTTCGACCACGTGCAGACCGTGACAATTTAGTGGCAACGGACAGTGGTTTTGCCAGTGCACAAGCGTTCGACTTCTTACCAATACAGTTCTTTGTGCAAGACTATGACAACTTTGAATATGAAACCAAAAACTTGGTGGGCACAATTGAGTGGGCGCCAAACGACAACACGCGGTTCTTTTTTGATGCGGTAATTAACGACCAAGAGCGTTTACAGGAAAGCTCGCGAGTACAAGCATCAGGCGTTAGTGCGTTAAACGATATCTCTGTGCCCGACGAATTCGAAACGATCAATTTTGGCTCACTAGGTGGTACGGACTTAGGTTCAATTCAAGCGGCACTGCGAGGGGTTATCCCTGTAAATCTAGAGAACGATGATGATGATCCGAACCTACGTTTCTCTAGTGATACAAATTCACGCGTTACCGATAGCAAAATTTTTAGGCTTGGCGGTGAATGGCAAGGTGAAAAGTGGAAGGTGTTCGCTGAAGTTGCTTCTTCATCTTCAGATACGACTACACCTAGCTTTAATACCACGCTTAACTTCATTAACCCTAACGCGCCTTTAGACGGCGGCGGTGCCAATGATAACAGTGTGCCTTTTGCCTATGACTTAACTGGCGGTGCTTTGACATTTGGTATTGCAGAGGGGGCTGAGTACGCGCCGACATCAGCACAACTGCTCGACCCAAACAACGTAGTATTGCGAGATGTAAACATTGGTCGCGATACTACAGAAAATTTCGAAGATGCACTGCGCGCTGACTTTACTTATTTTGTCGACACCATGATCACCTCGGTCGATTTTGGCTATCGCTACAATAAATCAGGCAGCAAACGTGAAGATATCGGTACAAGCGTTGGGCTTCGTACCATGGACGATAGTCCGCGAGGCAGCCTATTCTCAGATCTACTCGTTGCAGGACCAGATAACTTCAATGATGCAGATGGCCGAGCCCTTTACGTAAAAGATTTCTTGCTAATTAATCCCGAACTCGTTGCTTCAGATCCTGAAGGCGTGCTGGCAACACTACAACAAGCTATGGAAGCGCATGGCTCAAGTCGAAGTCTTAGCGCACCTACAGCAAGCTCTTCAGGCTTTTTTGATATAGAAGAAGAAACCCACGCGCTCTATGCTCAAGCTAACTTTGAGTATGAGATGTTCCGCGGAAACTTCGGTGTACGTTATCTGCAGACCGATGTTACTTCGGTGGGTAACTCAATTACTGTTGACGACGAAGGCAATGAGTTGGTCTCGCGTGTTACCAACACAGGTGACTACGACTTTTTCTTACCACGCGTTAACATCGTTGCCGATGTTACAGACGATGTAGTCGTACGTTTTGGTGCAGGTAAAGATATACGTCGCCCTAACTTTAACGACCTATCGACATCAGTGACGTTCAGCACAAGCCCAAATCCTAATGTGGCAATCGGTAACCCGGGCTTAACGCCTGAAGAAGTAGTGTCTTATGACTTGTCAGCAGAATGGTATTTTGCAGAAGCCAGTGTGGTTAGTGTGGGTATTTTCCACAAAACCCGTAAAGACCTGTTTGTAGATCAAATAGTCAGTCCATTTGAAGACCCAACTACAGGATACAGAGACCTTACTGACCCATGTGAAGGTGGCGGTATCTTCAACCCCATTGCAGATATCAACGTCTTTGGCCCTGACCTTGGTACAGGCGTATGCGTAGGTACAGAAACCAAGATAAATGATACCGGCGAAACAACCCAAAAAGGTATCGAATTTGCGGTGCAATACGATTTGTCCGGCTTTGAAAGTGAACTTGGCTGGGCATCAGGGTTCGGTGTGTTGGCCAACTATACCATTCAAGAGTTTTCTGGTGGTGAAGCTGAAAATAGTGCTACCAGCAGAGCCGCTAACGTATTTGCAGCGACAACTGGTGTAGATGATATTGAAGTTTCGGCGGTACAGGGGCTATTGAACCTTTCTGAAAATGCTTACAACTTTACGCTTTATTACGAGAAATACGGGCTATCTGCGCGTATGCGTTACACCTGGCGCGAAGCTTATCGTACTGATGACTTTGGTAGCACATCAAGCTTTCCATGGGGCTTCCCAGCAGTTCAAGCCGACAGAGGCCAGTTAAACGCCAGCGTGACATACGATGTAAATGAACAACTCAATATCGGTTTGGAAGCCGTCAATATTACTGAATCAGAAGTTGAGCAGTATTGTGTTAACGAAGGCGCGCTTCTGTGCTTCCAAGGCTTGACCGACCGAAGAATCACCCTCGGGGCTAATTATCGTTTCTAACGCAGTGAAGTCGATGCGATGCCAAGTTAGTTAAGTTGTGGTGTCGCATCTTAAAGATTTAGTTTTTTTTGGTTTTACCAATTTTGTGCGTGTTTAGGGAAGTGCTGTTGGTATTGAAGTTCACTTCTCTGATTATTTTTCGTGGTGTGTAAGAGCGTTTGGGTGCTTTTGTAAATAGTTTTAGAGCACCTTTTATATCTGGTTTTAGATTTATTGGTATTACAGGTTTGTTCTTGTTTTATTAATTGGTTTACAAATTGGTAAGTTAAGGGTAAGGTTGAAGCATGCTTAAATTGGCACAACAAAAACGAATGCCACAACAAAGCGCCATTTAATATTTTTTGGTTCGAGTAACCAACTCGAACATGTAACGAATATCGTCATTAGGAGACTCTCATGTCAAAACCTACGATTGGTTTTATCGGTTTAGGCCTTATGGGCGGCAATATGGTGGAAAACCTTCAAAACAAAGGTTATCCCGTTACTGTCATGGATCTGAATCAGGCGGCAGTGCAAAAGTGTGTTGAGCGCGGTGCCAAAACTGCCCAAACCGGAAAAGCACTGGCCGAGGCATCTGACATTGTTATGTTATGTCTGACTACCTCAGACATTGTCGAAAAGGTTATCTACGCTGAAGGCGGCGTGTTGGAAGGTTTGAAAGCAGGAGCTGTACTTATTGATTTCGGTACATCTATCCCTGCTTCTACACGAAAAATTGGCGCAGATCTGGCCGCAAAGGGCGTAGGCATGATTGACGCACCACTGGGAAGAACGCCAGCTCACGCCAAAGACGGTTTACTCAATATTATGGCGTCTGGCGATATCGACACATTCAACAAAGTGAAAAGTGTTTTAGAGGATCAAGGCGAGAATGTATTTCATTTGGGGGCGCTGGGCGCGGGTCACACCACTAAGTTGATTAACAACTTTATGGGGATGACAACGGTTTGTGCCATGTCACAAGCATTCGCCGTAGCTGAAAAAGCGGGTGTGGATAAGCAGCAGCTTTTTGACATTATGTCTACAGGGCCTTCTAGCTCGCCATTTATGCAGTTCTGTAAAAACTATGCCGTCGACAATGTAAGCGATTTGGGCTTTTCCATTGCAAACGCAAACAAAGACTTAGGCTACTTTTTAAAAATGGTCGAAGACCTTGGAACCGTATCAAAAATTGCAGAAGGGTCATCTGCTAACTTAAACGCGGCTGTAGAAGCTGGGTTAAGTCAGGGCAATGTGCCGGAGATTTTTGAATACTTCAAAACATTAAGCAAGTAACGCTAATTACGTCGTCGTGGTTACACAGAAGTAGAAGGTAAGAGTCGTTTATGCAAACACGTTTATTTGAGTGGTTGGCCATTGTTGTCCTTATGAGTGCATTGTCGTCTAACATAAACGCAAAGCAGTACATCGTAGGGTCACCTGATGAATACAACGCAATTGCATCTTCGCTTAAAGCGGGCGACAAGGTCATTCTGCAAGATGGTATCTATCACGACTTCGAGTTGTTACTAGAAGGCGAGGGGGATGAGAACAATCCTATCTCGCTTTCTGCCCAAACCAAGGGCAAAGTCATCTTATCGGGCCGGTCTAACCTTCGGTTAGCAGGCCAGTACTTAGAAGTATCCGGCCTGGTATTTACCGATGGATACACACCAAGTAGCGCGGTTATCGCATTTAGAAAAGATGCGAATACCCCTGCGTATCATTCGCGAGTAAGTGAAGTAGTCATTGATGAATACAGCAACCCTGATAGGCAGGAGTCAGACTATTGGGTTGCGCTTTATGGCAAGCACAACCGATTTGATCACAACCATCTTTCAGGAAAGCGAAACAAAGGCGTAACGGTAGCGGTTAGATTGAACGGCGAAGAGCATCAGGAAAACCACCACAGTATCGACCACAACTATTTTGGTTATCGCCCGGTTTTTGGATCAAACGGCGGCGAGACCTTGAGAATTGGTACTAGTCACTATTCACTTAGCAATTCATATACTCAAGTCATCAACAATATCTTTGAGCAAACAAACGGTGAAGTCGAAATTATCTCGGTAAAGTCCGGCGAAAACGTGCTTAAAGGCAATGTGTTTTTATCGGCGAGAGGTACGCTAACCCTACGACATGGAAACAATAATCGCGTTGAGAATAACGTGTTTTTGGGAAATGGCGTAGATCATACTGGTGGCATTCGCGTCATCAATGAAGGCCAGATAATAGTAAATAATTATTTGGAAGGACTCACAGGCTATCGTTTTGGTAGCGGCTTTACAGTAATGAACGGGGTACCCAACTCCCCGATAAATCGCTATCACCAGGTTAAAAAGGCGCAAATAAATAACAATACATTTATCAATGTTTCGCACATCCAGCTAGGCGCGGGAAGTGACAGTGAACGCAGCGCGGTACCGGTGGACTCCGTTTTTAAGAACAACCTTGTTTACAACGAATCCTCCATGCAGCCCTTCACGCTATTCGACGATGTTGGCGGTATCGCGTTTTCTAACAACGTGAGCAATAGCCCCGTGTTATCCGAACTTAAAAAAGGCTTTACAGAAACATCAGTAACACTTGTAAAAAATCACAATGGGTTAGCTGTTTCAAATATCGAAGGGGTTGGCGTGACTCCTGATATGCATGTTGTTAAAAAGAGCGACGTGGGCGTTAGCTGGTACCCAAAAACAGTGCCTGAAGTGGTGTTTGATGCAGGGGAAACGATAAATGTACAACCCAATGCACGTGCGCTGATGAAGGCAATTGACAGTGCAAATAATGGTGATGTGTTGGTACTAGCGCCGGGAGCCATTGTATTGCCTAGTGTACTCATCATAGACAAAACGCTGACGATAAAATCACAAAAAGCCTTTGCAACTACACTGTCATTTGAACGTTCTGCATTATTTGAAATACACGACAAAGGCAACTTGAAATTAGAAGGCCTTGTACTTTCAGGGGCAAATAGCCCAGACGCATTTGGTAATAGCGTGGTAAGAACCAAAAAATGGGGCATGCTGCACAATTACGTTCTGCATGTCGAAAACTGCAATATTGAGCGTCTCGATATCAATCATTCTTTCAATTTCTTTAGCTCTGGCAAAGGAGCGTTTGCAGACAACATATCGCTTGTTAACAGCCGCTTTTCTGATGTGACAGGCCATATTTTTAGCCTTGATAAAGAGTCCGAAGACTACGGAATATACAACGCTGAATACGTGCACATAGTTAACAATCGTTTTGAAAATGTCAGAGGCAGCGTGGTGAATCTTTATCGCGGCGGAACAGACGAAAGTACCTTTGGCCCCCATTTTGATATGCAAGGCAATGTGCTCAAGAATGTTGGGGGAGGTAAGCGAAACAAGAAGGGCGCGAGTGTTTATCTGCACGGTGTTCAAGTTACCGACATCAAAGAAAATGAGTTTATTGATGCTTCTTCTATCGTCATCGAACATACCGTGGGCGAACCCATTACTAAAGTAGTTACTAATACGTTTTCAAATACACCCATGCCGAAAATTGAAGAGCAGTTTACGCGTGGCCCGCATACCGCTTTGTTAGAAAACAATGTTTCCACGAAAGCGAACAAAGAGTAAATGGCAATGATTAAAAACCTCTGTTCCCTACAACAAAAATCTGCGCTGTTGCTTTTCGTTTTTTGTTCGCTTTCTTTTTCTTCATTTGCCGCGCACCCGAACTTGGTGATAACCAAAGAAAGCGTCACCAAAATGCGTGAGGCGGCAAGCCAAGAAGGTCGCTTTCAAGACGCGTATTTGCGTGTTAAGGAAGATGTGGACGCGCATTTGTCTTTGCCCAACGTAGTGCCGGTGCCAAAAGATGGCGGTGGTGGCTATACACATGAACGCCATAAGAAAAACTATCAGCTAATGTACAACGCTGGCGTGGTGTATCAAATCAGCAATAATCCTCAATATGCTCATTATGTTAAGCAGCTGCTGTTAGATTATGCCGCACTTTACCCTACCTTGGGACTACATCCGCAGCGTAAAGTGAACGCGCAAAACCCAGGTAAGTTTTTCTGGCAAAGCTTGAATGAAGCTGTTTGGTTGGTCAATACCATTCAAGCCTATGACTTAGTGTATGAAGCGCTTACGGACGCTGAGCGAAAAACAATTGAAAATCAGCTACTACGTCCCGTTGCACTGTTCATGTCTGAAGGTCAGCCATCAACGTTTAACAAGGTCCACAACCATGGAACTTGGGCAACGGCGGGTGTCGGAATGGCGGGCTATGTCTTGAATGAACCTGAGTGGGTGGAAAAGGCGCTATATGATTTAGAAAAGTCAGGTAAAGGCGGTTTCCTACGACAGCTTGATACGCTTTTCTCTCCGCAAGGCTATTACAATGAAGGCCCCTATTATCAGCGATATGCGCTGATGCCGTTTGTTACCTTTGCTAAGGCCATTGAAAACAATGAGCCAGAACGAAAGATTTTCGACTATCGCGATGGTGTATTACTCAAGGCGGTGGATACCACAATACAGCTGAGCTACAACGGTTTGTTCTTTCCAATCAATGACGCTATCAAAAGCAAGGGCATTGATACGATTGAATTAGTTTACGGTGTTGCCGTTGCCTATGACCAAACACAAGACTCAGGTTTGCTTGATATTGCACAGCAACAAGGGCGCATAGTACTCACTGGCGAAGGTGTTGAAATTGCAAAGGCCCTCGACGCTAACAAAGCGACACCCTATAAGTTTACGTCGATGGCACTCGGTGATGGCAAAGACGGTGACGAAGGTGCACTGGTTATCATGCGAACTGATAAAGCGCTCGGCGAAGCGGTGCTGTTCAAGCCGGCTGCTCAAGGGCTTGGGCATGGTCACTTTGACAAGCTCACTTGGCAACTGTATGACCAAGGCAACGAAATCATTACTGACTACGGTGCCGCTCGATTTTTAAATGTAGAAGCCAAATACGGCGGTCGTTATTTGCCAGAAAATACCACTTATGCAAAACAAACAGTTGCCCACAATACAGTGGTTGTCGATGAACGAAGTCATTTCGATACCAATTTAACCAAGGCCAACGCCAATGCGCCAACGCTACACTTCTTTGAAACCACGGAAGCTGGCTCAGTTGCACGCGCAACAATAGATTCTGCATATGAGGGAGTTGTACTTGATAGAACGCTAGCGTTATTAGCACTACCTGGCTTGAAAAAACACCTTGTTATTGACGTATTTGATGTGACCAGCGACACGCCGCATACCTACGACTTACCGCTACATTACAATGGGCATCTGATTGATACGAACTTTAGTTTTAAAGCTAATACCCAAACGCTTCAGGCATTAGGCAAAAAAAATGGCTACCAACATCTGTGGCTTAAAGCAGAAGGTAAGCCGCAGCAAGATTCAGCGAGAGTAACGTGGCTAAATGAAAACGGTCGATTTTACTCCCAGCACAGCGTTGCCCAAGGAAAAGAAACGTTTCTTTTTGCTCAACTTGGCGCCGGCGACCCCAATTTCAATTTGCGAAACGAATATAGCGTTATCCGACGTGCTACGGGGAGTGCTCATCATCGATTTTTATCAGTGCTTGAGCCGCATGGTGAATATAACCCAAGTAAAGAATATACATTGGGTGCGGTAAGTGCGATTACTTCACTAAAACCTATTGAGCATATGTCCCTTGTGCTACTCGAATTAGTAATAAATCAACAGCACTTTTTAATTGCAATTAACAATACAAAAGACGTTCAAAACCCAGAACCTGTTTCTTTTGATTTCAACAATAACCCTTACACGCTTTCAAGCCGCTTCGCTGTATATGCGCTGTAATTTTTTAGGATTTGAGTTATGAATAAGCAAAGCGAACACTTTTTATTTGGCAACGAGACTGAGATTGAAGACTTAGGTAATGGCTTAAAGCGGCAGATGCTAGGATTTAATCACGAGCTTATGGCCGTTAAAGTCTTCTTTGACAAAGGTGCAGAGGGTTATACCCATGCCCATCGACATTCTCAGGTCACTTACGTGGAAGAGGGAGAGTTTCATTTTAGCATTGGTGGTGAAATGAAAATTTTAAGAAAAGGGGATAGTTGCCTTATCCCTCCACACGTTGAACACGGTGCAATATGCCCAACAGGCGGCATACTGATAGATACGTTTAGCCCGGCTCGCGAAGATTTTGTGGGAGAATAATAATGAAAATTAATGGCTTGCGATGGTGGGTGATTGCCCTCATTGCACTGGCAACCATCATCAATTACATCGATAGGCAAGCGCTAAGCGTACTTTGGCCAGACATTGTTGAAGACCTATTTCCTGATGAATCTGCGTTAGAACGCAAACAAATTTATGCCAATATTTCTATTGTTTTTGTTTTTGCCTATGCCTTTGGGCAAGCCATCTTCGGCAAAATCTTTGACTGGATAGGCACCCGCATCGGGTTTGTACTATCAATCGGTGTATGGTCACTGGCGACGGTTTTGCACGCTTTTGCACAAGGCTTTCTAAGCTTTGCGATTTTCCGCGCCATTCTTGGTGTCGCTGAAGCGGGAAATTGGCCTGGGGCGGCAAAAGGTAATGCAGAATGGTTTCCCACCAAAGAACGCGCCCTTGCACAAGGTATTTTTAACTCTGGTGCTGCCATTGGTGGCATTATTGCCATTCCTACCATTGCGATGATGACCGTTTACTTTAGTTGGCAACTTATTTTTATTGTTGTGGGGTCGTTGGGTTTTTTATGGCTAGTGCCTTGGATGATTTTAGTTAAAGCACCTCCAGGCTCTCATCCTTGGATCACCGAAGAGGAAAAGCAGTACATTTTAACAGGGCAACGCACTGAGTCCGCTGAGAGCAGTGCTCATTGCGATAATGAATATAACCCTTCTACTAAAGAACTGCTTAGCAAGAAGCAAAGTTGGGGGGTTATTATCGCATCTGCCGCAATAGACCCTATTTGGTGGCTGTTCGTGTTTTGGATCCCGATTTATCTTAACGAAGTTTACGGCATGGATGTGAAATCGATCGGTCTTTACGGTTGGGTTCCCTATGTAGGCGCCATGCTTGGTGCATGGTTTGGCGGCTTACTTGCGCAAAACCGCATTAAAGCCGGCTGGAATACAGATAAAACCCGTAAGCTCGTCATCACGTTGGGCTGTGTCATTATGCTTCCTGCCTTACTAGCAATGGCTAATCCTGGTTCAGCGATTACAGCCGTGCTTATTATGGCCGTCATTCTATTTGGTTTTCAAACAGCAATTGGCAACGTACAAACGTTACCCAGCGACTTATTGGGCAAGAAATCAGTGGGTACATTGTCGGGGTTCTCGGGGATGGCTGCAAAGTTAGGTGCGGTAGGGTTAACTTCTCTAGTGCCCATGTTAACTGCCGATGGCAACTACACCCCTGCCTTCATTATAGGTGCATCACTTGCCATCATTGCCGTTGCTGCTGTGTGGCTACTTATCCCGAAAGTTGAACCGTTGAAACAATAGTTTAGTCAGCATTGGGCATCGCCATGATGCCCTAAAAGCATGTTCGACGTTTTTTATAAACAAGGCGTAACAATGAAGAAAATTAGCTTTATGGGTGAGTGCATGGTCGAGCTTCGCACGGACGAATGCTCAGCGACTTCCTTGCATCAGTCATTTGCAGGCGATGTGTATAATTCGGCGGTGTATTTGAAGCGCTGCTTTGACGACGTATCTGTCGGCTTTGTTACCGTCACTGGCGACGATACTTTTAGTCATAGGATGCGACAGGGGTTTGAATCAGAGAGTATTGATACGTCAAGGGTGTTTACTCATCCGACGCGTGCTACAGGGCTATATTTAATCGATACCGATGATGACGGTGAGCGCAGTTTTACCTATTGGCGCTCTGAATCTGCGGCGAAAACCATCGTTTCATTTTTAAGTGATGACGTGCTCAATAGCCTCGCAAGCAATGATATGTTCATGTTTTCTGGTATTTCTATCGCCATAATTCCGTCGGATGAGCGTGAGCCCTTTTTCAACTTCATTGAAGCGTTAAAAAACAAAGGCGTAAAACTGGTATTCGATCCGAATTACCGGGCACGTCTTTGGGCGTCTCGCGCTGATGCCAAAAGGAATTTTGAACAGGCGCTGTCGCTAAGTGATATTGCGTTGGTGGGTGTCGATGACATGGGCGAACTATATGGTCTTGCGTCTTCTGATGATGTGATGAAGCTTTGTCAATCCCATGGCGTTGATGAGGTAGTCATTAAAAATGGCCCTTCATCTGTGCTGACGTCTTTAGGTGGGAAATATGAAGAACACACTATCACGCCAGTTTCGAATGTCGTAGATACCACCTCTGCGGGCGATGCCTTCAATGGTGTTTATCTAGGTGGACGTTTACAAAATCTGCCAATTTCACATTGCGTATCAATGGCAGCAAAGGCAGCTGGCACTGTCATTCAGCATCGCGGTGCGATTATTCCCAAAGGGATTGTTGAAGCGTCGTTGGCAGACGCGCATGAGAGTGCATAGCTGTCAGCAAGCTATACGAAAACAAACAGGTTAGAGCCTACAATTATCTTATTGAGAGATCACTTATGACACACTTTTCTGAACTAATGTCGGGCCAAACCCTGTTACCCATAATACAGGCAGATTCACCTGAGCAAGGCGTTAACATTGCTAAAGCAATGTCAAAAGCGGGCCTTAAGCTTGTGGAGGTTGTTTTGCGAACCGAAGCATCCCTTGAAGCATTAAGCGCAATCAAGACTGAGGTTCCTTCACTCATTGTCGGAGCCGGTACGGTAATAAACGAAGAAATTCTGGCGGCTGCACTAGAAGTGGGTAGCGACTTTATTGTAACGCCTGCCGTATCGGCGTCATTACTAGGTGCTCTTAAGTCTTGTCAGGTACCTGTCTTGCCTGGCGTATCTAATACCGCCGATATTCTAATGACACTGGAAGCTGGCTTTACTGAGCAAAAATTGTTTCCTGCTTCACTTTCTGGCGGTGCGCCATTTTTGCGCGCTGTGTCTTCTGTTTTTCGCAGTGTCACTTTTTGCCCAACTGGTGGCGTTAACCAGTCAAACAAGATGGACTATCTTTCCTTGCCAAATGTGTTTGCCGTTGGTGGAACCTGGGTAGCGCAAAAAGAATGGGTAAATGAAGGCAACTGGGATGCAATTACGCAGTCTTGCTTAGAGGCCAACGCGTAGAGGAAATTACTAAAGCATTTTACTTTGTGTTGCAGCCCTTCGACGCAGATTACCCTATTTCTAGGGCTGTTTCACAACTTGACATGCCTCTTGTGCAGAATGAATCATGTACAGTAAAGGTTAGCAGGCACTAGATACTAACCTTTTTGTATTACCAAATAGATCGCTTCGTTTCTGTATTCACGTTTTTTGTGGTGTATTTTTGTTCATGCTACTACACTGGTAAAGAAATTAAGTGTATGAATTTAATATTGAAAATTAGTTTGTGTTGCGCTTTGTTAGCATAAATTGAAATATTACCAATTGAGTGTATATTGTCGGTATATATTGGTAATAGTGTTATTCTAGATTGGCTTCGTTCAATGTCTCCAAACATTGTTCTGGTTTACGATGAACACACGTGCTTCGTGTGAAATACACAGCTCTAAAAACAAAAAAGGTTTTGAACATGAAAAGTCGTCGAATGTTCTGGCAAATTGCAGAAAAAATTAAGGCGTTGATTGCCTCTGGTTTGTACCCACCTGGTACGCGTTTGCCCGCAGAACGCGAACTTGCAGAAACCTTTGACGTTAGCCGTCCAACAATACGCGAGGCTATTATTGCGCTTGAAGTGCTTCAGCATGTAGAGGTAAAGACAGGTTCAGGTGTTTATGTTCTTGATAAAGCCAACGATCAAGAAGAGACGACTACAGAGCAAATTAGTGCATTTGAGCTCACTCAAGCCCGTGCACTTGTTGAAGGTGAAGCTGCAGCATTGGCAGCGTTGTCTATTACGGATGAAGAACTTGAAGCGTTAGAAAAAACGCTTGATGCCATGAGAACGGGTATTAACGCTGAAGAAGCCGACCGTGATTTTCATATCATTATTTCTAAGGCCACGCGAAACAAAGCCATTTTGCTTGCGGTAAACAAATTTTGGGCGCTGAGAGATTCACAGCCCCAAATTATTCAAGCTTACAGTAGTGTGTGTAGCCAGTCTGACCAAGATAGGTTGGAAGAACACAATCAAATTTTTCAGAGTTTAAAAGCGCGAAATTCACAGGCAGCAAGAGCGGCAATGCACGCGCATTTTAACCGCCTTATTGATGCATTGTTTGCTGCAAGTGAGGCACAGGCACTTGAAGAAGTAAGAAAGAAAAGTAGCCAAACTAGAGATCTTTATTCGTTAAGCCACCTAAGAACGAGTTAAATCGTGTTTTGTTAGCGTGGTTGGTAGCCTTCATGCTCGTTGTTTATTGTATAAAAGCTAGCGACTGCGCTCTCTCCCTCTTCAGCTGAATTGTTCACATGATAAACGCCGACCTTAAAATATAAATATTGGTCTTCTTCATTGTAACCACTGTTTTCCATATTCACAGAGCGTGTGACGTCAGATTTTCCGTCTCTTGATATGGTTACATTGAGTGTATTGCCCTGTGTATCAATGGTATAAGAGAAGCGCTCATTTAGGGCTATGCCGTCTGTCGGATTTGGCGCGTTGCTGTCTCTTGAACCAATCATTTCTATCCAAATCTCTTCTTTATCTGTCCCGTCAGAAACGTTGGCGCGTCGTTCATGTGCGAAGTATATAGAGCCAAGGTTATTATTGGGAAGCTTGCGATAGTATAGACGTACAGGTTCATCGTCGTTGGCATGTATCTGACCAATAATAACGCGTCCTATTTGGTAATTTTCGCCAGTCGTGGTGACTTGATTAACTGACATGGAAACGTGTAATCGACCGTCTACGCCGCCCGACTTGTCTTGATTCGACTGTGTTGCAGAGGAGAGTACCCAATTGTTCTTATTGACGCCCTGCGTGCTTATATCAGTGTTTCCACGTCTTAGCATCTCTCGCAGTTCAACACGCACATAGTTTGTATTTGTAGATGTTTTGAAGCCAACTGTTGGCGAACGCATAACCAGTGCGCCATCTTTGCTTACGTAGAAGTATTCAGAATGCGTGAAGCCATTGGCCAGTCTGCTCTCACTGATATTGTCGGCGGTACCAGAATCATCGTCGTCAGTCGGTATGCTGAGATACCAGTCTTGTAAATCTATGCCGATTGAGTCGGTGGTAGTTGATGATATCTCGCCATCACCTTCAGAGCAGTTGAATACATCTACTTCAACAATGGCGTTATCACTATTTACGCTATTACCAAAGCCGGTTATACGAACAAAGCGCGCCGTGATTGGTGTGGGCAATGCAAAGAGTTCGAACCCAGCAAGTTGGGTGTTAGAGTCTACATTAGATAGCTGGGAATGCCAGGAATCCCCGTCTAATGACGTTTCTACTGAAAACCGATAAGCACGCGATTCGCTTTGATACCACTTAATTTGCAACGAACCCACTTGTTGTTCGCTTTTCAGCTGAAGTGTTAGTGCGTTGCCTGTACCTGTCGACTGCCAGCGCGACGTGCTCGTTGTGTCATTGTCCACAGCATTTGATGGGGTAAAGCGAGTATCGTCATTTAGACCCGTTGCGCTAACCTCTTCAATAGGCTGGTTGATACAGCTGACGCTGTTATCTTGAGGTGATGTACTTGGCTGTGAAGGAACATCGCTTGGTGTTTGTACTGATGTCGAAGATGAAGACGAGCCACAACCATTTAATAAAATACATGCAGATAAAAGTGCAACGAAACGAGCCATAGCCTTTCCTTACCCAATTCAACAAAAAAATGGGCCCTAGGGCCCAAATACTCACAGCGAAACTAACACTAGTAACGGAATTGCACGCCCGCGAACACTCTTGGACCATACACATTAATTTCAGCAAAATTGTCTTGTGTGGGGCGGTACTGGCGTCTTGGCTCGTCAAATATATTGATAGCCTCTAGGCTGAATTTCCAGTTTCTGTTCAAGCGATAAGAAACACGTGCCTCGAATACTTCTGTATCGCCAATGAAGCGAATAGCGCCAGGAGTATTGACGAACTGTTGGAAGTAGTTGCTTCTGTACTTGTAGTTCAATGAAGCACTGAGGTCTTCCCATTGGTAGTAAAGCTGTGTAGAGAGCACGTGCTCGGAAAAACCAAAGAGGTTAGCTGGCGCTACAATACCCGTACGCGAGATAAGGTCTCCAGTGCTTGGGTCAATAACAGTAGAGTCGCCAAAATTCTCATCTTCGAATTCAAAATTTGAATCTGCATAGTTGTAGCTTAGCTTAATACCGAAACCACTCAGCCAGTTATCTAAGTACGAGAATGAATGGGTTGCAGTGATCTCGGCTCCATAAATGGTGCTGGTGTCATCACTGGTTTGTGGTGCTGTTACAATCGTTTCTAATTCTTCACCATCAACTTCAAATATCTCTGTTTGAGAGGTATTCGAGAAGCCGCCTTCAAAGCTCTTGTAATATAAGCCAAGCGCAAGAATGGTATCTTCATTAGGGTACCACTCTATTGCAGTATCTACATTCCAAGATAAAAACGGTTCTAATACTGGGTTACCTACCGCGACAGCACGTGCCAATGCATCTGAAATCTCGCCAGTATCACTGTCTTCGTCGAGACCCAAGAAGTTGCGACCAAAGCCTAAGTCCGAAGGATCTGGACGAGACAATCCGCGATAGAGTGCACCACGAAACATGACATCGTCTGAAATATCAACAATAAGGTTAAAGCTTGGTAAAAACTCTGTGTAATCACCACCACCTTCTACTTGAATGAGTTCATCGGTAATGGGAGCGATACCCGTTATCAAGCCATTTTCATCTCGTGTAGCTCTTAGTGGGCCGCGATAGGACAATGATGATACTTCTGTTCTTACAACGCGAAGGCCAAAATTACCTCTTACGCCATAGTCCTTGATAAAGGTGTCATAGTCGGCTTGTAAGTAGGCAGCGATAGTTTTTTCTTCAACGTCAACGGCGGCAATATCTTGTCGGTCAGACTCGTCTACGGTAGGAAATGCGTTGGCAATTGTCAGCGCTTCACCTGCATCGTTGGTTACCGTGCCAAGCAAGGTTTCAGCCAAACAAATAGGGTCAAATGTCGCAAACGAATTGCCGGTACCCGCACTTATGATATTACCATTGCTATCAACATTGGTGAAAAGTGGTGAGCCACCAGTTTCATCGTCTAGGAAGCCTGACTCAGGAAACGCGTCATTGCGGCAGGCCTGATTTGCCATTGCCGCTGCTTCATCACTAAAGGTTACTTGTGTTCTGTTATTAGTGCCGCTACCACCAGGGACGCTGTCATACTCAAGCTTTGAGAGTCTAACGCCACCCTTAATACCTATTATAAACTCTGAGTCAGGAATGTAATCAAAATCGGCGCGTACGGCAGAGATGGTATTGTTTCTAAACTGATTGAGATCTAAGCGTGTTCTGGCCTCATCGGCAAAAGCACCATGATAATTAACGTCAAAATTTTGCAGTGTCCATGTGGGCACTAATGAGCCGTTCGCAAAAATTTGTGCTGCCGTTCTTACTTCGCCATTACCGTCTGCTCCCTCAACATCGTTACCGTAGATATCGACGTCTTCCGATTGCAGTCTGGTTTGTATTATATTTTCTCGGCGTTCTGTTTCAGAGATAGACAGGTCAAGAGAGACGCTGAGTCTGTCATTAACCGTGTAATCGAAGCGAAGACCACCGCCACTATAATCTTCAATTCTTTCGGCAAATTGACTATTGGTTTCTATGTTTTGTGTCGCAGTGAACTGCCTAAGCGCACCATTCGAGGTGGCGACTAGGTCGAAAGGTAACCTATCTGACAACGGCGTAGCAAACCCATCTATGTGGTTTACCTCAGCAAAGACAAGGTCGTTTCTAATCTCACTAAATTCCCTATTCGAAAGCTGAAGGTCCGCATTTATTTCAAGTCGTTTGTTGGGGCGCCACTGTATTGCACCAAAAAACGATTCTCTATCATCGTCGGTTGTATTTTGCCTAAAAGAGTTCTGTGAACGGGAGAAAACAAAAGGTGTTGAGGCATCAGGCGCTTCACCCGAGCCATCTGTGATAAGGTTTAATGCACCGCCATTATCTTCACAGTCTGTGCGGCTACTATTTATGCCATCGCCAAATGCTGGGGAGACTCTACACGCCTCCCAACTCGTACCCGTACGCGCTTCTTGCTCTGGATTTGTGGTTAGGTTTTTTTGATAGCCAATAGAGATACCGATGTCACCAAATTTATCGGTCTCAAACTGATCAACAAAGCTTGTTGTAATCCGCTGACCAAAGTCACGACTTGGATCTTCTAGATCGGTATTGTCAGGATTCCAGTTTCCTTTGTATTCAAATTGGAAGCGACGTTTGCCGAAATCGAGGGGCTTGATTGTGTCCAAGTGAATTTGACCAGAAACACCGCCTTCAATGAGTTCTGCAGACTGAGTTTTATAGATTGCTACTTTGTTAAATAGCTCTGATGGAAACTGAGAAAAGTTAACTGAGCGGTCACCACTGCCGTTAGCTGCTTCGCGACCGTTCATCACTGTACTTCCTAAATACGGACCCAGGCCTCGAATAGAGATTTCTGTTGCACCACCTTGCTCGCGGTGTGAAGACGCACCAGTAAGTGTCTCTAGCGCCTCACCGATTGATAGTGCGGGGAGATCGCCTATATCGTCTGCGGAAATACCGTCAACTATTTCTGTTGATTCTCGCTTAATCGAGATGGAGCTCTGAATAGTGCCTCGAATACCTTTAACTTCGATAATTTCTGTTGTTTCTTCATCGGCAACCTCTGTTTCTTGTGCCGAAATTGGGGCGCTGACAAGTAGACCTGCAGAGCACGCAGCATAAACCAGAGCTGGGCTAAAGTATTTGGCGCGAATGGCGTGTACGAACGGATTTGGTTTTCTCTGATTTATCATCGTGGCTTCCATAATGCTGTGTATTTAGTTTTGTAGGGTTTTCAGCAATTCATCTAGTTATTCAAGCTAACCAAAAATTATCGCTGTTATTACCAATTTCTTGCATAATGTAAAACCAATGCTAAGGGTTTGTTTACGTATTGGCAACAAATTTACAAGAAAATAATTTAAATTGTCATTATTTCGTAGATCTATGAGACAGATTTTCAAAAAACATAGACTGTGCTGACGTCTGTTTTTATGGGGTTAATATTATTAAAATCAGTGTGTTGGTGGTATTTCTGCTAAGTGCTTAACTTTGGGTGTGTCAAAAAAATGTTATCAGTTTGTTTTTGTGGTGGTAATAATTAATTCTTTGTGTTTACATACCAATAACTATTTTGGTTGTATATATTGGTAAGGTTGATTTGCTCTATTGGTAAGTTTTTGGGCGGTTGGGTTTATCAGCATCAAAGAAAATAAGCAGCGAGAGTAATAATGAAAAAAGTAAGTATTATAACGCTTAGCGCCTTGAGCCTAGGGCTTGCAGGGTGCGGTAGTGATGGTGGCGCTACAAACCAACCAGGTGCCTTATCTCTTTCTGGAACGGCCAAGGAAGGGGAAACGCTAACCGCGTCAGTCAGTGACCCTGATGGTATTGATCAAGACACAGTGATGTTTACTTGGTTTGCTGACGGCACGCAGATAGCAGATGCAACAGATGCTTCTTACACGCTTACGGTAAATGAAGCCGGTACACGTATTCGCGTAGCAGTTACGTACGTTGATTTGGGCAATACGCGCGAAGGCTTTACTACTGAAGAAACGGATGTGGTTGAAGCGTTACCTGTTAATTTTGAGGGTGTTATAACCATTTCAGGTTCTACAACGGTTGGACAAACGTTAACAGCGGACATTACAGACGATAACGGTTTGTCTGGCACCGTAACTTACAGTTGGGCTTCAGACGGTGTTGTTATCGAAGGAGCAGTATCTAATTCGCTTGAGCTTATTGAGGCTTACGAAGGAACTGTTATTACGGCTATGGCTTCATATGTTGATGATAGTGGATTTGACGAATCAATTACCTCTGAGCCCACTGAAGCTATTGCACCTGTACCGGCTGACAATGAAACTGGCTCGCTTGACGACCCTATTACCGGTGAGCTTACGGTAGGTGCCACGCTTACTGCACCTACCCCTGTTGATGCCAATGGCGTTTCAGGTGAAATTAGTTACCAGTGGCAATCGCGTAACGTTGGCGAAGATTTATCTGCAGCGGTCAATATCGATGGTGCAACAGAAGCAACATTAGTAGTAACAGACGCTGACTCAGGTAAAATACTATCAGTTAACGTATCTTATACCGATGATGCAAACTATGAAGAAAACCTGTCGAAAAGTGCAGATGACCAAATATTCACTTTTTATGTGCAAGGTGAAGTGTCGCTTACTGCAGCGCTAGCTAACGCACAAGAAGGCGATTCAATCGGTATCGCGGATGTGTTAAATACGAGTGATACTGCAGATGATTATGAAGATATGGCTGAGCTTTCTATCGCTCAAAACAATCTACTTATTAAACGTGTAGCTGAGACTAACGCGGTTATTTCAGGCACTACGTGTATTGCCTTTAATTCGTCAGTTAGCGGTGTGGTTTTGGATGGTCTTGTGTTCGAAGAGCTAGTGATCCCCGTTGCAGGAAGCTGCGGCGAAGGCCGCGGTTCCATTGATCTAAACGGTTCTGGCAATGTTATTAAGAACTCTAGCTTTTTGAGCGACTCAGGTGCAACACGCCCTAACCTCGGCTCAAGTGATGAATCCCATTACATTACGGTCAGCGGCACTGACAACATCATCGAGCGCAATCTATTTACCGGCAAAAGCGTCAATGAAGCCGAGGAAGGTTCAGCAATCAGTATGTTTCTAGGTGTTGGCGATTCGCCGAACACGCTTGGTGACCATCAAAGAAACATTGTTCAATACAATCTATTTAAAGACTTCCTTCCTACTACCATTGATGGCGATGGCGAGTTTGACACAGATTCAGGCAGTCACGCTGTGCAGGTGGGACGCTCAGGTAGCGGTGACGGCGCAGGCCGTGGAGAACATATTGTTCGGTATAATCGCTTTGATCGCGTATTGATGGATCGTGGATTGATCATTGTTCAAGGCGGTGGAAATAGTATTCATGCCAACACAATTGTAAATTCTTGGGGTAATGTCGAGTTGCGAAATGGATACGGCAATACCGTATCGCAAAACATTATCATCTCAAGCGGCGAGCCGTATACGGCAACTGTTGGTGGCGTAGAAGGTACAAATAACAAAGACGGTGGTATTGCGTTTACACCGCTTGGTCATACTATTACCGACAATTTTGTAGCGAACGTTATTACTAACTCGTCAGATAGAGCGGCATTGCATATCGATTCTGATTACATCGACAGTGGTAACTCTTCAACACAAACGCTGATAGACGCTGGCCTTGATTTAAATACTGTGATAGCACGTAACACGATATTAAATACGACTAATGCCATTCAGTTCGAGGATGACTCTTCTCGCGACGGCGCAGAAAACTGTACTAATTTAGATTATACATTGGATTTTGACAGTAACCTTATTGCTAACCAAAGTGCTGGCAACAATATCTTCGGTACGGCTTCAGGTGCTGGCGCGACTGCGATAAAACAAGATGAATATCCATCTCATGGCTGTGCGCTAGATAATGCTTCAGACTATGACAACAACCATATTTATGCACAAACGATTGCAGACTTAACGCCTATTATGCCAAAACGCGACAATACTGCGTTGGTCGATGGGGTAGACGGCAACGTACTTGCTGATGGTACCGAAGATGGTGCAACGCTGAGTGCGCCAACGGCGAATAATCTTGTCGAAGGCACAGGTAATGATGCTGGCATTGGTGCGTCACTTGACAGTCTTATCTTCATTGAAGAGACGATGGTGGGTCCATACTCAACATGGGAAGCACCCGCAGAAGGCAACTAGCCTCATAATTAGCAAACACCATAACCTAGTGTGGTAGCAGACGTTAATGACTACCGCACATAACAAAAAGCCCCCATAATTGAATGTTCAGTTATGGGGGCTTTTTTGCAGTGAGGTATTAATACTGCTGTGCGTTAAGCACCTAGTCGGTAACCGGTGTACTTTCACCTACACTTAACTGGGTGAACGTCACGCGCGTATAATCGCCATTTGCCATATCGGTTTCCCAGTCACCCGTTCCCAAACAGGCAGGATACCAAAATGCTGGGTCGTCTTTAGTACTGCATTGATTGTAAGCACCGGCTTTGAAATAGTTCCAATCGAGTGTATATCCATAAGGATGATCTAACTTGTCTAGTTGCCCATTTGCATCTACCGCGTTAGCAAGGTTAATTTTATAGTCTACAGGCTCATGGTTCGCGGACTCAAAACGCAGATGCATAATGTCACCATGCACATTCACCGTGTAGCTAAATGTTTCGTCTAACTTTATTCCTTGCTCACCGGGGTCAGAACTGTCTGTCCATATATGCCCCCAAACGGGGTAAGCAATATCTTTTCGGTTGGGATCGTTCTTTGCTAAATTTCGCTCGTATGTCCAAAACACAGAACCAGTCTCGTGGTCAGGCCATTTTTTATAATAAATTTTAAGTGGTTCGTTGCCCCAGCCAAACCCTTTTACTTGTTTTTTCCATTTTGTTGCATGAATTTGGCCGACAACTACCGAATATGCTGGAGGCTTTTCAGGATATGTGGCGCGCTTTGCAACGTGATTTACCTGCAATGTAGCCTGCATTTTACCGCCCACGCGGCCAAACCGTCTTGCAATAGGGTTGCTGGCGACAGTAAAGCTATTCTCAGCTGACTGGGTTTTTATCTTTTTATTGCTGCCACGCAGCATATGCCTAAGTTCGCTTCGTGTATTAGTGGAGTTTTTGGTGGTTAATGCTTTGTTAGGGCTGGTAAACACCATCGCGCCATTGTCGTCGAGATAAAAAAACGAAGGATGAGAAAAGGTTTGTAGACGTTCAACAGATATATTGTCTGCTTTCCCATCATTGTTGTCGTCGGTAGGGAGAGTGAGATACCACTCACTTAAATCAAATTTTTGTGCGGGTAGCGTCACTTGCTCTGCGTGTAGCATTTTACCGCCCATAAGCGCAGTAGACAGCAACAGCCAATACTTCTTGTTTGGCAACATCATGTTCATAGATAAGCCTTCTTATTAGGTTGGCGTAAGTAGTGTAGGGCAAAAGCCGTAACTATATTACCAATTTAATTTTGGCTTTACCAATGCATGTTAATTGGTTTGTTTGTGTGTTCGGTTTTGGTTGTTTTTGGTAACCATTTAAGAGAGAGAGGGGATAATGAGGATAAAAAAATGCCAGTCAACGTTGTCGACTGGCATTGCTTGTTTCGGCTTATGTGCGAGCTAAGGCAGTATTACTGACCTTTGATTTCGCTACGACCTTTATAGGTAGCTGCATCGCCAAGCGCTTCTTCAATGCGAAGTAGCTGGTTGTACTTAGCAACACGATCAGAACGGCATAGTGAACCCGTTTTGATTTGGCCTGCTGCTGTACCTACAGCAAGGTCTGCAATTGTGGCATCTTCAGTTTCACCAGAGCGGTGAGAGATAACCGCAGTAAAGCCTGCGTCTTTTGCCATCTTAATTGCGTTAAGCGTTTCTGTTAGTGAACCGATTTGGTTGAACTTGATAAGGATTGAGTTACCAATGCCGTTATCAATACCGCGCTTAAGAATTTTAGTGTTAGTTACAAACAAGTCGTCACCAACAAGCTGTACTTTGTCACCAATCTTCTTAGTTAGACTTGCCCAGCCGTCCCAGTCGCTTTCATCTAGGCCGTCTTCAATTGACACAATAGGGTACTGTGAAGAAAGGTCAGCAAGATAGTCGCCAAACGCTTCTGAATCGAAGCTCTTGTCTTCGCCAGAAAGTACGTATTTACCTTCTTTGTAGAATTCAGACGCCGCACAGTCTAGAGCAAGCGTGATGTCTTCATTCATTTTATAGCCAGCATTTTCAACTGCTTCTACGATTACTGCTAGCGCTTCAGCGTTAGAGCTAAGGTTAGGCGCAAAACCACCTTCGTCGCCAACTGCCGTGTTAAGGCCTTTAGCAGAAAGTACTTTCTTAAGGGCGTGGAAGATTTCTGCACCCATACGTAGTGCTTCTTTAAAGCTCTTCGCGCCAACTGGCTGTACCATGAACTCTTGAATGTCTACGTTGTTGTCAGCGTGCTCACCACCGTTGATGATGTTCATCATAGGTACTGGCATTGAGTATTGACCAGATGTACCGTTTAGGTCTGCAATGTGCTCGTAAAGGGCTACGCCTTTTTCAGCGGCCGCTGCTTTTGCTACTGCAAGTGACACAGCAAGAATAGCGTTTGCACCCAATGTTTCTTTGTTCTCTGTGCCATCAAGGTCAATCATGATGCCGTCGATGTCAGATTGTGCTAGTGCATCTTTGCCGATAAGTGCTGGCGCGATGGTATCGTTAACTGCTGCAACTGCCTTTGTTACGCCTTTACCTAGGTAACGAGACTTGTCGCCGTCGCGTAGTTCTAGTGCTTCGCGGCTACCAGTAGAGGCACCAGAAGGTGCTGCAGCACGGCCCATAACGCCAGACTCAAGATATACATCTGCTTCTACTGTTGGATTACCACGAGAATCTAAGATCTCGCGTCCGATAATGCGACTAATTTTCGCCATGTTTTTTCCTCAACAATTGATTGGGGCGCAACGGGAGAGAGCGCCCCTTTATTAGAAATTAGTGATTTTCTTTCTGGTATTTGCCAGCCGCAGCTACAAAACCAGTAAATAATGGGTGTCCATCCCGAGGGGTTGAAGTGAACTCAGGGTGGAATTGGCCCGCAATGAACCATGGATGATCAGGGATTTCGACAACTTCTACAAGTCGCTTATCAGTGGACAAACCACTTACTTTTAAACCCGCAGCTTCAATTTGGTCACGTAAATTGTTATTGACTTCGTAACGATGGCGGTGACGTTCGTAAATTTCAGCACTGCCATACATTTCGTGTACTTTGGTGCCTTCAATAAGGTGACAAAGTTGACTGCCTAGGCGCATTGTGCCGCCAAGGTCTGACTTTTCCGTACGGGTTTCGGTAGTACCTGCCGCGTCCAGCCATTCTGTAATAAGGCCAACTACTGGGTATGGTGTTTCAGCATCAAACTCAGTACTGTTCGCGTTTTCCATGCCTGCAACGTTACGCGCATACTCAATTAGAGCAACCTGCATACCCAGGCAAATACCAAGGTAGGGTACTTTGTTTTCGCGCGCATAACGTGCAGCGGCAATTTTGCCTTCTATGCCGCGTTCACCAAAGCCACCCGGTACTAGAATGGCATCCAGTTTTTCTAAAATCTGAGTACCTTTGCTTTCTACATCTTGTGAATCTACATAGTGGATGTTCACAGTCAGACGGTTTTTAAGGCCTGCGTGCTTCAGCGCTTCGTTAACTGACTTATAGGCGTCTGGTAACTCAACATATTTACCTACCATACCGATGTTTACTTCGGCTGTTGGGTTAGACTCTGCATACAGCACTTGTTCCCATTCAGATAGGTCTGCTTCTTTACAGTCAAGACCAAAGCGGTCTACCACTAGCTGATCCATACCTTGTGCTTTAAGCGCCGCTGGAATGCGGTAGATGCTGTCTACGTCTTTCAGTGAAATAACGGCCTTGTCAGCAACATTAGTGAAAAGTGCAATTTTAGAACGCTCGCTGGCTGGCAACGCGCCCACTGAGCGACATACTAAAATGTCTGGCTGAATACCAATTGAGCGAAGCTCTTTTACAGAGTGCTGAGTAGGCTTAGTTTTTACTTCACCTGATGCAGGCATATAAGGCACTAACGTTAAGTGCATAAACATCGCACGTTCGCGGCCTACTTCAGTACCTAGCTGACGAATAGCTTCTAAGAACGGTTGTGATTCGATATCACCTACCGTACCGCCTACCTCTACAATAGCCACATCATGACCTTCAGCACCTTCAATTACGCGGCGCTTAATTTCATTAGTAATGTGAGGAATAACCTGAATAGTTGCACCAAGGTAATCACCTCGACGTTCACGCTTCAATACTTCTTCATATACGCGACCGGTAGTGAAGTTGTTGCGTTTAGTCATGCGGGTGCGAATAAAACGCTCGTAGTGACCAAGATCAAGGTCGGTCTCAGCGCCGTCATCAGTAACAAATACTTCACCATGCTGAATAGGGCTCATAGTGCCTGGGTCGACGTTGATGTATGGGTCGAGTTTTAACATGGTTACGGTGAGACCGCGAGCTTCAAGAATTGCGGCCAACGATGCTGCAGCAATACCTTTACCTAGCGATGAAACTACACCACCTGTGACGAAAATATAATTTGTCATGCGAAACCTAGAACGTTTGGGTTGTATGGTAAATATAGGCTGAGTTTAGAACAAAACCAGCTACACTTTGGACGGGGCGATAGTATACGCAAAATCATGTGGGCAGACAATCAATTTGCCCACATGATGCACAATTTGTATGCGCTTAGGATTGGCTTAAGCGTTTTAATGTGTAGATAAGATCAAGAGCTTGGCGAGGTGATAGTTCATCCGGCGCTAAGTTCTCTAGGGCTTCTATAACTGGATGTGGTTTATCAGGGAACAGCATTTCTGCTTGACCGACGACAGTTTGACCGACGACAGTAGCCCCCTTGGATTTAGCAGAGGTACTCTTACCATGTTTTTTCGCCTCATCGCTACTCATTATGTGCGACGACTCAAGAATAGCGAGTTTTTGCTGCGCTGCTTTTATTACAGGTTTAGGTACCCCGGCTAATTGTGCAACTTGTAAACCAAAGCTCTTACTGGCCGCGCCTTCTGATACCGTGTGCATAAAGCGAATGGTATCTTCGTGCTCTATGGCATCAAGATGCACGTTTACCACGCCGGGTTGCGAATCTGGTAATTCAGTAAGTTCGAAATAGTGCGTAGCAAATAGCGTGTATGCGTTTAGCTGCTTCGCGAGATAACTGGCACACGCCCACGCCAATGATAAGCCATCGTACGTACTGGTTCCGCGGCCAATCTCATCCATTAATACTAGTGAGTGCTCTGTGGCATTATTTAAGATATTCGCGGTTTCTGTCATTTCCACCATAAAGGTTGAACGTCCAGACGCCAAATCGTCAGAGGCGCCAATGCGGGTGAAAATACGGTCTATCTTTCCAATATGCGCATTTTCAGCGGGCACAAAACTGCCGATACAGGCCAGTAATGCAATGAGCGCCGTTTGACGCATGTACGTTGATTTACCGCCCATATTAGGGCCGGTGATAACTAGCATTCGTCGTGTGTCGTTAAGCACAAGCGGGTTAGCAATGAACGGGTCCTTCATGACGTTTTCGACAACAGGATGACGACCTGCATCATAAGTTAGCGCGCATTCGTGACTTAACTGCGGACGGTGCCAGTCAAGCGAGAGCGCACGCTCTGCAAAACAACATAGCACATCAAGTTTTGCCAACGCCGATGCAGTTTCAATCAGGTTATTAAGATAAGGTGCGAAGTTATCAAACAACGCCTCGTAAAGCTGCTTTTCAAGTGCAAGTGCTGCGCCTTGGCTGCTAAGTACCTTGTCTTCGTGCTCTTTTAACTCGGGCGTAATGTAGCGCTCGGTATTTTTTAAGGTTTGTCTGCGAATATACTCTGCTGGCGCTAAGGCACTATTTGCTCGGCTTATTTCAATGAAGAAACCGTGCACTTTATTGTAGCCCACTTTAAGGGTGGAAATTCCTGTGCGCTCGCGTTCGCGCTGCTCCATAGCATCTAAGTAGTCGGTCGCACCTTGCGAGAGTTTGCGTAACTCATCAAGTTCAGCGTTGTACCCTTCAGCAATGACGCCACCATCGCGGATGACTACGGGTGGGTTGTCGATGATGGCTTCGTTCAATAACGCCTGAAGTTCAGGATAAGTGCCAATGGTTTCGCTGATGCTTTTTACTTGCCCTGTCTCGAAACGGCCAAGGGCATCTTGCAAATCAGGTAGCGCGTTAAACGCGTTTTTCAAACGCGCAAAATCTCGAGGTCGAGCAGAGCGAAGCGCCAAACGCGCCATAATACGTTCTATGTCACCGATATGTTTCAGGGCACCGCGAATGTCTTCTGGGTCATCGTTAATAAAGGTCTCTACTGCATCCAAGCGGCTATGAAGTTCATGCTGGTCAGTAAGCGGTGAATGGATTATGCGCTGTAACATACGGCTACCCATAGCCGTAGTGGTGGTGTCCATAACGCTAAATAAGGTGTTTTCCTGACCCCCAGATAAATTGTGAGTAAGCTCTAGGTTTCTACGTGTGGCGGCGTCAAGCTGTACTCGGCTGTCTTGCTGCTCGGTTTGAATACGGCGAATGTGCGGTAACGCCGTACGCTGGGTATCTTTTACATATTGTAAAACACAGCCTGCGGCACCTAAGCCTTTAGTGACTCCTTTGATACCAAAACCGTCGAGGGTCTTTGTTTCAAACTGCGCATTTAGCTGCTCGTTAGCCGTGTCTATATCAAATTCCCACTCTGGGCGACGGCGAAGCCCTTTGCGGTTTTCAATAAGCGCTAGGCTCTCAAACCCTTCAGGATAGAGCAACTCGGCGGGATTTACTCGCTGGATTTCGGCAAGAAGTCCTTCATCGCTGTCGCTTTCGAAAATCACAAAGCGTCCGCTGGTAACATCAAGGGTAGCAAGGCCGTAGTGCATGCTGTGGCCGCACACCGCCGCTAGAATATTATCGCGACGTTCTTCTAATAGTGCTTCATCGGTGACTGTGCCAGGCGTGACAATACGTTGAACGGCGCGCTCAACAGGGCCCTTACTGGTTGCTGGGTCGCCTACTTGCTCACAAATAGCAACAGATTCGCCCATTTTAACAAGTCGAGATAAGTAACTTTCAACCGCGTGATAGGGCACACCCGCCATAGGAATAGGCTCACCGCCTGACTTACCTCGAGCGGTTAAAGAAATATCCAACAGCTCGGCAGCTTTTTTGGCATCGTCATAAAACAACTCGTAAAAGTCACCCATGCGATAAAACAATAAAATATTCGGATGCTGCGCCTTAATAGTAAGGTATTGGCGCATCATGGGAGTATGTGATTCCAAAAAAAGCCTCTGTAATTTTGTTGCTGGGTTTAATGCCTGTTGAAGGGAATAAATGATAAACTCACGGCCATTAAGATCAAGCACGGATCTTATAAAGCACATGCTTATAAAGAACAACCTTGCAAAGCGCAAACTTATAAAAGCACAACAGGTGTAATCAGGTATAACGTTATGAATTCGACATTTTCAACTGAATCTAATGCAAACGCTAGCCCTTTACAGCTTGATAGCGCATTAACTGCACAAGTATTGGCGCTAGGCGACGTGTTAAGGGAAAAAAAGTGGACGGTCTCTACAGCAGAGTCGTGCACAGGGGGCGGGGTTGCCTTTGCGTTTACAAGCGTTGCTGGCAGTTCAGATTGGTTTAATCAGTCGTGGGTGACCTATTCTAATGAAGCAAAGCAGCGCGAGCTTGGCGTCACTTTGCAAACACTTGAGCAATATGGTGCGGTATCAGAGCAAACCGTAAAAGAAATGGCGCTAGGCGTGTGTGGTAAAAGTGGTGCACAGCTAGCGGTAACGGTTAGCGGAATAGCCGGGCCGGGGGGCGGTAGTGATGAAAAGCCGGTAGGCACCGTTTGGTTTGGCTTTGTTTGCGGTGATAGCACAGCACAGATAAAGCAGGTGTTTAGTGGCGATCGTGACCAGGTGCGAAGTGCGGCAATTTCCTTTGCCATAACCCATTTGATAAAAATGTTGAGTGAAAAATAAAAACACTGGTTGAAACTGTATGCTTGTACAGTATAGAATGCACATATCATTTGGTAGTGTTATTGATAACAACGCTACTTAATACAGAATTTAACCGCTAATCCTAGAGGATAATGACGTGGACGATAATAAATCAAAAGCTTTAACCGCCGCAGTTGGCCAAATTGAAAAGCAATTTGGTAAAGGTGCAATCATGCGCTTGGGCGACAACCAAGCCATGGATATTGAAGCTATTTCAACAGGCTCACTTACCATCGATATTGCATTGGGTATAGGCGGTTTGCCATGTGGTCGTGTTGTAGAAATTTATGGTCCAGAGTCATCAGGTAAAACAACGCTAACTCTTCAGGTTATCGCTGAAGCACAGAAGAAAGGCAAAACTTGTGCGTTCGTTGATGCCGAGCATGCGCTTGACCCTGTGTATGCCGAAAAACTTGGCGTAAACATTGATGAGCTGCTTGTATCTCAGCCTGATACGGGTGAGCAAGCGCTAGAAATTTGCGACATGCTAGTACGCTCAGGCGCGGTAGATGTGGTTATTGTTGACTCGGTAGCGGCACTTACACCGAAAGCAGAAATTGAAGGCGACATGGGTGATTCTCACGTTGGTCTTCAGGCACGTCTTATGTCGCAAGCACTGCGTAAGCTAACGGCAAACATTAAACGTTCAAACACACTATGTATCTTCATCAACCAAATTCGTATGAAGATTGGTGTTATGTTTGGTAACCCAGAAACCACCACTGGTGGTAACGCGCTTAAATTCTACTCGTCTGTTCGTCTAGATATCCGCCGTATTGGTGCGGTTAAAGAAGGCGACGAGGTAGTGGGTAACGAAACTCGCGTTAAGGTTGTGAAGAACAAAGTCGCGCCTCCGTTTAAACAAGCAGAATTTATGATCCGTTACGGCGAAGGTATCAGTAAAGAAGCTGAACTTATCGACCTAGGCGTTAAGCAAAAGTTAGTTGATAAAGCGGGCGCATGGTATAGCTACAAGGGCGATCGCATTGGTCAGGGTAAAGCGAACGTAATGAAGTTCCTTAAAGAGAACCCTGAAATTGCCAACGAAATTGAAACTAAGATTCGTCAGGAATTATTACTTTCTAAGACGATGAAAGCAGAAGAAGCAATTCCTCAGCAAGAAGATGATGTGTTGCCAGAATAACAAGTAGCGCTCATATAATTAAGAAGCCCACCGTTTAGGTGGGTTTTTTTATGTGTACGATTTTGTGGAAATCAATTGCGAGCACAACATATTTGTTAACACTTCTTTTTCTTTAGAAGCTTGTGCAATCAAAAAAAAGTAGGGATGCTGTAATAAAAATAAAATTGCAAAGACTACCTAAGCAATGTTTAAGCAAAGTTCTCACTGACTTAGTGGGCATATTGCTTGTTCTATCAATAAATAACGAAAAAGCTAAAAATTAGGTTTAAAAGAGGGAAGGGAAATGATTGAAATATCAGGTCTCGCAAAGCGTTTTGAGGTAGAAAACCCCAAAAAGCTAAGTGAGCAAGAGAAGAAGGATCCGCGATTAAAGGGGCGCTATTTTCAGTCTGTAAGAGACGTTTCTTTTACATGTGAAAAAGGCCAAGTGCTTGGGCTTTTAGGGCCTAACGGAGCGGGTAAAACAACAACACTTCGTATGCTATCGACCGCGCTTAAGCCAGACAGCGGTAAAGTGTTAATTGGTGGTGAAGACGTGTTAGCTAACCCTAATATTGCTCGCAAGAAAATTGGTTTCTTGTCAAGCTCTACCGGTTTGTACGGGCGCTTGAGTGGCCGTGAAAATATTAGCTACTTTGGCGAACTGCACGGTATCTCAAAAGACGTGATAAACGCGCGTATTGAAGAGATGGCGGACTTACTTGATATGCAAAGCTTCTTAGATAGACGCGCGGAAAACTTCTCGTCTGGTATGAAGCAAAAAGTGTCTATTGCTCGTGCCGTCATTCACGAGCCTGCACTGGTAGTACTTGATGAGCCTACTACGGGTTTGGATATCATGGCAACCAGCACGGTAATGGAGTTTATTCAGCGTCTAAAAGATAAAGGCACGCCAGTTATTTTCTCTACTCACCACCTTGACGAAGTACAAGCCCTTTGTGACAAAGTCACCGTTATTAACCAAGGTGAAACGGTATTTAACGACACTTTATCAGCCTTTAGTGACTTGTCTGGTGGACAGATGCACAAGAGCTTCTTAAAAACACTATCTATGGATACTGAGGAGATGAGCAATGTGGTTAATCTTTAAGAAGGAATTTAAAGAGCTCTTGCGCGATAAAAAAACCATTATCTTTATGATTGGTCTTCCGCTCTTGTTGTTTCCAGCAATTTTTGGTGTGGCGTTCTTCTTTATGAGCTCAGCCGCCGACAAAGCTGAAAATAAAGTGCTGAAATATGCCATTGTTGGTGAAGCTTATGCCCCTGCTATTGTACAGTCGTTCAATGATGCTTCAGACAAGTTTGAATCAGTATCCATTGGAAATGAAACAGACTATGCGAAGCTTATCAAAAACGAGACGTTAGACTTTGTGTTAGTGATTCCAGAGACGTTTAACAGTGACGTTCTTCAATCAGGACAGCATAAAATACAGCTGTATTTGAATGATGCTGGGCTCAATAAGGTGATGGGACGTGTATCAGACATTGTTGATGAATTCTCTGATGCTTACCAACAAACAGCATTTTCTCAGTTGGGTCTTAACGAAACGCAACAAACAGCTTTGCTCAAGCCCATTGAAATTGAAAAGCAAAATGTTGCTGATGATCGAGAAGTATGGGGCGAGCGCTTAGGCGGCATGTTACCGTACTTTATCTTTATCTTATGCTTGCAAGGGGCAATGGCGCCAGCAGCAGATTTAGGTGCAGGTGAAAAGGAGCGAGGCACGCTTGAAACCCTTCTTATTTCTCCTATGGATCGTCATAAACTGGTACTGGGTAAGTTTATTACCATTGCCACTGCAGGGATTATTACGGCGCTTATTACAGTGTCGTCCATGGCCTTATGGGGGCTGGTGCTGTCCCAAGGTATGGCTGTAGAGTTTGTCGTAAAAATCATGTCGATGATTGGTCTTGTGGACTTTTTACTTATTTTCTTGATGCTTGTACCTGTTGTGGCAGTGTTTGCTGCGGTTTTATTATCGCTATCAATCTATGCGCGCTCGTTCAAAGAAGCACAAAGCTACATGGGCTCATTAATTATGGTGGTAATCTTCCCAGTAATTATTGCCATGATGCCTGGCGTAGAGCTGAAAGGCGGATGGGTTTGGGTGCCATTAACTAACGTTGCATTAGCAATGAAGGAATTGTTTAAAGGCACAATGGACTACTTTGCGTTGTTTGGTATTTTTACCTCAACAGCGGTGATTGCGGCGGGTCTAATAATGTTCTGTATTCACTGGTTCAACAAAGAGAAAGTACTATTTAGATAATGTTTATTGTTTGACTATGACGTTGAACACATTAATGCGATAAATAAAAAACCGTTTTGTGCTAGTACTAAACGGTTTTTTTATTAGTACTATTTTGGATAAGTTAGGATAAAACTTGCACCACCTAAATCGCTAGGAACTACGCTTGCCGTGCCTTTGTGCCAACTTTGGATCCGCTGCACAATCGCCAGACCCAATCCTGCGCCACCCGAGTAGCGAACGCGACTATTGTCGGGTCGATAAAAGGGTTCAAATATGCGCTCTGCTAAGTCTTCAGAGACACCGTCTCCGTCATCACACACTGAAATGCTAATAGTATTTGTATATGTCTGAATTCGTATAGACACCATATTATGTGCATGTCGAATGGCGTTAGTAAGTAAGTTAGACACCGCCCGCTCGACAAAGTGGCCATCGCCACGCATTACAACGTTTTCTCCCTGTACAGCCAATGACTTACTCGTTGTCAAAGCAAGACGTTCAACAAGGTTTTCGCATAACTCTTTGATGGGAATATCAGAGATGCTGAGTTCAGGTGTAATGGCATCGTACTGTGTATAGTCGAGCATCTCTTGAACGAGGCCTTCTAGTTCGTCGATATCGGCAAGGATCCCGTCGAACGCTTCACTATTTGGATGAGGATTCATCTCCAAAGCAAATTTTAGTCTTGCAATCGGTGTTCTAAATTCATGTGCGACGGCACCGGTTAGTTCTCGTTGATCGCGAAGTAAGCCGTGTACGCGATCGCTTAGTAAATTTAGCCGATTAGCAATAGGCTGCATGATAGAACGTTTTTTAAGTGAAATAGAAAAGCGCTCTGTTTCTTGACCTAGATGGCTTACTTCTCGAGTTATATGAGAGAGATCCCGCCATAAAGGCCAAAGCCATACCGCCATTGCTAAGCCAAGCAAAACGAGGAAAACAAACAGATAAACAATGAGATAGGGAGTGGATATTTTTTCGTAGGGCAGTGTAAGCGCAATGAATTCCTCGTTCCCAATTGGTGCATAGATATATTTGGCCTCTTCATCGAATAAAGTAATGACGCGTTTTTCGGAAAATGCATCACGTTCGTTAGACGACCAGCCAATAGAGTCTATCGGCTTTATTTCATAGTCCACACCAATGCTATCGAGTCGTTCAATAAGTGATGTTCTGTCTGAAACAACAAGTGGCAGCACAGACTCTAAAATATGGGTTTCTCTCGTTTTCTCATGATTTTCGTTAGGTAATACGATCTCTAATGTACTACTTATAAGCACAAGTGCGATGGCGACAAAGAGATAAAAGCTTACAAATAGACGGGTCATTACTCGTTCCAAGCATCACTGACAAAAAAGAAACCCTTACCCCATATTGTCTTGATGCGATAGGGATTTTGAGGGTCGTCAGATAGCTTTTTTCTAAGGCGTGATACGCGAACATCAGCGGACCTATCAAGTCCATCGTATTCTCGACCAATGAGTTCTCTATACAGAGTCGTTCGGTCTACGACCTGCGAGGCATTGTCAGCAAGGAGGCAAAGTAAGTCGAATTCGTGACTGGTTAGTGTAACGACGTTACCGGCAAGTGTTACTCGACGCGATGTTTTATCAATAGAAAGCGAACCAAAATTTAAGACATCACTTTTGCTATCTTGTGGAATTGTAGACATTGTTCGTCGAAGCAATGCATTGAGCCGCGCCAAAAGCACGCGGGGTTCTACGGGTTTGACGACATAATCATCTGCACCTAGTTCAAGACCTATCACTTGATCAAAGTCTTCGTTTTTGGCGGTCATAAAGAGTAATGGGCCCGTATAGAATTGTCGTAGTTGGTTGCACAAGGCAAAGCCATCTTCACCGGGTAACATAACGTCAAGTATGACAATGTCTGGCCTTACCGACTTAACCAATTCCACAAGGCCTTCACCGCAGGCCAGTCGCGAAACGCTAAAGCCATTGCGCTGGAGATACTCAACAACTAATGAGGCTAAACGCTCGTCATCTTCAACCAAAACTAACTTTTTCATTAGAATATACTCCACGGATTTCTAACACGCCGTCGATGTGTAGAGGCTTGTCGGTATTTTACTTTAAGTAATACAGAGGGAGTTTTTTTGTTGTCTTCATTAACAAGAGTGAGTGTAGAGTCCGCATCTAACTCTACGTTAAGCTCAGTGGGGAGCTGGTTAGGTAACCAGCACCCTAAAACCTGTTCATTCATGTGCAAGCAGTGCTCGTGTGAACTTAGTTCAGGGTAGGTCAATGTGATAGGCAAAACGCAAATATCACCTTTTTGAGTCGCTATGCATTCATTTGGGAATACGGAAAATGAGGTAGGGTTTTGCTCTGTAGCGAAAACTGGCAACCACATTAGTGAGTAAGTGACAAACAGTGAAATACGCATTACGCCACCCTAAAACCGATAGCCAACGCCGAAAAACATATTGGTAACGAAGCGTTTTGATACCAATGGACTATCAGTCATTCCACTGCCTAACGTGGTGAATTGAATTCTACCAAGCCAATGCCATTGCTGATTTAGTGGTTTGTTAAAAAGCAGACCGCCAGTAAATTGAAAAGTACTATCGGCGCTATACCATAGCGTTTCTTCATTTGTATCTCGTTCGCTGATACCGTAGTAGTAATCTATAAGCGCGCTGCTCTTGTACGTGACCGAGAAGTGGGTAGAGAAAGTCCAATCTCGCCACTTGGTATCGTGCTGATACCGGCCTGTGGCGCTAAATCCATTGTGTACGTTAAGCGCATCATGAATGAAAGTCAGTGACCATCTGTCTTGGTCATTAAACCAATTAGTGCGAACACCTGCGTCCAACGACCACTTGCGGCTAGCAATATCATTAACTGAAATATAGCGCGGCGGCGTTTCCTCTGGTTCATTAGGGTTTGGCGTGTCCACGCCATCAGTCACACTTGTTGTGGGTAATAGAATGTTACTAGGTTGCCAAAAAGCAAAATACGCGCGTTCTGTATTGGCACGAAAGAATACTTCGGTTGTTATATCTTGGTGAGGTTGCCACTGATAGCCAAACTCACCATTGTCGAAATAGGCATGCTCACCATACCACGCAACATCGGGCAAAATGATAAGTGGAATTGCGTCGCCATCAACTAATGGGTTTGTGCGCGCGCCGACACCAAAGGCGACGCCAACAGACCAGTTGTCTTCTTCAATACAGACTAGCGAGTTTTCACAGCCCCATGCAGATGCATGATAAATACTTGTGAATAACAAACAAAGAGCGAAACGCAGCAGCACACAAATTCCCTTTAACAACATTGTGGTGATAAGACTACCAAACTGTAAAGCGTGAAACAGTACTCGATTACAAATTGTCACATTTATATTCAGTTTGGATCTGATTGATATGCAATGCGATTCTATTATGGATTTCAGGGTTTCACTCAAACAAGGATATGGAACATGAAATCGAAACACGGGATAGACGGCATTTCAAAATGCATGGCAGTACTTATTTTCTCTACTTGCGTGATAACCGCGTGTAGCAGTGGAGATGGCGGCGATGAAGAACAAGCGCCACAGCTTACGTTAACCACCTCTACTGATTCACCATTGGGACAAAGTCCACATATATCGGCGAGCCAGTATGTCAAAAATGGTCTGTATTTAGTAAATGTGCAACAACGCGAAAGTTCCAGTGATGGAAGTGGTGATGTAGCCGCAGAAGCCCCTGAGTTTTCAACGACCACAACGCAGATTGATGGCGTAGACGAGGCCGACCGTATTGAATATGACGGCGAGTATTTTTATGTCGCCAATTTACCTACGTGGAACTCACAATCAGGCATAGAAAATCGCGTGAGAATATTGAAACGACAAAATGATTTTTCTCTTGACGTTATTGCTGATATACCGCTTGAGTCTGAGCAAGAAATGGCTGGCATGTATCTTCATGATAAGCGCCTTGGTGTGATTACCCGTAAGTTTGGCTACTATCCATTAGAAGACGCTGTTGCCACCTCAAGCCCATGGCACAGCCCAGACAACGACACTCAGATAGAATTCATTGACGTTACCTTACCTAATGCGCCAACAACACCTCATAAAGTCAAAATTGATGGGCGTCTCATTAGCTCTAGGCGAATAGGGAATGATTTATATCTTGCGATGCAGTATGTGCCTTTTGCTGACAACTTGCCAGCCGTTGATGACACTACAAGCAGCCGCATTAAGTATTACCAACATTTACTCGCATTGGATAATGCGTCGTTAGTGCCACACATTACAATCAATGATCAGTCTTCACCGCTTTATGACTTAGATAGCTGTCTCGTGCCCGAAAATGCGAGCAATAAGAATGGCCACGTGCAAATGCTTAGTGTGGTAAAAATTGATATGTCATCGCCTTCAACATATTCGGCTCTATGTACCATTGTAGAAGCACATGGCTTATTCATGACACATAACAATATGTACTTACATGCAACCCAAGGCAATGATACTGTTTTTCATAAGGTATCATTGGACAACGGCATTGAATATCAAGCTACGGGGAAGGTGCAAGGCATATTTGGCTGGAGTAGTTCTGCTCAACTCAAGATGTCTGAGCGTGATAATTATTTTATGGCACTCACAACACAAGGCCTTTTAGCGGATGACCCTGAACACTATCTACATGTTCTTAAGCAGCAAGGTCGCCAGTTAGTTGAAGTGACCACACTTCCTAATGACAACGAGCCCTCGCCAATAGGAAAGCCCGGAGAAGATGTTTATGCAGTACGCTTCTTTGACGATAAGGCATATGTGGTTACTTTTGAGCAAATCGACCCGCTTTACGTTATTGATCTCTTGGATGTAGAAGCACCATTTATACGCGGAGAACTTACAATTCCTGGCTTTTCAAGCTATTTACATCCAATGGAAAATGGCTTGCTGTTAGGAATAGGGCAACAAGTCATTGGGGCGAATATTCCGAGCGCTGGCGAGCAACCCATGACAACGCCGGTGGAAGATGGGATGAAGGTAAGCTTGTTTGATGTCGTAGACCCTGAAAACCCTATATTACTTAACGAGTACGTGTGGCCTGATACGTATACTGGGGCTGAATACGATTATAGAGCGTTGTCGGTGTTAAAAACGCCAACGGGGTATCGCTTTGCACTGCCATCTGAATCATGGATAAGCGATGAAGGTATATTTTCAATACACTATGCTTTGCAAATGTTAGCGGTTGATAGCGACGAAAGAACATTATCCCTCGTGGGAAGCATCACTCAGCCTCAAGATAATGACAATTATTATGGCAGCTACGAAGATAGAAGTGTGTTGCATAGTGATCATGTGTATTACTTAAGAGGCAACAACATCTATCACTCTTTGTGGCAGCAAGAGTCTGTCATAGACGGTCCTTACTAACGCGTACTAAGCGTTTACGGTATACGCTGCTTCAGTGCAGGTTATACCTCAAAGTCTATACGTTTAATTATTCCCTCCCAGCCGGGAGGGATCTTTCCTTGAAGTACATAGGAATACGCTAGCAACTCAGCTATTACGTAGTACAAGGATTCTGGAATATCTTGTCCAACATCTAAAGTAGCGAGTACTTCACTTAGGTAGGGATCTTCGTGTATGAGGATCCCGGTTTCCTGCGCCATCGCAATAATTGCCTCAGCGAGATCGCCGTAGCCTTTTGCAACTACTTTTGGGGTGTTTTTCTTATCACCCCCTTCGTATTTAAGCCCTATAGCCCGTTTTGCTTTTTGTGTGTCACTCATACGCGCGTCTCAAATATTTGATGAGGACGTGTATTTAACGACTCGGGAATATGGCCTCGCTGAAAGGTAGATTGCTCAACGGTTAAGCCTAGTTCGGTAAGGCGTTTTTTGAGGTAGGGAAGGGTATCTGCAAGTCGCTTAAGTATCACATCGTTAGACGCGTACAAGTCGAGGGTAATGGTGTCATTGTCTATTTTGGATTTTGCCAACACTGCTCCGGTACTTCCGATATCTAACTTCATTGTTACGTTCCATAACTTGCGTTCGCCTTTTTGTTGCCGTGCTTGATTAGGCTTTTCTTGCTCGCGCTGAACAAACAGTTCGGTAGGCGAATGCTGTTGAGATAGCGAGGGAAATACGTAGTAAAGACTATCTTGCCCTTGAATTCTGCTTTCTGCACTGGCTAATTTTGCTTGCTGATGGGAGGCCAATAAGGTTTTCAATTGGGATAACAGTTGATGGCGACTATCTAATTGATTTAGCTCCTGGCTTACTTTACTTGGCTGCGCGGGCACGCCCATATTTGTGAGTGTTTTCGAAATGATTGAGTCGGGGGCGTCAGCAAGTGATTTTAGCGATGGTTGGCGCTGTATTGCGCGACCAGCTAGAGCAAGCTGAACTAAAGCGACCAACCCTTGAACAAAGCTTGATGAGGCTACCGGAGAGGTCAGCGTCAATGGTGTCGCAAGCAGTGCATTGGCGGTAAATACCTGTTGAATTCGTTGTGATAAACCTTGCTCTGCCAACTCCATGGTTGGTTTGGACGACGCTATTTGTTCACCAGAAACGCTGCCCTGTGCAGGTGACTGCAATTTTTGCTCTACGTCAGCCATGACAGACGAGGTTACATTAGTCTTGGTGCTTGTGCCGGTGAGTTGTTGTAGCGCACTTGAAAGTAAACTGTTTGAAGCCGCCTTTGCTTGATTACCCAGTAGTTTTGCAAGTGCTGCAAGGTCATGTTTCGCGGTAGTTTCTGTTTTTTGCTGCTCGGCTTGATGCGCGCTATCTCGTTGCAGGCTGTTGGTCGCCACAGTTGAAGTATTGGTGTTTTGTGGCTCGCCGCTCATATTCAACGCCTGTCGGGTTGAAGGTTTTGCGTTTAGCACATCAAGGGATTTTAATTGCTGTAAGAGCTTTTCTATTGCCAGTTTTTCAGTAGGGCTAGCCGTGGCGTTTGGGGGAGGATTGACCGCACTATTACTTGTACCCTCTACAATAGAAAGTAGTTGAGACAAGGCGTGCTGAGTATTCCCCGTTTGACTGAGCAAGACGCGCGATAAGGTCATAATAGCGCGGTGTACATCACTGTCTTTCAGAGAAGCAGATAAAAGCGCAGTGGATGCGTGTTTATTGATCCCATCTTGTTGCTGGAGAGACTGAGTCTCCAAAGGCGTTTTACCGTCTATAAGCATCGCCTTTGGCAGCAATGCTAGATCGATTTGCGCTACTTGTTTGTTATCTAATACAGGCAGTGCTTGCGCCTGAGTTTGAGAAAGTGCGATAGAAACTAAGGCTCTATGGTGTGCCGATTGAATGGTAATAACCCCATCGCGAGTTTTGCCTGCATTGTCACTTAATCCAATTAATGCTGCACTTTTTAAAACGTTAGGCGTTTGCGTGATTTCACTCGGTAAAAAAGATTTTAAAGAAGCGCTATTAAGACTTTTAGACTCAAGTGCGACTGTACCCTGCTTTAACGCAGCTTCAATAACTTGGGTGTGCGTAGCGCTAGTCATATTACTGAGCCTGAGAGGCGTTGTGCGACTTTGTGCGTCTAATGTATTTGCGCTAGTAGGCGAGAGCGTTGCTTGTATCGTGCTTGCGCCTGAATTTGTGGCATTTGCTAGAGTCATGGTTACGTGGGAACCCAGCCATTTTTGCAGTAGCGCTTTTTGCTCTGCGCTGCTGATGGAAAGCGCTATTGCACCTTGTGTTTGTGCCGAAAGTGTCGCCGAAGATACATTGGAAGATGAATTTGGTAAGCGCTTATTGTTCGTATCAAGGGCAAACTGACCATTAGCTAGGGTAACTAATTTTCCATTGACAGAAGCCGCTGAGTTGCCGCTTTCCAGTGCCTGCATAAGGGCCTTAAACAGTGCACCACGCTCAGCATGAGGTAACTCGATTTGATGCGTGGTGTTCGTAGTGGCGCTTAGAATAGCTGAAACGTTCTTGTCACCAATATTGTTATTGGGGAGCACTGCAAGTTGCGGGTTTTGGTGCGCTTGCTGTGTTACCTCAACGGGTACTTTAATGTTGAGCGACTGTGATGTTGATGACGGTGTCCTTATCGCAAGAATATGCTCTGGCAATCGCGCCACGGTTACCCTCGCAGCATTAGCCAATGCGACAGTTTGAGAGAGCGCTACTTGATTTCCCGTTGCTTGATTGGCTAAGGTTGATTGCCCAGCAGCGTTTACCACAGAGGCCGATTCTTGGCGAACTGCGTTGGCAATAAGTGAAGTAAGGTGTGATGTCATAGAAAGCGTATCGGCAACAAGCAGGCAAACATTATTTAATTCATTTAAGCACAATACACAGCAGCCAGCACACAAACTCGTGCTTTGTCATTGAAGTAAATCATATTTAATTGGAATTCACGACTGCGAAAAAGCCGTCATGTGGTAAACTATCGCGGTTTTTTCAGATTGACGATTTTTTGGGGTTTATAGGCTGTGTTAGAAGCATGCAGTTTAACGTGCATTAAAAGAGATAGAAGCCTGTTTGAAGGGCTTTCGCTGGTAGTTAACACTGGTGAACTCTTATACTTGCGCGGTCCCAACGGCGCTGGAAAAACCAGCTTACTGCGTATTTTAACAGGGTTAAGCGATGCTGACGCTGGACAAGTTAAATACGACGGGAGCAATATCAAGGAGATAAAAGCGGACTACTACGCAGCCCTTTTTTATCTCGGCCACAAAACAGGTAATAACAATAGTCTTTCCGCGCTAGATAACTTGTCATTTTGGCTCTTACAGCATGGTGTTAGTGTTACGCAAGATAAATTGTATGACGCCCTTGCTCGCGTTGGCTTGGTTGGTCTTGAGGATGTTCCGGTTCGATATTTATCCGCAGGGCAACAGCGACGTGTGGCGCTTGCTCGCCTCTGGCTTAAGCCAGCAAAAGTCTGGATTTTAGACGAGCCCTTTACGGCGCTTGATGTAAAAGGCATTGCATTACTTGAACAAACAATGAAGTCTCACGTAGATAAAGGGGGGATTGTGCTGACAACTTCGCATCAACCTTTATCAGATTTGGCGGGTGCGCATCGCGTGTTTGACTTGGAGTATCGATTTTAATGTCATTGTATCACGGGATTTTCAAACGTGATTTACACATCGCGTTTAAGCAAAAAGCTGAATTGGTGCAGCCCCTCATGTTTTTGCTAATGGTGGTAACGCTCTTTCCCCTTGGCGTAAGCCCGTCACCTGATACGTTGCAACGTATCGGTCCAGGCGTTATTTGGATAGCAGCGATATTATCGTCATTGATGGCGATGGAACGCTTGTTCCGAGATGACTTTAATGATGGTTCGTTAGAGCAGTACGTTTTGTCGGGCATGGCACTCCCAGCCATTAGCGCGGTGAAAGTTGCAACACATTGGTTAGTGAGTTTCGTTCCTTTACTCTTATTGTCGCCCTTATTGGCGATGTTTTTGAATTTATCATTTGATATGTACTTGGCGTTGTTGCTTACGTTGTTACTAGGCACACCGTTATTGTCGCTAATTGGTGCCATTGCAGTGGGTCTGACAGTGGGGTTACAGAAAGGGGGCGTACTTTTAGCCCTGTTGCTCATTCCTGTTTTCATTCCGTTACTGATATTTGCCACATCTGCTGTGGATTCTGCCGCACTGCAATTACCTTATCATTCACAACTTGCTATCATCGCCGCTATGCTTTTGCTGGCAGCGGCCTTAGCTCCGTTCGCCATAGCGTATTCGTTAAAAGTGAGTCAAAATTAATGTGGAAGTGGTTACACCCCTACGCTAAAACTGAGCGTGCCTACCAACTTTGTTTAACATTACAACCTTGGTTTTGGGTTGGTGCAGCATTGTGCTTGAGTGTTGGAACCGTTTGGGGTTTGGCATTCGCACCGCAAGATTATCAACAAGGCGATTCTTTTCGCATTATTTATATCCATGTACCCAGCGCTATTTTGTCCATGGGGACCTACGTTGCAATGGCAGTGGCTGCATTAGTTGGTATGGTGTGGCAGTGGCGTACTGCATACATGTCCATGATTGCCATGGCGCCGGTGGGTGCAGTGATGACCTTTATTGCGTTATTTACCGGCGCAGCATGGGGCAAACCTATGTGGGGAGCGTGGTGGGTATGGGATGCTCGGTTAACTTCGGAGCTAATTCTATTGTTTTTGTATATGGGAGTTATTGCGCTATACGGTGCATTTGAAGATAAACAGCAGGCTGGCAAAGCGGCAGGTGTTATGGCACTTGTGGGCGTGGTGAATATCCCCATTATTCATTACTCAGTAGAGTGGTGGAATACGCTTCATCAGGGAGCAACAATCAGTAAATTTGATAACCCGTCAATTGCGCCGGAAATGTTATGGCCATTGCTGATTAACTTATTAGGGTTTGCGTTGTTTATTGGTGCAGTCACAACCGTAAGATTGCGCAATGAAATTGTTTTAAGAGAAATGCATCGCCCCTGGGTGCAACAATTAGCGAAACATGCACTAAAGGCAGGTAAGTAATATGCAGTTTGATTCCGTTGCCGACTTTCTCAATATGGGCGGATATGCTTTTTATGTGTGGCTATCTTTCGGTATTACTTTTGGTGCAATGGCGCTGGTAGTAATTCAAAGCTATATCAAGCAAAAATTGTTGCTCAAAGCAGTGATAACCGAGCAAGCGCGCAAAGCACGCATTAAGAAAGCACGTTTACAGGAAGCGCAGGATGATAAGTCTTAGTGTATTCATTGAGCATACACGTACTGCGTAGCAAACGTGTTCAAGTGGAATAAAGTTCAAGAAGGCACATCACCGAGGTGCCATTTTTTTAGTATTAGAAATTCGAAGTGAGATAGTTGCATGAACCCGAGACGAAAGCAGCGATTAGCCGTAGTTGGAATTATCGGTTTTTTGGTTGTAAGTGCAATTGGATTAATGCTTTATGCGTTAAACGACAGTATTGACCTGTTTTATACGCCAAGTGAAATTATTGAAGGCAAAAACGGGCAGAAGCCACAAATCGGACAGCGTTTACGCATAGGTGGTATGGTCGTACCCGGCAGTGTTAAGCGTGACAGCGAGAGCTTGGCGGTGAGCTTCGACTTAATCGACACGGGCCCTACAGTAACGGTAACTTACACAGGTATTTTGCCCGATTTATTTCGTGAGGGACAAGGCATAGTTGCGACAGGTGTTTTAACCCAAACTGGACACATAAAAGCGCAAGAAGTACTGGCAAAGCATGATGAAGAATATATGCCTCCAGAATTAGCTGAAAAAATGAAAGGCATAAAGCACGTCAAGCCTGACAATATGCCCAAGAGCGCGAATTCTGAAAGCAGTGATGCAAGTCAATCGGCACAAGGATACTAAGGCATGGTTCCCGAGATTGGAAATATTGCACTAACACTCGCATTAGTATTATCTATCCTCCTCGCCGTTTATCCACTGTGGGGGGCACATCGCCAACATGAAGCGCTAATGGCGACGGCAAAACCTTTGGCGATAGGGTTATTCATCTTCACGCTTATTGCCTATGTATGTCTTACCTACGCCTTTGTGACAGATGATTTTAGCGTGGCTTACGTAGCGCAGCATTCTAATAGTCGATTGCCTATTTACTACAAAATAACGGCAGTGTGGGGCGGACACGAAGGTTCTTTCTTGCTGTGGGTTTTGATGCTGTCAGTATGGACAGTGGCGGTCGCTATTTTCAGTAAGGGAATTCCGCTTGCGATGGTCGCACGTGTGCTTGCCGTGCTAGGAATGGTAGGCATCGGCTTTTATCTGTTTATGTTATTAACCTCTAATCCATTTAATAGCATGTTGCCGTTTTTCCCTGTCGATGGAAGGGATTTAAACCCGTTACTTCAAGATTTTGGCATGATAATCCATCCGCCCATGTTGTACATGGGCTACGTTGGTTTTTCTGTTGCTTTTGCTTTTGCTATTTCAGCGCTTATCTCTGGTCAATTAGATTCAACATGGGCCCGTTGGTCACGTCCATGGGTGATTGCTGCTTGGGCGTTTCTTACAGTAGGTATTGCGCTTGGTAGCTGGTGGGCATATTACGAACTCGGCTGGGGAGGCTGGTGGTTCTGGGACCCGGTTGAAAACGCATCCTTTATGCCGTGGTTGGTAGGTACTGCGCTAATGCACTCTCTTGCGGTAACTGAAAAGCGAAAAGCCTTTAAATCGTGGACAGTGTTATTAGCCATAGCGGCATTCAGCCTCAGTTTGTTGGGAACCTTTTTAGTTCGCTCAGGTGTTATTGTTTCCGTTCATTCTTTTGCCAGTGATCCTACGCGGGGACTGTTCATCCTTGGTATTTTAATTGTACTAAGCGGGTTAGGGTTATTGCTTTATGCCCTCCGTGCAGCGTCACTGAAAAGCCCTGGTCGTTATCAAGCATTTTCACGTGAAGTATTGCTAATGGGCAATAATGTGTTTCTTTGTGCAGCGACATTAGTTGTGCTGTTAGGAACGCTTTTACCGTTAATTCACAAGGAGCTGGGGCTAGGAAGTATCTCTGTTGGCGCCCCGTTTTTTAATCAAATGTTTACCCTTTTGATAGTGCCTTTTGTACTGATTCTTGGCCTTGGACCACTAACACGTTGGAAGCAACAAAAGGCCAGTGAGCTTCAAAAACAGTTACTTGTTGCCGGTGGCATTGCAATGAGTGCTGGCGTGCTGGTGAATTTTGCCTACGATGCACCCACCTATATGGGTGTATTGGGGATGGTGCTGGTATTTTGGATCCTCGTCACAACTGTTCAAGAAGTGGTTCAGCGTATTAGTGCCATGCCCGAAAAAGGCGCTGACAAAAATAGCTTGATGACCAAACTTCGCAAATTAACGCCAAGTCACTGGGGAATGGTGTTAGGTCATGTTGGTTTTGCCATTGTCATTATTGGTATCACGTTGGTATCTAATTATGAGTTGGAAAGAGATGTGCGAATGGATGTGGGTGATACGGTAAGTTTGGGTGGCTATGACTTTACCTTTAAAGATGTAAGGAAAGTTCAGGGGCCCAATTATCAAGCTGATGCAGGCATTTTCGATGTATATAAAGATGGAGAGAAAGTGGCTCATCTTATGCCTGAAAAACGCCTATACATCGTGCAGCGAATGCCAATGACGGAAGCGGCTATCCACTCAAATGTGGCCAGGGATTTGTTTATTGCAATGGGTGAGCCATTAGACAACGGGGCTTGGGCGATTCGTATTTACATTAAGCCATTTGTTATATGGCTATGGGCCGGTGCCGTTGTAATGGCTATTGGTGGGATTTTCTCAATTTGTGACAAGCGCTATCGTATGGCGAAGGTTAAGAAAGTGAGCGCAGTGTTGAATAAAATGACTGCAGGTAAGCGCGGTGTCTCGAACAAAAGCAACGTCAGTGTTGATCACGTTGCACAAAACTCTGCGACAAAAGGAGAGGCATAATGAAAAAGACATCGTTAGTGGCCATTCCTTTGGTGCTTTTCATATTGCTGGTAGTTTTCTTGTTTAAAGGGCTCTTTTCGGACCCGCGTGAGTTGGACTCGCAAGTGCAAGACAAAACGCTGCCAGCGTTTTCTCTACCTGATTTAATGAATCCAGAGAAAATGTACACGCCAAGCGATCTTAAAGGCAAGGTGACCATTCTGAACGTGTGGGGTGTATGGTGCGTAACATGCGCTGTGGAAATGCCCTACTTAACACAGCTTAAAAACGAGCAAGGTGTTCATATTGTGGGTTTGTACTTTGACCAAGACTTAGACCCCGATTTTGGTACTAAGACCCTAAGTCGTGTTCAGCAAGAAGTGACAGAGATGCTCAGTCGTTATGGCAACCCTTATGCGTTCAACATTTTTGATGTCTACCGTGATACGTCACTCGATTTAGGGGTTACTGGCGCACCAGAGCACTTTGTTATAGATGTCGAAGGAATTATCCGTATGCATCATATTGGCGATATCAACGAAAGGGTATGGAACAATAAAATAGGTCCTCTATATAACAAGTTGGTGACTCAAGCTGAAATGACTTCAAGCAATACTTACGAGGTAGACACGCAGGGAGAGAGTGAATGATTCGATCCTTTAAGTTTATGCTGCTCATCCTGCTGAGTGTATTAAGCCTGTCATCTGCACAGGCGGTTGAAGAGAGCTTTAGTTTTGACTCAGCCGAACAGCGCGCCAGTTTCTTGCGATTAACCGCCGAGTTGCGCTGCCCTATGTGTCAAAACCAGAACATTGCTGATAGCGATGCAATGATTGCGCATGACATGCGACGTAAGGTTTATAGCCTGCTCAAACAAGGTAAAACTGAGCAGGAGGTTATCGACTTCATGAAAGCGCGCTATGGTGATTTTGTTCATTATCAGCCACCAGTAACTGCAGCAACACTCTGGCTTTGGGCGGGGCCAGTATTGTTTATATTTATTGCACTTGTTGTGATTGTAAGGCGTAAATCTGTAACGCCGCCAGAAGATATGGCGGCTAAGCTCGCGAAAGCCGACGCTATGCTGGAGCAAGAAAAAGAATGAGTTGGTCTGAATTTTATCTCGTAGTTTCCGGACTTATCACGTTAGTGTTGCTGATTATTGCCTTTCCGTGGCTAAAGAGAAAGAACCACGCGAAGCAAGACAGCTTAAGTAACACACAAATCGTCAAACAGCGTTTGGCTGAGTTAGAACGCGAAGTGGATGAAGGACTCATCAGTGAGCACGACAAACGTCAAGCGGTTGATGAGTTAAAACTCGCCCTTGTTGATGAAAGCGCGTTTCAAGCACACAGGAAAGGCAACGCAAAGCTGCCTTTGGTCATAGGCGGTGCGTTGGCATTAGGTGCTGGTATTGTGGTTTATTCACAAGTAAACCAAATGTCTCGTGTAGTACAAGCAAGCGAAGCGATAGCCGCATTGCCAGAGCTCAGTCAGCAATTAACCAGTGGTAATGCGAATGAGCTTACTCAGCAAGATATCGCAAACCTTGCATTAGCAATTAGACAGCGATTGCGTAATGAGCCTGAAGACGATACGGGTTGGATGTATTTTGGCAGGCTTATGCTCAGCATTGGGCAAGAGGTGCAGGCAATTGAGGCAATTGATAAGGCTGTGAGTCTCGACCCGACTAATTCAAGCAGTCGAATTACCCTAGCCCAAGCGTTAATGACAACAGGTGACGTAAACAACCTAGAACGTGCACAACAATTGCTTTTAGGATTGCTCGATGAGAATCCACAAAACGACAATTTAGCATTAATGATGGCTGTGGTATCGGCGCAACTCGGTGATTTGGATAATACGAAGCGTTTCTTCAACCAAGTAAAAGATAAACTACCAAAAGACAGTGACATGTCTAAGCGTTTAACTGCACGCTTGAATGAACTTGAGGGACAGTCTATCGCATTAGGCGCGTTACCTTCTCAAGGCGAGATAGAGCGAGATGCGCAAGACAGCCAGACAGGTTTTACTGTTTCAATAGAATTATCGCAAAGCGCGAAAGAAAAAGCGCCTACATCGGGTCATCTCATTGTATTTGCACAGGACCTTAATTCGGGCAATAGAATGCCCGCTGCGGTAGTTAAGTTACCTATCGGTGAATTCCCTTTGTCTGTTAGGTTAACCGCTGACAATGCTATGATGCCCCAGTATACGCTTTTATCATTATCAGACGTGCGTATAACTGCTAGGCTTTCACTCGATGAAAATGTGGCTGTGGCACAAGGAGAGTGGCAAGGTAGTATAGAGAGCCCTGTCAAGCAAGGCCAGATTACACCAATCAATATCACGATTAATAAGGAATTGTAGTTATGAATTTTTCAAAGTCGCTCGTTGCAGGACTGCTAATTGCCAGCAGTTTTTTGGGTGGGTGTGCGAGTAATAACGCACAAGAGCAGGCTGCAACTAACAATTCTATTACGACCGCGGATACTTCTGATCCTCGCGACCCCTTTGAGTCGGTAAACCGTGAAGTATGGGATTTTAACTGGGAAGTATTAGACGCCTATATCCTTCGACCTGTAACCATCACCTACGTGACTGTTATGCCTCAGTTTGCTCGCACTGGTTTGGTTAACGCTGCCGAAAACTTAAGAGAACCTGCAAACTTCACCAACAATCTATTACAAGGAAAGATTGATGATAGCTTAGATAGCTTGGCACGTTTTCTAATAAATACGACAGTTGGTTTGGTAGGAACAATTGATGTTGCGTCTAAAATTGGACTGGAACGCAAAGAAGAGCAATTCGGTGAAACGCTGGCCGTGTGGGGTGTTGAAACAGGCCCTTATCTTATGTTGCCATTTTTAGGCCCAAGTGACCCAAGAAGTTTCACCGGCGACTATGTAGATGGTTTTGCATTTCCGATGACGCTTATTGACGGCACACTCAATCTTGCGCGTATTGGTATATCGTTATTAGAAACACGCGCGCAGCTAATTGATCAAGAAGCTCAACTAGAGCAAGCTGTAGATGATTATGCCTTTATCAAAAACGCTTATTTTGAGCGTTTAGAATTTAGAGTTACCGACGGAAAAAGTGCTGATAAAGCGTTAGGTGAAGAGCAGCTTGATGACTTTGCCGATTTCGAAGCCATGCTTGAAGGCAATGATTTTGATTCTTACGATCTTCCCGAAGAAGACAAGAAAGAAGATAAAGAAAAAGACGATATAGACAATAAGTAGATGCGCTCTACTTGTTTTCACCGCTGATACACGCTTAAAGTTGATTAACTTCCAGTGTGTAATCGGCGGTGTACGCCCCTGACAACGACAAATCATTTTGTAAGGTTAGAGTGCCAAAACGGTTATCGTGAAATCGGCACCATTTCCTTTACGGTCACGTTAACCGGCTGGTTATCATATAACAAAACGGTTCCGCCCTTTGCTCCTGTAAGTTCTGCGATGGGCGCGTATTGTAGCGCTGTGTTCGTGCTTCCCGTAATCATTACTTCAACGTTGCCGTTTCTTGGCAAGTTAGTCACCAAGACCTCTCCAAGGGTAATATCAATATCCGTTGTGTCACACGCACCAGAAATAACACCAAACTGCGACATTGTGCATGTTAACCCTGATTGAGCAGAGACCGAGCCAAAATGTACCGGTGCAATTTCACTTATGGTAATAGCGCCAAGGCTGGACGAAATTGAAAGCAAAAAGAGAGAGTAAACAAGGTGTTTCACGGGGCAACCAAAATTTTTTTATTTATAGTAGCCAAGAAAAAAAATAGAAGGAATTAGTCAAAAGTCGAGCACTTAGGCAACGAAGTGCTCGACAGGCGGATTGCTTAATCTTTAGGGTAACCCATGGGGTTTTGAGACTGCCAGTTCCATGTGTCGGCGCACATTTCGTCCAGTCCTTTTTGTGCATGCCAGTTAAGCTCTGTTGCGGCTTTTGTAGGGTCTGCATAACAGGCTGCGACATCGCCACTTCTGCGTGGTGCAATCTTGTAAGGCACCGCTTTACCCGAGCCTTTTTCAAAGGCCTTAACCATTTCTAGCACCGAATAGCCTTGACCAGTACCTAAGTTGTACTTGTCCAATCCCATATTGAGGGCTAAACGGTCTAGCGCTTTCAAGTGGCCGTTTGCCAAGTCAACCACGTGAATATAATCACGCACGCCAGTGCCATCAACCGTGTCGTAGTCATCACCGAACACGCTTAACTGTTGGAGTTTTCCTGTAGCAACTTGGGAAATATAAGGCATGAGGTTATTCGGAATACCATTAGGATCTTCGCCAATTTGACCAGAGTGATGAGCGCCTACTGGGTTGAAATAGCGAAGTAGTACAATATTCCACTCGTTATCCGACATATAGAGATCGCTTAGCATATGTTCAACCATTAGCTTGGACATGCCGTAAGGGTTAGTAGGTTGACCAGTAGCCATATCTTCACGAAGTGGAAGTGAAGCAGGGTCGCCATACACAGTAGCTGACGAGCTAAATACAATATTCTTCACATTGTGTTTTTGCATTGCCTTACACAAAGTTAGCGTGCCGTACACATTGTTTTCGTAGTAGGAAAGTGGCTTTTCAACAGACTCTCCGACAGCTTTTAGGCCCGCGAAATGGATGACAGCAAAGATACTGTGCTCACTGAAAATATCGTCTAGTACGGCAGTGTCGCGAATATCACCTTGAACAAAGGTGACAGACTTTCCGGTAAGTGATTCTACGCGGCGCAAAGATTCTGCACTGGCATTTGATAAATTATCTAAAACCACAACGCCATAGTCTTGCTCAAGTAACTGTAATACCGTGTGGCTACCAATATAGCCAGCACCACCAGTAACTAAGATAGTTTTCATGCATTCTCCTTGCTTGATGAAGACGCTATATATTTAGCGCACATTGAATATTGAATGGGTTTGATAAATAGCGGATAACATAAAAATACCACAAAAGCCCACAGTAACGAGGTCCAATTTGCTGCTGTCTGCAAAATAAGTGCAAACACTGGCACTATCACAAGTAACTTCAACACATTGAGCATGGTTTTCTCAGGAACAGATAGACGTTTTGATGCTTTATCTAACAGCTTCATTCGCTCTGTGAGAGGGAGCCCTTTTAGAGCGGGGATGTCACGAGTGGAAAAATAAAACTTCATACATTGCTCTTAAAATAGAAAAACCGCCGAAACTAGACGTTGCGGCGGTCATTGTATGGCAATCTACTTGTTATTTAAACAAGGTAAGTTATGCCTTCTGTTCCACACCTGCTTTTTCCCAGAATCGAGACTTTATGCTAAACAAGCCAATCACGATTGCGATAGCAATGCTAAACAGGGCAATTTGTAAGTATAGGTTTGGCATCTCTTGTACGTTTTCAGGATCGAAGTTTCCTGAAAGTAAACCAGCGATTATGTTACCGATAGAGTAGGTCAGTACGAACACACCCATCATTTGGCCGGCAAAGCGTTTTGGTGACAATTTACTTACTGCGCTTAATGCAACTGGACTTAAGCAAAGTTCACCAACTGTGTGAAGGAAGTATGTAGTAACCAACCACATAGGTGCTACCTTTAATCCTTGTGCCGCATACTGAGATGCCATAAACATTACAAGGAAACCCGACGCCATAATGATGATACCGACTGCACATTTAATCGTATACGACGGATCAATCATGCGCTTGGCTAAATTAATCCAAAGTGCAGCAAAGAAAGGCGAAAGAATAATGATAAATAGTGAATTAGAAAGCTGGAACCACACGGTAGGAATTGCGTCCATTCCGAACCATGAAGTAAGCAAAGAGCCACTTTCTAATACTCGGTCAGTATAATTTTGTGCAAAAAGGTTAAGTGATGAGCCCGCTTGCTCAAAGCCAGACCAGAAGCACGCCGAGGCAACACACACCAAAAATAGCGCCCACATGCGCTTTTTCTCGTTGTCGCTTAGCTCACCTTTGAAATAAATGAATCCAAAGTATAAAAAGAAGATTACCGTAAACGCGATAGCGACTTGCTGAGCAAGTACAACAGGCTCGATAACAATGGTGCCCATATGAGCTAAAATAATAACCACAACAGCGGCTGCTATAACACCAAACACACCCATCCATGCGCGCTGCTTTGCAGCACCTTCATAAGGGTTTGCTGGCGCAACAGACTCAGCTGATAACGAACGATTGCTAAAGTAGTATTGAACTAGACCGATAGCCATGCCCACGGCTGCTGCACCAAAGGCATAGTGCCAGCCCCAGTTTTCCTGAAGGTAGCCAGTTACTAGGTAAGCAATAAGAGAACCAATGTTAATACCCATGTAGTAAAGCGCATAGCCACTGTCACGGCGTCCATCGTCGTCGCCATATTGCTGTCCCACCATTGCTGAGATATTTGGTTTAAGTAAACCAGTACCTGTAGCAACAAGGATAAGGCCAACAAAGAATAAGTTCTGTAAGTCTATCGCCAGCACAACGTGACCAGCAAAAATTATAAGACCACCGTACCAAACGGCTTTTTTACCACCAATTAAGCGGTCTGCCAGCCAACCGCCGGGCAAACCTAGAAAATATACCGCACCGGTATATAGGCCATAGATAGCGCCAGCTGTTGCCACAGTGAAGCCCAACCCTTGGGTTTGTAGGCTTGCTGTCATGAAAAGTACAAGAAGCGCGCGCATGCCGTAATAACTCATGCGTTCCCACATCTCTGTAAAAAATAGCGTTCTAAGGCCCCCTGGATGGCCGAAAAAGCTAGTATCGTTAGATGATTTCATAATTATATTTCTATTCCATATTGCTTATGGTTGTTATTGTAGAGCACTTATTTGCACAGGCTCTTTGATATAGGTCCTTAGGCGGATAGCTTCTTATACTAGAGCTTGCATAAAGACACAAGATTTCGACGATAAACTTCATCAAAGGTTTGTCAACCGACTAAGGATTAATCACTTAGTCGGTTGTTGTTCTTACTAGAAAGATAAAAAAATTACAGTTCGCGGATAGTGGCAACAACAATGCGAACAATGCCATAGATAAGTAGCAGTGCTACGCCAAACAGTACCAAGTTGTAAATAACGGTGGGGTAGGCGTTATCATCGGGTAAGGTGGGTGACTCAACCGTGACAAGGTGCTGAAGTTTTTGGTAGGTTTCTACCCGGGCATTTTCAAGTGTGATTAGCGATGAGGAGTATGCCTGAATAGCCAACTGAAGTTGCACTTGCAGGTTGCTGTACTGTGCCATAAGTTCGGTGACAGAAAGTGCCTCACTTTCATCTTCGGCAGTGCTCAAGCGCTCTTTTTGTTTTTCTACTTCTTTTTGTAGGGCGGCTATTTCGCGTTTAACGTTAATTATCTCAGGCGCAGCGTCAGACATCATAGTAGACATGGTGCTCAATTGCGCTTTTTTCTGTGCCAGTGTGGCTTCTAGTGAAAATGCTATTTGCTGAAATGCAGCGCCTTCGGCTGTCGGGTCTAATACGTTGTATTTTGACTGGAAGGCCAAGATATCAGTTTTAGCCTGCTGAAGTTTCTGTTCAACAATTTCATGTTCACCTTTCGCAAATGCCAACTTCGATTTGGCTAGGTTGTTATTGATGTTGTTGATGAATTGTTCAGCTTTATCTACGATAGCCTGGTTGATTACTTGTGCAAACTCAGCGTTAAATGCTCGGGTTTTTAAGGTGATTACGGAAGATGCAGAGTCAACACTGACGTCGATGTGTGATAAGTAGAATTCATAAAAGCTCTCTCGAGTGTGAGAGGTTGCCAGGCCACTAAAAAAATCAGCTTCATCAGAGATATAGTGCTCTCGAAGACCTACAGTTTCGTCTAAATAGTTAATCATATCTGCAGATTGTATATAAGCCTCAATTAACTGGCTTTCGCTTGCTGAAGCGGCGCCGGGGACACCAGCAGCCATTAATAGCGATGAGGGATCAAAGCTACTGCCACCATCAGTTGATTTTACAATAAGTTGGCTTTGACTTTCATATTGGGGCGCAGCCCAAAGAACTAGATAAAATGCGTATAATGCCCAAGGCAAAACAAGAATAAGCGTTTTGTTTTTCTTGAGAAGAGCATTGAGCTGAGTAAGAGATTTTTCCACTGTTATTTAAACCTATTTTAGTGTTTTCTTATTGTCTGCATCCTGCGTATAAACGTCGATGCCTTCTTCGAGATTGTTATAATATGTAAGCTTTCCATCATCGATAATGACAGCTGAAGTGCAAAACTCGCGAATTTGGTCTAGCTCGTGGCTTACCATGATAACGCCCGCTGTTTCACTTTTTTCCTTAAGTGACAAGCGCGCTTTTTTTCTAAAAAGCGGATCGCCAACAGATGTTGCTTCATCAATAAGATAAATGTCGAAATCAATATTCATACAGCACGCAAAAACAAGTTTCGCACGCATCCCTGAAGAATAATTTTTGACCGGCAAATCGAAGCGTTTATCTAATTCGGCAAAAGCTTGAACTCTTGCTTCATAGTCTGGGAGTGAGGTTACATTATTGATTCGCCCAATAAAGCGAGTGTTCTCTCGCCCCGTCATTTGAGGGTGAATCCCGGTCTGTAAGGCGACTGGCCACGACATGGATTTATTGGTTAACACGCGCCCTCTGTCAGGGTATTCGCTTTTAGCGAGCATCCTAAACAAGGTAGATTTACCTGCACCATTTTTACCTAAAATGGCCACGTTATTCTCAGTTGGAAAATCAAAATTTAGATTTCTGAAAATATACTGTGGCCCCAATTTACTTGGATAACTCTTTGTAAGATTCTCTATTCTAATCATCGAGATAGCACCCTTTTCCAAGTGATGTGGTACATCGACAAGCTCAAGAAGAGTGATATGACAGTGACTTCAAAGAGAAAGCTTAGCGATACACCCTTTTGTCCATAGGATTCAAAACAGGCATAGCGTGCTATTTCAACAAAATGTACAAGAGGGTTCCAGGTTAAATAAGACCAAAATTCCTCTGGCAAGTCTTGAAGGCTAAAAAATATACAAGAAATGAATATTAAAGGTCGACTCATTATCGCTTTTAATTTATCGACCTCTGGAACAAAAGCTGATGCTATGGCGAACATTAATCCTATAGCCATTCCAAATATCCAAAGGCAAAAAAACAAAAAAATAAGAAGCAATGGATTGCTTATATGGAATGAGTCATTGAGTAAATAAAGAGAAATAGCAATAAATAATGTAACTACAGTTTTGATTGATAGCTCTAGAAATCCACTGGAAATTATTGAGCTAATTGGTTGTACCTGCCTGAAAGCATAGAGAGGTTTGTTTCGCCGAATAGCAGTTGACACTGAATTCATTGTTGCTGTAAATGTTTGAAGTCCTACCAAGCCGATCATCATAAAGACTAATAGAGGAACAGTATGTACATCCCCTTCTTTGAGCAAGCTTCTAAAAAAGGATAGTGCGAAAATAAAAACAAATGGTTCGAAAAAAGCCCAAGCTAGACCAAATTTATCATTAAATTTACTTTGTAACTCACGCAGAAAAAGCGCGAATATCACGCTTCTCCATGCGTAGAGTTGTTCTTTAAATGTAATCATAATTTCTATCTGTCGATAGCATTTGCTGCAACGGCGATCTGAAAGATAATTTGCGAGACATCTTTAACCGCTTGCATGATTTTGGTGTCGATTGCCGGAAGCACGATAATTTGATCGCCAGGCTGAAGCATTGTGTGCTCGTCAGATAAAAATGTACCGCTGACACTCGCAAACGACACATTACCGTTCTTATGCATGATAAGAATTCGCTCATCTTCAGCGCGCTCTGTAAAGCCTCCGGCCCATGCAACATAATCCTCTGTCGTCGCATCTGGGTTAAATACAACAGATTGCGGTAGCAGTACTTCCCCGCCTACATGAATGAGATCGGTGATCTCAGGTATAACAATGGTGTCATTAGGCTCAAGCAAAATATTTGCAACGTCACCGTTTTCAGACACAACAACGCGGCCTTGGGGCTCGACCTGTCGCGCTCGCGCGATAAAATCTGCAACAAGCTGTGCTTCTTGCGCTCGAATTGTACCCTCACCCGTTGAGCTTATTGGGGCGGTATACATACTTCTTTCTAAGCGTTGCAACCCTTCTTCAATAATTTCTCTTTGCTTTATCGCGACGCTTTCACGCAAAAGGTAGATATTCTGAGTGTCAGATAGTTTAGTATCAACTTCAATGTGATCGAGCACGTCTATTAATCGCGCTCCCTTATCAACCATGACCTGTGAAGCGCCAGAGAAGGCTCCGGCTACGTTTATGCGATAAATTTGCGGTTCGTGATCGGCTACATACTCAACAGTGTCTCCCGCTTTTAAAGGCAAAGATTCAAAGTCTTGGATACTCAGGTAGCGAGCAAATTGTTTATTATTACGCACACCTGCAACAGATGCATGTGAGGCGAATTCACCTGGGCGCGCAAAGTAATTTACCACGCTACCATTTAGCTCTTCATTAAGAAATTCAAAGGTAAAGCTGTTGCGCGCACCAGTTTCAACAACGATGGTATTGCCAATCGGATGCACTAAAATGGTGTCGCCATCTTTAAATGACAATTCTGGTAACTTTCCGTTTCTAAAAAACGCGTAAAGGTCGGCCGTTGCTACCACCTCGCCGTTTCTGACAACATCAATTTGACGAAAACTTCCGCGCTGGAAATCAACGCCACCAGCGCGTTTAAGGTAATAAAGTACGCTATCAGACGCCAAGCCAGCGTATTGACCAGGGCGCAAAACGGGGCCAGAAACAAATACTGAAACAGGGGTTGAGGTAAGCAGATTGACATAAATATTTACGTCATTGGTGTAGACTTGTTTGATTCTGCTTGTCACCGTTTGATTTACACTACCTGCTGGTGTATTTGCTACGCTTATTGGCCCGATATTGGGAATAAAAATATTCCCTTGATTGTCTACGGTGACTACATTTGAAAAATTGACCGCACCCCACAAATAAATAGCGATTTTATCACCCGGCGCAACAAGGTAGTTATCGTTTAAGCCTGAGGTTCTCTCAGACTCAAAACCACCGATGAATAGATTAGCCGCAAACGGAGGGTTTTCCATTGGGGCTTGAGCGGGAAATACCGTATCAATAGTAGGCTCGCCAGGCAGACGCATGCCGTTTCTAGGCTGCGTAGAAAATTGGCCCATGGTGCTCTCAACGCCAGTCGCGCCAGGAAGTGTGCGCTGGCTAGAAATATCTAATGGCGATATTGGTCTTGCAGCATTCGATGTTGTGTCGTTTTGCTGTGCACGCTGACGCAACTCTTGCAATTGTTCAATAGACTGCGCGTTTGTTACAAGAGACGTTGTCATGGAAAAAGCGCAAAAAGATAGCAGTAGCGGCGTAATTATTTTTTTCATTGTTAAACTCTCCACGGATTACTTCGCAGCCAAGGATGATGACTCCACTAATGGTGCAATGACCTTCCATTGACCATTTCGTTGACACGTGGTTAATCGATTTTCAATTTCTGTTTTTTGTATCTCACTGTCCCGTAACATAAAGCGAATACATTTATTACCAGTAGCCGAGATATAGTATTTATAAGCATTGTATTGCTGACCATTAAAAAGTATCTCGAATGATTCTTGGTTATTGAATAATAGATTGGCTTTGGGAATATTAATTGCATGTTCTGAGTCTGGCGTTAATGAGTAAGCCAGAGATGAATGCACCAGTGGAATATCGGCATGCGTCGCTTTGGGGGCGCTTGTACACCCGCTTACGCTGATAGTAAGCACGACTGGAAGAATATAGCGCGTAATTTGTTTTAACATTAGCTTTGATATCCATATAGCAATTTGGCGCTAGGATACCACAAGTTTATGAAAAAGCATGTTTGTAGAAATGTCTGTAAGCGTTTTTGGAGTGACTGTAATACAGTTGCTAGGCTCTTTTTGCGAGTATGAAATGACCACAATGGCTCTAAAAAACAAATTTGTGTTGCGTTGAAGCAGTTATTTTTACATGAGAGGGTGGTGAGCAGCGTAAATGTCTTATATCATAGTACAGTTTTCTATCCACAAACTCATAATAACGAAACCCTCATGATGTTGGATGAAATGGAAGTTGTAAATAAATGGAATCGATAGCATTTTTAAAATCTAAATTATTTAGCTTGCTGCAAACGTTCTGGAATGGAATTAGCGGAGGCTCGAGGTTGTACGTTTTATGTTAGCATATTTGCAGTTTGTACCTCTTTTTACTGCATTTTTTGTGGCTCTCATACTATTAGTTGTGATGACGCCGCTAGCGCATCAATTTGGTTTGGTTGATCAGCCCTCTGCGCGAAAACGCCATTCAGGTATAGTCCCGTTGACGGGAGGCGTAGCCATTTTTATGGCAGTGTTGGTGGCAAGTGTTGCCACTGATGTCTGGATGAAAAATGATCCACTCTTTTTTACTGCGTCTGCATTTGTTGTTTTGCTGGGTATGTTAGATGATCGCTTTGACTTAAGTGCAAAGGGACGTCTTATGTGTCAGTTCGGCGTTGCCGCTATAATGGCGTGGAGTGCGCAAAACTATATTACATCATTAGGAAATATCTTTGGCACTGGTGATGTAGTGCTTGGTATCGGCGGGTATTTTTTCACTATCATCTGTGTAGTAGGCGTTATTAACGCGTTCAATATGATTGATGGAATTGATGGTCTAGCCGGCGGAATGAGTTTGGTTATTTTGTTGACGGTTGCTGGCTTTTTGATAGCTACAGGCAATGGCGCGTCGATCATGGAACCACTTATTATAGTCGCCGCTATTGTACCTTTTCTTGCATTTAACTTAAGTTGGAAGGGGTTCAAAGGCAATAAGATATTTATGGGCGATGCGGGCAGTATGTTCGTTGGTCTCACCATTGTTTGGTTGTTGGTTGATCATACACAGAATGAAGCAGCAGCGTTTAGGCCAATTACAGCGGTGTGGCTAGTAGGCCTTCCCTTGATGGATATGGCCGCGATTATGTATCGCAGGGCGAGAAAAGGGCAGTCTATGCTTAAGCCCGATCGTCAGCATTTGCATAATATTTTTATGCGTGCAGGACTCAGCAGCAGAAAGTCACTAGTTGCCATTCTAATGCTGGGGGCGTGCTATTGCCTCATTGGTATTTTAGGTGAGGTATATCAAGTGCCAGAACCCGTAATGTTTTGGGGCTTTATTGGTATGCTCATCGTATATAGCTTAGTTATCCAACACATTTGGAGTGTGTTGCGTTTCGTTAAACGGTTTACCGCATAGCTTCAGCAAAGTCATGGAATCCTCTGTATTTTCTCTGTAACATGCTGTTTTTAAAAAGCGCAGTGTTCTGCGCTTATTGTGTTTTTCCTTAGCATTGTTACTACTTCTAGCCTTGGTGTCTTTATTTGAAAAATCAATTTGCCATTCTCAATAACAATTTTAAATATGAGAAAGTAGAGACCATAGTGGCTATGTCTGTCTATGAGGCAGATAATGCAGAGTGGTTAAATGAGGCCATCGAAAGTATTGAGCACCAAACTTACCGTGATTTCTTGTTTATCATCGTGCTCGATGGCCCAGTTCCTGATTCAATACTGGAGTCAGTGACCGCGGCATCTGCACGCGATGAAAGAATTGTTCTCGTCTCTAGTGAAGAGAATAAGGGCTTGGCTACGGCAATGAATTTTGCCATTGATTTTGGCTTAAAATATCAGCCTTCCTATTTTGCTCGAATGGATGCGGACGATGTCTCTGAAGTAAATCGCCTTTCTCGGCAAGTACACTATTTAAAGCGCCACAATAATATTTCGGTACTCGGTTCAGCATTAACAGAAATTAACGAGCGAGGTAAAAAGGTTGGCGCACGGGTTATGCCTGCATCGCATCGCCAGATTGTCAGAATTCTACCTAGACGTTGTTCACTTAACCACCCAACCGTTGTTGTTCGATATAATGTGTTCACTGATGGGCATCGATATGATGGGCAGCTACGTAACACGCAAGACTACTTCTTATGGATTCGACTGGCTTCTAAAGGTTATGTTTTCAGGAATCTAAAAGACAGGTTGCTGAAATTTAGACGAGTCAATAATTTCTATAAACGTCGAGGTCTGAGTAAATCTCTCAATGAATTTAAGGCTCGACTCTACGCAATAAAAGCGCTGAGACAGTACTCCTTTTACAACCTTTTCTATGCGTGCGGTGTATTATCTTTACGCATAATGCCAGGAAAAGTTGTAAAATTAGCATACAAGGTAGATAGACATTTCTTAGAAAGGTTTGGAAAGCATTGAACGCGGGTATTGTAGTCATTTTGTATCATCCAGATATTGCGCATATTAATCACTTTGTTGGTATGTTCGATACAAGCTTATGGCCAATATTGCTTGTCGACAATTCTCCAACATCTTGTGAAGCGCAAATCAAGGGCAATATAACTTATATACATTGCCCCAAGAATGTGGGCATTGCTGAGGCACAGAATATTGGGTTAAGAGCGTTATTTTCGACGTCATGCAATTATGCTTTTTTACTCGACCAAGATAGCCTTTTTACGCCTGACGTCGCTTTGATGCTTTTTGAACAATTCAAAGACGTAGAAAACAAAGCGGCTATTGCTGCGCTTGGCCCTTCTATCTTCTGCCAGTTTTCAGAGTGTGTTGACCAAGGCGTTCTCCAGAAGGGTAAAGCGTATTCGGCATGTTTGAAGGAAGTAAAACAGATCATCGCCTCTGGAATGTTATTATCTAAGCATGCGTTTGAATGCGTAGGTGAAAAAGAGACAGGACTGTTTATTGACGGGGTTGATCACGAGTGGTGTTGGCGCGCGCGAAGCAAGGGGTTTAAGGTTTTTCAGTCTCAAACTGCGTGTATGCCCCACCGCCAAGGTGACGCACGTGTTAAAGTGATGGGGGTGACTTTCAAGCAAGGCTCACCAATTCGCCTCTATTATCAATTTCGCAATGTCCTTACACTGGCAAACAGAAGTTATGTACCGCTTTATTGGAAATGTCGTCATCTTTTAGCAATACCTTTGCGTTACCTTGTTAATAGGTACTGCTTTGAGCAAGGCGATTTACGTGGCACTTACATGCGTAAAGGTCTCCTAGATGGCGTGAAAAAACGCTCAGGCCCAATTGGCTAAGTTGCAATACTAAATGTGGTAAATGAGAGACACTTTACGAAATTTTTACTAGAATCACTTTCACCATTTTAGTGCATTCGCTAGAATTGAGCGCAAAAAAAGTGCTTGTTATGGTAAAAAATTAGCCAAATGCCCTGTTTTAATACAATGGCGTACCAAAATGGTAATTGGAACACCCATTGCATTACCTAAACGAGTAATGATAGATAATTCGAACACGATCTTGAAAATTGGCCACGAAATGTGTCATTGGCGTGTGACTAGGATTTTAAAAAAGGATATTAACTTATGAGTCAGGTTAAAAAAGCGGTCATCCCTGTTGCAGGTTTGGGTACACGAATGCTTCCAGCCACCAAGGCAATTCCAAAAGAGATGCTTCCGGTTGTTGATAAACCATTAATTCAGTATGTCGTTAGTGAATGTGTTGCAGCGGGCGTCAAAGAAATAATTCTGGTTACTCATGCAAGTAAAAACAGTATCGAAAACCACTTTGATACATCATTCGAGTTAGAAGCTACCCTTGAAAAGCGTGTAAAACGTCAGTTGCTAGAAGAAGTGCAATCAATCTGCCCGAAAGGCGTAACGATTATGCAAGTTCGTCAAGGTGTTGCCAACGGTCTTGGCCACGCTATTTTGTGTGCTCGTCCAGTTATTGGCGACGCTCCCTTTGCCGTAGTACTTCCAGACGTCATCATTGATGATGCTGCAAGCGATCCTAAAAAGGATAATTTAGCGGATATGGTCGCTAAGTTTAATACGAGCCGCGTAAGTCAGGTAATGGTTGAACAGGTACCACAAGAAGATATTTCAAAGTTTGGTATTGCCGACTTAGATGGTGCATCTATAGCACCTGGTGAATCAGCTAAAATCCATAAAATGGTAGAAAAGCCGCCATTGGATGAGGCTCCGTCTGACTTAGCCGTAGTGGGGCGTTATGTGCTTTCTGAAAAGATTTGGGACTTACTTGAATTCACACCGCCAGGCGCGGGGGGAGAAATTCAGCTAACAGATGCTATTGATGCGCTGATGAAACTTGAACAAGTTGATGCCTATTACATGAAAGGTAAGAGCCATGATTGTGGTAGTAAGCTAGGTTATATGAAAGCAAACGTAGAGTACGCACTTCGTCATCCAGCACTTGCAGATGACTTTAAAGAATACCTTGCTTCTGTTGTTGGCTAGCGCCACTTTAGTTTACAACTCCTATTGAAAATGCGCCTACTTAGGCGCATTTTATATTTCTACGGTTTTACTTCTACATACTGTTGTATTTTCGACAACATTTTCTCGCCAATTCCTTTTACTTGCGTAAGTTGCGCAACTTCCAGAAAGGGGCCAATCTCTTCTCGATATTTAATAATCGCTTGTGCTTTAGCGCTACCTACGCCAGGCAGAGAGGTTAGCTGCTCAATAGAAGCATTGTTGAGGTCAATTCGCTTGCTCGTCACCTCACTGTATGCAGAAGGGCTGTCATCATCATTGAATACTGCCGCTGTTGCTACAGGTGATTGTATTGTTATTGCTACTAATGCAGCTAAACCAATTAGTCTTTTCTTCATTGTCATTCCTTGTCATGCATTTGTAATGCTGTTGTTCCGTGAAGGGCACGCATTACATCGTAGTAGATTTGCGTACAAAATGTGTACAAGTGAGATGGTACGAAGTTTGAGAGAAAAAGGTAGACCAGTTTTAGTACAGTTTTATCGAGGGTAAAAAAATAGCGAGCACACGCTCGCTATTTTAAATGTGAATATCACATGGTTACTGCTAGTTGCAGTAACCAATGATCTTTATAGACGCTCTAGAAGCGCTTCTGTGAATTCTGTAGTACCAGCTTCACCACCAAGATCGCGAGTAGTACGATCACCCGTTTCAATCACATCTTTAAGTGCTGCGCGAATCTTCTCAGCTTTGTCACCCATGTTAAGGTATTCAAGCATTTGCGCAGCAGCAAGAATTACTGATGTAGGGTTTGCAAGGTTCTTACCTGCGATATCTGGTGCAGAGCCGTGTACGGCTTCAAAAATTGCACAATCTTCGCCGATGTTCGCACCAGGTGCCATACCAAGACCACCTACAAGACCTGCACAAAGATCTGAAAGGATATCACCAAATAGGTTGGTAGTTACGATTACGTCGAACTGATGAGGGTTCATAACAAGCTGCATACAGCAGTTATCTACGATCATCTCTGCAGATTCAATATCTGGGTAACGCTCACCAACTTCACGGGCTACTTTTAGGAACAAACCTGAAGTTGATTTAAGGATATTTGCTTTGTGAACAGCGGTTACTTTCTTGCGACCTTCACGGCGAGCAAGCTCATAAGCAAAAGTAACGATCTTTTCTGCGCCGTCACGAGTAATTTTACTCATTGCTTCAGCTTCATTACCGTCTTCAGAAACAACCTGACCAAGACCTGAGTACATGCCTTGCGTGTTTTCGCGAACCGTAATGATATCGATGTCTTCATAACGGGCTTTGGTGCCTTTGAATGACATTACAGGGCGAAGGTTCGCATACAGTTTGAACTGCTTGCGAAGGCTTACGTTAATTGAGGTGAAGCCTTCACCTACCGGCGTAGTTAGAGGACCTTTTAGTGCAACTTTGTTTTTTGCAATAAGGTCTAGCGTTTCTTGTGGTAGAAGCTCACCGTGCTCTTCTAATGCCACTAAACCTGCATCGGCATAATCATAGGCAAAGTCACAGCCAACCTTATCTAGAATTTTTGTGGTTGCATCGATAATGTCCGGGCCAATGCCGTCGCCACGAATGACTGTAATGCGTTGCTGAGTCATGTTGAGGGATCCTCTGATAATTCTGTTGTCAAAATCGTTAGGTTTAAATTGTAGTCTGGCGAGCGAAATGCGCCAAAGTCTGCCTGCTAGCTTATTATAATTGATTTTGTAGGGATGTTGCGTAAAGCAGCGCAAAAGTTGCCGTATTTTATACGATAGTCGGCGCAAGTTATAGCCACTTATCGAGATTTATTCGCATAAACCGTATTTACAAAAATGATGAACAATAAAGGTCGATGTACCTTTTTTAAGCGAGCGGGCAGAAAAGTAGCGCCGATTGGGATGTGATTATTGATTGTATGTCTTTTTGACTAAGCGAAAGTTGATTTAAAAGTGTTTTAAACGTGATGTCTTGGCCTAAAGCAAAAATGTTGCCATGAAATAGACTGATTTTTCCAAGTGCAAACGCCAGTTGCATGAGTGCGTGTTCTTTTCTCAATGACGATGGAATCTCTTCATTTTGCTTGTTGCAGTGATGAATAACGGCACGCCATGTGGCACTTTGATGCCAGTTCCCAGCAAGCTCACCTGCACTCGTTATCCAAGGTATCTCACTCTTAACGTGAAAAGCGTGATTAAATGAAAAGGGGTTTTCTAGGTTTACTGGAAGCTTACGCGCTATTTTCAAACCAGGTAGGGTAAAAAGCGGAGAGCACAAAAATGTCATTGTTAGCGCTGCAGATTGAGGGCTGAATTTGGTATTGGTCATACTGGCAAGGGAGCTGGCTATTGCGCAGCAAACCAATGTGAATTGCTTGCACGTTGACATAAGTGGAAATTGTTTTTGCGTGAGCCTTTCCATCAAAGCAAACTGAACGAGCATGTCGCCAACGCGTTCAATGCCATAGGTCATCACGGCCTGTTTTATATTTTTAACCTGTAACTGTAGCCGGTTGTCCTGACTTGCGGTGTGCATTAGAAATCGGTTAAAGGATTCAACGTTTTCTATTTTCTCGCACAGTGACGGAATTTCGCAATCCCGCTTTTGTAACTCATCTATGATGGCGGTAAGTGAAGCAGGCGGTGCTTGAATTGCATATGTGGCTGGTAGAAATCCGTTTCCTCCCTTGTACTGTCTGTTGTCAGAGGTTTGGGAATATAAGGCTACCAAGTGTTCGTAGGGTATAAATAGCGGTTTTGGAAACATCAAACGAGTGAAAGGTTGCCATGTGCCATCTATATCATTATCACTTAATGCAATAACAAAAGCGTGATCTTTCTGGATATCAACAACCACGCCAGCCTTGCCGCCAACGAACACTTTCGCTCCAGGACCGGCGCGTGTAAAAAGCGTAGCGAGATTTGATACGAGCGCTCTGTGTAATGGAGCAATATTACGAACGACAATTTCAAATATCGTACTGGCACTGGAATTGACACTCCTTGTTGCGCACAATCGCGAAATTACACTCAAACGTTGCGCTTGCGTTAACCGCAAGTCAGCCAAGATACGACGTAAACTAGCACTATTAGCAAATGCTTTCTGCAATCGAATGATATCGCGCCAGACAAACAATTGGCGCTTGGTTAAAAAGCTTATAAGTGCTTTGCGTTCCTCGTGCACGTTATTCGTGGTGATCCAGTGCGTTGCAAGTAGTGCGGCAATAATGTGTTGAAGGTAGTGCTCGTTAAACTGATTTAATTTTCCAAATAACGCGAGCAATAACACATGCCGTGAAATTTCACCCATCGGTGTTTCAATATGAATGATAGGTACAACAATAGCGGGATCACGGTTAACTATTGTTAAAATCCGTTTCGCATTCTTGAGCCAGTGATTAACACACTGGTCTATTGGCGTTGAATGTTTGGGAGGGTGTACAAGACGCGAAAGGGCGGAAATGATATTGTTCACTTCCATTTAAACTCAACTATTTTGATAGCTTGAGTAGGCCCCTTCACCCCACGCTATGAGCTTATCATTCTCAAATAAAAGCGGTGTGCATTCGTCTTGGGTTGTTAATCCGTCTGCTCTAACGTGTTGGGTTCTAAAGAACATAACTTGAATAACGGTCGCGCCTTGTTGTTTCGCTTCCGTAATATCTGGCGTACCAAGCAGAGCGAGCACCTCTTCACGGGTGCTACCGAGTTTTAGCTTGGTAATTTGAACACGGTTGTATTCTTCACGGTCTTTCCAGTCCATATTTTCAGGTTTGTCTGGATAAAATGCGATGACCATAAAAACAAACACCGCATACAATGCAATGCCAGCCAAAATTAAACGAATAACTTTGCTATTCATAACCGTTACTTCTCGTGTTCTTAACGCTATGTAGAGGCGCGTTTTTAGCCCATATAGTCGTTAAAACCCTATGAGCGTATAAAAATATAAGATAACAAATACAGGCAGATCGTTACTGTAGGCACACGGCATAGCAAATTCGGTAACAATCTATCAGTTAGTGTAACCTAAATTTGTCTGTAAACATAAGTGCCAAACGTAAGCAAATGCGTCGTGTTATGCTAAAAATGTAAAAAATTGCTTATGCTTCTTTAACCACGTAGCAGGGTTTGTAAGCAGAGCCTGGTAATTTCATTCGATGTTGAGCAACAAACGATTCAAGCAAAGTATCTACTTTCTGCATTAACATTGCATCACCTGTAATCTCAAAAGGTCCGCGTTCTTTAATCTGTTTTATACCCTCTGCTTTAACGTTACCCGCGACTATACCCGAAAACACTTTTCGTAAATTTGCTGCTAAATCACTTTTACTTTGATCGTGGTTAAGTTGAAGTGCAGCCATACTTTCGTGTGTTGGCACAAAGGGCTGTTGAAAATCGGTTTCAATTTTGAGTGACCAGTTGAAACTGAAAGCATCGCCCATAGCCCCCCTAAATTTTTTCACTTTTTCTAAACCTGTGCACAGTATTCGTGCTACTTCTTCAGGATCATCCACAACAATTTGATACTTAGCCTGGGCTTCGCTACCTAGTGTTTCACCAATAAAAGTATCGATTGCCTCGAAGTAGCCTTCACTGCCAGCGGGGCCCGTCAGTACTACTGGAAAGGGCTGTTGTGCGTTGCGCTCATTCATTAAAATTCCCAAAAGGTACAGTAGTTCCTCTGCCGTACCTACACCACCAGGAAATACGATAATACCGTGTCCCAAGCGAACAAATGCTTCAAGACGTTTTTCAATATCCGGCATGATGATAAGTTCGTTTACAATAGCATTAGGTGGCTCAGCTGCAATAATACTTGGTTCTGATATGCCAATATAGCGACCTGATTTATGTCTTTGTTTGGCATGACCTATAGTGGCACCTTTCATTGGCCCTTTCATGGCACCAGGGCCGCAGCCGGTACAAATATGCATATCGCGCAAGCCCAGTTGGTAGCCCACTTCTTTTGTGTACTTATATTCAACCTGATTGATTGAATGGCCGCCCCAACATACGATAGTATTTACTCCATCGTTGCCTTCAAGTGCCTGTGCGTGGCGTAACATGTCAAATACCATATCGGTAATTTCAGAACTGTCGGCTGGGTGAGCTTGATGCAGAAACGCATATTTGTTGCCCATATAAAGCAAGTCACGAAGAACCGCAAACAAGTGTTCATGTACACCTCTGACCAACTTATCGTCAACGAAAGCAACTTCTGGCGGGTTCACAAGTTCAATCTTAACGCCTCGCTCTCTTCGAATCAGTCTGATATCGAAATTTTCATATGGTGCAAACAGGGTTTCGTAATTGTCTTCATCAACACCACTGTTGAGTACCGCTAAACTACAATTCCTGAACATAGAGAAAAGTTCACTATTGGTCGTGTCTTGCAATTTAGCGACTTCAACTTGAGAGAGCTGGCTCATTGAGCCAACAGGGTTAAGCTGCACTTTTTTCATACATCTGCGTCCTATTGCGCAGTACTTAAGTCCGTCACTACGCGATTACGGCCATCTCGTTTGGCTTGATAGAGATACTCGTCTGCGCGCTCAAAAACGGATTCAGTACTGTCATTTGTATTGAAACACGTAGCGCCGAAAGAGGCGGTTATCTTGACTTTTTCCTGCTTAAACTTGAAAGGCATTGAAGCGAGTTTATTGCGTAACGCGTTGAGTTTATCTTCTACCATTTCAATGGTGGTATCTGGGAAGAGCATAACAAACTCTTCTCCGCCCCAGCGTGCAATAAACTCTGGGCGTTTTAAATGCTGTTTTAAAAATTTACTCACTACTTGAAGTGTTTTGTCACCAGCAGCATGACCAAATCTATCGTTAACTGACTTAAAGTGATCAATATCGACAACCGCAACCGCCAGGGGTTTACCGGATTCTTTATATTGCGCAAAGGCCTCATCTAACTTCTCATTGTACGCTTGTCTATTTGGTAAACGTGTAAGTGAATCGGTGCGACTTTGCATTACTTGTTCAGCAAGTTTTTTCTTGTATACACTTGTTTGCTGTTGCAGCGTATTTATCTTTTCCTGCATAGAAGAAAGCAACGCCATCAAAGCCTCTTGGCCTTGTTCATCGTTGTTTTGTTGTTCACTAAGTGTGTTAACAAGGTTCTGCACACAAAATTGAGTTTGTTCTTTAAGCGTCTCTAACGAATCGCTTACTGAGACGGCTTCTTCAATACTATCTATATGAGACTTTAGTTGCTCATTACCCGCTTTGCGCTGTTCGAACTGGCTTTGGCTGCCCTTTATACTCTCACCAACTTCATCATTAATCTGACCCAGTGAGTTATGTAGGCTCTGAATTACTTTTCCGGTGAAACTGGCCTCTGACATAGCGTCCTGCACAATCATACGTAAAATAACAACGCAACTTTTCAGTAACTGATCTTCGTCCATGCCTTGTTCTAGTCGCTGCTTGATATCCATAAGTTGTTTATCATTAGGCTTTTTTTGTGCATACGACGCTATCAATTGATTCAGTTCAACCAATATAGAGCGGTAGTGTGGGTTTTCATTTTGTGTAGAACTACTCGTTCCCGGGTCTGGCGTTATTTCTTTTTCAGAATGTTTTAGGCCGACAATTTTCTTGTTTAGTGCAATGCGGTGAAGTGCTATAGCCTTTGCGAAAAGTTTATAAATTCCAAAAATATCGTTATGTGGTTGATTTAACTTAATAAGCTCATTGGTGGTAAGAGTCTTTAGCTCTTCATCTTCAAAAACAATCTTCTGCAATTGCTTCATTGCGTCTTCAAGTGAAGAGAGCGTTTCGACACTGTATTTTCTAAGCGTTACTTCTTGATGTTGAAGCGCTTTATTTAGCTTATCAATACTAACTGCAGCAAGGCTGAAGTTAGGGGTGCCAGAAAGGTGGCCGCGCAACGTCCGAAGTTCGTCATCAAGTTTGTCGGAGAAACCTTCATAAAACGCTGAGAGCCTCACAATAAATTGGCAAAGAAGCGCGTTATTTTGTTTTAGAGCCTGTAGTTGTTTTGCTTCCATTATTTTCGTCTTTATAATTTAGCTTAGCCTGAAACGAGTAACTAGTGCTGCAAGTTAACAACTCACAAGCTACTGGCGTGCTTGACGGTGATTCCCATAAGGCGCTTCAAAATTAGAACGGAAAGGATTGATATCCAAACCGCCTCTTCGTGTATAACGTGCGCACACTGTTAACTTTTCTGGGGCACAGTGTTGCATAATGTCATTATATATACGCTCAACACATTGTTCGTGGAACTCATTATGTTGGCGAAAACTAATCAAGTATTTCAGTAAACCTTCTCGATTAATTTTATTGCCTTCATATCTTATTTGAATACTAGCCCAATCTGGCTGACTTGTGATCAAACAATTTGATTTAAGTAGATGAGATACAAGCGTTTCACTAACAATCTCAGTTGAAGGTGATAACGATAAATACTGTGTATTGGGCGAATAGTCAGTAATTTCTATATCCAAATCATCCAACAGTTCTCCTGCAAACTCCCTAAACTCCAGTTGCCCAAATGCACTAGGCAAAGTGAGTGTTACTTCCACGGGTTCGCCGGCGCAAGCAGAAAGGTCTTTGGTTAACGTCGCTTTTACGTCATCTGCAGAGTTAAATTTAGTTTGATTGAAACTGTTTAAGTACAGTTTAAATGATTTAGACTCTATTAGGTTTTCAGACGAAATCGGAACATTACACTCAAGGATAGCAACATGAGGCTTACCCTTCGCGTTTAGCCAAGAAAGCTCATAGCCAGTCCAAGTGTCAACACCAGTGAAAGGTAGCGATTCACCAAGGCTTAATGTATCGCGACTTAAGCTTCTTGGTACGCCTTGTAGCAAGCCGGGGTTGTACTCGTATTCGTACTCAACTTGTTTTCCTAACGAAAGATCATCAGGTGCTTGAATTGAAATTTTCTCGAATGTGTTATCCGTTGACATACTAACCTTTATAAACATCATTGGTATGGGCTTCACGTTTTGCAAAACCAAAGCTACCAAAACGAAACTGATATTGAAGAACGTACTACGTACTATAGGTATAGTGTACCCCAAAATAGTAAGAGCGTGTTGACCTTTGCGGTACACGGTTCGCATATTTCATGCGAGTTTCAGGCAATAAACAAGGTACGTGGTTTGGTTATTCCAAATAAGCGCCTAGTGAAGTAGTATGACGCTCGCTTGGGTAAACCTTGCAAGCAGCTGCAAAAACGTAGCACAAAGGTCAGCGCGTTCTATGGTAACTTCACAATGACACTAACTATAACTGAACAATTAGATAATTTTGTATCATCTTATGTCGAGCTCGGTGAGCCGGACAAACTTGTTATACCTTACGATGAAGAGTGGCCTTCAGAATGTTACGTTGAAAATGAGCCTGGTATGGCGAGTAATCAAGGCAATAGCAAAGAAAGAGGCATGGTTGCATGGAGGCCAGTGCGTCAAACTGAGACACTTTCTTTTAGCAATGTTGAAGACGCAATGTCGCTTACTCTCGACCCGCAATACTGTGTGTTTTTCACTCGCTACTTTAGTGACAGTTTAAAAGCAACCGCTCCACAAGGTGAATGCGAACTTCTTCAAGTGTGGAATAAAGACGATTTTGTGCGACTGCAGCAAAACCTCATCGGTCATTTATTGATGAAGCAACGTCTTAATCAAGCGCCAACTTTGTTTTTCGGATTAACAGACGAAGAAGATTTCATTTTGACAGTTGTTAATGAGACGGGGGAAGTTGCTCTTGAACAGGTTGGTAAACCTGCACAAAAGATTCTTGCGCCGTCACTTGCTCATTTTATCGCTGACTTGAGCCCGAGGCTCTAAACAGCAGAAATTATTTTGGTTTGTTAAGCAATGCTGAAAGGGATTGCTTCAACGCTGCCACTTCTTGTTCCAGAATTATCACGCGCCTTTCTAACGCCGACTCGTGCGTTTCTTTATTCTTAGTCGGGACGTGCTGTGAACCTAGTTCACTTTCCTTCGACGCATTAAAGCGTTTAATCGCATCAATAGCATCTGTAACAGAAGCCTTAAAGGGGGCTTTCGAGCGAAGCATTCCTACTGAAGGCGTTTTACCCTCACTATGCATTTTTTGGCAGATGATAATAAGCTGTTGAATGTTGTCCATAAAATTCGCAATGAAAAGTACGTAATGACTAGTGTAAACGGGTATTGCGGTCAATTTAACTAAAATTTTGTCATATTCACCAATTTTCTTGACGAAATATGTGTTGCTTATTTGAATAATTTAATTAAATCAATGTGTTATATTTTGGCGCCATTCTTGATTGTATCTGGTTACGAATCTAACTCAAAAGAACGCATTAAAAGCTCGATAATCAGTAGTATTCAGTTACCGTTCATTCGAGCTTCAGTAAATTTAAAAAAGTAAAATGTTTCAACAAGGAAAACACATGAAAACGCTTCTTATTTCAGCTGCTTTGGCTTCTTCAGTACTTATTTCTGGTTGTGTGGTATCTGTCGGTGGTGGTTCAGACAGCCACTATGGTGCAGATTGGGAAGATAGAGAGTTCAATAACCGCAAACATATTGCTAATTTGGAGACAGGCACAGCATATGAAAGTGTTTTACGCAAAATGGGTGTAGCTGACTTTAACGAATTATTTGAAAAGCAAGATGGTACATACCGCGTGCTTTATTATCGTACCCAAAAAACAATGGGCGATGGCATTACAACCAAAGATGAGTGCACACCGCTGGTCTTCAAAAATGGTAGTCTGATTGGTTGGGGAGATAGTGCATACAGTCTCATGCACTAATACCGATTAATGATATTGGCCTTTGAGAGAACGCCCTATTGCTTGTTCTAGGGCCTTTAGCGAAAAGGTCAATATCTCATTCTAGTCTTATTTCTTCCTTTTTTTTCTTTCCTTTCTAGCTTTGGTTCCTCGTAGTTGTTATTGGTTTTAACAAAAAGTTAACATTTGTTGTTTTTTAGCGTAGGCTAAAGTTTAATCAAGGGCGCTGTTTGTTTGTGTGTACTAAACTCATCGCCTAATAAGTAAGTAAAAATGGTGTGTCGTATCATTTTGCTCAACCTATAATGCTTGCCGGACAGTGAGGAACTCTTCATGACAACAAACGCTTCTACAAATGCAATAGCGCCAATTCATGAGAGCGTTAAAGCGGTCTATCTGTGTGTGGATGATCTGAAAGTCGCGGCATCGATTTTGTATAATGCCTATGTTGATGACCCACTTTTTGTCGAGATCTTTCAAGCAGAAAAAGAAGGGTACGAAAGTCGACTTCGCTCAGCTATTCGCGAAGAATTAAATGCCTTTTGGGTAGCAGAACAACCCATGATTGGATTATTTGATGATGACCGTTTAATAGCCTTGGCGTGCCTTACCTCACCCGATGCTGCTTTTGGCTCTGGCCGTTACTGGCATTGGCGTCTAAGAATGCTATTAACTGCCGGTTTGTTTGGTACTAAGCAAATGCTTCAAAAAGAAGAAAAAGTGCGCGCATTGGTACCAGCAGACAACTTTCACATGCTGAGCTTTATTGCGGTCCACCCAGATTATCAAGATCATGGTTTAGGTCATATTTTGCTTGGCGCAATCGACAGCGTTGTTGACGAAGATAATAAGAGTGAGGGGGTGGCGGTCTTTGTCACAGTACCTAAGCATCGCTCTTTCTTTGGTGACGATAATTACAGCGTAGTGGGAAATCTGACGCTTTCTCATGTTAATGGTGAAGTCATGTTTAGAGCGCAAAGAAAGTCATCTCATTAACAGAATTTTCGTTCGCTTTTTGTACTTTCGGTCTCAGAAAAGTATGTTGGTGAGCGACCAACACTTTTCTGTATTCATCCCTTTCTCCCTAACGTCCCATTCGTTTGTAAGACATTTCCTACAAAATATGTGAGTGATCTTACCTTTTTTTTGAAGTTTAAAATTATACTAAAGTATAAAGTGTTTGATTTTTATCGTTTTTTTATTCATTAGCCGAAAGTAGAAGAAAATAGTTCATTAAAATCGTGTAATTCCATATGGCGGTAATAATTAGAAGGGATACTATGAACATGTCACAGGGAATCACGACGAGTCAGGAAGATTTAACAGGGACGACCTAGGACAACTTAAGGATGAGAATCTCACAAGGCGGTGGGTACAGGAAAAGGAAACACAGCGAGGATGCTGTAATTACACGGATTTATGGACTGTAAGGGACTTAACGGATTAATTGAGTGACGGGATGTCACGACAGGATGTAGCAGGAAGCCAGAGTTCAGGACGAATTTGCACGGACGAGCAAACCAAGGAAGACATGAGGACACGCCAAGGATTGGTAAGACTGTAGCAGGAAGTACAGTGAAAAATGGAGCAACGGAAAGGACTGTCAGCGGAGTCTGACATAGGACAGCCCTAGGATGGGGAACGCTGTATGAAGGATGTACAGTAAGTCATGGAGAAATGGAAAGGGACCTACGCAAGGACGGGTAGCTCGCACAGGATGTCGCGAGATTAGAAGGAAAGGGGCGTATACGGATTTTAATCGGGAAGATTTTAGTTGCAAGGGATCGCAGAGAGGGAAACTCAAAATTCCAAGAAAAAGGGGAACCGTTTGGTTCCCCTTTTTTACCTATTTGTGGGCGAATAGTACGTACAGTCTGCGCACAATGATCTCATAGTACGTCACGCATTCTGCTTAAACACGATGCGGTGGGACTTCAGTGCGCACAATGCGTAATCCAACCAACTCTACTTGTCCACTGTATCTATCCTCTCCATTACTGGAAAATTCGAAATTAAATGAACTATGCCAATCAGGTTTTCCATATTTAAACGAAAAGCGGGTTTTGGCGCGCGCGACGCTTAGCAGCTGAAGCTGATGTGTATTGCAATAGTGTGTTAAGTATTTATACGTGGCCTCTGAAATTGCGCGAATTCGCCAAAATTGATAAGCCGCAAATGCAATAACCAGCCAAACTACAAGTTCTAATAGCGTCATGTCACTTTCTCGCTTGAGCAAAGAGTTGATTGAATGCTTTCATCAGACTTTGAGAATGAGTAGAAGAATGAAGCAATGTCAACACTTGGCGACGTAACTTGGGGATCTGAACTAAGTCAGAAAAAAAGCCTGAAAATAGCGCGCCATTGTGCCCTTCTTTTTCGTCCACTTTCGCCGCCTGTTCTAAAAATGCTTCTAGCAGCACTTCATCCATTTGTTCGAAATGCCGTGCGGCTATTACACTTAAAATATCTAGACGTGAAGATACTTCTTGTCTTAAAAGTGCAACTAATTGCGTATTAATGCGCTTAGAAAAAACATCACTGGAAAGTGCACGCAGAGCGCTAAGTGAGACATCACCGCTGTTTTGTAGACGTTCGATTGCAAATGTTTCTATCTGCTCTGGCAATGAGATGTTTTCACTCATCTCTAAGAAGGTATTGAGAAAAACGTCCGAATAAAGCGCCTTGTTAGTGCAAAACGCGCTAACGATGGCGTCATAGTGTTCGTGGCTTTTGAGACCGTGAACAAAGTCAGCGACACTTTGCATTGATATTTGTTGCCAATCGACTAATTGAGGCGCCTTTATATACGCTTCTACTTTTTGAGCATCTTCACTAAGTGGTTGTTTAAGTGTGTGTTTCACGAATGCGTTAAACTGAGCGAGTAGAGATTGACCAGGGACGAAGGAATACGGATTATCTGGTAGCGTTTGCGCTTTTTCAGAGTCGTCCGCGACAGATTGCCCCAAAGCATCAACGATGATTTCTAAAAAATGATTTCGTGTGGCGGATACAACCAACCCTTGCTCATCAAGCGGTAACTTAATAAACCAAATGTAATGCTGATTAGAAGCGCGTTTATTCCAAAAAACAATACCAAACCACGCATGCTGCTGACGAGGATAGGGGGCGTAGGCGCTGCCATTTTCAATATCTAAGAACTGTTGGCTATCAAGTGGGGTTAGTCTGCGACCCATGTCAAATACTTGATATTCTGTACCAGCGTGTAATAAAAACTCGCTGATTGAATTTATGCTATTGGCGCTCATCGTGTATTCCGAAATTACTGCTAATGTTTTTGCTTTAAGGCGCAAGTTTATCACAGCTGTTGTTTTTTCTGACACGCCCAGCGAACTTTGTTTCCTATGCTATACTGCGCCGCAATTTTAGTATTTGAAAAAATTTGAAGTAAGCCGTTAAACGAGGTGACGTCGACAGTGTCTTATATTGCTTTAAGCGCAGCGCTTGATGTATTGGCAATTACAATGCAAAAGGCAAACTTGTGGCCTGAACAGGTGCCTACAAAAGAAGCATTGCAAAGTAGTGAACCTTTCGCAATCGACACCATGCCATTTGAAAGCTGGTTGGCATTTATATTTATTCCCAAAATGCGCATGATTGTGGATGAGAAGATGCCTATTCCACCGATGAATATCGCACCTGCCGCCGAGGTCTATCTTCACTTAACCAACGAAGACTCTGCGGGCAAAGGCGTTGTGGAACAATTGCAGCGAATAGATGCTATAGCGAAGCAATATCAGGTTAGCTTTAAAAATAGCGATGGGAAGTACAGCTAGTGGAAGCGTTAAGTCTCAGTAGTGAAAAACTAAATGTGCTTTTTCAAGATGAGCATGTAGTGGCAATTGATAAACCGCCTGGCTTATTGGTGCATCGCAGCCCGATTGATAAACATGAAACAGTTTTTGCAGTGCAGACCCTTCGCGACCAACTTGGCAAACATGTTTACCCCGCTCACCGGTTGGATAGACCTACATCTGGCGTTTTGCTATTTAGTTTTAATTCAGAGATTGCTGCCCAGCTTGGCAAGCAAATGATGGAAAAACAAGTGACAAAGACGTATCACGCTGTTGTTCGCGGCTTTGTACATAATACTGGTCTTATCGACTATGCACTAAAATATCGCTACGATAAAATTGCAGATAAACACAAACGCCCCCAACAGCCACCTCAGCAAGCAACTACTGTGTATGAGTCAATCGCACACTTTGAGGTGCCTGAACCAGTAGGCAAGTATCAAAGTGCTCGATATTCGTTAGTAAAGCTTCATCCTAGTACGGGGCGCAAACATCAGCTAAGACGTCACATGGTGCATATTCGTCATCCCATCATTGGTGATACAACGCATGGCGACGGCAAACAAAACAAATTCGCAAAGGCATACTTTAATTTTGCTAACTTGGCCTTAAGTTGTACTCATATGGGCTTTACGCACCCTGTTACTGGCCAGTGGGTGGATGTGAATACGGGCATGCATCAAGAGATGCAAAGGCTAGTAGATACATTACAGCCATTTAAAATAACGAAGTAACATGCACGCTTAAGTATGGTGTTCGCTTGTTGCGAAAGTAATAAATTTATTATGAATTAAAAGAGGTAAAAATGGCGACATTAACGATAATCGCGGGCACGGTTTACGGTAATGCTCAGCATGTTGCGGAGCAAGTTGAAGAAAACTTAGCACAGCAGGGGATAGACTGCGTTCTAGAAAGTGATCCTTCAGTTACTGACTTTTCAGACGCCGACGCTCTACTTGTTATTACTTCAACCACTGGGCAGGGCGATGTGCCACCTAATCTAGAATTTGTTTTTTCTGACTTGAAGGATGAGTCGCCGATGTTAACAGGAAAGCCATTTGCAGTGGCTGCATTAGGTGATAGCAGCTACGGGGAAAGCTTTTGTGGCGCAGGTAAGCAATTTCAAGCACTACTTAATGAACTTCAAGCGACTGCCGTTGCAGATTTATTAGAAGTTGATGCAATGGAGACATTGGAGCCAGAGAAAGACGTGGTTGAGTGGGTGAATAGCATTAAAGATAAGTTAATCGCGTAAAGACAAAAAAATGGCGCGTTAAGCGCCATTTTTCGGATAAATCGCTACCTTCAAAAGGCTATTCAACACCGCGAAGTAAAGCGTTAATACCTACTTTAGCGCGAGTCTTTGCATCAACTTTCTTAACAATGATTGCAGCGTACAAGCTGTACTTCCCATCTGCACTTGGCAAGTTGCCTGCAACAACCACAGAACCCGCTGGTACACGACCATAATGGATTTCACCGGTTTCTCGATCATAAATACGCGTGCTTTGACCGATATAAACACCCATAGAGATCACTGAGCCTTCCTCGACGATTACGCCTTCTACAATTTCAGAACGCGCGCCAATAAAGCAGTTATCTTCAATAATTGTCGGGTTAGCTTGAAGCGGCTCTAGAACGCCACCAATCCCCACACCACCAGAAAGGTGAACATTTTTACCAATTTGAGCACATGAACCAACAGTTGCCCATGTATCTACCATAGTACCTTCATCTACAAACGCACCAATATTGACATAAGAAGGCATGACCACTGCGTTCTTACCCACGAAAGTACCCGTACGAACGGCCGCTGGCGGAACGATACGTGCGCCATCTGCAGCAAATTGCTCAGCAGTATAGTTGGTATATTTCAGTGGTACCTTATCGTAAAATTTGCTTTCAGCACCTTCAATTACATCGTTATTGTGTAAGCGGAAGAAAAGCAGTACAGCTTTTTTTAGCCACTGGTGTACTACCCACTCGCCAGCTATTTTTTCAGCAACACGCGCTTTACCAGTGTTAAGTAGCTCAATAGCTTGTGCTACCGCGTTTTTAACATCTTCAGGTGCCGACGTTGGGCTAATGCTGTCGCGATTTTCGAAGGCGTCTTCAATAATGGCTTTCAATTCATTCATGGTATCGTGATATCTTCAAGTTGATCGAGTTTAAACAGTATACGCTTTTTAAGGCTTACCTGTTGTTCTTGGGTTAATGCTTTGCCAGATTCATTGCTGACAATAAAAATGTCTTCCGCGCGTTCGCCAATGGTGGCGATTTTTGCAAGCTTAAGTGTGGTGTTGGTATCGACGAAAGCGTGTCCAATTTTAGCCAAAATGCCCGGTGCGTCCAGCGCTTCTAACTCAACAAGTGTCGCTTCGTCGTTAAGCGTGAAAAATCGCACTTTAGTTGGCACATCTAATTGCTTCATTTGTCGCGGTAGTTTGCGCTTATTCTCATGGGAACGGCCCGGCTTTTCTAATTGCGCCGATATGGCGTTCTCGATAGAGGCGATGCGCGAGTCTGATGTTAATCGCGTTCCGTCATTTTCTAAAATTAGCATGCTATCGAACACATAGCCGTCGCGAGTCACCGTAACATGTGCATCATGGATTGAGCAATTACGACTATCTAATACCGAAGCGACTTGGGCAAATAACGCTTTTCTATCTTTTCCATAAATAAGAAGCTCAGTTCCGCCCTTAGCACTATTATCATTTGCTTTGACTAACAGGCCGCTATGCTCAGGTGTAAGCCAATCGTCTTGCGCCTTTAAAATTTCGTCAGTGTGCCACGCAATTTGAGTTGGTTTAAAGCGCACAAAATAGTCATCATCCAAACGTGCCCACAGTGCATCAATTGCGATTGGGTCGATAGCGCGTTCCTGTAATATTTGACGCGCTTGATGTTTGTGAGTGGTTACTCTCTCATTAAGCGTAACTTGGCATTGCAAGCCATTGTCTAATGCTTTTTGAGTCATTAAGTATAATTCGCGTAAAAGCGACGCTTTCCAGTCATTCCACAAGTTATCGTTAGTTGCACGTATATCTGCAAGCGTTAGCGTGTAAAGCAGATTTAAGTGGTTATGGCTTCTTACTGCGCCAGCGAACTCACTGATAACGTCAGGGTCATAAATATCGCGACGCTGTGCTACTACACTCATAAGCAGATGATTTTCGACCAACCAAGCAATCATTTCAGCGTCGTCACTTGGAATATCATGCAGCTTGCAAAACTTCGCAACATCTTGTGCGCCAAGTGTCGAATGGTCACCATTACGGCCTTTGGCGATATCATGGAAGATGGCGGCGATGTAGAGGACTTCTGGTTTATCTAAATTTCGACAAATTCGACCACAGCGCGGAAAGTCTTTATTTTCCTTCGAAAAGAAATAGTTCACATGCTTTACAAGTCGATGTGTGTGTTCGTCAACCGTATAAGCATGAAACAAATCAAATTGCATCATACCCACAATGGTGTCCCATTCAGGTAGGTAGGCTTGCAAAATACCGTATTGGTGCATTATGTCCCAACCAAAATTAAAGAATTCTGGTTGGCGCATTAATACCATAAACTTTTCACGACATTGGGGGCGTTCAACAAAGTACTCGGTTTCAAACGCGCGATGGGCATTGCGAAGTTGTCGAATGCAAATCGTACTTAAGCCTTGTACCTCTGGGGTATTAGTGATGAGATTTAGAAAATCTAAAATCGCTTCAGGAGAGGTAAAAACATGCTCATGACGCGGTGAAATCATGTTGTCGAGAAGTTCAAAGTCTTCATTGATGATTGAAGTACGCTGCACAGTTTGGTTTAGCATGTCGTACTTAAAACGTTGCAGCAACATTTGATTTAATTCAGAAACCCGTGCGACGGTCCGAAAAAAGTCACGCATCATTTTTTCAACCGAGGGTTTGCCTTCTTCACCGTACCCCAACATCTTTGCGACATCGGGTTGGTAGTCAAACAGTAATCTGTTTTCACTTCTCCCTGCGACTAGGTGCAGTGCACAGCGCATTTTCCAGAGATGCATTCTACAGGCAATTAATTCACTGTGTTCTTGTTCGGTAAAATAACCGTGCCCAACAAGATTCCAGCCGTCGTACTCTTTAAAGTGTTTTTTCGCAACCCAGCCAATAGATTGAATATCGCGAAGGCATCCTGGGTTTTCCTTTATATTTGGTTCGAGGTTATAGGCTGTACCGTTGAATTTTGCATGACGCTTTAATTGTTCATCATATTTGGCTGAGAAGAACGCTTTGCTACTCCATGAGTTTCGACCGTTGGCTTCTTCCCACAGTTTTTCAAACGTAGTTTCACTACCACAAAGCAAACGGCTTTCTACTAGGTTGGTTGCAATGGTTATATCGTCTTTTGCAAGCTTAACCGTTTCTTTGATGGTCCGTACTGACTGCCCAACATCAAGTTTGATGTCCCACAGCAATGTAATAAATTGGCCAATCTTTTCTTGTACTTCCGGTTTAAGTTTCTTCTTACTCACTATGAGCAGGTCAATGTCAGAATGAGGCTGCAGATGCCCGCGGCCGTATCCTCCCACGGCACAAAGCGATAATTCACTCACGGTGTCCAAACCATACAATTGCCACAGGTGGCACAACAGTGCATCGATGAATTGCGCTCTACCCGTTACCAGTTGATTAACGGGCGTTGAGTCAAAAGATGCCGATATCCAAACATAACTTGCTTCAACACAAGATTTTATTGCAGGTATATCGTCAACAGAACTAATAGTGTCGATGTTTTTAATCAGTGATTGCAGGCTCAAAATGTACCTTTCCAAAAGACTTCTTTTTAGACGCTATGAACAATAACACGAATCGATCTGTTTTCGCAGTATCCAAACGGTGCATAATTTGGGGTGGAATGTGAATATTTATGATAATTTGTTGCAAAAATGTTTCTGCTTGTCGGGCGGCTTTTATCGCAAGTTTCTCACCCCTTATTTTGTGCGGGTTAGCGGTAAGCCTGAAAATAAAAAAAGTCACAAAATAGTGATAAGTTATGGAAAATGGACATAAAAAAAGCAGTTGAACATTTATTCAACTGCTTCGAAATTAAGGAATAGAGCAATTTCTCGCTTTATCAACTATGAGATATTACACGAGGTAACGTTTCATCCTCACGCAGGGTTAACACTTCAACACCGTCCTCAGTTACCAACAGCGTGTGTTCCCATTGGGCACTTAAACTTCTGTCTTTGGTTACAACAGTCCATTGATCTGGAAGGACTTTAGAATAACGTTTTCCAGCATTGACCATAGGTTCGATAGTGAAGCACATACCAGGCTCTAAAACATCACCTGTACCTGCCTTCCCGTAATGCACAATTTGTGGCTCTTCGTGGAAGCTAGCGCCAATACCGTGACCACAATATTCGCGGACAATTGAATAGTTATGCGCTTCTGCATGGGTTTGGCAAATATGACCGATATCACCTAGACGCATACCCGGCTTAACCTGCTCAATGGCTTTGTAAAGGCATTCTTGAGTAACGCGAATGAGTCGCTCGGCAAGAATTGAAGGTTTACCGACGATAAACATTTTTGAGGTATCGCCATGATAACCATCTTTAATCACAGTAACGTCAATGTTGATGATATCGCCATCTTTGAGCTTTTTATCCGATGGGATACCGTGACATATACAATGGTTTACTGACGTACAAATAGACTTTGGAAAAGGTGGGTGCCCGTAGTTAAGTGGAGCAGGAATCGCCTTTTGTTCATTGACGATGTAATCGTGACAGATAGTATTAAGCTCATCTGTCGTTATACCCTTTTTCACATGCGGGGTAATCATTTCCAATACTTCGGCAGCCAGTTTTCCGGCTACGCGCATTTTTTCGATTTCTTCTGGGGTTTTGATGATTGCTGTCACAGCGCCTCTCAAATCATTTAAGCTAAAATCAATAAGTATAAATGTGATACGAAGTATAACATTAAACAGGCCACTATTGGTAAGTTGTTGTATGTTAGGGTTTTTGTTGTGGATGCGCCAAAAGAGTCAACAGAGCAAGCCAGCGGAAAGACACCAAGCGCTGACTGACTAAAATAGATGTGTTTTAAGGTTGAAAACTTGAGACTGGTGGCGACTTGTGATATAAAGCGCGCGCCCTGACGGAAAGCTCCATTTGCCTTGTGCAAAAAGCGCCGTTTTAGAGGGTAAATTTATTTTATTAAAACACACATATACCGTCACTTCGTATCGGGGTGTTCAGCGCTGCTTAAATGCAGTTTTGAATCGATACAAGGGGTATATGGAGGCCTAACCCCAAGAGGAAAATAAAATGGCTAATGTTTCTATGCGTGACATGCTGAAAGCCGGTGTGCATTTCGGTCACCAAACTCGTTACTGGAACCCAAAGATGAAGCCTTTCATCTTCGGCGCACGTAACAAAGTTCACATCATCAACCTTGAAAAAACGGTTCCACTTTTCAACAACGCACTTAACTACCTTTCAGGTGTTGCGTCTAAGAAAGGTAAAATCCTTTTCGTTGGTACTAAGCGCGCAGCTGGTGAAGCGGTTAAAGAAGCTGCTCTTAAGTGCGACCAGTACTACGTAAACAAGCGTTGGTTAGGTGGTATGTTGACTAACTGGAAAACAGTACGTCAGTCAATCAAGCGTCTTAAAGATCTTGAGCAACAAAGCCAAGACGGTACGTTTGAAAAGCTAACTAAGAAAGAAGCACTTATGCTTCAGCGCGAAATGGACAAGCTTGAAAACAGCCTTGGCGGTATCAAGGATATGGGCGGTCTTCCAGACGCAATCTTTGTTATCGACGCAGATCACGAGCACATTGCTATCACTGAAGCGCGTAACCTAGGTATCCCTGTTGTTGGTGTTGTTGATACTAACTCTAACCCAGACGGTGTTGATTACATCATCCCTGGTAACGACGATGCTATCCGTGCTATCCAACTTTACTTGGATGCAGCTGCAAACGCTATCAACTCAGGTCGCGAAAGCAACCTTGAAGTACAAGCTGAGCAAGACGACTTCGTAGAAGCAGCAGAGTAATTCTGATTGCTAACTGTCATATCAAGATAATATGACAGAGCTATAATACGAGACGTATTGAGAGGGGCGGTATCGCCCCTTTTACCTAACGAATTTAAAATTTAATGCTGAGGAATTGAAAAATGGCAGTGACTGCAGCACTAGTTAAAGAACTGCGCGAACGTACTGGCGCAGGTATGCTGGATTGTAAAAAAGCCCTGGTTGAGACGGATGGTGACATCGAGTTAGCCATTGAAAACATGCGTAAATCAGGTCAAGCGAAAGCGGCTAAGAAAGCTGGTCGTATCGCAGCTGAAGGTGTAATCCTTACTAAAGTTGAAGCAGGTCGCGCGACTATGCTTGAACTAAACTGTGAAACTGACTTCGTTGCACGTGACGAAGGTTTCCTTAAGTTCGGTAACGAGCTTCTAGAAGTAGCAGCAGCTAACAACATCAACGACATCGAAGCGCTTAACGACGCAGACATGAACGGCGTTAAAGTTAGCGAAGCGCGTGATGCGCTAGTTGCTAAAATCGGTGAGAACATTTCTCCTCGCCGTGTTATCAACGTTGAAGGTGATACACTAGGTGCTTACATTCACGGTGGCCGAATTGGTGTTATCTCTATCCTTACTGGTGGTGACGAAGAGCTAGCGAAAGACGTTGCAATGCACGTAGCAGCGGCAAGCCCGCAGTTCGTTAAGCCTGAAAACGTTCCAGCAGAAGTTGTTGAGAAAGAGAAAGAAATCCAAATCGAAATCGCTATCCAGTCTGGTAAGCCAGCTGATATCGCTGAGAAAATGGTTGCAGGCCGCATGAAGAAGTTCACAGGCGAAGTGAGCTTGACTGGTCAGCCTTTCGTTAAAGATCCTTCAATCTCTGTTGCTGAGCTTCTTAAGAACAACAACGCAGACGTAATCAACTTCGTACGTTTTGAAGTTGGTGAAGGTATCGAGAAGAAGACTGAAGACTTCGCTGCTGAAGTAGCTGCTCAAATGGAAGCTGCTAAGAAATAATTGAGCGTTTATCTTTTGCATTACGCAATAGTTAGATAAACTACAAAGCACCTCATTTGAGGTGCTTTTTTATAGCTGCACTTCATTGTTGTTGCCATTATCGCTCAACGATGTGAAGCTAAGCAGTTAAGCATGCTAAAACGCTTTGTCCTATGCTTTTTGCCTTTAGACAGTAAGAAAGCTATACGACAAAACGGGTTTACGAGGACATTTCAAACTATGAGTATCACACCAAAATCAGCATACCGTCGCATTCTGTTAAAGCTAAGTGGTGAAGCCCTAATGGGTGAAGAAGGCTTTGGTATTGACCCAAAAGTGCTAGATAGAATGGCACAAGAAATTAAAGAGCTGGTTGAGCTAGGTGTTCAAGTTGGCCTTGTTATTGGTGGTGGTAACTTGTTTCGCGGCGAAGGCCTAGCAAAAGCAGGTATGAATCGCGTAGTGGGCGATCACATGGGCATGTTAGCAACGGTGATGAACGGATTAGCGATGCGTGATGCACTACACCGTGCCTTCGTTAATGCGCGCATGATGTCTGCAATCCCACTTAATGGCGTGTGTGATGCTTACAACTGGGCAGAAGCGATTAGCTTACTAAAATCAGGCCGTGTTGTTATCTTCTCAGCGGGTACAGGTAATCCATTTTTTACTACAGATTCAGCTGCTTGCTTGCGCGGTATTGAAATAGAGGCTGACGCGGTATTAAAAGCGACCAAAGTAGACGGCGTTTACAGTGATGACCCAGTTAAAAACCCAGAAGCAACGCTTTACGATGAGTTAACTTATCAAGAAGTGTTAGAAAAAGAACTTAAAGTGATGGACTTGTCAGCATTCACTTTGGCTCGTGATCACAGCTTACCAATTCGCGTGTTCAATATGAACAAGCCAGGCTGCCTAAAGCGCGTAGTGATGGGCGAAAAAGAAGGTACTGTAATCCGCCACGCTGACAACGATTAATTAAGAACAATAGGATACAAATCGTGATTGATGAAATTGAATTAGATGCGCAAGAGCGCATGGAAAAAAGCCTTGTAGCACTTAAGGGCCAATTCAGTAAAATTCGCACAGGTCGTGCACATCCAAGTCTTCTTGACGGTATTATGGTCCCTTATTACGGTGTTGATACACCGCTAAAGCAAGTTGCTAACGTAGTCGCTGAAGATAGCCGCACACTTGCGCTAACTGTTTTTGATAAAAGCGCCATTCAAGCGGTAGAAAAAGCAATTATGCAATCTGACTTGGGCCTTAACCCAATGAGTGCGGGTGGTTCGATCCGTATTCCTCTTCCTCCGCTTACTGAAGAGCGTCGTAAAGACTTAATTCGTGTGGTGCGCAATGAAGCAGAAGGTGGCCGTGTGGCTATTCGTAACATTCGTCGCGACGCGAATGGCGATGTAAAAGATCTGCTGAAAGAAAAAGAAATCAGCGAAGATGAGAGCCGTGCAGCAGAAGAGAACATCCAGTCAATTACTAACGAGTTCATTAAGAAAGTTGACAGCATGCTTGCTGACAAAGAAAAAGAATTAATGGAAGTTTAAGTCAGTATTATGATTGGAAAGCGGTTAAGCGCAGCTAAATCGACAAAAGTAGTGGAGCCGGTTTCATCTGCCGGCCCCAAGCACGTTGCCATCATCATGGATGGCAACGGTCGTTGGGCGCAGAAGAAAGGGAAAATTCGTACCTTTGGTCACAAAGCCGGGGTGGAATCAGTGCGCGCTGTAGTGCGCTTTGCTAGACAAAACGCGATTGAATCACTGACATTATTCGCGTTTTCCAGTGAAAACTGGAAGCGACCAGAAGAAGAAGTCAGTGTATTGATGGACTTGTTCAACCTTGTGTTGAACAGCGAAGCTAAGCGTCTGCATAAAAACGGCGTGCGATTACAGGTAATTGGTGACGTTTCTGCGTTTGACGCCAAGCTTGTAGAAAAGATTCGCAAAGCCGAAGAGATGACGAAGGACAACAAAGACTTGGTCCTTAATATTGCCGCCAACTATGGTGGCCGCTGGGATATCGTCAACGCTGCCAAGCAACTGGCCCAGCAAGTTAAATGTGGTGACATTGATGTTGATAGCATAAATGAAGACACGTTTAATACTCATATTTCTACAGCAAACCTTCCAGAGTTAGACTTACTGATTCGCACAGGTGGCGAACACCGTATAAGTAACTTTTTGCTCTGGCAATGTGCTTATGCTGAATTGTATTTTACCGACGTTCTATGGCCCGACTTCAACGAAGACGTGTTTCAATTAGCCGTAGACGATTTCAATGTTCGCCAGCGCCGATTTGGATTGACTGGTGAGCAGGTTGTCACTGCCGATGGTTAAGACCATGCAGGCGATTATCAGGCACGCCCTGGTAACAGGAGCCAAGGGCAAACTATGCTAAAACAACGAATAATAACTGCATTAATTCTTGCGCCTCTGGCGCTTTATGCCATTCTTTTCCTTCCTATTTTTTGGTTTGAAATTGCCATTGCAGGTGTCGTTGGTATCGGCGCTTACGAGTGGGCAAATATGTCTGGCGTATGCGAGCGCCCCAAAAAGCTTATGTACTTAGTAGGCGCATTCAGTATTTGTATATTGCTTTCGCTTATTGTTGATGCAGATAGCATTTGGCACCAAGGCCAACTTCATGGATTGTATAGAGGTATTTTAACAATTTCGGTCTTTTGGTGGATTGCGTCATTGTTTATGGTGCTAGCCTATCCAAAACATACGGGGTTTTGGCGAGAGAGCAAAGGCGTTAGAACGTTATTTGGTGCGTTAACTCTTATTCCTACATGGGTTGCTGTAATTGCGCTGAAGACAAGTTTGTACGATGTTGACCACCATTACGGCACCTCTTTAATATTCTACGTACTGGGTATTGTATGGGCTGCTGACATTGGTGCTTTCTTCGTGGGTGTTAAATTTGGTCGTCACAAGCTTCGTCCAAATGTATCGCCAGGGAAAAGCTTAGAAGGGTTGTTAGGTGGTATTGCCGCTTCATTTGCGATTATCGCCTTTGCGGCATTGCACTATCAGGTTGAACCTTCGCGAATTTGGCTTCACTTTGTTGTTGGGTGTATTACAGTAGCAGTATCTGCTCTAGGCGACCTTAACGAGAGTATGTTAAAGCGTTGTGCGGGCATTAAGGATAGTGGCAAGATACTACCTGGACATGGCGGTGTGCTTGATCGCATCGATAGTCTTACCGCTGCGTTTCCGGTATTTGCGTTCTGCTATGTAACTTGGATGGCGTAATGCAGACGGTAACAGTACTAGGGGCAACAGGCTCCATTGGTTGTAATACGCTTGATGTTATTAGCCGCCACCCTGAACAATACCGTGTATTTGCTATTACGGGTAATTCACAGCTAGACCTTCTCATGGAACAAGCGCTTAAATGCGCCCCTCGTTATGTTGTTGTCGCTGATGAAAGTCTGTACGACAAGGCTTGTGAGTTAGCAAAGCAATACCGCGTAGATGCTGAAATTTTATGCGGGGCGCAAGCGCTTGAAGATGTATCAAGTGCACCAGAAGTCGATTCAGTTATGGCCGCCATTGTTGGCGCTGCAGGCTTACTGCCAACACTTGCTGCTGTTAAGGCAGGCAAGCGTGTCATGCTAGCAAACAAAGAAGCGTTAGTGATGTCTGGCGCGCTATTTATTGAAGCGGCGAACCAAAGTGGCGCAACAATCTTACCGATTGATAGTGAGCATAATGCTATCTTTCAATGCCTACCTCATGACTTCCAATATGGAAATTTTGAGGCATCGGGCATTCGCAAAATTCTTCTTACGGGCTCGGGTGGACCTTTTAGAGAGCGTGCGCTAGATACCTTTTCGTCTATCAGTATTGATGAGGCAAGTACCCACCCTAATTGGTCGATGGGCAGAAAAATTACGATAGATTCTGCCACTATGATGAATAAAGGGCTCGAATTTATTGAGGCGTGTTGGTTATTCGGCGCGGGTGCTGAAGATATTGATGTGGTTATCCATCCTCAAAGTATTATCCACTCTATGGTGCAGTACATTGATGGCTCTGTTATTGCTCAAATGGGTAATCCAGATATGCGTACGCCAATTGCATATGGTCTTGCATTTCCTGAACGGATTGAAGCCGGTGTAACTCCGCTAGACTTCGCTGATATTAGCAATTTCAGTTTTCAAACACCCTGTTTTAAGCGCTACCCCAATTTGAAGCTTGCCATCGATGCATGTAAAGAAGGGCAGTGTGCAACTACGCGTTTAAATGCGGCTAACGAAGTAGCGGTAGAGCGTTTTCTTTTAGGGCAAATTCAATTTTGTGACATTGCCAAGGTCAACGAAGCCACTCTTGAGTCCATGCCAATGGTAAAAGTATCGTCTATTCAACAAATTCTTGAACAAGATGCTTTAGCAAGAGACAAAGCGAGCGACATTATAAGAGGTAAGTTTCTGTGTTAGCGTTTTTGTGGAGCCTTGGGGCCTTTATTATCGCCTTGGGCATTTTGGTCGCTGTTCACGAGTGGGGCCATTTTTATGTTGCACGCAAGTGCGGCGTTCAAGTTGAACGTTTTTCGATAGGCTTCGGTAAGCCAATTTGGCGCAAGCTGAGCAAATCAGGCACCGAATACGTGATTGCCATGATTCCACTTGGTGGTTATGTTCGCATGTTAGATGGGCGTATTGACGACGTACCACCACACCTAGCTGACAAAGCATTCAATAATAAACCCGTATTACAGCGTATGGCGGTAATTGCCGCCGGTCCAGGGGTGAACTTTATTTTCGCTTTTTTTGCGTTGTGGCTAATGTACCTGGTTGGGCTTCAGACAGTTAAACCCGTGGTTAAAAGTGTTGAGCCCGACAGCATCGCTGCGATGGCAGGTATGCAAAATGGTGACGAAATTATAAAGATTGGTTCTCGCGCTACGCCAGATTGGGAAGCAGTAAATTTTGAGCTTGTATCAAACATTGGTGATGAAAAAGCGCAAATTACGGTTAAAAATTCAGCAGGTGTTGAAAAAGAACTGACATTTACACTGACTTCTTGGAACTTTGACCCAGATAGTGAGTCTCCATTAAGCAGTTTGGGACTAACCCCATTTCGACCTGATCCTACTTTGGAGGTGGGTTTTGTTGGAGAGGGAAGTGCAGCGCAGCAAGCGGGCCTGAAAATTGGCGATACGCTTATTGCGATGAACGGAAACAAGTTGTCATCGTGGAATGGTTTGGTGGACGTGGTGGTCGATAGCCCTGGAGAGCGTGTTGCGCTTGAAATAGAAAGGGATGGACAAACACAGATACTGCATGCCACGATAGCGCGCCGTGATACACCACAAGGGCAAAGTGGGTATTTAGGTGTAAGCCCAACGTTTGAGCCTTGGCCTGAGGGGTATGTGTTTACCCATCAATATGGCATTATAGAGGCTATTGGGAGGGCGCTAGATAAAACGTGGCGTCTTATGACACTCAGTGTCGACATGATAGGTAAGCTCATCACAGGCGATGTGTCTGTGAAAAATTTAAATGGGCCTATCTCAATTGCTCAAGGTGCGGGGACAAGTGCAGAGTATGGACTTGCGTACTTCTTGAGTTTTCTTGCCTTAATAAGCGTAAATTTAGGCATTATTAATTTATTACCCTTGCCCATGCTTGACGGTGGTCACCTCATGTTTTTTACCGTGGAGTGGATCACAGGCAAACCTGTGCCTGAAGCGGTGCAGGAGTGGGGTTACAGAATAGGTGGCGTGCTTCTGTTTATGATTATGGGTATCGCTATATTTAACGATATTGCTCGCATAACCTGATACAAATCAGGAAGTACAAAACAGCTAATATAAAAACGCGGCCAGGAAAAGAAAAATAGATGAAGTTAAAACAGTTAGTAGCAGCCGGAGCCATCCTTTCCAGTGCTAGCTTTGCCAACGCTGCGGCGCAAGACAGTGAGTTCGTTGTTGAAGATATTCGTGTAGAAGGCTTACAACGTGTTGCACTAGGTGCGGCGCTTACATACTTGCCGGTACAGGTTGGTGATGAGCTAAATACGTTCCGAGTGACACAGCTCATTCGTTCACTTTACTCTTCAACTCACTTTGAGAATGTAGAAATACTGCGCGATGGCAACACACTTGTTGTTCGCGTCGCTGAGCGTCCAACCATTAGTAATATCATTTTTGAAGGCAATGACGACATCAAAGATGAGCAGCTTCAAGAAAGCTTAGATGGTAATGGCGTAAGAGTTGGTGAGCCGCTTGATAAAACAGTACTGACATCTATTGAAAATGGCCTCAAAGATTTCTTCTACAGTATTGGTAAATATAATGCTGATGTAACGGCAATCATCACGCCACTTCCGCGCAATCGCGTAGATTTAAAGCTGCTTTTTGAAGAGGGCGATGCCGCTGAGATTGCGCAGATAAACATTGTGGGTAACGAGCTTTTCTCTGACGAAGAGTTAATGGAAGCGTTTGAGCTCCAATACGATACACCGTGGTGGGATTTCCTTTCAGAAACCCGTTACCAGCAGCAAACGCTACAAGGTGATATGGAAACGTTGCGCAACCATTATCTTGACCGCGGTTACTTACGTTTTAATGTAGACTCGACTCAAGTGTCAATGACACCCGAGAAGTCAGGCATTTATATTGCGATGAACGTAAGTGAAGGAGAACAATATACTATCTCTGAAGTAGAGTTAGTCGGTGACGTACTCGGGCACGAAGAATATATTGAAGCAGTATTGCCACTGACGCCAGGTGAGCTATACAACCAAGCTGAAGTCACTTATACCGAAGAATTCATCAGCAAATATTTAGGACGCTTTGGCTACGCTTATCCGACCGTAACTACAGTACCTGATATCAATGATGAAGATAAAACCGTTAAATTGACTTTATCTGTAGACCCAGGAAAACGTATTTACGTGAACCGTATCAAGTTCAACGGTAACGTAGTCACCGCAGATAATGTGCTTCGTCAAAACGTTAGTCAGATGGAAGGTACGTGGTTATCAAATAACCTACTTGAGTCTTCAAAGAACCAACTTTCTCGTTTGACTTACATGGAAGAGGTTGAGTTTGAAACAATCCGTATTCCAGGTTCAGAAGATAAAGTAGATGTAAACTTTAACGTTAAAGAGCAACCGTCAGGTTCTTTCAATGCGGGTATCGGCTATGGTGACCGTACCAAATTGAGTTTGCAGGCTGGTATTCAGCAGGATAACTTCTTGGGTACAGGTAAACGCGTAGGTATTAACCTAAGTACAGTGTCTTATCAGCGCTCAGCACAAATCACTTATAACGACCCTTACTTCACTATTGATGGCATTAGCTTGGGTGGAAGTATTGGTTATAGCGAATTTGATGGTTCTGACTTCAACGTTATCCAGTACAACTCAAAGCGCTGGTCTATTGGTGCCAACATTGGTTACCCCATCAACGAATTTAACCGTATAAACTTCGGTTTGACTTACTCTAACGTAGAGCTATTCAACCGTGGTTATTACGAGCAAACCGAACAATTCTATAACCAGTTCACCAATGGTGAAGATCCAGATGCAGCGATTAAATACGATAGCTATTTGGCGAGCGTGAGCTGGAGTAGAAGTACATTGAACCGCGGTCTATTCCCGACGGCGGGTTCATCGCAACGTGCCTCTTTTAGTATCACTACACCAAACTCAGACGTTAACTACTTCAAAACCGTGTTCGATGGAAAATGGTACTTCCCACTTTCTCGTAATCAACGCTGGTCGTTCCTTGCTCGTATGCGTCTAGGTTACGGTAATGGCTATGGTGATATCGACGGTAATGAGCAAATTCTTCCATTCACCGAGAACTTTACGGCGGGTGGTGCAGATTCATTGCGCGGGTTTGAAAACAACACAGTTGGTCCTCGCGGTATCTTCCTTGGCAACGCAGGCAGTATCGTTGGTCCAGATGGCGTACCATTCCCTGGCGACCCTGCCAATGCCCAAATTTCTTGGTCGCAGCGAAGCCTAGGTGGTAACGCAATGGCGCTCGGTGGTATCGAGCTAATTGTTCCAACACCATTTGTTGAAGAAGACATGGATAACTCAGTTCGCACAAGTTTGTTTGTGGATGTGGGTAACGTGTGGGATACTGAATTCGACTATGACAGATATAGCCAGTTTGAAGTAAGTCCAAACCAGCGCGGTGAACAAGTGCTATTGGACTATTCTGATTGGAGCCTGTATCGTAGCTCGGCAGGTGTATCGGTTCAGTGGATTTCTCCAATGGGACCAATGGTATTCAGCTTCTCGAAAGCTATACAACAGCGCGAAGGTGATGATGCACGATTCTTCACCTTCAATATCGGTCAAACTTTCTAAATATTAAAAGTGGCGCGAGATTACCGCGCCCTATAAAAAGATGAAAAAAGGAGTTCCTTTTGAAACAGTTGGTTAAACATATCGTTGCTGGTGCAATGTTGGGTAGCGCTTTAGTAAGTACGTCTGTAATGGCGGAACAAAAAGTAGCAGTTGTTGATGTTCAAGGTATTTTCCAAGCTATGCCTCAGGCTGCTGAAATTCAAAATGCAATTCAAGCAGAGTTTAAAGACCAAATTGAAGAAGTAAACCAACTTCAACGTGACGGTCAGTTTTACGCAGAGCGTCTACAACGCGATGCGGCTACAATGAGCGATGCAGAGAAGAAAGAACTAGAACAAAAAATCTTGTCAGTACGTGAAGCGCTAGCCACAAAAGGTCAACCGCTACAGCAAAACATTCAGCGTCGTAGCAACGAAGAGCGCAACAAGCTTCTTGGTCTTATCAAGCAAGCGATTGACTCTGTTGCGGCGAAGCAAGGCTATGATCTTATTCTTAACTCAGGTGCAGTTGCATTTGCAAAAGAAGAGCATGACCTTTCTGAGCAAGTTCTAGAGCAAGTTAGCAAAGTTAACTAATTGCTTTTGCTGCCAAGGTAGGCAGTTAACAGGCTATAATATCTTCAGACCAATACTCAAAAGGTGTTGGTCTGATTTGTTTTTTACGCTTAACAGCGTATGGTTGCCGCCGTTTTGTTTTTTTACGGCGAGCTTGACCATTATACCCGCGACAATACATTGAGGGTAAACACCACTAAAGGTCATGCTTGTATACAGGAGAAAGTTTTTGACCAATTCACTCAATACCATCGAAATTCAGGAAATCCTGGAATTACTTCCGCATAGATATCCATTCCTATTGGTCGATCGCGTAACAGACTATGTGCTGGGTGAGTCGATTAAGGCCTATAAGAATGTTACCATTAATGAGCCTTGTTTTACGGGACACTTTCCCGAACAGCCGATTTTTCCAGGCGTGCTCATTCTTGAAGCGATGGCGCAGGCTGCCGGTGTGCTTGGTTTTAAGACCATGGGCAATAATGACAAGTTATATTTGTATGCAGGGATAGACAACGCGCGCTTTAAGCGTCCTGTTGTACCAGGTGACCGATTAGAATTCGATGTTGCCTTAGTAAAAGAGCGCAGAGGGATCTGGAAGTTTAAAGGTACTGCGAGTGTCGATGGCGACCTAGCTTGTAGTGCAGAATTTATGTGTGCGATGAGAGAGATAGCATAACGTGATCCATCCTACTGCGGTAATTTCTGATAGTGCAACCATTGGTGAAAACGTCACCATAGGCCCCTTTTGCGTGGTCGATGACAATGTCACAATTGGCGATGGCTGTATACTGAAATCACATGTGGTGGTACGCGGCCCTACGCGTATCGGTAAAAACAACAAGTTTTATCAGTTTTCTTCTATTGGTGAAGACTGCCAAGATAAAAAGTACGCGGGCGAGCCTACTGAACTGGTTATCGGTGATGATAACGAGTTTCGTGAAGGGGTTACCGTTCACCGCGGTACTATTCAAGATAAAGGCATTACCATTATAGGCTCACGTGGCCTATTTATGGCCAATGCGCATATTGCGCACGATTGTGTTCTAGGCGACGATATTATCATTGCTAATAATGTTGCAGTGGCAGGTCACGTTCATATGGACGACTTTGTCATCGTAGGCGGTGCAGTAGGTATCCACCAATTTTGTAAGATCGGTGCACATGCCTTTTTGGGCGCAGGCGGTATTATTCTGCGCGATGTGCCACCTTTTGTGATGGTGAGCGGCCAAAAAAATATCCCACAGGGAATTAACTCTGAAGGCTTGAAGCGTCGTGGCTTCGAGAAAGATGAAGTGATGGCGATTAAGCGCGCCTATAAGGCTATTTACCGTGAGGGCAATACAGTGGAAGAAGCAATTACCAAGCTCGCCGAGCCTGCAGCTTCATTTCCTGGCGTGGCCAGAATGGTCGACTTCCTTAAAAATGCACAGCGAGGCATTATTCGCTAATTATGACAAGGCCATTACGAATCGGCATGGTTGCCGGAGAGCCCTCTGGTGATGTACTTGCCGCTGGAATGGTGGCTGAACTAAAGCGCCAATACCCCAATGCTATTATCGAGGGTATTGGTGGTCCCAATATGATAAAGAACGGTTTTCACAGTCTTTTTGACATGGAAACCTTATCGGTTATGGGGCTAGTTGAAGTACTTTCTCATCTTCCGGCTATTTTAAAAGTTAAAAAGCAGCTGCTTACTCATTTTGAGAAAAACCCACCTGATATTTTTGTTGGTATAGACGCTCCCGATTTTAATCTACGTGTAGAGAAAACGTTAAAAGCACGTGGCATTAAAACCATGCATTACGTAAGCCCGACGGTGTGGGCATGGCGTGAAAAACGCATTCATAAAATCGCAAAAGCGTGTAACAGAGTGTTGGGGTTATTCCCATTTGAACAACAGGTATATGATAAATACCAAGTACCCTATACGTTTGTAGGTCACACAATGGCAGATGCTATTGCCATAGAGCCCGATCAAAAAGCGGCGCGGCAATCTCTTGGACTTGATAGTGATCAACGCGTACTTGCAGTACTTCCTGGTTCAAGACGCGGCGAAGTTGAGACACTACTGCCTGTCTTTTTAGAGACCATTGAAGCGATTCATTCTAAGCAAAGTGATATCACGTTTGTGATCCCTGCGGCTAATGAGCACCGCCTTGCTCAAATTAATGACATCCTTTCTAATAGCGATAATGCGCAAGCGCGCCTACCCATTAAAATTTCACAAGGCACTGCACGAGAGGCAATGATTGCCAGTGATGTAATTTTACTTGCCTCTGGTACGGCGACATTGGAAGCGATGTTGTGTAAAAGGCCTATGGTAGCGGCGTACAAACTTGCACCGCTGACTTATCGCATTATGCAGCGGTTGTACAAAGCACCGTTTTTCACCTTACCTAATTTACTTGCAAATGAAGCAATTATTCCTGAATTGCTTCAAGATGACGTTAATGCAGAGAATATGAGCAAACAGTTGCTCAACTTCTTCGAAAGTGACAATTCTGTTCTTATTTCCCGTTTCACCGACCTCCACCATACGCTAAAATGCAATGCTGATAAAACAGCAGCAAAAGCTGTCGTGGAGGAATTGTTTGCATAAGTTAATTGCCGGAGTAGACGAAGTAGGGCGCGGACCACTGGTAGGTGATGTGGTCACCGCCGCAGTTATTTTAGACCCTAATAATCCTATTGAAGGGCTTACTGACTCTAAGAAGTTAAGCGAAAAAAAACGTGTTGCTTTAGCACAGGAAATTCGCGAAAAAGCACTCTATTGGAGTATCGGACGCGCCAGTCCTGAGGAAATCGATAAACTCAACATATTACACGCCACCATGCTGGCTATGACCCGTGCGGTTGACGGGCTTGCCGTAAAGCCTGACTTTGTGCGCGTAGATGGCAATCGCGTGCCTGCCTGGAATTACGACGCTGAGGCCGTAGTGAAAGGTGATAGTCTTCATGCAGAAATATCGGCAGCGTCAATTATTGCCAAAGTGGAGCGTGACAATGATATGCTCACCTTACACGACGCCTACCCCCAATATAATTTTGCTGGGCATAAGGGCTATCCGACTAAAGCGCATTTTGAAGCCATTGCTGAATTTGGCGTTTTAGACTGCTATCGCAAAAGTTTCAAACCAGTAAAAGCGTTACTTGAAGAGAAATAACATCATGTCATCGCCATTTATTCATTTACGTGTCCACAGCGATTTTTCAATGATGGATGGGCTTAACAAGGTAAAGCCTATCTTAGGAAAGGTAGCAGCTTTGGGTATGCCTGCTGTTGCCATTACTGATCAAATGAATATGTGCGGCTTGGTAAAGTTTTACTCTGAAGCGCATAATTTAGGTATCAAACCCATTATCGGCACCGATTTTTGGGTGACAAATGAAATATTTGGTGATGAACCATTCAGGCTGACGTTGCTCGCAATGAACAACGAAGGCTACAAAAATATAACTATTCTTATTTCAAAAGCGTACCTTCGTGGGCATTTATCTCATCGTGCGGTTATCGACCAAGAATGGTTAGCAGAGCACAGTGAAGGCGTTATTGTGTTATCAGGTGCTCAGCATGGTGATATTGGCGTTGGACTAATGAAGAACAACGCCAAAATACTAGATAGCGCATTATCATTCTATGAAACTCACTTTCCCGACCGCTTCTATTTAGAGCTCATACGCACAGGTCGTCAGGGCGAAGAAGATTACTTACACTTGGCGGTAGAGCTTTCCGAAAAGCAAGGGTTGCCAGTAGTAGCCACTAACGAAGTGTGTTTTATCGAGCAAGAAGGCTTTGAAGCTCACGAGATCCGCGTGTGTATTCACGATGGATACACCCTTGATGACAATCGTCGTCCCAAGCGCTATAGCGATCAGCAATATCTGCGAACCGCCGATGAAATGATTGAGCTGTTTAGCGACATTCCAGAAGCAATTGAAAACACCGTTGAAATTGCAAAACGCTGTAATGTTACCGTGCGGCTAAACGAATACTTTCTACCGCAATTTCCTACGGGCGGCATGACCACCGAAGACTTCTTGGTTAAGGTATCGGAAGAAGGTCTAGAAGAGCGCCTTGAATTCTTATTCCCCGATGAAGAAGTGCGCAAAGCGAAACGTCCTGAGTACGATGATCGCTTGCGCGTAGAGTTAGAAGTAATCAACCAAATGGGATTCCCGGGTTACTTCCTTATCGTTATGGAGTTCATTCAGTGGAGTAAGGATAATGGTATTCCGGTAGGTCCTGGTCGAGGCTCTGGTGCCGGCTCACTGGTGGCTTATGCCCTAAAAATTACCGATCTAGACCCACTTGAATTCGATTTGCTATTCGAACGTTTCTTGAACCCAGAGCGTGTATCCATGCCCGACTTCGACGTCGACTTCTGTATGGATAGACGAGACGAGGTAATCGACCACGTTGCTGAGCTTTACGGGCGTCAGGCGGTATCACAAATTATCACTTTCGGTACCATGGCGGCAAAAGCGGTGGTTCGCGATGTAGGTCGCGTATTAGGCCACCCCTATGGCTTTGTAGACCGCATTTCTAAGCTTATTCCACCAGACCCAGGCATGACACTTGAAAAAGCGTTTAAGGCCGAGCCTCAATTGCCCGAAGTATACGATAGCGATGAGGAAGTCAAAGACCTCATCGATATGGCACGAATTCTAGAAGGGGTAACGCGAAACGCAGGTAAGCACGCTGGTGGTGTTGTTATTGCGCCAACCACTATTACTGATTTCTCGCCTTTGTATTGTGATGACGAAGGTAAAAACCCGGTTACTCAGTTTGATAAAAACGATGTTGAAACTGCCGGCCTCGTAAAATTTGACTTCTTAGGCCTTCGCACACTGACTATCATTCAGTGGGCAATCGATATGATTAAAGAAGGCAAAAACGTTGAAGTAGATATCAGCGCGATTCCACTTGAAGATCCTAAGAGTTTTAGAACGCTTCAAAACGCCGAGACTACCGCGGTATTCCAGTTGGAATCTCGAGGTATGAAAGAACTGATTAAGCGCCTTAAGCCTGACTGCTTTGAAGATATTATCGCACTGGTTGCACTATTTCGCCCCGGTCCACTGCAATCGGGCATGGTAGATAACTTTATTGACCGTAAACACGGACGTGAAGAAATTTCCTACCCTGATGCTGAATATCAGCACGAGTGCTTGCAAGAAATTCTAGAGCCTACTTATGGCATTATCTTGTATCAGGAACAGGTAATGCAGATTGCTCAGGAAATGGCAGGCTACTCATTGGGTGGCGCCGACTTGCTGCGTCGTGCAATGGGTAAGAAAAAGCCAGAAGAGATGGCCAAGCAGCGTGGTACGTTTGCTGAAGGTGCCAAAGGCAATAATATCGACCCAGACTTGGCGATGAAAATCTTTGACTTGGTAGAAAAGTTTGCGGGATATGGTTTTAACAAATCTCACTCGGCAGCTTATGCACTGGTTTCATACCAAACACTGTGGTTAAAAGTACACTATCCCGCTGAATTCATGGCAGCAGTAATGTCTGCTGATATGGATAATACAGATAAAATCGTAACCCTTGTCGACGAATGTGAGCGCATGGGTATTGAGATACTGCCGCCAGATTTGAATGCGGGTAAATACAAATTCACCGTCGATAGTGAAGGGCGTATTGTCTACGGGATTGGCGCAATTAAAGGGGTAGGGGAAGGCCCGATTGAGGCGATTATTGAAGCTCGTGAAACCCAAGGTGCGTTTAAAGACCTCTTTGATTTCTGCGCCAAAATCGACATCAAGCGCGTTAATAAGCGCGTGCTCGAGAAGTTGGTCTTAGCAGGTGCAATGGACAATTTAGGCCCACATCGCGCAACGCTCATGGCAAGCTTGCCAGAGGCACTTGCAGCAGCAGGTCAGCACGCAAAAGCGGAGTCGTTTGGCCAGTCTGATATGTTTGGTCTACTGACTACCGAACCAGAAGATGTTAAGCAGGCGTTTGCCGACGTGCCAGAATGGCCTGAAAAAGTCTGGCTGGAGGGTGAAAAAGACACATTGGGCTTGTATCTTACGGGTCACCCCATAAATCAATATGCCGATGAACTGCGTTATTACACGGATGGACGCTTGGTTGATTTAAAACCCACGGGCAAAGATCAAATGGCTAATGCAGTTGGTCTTGTGCTTGGTGTGCGTGTAATGACTAATAAGCGCGGACGTCGCTGGGCTATTGTGACTCTTGATGACAAGAGTGCAAGAATAGACGTACGTTTCTTCCCCGATATGTATGAACAGTTCGAAAGTGTCCTTGAAACCGATAGAATTTTACTCATAAAGGGACAGGTCAGCTTTGATGATTTCTCTGGGGGCAATACAATCACCGCCCGTGATGTAATGGACATTGTTCAGGCACGAGAGAAAAACGCGAGAGCACTGGCACTAAATATAGATACCCAGATGCTTGAACCAAAGAAAATGAGTCAGATGCAATCTATCTTGCAGGCATTTAACGGTGGAAGCTGTCCCGTTCAATTGGTCGTGACACATCCCGATGCAGAGGTTACTCTAGCATGCGGAGCTAAATGGTATGTCACACCAGAGGATCAACTTTTACACGACCTCAAACAGTGTTTGGGAGAAAAAGCCGTTTCAATACTCTACCATTAAGGGTAAGAGTTCGATAGATTGGACATCTCGCGTTTGCATAGACGAGCGTAGTACGAATAGGACACGAAATGAGTATACAGTTTTTGGACTTTGAGCAACCAATAGCCGAACTAGAAGCAAAAATTGAAGAGCTTAGGTTGGTAAATCAAGGTGGTGAGTTTGATGTAGGTATCGAAGAAGAGATTAATAAACTTCGTGGTAAGAGTGCGGAGCTTACTAAGAAGATCTTTTCTGACCTAGGCGCGTGGCAGGTGTCGCAACTTGCACGTCATCCAATGCGTCCTTATACACTAGATTATATTCCTCGCATTTTCACTGAGTTTGATGAGCTTGCAGGGGATCGTGCTTTTGCTGACGATAAAGCCATTGTTGGTGGCCCGGCTATGCTAGATGACCAACCTGTGATGGTTATTGGTCATCAAAAAGGGCGTGATACCAATGAAAAAATCAAACGTAATTTCGGTATGCCGAAGCCAGAGGGATACCGTAAAGCACTGCGTCTAATGAAGATGGCCGAACGCTTTAATCTACCTATCATTACCTTCATCGATACACCTGGAGCATATCCTGGTGTAGGTGCTGAAGAGCGTGGTCAAAGTGAAGCTATTGCTAAGAACCTGTTTGAAATGGCTGAATTAACAGTGCCAATCGTGTGTACTGTTATCGGTGAAGGTGGTTCGGGTGGTGCACTGGCTATTGGTGTTGGTGACCGCGTAAACATGCTTCAGTATTCAACCTACTCGGTTATCTCACCTGAGGGCTGTGCATCAATTTTGTGGAAGAGTGCTGAAAAAGCGCCATTAGCGGCAGAAGCAATGGGCGTAAGTGCACCGCAAATTAAAGAATTAGGCCTAATCAATAGTATCGTTGAAGAGCCGTTAGGTGGTGCACATCGTGATCACAATGGCATGGCTGCAAACCTAAAAGCGGTAATTAAACAGCAGCTTAATCAGCTTAAAGAGCTAGATAAAACAAAACTGATGGAAGAGCGTTATGCACGCTTGATGTCATTTGGTTATTGTTAAGCGCTAAACATCGCTGAAATAAAAAAGGCATTGTAGGTAAGTGACACGTCAATCATTCTCAGTGAGTGAGCATATTGTTAACCGCATCACTCACGCACTTGCCGATGCTGCATATTCGCAAAAGACACCGCTCGTTGTTGCTTACAGCGGCGGTGTTGATTCCTCCGTTCTGTTACAAGCTGTAGTTGATTATCGCGACCAGTTTGATTGTCCTATCCATGCAGTACATGTTCATCATGGGCTTAGTATTAACGCAGATCATTGGGCACAGCACTGTGAGCTGCAGTGCCGATTGAATGACATTACCTTTCACCTTCATCATGTTGATGTGGCAAAAGGTGCAAGGCAAAGCCTTGAAGCAGAAGCGCGTAAGGCGAGATACAAGGAATTATTGCAAGTATGTCGTAGCGTTAACGGCGTGCTTCTATTAGGCCAACATGCACAAGATCAGCTCGAAACTGTGCTACTTCAATTAAAGCGCGGAGCAGGGCCGCAAGGTCTCTCGGGGATGGGAGAAGCGCAATTGCGCGAAGGCGTACTGGTTGTGCGTCCGATGCTTGCCTTAGAAAAGAAAGATATCATTCAGTACGCTGAAGATGAAAGTCTCAAGTGGATAGAAGATGAGTCAAACACCCAAAATAGCTTTGACCGAAATTTCTTGCGCAATGAAATTATCCCTCAGCTCATGTCACGCTGGCCAAAGCTTACTAAAACGGTAGGGCGTAGTGCCATGTTATGTGCACAGCAAACCGAACTCGTTAATGAAACCGCGCTGGCTCACCTTGATACGGTCAAACACAATGATAAACGTCTTAATGGTGAACGGCTTGCGACACTCAATGTACCATGGCAATCAGCCGTTGTAAGAGCGTGGTTCACATCGCATAAGGTACTTGTTCCCTCTAAAGCGCAACTCGACGAAATCTTGGCGATGTTGCATGCTAAACCCGATGCAACACCAGAAGTGTTGTTTAACTGGGGGAAAGTGGCACGATTTAACGGCGACCTCTTCTGGGTTGAGCATGCCAAACACCCTGCAGAAAGTGAAATAACACTGACTGCCAATGAACCATGTTACCTACCTTGGTTGCAGGGAAACATACGCGTTGAAGTTTCAAGCAAGAATGACAGCGGTGAGATTGTACTTAAAACAAATCAACGCGGACTTAAAGTAAAGCCAAGTTCCTCAAGCGTCTCTAAAACCTTGAAGGATTGGTTTAAAGTGTGGCGTGTGCCCTTGTGGGAACGAAGTCAGGTGCCTGTGATTTTCATAAACGGCGTGCCAGTAGGACTTATAGTAGATAACGCTTGTGTCTACCTAACAACATGCAATAGCGACATTAAGATAACGTTTTCACGGGACTTGTAGAGCGAAACCTTCAGCACATAGCACAACAAGAGAGCGGCAGTTTTTTGCCGCAGCTTTTACCGCTCTAACAACGCGCTTAAGCCGCGTAGTAGCTGTTTTTACCTGAATTTTTAACGCGGTATAGTGCATTGTCTGCTCTGTCAAATAGTGCTTCGGTGGTGTCAGCATCACGATATACCGCACCGCCTAAACTGCAAGAGATACCAAGCCGAGAAAGGTATTGAGAGCGATTGATACTGGTTTGAATACGCTGTGCGGCGCATGCTAGTTGCTGTTGTGTTTGGCAATCGAGTACACAGCAAAACTCATCGCCACCAAAGCGGAAAGCTTCATCCTCGTCACGTAAAACCTTGGTGAGATGCGACGCAATATGAACGAGCACCTTATCTCCTTCGCTGTGCCCATAGTTGTCATTAACGTATTTGAAGTTATCTAGATCAATGATGAGAAGCGCGAAGGGCTCGTTATGGCGCTGCGCCCAACCTAATTGACGTAACATAGCTTGTTCAAAGCCTGCTCTATTACCCACTCCCGTTAAACTGTCCTTTGTTGCCATTTGCTGTAAACGAAGCAGTGACAATGCATGTTTCACCTGTTTTCCAAATAAATCATGCAGTTGGAAAAGGGTTTCGCGTTGCGACAACGACAGTGGTGAGCTAATGTAATAGTAGGCATGGGCTTGTTCGCCACTTAATGAATGCGCCCCGTGAAGTGGTAAATCAATCAACGTCGAGGAAACCTTAGCGTTGCCATATACCCAGCGAGAATCAAAATCAGATAAGCTAAAGCCAACCATTGGAAGGAGCATATTCAATTGCTGAAAATACAGTGCACCTAACTCCTGTAATTCGAGCGTAGAGAGTAGTTGCGTGACAAACCCGGTTAACTCACTGACAGAAAGTGATGTGCCTGTACTTTGTGCAGGGTAAAAGTTGTCATGTTGTGTGCTATCGTAAATGGGTGATGAAAAATCCACAGTGATACCTCTATGCAAATGTGCTTCGGTATGCAAAAAATAGCGTCAATGCCCTGACGATTCTGTAATTGCTAAACGCCAATAGTATGGTTGGCTTAATGTTTTACAGCGGCAAAACTTGCCGGATTTGCATCTATATATGTGATTTAGCAAAGTGGATGCCAATTCTTATTTTGACGCCTCTTCACGCGCCATGTGTAAGCTGCAACACACTATTAATTGCAGCGCTTTATGGGTGGGCTAGTCTAGCGATATTGGTTGAAATGTTTGATTAGTAAGTGGTTATACAAGATGGAGTTGATGTGGGAACTAGCTTTTTAAATATTGTGGTACTGATGTTTATTTCTGTGTGTGCCGTCGCGTTATTTAAACGCGCACACTTGCCACCCATTCTCGCGTATCTCTTTGCCGGTATTTTGGCAGGTCCACAAGTATTAACGGTTTTTGCCCATCCAGAGGAAATGCACCTGTTAGCTGAAGTGGGTATTGTGTTTTTACTTTTCTCATTAGGCTTAGAGTTTTCGCTCCCAAAACTGCTCGCAATGCGTTCATTGGTATTTGGTGTAGGGCTTGGCCAGATGCTGCTCACAACAGCAGTCTTTACTTGTGTACCGTATTTTCTTGGGATCAATTTAAGTGCGTCGATAATAATTGGCGGGACGTTAGCACTGAGTTCTACAGCTATTGTTATAAAGCAGGCCACGGAAATGGGGATCCTCAACAATCGAAGAACACAGCTTGCAGTCAGTATTTTACTGTTTCAAGACCTTGCGGTAGTCCCTTTTTTAATTGCGATTCCATTACTGGCGCAAACTGGTGAAGTCAGTATTGCGTTGGCGCTAGGCGAAGCACTATTAAAAGGTGTATTTGTAATAGCACTACTGATGTCGATAGGTAAGTGGTTGCTGCCATGGGTATTTAGAGAAGTCGCGAGAACAAGAACGGATGAATTGTTCGTACTGACTACCATCTTAATTGCACTACTTGCTGGTGGTCTTACCTATTACTTCGGTCTATCCATGGCGTTGGGTGCGTTTTTAGCTGGCATGATGTTGGGAGAAAGCCAATATAAATATCAACTAGAAGCAGATATTCGACCCTTTAGAGATATATTAATGGGGCTCTTCTTTGTTACGGTGGGAATGCAACTTGAACTGACGGTGCTATGGGACAGCTTATTTGAGATTGTATTTGGTGTATTCGCGTTAATGATTGTTAAAGTGGTACTGGTTCGTGCAGCGTCAATGCTCGTTAAAACAGATGCAATTGATGGTTGGTCTGCTGGCGTAAAACTATGCCAAATAGGAGAATTTAGTTTTGTTATAGCTGCGTTGGCCACTACTCACGGCGTGCTTACCTCACAACAGTCATCGCTTATTGTGTGTATGGGCGTTATAAGTATGGCTCTCACGCCATGGCTAATGGCTAACAGCGTTATTATTGCAAAGCGTATAGTAAACAACGAGTTGCCGAGCGATGACGATACGGCATCGGTGTTGAGCGGTTCGTTAAGCAACCATGTTGTCATATGTGGATTTGGTCGTGTAGGGCAGTCTGTTGCGCGAATGCTTAAAATGGAAGGCATTCACTTTGTTGCTATTGATATGGACCCCGTTCGAGTGCATGAAAGCCGAAATGCGGGGGAACCAGTGATTTTCGGTGATGCAAGTCAAAAGGATATTTTGATAAGTGCAAATGTAGAAAGCGCCAAGCTTGTGTTAGTCACTTTCGACCAAGTAGATAAAGCCAAGCAAGTGATTACACAGACTCGCTCACTTGCAGAGCACGTGGATGTAATGGCTCGAACTAAACGGGATTATCAGCTCGACAGTCTCTACAATGCCGGTGCTAATCAGGTGGTTCCAGAGCTTCAAGAAGGAAGCTTAATGTTGGTCTCTCAGGTGCTGCACTATGCGGGAGTGCCCATGTCACGTATTTTAAAACGCGTACGTGCAGAGCGAAAAGGCCGGTACGATCATATGCACGGCTTCTATCCTGGTGAGACAACCGAGATAACGTATGGTACTGAGGATAAGCTGGAATTTATTCATGCTGTCGTGCTTTCTGAGCATGCATCCTGTATCGGTAAACCCATCAAAGACATAGACTTTGCTCGAATGCGCGTGACGGTAAAAGGGCTAAGGCGCAATGGCAACGAAGTGAAAGATCCAGACCAAGATGCCATATTACAAGCGCATGACGTGTTGGTGATTGCGGGTAAACCTAGACGAGTGGAGCGTGCCGAACGTAAGCTGCTTGAAGGCAGCTAGCGCGAAGTGCAATCGCACTGTGTTAGCAATAAAGGGGATATGTGAGAGAGCATCAAGGCCAATTAATACTGGCCTTGCTGCATAGAAATCTAGGTTAGGCTACGCGATCTTTTTCTAAATCGGCAAATTGCTTTTTCAAATCATAGCGCTCATCGGTAACGATTTTTTCAAGGACCGAAACACGCTCTTTTAGTTCGGCAATTTCTGCTTTGTAAGCGTCAGTCTCTTTGCTATTTAGCTTTTTTTTACTTTTGTCTTTGGCACTATCGATAATACTTACAAGCGCCCAAGCACAAATGGCAACAATGGCAACAGCGGTCATATTCACGGCGGTATCCCTCTCAGATGGCGTTAAAAGAGTGTAGATGAAAACTCGGCAATTTACCTGTTTCGTCTATTTTTCTACTTACTGCTATATCTCTTTTGTTACTATAGCCCTAAATGGCATAGCGTTTAAGCATTAAATGTAACGAGTTACGAATAGCAAGTATGGTTATATTGTAAGATTGCAAATACATTGCCAAGTGACAAAAGTCACTATTTTATAATGAGTTAACGCGATCTAGTACATTTATGGCTTCAGCCTTTTGAGTAATTTCACCATCCAAGTTAGTTAAATTGACGAATGAGTAACGAAAATAATCAATTGTTGGGCTCCGAGATGGTCCAACAACAAGCGGATAGTATTGACGCCATTTCAATGGTTTCTGAACAAGACATTAAGTTTATGAAGCACGCGCTATCTCTTGCTGATAAAGCGGAGTTGATTGGCGAGGTGCCCGTAGGCGCTTGTATTGTTGTTAACGGTGAAATAGTGGGTGAGGGGTATAATGAGCCTATCACCACACATGATCCTTCGGCACACGCTGAACTTCGAGCGGTGCAACAGGCTGCAAGACAAGTACAAAATTACCGATTAGTCGACGCAACCTTATATGTCACTCTTGAGCCGTGCTCAATGTGTGCGGGTATGTTGGTGCATGCTAGGGTTAAGCGCGTGGTATTTGGCGCATGGGATGCAAAGACAGGGGCCGCTGGCTCAGTAATGAACTTATTACAACATCCTGCGCTTAATCACCAAGCGGAAATCGTCTCTGGGGTGCTTGCTGATGAATGTGCCGACAAATTGTCACGTTTTTTTCAAAAGCGCAGGAAGGAAATAAAAGCTGCCAAAAAGGCGAAAAAGCAGAGCGCTGAAGGCTAGTTTGTTCGAGTTAATTGGGTAAACATATCGCTTGTGACAAATAATTTACGGCGCTGCAGTACTTTTTGATGGCAACGTTTTAACATCATTCTACGTCTATTGTTATTCTTCAATTTTGTTCCTTTTCTCATAAAACGGTTTTTTTTCATTAATCCTCCTTGCAATTGCTTGCGTAACGTGAGGTAAGACAACCATTCAATCATTCAGTTCAGCGTGTTGCGAGCTTAAATTAAACACGCTTTTGTTCAGTTTATGACACTCGCACGATAGTACGGTGAAATAGGTATATCTCACTCTACTTCCTATAAATGACATCGATATGACAATTATCAATAGGCGTAGGATAAATGGCAGGTTAATCGCGCCTATATACGTCCTTGTTCATCAAGCCAGACCAAACTGTCGTAATAGCGGCGAATATTCTCCACGTATTGCAACGCCTCATCGCCTCGTGCATAACCGTATTTGGTGGTGCGGTAGTATTTCTTTTGTCTAAGTTGTGGAAGACGGCGTTTTACATCAACCCACAAGTCAGGATTACCGCCTTGTCGTTGTGTTAAGACTCGTGCATCTTCTAAATGTCCCATTCCAACGTTATAGGCAGCCATTGCCATCCACGTTCTGTCAGGTTCACTAATACGAGCGGGAATGCGACTTAACAGGCTGGCAAAGTAGCGAGAACCTCCACGAATGCTTTGCTCTGGATCGGTTCTGTCATCAACGTTCCAGTCACTTGCCGTATCCATAGTTAACATCATCAGTCCCCTTACGCCGGTTCGCGATACCGCCTCGGGTTCCCAATGACTTTCTTGATAACTCATTGCTGCAATTAGTCGCCAGTCCAACTCGCCAGAGTACTTTTGAAATAACGGTTTATATTCGTTGAGTACGGTCTCTGCAGATGCGTTAAACGCTCGCGAGTCAACGTAGTCAAATTGCCTAATGTGGCCAAAATATTTGTCTTCTAAAACAGTAAACCAACCAGATTGATGCACGGTTCCAAAGTACTCGATAAGTGCAGCCTTTACAGAGTCGTCTTGATTGAGCGGTAGCGCCCACGCCATTGGCATGTTTTCTTGAAGTGTTAATGCGACAGCAAGATTCGGATGGCGCCTGCGCTGCAGCGCAAGGCGGTTGCTATCTGCCACGGTATAAGCAATGGAGCCATCAGCCACTTGCTGCAGTAACTCTTCAGAGTCAGAGTCATCAGTAGTGACTAATCGTTGGGATGGTTGAAGTGGGGGGGCGAGGTTAAGCCTTTCTTCTAGTAGTTGTGTCTGGCTGCTGCCAGAAACGGTAATAATAGGCTTATCTAGTTGCTCTAGGTCTCGTGGGCGAGTGGTTCCAGCTTGATAAATTAATAATTGTTCTACGTGCTGGTATGCCGGTCCGTAGTCGAATCGTTTGGCTAGCAGAGGAGTTATGGCATCGCCTGTGGCAACGATATCGAGGTTACCTTCTTCTAACTGTTCAAGCATTACGTCATAGCTATAGAATGGATACAAATCGAGAGTGACGCCAAGAAAATCGGCAAAACCTGCTAACAACTCGTATTCAAAGCCTTGTGGCCCTTCAGCACCGTTGTAAAAGGTTGCAGCACCGTAGACAGTGCCTACGCGCAACGATTCGCGCTCTAACAATGTCGATAAAGCAGTATGCACCGATGGCACACCACAGCTTACAGCCAACATAGATAAAGTGATTACAAGTAAAAGTTTTAATCGTTTTTTGTATTCAAGTGGCGGCATAGACCTTGTCTTATTGTGATTAAACCGTCTAAGTTTAAAAAAAACGTCATGTTAGCGCGTTATGAGGTTATCAAGCGATCATATTTACTCTATAATCCGCGCCGAAATACTCATCAATCCAAGAGGCAACGTGTCGCATTGGTGGTCGTTGTTTCTAACAAACCAGGTAAATCAATATGTTGGTCCTTCGAGGCGCTCCTGCACTGTCAGAGTTTAACCAAACTAAACTGATTGCAAAGCTGGGTCAATCCGGCGTTAAGGTCAAAAACCTTTATAGCGAATATGTTCACCTAGTCGATTCCCAGGGTGATTTGTCTAAGCAGCACATAGAAATATTGGAAAAGCTGCTCACTTACGGCCCCGCGAGGCAAGCACAAACCCCCACTGGAACCCTCTTCCTCATAACTCCTCGCCCCGGCACTATCTCTCCCTGGTCTTCCAAAGCCACCGACATCGCTCATAACTGTAGTCTAAAAAGCATTAATCGTATTGAACGAGGCTGTGCGTTTTATATTGAGACAGAGAGTGAACTGACTGAAGATGATTTTGCTCTGATTGCAAGTTTTCTTCACGACCGTATGACTGAGTCTGTATTTTCGAACACAGACGATGCTGCTGTACTATTTGCCCACACTGAAGCAAATACATTCACCAGTGTAGATGTACTAGGTGAAGGCAAAGATGCATTGATAAATGCCAATGTCTCGTTAGGCCTAGCTCTAGCGGATGATGAGATCGACTACCTATTTGATAGTTTTACAAAGCTAGGAAGAAACCCTACCGATGTAGAGCTTTATATGTTTGCTCAAGCAAACTCTGAACATTGCCGCCACAAGATTTTCAACGCGAGTTGGACAATTGACGGCGAAGACCAAGAAAAATCGTTGTTTAAAATGATCAAAAACACTTACGAGTTGTTACCTGATCATGTGTATTCCGCATACAAAGACAACGCGGCAGTCATGGAAGGATGGCAAGCAGGGCGCTTTTTCCCAAATCCGCAGTCACACCAATACGAATACCATCATGAAAATATCGATATATTGATGAAGGTAGAAACGCACAACCATCCAACTGCTATTTCGCCTTTTCCAGGTGCAGCAACCGGCTCAGGTGGTGAAATTCGTGATGAAGGTGCAACTGGTCGAGGTTCAAAACCTAAAGCGGGCTTGGTTGGTTTTACTGTATCTAACTTACGTATTCCGGGGGCTGAGCAACCGTGGGAGATACAGTATGGTAAGCCTCAGCGCATTGTAAGTGCGCTTGATATCATGCTTGAAGGACCACTTGGTGGTGCGGCGTTTAACAATGAGTTTGGTCGTCCTGCGTTACTGGGTTATTTCCGTACGTTTGAGCAAGAAGTTAATAGCTTCAACGGCGTTGAAGTTCGTGGTTACCACAAGCCTATTATGCTGGCTGGTGGATTAGGTAACATTCGTCGTGAACACATCGAGAAAGGCGAGATTACTGTTGGCGCGAAGCTAATCGCGTTAGGTGGCCCAGCGATGAATATCGGCCTTGGTGGCGGTGCTGCATCGTCAATGGCGTCTGGCCAATCGAACGAAGATTTAGATTTTGCCTCTGTACAGCGTGACAACCCAGAAATGGAGCGTCGCTGTCAGGAAGTCATTGATGCGTGTTGGCAATTAGGCGAAAACAACCCAATTCAGTTTATACACGATGTTGGCGCGGGCGGCCTTTCAAACGCATTACCTGAACTTGTCAATGACGGCGGCCGTGGCGGTAATTTTGAACTAAGAAAAGTACTGTCAGATGAACCTGGTATGACGCCACTTGAATTGTGGTGTAATGAGTCACAAGAGCGTTATGTACTCTCTGTAGCACCTGAAAATATGCCAGTGTTCGAAGCGATTTGTGCCCGCGAACGCGCGCCGTTTGCCGTGGTTGGTGAGGCAACGGCAGAGCAACACCTAAACCTTAACGATAGCCAATTTGATAATAAACCTATTGATATGCCGCTTGATGTACTTTTAGGTAAGCCACCTAAAATGCATCGCGACGTAAGTTCTACAAAAGTCAGCTCGCCTGCACTCGATGATACAGGTATTACATTAGCTGATGCTGCGAATCGCATTTTATCTTTGCCAACGGTTGCTGAGAAAACGTTCCTAATTACCATTGGCGATCGCTCTGTAACGGGTCTTGTAAGCCGCGATCAAATGGTAGGTCCATGGCAGGTGCCTGTTGCTGATGTGGCGGTAACGGCCACTGCATTTGATACGTATCACGGTGAAGCGATGTCGATGGGCGAACGTACGCCAGTGGCTTTGCTATCGCACGGCGCGTCTGCGCGCCTTGCCGTTGGTGAAGCGCTAACGAACATTGCTGCGGCAAACATAGGCGATATCAAGCGCATTAAACTTTCGGCAAACTGGATGGCGGCAGCGGGACACCCGGGTGAAGATGCTGGCCTTTACGAAGCAGTAAAAGCCGTAGGTGAAGAGCTTTGCCCAGAGCTTGGCCTAACGATACCTGTTGGTAAAGACTCAATGTCTATGAAAACGGCATGGAATGAGAACGGTGAAGATAAAGCGGTTACTTCACCGTTGTCACTGGTTATTTCAGCGTTTGGTGCTGTTAAAGATATCCGTAAGACAGTTACGCCTCAGTTACGCACTGACAAAGGCGCTAGCCGTTTGTTATTGCTTGATCTTGGCGAAGGTAAAAATCGCTTGGGTGCGAGCTGTTTAGCTCAAGTGTATACACAGCTTGGTGATAGCCCAGCGGATGTTGTCAGTGCACAGCGCCTTAAAGGCTTCTTTGACGCCATGCAGGCACTCATTGAAAAAGGGTTAGTTCAAGCTTATCACGACCGTTCTGATGGTGGCCTGTTTACTACAGTTGCTGAAATGGCGTTTGCCGGTAAGACAGGCGTGAGCGTTACACTTGATACCCTTAAAGGCAATGAGATTGCTGTATTGTTCAATGAAGAACTAGGTGGCGTTATTCAAGTGCTAGAAAGCGATATAGACGCGGTTAATGCTGTGTTGGCCGAGTTTGACCTAACTGACCTTACCCACGATATCGGCACGCTTAACACGACAGACATGATTGAGTTCAGTCGAGATGGCGTTGCTGTACTTACCGACAGTCGCGTTGCTATGCGTACTACATGGGCGCAAACTACGTTTGAAATGCAGAAGCTGCGTGATAACCCAGAGTGCGCAGAACAAGAGCACGCTGCTAAGCAAGACGCTGGAGACCCAGGTTTGCATGTTGCTTTGTCTTATGATGTTAATGAAGACATTGCTGCGCCTTATATTGCTAAGGGCGTCAAGCCAAAAGTCGCCATTCTAAGAGAGCAGGGCGTCAATTCGCATCTTGAAATGGCAGCGGCATTTACTCGCGCAGGCTTCGACGCTATCGACGTTCATATGAGTGATGTGTTGGCCGGTCGTATAACGCTTGAACAGTTTGCTGGCCTTGCTGCTTGTGGTGGCTTCTCTTACGGTGACGTACTCGGTGCGGGCGAAGGCTGGGCTAAGTCTATTTTGTTTAATAGTATGGCGCGCGACCAATTTGAAGGCTTCTTTAACCGCAACGACACCTTTAGCTTAGGTGTATGTAACGGCTGTCAGATGCTATCAAACCTTAAATCATTGATTCCTGGTACTGAACACTGGCCACACTTTGTTACTAACCAGTCGGCGCGATTTGAAGCCCGTGTTGCTATGGTTGAGGTAATGGAGTCTAAGTCGGTGTTACTTGACGGTATGGCGGGTTCTCGTATGCCAATTGCCGTGTCACACGGTGAAGGTCAGGCTGAATTTGCCAACGATAATGCCCTGGCACAAGTGAGTGCGCAAGTGGCGATGCGTTATGTAGACAACTACGGCAAGCCAACGATGCAATACCCGGCAAACCCAAATGGTTCACCACAAGGGATCACAGGTTTAACGTCATCAGATGGGCGCAGTACAATTATGATGCCGCACCCAGAACGTGTATTTAGAGCGGTAGCGAACTCGTGGCGTCCGGATGATTGGCAAGAAGATGGCGCGTGGATGCGTATCTTTAGAAATGCACGCAAATTTGTTGGCTAATAACTGACGGATCTCAGTAATAAGTAAAACGGCTATTTTGAAAGATTCATCATCAATGCGTGTTGAATTTAAACAAAAATAGCCGTTTTTTTACCAAAGTAGCAGACCTTTTGTGTCAAACCTTTGGCAAAGCGTCAAAAATCTGCTTTTTGCTCTTGTCAATAGCGGATCTCTGATCTATTGTAGTGCAAGCAAGGAATGCGCTTCGGTTACAGGAGTTTAGTTGGGGTTGTACCAGTGGTAAGCAACGTGGTTGCGAAGTCATACGCTGGCTTTAATAATAAGAGACGACTAATGAATCGTTCTTCAAAAGGGTTTGGCTTAACCGGAGTAGCTGTTGCTGTAGTTCTGATGTTCGTTACTGCTGTGTTTAGCACTTCAGCGAAATCAGCCGATGCTCCATCGACGCTTAGTGTGCAGTCTTCAGTTAAGTAGTCTGAAAGAAAAATTCTAACGCCCGTAGCAGGTTTCCTGCTACGGGCGTTACTCATTTAGGGGGCTAAAAAACGCGAGATAATACGCGTTAGCGTTTTCTGTTATTTTCCCTATTGATCATCTTCTGATCAGGATGTTTTTTAAGTAAAACATAAGTAGCCCCAAAACCGCCATGCAATGGTTGGGCTGTGTGAAACGCAATGACCTCTTCAAGCTCACGCAGCCAATGGTTCACATAACTTTTCTTTAAAGCTGGAAACGGCTTACTGTCAAGGCCTTGTCCGTGTTGAATAAGCAGTGCGCGAACGCCCCGCTCATGACTTTGTTTAATGGTTTGATAAACGCGATCACAACTTTCTTTTAATGAAATTCCTTTTAGCGAAATTTTATTCTCTAAAGGGTATTTGCCCAAACGAAGTTTTTTAAACACCCCATCTTGGATCCCTGGTTGTTGAAAGGCTATAAAATCATCAGGCGGTACCGGTTTTACGCCTTCCATACTCAGAGGATTTAATAACTTATCTCGAATACTATCTTGGGAGGATGCGCGTTTTCGTTTTTTCTCTAGCGCACTTTCTGGGTCGTGAAGTTGAGCCACATTATCGCTTTTGATACGTCTAACGTCTTTCATTTCATCAAAGAACGAACTTAAATCATCATTATCTTCATACATCATGGTCAGCTCCCGTTAACTACTCGCTTCTTTGATTCGCTTACTTTAATGTGGGGCGCAATATTGTTTTTACAATATATCCATTCGCATACGACTAGGTAATGCATTCTGATCTTATACTTTTGTCTATTTATACTTTGGTATATATAGAAGGTGATTTTTCGTCGCTGGATATTAAGCACAAGGTTAAGAATAGGCTATAATACTCAGTATTATCTGATGAGTGTTCTAATTATGTTTTTACGTCTAACGCTATTGTGTTGCCTATCGATTACTGTGCCGGTTACTGCCGCGTCCACAGTATTCCAGGCTGCAGTTACGGCATTCGACGAACCGAGTATAAGTGAGGCGAGCCCACTGCATTTTGGAAGCATACTCAACACTTCAGGCTCAACCTGTTCGCTTGACAACTCTGGTACGGTATCAGGCGCCTGCGTGAGCGCTAACGCCAATATCTCTGTTGGGCTAATCGATATATCTGGGTTGCTTGCCAACCAAGAATATCAAATTGAAGTCGTCGGTTCTGATAACGGCATACTGCGTTTTCAGCCTGCCATAACGGTCGATAGTATAGTCAGTACGGATAGCGATGGCGATCAAAGTGTTTCCGTTACTACTATTCAGCCAACCGACACCATGACTATCAGTGTGCATGGAAACTTAGAAGTGTTGTCTGAATTGCAAAGCAGTGACACATATCAAGCCAGTTATACCGTTAACGTAAACTTTCAATAACCCTTTTAATTCAACGCGCTCTAGTGAAGAACGTTCGTAGCGCGGATCATGAAAGGTGCGTCTCGATATTGATGATCAAGGTAGTCATCAACACACTTACCATTTTCGTTAACCGGTGCTAACAATCGATAAAATGTTGCGTCTGCAGGTGAGTTTGGTACAAGCAATAATTCTGGGTGTAATATAAGTATTTGTGGGTTTACCGATGCCTTGGAGTAGTATGCAGACAACTGACATATTTGTTTGGGTAGGCTCTTTGCAAGTGCACGTTGCGACGCTTCAATTTTCTCATCAAATTCATAAACAGCCGTTTCTCTTGTCCAATCTTCACCTTCATAGCGCGTAACAGGACTAATAAATGCGTTACTAAACGCAACGTGACTTTGAATTGCCTCTAAAAATAGCGATGCATCAGTAATACTTGTAAACCCGCCAACCGTTACATAGGTCATGGCTAATCTATGATTGCGATAATACTGCATTGAGCTCGGTGTAGTAGGGAGGTGTCTAACGACTTCACTTATCGAACGAGCATGTCTAAAAATACCAATTTGTATTTCGTATTTAACATCGGCATCAATAATCGAACTTTCGGTAAATTGACTATCATCGTCTAATTGGAGACCTTGTGACGATTCGATTGACTTGATAAGTTTGATGTCGTCTAAGTAGATGGAATCACCTTCAGTAGGTGCAATAAATGACAATGAATTACTACTCACGCTTAGCGCATTTCGCTGTAGGTAGCCTTCGTCTATTTCAAGTTCATACTCACCAGGTGGAAGTTGCGTAACGTAAAAATAACCGTCACTCTCGGTATAAGTTGTGGCCACATTATTGCCAGTTTCATCAACAATATTTAGCTGAACCCTCGGTGCGCCGCGACTTTGTTGTTCGCTAACAAGGAAAAGTGTGCCTTCTACATCGCTTATGGTGTGTACCGGTAAATTCACTTGGTTTACACCACCGCTGTGCGTCAGTACTTCAACATTATTGTCTGCGGCTATCATATAGAGATCGGGCAGTGAGGCGCTATCAATCGATAACGTTTGGAAGTTGTGACTGGTAATAATGCGCGCTTTACCTTCTTCATTGGTGTAATCATTGCGCCATTGCGAATTACCTTTGAAGTTCACACCCTCTAGAGGTTGCTCATTGCTGTCAAATTGATTGTTTCTGTTTGCATCAAGGAATGCAAAAGCATCTATTCTGCCAGCTGCTGTGGTCGCCGCTCTGTCAAAATTAAATGCGCGACTGTACGGGTTATAATTGATATTGCCTGTAAATGTGAGATTTATTGACCAGTCGCCATCTTCACCAAGCGTTCCACCCAATCCCACGTTAACAAAGTCGAAGGTCCAGTTGTGCTGATGTTGCAATTCAAAGTTGTTTGTACCGCTTGCTCTGTACTGTAAGCGTGTTTCTCGATGTTGAGATAGTAAATAAGGCCAGCGCAATGCAACATAAAAAGTGTCGGTATTAAAGCCATCTGACGGAACAAAGTCCCAAGCACTGGCAACTTGCCAGCCTTCAATTTGCTTAGAGTAATACAATCGGCCAGTTACAGGTTCCGCAGTATTCTTGCCTAGCACTACACCACCAGAAAGCGTACCGCCTAATAAATTATTATTTATGTTCAGCCCGAGACTAGCATTGTCATCTGTTCGCTTAAACGTACGATACGACAGGTTGACGTTCCAGCCTAGCCGCCCAAATAATTCAGTTTGCCCATTAATTCGAGCGGTGGTTTCGTTTTCAATTAGCGAGTTTTCACCATAGCGTTGACTAACAAAGTCACTAAGATGTCGATTTGAAAAGTTAAATACAACATCCTGATTAATCCTTCCATTCCATCCAACAAACGTCGCATAACCACCTTGCTCTTGCTGTGTAAGGGATACATGCAACGCAGAACCTTTAAATTGCGTATCTATTGCGCTGGTGTAATAATCGAGTGGTGTATCGTTAAGCCATAAGCGTTGGTAAGTGCCAGATATACTTGTATCATCAGTTAAGCCCACGCCTACCTTCGCTAATACTGATTTCCCTAAACCACTTTCAGAAACTTTGCCATCTAACAAGCGATAATTATTGTCATTCACCCCAAAACTAAAATCGATGTCACCTTTTTGTGTTTGCTCTTGCCCAACGCTAACGGTTTGATTTCGGGTTTCCTGTTGTCCTTCAGGACCGTAAAGTTTAAGTTCGAAGAAGTTGTTTCCGTAAAACGTGTCAATATCTTCAAACAGTACTTTGTTTTGATCGTCACTGAATTTTTCATCGATAAACTGCCCATTTCTAAACAGCTGCACACGCCAACCCGGAAGTACAAACTCTTCAATAGTGGTTTTGGAAAAGTTCCGTCGTCCCTTGTCATCGCCGTTGTGAATGAGGAAACCCAGCGATTGACTGGGGGAGGTGACAACATTGTCTCCGATTAATTGAATATCACCTAATTCGTAGGTTAAGCCTCGTTCGCTAAGTAACGTCGCGGTATCCTCTAACGTTCTTGTCAGTCGTAAGAAGTGTTGGCTAGTATCCCTTACTCTACTCATTCGAAAGTTGGTTTCGTGCTTAAGTAAATCGAAACCAGCATTGATATTGACACTTAATCGTTCTGATTGCGCGTTCCTGTCTTGCGCTACAACGCGATAACTAAACAATGGGGAGGTATAAAAGTGGTACGTATCGTCAATAACGCGGTCGATACTCTCGGTATCTTTTTTATAAAACGTTGGGACAATCAACCGAGGCTCTGTGGTATCTATAAATTCTATATCATTGCTGGTAAGACTTAATACCAAAAGTGAATCATCGAACTCATAACTTACGGGCAGCAAAGCTGGCAGCGCATTTACATCAATGTAAAGGTCAAAATCGTCTTTACTCCAATAAAGGAAGTCGCGAGAGTTTGTACTGGTAGATGAAAATTGAATATCAAAATCGCAGTGGCTTTCAGCGCCTTGCGAAGCAATATTATTCGTAGGAATGTCTATGTTCCAATTCAGGCCCATTGCATCAACAAGAAGTGAAACAGGCACAAGCAAATGATCATCGACGTTGTAAACATCTAAACCGTCCCACACCGGGCGCCCGTTTAAACGTAAAACGGCAATATAAAAGTTGTCTTCGTCGAGTGTTACGTGCTTAAAAGGCTCGTCAAGTTTACAATTTGCCGCAAGCGCACTATTTGTTAACGCTAGCAGCAAAAGCACAACGAGCCTGAACATAAAGATCTAACAGTGGGTTAGTTAATAGTGTGGGGGATAGAGAGTACTAGACTACCACCAAACTTTTCGTTTTCTGTATAACGGATTACCACGTCGCCTTTTGACGCATTAGTTAGTGGTATTAATACTTTTCTGCGTTCGAGAGGACGATAAACGGCTACGTTGTTTAGCACGCCTAAGGTTTCACCATCTGTTGTTTCCACTACATAATCGCCGAACAATGAACGATTCCCCGTTCTTGTTTGCCATACCTGTATATGGGGCTGCCCGTTATGCATCACGGTAGAGGGTGAGGCGAGACTTGATTCAGCAAACACCTCACCGTGACGAACTATAATGGGTACGTTGTATGCCAGTTTACTTGCAAGGTTGACGTTTCCGCCTTCAGTAGGAGCAAGTTCAGTGACGATACGCAATACCGCGCGATATTCGCCATCGGCAAGCCCTGATGGTTTTCTTAAGGCAAAGCGTAGCGCCTGTCTTTCACCCGGCTTAATAGTGCCTCGCTTTGGCGAAAAGCGAATAAACTTATCGGCAGCCAATGGGTCGCTATTAACGCTGTAAATAGCACCCTCTTCGGTCATTTCGTTAAGCGTTAATTCAGCAGTGTACTTAAACTCTTTAGCACCCGTATTTCTTAATTGCAGTGAAGCGGTTCGGGTTTTACCGTCGAAATAGACTCTAAATTTAGATAGCGCGACATTGGCTGAAACCTGCGTTGAAAGTATTAGCCCAAAAAGTAAAAATGTATAAAAAAAGAAACGAGAAAAGAACGGTGTACTGCGCATAAAGTGAAGGTCCCAACTGCATGATTTGAGAGTGAAAGGGTGCTTGAATTAGCACCCTACTTTAGCAGTTTTACTGGAAAGATACATCTACGATGTAGTTTGCTGTATAGCTGTCACCAGGTGTTAGTGCAGTAGTAACAGTCATCTGACCGTATACGTCAAGCGTTAAGTTATCACCCGTACCATTAGTCGTTACAGCAATAGCGGTGTTGTCAGGGTTGTTTTCATGCGTGCCAACAGCGCCGTTGATATCAAACTCTGATAAGAACGAAACGTTGGTACCGGCTTGACCAGTAACGGTTACGTTTAGCGGTACGTTAGCGGTCAGCCCACTTACAGTGATTAGACCAATAGCAATGTTTGCGTTGGTGGCATCACAGCTTCCTGTAACTGCACCTGTGTTGTCCATTGTACAAACGGCACCTGAAGTTGGTTGCATCGCACCAAAATGAAGTGCAGTAGTTTGTGCAATTGCCGCATCAGAGATGGCATTTACAGTAGCTTGAAATGTGCTATTTGCAGCAATTGTTGAAGCAGATAGCGTTGAAAGTAGCGCAAGAGAGACTAAGCGTTTTTTCATGTGTATATCCCAAATTATCCCTAAAAGTGTCACCGAAATTCCAGTGACACGAAAACGTTATGAATTTTATAGTGGTGATGTACGCTGTTTTAGACTGCTAGCATACTTCGATGGTTATTCAACCACATGACTTGACAAAAGATAAAGTATCAACACACATAACTAATTAAGCAGTGCCCTGACTACAGATGAGAATTGGAATTGTTAACTTCGTTAGCTTTTGTTTTAAATGGGATTTTTGTGATTTTGGAGTGTTTTTTTTGGACTCGAAAAACAGCTTAATACTTTCGTATAAATTTTCAATTAGCCCAAAAACGCTATTTTTTTTAATACTTTAGGCGAGTTTTTTTCATGGAAAATCGACTTTTTCCACGAAATGCACAAATTGCAAGATAAAAGATCTCAGCAATTTACGTTAAAGGTATGTGAAAATATCACGAAAATGGCGTCCCCACCGCGACTCGAACGCAGATCTAAAACTTAGGAGGTTCTTGTTTTATCCAGTTAAACTATGGGGACAGCATCTTGATTATACGTAAAAAATTAGTCCTGTTAACCCATAGAATTGAATCACACTATTTCTTCACAACAAAATCGTTCTCCTGAATATTAGCCACAATACCTGTATTCTTACTCACTACTGACGAGGAGTTGCTATACGCGTTACGCACAACAAAAGTACCTGGGTAAAGGTGATATTGAAGGTATTTACGACCATAGTCGTCTATGACTTCTTTTGATTGATAAACGTATAGTTCATCATTATTACTGACGCCGTTATCTCGCCCTAAAGATACCGAAATAACATCGCCTGCAACGTGGATAACTCGCCCTGTGATTGGCTGGCATGCTGTCGCTTCTTTTATATCTTGCACGGCGTCTTCAACGAGCTCTTGCACTGCTAGCCCGTAACGGGACTGCCAAAATGCGGTTGAGTATTCGTCAACATTCTCGAACTTGTCAAAACTCCACTGCGCACGTGTCTTGTAGTTGTGCGTGAACAGAAGACCACCATTGATACCATCGTATACGCGCAGGGTAAGCGAAAAATGTCTATGCTGTTTGTCGTCTTTCCAAGGTGTGAAAATTGATGATGGAGATGTTTCAATACTGAGGTCGTCTATACTGCCGAGAATAACGTACTGCGTGTTGCTTTGCTGAGAAAGATTGCGCACATTTTGTTCGGTAAATTGGGTTTTAAATTGGGCAGTGTGGGGCGCTATGTGCGTAAGTTTTAGGTTGTCAGTGGTATTGCGCATTATAAAACCAAAGCGCTCAGTAAATGCCTGGTCAAAGTTTACAATGTTACCATGAGTGAGTTGCTGACGGCTTTTAACTAAAAAGCGCGTTGTTGAAAAGTGTTTCTCATCAAATTGTGCGTCACATGATTGTGCTTTTGGAAAGATATCGGCTCTGATACCGACGGTAATAACGTTGCCATTGTATATTTCATCGACTAATTCTAATTGAGCAACTTCGCCTGAGGCGCTGATTGTCATTTCTTCGTTTTCAAGCAGCCCATTGGTAAGTGTGTGTACACTGTGGATAGACGCACCAGCGAATAACATTGCTTGTTTTAGTGCTTCTTGCGTAGCTTTCTTTCTTGCGTCTTCTTTATCGCCATCAATAATAACGGCTTGTCCTTTAGCTTCATACCATGCGGCATTTGCTTGCCCCATAAAAAGTGCAATTAGGCAAATGACCACCACAACAATGTTAAATAGCGCTGTTGCTGTCACTCTATTTAAATGTCGCACAATACACCTCTGTAAAATGTCACTAATACCTTGACGCAACGCGCGTCAGGCGTCTATTGATAAGGGCGTTTGGTTGTGTTGTTGTGCGCGGCTTTTACCGCGCTGTTTGTACCTTGTTTATTAAGGCAAGAAGCAAACGCATATGGGATATGCTAAAAAGATGCCAATAATCTTTGCCAAAAATCCGTCTATTGATTGCGTAACATTTCAGGCAATTTACGGCCCGTAATCAAACCTACAATGGATTCAGATTTACGAGAGTAATTCAAATGGGCGCACAAATTGCTTTATGAATTACTGTTACATTAATTCAAAGCCAATAGACGCTTAACAGCGTCAAAATGTTGTCTGAGTTGTTTTTGTCAGGAAATACGGTTATGCCATGTAAAGTGTCTAAGAAACTTAAGAATATCGGTCAATCTTCGTTGCTTGCTATTTCGCTAGGGGCTGCACTTTCTTTGGGTGGCTGTGGCATTATCGACAAACATGTGGAATGGGAAACGGTGGAGCCCGAGAGCTATCCTATACTTAAAGCGGTTGGTTATGCGCCTATTGACTCTCAGCGCGGTGACAGCGAGAGCGCTAAGCTAATAATGGCAATGAGAGCTTCAAAACTTGATGCCTATCGCGAGTTAGCTGAACAAGTATACGGGCAGCGTTTAGAAGGTAACCAATCTGTCTCGAGTCTTGTGGTTGAAAGTGAAACACTCAAAGCATCAGTAGAAGGTGTTATCCGTGGCGCTGAGGTTGTGAAGGCGTATCCTGTTGGAGATGACACTTATGTTACCGAACTCTCATTAGATATGAAGCAGGTCTACGACCTTTACCTAACGACAGCAAAGCCTAGAAGGGTGAAAAACGTTAAATACTATTAAGGTAGTGCCGAGTTAAATTGCGTTACGCACTTACGCCAGAACCCAAAGTGCCACCTTTCGGTTTACCTTTCTTATCGTAAGTCAACGATTCTTTGGCGCGTAACTCCATCATCAAATTGCGTAGGTGTGTGAGGCGTAGCTGTCCTTGCTCAACGGCTTTTTGATTGATTTGAGTTCGATACTTACAATCGTCTAAAAGCGACTTTGCTTTCTCTAGTAACGCTTCTTCTTTTTCAGTCATTTCTTGAACAGCATTTATCAACTGCTCCACCTGACCGTCAAGAGTTTGAATAGCTTCCAGTAAGACAGACTTCTCGTCGAGCAAACGCATCAGTGATTCTGCTTCGCGGGAACTGATCAATTGCAATTCTTTTTCAAGCAATAAAGCGAGTGTAGAAAGTTGTTCTACCTGTTTGCTTAGTGCCTGTTCCAAATTGCTCATCTGTTCTGTCACTTCGATACCTGTATTACATTGCTTATTAAGCTACTTACTAAATTACTTTAAAGATTAGTGGACTCTACATGCCAACGGGCATGCGTTTTACTTTGAGCTGAAGATTTCTGACTCAAGTTTTGCAATTTTGTTAGCCAGTACTTCTGGATTAACGCGGTACTCACCACTTTGAATTGCTTTTTTAAGACGGTCCACTTTTTCCTGATTCACAGGCGCTTCAGACCCTTTCTTTTGAACTTGATTTAACTGCTGCGCCGACTGTGTCAACGAAACAGAATCTTGACGTGGCGCAGGCGCTGTCGATGCAGTCTGAGCCGATGCCTGTTGTTGGGCTTGCTGCGTTTGATTTTGCTGCGCAACCTTGCCATTATCAACGGGAGTTTTAGGTAACCCATTGTTTATATTGTTAATTGCCATAATTAATCCTCACTACCTTTTTGCCTCTGTTATCTGTATCGGCCTAGCGCGTATTTTCTTTAGCCTTTTTACTAACAAAAGCGGTAGATTTTCATTGCCTCAATCACAAGTGTATCACGACTTCTTCTGAACTGGCGACTCTTGCAATAACAGGCTTTTGGCTGGTGGCGTTAATCACTTTAATGTTATCACCTACAACACCGTCTTGTTGGGCAATTCCAGCTGTTTTTACTTCCATACCAGCCACCTGTGCGGTTATGGTAATCCTATCACCTTTACATACAAAGCATAGCATATTGCTTTGCAGTGCCTGACCATCAGTTACCCGCCGTTTTACGCGAGCGCCAACAAGCGCATCAATATCGGTGAAAGCGGTGAATCTAAGTTTTCGAATATCCACTTTAGCAAGTGATAGGTTTGAAGCGGTCAAAACCGTTCCTGGACTTACCGCGCCTTGAGTTACCACAATTTCCGTAGTGCGCGTAACTTGACCACTTGTGAATAAATACCAATCATTATCGCCACAACTCACACGAACAGATATGTACGACTGGGCGAGCGCTTCAGGAGAAGCATGATATTGGAAGCCAGTCGGGCAATTGGGAATGTTTATTCTATCGTCTATCTTCACAATTGACACATCAGTGCTAGTATCTTGAGAGTTATCAGCAAGTTGTGACAATAAATATTGTTTCGCGCCTTCTTCGACTTTTTCGTGCATACTTTGCGAAGCATCACTCGAAATGGGGATAAGTCCCATCGCAACAAGTGTGACGAACGAATAAATGGTTCTGCTTAGGCTAGCGTACGTATTTTTCATCATGACTTTTCGTGTTCAGTTGTTGAGTTATTGACTATGCTTAAGTAACTCAATGCAGATAACAAAGTTGCAGTAACGTGCATTTTGGTCGATAACCAGAAGCAAGCGTCATTTTTCTGTCGTTTGACCTGCAAAAATTTAGTGATATTGTCTATCTTAAACATAGTAGGCAATGATCATGCCCAGTATTACTTAGAGGTGACCTATGTCGGGGATTTTAGATTCAGTTAACCAGCGCACCCAGCTCGTTGGACAGAATCGTTTAGAGCTGTTGCTGTTTAGACTGAACGGACGTCAGCGTTTTGGGATTAACGTGTTTAAAGTGCGTGAAGTACTTCAATGTCCACCTCTAACCGCAATGCCGAAGTTGAACCCGCTAGTACGCGGCGTTGCACATATCCGTGGGCAAACTATTTCAGTAATAGACCTGAGCATGGCTACCGGTGGTAAGCGTATTGAGGATTTGAAAAATTCCTTTATTGTTATCGCTGAATACAACCGCTCCGTTCAGGGATTTTTGGTGGGTGCTGTAGAGCGCATTATCAATACAAACTGGGATGCTATTATGCCGCCGCCTCAAGGTACAGGGCGCGCCAGCTACTTGACCGCGGTTACAGAAGTAGAAAATGAACTAATCGAAATCCTCGATGTTGAAAAGATTTTAAATGAAATTTCACCGCTCAATGCTGAAGTTAGCACTGAGGTTGCAGAGGGCTTAACCACCCAAGGCCAAGAGAACAAGATCATCTTTATTGCAGATGATTCTGCCGTGGCGCGCAATCAGGTCAAAAAGGCGCTAACAAGCCTCGGGCTTGAAATAGAGCTTGCCAAAAACGGGTTAGAAGCGCTCAATCGTCTAAAGGCTATTGCCGAAGAATATGGTGATGTAACAAATCGAGTAGGTGTATTGGTATCGGATATTGAAATGCCGGAAATGGACGGCTACACCCTTACTGCCGAAATCAAAAATACACCAGAGCTTCAGAAGCTTCATGTCGTTTTACATACCTCATTAAGTGGTGTGTTCAACCAAGCCATGGTGCAGAAAGTTGGGGCTGATGACTTTATCGCTAAATTCCACCCAGATGAGTTGGCTACAGCGGTCCAAAAATGGTTAATGACTGAATGCGAGTAACGGAGCAACACTGCATTGGCTAATAAAGATGTTTCGCCAGAAAGTTACCTTAAATTTAGAGACTTTCTCGAAAAGCAGTGCGGTATTGTATTAGGTGACAATAAACAGTACTTAGTACGAAGCCGCCTTGCCTCTTTGCTTTACAAGCATAAGTACGAATCTGCGGATGAACTCATCGATGTTGTTGTGCGCGGATTTGATCGCACACTTCTGCAAGGTGTGATCGATGCAATGACCACAAACGAAACGTTGTGGTTTCGAGATAATTACCCGTTCGATCTTCTCATCAAGGATTTATTGCCAAAACTCGCATCTAAGAATCAGAAGATCAGGATCTGGAGTGCGGCATGCTCTTCCGGCCAAGAGCCATATTCTATTGCCATGTCAGTACTTGAGTTCCAGCGTCAGCGGCCGGGCGCTCTGCGTGCTGGCGTTGAAATAGTGGCGACTGATCTTTCTTCTGAAATGCTTAAGAAGTGCGAGCAAGGTATCTATGACGAACTTTCACTTGCTCGTGGTCTTTCTGCGCAGCGCCGTGACACTTTTTTTGAGCAACACGAAACAGGCCTGATGCAAGTGAAGCCTGAAGTTCGGCGAATGGTTTCATTTCGAAGTCTTAATTTGTTGTCAAGTTATGCAGGTCTTGGCCGCTTCGACATCGTTTTTTGCCGCAACGTCCTTATTTATTTTTCACCTCAAGTTAAACAGCGAATACTGCAACAAATTGCCGGACAGCTGCAAAGTGATGGCGTACTGTTCCTTGGCGCTTCTGAATCTATAAGCGCAGCGAGTGATATCTATAGCATGGTTAAGTGTCACCCTGGGCTCTACTATCAAAAAAAATAAATATTAATATGGGTTTGATTAATAAGTGTTTTTCTTCTAATTAAACCCGTTTTCTTACTTTTCTTTCCCCGTCAAAAACACATTTTGGCATCTGCTTTGCTAAATAATCTTCAAGAAAGCCTAACCGCAATCAAAAATAAGTATCGATGACGTGTGTTGAACTTCCACATACATCACATGCTTAGAAGAGACTTTTTCATATCTCATCTTGTGGGCAAATAAACGCCAAGCCAAAAGATGAACACAGAGAAAGCAATACGAGTAAGTCAGAGGTCGATTTATGGCAATTAATTTAGACAAATTAGTAGGGTTTCACGAATCCGCGCTCAAGATACGCACAGAGCGTATGGAAGTGATTGCGGGCAACCTTGCCAACGCCAATACACCTGGCTACAAAGCCAGAGATATCGATTTTAACAAAGCTATGCAGTCTGCAATGAAAGAAAGTTCGGGCGGCGTCTCTTCTCACTCTTCAGGTGGTCTCGTTAGGACAAATTCTCGCCACATAGGCGGCAATTCAACGTCAGTAGCGGCAAATTTTGACATGAAATACCGAATTCCGACTCAACCTGATACGGGAGACGGGAACTCTGTTGAAGTACAAGCCGAAAGAAATCGATTTTTAGATAATGGGTTGCGCTATCAAGCAAGTCTTGAATTTTTGAATGGAAAAATTAAAGGCATGAAGAAAGCGTTAAGCTCTGGAGGTCAATAGTCATGAGTCTTTTTAATGTAATGACAATATCGAGCACAGGTATGGAAGCGGAAAATGTGCGCTTAAATACCACTGCAAGTAATATCGCTAATGCGAATTCGGTGAGCAGTAGTTACAACGAGACCTACCGAGCAAGACACCCTGTGTTTGCAACAGCGCTTCAAGATGCCATGCGTGATCAGTCAAAAGGTACTGGCGTGCAGGTAAGAGGTATTGTAGAGAGCGATGCGCCACTGCAAGTGGAATATGCACCAAATAACCCAATGGCAGACGAGAATGGCTACATCTACAAGCCGAACGTCAACATTGTGGAAGAAATGGCTAATATGATGTCGGCATCAAAAGCTTACGAGACAAATGTGCAAGTTGCAGATACAACCAAACGAATTTTCCGCCGCGTGCTTCAACTCGGTCAAGGGCAATAATCTGCCGCTTGGTTAATGTGAGGATAAACCAGTGAATACCATAAACAATACCGGCTTAAATACAGATTTGTATTGGCAAGAAGAGACGGTGAAGATTGCCGACGGGACTGAGCAGCAGCTATCGCAAGAAGATTTCTTTGCCATGCTGACTGAACAGCTTGCCAATCAGGATCCGACCGCACCGGTTGATAATGACCAAATGGTTGCTCAGATGACATCTTTTACCATGGCTGATGGCATTTCACAGCTAAATGAAAAGTTTGAGTCGTTCGCTGCTTCCATGACGTCAAACCAAGCGCTTCAAGCCTCTAGTCTTATTGGTCAAAACGTATTGGTGCAAGGCAACGTGGGCTATATGGCAAATCAAGGTGACGGTATTTCAGGGGTAGTTGTGAACGAGAAGACAGTTCAGAACATGAAAATTACCATTGAAAACCAATACGGCGAAGTAATTAAAACAATTGATGCTGGCACCCAAACTGCTGGCAATATCGAATTTGAATGGGATGGCAAAGACAAGCATGGCAATGATGTCACCCCAGGCGAGTATGTAATCAATGCTACCGGTGAGTTGAACGGTGAAGGTGTTCAGTTGAACACAGCCGTAAACCGCCATGTGGGAAGTGTCAGCTTGGCCGGTAGTGGTCAAGGCGTAATTTTGAATTTGGATGGTGATGTCAGTATCAATCTTGATGACGTCATTCAAATCGGCAGTTAGTAGGAGAATCAATAATGTCTTTTAATATTGCACTGAGTGGCGTATCTGCCGCACAAAAAGATTTGGATGTAACCGCCAACAACATCGCAAACGTAAATACGGTTGGCTTTAAGGAATCTCGTGCAGAGTTTGGTGACGTATATGCGGCATCACTGTTAGCGGGTGGTAAAACCAAAGTGGGTGATGGTGTTTTAACACAAGAAGTTGCACAGCAGTTTTCACAAGGTAGTTTGCAATTTACCAATACTTCACTGGATTTGGCGATTACCGGCAATGGCTTTTTTGCCACTGTACCTGAAATAACCTCTCGCGATTTTTCTTTCACTCGAGCGGGCCAATTCAAGCTAGATAGTGATAACTTTGTCGTTAACAGTAATGGTGACAACCTGTTAGGTTTTCCAGTGAATGCTGATGGCACGAGTGCATCGGTTGCATTAAGTACCACCGAGCCCGTACGAATTCCTGACTCTTCGGGTTCGCCGCAGCAAACTTCTGAAGTCGATATTAGAATGAACCTACCGGCGGGTGATTCAGCACTTGATCCGGCAGATTTTAACCCAGAAGACCCCTTAACCTACAACGCGGCCACGTCAGTGACAGTGTACGATTCATTAGGTGATAGCCACGTAATGACATACTACTTTATTAAAGACGGCACCGCGGGTGTAGATAACGAATGGTATGTTGCAACGGCCGTTGACGATACCTTGGTTGACATGACCGACTCTGCTGGCGCGGACACTGACCCTGCTACAGCAGTGAATGTTGTGGGATCAAATACGGGTAATGCAGTGACTGCTTCAAAGCTCATCTTCTCGCAAGGTGGTGACTTTGTTGGGATGGAAACGCCAGATGGTACTGCAACACTAGACTTCAAGATGCAAACAGAGGCACTTGGTGCCACTATTTTGGCGAACGGTTCAGATCCATCGCAACAAATTAGCATTGATTTTAACCTTGATGTTAATGGTGCAACACCGAATGAACCTACTCAGTTCGCGTCTGCATTCGAAGTAACGTCACTTGAGCAAGATGGTTTGCCAGTGGGCCGTTTGACGGGTATTGATATTGGTCCAGATGGCCTTGTGCGAGCAACTTTCTCAAACGGTACGTCTGAACCTATCGTGCGTGTAGCCTTAGTACGCTTCTCTAACGAGCAGGGCCTTACTCAGGAAAGCAGCACCCAGTGGAAAGAGAGTATTTTGTCTGGAGAGGCACTAGCAGGTGAAGCTACCACGGGTACCTTTGGTGAAATTAATTCATCAGCGCTAGAGCAAGCGAACGTAAACTTGACCACTGAGCTAATCGACATGATCATCGCTCAGCGTAACTTCCAGGCAAACTCTCGAGCGCTTGAAGTAAACAATTCGCTTAACCAGACTATCCTGAATATTCGATAGGCGGATAGGGCGGCAGAAAAGCGGCAATAACTAAGCGCTTTTCGTCGGCAAAGTTCATATTAATTCACGAGGTCGCCTCTGCGCGGCCTCTTTATTTTTCTATATATTTCATACCTCTACAACTTCATGTGAGCCTGTTGGCTACAAACTCTACACATTGGCATTGCCTTTGCAAAATCAAGGGTAAGGTTTAATCAGAGTCAAAAGTCAGTCATGGACAAACTTCTCTACATCGCAGCAAGTGGCGCTTCTCAAGATCTTTTAGGTACTGGTGTACGCGCGAACAATTTGGCCAATGCGCAGACTACAGGTTTTCGTGCTCAGTTAGAGCAGGCAAGGTCAATGCCCGCGTACGGTGAAGGTTTGCCAACCCGAGTATTTTCAATGACAGAGAGCCCTTCAAATAATTACGAGTCGGGCCCGATGATTAAGACTGAACGTGACCTTGATGTTGCTATTCAAGGGGACGGGTGGTTTGCCGTTCAAGACCAAAACGGACAAGAAGCATACTCGCGAAATGGTAACTTCAAGTTAGGTGACGACGGAATTTTGACAGATGTTCAAGGACGCCCTGTATTAGGCGACAACGGTCCAATTTTTCTTCCAGTGCCGTTGGACAACTTGAATATTGCGTCTGATGGCACACTGTCTATGCGACAACTCGGCGCACCCGCTAACGTTATTGAAGAGGTGGGTAGACTGAAACTTGTCAGCCCTAATTACGCTGATATGGAACGTGGTCGAGACGGTCTTTTTCGAATGGAAGACGGTTCAATTGCAGATCCCAATGCTAACGTGAAAGTGATGTCGGGCATGCTAGAAGGGTCGAACGTGAATGCCGTAGAAGAGATGGTCGACATGATCAGTCTTCAGCGCCATTACGAGCTTCAAGTGAAAGTAATGAAGCAAGCGGAAGAATTAGATACTCGCGGCAACATGCTGCTACGAATTCTGTAAACGTATTTTTAGATTTGTTGCTTGAAAGGCAACGTCGGAGGTTAACATGCATCCAGCACTGTGGATTAGTAAAACCGGACTTGATGCCGCACAAACTGATGTTGCTGTGGTATCTAACAACTTGGCAAACGCATCAACGGTTGGCTTTAAAAAAGACCGTGCGGTGTTTGAAGACCTGTTATATCAAAATATCAATCAGCCAGGTGGCCGTTCGTCAGCAGATACTGAGCTGCCTTCGGGACTAATGCTAGGTTCAGGTTCGAAAGTGGTTTCTACGCAAAAAGCACATACGCAAGGGAATCTACTAACAACCGAAAATGCGTTAGATTTATCTATACAAGGCCGTGGCTATTTCGAAATACTTCAGCCAGATGGCACATTGGCGTACAGCCGTAATGGGCAATTTAGCCTAAACGACCAAGGACAAATTGTTACCTCTGGTGCAGGTTACTTGCTACAACCTCAGGTCACAATCCCACCTGATGCGCAGCAAATCACGATTTCACAAGACGGTCAGATCAGCGTAAGTATTCGAGGACAGGCAGAGCCTCAGCTACTTGGACAGTTGAATGTAACCGACTTCGTCAATCCAACTGGTTTGCAACCAACCGGGCAAAATCTATATGTAGAAACGGCATCAAGTGGTGCGCCTATACAAGGCATCCCAGGTTTGCAGGGGCTTGGCATGATCTCTCAAGGTACGCTGGAAACGTCGAATGTAAACGTGACGGAAGAATTGGTAAACCTTATTGAAAGCCAACGTCTTTATGAGATGAACTCGAAAGTTATTTCCTCTGTTGATCAGATGCTTGGTCAAGTTATTCAACAGCTGTAGGAGTAGATTGAGATGCGTTGCGCCATTTTCATTATGCTTTGCTCACTGCTTAGCGCCTGTCAGAGTACTACTGATGAGCGCGTTCAGGCTAATGACCCATTTTATGCGCCTGTCGTGCCGAATTATCCGGAAGAAACCGTTATTGAAGACGGCTCCTTGTTTAGACCTCATCTGGCTAACAGCTTGTATTCGGATGTTACCGCACGTCAAGTAGGTGACATTATTACCGTGGTACTAAGCGAGAATACGGCGGCAACGAAATCGGCTAACACGACCACATCGCGTGAAACAACAGCAGACCTGCAACCGATTACGGGTTTAGCGGGCAACGCCATTAACATAGGCAATCAGTCTATTCAATTTGGTCTTGATTCGTCGAATGACTTTTCGGGTGATGCTGCGGCCAATCAGACAAATAGCCTTCAAGGCGCTATCTCGGTGACAGTTGTCGATGTACTCCCCAACAAAAACTTAGTTGTGCGCGGTGAGAAATGGATGACCCTTAACCACGGAGACGAATATATCCGTCTTACAGGTGTGATTCGTCCATTAGATATCAACCCTGACAATCAAATAGAGTCTACCAAAATTGCCAATGCGCGCATTCAATACAGCGGCACTGGTACCTTTGCAAGAGCACAAGAAAAGGGCTGGTTGGCAAAGTTCTTCGATTCATCTTGGTGGCCACTTTAACGTGGAGAGTGTAGTTATGCGTTATTTTTCGTTTTTCGCGATAGCACTGTGCATGTGTGTAGGCTGCATTCATAGCGCTAATGCACAGCGTATTAAAGACGTTGCATCCATTCAGGGTGTTCGTTCAAATCAGTTAATTGGTTACGGTTTGGTTGTCGGCTTGCCAGGCACTGGCGAACAGAACCCTTTTACTGAGCAAAGTTTTAGAACCATGTTGGCTAATTTTGGTATACGGATGGATGCCAACACGCGACCTAATACGCGAAATGTTGCCGCGGTGGCGGTACATGCCAATTTGCCCGCTTTCAGCAAACCCGGTCAAACCATTGATGTAACTGTATCCTCAGTTGGTGAAGCGAAAAGCCTGCAAGGTGGCTCGTTGTTACAAACTTTCCTGCGCGGTGTTGATGGCAAAGTGTATGCCGTGGCACAGGGGAGTTTGGTTGTAAGCGGTTTCGGTGCAGAAGGCGGTGATGGTTCTCGAATCGTTGTAAATACGCCAACGGTTGGGCGCATTCCCAATGGAGCCATGGTAGAGCAAAGCGTGCCAAGTGGCTTTGCCAATGGGGATTATTTGACGCTTAATCTTCACTATCCTGATTTTTCCACTGCTAAAGCGCTAGCTGACACCATCAATGAAAGATTGGGTGCGCAGCCTGAGAATGGTTATGTTATTGCAAAGCCCATTGATGCCGCTTCAGTAAGAGTAACTGCACCTAGAGACGCAGGCCAACGTGTTGGCTTTTTAGCAACACTTGAAAACTTTGACTTCACGCCAGCAGATGCGCCTGCGCGTGTGGTTATCAATAGTCGAACTGGCACTATTGTCATTGGAAGCGACGTTCGTCTGTTGCCCGCAGCCATTACGCACGGTGGGCTTACCGTCACAATTTCCGAAAATCAGCAGGTTTCGCAGCCTAATGCCTTCGGTGAAGGACAAACCGCGATTACTACACAGTCGATTGTAGATGTTGATTTGGCTGACAGTCGCATGTTCAAGTTTGAACCGGGCGTCACATTGGATCAGCTTGTTCGCGCCGTCAATGAAGTCGGAGCGGCACCTGGTGATTTGATGGCAATTCTTGAAGCTTTGCGTCAGGCCGGTGCCCTACGCGGCGAACTGATCATTATTTAGGAAGCTGTATAATGGAAGCGCTCAGTACTAAAAATCAATTGGACATGGCTCGCAATGTTCACGATTTAGGTAGCATTAACAAAATGCGTGAAGCAATAGCGTCTGGCGATGAGAAAGTATTGCAAGAAGCCGCTGAGCAATTCGAAGCTATATTTGTGCAGATGATGTTGAAGTCTATGCGTAAAGCACAAGACGCACTCGCTGATGAAAATAGTCCGTTTAATTCTCAACAAGTAAAATTCTATCGCGACATGCATGACCAGCAGCTTGCTGCTGACTTGACGGCTAATGGTGGGTTAGGGCTTGCTGACGTGATTGTTAAGCAGTTAGGGCAAACCGAAGATAGTTATACGCCATCGAGCGTTATTCGTAGCGATGGTAATTTGTCATCGCTAAATCGCGAACGTGCACAGTACATTGAGCAAGCGCAAGATCTCGCCCTAAATTCGCGCTCTATTCGTACTCAGTCTGCGCGTAAAGATGCGATGTTTGAAAGCCCAGAGCAGTTTGTTGAAAGCTTAATGCCAGTGGCGCAGAAAGTGGCTGATAAGTATGGAATGGATCCCAAAGCAATTATTTCGCAGGCTGCTGTTGAAACAGGGTGGGGAAAATTTGTTATCCATACCGCTGACGGGAAAAGTTCTCACAACTTGTTTGGCATAAAAGCAAACGCCCAATGGCAAGGTGAGCAAGCGGTTGTAGATACCCTTGAGTTTAATAACGGCATCGCTCAAAAACAAAAAGCGGCATTTCGTTCTTACGGCTCTGTAGAAGAGGCGATGGAAGATTATGGGCGCTTCATTACATCGCAGCCTCGTTATAATCGAGCGGTAGAGCAGGCCTCTGATGCGCGCCAGTACACGCAAGCACTACAAGATGCGGGTTACGCTACCGATCCAGAATACGCGAACAAGATAATGGCCGTTTATCACAGCGACCGACTCAGTGCGCTAATGCCATAGGGATGGAGAGATCAAAATGAATTCGGTTGATTTATTTTCTATAGCGACAAGTGGTGTTAATGCCAGTAGCAAGCTGCTTCAGACCACCAGTAATAACATTGCCAATGTGAATACGCCGGGGTATGTTCGCGAGCGCACAGAGATTAAAAACAGCGGTGTGTTTGGTGTAGAAATTGGTAATACTGAACGTATCATCAATGTCTTTGCCCAAAATCAGCTGCGAAGAGACATTACGTCTGTGGGAGAGTTGGAATCTTTTTCTCAAAAGACAACCGCCATAGACAACTTGCTTGCCAGTGAGGCCAATTCTATATCAAAAGGGCTGACTGAATACTTTTCGGCGTTACAAACTGCAGCTGACGACCCTACCAATCTCGCCTCCAGAGAGCAGGTGCTGGGTAAGTCTGAGTCGTTGTACAACCGAATGAAGACGCTTTCTGATTACATGATAGAGAAGGAAGAAGAACTCAACTTAGAATTTACTTCTTTGATCAATCGTGCCAATACCTTGATTGGAAATATCGGCGATCTTAACCGAAACATTGTCATCGCAAATGGCAACAACACCAGCGACCAGCCTAGTGCACTGCTTAATGAACGAGACAAAGCGATTGATGAACTTGCCTCAATCATGGGCATTTCAGTAAAAGAAAGTCAAAGCCAAAATGGTGCCGTAACCATTAACCTGACATCAGGAGAGTCACTTGTACTCGAAAACGGTGCGTTTAATTTGTTCGAGCTAAATAGCAACGCTGACCTAAACTTTAAGCAGCTAAAGCTAGAAACTGATTTTGGTTCAAATACCAAAGCCGATGCGTCGGTGCGCATCGTTGAAAGTGACTTGGGTGGAAGCATGGGCGGATTGTTCCGCTACCGTGACGAAGTGCTAGGCCCAGCAATGCGTGATGTGGGGCAGTTGTCAGTAGCCTTCGCCGATGCGATGAATACCCAAAATAAGCTCGGGATGGACCTGGATGGCCAGTTAGGTGGAGACATTTTCACTATTCCTACATTCCCAGGTTTAGCATACGAGGGCACTACAGGTGACTATGTTGTAACGGCGCAAATTACAGAAGGTCAAGGCGCTGAACTGACTGACGCAGACTATCGCATAGAGGTAACAAACGTTGCAGCAGGTGTGCCGAGTGAAATTGAAATTACTTTGCTTAATTCAGACGGAACGCCAAAAAAAGATGCATCGGGCAATGATATTGTTTATTCAAATTTTGCGGTAACCACAGGGTTCAATGAACTTCCAGGTGGTATTGAAGTCGACTTCTCAGGGACGTCGACGTATGCCATAGGCAATGAATTTTTAATTCAGCCTACTAAGACGGTTGCATCAAGCATAACGCTTGCAACAAACCGTCCTGAAGACTTAGCCTTTGCAAACCCAGTTCGCGCTGGCGCCGACGATACGAACCTAGGCAGTGCAAACGTCATTGATGTTACCGTGACAAATACCATTGTGGGCGCGGGCACCGACCGTTCTGCGTTTGATGGTGCGGGTGGCATCGACACTGCGGCACCAGCGCAAATCGTGTTTACCGCTGCGAATACCTATGATGTACTCGATGGCACGGGGGCGACAATTGCGACGGTAACAGGGGCCACTGATCTGAATAACTTGATTGAGCAAGCGAAAAATAGTGGTACTTGGCCAGCGGGTTTTGCCGGTCTGACTGATTACCCTGGGTATGATCTAAGCCTCGACGGCTTGCCGCGTGCTGGGGATAGTTTTTCTATTGGCTATAATACCGACGGTTTTAACGATAACAGCAATGCATTAAGTTTAGCTGCACTGCAAAATGCCAACAACGTACAAGTAAGTAGCGAGTCAACAAATACGCCTCGTACCTTTCAAGATGCCTATGCGTCTATGGTGGGCCGTGTCGGTGAAGATACAGCGATGGCGAATGTATCACTGGCGTCAGCTGAGGCAATGAAAGTTCAGTCTCAAAACTGGTTTGAGTCAGTATCGGGCGTGAGTCTAGATGAAGAAGCTGCGAATCTCATAAAGTATCAGCAAAGTTATGCTGCCGCCGCTCGTATTTTGTCTACGGCACAAGATTTATTTAATACCATTTTGCAATCTGCAAGGTAGGTGAGTAATGCGTATTTCAACAAACCAACTTTATGATCAGAACATGCGTTCTATTATGAATAACCAAGGCGATCTTGCAAAAACGCAAGAGCAGCTCGCCACGGGAAAGCGCATTATTACCCCAAGTGATGATCCTGTCGGCGCGGCGAAAGTACTTCGCCTTACTGAAGAAATCGATGAATTGAGCCAATTTCAACGAAACAACGATTTGGTTACTGGCTCGCTAGAACAGCAAGAAGCGGTATTAACAAATATTACTGACTCAATTAACCGGGCAAGAACCCTTGTCGTACAGGCGGGTAATGGCATTCTTTCAGACCCTGACAAACGTGCCATTGGTGCTGAACTTGAACAAATTAAGTTAGAAGTGTTCAATTTGATGAATACGCAAGATGCAGATGGTAACTATTTATACGCGGGCTATCAGTCAGGCAACCAAGCGTTTGATTACAACCCAGCTGCAACTGGCAATGCGATTACTTTTGCAGGCGACCCCGGGGTAAGCTTCATTCAATTGTCGAACAGCTCAAAAATTCAATCGACCAGCAATGGCTATGAAGTGTTTGAAAATGTACTCTCGCGGTTTAAATTTTCGGTAACTGGCAGCACTGTGGCTGATTTAGAAAGCGCAACAGTAAAACAGCAAGGTACGTTTGATACGTTTTTCGACAAAAACTATGACCCGGTTACCGCAGCTAACAACGACTATCAAATTACGTTTTTAGCGTCAGGGCAGGCACAACTGGTAAATCAAGGCACTGGTGCAGTAATTGACACTGTTGACTACCAGTCTGGATCACCATTTAGTATCAAAGGTATGGAGTTTTCTGCATCGGCGACTACTGGCGATACCATAGACTTTTCTCTCAATGCGCCAGAAAAGAAAAGTGTGGCGCAATCACTTCATGAGATCCAAGTTATTTTAATGGACTCAACTATTAACAATAGCGCGCTGCAAGAGTCTATCGCCGATGCGCTTGTGGGCCTTGATAATGGGCTTGAGAAGATCTCACTAGAACGGGCATCTATCGGTAGTCGGCTTAATATTGCCGAAAGTACTTACGAAAGTAATTTAGATATGGAAATCGCAGCCAAAGCGGCACGTTCTTCGATTCAGGATATTGACTACGCCGAGGCTTCTACGGAATTTGCGAAGCAAGAAACGGCATTGAGTGCTGCATTGGCCACTTTTCCCCAAGTGACCAATTTGTCTCTATTCAATTACATATAAACCTACGAATACAGCGTGTTTACGCCAGTTATTTTAATCATGTAAACACGTGCTTCCTTGTCGATATGGCAAGAGTAGTAAGAGCAATACAAGGTATCGCCTTCAAGCACAAGTCCAGGGTAACTAGTGTCACCCGCACTGGGTAAGGTCAAAAGTTCACAAAGCGTTTTGGTATCAGCGTTAAAATGCCAAAGGCGAGTGGAAAACTTGCGAGCCTGCCAGTCAATATGTCGCCCGGCAACTAAAAAGTTTCCATCCTTAAGTGCCACAGCGGCCGGGCCACCAATATAGATCCCTAAATCATACCACTGCCAATTCACATAAGGTGCCACCGCTGTGCCAAATTGTGCACTAAATGTGTCTGCATCGCGCCTCAAAAAAACCGACGCAGTACCAGCGTCGTCAATGAGAAAAGCACTTTCGTTAGGGTATCCTTTTCCCTGTTTTTTCTTACCAAATAAATTGGGTCTATAGGCTTGCATTGAGCGTGTTGGATCGCCTTTAAAAAGAGAAATAAATTCAGAAGGGCGATTGTAAGCGAAGCCATAGGCTTCGTCTTTGTACCAAGTGTGATTCCACAACCACCATCGACTCTCACCAAACTCATTTCTACTCGACCACGACTCTCCCGTGGTACTGAAAAAGCTCACCATTTTGGTAAACATGGTTCCATCTTCTAAAAATGTTTTGGCATAGGCAGTAAGAATTAACCTTCGCCCGTCAAATGAAAACTTCGGGTCACGCAAATCATACTTTGGCAGCGATAACCTAGTGTGTCGAATAACGTTGAACGTCGTTATATCAAGAGTAAGTATTCGGATCCTTCCGTCAGGGCTGACATGATCTTGCGCTTCTCGATAACAGCAAAATAACGTTTTATGAGAATCGTCAAAAGGATTGTCGTGCAAATCGGTAAATGCTGCGTGTTTTGCTGGCTTAGAAATGCGTACAGGTTTTTCGAACTGAATTTTGTCAAACATCGAAATCTCCTTTAAAAATCTGACCCTTAACCAAGAAATATCTATTTCTTTACGGCAATACCTTACCGCTTTTCGGCAATTTTCGTAATTTTTTCTAAAGGGAAGTTAAATCTTGTCGATATAGATTCTGAGAGAGCCAGTTCATCAATTACCCCTCAGGTGTTGGTGACTACTAAAACAAAACGTCGGTATGTCCGACTGCCAGCACCAGCTGGACTGAGAGTGTAGGAGAGACTTTATGTCTATGTTCGTCAATACCAATGTATCCTCATTGAACGCCCAGCGTCAGCTTTTTGATGTGAGCAATTCTTTGAGCACGTCTTTCGAACGTCTATCTTCAGGCTTCCGTATCAACAGCGCTGCTGATGATGCTGCAGGTCTACAGATTACCGATCGTATGACTTCACAAGTGCAAGGCCTTAACCAAGCGGTTCGTAACGCAAACGATGCGATCTCACTGTCGCAAACTGCAGAAGGTGCACTACAAGAAACTACAACAGCACTACAGCGTATCCGTACGTTGGCTATCCAGTCGCAAAACGGTATCAACAGCTCTGCTGACCGTGTAGCGCTTCAAAAAGAAGTGTCTGCGTTGCGTACTGAAATTTCACGTATCTCTACAACTACCCAGTTTGCTGGTGTAAATGTATTGTCGGGTGACTTTTCAGCTAAATTCCTAGTGGGTGCCAATGCGGGTCAAACTATTTCTGTTAACTTGTCTTCTGGTACGCTTACGCGCGCTGGTGTAAGTGGCTTCAGTGCAACAGGCTTAGGTGTGACAAGTGCAGACGTTCTAAGCGAAAGCAATGCATCAAGCATGCTGACCGCGGTTGACAGTGCTATTTCTGCTATCGGTGGTCTACGTGCAGACCTTGGTGCACTTCAGAATCGCTTCCAGTCAACTATTCGTAACTTGAGCAACATATCAGAAAACGTATCTGCAGCCCGCTCTCAGATCAAAGATACTGATTTTGCAACAGAAACGGCTAACTTGACGCGTAATCAGATTATCCAGCAGGCAAGTACAACTGTATTGTCTCAGGCTAATCAGCGTCCACAGGCTGCGTTACAGCTTCTTGGATAAGCGCGTTAGGGAGGGTGGAGCCAGGAGGTAGTGCTCTGATCCACGAGATAACTTAAAAGCTGACACTGATGAAGTGTCAGCTTTTTTTGACTTTTTTCTAACAACCACACCGGTTTCTGCCATTCAACTCTTCCTCAGTGCCTTGTAACTATATGAAATTTAATTACTTTATTCTTACTTCGAAAGGCGCGTCAAAAAACATAAAAAAACGCTAAAGGAAATTCCCTGATGTGACGATAACTATTACAAAGGGGAGGTAAAGATGTTTTTTATCTTCTGGTGCAAACAATAATAAATCTAATGCACGTAAAGTAACAAAACTTTGCACCTTAATTTGAATTTAGGTGTTTATTAAAGTTAGGAAAAACAGTGCTTTAAAGGTGTAAAAATTAATTTCAAATATTATTAAAGGAAATTTATTTTTATGTCGATAAATAAGAAGGTTTGCTGAAGTTGGGTGGAGCTGCTGACCGGCGAGAATGAAGCCAGGAGGTAGTGAGAGGTTTGAGGTTCTGGAACAACAAACCCACCAGCCAGCAAAGAGAAGTAAATTCTCTTTTTAGCAAGTTTCATCGGTAGTGTGCCGATAAAACGTCAGATTTACTCTGACACTGGTAAATAAAGCACAGGCTATGCCAAATATTTAAAACCAATGCGCAAATAATAAAAATAATAGCGCACACTTAAAACTGTTAGGAGAGACCCATGAGTCTATTTGTAAATACCAACGTGTCTTCATTGAATGCACAACGTCAATTATTCACTACTGGCAACAATCTAAGCACTGCGTTTGAGCGCCTTTCATCAGGCTTCAGAATTAACAGTGCAGCGGACGATGCTGCTGGTCTACAAATTACCGACCGTATGACATCTCAGGTTCAGGGGTTGAACCAAGCTGTGCGTAACGCGAACGACGGCATTTCACTAGCGCAAACCGCGGAAGGTGCAATGCAAGAAACGACGACAGCACTTCAACGTATTCGTACGTTGGCCATCCAGTCTCAAAACGGTATTAACAGCTCTGCTGACCGTGTCGCACTGCAAAAAGAAGTTTCTGCACTGCGTACTGAGATTTCACGAATTTCAACGACCACACAGTTCGCAGGTGTAAACGTACTGTCTGGTGATTTTTCAGCAAGATTCCTTGTTGGTGCGAACGCAGGTCAAACCATCTCTGTTAATTTGTCTACCAATGCATTGACGCGTGCAGGTGTAAACGGATTTAGTGCTACAGGTTTGGGCATTACCACCGACAACGTGTTAACCGAAGGTTCTGCGTCAAGCCTATTGACTGCAGTTGACTCAGCGATATCGGCTATTGGTGGCTTGCGAGCTGACCTTGGTGCATTACAAAACCGTTTTCAGTCAACAATTCGTAACCTGAGCAATATCTCTGAGAATGTATCTGCGGCAAGATCACGAATTAAAGATGCAGACTTTGCCACTGAAACGGCAGAATTAAGCCGTAACCAGATTCTTCAGCAAGCAAGTACAACTATTCTTGCCCAGGCGAATCAGCGTCCTCAGGCAGCATTGTCACTACTAGGTTAATTACGTAGGCGTTAATTTGGGAAGGAGTTGAGAGGCCATCCCCCACAAAGGTTGCGGCCATAGGGCCGCCCCTTTGAAGAAAGCGCCGACTAACAGGACTGAGAGTGTAGAAGTGTTGGTTGAGAGGCCAGTTTATCCTACTTAAACCCTGCCAGCCGACAGAAACTGAATTTGCTCAATCTCCTAACGTGAGCAAATTGGCCGAGATAAATTGTCTCGGCCTTTTTTTATTCTTACCGAAACATCCCGTCAATTTCAAACACAAGCTGAGCAACACTGTGTGTTCAAATATTACTTAGCATGTTTAGTGCCAACTTTGATATCTTTGAAAGTTATCTCTGAGCGCGCGGGATACAAGAACATTGCGATTCATTCATCAACTCGTCGACCTTCTTCACGTAGCATTCTAATTCTCGTTTTCAACGCCTAAACGGGACACATCTGATAATAGTCTGTTTTACGCAAAAGCGTTTTGGGCGTTGGGTTTTTCGCATGCTTTTTTTCAAACTTGATGCACAAATTCCATTATCTCATCAAAAAAATTAAAATAATTAATTGTTTTAAATCAATTGTTTATGTTGTTTTTGTGATTATTTTTTAAAAAAATAGAAAAAAAAGCTAAAGAACCTAAAGGGTTGGCCGATACCTATTGTTGAGGGGTAATTTACTTTACTTTTACGAGAGGAGTTAGCAGGGAGTAGTGACCCAGCTAATTTGAACTGGAAGGGTTTGATGATACCACAACGGCCATCGAATCCCTAGGAGGTAATCTAATGTCTTTATTTGTAAATACTAATGTGTCTTCGATTAATGCACAGCGTCAGCTTTTTGACGTTAATGATCGTCTAAACACATCTTTTGAAAGACTTTCATCGGGATTCCGTATTAACAGTGCTGCAGATGATGCCGCTGGTCTTCAAATCTCAGATCGTCTTACATCACAGGTGCAAGGTCTTAATCAAGCTGTGCGTAACGCCAATGACGCTATTTCATTAGCACAAACGGCTGAAGGTGCACTAAGCGAAGTAACAACTAGCTTACAGCGTATCCGTACTCTAGCTGTTCAATCACAAAATGGTATCAACAGCTCTGCAGACCGTCTGGCGCTTCAAAAAGAAGTGTCTGCGCTTCGTACTGAAATTTCGCGTATCGCAACGGATACGCAGTTTGGTAACGTTAACTTACTTGATGGTAACTTCTCTGCGAAGTTCCTAGTTGGTGCGAACGAAGGTCAAACAATCTCTGTTAATTTGTCGTCTACAAACTTAGGCTCAATTAGCGGATTTAGCGCAACTGGTCTTGGTATTACAAGCAACGATGTTTCAACTGCAACTGGCGCTTCGTCATTGCTTTCTGATATCGACGGTGCAATCTCGGGTATTGGTGCGGTTCGTGCTGATTTGGGTGCGCTTCAAAACCGTTTCCAATCAACTATTCGTAATCTAAGTAATATTAGTGAGAATTTGTCTTCAGCGCGTTCACAAATCAGAGATACTGACTTTGCAACAGAAACCGCTGAACTGACTAGAAACCAGATTATTCAGCAGGCATCTGTTTCAGTTCTCAGCCAGGCAAACCAGCGTCCGCAAACTGCGTTGTCGTTGCTTGGATAAGCTATACTATATTAGTTACCTTAATTGAGATGTAACGGGTGTTTGCTTTTTGAGCAAGTACCCGTTTTGTCGTTTCAGTAAGGAGGTATTAGGTGGAAATTCAAAATACCCAAAATGGCCAAGCTTTTGCATCGGTTACATCAGTAGCGCCAAATAACGCTGTTGCGCCGGTTCGCGTTGAGACAGAAGGATCACCAGAGGTAGACTCTTCTCGCGAACAATCACTGTCTCAACAAAAGCAAAGTGCAAATGTAGCAGTTGAGCGGAACACAGCTAATTCGGCGGTCGACAGTAAAAATTTATCTCAAGCTTCTAATCGACAAGCCGATATAGAAGATAGTGAGAGAAATGGCGCCCAGCTTGAGGAAGCTGTCGCTAAAGTTGAATCATTCTTGAAAGTTCAGAATCGTGATTTAGCGTTTACCATAGATGAAAATACAAATCGCTCTGTGGTAACGGTAAAAGATTCATCATCTGGTGATGTGATACGGCAAATTCCTTCCGAGGAAGTACTAAAACTTGCCGAGCGTATCCAAGAATTACAACAGGATGTTGGGAACAGCGTGGGAGTGTTTATCAACAATCAGGTTTAATGAGGTAATGTATGACAATTCAGTCTCTAGGTGTAGGATCGGGCTTGGCCCTTGATGATCTTGTGCAGCAGCTTTTGAATGCAGAAAGGCAGCCTAAAGAGGCGCGTCTTAATGCAAAAGAAGAGCGAAACGAGGCTGAAATTTCTGGCCTCGGTCAAATTAAATCTAAATTGTCTGACTTTAAAGATGCTGTTGACGAATTAAGAAGTGACAACGGCATTAATGGTCGTGAACCGACCATTACCAATCCTTCCGAAGACAACGATGTATTATCTGCAGAGGCATCTAACTCCGCTTTAAGGGGGAGTTACGAGATAGTCGTCGAGCAATTGGCGTCTGGTAGCCGTATAACAACAGATGACGGTGCATTTACTTCAAGCAGCGATTCGGTGCTTTCATCCGGCACGGGCTCACTCACCTTTGATGTGGGCGGTAGTGAGAGCTTTACTATTAATGTGTCGGCTGGCATGACGCTAACCCAGCTTCGAGAAGCGATTAATAACGCTGATGATAATTTTGGTGTTACTGCCAATATTATTGATACCGGAACTGCTGCGGGACCTCGCTTAGTGTTTTCTTCAAGTGAAACTGGCGACGGCAACGATCTTGTTATTACCAATGACACAGGAGCTGCAGAGTTAGATAGATTATCTACCACTGGCGGTACGGCAAACATCAGTGCAGCGAATATCGAAGGAGCCAAAAATGCTATCGCGTATGTCGATGGTATAGAGGTGCAAAGTAGCTCAAATGAATTTGAGAACACCATTCAAAACGTGTCATTTGAAGTCAATGAAGTGTCTCCGAAAGATTCTGTGGGCGACTTTCTTGCTACGAAACTCAATATTGGTTACGACAAAGACGGTTTAGATAAAAAGATTCGTGATTTTGTCGATAACTACAATTCATTAATAGACGAAATACAGACGTTAACGCGTTACGGTGAATCAGAGCTTGAAGAAGATGGTGCGCTAGCGGGTGACTCTTTATTGCGAGGTATCCAAACCGGCTTAGCATCAATCATTGGTGACAATGTTAGCGCGTCCGCGCTAGGGGGCTTATTTCAAGTTGGTATTGAATTTGATAGTGACGGTAAACTTGAGATCGGAACAACTGACTTTGGTTTGGGCTCGGGTGAAGACCGTTTAGAAGACGCGCTAGAAGATAACTTCGATGAAATCGCCAAGTTGTTTACTGATGATGACGAAGGTATCGCCACAAGATTATACGAATTTTCGAAAGAGTACACATCGTACAGTGGTTTGATTAGTCTTCGAGAGCGCTCTGCAAAAGATACTCGTGATGAGATCTTTGACGAACGTGAAACATTGGAATTACGCATGTTAAGTTACGAAGACATTCTTCGTGACAAGTATTTGAATCTTGACCAAACCGTTGCTCAGTTAAACCAAACTGGCTCTGCGTTATTAGCGTCGCTGTAGATAGAAAAGAGTTGGAGATATTATGTCACTTAAGGGTATTAACGCGTATCGCAAAGGAAATCTTAAACAAGATGTTGCCAATGCTGATCCGCATAAACTGACATTAATGTTGTTGCAAGGTGGGCTTGATCGTATCGCGTACGCGAAAGGCGCAATGGAACGTAAAGACTTTGTCGAGAAAGCTAACTACATTTCTAAAGCAAGCGCCATTATTATGCACCTGAGAGATACGCTTGATCTTGAAGCGGGTGGTGAGGTTGCAGAAAACATGTTTGCGTTATACAACTACATGGTAGAACGATTGAGCGAAGCGCATATAAACAACAACTTGAATATTTTAGATGAAGTGTCTAGCCTGTTAACACCCATTCGAGACGCGTGGGTACAAATTCCTGAAGAAGCAAAACAGGAAGCGTACGAAGCCCAGCGTCAAAAACGACAAGCTGTTTGAAAAACTCAATTTTAAACCACGAATACACACCACTTTTCCTTCAAGCAGTCAACGCAGAGTTGTCTGCTTGTCTGTCCTCCGATATTGAAGCGTTTTCTACGGAACGTTTCAGATACTTATCCCAAATTCGTCATAAAGTTGTCGTTCGCGCGCTATCGCGTCTTGAGGGAGACGCAAAAAAAGCTTTTTCTAGAAATGAAATTGCGATAAATCAAAAGCTTGAGGAGCTGGCGCAAGGCTTGCTAGAAAATGCAAAAGATGAAGCGGTCAAGTTTTCTAGAGGCCGCGCAGCCGTAAAGAAATATAAATAGCTATGTTACAGCAAATTCAGTTTCATGTTCATGAAGATGAACAAACGCAGCAAGATATAGAAAGAGCACTTGCACAGCAGATTAGTGATAATTATCGGTTAAGCTTTGGTGCGTTTGAGCGCTTTATACCAACACTTGCTGACGTGGTAAAAAAACGAGAGGCGTCAGTATCTACGTTATTATGTAATAAACATAAAGAGCTTAATATTGTGAACTTCAATAGTGGGCAAGTACTCTATGGTGCTCACCCAAAGCAAGAAGTTCTGTCTCATCTTGATAGTTATCTTTCGCGCTTTTCACCGGTTGAGTTGTCAGCCACCACTTTCGAAAAGCCCAAGATCATGGAAGCAATAGCTTGTTTGGGTTTAGGCTTAGGACACCACCTAGAGCATTTAGTCGAAGCAACAAACTATAAACATATTGTGGTGTATGAACCTAACGTAGACTATTTCATATGTTCATTGTCTTGTATTCCCTGGCAGTCTATTTTTCAAAAAGCGAAGGAAGAGGGTGTTGCGCTTTACTTGCAAATAGGCGCTGATGCAACGAATTTTGTTAGTGATATAAACGAGCTTGTTGCCCATGTAGGTGTTAATAAAATTCAACTATATAAGCACTTCAACCTCCCAGTTTTTAATAGTTTGGAGGAGAAGCTCTACGCTAGCAATTGGTCAGAGTTGCAAGGATGGATACCTAAGAACGCAACGGCGTCATTGAATGAAAGTTATCTTCCTATTTGGGCGCCACTTAATAGTCAGTATGGGTTTGAAGAGCGGTTTTTAGACGAAAAGTGCAAGCTCGCAAACTTAAACGCGTTGAAAAAGTACTTTCCAGATCTTTACGACGAGTTTTCCTCATATACGCCACAGCGTTGGCGCCCCGTCGCAAGTAGTGATGGTACAGTTAATGTTGTACATAAAAACACACATAGCCTTTTTTCCATATCGCCTAAAAGTGAGGCCACTACTAGTTTTGAGTTGTTTTCGAGAAAACCAAATAAGGACGGGTTGTTACTGAGCTACAAGGGGAAAAAGCTCAAGGGGTATCTTCATTATCAGCTAGTAGAAGCGTGTGAATCGATTATTAAGGGAGTAAACGAAGAGCAGGGAGAACTGCCTGAGCATGTTAAATCACTGATCATGTTTGGTATCGGAAGTGGTTACTCAGTAGAAGCATTAATGAGCAATCATGATACTGGTATGCTTTTCATTTGTGAACCAAACAAAGATTTCTTCTATGCCTCTTTATACGCTATCGACTGGGCTAAAATTATTGAAACTTTCGATGAAGGCAAAAAGCGCTTATATCTGAATATAGGCGACGATGGCTCTAATTTAACAAACGATCTCCTTGTACAATTTCAAACTGTTGGACCTTATATGCTGGCCAACACGTTTTTTTATCAAACTTACGTAAATGATAAATTGACAGATGCTGTGGCTCAATTGAGAGAGCAATTATTAGTCATAATTGCCATGGGAGATTATTTTGACAATGCCAATTTTGGTATAGCTCACACGCACACAGCACTAGAGAAGAATATTCCCTTTTTATTGGCTAATACGCGCAAGAAGCTTCCCCAAGAAGTACTCGAAGTGCCAGTGTTTGTCGTGGGAAATGGTCCTTCGTTGGATGGTTTGATTGATACGTTGAAACTGGAGAATGACAAGGCTATCGTCATTTCATGTGGTACAGCGCTTCAATCGCTCTACAATAATGGAATAACGCCTGATTTTCACGCAGAGATAGAAACCAACCGTTCCACATTTGACTGGCTCTCTCGCATTGAAGATAGTGAATATTTGAGGAATATCACGCTATTGAGTTGCAATGGCATTCACCCCGATACAACCTCTTTGTTCAAGCGTACCTTACTTGCTTTCAAACAAGGCGAAGCGTCTACAGTATCGCTTACAGAGCTCGATAAAAAACATCCTTTTGCATTACTCGAACATGCATATCCTACAGTAACAAATTTCGTATCTGATTTAGTAACAACAATTGGATTTAAGCAGATTTATTTGTTTGGGACCGATATGGGGTTTGTCAGTGACACTTATCATCACTCACGTTCTTCGGGATATTACGACGGCGAGGGTAAGGAACTTTATCGCTATGCAGATAATCATTCTATGTCACTTGTCATCCCAGGAAATTTTAAGCCGTGGGTAAAGACAAAATACGAATTTAAGGTATCAAAGAGCGTTCTAGAGCTTACGTTTACGAAAGCAAAAGTAGATGTCTACAATTTGAATGATGGAGCCAGAATTACTGGAGCGCAACCATTAGACAAGGCGCTAATGTTAGTCAGTGCAACTTCAGAACAAAAAGCGTTTGCAATCAATACACTTGTTAGCGATGCATTTTCTTCAAAACTTAACCTTCAGTTTGTCCAAAATTTTGATGAAAAGTACAGTACACACAGTTTGCTGGAAGAGTTGTCCGCGCTGACTCGCTTACTAGATGGATCCTTTGAGACGGTTGAAGATGTCGCGCAGATGATTTCTGATCAAAGAGAGTTTATTGTTGCTTCTTATCGACGAGGAAAATCACTCGCGTTCTATTATCTTAATGGAACACTAAACTACGTTAATAGTATGTTTAGTAAGTTGTTGAATATAAATGATAATGACGTTGTAGTGTCGACTGCAAATGCTGTGCTTACCAGTTGGCGTCGAACTGTATCGGATATTCATCTAACGATAGAAAACTACCAATATGGTTTCGACAATATATCTCCTTTTTCAGGTATTCGCCGTACAAATAAGCTTAAGGAAATGTGGCAACTTACGCCGTTTTCCATCGAGCACAGCAATAAGCCAGAGCCAATCTCAACAGTATTGACCCAACTAGCTACTCTTGAAAGAGAGAATGTACGCCAAAACCTGACACTGAACTGGGTAGATGAACACAACCCGAGACGTGTTGTTGAAAAAAACACGTGTAATATTGTGAGGGATATTGAGCAGAATAACTTCATGGTGCCTATCGAGGGCTTACATGTTATTGCTTCAGGTAACTTTTTAGATGTTACTGCGCCTCTTCAATATAACGAGGTAGCGATAACCAATATGGCAATAATAGCGCTGATGAGCGGTCTTAATAACGCGATCTTTCTGCAAAAAGTCAGTTTTCATCCCTCATTGTCACCTACGTTTTTTGAAGAAATAATTGCTTTATGTAAGCCTTTCCATTCTTATGCGGGACCTGATTACCTAATTCTGACAAATGAACTCTTGGATCCAACGTGTCTAATACTGCCTACAGGAGATAGGCTAACTTATATTCCTTCTTTGCGAAAAGAAAGCTTTAGGTATGAAGAGCTTTCGAGCGAAAAGTACACTAATAAAAAAGATGCTATTCGAATTCTCAATGGAATCAACTGAAGGGGTACATTCCAGGATGTACTTAACAAATAATGAAATCAGTGCTCATAATTGGTAACGTCAACTCAACCTTTGTTGTTGGACTAATTAACAATCTAAAAGCGTACGACCCTGCTTTGCGGGTAGATTGTCTTAGTATTCTGCCGATAGAGCGTGACGACGTGCTGGCAGACAATATTTATGTCAACTCCATTTGCGAGTGGTGGAAAAATAAGTTTGGTAAGAAAGTGCGTTATGGCTGGTTTTTAGGCGTACTGCGATGGGTATTGTTTCGGAAAAACCGTGTTCGTTACGACAACATTCAAATTCATTTTGTCGATATTTTACATCAGTTTGCAGTGCCTCTATACAAGTTATGTACACGTAAACTAACCGCTGTAATTTGGGGTTCTGACTTAATGCGGTGTAGCAACCCAGCAATGTTGGCTCAAATTTTAAATAAATGTGATTCAATCAATTGTCATACACCTAAAATGAAAGCGTCGCTTCAAAATCTATTGTCTGAGAAGAGGAAAACTACTATACAGTTTTCTCATTGTCACTTTGGGCTACTTCCATTTGAAAAGATAAAAAGCTTAAGAGCAAACATAGCTGATAAGCAGACATATAGAACAAAATTAGGTTTACCGGTCGATAAGACTATTGCACTTATAGGTTACAATGCTGACCCTGGGCATCAGCACGTAAAAGTTATTGAACAGCTTGCTAAAATCCAAGATCAGTTAACGGATGTTCACTTCATTCTGCCTATTACCTATGGAAATTACCCTAGCTACATTGAACAGCTAAAACAAACATTAGCTTCAACAAAGTTGAGTTATCAAACTCTAGAGAGTTATTTGTCCGATGATGATGTAGCGATGCTGAGACTTTCAGTAGATATCAATATCATTGTACCTATTACAGATGCCGCATCCGGCACAGTAATAGAGTCGTTGTTTGCAGGGAGTCAAGTGATAACAGGCCGCTGGTTGGACTATTCTAAATTGGTGAACGCAGGCGTCACTTACACCACAATAGATAAATTGACTGATATAAATCAAACGTTGCTATCGCTTATATCATCCCCCAAGGATACAAGTAAAAATGCAGAACGCGTCGCTAGTTTTGGTGATTGGCAAGTGCTGATAAAGGGTTGGTATGAATTGGTTGTTGATTAGGCCTTCACAGACTTCAATATAAAGAGAATAAACATGAAAAAGGTACTTGTTACCGGCGGTGCCGGTTATATAGGAAGTGTTTTAGTACGGATCCTGCTCGAAAATAACTATCACGTCACTGTGCTAGATACATTGAGCTTCGGTGGTGAAAGCATTGTAGAGCTACTAAATAATCCGAACTTTGTTTTTGTCAAAGGTGACATCCGTGACGAATCACTACTAAATGAGGTTATGCAAGGCATTGATTTTGTCGCTCACTTAGCGGCAATTGTTGGCGATCCTGCTTGTGCTAAAGAGCCTGAACTCACTAAGTCAATTAATTTAGATGGGGCAAAGTTAGTTTACAACGTTGCAAACAAGCATGGGGTAGAGCGTTTCGTATTCGCATCAACCTGCAGTAACTACGGGAAGATGGAAGACAGTGATGGATTTGTAACGGAAACGTCCCCACTCGCACCAGTCTCGTTGTACGCAGAAACCAAAGTCGAATTTGAACAATTTTTGTTGTCTAAAAGAGAAGAGGGAAGTCAGTGCGAACCTACTTGTCTTCGTTTCTCAACTGTTTACGGATTATCTCCAAGGCTGCGATTTGATTTAACTGTAAATGAATTTACAAAGGAATTGGCGCTTGGAAGAGAGTTGGTCATATTTGGTGAGCAATTCTGGCGTCCATATTGTCATGTAGTCGATCTTTCACGATCAGTGCTCGAAGTGTTTAAAGCGTCGAGCGAAAAAGTGGCTTTTGAAGTGTTCAACGTTGGAGACTCCTCAGAAAATTATCAGAAAAAAATGATAGTTGAAGAGATTATTAAGTTTCTACCAGACGCTAATATTCGCTACGTTGAAAAACAAGAAGACCCACGAGATTACCGCGTAAACTTCGATAAAATTAGTCGTGTACTCGATTTTAAAATTACGAAAACTGTACCTGATGGCATAGAACAAATATTACAAGTCGTCAGAGATGGCTTTATTACTGACCCTGACAGTAAAGTGTACAGTAATATATAGCTCTGCTAATCGTGTGGCTGCTGGTGACGTATAATACGTGCTGGCAGTCCATAAGCGGTTACATTAGCTGGTAAGTCTTTATTCACCATTGCGCTTGCACCAACAATTGTATTTGTCCCTATTGATAGTCCTTGCAGTACAACAGCGCCCATTCCTACAGTCGCCATCTCGCCGATATCACAATTTCCCCCCGTGGATGCACGCGGAGCAAGGCTCGCAAAATTTCCCAAGCAAGAATCGTGTTCTAAAAGCGACATAGAGTTCACAATACAGAAACTACCTACTTTTGCGTCTGAATTAATTACGGCTCCGGCCATAACAACTGTTCCTGGGCCAATCGTGACTTGAGTTCCGATGGTCGCTCTTGGGTGTATAGCAGTTACAAAGCTAAGGTGTGGGACACTATGACTCACTTTTTTGGCAATGCGCTGGCGCAGAGAATTGTCACCTATCGCAACTATTGCTCCGTAAATTTGAAAGTTCTCTACGATCCTTGGAAGGTCATCGTCATGGCCTATTACAGGGTACCCCATAAACATCGACTTTTTTGGCAATAATGGATCGACAATACCAGCAATTCGGAATCTATTGTCCTTCTCAATAATATCTATCACCACTTTTGCATGGCCAGAAGCCCCAAGCACAACAATATTTTTCATCGTTATCTTAATTCAATACTAAACCACTGAAATTATCGTCATCAGATAATGTTTTGACAGTGTTAATGTATTCTGGCCACTCTCCAATATCCATCCACGATTTGTCGCTAATAGGAAAAACTCCCACTCTATCTCCGGCATTTTTAACTAATGTAATTAAGTCAGTAATGTCTTTATATTCGTTCTGTTGAAGGTGATCTAATACATCAGGCTCCAGCACATAAACGCCTGTATTTATCTTAAATGTAAACTCGGGTTTTTCTTCGAGCTCAAGTAAAACGCCGTCGTCCCCAGTTTTAAGTGTACCGTAAGACAGTTTATGGTGTTTCAAGGCCGCCACTAAAGTGATTTTGTTATTATTTTTTTTATGATACTCAAGGACTTCATCTAAATTTTGATTAATCAGAATGTCACAGTTCGTGACAAAGAACGTACGGTCTATTTTGTTTTTGAGTAACGAAAGAGAGCCAGCAGTTCCCAGTGGCGCGCTTTCACAAATATAATTGACTTCATAGTCGTCGTCTTTAAAGCCATTCACAAAGTATTCTATTAGCTCTTTCTTATAATTAACGGAAAGATAGTATTCGTCGCAACCGACAGATTTAAATTGGCTGATGATCTCTTCTAAAATGGTTCGCTCACCTACTGGAGTCAAAGGTTTAGGTAGCACATTTGATATCGGCTTCAGGCGCGTCCCTTTACCTCCGGCCATTATAACGACTGGCACACCTTTACAACCCTGGCTTTTATATCTGTTAACGCCACCAAAAACGTCGTTCCAATGATATATTCCCGTAATGGTATTAGATTCGTCTATGACTGGCATGAAGTCACAGCGAATCTTCGCCATCGTACGCTTTATGTGGCTATAAGAGTCAGTGTCTTTACATACCCATTTAGGATCAATCTTAAGTGTTGAAATCGGTGCGCTAAGGGGAACATTATTGATTATTGAGCGCTGTAAATCGCCTACAGAAATCAGGTTTATGTAGGTATCATTGTGCGAAACAAGAATAAGCAGCTTCTTAGCAATACGGTCCATTTGCTTTAGCGCATCAAGGATAGTGTCGGTTTCTGATATAAAAAAAACTGAGAAGTCACTGTTGTTCATTTGATGATAACTCCTTGAATGTTCCGCTAGGGATACACACACAACGCTCGAAAAGCCACTGTGAATTGTCTAGGTTAGCGCACAGGGATGCTTGGTACATCGGAAGCGTATTTAAAAGCTGCCACAGAGGGCGTGTCATGACCCCCTGTCGGTTAGTATCTTCTAACATCGCAGTCTTAGCGTCAGCGTTTTTGCACACCACCGCGTTTAACCAATAATTGGAACTCGCATAAGAAGGCTCCTTAACAAAACTATATTCAGTATCTTCAAAAAAACTAGCGTACTGTTGCGCTAACTCACGTTTTTGTTCTCGAATATTTAGGAATGATGTAAATTGCGCATAGCCAAGAGCAGCGTTTAAGTTAGGCATTCTATAATTGAATCCAAACTCGTCATGATAGTATTCGAAGGGGTGAGCTACTTTAGCTGTTGTCGTTAAATGCTTGATACGAAGAGCATCTTCTTTACTACGCGTCAAAATCATCCCACCTCCGCCAGTGGTAACAATTTTGTTTCCGTTAAAACTTATTGCACCATACTTCCCTAACGTTCCAGTATGCTTGTTTTTGTAGAAGCTTCCCAAGCTTTCAGCCGCGTCTTCAATCAAAGGAATATGCCAGTTGTTGGCAACTTGTATAAGCTCATCCAAAAGCGCTGGGTGCCCAAAAGTGTGTACAACAACAATTCCCTTGATTGGCTTTCGGGTTGATAAGTGAATACATCTGCCTTTGTCATCAAGAACGGTATTATCAGAGAGAAACTGAGCGAGCTTTTCTGGGCAAAGACTTAAGCTCTCTCGTGATATATCAACAAATACTGGCTCAGCTCCAGTCATTTTAATTGCATTTGCAGTAGCAACAAATGACACGGCTTGAGTTATCACCAAATCGCCGTACGAAATATCCAATGCATGAAGTACACCATGTAGTGCTGCAGTGCCATTAACTACAGCTACAGCGCCTTGAGCGTCGGTATAGGACTTGATTTGGTCTTCAAATTTATCAACATATTTTCCAACAGTGGACACAAAAGTGGAATCGACAACATCGCGCAGAACGTGATGTTCCAACTGAGAAAAACGCGGCTCGTGCAGTGGTATGAATGCATCTGTATCATAAATAGAACGAACAAATTTAACTAAACTTTTCATATCACTGTGCCGTTTTACTGTAGGTCATTATCTTTAATACTATGCGTTAGGAATCTAAACTTTTTCATCTTCATGCAGCAAGTAATAGTTTGCTTTTTCTTCTTGCAGTTGTGGTAAGTCATCTATTGCACAAAGGAAATCAAATATATTTCCACTGGGCAGGTTGGTGAGAACATCATGGGGTAGGTTCCACCATTGACTCTTCGCCAGTTTTTCCCTGACAGACTCAGGAAATCGATATTTAATTATATGGGCAGGGGTTCCTCCAACTACCGCATAGTCAGGTACATTTTTTGTCACCACAGCATTGGCGCCGATAACTGCGCCGTTACCAATTTCAACGCCAGGCATGACAATGGCCCCATCACCAATCCAAACATCATTGAGAATTCTGGTTTTCTTTACTGTCGGCGCTGAATTTTCGATACCAAGTTCGGATAACTGATGAGTATTATATTTCATGGGTTTGCGTAGCGAGGGGTGTGTACTTACGCCATGCATGGGATGAATTCCTGCGCTAATGGTTACTCTTCTTCCAATTGAACAGTATCGACCTATAAAGGTGTTGTCACGAACATAGCCAAGGTCATTCATGTAGGAGTATGCGCCAAGAAACACTGTAAACTCGGGATTTATAATACCTGAGTGAAAATGTGCACCCTGTTCAAATACAGTGTTGCGAAGTCCTTTGGAAAAGCGCATGTCATGGCGTTCTAGCTCTTCACGAGTTAGTGCATTTCTTTTTAATTCTTGGCCTGATAAAAATGTCGCTAATTTACGCTCAATCATAATAATACACGTGTTTGTTAAGGAAAGAACTGTGAAAAATCAGCTCTCAAGACTATATTCAGCTCCAAAGTGATTGAAGATGGTTTTACATTTTTCTTGTAATGCGATTGGCCATTCTTCAAATCTCTTTATTTTCTTCTTTGCGCTGTTTTTAGGTGAATGAAGATGAGTGTTTATCTCTTCTTCACTTAACGCTTTTAAAGAGGGGATATCTAAAAAAGTCAGTATTTCTGCCATTGACGCGTATGGTTTATTCTTGAACAAATCGACAAAATTGAGACGCAGATAATGTGCGTCGCCAGATAGTTCTCTTCTAATTACTTCATTGTATTTTCCCCAGAACCACGCAATTTTCTCAGCTTGTTCAAATTGTGCCCATTTTGTTGCAAAGCTATCATCACTGAAATCAGTTGCTGTTGGACGATTTCTGGGATCATCAACGCTGTACATCGAATAGCTATTCGCTTGTATATTGCCAAGGACTGAACAAACATAGTCCTCTGGAGGACGAACAATATGTACGATTTTATAGTTTGGAAATAAGAGCTTGATAATCGGAAGCAGCAGTGAAAGATTATTATTCGATTCAACGAAATAATGACAACGTTCATTCTCCATTTGAGAAAATAGGCCGCTTCGAATTCGGATGTATTCTTTAGCAGCTTCTTGAGTGTTTCGCTTACCTCTGATGTAGCTCATGGCAAGGTTGAATGCGTCAGGAATTGGTTCATGTACACTTATGCCCTCTTTAAGCACCGAGTTAAAGAAGGACGCAAAAAACTCGGTACCAATTCTGCCCGTACCCACAAAGGCGATGAATGTCCTATGTTGCCACTGCTCCCTAAACAAGGTTAACCAATCATCTTGCATCAAACAGCTCTCTCTTAAATTTTTCCTGCATCTACCGATAATATCGGCGATTTCAATATTTTCATGAGTTTTGGTTTTCTATCGTCAGTGGCGCTGTGTAAAAATCGTAGCCTAGCTGTGCTGCCAACTTTCGTCCCTCTTTTATAGCCGAGTGAACTCTTTCTCCACCAATAATTATGTTTGTCTGTCCTATGCTGGTGTAATTGAATGTATCGTCTTTCCCAGTATCTACAAATATTTCATAGTTGCCGGAATGCTGGCTTTTAATCGCGTTAACATTAGCAATCAGCTCTTCTTCGCTACATGTGACGTGCAAATAAGAACGAGTTATTGGAATGATATAGTGAGGAATTCGTCGTAACCGTCCTTTTGATAGCACTTCAATGCTTCTAGTGCCTGGACCAGTCACTCTGAATCCAATTCTTATTGATATCGCAGTAGGTTGTATCTTTAGCTTGCATGGTTGAGATGTGGAAAACAAATCTCTTTGAACACAAGCACCAGATTCATTGTATTGCCATATATCTAGTTCGGTACGTTCATCATCTGTTAGGTAGACAAACTCTTCGAACTCCGCAAATTCAGAAACATGAAAATGAGATGTCAGATTAATATAAGAATGCTCAGCTTCTGATAGCGTTGATGTTATTGTTACTTTGTCGTTTGTAGTACTTACCTTCAAGGCGGGGGTTTTAACTTCAAAATGGCCAGATTCTAATAAGTTAGATACTGGATAACGGGTATAACAAATAGCGTCTTGATAATTAAAGTGTTCACTCATTTGTTCCACAAGACGTAGACGGCAACTCCCGTTAGTACCTCCCTTTTTAGGTATGCCCCCCTTGCCTTGCAACAACGCAATCTTTTGCGCAACTCGATGCTGGAAATAATGCTCATCAAGATTGTTTTTGATAAAGGTAGACCGATCGGATGTATCGCATGATGTATGGTGAATTTTGTCATCATATAAAGATACGGTATCAACCAATTCTCCAAACAAGACTCTCATTGCTCTTGTGTAATTCGATACAACAGCGGTACCTGATGCTAAGAGCTCTACTGCTCGTCTCGCAAACATGGTCTGTCCATTTTTTACAATGTTTAGAGAAATACCGGTTTCATAACCGCTATAAGCTTTGTCAATCTCTGTATAGGGGAGGTTACCTACAATACTTGGTTGGAATTCAGCTGGGAATGTTCTTCCTTCGATATTTTTCTGATGGTTTCGATCAAAGATACTTACTGACGCGCCACTGTTTTTTATCAAGCCATATAAGTGAAGAAAATCGTTATTGCGTTCATGGTACTTCTCATACCAGGAACCAGCAAAGCAATAGCCAGACTGACGTTTCAAATCCTTAGGGTAAAATGTTTGTGTATTCGCAAAAAAGGGTAAAAAATAGACCCTCTCATGTGCAAGTAAGGCTTTGTAGCGAGCAATACAATCGACTTCTGTGGTAAACACAATATCAAAAAGTGCTGTCAGTTTTGCTCTGATAGAAAAGTCTACAAAATGCACAGGGTCTTCTTTATTCCAAAACACAGTCGGGATGTTATTCTGATTACAGAACTCTGTTAAAGACCGAATGAGAGGAAGTTGAGACGTAATGCGGTTTTCATTACTCCAACTTCCATCCGCACCATTCCATGTAGATTCTATAAATAATAGGTCTGGACAGAAGGCTTTCAGTTGCTCAATTGCATTGAGTCTATTGAGAGAACAAACATCCCAAATTGATGCAACCGATAGTAATGTAAATTCATCCGCTATAACTGCAGCTTTAGTTTTAACATTCATTGAATAAGTTACGCTATAACCAAGAAGTCATCCCATTCACGCCAGCCAGCGCAACTTAACGACTTTCTTACTTTTTCTCGAACGGGTTGAGCGGCAATAATAACACCACCATATTGAGTAGGTGAGTGCTCAAATACGCATAGAGTTGTGTCCTCGATGGTTTCACGGCCAGCAGTTTTATCAATAAAACCATTTATTGGATACCCTCGCGCTGCAAAACACTTTGCTAGCGCTTTAGATAGTTGACCACGTCCATAGAGATAAAGCGCCCCATGCTTATCTACAATCTTTTCTATCTCCGCTAATTTCAGCTCTACTAACATATTTGCAAATGCATCGGTCGAGCTGTTCAAGGTTGTTGTCGAAGAGTCACTTAATCGCACTTTTAGTAGACACTTTGGAACGCAACCGATGTCAAAGCCTGCTTTAATGGCCCTGTAAAAGAGATCGTAATCCTCCCCCATTCTTCGCTCGGCATAACCTAGCTGTTTGATGACGTCACTTCGGGCAAAATAAGTACTATGTGTTACACAGCACCATCTTAGTAACTCTTCCCTAATTTTTTCAATCGTATTTATGCTGTTTAGGAGAGGGGCCTTTTCTTCTTGAAACTGTCGGAATCGATCACTTCTTTCAACTTGTGCATCTGTTGTGAAGTATTCGATGTAACACTTTGCTATTGCAACATTTGGATGGCTTTGAAGGTAAGATAGTTGTTCTACAAATCTAGTAGGGAGACTTAAATCATCGCCATCTACTTTTACAATATAAGGCGTTTGAATTAAGTCTAATGCTTCATTAAGTCTGTACCCAACACCTTTGTTTTCGTCGTGCGTAATAAGAGTGATACGCGGATCATTATATTGTCTAATAAGCTTACATGTATCGTCTGAAGATCCATCATCAATAATCAGAAAATCAAAATCTGAAAACGTTTGCGAGAGTATGCTGTCAATGGTGGCGCTTATAAAGCGCTCACAATTGTAGGTGGTAAGTAGTGCTGTTATTGTTCGCGTGGACATAATTGAGATTCTCTTTTAACTTACCAGAATGTTGTTTACTTCTTTGCTCCCTATCTTCTTTATCGACTACAGAGATTTTAAATAGAGTTTTTTTGAGAATATTTATCGCGGTTGTACGAGAATCTATCGCAGATTCTATCGTAAATTATCTACATGTTTGATGAGCGTAGACACAATTGACGCAACATCATTTTCGCTTAGGTCAGGAAACATAGGCAGCGTAATGGCTTGCTGATAATAACGCTCCGCGTTTGGGTAGTCGCCTTTCTTAAACCCCAAGTTTTGATAGTAAGGTTGTAAATGAATAGGGATGTAGTGAACGTGGGCAAAAATACCGCTCTCTCTCAATTGTGTCACAAGCGTTGTATGCGTCGTACTGTCTAGTGATTTCACTCTGACAACGTATAGATGATAACTTGAGTAAGTATCATTGTGTTGTATAAGCGGAGCAATATTTGCCTGGTCGCAAAGTGACTTGTCATAGTAGGCAGCTAGTGCGTTTCGCTTTTCAACAAATGTATCGAGTTTATCCAGCTGACTTAAGCCAAGCGCCGCTTCTACATCAGTCATACGGTAATTAAAGCCCAACGTAATCTGTTGATAATACCAAGGACCATGACTATCCTCAGTCATCATCGCTGGATCATTGGTAATGCCGTGACTACGAAGCATGCGCATTTTATCTGCCAGTTCCATACTGTTGGTTAGCGCCATACCGCCTTCCATGGTCGTGATTATTTTCACAGGGTGGAAACTAAACACACAAATATCAGAAAACTCGCAGCTTCCAACAAGTTTGTCTTGGTATCTTGCACCAACAGCATGAGAGGCATCCTCAATAACGAAGAAACCATAACGTTTGGAAAGTGCGCGTATCTGCGCCATGTCGCAAGGTTGCCCTGCAAAATGCACGGGAATGACTACTTTTGGTAAACAGTTGTTCGCTTCAGCGTTTTCTAACTTGTGCTTTAAGGCGTCAACACACATGTTGCCGGTTTGCAAATCAATGTCGACAAAGTCTATGCCAGCGCCACAGTAGAGCGCGCAGTTTGATGAGGCAACAAATGAGTTAGGCGAGGTCCACACGCAATCGCCCGGACCTACGCCAAGAGCAAGACATGCGATATGAAGGGCAGATGTCGCGCTATTAACCGCAACGGCATAGCTTGCGCTACAATAGTCTGCGAACGCGCTTTCAAACTTAGGGATCGCTGGCCCCTGAGTTAACCAGTCAGATTTAAGTGTGTCTAAGACTGCTTTTATATCACTCTCATCAAGGTGCTGGCGCCCGTAGGGAATCACTTTTGTGCTTCCTCATTAAACTGCTTTATTTCTTCAATGCTGAGGAAGTGCGCATTTGTATCAGATACGTATTCAAAACCAGAATCCACAGGTTTACCCTGTTCATCTAGTGCATTTGACGTGAAGTTATTGCTTCTATGGAAAAACTTTATAGCGGGTGCGATAACAAAGTGATCGGCAAATTCAAACGTGTGCAACGACATATCACCAGGACACATCATCTCATGCAGCTTTTCGCCAGGTCTTATTCCAACATATTTTATCGGGGTATTAGGCGCCATTGCCTCAGCTAAATCGACAATTCGAATTGAGGGAATCTTTGGAACGAATATTTCACCGCCTAGCATGCGCTCAAAGTTCTTTAACACAAAGTCGACGCCTTGCTGCAAAGTTATCCAAAATCGTGTCATGTCTTTGTGCGTGACTGGAATGTGGTCGCTGCCCTCTGCGATTAGCTTATTAAAGAAAGGCACCACCGAGCCACGAGAACCTACTACGTTACCATAACGAACCACTGAAAAACGCGATGCGCCCGCACCAACGATATTGTTGGCTGCCACAAACAGTTTGTCAGATGCGAGCTTAGTCGCTCCATACAAGTTAACAGGGTTTGCCGCTTTGTCCGTTGACAGTGCAATCACTTTTTTCACGTTATTGTCTATTGCAGCATTGATTACGTTTTCCGCGCCGTCGATATTAGTACGAATACACTCTGTAGGATTGTACTCAGCAGCTGGGACTTGTTTCATAGCCGCGGCGTGAATCACGAAATCAACACCTTGCATAGCACGATGCATACGCTCTTTATCGCGCACATCACCAATAAAATATCGCATACAAGGCGCGTTGAATTTTTGCTGCATTTCAAACTGTTTTAGCTCGTCACGCGAGTAAATGATTAAGCGCTTTGGTTTGTGTCTCGCTAACAAGGTTTCGACATATTTATGGCCAAATGACCCTGTGCCACCTGTTATGAGAATCGATTTTCCGTCGAACATGGTTTGCTCGCTGTTTTTATGGTTATAAACACAATATATCATGTGTCGGCATATTTGCCATAAAGCATTAGAATCTATGCGTTTAGGTGTTTATCAGTGCACAAATACTTCTGCTAAAAGAAGCAATGTTAAAGGGACTTTCTATAGTTTGATCGACGTTAATTCGTTTAAGTGGTTAATTGTATGAGCAGCGTCATATCCTGGCTTTGCGACAACGTGTTTGTGCACGCCAGTAAGGACTCTTATCGTGGGCATTCCCACTTTGTTTAAGTTAACAAAGTCTTTGGACGGGTTATCGCCGATATATACCATATCGCGCCATTCACATTTTTCCGCCTTTTTGATTTTTTCAAAGCAGTAAAGAGATGGCTTTGCATGCTTAACACCAAATCGGTGTGTGATAAATACGCGTCTAAACAGTGGCGCAATATTTAGCGCGTCAACCTTATTATTTTGCACTACTTTGTTGCCGTCAGTGACTAAATACAAGGGGGAAGGTAAAGCATTTAACAGCGAAAGATGTGCTGATGGCATAGTAAGAGAGGGTTTGTGTAATCGGTATGCAGAAACACATGCCTTCACATTGCTTTTTGTGTCTGCAATGTTGTGCATGGCAAGATAATCATTGAAAATACGACCTCGACCGTTCTTATCCAGTAATGTGGTCAATTCCTTGGTGCCGATTTCTTTGTTCACGCCCCAGGTACTCTCGACATAGGAAGCAACAGCCCTTAGGCCAGATTCAACATAGTGGCGCTCATTATAAAGCGTGTCATCAAGGTCAAAAATGTAAATCATAGGTAGTAATCTGTGGCAGCGCGAATTTGCGTGAGTTTCTCTTTTGAAAGTATGGCTGGTATCTGGTCAATATTATGGCCCAGCGATTCGCATAAGCTCCAGTATAAGCTGTCGACGCCTGCTTTGATGCCTAGCGTTGATGCTCCGCCAAATCTCGAGTTACATTCGATAATATGTAAATGCTGACCGCTTACAATGGCTTGTAATACGACAGGACCGGAGAGTTTAAGCGCCGATAATACGTCATTTATAATGGGTAGCAAGGGAAACTGGGGAAGGGTGTAAGTAACTTGAGACTCGCCATTTATTACAAGTTCACGTACGCGACACACCGCCGCTTTTACAACGTTCTCGCGAGTTAACCATGCATCAACGCTTATTTCTTGGCCTGATATAAAGGGTTGGTAGATGGGCGATGAAAGTGTCTTGCCGTGAGCCGCTGCGTCGTCAATATTGAGGTTAACCCCGATAGATTTGCTACCTGCACCAAAACGTTCTTTCACCACATAGCGTTTTGTCTTGGATTGTTTTAATTCGCCATTTAGCTCGCAGAACGTTGGAATAATGGACGGTACATCAAGCTGAGCGAAGGCTAGCTTATCTAAACAGCGCTCAATGGCGTGGTGCTCTGACACAATAACGACAATGTTTGCGGCGCTCAATCTTTCTTTTAGTGCGGCCCAGAAAAGTAGTTCGCCATCTCTGGTGGGAAATATATGAGTGATTTTTCGTTGTTTAAGCTCAGCGATAATGTGATCGACATTTGCCTCGACTGTTGGCGGCATACACCAAAACTCATCACAAAAGTAACGCGTCAATACTTTTTCGTTGATATCACCTGCAGTCACTACACCACTGGGCGAAATCCGCTTAACCGCATCTTTTAAAGCCAACAGCAAGGGGACTTTGTTACTCGCACTGGAAAGAAGAACGTTCACGTTTGTCTTAAATGCCTTTTGCTGTGATTGTATGTTTCTGTATTTTTATACCACCTTTTGGAGAAGGCATCGATGCCCGACGGTTTTCATATTCGGTGATTTGAGTTGTTTTTTTAGGCGTTTCCCATGCCCCGTACATAAAAGTCAAAAAGCCTTCTTTATCAAAGGGGGCCAAAAACGTTTCGTCTAGAAAAGTAATTGGCTCATAGTTGTCGAAGTGCTTTGCTGGCGCGAAAAATAATCCACCAGAGGATAATAGTTCTGAATAACCTTCGAGCGATTCTCTGCATTGAATGCTGACATCAAATTGTACGTATGCACTGGTACTTGAATTCGCAAACTCTAAATTGATACATGAATCAATGCCGTTTACATTGATAATCACAATGTTCCAATCTACATCAAATTGTTCAGTTAACACTTTACTAAGCTCGGGTAGCGCAGATTGCAGCTTAGCAAAATTTGTTTTGTCGACAGCAAGGTCAATATCGTCGTCCCATGCAATAAGCCCTTTGTCTCTTACCGCGCCTAATAGTGTGCCTGAGTCTAAACAAAATACGATATCTCGCGTTTGGCAAAAGCGATTTAACGTTCGCAATAAAGTTTGAGCGAAAGAAAGCGTCCTTTTGTCTTCAAAAGGTAGTGCAGCTTTCACAGCTTGTTTGCTCGGAACAATCACTTTAGCTTTGGGAATACGTAAGTCATTAGTGAGTTGACCGTGTATTTGGTCAATCCACTGACTGGTAATAATTATGTTGTCGATGTCGTAACTTGAAATGTCTGCCGGAGCAATAACAGGGTAACCCATAAAACTAGAACCGTGCTTGGCACTATCGTTATCGGCAAACGCCAATACTTCAATATTGGGATGATTGGAAATATAGTTCTCACCCGCTTTACTTGCACCGAACAGAATTACTTTCATGTTACAAAAGCTCCCAACTCATAGGGGTCCCTTTAGGAGCATCACATTTTATTTGTTTTCCAAGTAAGAGCGGCAAGTATTTAGGCGGTAAACCAAGTCCCGGACGAACTGAGCGTAAATTTTCCGCCGTAAGTGTGTCACCTGCCTTCATGTCCTGGGCGATATATAAAGAACGTCGATGCACTAAAGAGGCCTTTTCACGCTCTGTTGCGCCATAACTTACTTTGCCGATAGCCACTGCGGCACGGGCTGTCTCTTCGACCAATAACTTAATTTCATGTGGTTCAAGCGAGAACTCTGCGTCGACTTCACCACCCTTTCTATCAAGCACAAAATGCTTTTCAATTACGGTCGCGCCAAGCGCTACCGCAGCGACAGCTACACCCACGCCAGGTGTATGATCGGAAAGCCCAACTTGACAGTCGAAGAGTTCACTTAAATGTGGAATCGTTTTTAGGTTGGCGTCTACTGGGTTTGCCGGATAATTACTGGTGCATTTGAGTAACACAAGGTCTTTGCAACCATTGGCGCGAAGTACCTCTACAGATTCAGCTATTTCAGATTGACTGGCCATGCCGGTGGACACAATCACAGGTTTTCCTGTTTTTGCCACCGCAGCCAAAATAGCGTGGTCGGTGTTTTCAAAAGAAGCAACTTTATAACAGGGAGGATTTAGTGTTTCCAAAAAATCGACTGCGGTTAAATCAAAAGGCGTACTGAAAGCCAACAGCCCTTTTTCTTTTGCATAGTCGAAAAGCTCTTTGTGCCATTCCCATGGCGTCATCGCCTCTTTATACAAGTTGTAAAGAGAATTTCCCTTCCAAAGGCTATTGGGATCTTCGATAAAAAACTCGCCCTCATGGCAATCTAATGTAATGGTGTCTGGTGTATAGGTTTGCAATTTTATTGCATGTGCTCCCGCCTCTGCGGCAGCATCAATTAAGCGGTATGCTTTATCTAATGATTGGCCATGATTACCAGACATCTCTGCGATGATAAAGGGCGCACGCCCAGGACCAATTTGAATATCACCGATTGTGATTGGATTCATGACTACCTCTTAATACTGTTCAATATAGTATCCACTACAAAAGATGGATTTTTATTGCTGTTTAGTAGCGACGCCGCATTATCGGCGAGTTTACGCATTTTTTCGGGCGAACTTATCGCAAAATTGATCGCTTCGCTAATGTCTTCTTGAGTAACGTCATCGCTTTTGCCTATCCACAAACAACATTGTTGCTTATGTAAGCAGCGCGTCGTTTCAATTTGGTTGTCGGCTAGCGTAATAATCATACCCGCTACGCCTGACGCCGCACGTTCCCAGTGCATCGAACCACCTGCTCCTATCATAGTAGAGGCTGTTTTCATCAACTGAGCAATGTAGGAACATGCCACATGAAGCGTAACATTTGCCAGTGAACTCACTTTTGTTTTCAATGAATCAGTGTGCGTATATCCAGCGCCTACCACGATATCGGCCGAAATGGTCAGGGACTTTAACGAAAGTAAAGTATCTACTACTCGCTCCGTGAGGTTTGAAGGGTCGCTACCACCGAAGCAAATGAGAAAATGATTGTCTTTTCTTGGTATGACAGAAGACGAGTAGAATTCATCACGTAAAATAGCGAATTTAGGTCCAAGTAGCTTGAGGCAATGGCTAGGCACTAGCTGCTCGTAGCGTACTTCATAATTGTCATAGAGGTTTTGATCTAACAGTACGTCGCAATCGTGTTGTCGATTGGCCAAATCATCGATAACAACGATATGTTTGCTACACCTACGCATTGTTTTGCTAAATGCAGATGACAGTTGGTAATGGTCTATTATCAAAATATCGATGCTGTCGTTATGCGCTCGTGAAAGCACATCAATACATTGGTTTGCGTGCTTGTATTGGGCTTGCTCGTCTAGCTTACAATCTGAACGAGTACTTTGTTCACTGCTATTTAATGGTGGCGCAGTTAACAAAGTAATTCCGGCTTGCTCCACTTGTTGATGTAACGCAAAAGGGAGAGGGCATGATAAGAAGGTGACACGAGCGAAGGGAAGGAATTGGTTTGCAAGTGTTAAGCAACGCATAACGTGGCCTAACCCTATCTGCGCAGTACCGTCTACCCGAACCACAACCTTCACGTAAGACTCTCAGTCTGCATTAACTTAAAGAGTAATTCGGCTCTTACCCAATCCTCAGGGGTATCAATATCTTGTACCAAATGATCAGGCATCACGACCATTTTTGAATTGGCGCCGAAAATACGCTTGCTGGTGTCGAGCCAAGTTTTATAGTGGCCCCAATAGAGTTGACCTGCGTCGTGAAAAGCAGGAGGTAAATCTTGTGAACGTTGAGTAATACCAAACTCGTCGAAGGGTTTAACACCGCCATTTTCGGTTTGTAATATCGCTCTTTGAATCGGAAATGAAAACCGCGCAGCTGTAAATACATAGTCTACATCTAAAGCACCATCTAGCATCTCAAAACACGTATTGATTAATGAGGTGGTAAGGAGGGGAGATGTTGCATAGACACAAGCGCAATAATTGATATCCCAGCCTTTTTCTAGAAGTTCATTAAGCGCATGGCGAACAACAGGACTGGTTCCCGTGTAATCGTCTGCCAGCTCAGCAGGCCTTATAAACGGTATATCGGCACCATATTCAGCGGCTACATTGGCGATTGTTTCATCGTCTGTAGAAACAACAACTTTATCAATATAGGGGCTTGCCAACGCATTTTCTATTGCGTGAGCGACCATAGGTTTGCCACAAAACGGTTTAATATTCTTTTTAGGAATTCGCTTACTTCCCCCTCGCGCAGGGATAATCGCTACGTTCATATTTTTCTGCTCTATTTCTCTACTTTTAATGGCGTGGTTGAATCTAGAGTTTTGTTCATTAAAGTCGCTTGACTAGAGCATTTAAATGCTCGGTGAGGCTTTGTAGCTGGCGAATTTTTTCGTTTTGGATTTCACTAATGACAGTTTTTAACTCTGTGGTTGAAACGTCTTGAGTGCGTGGTAAATAGACAACTTTGACGATATCCTGCAAATCATCAAATTTACCAATCCAGTCATCACCCATGGCGAAAATATCGGCTCCTTCTCTTTGTAAATCTTCGCGCTTTTGTTCCCAACAGTTTTCTTGAAACACGCTGTCTACGTAACGACAAGAAAGTAGGATTTCCTTTCTATCCTCATAAGGAATAACAACCTTTTTACCCTTAACGGTATTGAATTCATCAGAGGATAGTCCGACTACAAGCTTGTCACCTAAGCTATGCAGGCGCTTTAAAAGCCTCACATGACCAATATGAAATAAATCAAATGTGCCATAGGTAACTACAGTCGTCATAGCGCTACTCTCTGAAAATAAACAAATTGTACACCAATAGCTTATCGGCAAGTCAATCAAATCCATGAGGTTATGCTTTTGCATCTAAAGGTATTCATTGTTATACGATTCGTTGGCTACATTTTGTCCAGCTTTCTGCTACACTCTTAATGTTAATTGATATAGGAAAGCGCCATGCAAATTGACAGCTCAACATCCTCTATTCTCGGCCAAGTGCGGGAGAAGCAAGAATCTCTAATGGAGAAGCTTGCTAGTGGTAAAAAGGTTAACAATGCGCTTGACGAAGCATCGGCACAGCAAATTATTGACCGTCTTACTTCTGAAGTTGAAGGCAATCGCCAAGCAATCAATAATGTTTATGATGGCATTTCCGTAGCTCAAGTGGCTGAAGGTGGCTTGGGGAGCATTAACGACGATGTAAATCGTATTCGTGAATTAACACTGCAATCTGGCAATGGTGTGCTGAGTGACGGCGATCGTCGCGCAATTCAATCTGAAATTACACAGCTTCAAGAAAACATCAGTCAAACCATTGAGCAAACTAACTTTGCTGGTAAACCATTACTTTCTGATAATGGCGAACTGTCATTTCAAACCGGTGCAAATGGTGGTCAATCGATTAGCATTAATACTCAAGATATCGCGTCGCAACTAAGCGGTGTATTGTCAATCGACATAACCTCGGGTACAAGTGTTGAAGATGCACTTAGTGCAGCCGACGATGCAATTGAAGTGGTTGGCGGTGCGCGTGGCGATCTCGGCGCAGTGCAAAATCGATTTGAAAGTACTGCTCGTAACCTTACACAAGCGAATGTTAATACAGCAGAAGCAAGAAGCCGACTACAAGACCTAGACTATGCACAAGCAGCCTCAGAGCGAGCGGCTAATGACGTGCGTGGTCAAGCAGCAATATCTGTTCAAGCGCAAGCAAATCAGCAAGAAGGTCAGGTTCTTGCGCTGCTAAATTAACGCATTATTTTTCAATATTATTCGAAAGAAGCAGGGCAACCTGCTTTTTTTATTGGTAAATTTCCTCATTCAGCTGTTGCGCTGCGATCTTTTGCCGTTACAATTTGTAAATGCGCTAAACTGTAAATAATAACAAAGCGTTCTCGGGGAATTGATGAAGAACATTTTGCTGGTTAGTGACAACCAGGAACTTATTCAAAACTTGGAAACTATCGTTACCTTCATGGGCGAGTCATGCCAGGCTCGCAGTTTTAATGAGGGTGAGCGGTATTTGCAAGATAGTGGGGCTGATGCGGTGCTTATTGAGCACACGTCGAGCCAAGTGGTGAAAGGGTTTGTTGAAAAATTCCCTCATATCCCTTTTGTGGCTTTGGTAGAAAGTAATAGCCAAGCATCTGCATATCGCAATTTAGTGAGTGTTATAGCAACACCTCTTACCTACCCAGTTTTGACACAGGCAATACACCGTTGCCAAGAGTACACAAGGCGTAAGCCTGGCCTTTCACGTTCTTCAGGAGCGAAAACGCGCTTGTTTAGAAGTTTGGTGGGTAAAAGTGAGCAAATTCAAATTGTACGCCGTTTAGTTGAGCAAGTTGCGCCAACCGATGCAACCGTACTTATTCTCGGTGAATCGGGCACAGGTAAAGAGGTTGTTGCCCGTAACGTACATTTTTTATCTGAGCGTAAAGATGGCCCGTTTATACCTGTTAACTGCGGTGCTATTCCCGGAGAGCTGCTGGAAAGTGAATTGTTTGGGCATGAAAAGGGCGCTTTCACTGGTGCGATAAGTGCTAGGAAAGGGCGTTTTGAGCTTGCTGAGGGCGGTACGCTATTTCTCGATGAAATTGGTGATATGCCAATGCAGATGCAGGTCAAGCTACTGCGAGTATTGCAAGAGCGCACTTATGAACGAGTAGGTGGGAATAAACCTCTACAGTGTAACGTGCGTATTATCGCCGCTACCCACCGCAATCTAGAAAACATGATTAGCGAAGATAAGTTTCGTGAAGATTTATATTACCGCTTAAATGTTTTCCCAATTGACTCTCCTGCTCTTCGTCAGCGAAAAGATGATATTCCGTTATTATTACAAGAGCTTAATAGTCGCATTCAAGGTGATGGTGTAGAAGGCGTTCGGTTTACTGAACATGCAATAGCGTCACTTATGGAGCATGAATGGGCAGGTAACGTACGTGAACTGTCTAATTTAGTTGAGCGCCTTACTATTTTGTATCCTGGGCAAATTGTCGATATTGCTGATTTACCCGAAAAATACCAATACGGCGATGTGCAAGCTTACGAACCTGATTATCCAGAAGAGATCCTTGAGCGCGAAGCGTTCAATGCTTTGTTCGCCGAAGCCGCTGCACAAGAACCTGAAGAAGAGCCAGATAGCAGCAATGAAGATGTTGCGCCTAACAGCACGATATCATCAGCACTTCCAGAAGAAGGTGTTAATCTTAAAGAGTACTTGTCAGAGCTTGAAGTTAACCTTATTCGCCAAGCCTTGGATAACCAGGATTGGGTGGTGGCTCGTGCGGCCGACAAACTTGGCATGAGACGTACTACACTTGTTGAGAAAATGCGCAAGTACGATATCCAACGCACTGAAGATGCGTAACGTCAGGGTTTTGACGTTACGCTTTATTCCCTAATTTCTTTCTTATCTTGTTGAAATTATTGTGTAAATAATTTTGGCACATCTTCTGCTTTATCCAGTCATATCTCAATAGCGTCTGCAATTTGACGAGGGTAATATGGCTTTTGAAGGCACACACAATACAACCGACTATTCAGCAAATCGTTTTTTGCACGATGAAATTGACAGTGCGATTGCGCAAAGCGGTAAGTGTAGCTCGAAATCTAATGATATTGCGTCGTTACGACTGCAAGCATCTCGTTTAGAGCATTTGTTGCAAGTAATGCCTGCAGGCGTCATCGTTATTGACGGTAAAGGTATTGTCCGTCAAGCCAACGAGCAAGCTAAAGCCTTGTTAGGTGAACCCCTTGAAGAAGAGGTTTGGCGTAGCATCATCACCCGTTCCTTTAAGCCGCGTGCTGACGATGGCCATGAAGTATCACTGGTTGACGGACGTCGGGTAAAGCTTTCAATAACACCCCTTGAAAATGAACCGGGCCAGCTAATAGTTATTACCGATTTGACTGAAACACGGCAGTTACAAGCGCGTGTTAGTCACATGCAGCGCTTGTCTTCATTAGGAAAAATGGTGGCATCACTGGCTCACCAAATAAGAACACCACTTTCTGCTGCCATGTTGTATGCCTCAAACCTCACGCGAAAAGGTCTAGCGGCAGAGGCACAAACTCAGTTTGCAAATAAGTTGTCAGACCGCTTAAAAGAGCTCGAGAGTCAGGTGAACGACATGCTGCTATTTGCTAAATCTGGTGAAGAGCAAGTGGTCGCGCAGATAAGGCTCGCTGAGCTTTTCGCCGCTATTGAGGGGAGTGCCAATACTATGGCAGCTCAACACGCTCAAACGTTATCTTTTTCAGGTTTTGATCAAGACATATCAATAACAGGTAATTTGACGGCATTACAGGGCGCTGTTTTGAATTTGATTCACAATGCCAGCCAAGTAACGCCCAAAAACGAAATGATCAGTATTGAGGCCTGTCACAGCAATGGTCAGTTAACCGTTTCTGTCACTGACCGCGGAGAAGGTGTGCCTCGCTCACTACAAAGAAAAATATTCGAACCTTTCTTTACTACCAAAACGCATGGAACTGGTCTTGGTTTGGCGGTAGTGAAATCTGTTGTTGCTGCACATAACGGAAGCTTGAGTGTGAGCAACGTAAAAAATGGCGGCGCTTGCTTTTCGTTAACGCTTCCGTGCAATCCACCCATAGATACACGTCATACCATGACGCAAGTAGCATAAGTATCAGGAGATAATGATGTCTAAAACAACCATTTTGATTGTAGAAGATGACGCAGGCCTCAGAGAGGCACTATTTGATACGCTTTTGTTGGGGAATTATGACGTTGTAGATGCAGACAGTGCAGAAGCCGCGCTGATGGTGCTGTCTTCACGCCACGTTGACCTTGTGGTCAGTGATATCCAAATGGGTGAAATGAGCGGTTTAACGTTGCTCAAAAGCATAAAAGCAAAGTTTCCCAACATGCCTGTCTTATTGATGACGGCTTATGCGACGATTGACGATGCAGTGCAAGCAATGCGCGATGGTGCCACAGATTATTTATCAAAACCTTTTGCTCCTGAGGTGTTACTTAACCTAGTTGGACGTTACGCGCCAGCACAAAAGATAGAATCGCGCACGCCAATTGTTGCTGACCCAACAAGTCTCAAGTTACTCGAACTATCACGCAAAGTGGCTAAATCTGATGCAACTGTAATGGTTATGGGGCCTAGTGGTTCGGGTAAGGAAGTGTTGTCACGTTACATTCACGACCAATCACCCCGTTGCGAGGCACCGTTTGTTGCTATCAATTGTGCCGCAATTCCGGAAAACATGTTGGAAGCAACCCTTTTTGGTTACGAAAAAGGGGCGTTTACCGGCGCTATTCAGGCGTGTCCTGGTAAGTTTGAACAAGCTCAAGACGGCACGTTGTTATTAGATGAAATCACCGAAATGGACTTAGCGCTACAGGCAAAGCTATTGCGAGTATTGCAAGAGCGCGAGGTTGAGCGACTTGGTGGGCGTAAGACCGTAAAATTGAATGTGCGAGTTATCGCCACGAGCAACCGAGATTTAAGAAAAGCGGTAGACGCAGGTGAGTTCAGAGAAGACTTATATTACCGATTAAATGTGTTTCCAATTGAGTGGCGTCCACTCGCTCAGCGCCCCGGTGACATAGTACCGCTGGCTGAGCATCTAGTGAATAGACACGCCTCATCACAAGGTTTGGGTACAATAAGATTAAGTGCGGCAGCCCGAAACAAGCTTAGTCAGTATAGTTGGCCGGGCAATGTTCGCGAACTAGAGAATGTAGTTCAGCGTGCCCTCATCTTATGTGAGAACGGCGAAATTGATGCCAGCGATCTCATGATTGATGAGGATATTCAGGTAACTATTGATGCGACTCCAGAGCAGGTTGAAGACAACAAGTTAGGTTCAGAGCTTCGCTATCAAGAACATCAAATTATCCTCGATACCTTGGTCTCTTGTAATGGTAAGCGAAAAGATGTCGCAGAAAAGCTAGGTATTAGCCCAAGAACTCTGCGCTACAAGCTTGCGCGCATGAGAGAGGATGGCATCGAAGTGCCTGCTTAGTGTAATACCCCACTCACAATGGCTATAGCCATTGTGTTGCACCTTTTTACTGGTTTCATAGCCGGCCGTCGCCTTTGTAGTTTACTGGGTGGCGGTTTTTTGTTGTTTCTTCCATTGTCGTGTCATAAATTTGGCATTCTTCAGCTTTTTAAGTTTAACTTGTTGATTTATATCACCAAATAAAGTTGGCAAGGTGATTGCTAAATCTCTTCTATCTATAAAAAATTCGCCAAAGCAGCGGCGTGTTGTGTAAGAACTCTAGGAGTGGTTATGGACGTTAAAGCCAACAGTTTGTATCAAGAAATGCAAAACATGATTGGGCAAACTCGTCTTCAAGTTAATGAGCCCCAGCAGCTTAATGAAATTAACTCATCGGCAAGCGACTTTGCCACCATGCTCAAGCATGCGGTAGACGGCGTCAATAACATGCAGCTGAATTCAAAAGACATGCAACAGCGTTTCGAAATGGGTGATCCGAGCCTAAGTTTGGCAGAAGTCATGCTCGCTAAAGAGAAGTCTGGCATCGCCTTTGAAGCGACTGTACAAGTGCGTAACAAAGTACTTGATGCCTACAAACAAATAATGAATATGCCGGTATAAATGGGGTAGGTTATGGCTGAAGCAACAGGTACAAACTTAACTATTCCAGATCAACACCAATCTGCAGACAACGAGCCAGAAAATAAGTCTGGTTTTATGGACACCTTGGGCAGTACAGACATGATGCGCCAAGTGGCGCTTGTGGTAGTGCTGGTTATCTGCGTTGCCATCGCGATCTTTGTTTTCATATGGTCTCAAGAACCCGACTATCGTCCACTCGCTAAAATGGAGACACAAGAGCTAATAGAAACCCTCGATTACATGGACGCCAATCAGATTGACTACAAGCTTGAGGGTAACACGGTCTATGTGCGTAGTGATGAGTTTCAGAACATCCGCCTAGGTATGACGCGTCAAGGGCTTACTAAAGCGGGTGATTCGGGTACCGACATTATAATGCAAGACATGGGCTTTGGGGTAAGCCAACGTGTAGAAATGGAACGCCTCAAACATGCTCGAGAGCAGCAGATTGCCTCAACTATTGAAGACATCGCGAGTATCCAAAAGGCGCGAGTATTGTTGGCCATGCCAAAAGAGAATGTGTTTGCTCGCCGTGAGAAAAAGGCCTCAGCTACCGTTGTACTCACCGCAAAACGCGGTTCAGTGATTGCCGGTGAAGAAGTAGATGCGGTGGTTGATATTGTTGCATCAGCAGTCCAAAACATGGAGCCGTCAAAAGTAACGGTGACCGATAGCAATGGTCGCCTGTTAAACTCTGGCTCTCAAGACTCGATGAGTGCACGAGCGCGCAAAGAATACGAAATTGAACGTCAGCGCGAACAAGAATATCTTGAAAAAATCGATGCCATTCTTATTCCCGTACTAGGCATTGGCAATTATACCGCGCAAGCTGATGTCACCATGGACTTTACCGCCATGGAACAAACGCAACGTAGCTATAACCCTGATTTACCTGCTGTGCGCAGTGAAATGATCATGGAAGAAAATAGTGTGGGTGGCGGTGTTGGTGGCATTCCAGGCGCACTATCAAACCAACCGCCATTAGACTCAACAATTCCAGAAAATGCAGGCTCAGCCAGTCAGCAGATCATGCCAGGGCGAACTGCCAAAGAATCAACCCGTAACTACGAGCTTGACACCACAATTAGCCATACCAAAAAACAAACGGGTGTCATTCGCAGACTTAGCGTATCTGTGGCGGTTGATTACACGCAAGTTGCAGGTGAAGATGGCGCGATAACGCCAACACCACGTAAGCAGGAAGAAATACTTAATATTCGCAGATTATTGCAAGGCGGTATTGGCTTTGATGTAACGCGAGGTGACTCGCTAGAAGTGGTAAGTGTACCCTTTACTCGAATGGATGCTGGCGAGATAGAAGATGTACCTTTGTGGGAGCAGCCAGGTTTTCTACCAATTCTTAAGCTAGTTATTGGTGGGTTAGTTATAATAGTACTTATCATTTTTGTGATTCGTCCAATGCTACGCCGCTTAATTAACCCTGATGAGTCGAATGATGCAGAAGAGTTTGATGCGGATGAAGGTTTGGATCTTGGTGATGATACAATAAGCATGCTGACCTCAGAATTCGATGAAGGTCAAGTCGGCTTTGCACCGGATGGCTCGTTAATGTTACCAGACCTACACAAAGATGAAGATGTGCTTAAAGCAGTAAGAGCACTTGTAGCGAATGAACCAGAACTCTCAGCCCAAGTAGTGAAGGGCTGGTTGATGCAAGACGAGTAGTGAGAGAGTAATTATGGCTGAAGAACTCGCCAATGTTGAAGAACCGTCATACGACGTCAGTAAATTAGAAGGCGTCGAAAAAGCTGCAATCTTACTATTGAGTTTGTCTGAAGAAGATGCGGCGCAAATTTTAAAACACTTAGAGCCAAAGCAAGTACAGAAACTGGGTACTGAAATGGCCAAAGTGGATGATATGACGCAGACGAAAATAACTGCGGTACACAAACATTTTATTGAAGAAATTCAAAACTACAGCACCATTGGTTTCCAAAGCCAAGACTTTGTTAAACGGGCACTAACCGCGGCACTTGGTGAAGATAAAGCCGCTAACCTCATTGATCAAATATTGATGGGAAGCGGTGCCAAAGGTCTTGATTCACTTAAATGGATGGATTCGAAGCAGGTTGCCAGTATCATTAGAAATGAGCACCCGCAGATCCAAACCATCGTATTGTCTTACCTAGAGCCAGAGCAAAGTGCAGAAATTTTGGCGCAATTCCCAGAGAAAGTGCGCTTAGACCTTCTCATGCGTATTGCTAACCTTGAAGAAGTTCAACCGGCGGCACTACAAGAACTGAACGAAATTATGGAGAAACAGTTTGCGGGTCAAGCGGGTACTCAAGCAGCCAAAATGGGCGGCTTGAAGTCGGCGGCCAACATCATGAACTACCTAGATACTGCAATCGAAGGGCAGTTAATGGATGCTATCCGTGAGCAAGATGAAGAAATGAGCCAGCAAATCCAAGACCTTATGTTTGTCTTTGACAACTTGGTGGATGTTGATGATAAAGGCATTCAGGCCATATTGCGGGAAGTACAACAAGATGCGCTACTTAAAGCCATCAAAGGTGCAGACGAAGAGCTTAAAGAAAAGATCATGCGTAACATGTCTAAACGTGCAGCTGAGATGCTTAACGATGACCTTGAAGCACTCGGTCCTGTGCGTATTAGTGAAGTGGAAACCGCTCAAAAAGAAATCTTGTCTGTGGCTCGTCGTCTGTCTGACTCTGGTGAAATTATGCTTGGCGGCGGTGGCGGCGAAGAATTCCTGTAAGCGGATAGATGTGGTTGGTAACTAGTCAAACTGGGCGAGTGCCACGGCGTAAAAGTCAGGTAAAAGAATGACGGCAAAAAAAAGTTTTTCAGAAAGCGAAGCAAGTGAAGCTAAAAAGTGGGACTTACCTTTTGTGGACGATCCTCATGCGCCACGAGATAACGAACCCACTAATGCGTTAAATCGCCGTTCTGATTGGAAATACGAGCCCCCTGAAGAAGAGGAAGAGATCTTACCGCCCACGGCACAAGAGATAGAAGCTATTCGACAAGCAGCTTTCGACGAAGGACACCTAGAGGGTAAGACAACAGGCTTTGATGAAGGTAAAGCAGAAGGATTAGAAAAAGGGTACGCCGAAGGGTTAGAGAAAGGACAGGCAGAAGGACTATCGCAAGGGTTGGAAGAGGGAAGGCAGCAAGTTGCTACTCAAGCTGAGGTGTGGCAACTATTGGCGGAGAAACTTCATGATCCCTTATCGCAAGTTAATGATGAAACGCGCGATCAGCTTGTAAAACTCGCAGTCACACTGGCTAAAGCGGTGATTAAAACAGAAGTTACCACTAACACGCAGGTTATCCAGCAAGCATTAAGTGAAGGGATTAAAGCGCTTCCTATCAACCAAACTGAATATCAAATACACATGCACCCTGAAGATATTGCCATTGTGCAAGCGCATTTTGGTGAAGAAGAGATTGCAAAAAAAGGCTGGAACTTTATCGAATCTGCGGCAATGGAACGGGGAGGTTGTGACATTGCGACAGCTCATAATGCGGTTGACGTCTCGATTGAACGACGTTGTCGCGACGTTATCGAACAATTCCTTTTAAACCAAGGTCTATCAGATGACTAGCCCTTGGCACAATCATTTTGAGTCATTGACCAAACAGGTTACCTCTCCTCCCGTGGTCGCTGCTGGCAAATTAGTGCGAGGCATAGGACTAACGCTAGAAGCGGTTGGCTGCCAATTACCGGTTGGAAGTCAATGCTTGGTTCAGACCATCGAAGGCGAAATTGAAGCTGAAGTTGTTGGCTTTGGCGATGACATCACCTATCTAATGCCCACAGAAGCCGTGCGCGGTATTGTGCCAGGTAGCCGCGTTATGCCGCTTAATCGACAAAGCGGATTACCTGTTGGCATGGGGTTACTCGGCCGAGTAGTGGATGGAAATGGCCAACCCCTTGACGGTTTAGGTGCAATTGAGGCAGAAGCTCGCGCGCCGACGACTCGCCCTCCTATGAACCCGCTTATTCGCCGCCCCATTAATACACCAATGGATGTTGGCGTGCGGGCAATCAACGCCCTTAATACCGTGGGCGTTGGGCAACGTATGGGGCTGTTTGCCGGTAGTGGTGTTGGTAAAAGTGTTTTGCTTGGCATGATGACGCGAGGCTGCGAAGCCGATGTTGTCGTTGTTGGGCTTGTTGGCGAACGGGGACGAGAAGTAAAAGAGTTCATCCATGAAATTTTAACCGAAGAAGAACGACAACGGGCAGTTGTTGTTGCAGCGCCGGCCGATACCTCCCCACTGATGCGACTAAAGGGCTGTGAAACAGCAGTGACTATCGCCGAGTATTTTCGCGACAAAGGCATGAAGGTACTCTTATTAATTGACTCATTGACGCGATACGCCATGGCGCAACGTGAAATAGCGCTTGCTGTGGGTGAGCCGCCTGCAACGAAAGGCTATCCGCCATCAGTGTTTGCACGCTTACCTGCGCTGGTGGAGCGTGCGGGGAATGGGAGTGAGCGACAAGGCTCAATAACGGCGTTTTACACCGTACTGACAGAAGGTGATGACCTCCAAGATCCTATTGCTGATGCCGCGCGCGCCATTTTAGATGGTCACGTCGTTCTGTCACGAACCTTAGCGGACAGTGGTCACTATCCTGCGATAGATATCGAAGCATCTATCAGCCGCGTAATGCCTATGGTAGTAAGTGAAGAGCATCAGTTAATGGCGCGAAGAATTAGGCAGGTATACTCGAACTACAAGCAAAACCAAGATCTCATCTCAATTGGCGCCTATGCGAAGGGCTCTGATCCTCGCATCGACTTAGCAATCCGTGCAGAGCCGGCGATTAATGCGTTTTTGCAGCAGGGTATGAAGCAAGTACTGCCTTATGACGAAAGTTTGGAAGGTATGGCTGCTCTTGCCAAAGGCCTTGGGCAAGGTTAAGGGTAAGTTGTGACTCGCTATGTCTAAACAACTAGAACGTCTTGCAGAGTTTGAAAAAGAAAAAGAAGAACGTGAGGCGCGTTTCTATCAACAAGCTCAGCAAAATGTAAATCAACAAAAGCAAAAACTGTCTAGTCTCGAACAATATCGCATCGACTATATAAAAGGCATTCAACAAACAGGTCAAGGTGGTGTAACAGCTACTTACTACCAGCAACATCTGTCATTTGTGGGCAAATTAGACAAAGCGTGTGAACAACAGATGCAAGTTATTGCACGAGCGAAAATGGCGGCAGATCAGCGCAAGCAAATGTGGCTTAAGCAGCAGCAAAAGGTAAAGGCCGTTAATTTACTGCTGGATAAAAAGAAAGTGGCAGCACAACGCAAAGCGGCAAAGGAAGAGCAAGCAATGATGGACGAGTTTGCCACCCAGCGCTTTTATCGCGCCAAGAATTCACCTTTCTAAAGTTCTCGCTATTTCGCTGATTCATAAAACTATTCTTACCTATGTGGATGTGATTTTGATGGCGCTCTCCCATTTAAATACCAGTTGGCGCGCCCTTTGCAGTGCCTCTTTAAAGACGATTATTGAAACCATTACGAAGAACAAACGGATAAGTCTTTGCGGTATTGCCGCAAAGCGCCAAGTCGGGCGCAGTACCTTATTGTAAGCGCCTGTATATATTGTACAAATGCCTTTCAAACGCTGTTACCACACGTTTATAAAAGTGCTATCTAAGTAGGACGGTAGAAGATTATGCAACAAGTTGCCGCACAGAAAACAGACATTGCCGCTTTGCCTTTTGCTGCAAGCAGCACAGCTCAAGCTGTTGAAGCTGGAATTGACGGAAAAGCCGAAAGCCAAAAAGGCAATGGGTTTGATAGTCTTTACCAAGTTGCAAAAACTCAGGCAAACCAGGCAGAGCCAAAGCGAACTTCAACGTCCTCAAATACACCTGCAAATACAACTCATTCTGTAGTTCGCGAAGGAAAGGATAAGGATGCTGGGCATACCAATTTACCAAGTGACGAGAAGGTCTCAGACGCACCAACACCAACTCACGAAACTGAAGTAAAGGCTAAGCCAGCGCACGACACGCTTGTAGAAGATAACTCAGAATCGCCTGAGCTAGCGCAGCACAATGAAAACAAAGATGTCGATCAGCCACAGGATGCGCTTGAAGTGGAGGGGGATGTCGTCGTTAGTCACCGTACCGAGACAACGTATATTCTGGGTGAGGATGGGAAAAAAGATCCTGATGCTGGCGTCATCACTACGCCTGGTACACCCGACGGTAAGCCAGATAAAGAAGAGTCGGGAGAGCCCGACTGGATAGCTTATGTGGAAACCATCGCTAATCGTCAAAAAGACAGCGCTGCCGGCGAGTCATCACAAAGCGATGTAACCAGCGCAACTGATCTGGATGGCATTATAAAAGTTAAGGAGAGTGGCAGACTTTGGAAGCTGCCTGAAGACGTAGATAGCGAGTCGGTTGACTCTGTCTTGGCGCATTTATTGTCACAATTGCAAACCGCTAAGGAGCAAGGCGCGAGCGACAGTGAGTCATTAAATGCTGTGGGGGATGAACTGTTAAATTCACTGCGTACGTTAGGTGATTTATTGCGAGGTAGTAACCGCAAAGACGGTGATCCTGAACACAATGAGCTGCAAGCGGTTCAAAGTGAGCTCACTACCAACACCGATACTGACCTAAAAAACGAAGATGACTTAGCTTCGCTAATTGCGCAGTTACTCAATACGGAGCAGACGGAGTCTAGTCAAGCAACGAGTACCGCTGAAACAAGAATTGTCGAAGATGACGCTTCTGAGTCGTTGAGCCTTACCGCTGAAGAAGAGTTTATTCTTAGCCTTATTCAACAGGCTGCTAATGTCGACGGTAGTGAAACGAGTGCAGGGGCTGAGGGGAGTGATAATGCTACCCGTTTGGATGCATTGCTAGCGCAAGCAACTGAACAAGCCAAAGCAACAGACGGTAAACAGAGCGGTGGTAGCGAAATTAAAGCAGGCAATGAAAACAATGCAAATGGCGTGTCGATAGGGGCTGATGAAGCAGCGGGTTCATTACTCAACGCAATTGCTCAGCTTCCTTCAGAAACTGCGCAAAAGGCTACTGAAGCGTTAGCCGACCGAATAGTGGCGACTATGCCAAACGGTGCTCAACAGCAAAGTGTTAAGGCGAATATTATTGCGGGCATCAACGAATTCCAGCAGCAAGTTCAGCAAGGCAGAGAGCCTGGAATTGACCTGTCTGCCATTGTTGCGGATGCTGCTAAAGAAGCCGCGGTATCATCTGATGTGGCGGCAAGCTTAACAGTGCGTGTAGATAGTCAGGCTTCTCAGTTTTTACAGTTGATGAATACAACACAGCAAAGTGTTCATCAGGTAATGCAGGGGCAATTGGCACAAGTTGATACCGTTATGAACGAAAACAATCAGCTGCGCGCCGAGGCGTCAAAATCACAGCAGCAGTTTGAAGGTTTCGACAAGGCTGTCAATATTCATAAGCCTGAAGGGCAGCAACAGCTCAATGAGAAGATTCGTTGGATGGTAAACGCGCGCAATACCATGGCCGAAATTCGACTTGACCCACCTGAACTTGGCAGCATGCAGGTTCGCGTAAATGTGGCAGGTGATGCCGCAAGTGTAAGTTTTATTGTTCAATCGCAACAGGCCAAAGAGGCCCTAGCTGATGCAATGCCTAAGCTAAGGGATATGTTGCAAGAACAGGGCATCGAGTTAGGTGATGCGCAGGTAAGAAAAGACAATTCATCAAGCGGTGAAAATGGCCAGCAACTTGCAAATAACAATGACGGAAGTTCATCGGGTCGAGGAAACCGTGGAAATAATGACGGTATGGACGACGAAATGGGTGGAACCAGCGTGATTGAGCAGTCAGTTACGCGAGAGTTAAAAGGCGGTATCGATTTTTATGCATAAAATTTGTCCGCTTGATATGCGTTAGCAATTGGTAGCATGGTTATACTGCGCGCAAACTGATATTTTTGAGGTGTTGCTTACAGAGTATTTGATGGGTAAAACATTGCCATTTTTGGCCGAAACCCGATAATACGGTTTTTCGCGTTTAAATTGATGAGTTGCACATGGCTGAAGAAGAATTACAAGTAGAGGAAGGTGGTAAAGGCAAAAGCAAGATGATGTTAATCATCATTATTGCGGTGGTTTTAGTGGGTGGTGGTGCCGCGGCGTACTTTTTGCTGTTTGCCGGTGGTGATGAGCCAGCAGCCGAACAACTTGCTGAAGCCGATGCCGCCGCAGCACCCGCGAGCGCGACAGCTGGTGGTAAAGCAGAAATGGGTACCGCGCTTTATGTTGCCATGCCTAGGCCGTTTGTTTTCAATGTGCCGGGAAGTGGCCGAGACAGACTTGTGCAAATTAAAGTTCAGCTTTTGGTACGAGGCTCCGATAACGAAGAATTGGCAAAGACACATATTCCGTTAATTGAAGGGACCTTGCTTCAGGCATTTAGTATGTCAAATGCAGACGATCTTATTACCGAAGCTGGCAAAATTGAATTGCGCGAGCAAGCGGTGAGTGAAGTGCAAAAAGCACTTCAAGAAATTGAAGGCAAAGATGTTGTCGAACGTGTGCTTTTCACTGGCTTTGTCATGCAGTAACGCTGTGACAATTCTCAAGTGGCTAATCACACATTTAAATAGGTAAATACTGTGAGTGATTTATTATCTCAAGACGAAATCGATGCCCTGTTACACGGGGTAGATGATGTCGAGGAAGATGAAGTTGGCGGTGGAGGCGATTCCGATGCGTCTACACTAGAATACGACTTCTCCTCACAGGATAGAATTGTGCGTGGGCGCATGCCTACGCTGGAAATCGTGAATGAACGTTTTGCTCGCCACATGCGAGTGAGCTTGTTCAATATGATGCGCCGGTCGGCTGAAGTATCGATAAACGGTATTCAAATGATCAAGTTTGGCGAATATATTCATACGCTATTTGTGCCTACCAGTCTTAACATGGTTCGTTTTCGTCCCTTAAAAGGCACGGGACTTATCACCATGGAAGCCCGTTTGGTGTTTATCTTGGTAGATAACTTTTTTGGTGGTGACGGACGTTATCACGCAAAAATTGAAGGCCGTGAATTCACACCAACAGAGCGCCGCATTATTCAGATGCTGCTTAAAATCATCTTCGAAGATTATAAAGAAGCATGGGCACCGGTTATGGACGTATCTTTTGAATATCTTGATTCAGAAGTAAACCCTGCCATGGCAAACATTGTTAGTCCTACCGAAGTGGTTGTAATCAGTTCATTCCATATTGAGCTAGATGGTGGTGGTGGCGATTTCCACGTGTCACTACCATACTCAATGCTAGAGCCAATTCGAGAATTACTCGACGCCGGTGTGCAAAGCGATAAAGAAGACACGGATCTGCGCTGGAGCAAGGCGCTGCGTGATGAAATTATGGATGTGAAAGTGGCGCTGACCACGCACATGCTTGATGTGAATGTACCACTAAGAGAAGTCATGGAATTTAAACCCGGTGATATTATCCCGGTTGAGATGCCCGAGACGATTACGGTGCTCATTGAAGATTTACCTACGTTCAGAGCGAAGTTAGGTCGTTCGCGCGATAACCTAGCACTGAAAATAGTGGAAAAAATTGCAAGACCGACTTCTGTGAAGTCTGAGCTACAGTTATTAACCCGTGGCGGGCGCATTATTGATAATGATGCCGAGCTACAAGTACTCGAAGAAGACCTGTAAGGTAAAGGGGAGTTCCCATGAGTGAAGACGGTATGGACGACTGGGCAGCGGCAATGGCCGAACAAGCCGAGTCAGAAGCTGAACAAGATGGCGACAACGGCGACGTTCAGGTTGCTGAATTAGACGAGTTGACCGATGATGCTCCTATTACTCAGGAAGAGAAAAAGAAGCTGGATACTATTTTAGATATTCCGGTGACTATTTCGATGGAAGTAGGTCGTAGTCAAATTAGTATTCGAAATCTGCTACAGTTGAACCAGGGTTCTGTGGTGGAGCTGGATCGTGTTGCCGGTGAGCCACTAGATGTTTTAGTAAATGGCACGTTGATTGCTCATGGTGAAGTAGTAGTGGTCAACGACAAATTCGGTATTCGATTAACGGATGTTATTAGTCAAATTGAGAGAATCAAGAAGCTCAGATAAAACTTCTTATTTACTAAGGGGTTGCGCAATGCTGCCCCTGTTATTTAGCCAGGTTGTAGGCGCCCAATCTACCCAATCCATTACCAATCCCACATCGGTACTGTCAATTTTTCTATCGCTTTTACTGGTCGTCGCTATTATTTTTGCGCTTGCTTATATAATGCGTCGGTTTAATGTCACCGCCATGGGCAGTGGGCAAATGAAAGTGGTTGCAAGCATGGTGGCTGGTGCCAAAGAAAAAATCATGGTCATTCAAGTAGGGGATGAACAGCACCTTATCGGCGTTACCAGTCACAATATCTCCCATTTAAGTAAGTTGGAGAAAAACCTAGACGTACCGTCAAAAGGAATGGGGGCAACTGCTGCAGGGGGCGGTGACGCCTTTAAACAAAAGTTGGTCGCTGCGATGGCAGGCAAATTGAACCCTGAGATCAATAAGAAAAATCAAAAGGACGAATCTTCCGATGCGTAAGTTTGCGTTGTTAACTTTTGCCGTATTTGCTCTTTTTTTCATGGTAGAGCCAGTATACGCACAACAAGGTATCTCTGCCGTTACCGTTACCACCAATGACGATGGGACCCAAGACTACAGCATGACATTACAAGCGTTGTTTATCATGACAGCGCTAAGTCTAATACCTGCATTTATTATGATGATGACCTCGTTTACGCGTATTATCGTGGTATTGTCCATTTTACGTCAGGCTATCGGGTTACAGCAGTCACCCTCAAATCAGATCCTCATTGGCGTAAGCTTGTTTCTTTCTATGTTCATTATGGCGCCGGTTTTTGAAGAGGTGAACGAAAGAGCATTACAACCCTACCTTAATGAGGCTATGACCAGTAAAGAGGCATTTGAACAGGCCAAAGGGCCTATGCGTGCGTTTATGCTATCGCAAACTCGCGTAAAAGACTTGGAGACCTTTGTACGCATTGCTGGTGATGAAGGCAAATATGCCGATACTGAAGAGGTCCCCTTAACTATTTTAATCCCAGCTTTTGTAACCAGTGAGTTAAAAACCGCTTTTCAAATTGGGTTTATGTTGTTCATTCCATTTTTGATCATAGACTTAGTTGTAGCGTCAATTCTAATGGCAATGGGTATGATGATGTTGTCACCCATGATTGTATCGCTTCCGTTTAAACTTATGTTGTTTGTGTTAGTTGATGGTTGGAATCTTATTTTCGGTACCCTTGCCACCAGTTTCGGTATGGGCGTCTAGGAGGGCTTATGTCACCAGAAGTCTTTGTCGAAATACTCCGTGAGGCAATGTACATGGTAATTGTACTCGTGTCGGCGGTAATTGTACCGAGCCTTATTGTTGGTCTTGTTGTAGCGGTATTTCAAGCCGCAACCAGTATTAACGAGCAGACAATGAGCTTTCTGCCTCGCCTACTAGTAACCCTGTTAGCGCTCAGTTGGGGCGGCAACTGGCTGGTACAGCAGCTCATGGACTTTACGTTTCGCATGGTTGATTTAATTCCACAAGTTGTGGGTTAAGGCTTTTCTTACGTGGACGTTGAACTATCCGTTATTAACCAATTTTTAGCCGATATGCTGCTTCCGTTTATGCGTATTAGTGGCTTATTCGTTGCTATGATTGGGTTAAGTGCTAAGTCGATTCCACCGCAGGTACGTGCACTGTTGGGTATTATGCTGACGCTAATCATCATGCCCGTTGTTCCACCGTCGCCGATTACTAACCTGGTCGATGTGGGTACGTTTGTGGTGGTTATTCAGCAGCTTGTCATTGGTGTTGCTATTGGTTTTATCTCTATGATGGTTCTCAACACCTTTGTACTAGCCGGTCAAGTTATTGCTATGCAAACCGGTTTGGGCTTTGCCTCGATTGTCGACCCTGTTAATGGTATTAATGTACCAGCGGTAGGTCAGTTTTATCTTATTTTAGCGACGCTGTTGTTTTGGACGCTAGACGGCCACTTATCCATGATCCATATGATTGTTATGAGCTTCGAAGCGTTTCCTATTGGTGAAGCATGGTGGACAGGTGAGCAATTCAGAGACATTGCACATTGGGCTGGCTGGATGTTCGTATCGGCACTGACTTTATCGCTCGCGCCTATTGTGTCATTGCTTATTGTAAATTTGGCGTTTGGCGTTATGACCAAAGCGGCGCCACAGCTCAACATTTTTAGTATTGGTTTCTCGATTGCTCAGGTAATGGGGTTAATTATTATTTGGATAACACTCGATAATTTTACCGCTCACTTTGAAACCCAATGGTTTCGCGCTGAACAGTTTATGTGTGAGCTATTAAATATTTGTCCTTAAAAAAGACAAGTCGCGGTAGAAATTGTTCGCGCAAAATGACAGGTTTGCGAGCAAGCTAAATGAAAAACTAGGCGAGAGGAGCAGGGCGACTTGCAAGCCTTCCACCGCATGGATGCGGTGGCAGAGCGCCCAAGGATGGGTTTACAGCGTGCTTGTAAGTTGCTCTGCTCCTATCGCAACAAAGGCAAAAAGAGCAAACAAATGGCAGATTCAAGCGAAAAAACAGAAGACCCCACGGGGAAAAAACTCGATGATGCCCGGAAAAAAGGGCAGCTTGCGCGATCCCGTGAACTCTCAACCACCCTAGTATTAGTGGTGAGTGCTTTCATGTTCCTGTTTCTCGGCGGCTGGATTGCCGAGTCGGTGTTTAAACTGACACAGCGCATGTTTATTCTTTCTCGCGATGAAACCTATGACACTACCCATATGTTCGGTGCATGGGGCGAAGCCTTTTCTACCATTAGTGCGCCTGTTCTGCTGTATATGGTCGTGGCCATGATAGCGGGTATTTACGGGTCAATAGCCCTTGGTGGTTACAACTTTACGTGGGAAGGAGCGAAGCCCAAAGGGTCAAAAATGAGCCCAATTCAAGGGTTCAAGCGCATGTTTGGTATGAATGGCTTGGTTGAGTTACTCAAGTCCATCGCCAAAGTTGTGCTTATTATTGGCATGGCCATTGGGGCGCTATTGTACTTTCAAGATGAAGCACTCCACCTCGATATGGAGTTGTATCCCGGCAATATCTTTCACGCCCTTGATATGCTCAAGTGGGCATTTCTTATTCTTGCTTGCGGTATGATCCCCATTGCCATTATTGATGTGCCATATCAGATGTATAAGCACAACAAAGAAATGAAAATGACCAAGCAAGAGGTCAAAGACGAGCGCAAAAATGCCGAGGGCGATCCTATGGTAAAAGGCCGTATTCGTCGCTTGCAGTATCAAGCTGCCACTAAACGCATGATGCAGGAAGTCCCGCAAGCTGACGTGGTAGTAACTAACCCAACACACTTCTCGGTTGCTATAAAATATGATGAAAGCGGCAACCGTGCCCCCGTTGTTGTGGCGAAAGGGGCTGATGAACTTGCCATGCATATAAGAAAAATTGCTACCGCAAACGATGTCCCACTTATTCCATCGCCTATGCTTGCTCGTGCTATCTTTTACTCTACCGAAGTCGATGAAGAAGTACCTAATGCGCTGTTTATGGCAGTGGCGCAAGTGCTTGCCCATGTTTATCAGCTTAAAGCGCACCGCGCTGGTAAGGGGAAACGACCCAGACCACTCAAACGGGATTTGCCTATACCACCTGAATACAGGCGGTAATTTCTAGGGGGGATTCCCGTCGTTTTATTTATCCAACGCGACTGTGGTAGCTATTCATCAAAGCTGGCACGTTAGTTGAAATGTTCCTATCAGAATAGTGAAAAGCGTCAATTTTCTGATAGTGAGACAGTAAGCGATGCAGTTATCCGGTTATCTTCAGCGTTTCGACAAAAATCAGCTGCAAAATTTTACCAGTGGTTTAGGTGCGCCAATCGTACTTTTGGCAATTATGGGCATGGTAATTCTACCTATGCCGCCGTTCTTGTTGGACGTGCTCTTCAGTTTTAATATTGCACTTTCCCTTGTCATCATATTGGTCGCGGTACTTACGCAGCGTCCTGTCGACTTTGGTATTTTCCCTCTAGTACTCCTTATTGCGACCGTTTTGCGACTGGCGCTTAACGTGGCATCTACCCGTGTAGTACTCCTATATGGACACGAAGGCGGCGACGCTGCCGGTAAGGTAATTGAAGCATTTGGCGCGGTGGTTATTGGTGGTAACTATGCGGTGGGTATCGTGGTGTTTGCTATCTTGCTCATCATCAACTTTAAAGTGGTAACCGCAGGTGCAGGTCGTATTTCAGAAGTAAGTGCTCGCTTTACTCTTGATGCTATGCCAGGTAAGCAAATGGCAATTGATGCTGACTTAAATGCTGGGTATATCGACCAAGATCAAGCGCGTCAACGTCGTGAAGAAATTACCGCAGAAGCCGACTTTTACGGTTCGATGGACGGTGCGTCAAAATTTGTAAAAGGCGATGCGGTAGCGGGCCTTTTCATTATGCTCATCAATATAGTTGGTGGGTTATTCATTGGTATGATTCAGCATGATCTTACATTTGGAAACGCCATTGAAATTTACACTATCCTGACTATCGGTGACGGTCTTGTCGCGCAAATTCCATCGCTACTTTTGTCAGTCGCAACCGCGATTATCGTTACTCGTGAAAACGAAACTCAGGAGATGGGCAAAGAGATACGTGGTCAACTTGGTAATAATCAAGCCTTGTATATTGCCGCTGGTGTACTTTTTGTTATGGGTATTATTCCTGGCATGCCCCACGTTGCGTTTCTTGGTTTCTCTTTTTTGATTGCAGGCTTTGCTTATTGGCAATCACAACAAGAGAAGAAAAAAGCTGCCGAGCCTAAAGTCCCTGACGTGGTTAAGGATGAAACCGTTGCGCCAGAAGTCAAAGAGCTGGGTTGGGATGATGTACAGCAAGTCGATACCATTGGGTTAGAAGTTGGCTATCGCCTTATCCCGCTTGTCGATAAGTCACAAGGTGGCGAGTTATTAACACGCATTAAAGGCGTGCGTAAAAAATTGTCGCAAGAACTCGGGTTTCTTATTCCTCCTGTACATATTCGCGATAACCTCGATTTAGAACCAAATACTTACACTATTGCCATGCTCGGCGTGACCATTGGCGACTCACTCATTAGTCACGACGAGGAGCTTGCGATTAATCCAGGGCAGGTGTTCGGCAAGCTTGAAGGACGCGCAACGAAAGATCCTGCTTTTGGGCTCGATGCTGTATGGATAAAACCGAATAAGCGCGAGCATGCTCAAACACTCGGTTATACCGTGGTCGATGCCGCAACGGTTGTTGCAACCCATTTAAGTCAGCTTCTGACTAATAATGCCTATCAACTATTAGGTCATGAAGAAGCTCAGCAACTTCTTGATATGTTGGCTAAGCAGCATCCTAAGCTTGTTGAAGGACTAGTGCCGGATATTTTACCGCTTAGTACCGTAGTTAAAGTATTGCAAACATTGTTATTCGAAGGCGTACCAATTCGTGATATGCGTACTATTGTTCAAACTCTAAGTGAGTATGGTACGCGTAGCCAAGACCCAGATGTACTGGTATCTGCAGTACGTATTTCGTTGAAACGACTGATTGTTCAAGAGATTACACAAGGTGCCAAAGAGATACCTGTCATAACCTTGGCGCCAGAGTTGGAACAGATGTTGCACCAGTCTCTTCAAGCGGGCGGTGAAGATGGTGCTGGCATAGAGCCAGGACTAGCAGATAAGTTGCAAAAATCATTGCAACAAGCCAGTCAGCAGCAGGAACTCGAAGGTGAACCTGCGGTATTGCTGACGTCAGGCATGCTAAGACCTGTGCTGTCACGCTTCCTAAAGTATTCAGTTGTTGGGCTCCACGTACTTTCGTACCAAGAAGTGCCTGATGATAAGCAGATAAAAATAGTCAGTTCGGTCGGTCAATAATCTGACACTGAGCGATTGGAGAGGTTGCAATGAAAATAAGACGTTTCTTCGGCAAAGATATGCGTGAGGCGTTAAGCCAAGTAAAAGCTGAGTTGGGTAGCGATGCGGTTATCATGTCAAACCGCAAAGTGGCTGACGGTATTGAGCTTGTTGCAGCTTACGATAAAGAGCCAGAGGCTAAGTTGTCAGTGCCAAAACCCGCCTCTAAAGCGCCCGGTCAGAAAGCTGTTCCTAGCTTAAGTGAAATCATCGGTGATGACGGCCCAGACAGTTTAAAAGCGCTACTTGAAAAGCAACATGGTTCAAGCGCTCAGCCGCAAAGCCAAAAAGATACCTCTGCCAATGCGCAACATGCTAATGAAATTGCATCGCACCTTAACTTTTCTGATGACTTTATTGATGAAGTTGAAGCTGCTCAGCCTCAACCTCAATCCCGTGCGAGCCGCTATGAGCAAGCAGATGCGTTTCCTTCACATCAAGCGTCAAGCATAGATGAAACTGCGCCTAATCAATCAGACGAACTTGCTCAGATTAAAGAAGAGCTAGCGTCACTGAGAAATGTTTTACAGTATCAGGTGGCTGATTTAATGGACGCAAAAAATAAGCGTCAAAAACCCGTTCATCAATATTTGATAACGCGTTTAACCGATATGGGCTTAAGTCATGCGCTTGCGACTCAGCTAATAAATTACACGCCTGCTCACTACAATGAGCGCGAAGCGTGGGTTTACCTTCTTAACCTATTGGCTAATCGCATAAATGTAACAGGTAACGATATACTTACCGCACAAGGCGCTGTTGCATTGGTGGGTCCTACTGGAACGGGAAAGACAACCACGGTAGCAAAATTGGCTGCGCGATATGCCCAAAAGTATGGCCCAGAATCAGTGGCAATGATCACCATTGATACGTACAGAATAGCTGCGTTTGAACAACTGGCTACTTACGGAAAGATAATTGGCTGTACAGTAAGAAAAGCACAAACCAGCGAAGAGTTAGCAGATTTACTTTTCCAACTGCGTCACAAGCGTCTAGTATTGATTGATACAGCAGGGTTTAGTCAGCGAGATAGCCGTTTGATTAAACAAATTAAGCAATTTGACAATGGTCAAATGCCACAAGTGAAAAAATATTTGGTAGCGCAGGCAAATACACAATATCCTGCACTGCAGAGAATAATTAAAGCGTATGATGAAATTGAACTAAGTGGCTGTATTTTCACAAAGTTAGATGAGTGCTACTCTTTAGGAGAGGTGCTTAGTGCTGCAGTTGAGTACCAGTTACCGGTTAGTTATGTCACCGATGGGCAAAAAGTACCAGAAGACATTAAGATTGCAGAAGCAAAATCTTTGGTTTCTGCTGCTGCAAAGCTTTATAAAAAGTACGGTTTGAATCATACTAGTAGTAACAACGCCATTAAAACAGCATAAGCAGTATGATTGACGACCAAGCGAGTAGCTTAAGAAAAATGAAGCAATCAAGGTTAATCAAAGTTATTGCCGTCACCGGAGGTAAAGGTGGCGTCGGTAAAACAAATATTACACTAAACACCGCCATTGCTATGGCTAAGCAGGGTAAGCGTGTAATGGTTCTCGATGCAGACTTAGGTCTGGCTAATGTCGATGTGATGTTAGGTCTTCGCGTCGAGAAAAATCTTTCTCACGTATTATCGGGTGAATGCACGCTTGATGAGGTACTCGTCACTGGTCCGCATGGAATCAAGATTGCGCCAGCGACATCGGGTACACAGTCAATGGCAGAGTTATCACCTACTCAGCATGCGGGTTTAATACGCGCCTTTAGTGAATTACGTTCACAAATTGATGTTCTCATCGTCGATACCGCAGCGGGTATCTCAGACATGGTATTAAGCTTTTCTAAAGCGTCGCAGGATATTATGGTTGTAGTGTGCGACGAGCCTACATCATTAACTGACGCTTACGCGCTGATCAAAATTTTGAATCGCGAACACGGTGTGTTTCGATTTAAAGTGGTCGCCAATATGGTGCGCGACGTGCGGGAAGGGCAAGAGCTGTTTAGTAAATTAAGTAAAGTAACAGGTCGATTTTTGGATGTTGCACTAGAATTAGTGGCAACTGTCCCGTTTGATGAAAATATTCGTAAAGCGGTACGCAAACAAACCGCTATCGTCGATGCCTACCCAGGTTCGCCTGCTGCCGTTGCAATTACTCAACTGGCTAACAAGGCATTGTCATGGCCAATCCCGGCTCAGCCAGGTGGTCATTTAGAGTTTTTCATTGAACAGTTGGTTGCAGAGAAAGCAGTAGGAAATCAGCGTTGAATAGCAAGGCAGCAGCTTATCAACAACAAACCGATAAGTCGCAGTTAGTCGAACGACATGCGCCTTTGGTTAAACGTATCGCTCATCACTTGATGGCGCGTTTGCCCGCTAGTGTACTTGTTGACGATTTAATTCAATCAGGCATGATTGGTTTATTAGAAGCTGCTCGCAATTTTGACGGCTCGAAAGGTGCGAGCTTTGAAACCTTTGCGGGTATTCGTATCCGCGGTGCTATGCTGGACGAGATTCGAAAAGGCGATTGGACGCCGCGGTCAGTGCATCGCAACGGTCGCGCGATAACAGAAGCCATTTCGCAAGTAGAAGGCGAGACTGGACGCGATGCCAGAGATTCTGATATTGCTGCTAAACTCAATGTGAGTTTGCAGGACTATCATCAAATGTTGAATGAAGTAAATGCTGGTAAGTTGGTTGGCATTGAAGATTTAGGTGTGTCTGAGGACGTTATTTCGACTGAACAAAATCGGGGTAGCGACGCACCACTTGAAGACTTGATGCAAGGTGCTTTCCAAAAGGCGTTAGCCCATGCGATTACAACATTACCTGAACGAGAAGCTATCGTGCTTTCTTTATACTATGATGAAGAGCTAAACCTACGAGAAATAGGTGAAGTACTTGATGTTAGTGAATCGAGAGTAAGCCAAATTCACAGTCAGGCCATGTTAAAACTCAAATCACGAATGAAGTCGTGGCAAGCTGACGAAGAATAGATATTAATAACAATTAACCCCTCACTGGAGGCTATTTTGGATAAAAGTATGAAAATTCTCGTGGTTGACGATTTTTCTACCATGAGACGTATCATCAAAAACCTACTTAAAGACTTGGGTTTCTCCAACATCCAGGAAGCGGATGACGGAAGTACGGCGTTGCCAATGCTACAGCAAGGCGACTTTGACTTTGTCGTTACCGATTGGAATATGCCAGGCATGCAAGGAATTGACTTGCTGCGTGCTATTCGTGCCGATGACAAACTGAAGCATTTGCCTGTGCTAATGGTTACTGCTGAAGCCAAGAAAGAACAAATTGTTGCGGCAGCGCAAGCCGGCGTAAATGGCTATGTAGTTAAGCCTTTCACAGCTGCAACATTAAAAGAAAAATTGGATAAAATTTTCGAACGTTTAGGTTGATCCAGACGCTCACCAGAGAAACGAGGTTTACTGGATGTCACCAAATGTAAACGTTCCGATTACATTGGACGAAGCTAAACAACTTGTTGCCTATCTTGAAGAGGGTGACAACGCTTCAGCCAATGCGCTACTTGAAGCAGCCTCAATGAAGGAGAATGTTGAGCTGTTTGCAGAAGTAGGAAAACTGACGCGTCAACTTCATGATGCGCTCAATAATTTTCAGATTGACGATCGCATTAAGAATCTTGCGACCGAAGATATGCCTGATGCACAGTCTCGTCTGACATACGTCATTGAAGAAACTGAAAAAGCTGCTAATACTACTATGGATGCAGTAGAAGCGAGCATGCCAATTGCAGAAACGCTCGCTGAGCGCATCGAGAAAGTGATGCCTGAGTGGAAAAAGCTAATGAGCCGCCAAATAGAATTAGGCGAGTTCAAAGCGCTTTGTGCAGATTTAGATAACTTACTTGAAGAAAGCGCAGAGCAATCAACTAAGCTCACACAGTTACTGACAGAAGTATTGATGGCACAGGGTTATCAAGATTTAACTGGTCAGGTAATTCGCCGCGTTATCGACTTGGTAAAAGAAGTCGAGGACAGCCTAGTAAACATGTTAACCATGTTTGGCGAGCGCGACGGTTCAGAACATTCTAAACCTTCTAGCGTTAAGGCCGATAAAAATGATGGTGTACAAGCGGAAGGCCCAATTATTGACGCGGAAAATCGCGATGATGTTGTTTCTGGCCAAGATGATGTAGATGATCTTTTGTCTAGCTTAGGTTTTTAGGGGAGCGGGCGCATGTCGTTTGATGTTGACGAGGATATATTACAGGACTTTCTAGTAGAAGCTGGAGAGATACTTGAACAATTACAAGAACAGCTCGTTGATCTTGAGAACAATCCAGAAGACGCGGATTTGCTGAATGCAATTTTCCGCGGCTACCATACTGTTAAAGGCGGAGCAGGGTTTCTATCCCTGACTGAGTTGGTTGAAATATGCCACGGGGCCGAAAACGTTTTCGATGTTATGCGAAACGGGCAACGTACACTCACGCCGGAGTTAATGGATATTATTTTGCAGGCCACCGATGTGGTGGTAGAGATGTTTGAACGTGTTAAAGCGCGTGATCCTCTAGAACCTGCAGATGCACATCTTGTCGACTTATTACACAAACTAAGTCGCCCAGAATCTCCTGACGAAAATATCTTTGGCGATACTGCACCCAGTGCAACTCAGCCTGCAGAGGTTGAGGATGAGCCTGAACTTGTTATTGAAGAGTCAGAGCCTACATCGTCGTCAAGTGACGGTGGTGGCATTGATGAAATCACTGAAGATGAATTCGAAGCCTTGCTAGATGAACTTCATGGTTCAAGTGCTCCCGGTCAGTCTGCACCAAAAGCGGCAGCGCCAGCGAAAGCCGCTGAACCTGCACCAAGCGCAGGCGGTGATAGCGATGACATCACCGATGAAGAATTCGAAGCGCTTCTTGACGATTTACACGGTAAAGGTCAATTTGGCGGTAGCGAAGATGCAGCACCTGCATCAGCACCTGCGCCAGCGGCACCGGTATCTGCATCAAGCGATGAAGAAATTACTGACGACGAGTTTGAAGCGCTACTTGATCAATTGCATGGTTCGGGGCAAGGTCCTACCAAACAATCGTCAACGCCCGCTGAGCCAGTGGTAGATAAAACGGCTACCGACGCGATTAACAAAGCGAAAAGCGAAGCGCCAGCAGCACCTAAGGCTGGTCCAGCGCCGCAAAAGGCTGCAGCAGCCGCTCCTGCTCCAGCGCCTGCTGGGGCAGCGAAGAAAGAAGCACCCAAAAAAGACGATAAAAAAGCCGCACCAGCAGCACCTCCGGCTGAGACTACAGTGCGTGTTGACACCAAGCGCTTAGATCAAATTATGAATATGGTCGGCGAGTTGGTATTGGTTCGAAATCGCCTTATTAGTTTGGGTATTAATAGCAATGACGAAAGTATGTCGAAAGCTATTGCTAACCTTGATGTTGTAACAGGCGACTTGCAAGGCGCGGTGATGAAAACCCGCATGCAGCCAATCAAAAAGGTATTTGGTCGATTCCCCCGCGTTGTACGCGACCTCGCTCGAAGCCTCAAGAAAGAAATTACCCTTGAGTTGGTTGGTGAAGAAACCGATCTAGATAAGAACTTGGTTGAAGCATTGGCCGATCCGTTGGTTCACTTGGTGAGAAACTCAGTGGACCATGGTATTGAAATGCCTGATGACCGCGCAGCGGCCGGTAAACCGCGCATGGGGACGGTTCAGCTGTCTGCATCACAAGAAGGCGATCACATCCTTCTTACTATCGAAGACGATGGTAAAGGTATGGATCCCGAAAAGCTTAAAGAAATTGCGATAAGCCGCGGTGTGCTTGATGCAGATGCTGCAGCTCGTATGTCAGACGTGGAAGCTTTTAATCTTATCTTTGCCCCTGGGTTCTCAACCAAAACTGAAATTAGTGATATTTCGGGCCGTGGTGTGGGTATGGATGTGGTTAAAACCAAGATTAACCAACTAAACGGTACCGTTAATATCGACTCGCAGCTTGGTAAAGGTACGCGATTAGACATCAAAGTACCGCTTACTCTAGCCATACTTCCAACCTTAATGATTGTGGTAGGCAAACAAACCTTTGCGTTACCGCTTGGTGCAGTTAATGAAATTATTAACATGGACATCAAGAAAACCAATACGGTTGATGGTCAGCTGACGATGATTGTCCGCTCCAAAGCTATTCCGCTGTTCTTCCTTGGGGAATGGCTGATTCGTGGTCCTAAGAACATCGATAAAGAAAAAGGACACGTTGTTGTGGTACAGATTGGAACGCAGCAAGTCGGCTTTGTGGTTGATGCATTAATTGGTCAAGAAGAAGTGGTTATTAAGCCGTTAGATGCGCTCTTACAGGGCACGCCGGGTATGGCTGGTGCGACAATAACATCTGATGGTGGTATTGCACTTATTTTGGATATACCGAGTCTACTGAAGCGTTACGCCCGTAAGCCCATAAAGTAGGGCTGTAATAATAGGAAAAGTAATCCATGGTCTTTAAAGTCCTGGTCGTGGACGACTCTACTTTCTATCGACGTCGAGTGAAAGAAATTCTCGATGCCGATAGAGAGTTGGAAGTAGTAGGCGAAGCGAGAAATGGGCGAGATGCGCTCGAGAAGTTAGAAACCCTCACTCCAGACGTAATAACAATGGACGTGGAAATGCCGATCATGGATGGAATTTCTGCGGTAAAAGCCATTATGGAGAAGCGTCCAACTCCTATACTGATGTTTTCCTCGCTAACCCATCATGGCGCGCAAGCCACACTTGATGCGTTAGAAGCGGGGGCACTCGATTTTCTGCCAAAGAAATTTGAAGACATCGCGCAAGATCGAAAAGATGCGACACGTTTATTGTGTACAAAAGTTCGTCTTATTGCGCGACGCGGTGTTGGTCTTAAACGCCCTGTTATGCGCTCTGTAGAAACAAGACGCCTTCCAGAAAATGCGCCTAAACCGGCTTTTTTTAGAAGTTCAGGTTTGTTGTCTGGCCGTAAAGACGCGGCAAAACAGCCAACGGTGTCTTCGGTAAGGCCAAGCGGCAAGCACTATAAGTGCTTAGCAATAGGTGCATCAACTGGAGGGCCTGTCGCGTTACAGAAGGTATTGTCGCCGCTACCTGCAGACTTCCCTTATCCAATTGTCCTTGTTCAGCATATGCCGGGTACATTCACGTCTGCGTTTGCTCAGCGTTTAGATTCCAATTGCAAAATAAGTGTAAAAGAAGCCGAAACTGGCGATGTACTTAAACCGGGACACGCGTACTTAGCGCCGGGTGGCAAGCAAATGATCATTGAATCTGCCGGTGTAAACAAAACGATTACCATTGTCGAAGCCAGTGCTGCCGATAAAGTAAGTTACAAACCCAGTGTTGACTTAACGTTTAGCTCAATTGCTCGCGCTTATGGCGGTGATGTACTTGGCGTAATATTAACAGGCATGGGCGCAGACGGAAGAGAAGGCTGTCGCACGCTTAAAGGTTTAGGGGCGACCATTTGGGCGCAGGATCAAGATTCTTGTGTCGTATATGGCATGCCTCAAGCTGTGGCGGTAGAAAATATATCGTCTAAGAGTATCAATATCGACGATATAAGTAGCTGTATACAATCTGAAATGCGCTAGACAAGCGTGTAATGGAATAATAGACATGAAAGTGTGGACGGTAGCAAATCAAAAAGGCGGCGTAGGTAAAACAACCACTACGGTAAGCCTTGGAGGGTTGCTTGCGCAAAAAGGCAAGCGGGTATTGATGATCGATACCGACCCTCATGCTTCCTTAAGCTATTACTTTGGTATCGACGCTGAAGCTTCAAGTCATTCTGTTTACGATATTTTTATTAAATCTAATAACATAACCGCCGATAACGTAATGGACTGTTTAAGTCCTACGAAAATCGACAATCTTTATGTCTTACCTGCAACCATGGCCCTAGCTACGCTTGATAGAACCATGGGGAGCGAGCAGGGAATGGGGCTAGTGTTGAAAAAAGCACTCGCTAAAATAGAGAACGAATTTGACGTAGCCATTATAGATTGCCCTCCAGTGTTAGGGGTCTTGATGGTGAATGCGTTGGCGGCTTGTCATAAGGTAATAGTGCCAACGCAGACCGAGTACCTTGCATTAAAGGGGCTCGATAGAATGATACGCACGATGGAAATAATGGGGCGTTCACTAGATAAAACGTTTGATACCATTATCATTCCAACGATGTTTGATAAGCGCACCAACGCGGCTTTGGCATCAAGAAAACGGTTGATGAATGATTATGGCGAGCGGGTTTGGCATGGTGTTATTCCTGTTGATACTCATTTCAGAGATGCAAGCTTAGTTCAGTTGCCAATTTCGGCGGCGTATCCCAAGACGCGCGGTGTATCGGCTTATGCAAAATTATTAAAAGTGCTGGAGAAGTAACAAAGAATGACCAAGCAATCGCCTTTTGCCCGTGAAGACGTCATGGAGGCATATCTTGATAGCCTACTAAAAGAGCCAGAAACACCGGAAGATGTTACTGCGCGTACGGCTAGATTGCTTGAGCAAGCATCCCAAAAAATGGCCGAAGAGGCACTAAGCGCTACCACGCGCTTTCATACAGTGGATGACGAGCAAGAGAAAATTGTACAAGACGTTACCTCATTTTTAGCGGAACCAGAACAAGAAAGTAGCCACAGTGATGAGCAAGTTCCCGTCACTGAAACGCGTTCTCAAGAAGACGAAAAGGCGGGCGAATATGTAGCGCCTGCAAAAATACCACTAAAGGATAGTCTCGGTTCTCATTTCCAAGCGTTATTCTTTGAGGTTGCAGGTTTAACATTAGCAGTACCTTTGACTACACTTGGAGGTATTCATCAGATTGAAAAAATTGGCCCATTATTCGGCAAGCCTGATTGGTTTATGGGTGTAATGTTGTACAGAGAGTCTAAACTGAATGTTGTTGACTCAGCAAAATGGGTAATGCCAGAAAAATATGACGAAAACCTCGCACAATCGCTAAACTACCGATATCTTATAATGTTAGGTGAGAGTGCGTGGGGATTAGCGAGTGAAAAGCTCGTTAATACGGTCAGTTTAACAAGTGATGACGTTAAATGGCGCGAGTCCACAGGTAAGCGTCCTTGGTTAGCCGGGATGGTTAAAGAAAAAATGTGCGCGTTAATTGACGTTGAAGAATTAATATCTATGCTTAACAAAGGCTTAGGCAGTAACGACCAGACGCCATAGTATTGGGAGCCAGGTTCATGAGCGACAAAAGTACAAATAACAATGCCACTGACAGCAACGACGAAGTCCTTCAATGGGTAACGTATCGCTTAGGTGAAGAAACTTACGGTATTAATGTAATGCAAGTTCAAGAAGTATTGCGTTATACCGAAATAGCCCCTGTACCCGGTGCACCTGATTATGTGCTAGGTATTATTAACCTGCGCGGTAATGTGGTTACTGTCATTGACACACGCGCCCGCTTTGGGTTGCCACCCACTGAAATTACCGATAACACACGTATTGTCATTATCGAATCTGACGAGCAAGTGGTCGGTATTTTGGTAGATAGTGTTGCTGAGGTGGTTTACCTGAAATCTTCTGAAATCGACAGTGCACCAAATGTTGGCACTGAAGAAAGCGCTAAATTTATTCAGGGAGTGAGCAACCGCGATGGCGAACTCCTTATCCTTGTTGACCTGAATAAGCTGCTTAGCGATGAAGAATGGGATGAGCTAAGTAACATTTAGTAATTTAAGGCACTAACTTACACTGTTAGTGCCTTTTTTCATTTCTTCAAAGGTTTTATGCCCATGGATTGGCAGCTTGTAGCGCCTACCGCAATTGACTTAATTCTGATAGTGATCATTGGCATACTTGTGTTGATGGTTGGGTTTTTGACAGTGAAGCACAACCGTCTTCGTGCCGATTTAGATAACCTGGCTGCATCTCATAGCGCTGAATTATCGCGTATTGAAGCCCTCGCTAATAGTGCAAATAATCAGCAATCGGAAGCGCAGGCGCGGAGTTTAGTGATTACCCGCCACCTTCAATCGTTAGATGAAAAACAAACGGAGTTAGAAAATCAACTTCGTGAACAGAAACTGCAAGACCCCTCCTTAAGGCTTTATCAGCGAGCAGCCGAACTCGTTAAACAAGGGGCAAGCATTGATGAAATCATTGAAGCTTGTGATATCCCTCGTGCCGAAGCGGAAATGTTGATGATGGTTCATCGACAAACGCCATAAAGCACCATACTACTTCAAAAGGGCGTTTAGACGTCTAGACGTAAAGATGTTGACATCTTCTTGGTAATAGTCACAATACAGTCATAGCGTTTTATGACTGGAGCCTGTTATGCCAATACGTATTCCTGAACAATTGCCCGCACAAAATGTGTTGTTAGGTGAAAATATATTCACCATGGATATGGATAGAGCGGCAAATCAGGATATTCGACCTCTTGAAGTGGGCATACTTAACTTAATGCCAAATAAGATTGAAACCGAAGTACAGTTGCTTCGTTTGCTATCTAATACGCCACTTCAGATAAATGTCGATTTAATTCGTATAGACAATCAAGCGCCCAAAAATACACCACAATCTCATATGGACGCCTTCTATCATGACTTTTCAAGTGTTGCGAATAAGAAATACGACGGCTTGATTGTAACCGGGGCTCCGTTAGCACTGCTTGATTATGAAGAAGTAAAGTACTGGGATACCATGACCACCATACTCGAATGGGCACAACGTCATGTGAATTCTACGCTATATTTATGTTGGGCTGCCCATGCTGCCATGTATCACTTTTATGGTATCACGCGACAGCTTCGCGAAGAAAAGTTCTCAGGCGTCTATCGGCATCAGGTTAATGACCCTCATAATGAACTATTACGTGGTTTTGACCCCTCGTTTTACGCACCACATTCTCGCTACGGTCATATTGACACTTGGCAGTACAACAGTGTTGATGGTTTGAGTGTAGTGGCAGAGTCGGATGAGGTGGGTGCCTATATTGTGGCATCAGATGATAAGCGCATGGTTTTTGTAACGGGACATCCTGAATACGACCCAGATACGCTTAAAGACGAATATTTTAGAGATATCGCCGCGGGCCAGACGCCCGCGATTCCCAAGAACTACTTTGAAGGTGATGACCCGTCGAAATCGCCTATTGTCCAATGGCGTTCTCATGGTAGTTTGTTGTTTACTAACTGGCTAAACTATTACGTTTACCAGACCACCCCGTATGATCTTAATCAGCTTGCTGAAAAATCACAGCCAAAGAGGTAGCACGTGAGTCACAAGATAGTTTCTAGCGCTAGAGCAACGCTCAGCGAGGCTGCTAAAAAACGCATTCTTATTTTGGACGGCGCAATGGGAACCATGATCCAGCGTCACAAACTGGAAGAAGCCGACTATAGAGGTAAGCAATTTGCTGACTGGCATTGCGATGTTAAAGGCAACAACGACTTACTCGTCATTACTCAGCCTGACATTATTTATCAAATACATTGCGACTACTTCGAAGCGGGTGCCGATATCATTGAAACCAACACGTTCAATGCCACAACGATTGCAATGGCAGACTACGACATGCAGGCCCACTCTCGCGATATTAATTTAGCGGCTGCACGCTTAGCGCGAAAGGCGGCAGATGAATATACTGCGAAAACACCTGATAAACCGCGATATGTTGCGGGGGTGCTTGGTCCAACAAATCGAACTGCGTCTATATCGCCGGACGTTAACGACCCCGGTAAACGCAATGTCACCTTCGACGAACTAGTAGAAGCGTACAGCGAATCAACCGAAGCACTTATTGAAGGCGGTGTTGACCTTATCATGCTGGAAACTATTTTCGATACGCTTAATGCAAAGGCGGCTGCGTACGCAGTTGAAACGGTTTTCGATAAGTTGGGAACATCATTGCCCGTGATGGTGTCAGGCACTATCACCGATGCGTCTGGTCGTACGTTATCAGGACAAACTGCTGAGGCGTTTTACTATTCAATGCGCCACATTAACCCGTTCTCATTTGGTCTCAACTGCGCACTTGGCCCTGATTTATTAAGACAGTATGTTGATGAAGTAGCGGCCATCAGTGAATGCCTAATTTCAGCACACCCTAACGCTGGCCTACCGAATGAGTTTGGTGAGTACGACATGGAAGGCCCTGAAATGGCCGAACACCTAAAAGAGTGGGCACAGTCGGGCTTGGTGAATATTGTGGGCGGATGTTGCGGTAGTACACCTGATCATATTCGAAAAATTGCGCAAGCAGTAGAAGGCGTGGAACCGCGCCGTATTCCTGAATTTGAACCCAAAATGCGTCTGTCGGGCCTAGAGCCGTTTGTACATTAGGAGGCCATGTGAGCGCAGAATTTTCTACCTTTATTAATATCGGCGAGCGTACCAACGTCACAGGCTCGGCGCGATTTAAACGTCTTATTTTAGAAGGCGACTATGAAGCAGCACTTGATGTTGCTAGGCAGCAAGTTGAAAACGGTGCACAGATCATCGATATCAACATGGATGAGGCGATGCTTGATTCTAAGCAGGCCATGATCACCTTCTTGAACCTTATTGCTTCTGAGCCTGACATCAGTCGCGTTCCCATTATGATTGATTCATCGAAATGGGAGGTTATTGAAGCAGGCCTTAAGTGTGTTCAAGGTAAAGCTATCGTTAATTCTATTTCGCTTAAAGAGGGCGAAGAGCAGTTTTTAAGTCAAGCTAAGCAGATTAAGCGTTTTGGTGCAGCGACGGTTGTTATGGCATTTGATGAGGCCGGTCAAGCTGATACGCAAGCGCGTAAAATCGAAATTTGCCAGCGCAGCTATAAGTTGTTAACTGAAGAAATTGGTTTTCCACCTGAAGATATTATTTTCGACCCCAATATTTTTGCGGTAGCAACCGGTATTGAAGAGCACGATAACTATGCTGTAGATTTTATCGAAGCCACTCGTGTTATTAGACAAACATGTCCGTATTCACATATCTCAGGCGGCTTGTCGAATATTTCTTTTTCATTCCGCGGTAATAATCCGGTTCGCGAAGCAATGCATTCGGTGTTTTTGTACCATGCGATACGCGCAGGGATGGACATGGCGATTGTTAACGCTGGTCAACTCGAGGTGTATGATGAAATACCTGCTGAACTGCGCGATGCGGTTGAAGATGTCATTCTAAACCGACGCAGTGATGCGACAGAGCGCCTGCTGGATATTGCACCTAACTATCAAGGTGATGGCAAAGCGGCGGCAAAAGAAGATTTGAGCTGGCGCGAGCAGAACGTCAATAAACGTTTAGAGCATGCACTGGTAAAAGGCATTACCGACTACATCGTCGAAGATACTGAAGAAGCGCGTCAACAGGCTGAACGCCCGTTACATGTTATTGAAGGTCCACTAATGGACGGCATGAATGTGGTTGGTGACCTGTTTGGTGAGGGGAAAATGTTTTTGCCACAGGTCGTTAAATCGGCCCGTGTAATGAAAAAAGCGGTGGCACATTTACAGCCCTATATCGAAGCTGAAAAGTCAGATGATGCGAAGAGTAACGGGAAGATTTTGCTTGCGACGGTGAAAGGAGATGTTCACGACATAGGGAAGAACATCGTTGGTGTAGTACTTCAATGTAATAATTTCGAAGTCATCGACTTGGGCGTAATGGTGCCAGCGGCAACGATTTTGCAAGTCGCAAAGAACGAAAATGTAGACATGATAGGTTTGTCTGGTCTTATTACGCCATCGCTCGACGAAATGGTACATGTGGCCAAAGAAATGGAAAGACAAGGCTTTGAAATACCGCTGCTTATCGGCGGTGCCACGACATCGAAAGCGCATACTGCGGTAAAAATAGAGCAGAATTATCATGCGCCAGTGGTATATGTGCCTAATGCAAGTCGTGCCGTTGGGGTATGTCAGCGCTTACTTAATAAGACGTCTAGAGATATCTATGCGGCTGAATTAGCCAAAGAGTATGACACTGTTCGCGAACAACATGCGCGTAAAAAGCCAAGAAGCAAACCTGTTAATTTGGCACAGGCTCGTGATAACGCTTTTAAGCCTGATTTTTCAACGCCACCAGTTAAGCCAAATGCGCTAGGTGTAACCCCGGTAACGGCGGATTTATCTGTACTACGACAGTATATCGACTGGACGCCATTTTTCCTCACATGGTCATTGGCGGGTAAATATCCTCGTATTCTTCAAGATGAAGTGGTTGGTGAACAAGCCTCGTCATTGTTTGCCGATGCCAACGCAATGTTAGATAAAGTGATAGCGTCTGGCTCGCTTAAAGCGAAAGGTGTAATTGGTCTTTTTCCTGCTAATCGCGTGGGTGATGATATAGAAATCTACGCTGATGAAACACGCAGTACGCTTCAAGGTGTTGCTCATCATCTTCGTCAGCAAACACTAAAAGATAAGTTTGCAAACTACTGCCTAGCAGATTTTGTTGCTGACAAAACAAGTGGCGTGGAAGATTTTGTGGGCGCGTTTGCTGTCACCGGTGGTATTGGTGAAGATGAATTGGCTCAGCAGTATATTGATGCCGGCGATGACTATAACGGTATCATGGTGAAAGCAGTAGCCGACAGGCTGGCAGAAGCATTTGCAGAATACCTTCATGAGCAAGTGCGCAAGCACTATTGGGGGTATGCTGCTGATGAAGATCTCAGTAACGACGAGCTCATACGTGAAAAATACTGCGGTATAAGACCTGCGCCAGGTTATGCGGCCTGCCCTGAGCATACTGAAAAGCAGCTGATATGGGATTTGCTATCGGTAGAAGCCCATACAGGTATGAAACTTACAGAAAGCTTTGCTATGTGGCCAGGGGCTTCAGTATCTGGTTGGTATTTCGCTCATCCTGAGGCCAAATATTTTGCGGTAGCAAAAATTCAATCTGATCAGGTTGAAGATTATGCGAAGCGCAAAAGGTGGACGCTGGAAGAAGCCGAAAAATGGCTTGGCCCCAATTTAAGTGACTAGCGGAATTTGATAATACAGCCATGTTTGAGAAACCCTTTAGTCAAGCCTGTGAAAACAACAAGCGCCCCATTCTAGCAGTACTGGAAAGGGCGTTTGCAAATTCAAAGGTTGTGCTTGAAATAGGCAGCGGAACAGGTCAGCACGCCACTTTTTTTGCACAACACTTAGGGCACCTTGTATGGCACACCAGTGACCAAGTCCAATATCATCAAGGGATAAATGCCTATATTGATGAGCTGTCACTAACCAACATAATAAGGCCAAGGCCACTTAAAGTCGGAGAAGATAGTTTCCCTGAAATTGGAGCCGATGCATTTTTCTCTGCCAATACTGCACATATTATGCAAAAGCAGGAAGTGATGTTGTTAATGCACTCGATAAGTGAGCAGTTGCCACCGGGTGGTGTATTTTGTCAGTACGGTCCATTTACCCAAAATGGTAAGTTTAATGCTAAAAGCAATGAAGAGTTTCACCACTCGCTGCTTGAACGCGGGTATGGAGGGTATCGCGATATTGACGAACTGCGTGAGTGGGCAGGGCTACTGTCGTTAGCTGAAGTGATAGACATGCCCGCAAACAACCACATGCTCATTTGGAAAAAATAATATTGAACGTGGTAAGTTGGGCGCTTGATTACGGCATATTAATGATGTGGAGAGTTGCTTTTTTCAGCTGATTCTCGTAATTTGAAACATCAAAATTTAACAAGAGCGTTAGCAAATAACGTCAATCAAGGAAGACGAGAGGTATCCTATGGATGATAGCAACACAACTTTCCCTAACTATGAAACCTATTCTACCGATGAGCTTATTCAAGCTTTATCGTCAATTGACGCAGAGGCATTTCCAGAACGTGCTGCTAAGATCACCGCACTTATTGCAGAGCGTAAAGCACAAGCCAACAGTGATTTATCACATCAAGAAAATGATGTAGTGATCCGTACTGAGCAAGTAAAATTTCACGGTAATACCAAAGAGTTTTTTGCTATTTGGATAGTGAATTTGCTGCTTAGCATAGTGACATTAGGTATCTACTCCGCGTGGGCCAAAGTGCGCACAAATCGTTACTTTTATAGTAATACCGAATTGGATGGCCACCGTTTTGCATACCTAGCAGAGCCACTGCAAATTTTGAAAGGGCGCATAATTGCGGCGTGTTTGTTTGGTGCCTACTTTTTGTTATCCGCGGTTAGCCCAGCGGCGGCATTCGCACTGATTGTTGTCATGATGTTTCTCTCACCTATGCTCGTGATCCTGAGCATGCGCTTTAGAATGAGAATGACTGCATATAGAAACGTGCGTTTCAGCTTTAAAGGGCGTTATGGTGAAGCATTCATGTTGTTTGTATTGCTTCCAATAGCTAGCGTATTTACTCTTTATTTGCTGATGCCTTGGGTACTTAAAAAGATTGATGCATTTCTAGTCGACGAGTCTGGCTTTGGTGATAAGGTATTTAGCAGTAAGCTTTCCACAGGTGAATACTACGGTGTAGTGTTTGCGGCGGCACTGATTTCAATTGTTCTATTTCTTTGTGTAGGTTTTGTAGTGGGTCTATTAACAGGGTCGTCAACGATAACCGCTGAAGACGGTTTTAGTGTATTCACAGTTGCCATGTTTGGTATGTACCTGTTTGTCTACGCAATTGTTTCTGGCTTCTATAATGCTCGCATCCGAAACCATATTTACCAGAACAGCCGTTTAGAGAACGTTGCATTGTTCAACTCTACGGTGACAGCAACAGACCTTATTACATTGCGTCTGACCAACATACTCGCCACAGTATTTTCTTTAGGCTTCGCTATACCTTGGGTAAAGATACGAACCGCAGCATTTTTTGCTGATGCAACGCAAGTCAGAGTATTAGAGGGCTTTAGTGAAGTCTCTGCCGGTGAGCAAGGCTCTGCAAGCGCAGTATCTGAAGAGGCAGCCACACTGTTTGATGTCGATGTGGCATTGGGTTAACAGCGATGTACCAAGCTCAGTATTATCACAGCGGCAGTGTGGCGTCCTCTGCTGCAATCTGTGAAATTACAGACGATGTGCTAGTTGTTAAAGTTGGGCATGACGATGAACACTTAACATTGGCACGAAGCGATGTGAAAGTGAAATCTAAGCTTGGCGACTTACCCAGAGAGATAGTGTTGCCTAATGGCGATATGTTGATGTGCCCATCGACTGGCCCGTTAGACAATTGGCTTGATGGGCCGTCAGGCGCGACTATTTTTCGCATTGAAAGCAAAACGTCTTGGCTTATTGGCAGCGTTATTCTAGTCCCGCTATTACTTTATGTAGTGTTTGCACATGTCATCCCGCAAGTTGCTATATCATTGGCAGCGTATGTTCCATATAGCGTTAAACAAATTGCATCCGACCAAACGCTGAGTGCCCTTGATTACTCCGTGCTTGATGTCTCAACGCTCTCAGAGCAAGAAATACAGTCAATGCAGAATAGCTTTAACGAGTTGCTTGAACAGATATCGACGAAGAATCCGCGCTACCGAGTAATGTTTAGGGCATCAGAGTCCTTTGGGCCAAATGCATTTGCTTTGCCTGACGGCACAATCGTCTTTACCGACGAGCTGGTAAACCTTGTTGATAAAGAACAAGCACTTCTTGACGCCATCTTTTTACATGAGGTTGGCCATGTAGAGAATAACCACTCTATGCAGCTTGTTGCGGAATCGCTTTTTGCTACCTTGGCAATTAGTTACTTCTTTGGCGATTTAAGTGGTGCGTTAGAATCATTTTTAGGTGTAGGCTCAAGTGTAGTGCACAATCAGTTTTCTCAAGCGCATGAGTGGGAATCAGATAACTATGCTATCGCGCAGCTTCGAGTGTTAAATCGAGACCCCGCAGATTTCGCCAATGCTATGCGCGTGCTTCAGTCGCTAGTTGGTAATGAGCATGAAGCAAATAGTTGGTTCCAATCTCACCCTATGATTCAAAAACGCATAGATAACGCCAATCGAGCGAATGAAGAAAGCCGTAATCCATAGCTGTGAGGTAATACTTAAGGCTTCAAAGTACTGCGCATTTAACCGATACTTAAAGGTGTCTTAAAAAATTTCAGGGTTGTAAAACGCCACGAACTATTCCAAAGTAAGGGATGTGTTTTGGCGTTCTCTTTTCTCTTTGTATAACACCTCTTTAGGTGCTGTTTTCTGCCAAATCGCAATTCGCAAAATTCAAACTATAAAGCATACGCAGTGTTCCGCTCAATTTTTCCTCAGCAGCATTGTGTAGTGCCACTAATAACAATGAGAAGTACCAATGAAGTCCATATCATTACAGAAAAAATTTATGCTAATCGTCGGTGGCAGCATCGCACTAATGCTGCTTATCACCGCATTTTTCCTCGTTAATACAGTTGCAGACAACACGAGAAGCCGGGTTGAAAAAGAAGTAACCGCATTGGTGGCAAGAGAAGCTAATGACGTTGAGGGTTTTTTTGCCACCTATGGTGGCGTAGCGCGAGCTTTTCTGAGTAGTCCGTTTTTTCAAGATTTTTTTGAGCAACATACTCAGCGAGGCGCATCAGAATCGCAACTTAGCAATGCGAAAACGATTTATACGTTGTTTGACAATATAAGTAGTGCTGATCCTGTCATTAAGTCTGCTTTTTTTGGTTCTGCTATTACAGGTGAGTATTTCTACGAAGAAGGCCGAGTAGGCGTGGATACTTCTGGTCCGGATGCAGGAAACCCTAATGCTGGGTATTTTGCAACTAAACGCCCTTGGTTCAAAACTGCGGTTGAGAAAGGCAAGTTGTATGTTACGCCGCCTGCGGTTGACTCTCAGGATGGCAGTATTTCAGCCGTTGTACAAACGCCCATCTTTCGCAATGGAAAGCTATTAGGTGTTGGCGGCGTTGATATTCTCATTAGTACCGTAGGAAAAGTCATCGACTCTATTCGCTACGAAGGGCAGGGAACGGCGTTTTTGTTGGATGATAACCAAAACATCGTGTATTTCCCTAAGCAATCCTCTGACTTGCCGTTGAGTTCCCCCATCAGTGATTTTGATAAGGTATTTAGCGAGTCGGAAGGCTTCAGAGCATTGGCGGCTGATATTGCACAAAAGCCGTCAGGTATAGTGCCAGTTACTTGGAAAGGCGAAGCCTATTTCGTTGTATTTGAACACGCCAAAATCAATTCGCCAGAAATGAATTGGTCACTTGGGATTTTAGTACCAGCCAGTGTGATCAACAGCCCTATTAATACCGCAATGACAATGGCTACAGTAGTAGCGTTAGTCATCATTGGGGTTATTGTGCTGATTACTTATATTGCCAGCGCAAAGGTAACTCAGCCTTTGGTAAAAATGCGTAATGCAATGTCAGAGATTGCCAATGGTGATGGCGATCTTACCAAGCGATTAGAAGTTAGCAGCAACGATGAGATTGGTGCTTTAGCGGTGGAGTTCAATAGGTTTACTGACAAGTTAAGGGTTATTCTGCGCGAGACAGCAGCTAATACTCGAATGGTCGCTGAAGCGGCAGTGCACTTGCGCGACGTTAGCCAATCAACAAGTAAAGAAATTAATCAGGAACGCAGCCAAGTAGATAATGTATCTACCGCGGTAACTGAAATGGCTGCGACCGTTGTCGAGATATCAAAAAACGCTGCACAATCGAGTGAGGCAGCAACAAAAGCCGACACATTAGTGCAAAGTGGAAGCGCACAAGTACAAGAAGCAGTCGTTGAAATAAGAGCGCTTGCCGCTGCCATTGATGAAGGTGTTGAAGTAGTAAGTGGTTTAAGTAAAGAGTCTGACAACATAGGTGCCGTTATTGATGTCATCAATAGCATCGCCGAACAGACCAACTTGTTAGCGCTTAACGCCGCTATAGAAGCAGCGCGCGCCGGCGAGCAAGGGCGTGGTTTTGCTGTGGTTGCCGATGAGGTTCGTTCACTGGCAAGCCGCACTCAAGAGTCTACAACAGACATAAGAAGAATGGTTGAGCGACTGCAGCACATGGCAGAGCAAACTGACGGCGTTATGCAACAAGGAAAAATGCGCTCAGAAACAGGCTTAGAGAAAACAGAGAAAGTGGTATTAACCCTTCAGGATATCACTCAGTCTATCGGGCTTGTGCAGGAGCAAAGTACACATATTGCGCTAGCAACTGAACAGCAAACGGAAGTAGCACACGATATCAATAAGTCGCTTGTAGCTATAACGGGGCTTAGTGATCGCACTAGCCAACACGCTGAAGAGTTAGCGGTTGAAGCAACCCAGTTGAGCAGTGTCTCAAGTGAATTGAAGGAAATCGTTAGTCAATTTAAGATTTAATTCACGCCTAAACCGCGGTGTTACTGAGGGTGGTGACACCGCGACATATCTATAAACTCATCGACAAACCCTAACGCGTCTTCAGCTTTCCTATGACCGAGATAAAGTGTTTTTGCTATACCTTTTTCCCCAAGTGATCGATAGCAAACGTCAGTATCATCATGTTCGTCAATAAGCCATTTCGGCAGGGCAGTAACGCCTCTGTTAGCGGCCACCATTTGCAATATAATCTCGGTAGTTTCAATGGTTTTATGTTGCTTAACTGTGCAGTTAGCAGGCGTTAAAAACTGGGTGAAGATATCAAGGCGACTTAGCTCAACAGGATAAGTAATTAGGGTTTCTTGTGATAAATCTTGCGGCTTGATATAGGCCTGTGCAGCTAGAGGGTGAGTATTGTGCATTACTAACACTTGTTCGTAATCGAATATGGGAGTGTACGTTATTGTATCGAGCTGCAACGGGTCGGGCGTGAGTAGAATGTCGATATCATAGCCATGAAGCGCTTGTAGGCCGCCAAACGAAAATGCGCGCATGACGTCCACATCCACATCGGGAAATGCCTTTAAGAATGGCGCAACAACTTTTAATAACCACTCAAAACAAGGATGACACTCCATACCTATCCGCAATATCCCCTGTTTTCCTTGAGCGAAGCGCGCAAGTTGTGCTTCTGCGTGCTCAAATTGAGGGAGCACGCGTTGGGCGAGCCCGAGTACACTCTGGCCGGCTTGCGTGAGTCGTAGCCGTCGCCCATCCTTTTCCCACAATGTGACTTGGTAGGTTTGTTCCAGTTTTTTCATAGCGTGACTGAGCGCAGATTGTGTTAAATGCAGCGAGGTCGCAGCTTGAGTCACCGTGCCGTGTGTTTCAATGGCTTTTACGATTCGCAAGTGTTGTCTGTCTATCATTGCGGTTCCCTTTCCATTTATTTGTCGATGATTGCGACCGCATTGGAAAGTCGCGTTTCAATAATATTTTTAACAATGACGGCGATTTCTCTAAATGTTTGTCTTCCCGGAGCGGTATTTCGCCAGGCTAGAGAATGTTGTCTTTCAATGGGCATATCGGCAATTTCACAAACATGGAGCGCTTCTGGCTTGTGCAACTCAGAGTGAATGTATAACCCTGGTAAAAACGCAACGCCCATTCCCATTACTACCATTTGGCGCAATGTATCTAAGCTGGTGCCCTCGTAATCTCGTTGGAGATCGGCACCAATTTCGTCACAAATACGCTGAACTTGGTGGTGGAAGTGGTGACGGTCTTCTAATGTCAGTACTTTTTCACCACTAATTTCTTCAGGACGTACGTACGCTTTCCCAGCTAAATGATGATCTGATGGAATAACAAATTTCAAAGGTTCGTTAAATAAAGGCTGAGTAATAAGCTGCGAGTTTTCCCCTGACATGGGAGATAAAATTAAATCGTACTCGCCCCGCAATAAGCCGTGCTGAAGTGCGCTTGGAGCACCTTCGCGCACATAAAATCGCAAGCCCGGTTTGCGTTTATGTAAATCGGGAAGTACAAATGGCAGCAAATAAGGCCCTAGCGTCGGTGGTATCCCCAAGCGATAGGTCACTACATTTCCCTCTGACAAGTCTCGGGCTATTTCACCAAAGCGCTGTGAAGACTGTAATACCTCTTCAGCAACAGATAATAACGCCTTACCTTGTGGCGAAAGCAGGGTACCAGTTCGAGAACGCTCAAATAAATTAAGACCCAATGTCGTTTCTAACGCACTAATCTGACTGGTCAGAGTAGGCTGGCTAATACCCAAAATCCCTGCTGCCTGTCGGAAGCTTAAATATTTCGCAACCGCAACAAAGTACCTGATTTGGTTGATTGACGGGGTTTTGCCGTTGAGTTGCATAGTGCTAATTCCGTTCTTTTACTAAGCTTGTAGTAATGATTATTTGCGCTGATAGTAAATGGCTATCGCGAACTGGTATATTAAACTATTAATCTATCAAGTGACACTGAGGTATTAACATAATCATTATAAATATTAAATTATTGGGAGTAAGTTATGGATCATGTATTTTCAGGGGTAGCGAAATTCCAGAAAGAAGTGTACCCGAACAAAAAGGCTAAGTTTCAGAAACTTGCCACTGGCCAAAATCCAGAAGTCCTTTTCATCACATGTTCAGATTCTCGCATCGACCCTAACTTGGTTACACAAACAGATCCAGGTGAACTGTTTATCTGCCGTAACGCGGGTAACATTGTGCCTCCTCACAGCAATCAAACTGGTGGTATGACAGCATCGATTGAGTTCGCTGTAGCAGCCCTTGGTGTATCTCATATTGTTATCTGTGGTCATACAGACTGCGGTGCGATGAAAGGTGCAATTAACCCAGAGGGTCTTGATTCGCTTCCACACGTTAAAGAATGGTTAGGACACTGCCGTGCAGCAACAGACGTAGTAAAAGAACGTTGCGGTCACGATAAATTATCACTAGAAGACTTAGAAGCAGTGACCAAAGAAAATGTTGTTCAGCAAATACAGCATCTTCGCACCCATCCTGCTGTTGCAGCGAAAATTGCAACAGGCCAAGTGATGCTTCACGGTTGGGTTTATAACATCGGATCTGGTGAAGTCTTGTGCTACAACGGTGAAAACGGTGAATTTGTAGCTATGGACCAAGCCTCTGCTGAAGAGCAACTGGCTCGCGCAGAGTAAGGTCGGTCGCTATGGTTAAAATTAATCTTTCTAATTTACGTGGCGATTTTACCGGTGGTTTGACCGCCGGTATTGTTGCTTTACCACTTGCACTTGCACTTGGCGTAGCGTCGGGCCTAGGTCCTATGGCTGGTCTTTACGGTGCTATTGCAGTGGGTTTCTTTGCCGCATTATTTGGCGGTACGCCAGCGCAAATTTCTGGTCCTACAGGGCCTATGGTGGTTGTACTTGCGGGTTTGTTCGCAAGCTTATCGGGCGATGCTAGCCTTATTTTTACTGCCGTTATTCTTGCTGGTATTTTCCAAATAGTATTTGGTGTTTTAGGGGTAGGCCAATATATTCGCCTTGTTCCTTATCCGGTTATATCAGGCTTTATGTCGGGGATCGGTGCCATCATTATTATTTTGCAGATAGGGCGCTTGCTTGGCCACGAACCGCCAGGTGGAACTATTGGCGCGCTAACTTACTTACCTACGGCACTTGCAGATATTGATTTTGCTACCCTTGCGCTTGGTCTTGGCACCTTAGTGATTGCGTACAAATGGCCTGCTGCACTGGGCAAATACGTACCAGGTGCGCTGGCAGCACTTATTATTGGCACCTTGGTAAGTTTAGCACTGACCGTTCCTGTGTTGGGCGATATTCCTACCGGTTTGCCAAGCTTACACTTGCCAGTTTTTGACCAAAGCAAAGCATTACTTATTCTAGAAGCTGCATTTATCCTAGCTGTGCTAGGGGCAATTGATAGTCTATTAACCTCGTTAGTGGCTGATAACATGACGCGCACACGTCACGATAGCAACAAAGAGCTTATTGGACAGGGCATTGGTAATACTTTCGCTGGTTTAATTGGTGGTATTGCAGGTGCGGGCGCGACAATGCGTACGGTTGTGAATATCCGAAGTGGTGGTAAATACAACATCTCTGGCATGGTTCACGCGCTAGTGCTATTGGCTATTGTTTTAGGCCTTAGCCCACTTGCAGCGCAAATTCCTCACGCAGTTTTAGCGGGTATTCTTGTTAAAGTAGGCTTGGATATTATTGACTGGAGTTACCTGAAACGAGCTCATAAAGGACCGCGTTGGGACTTCGGCCTAATGCTTATGGTTCTTGCGCTTACTGTATTTGTTGACCTTATCACCGCTGTTGGCGTGGGTGTGGTATTCGCAGCATTAGCGTATGTTAAACAAATTGCACAGCTGCAAATTGAAGAGCTTAAGAAAATACCTGAGTCGTTAAATGACCCACAAGAGAATGAGTTATTAGAATCACTCAAAGATAAGGTGTCGATCTTTAGCTTTGGTGGTCCACTAAGCTTTGGGGCGGCGGCCGACCTTGGTCACCATGTGCGCGAGCGCGTAAAACCAGGCTCTAAAGTGACTATATTAGACTTTTCTCGTGTGCCGTTAATGGATGTGTCAGCTGCAATGGCGGTCGATACAGTAACGTCTGATGCCCTTGCTGCTGGGCGACAACTGGTAATTTGCGGTGCCAATGAAGAAGTGAATAAAGTGTTGGAAGGTGTGAATGAAGCACACCCAGGTATTCCTAATTTTGACACTTTGCACGAGGCATTGCTCTTTGCAAAAAAGCAAGTAGCCGGGACTGGAAGCGCGCATCATAGTTTCCAAGCCGCAGCGCAATCGTAAACTAACTTATACCTTTCCCTTTACTTTGCCCTCCCTTTGGAGGGCTTTTTTTTGCTTATCACTTATCGTTTTCCGAGCATTCTTATTTTTATTAATTGATTGTTCAATTAAACTTAACGTAACTGTAACAAAGCTCCTTTAGTGTGTGGTCCAAACATTACACAACAAAGACTGGAACACACAATGGGAACACATCACAAAGTATCGTTGGCAGTACTCGCTGCCTTATCGTCAATGTCACTTGCAACAGCTGAAGAGGCCGTGGGTGACAGTGAAGAACGAATAGAAGAGATTACGGTTGTAGGGCGTAGCGTCTCTTATGCAAACAATGCGACTAGTGAAGATATGTTTAAGCAGCAGGCCAATTTGAGTAGCGTGCTGGCCGCGGTAGACAACCTGCCGGGCGTCTTAATTAACGAGGGTGATACATTTGGTGCAGATGACTGGTCGACGTCTATTGTTATACGCGGCTTCCAAGTTAACTTGAACGAGCAGCAAATCGGTATGACCGTAGACGGTATTGCCAATGGCAATTCAAACTATGGTGGCGGTGCGAAAGCCAACCGTTATATCGACACTGAAAACGTAAAAGGTGTAGAAGTATCGCAAGGTACTGCTGATATTGCATCACGCTCGCACGAAGCGTTAGGCGGCACACTAAACTTCACCACGATAGACCCTGCAATGGAGCAAGGCTTGGTGACTAGCGTAACTGCTGGTGAATTTGATGCATCGAAATACTATGTACGCTACGAAACCGGCGAAATTTTCAAAGATACTTTTGCGTGGATTAGTCTTTCAAGCCAAGAAAGTTCTGACTTTATGCAGCAGGCTGCTGAAAATACCCGCGATCACGTTGCGATGAAAATTATATCAACGGTTAACGACGTGGCGCTAACGGGCTATGTATCATATGACGATACCCATGAAGACAACTACCAGCGAATTTATGGGTTGGCACAATATGAACAAAACCCGCATTGGATCAGTTAACGGATGAATGGACAGGTGTTCCATATCAAGATCAAGCCTACCGCCGTGGTTGGTCAACACTTCGTGAAAACCTATTTGCTTACTTACAAGCTGATTTCTCAATTGGTGCAGTGGATGTCACCACAAATGCTTACTACCACGATAATGAAGGGCGCGGAGACTGGGTGCCACCTTACTTAGTTGACGTGGCTAATGATGGGGATGCGGGTCACTCTGAACTTATCAATGGCAACACTGTATTTGGCGGCGCAGCGCTTGGGCAGTTCTATTTCGTTGATAGAGCAGGCAATCAATTAAGTCCAATTGAAGGTTGCGCAAGTGCGTTAACGTTCCCGTATGGTGGCGCTGGTGCTGAGTATGACCCTGATTGCCACGAGCAAGGTGCAATTCCAGTTGGTTCGTATCGCCATACGCACTACAACAAACAACGTATTGGCTTTAACGCCGATGCTATTTGGTACACCAAGATTGGTGAGTTTGATAACACCATGCGTTTTGGCATCTGGTGGGAAGACTACGAGCGCGACGAGTCTCGTGACTGGCATAAGATAACAAACTCTGAGATCAGCTACGACTTCAACCAGACACCATATTGGGTGCAGTATGACAGAAGCTTCCCTGTTGATACCTTAATGTACTACATCGAAGATGAACTCGATCTGGGATTTGCGCGAGTGCGACTTGGTGCGAAAAAATTCAATGTTGATATTGCCAAGAACGATAATTTTGATGCAAGTAATGATCTAGATGTGAATACTGACTCAGATACGCTACTTTCAGCAGGTATTGTGGCACCACTACCTATAGAAGGTCTGGAAGTATTCGCAGGTTATGGCGAAAACTTCGCGGCCATTAAAGATGCACAATTGGAACGCGACGACACGGATTTGCGTTTCATAAAGCCTGAAACTGCTGACAATATCGATGTGGGTTTCAGATACGCATCACCGGGTTTCAATGCCAGTGTGACTTACTACAATATTGAGTTTAACGACCGTATTCAGTTTACCAGTAACGAAACTTCAGCAGGTATCGATTTCCTTGAAGCTGCTGCCGGTGGTTATCGAAATGTGGGTGGTATCGAGTCTAGTGGTATTGAAATCTCTGCTGACGTAATGCTAACCGACACACTTTCATTGTTCACCTCTGTTACTGTCAGTGAGTCTGAGTACATTGCCACTATCGGAGGAACGGGCACACAGTATGACACCTTAGCAGATGCTCAAGCCGCCATTGCTGATGAAAACAACCCTGAAAGTTCATTGGTAGCGGTTGAGGGTAACACCGTTATTGGTACGCCAGATACCATGGCTGTAGTGAGCTTAGATTGGGCAAAAGATAATTACTTTGCGGGTATTTCTACAAAGTATGTCGATAGCCGCTTCCTTGATATTTATAACAGTGCTGAAGTAGAAGATTACATTGTAAGTGACTTGTACATTGGTGGGTTTGTAGAAAACTTAGGCCAAGGTATTGATGAATTGGAAGTACGTCTTACCGTAAATAACCTATTTGATGAGGATTATGCCTCTACCATTGCCCCAGGGGCATTCTGGATTGGCGCCCCGCGCGCCGTTGCAGTAAACGCACGCTTAACCTTTTAATCGTGTTACTATACCTGTGAAGGCTAGTCTTTCGCAGGTATAGTTAATTTTTGAGCGAATCTTTTGAGACTCTGCATAAAAAAGAGTGATAAAAAAGACGCTAATTTAGAAGGTTTGGAGTTGTAGCATGCCCAAGGTGGGAATGGAACCAGTTCGCAAAAAGCAGCTGATTGAAGCCACGTTAGACGTTATGGCAGAGGTGGGATACCACAGTACAACAATTAGCTTAATCGCCAAAAAGGCGGGATTATCGTCAGGGATCATCAGCCATTACTTTGGCGATAAGCAGGGGTTGATTGAAGCAACTATGCGTCACCTTCTCGATGCATTGAAAATAACTCAACCAATTGCCGATCCGCTACAAAGAATCGACTTCATCATCGAAAACAACTTCTCACAAACCCAAGGTGCGAGCTCAGCAACTAACACTTGGTTTAATTTTTGGGCGCTCTCATTGCACGATGAAACACTCCATCGCTTGCAAAGCGTAAACCACAAACGACTTGAAAGTAACTTAGCGTCAAGCTATCGCAAACTACTCAAAAAAGAGCATGTGAAAAACGCAGCCTCGTCTACTGCGGCATTAATTGATGGATATTGGTTGCGATACGCGATGGGAAGTGTGGGAAGTGGGGATTTTTCACCTGCTGTTGAGCGAGTAAAGCAGTACGTGAGGGACCTTGTCAGTCAATACGGGAAGTAAATTCAACATAACGAAGTGCACTTTTCAAATAATTCACTAATAAAAAAGGTAGGCGTTTAAAGCCTACCTTTTTTGTAACTTGCTTACTAAGTTATTACCAAATGCGAACGCGCTCTTCAGGTGGAAGGTAGAGTGCATCGCCAGGTTTAACGTCAAAAGCTTCATACCATGCGTCATGGTTACGTGGTGCTTGAGCACGGAAACGGCCCGGGGCATGCGTGCCTGCGCGCAGTTGGTTAAGCATACTTTGTTCAGTACGTTTCTCTTTCCATACTTGTGCCCAAGCAAGGAAGAAACGCTGATCGCCGGTTAGACCATCGATGACTGGCGCTTCTTTACCGTTCAGGCTTAACTTGTATGCATGGTATGCCATTGAAAGGCCGCCTACGTCACCAATGTTTTCACCTAAGCTATTGCGACCATTTACGAAGTTACCTTCGATTGGCTCGTACTGACTGTATTGCTCTGCCAACATATCAGCTTTCGCTTCAAAAGCGGCACGATCAGAATCAGTCCACCAGTTGCGTTGAATACCGTTAGCGTCTGACTTTGAACCTTGGTCATCAAAACCATGACCCATTTCGTGTCCAATAACCGCACCAATGGCACCGTAGTTTACCGCTGGATCAGCATTAGGATCGAAAAATGGCGGTTGAAGAATTGCCGCAGGGAATACAATTTCATTGAATGAACTGTTGTAGTAAGCATTTACACGCTGTGGCGTCATGCCCCAACGGTTGCGGTCTGTTTTTTGAAGCTCACGCTCGACAGATTGTTCGTGGAAGAACTTGCGCAGACTCTGAACATTACCAATAAGGTCTTTGTCGCTAATGGTTAGTCCTTCAAACGATTGCCACTCATCTGGATAACCAATTTTAGGATTAAACGCCATTAGTTTTTCTTTGGCATTAACTTTTGTTTCTTCACCCATCCAGTCAAGGTTGTCGATACGCTCACCCAGCGCAGTGCGAAGGTTTTCAACGAGTTCGGCCATTTGTGTTTTTGAGCTTTCTGGGAAGTACTCGTTTACGTAAATTTTGCCGATCGCAAAGCCCAGTGATTCTGTGCCAGACATTTGGCTTACCGCACGTTTCCAGCGAGGGCGAGGCTCTTGCTGGCCATTAAGTGTGCGTCCAAAGAAGTCAAAGTTCGCAAGGTAAATCTCTTCTGAAAGAAGACCTGCATTGTTCGAAATGGTGTGATATTTAAGGTATGACTTCCAGTCACCTAGATCATTTTCGTTGATGACTTTGATGACTTCCTTAACTGGCTCAGGTTGTGTGATATTAAGTTCAGGTACTTTGTAACCTGTCTGCGCGAAGTAGGTGTCCCAATCGAAGCCTGGGTACTCATCTGATAGTTTACTGCGCTCAATTTGATTGAGGGTAAGGTCGCGGTTACGGCGCTTTTCACGGGGCCATTGCACTTCTGCAATTTGGGTTTCTAGTGCAAGAATATTAGCCGCCTTTTCAGCCGCGTTTTCTTCGCCAGCAAAACCAAGCATTTGCTCGATGTGTGCAACATAGGCTTCGCGAATTTTCACAAAACGCTCTGCATCGCTTAGGTAGTAGTCACGGTCTGGTAAACCCAGGCCGCCAACGCCAACGCTCAGTTGGTATTCATTGGGGTCTAAACGGTTGTACCACATACCTCCGCCAATAGGCGATGTTGAACCCACAAGCCAGCTATTACCAAATGCGGCAGTTAAGTCTTTTTTATTTTGAATACTATCAATAGAAGTCAACACGTCTTCAATGGGAGTAATACCTTTTTCATTGATAGTGTCAGTGTCCATGTAGGCCACGAAGAAGTCATGAACGAGCTTTTCTTCTGCGTTGAGTGACTCTTTTTCCATTAAGCCATCGATAATATTTTTAACTTGCTCTTCGCTGCGTTCGGCCAACGCCGTGAATGCGCCAAAGCGCGTTTTATCAGCCGGGAGCTCGTAATTGTCATACCAAGTACCACTTGCGTACATAAAGAAATCATCGCCTGGTTTAATGGCTTCATTGCGGGCTGATAAATCTACACCAAAAGAGCCTAATTCAGCTTCACCTTTTGGCATTTCGGTTTTGGCAGCGGTTGTTTGTTCTTTTACTTGTTCTGACTGACCACAGCCCGCAAGTCCAAGTGAGGCCGCTATCGCTACGGCAAGAAGTTTATGTTTCATAGTTTTTCTCGTTGTGATGATGAGTGTCGTCGTTAGGGTTAATGACACTTGTTGTTTTTAAAGTAGGCACAAATTCCTTGTTAAACGGTAAAGCATTCCGTGCCTGATTAAAATAGGCAGCAAGATGTTGTGTTTCTTGCTGTAAAAACTGCGCAACAGCTTGATGAAACGCAGGCTCAAAAAGACGATGGTACGAACGGCAATAAATAGGTTCAAATCCGCGAAGTATTTTATGCTCACCTTGTGTGCCGGGGTTGAATAAAGGCAGTTTCTTCGCAATTGCGAATTCAATTCCCTCGAAATAGCAGCACGCAAAATGTAGCCCGCTAATGTCTTTCAATGAACCCCAGTATCGACCATAAAGCCCAGTTTCATCGAAGAAAAACAATGCAGACGCCACAGGTTTTTCGTGCTCAAATGCTGTAACAATATGCATGTTTTGGGACATGGTTTTTACTAAGCGCTCAAAAAATGTCTCATTCAGGTAGCCCTCATGACCACTTCGTTTCAGATAGGTTGCTTTGTAACATTGGACAAAAAACAATAACGTCTCTGGGGTGATGTCGCTTCCTGAAGCATGCTTAAAGTGAATGCCATTTTCTGCATGTACCCGCCGTTGTTTTTTTATCTCTTTGCGCTTTCGAGAAGTCAGTGTGCGAAGAAAGTCATCAAAGCTGTCGTAACCATAGTTATGCCATTGAAACTGAACACTATAGCGAGATAAATAATCTGAATGGCTAGAAAGATAGGTGGGCCGTTGATCGTCGAATAGCCAGTGAAGCGAAGACAAATTCACGCCGTAGGTATTCTCACAATATTGCCTCAACCTTGTTTCAATTTCAGTAAATAATTGGCGAGATAGCGTTATGCCCTTAGCAACCAATAAACGCTTCCCTGTAACCGGTGTAAATGGGATCGCACTTATCCATTTGGGATAGTAGTCTAAACCATGTTGATGATAGGCATTAGCCCATGCGTGATCGAAAACATACTCACCATAGCTGTGTGTCTTTAGATAGCCGGGAATTGCCGTTACAATGCGTTCGTTATCTAAAAGGACAATATGGCAAGGCTGCCAGCCGGTTTCATGAGTACAGCATTGGCTTTGTTCTAGTGCACGCAAAAATGCGTGTTGTAAGAATGGCCCGGCATCACGTGCGAGCGAATTCCATTGTGCCTCGTTAATTTGCGCAAAATTGTCGATTATTTTTATGGTGTAATTCATTGCCAACACGCACGTTTAACTCATTTTTACCGAACCTATGAACCGCGAAGTTCAATGAGGTCAGTTGCGCCGAATTTCGGCTCTTAATACGTAAACAATTAAAGAGTAAGTTCACAAAATGTCAGAGTTTGATCGAAAAATCATTACCGACGCGATTACTCGCATGCTGGCACGACGAGAGCATAGCTATAGCGAGATTGCTCGAAAACTCTCCCTAAAAGGGATAGAAAGCGAAGCATTTAGTCCCATATTAGAGGAATTCCGTGACGCTGACATTCAAAGTGATGAACGCTTTGCCGAAAGCAGAGCACGGGCACTGTATATGAAAGGTAAAGGGCCACGTGCAATCAAGCTGGACTTGCAGCAATACGGTGTTAGTGAGCATTGTGTTAGTCGCGCTTTTGATGAAATAGAACCAGACTGGTTTGAAAGTGCCAAAGCCGTAAAAATTAAAAAATTTGGTGACTTTTTTGAATCAGATTTTGGGCTTCGTCAAAAACAAAAGCAATTTCTTCAGTACAGAGGCTTTTACCAAGAACACATCGAATATGCAGTAAGTGGCGATTGATTCAGTGAATGATGGCCATTTTTGACGCATTTATGGGCATTTTTGTGTGGTAGAGTGCGTGCTTTGACTTAACAAAAACGCGCTATCCGTGATATCGTTGCGCAAATCTGTGCGCGTTTTACGATACGTGTTTATCACTAAGTGCAGCATGCTGCATTAATTCGCGAAGCCATCGTAAATTTATGGCGTTACACATCATATTAATCGAATAAAGGAAGTTAGGTTTTCAATGACATTATCAACTGCTGACTTGCGTAACAAGTTTATCGAATATTTCAAAAGTCATGGTCACCAAGCAGTGGCCAGTTCGTCACTGGTCCCAGCAGATGATCCCACGCTTCTTTTCACCAATGCGGGTATGAATCAGTTTAAAGATACCTTTTTGGGTGCGGAAAAACGCAGTTACACACGCGCTGTATCTTCTCAGCGCTGTGTGCGTGCTGGTGGTAAACACAACGATCTAGAAAACGTGGGCTATACAGCTCGCCACCATACGTTCTTTGAAATGTTGGGTAACTTCAGCTTTGGCGATTACTTCAAAAAAGAAGCCATTGAATTTGCGTGGACATTTTTGACGCAAGAAGTTGGCCTTCCGAAAGAAAAGTTACTCGTTACCGTGTACTCAGAAGATGATGAGGCATTTGATATTTGGGAAAACCACATTGGTGTGCCAAAAGAGAAAATCATCCGCATCAGCACTTCTGACAACTTCTGGTCAATGGGTGACACGGGGCCGTGTGGACCATGTTCAGAAATTTTCTACGATCACGGTGAGCATATTTGGGGTGGTCCTCCTGGAACACCTGAAGAGGATGGCGACCGCTTTATTGAGATTTGGAACCTGGTATTCATGCAGTTTAACAAACAAGCTGATGGCACCATGGAACCATTACCAAAACCGTCAATAGATACAGGCATGGGGCTCGAGCGTATCTCTGCTATTTTGCAAAACGTACACAGCAACTATGAGATTGATTTGTTCCAAAATCTGATCAAGTCAGCGGCGTCAATTGTAGGCTCTGATGATTTAGAAAATAAGTCGCTACGTGTAATCGCTGATCACATTCGCTCATGTAGTTTTCTTATTTGTGATGGCGTTATGCCATCGAATGAGGGCCGCGGCTATGTATTGCGTCGTATTATTCGTCGAGCAGTACGTCATGGTTACAAGTTGGGAGCGAATGACATTTTCTTCTATAAGCTTGTGGCATCACTTGCCAAAGAAATGGGCGAGGCTTACCCAGAGCTTGTTGACCAATTACCTGTTGTAGAAAAAGTACTTCGTGTTGAAGAAGAGCAGTTTAGCAAAACACTGGCTCGTGGCATGGCGATGCTTAACGAAACGTTAGAAGGTCTTGAGGGCGATACTATCCCAGGTGATGTGGTATTTAAACTTTATGATACATACGGCTTTCCTACAGACTTAACAAACGACGTAGCCCGTGAACACGACCTGAAAATTGATGAAGAAGGTTTCGAAGCTGCTATGCAAGCGCAACGGGCTCGCGCTCAACAAGCGAGCAACTTTGGCGCAGATTACAACACTAAACTGGCTATAGAGCACGAAACAGCGTTTACTGGTTATACCGATGTTGAAGGTAGTGCAAATGTTGTTGAACTAATTGCCGACAATGCGTTTGTTGATGAGCTTAATGACGGGCAAGAAGGTGTTGTGGTACTAGACAGCACACCGTTTTATGCCGAAAGCGGCGGTCAAGCGGGCGACAAGGGCGTACTTCGTGTTGCTAACGGCGAGTTTGTGGTAAGTGATACGCAAAAAATGGGTAATGCGTTTGCACACAAGGGTATAGCGAAAGGTAAAGTGACTAAAGGCGATACCGCAACGGCGGCCATTGATGCAGTTAATCGCGAAGCCATTAAAAAGAATCACAGTGCAACTCACTTACTTCATGCGGCATTGCGTGAAATCCTGGGTGAACATGTTACTCAGAAAGGCTCATTGGTAGAAGCGCCGCGTCTTCGTTTTGACTTTTCTCACTTTGAGGCAGTGACAGCAGAGCAGCTTTCACATATCGAGCGCCGCGTAAATGAAGAGATTCGTGCAAACCACGCGCTTGCAACCGAGTTGATGGAGCTTGAAGAAGCAAAAGCATCAGGTGCAATGGCATTATTTGGTGAGAAGTACGACGAAAAGGTACGTGTTGTTACAATGGGGCCGTTCTCAGTAGAGCTTTGTGGTGGCACACACGTTACTCGCACAGGTGATATCGGCCTGTTTAAAATTACCAGTGAAGCCGGTATTGCTTCTGGGGTTCGCCGTATTGAGGCAGTGACCGGAGAGCAAGCAATCGCCTTAGTGCAATCTCAGCAAGCTGCGCTTTCATCGCTTTCTGCAATGTTAAAAACTGATACGCAAAATGTGCTTGAGCGCGTTACAGCGTTGCAAAATCAGACTAAAGAACTAGAAAAAGCGCTCAATTCTGCAAAACAAAAACTGGCGAGTCAGCAAGGTGCTGATATGCTTAGTAATGCAGTAGAAATAAATGGCGTTAAAGTACTGGTTGCAAATTTGGAAGGTGTAGAGGCCAAGTCATTGCGTGCAATGATGGACGACATTAAAAACCGAATTGGCGAAGGTATCGTAGTATTAGGTGTAGCTAACGAAGCAAAAGTGAATCTTATTGCTGGTGTAACTAAAAACCTAACTGGCAAAGTTAAGGCGGGCGAACTTGTAAACTTCGTCGCATCACAAGTTGGTGGTAAAGGGGGCGGTCGCCCAGATATGGCACAGGCGGGTGGTGATAAGCCGGAAAACCTTGCTGGTGCGTTAGAATCAGTTAACGCATGGTTACAGGATAAGCTATAATTATTTCTGTATATAACAGTGGGTTTTTGAAGTGACACAGAAACAGGGAATCACTGTCGCTATCACTGGGTCGTGCCAGTGGCAGCAAACTTAAATGGATATGTTCAGTATTAAGGAACAGGAGCAAGCGAATGCTTATTTTGACTCGTCGAGTTGGTGAAACGCTTATGGTTGGTGACGATGTGACTGTTACCGTTCTAGGTGTAAAAGGGAATCAGGTACGTATCGGTGTTAACGCACCAAAAGAAGTTTCTGTGCACCGTGAAGAGATTTATATGCGTATTCAAGCGGAAAAAGGCGGTCAGCCAGGATCTGCAGAATAAAGGCATTAAAGTCTTCATAGTGAAAAGGTCAGCTATAGCTGGCCTTTTTTGTAGGTAAAATAAACAGCGTTGGTTAGCTTTGAAAATAATGACAGCATTATTCGCTTAATATTTTCAAAAAAAATCCAAAAATTTTTAAAAATGAGCTAAGTTTTTAAGAAGTGTTCGTTAGCGTTACATGTTTTTTTTCGCTTTTAATTTTCAGGTTAGCGTTGAAATATCAAAGAAAACTGTATGCAAGGTAAACAAAATACCTTTTTTTTGAACGAATCGGTTAAAATGCCAGCGAGCGAACAATTTCTTTATAAAAAAGGTTTGACTCGCGCCCATGAATCCGTAAAATGCACCGCACTTCCGGAGAGGTGGGTGAGTGGCTGAAACCAGTTCCCTGCTAAGGAACCATACGCATATACGCGTATCGAGGGTTCGAATCCCTCCCTCTCCGCCATTATTCGTTGATAGTGGCAGTCAACAAAAAGTTTTGCGCGTGTGTAGCTCAGCTGGATAGAGTACCTGGCTACGAACCAGGCGGTCGGAGGTTCGAATCCTTCCACACGCGCCACTTATTTAAAAGCGTCACCTTTTGAAGTAAAATTCAAAAGTATACAAGTTAACGCGTGTGTAGCTCAGCTGGATAGAGTACCTGGCTACGAACCAGGCGGTCGGAGGTTCGAATCCTTCCACACGCGCCATATAAGAAAACCCACCTCATTGAGGTGGGTTTTTTTTATGTTTGTTTGGAAAGATTTGAACCGACAAGAGGTTCGACAAATTCGTCGGGAACGAATTTGAACGCGCTTCAGCGCGGCCCCGAAGGGGCGAGGGCAGGATTGCCCGAGTAATCCCACACGCGCCATATAAGAAAACCCACCTCATCGAGGTGGGTTTTTTTATGTTTATCTTCTTTCTTTTTCCTTGTTTATTTCTCTCATACTTGTGCATACTAAATAGACTATGCAAGTCAGTCGTAAGTTTTCTTTTTGCAAGATTATGTATTTTAAGCATCAAAAAATGATTTAAAATGCGTTTTTATGACAAAATAGTGGTTTTTTATTCTATTTCGTTGTTTTTTTAGTATTGCCATGATACTTATATCAGCGCATTTATGAGCGTGAATTGCGTCCAGCTTACGCAATCACACTACTTGTGCGCATTGATATTACACTACAACAAGGTTGAACATGAATTCACAATCCGTTGCAAGTTTGCTTTTGGAAGCCGGCTCGTTAATGCTAATAGGGATGCTATTTGTATTTTCTTTTTTAGGCTTGCTTATCATTGGTATACATCTTATCGCACGCTTCTGTGAAGCATTCCCTGGGGACGTTTCAGAGGCCACAATTACGACTAAACGGCCCAATCAAGCTATCCAACCCGGTATTGATGGCAATGTTATTGCCGCTATCTCTGCTGCTATTCACACACATCGTCAGAATTCACAAAAATAATTAATTTGGGAGATACCATGTCTAAGCCACTGGCCTTAACCGAGCTAGTTTTACGTGATGCTCACCAGTCTCTACTTGCCACTCGCATGCGCATAGAAGACATGCTTCCGATTGCAGAAAAGCTGGATAAAGCTGGTTTTTGGTCGGTTGAATCATGGGGAGGCGCCACATTTGATGCCTGTATTCGTTATTTAGGAGAAGATCCTTGGGAGCGCATACGTAAACTCAAAGCGGCGATGCCTAACACAAAACAGCAAATGCTACTTCGCGGGCAAAACTTACTGGGCTACCGTCACTATGCAGATGACGTGGTAACGCGTTTTGTAGAGCGAGCACACGAAAACGGTGTTGACGTATTTCGCATTTTCGATGCAATGAATGACATTCGTAACCTTAAGACCGCCATTAAAGCAACTATCGATTGCGGTGCTCACGCTCAAGGTACTATTTCATACACGGTCAGCCCTGTACACAACTTGCAGTTGTGGCTCGATATGGCAAAGCAGCTAGAAGATCTTGGGGTTCACTCTATTTGTATTAAAGATATGGCTGGACTACTTAAGCCTTATGAGTGTGAAGCGTTGATTAAAGGTTTAAAAGAGTCGGTCAGCGTACCTATTGCAATGCAGTGTCACGCGACAACTGGCCTTAGCACAGCAACCTACCAAAAGGCTATTGATGCGGGTATTGATATGCTGGATACGGCCATATCGTCTATGAGCATGACTTATGGCCACTCTGCTACCGAAACTATGGTGTCTATCGTTGAAGGTACTGAACGCGACACGGGCATTTCCCTCCCTCACCTTGAAGAAATCGCAAGCTATTTTCGAGACGTGCGAAAAAAATACAGTAAGTTTGAAGGCAGTTTAAAAGGCGTTGATGCACGTATTTTACTTGCTCAAGTACCTGGTGGAATGTTGACGAATATGGAAAGTCAACTTAAGGAACAAGGGGCCGAAGACAAATTTGAAGAGGTGTTGAAAGAGATCCCTCGTGTCCGTGAAGATTTGGGATTTATACCGCTGGTAACCCCAACATCACAGATAGTGGGTACACAATCTGTGTTGAACGTTCTAACGGGTGAACGCTATAAAAGTATTACCAAGGAAACTGCCGGCGTACTCAAAGGTGAATACGGAGCAACCGCAGCGCCGGTGAATAAGGCGTTGCAGCAAAGAGTATTAGACGGTGCTGAACCAATTACCTGCCGACCTGCTGATAATATTGCGCCTGAGATGGATGCATTAAGTGAAGAACTCGACGCGTTGGCAGAGAAAAAAGGCATTAGCCTGTGCGAAGCGAAGGTTGACGATGTATTGACTTATGCACTGTTTCCTCAAATCGGGCTTAAATTCCTCGAAAATAGAGGTAATCCTGATGCGTTTGAGCCTGCTCCGACGACCAGTGAAAAGGAAGAATCTGGACCTAACCGAGCGACATCAAGTACAGCAGTATCGTCTGAAGCACAATCACAGCAAAAAGCAGAGACTTACGATGTCAATGTGGATGGTAAAGTCTACCGTGTTCAAGTTGCACCTAGCGGCGCGCTAAGCCATGTATCTGAAGTTGCAACAACGCAAGCCGCGCCTACCACTGAAAAAACGCCAGCTAGTGCACAAACAATAGATGCGCCTCTAGCAGGTAATGTGTTTAAAGTACTTGTTTCAAATGGCGATGTGGTAGAGGAGGGGGACGTTGTCATGATCCTTGAAGCCATGAAAATGGAAACTGAAATCAGAAGCGCGTTCAGTGGCACGGTTACCCAAATAATGACCGCAGAGGGTGACAGCGTAAGTAGCGGGCAAGCGCTGATTGCATTGGGGTAGTTCATGGACAAGTTTATGGTGCTTTGGGATAGCACAGCGCTTGCGCACTTTGAGGCGGGCCAACTAGTGATGATGGCGGTGGGCTTTGGCTTATTGTACTTAGCCATCGTAAAGAAATTTGAGCCGCTTCTATTATTGCCAATAGGTTTTGGTGCGTTACTTACTAATATTCCTCTAGCAGGCTTCTCTGAGGCTGGAGGACTGTTGTATTACATATACAAAATAGGCATAGACACGGGTGTGTTTCCCTTGCTTATTTTTATGGGTGTTGGCGCGATGACTGACTTTAGTGCACTTATCGCAAACCCTAAAATGTTATTGTTAGGTGCTGCTGCACAGTTCGGCATATTCGCTACATTGTTTGGGGCCATTGCCCTTAATTGGGTACCCGGTTTCGAGTTTACGCTAAAAGACGCTAGCGCTATTGCCATTATTGGCGGCGCAGATGGGCCTACAGCTATCTTTTTAGCGTCACGTTTGGCTCCCGATTTGCTCGGCGCTATTGCGGTTGCCGCCTATTCATACATGGCGTTAGTGCCTATTATTCAGCCGCCAATAATGAAAGCGTTAACCACTAAAGAAGAGCGCGAGATAAAAATGGGCCAGTTGCGTCCGGTATCGCAAAGAGAAAAAATAATTTTTCCGCTTGCCGTATTGTTTTTAACAATCTTGTTCCTACCGGCGGCCACGCCACTAGTTGGCATGTTTTGTTTTGGCAATTTAATGAAAGAATGTGGTGTGGTCGACAGGCTAAGTAAGACAGCTCAGAACGAGCTTATCAACACAGTAACAATATTCTTAGGGCTTGCCGTGGGCTCAAAACTCTCAGCAGATAAGTTTTTGACTGTCGAGACGCTTGGAATTTTAGGGCTAGGCGCCATCGCGTTTGCAATTGGTACCGCTGCAGGCGTACTGATGGCAAAACTCATGAGTAGAATGTCAGGCGGTGCCATTAACCCATTAATTGGTGCTGCAGGGGTTTCTGCCGTTCCTATGGCCGCGCGTGTGGTTAACAAAGTTGGACTTGAAGCTAATCCACACAATTTCTTGTTAATGCATGCGATGGGGCCAAATGTGGCGGGTGTGTTAGGTAGCGCGGTAGCGGCGGGGATATTGCTCGCGTTGGTAGGCTAGCCAAGTTGCAGTTTAAAAGGCTAAAAACGACATAATGAAAGGGCGGCTGCGAAGCCGCCCTTTCATTACTTGCCCTTTTCTTTACTCAATAGCCCACGTAAACGCCATGTAAACGTAGTAATGGCTATCGAATAGTATGTTGGGGCACTAAAGATTGATAAGCGGTGACTAACTTCTTGGTTCTCACGTGCTGTGGCCATCTGAAAATGGTTTCAGTTTTGCCTTCTTCCACAATTTCACCGTTCTCCATCACGATTATCCTATCGGCAATATGACGGACAATACCCAAATTGTGGCTAATAAAAATAAAGGCGAGCCCTAATTCTTGTTGCAACTCCAATATCAAATTGACAGTTTGAGAGCGAATCGAGGGGTCTAGGGCCGCGAAAGGCTCGTCTGCGACAAGTACTTTAGGTTTGAGTACAATAGCTCTAGCGAGCGCCACGCGTTGTTGCTGACCGTCTGACAGCATATGCCGGTAAAAGTAATAATGCTCGCGAAGTAGGCCGACTTTAACCAGCATATCTTCCACTATGGGTTTTCTTTGAGCTTCGGTTAAATCCGTATTTAAGCGAAGAGGCTCGTCGAGAATTTTACCTACTGGCACAGCCGGGTTCATCGACTCACTACTGTGTTGTAAAATCATGCGGATATCGTGCGTACGCTTTTGTTGGCTTTCCTTAGATTGATACTTCGCCAAATATTTATGCGTATTTATTTCTATCTCGCCAGCATCAGCAGGAATGGCACCAACTAAAAGCTTAGCAAGCAGCGATTTTCCAGAACGATTCTCACCAATAATTGCAATGGTTTCTCCTCGTTTCACACTTAAATCCACAGGGCCTAACTGAAAGATTTCTGGTCGCTTAAGCCAGCGTTTTTTCTCGTTGTGAATAAAAGTCAGTTGTTTAACCTGCATGATGTCCATTACAGCTTCTCCATATGCAACGGGTAATGGCAACTATAGCTATGGTCATGAATACGGCGTACTGCAGGTGTTTGCACGCAGGCACGTTGCGCTCTTGGGCATCGAGGCCCTAACCGGCATCCAATGGGTAAATGCTGAAGAGTTGGAATAGAACCACCAAGTGTCGGTAAATGCGATTTTGGTGGTAAATCTTTTCGAAAACTCGGTGCACTATCAAGTAGTGCTTTGGTGTACGGATGCAATGGCCGCTTTTTAATATGCTTCATCTTGCCAGATTCAACAGTTTGCCCTGCATAAAGCACTGTCATTGAATGAGACATGCTAGCAATCGCAAGTAAGTCATGACTTACAAACAAAATCGACAATGAGCGAGTTTGATTTAACCGCGTAAAAAGCTTAAGAATTTGCGTTTTGGTAGTGGGCTCCATTCCGCGCGTAGGGTCGTCGGCAATAAGTAACTTTGGTTGTGATACCAACGCCATGGCAATCATAAATTTCTGGCCGATGTCGGCGGGAATTTGGTGAGGGAAGGCGCTTAGATAATGCTTGTGGTGCTTGATCCCTACTTTATGTACCGTGCTTATCGCAATCTTTTTACGGTGTTGTGCTCTTTGCCAGAACCATGTGCCTTCGACAAATTCATCGGGAATACTCTCTTCCAACTGTTCGCCTAATGTGGCCGACGGGTCGAGGCTGGCTTGCGGGTTTTGAAATACCACAGCAATTTCTCTGCGCATGACTTCTCTGCGCTGTTGCACCGACATGCCTAATAAGTTTTCACCGTTCCAACTCATTCGATCTGCAGTAAGGTTCCACTGATTAGGCAGCGCGCCACAAATTGCCGATACAATTAAGCTTTTTCCTGACCCCGATTCACCTACAAGCGCTCTGATTTCACCACTGCTCACTGATAAATTGACTTTATCTAATGCCTTAATTGTTCCATCACTACTTTGCATTTCAAGGGTGAGGTTTTTGATATCAAGCATTGGCATTTTAGTGACTCACTCTTTTTCTTAGTGCTGAGCGTAAACCGTCGCCAACAATATTAATCGACAGTACAAGAAAGAAAATTGCCATACCAGGCACAGCTACATTCCATGGTGCCAGATAGGCCACGTCCAAACCGTCCGCTAAAATAACACCAAGCTCTGGAAGTGGCGACTGCGCACCTAAACTCAAAAAGCCCAGCGCTGAAATGTCGATAACAGCAATAGAAAGTGCCAATGTACCTTGGACCACAAGCATCTCTGTCATATTGGGCAAAATAGAATGCACGAAAAGTTGCCACCTACTGGCACCGTCAAGTTTCGATGCAATAATGTACTCTTTCTTCATTTCTTGGCGGACAAAGCTTCGGGTGTGGTGAACGAACTGTGGAATAAGCGCCAATGTTATGGCCCACATACTGTTAACCAATCCCGTTCCTAGAATTGCGACAATGATGATAGCAATAAGTAGTGTAGGTATTGCCATAAGTGCATCAAGCAAGTGATTCACAATACTTGAGCGTACACCGCGCAGCATGCCTGCAAACGTTCCTAAACTTACGCCAACAAGCATAGCTAAAACAACCGTTATAAACGCCGTTCCCAACGTGATACGACACCCATAAATAATACGTGTAAAAAGGTCTCTACCCAGTGCGTCAGTACCAAAAAAATGTGAAATGGCACCATTAGCCATCCAGCTTGGGGGGACCAGCAAGCCATCGATGTTTTGTTCTATTGCATCATATGGGGTGATAACAGGCGCAAAAAGTGCACAAAAGACAAATAAGCCCAGCATAAACAAGCCAACCATAGCGATGTGACTCGCTTTAAAGGCAGCCCATGTCCGCTGCCACGGCGACGGATGGAACTCTTCGTCGTATAAACTAAACTGTGGCACGTTCGTATTTCTCTCTGCTTGGGTCTATCAATCGATTAAATAAGTCGACGAGTATAGTCAATGTAATAACTAGGGTTGATACCGCCATCATGCCTATGCGAAGCGCCGGATAATCTCGCTGGTAAATAGCCTGTATTAACCAATTACCGATGCCAGGCCACGAAAATAGTGTCTCTACAATCATGGCATTGGTAATTAGCGTTGTGATTTGTATTGCCATCAGTGGCAATATAGGAAGCAGAGCATTTCGCAACACGTGACGAAAGAAAATTTGCCAACTTGAAAGTCCGCGAGAAACAGCGGCTGCGATGTAAGGACGATGTTTTACATCGATAACAGAGCGCCTTGTTATCCGTATCATCGAAGCAGTGGTAATTGCACCAATGGCGAATGTGGGCAGCGCTAAGTGTGACAGCGCATCTTTAAATGCTAACGACTTATTCTCGACATTGCTTACTAGTATGTCTATCAAAATAAAACCAGTTACCGGTTCAATGTCATAAAGCAGGCTTATTCGCCCTGACAAGGGCGCAGCATCTAATTGTAAGCTGAAGATTAATATGAGTAATAGCGCAAACCAAAACACAGGAAAAGAATACGTTGTGATACTTGCACTGTTTATTAAATGATCTGACGTTGAATAGCAGCGAATGCCTGCGTAATATCCTAATGGAATGCCAACAAATAATGCCATCAACATTGCATAGGTGGCTAACTCTATAGTGGCAGGCATGGCAACGCCAACCTCGTCGCGAAGCGGTAGCCCTGAGGTGAAACTATAGCCCCATTCGCCGGTGACTAGGTTTCCCAGATAATTGAAAAACTGAACCACATAACCGCTATCTAGCTTAAACTGTCGCTCTAATGCCTGACGCTGTATCTCATTTTGCGGTACTAAACCTGTGAGATTTTCCAATGTGTCGCCGGGGAATAAATAGGCTAACGAAAACGACATTACAGCTAACACCAAAAGGGTGAGTACAAGTAATGTGCAATATCTAACGAGGATTTGGATCACAGCGTTTTCTCAACTCCACCAAAGCGAACACCACCGAAGGGGTTAATTGTCATATGCTCAAGTTCTTGTCGATACGCTTGGTAGCGATAGGCATGAGCAATGGGTACAAGAGGCAAGCGCTCATACAGTAAGCGGTTTACTTGCTGATAAATAGCACTGCGCTCATCGATATCGTCAGTCTGTAGTGCCTCATTGAGCAATCTATCATAATCTTCATTGCACCACATGGCTCTGTTTGTGCCGGAGGGTATAGCGTCGCAACTTAACAATGGTCGATAGAAGTTGTCGGGATCGCCATTGTCCGCCGACCAGCCAATAAGCACTGAGTCATGGAGACCTTCCAAAAGGTGGCGCCTAAAGGTTGCCCAATCATAACTTACAATAGTGGCTTCAACCCCCACATCACGCAGGTAACGTTGAATAAGTTCAGCCATTTTATTGGCGTTAGGATTATATGCTCGCTCTACGGGCATCGCCCATATGGTCATTGTGAAGCCCTGCTCAATACCGGCATCAGCCAGTAGTTTTCTCGCAAGAACAGGGTTATAAGCGGTATCGTCTGCATCGTTTTGAAAGGCCCAGCTAGCCGCCGGTAATAAAGTTTTCGCGCGGGTTGCGCTATCAAAATAAACCGCTTCAAGCAGCGTGTTTTTATCGATAGCCGCGGCTAGGGCTCTTCTAACAATGGGGTTATCAAACGGTGGTCGTTGTGTATTAAACGCCCAAAAACCAATATTAAGTCCGGGTTTTTCTGCCAAGATTAGGTCGTCTCTTGTGCGGATGACTTCAAGCTCTGTCTGCGCGGGAAAAGCCGTAGCATCACACTCGCCAGTCATAAGCTTAGCCAAACGCAAGGAACTCTTTGGCGTAATATCAAAGATAAGTTGTTCAACATGCTGCGGCTTTGCCTCTTCAGGTTGTTGCTCTTCAAGTTGCTCGTCGAATTCAGTTGAATTAACTGACGCAAGTTGTTGAGACTTTTGTAGCTCAGCCAACCGCCAATAGTCATAGTGGCGGAGGTATTTGATAAAGTGGTCTTTACGGTAGCTGTCGAACTTAAATGGACCAGTGCCAATGGGGAGTTGGTCAATTTTACTCGGTGTACCTTGTTCTGCCAGATGAGTGGCATATTCTTCAGATAAAATGACGGCAAAGTCAGTGGCAAGATTTGCTAGAAAAGAACTGTCTCTGCGCTTGAGTGTTATCTCGACACGGTAGCCGTTGACACGCTCAACGGCCGCGATATTCTGCGCGAGCCCAAGACTTTCAAAATAGGGGTAGCGACCACCTGATACATAATGATACGAATGTGAGTTCAATCGCCATCGATCAATACTAAAAATAACATCGTCAGCGTTGAAGTTACGCGTTGGCGTAAAATAGTCAGTGGTGTGAAAGGCTACATCTTTGCGTAATTGAAACGCATAGGTTAAACCATCGTTTGTCACCAACCAACTACTCGCTAAGCTCGGTACAATGCGTCCTGAGTCTGGATCAAAGTCTAACAAGCGGTCATAAAGTTGATGAGACGTCGCGTCAGAAGTCGTACTTGATGTGTCTAGCTGAGGGTTAAATGTAACAGGGTTACTTTCTGAGCAGTAAATAACACCAGTGTTGTAAAACGCTTGTTTATTTTGCTTGCCGCAGGAGACGACAAGCAGTGCGCTACATAGGCACAGGGCCAAACGCTTTACAAAACCATTTAACATGCTTTACGCCTCGACGTTCTCAGCGGAAGAATCTAGTAAATTGTACTTTTTAAGGTAACCACGAAGCTGATGATACGTCAGACTTAGCTTATCGGCTGTTTTCTTTTGATTAAACTGACTGTCAGCAAGTGCCTGTTTTATCATATCTATCTCATATTGTTGAGAGCGTTCTTTCAAATCAATAGGATAATCGATATTTTCGGGTATGTCGGCGGCTTTTGGTGCGACTGACTCAATAGAATGGCTTGGTTCACTAGCCTGGGGTGCAGTAGGTGTGGCAATACTCTCGGTACTTACTCGATCGTTTGTCTTCACTCGGCTTGTAGGGCGGAAAACTGATTCAAACGGATCTAATACAATTTCATGCACAGGAAGGTGAGGGTTATTGGTGCGGTAAACTGCTCGCTCAACCACGTTTTTTAGCTCACGTATGTTACCTGGCCAATCGTAATCAAGTAGTGTGCGCTTAGCTTTCTCGGTAAAGCCACTAAATAACTCCATTTCCATCTCGCGCGCCATGTTAATTGCGAAGTTTTCAGCAAGCATCATTATATCTTCTCGGCGCTCGCGAAGTGGAGGGATTGTGATTACATCAAAGGCCAGTCTGTCGAGTAGGTCGGCTCTAAACTCTCCAGCCTCTGCCAATGTGGGCAAGTCTTCGTTGGTAGCGGCAATTAAACGTACGTCAGTTTTAACTGACTTACTGCCACCGACACGTTCAAATTCGCCGTATTCAACAACGCGTAGTAGTTTCTCTTGAATAAGCCCTGAAGTGTTAGCAAGTTCATCTAAAAATAGCGTACCATTATGTGCAACTTCAAAGCGTCCTTCTCTTCGTTTTGAAGCTCCCGTAAATGCACCAGCTTCATAACCAAAGAGTTCACTTTCTAACAAACTCTCGCTTAGCGCAGCACAATTTAGTTTTACGTAGTTTTGGTCCCAGCGTTTCGATAAGAAATGCAAACGCGCTGCAATAAGCTCTTTACCCGTACCACGCTCTCCTATAACTAATACGGGTTTATCTAACGGTGCTATTTGTGAAATCTGCTCTAAAATCTCTAAGAAACTATTTGCTTGGCCTAGCAAATTGTCTTGTTGGCGATACCTACTCATTAAATCCCTCAAAAGTTAGTCATTTCGACCAATTAATAGTGTAGAACAAAAAATATGGATAAACGAGCATTATTTGAAATGAATAAAAGCTTATTTTAATCAGTGGTTTACAAGTTTTTGCAGGTTGGCAAGCATATTGTATATATTAATGGCAAGAGTAACCGTGTTTATCAAATGAGTTGTTTCGACAACCAGATATTTAGCAAGAGGTAATTATTATGGGTATCTTCTCGCGTTTCACAGATATTGTGAATTCAAACATAAATGCGCTTTTAGATAAGGCGGAAGATCCTGAAAAAATGGTTAGATTAATCATTCAGGAAATGGAAGACACGCTAGTAGAAGTGCGTTCAGCTTCAGCGAAAACACTAGCGAACAAAAAAGATATCGTTAATCAAATTGCGAAATACGAAAGTGACGCAAGTGATTGGCAAGCCAAAGCGGAATTGGCACTAAGCAAAGACCGTGAAGACTTGGCTCGTGCGGCACTTCAAGAGAAGAAGAAATCAGCAGAGGCGGCTGAGTCGTTGAGCAAAGAGTTAACGATTGTTGAAGAGCAAATTAGCAAGCTTCAAGATGAAATCAGTCAGCTTCAAGAAAAGCTAGCAGACGCTAAGACACGCCAGAAAGCGATTATCATGCGCCAAAAAACCGCAAGTTCGCGATTAGAGGTGAAAAAGACGCTTGATAGCAGTAAAGTAGATAACGCAATGGGCCGCTTCGAACAGTATGAGCGTAAAATTGATGACCTTGAGTCTCAAGTTGAAGCATACGATCTAGGCAAGAAAACGTTACAAGACGAGTTCGCTGAATTAGAAGCTAGCGACAAAGTTGAAGACGAATTAGCGGCATTAAAAGCTAAAGTTAAAGGTGCGAATAAAAGCACTGAAAAGTCAGAATAATAAGAATAGGGTGCTGCCTCACCAGTTAGGATAAGAGTGAGGCAGACTGATCGGGGTTTGTTGGAGATTACGAGATGGAAGAAGGTATCATTGCATTATTGGTAACGCCGTTAATTGTATTCACAATTTTTGTTGCGCCAATTTGGTTAATCTTGCATTACCGCAGCAAGAAACAAGTTAGCCAAGGGTTAAGTGCCGAAGAGTACGCCACACTCCAAGTGCTTGCAGAGCAAGCTGAAAAAATGAGTGAACGTATCGAGACCCTTGAAGCCATTCTAGATAGCGAGGCACCTGAGTGGAGGAATAGAGCATGAGAAACGGTAAACAGCTCTATCGCAACCCAGACAATGCAAGAATTGCCGGTGTATGTTCAGGCGTAGCAGAATACTTCGGTCTAGAAACATGGTTGGTAAGAATTTTAGTGGTAACCGGGTTTTTCCTTTTAGCTGGGCCATTTATGTTAGTCGCTTATGTCGCAGCATGGTTCATCTTAGATAAAAAGCCTAGCGGATTGGAAACTGAGCAGCCACAGCCTGTATTTTCGAAAGGTAAAGGTTGGAGAAATCCTAACGCAGGCCAGGTGAAAAGCCCTAAAGTGGAAGTGAAAACAAAAGTGTGGCAAGCAGGTGAGCCGCCAAAGCAAGCCTTTCACGACATTCGCAACCGTTTCGAAAAAGCAGAAAGTCGACTACGTAAAATGGAGACGTATGTTACGTCTAGAGAGTATCAGCTAAATAAAGAAATTAGTCGCCTATAACAGCCTCGTAATAACTCACAAAGCCGCTTTCTAAGAGCGGCTTTTTTGTTTTCGAAATCAGCGCTTTAAATCTTTGATGTAAAATTCTTGTTACAGCAAAAAGCAATGCTCCAAACGCATCGCTACTTTTCCAAAGTCTGTTTTTCATTAGACTAATGTTCATACTTTTTACGGAAAATTGGTTAATTGAAGTTATGCCAAAATCGACCCAGTACCAATCAAGAGAATCTGATGAAAACGGCTTTATCGCATGGTCCGATGAAGAAAATCAGATTTGGTCTGAATTGTACGCTAGACAAATTCCTTTAGTGAAAGAACGTGCATGTCAGGAGTATCTCGATGGTCTTGAGCTGTTAAATCTCAGCCAAAATAAAATTCCACAGCTACCTGACATCAACCGCGTGTTAATGGAAAAAACGGGGTGGCAAACAGCTGAAGTGCCCGCTCTCATTAACTTTGGAGAGTTTTTTCGCCTATTGGCCAATAAACAGTTTCCAGTAGCTACCTTCATCCGTACACGTGAAGAGTTTGATTATTTGCAAGAGCCAGACATCTTCCACGAAGTATTTGGTCATTGCCCGCTTTTAACTAACCCAGCCTTTGCGCATTTCACGCATACCTACGGTAAGTTGGGGCTAGAGGCGAGCAAGGAAGACAGGGTATACCTTGCGCGTTTGTACTGGTTTACGGTTGAATTTGGTTTAGTGCGCGCAAAAGGTGACCTTAAAATCTATGGCGGCGGGATCCTGTCATCTCCAGGTGAAACCATTTATGCGCTTGATAGTGATAAACCACTGCGCAACCCATTAACCGCAATAGATGCGTTAAGAACACCTTATCGAATAGATATAATGCAACCTTTGTATTATATCTTGCCAGAGTTTGATCACTTGTTTGAGTTGGCAGAAATGGACATCATGGCTTTGGTGGAAGAGGCAAAGTCTTTAGGTTTGTTTTCCCCACTTTTCCCTCCTAAAGAGAAAAAAGCAAGCTAGTACGTTAAACAGAGCTTGTTAAATAAATGTACTTTTTATAGGATGCCGCTCGATGACGCGGCATTCTTTGTATTTGAAAGCCTTCCAGATTATTTGTGCGTCATTCATCGCATTTTTCAACTTCTGTAACAATTATATTGTTATCTTTTTGTAAAAGTATGGTATCTTGTACATATAAGTTTACAAACCTTACTATAACACCCTATGCGCTTAGAAATCAGTTGTCAGGATCGCCTTGGAATTACACAAGACGTTTTAGATATTCTAGTTACCAAAGAAATTGACCTGCGAGGTATCGAAATTGATCCGGCAGGTAAAATTTTCCTTAATTTTCCCAATATTGAGTTTGCCGATTTTCAGCATTTGATGCCTCAGATTCGTCGCATCGACGGAATCGATGATGTTAAGACTACGCTGTTTATGCCTGGTGAGCGTGAGAAAAACCAGCTTTCTGCGATTCTACGCACGTTGCCCGATCCGGTTTTCTCAATTGATGCTAAAGGCAATATTTTATTATGTAACGAAGCTGTCTGTGCTGGTTTAGAGATAGCCAGCAGTGAGATTGAAGGCACTGATATTAGTGAAGTGGTGAAAGGTTTCAATTTCATCAAATGGATGGATGGTAAATCCCCCGGCCCTCAAACGTCGAAAGTGAAGTTTATTCAGCAAGACTACCTTGCTGATATGTTGCCCATTACTGTACCCGATGGTGATCAAAACAAAATTATGGCAGGGGCGGTGGTTATTCTTAAATCAGAAATGCGTTTAGGGCAGCAATTTACCGCGTTTCACCAATCGCCCACAGACAGTTTTGACCGCTTTGTTACGCACTCTCCTTTTATGAAACGCGTAGTGCATGAGGCCAAGCGTGTCGCAGACCTCGACGCGCCAATTCTTATTTTTGGCGAAACGGGCACGGGTAAAGAAATGATCGCAAGAGCATGCCATCAATCGAGTCGTCGCAGTGAAGGTGCGTTCTTAGCGCTTAATTGTGCGTCTCTACCTGATAGCGTGGCAGAAACTGAATTGTTTGGCTATGCAGCAGGTGCCTTTAATCAGCCAAATGCAAAGGTTGGGTTACTTGAGCAGGCTAAGGGTGGAACACTGCTTCTTGACGAAATTGCTGATATGTCTTCTCAACTGCAGGCAAAATTACTACGCGTATTGGAAGACGGCGAGTTTAGGCGTGTAGGTGATGCAGAGCCGGTTAAAGTTGACGTACGCTTTATTTGTACCACGTGTCGCGATTTAGGACAGCTTGTTGAAGAAGGCCGATTTAGAAAAGAGCTATATTATCGACTTAACGTATTGAGTTTAGTGATGCCGTCTTTGAAAGACAGACGCCAAGATATTGTGCCTCTGGCAGAGTCGTTTATAGTTCAACACAGTACGAAATTGGGCCGACGTCCAGCGAAACTGAGTAAATCATGCGTTGACTTTCTGCAACAATACCCGTGGCCGGGTAATGTCAGACAATTACAGAATGCTTTATATCGTGCATTGTCGTTACTTGATGGAAAAGAAATTACCAAAGAAGACATTCAACTGCCAAGTTGTGCGCCTAGTGTTACTTACATTGATGAGAACTTTGATGGCACGTTAGATGAAGAAGTGAAAAAGTTCGAAAAGGATTTGTTAAAACGTCTTTACCCTTTCTACCCAAGTACTCGTCAGTTAGCGAAAAAGTTAGGGTTAAGCCATACGGCAATTGCCAATAAACTGCGGGAATATGGTATTAATAAGGCCACTGTTAAACTGTAGCAATCCCGCTTCTAAAGAGTGGTTCTGTTCACAACTTAGTGAAAAATCAGTCTCTCAACGCGTGTTACGTTTTATTTACAACACGCGTTTCCCTCAATAAATAAGGGGTTAGAGGAATCCGTCACACTTTTTGCGTACAGGGTTTCTTACAGCGCCCAAAAACTTCGCATGTTTGTTGCTTCTCAATACCCCGTTTTTAGTGGCATAACTATAGTTATAGAAAAGACAATGTAGATTCGAGGAATGACAAATGAAATTGGCTACTTATAAGAATGAAACTCGCGATGGCTGCTTAATGGTGGTGTCGCGCGATCTTTCTCGAGCGTGTAGCGCACAAGATATTGCAAAAACAATGCAAGAGGCATTGGATAACTGGCAAGACATCGCTCCTCAATTACAAATGCGTTATCAGCAGCTTAACGACAATAGTTGCGAAAGTGTGGCATTTGACCCCACGCGCTGCGAATCTCCGCTTCCGCGTGCCTACCAGTGGGCTGATGGCAGTGCCTACGTTAACCACGTAGAGTTAGTGCGCAAAGCTCGTGGCGCTGAAATGCCAGAAACATTTTGGACAGACCCTCTAATGTATCAAGGTGGTTCTGATGATTTCATCGGACCTAACGATGATATTATTCTGCCAAGTGACGATTGGGGAATAGATTTTGAAGGCGAAGTTGCTGTGGTCACTGACGATGTGCCAATGGCGTGTTCGCCAGAGCAGGCTGCAGAGCGTATTCGCTTAGTGATGTTGGTAAATGATGTATCGCTTCGCGGCCTCATCCCTGGTGAGTTGGCGAAAGGGTTTGGTTTCTTCCAATCGAAACCTGCGTCGAGCTTCTCACCCGTTGCAGTGACGCCAGATGAGTTAGGTGATGCGTGGAGTGACAGCAAAGTACACCTTCCACTTCGTTCTACCTACAACGGTGAATTATTTGGTAAGCCCGAAGCCGGTCAAGATATGACATTCAACTTTGGTCAATTGGTCGCTCACGCCGCGAAGAGTCGCAACTTAGGTGCCGGCGCTATTATTGGTTCAGGTACTGTGTCGAACAAACAAGGCACCGAACATGGCTCTGCGATTTCTGAGGGTGGGCTAGGGTACTCGTGTATTGCTGAAGTGCGTATGATCGAGACGATTCGAGATGGTAAGCCATCTACACCATTTATGCAGTTTGGCGATCGTATTCGTATTGAAATGCTCGATAACGACGGTAACAGTGTGTTTGGTGCCATTGAACAGCAAGTAAAGCCACTTAGCTAATCGCACAGCGTGGTGCAAGGCAAAAATGTGAAATTGCAGCTACGTAATTAAGGCTGCAATTCCACAACCATTTTAACTAGAAAATCTAGGTGGTTTTATGAGCATCAAATTGTATGGTTACTGGCGTTCAACAGCATCTTATCGAGTGCGTATTGCGCTTAATCTAAAAGGTGTGGAATACGAATACGTGCCGGTTCACTTAGTGAATAATGGTGGTGAGCAGCACGGGGAAAACTATACACGCCTAAATCCTTCACATTTGGTTCCTACCTTGGTCGATGAGGATGAAGACATCATCCTTAACCAGTCAATGTCTATTATCGAGTATTTGGATGAACGATATGACGGGGAGCATCGCCTTATTCCAGAGCACCGCACTGAACGAGCTCGCGTTAGAGCATTGGCGCAGGATATTGCCTGTGATATTCAGCCCTTGGGTAACCTTAGAGTGCTTAATGCGTTAAAGGGAAATTTCGATGCACAACAAGACGATGTGGCACGCTGGGCCTCGCATTGGATTAAGGTTGGGTTTGATGGCATAGAAAAGCGTTTGCAGACGCAAGCAGGGAAATATTGCTTTGATTTCGATATCACCATGGCTGACGTATGCCTTGTGCCTCAAGTGTACAACGCTTTACGCTTTAATGTTGATATGTCTCAGTATCCGTTGATTAGCAAAATAGCCGATAATTGCAATGCATTAGATGCATTCATCAAGGCAAAGCCTGAGAATCAAGTCGACGCAAATTAAGGTTTCGCATTTTCTATCCAGAATAAAAAAGGCCGCATTTGGAGTGACTCTAAAACGTTAGAGTCAAACCACAATGCGGCCTTTTTGTGCTAATCAACTACTGTCTTTTAATAGGTAGCTCGGTGGTATTTTTAACTTGCTTCAACGCAAACGTAGAGCTTAGGTGATCAACAAGAGGTAGATGTGTAAGTTTGGTTTTAAGTAGAAACTCGTACTCTTCAATGCTTTCCACAATAACCTTCAATAGATAATCTTTCTCACCACTTGTAGTATGACATTCTACAATTTCATCAATATTTTGAACGGCATTTTCAAAATCCGTCAATGAATCGCCATCGTGGTTTTTTAGCGTAACGTAAATAAAAACAGACACACCTAGATTGAGTTTTTTGCTGTTTAGCAAGGTTACTTTGCCTAAAATGATGCCATCTGCTTCCATACGCTTTACCCTGCGCCAGCAAGGTGTATGAGAAAGTCCCACGCGCTGGCTTAGGTCGGCCATAGACACTGTGGCGTCTTGCTGCAATACCCGCAATATCTCACGATCAAATTTATCCAATTTCATGAACACTGTTTCCGTCGTTTTTATGATGTTTATTATATATAAAAAAAAATCCTAGGATAGTTGTCCTAGAAAAATAGTATTCAATTCCATTCTGTTTCAGTTTGTAAATTTCATTAACAAACTTTGCAAGGCCTGTCCTCAAAATAATCAGCTAACATTGCTGAAATGATAGGGATCCTGCTACGACAACTACTGTTGTAATAAAGCGGTCTCGTTGAGTTAATTTCACCACAGTTATAATAGGGAATGTATGTCAGTTTTTGATCACCCAGAGTTCGATAAACACGAACATGTAGCGTTTTACCACGACGAAGAAGCGGGCTTGAGTGCCATTATTGCTGTACACAATACTAACCTAGGCCCAGCGCTCGGCGGTTGCCGTATGTGGCCATATGTAAATAGTGGTGAAGCACTCACTGATGTGTTGCGTCTTTCGCGTGGTATGACATACAAAGCGGCCATGGCCAATCTTGAGTTGGGCGGTGGCAAGTCTGTTATTATTGGCGATCCAAGAAAGGCCAAAACGCCAGAAATGATGAAGGCGATGGGCAAGTTTGTGGAATCACTAGGTGGCAAATATTTCACCGCTGAAGATTCAGGCATTGCAGTAACCGACTTGCAGACCATGGCAACCGAATCAGACTACATCGCTGGTGTGCATGCAAAATATCACTACGCGGGTGAAGTGCCAGATGGAAATCCAGCACCTTCGACAGCCTACGGTGTTTTTATGGGGTTAAAAGCATCGGTTGAATATGGCCTTAAACGCAGTTTAGATGGCGTTTCTGTTGCTATCCAAGGAATGGGGCACGTGGGCTATCGACTCGCAAAGCACCTTCACGAGCATGGTGCTACCTTGTACGTTGCTGATATTTATCCTGAAGGTGTTGAAAAAGCCGTTGCTGAATTGGGTGCTACGGCAGTTGCACCTGAAGAAATCCTAAGCCTAGATGTCGATGTGTTAGCCCCTTGTGCGTTAGGCGCAGCTATTAATGACCAAACGCTTCCAGAAATCAAAGCCAAGGTTATCGCTGGTGCTGCGAATAACCAATTGGCGCGAGAAGATATTGGCGAGTTACTAACCCAGCGCGGTATTTTGTATGCACCAGATTACGTAATTAATGCCGGTGGCGTGATTGATATCTTCCATCAAAGAATGCCATCAAGCTCAAATGAAGCAATGCGCGCACATATTGAGCAAATCGGTGACACGCTAAAAGAAATTTATGTACGTGCTGAGCAAGAGGGAGCCGCGACAAACCGTGTTGCTAACCTCATTGCTGAAGAGAGATTTAATTTAAAGGGTTGAAAACTCTTAATCAAATAGTCATAATGCGCCCCGCACTGACGCAGGGCGTTATCATTTAGATAATCGACACTGCATTAGTCGCTTTTTCTATGGTGGGCTTTTGGTCCTCCCGCAATGATACTCTGTGAACCCGGTCAGGCCTGGAAGGGAGCAGCCGCAGCAGACGACTCATGTGCCGGGATGTGGCTGGAGGCCCGCCACCCAAACCTCCATCAATTCCCTATGCGGATTTTTCTTTCTTTGTTTTTTCTGATTCATCTAAGTATTTAAGTGCTTTACTAATGGCATGCTCTACGTTCATTTCCATTTGCTTGCGTTCACTTTGTGGCAGATAAAATGCCATATCAACTTCATAGCGAATGTAGCGGGGCGGCACTTGATTTAATGCTAAACAACACAAGTCAGCTAAATAATCAGCTGTCTTAGTTTTATCTAGTCCCATTTTGCTAATTCTTTCCAAAACAAGATGTTCGTAATAATTATGAATATCATCATCGAGTTTCATGCAACCTACCTTTTCCTTCTAGCGCGTTGGGCAGTAAATAGCGCATTGCTTACAGTCATTTGTGCCCAATGGACATATTTTTATACAACACAGTATAAACTACTGAACAATGTGAAGCCTGTCACTATAAAGGTATAGCTTGTATTCTGTGGTTGTCGAGTAAGGGGTGTTAGAATTACACCGTCAAAATAAAAACCAGCAGTCAAAACGACATTCAGACATGCAAAACGCGAGAACGACATGAAAAAGAATATTGAGCCATGCTATTACGGCGACTACCTGCAACTGGACAAAATCTTAGGGGCCCAAGCGCTACAGAGTGAAAAGTATGGTGAGGCAGCACATGAAGAAACCTTGTTTATTATTGTGCATCAAGTATACGAGCTGTGGTTTAAACAAGTGCTTCACGAGCTTAATGCGGTTATTGATACCTTCAATCAAGACACAGTAAAAGACCAGCAACTTCCTCAGGTGGTATTGCGCTTACAGCGGGTTATTTCAATTCAGCGTTTAATGAACGACCAAATCGCCATTATGGAGACGATGACACCACAACAGTTCCTGTCATTTAGAGACTACCTAGTACCTGCTTCGGGTTTTCAAAGCATTCAGTTTAAGCGATTAGAAATATCACTGGGGCTAAAGCGTGAATTTAGAATCGATTTTGATCAGCAAAGTTTTTATAACCGTTTGAACGACAAAGATCGTGCTTTGCTTGAAGGCTTAGAAAAGAAACCGAGTTTATTTGAGCTTGTTGATAAATGGCTTTCGCGTATGCCGCTGCTTAAAATGGACGACTTCGATTTTTGGGAGTACTACAAAAACGCAGCCGACCAAATGCTGCAGGACGACTATGACACTATCGCGAGTAACGAGATGTTGTCTGACATTGAGATGCGTCAAGAGCTCAAAGACTGGCAAGCGACCAAGGATAACTTTGATGCATTGTTTGATCACGACCAATTTGAAGCGTTAAGAGATGAAGGTAAGTTCAGGCTGAGCCATAACGCGCTGTTATCGGCGCTCTTTATTAAACAATACTCGGAAGAGCCTGTTTTCAACCTGCCGTTTCAACTCATAACTGCCCTTACTGAAATAGACGAGCAGCTAACGATTTGGCGATACCGACATGCCATGATGGTACAGCGCATGTTAGGTACAAAGATAGGCACTGGCGGCTCTTCGGGTCATCACTATTTGAAAAAAACAACAGAATCAAACCGTATTTATCTCGATTTCTTTAATATGGCCACGTTTCTTCTTCCCAAAAATGCACTTCCTGAGCTCCCGGAGTCAGTAAAAAGAAAGTTAGGTTTCTAACGAAAGCGCAGAGTTTCTGGGGATAGGGAACACTAGAGCGTGTTGTAATTTTGTGTTGGGTGGACAAAAAATGCGCATGTGCTAACTTAAAGATGAATGCACTAGCCATAGTGGCTGGTGCAAGACAAGGAGTCATATATGCAACGTTTAGTTCACAAGCCCCGTTACTCTGCTTTTTTTGCAACAATTCTCACTGTTTTTACCGCTACTACGGTTAATGCCACGCCGTCGTCAAGCACCCACTTCGCTCAATATACCTCTAGCAGTAATGTTGAAATACAATATCCTGATGTCGATGCGGTCCTCGACATTTCTGTCATAGAAATGGGCGCATCTAATAGGGAACTTGCTGAGCGCCCGCTGGGCAGCACAGGAACCCGTCTTAAAAAACGAATAAACAGGTTAACAGCATTAGAAAGTAACCGTGTTTATTTTGAAAACTTTAACAAACAGAATTATCGAAAACATCTCGATGATGTAACCGCAAGCTTGGCTGAATTGGCTGATAAAGCGCCTCTTAAATTGTTCAACAAAAATGAGCAACTGGCGTATTGGCTCAATTTGTACAATATGACGCTATTAAGAGAGATGGCGTACAACCAGTCTGATGAAAACATCAAATACGAATTTGCCAATGAAAGGAACTCTGACTTTTTCAATCGAGATGTGCTTACCATTGAGGGGCAAGCGCTGAGTCTTAACGACATTAAGTACGATATTGTCCTTAATAATTTCAAAGGTAATGAGAATGTTATTTATGGCTTCTTTACCGGCGTTATCGGTGGACCTAGCTTGCAGCCTAAGGCATTTACAGGCAAAAACGTGTTAGGCCAACTTAAGTCCATAGGCCGAGAGTTTGTTAATTCAAACAGAGGCACATATTATAATGGCAGAGTGTCAGCGCTTTATGCACGCTATGCCGACTTTTTTGATGGCGAAAATAAACCGGCATTAATTCAAGCTCACATTCTCAAGTATATTGAAGACGATATGCGTGAAAGCATTGAGCAAGCCGCGCCCTCTGAACTAAGCATGGATATTGTTGACTTTTCAAAAGCGGCAATTATTGACGACAGAGTTTACGCTGCGGGCTTATCCTATAATAGAGCTGCACTAATGGCGACACATCCAGTGTTAACAACCGGATTCGACAACCTTCGATTCTCGTTAGATGACATTCAGGTATTGAGGGAAATTAATCGCAAATATAATACTGCTAGAGGTACAGTTACGGTTAATGACCTGTCAGAGAGTGAAGCAACGTCTGCAGAAAAATAACGCGTAGTGTGAAAGGCAGAAATGGCTTTGTTTCTGCCTTTTTTATTCTTTTTTATTTCCAACAAAGACTTGCGTGTAATAAAGCGTTAGTCATTCTTTGTCATAAAAAACTGACATTGAAAGTTTGATTGAAATTCCAACAACTGGTACAAAAGGTATTGTACTTATACTAAAGTTTTAAACGCTGCTTTGCCTTTTTGTTCTATTACCCTTTTCGGCCCTATGACAACCGGTAAGTTGGCAACGGGCGCTAGCGAACAAATCGCATCGCTTCGCAAAAAACAATAATGCGGAAAACGACCGCAGTAGTTGATGGAAAATAGGGAATTAATTATGTCGAAACTGACTACGTTGACCTTTGTCGCGGCAATGACAGTGTTGCCAATGACTAAAACACTTGCCGCTGAATCGATAAGCGAGACCTTTGCAGCTTCAACGCAAAGTAGCGAACTTGAAATTGGCTATACCGACCTTGACGACTTTTTAGCACTTACTGTGTTAGATGTTGGTCGCTCGAACAGAGAGAAAGCGCCGCGCCCTTCGGGTAATACAGGTACCCGAATGAAAAAACGCATAAATAGACTGACGGCATTAGAAGGTAACCGTGTTTATTTCGACAATTTTGATAACGCAAAATATGTAGAAGCCTTATATGCCATTCAAGAGAGCCTTGAGGCATTGCCGCAAGAAGTTTCGCTTAGCCAATTTAACAGTAATGAACAACTGGCCTATTGGTTAAACCTCTACAATTTCACTTTGCTTAAAGAGATAGCACAAGACTACCCGAAAGTTGATATTGGTAAAGAGTTCTCAAAAGAGAAAAAGTCTGACTTCTTTAATGACGACGTTCTCAACATCGAAGGTAAATCACTTAGTTTGAACGATATCAAATACGACATTGTGTTGAACAAATACAAAGGTCGCGAAGAAGTGATTTATGGGTTCTTTGGCGGGGTTATTGGCGCACCGAGCATACAAACGCATGCATTTAGAGGTAAAGATATTTGGCGCCAGTTAGAAAAAGCAGCCGCAGACTTTGTTAATTCTAACAGAGGTACCTACTATGAAGGACGCATATCGGTACTTTATGATAGATATAGCGATTTCTTTGACGGTAATCAGGAAGCAGTTAAAGACCATTTATTGTCTTATCTTGATGACGAGGTCTACTCTGATATCGCCAATACACCTGCTGAAGATTTAGAAATGGATATTAAAGACTTTTCTGCGGCCACTATCGGTGATGATAGAGTGTACGCTGCAGGTGTTTCTTTTAATAATGCCGCACTAATCGATTCTGCGAGAGTAGAGCAAAGAGGTGGTGATATTGCAGGTCCAATCGCAACACAAAACTTTTTGGCTGAAGGCATGATCTCTAAAGCGAAGCTGAATGTGAGATTCACTGCTGATGAACTTGAACTGCTACAGGGTATTAATAAGCAATATCAAGTGACAAATGGTCAAGTGACAATAAAAGACCTTAAAGAGAAAGAAGCCACTGGAAAAGAGTCAAAAGACGAGAATTAAGAGAAGTAAAGCTAAGTTAGTAGTCTTTCCATTTTCACTAAAAGGGGCGTGTATCGCCCCTTTTTTTGTCTGCTTTTTGAGCAGCCTTTTCTTTTTTCACTCGATTCAGTATTAGCCCACTAAATTCTCTAGAATCACTCATTACGCCCACTGCGTTGTATGATTTTTGTGCGCTTTATCGCTAAATTTCCATGTTTTTATCTGTTTTGTAACTTTCTTGTTACATATTGCGGAAATTAAATGAAAAAAAATTGAACTTTTACAGAACTGTGTGACTGATCGCAGTTGACCCCCCCTCAGTGATATGGTTATTATCGTTAATGAGGATTAGTCCTTACTTATAACAAGTCGTAATAAAACGAACGATTAAAAACACACTAAGAGTTATTAGTGGTCCAGGGAGACAATACATGTTTACAAACTCTAGATTGGCTAAGTCAGTTAAGCTGGCTTGTGCCTTCGGCGCACTTTCTGCGTCTATGACTGCGACTTCAGTTGTTGCTCAAGAAGACGAGCAGGTAGCTGATGAAGCAGTAGAGAAAATCTCTGTAACAGGTTCACGTATTAAACGTGCTTCTTTAGAATCAAACAGCCCTGTTGTATCAATCGATGCTTCAGTAATCGAGTCAACTGGTTTCTCTCGTATCGAAGACGTGATGAACACGTTGCCACAGATCGAAGCAGCGCAAACCGCTTTCCAAGCTAACGGTGCTTCTGGTGTGGCTAACCTTGACCTTCGTGGTCTTGGTCCAAACCGTACACTTGTGCTAGTAAACGGTCGTCGTCTTCAGCCAGGTGGTGTATACAGCCAAGCGTCTGACGTTAACCAAATTCCAGCAGCACTTGTTAAGCGCGTAGACGTTCTAACTGGTGGTGCATCTACTACATACGGTGCTGACGCGGTAGCGGGTGTTGTTAACTTCATCATGGATACTGATTTCACTGGTTTTGAAATCACAGCTACAGCGGGTGGTTACCAGCACGATAACGACAACGACTTCATCCAAGGTCTAATGGATGATCGTGGTTTTGAATACCCAGAAGGTTCTAACGGTATTGGCGGTGAGTCTTATGATATCTCTGTTACTGCTGGTGGCGACTTCGCAGGTGATAAAGGTCACGCGACAGTTTACGGTACATGGCGTCGTAACAACGAAATGCTTCAAGGCGAGCGTGATTACTCATCATGTGCATTGAACGCAGCAGGTACATCATGTGGTGGTTCATCTACTGCAGTACTACCTAACTCTTTCTTCTACCCAATTGTAGACGGTGCGCCTGACTACGGTAATGAGTTGTTCTGGAGCTTGAACGAAGACGGTAGTTTCTCTCCGTACGATGGTACAAACCTGTACAACTACGCGCCAATTAATCACTTCATGCGTCCAAACGAGCGTTTCACTATTGGTGCATTTGTTGATTACTACATCAACGACGACACGCGCGTATACATGGAAACTAACTTCATGAACGACAGAACAGCAGGTCAAATCGCTGAATCTGGTACGTTCTATGGTGCAGAGTACCTATTCGATTACAACAACCCAATTCTTTCTGACGCGCAAAAAGCGCAAATTCAGGCAGCATTTGGCCAAACCGACGCAGACCAATTCGTAGCTTACATCGGTAAGCGTAACGTTGAAGGTGGTCCTCGTGCCGATAACCTAGAGCACAACTCTTTCCGTATGGTTACTGGTGTTGAAGGTGTGATTAACGATATGTGGTCTTACGACGTAAGCTACATGTACTCTCAAACTAGCTCGTCTTCTGCATACATCAACGATTTGTTCCTACCTTCAATTTCTCCTCGTGTAGGTGAAGTAGGTACAGAATGTACTGACGATTGCTTGTTGTACCAAGTATATACGCCATACGGTGTAACACCTGAAATGGCTGGCCAGCTTTCTGGTACTGCTGTTCTTACTGGTAACACGTCACTAATCATCTATAACGGTTTCGTTACTGGTGAATTCGACTTCTCTCTACCAGGTGCCGATACACCAGTTGCGGCAGTATTTGGTCTAGAGCGTCGTGAAACTGACTTCGAGCGTGTTTCTGATACGGTATACCAAGAAGGTTCACTAGTAGGTCAAGGTGGTCCAACCGAAAGCCTAGTAGGTTCATTCGACGTAAACGAAGTATTTACAGAAATTAGCCTACCAGTGATTGAAGATGCGCCAGGTGTTGAAAACCTAACAGTTGACCTAGCACTACGTATTTCTGATTACACAACGTCTGGTAATGCTACGACTTATAAAGTAGCGGCTGACTGGGCTATCACTGAAGATTACAAATTCCGTGCAAGCTTCAACCGCGCTATCCGTGCGCCAAACATCAACGAACTATTCGCTGGTCAGAGCATCGGCCTATGGGGTGGTGTAGACGGTTGTGCTAACGGTTCTGGTGAAGACGGTGGCGTACTTTACTCAGAAGCACAGTGTGCTGCTACTGGTGTAACTGCTGCTCAGTACGGTTCAATCACAGCTAACCCTGCTAACCAGTACAACCAGTTCTCTGGTGGTAACCCGAACCTAGACCCAGAAGAAGCTGATACGTTCACATTCGGTTTTGTTGCATCTCCGTTTGAAGACTTCGACTTCGCGATCGACTACTGGAAGATCGACATGGAAGAAGTTATCGGTACTGTTGGTGCGCAAACAATTCTTCAATTGTGTGCAACTCGTGGCGAATTCTGTGACAACGTAAACCGTAGTGCAGCTGGTAGCTTGTGGATCAGCCAAGACGCGTTCATCACTAACCTTTCTGACAACGTAGGTGGTCGTAAGTGGGCTGGTGTTGACCTTGATATGGCTTACAGCATGGACCTAGCAGGCGGTACACTTCGTACAAACATTGTTGGTTCATACAACCTAGATAAGACATATCAGCCACTACTATCTGATCCTTCTCTAGACTACGACTGTTCTGGTATTGTAAGCGTTCAGTGTTTCGCACAGCCTAAGTGGCGTCACACTATGACTGCTAACTACTCAATGGACGATTGGACAGCAATCGCACGTTGGAGATACTACGGTGACGTAGACTTCGAAGGTGAAGGTGGTCTATCTTCGTACTCGTTCTTCGACCTTACTGGTAGCTACCAAATCAACGACTACCTAGCAGTATCTGCTGGTGTGAACAACGTTCTTGATAAAGAGCCGCCAATGGTTGGTGGTTCACTAAGCACTAACGCTAACACTGTAGCAGGCTTCTACGACACACTAGGTCGTTACCTGTTCACTACTGTTACTCTTTCTTTCTAATTTTTTAAAAATTAGTTAAAGCATCTAAAAAGCCAGCCGAAAAGCTGGCTTTTTTTATGCCTGTCTTTTCCTTTTACGCATTAGCGCAAAATATAAATGTGAAAGATAAACCCGGTTTTTTAAACCTAGCCGCGCTTGATCGCGTTTGATGAAGAGCAATGAATTAACGATTAGCGCTTATTATTCATGGTGAATATTGCTAATGTATAAGTGAGGAACAACGCTAAAGCATCTTAGAAATAATAAAAAATAATGAATGACCTAAATCAAATTGGCCAGCTTCTTAAGGCGGGTCAACATCACGACGTACTCAAACTTTTAAACAAAGCCTTTCCTTCTCATCTTCCCTCGAGTGAGTTAGTAAAAATTGCCAGCTTTTGCGAAGTGAATACTAACCAATTTGAAAAAGCCATTTCCCGACTTTCGCAGGCGCTTATTCTTTTTAAAGATGATGTTGGATTACTCATTAGTTTGAGTTTCGCGTACGCTAAAAGTGGCGATGTTGAAAATGCAAGTAAAACAGTTTCGCGACTTACACCGCAAACTTTACTTAACGCTTCGCATGTTCATGAACTGCTTTTTTTATTGCGAGAATTTACATTGCGACGCTATGCGGTAAAAAGTGTAGTAAGTGCTATTTATAGCAATGGTCAACAGGTTTACGGTAATGACGAAAAGGTACTAAGTCAGTTACTGCATAGTGCAAAACAAGCTAAGTTATGGGAAGTAACGTTAACCATTTCAAATAAGCTCTATCAACGTTTAAAAAAAGATACTTTCATTATTGAGCAAGCAATTGCACTTCGCTTTTTAAATCGCCCCTCAGATGCTATAGCGTTACTTGAGAAATTGACTTCATCAATAAACCATTTTGCCGTGTTTCATAACCTGGCCAATGTGTATTCAGATAATGGCGAACTGCAAAAGGCACTCGTGTACTACGAAAAGGCCATACGACTCAATCCAGATTACGTAGAATCACTGGTGAATCATGCAAAGGTGTCGTTTGAGTTAGGTAATACAACAACGTGGCTGAATTTGTTTGAGCAAATAATAAAACAAAAGGCGCACTCTGTTACACACTGTATTGCCTATATTAATTTATTAATTGAAGGAAAGGACTATTCAAAAGCCATCACCATCATTGAGCAGATGGCAGATGAAAATAACCAACCTATTTATGCGTTATTAAAGGCAAAGGCGCTACGATTAGACAATAAGCCAGATGAAGCTTTGGCGGTGCTTGAACCGTTTTCACAGCGCAATATTGCAGAAATTAATCTAGAACTTTCTGAAATTGCATTAACGCTTAAAAACACAGCGTTAGCAGCGCAGCAGCTGGAAGCTGTTAAGAAAAGCGCTCCACTTAATTTTGCGATGCAGCAAATCGTAAAGTCGAACGCCTACATTGTAGACAGACTACTTGAATTACCAATAGCGCCAGCGCTACAACAAGCAGTGTGGCAAAAAACTGTGAGTGAGACTGAAGTACCAATGTCGGCTATTCGAGAACATTTAGAAACATTACACGGTGATTTGTCATCACCAGTTAATCAGTCGGTTCAAAGAGGTACGCAAACGAGAGGAAACTTATTCCCCACGAAAAATAGCAACCTCAACGCGCTTGAGGCGTTTATTAAACACCAGATTGTCGATTTTATCAGTGAGAACGCGTCATATCTTAGTGTTGAAAATAACAACAGGTTAACTGCAGATATGATTGAGTTCAGCGGTTCGTGGTCCGTATTAAATAAGTTTGATGGATATCACGTACCACATTACCACTCAAATGGTCTGGTGAGTGGTGTTTTCTACGTAGACGTGCCGAAAGACTTGAGCGAGCATGATGTAAGTGGGCACCTGCATTTAGGGAGAGTAGATAAAACACCATTCTATTTGATTGACCATTTTACAACGGTTAAGCCTGAGAATGGCAAACTGGTCCTATTTCCCTCACATGCGTGGCATGGTACTTTCCCTACCGAACGAGAAGGAAACCGTTTAACTATCGCGTTTGATGCTATTATTAGTTGAAAGCGCACCCACAGGGTTCACAGTTACAAGTGCCACAACTGTTAAATGTTGCGCTTTTGTTGAGGAATTGAATTAATCGATTAAGTATCAAACTGGAGTGACGTAATTAATTAACAATCTTATTTGTTGGTATATTAATCAATTGATTTAAAAACCACATGGTGTAAACAGCCTGTTACTTGACTCGTTATACCAATCCGTGTGAGTATACTACGTTCGTAGTACTGACGATTGACGTTAGTACTGCATTCCTGAAACAAAATTGTGAAAGTTTTATACGCCCCTTGCCCGAATATTTTCCTATCGGCGAGGATTCAAATAAGAAATTTGGTTGGGAACTATGTCCAAAATGAGCAAGAGAACTCTTATTGCTTCTACTGTTATGGGTGCATTCGCACTAACAGGTAGCGCAGTCTCTGCAGATACGCTAGAAGATCTTCATAAAGAAGAAGCGAAAATCCACGCGGCTGCAGCGAAATCTCAAGAAAAAATCAACACGTTGTTTGAACAATCTCAGGAACTACTTGTTGAGTATCGTCAAACAGTAGATGAGACAGAAAACCTTAAGATCTACAACGATTACATCGCTAGCCTTGTTGCAGACCAACAACGCGGTATTGATTCACTTCAGCGTCAAATCGACAGCATCGAAGAAACTAAGCAGGGCATCGTTCCTCTTATGTTCCGTATGATCGATAGCCTAGAGCAGTTCATCAAGCTTGACCGTCCAATTCACTTGGAAGAGCGTCTTGCGCGTGTAGAGCGTCTTCGTGACATCATGGCTAACTCAAACGTTACTGTTTCTGAACAGTTCCGTCAGGTGCTAGAAGCATACCTAGTTGAAGTTGAGTACGGTACGAAGATTAACTCTTACCAAGGTACAATCAACGACGCAGGTACAGAAGTAACTGTTGACTTCTTCAACCTAGGTCGTACAGCTCTTACTGCACTTTCACTAGATCAAACTCACGCATGGGTTTGGAATAATGAAACTCGCTCTTGGGAAAAACTAGGCGATGAGTACCTGTCTTCAGTAATCGAAGCAGTTAAAATGGCTAACGGTTCAATCCCAGCGGACCTAATTAAAATTCCAGTTAGCGCAGCGGAGTAATAGTTAATGAAACCAGTATTCAAAACTCTTTTAGCCGCGGTAGCAGTTGCGGTTACAGCAACCGGAGTACAAGCTCAGGAAGCAAAGAGCCTTAAAGATCTTCTTGATCAAGTACAGCAAAACCGTGTTTCTGAAGCACGTCTAGACAAGCAACGCGAAGCTGAATTCCAATCAGCACGCGCTGACAAACAAGCACTTCTTCGCAAAGCGCAAGCTGACCTTAAAGCTGAACAAGCGCGTGGCGATCGTCTACAGAAGCAATTCTCTGACAACGAAGTTACATTGAACGAAAAAGCAGCTGAGCTAGATCAAGCGACAGGTACGCTTGGTGAAATGTTCGGTGTTGTACGTCAAGCGTCTTCTGAAGCGTTTGGTCGTATCTCTACTTCAATCGTAAGTGCACAATTCCCTGGCCGTGGTGAATTCCTAGCTGCAATGTCTGAAGACTCTAAAGGTCTTCCAAACATTAAAGAACTAGAAGACCTATGGTTCGCACTTCAAAAAGAAATGACTGAAGGTGGTGAAGTAGTTAAGTTCACTACAGAAGTTGTAAATCTTGACGGTGGTTCATCACAACAAGAAGTACTACGTGTTGGTACATTTAACCTTGTCGGTGAAGCAGGTTACCTAGCGTACGACGCTGAAGGTGAAATTGTTCAGCCTTTAGGTCGTCAACCAGATGGTCACTTCGTTGCGTCTACTCAAGACCTAATGGAAGCGACTTCAGGTTTCACTCCTTTCTTCGCTGACCCTTCTCAAGGTGCAATCCTTGGTCTATTGAAGCAGAAAGCGACAATGTCTGAGCGTTATCACGCAGGTGGCCCAGTAGGTTACACAATCACGCTAATGCTAGCGGTTGGTCTACTAATCGGTCTTTACAAAATGATTACGCTAACTATCGTTGGCGGCAAAATGCGTTCACAGCTTAAGAACGTAAGTAACCCTTCTGAAGGCAACCCACTAGGTCGCATTCTTAAGGTTTACCAAGAGAACAAAAATGCTGACGCTGAAAACCTTGAGCTTAAGCTTGATGAAGCTATCCTTCGTGAACTTCCACGTATCGAAAGCGGTATCAACGTAATCAAGATCTTCGCAGCGATTGCTCCTCTACTAGGTCTACTTGGTACAGTACTTGGTATGATCGAGACATTCCAAACTATCACACTATTCGGTACTGGTGACCCACGTATGATGGCAGGAAGTATCTCAATGGCGCTTGTAACTACTGCTCAAGGTATTATCGCGGCTCTGCCTCTAATCCTTACTCACAGCATCGTAGCGTCTCGTAGCAAGTCAATCATCCACATTCTTGATGAGCAAACTGCGGGTATCGTAGCTGCTCACACAGAGTCGGAGAAGGCGTAATATGAATTACCTGATTGGATTATTTGAATCGGTCAGGGACTTTATCGCTACCGGCGGTGACGTACTTTACTTCGTTGCTGCCGCGCTCTTTCTCATGTGGGTATTAATGATTGAGCGTTACTGGTATTTAACCTCGGTCTTTCCAAAGGTGAAGAAAAACATCATCGCCAATTGGGATGCCCGAGCTGATACCACTTCATGGTATGCGCATAGAATCCGTGACGCGTGGATTTCTCAAGCGTCAGACGACCTAAACGCTAGAATGCTGATTATTAGAACCATTATTGCAATGTGTCCACTAATCGGGCTACTGGGAACAGTAACCGGTATGATCGGTGTTTTCGAGACTATGGCAACACAGGGCACCAGCAACGCTCGTCTTATGGCCGCTGGTATCTCTATGGCAACAATCCCGACGATGGCGGGAATGGTTGCTGCGCTATCTGGACTGTTCATCAGTTCACGTCTTGAAGCGAAAGTGAAGCTGGCAAGAGAAGGGCTAGTTGATAGCCTGCCACATCATTAGAGAGAGAGATTATGGCTCGAAAAGTCAGAACCGAGGAAGAAGATGCACAGATCGACATGACGCCCATGTTGGACATCGTGTTTATCATGCTTATCTTCTTTATCGTTACCACTGTTTTCGTTAAAGAAGCAGGGATTGAAGTTAACAAGCCAGATGCGAGCCAGGCGATTCTTCACAAAAATGCAAACATCTTTATCGCCGTAACGGAAGATGGAAATGTTTGGTTAGATAAACGTGAAGTAGCGCCGGACAGCGTAAGAGCGAATATTGAAAGACTGCTTACCGAGCAGCCTACTGACTACGTAATCATTCAAGCTGATGTAAAAGCGAAGCATGGTTTAGTAGTTGAGATTATGGATCAGGTTAAAGCCGCTGGCGTTAACCGAGTCTCGGTAGCGGCAAGGGGATAAGATGTTACGTATAATTGTATCTATATTTTTAGGTGCTGGTGTTGCATTCGCCCTGTTCGTTCTAATGGCAAAGTTGATTGAGAACTCATCTAGACCAGCAGACGAAGTTCCGCCTGCACCGGTGATCGATATTGTAATGCAGGAACCAGACGACCAGACGCAAACGCGTACTCGTGTTCCGCCTCCGCCTCCGCCGCCACCGCCTCAGCCTCCAAAAATGGAGCAAGTTGAGCCGGAAGCAGCAGAACCTGATGCAGATGGTTTTAGCCTAGCTATTCCTGCTGTAGATACAGGTGGTGTTGGTGTAAACATTGGTGGTGTTGGTGCAATGCAGCGCGATGGTGATGCTACACCTATCGTTCGTATCGACCCGAAATATCCGCCTGATGCAGCCCGTGACGGCCGTGAAGGTTGGGTAAGACTGTCATTCACTATCAACGAAGTTGGTGGTGTAGACGATATCGAAGTTATTGATGCTGAACCTAAGCGTATTTTCGACCGTGAAGCACGTCGTGCTTTGCGTAAATGGAAATATAAGCCTAAGATCGTAGATGGCAAGCCGGTTAAACAACCTGGCATGTTCGTACAGCTAGACTTTAAACTGGAGCAATAGATCATGATGAAACGTTCATTCAAAATGACAGCCGTTGCTTTAGTGCTTGGTGCAGGCGCGGTGCTTTCAGCACCCGTTGCACTGGCGCAGTCTTCGCCTGTTGTTTGTCCTGGATATCAAAAGGGTAAAACAACGCTTGTAGGCGAGCGTACCGGTAAAAAGGTTCAAAAAGCATTTGAGTTCTACAACGAAGACCAAGTTACCGAAGCACTAAACGTATTATATGAAATCGATCCGTCGGACGATTTCGATAAAGCTTACGTTAAACGCTTTATTGGTAACCTTTTGGCTTCTCAAGAAGGCCAAGGCTTAAAAGCGTATGGCTACCTTGAAGACTCAGTTCAGCCTAAAGTTCTTAACGACTTAGAACATTCTCAAACACTTAAGTTACTTGGTGACTTAAGCATGCAAGAGAATAAGTACACTGACGCGATTAAGTGGTATAACGAGTGGATGACATTCACTTGTAAAGAAGACGCTGATGTATATACGCGTTTGGCACAGGCTTACTATGAATCTAAGCAATTAGCGAAGATTGTAGAGCCAGCGGATAAAGCAATTGCTTTGTACGAAGAGCCAAACAAAAACCCTTATGTACTAAAGCTTACTTCGTACTACGAGCGTAAGATGTTCCCTGAGACGGTTGCAGTAGCAGAAGAACTTGTACGTAAATTTCCTGAAACACCTAACTGGTGGACTCAACTTGGTTTCTTCTACCTACTTGTAGAAGATTACAAGAAAGGTCTTTCAACGTTTGAACTTGCTTATATGCAAGATTACTTGAAAAAAGACAGTGAAATTAAAACGCTTGCACAGCTTTATCAAACTAACGGTATGCCTTATAAAGCAGCTAAACTGCTTGAAAAGCATATGAAAGAAGGTTTGCTTAAAGATGATGCAGATATGCTAGCGAATATTGCAAACGCATATCACCAGGCGAAGAACTACAAAACAGCTGCGAACATGTACGCACGTGCAGCAGCGAAAAGTTCTGACCCAGAGCATTACCGCAAGCAAGGTACACTATTGTTAGTGGCTGAAGACTACAAAGGCGCAATCAAAGCACTTGAAAATGCTCTTGAGCGCGGCGCTGAAGACCCAGAGAAGATTCACTTCACACTTATGGAAGCGAATTTCTATGCGGGTAACTTCAAGTCTGCTTATAGACATGTACAGGAAGCTAAGAAAGACCGCTCACTACGCCGCAATGCTGCTGCGTGGGAACCTTACATCAAGGAAAAAGCGAAGAACCGTGGTATTAGCATTTAATTCCGCGCATTAGCGAAAGAAAAGCCTCCTTATGGAGGCTTTTTTATTGCTTTCAATTTAGTGAAAAATTCGGTGAGAGTAGCATTTTATCCACCGTAAAGCGTGTTGGTACAACGCAGTGCAAGCCATTACCATTCAGTCGTCTAGGCTACATAAATAACAGCCTTATTTCTTCGCGCAGTATACGTGTAATGTCTTTGATGCCATTGGCGTTAAGTTGTCTCTTAAGTTGCGCTATGTTGATTTCATGACTACTCATTGCAGTGAGCACATCATTGTTATTTAAATAGCGTAAAGACCCTTTTTTCTTCTGGTTAATGGCATGACCAAAGAATGCGTTTCCGTTGTCTTTGAGTGCAGCAAAGAGAAGTGTGAGTATTCGCCATACATCATCAAGAGGGCGGCTCCCAGCAACAAAATGCTGTAGTTTTTTCATTAATATAGCCTGAATCTCCTCGGGTACTGTTGCTATATCAATTCTATCTTTTTGCCATTTAAATAAACTCATCAAGAGCTTTAGTGATTGGTTGGCCGCTTCAGTCATGGCACAAAAGGCTAACGCACTCGTTTCTCCGCTTGCTTTGTTCGGTTTTCTCCCTTTATCGACAATGCTAAAGCCATTATTAGTCCAAAAACTGTCTAGGGCAGTGGTGGTTCCGTACGATGTTGTCAGTGCATCAATAGCGTGTTGATTTGCGCAGCTTTTTATTTCGCTTAGTAAAAAAGAACCATACCCCTTGCTTTGCAAGGCGGGGGACACGGCGATGCGGTTTATACGCCAGTATTTTAATGTAGCTAAGGAAGCATCTGCGGCCAACAAGGCCAGTCTCTGGGCGCTCAAGTGCCCTTTAGGTCTGCGCTCACCAGTAGCAATTTGCTGAGCAAGTGAAGCAAATGGTTTTCCACCTTCTACGTTAATAATAGCCGCAGCAATAACGCTATTTGAGTGAGTTAACGTGGCAAGATGAATATCAGGGCTATCGACAAGACGCATCAAGTCATCTGGTGTGGTTTGATAGTGGGCTAATGTAAGCAATTGCATTACTTGGCAGAGCATATCGTCGTTTAGTGACTTAACGTCGCTCAATGTAAAGGTGGTATCGCTGATATTAACGCTGATTCGTTCACTGTATTCTTGTTGAACGTGATTGCTCCCTGATTTTTCAAACAAACATGTGTCTAATATAAATTGTTCAATTGGATCTTCATCGTACCATCGCAGTGGTGTTGTCAGTTTAATATGCTTAGGCAAGGGGGCGTTGCCTTCCGTATCTGGGCCTTTTCCTTCAGAGTCTTCTGCTTTAGAGGAAAGAAGTGTAGGCAATAGTTTTTGTACAAACCCGTTACCACTGCCTTCATAGCCTTGCAATGTAGTGCTCAAAATCCAATTTTGATGAGAGCCGATTATAGTTTTGAGTAAGGGGAGGGGAAAAGAAGCGGCTTCATCAACAATGATGAAGTCAGTATGCTGTGACAATTGAGCCGTCAGTTGTTCGTTATCAGGAGCGACCCATTTAAGTTCACCTTGGTTATAGTGAATGTGATGATTGCCAATATACGCCACGCCAAGTTGCTTAGTCGCGAATTTAAATATTTGGGCGACGTTATCGGATAAGCTACTGGTAAGTAAAATACGCTTTCCTTGGCGCACCAATTCACTGGCAACAATCCCAAGTAGCGATGATTTTCCCCTACCGCGTGGTGCTGTAACAAGAGCACGACAAGGTTTTGATTGGTCAAATGTGGTCAATTCATTAAATCCACGCGCTTGCTCGTCAGATGCAAAAATCTGCTTATCATAGTTACAGTTATCTAGCGCGGGTATGAGAGGCTGGCGCAGTGTCGGAAGATGTAACTGTGAATCGCTGTAAATTGCTACCTCAGCATTACTCTTAAGTTTTTCCACTATGCGCGCTATATAGCTACTGTAGGTTAGCGTATAGCCGTGGGATAAAGAGGACGTTTTAACTTTGCTAGGCCATTGCTTTAGGTCGGGGCAAATCAGAACAAGGCAACCACCGTGTTTAATGGTGCCCGCTATTGCCATCATATCTCCAGCGGAAAACGATTTTTGGCAATCAAAAAATGCAATATCACACTCAGTGCCAAGTACATGCTTTCGGGTCTTGCTATCGCCAAATTGCGCGATGGTTATTGGTTGTGGGGCTAATGCAATTAATGCTTTGCAAGACGAATCGCAAAATGGCTCTGTACCGCTTATCACGAGTATACGTCTGTGATAACGAGGCGTAGTGCCGTGAGCGTATTCGAGAAAAGGAGTAAATAACCAATCGGCTAATTGTTGTAACGCCATGAAAGTGTTTTTTCGGTATAATTAAGTGACTATAGTAGCGATTTATTAAGAGGAATTCGAATGCGCTTTCTTTCTCGGCGTTTAGTTATGCCAAATGATCTCAATTATGCCAACTCCTTATTTGGTGGCCGCGCGTTGGAATGGATTGACGAAGAAGCCGCAATTTGGGCAATTTGCCAGCTTGAAACCAACTGTTTGGTGACCAAGCATATAGGTGAAATAAGTTTTGAGTCTCCAGCATTGCAGGGGGATATTGTTGAGTTTGGGCTTGAGACAAAAGCGGTTGGTCGCACGTCTATTACCGTAAGCTGTTTGGTGCGCAATAAGGCAACGAAGAAAACAATCTGTTTTGCTGATGATATTGTGTTTGTAAAAGTAGACCCAGAAACCCGTCAGCCCACCGCGCACGGCAAAACGCTGGAAGGACTTAAAGCACAAACCGATGACGAGGTTAGAAAACTCAACCTGAATATTGAAGAAAGTTAAGTTTGAATAACTTAGATATTTATTAAATAGTACTTAACGTTATCTTCGCTTGACGGCGTTTACCCAACTGGTAGACTCCGCCTAGTTGGTAAGCCATACGCTTAAGTATGTACTTACATATGCCAAGGGGTGTCCGTGTTTCGGTCTGAGATCCACAATGTGTGGGAACCCTTAAACCTGATCCGGATAATACCGGCGTAGGGATGGTTCACAATATAGCCTTATCACCTGCCGTTAAAGCCGGATCTTTTTTCTTAAAACAAGAACAAGAGATCCCATGTACAAATCATTTTTCACTCTTTCTTTACTCGCCAGTTCAGTGGCTGCTTATGCTCAAAATACCAATGAAGTTAGCGAGCAAGCACAAGATATCGAACGTGTTGTGGTAACGGGTGACTTTCGTCAGACTACACTTGACCAATTGAGCGCAAGCGCAACTATTTTAGGCGAAGCGCGTTTACGCAGTAGACAGCCTTCCCACATCGATAGCGTACTAAATACAGTTCCCAATGTTAACTTTGCCGCAGGTGCGTCTCGCGGTCGCTTCGTTCAAATTCGTGGAATTGGTGAGCGCAGTCAGTTTGCTGAGCCCATCAATCCGTCGGTTAGTTTTATTGTCGATGAATTTGATTTTTCTGGTCTGGCGGCAGCAGGCATTATTTTTGACACCAAACAGTTAGAAGTCTATCGCGGCCCGCAAGCTACTTTATACGGTACTGGTGCGCTAGCAGGGGCTGTAAAACTAACTAGTAATGAAGTACGCAGTAACGCGCCAAGCTATGTTGAGGCGCGCGCTGGAAACAAAGGTAGTTACCGTATTGAAGGTGCAACGGGTAACGATATTAATCAAGACTGGGGTTATCGCGTTGCGCTAGTACACAATCGCAGTGACGGATTTGTTGAAAATACCTTTTTAAATCGCGATGACACCAATAATATTGATGAAACTGCTCTGCGCTTTGCATTGGAAGGTGAATTAGACGATACCACCACATTGGCGGTAACTTATCGTTGGTACGACATCGACAATGGGTACGATGCATTTTCTTTAGATAATGACAACAAAACCCGTTCTGATGAGCCAGGTTTTGACGAACATCAGACACATGCGATAAGCGCCCGCAGTACAACACGCACTGCCAAAGGCGATCTTATTCTGATTGCTACGCATGCTTCCCATAATATTGCCTATGGCTATGACGAAGATTGGACGTTCACAGGTTTTCACCCGTGGGGCTATACATCATTTGACGCCTACTATCGCGATGTAGACACCCAAACAGGAGAAATACGATTTGTATCCTCACCTGAAGCGGCACTATTTGATGGGAAAACTGACTGGACAGTAGGCGCGTTCTACAAAAATTCACAAGAGCAGTTATTGCGTCAGTACACGTACCTTAGTAACGACTATGCAAGTGAGTACACGCCAACAACAACGGCTTTGTATCTTCAAACCGCAACTCAGCTACAAGATAATCTTACCTTGGTTGCGGGAATTCGCGCAGAAAACTACGATTTTGAATTTGCCGACAATAACGGGCTAACACGTGATTTCGATACCACAATGTTAGGCGGTAAGGTGGCTCTCCAATACACAATGGGTGACCATTTTTACTATGCTAGTGTGTCGCGTGGCTTCAAAGGGGCTGGATTTAACCCTGATAATCGTGTGAACGACGACCAGCGTTTCTTCGATGAAGAGTACAACTGGAACTACGAGTTAGGTGTGAAGGGGCCACTCTTAACATCAAACCTTACTGCACGCGCCGCAGTATTCTTCATGGATAGAACCGACACACAAGTTAGCGACTTTGATGTTATTACTCGTGATGATGGTACTGCTGGATTTGTTGATATTATTGATAACGCAGACTTAGGTACAAATAAAGGCGCAGAACTAGAGCTTAATTGGTTAGCCAATGATGCGTGGCAGGTCAGTGCCAGCGTGGGGTATTTAAGTGCTACATTTGAAGGTTACACCCTAGCAGATGGCACAGAAATACAAGAGCAGCGACAAGCGCAAGCGCCTAAGTGGACTGCTAATGTATTCAGTGAGTATGCCTTTACCGATACTTTATTGTGGCGTGTTGATATGGACTTTAAGAGTGAGTACCGATTCTCTGACGGACATGATGTAACGGCACCGAGTACAGCGCTGTTTAATTCAGAAATTGTGATGCTATCAGGGAATTGGCAAACGTCTTTGTGGGTGCAAAATGCATTTGACCGTGAATATTACACCAGAGGCTTTGGTGGGTTTAGCAACGATCCACGCGACGAATATGCGTTTAACGAGCCGTACTACCAAATTGGCAATGGACGACAGTTTGGCGTAACAGCGAAATACGCTTTTTAATAAGAGGGTTTTGGTATGCAAGTTATGGTCGAGTTGTCGTTATACCCTTTGGTAAATGAATACATTCCGCCAATTCAATCGTTCATCGATAGATTGAACAGTTACGCTGAGCTATCTGTGTCAACGAGTTCAACGAGTACACAAGTTACCGGAGAGTATGCTGATGTAATGGGTATACTAGGTACTGAAATGCAGCGAACGCATGAAGAAGTTGGTCAGGCTATATTTGTTGCCAAATTCCTTAACTTCGACGCCATGCAGGCAAGAAAGTCATCATAATGGGTGACTTTCTTTCAATATTTGTTGAGCAAATTACCACCACGTCACCTTTGGAATGGTGCGCGGTGGTATTGGCCATGGCCTATGTGTTTTTGGCAGCCAAGCAAAGTAGTTGGTGCTGGCTGTGTGCATTTATTAGCACAGCGATTTACACGTGGTTATTTTGGCAAGTTACTTTACCGTTTCAGGCCGCGTTAAACTTTTTCTATATGGTGATGGCGGGGTATGGTTATTATCAATGGTCAAAAGGTGGTCAAAATGGCGAGGCAAAACCCATTCGCTTTTGGCCGTGGTGGGTGCACGCTATCATCGTCCCTACTATGCTCTGTGCTGCTTGGGTAATGTCTGAAGTCGCCACGTCTCAGTTTAACAGTGAACATCTTCTTTTAGATGCAAGTATTAATTTACTGAGTGTGATTACCACGTTTATGGTGGCACACAAAATACTGCAAAATTGGGTATACTGGTTCTTTATTAACATTGCGTCTGCTTATTTGTATTTACAGGTAGGTTATGCACTTTCTGCTTGCTTGTTTTTGGGCTATGTTGGGTTTTCCGTTTTCGGCTATGTCCAATGGCGAGTAGAGTATAAGGAGCAACGTGGACACATCGACTATTCTGGCGCAGCTTCACAACGCATTTAACTTAAGCAGCGACGTGGTTCTCTCGCGTCATCCATCTGGTGCGGTAAATCATGTTTATCGTCTGCAAGACAAAACGCAACACATTGACTACGCAGTAAAGTGGTTAGGTGATGACAATTTTAGTGGCGTTAACCGCACGCATCAGTTTGTGTTACAACAACAGCTGTGCCAAGTAGATATTGCGCCAAAGCCCATTTGGTTGAGCGACGATGAGCGTATTTGGGTAGAGTATTGGCATCCAAATACGCGATTGGCTCAGCGCAACCCTGAAACTCTGGCAAATGTGTTGGCGCGTATTCATCAGCTACCTGTTACCGCACGTCCGTTAAACCTTGCCGCCAGATGGCAGCACTACTTGCACGTTGCAAGTTTGTCTGAGGGCGATGCGTTGTATGACCGAGCAACGGCACTTAGAAGCGCAGTTTTGCGTAGTGAGCAGGTCGATGAAGACCTGGTGTTGTGTCACAACGATTTGTTATACAGTCACGTATTGTGTCGAGAAGGCAATACGCCGGTGGTTATCGATTGGGAATATTCAGCGATGGGTAACCGTTATTTTGATTTGGCTAGCTGTTGTTTGATTAACGAGCTCGACGATGCAACGAGTAATAAGCTTGTCAGTTGCTATGCGGATATCCTTTCTATTTCACACGGTGAAGCAAAGGAAAAATTTAGTCTTCACAAAGACATTGTTAGCACAACCAATGCACTTTGGTTCGAGGCGCTTTCTGAATCAACACCGAATGAGCTGCTAGCCGAAATCTAATGGCATGTTTACACCATTTATTTTCCAATTGGCGTGAATTAGTCTGAAAAAACATCGCATTGCATGTTAATTGAGCATGTGATGCGTTAGGGCGACAAAAAGGCTTTACCTTTTAGATGTCATCCGTATAATGCACAGCGCGCTAGGGGTGTAGTTCGAATTGGTAGAACAGCGGTCTCCAAAACCGATGGTTGGGGGTTCGAGTCCCTCCACCCCTGCCACTTTTCCCTATTGTCGTTTCTAGGCAAACATCTACCAAAAGCATATTTAGTATCTTCACTGTCACTTTAATCAAACAACAGTTCTGGCATTACATCGTCGGATGTCTGCAGCGTCGACAGTTAAAAAACGGTAGACTTATCATTCGGGCTAAAGCTATTTAATGTCAGCAAAACATCACGTAAACTTACAGGTCTTAACTTACTAGCGTGAAATCTATGTCACTGTCTCCTTATCAACAAGCTATTTTACAAGAGATGGGCATTCCAGTTTGGGTGCCGAAAGCTGTATATGAAGCAAAGCTTGAAGAAACAGGGGCCCGTGCAACTGATAGCTCTACCAATGCTCATCACTCTGCAATGCCTGCACAAAGCAAACCGATAACACAAGAGCAAAAACAGTCAAGGCTGGCTCAGTTACGCGCGCAAATGGGATCTGAATCGAGCAAAGCAGATGATAAAAGCATTACAAAACCAGCTCACGCTATTCAACAAGCAAATCAGCCTGCTACGAGCACACCGCAAGCTGCGCCTTTCTCGTTACCTGATTCGCCTGAAGGGCTGCCGTTAAGTGCTGAGCAGACCAAGAAATGCGCTAAGTGGCTCGATGATCTACGGTTAGCCTGCGTGCAACTGGGTTTACCGTCTGAGTTAGCAAGCAAAGTGATGATAAGCAAAACCCTAGCGGTCGATGAGCAAGCAATTATTTTGCCTGCTGAACCACTGTCGTTAACCCCTTCACAAAAGCGCGCCCTGTGGCTAGCGCTAACTACCGTCGCAAAAACACAGAGTTAGCAGCCTTGAATATTCAACTTGTTACTGCAGACACACCAGCTGCATTGATTGAACGTGGTCATGCCATTCACGTACAAGCTCAGTTTTCGCCGTGGAAACTCAGCACATTCGCTGACTGTTTTACCCCACCTTATTATGGTTTATTTGCCCTTGATGAAAACGAGCTTGTTGGGTATGCCATTGTGCTTGAGGTACTTGATGAAGCCACATTAATGGATATTGCCGTCGTACAGCATTGCCGAGGAAGGGGCGTGGGAAAGGCATTGCTTCAGCGCGTGCTTGATAAGGTGAAAGCGCGCAGTATGCGTGAGGTGTGGTTAGAGGTAAGAGAGAGTAACCTTGCTGCAATTCATTTATATGAAACACACGGTTTTGAACACATAGAATTGCGTAAAAACTACTATCCTACTGAAAATGGGAAAGAAAATGCTGCGATCATGAAATGGCCAAATCTTGCTATGGCGTAGTTGTGTTAGTGTAAATTCAGTAAGATTTGGTGTTGTCGTCAGTAGTGTAATCTTTTCTTTCCATTTTGCTTAATCAAACTTGACCAATTGGTCAATAAATCGCAACAAATTACGTCTCTTGCGGTTTCAATCCTGCCTCATTTCACTTATATTTGCGCCCTCTTAAAGTCTTGCCATGCTTGCAGTGTGTCAACAAGGCTTACGTTTTTCTCCAACGCAGAGGCGTGTCTCAGGGCGACGAATAAATGTCTACAACATCATTGATAGAAAAAGAGCAATCGAAAGGCATTAAAATGCTTTTAGTTGCGGTATTGTGCCTAGGACTCAATTGGCCCGGTATGAAAGTGGGCTTGGAAATTGTAGGCCCGGTTTGGATGGTGTGTTTACGCTTTTTGTTGAGCTTACCTGTGCTTGCGTTATTTGTACTTATAACCAAGAAACGTCTACCTCGCCTAAATAGAAAAGACCGCTCCGTGGTGTTCGTCGTCGCGTTTTTCCAGTTTATCTTGTCTATGGGCCTGATTACCGTGTCGTTGCAATTTATTCCTGCTGGGACCGCGAGTATCCTTATCTATACAACACCGCTTTGGATGTTGTTAATTGATACATTGTGGTATCGACAAAAGCCGCCCTCAAAGCGACTTATCCTCACTGGTATATCAACCATTGGATGCGCAATGATCTTGTTTGCGTCGGGTGAGCCAGGCGCGTGGCTGCCGCTTTTTGGCATGTTGTTGGCGTCTGCGTTATGGGCTGTGGCTATTCGCAGAGTGTCTTTTCACAAGTGGCAGGGCAGCGTAATTGAAGCGGTTTTTTGGCAGTTTTCTATCGCTGGCATGGCGATGCTTGGTTTGGCACTTATTTTCGAACCTACGCCTGACTTTCTTAACTATGGTTGGCAAGATTGGTTACTACTAACATACATTGGCCCAGTCGCAACTGGTCTAGGTTTCGGATTAATGGTCGCTGCTGGCCCTAAACTAGCGCCAGACAAAATTGTGCTTATTAGCACGTTAACGCCTATTGTAGGCTATGTGAGCTCTGTGGTTATTTTGGGCGAGACGCTACTACCTATGGTTGTCGCAGGTGCTGTTTTGATGATAGCGGCACTCATTGTTAATGGCTTGCCGCACACCACCCTGAAGAGGATTTTAGGTAAAGGCCGAGGCTAAACGTTCTTAAAGTATAAGTCTCGGCTGAATGAAGTCGAGAAATGCCGATATACGAGAAGATACCGCGCTGTTTCTGTAGTACACCGCCTGTACTGATTCCCGTCGATTCGGCGACACTAGGTCATTTTCAAAAATAGGTACTAGTGATCCGTTCTCAATATCGCGATACACCATAAAATGAGACAACAAGGCAATGCCCTGTCCCGCAAGGCACAAATGGCGAATAGTTTCTCCACTGGATGCATGTAAGTGATAGCGCAACTCCACATCTTGTTTTAACGGCCAGCGATTAAGCTTTGGTGAGTCGCTAAAACCAATTAGCTTATGTTGAGCTAAATTACTGACATCCCCAACCGCCGGGCGCGCTTTTAAGTAGTCAGGGCTAGCCACAATATGCAACTTGCTTTTACCCAGTTTGCGAGCATGCAAGTTTGAGTCACTCAAATCGCCTATACGTATAGCGATATCCGTTTTGTGTTCCAATAAATCAATAATACTGTCGTGGCTGGTAATATCGAGTGCGATATCGGGGTAGGTTTCGCTAAATGCCTTTACCAGTGGGGCTAGCTGGTGAAGCACAAAAGGGCTTGCGGCATCGACACGTAGTTTTCCTGACGGTGCACGCTTAAGCAGTCGTAGCGCTTCTTCGCCTTTTTCCAACTTGTTGAGGCCGTCTCGCGCATAGCGTAAAAACATTTCTCCTTCTTCTGTCAGTTCTAACCTGCGTGTGGTTCGATTTAACAGTGTTGCTTCTAAAGTACTTTCTAAACGTGTAACTGCGCGGCTCACTTTGGCAACCTGTTGATTCAACAAGTTTGCTGCGCTCGAAAAGCTCCCGGTATCGACAACGGTAAGAAAGGCTTCTAAGTCTTCGGTTTTTGCTTTTACAGGCATAGCGTTCTCTAATATTTTCAAAAATCACAAAAGTATTTTGTCATTAGTGCTGTTTTTTGCAAATAAAAATAACCTCACATTGTATGCACTTGTTAAACACCCTAGGAACGTATGCTTCTATTTTCACTACAGCGTACGTTCACTTTAACTTTTGTGAGGATAAACAATGCCTATTGCATTATTTGCATTAACGTTAAGTGCGTTTGCTATTGGTACCACTGAGTTTGTCATAGTGGGGTTAGTACCCACTATAGCGACAGACCTTGGCGTTACATTACCCAGTGCGGGTTTACTTGTAAGCTTGTACGCTGTCGGTGTCGCCGTTGGTGCACCAGTGCTTACTGCACTTACTGGAAAGTGGAACAGAAAACACGTTTTACTCAGCCTGATGGCGCTGTTCGTGGCAGGCAACATGTTGGCGTGGCAAGCACCAAGCTATGAAAGCCTTATTGTGGCTAGGATACTAACAGGGCTCGCCCACGGCGTATTCTTTTCTATCGGCTCAACCATTGCCACCGGTCTGGTTGCAAAAGAAAAAGAAGCCAGTGCTATTGCTATCATGTTTACAGGTTTAACAGTTGCACTAGTTACGGGTGTGCCGCTTGGCACCTGGATTGGTCAAAGCTTTGGCTGGAGAGCCACATTTTTAGTGGTTTCAGCGTTGGGCACAATTGCACTTATTGGCAGTGCGCTATTGGTGCCAAACAATTTAAAACAAAGTAAGCCTGCAAGCTTAAGTGAGCAAATGAAAGTGCTGATTCAGCCTCGTCTTGTGCTGGTCTATCTCATGACGATTTTAGGCTACGGCGGCACATTTACCGCGTTTACGTATTTAGCGCCTATTTTGCAAGAAGAAGCTGGCTTTGCTCCGTCGGCAATAAGTTTAATCATGCTCGTGTACGGCGTGTCTGTTGCAGTCGGTAACATTTATGGTGGCAAATTGGCTGACAAAAAAGGCCCAATTCGCGCACTAACCATCATTTTCTCTGCACTTGCCGTTATCTTATTCGCGTTAACTTTCACCATGGGAAGCAAAATAGCCGCTGTGATCACAGTATTGGTATGGGGCGCTTTTGCATTTGGTAATGTGCCAGGCCTTCAAGTTTACGTAGTGCAGCTGGCTGAGAAGTTTACACCTAATGCAGTGGACGTTGCCTCAGGTCTAAACATTGCGGCGTTTAATATTGGTATTGCTGTGGGGTCTATATTAGGCGGCGCCATTGTAGATGGCATGACACTGTCTGACACCGCGTGGATAGGTGCGCTTATATCCGTTGCTGCACTGGTCGTAACACGCTATAGCGGCCACTTAGATAAGCGCGCGCTAGCGAACGTTAAAAACGCTACAAACGCCTAAGGAGCTATGATGAGTACAACCTTTGACAAACTGTCACAGCACGTATTTTCCATTGGCGTTGAGTTGCCATTAGACAATGATTGGGCGCATTTTGATGCGACAAAAGGTACGCCATTTGGCGTACCGGATATAAGTAAGCATCACGAGCGTATTCAGCTAGCTGATAAGCTGGGTTTTAAAGCCGCATGGGTGCGTGATGTACCCATTTATGACCCAAATTTCGGTGATGCTGCACAAGTATTCGAAACCTTTAGCTATCTTGGGTATTTGGCCGGCATAACAAAAAATATTTTGTTGGGAACCGCGGCGGTTGTGCTACCGCTTCGCCAACCATGGTTGGTAAAAAAAGCTGCTGCGACGGTACAACATCTAAGTAATGACCGCCTAATACTTGGTGTGGCAAGTGGCGATAGGCCTTCAGAATATCCGTTATTCGGTGTCGATTTCGATACTAGAGGTGAGCAGTTTAGGCAAGCGCTCGACATTGTAAAAAGTGGTAATGACCGGTTGAGTAACGGCATGGTGCTTCTACCAGAAGTCGCGCAGCCTCCATTATATGTAGCAGGTCTTGCCCAGCAAAATCCGCAGTGGGTTGGTGAAAATATGGATGGCTGGTTGGCATATCCGGGTACCCCAAATGATCACGTTAAACGCGTTGCTCTGTGGCGCAGTGTTGCAGGTAATAAGCCCTATGTCAGTTTTATTCACTTAAACTTGTTAGAAGACGACGAAGCGCCGATAAAACGCCATAGATTTGGGGTTGAAACCGGCGTAAATGGGCTTATCAAAGAACTACACGCGATGAAGGACGCGGGCGTTAACCACATAGGCTTACATTTTAGGCGTAATACACATTCTGTAGACGCTGCCATGCAGCGCATTGCGCAACACGTATTTCCCCATTTTCACGACAAATAATTTTCAAAAGGAGGCTTCATGCCAACAGTAACTCAATCATCAGCTATTCCCTCGCTAGGTGTAGGCACCTTTCGTCTCAAAGATGATGAAGCGTACAACTCGGTGACAATGGCGCTAGATGTAGGCTTCAGGCATATCGATACGGCGCAAATTTACGGTAATGAAGAGGCCGTAGGGCGTGCCATAAAGGACAGTAGCGTGCCTCGTGAAGATATTTATGTTACGACAAAAGTATGGAACGACAAGCTTAACAAGGCAGGTTTCATAGACAGTGTGAAAGAAAGCTTGGCTAAGCTTCAACTTTCTTACGTCGACTTGCTCCTCATTCATTGGCCATCACCGGAAAACGGAGAATCGATGGAAGAATATCTTGGCGAATTACGACGTGCCAAAGAGCTAGGGTTAACAAAAGCTATTGGCATATCTAATTTTACGGTAGCCCAAACTGAACAGGCTGTGCGTATTTTGGGCGATGGTGAAATTGCTACAAACCAAGTAGAGGTTCACCCATATTTAACCAACGAGAAAGTACGTCAGGCGTGTGAGAAGCTGGGTATTACTGTAACTGGGTATATGCCATTTGCAGTAGGAAAAGTGCTAAAAGATGACACCATTAATGCAATTGCTGACAAGCATGGTGTAACCGCTGCCGAAGTGGTTGTGGCATGGGAGCTCGCGCATGGTTTAGTTACTATCCCATCTTCTACAAAGCTTAAAAACTTGGAAATCAACTTCAATGCCTTATCACTGACCTTAGATACTGAAGACATTGCGAAGATTGATGCATTGGACTGTGGCGATCGCCAAGCTGCTCCTGATTTCTCACCGCAATGGGACTAAGGGAAAGCGGGGTTTTGCTATCGACATTTAGTGCAAACGAATTGCAATATTCTGCGAGGAAAGTTATGCAAGCTAACATTTGGCAGTTTGACAAAGCAGGAATGCCACTTGTCAAATCTACAAAAACATTACCATCGCCGGGAGCTGGGCGCATTATTGTGCGCAATTATGCAATTGGCGTTAATCCTGTGGATTGGAAATTTATAGACGATAACCCTCGCAATTGGCAACAGGGTCATGTGCCTGGCGTAGACGGTGCGGGTATCGTTGTTGCTGTAGGTGAAGGTGTTGATGAAGGATTATTAGGAAAGCGCGTAGCCTATCATCATAGTCTTGGTGAAGACGGAAGCTTTGCCGACCATACGTCTTTATACGCTAACCGCGTTGTGGAAATTCCTGAGAGTGTTGATTTTGCACTTGCAGCAGCAATGCCGTGCCCTATGCTTACCGCGTGGCAAGCTTTTAGCAAAGTCCCTTTAAGAGAGGGCGCTGATGTGTTGGTCACGGGGATGGGAGCAGTTAACAAGCTACTTGTTCAACTATTGTCGACCGCCGGCTTTAATGTGCATGTTATTTCGGCAAGCTTCGCTAAAGCGCAAGCTGAAGCAATGGGCGTGAAAAGTGTGTTTCGCAATGCGCCTAAAGACCAAACATTTTATGCACTGTTCGATGCAAACGGCCCTGAATATGCTAAAACGCTTGTGCCATTACTTGAGGCCAACGGCCATGTGGTAAGCATTTTGGGCAGAATAGAAGACCCGGTTGATGCGCCTTTCACACGCACTATCTCGTACCATGAGATTGCGCTCGGCGCGCTGCACGACTATGGCGATGCTTTACAATGGCAACGTCTTATGCGAGATGGCGAAGCCTTGCTTAACAGCGTTGCTGAACAGTCGATAATTGTTGAGATCCCTACCATCTTTGAATTTGAAAAGCTTAATGAAGCGCTTCAGTTTTCAAAGCAGGAAAAACGCAAAGCGGTGGTTACGGTTTAGCGCTTCGCCAGACCTATGGGGTCAGACTAACCGTTTTTTACGCTCCAATAATCAGATTGCGCCCTTTGTCTTTTGCACGATAAAGGGCGCTGTCTGCACGCCTAAAGGTATCTACAATATTTTCTGCATTACTGCAGTGTGCCCAGCCAATACTTACGCCTACATGCTTACCTTCAACGTCATTTATCACAAGGGAGTTAATTGTTTTGTGGACTTTTTGAAGCTGCGATAAGAAGTGCTCATGCTCTTGGGTAGCGTTTTCAGCAGTTTGCGAAACCGGTGCTTTTCCTTGTGACGGGTGTTTAGGCTCAGCCGTAGGCTTATCAATACGTTGCACTATGGCAAATTCTTCGCCGCCATATCGGCCAGCAATTTGATTGTCATTGTTCAAAGGGGCCAATGTTTTAGCAACGGCCTTCAGCACAATGTCGCCCGTCTCGTGACCATAGGTATCGTTAATATTTTTAAAATGATCTAGGTCGAGCAGGGCAATGAATAACTCAGTGGCGTTTTCGTTGTCTGAAGCAAAGCTTTCATCGACGAAAAAGTCGATACTTCTTCGGTTAGGTAGGCCGGTCAGCGCATCGTAAGAGGCAAGTTTAGCCAATACGTCATTTGTTTTTTCTAACTCGAGTGTTCGCTGTTTGACTAACTGTTCTAGTTTTGCCGCTTGTTGCGCTTTGGTTTGAGCTGCCACTTTTTGCGCGTCTCTTTCTCTTTGTACAACGTTAACCATATAGCGCGTGGTAAGGGCGACAATGAACAAACACGTTAGCACAACCCCAGACATAAAGGTGGCTACAGGGTCTAACTGTATGTCCACATCAAATAAAGCCACAATGATAAGGAAAAAGGTGCTGAGTGTTACCGGAAACATAGCGCAAGCCAGCCATTTTGCGCGGTCAGAGCCCCGACGATGCTCGACAGTAATAACGATTACAGCGACAACGATAAACAAAAAGAAAAGTAAAACGGGAAGTCTTAGTGCCAAGTCGAGTCCGACGGTTTGCCATACGATAATGCCAATTATGGGGAGCGAGAAGCAGAATTGCTTTACCCATGTTGAACCGAAAACGTGGTGTCCTTCTCTCGCTAAGCTGGCAAATACCACCCAAAATGAAGAAAGCAAAACGGCATAAATACTTATCGCGTAACTAATATCATTCAAACTTGGATATTGCGGCCATAACAATTCAAAGGCGTATCCAAACACGCGAAAAAACCAAAACGTCGTTGCAAAAATAAAGGTCGCAAAGCTCAAAAAAACAAGATTTCGGCTAGCGACAAACCCTAACAGGCACAACACGGTAAGTAATGCCATAGCACCAAAAAATGCCATATCCCGCTGAATAGTATTCACATACATATTGGTAAAATATTCAGGCGTGCCTACAACAAAAGAATAGCGTAGGATTTCTCCTGCCATATACCCTTGTATCTTAGCGGTTTCCATCTCGTTGAGTAAGATTGGAAAGTGATAGTTTGAAACGTGAATTTCTCTGGATGTAAAAGGGTAAGCGTCACCTGTCTTCCATACCTTCTCACCACTTTGTACTACCAATGTTTTCATTGCTGGAAAACCAATACTGAACCATACGGGAATGGCGTCTTTTGTGGTGTTTTTGATGTTGACGCGAAAATGCAGGTATTGATGTGCTTGTCTATCAAGCGATGAGGCATCTTTTACCCAATGAAGATCGTCTGAAGAGGGAGAGTCGCTTAGTGCAAACTCCATATGGTCATTTAATGGAAGGGAAGTATTAACTGGATTGAAATTGACTGCGGCTGCCGCGCTTTTGCAAAAGAGCAATAGCGTAATAAGCAAAAACCAACTTCTTGTCATGCAACGTCCTTGTTTGAACCTTTAGTCACTACAGTGATTTTTAACCACAACTTCATTGGCTCACTATATCACAACACAAGTGCCAAGCTAGAGGCGCTTGTCAACTGAAAACGTGAAAGCGTATTTGTTGAAATGGTTGAGTGGATTAAATAACGTATTTTGCTCGATAAAGATGACAAAGTTTCTTGCCAATTCGCTCTACTGTTACGCGTTGTAAAATGCTAAAATCCGCGCCAATAAATTCCATGCCGTATCAAGCGTTTTATCGCAACAGTAGATTTGCGCGGAAAAGCCATGCTTATCCGTTACAAAACGCGCCTGCAAATACGTTGTTTGCAGAGATAATAGATAACGAAGATAAGTATTGATGTCAGATAAAAAGCTGTTAGAAGAGATTAAAAAGCGACGTACGTTCGCGATTATATCGCACCCCGATGCGGGTAAAACCACCATTACTGAAAAGGTATTGTTGTTCGGACGCGCGTTACAAACTGCCGGCACCGTGAAGGGCAAAAAGTCTGGTCAACATGCCAAGTCAGACTGGATGGAAATGGAGAAAGAACGTGGTATCTCTGTTACCACCTCTGTGATGCAGTTTCCATACAGCGATCACCTCGTCAATCTACTGGATACTCCGGGGCACGAAGACTTCTCTGAAGATACCTATCGTACACTTACGGCAGTTGACTCATGCCTAATGGTTATCGATGCCGCGAAAGGGGTTGAGGATAGAACGCGCAAGTTGATGGAAGTAACGCGTCTTCGCGATACGCCTATCGTAACCTTTATGAACAAGCTTGACCGAGATATCCGTGACCCTATGGAGCTACTTGACGAAGTAGAAACTGAGCTTGATATTTTGTGTGCGCCAATTACCTGGCCTATCGGCTGTGGAAAAAGCTTTAAAGGCGTTTACCACTTACATCGTGACGAAACTATTTTGTACCAAAGCGGCCAAGGTCACACCATTCAAGATGTACGTATCATTAAAGGGTTGGATAACCCAGAGCTTGATACTGCAGTTGGAAGCGATCTGGCTGAAACGCTTCGCGATGAACTTGAGCTTGTGCGCGGTGCGTCGAATGAATTCGAGCAAGAATTATTCTTGGAAGGTCAGTTAACACCAGTATTCTTTGGAACGGCATTGGGTAACTTTGGTGTAGACCATATGCTAGACGGTTTAGTGGAGTGGGCTCCTGCACCATTAGGCCGTGACACTGAAGAAGGCACGATTGAAAGTACTGACGGCAAGTTCAGTGGTTTTGTATTTAAAATTCAAGCCAACATGGACCCTAAACACCGTGACCGTATTGCATTCTGTCGAATTGTATCGGGTAAGTACGAAAAAGGCATGAAAATGCGCAATAGTCGTTTAGGTAAAGACGTGCGTATTTCTGATGCATTAACCTTTTTGGCAGGCGATCGCGCCTTGTTGGAAGAAGCGTATGCCGGCGATATTATCGGTTTGCACAATCACGGTACTATTCGTATAGGTGACACCTTTACTTCGGGCGATAACTATCGCTTTACGGGGATTCCTAACTTTGCACCTGAGCTGTTTAAACGTATCCGCTTAAAAGATCCGCTTAAGCAAAAGCAATTATTAAAAGGCCTTATCCAGCTTTCTGAAGAAGGTGCGGTACAGGTTTTCCGTCCGTTGGCGAATAACGATTTGATTGTTGGTGCGGTTGGTGTGCTGCAGTTTGATGTCGTGGTTGCGCGCCTTAAGGCAGAATACAACGTTGATGCGCTTTACGAACATGTAAACGTCGCTACCGCGCGTTGGGTATACAGTGGCGATGAGAAAAAGCTGGATGAATTTAGACGCAAAGGTGAGCAAAACCTTGCGCTAGATGGTGGTGACAACCTGACGTACATTGCGCCCACTATGGTGAATTTGCAGCTAGCGCAAGAGCGTTATCCAGATATCCAGTTTACAAACACGCGCGAAAATTAAACTTGTAGAAGTCAAAGCTTGCTAAGAGCAAAGCGAGCAAAGAGCAAAAAAGACAAAATATATTATGAACATACATGCACTATTAGTTAACCGTTTCACTGATGCACTACAAGAAATGGGCGTAGACAATGCACCCGTACCAGTGTCGCGCAGCGCTCGACCAGAGTTTGGCGAATACCAATTCAACGGTGCCATGGCGTTGGCTAAGCAGCTTAAACAGAAGCCTCGTGATATTGCCGAAAAGATCGTTGAAACGGTAAAGCTTGACGACATTGCCAGCAAACTTGAAGTCGCCGGCCCAGGTTTTATCAACGTACACCTTAGCGATGCTTGGCTTGCAAACCAATGTGAATCGTCGTTAAACGATTCGCGTCTTGGCATTACAAAATCACAAGAACAAAACATTGTAGTGGATTACTCATCGCCAAACTTGGCCAAAGAGATGCACGTGGGTCACCTACGTACCACGATCATTGGCGATGCAGTGGTGAAAGTACTTGAATTCTTAGGGCATAACGTTATTCGTCAGAACCACATGGGCGACTGGGGTACGCAGTTTGGTATGCTACTCGCGCACCTTTCTGACAAACTTCAAGACGAGGTGGCTGAGACAGCCCTGTCTGACCTTGAAGACTTTTATCGTGAAGCCAAAGTGCGCTTTGACGAAGAAGAAGGTTTTGCCGATCGTGCGCGTGAATACGTGGTTAAGCTTCAAGGTGGCGATGCCCAGTGCTTAGCGTTATGGGAAAAATTCATCGATGTATCAATTGCACATTCAGAAGAAGTGTACGACAAACTAAATGTTAGCCTAACGCGCAAAGACATTATGGGTGAGTCAGCATACAACGACGATCTCGCAAACGTTATTAGCGACCTAAAAGCACAAGGTATTGCGGTAGAAGACCAAGGTGCGCAGGTGGTGTTTATCCCAGAACTTGCCGACAAAGAAGGCAACCCTGCGGTGTACATTGTACAAAAATCAGGTGGCGGCTATTTGTACGCAACCACTGACCTTGCTGCAATGCGCTATCGCAGTGGCAAACTTAACGCCGATCGCACCCTTATTCTTACTGATGCCCGTCAGGCACTGCATTTCAAACAAACTGAAATTGTGGGTCGTAAAGCCGGCTTTATGAAAGAAGAACAGACTTACGAGCATTGCCCATTCGGTATGATGTTAGGCAGTGACGGTAAACCATTTAAAACCCGTACTGGCGGTACGGTTAAGTTGGTGGAATTGCTGGATGAAGCCGTTGAACGTGCGGGTAAATTAATTGCCGAGCGCGACAATGACCTAACGGAGGCAGAGCTTAAAGAAGTGGCGCGTAAAGTGGGTATTGGCGCGGTTAAATACGCAGACCTATCTAAAAACCGCACCACAGACTACATGTTCAACTGGGACTCGATGCTAAGCTTCGAAGGTAATACCGCACCTTACCTTCAATATGCGTACACGCGTGTGAAGAGCTTGTTTAGAAAAGCGGGTGTGAATATGGCAAGCATGCCAGTGGACATCACTGTCGCTGAAAAGCAAGAGCATGCCCTTGCAGTATTACTACTTCAATTTGAAGAAGTGATTGGTATGGTCTCTCGTGAAGCAACACCGCATGTGTTGTGTACATATCTTTATGATGTGGCCTCTGCGTTTATGACCTTCTACGAAGCATGCCCTATGTTAAAAGACGGGATTGAGCCTCAGGTTCGCGATAGCCGTCTGGCACTGTCAGCGTTGGTTGCCAAAACACTCGAGCAAGGATTAACGCTACTTGGTATTGAAACACTAGAAAAAATGTAGCGTTCGCGGTACAACACGTACGGTGATATCGAAAAGGCTGACATTTATTGTCAGCCTTTTTTTATGCTTAGCTATTAATTGTATCTGTAGCGTAAATATATGCTATTCCACAGAACCGTTAGTGCTATTGTTACCTATAAAGAAAAACATTAAAAACAACGATAGGAATCTCACATGACCAAGATCCTTGCATTTGCAGGCAGTACCCGAAAAGGTTCATTTAACCAAGCTATCATGAAAGTCGCTGCAGAAGGTGCGCGCGAAGCTGGCGCTGAAGTCACTGTCATCGATTTAGCCGATTACCAAATGCCACTATTCAACGAAGATGAAGAAGCTGAATTTGGCACACCTGAAAAAGCGCAGGCCTTCAAAGAGCTGCTAATGAGCCATGATGGCTTCCTTATCGCTTCTCCTGAATACAATTCAAGCTATCCCGCTCTTCTCAAAAATGCTATCGACTGGGCATCGCGTATGAGTGAAGGTGAAAAGCCGCTACAAGCTTATCGCGGCAAAGTGGCTGGTATTATGGCTGCATCTGCTGGTGGATTAGGCGGCATGCGCGTTTTAGTCGTGCTAAGAATGCTGTTGGAAAACTTAGGCACCATGGTTATTCCTAATCAAAAAGCTATCGCCAAAGTGAACACGTTAATGAATGATGATGGCGAAATATCTGACGAAAAAACCATTAAACAGCTGAAAAACCTAGGTAAAGAAACCGCTGAAATGGCGGCCAAACTTAGCTAATACTGGTAATTACGCAAAAAACGCGTAGGGTAGAAATCTACCTTGCGCGTTATATGCGGAGCTACCAAAGCCATGGAAGAAAATGATAACGTAAAGCAAAACATGCTTTTAGCGCTTAACGCGCGTATCCACCAAACATCTGACGACGGCCGTCAACATCATATCGAAAAGCGAAAACGTAAAGGTTTTAACAGCGCTAGAGAAAACCTGGCTTTGCTTTGTGACACGCAAACATTTCAAGAATACGGGCAATTCGCCGTTGCTGCACAAAGGCAGCGCAAAGACTATGAAAAGCTGAAGTCTGATACCGCCGCCGACGGCGTTATTACGGGCATCGGTCATGTAAATGCAGGGGCTTTTCCCACTGGACAAACCGCAACGGCATTGGTGATAAACGATTATAGCGTGCTTGCGGGTACGCAGGGGTATTTTCACCACTTAAAATTAGACAGAATGATAGACGTTGCCAAACAACGAAACCTACCTGTCATCATGTTTACCGAAGGTGGGGGAGGAAGGCCTGGCGATACTGATATTACTACCGTTAATTCGGGGCTTCAGTGCCAGTCGTTCTCAAATTGGGCATCGCTATCGGGTGTTGTGCCTAGAATAGCGGTAAATAACGGCTATTGCTTTGCAGGCAACGCGGCGCTTTTTGGCTCTGCAGATATCACTATTGCCACTTCATCGTCGAGTATTGGTATGGCTGGTCCCGCCATGATTGAAGGCGGTGGACTCGGTGTGTTTTCACCAGAACAAATTGGCCCTATTGAAACCCAAGCCCAAAACGGTGTTGTCGATATTGTCGTTAATGACGAAAACCATGCCATTGATATTGCTAAGTTTTGTTTATCCTTCTTTCAGGGTGATGTTGAGCACTGGCAAGCATCATCGCAAGAGAACATTTTTTCGTTGTTACCAAATGATCGTCGTTTTGCTTATGACGTTCGACAGATCATTAATACCTTGGTGGACACCAACAGTTTTATTGAACTAAAAGCACAATACGGTGGCGCAATTATTACTGGTTTTTGTCGCTTTAAAGGTAAAGCGGTGGGCATGATTGCGAGTAACTGCAAAGTGTTAGGCGGGGCAATAGATGTTGATGCCGCCGAGAAATGCGCTGACTTTCTTGCGCTTTGCCAGCGTTTTTCGCTGCCCGTCGCAAGTCTATGTGACACGCCTGGATTTATGGTAGGGCCTGAGCACGAAAAGCTGGGGGCAGTGCGACGCCTGAATCGTATGTTCTCAGTTGGGGCTAGTCTAAATGTGCCTTTTATCGCCGTTGTCTTAAGGAAGTGCTACGGGCTTGGGGCGCAAGCCATGTTAGGAGGCAGCACGTCAAAGCCTGATTATACGGTGTCTTGGCCAAGCGGTGAATTCGGAGCAATGGGCCTTGAAGGCGCAGTAAAGCTTGGATTTAAGGCTGAACTAGAGCAAATATCTGACGATGAAGAACGACATGCACGTTTTGACACCTTATTGAAACAGGCCTACGCAAAAGGGCAGGCGAGTGAAGTCGCGTCAGTATTAGAAATAGATGCCGTTATCGACCCAGTCAAAACACGAGACATTATTGCTGACTTTTTCGCATCGCAAACTGTTAAGTAAAATGATTCCAAAAAAGGTTCTCCACTTTTTTTCTATCGATCGCATTCAGCCAAACAAAATACATGCTTTTTAATTGGCTGAAATACCGTTATGTGACTAATCTAAAATAAAAAACTTTAGACTTTAAACTTTCGTAGTACCTGATTCGATAGAACGGAGGCTTTGATGTTCGACAGACTATTTGACGGTAGTCTAATGCCACATGGTCATTGCTTACTTTGGCGGTGGGATTTGTTGTTTCTGCATCTCGGTGGCGATTTGATGACAGTTGTCGCATATTCAGTAATCCCCCTTGGTATTTTCTATTTCCTATATAAACGAAAAGACATCAAATTTGATGGTTTAGCAGCCTTATTCGCTTGCTTTATCGCATTTTGTGGCTTGTCGCATTTAGCTGGTATCGTCAATATCTGGAATGGCTACTATTTTATAGAAGGAGCAATTAAGTTCGCTACGGGTTTGGTATCAATAGTAACGGCCTACTATTTGTGGAAACTGATGCCCGTTTTTATCAACATACCAAGCATTACTATGTTGAAAGAGCGTAATAAAGCGTTAGAAGAACTTAAAGCACAGCTAGAAGAAGCTAACCACTCTCTTGAAGAAAAGGTAAAAGAGAGAACATTAGAATTGGAACAGCAAGCTAACACTGACGCAGTGACCGGTGTTGCCAGTCGCTTTTGTATTATGGAAACGCTTAATCACAACTGTGGGCTTTTCGAACGGTACGGCCGTCCTTTTTCAATTCTGATGATAGACGTAGACCACTTTAAGGATGTAAACGATACCCATGGCCACCAAGCAGGTGATGAGGTGCTATCGCTAATGGCAGAATGTATTTCAAATAATATCCGCTCAGTTGACGCCATTGGCCGTTATGGCGGTGAAGAGTTTCTAGTTATATTGCCAGAAACGCCACAGAACATCGCTATCGATCTCGCTGAGCGCATACGAACAGGTGTTGAAAAACTGTCTTTGCCCTTTGAAATAGAAGTCACCTGTAGTGTTGGCGTGTCGACTATGACACAAGGTTTGTCAGATGATGGTTTAGTAAGCCAAGCAGATCACGCCTTATACACAGCTAAACGTTCAGGCCGAAATCAGGTTGTTGTATTCGAGGAAAGTATGTCTGAAAGCCCTTAGAACTGTAGTTAGAATTTCCTACTCTTCTCGATTATCAGATTTTCGTTTTAGCATCTCTTCGATAATGGCCACTTTTTTCCTATCTGATTCTATGCGATTTAGGAAGAAGTCTTTTTTTGCAAACAGTGCGCTTTCAAGGTTTGGGCAAAGTTTACCTAGCTCAATAAGGGTTCTATATCCCGCTTGAATTTCTGATAACGAGAAACCAATTGCTTTGCCATTGCTCACAAATGAAAGCTGTTTAACATGCAGCTCCGTGTAGATTCTATATCCATTGTCGCTGCGTTTAGGTGCAGTGATAATGCCCTCTTTTTCATAAAATCTTATGGTATCTCTTGATAGTCCGGTGCGTTTTTCGAGTGTTGAAATATTCATAACTATAGGTTGACTGTGGACTTACTCCATACTTTAGCATGTAAAAAAAGATGGAGGGAACATGAAAATTACACAATTACGAAACGCGACAATACTTATATCATTTGATAAACAAACCATTATTGTAGATCCAATGTTAGCGAAAAAGGCAACGCTCCCTAAACTGCGTTACTTTAAAAGCAACAAGAAAAACCCATTGGTAGACATACCCGAAAGCTTTAAACAGTTACGAAACACCGTTAGTGCTGCACTCGTTACACACTGTCAAAAGGGCCACTTTGACCATCTAGATAGAGCCGGAGTCAAATGGCTGGCTGAAAATCAAATTCCTACTTTTTGTACTCGTCGAGACGAGAATTATCTCGCTAAGAAAAAAATACTGACGCAAGCATTACCTAACCACAGTAACCCATTTTTTGAGGGGAAAATTACGCTTATACCTGCAACACATACGCGTGGATGGTTGTCACCATTTATGGAGCATGGAACGGGATATTTTATAGAACTCCCTTCTCACCCCTCTCTTTACCTAATGGGGGATACCGTACTCACCGACACGATAAGAGATTTCATTAGAAGCTATCAGCCTGATTACATAGTAGCTCCCACTGGAAAAGCGCAGTTTGATATTGGTGCTCCTTTACTGCTGGACGAACAAGAGATAATTGAATTGTTTACATTATCCAATGGAACCATCATCTGTAATCACATGGAGGCACTTGACCACTGTCGTATTTCAAGGGAAGGCTTGAAAAAGCTTTTGGCGTTGTCAGGAATAAAGAGCAGATACAAAATACCAAAAGATGGAGAAACACTTATATTATGAGGCTAACAAATTTTTGAGCATAGAGTGAATTAGCGCACTTCAAGCACGCTCTCTAACCATTCAATAAACTTTACATTGTGCCGTGAAGTGAGCGCTTCTTTGTTTGCGATATAGTAGCAAAGCGACGAGTTTACAGCAGTGGTGTGCGCCTCGCTAAGTACGCCTGATGCGAGATAGTTCTGGGCGAGCGTTTGTGAACAAAAAACGTAGGCATTTTCTAGGAGTGCTTGTTGAATCCCGAAAAGTTCTTGGTCGAAGTACTTTACGCTTAATTGTTGATGGTCAAGGTTATTGGCGAGGATCCACTCTTGTAAAGGGACTTTAGGCAGTGCGCTGTTTTTCCATTCTGTTGTATAGATAGATAATTGGCGTCTGTGGCTGAAGTCTAGCTCTGCGTTAGGGCCGCAAAATAGATTAAATCGTTCACGCTTAAGCATGTCCGAAGGTATCTGTTTATCAATATCACCTAGCCTTATTGGCAACGTAAATTTACTGGCTTCAATATTTTCGCCACTGGTTATGTTTACCTTGATTTCAGGGTGTTCAGTGTAGAACTGCTGTAGTGCAGGAATAAGAACAAGTGCCGCAAATGAAGAGGTAGTAGCAATATTAATGTCTTTTTCGCTGGCAACAACCGTTTCAAGTGCAATAGCAATAGTAGCAAACCCTTGAGTAGCCGCTGATGACAGCACTTTGCCGTTGTCGGTTAATGCTATCTGTCTAGCACGCCTGACAAATAACGTTGTGCCTAATCGTTGTTCAAGATTAGTTATGTGGTGAGATACTGCTGTGGGGGTTAGCGATAACTCTTCAGCAGCACGCTTAAAGCTGCCGAGCCTAGCAGCTGCTTCGAAGGCTTTAAGGGCAGGTAAGGACACTTGCATAGGTTTTCTCTACTTGTGCTACTTGAATGCTAAAAGATAGGTGATTTTTATTCACCTGTAAATGCGTATTAGTCGTTTGTCAGCTAGTGGCGTAAGCGCAAAAATAAAACACATATTTAACAGCTGAGGACTTCTAAAATGAGTGTTTTATTACATGTTGATTCAAGCGTCAGAAATATCTCGAACGCCAACCCCGATCATAATTCTATTTCCAAAAATCTAGCTAAGCAGTTAGTTTCAGCACTTCGAGAACATAATGCTATAGATGAGTATATTTATCGTGATGTCGGTGTGAACCCTCCGGGTTTTATTACCCAAGAATGGATTGGTGCCGTATTTACACCAGAGCTACAGCAAACGCCACAGCAGCGCGAATTGTTGCTTCAATCGAATACTTTAATAGACGAAGTTGAAAGGGCCGATATCATCGTCATCTCTTCACCCATGTACAATTACGGTATGCCTGCTCAGCTAAAGGCATGGTTTGATCAAATTATTCGTATTAATAAAACGTTTGATTTCGATCTGTCTCGTGGCGATAAGCCTTTGGCTCCTCTCTTTTCTGGTAAAACCCTTGTGATAGTAACGTCAAGCGGAGAGTTCGGGTTTGAGAAAGGAGGAGTTAACGAAAAGGCCAGTCACTTGGTTCCTCATCTTCGCACGTTAAGCCGTTATTTAGGCGTAGAAAATATCTATGAAGTTGCCTCGGAATATCAAGAGTTTGGTGATGCACGACATCAAGCGTCTTTGAATAATGCCAGAATTAAAGTGGGCGACATCGCGTTGCGGTTAGCTAAACAGGTTGGTTTGTAACTGTAATAATCGTAGCCATGAAAAAGGTCGTGAAATGGGGTGAGAGGTGAAATTACTCGTTATGTGAATTTACTTCTCGCTCGGTTCGTTTTTTGACGCAAAAGAACTTAATTCGCCGTAGGTTGCGACATGAGCTTCTTCGTACTTCCGTTTGGCAGCGTTTAAGTTAACTAAGGCCTCCTTGAATACACTGTTTTTTTGCGCAAGTTCATAGACTAACGTTGCTTTTAACTTTTCAAGTTCTCCAATTTCAGCAGTTCCCATTTCCGCTGAAGCTTGAGCAAATGATGCTCTTTCCATAAACGAGTTTGAGCGATTGGACACCATTTCTTGTTTGAAAAGCGTATTTCTAATTCTAATTTCAAAGGCATTTTGGCAGACAGTATACGTTAAACGTGAATTCCGACGCTTCTTTTTCTCACAGACATAATGTAAATCAGAGTCGCCAACTAACGTGTTAAACGTGTCAAATACAGCAAATGTTGCGGCTTCGTATTGTTCACGCAGAAGTGTAAGTGGTTTTGACGTTGTTACTTCTATCACTTCAACCTGAGTGTCAGGCCTAGTAGGTAGGTTATTTGCTAGTGCCGAAAATGAACCTAACACACTGATGAGTACTATGCCCGTTGTCTTGAACATCATCCTGATACCTTATTTCCATTGACCTCATCAGTGTAGCAATCAGCTCAACAGTTTTCCAAGCCATACTCTTAAAAGACGCTAAACAAAAAATTGACAAGGTGGGTTATCTAATAGACATTAGCGAATAGAGGTAATAGCGATTTTTGTGTTGCTGTGCCTGAATTGTCTAATACTTATAAGAATAACAGGGATGTCCTATGAAAAAGTCCTTTATTGCATCTGGGCTTGGCTCAATGCTCTTTTTATCAACCGCACTATATGGGCAAGCATTAGAAACTGAAACGCCGAATGAGGTTGTAGAGCCTGTCGCCGCACTATCCGAAGATGAAATTAAACATCAAGAATACCTGAAATGGGCAGAAGAGTTTGAAGCGTCGCTCACTTATCAAACTGGGAAAATTACACTGCCAGGCGGTAAGGCAACACTTAACGTACCCGAAGATTACTATTATCTGTCACCACAAGATACAAAGCGTGTACTAGAAGAAGCATGGGGTAATCCGGAAGGGGAGCCTATGCTTGGAATGTTATTTCCGCAGGAATACCGCGTACTCGATAGTGCATCATGGGGCGTTACCATAGAATATGCAGAAGATGGTTATGTTTCTGACGAAGATGCAGAAGATATAGATTATGATGATCTTCTAAAAGAAATGAAAAGTGATACTGCTGAAGAGTCTGAATGGCGCTTAGAGCAGGGCTACCCCAGCATTGAGTTAGTTGGGTGGGCTGAGCAGCCTTACTACGATGCGAATACACATAAGTTGTATTGGGCTAAAGAGCTTATTTTTGGCGGAAATGAAGCGCATACCTTGAATTACAATGTTCGAGCTCTGGGTAGACAAGGTTATTTGGTAATGAATTTTATTGCCAATATGGGACAACTCGAAGAAGTTAACGCAGCCCGAGACGAAGTGCTCGCAATGGTCAGCTTTAACGATGGCCATAAATACAGCGAGTTCGATCCTGACATCGACAAGGTTGCTGCTTATGGCATAGGTGGACTTATAGCGGGTAAAGTACTTGCCAAAACTGGCTTTTTAGCACTGGCTCTGGTGTTTCTGAAAAAGTTCTGGTTTGTAATATTGCTGCCGTTGTATTGGTTGAGAAATAAGATATTTGGTAAAAAAGAAACGGCCGAGTAAGTCGGGAGTTGCTTTCAAATATTGTGGAATAAAGGTGGCGCTAAGCCACCTTTATTTTTTGTAAGTGCTCATCATACTCTTCGGTTGGACCTATTTCGCTGCTAACCCAATCAGCATTGTAATAGGTATTTGAATAGCGCTCTCCACTGTCACACATGAGCGTAACGATAGATCCAGATTCCCCTTTTTCTATCATCGAGGCGGCAACCTGTAATGCGCCCCACAAATTAGTCCCCGTCGAAGGGCCAGCTTTAATCCCCATCGTGTTGTTGAGCCAGTGCATCGTAGCGATACTGGCTGCATCTGGCACTCGCATCATAGAATCAATAACGTCGTGCTGGAATGAAGCCTCTACCTTTGGGCGTCCTATGCCTTCAATTCGGCTGCCTCTGCTGGCGGTAAGCGTTGAATCTCTTTGCTGATAGCTATCAAAAAAGACACTGTGTTCTGGGTCAACAACCATAAGCTTAGAGGGTAAGCCCTTGTAACGAATATATCGACCTATAGTCGCAGACGTACCACCAGTACCTGCACTCATCACGACTGTGTGAGGAATTGGGTGAGGTTCTGCTTTCATTTGTTCAAATATTGACTCGGCAATATTATTATTTCCTCGCCAGTCTGTCGCACGTTCTGCAAACAAAAATTGGTCCATGAAATACCCGTTTAGCTGCTGTGCAATACGCTGAGCTTCACAGTGCATTTGCGTTGGACACTCAACAAAATGGCATGTACCACCATATTTTTCAATAAGCGCAATTTTACTTTGCGCCGTCGAACGGGGCATAACGGCGACAAACGGAACACCAATCATTTTGGCAAAGTACGCTTCTGATACGGCGGTACTGCCAGATGACGCCTCTATTACCGTGGTATTTTGATTAATTTTTCCGTTACATAATGCATATAGAAAAAGCGAGCGAGCCAAACGGTGCTTTAAGCTGCCGGTAGGGTGGGTGCTTTCATCTTTCAAATAGATATCTACACCCTGAAGCGTAAGTTGTTCTAGCTTGATTAAATGCGTGTCCGCAGAGCGTTGGTAATCTGCATTTATGGTTTTTATGGCTTTCGTTACCCAGTCTGACATTATTTCTCCCCTGCGTTTTTGTCTAAGGCCTGTTGGTCTTTACTGTGTAACAAACATCAACAGGTCCTAGCTACAATATCAATGTTGGATGAGTAAAAACGCCTAAAAAATTATGGTTTGAAGGATGTTTTAAGGTAAAAATTTCTTCGTATGGCTAAAAGTGTAGTGATTTTTTTTAGTGTGTGTTTTTTGTTCATTGTCTTTTCTGAAAATAAACCCATTACATATATCACACAAAGCTGCGGGTGCTGGGAGCAACATGAGTTTAGAAACGTATACAATTTTGATGAGTTTATTGGTATGTCTGGGCACACTTCTTAGTCTTGGCTTCTTTGCACTGATGTACAAATGGGCAAAAAAGCAAAAAGGAGCGGCAATGGCCTTTGGCATGTTAGTTCAAATGTTTTTACCCGATCCTAAAGTAGAGCAAACCATAGAGATGGTGGTTGAGTCGAAAAAAGAAGTGAGTGGTGAGCGAGAAGCTGATAACACCTCAAATGAAGGGGACACAGAGGAATGGAAATCTTAAACTAGAACAGATTTGACGACCCTGATATCTTAAATATTCCTTCACTGCACTGGTCATCTTATGAAAACAAAAGCATTTTTTATGCTCTTCTCAATAATGCCGTTTATGCTTGTTGCGCAAACGCTCAAGGTAGCTACATTCAACGTAAGTATGGAGTCGACTAATTACAAGTCATTGGGCATGGCGCCAAGCGAAAAAGTACTGGCGCACATACTAAGTAATGGCGAACACCCCCAAGTTAGAAATATTGCTGAAATTATTCAACGCGTTCGGCCTGACATTATTTTACTCAATGAATTTGATTACATTAAGGACAAGAATAAGGGCATTAATGCGTTTGTGAAAAACTACTTGAATGTGTCTCAGGCGCAGCAGCAACCCATTGACTATCCGTATACGTACATAGCGCCTGTCAACACGGGCGCACCGACACCCTTTGACCTCGACAATAATGGTAAAGTCGAGCGGTTTGGCGGCGATGCCTTTGGCTACGGCTTGTATGAAGGGCAATATGGAATGGCACTGCTGTCGAAATACCCAATAGATGAAACTCACGTGCGCACCTTTCAATTTTTCAAATGGCACCATATGCCGCACCCGCAAAAGCCATTTTTACCTAGCGCAAGCGGCGAGATGGAAGAGAGCGAGTCGTGGTATGACGAAGAAGAATGGGCAGCTTTTCGACTTAGTTCTAAGTCTCATTGGGATGTGCCCATTAACGTAGGTGATCAGGTTGTACATATATTGGCGATGCACCCAACCCCACCTAACTTCGATGGTGAAGAAGACAGAAACGGCAAGCGCAATGCCGATGAAATAAGGTTGATGGCCGATTATCTAACGCCCGATAAAGGAATCTATATTTACGATGATAATAGCAACAAAGTCACTTTAGAAGCGGACTCGCGTTTTGTTCTTGTTGGTGATTTTAATGCCGCAGATATTGGCGATAAATACCGTGAAGGAGTGATTGAGCAGTTAACTAATAGCCCGTACGTCAACAATAGCGTGATCCCGAAAAGTGCCGGCGGTGCTCAATCATCTGCAGAAACCTACAGTGAACGTTACACCGCCTATTGGGGGGCTAGAGCGGATTATGTACTACCTTCTTCATACGGTTTTGAGGTTGTTGACGCCGGTGTGTTTTGGCCCGCGAAAACAAGTGATCTACATAGGTTAGTTAAAGATAGACAGGCAAGTTCAGATCACCGATTAGTTTGGACAACACTTTCGCTGTCACAATAGGCAGTTACAGCACATGAAAGGGCGGGCGGCGGTTAAGCGCCTTTCGCCCGCAAAAAGTGTGTTTGTTAGTTGCGACTTTTAGTCGCGCTGGTCCAAAGCGTGTAATACCCCACTACAACTAAATTTGCTATAAACCAAAGATCTTTAATCACAAATTGTCCTAGGCGATTAAAAATCGTCTCGCTGCTAAGCGTATCTGGAACCGTAAATATAAAGGTTTGCGTCATCAAGAAAACTGACAGGGCAGCAAGTCCACTTACTTTGATGATAGTTTTCTGATTGAGCAATAAACCAATACCTAATGCGAGGGCAAAAAAGACATCGAATACACCAATAACATTTGACGCACCTTGAACACTAAATAGTGTATACAACCATGACATGAAGGGTGATGTTTCGATAAGTCCCACTATGCCGTTTGCTTCAAATTCATAAAATTTCATGCCACCAATCCACAAAAGCACCATAGCCACGGGGACATAGTTTGCCCACGCCAGTTGCTTATCGGTAAACTTATGCCGATAAAAAAGAAAGAAAAACAACGGGAAAACAGCAACGTATTTAATAATGCCCTGACCGCTGCCAATAATAGGGAACCCTCCAAGGTCTGCCATCCATCTACTCGGCGAAAGTAAGGTTAATAGTGGTATGCTTACGATGATAAATGTAAATAAGGTAGCGAGTTTTATTGAGACGAGCTTGAGCCTAGCGGCTACCGCTAAAAGAGCGATCATCAAAAACGCTACACCTGCAATAACACCCATTGTGGCGTCTGAAAACGCACTTGATAGTCCGTAAAAATGGAGTGTCGCTTTTATTGAGCCAGGGCTGGCGCCAAGCAAAAATGTCAGCCCTAATAAGCCTAGGCTAAACACCAGTAAGAAAGTGACGAGATTTTCTGTCTGTTTAAGTGTCATCATTATTCCGCGTAGTACATCAGGCAAATATAGACCTTGCTCAATGCATTCATATTTCAATTATTTGCTCAAAAGCATCGTAAAAAGCCATATGCTTTGCGTTATTATTCATGTGATACAAGAACTTGTTAAGATTATGTGGTCATACTCTCATACACCCTAAATCACTAAAGGATATTGTAGTGCGACAATTATATTTATTGGGCCTGTTTTTATTAGGAGGATGTGGGGCACAAGCACCTGTCGATATGCCCAGCCCTCTAGAAATCGAAAAGCTTGAGTTTGAAGTGGACACATCGCTGCCGCTAGTTCAACAAGCTTACTCAATAGAAAGTGAGTCAGTCTGTGAAAAGCATAATGGACGATGGCAAAGAGTAGGCAGGCAACAGCAATATGCGTGCATTCTCGACACTCGTGATGGCGGCAAAGCCTGTTCAAGTAATAAAGAGTGTGAGGTTGGCTGTGTTGTGGCCAATAGTGAGGCCGTTGCCGGTGAGCACACAACAGGGATATGCCTTGAAAATACAGACCTATTTGGTTGTCGCGCGTATGTATCTAACGGCGTGGTAGAACCTACTCTGTGCGTCGATTGACGATATTAAATGAAGCCGTTGCGATAAGATACCGCAAGATTTAATCTAAAAGCGGCATCTCTCAATAAGGTAGTCGACGAGAGCTCGCGTTCTACTCGGTACGTGTTTGCGTGAAGGATAAACTAGCGTGAATAGTAAATTATCACTACTTATGCGTGGGCATATTCGAACTAAGTCACCACGTGCTACTTCTTGCTTCACAGTGGAAGGCAGTAATGTTGATATCCCAAGTCCAGTTTTTACCATCTCTTGTACCAAGTATGGTGAATTACAAAGTTCGTATTGCTGAGGGACAATTTCTATCGGGGAGTCGTCTAGCATCAAATATTGCATAGTGCGATTGTTTAGTTGGGAAAGTAAAATCCAACGGTGTTGCTGCAAAGACGCGATGTCATCTGGGGTGCCATATCTTAAGAGGTAATCAGGGCTTGCATATAATGCAAATCGCTCTTGGTATAATACTCGTCCAACCAAAGAGTCGTCTTTGGGTAGCCCGATGCGTAAACCGATATCAATATTTTCTGCAATCAAATCTAGCTTTTCATCACTGCTAATAATATGAAGTTCAATGTCTGGGTATCGCTGCTTGAATTCTGGAAGTAGCGGGAGCAAGAACTTGTGTGCAATATCGTTTGTAACGGTTATCGATACTCGACCTTTCGGTAACGATTGATTCAGGCTTTCATCAACATCATGCAGAATTTCATGGCACTTTTTTGCATGCTCATATATTGCCTTTCCCTCTTCGGTAAGGGCGAGTTGTCGCGTAGTGCGTTGTAGTAGGCGCACATTGAGTACCGCTTCAAGGTTAGCAACCTGCTCACTCACCCTTGAACGACTTGTATTAAGTCGTCTCGCGGCTTCTGCAAAGCTATTGCTGTCGACAACGGTCGCGAATATCGCAAGTCCCTTGAGTTGTGAAAATTCAATTGTACTCATTTTTATTACAATCCATTCTGAATTGGTCTACTTATCATAACAGTTTAAGGCGCACATAATGAAGCTGTGTTTGAAACAATGATTTGTAATGAAGAGGATATGAATATGATTGCTGTAACAGGAGCAAACGGTCAGTTAGGTCAAAAGGTTATCGATGCACTTTTAGTATCGCAAGCCCCACACAATATCGTTGCATTGGTGCGAAACCCAGACAACGCAAGCTCGCTTAAAGAGAAGGGGGTTGTAGTAAGAAAGGCAGATTACAACTTACCAGAAACGCTTACGGAAGCATTGGACGGCGTGAGTAAAGTACTATTGATATCAGGTACTGAATTTGGAAAGCGCGTCGAGCAACATAGAGCTGTTATTGATGCTGCTATTCGCCAAAATGTTTCACTTATTGCCTATACCAGTTTGATAAAAGCAAGCACGTCTCCACTATTGTTGGCACAAGAACACAAAGATACGGAAGCCTATTTGAAGGACGTAAACGCGCCTTTTGTCATATTGCGTAATGGTTGGTATACCGAAAACTATACTGAAAATGTGGCAAGTGTTTTGGCAATGGGGGCGGTTGCTGGTGCGGCTAAACAAGGCGTGATTTCTACAGCAAGTCGTCAAGATTACGCTGAAGCGGCCGCCGCTGTGTTGGTGACAAAGCAAGATTATGTAGGTAAAACACTAGAGCTTGCGGGTGATAGTGGCTTTACATTAAGTGAATACGCACAGGCAATATCAGAGGCGACTGGCAAGCACATCGATTTTATTGACATGGACGAGCAAGCATATCGGCAAGCACTTATTGACGCCGGTTTGCCTGAAGCGATGGCCGTTGCGATAGCTGATTCTGAGCATTACGCCGCAACAGGATGGCTTCACGATGACAGTCACACCTTGTCTGGTTTGATAGGAAGGCCGACTACATCATTGCAAGCCTCCTTAGACCGTGCCCTAAACAATTAGCTGACCCTCTATTGTAATTTTAGTAGGGCTATTGTTGTAAATAGTCCTATCGTGACACACTAACGTATTCCAATTACTAAGGTTGCAACAGGGAGATGTTAGATGTTGTCTAAAATTATGCTCTATGCGAAGAGTATTTTTGCGTCGTTATTGGCGATTTTTGTTTGTTTTGCTGTGCTTGATTTCCTATGGCTTGGCGTTATTGCTGACAGTTGGTACCAAGCTGAAATGGCGCCATTGCTTCGCAGTGCGTTTATTACCTGGCCTTGGTTAGTCTTTTATCTGATGTATGGTTTTGTAGTATTTGTCTTAGCTGTGGTTGCCAATAGAGATAAGTCACTGCTTTATGCGGGCATAGATGGGGCTTTGTTAGGACTGGCGAGTTATGGCGCATACAACCTTACTGCCTACAGCATAATAGATGGGTTTACACTCTTTATCATGGCGATAGATTGGGGGTGGGGCACCTTTCTAACCAGTGCGAGTGCAATGGCGGGATGGCTTGGATTCCAACTGCTTCGCCACGATGCCCGCCCATCGTAGTTTGCTCAAGTAATTTTTCTCAAGTGACTTTGCTAAAACATTGGCATGCTTATTAAAAATGCCTAAGGAAAAGAATAGCGTATTATTCTTTTCACTACACTGGCGTACTGGCGCATGAAGCTGCCAGTATTGTAATGCATGCCATGTTGCTTAAAAATTTCCCGTACCTTTGGTGCCATTTCTCTATAGCGTTTAGCAGGAATATCTGGAAAGAGGTGGTGCTCGATCTGAAAGCTCAAATGACCCGTTAGCACGTGAAATAGGTTACCACCTTTAATGTTTGACGACCCCAGTGCTTGTCGATAATACCATTGACCCTGCGTTTCATTTTTACAATCTGCCTCGCTAAAGGTTTCCACATCGCCCGTGAAATGGCCACAGAATATGATGGTTGATGTCCATAGATTACGAAGTAGATTTGCTACGAGATTACCCGTTAGTACCCATAAGAATAAAGGGCCAGCTAGAAGTGGGAAGAGCACATAATCTTTGGCTAGTTGGCGAGCGCCTTTACTAAAAAAACGCCTCTTTAATTCTTTGTGCGTCAGCGTGTTTTTTCGATTCTCCTTTTTCTTACCAAAAAATACGCGCTCAGCGGCCATTTCGTGATAAGACACGCCCCACTGAAACATTATGCTTAACACGGCGTAAGTCGCCAGTTGCCATAGGTTTTTTACTCGCCAGCGAAAATCATTGGAAAGGCGTAATAGGCCGTAGCCAAAATCACGGTCTTTCCCAATAATATTCGTGTACGTGTGGTGCTCATAATTGTGGACTCTATTCCAACTTGAACCATCGCAGGCAATATCCCACTCATAGGATTTTGAGTTGATATGCTTGTCATTCATCCAGTCATATTGACCATGCATAACATTGTGACCAATTTCCATGTTGTCGAGTATTTTTGCAGCGGCTAGGGACAATACGCCAATGACCCATAAAGCAGGCTGTAAAAAACCGAGCATTAATAGAATACGTCCCGTCCATTCGCAAAGCCTCTGAATGCGAATGATTCGACGGATATAGTTGGCATCTTCTTGGCCAAGTTTGCGCTTTACGTCAGCTTTCAACTCATCAAGCTGTACGGCGAGTAGATCAAAATTGGGCTGAGTTGACATTTTCTTTTCACAAATTGTTGTTGAAGTAGAAGCCACCGTGTGGTCCGGTTGTGGTTGTTCTCGAAGAACGGTCGTGCTCATGCTTGTAACTCCAAATCGGTAGCAGCTTGCGATACACAGAGTTGAATAAGCTGCTCTGCGCTGTCTGATAATTCACCTGTGCGAACGTCGCGCACAACACCGCTTTTCTTAATACACTGACATTGGTGACAAATACCCATGCCACAGCCATAACTAACGGGGCATCTGCTTTTTGTAGCTGTGTTAGCAGTGTTTCCGTATTACTCACAGTCAGTGTGGTCTTGTTGTGTTTAACGATAAGCTGTTGTTTCGGCGAATTAGTGTTGTCAGTTAGATGCGGGAATGCGACAAAGTGCTCACTATCAACCGGTACGTTAATCAACTTGGCGGTCTGTGCCACTTGTTGATACAGCTCGAAAGGACCACATACCATCCAGTGCGAAGTGCCATGTTGGGCAAGATAAGGTTCTATATCGCCGTCATGCATCCGGCTTAGCAATTGAAAGCTGAAAGATTCATTGTGGTTTGCAAATTCGGTTAACTCTTCAACCAAAAGGTGCTCATGTGGTTTGGCATAGTAAATAAGATGAATGGACTGTTTATCCTCTAGGCTACCTTTTTTATTGGCTTGATAGTCCTCTAGCATCGCGAGAAATGGGGTTATGCCAGACCCGCCAGCAATCATCAGCACTGATTTACCATGTGGAAGTGAGAACGAACCCATCGGGGGCGAAATGTTTACCCATTTACCCTTGCTAAAGTTGCCCAGAAAAGGCGTGAGTGCTCCATCATCTTTTACTTTAATAATAAGACGAATAACGCCTTGACTCTTTCGTGTCGTTGTACCGCATGCGATGGTAAAAATGCGTGTGATTAGTTTCCCATCAACCTCAACGGTCAACGCTATGTGCTGCCCAGCCTTATGTATTGGCCATTTTTTTTCTGGCGACAGCGTTAACTGAACGACATCTGCTCTTAGACTTTTAAACGCTACTACTTTTGCCCGGTAATAGCTATCGCGCCACGCTGGAAGGAATAATTGAATGATGGGCTCCCAATACCCCTTCCACGTTTTGTGATGAAAAAGCTGATGAGTAATTTTGTTGAAAATAGCATTCACGGCGTCTGTCACACCTAAAAAGACGAAAATTAAATTTGAGCGCACATGTGTACGCTGATTGAGCGAACAAGTGTAAGCTTAAATGAAAAAAGATCAAGTGAATTGTTTTGTGTTCATGCTGTGTAGATAGTGTGCAAACGAATGAGAGAGTGTTGCATCACTTTTTAAATGTCTTTAGTCTTCATACCCCCTTTGAAAAAGTGGTACAAAAAATTGACAAATAAACTAGCCCCAGAGGTTCAAACCGCCTATAAAAAAGCCCTAATCGCGAGGGACAATTCATATTCTCCATATTCGCATTTTAAGGTAGGTGCTGCGGTTAAATTTAAAGATTGTGACGATGTTTTTGTTGGCTGTAATGTGGAAAACGCGAGTTACGGCGCCACTATTTGTGCAGAACGTAATGCGATTTGGAGCGGCGTAGCGGCGGTGGGTAAGCGCGATATGGAATATCTCATTGTGGTTGCCGACCAAGACGAGCCAGTTCCGCCGTGTGCATTGTGCTTGCAGGTAATTTCTGAGTTTTACGATCCCAAAATGCCTATCTATTTAGGCAACTTAAATGGCATTCAAAAGTGTTATCTACTAGAAGAGATATTACCTGTGCCATTTAATAGTTTTGTGGCGTGATTTGGTGGCGTATCGCGCAAATAGGAGAAAAAAATACTATTTACTTCTGTTGCGATAAAGCCAGCTTGCAATGCCAATACCCGCAACTAAAACGGATAGAGTAGGCCATACTGATGACACTGGCACACCATCTGGACATTGCAAAGTCATTGCAGAGCCTGCGAGATTATCGCACTCCACCATTGGACCGATTGCCAATAGCAGCAGCCCAATAAGCACACCAATAATGGCTGAAGATAAATTATTTAGAGACATTGGTGTAAAAACTGAAACAGTCCGTTTTTTCTGAGTATGTTAAAGATATAGGCATAAACGGCTGGTATACAACCCTTAACGGCCGCAATTCATCGGTAAGATTTTACCGTTGAACGACTTTGAACAACGCATCGATAAGTTCATACCTCGCTGCCTTTTGCGCCTTATGTCAACGTGAAGGCACGAGGCCTAAATTATCACATAACAAATGTACCTTATTTGCGTTAACCACTATCAAAATTAACGTAAATTCGGTACTATCCGCGGTCTTAAATTTTTAATGAAATAAGCGGACTATGTTTGAAATAAACCCCGTTACTAATGCGATAAAAGATATCCGCGAGCGCACTGAAGCGCTTAGGGGGTATCTTTGACTTTGATGCAAAGTCAGAGCGTTTAGAAGAAGTTAGCCGAGAGTTAGAAAGCCCTGATGTTTGGAACGAGCCAGACAGAGCGCAGGCACTTGGCAAAGAAAAAGTGGCTTTAGAGCAAATAGTAGAAACTATTCACAAACTTGACCAGGGTACGGAAGACGTAGAAGGTTTGGTTGAGCTTGCGGTTGAAGCTGAAGACGAAGATACCTTCGTTGAGGCCCAAAGTGAGCTTGAAGGTTTAATTGAGCAACTAGAAGTGCTCGAATTTCGCCGCATGTTTTCTGGCCCTAATGACGAGAACGACTGCTATATTGACATTCAGTCGGGGTCAGGCGGTACAGAAGCGCAGGATTGGGCAAACATGCTATTGCGTATGTATTTGCGCTGGGGTGAAGCTCATGGTTTTAAAACCGAACTGATAGAAGTATCGGAAGGCGAAGTAGCAGGTATTAAAAGTGCCACACTTCGCGTTCAGGGCGAATATGCGTTTGGTTGGCTACGCACAGAAACAGGCGTACACCGCTTGGTGCGAAAATCACCATTTGACTCGGGCAACCGCCGTCATACGTCGTTTTCATCTGCGTTTGTATACCCTGAAATTGATGACGACATCGATATTGAAATTAATCCGTCTGACTTACGTATAGACACCTATCGCGCGTCGGGTGCGGGTGGTCAGCACGTAAACAGAACAGACTCTGCGGTGCGCATTACTCACGAACCGACAGGCATTGTGGTGCAGTGTCAGAACGACCGCTCGCAGCACAAAAACAAAGATCAGGCGATGAAGCAGTTAAAAGCCAAACTTTATGAGTTTGAACTGCAAAAACAAAACGCCGAAAAACAAGCGATGGAAGACAGCAAGTCAGATATTGGCTGGGGTAGTCAGATACGTTCTTACGTACTAGACGACTCTCGCATTAAAGATTTGCGAACAGGCGTGGAAACACGTAATACTCAAGCCGTTCTAGATGGCGACTTGGACAAATTCATTCAAGCCAGCCTGAAATCTGGGCTGTAAACCGAACAACGAAGTGACAAGGTTATGACTGACCAACAAACTGACGATAACAAATTGATTGCAGAGCGCCGCTCAAAGTTAAGCGCTATTCGCGAACAGTGCCGTGCAAATGGCTTCCCAAACAGCTTCCGTCGTGAAAACTATGCTGATGAACTTCAAGCAAAGTTCGGTGAATTCGACAAAGAAACTCTGCAAGAGCAGGGCAACAAGGTAAGCATTGCTGGTCGTATTATGGCTAAACGCGGCCCATTCTTGCTATTACAAGATATGACTGGTCGTATTCAGGCATACGCCGACAAAGACACACAAAAAGACCTTAAGGCCAAATATGGTGCGCTAGATATTGGTGACATCATTGGTGTTGCCGGTGACCTACACAAGTCAGGTAAGGGCGATTTGTATGTGAATATGGAGCATTACGAATTGCTGACTAAAGCACTTCGCCCATTGCCTGAAAAATTCCATGGTTTGAGTGATCAAGAAACCAAGTATCGCCAGCGTTACGTAGACTTGATCACCAGTGAGCAAACGCGCAAAACCTTTATGATCCGCAGTAAAATTGTAAATGGTATTCGCAAGTACCTTACAGAGCGTGATTACCTAGAAGTCGAAACGCCAATGCTGCAAGTCATTCCGGGCGGTGCAACGGCGAAGCCTTTCGTAACACATCACAATGCACTTGATATTGATATGTACTTGCGTATTGCCCCAGAGCTTTACCTTAAGCGTCTTGTAGTGGGTGGCTTTGAGCGCGTGTTCGAAATTAACCGTAACTTCCGTAACGAAGGTTTATCAACTCGTCACAATCCAGAGTTTACTATGCTTGAGTTCTATCAAGCTTACGCAGACTACAACGACTTGATGAACCTAACTGAAGACATGCTTCGTACATTAGCAGAAGATATTCTTGGTACGACTATTATTACCAATACCACGAAAGATACTGAAGGTAATGTGACGAGCGAAGTTGAATATGACTTTGGTAAGCCATTTGACCGCTTAAGCATGGGCGAAGCTATTCTTAAATACTGGCCAGAAGCCAATGAAGCTGCAATTCGCGACCCTGAGGCGAATCTAGACGCCCTTAAAGCAATGGCAAAACAGCTTCACATTAAAGAGCCTGAAGTCGATGGTATTTGGGGCGCAGGTAAGTACCTTTGCGAAATCTTTGAAGCGACAGCGGAAGAGAAGCTTATTCAGCCTACGTTTATTACTGAATACCCGTGGGAAGTATCGCCGCTTGCGCGTCGCAATGACAATAACCCGTTCATTACTGACCGTTTCGAATTCTTTGTAGGTGGACGCGAGCTAGCGAACGGCTTTAGCGAGCTAAACGACCCAGAAGATCAGGCAGAGCGCTTCGCTAAGCAGGTTGAAGAGAAAGATGCAGGCGACGATGAAGCCATGCATTTTGACGACGACTACATTCGCGCGCTTGAATATGGCTTGCCGCCAACGGCGGGTGAAGGTATCGGGATTGACCGTTTAGCGATGCTATTTACTGATAGCTCAACGATTAAAGACGTTATCTTATTCCCTCACATGAAGCCGCAAGTGTCTAAAGACGCTCAAGACGCAGAGGAATAAAGTAAGGACAAGCGTGCAGATTAAAGCGCGTTTACCTTTTCTACCAAGAGGGCATTGACGGGAACGTCGATGCCCTTTTTTGTGCCCATGTCTACAATGTAGCCATTGATCGCTGATATTTCTGTTTTTCTCCCCAACTTCACATCTTGATGCATACTTGAAAAGTTATTTCCTGTTGCCTTTGCCACCTTGATGACATTCTGATGAATATCTTGTGCGCAAAACTTGAAGCCGTATGCGCCGGCAACATCGACAAATTCTTGGCAAACCGCGTGACGTAGATAGCTAAACTGGTCGTGAACAATGCATTTATTTTGAATATTATTAAGGGCGGTAAGAGGGTTGATAACTGCATTCACACTTAGCTTTTGCCACAACGCCCGCAATATATTGGGCGTGTAGGTAAAATCAGGTAAAGCATTATTAAGTAAGGCTATTGCCTTACGCAGTTTGGGTGTGAGCACATCCATCTCTTTTATATGATCTAATTCAGCTAATGAAACAGGGACGCCAATTTGCGTTGTACCTGCACCACTGTAGACCACCATATTGTTACTGTTTTCATCTTGTCGCTTAAACGCCCCATGGCTAGTGGTGGCAAGTAATAAGGGATAGTTGAAGGGCAATACCTGCTGTGCAACTTCAAGTCCACCCATGCCATTGTGCAGTAACACAACCGTGGGCTTATTCTTAAGGAAAGGAAGCCATTCAGTGAGCGCCTTGTTAAGCTGATAGACTTTTAACGGTAAAAGTAACACGTCATCCTCGTCTAACACTTCAAGAGAAGATTGAGCTGGAGGCAGTGGAAACTGAGTTCCATCCAACCACCTTGCAATGCTTGGTGCAGTATCAAGCGTTCGAGGATAACGCGCGCAAACCATGTTAGCTCTATGCGCGCCTGCGGCAACCAAGCTGCCTATGGCTCCTGCACCTACGATATGAAGCTTACTCATAATCGCTAATCCCTGTTTTCGTTTAGTTCACTATTCTCGCGTATTGAAACGCTTTGTTGTTGATAGCGAGCAGGTACGTTTGGCCATGGAAATGCTTCAGGTTTATTCAGTGATGCAAACCACGTTTGGACATCCTCGTGTAGAAACATCTCGCCACTTTGCATGTGAGCGGTTACTGATACAGTATCGTGCGATAGAGGAAGTACCAGTTTCCAGGCATGAAGATGCAGTCTGTCTACATCTTGACCACCATATAATGTATCCCCTAATATTGGCGCGCCAATACTTTTGAGAGCTACACGAATTTGATGAGTCTTGCCCGAATAAGGTTTAACGATAAAGCCTCTAATTCCTGGGCTGGCTGATTGACTAAAAAATTGGGTAATCGCTGGGTTCTGCGTACTTTTAAGCAAGATACGCTGGCCACCGCGACGGTTTTTCATATCGCCAATAACAATCCCTTGTTTTTTCTTTGGCTTTTGCGCACTTAGCGCAAGATAATATTTGTTGACCTGTCGCGAAGCGAATAATTCACCAATTTCCCGCGCCATGTTGTCAGTTTTGGCAAGACACAAACAACCAGAAGTCCCCGTATCTAATCGATGGCATAGGTGTAGTTGGGCGATACCCAGTTGCGCTTTTAATAAAGTAACTACGCCTGCACTTAAATCGGCGCTGTTGTTTGACTGTTGAGAACTTGCGTTATTGTTGGCGTCACCATGCATGCTGACGCCTGAAGGCTTGTTAACAACCAACAGGTTGTCATCTTCGTAAAGTATGGGAATGTCGCGCAATGCTTGAACCTAGTTACTTTCCAGTTTCTCAATGGCTTGTTCGTAGTCCAACTCATCAACCGCATCTACAATAGCGGTGCGCTTGGCGTTGTCAAAACCTATCGTGTCGAGCCAAGTGTCGAGTCTATCTTGTGAAATAAATTCACTGGCTTTAAGCGCAGTTAATAGTTGCTTTTTGGCTTGCTGCGCTGCAGCGCTTTCATTTTCAGTATTGCTACCTGTGCTAGCTTGCTCAGAGGGGGCCGCTGTAAGCGCCTTTACCGCAGTAATAGTATCATGAAGACAGTTGGCAAATTGGGCAAAATCGTCAGGTATGCGCTTATCATTTCTTATACTACTTTCAACAGGCTTGCTGGCATTGTGAAGTGCAAAAAGTCCCAAGTTACCCGTTACGCCCTTAAGGGTATGAACGAGTGAATAGGCTTCATCAAATTCGCCTTTTTCTACCAACGCCTGAAGTTCCGTATCCGTAGACTGATACTCATCAGTAAATTTACCTAATAAGGTGAACAGTAGCTTTTCATTACCACTTAGCTGAGACATTCCAAAATCGATATCAATTACTGTCGTTGACTGTTCCATGCAACCATCCTTTTAACTGCAGTGCCTCTATTTATCACGATGAGACGTTTCGCCAGCTGTTTTCGATTACTCAGCGCATCGCGCTTGGGTATTCGAGTGAATCTGTAGACTATAAGCGTAAGTGTATTTCAGAAATACACAAATTAATACAATCATAGCAAAGTCAGAGCAGGTAAAGCGCTAAAAAGTCTGGTAATCTTTCGAAGATCAGACAAAGGGTGGTCCTTTGATAAATGTTGTAACTAAAAAGGAATAAGCATGTCAGGAAAACTGACTTTTCGTACCTTAGTTGTTTTAATGACGATTATTTCGGTTTCGGCGTGTCAGCGCACGCAAATTGAACCAGCTTTAGATGATACTGGGGTATCTATCCCTTACGAAAAATACACGTTACCCAACGGTCTTACCGTAATTCTTCACGAAGACCACTCCGACCCGTTAGTGCATGTCGATGTAACCTATCACGTAGGCTCTGCGCGCGAAGAAGTGGGTAAATCTGGCTTTGCACATTTTTTTGAACACATGATGTTTCAAGGCTCAAAGCATGTGGCTGACGAGCAGCATTTTAAGGTGATTACCGAGGCAGGTGGCAACCTCAACGGTACCACGAATACTGATAGAACTAACTACTTCCAAACGGTACCCGCCAACCAACTTGAAAAAGTCTTGTGGCTTGAGTCAGATAGAATGGGCTATTTACTCGAAGCTGTTGATCAGGAGAAATTTGAAAACCAGCGAGAAACCGTTAAAAACGAACGTGCACAACGGGTTGATAATCAGCCTTACGGATTGCGATTTGAGTTAAACGGTGAAGCGTTATTTCCTGAAGGACACCCGTATTCTTGGTTAACCATTGGCTATGTAGAAGATTTAGACCGTGTTAACGTCAATGACTTAAAAGCATTTTTTAAGCGCTGGTATGGCCCAAACAATGCTGTGCTAACAATTGGCGGCGACATTGATGTAGCTAAAACCAAGGCGTGGATAAAAAAATACTTTGGTGAAATTCCAAGGGGGCCAGAGGTTGCGCAGCCTGTTCCTTCGCTAGTTACCCTTGATGAAACGCGCTACATGACGCTTGAAGATAAAGTGCATCTTCCACTGCTACAAATTACGTATCCAACGGTGTATGCGCGACACGAAGATGAAGCGCCACTTGATGTACTTTCCGATATCTTGGGCGGCGGAAAGACGTCACTGTTTTACAAAAATTTGGTGAAGCAAGGTATGGCAGTACAGGCCGTAGTGTCTCACCCGTGCAGAGAACTCGCATGTGAGTTCCAGCTTCTTGCATTGGCGAACCCTGCAAAAGTTACGTCTTTAGCCACGCTTCAAGAGGTATTAGATGCGACGCTGAAAGAGTTTGAAACTCGTGGGGTTACTGAAGATGATCTGGCTCGCACTAAAGGCGAAATTGAAGCGCGAACAGTTTTTGGACTACAGAGTGTGTCTGGAAAAGTATCAGCGCTAGCGGCAAATGAAACCTTCCATCAAACCCCAGATTTAATTGCAGAAGATATCGCTCGCTATAATGCAGTCACCGGCGAAGACGTGATGCGCGTATACAACAAGTACATTAAAGGTGCTAATCGTATTGTACTGAGTGTTGTGCCCAAAGGGCAGCCTGAACTTGCGGCAGCAGAACAAACCTTTGAGCGTCCGCGTCGCACCATCCCTGACTATGGGAATGACATTACCGACGTTAACGATGAACACTTCGAAAGCGCGCCAACCAGTTTTGATCGCAGCATAATGCCTCAAGCGGGTAAAGCGCCAGTGGTAGAGGTGCCAGCATACTGGGAAGCACACTTATCTAATGGTATTAAAGTGCTAGGCGTTACTAGCAGTGAAACGCCAACGGTCACCCTGACGCTAGGTATGGACGGTGGCGTACTACTTGAGAGCAAAGAAAAAGCAGGAACAGCCTATCTCACCGCACTGTTGATGAACGAAACAACAAAGAACTACACCAATGAAGCGTTAGCGAGCGAACTTGCCAAGTTGGGGAGTAGTATTCGTTTCAGTGCAGCGGGACGTTATTCACAAGTTTATGTGTCTACGTTGACGAAGAACCTTGATCAAACACTGGCGCTACTACAAGAAAAATTGTTTAACCCTGCGTTTAACGAAGATGATTTTAATAGAATGAAGGAGCGAGTGCTTCAAGGACTGCAGCAGCAAGCAAAAACGCCGTCTAGCTTGGCGCGCCGCGCACGAGATTTGGTATTGTTTGGCGCTGAAAACCGTGTAAGTCTGCCAGATGAAGGTACGTTGGCAACCGTTCAAAACATAACGCTAGACGATGTAAAAGCGTTTTACGAACGATATTACTCACCGTCAAAGGCCAGCATTGTAGTTGTTGGCAATCTTCCCAAGGCACAAATGCTTAATACCATCGACTTTATCGGTAAGTGGCAAGGAGAAGATTATGCGATTGGCGATTACCATGCATTTCCTTCTTATAACGAAAACACCATTTATTTGGTCGATAGTCCTGAAGCAGTGCAATCGGTTGTTTATATGGTGGATAGAAGTCTTCCTTTCGATGCAACGGGTGAACACTTTAAAACGCGTTTAATGAACTTCCCATTAGGTGGCGCATTTAACAGCCGAATAAATCTTAATTTAAGAGAAGATAAAGGGTACACCTATGGCGCAAACAGTGGCTTTGTAGGCGGAAAGACACTGGGGTGGTTTGAGGCAAGCGCCGACCTTAATATGGTGAACACTGCGCAGGGCATTCAAGAAATTTTTAGCGAAATAAAACGCTATCGTGAAGAAGGGGTAACCCAGCAAGAAATAGACTTTATGCGCAGTGCATTTACACTAAGCGATGCGCTAGAGTTTGAAACGCCTACCAGCAAAGCGCGATTCCTAAGGCAGTTGCTTAGTTATGATTTAACTCAAGGGTATCGCAAAGCACAACTTGAGATAATCAATAACATCGACAAAGCCACCCTCGACATGCTCGCGAAGCAATATTTGAATATAGATAAAATGCAAATTATTGTAGTAGGTGATAAAACGAAGGTTCTGCCTCAATTGAACGCGTTATCAATGCCAATTGTCGAGTTATCAGTAGAGAGTAACACCAGAGAAACGTTAAACTGATAGATTGATCATTGTTGAATTTACCTTATTGCCCCCCATAACAAGGGGCAATAATGACATAACGGACCATCATTTTGACTGCAAACTCAAACCGTTTCGACGCGCGAATTGAAGCGCTTAAGTCTCCCGAGTTTTTAACGACGCTAAAAGATATAAAGCGTGGCGTAGAACGCGAAGCTCTTCGCATTAACCCTAATGGTACTTTGTCTCAGGCACCGCATCCTTTGCCATTGGGTTCTGCCTTAACACATGAATCAATCACCACTGATTTTTCAGAATCGTTGCTTGAATTCATTACGCCACCTGAGAACAGTGCAGCGAAAACGGTTGCCCAGTTAAAGGATATTCACAAGTTTGTTATCGACAACATTGGCGATGAATATATCTGGCCGTTAAGTATGCCGTGTTTCATTGATGATGAAACTCACATACCTATTGCTTATTTTGGCGAGTCAAATGTGGGCAAAATGAAGCGCGTTTATCGCATTGGGCTTAAAAATCGTTATGGCAGCATGATGCAAGCAATAGCGGGCGTGCATTTCAATTTTTCTCTGCCAGAGAGTTTCTGGAAATTGTGGGCTGAACTTAATGGCAACACGCACTCACAAGATCAAACATCAGCAGACTATTTTGGACTTATTCGAAACTATCGACGTTTTTGTTGGTTGATTCCCTATTTATATGGCGCATCTCCAGCGTTGTGTGGTTCATTCCTAAAAGGCAAAGAACATGCGTTGCCATTCAAAAAAGTAGGTAAAGGTACGGTTTATATGCCTTATGCCACGTCGTTGCGCATGAGCGATTTAGGGTATACCAGCGCCGAGCAGTCTTCACTTAAGATTTGTTACAACCAACTTGATAACTATGTCCGCTTGTTGCGAGGCGCAATGACAACACCGTCTGCACGATTTAGCCAATTTGCTGCGGGCGAAGAGGGCAATTATCAGCAATTAAGTCGCAACATTATTCAAATTGAGAACGAGCTTTATTCACCCATACGACCTAAGCAGCCAACACAGTCAATGGAGAAACCTACTGATGCACTTGTGCGTCGAGGTATTAACTACATTGAGGTGAGAGCATTGGATGTGAATCCGTTCTCTGCGCTGGGAATAACGCAGACCCAATTCGACTTCTTAGATGTCTTTTTGCTTGCCTGTCTGTTGATACCCAGTGGCGAGTTAGACGAGGCTCAGCTTAATGAAGCCAAAGAGAATATGAACAAGGTCGTGCTTCAAGGACGTGATCCTGAGTTAATGTTAAGCAATAACGGCAAAGCCGTGTCATTGCGAGCGTGGAGTGAGTCTTTATTTGGCTATTTCAAGCAAGCCGCTGATTTACTTGATAAAGCAAATGAAACCGAACGCTATTCTCAGGCCGTGGCCAGCGAATTTGAGAAAGTAGGAAACCCTAACCTTACGCCTTCAGGTATGTTGCTAAACACGTTGTTAGAGAATGATAAAGATAACGGTGTGTTTGGTCTTGAACTCGCGAAAATGTACCAAGATGAGATGAAAGCGTTTAACTATCAGTATACCGACGCCGCTGGCTTTATGGCGCAGGCGGAAGTGTCTTTGAAAGCGCAAAAAGAGGTTGAAGAGGCTGATACCAAAGACTTTGACAGCTTCATACGCGATTATTTTTCAGAACCTCCAGCAAAAAAAAATGCCTGACAAGGGTCAGGCATTAAAGGGTTCCAGGGAAACACACATTTTACTAGAACATTAATTAAGACAAGTTATGAACCAAAAGTTCAAAAAATTGGTTATTTTTTTATCAACTTTCATCGTTCTTTTTCCGCTGTTTATCGCGGGGTGTGCAACTACGCCTCCTAAAGACATCAGTAATTTATGCGAAATATTCTACGAAAAGGACGATTGGTATGATGCAGCTGCTGATGCGAGAGATAAATGGGGTGTTCCCATTCACGTGCCAATGGCAATGATGTACCAAGAAAGCTCGTTTAGGCACGATGCCCTCCCTCCGAGAGATTACGTGTTTTTCGGGTTGATCCCATGGGGACGTGTAAGTTCTGCATACGGCTATTCTCAGGCTAAAACGCCAACGTGGTCAGACTATATTCGCGAAACCGGCAATAGCGGCGCAGATAGGGATGATTTTGATGATGCCATCGATTTCATGGGGTGGTTTATTTATAAATCACAAAAAGTTAATGGCGTGTCTAAGTGGGATGCGTATGCACAGTACCTGAACTACCACGAAGGGTGGGGAGGGTATAAGCGCAGAAGTTATGACCGCAAACCTTGGCTGAAGAAAGTGGCCTCTAAAGTAAAAGCGAGATCATTACGTTATGCCACACAATTAAAAACCTGTGAAGAAGACCTTCAAAAAGGTTGGTTCATGAAGTTATTTAGCTAGCGCTTGTTTATTTACCAATAACAATAATAAGGGATGTGAAAATGAAAAAAGCAATTGGGATAGCTGTTTTAGCGTTGTTAGTGTTGGTGTCTCTACTGGTTGTCCGCGCGCTTACCGTGTTTAGTGATAATCAAGTTTCCCCAAATGCGTCATTTTCACCACTTATTATTGACGAGTCACTAGTGGTAGAGCGTTTCGCCAAGGCTATTCGTTTTCCAACAATTTCCCATGAAGACGCTACTAAGTTCGACCACCAAGCTTTCTCAGGCTTGCATGCATTCATAGAATCTTCCTACCCCCTTGTTCACAACAAAATGAGCAAAACTGTCATCAGTGAATACAGTTTGGTCTACAAACTAGCAGGCTCCGACTCGACGCTAAAGCCAGCTTTGTTTATGGGGCATATGGATGTAGTGCCTGTAGATTCTGCGACTGAATCACAATGGCTTCACGCTCCTTTTAGTGGAGATATAAGTGACGGGGCGATATGGGGGCGAGGCACTCTAGATGACAAAGTGACGGTGTTTGCGTTACTAGAAGCAATGGAACATTTGTTAGCCAAAGGACTGACCCCTAAACGCACTATTTACTTTGCGTTTGGGCACGATGAAGAAATTGGCGGTGAGCAAGGCGCCGCAAAAGTTGCAGACTGGTTTGCAGCGCAGAATATTGAATTTGAATTTGTGCTTGATGAAGGCGGTGCGATTACACGAGGCCTGATGGTGGGAACTGAGCGCACAGTTGCAGTGGTGGGTATTGCAGAAAAAGGCTATGCAAATATTCGTTTAACAGTGAATGATGATGGCGGGCACTCATCGCAACCTCCTGAACATACCGCAGTTGGTGTTCTCAGTCAGGCCATTGTGAAGCTTGAAAATAACCAATTGCCTACAGATTTCCAGTTCATCAACAAAACGTTCGAAAAAATGGGTTACTACACCGACTTTCCAACCCGCATGGCTATGGCTAATTTGTGGTTGCTTTCCCCGCTTATCGAAGGCGCGATGTTGAGCAAGCCAAGCTCTGCCGCCAGCATTCGCACCACGACCGCCGCGACTATGGTTGAAGGAAGTTCAAAGTCTAATATATTGCCAACTCAGGCAGTTGGCGTAATAAATTACCGGCTTATGCCAGGCATGACTATCGACGACTTGGTGGCGCATGTAAACGGAACTATTGATGATCCTCGTGTGGGTGTTGAAGCCTACATGGCAAATGAAGCCAGTAATGTGTCTACCATGGATAGTATGGGGTATCGCTTAATTGAGAGCACTATCCGGACTATGCAAAATGAAACGCTGGTCGCGCCATATTTAGTTCAAGGCGGCACAGATGCAAAACACTTCACCGCACTGTCAGACAGTATTTATCGATTTATGATGGTAGAGCTTAACCCCGAAACCCTTAAACAGTTTCATGGTGTAAATGAGCAAATTCCTATTACAGATTATATTAGTGCAATTCAATTTTATGGTGAGCTCATCAAGCAAAGTGCAGAAGGCTCAGTGCATAACCAATAGGCCTTATTTTTCTTTTAACTATGTGTTCATGTAGAGCCTTGCACAAATACTGCTATAGTTTGATGTAGTTGTAATGGTAGGGGCAAAGTGGAAGTATGAGTGAGCGATTACGCGCGTTAGAACAAGAAGTAGAAGCGCTAAAACTAGCGCTGAGACGTGCTGAGGCCGAAAACACAAAATATAAAACACTCTTTGATGTCTCTGGTGACGCGCTTTCAATAATTGATCTAACGTCGGGCAAGTTCATTGAATGTAATCAAGCTGCCATTGATCTTCACGGCGTTGGCAGTGCTCAATATTTTCTAAACCTTTCACCTTCCGATTTGTCACCTGAGTACCAGCCATGCGGTCGGCGTTCAGATGAACTAGCAAAAAAATATATTGAAGATACCCTTGTTCATGGCCCTCAACTTTTTCAATGGGTGCACAGTCGCCTTGATGGCTCAACCTTTCAGTGTTTAGTGTCTCTTACTTCGCTTCCTCTTGAAGACAAGCAGCTTGTACTTGCAATTGGGAGGGATATTTCCGAGCTTTTGGAAACAAAGGGCAAGCTGGATGATGTGGTTTCTGATTTCGAAAGTGTTAAAACGGCTTATTTGAAAGAAAAGGAAAAGTTTGAACTATTCGTAAACCTCGCTCCAGTAGGCATTGCCATAAATAAAATGAGTAGTGGGGAATTTGACTATGTGAATAAAGAGTTTAGCCGTTTTAGCGGGTACGATGTTGATGAATTAAATCAGATGGACTATTGGCAGCTGACACCCAAAAAATATGATAAGCAAGAACAAGAGCAGCTAACTTCACTTACTAAAACAGGCCGTTATGGCCCTTATGTCAAAGAGTACATTCACAAAGATGGGCACGTTTATCCCGTTCAATTGTCAGGTGTACAAATTAAAAGCGCAACAGATGAAGAGTTTATCTGCTCTGTTGTACAAGATATCTCGGAACAAAAAGCGATTGAATCGCAGTTGCAATCGGCCAAAGAGCACGCGGAAAGTAATGCACTGCGTCTAAAGCTGGCTAACGATTCTGCTGAAATTGGTGTATGGGAGTGGGATGTCGAAACAGACGAGCTCATCTGGGATAAATGGATGTACAAGCTTTATGGAATAACTGAAAGCTGTTTCTCTGGCGCTTATGAGGCATGGCAAAACAGTGTACACCCTGACGATATTGCTTACTGTCATAATTTGCTTACCGAAGCGGTAAAAGGAGGTGTGCGATTTGAACCCGAGTTTCGTGTAGTCCACTCTAACGGTAACATTAGAACCATTAAAGCGAGTGCCGAAATTATTCGCAATGACAAAGGAAAAGCATTGCGGGTTATCGGTGTTAATTATGATGTTACCGAAAAGAATGAAGCGATAAATGCGCTAGAGTGGGCAAGAAACGAAGCTGAGAAGGCGAGTAAAACCAAGAGCGAGTTTCTAGCCAATATGAGTCACGAAATTCGAACGCCAATGAATGCCATTTTGGGCGGATTGCAAATGGTTGACCAGCGCAGCTTAGATAAGCGGTCACAAATCATGTTGGAAAATGCTACGTCTTCTGCGCAATCTTTATTGACCATTATCAATGATATTCTTGACTACTCAAAGATAGAAGATAACAAACTCGACCTTGAGCAGGCTCCATTTTTGATGACCGAAGTGCTTAAGTCGGTGCGCTTTGAAGTGGACGGTATATTGAGTCAGAAAGGTATTGAACTTATTACGAATATTGATGAGGCCTTTTCTGATGGCTGGCTTGGCGATATGGTCAGAGTAAAGCAGATTTGCCTAAATTTGGTATCGAACGCAGTTAAGTTTACTGAACATGGCAATGTAACGGTCAACCTTTACCCTATCACGTTAGAAAGCCGGGCAGCGATAGGTCTAACGGTAATTGATACTGGCATTGGCATGAGCGAAGAAGCTTTGACGCGCGTATTTGAGCGATTCTCGCAAGCGGACAGTTCCACCACACGCAGGTTTGGAGGAACCGGGCTTGGCATGTCTATCACGCTGAGCTTGGTGAAAATGATGGGGGGAACTATCGATGTTCAAAGTCAAACAGGCGTCGGGACCACATTTACGGTGCATTTACCATTACCTAAAGCGACACAGGTAATTAAACCGTTGCCGGATAACATCTTTAACACACCACAGTTAAGTGGCAAGCGCATTTTGATAGCAGAAGACAATGAAATAAACCGTATGATTGTGCGCTCAATGCTGGAAAAAACGAGCGCAAAAATGCTTACCGTGACAAATGGCAAACTAGCGGTAGAGGCCGCGACACAAAAACATTTCGACATTATTTTAATGGATATTCAAATGCCAGAGATGGATGGTGTAGAGGCAATGCTTAAGATTAAGGCAGTAAACCCCACAATCCCTATTGTGGCGCTTACCGCTAATGCAATGGTCAGTGATGTAAAGCATTACTTGCAAGAAGGGTTCGACGAACACCTCAGTAAGCCAATAGACATGAATAAGCTCTTCAGACTGCTCAATACGCTCATAAGCTAGATCTCTTCTATTTCAGTTTTATTTCTTGTATTTATACGAGTAGTCATTCATTTCCAATGTGTCTGTCCGCGATAAACTGCCGGACAGTCAAAAGTGTCCGCTGCGGACACTTTTTCTATGTCTGTCTTTTAAATTCCTATTAAATTCAATTATTTAACTTTTGGCATGCTATTGGTATTAGCTTCAGTAGCAAAATCAATTACAACGCATACCGCTACTAAATCGGTATATGCCACTGAGGAATCAAGGCCATTATGATGTTACTTCATTATATTTCTGCACCCTTGTTGGTCTGTGTATTCAGCATAGTGCTGGCCAACATAGAAACGCTATTCGGTAGGGAAACTCGATGATTAAAGATACAAGCAACCAAGATAGCGTTGTAGAGCGCAAAACACATAAAAAGAATTGGGTTCTGTCATTGAGTGGGGTTGTTGCAGCGGGTGTATTGGGGTACATGCTACTGTCTGCGCCGACGGCTGATGTTTCTTTAGCTAAAGAGTCGTTAAAAGTGCATACCGTTTCTAAAGGTGATTTGGTGCGCGATATCATTACCACGGGCAAAATCATCGCCGCAAATGCCCCTCAAGTTTATAGCCCAGAGCAAGGCTATGTCATGCTCAATGTTATGCCAGGTGATTTTATCAAGGCCGGTGACACCATAGCGGTTGTAGACTCTCCCGAGTTGCAAAGTACATTGAAGCAAGAGCAGTTGGTGCTCGCCAGTTTACAAAGTGACCTAGCTCGTCAGGAGCTCGATGTCAGACGTCAAACACTTCTGCTAAATAAGCAAGCTGATTTGGCCAAGGTCGAACTTGATGCCGCTATGCGCGAAGACAAGCGTGCAGCGTTATCAATAGAGAATCATCTCATCAGCCAGATTGATTTTGAAAAAGCGCAGGACGATTTAGCACGCGCTCGGGTTACACACAAACACGCCATGGGTGAAATAGCGCTAGCGGCGGATACCTTAGCCTTTGAGCTTAAAACCAGTGAAGACAAAGTGGCAAGGCAAGCTCTCATTGTAAAAGAGCTTGAACGTCAATTGGCTAACTTACGCATAAGAGCAAGCGTTTCTGGCATTGTGGGTAATGTGCTTATTCAGCCAAATGCGCTGGTGGCCAAAAATGAACTGCTGATGACGCTAGTTGACTTGTCTGCCTATGAAGCACAACTCAATGTAGCAGAAAGTTATGCTGGCGAACTCGGTATTGGAATGGATGTAGAGCTAACCATGGGCGGAGAAACTGTACTTGGCAAGCTGGTGTCAATATCGCCTGAAGTCGTCGAGCGCCAAGTTACTGCCCGTGTTCGTTTTCCTGAAAACAGTGTGCAATCTATCCGTCAGAATCAACAAGTGTCAGCGCGTATTTTATTAGAAAACAAAAGTGATGTGCTGAAAGTGGCACGAGGTAGCTTTCTTCAATCTGGTGGGCATACCGCTTATATCGTACGCGGAGATATCGCAGAAAAAGTGGCTATTCAAATAGGTGCTACCAGTATGCGTGAAGTGGAGATTCTTGAAGGCCTTCAAGAAGGCGATCAAATCATTACATCAAACTACGACAAATTTAAACAAGCGCCTTCGGTGCTACTTCGATAAGACAAGGAATAATAAAATGTTAAAAATGCACAACATTAGCAAGGTGTATCAAACGGACAGTGTTCAAACCCATGCATTAAGAGATTTTTCGCTTGAAGTAAACGAAGGTGAATTTATTGCAGTTACTGGCCCATCCGGTTCAGGTAAAACTACGTTCCTCAACATGGCAGGTTTATTAGAGCCCTTCACCTCAGGGCAATATACCCTTGATGGCATTGATGTGGGAGGATTGTCTGACAATCAACGAGCTGATTTGCGCAATCAAAAAATTGGTTTTATCTTCCAAGGCTTTAACCTAATTCCCGACCTCAATATCTTTGAAAACGTTGAAGTACCTTTACGGTATCGTGGTGTGTCGTCGAAAGAGCGAAAACGCAGAATTGATGAATGCTTGGAGCAAGTTGGACTTGCGAGTCGAGCTAAACACCTTCCACAGCAGCTTTCAGGTGGCCAACAACAGCGCGTTGCCATTGCTAGAGCACTTGCAGGTAATCCTCGCTTTTTGCTTGCCGATGAACCTACCGGTAATCTAGATACCTTGATGGCTCGTCAGGTTATGGAGTTACTCGAAGAGATTAACCGCAATGGCGCAACTATCGTTATGGTGACGCACGACCCAGAACTAGCGCGTAGAGCACCTCGTAACATTCAAGTGGTTGATGGTCAGCTGGCGGATTTTACGCTATATCAGGGCAACCCTGATTCTGAATCGGTTGGTGATATTGAACGCTTGAAAGCGGCTGGGGTGTAATATGCTACTTCACTATATTGATTTAAGCTGGCGGAGCATTAAGAGTACGCCCATCATTAGTTTCTTGATGGTATTTGCAATCGCCATTGGAATTGGCATTACCATGACGAGTCTGTCAGTGTTCCACATGATGTCAATGGATCCAATTCCTCACAAGAGTAGCAAAATTCATTACCCACAATTGCAGTTAATGGATGAGGGTAATGAATGGAATTCTTCTGACAACTTGCCTCGCCAGCTGACTTACCAAGATGCCACAAACCTTTATAACGCGGACATTGATGTACTGAGCAGCCCCAGTTTTCGCAGCGGGTTTTCAGTGCACCTTAATACGCCAGATGTTAAGCCTCGCATGGAACCGGCGCGACTCGTCAATAGAGAGTTTTTTGACATTTTCGATAGGCCTTTCATCTATGGCCAAGCTTGGTCGCGTGACGCGCAAGAGAACAAACCTTATGTTGCCGTTATCACCAAGGAGATTAACGACCGTTTTTTCAATGGAGAGAACTCTGTCGGCAAGGAAATATTCTTAGATAACAAGAGCTATCGGATTGTGGGGGTAACTGAAAATTGGGACCACCATGTAAAGTACTATGATGTAAACAACGGTGCTTTTAACTCATCAGAGTCGATTTACATTCCATTCACCATAGCGCCACTAGAAGAAGTTGGCACGTGGGGCAACATGAACGGCTGGAAACAAGAAGCGATGAGAGGGTATCAAGATTTGCTGGCCTCTGAAAAGCTCTGGACACAGTTTTGGGTATTGTTGGAGAACGAACAACAAAAAGAGGCTTATGGCCAGTTTTTAATGGCTTATATGGAAGACCAGAAAGCTCGGGGGCGCTTTCAACGTGACAATTTAGAATACAAGCTACGCAACGTTAATGAGTGGATGGAATATACCGAAGTGGTATCTGAAGATAATCGTATTCTCGTCGCACTTAGTTTTATGTTCTTAATGGTTTGTGTAGCAAATATTCTTGGGCTTCTGTTAGCGAAGTTTTTGAAAAGAGCACCTGAAGTGGGGGTAAGGCGTGCACTTGGCGCGAGCAAGCGTCAGATATTTTTGCAGCACATTGTCGAAGTCTCTGTCATTGGTGTTGCAGGTGGCCTACTAGGTATTGCTGTTGCGCAGTTAGGTTTGTGGGGAGTGCGCACGACAAACAACTATTACAATGCCCTTGCGACGATGGATTGGTCGATGCTACTTGCTGCGCCGACCATCTCACTACTCGCGAGTTTTATAGCAGGCTTATACCCTGCGTGGTTGGTGTGTAAGACTCAGCCAGCTATTTACCTTAAGAGCCAATAGGAGGGCGTATCATGCTTGATATAAAACCAATATTTAGCGCACTGCTGCGCTCCAAAGTAGGTGCTGTTTTACTGTTTTTACAAATTGCACTGACAACCGCAATTGTCAGTAATGCGGCTTTTATGATTAACGATAATTTATCTTACTTGCGCGAAGACACTGGCTATCCTCAGCAAGAGATCTTTAGCTTTACTGTAATGACCTTCGGAAAGGACATTGATTTAAGACAGCAGACTGAATTAGACGAGGCCATGTTGCGCCAAATTCCGGGTGTTATTAACGCCACACTTACCCAGGCCGTGCCGCTATCAGGCGGTGGTTCGTCTACCTCAATTAGGTTAAAACCCCTTCCAGAGCAATCGAGAGAAGGCCGCTTGATGTACTTCTACGGCGATGAACATGCACTTGACACCTTTGGTGTAGAACTCATCGAAGGAAGAAATTTCAGGCCTGAGGAAATCATGATTAGTGATAGCTATCACGACAATGGCCCTACTACTATTATCGTTTCGCAGGCACTCGCTAAGAGCATGTTTGATGATGAGTCTGCACTGGGTAAATCGATTTACGTTGATGGAAGAGCCCTTGAAATAATCGGTGTTGTCGCCTTAATGGAAAGTGCATGGCCTCGTGCAGAAGATAGTAATACCACGGGTATTATTCCCTATATTAATGCGCAAAGTTATCAGCATTTTCTTGTAAGAACCGATGCAAATGAGCGTGCTAATATCATGAAGATCATAGAAGACAAGATGTTATCAGCCTATGACAAGCGCGTGATCATCAATGTGGACGGCCTTGACGAGAGTAAAGAAGCCTATGATGCTACTGACGTACTCATGATGCGTATGTTAATTGTGCTGGTGGTTATACTGGTTTTGGTTACCGCGCTGGGCATTTTTGGGTTGACCCAATTCAATATCAGCAAACGCACTAAACAAATTGGAACGCGTCGAGCTTTAGGTGCACGAAAATCTGCTATTGTGCGTTATTTCTTGGTTGAAAATGCCATGATATGTACAGTAGGCCTAGTGATAGGTAGCATCGCCGCTATTTTCTTAGGTCGAGGACTAATGAAAGCCTACTCCATTGAAGCGCTGGAGATAGAGTATGTGCTGGTTACTGCTTTTTGTATTCTGATAATGAGTTTATTGGCAGTAGTGTTGTCCGCTATGCGTGCCGCAAACATTTCACCTAGCATAGCAACAAGAAGTATTTAATATGCGCTAATATTGCTGCTTACCTATTGTGGGTAAGCAGCGCTTATGACAATAAAAACAAACAGTAGAATGGATACGTATTTCAATGACGAAGATTTTAATAGTAGATGACAACACTGCAGTGCTAGAAGCGTTGTCGCTACTACTAGAGATCCACGGATATCAAATAGTCACTGCCACCTCGCCTAAAGAGGCACTTCAAATAGTTAACTACCAATCTATAGCGCTAGTGATCCAAGATATGAATTTTAGTGCGGATACTACGTCAGGCGAAGAGGGCAGAGTGCTGTTTAGTGACCTACGTAGCTTAAATCCATTGCTTCCGATTATCTTGATAACCGCATGGACTGAGCTTGAGCAGGCCGTCGAACTTGTAAAAGCGGGGGCGGCAGATTACATCCCAAAACCTTGGGACGATACAAAATTAGTGACGACAGTAAACAATCTAATAGCGTTAGGGCAAGCCAATACAAAGAACAAGGCGCTACAACAGCACGCCAACGTATTTGATACCGCCAAGCAAGCGGCGCAAAGTGTCGGGCTGGTTTACGATAGTGCCGCAATGCAGCGCGTTGTTGATATGGCACTTCAAGTGGCAAAGTCTGACGTACCAGTTTTGATCACTGGCCCTAATGGTAGCGGAAAAGAGAAAATTGCAGAGCTCATTCAGCGACAGTCACCGTTAAATCAAGCGCCTTTCGTTAAAGTGAATGCAGGTGCACTACCTCAAGAGCTCATAGAAGCAGAATTGTTCGGTGCAGAGGCGGGGGCGTTTACAAGCGCCAATAAAAGCCGAATTGGCAGATTTGAAGCAGCTAATGGTGGAACTTTATTTCTAGATGAAATTGGAAACTTACCACTATCTGGTCAGGTGAAATTACTTCGCGTCTTACAAACCGGTGAATTTGAAAAGTTGGGTTCGGTGAAAACTCAGCGCACTACCGTGAGGATTATCTCCGCAACCAACGCTGATCTTGTGGCAGATATTGCGAAAGGCACATTTCGAGAAGATTTATTTTATCGGCTCAACGTTATCGAGATAAATGTTCCTCCTCTGTGCGAGCGTGGGGATGATGCGTTAGCGTTGGTAAAACATTTTCTACCCGGTCGGGAACTGAGTCTTACCGCCCAACAAGCTATCACGCAGCACATGTGGCCAGGCAATGTAAGAGAGTTAGAAAACGCCTGTCGTAGAGTTGACATTCTATACCCTGAAGGCGTGTTAGGTGCAGACGCATTCGGGTTGACAAGCGAGGCAAAAAACACAGTGCCTAGAGCAAATACAACAGAGCCAACGCAAGTAGAAATAGAGGCAGCTTTGGTGACTTACAATGGCGTAATCGCTAAGGTCGCTAAACATTTTGGTCTGTCTCGTCAGGCACTTTATCGTCGTTTAGACAAGTACGCGATAGATTACAAATCGTGAATACCATTAGAAATAAACTGATTGCTGCGGCAATGGCATCTACCGCCGTTGGTATTGCGCCTTTGTTGTATTTCGTTGCTTTGTCGGTTGAAACCAAAATTCTGATTATAAGTGGTGTACTTGTGTTGAGCGGTTTTTGTTTTTACACACTTACAAAGCCCATTGATAAGAACTTGAAAGCGCTTAATGTAGGGCTACTTAATTTTAAAGACGGTGAGTATTCATCAACATTGGCGTGTACCTCTTCTGATGAGTTTGGCGAGCTTTGCGCCTTATTCAACGCAACTGCCGAAACGCTAAGAAAAGAAAAACAGTGGCTTCATCAGCGGGAACTTATGTTAGACAAAGTACTACAAACGTCTCCTGATGTGTTGTTACTTGTAAATAGTGACAATCGAATAGTGTTTAGTAATTACCAAGCGAGACACTTTTTCAACGCGGCCCATCGCTTAGAAGGTGAGTTGATTGACACGCTTTTGACACAAAAGCCAAGCGCACTTGGCGATATGATGAACAACCGTCAGGAAGGGCTATTTACACTACCGCTTGAAGACAAAGGTGTTGAAACGTGGCATATCGCAAAGGGGACATTCTTACTGAATAACCAATCACATAAGCTCTTTATTTTGAAACAAATGACACGGGAGTTGAATCGACAAGAGGTATCGGTTTGGAAGAAGGTTATTCGCGTAATAAGCCATGAGCTCAATAACTCACTCGGTCCAATCTCCAGTCTGCTACATAGTGGGAAGATAGTGAGTAACCAAAATAGTGATCCGCGTTTGGTTCGGGTGTTTGACACTATTGAAGAGCGTATTGCCCACCTAAACCAATTTGTGCAGGGATACGGAAAATTCGCCAAACTTCCGGTACCAGTATTTGACACCATTAGCTGGGATGATGTCTTAGCGCAATTAGCGCAGCAGTATCCATTTAAGTTGTCTATGCCAGAACCCGTTGATTTAAAAGCCGACGCCATCCAATTAGAGCAGTTGCTCATTAACTTGCTAAAAAATGCCCATGAATCGGGGAGTGCACCTGACGATGTGGAATTAGTGATTACACAGAATACATCGCAAGTCGTGATCGAAGTGTTGGATAAGGGCAAAGGTATGTCTGAGAGCGTAATGGCGAATGCCCTAGTGCCATTTTATTCGACTAAAGCGACAGGAAGTGGATTAGGGTTAGCATTATGCCGCGAGATTACTGATGCGCATCGTGGACATTTGGTGATACAAAATAGACAAAATGACGGGTTATGTGTTCGCGTCGTGTTTGAAAAAATAAGGGATAGACGGGCGTCTATCCCTTAGCGACGCTAAGCCAAGACCGTTTTTTACCCAACGTCGAACAGGCATTCACAAGATAATCTAAATGATAATTATTTTCAATAACTATTTTGGGATTATTTAAAGTTATCTTGGGGCGGGCTGGCCCTAAGCCATAAAAACCTTTCTAGCCCTCTTACACGAGGGCTAGTTAAGCCTGCTACTTTATTTTTAGTACTATCGCTTGCCAAGGCTTTAGGCGAATGCCTCCTTCAACTTTCTCAATGGTGTTAGCATTGTTGATAAGAACTTGTCCATATTGCAGTTCGTTTGGCAAATACGCAGTTTGAGCAGAACTTGCATAGTTCAGCAATACTAAAATAACATCACTATCCAGTGTTCTTGTGTAAGCGTAAATACACTCATGATCTGCAAGTAGCAGTTCGTACGCACCATATACTAAGCAAAGGTGGTCTTTTCGAAGTTTGGTAAGCGCGCGGAAGTAGTTAAGCGGAGAGTTATCTCTCGTTTCTTGCTCAGCGGCATTAATCTCTGCGTAGTTTTCGGTTACTTTCAACCACGGTGTTGCGCTTGAAAAACCCGCGTTGGGTGAATCATCCCATTGAAATGGCGTTCGCGCATTGTCCCGGCCGCTTAGTTTGTGTGACTCAAGTAGCTTTTGTGCATCACCACCTTCGGCCAATGTGAGGTTGTACCAATTAATTGTCATCAAATCATTGTAGTCATCGATACTTTCAAACTTAGCGTTTGTCATGGCTAATTCGTCTCCCATGTAATAGTAAGGAGTGCCACGCATAGTGAGTAGAAAAGTACTAAGCAGCTTTGAGGATTGTTCTCGGTGTTCAGGTGTGTCGTCGCCGAACCACGAGACTTGGCGAGGAAAATCGTGATTTGTATGCCATTGGGTACCCCAGCCTTTTTCGTCAAAAGCCGTTGCCCAGTCACTCATAATTTTCTTAAACTTGACAAGATTTTTGTGGTCGCTATTCACGATTTTTCGGGCGTCTAGACCGAGTTCAACATGCTCAAAATGGTAATTCATATTGAGTTCTTGTCGGTCCTCATCAACAAGATCGTGAATATTCGACAAATTAGTGCCCGGTCCTTCTGCGACCGTCATTATGTCGTAGTGTTGCAGTACTTCCCGGTTCATTTCGTGCAAAAATTCATGAAGACGAGGACCACTGGCATATACGTCAATCATTTTATCTCCATGCACACCTTCAAATATCGGGTAACCGTCGTGCTTAGAGATAAACGTAATAACATCCATCCTGAACCCATCAATGCCTTTTTTAAACCAAAAGTGCATCATGTCGAAAATTTCTCTGCGTACAGTTGGGTTTTCCCAGTTCAAGTCCGGCTGCGTTTTATCAAAGTAGTGCAAATAGTACGCATTAGTTTGCTCGTCGAACGCCCACGCGCTGCCTTCTTCATCAAAATACGACCAACGCTCCGGTGGAGTTCCTTTTTCAGCTGGCCACCAGTGATAATAATCGCGGTAAGGATTGTCTCGTGAAGCCCGTGAGGCTTTAAACCATTCGTGCTCGCTGCTTGAGTGATTTACCACAAGATCCATAACCACCTTGATACCTCGTTGATGGAATCCTTCCAGCATTTCTTCGAAGTCGCGCATGGTGCCAAAGTCATCCATTATGTTGCGATAATCTGATATGTCGTAGCCATTATCGTAATTAGGTGACTGATAAATAGGGTTGAGCCAGACAATGTCTATGCCTAAGGATGCGATATAGTCGAGTCGCTGAATGATGCCTCTAAGATCACCAATTCCATCGCCGTTTGAGTCTTGAAAGCTGCGAGGATATATCTGATACACCACACCTTCTTTCCACCATTGACGGTTGATAGTGCTAAGTTTCATCCTACTTTCTCCTGATTGGCTATATGGTCTGGCTTGGAATTAATGCGAAGTGCTAAGCCAGCACCTATGATGAATAGTACGCCTGATAACGCTAGTGCATTTCGAGGGTCACTGGCTAGAAGAGAATCGTACACATAGCCGATAGTGACCATTTCAAGAATTTGAGGAAGGCAGATCATGGCGTTCAGTAAACCCATGTACACACCCACTCTTGCTGCTGGGGTAACATCAGCAGTAATAATAAAGGGCACCGTCATTACAGCCGACCAGCCAACGCCTATCAACGCCATACAAACGAAAGTCATATTGAGGTCGGTAGTTAACTGCATCGACAAAAAGCCAGCGCCGCCAATTAGAAGAAAAAGCGCGTAGGTGTTGGCATCACCAATAAGTTTCACGCAGCGAACAATTACAAAGGCCATCACAATAGTAGCGATATTCATGATAGTAAATGCCATGCCTACCTGTGCCGTTCCCTCTACAAAACCGGGGCTATCTGGTGTGGGAGCGTTATAAACGTGGCGAGCAATTGACAATGAGAGGTATTGCCACATTAATGGCAGTGCAAACCATGTGGCGAGTTTTACCCACCAAATTGCTTTTAATGATTTGGGCATTTCTAGCATTGCATTTAATAGCTCTGAGAAAACGTGACCGACCGATTTATGCTGCTGGTTTTTGCGAAAGGCGGCTATATCTTCTGGTGGTATCTCCTTGGTAGTAAAAAAAGACCATGTCGAAGAAATCAGTATGACCACTACACCGGCGATAAAAGAGTATTTAACAACTTCGGGAATTTCTTTGCCGTCAGTTTCAATTGAAACACCAAATGCAATCATGATCAGCGGCATAAGTCCCGCAAGCATTTGCCCTGCTGCCACCATGAAAGTCTGTAACGCGTAGGCTAATGGTCTTTGCTGGTGATTTACTTTATCACCAACAAGGGCGCGGTAAGGTTCCATCGCGGTATTCATGGCAGCATCAAGCATCCAAAATAGCCCAACAACCATCCACAGTTCAGGTACGTAGGGCATGAACATAACAGCAATAGAACCTACCAATGCGCCCATCATGAAAAATGGCTTACGACGGCCAAAGCGAGTCCAGGTACCATCGCTGATCACGCCAATAAGAGGCTGTATCAGTAATCCAGTAACTGGTCCTGCTAGCCACAAAATGGGAAGCTCATGTTCTGCCGCACCGTGATAACGAAAGATCGGACTTAAGTTGGCCTGTTGCAGACCAAATCCGTATTGGATGCCAAAGAACCCGAAGCACATGTTCCATATTTGCCAGAAGCTCATTGTTGGCTTGAGTGAATCTTTCATATTGAAAACTCGTTATTAATTATTTGATAACATTTTGTTATCAAAACTTAATCGTTTAAGTTTCATCTGTCAAATGTATTTACCAGAAATTTGCTAAGCAGAAGGTAATTGCTAAAAAGTGAAAAGAGGATAAGTACACCAATACAAAAATAGCATTGCGGTTACTTTGTTAGGAACAGAACGGAAACACAACTTTCACCTGTCATTTGATGTAGATCAACAATGCCCAACAGTGAAGTGCTTGGCGCTTGGCACATTGATCTAGATCAGGTTTAGGCTGCTGTTCTTTCTCTATGATTAATGCAGTTAAAGAGGAGAACGATTATGTTGTGGACAATGATTAAAGACCCAGTAGTGTGGGGCTCACTTTTAGGTATAGGTATTATTGTTGGCATGATGATGTATTACACATACCTGTTTATGCACAATAGTGCTGACGAGGAAAAATAAACGTTTATTACCTGCTACAGTGAATTTTCTAACGTTTATTATTATGCAACGGGATATCAATTAATACCAACAGTGCCGCTTGTCCGCCGTATTCCAGTGGTGCTTGGTGAAATGCTCTTACGTGAGGGTGCTGTACAAGGTAATGTGGCAGGGCGGCTTTAAGAACGCCTTGCCCGAAACCATGCATAATGCTTACACAGTCAATTGACGATTTTCTAGCAGAGTGAATAAGTGCTGCCAGTTCCGCTTTTGCCATTTCTCTTGTTAAACCATGCAAATCTAGCATCATCTCAGGTGAGTAATCACCGCGTCTTAGTTGCTTAACAATGTGGGAAGACTCGCCGTCTCTGCAATAACGCATTGGTCCTTCTTGCGGCAAAGCAGCCTGATACATGTCTGAAAAACTAAATGAGGCAGCAAGTTGTTTGCTATGAGTGAGGTGTGCTGTTGAAGCCTGTTGGCGTTTGTTAAATAGCGCGACTTGTTTATCAGGTTCAATTTTGTCCTGCTGAAGGGGTTTTACGCCTTGCATTGCATCGGCAAATGAAAAGGTCTCTTCTTCAACACGGTCGATACTACCCGCATTGTTAAGTTTAGAAGCTAAAGTTTGTTTCTTTAAGGCTTTTAGTTCTTTTTTAAACGCTTTCATTATGAATCAATATGCAAATTAACATGGGCGAACACACTAAATGTTAGTATGATACCAGCTTTGTAATTGTTGATGTACTCAAACACCATGACCGATAAGTTTTACCTAGAAGAAGCCATTGAAGATCTGCATACATTGTTAGATATGACACGATGGGCAACCAGTCGATTTAATGATGCGGCGTTGTATTTTGGTCATGGTACCGACAATGCATGGGACGAAGCGACAAGCTTGGTTATGCAAGCGTTGCATTTGCCACACCCTATTTTAGAGCAAGTCGGTGAAAGTGTACTGACATCTCGGTTAACCAAGAGTGAACGCGAGAAAATTGCAGAGCTTGTACTTAAGCGCGTACAAACCCGTATGCCGCTGCCTTATATCACCAATGAGGCGTGGTTTTGTGGCATGCCATTTTATGTTGATGAACGTGTACTTATTCCGCGTTCGCCTTTTGCTGAGCTGATTCAAAATGAATTTGCGCCGTTTGTGGAAATCGCACCTTCGAGTATTCTCGATATGTGCACGGGCGGGGGCTGTATCGCCATTGCGTTGGCGCACGCCTATCCTGAAGCGCAAGTTGATGCAGTGGACATCAGTACCGACGCGTTAGAAGTGGCGGATATCAATATTCAGGAGCACGGATTAAGTCACCGTGTTTACCCCATTCAATCAGACTTGTTTTCAAGTTTAGAAGGTCAACGATACGACCTTATTGTGTCTAACCCACCTTATGTCGACGCCGAAGATATGGCGGATTTACCTGAGGAATATCACCATGAGCCTGAGCTTGCGCTCGCGGCAGGTGAAGATGGCCTTGAACTGGTTGATATAATGTTGAAGCAAGCGCCCACGTACCTCAATGATGGTGGGTGGTTATTTGTGGAAGTGGGAAATAGTGAAGTGCACATGAATACGCGGTTTCCTGGCCTAGAAGTTATCTGGCTTGAATTTGAAAACGGCGGCTCTGGCATTTTTGCTGTGCGAAAAGAGACACTGGTAGAACACTTTGGTAGTAAGGATTAATAGTTAATTATGTCAGGTAACAGCTTCGGAAAACTCTTCACTGTAACCACATTTGGCGAAAGCCATGGTATAGCAATTGGCGGCGTGGTAGATGGTTGCCCCCCAGGTTTAAGTATTACTGAAGACGACCTTCAGGTTGACCTTGATAGACGTAAACCAGGCACATCTCGTTACACCACAGCGCGACGTGAAGATGATGAAGTACAAATTTTATCTGGCGTATTTGAAGGTAAAACCACCGGTACCAGCATTGGCCTTTTAATTAAAAATAAAGACCAGCGCAGCCAAGACTACGGTAATATTAAAGACCGCTTCCGTCCAGGTCATGCAGACTACACTTACGACCAAAAGTATGGAAGTCGCGATTATCGCGGCGGCGGTCGCTCCTCTGCACGTGAGACGGCAATTCGGGTTGCCGCTGGTGGTATTGCTAAGAAATACCTTAAAGAAATGCATGGTATTGAGGTACTGGGTTACTTATCTCAGCTTGGCCCAATCGCCGTTGAAACGGTTGACCATAACGTCACAAATACAAACCCATTTTTCTGCCCGGATGCATCAAAACTTGAAGCGCTTGATGAATACATGCGCGACCTCAAAAAGTCGGGCGACAGCATTGGTGCTAAAGTGTCAGTTGTAGCTAAAAACGTGCCTGTTGGATTAGGGGAACCGGTTTTTGATCGCTTAGATGCTGAAATTGCTCATGCCATGATGGGAATAAACGCGGTTAAAGGCGTAGAAATTGGTGATGGGTTTGACGTGATTAATCAAAAAGGTAGTGAGCATCGCGACACTCTAACGCCTGATGGTTTTACATCAAATCACTCTGGCGGTGTGCTAGGGGGCATTTCTACCGGACAAGACATTGAAGTTCATATGGCGCTTAAGCCAACATCAAGCATTTCAGTACCCGGTAAGACAATCAATAAAGATAACGAAGAAATAGATATTGTGACGAAAGGCCGTCACGACCCGTGCGTGGGCATTCGTGCAGTACCTATTGCAGAGGCGATGTTAGCCCTTGTTCTGATGGACCACTTGCTCCGCCACCGCGCACAGAATCAGGGTATTGCTTCAACCACTGCACCTATCGCAGGCAAAGCGTAGCGATTATTTTTAGTCGGTTATCTTTGAGTAAACGCGCTTAAAGGTTACCGGCATGTGCTAGGTGCATCGCCATTAACTTTTTAGCTAGTTTTAACGCTTGTCTAAGCGCGATGCTAAAACGTTGATGGCGTTTTTGTATATGGAGATTTCTATTGGCATTTCGTGCTAATTCATCACTTATTATTTTAGCTATTACATATTGGCTGTACTTTGGCCAGCTAGGCGTTCTTGTTCCGTATTTAGGGATCTTTCTAGATGGGCGCGGTTTTTCTTCGGCTGACATCGGTGAGTTGTTTGCGGTCATTACCCTTGCACGTATTTTGGGCCCTGGTTTATGGGCTGGTGTCGCAGATAAAACTGGCAATGCCATTGGTGTAATGCGGCTGGGTTGTTTGCTAACCGTGCTAACCTTCAGTTCAGTGCTGTATTTTGACAGCTTTTGGGGGCTGACCTTGTCATTTGGCCTAATGATGATGTTCTGGACGGCGGTACTTCCCCAACTTGAAGTGATCACCATGAATAGCGTCGCCAATACTAAGGCCACTTACGGTCAGGTAAGACTATGGGGAAGTGTTGGTTTTATTTGTTTGACGGTAATGGTGGGTAAGGCCCTAGATAGTTTTTCAACAGAAACGCCTGTTCATGTCAGTATTGGGGTACTCGCACTTTTGTTTGTCAGTACGTTGTTTATTCGCGCGCCGGCTCAAACGGTTTCGCATGAGAGCGCCGTTGGTTCTATCTGGGCTTTTGCTAAACAAAAACCGTTTGCTGTTTTTATTTTTGCATCTGCGTGTTTGCAAATAAGCTTTGGCGCTTATTATGGATTTTTTGCCTTGTACATGCGTGACTTAGGCTATAGTGGCCAACAAACGGGCTTTTTTATTGCGCTAGGCGTGCTTGCCGAGGTCGGAATATTTATACTCGCACGGCGACTCATCAGTCACTTTGGTGTATGGAACTTATTGTTCGCCAGTCTCGCACTCACTGCGCTTAGGTGGTATGCCATGGCGGCATTTGCTGACTATTGGACAGTGATTATGTTAAGCCAGCTTATCCATGCTTTAAGTTTTGGGTTAACCCACGCGGTGTCGGTCCATTTTATCCACTTATATTTGCCGAAGGCTTACCAGAGTCGAGGGCAAGCGGTATATATCAGTATTGCATTTGGTCTTGGCGGAGCTTTTGGTAATTACATGGCCGGACAGCAATGGTCACAAGGTACCAATGCCTACGCTACGTTTGTGACGGCAGCGGTATTTGCCGCTTTAGGCGCAATGTCATTATTGCTTTGCGCCAAAAAGCGTTTTGATACTGCGCCGGAACATTAATGTTTGGCGATATACATGTTTCATCGTTCACCGCGAGGCTTATTCAGCCTGCGGTGTTCGTCTGCATTCTGCTATTAATTCAATACCGTCGTCGCCATTGTCTTGCTCTAATCGCACATCAAACTTCCATAGACGATGGAGATGACGCATTACCTCGTCTTTTGAGTCTCCCAACGGGATTTTTCGCTGAGGAATATAGCGTAACGTAAGCGAGCGATCGCCTCGTACATCCACGTTATGCACTTGGATATTCGGCTCTAGATTACTTAAGTTATATTGTGCCGAAAGCTTTTCTTTTATTGTCTGGTAACCGAGCTCATCGTGAATAGCACTTACGCTTATAAACGGCTTTTCTGTGTCGTCTTCCAATGCAAACAACTTAAAATCGCGAATGACTTTAGGGGATAAAAACTGGCTAATAAAGCTTTCATCTTTAAAATTCTGCATTGCAAAGTGTACCGTTTCAAGCCAGTCTTTACCAGCTATGCTAGGTAAGTATTTATAATCTTCTTCGGTGGGCGACTGACACACTCGCTTGATATCCATAAACATAGAAAAGCCCAGTGCGTAGGGGTTAATACCCGAGTAATAGGGGCTGTTGTATTCCGGTTGCATAACCACACTGGAATGACTGTGCAAAAACTCCATCATAAACCTGTCGCTTACTAAACCTTCGTCATACATTTGGTTCAGTATGTGATAATGCCAAAAGCACGCCCAGCCTTCGTTCATCACTTGGGTTTGTTTTTGGGGGTAAAAATATTGAGAAATCTTCCGCACAATGCGCACTATCTCGCGCTGCCACGGCTCAAGTAGAGGGGCATTTTTTTCGATGAAGTAGAGTAAGTTCTCTTGTGGCTCACGAGGGAATCGAATTTGCTCCTTGTTTTTGTGAGCACTGCTTTCTGGCAAAGTACGCCAAAGTTCATTAACTTGCGATTGCAGATAAGCTTCTCGTTCTTCTTGACGATTTTTCTCTTCTTGCAGTGAGATTTTCTGAGGGCGTTTGTATCTGTCGACACCGTAATTCATCAGAGCGTGGCAGGAGTCCAGCATATTCTCAACTTCATCAAAGCCAAACTTTTGTTCGCATTTGGCAATATAATTCTTGGCAAATACTAAGTAATCGATAATCGAACTCGCATCAGTCCAGGTTTTAAATAAATAGTTACCTTTGAAAAATGAATTATGACCATAGCACGCGTGTGCCATTACAAGCGCCTGCATAGTAATAGTGTTCTCTTCCATCAAATAGGCAATGCAGGGATCCGAATTAATGACTATTTCATAGGCTAATCCCATTTGACCACGGCGGTATTGTTGCTCAGTTTGAATGAATTTTTTACCAAAAGACCAATGGCTATAATTCAGTGGCATGCCAATGCTGGCGTAGGCATCCATCATTTGTTCAGCAGTGATCACTTCTATTTGGTTAGGGTAGGTATCAAGGTTGAATTTTCTCGCAATGCGATCAATATGATGTTCATATTCCTCAATAAGTGGAAAGGTCCAATCGGGACCATCACTTAACAAATGGCGAGTTGTATTTGACGATGTTTTGACTTCATTAGCAGTAGTATCTGTCGTCATAAATAGCCCTTTTCCTTGTATTACGCGTTAGCATCTTGCTCTGAATGTTTGAAAAGCTCCCTAAATACGGGATAGATGTCCGCTTGAGACTGAATATGCTTACACACAAAGTTGTCGTGGGTTTCTGCTACCTTCTCGTACTCGCGCCATAAACTCTGATGTTGCCTCTCGGTAATTTCGATGTACGCATAGTAACGGGTAGCAGGTAGTAATTTTTGAACTAAAAGGTCGCGGCATTGCGGTGAATCATCTGCCCAGTTATCGCCATCAGAAGCTTGTGCCGCGTATATATTCCAATTGCCATCGCGGTATCGCTCTGTGACAACTTCGTCCATTAACTTTAAGGCGCTCGACACAATGGTGCCACCGGTCTCTTGGCTATAAAAAAATTCTTGTTCGTCTACTTCTTTAGCCTGAGTGTGATGACGAATATAGACGACTTCAACGTTTTCGTAGGTGCGGGTAAGAAAAAGATACAACAGAATATAGAAGCGTTTTGCCATATCCTTGGTGGCTTGGTCCATAGAGCCTGACACGTCCATTAAGCAGAACATTACCGCTTTGCTCGAAGGAAGCGGACGCTTATCGTAATTTTTAAAGCGTAGATCGAACGTATCAATAAAAGGTACGCGGGCTATTTTAGCCTTTAGCGCTTTGATTTCCTCTTCAAGCGCGAGCACTTTTAACGTGTTGTCATGTTTATCGTTAAGCAAAGCTTCTAGCTTTTCTTCACACTCACGTAGCTTTCGTTTATCGGTTGCGCTTAGAGCAATTCGTCTGGCAACTGACCCTTTTAGAGAACGAACAACATCTAAATTACTCGGCACACCGTCAGTTTGATATCCGGCTCGGTATGTTTCGTATTGGGTGACTTTATCAAATTGATTTTTTTTGAGGTTAGGTAAGGCCAGATCATCAAACAATAAGTCTAAGTATTCGTCCTTTGAAATTGAGAAAACAAACTCGTCTTGGCCTTCTCCTTCGTTACTTGCGTCGCCGCTGCCTGCACCGCGGCCGCCGCCTCCAGGAGGCCGCTCAATTTTGTCTCCAGCAGTAAACTGGTCATTGCCAGGGTGAACAATATCTCGACTACCACCACGCCCAGTGTGGAAAATGGGTTCAGAAATATCTCTAGTAGGAATACTGATTTTTTCGCCAGAGTCCAGATCGGTTACCGAACGTTTTCCCACCGCGTCTGAAACGGCGCGCTTTATTTGTTGTTTATAGCGTTTGATAAAACGCTGTCGGTTAACAGTGCTTTTTCCTTTGCTATTCAGCCTTCGGTCAATAAAATGGGCCATATTCACCTGCTTGTTAGGTTTTATTACATAACACCTACAAGTGCAAAGAGCGCAGATGCACTCTTAGCACTTGTCCCGTTCGCATTTTTAGCAATTGCGCTAAGACGCCTTGCGAACACGCAGATACCACTCACACAGCAGTCGAACTTGTTTCTGTGTATAGCCTTTCTCTGTCATGCGATTGACAAAGTCATCGTGCTTTTTCTGTTCTTCTGCAGAACCTTTTGTATTAAATGAAATAACAGGTAGTAAATCCTCTGTATTCGAGAACATCTTTTTCTCGATAACAGTGCGTAGCTTTTCATAGCTTGTCCATGCAGGGTTTTTGCCTGCATTGTTGGCGCGTGCTCGAAGTACAAAGTTAACAATTTCATTGCGGAAATCTTTAGGATTACTGATACCCGCGGGCTTCTCTGTTTTTTCGAGCTCAGCGTTAAGCGAGGCCCGGTCAAATAACTGACCGGTTTCAGGGTCTCGATATTCTTGATCCTGTATCCAGAAGTCAGCATAGGTGACGTAGCGGTCAAACAAATTCTGTCCATACTCAGAGTATGATTCGAGATATGCGGTTTGAATTTCCTTGCCGATAAACTCCACGTAACGCGGAATAAGGTAGCCTTTCAAAAACTCTAAATATCTGTCTGCGGTGTCTTGTGGAAATTGCTCCCGTTCAATTTGTCTCTCTAACACATAGAACAAATGTACCGGGTTTGCTGCAACCTCTTGATGATCAAAATTAAATACACGAGACAAAATCTTGAACGCAAAGCGTGTGGATAATCCCTCCATGCCTTCATCAACACCCGCATAATCGCGATACTCTTGATACGATTTCGCTTTAGGATCGGTATCCTTTAAGCTCTCGCCGTCATACACTCGCATCTTAGAAAACAGACTTGAATTCTCAGGTTCTTTAAGTCGAGAAAGTACGCTGAACTGCGCTAAACACTCTAGCGTGTCTGGTGCGCAAGGTGCGCCATTTAACTCACTGCTATCAAGTAGTTTTTTGTAGATGCGAATTTCTTCACTAACCCGCAAACAGTAGGGGACTTTCACAATATAAACGCGGTCGAGAAATGCCTCGTTGTTTTTGTTGTTTCTAAACGATTGCCACTCCGACTCATTAGAATGCGCTAAGATAAGGCCATCGAAGGGCAGAGCAGAAAAACCTTCAGTCGGATTGTAATTTCCCTCTTGTGTCGCAGTAAGCAAAGGGTGCAGCACCTTTATTGGCGCTTTAAACATTTCGACAAACTCCATTAACCCTTGATTGGCTTTACACAGCGAACCCGAATAGCTGTATGCGTCAGGATCGTTTTGTGCAAACTGCTCAAGGCGTCTAATGTCTACTTTACCCACTAACGAAGAAATATCTTGGTTGTTCTCATCGCCCGGTTCGGTTTTAGCAATACCGACCTGATCAAGTACAGAAGGATACACTCTCACTACTTTGAACTGCGTAATATCACCATTGAATTCGTGAAGGCGCTTACGCGCCCAAGGTGACATAATGGTTTTTAGGTAGCGCTTTGGAATACCGTATTCTTTTTCTAAAATTTCACCGTCTTCTTTGGCGTCGAACAAACAAAAAGGGTGATCGTTAACAGGTGAGCCCTTTAACATGTAAATTGGCACGTTTTGCATTAACTCTTTGAGCCGCTCTGCCAAGGATGATTTGCCTCCACCGACTGGCCCTAAGAGATAGAGAATTTGTTTCTTCTCTTCCAAGCCTTGGGCAGCATGCTTTAGATAAGAAACGATTTGTTCAATAGCTTCTTCCATGCCGTAGAATTCTGAGAATGCAGGATAACGAGAAATAACGCGGTTGGAAAAAATACGGCTTAATGCCGGGTCGTTTGCTGTGTCGATAAGTTGTGGCTCACCAATAGCTTTTAGCAAACGTTCAGCTGCGTTTGCATAAGCGAGTTGATCCTCTTTACATATATCAAGGAACTCCCCAATGGTGAACTCTTCCTGTTTTCGCTCTTCGTAGCGATTCTGATAGTGTTCAAAAATACCCATGAATACCCCTTAAATACGGAACCCCGTATTTTCAGCTTAGTAGGAATTCACAAAAACGTTAGTAATTATTAGTAGACTTTCGCATAGGCTTATCCGATTTCGTCTAACGAAAAAGGCAACTTTTTGAAGAATTTAATGTCTCAGCTAGGGTATTTGGTAGGGTGTGCGTGGCTACATAAATATTGAACCTTGACATACGAACGTTAAAAATAAAAAAGCCTCGCAGTTGCGAGGCTTTCAAATCGTTAAGTAACTAACGCGCTAGATTATGCGAAGTTGCTGTTCGCAAATTCCCAGTTTACTAGTGCCCAGAAGTTTTCTAGGTACTTAGGACGCGCATTGCGGTAGTCGATGTAGTAAGCGTGTTCCCAAAGGTCAACAGTTAGGATTGGCGTTAGCTCGTCGCCAGAGATTGGCGTTTCCGCGTTGCTAGTGTTTACGATGTCTAAGCTGCCATCAGCCGTCTTAACAAGCCACGTCCAGCTTGAACCAAAGTTGTTCACTGCTTTGTCGTTAAATGCAGCTTGGAAGTCTGCGAAAGAACCCCACTTTGCATTGATTGCATCAGCAAGTGCGCCAGTTGGCTCACCGCCACCATTTGGGCTTAGGCTGTGCCAGTAGAAGGTGTGGTTCCAGATTTGTGCTGCATTGTTGAAAACACCGCCTTCAGAAGATTTGATGATTTCTTCTAGGCTTTTGTTTTCCATGTCAGTACCTTCAACTAGGCCGTTAAGCTTAGTGACATAAGTAGCGTGGTGCTTGCCATAGTGGTACTCAAGCGTTTCAGCAGAAATATGCGGTTCTAGTGCATTTTGTTCGTATGGTAATGCTGGTAATTCAAAAGCCATGACGGTCTCCATGTTGGTTTAGTATTCTTAATTACTCACGCATGTGCGATGCCTGTTCGTCCCATGCGTTTAGGGGGTAAGCCCGAATTAATACGTTATTAGCATAACGCAGATGTGGGGATAAAGTCCTATAACTCAATGACAAAAATGTGAATTTTTTCGTTCTTAGATATACATTACTCAAATTCACGCAATTAGATCACTCGTACCTTGTGAGCGAATGACTCACCAGTTAACGAAAGTTAAACGTGTGCATAGCAAAATTATGGTATTGTGCACTTGATAAATTGTTTTAGCATTCCCACTTCTAGGGAACACACTTTTTCCGCTGAGAGGATCCGATGGATAATACTGAAAGCCAATCAACGTTAGATAGAATTAAGCAGCAAATTGAAGAAAATCCGATTCTTCTTTATATGAAAGGCTCTCCTAAGCTGCCAAGTTGTGGCTTCTCATCACAAGCGTCACAGGCACTAATGTCATGTGGTGAACCATTCGCCTATGTGGATATTCTGCAAAACCCAGATATCCGCGCTGAACTACCAAAATATGCTAATTGGCCTACGTTTCCACAGTTGTGGGTAGAAGGTGAGCTTGTTGGTGGTTGCGATATTATTATCGAAATGTTCCAGCAAAATGAACTTCAACCTCTTATTAAAGAAACCGCTGCAAAGTACAAAGAAGCAGAATAAATGAAGTTCTAATTACTTGATTGAAAAGCCGGCTTTTAGTCGGCTTTTTTGGTTAAAACGGCCCGAAAATACCGCACATAAATTCCCGTAAAAACTATATAGACAGGTCACAAATACAAATCCTCTATGCAATGAAAAAATATTTTTATTTTATCGAAAAAGGTTTGTTTTTTAGCATCTTGCGTTCTATAAAAAGTCAACTGACGACGTATCAGTCAGTGTTGAAGGTACAAAATAACAACCACTCTCAACCTATGTTTGGCACACAAAAAAACAAGCAAGGTAGAAGAGAAAATTCGGGAAACCACCATGAATACATCCTTGTCTTTATTGACCAAAAACGTGCGCGGCGTACTAGCTGCATCAGCTGCGTTTTCAGTAATGGCTACGGCACCAGTCTACGCGCAAGAAGCAGAAGACAGTGCTAAAGCTGAAGATTATGAGCAAATAGCGGTAGTAGGCTCTCGTGCAGCGCCTCGTTCAGTTGCTGATTCAGCAGTACCAATTGACATTATTTCAGACGAAGAGTTTAAGCAGCAGGGTGCCACTGATATGGTATCTATGATGCAAACCGTTGTTCCTTCGTTCAACGTTAACGACCAGCCAATCAACGATGCATCAACACTAGTTCGTCCAGCTAACCTTCGCGGTATGGCGTCGGACCACACGTTGGTATTGGTAAATGGTAAACGTCGCCACCGTTCTGCGGTAATTACGTTCTTGGGTGGTGGTTTGTCTGATGGTGCTCAAGGCCCTGATATTTCAGTTATTCCAGCAGCAGCATTAAAGCAAGTAGAAGTACTACGTGACGGTGCAGCGGCTCAGTACGGTTCTGATGCTATCGCTGGTGTAATCAACTTCGTGCTGAATGATGCGTCTGAAGGCGGTTCATTTGAAGCTCGCTATGGTTCATATTACGAAGGCGACGGCGACATGATTCAGATGGCGGGTAACATTGGCCTACCACTATCTGACAAAGGTTTTGTTAATTTATCTGCGGAATACCGTACAGCAGACGACACGTCGCGTAGTGTTCAGCGTGCAGATGCTGCTGGTCTGATTGACGCGGGCAACACGTTTGTTGCTGACCCTGCGCAAATCTGGGGTTCTCCTGAAATTAAACACGACATCAAGTTATTCGCCAACCTAGGGTTAGAGCTATCTAACACTGCGGAAGCATACATGTTTGGTAACTTTGCTGAGCGTGAAGTTGAAGGTGGTTTCTATTTTCGTAACCCTCACAACCGTGGCGGTGTAAACGACGGTGGTACAAACGAAGCAGGCGAACAACTATTACTTGTTGGCGACTTAACAGGCGATATGTCGGGTAACTGTCCAACAGATATCGTAGTAGGGGACAACGTTTTAGAAAACCCGCGTTACATTAACGAAGTTCAGAATAACCCTGACTGTTTCGCGTTTAACGAAATTCTACCTGGCGGTTTCACACCACGTTTTGGTGGTACAGTAACTGACATGTCGTTGGTATTCGGTACACGAGGCGAGCTAGACAATGATATCACCTATGACGTGAGCTTAAACTTAGGCCAAAACGAAGTTGATTTTGCTATTAGCAACACTATCAACCCGTCGTTAGGTCCAGATACACCGTTTGAGTTCAGCCCTGGTCGATACACGCAATCTGAACAAACGCTTGATATTGATTTTACAAAACCGTTCGATATTGGTTTATACGAACCGCTATTCGTTGCAACAGGTTTCCAGTATAGAAACGAAAGTTACGAAAGCTTTGCTGGCGATACTGCATCTTATGAAATAGGTCCGTTGGCGACACAAGGTTTTGGCATTGGCTCAAATGGTTTCCCTGGCTTAGCGGCCAATAGTCAAGGCCGTGTGTCGCGCAACAACATTGCGCTTTACATCGATGCAGAAGCCTATATCACTGAAAACTTCATGCTTGCTGGTGCATTGCGTTATGAAGATTTCTCTGACTTTGGTGACACCACAAAAGGTAAAATTGCATTCCGCTGGCAGGCCCTTGAAAACATCGCGTTCCGTGGTGCGTTCTCTACAGGCTTTAAAGCACCAACACTTGGTCAAAGCAACGTACGTAACGTTACTACAGCATTCGGTACTGGCGGCCAGTTGATTGACCGTGCAACGCTTCCTCCAACGGATCCAGTGTCTCAACTTAAAGGTGGTGAGCAGTTAACACCTGAAGAGTCTGAGAGCATCACATTCGGTGTTGTTGCTGACTTCGATAATGGTCTGTTCATTACCGCTGACTACTACAACATTGAGCTAACTGACCGTATTAGTACAGCGTCGGGTATTGCACTGACTGAAGAAGATATTGCTACGTTACTTGCTCAAGGTATCAGCGATGCATCTAGCTTCTCTGAAATCAGCTTCTTCACCAACGATTTTGACACTACAACCGAAGGTGTTGATGTTGTAGCAAACTATTCGATGGATATGATGGGCGGTGAAACCAAGTTCTCACTTGCATATAACTGGACATCGACAGAAGTTGACCGCGCGTCGGATAATATCTCTGACTTCCGTATTCGCATGCTAGAAGACAACCTTCCAGCAGTACGTTACAGTGCAACGGCCAACCACACGAATGGCGACTGGCGTTTCCTTGCGCGAATGAACTACTACGGTAGCATCTTCGAAGATCACCTAGATTCTGCATTGCCAATTGACAAAGTAGGTTCTGAAATTACGTTCGACTTTGAAGTGGCATATAACTTCACTGAAGAGTTTACAGTAACTGTAGGTGCGAAGAACGCGTTTGATGAATACCCTGACGAAAACAATACTGATGCAGGTGGTATCACCTATGCACAGATTGCTGGCTCAGCGTATCCGACAACATCACCTATCGGTATCAACGGTGGGTTCTATTACCTAAGAGGTGTTTACACTTTCTAAGTAATAGCAAGGGGGCTTAGGCCCCCTTATATATTTTCGGCCTATGTTTGCGTAATAGCTGCCGATAAAAACGTGAAAAAAAACCAAAACATGGCATTATGAATGCCGTTGTAAGCAAATCGAAACACAAACATTTTAAAATTATGACGAGAAAGTCGACAGTAGCTGAAACCTTTTTAAAATACCGCTCGAAATTAATGCGCGCGGTAGGTTCTATTGTTGGCGCCGACGACATTGAGGATATCGTTCAAGAAGCTTTCATAAAAAGCTACGAGGCGGAATTAAAACAAGAAATACAGTACGAGCGTACTTACATGCTCAAGACAGCGCGCAACTTGGCGCTGAATCATATTGCTAAAGCGGAAAATAAAAATAAGCAACCGTTAGATGATATGGATAATTTGCCATACGAATTAGTAGGGCACAGTTTAGAAAAAAATGTAGAGAGCAAAGAGCGCTTTATTCACTTTTGCCGAGCCACAGATACGTTGTCTGCGGATGTAAAACGCGTCTTTCTTCTTAAAAAAGTGTATGGCATGCGACAGAAAGAGATTGCTGAACTTGTGGGGCTAAGTGAAAGCACAGTCGAAAAGCATGTCGCCAAAGGTTTAATGATGTGCTCAAGGTATCTTGCCGAGCTGTCAAAAGACAGTGAAATCCCCCGTGTCACTGCCAATGCGACTCAGGACATAAGCCGTAGTTAACATGAACAATATTCGCCAGTTTTCCAGCAAAGAAGATATCCAAGAGCAGGCATGCTTGTGGGTGAGTCGTCTCGACCGCGGTTTGCACGACGAAGAGAAAAATCAGTTAGACGAGTGGTTAACCGAGAGCAACTCGCACCGTCAAGCGCTGCTAGATGCCGCAAGCCTGTGGGATGATATGTCGGTATTAAACGAATTGAGTGGTTTGTTCCCACAATCTCATACGCGCGGAGCAAAACAGCACAAAGGTATGGCTAAGCAAATGATGTGGGGAATGGCCGCTACATTCTTTGTTATGGCTGTGGCGCTAAGTGTTATTGTTCAGCGCACTTGGTTTGAATCTGCGCCACAGTTCGCCAATATCAGCGAGAAAGTACAGACCGGAGTAGGGGAGCAGAAAAATGTTGTTTTGGCTGATGGATCCAAACTTCATTTAAACACCAATTCTATTGTCACTGTCGATTTTAGCTCAAATGCACGTAACATCGTGTTGTTGCGGGGTGAGGCGCATTTTGAAGTTGCCCATGATAAGCAGCGCCCCTTCTCTGTTACGGCTGGTAGCAATACGGTGACTGCGGTAGGCACAGCGTTCAACATGCAATATGTAGATGATAATGCATTCGAACTTGTTGTGACTGAGGGTAAAGTATTAGTGAAAGATCGCTTCAGTACCTCGTCCAATGACCTGCTTTTTGGCAAGAAGTCGATTACTGAAGAAGGCCTCTTGATGTTCGCTGGAGAGAAAGCGACGGTTCAAGGCAAAGTCGAGGCTCGTGAGAACCTGTCTCAAAACGATATTGATGATGATTTGGCATGGCAGCAGGGCATGATTGTATTCAAAGGCGAGCCGCTCGAAGCTGTTCTAGCCGAAATAGGTCGTTATACGCCAATGAGGTTTAGTATTTCAGATGAAAGCTTACGCAAGCGCCGTGTTGCAGGTTACTTCAAAGTAGGTGACATTGACGGTCTATTGTCTGCACTTAAAAGCAGTTTTAGTATTGAGCATGAGAGAATAACTGAAAATAGTATCCAGCTTACAGCTGTAAAAGGTTAAAGGCGCCTGAAAACAAGGCGTTTTTTGGCCATTCTTGGTTGGCATTCTTAGTTGCCATAGTGTCGACTAATGTGACAATATAATTAAAATAATAAGCACACCGATTTTACTCTTGCGACATAGCAATATTGCAAAATACAAGCAATTAATAGCGCATACTGTCAGCCCGATTTCAGGAAGAAATGGGGCTAGCGTGTGCTCGTCGCGTAATATTCCGCTCACCACCGCAAAATACAGTCAAACGCAGAATAGGAAAACAAATCGCATTTTGCCTTTGTTGGCTTCTCTTGTTTGTCTAAGCTCGGCTCATAGTGCGTTTTCACAGCAAATACAGGGCACAGATTCACCTTCGACTCAGAGCAACGCTTTTTCTTTCTCTATACCCGCGCAAGATGCTAATGAAGCGCTCACAGAATTGGCGAAACAAGCGAATACCACGTTGTTGTTCCCGTTTGATTTGGCTAAGCGTGTAAAAACTAATGCACTTGAGGGCACTTTTACACTTAATGAAGCACTCGTTCAGCTTTTAGAAGGAACTGAACTTGCTGTTGTAACTGATGAGTCTGGGGCACTTAGTATACGATCTCGCGCGTCGTTGGTTGCAGAGGCTCCCCAAAAAAAGGAAGAAGAGTCAGCGCCTGAAGACACGGGTAACGCACTAGAGAAAATTGCCGTGGTAGGAACAAGAAGCGCTCCTAGAAGTGTCGTCGACTCACCTGTCCCACTCGATATTATCGGATCGCAAGCGCTGAGTTCTCAGGGCAATGCGGATGTGCTTGCGATGTTAAGTGTTATGGTGCCATCGCTCAACGTTAACGACCAGCCTATCAACGATGCAAGTAGTTTGGTTAGGCCGGCTAATTTAAGAGGCATGTCGTCTGATCACACCTTATTGTTGCTAAATGGAAAGCGGCGTCATCGCTCTGCGGTTATCACGTTTCTTGGCGGTGGCCTATCGGATGGTGCACAGGGGCCAGACATATCGGTCATTCCAGCTTATGCGTTACAGCAAGTGGAAGTATTAAGAGATGGCGCGTCAGCTCAATACGGTTCTGACGCCATCGCTGGTGTAATCAACTTTGTATTAAAAGATGATAATCATGGCGGCAGCATTGCACTTCGTAGCGGACTTTATAGCGAAGGCGATGGTGAACTGGTTCAATTCCAAGGCAACAAAGGTTTTGCTCTAGGTGATAATGGCTTTATTAACGCTACTGTTGAATACCGTCAACAAAAAGGTACATCTCGCTCCGTTCAACGGGATGATGCTGCTGAACTCATTGCCGAGGGCAACAATTTTATCTCAAGTCCTTCCCAAATATGGGGGGCACTTGATGTTAATGAAGATATTAAGTTTGCCGTCAACTCAGGTATAACACTCGCGTCTGGAAGCGAACTGTACAGTTTTGCCACAGGGGCTCAGCGCGATATTGAGGGAGGCTTTTATTTTAGAAACCCACAAACGCGAGAAGGGGTATTTAGCCGAACCGATAGCACCACTGGCGAAAGACGTCTCATTGTGGCTGATTTAGATGGGCTTGATAATGGTATTACCTGCCCATCAATTACGTTAGGCAATGCCAATGTGTTGAGCGACCCTAACTACTTACTTATTGCCGACAATTCAACAGCACTTGGCGCGAATTGTTTCGCCTTTAACGAATGGTTTCCTGGTGGGTTTACCCCGCGCTTTGGCGGTACGATAACTGACGGCGCAATTGTGTTTGGTATGCGTAAAGAACTGTCCCAAGGCTGGGCAATGGACGCAAGTGCGACACTGGGTTACAGCGATATAGAATATACAATTGCAAATACCGTAAATCCGTCACTGGGCCCTCAGTCTCCTACTGAGTTTTCTCCTGGCAGTGTGTCGCAAGTGGAGCGAACGGTAAACCTAGATTTTGCCAAGCTTATTCAAACTATTTTTGATGATCCTGTCAGTATCGCGGTGGGCTTAGAGTGGCGCAAAGAAACGTATTTTCAAAAAGCTGGTGATGAAGCTAGTTATATTGCTGGGCCCTTCGCGCTAGAGCCACCACTTGGTCTTGTTCAAGGATTTTCTATTGGCTCCAATGGCTTCCCAGGATACCAACCACAATCAGCAGGGCATTGGAGTCGAAATAATTGGGCCCTATATGCGGATATGGAGTTCTATTTAACAGAAGCATGGCAGTTCGCTGTGGCAACCCGTGTCGAGCACTTTAGTGATTTTGGGTCAACGTTTGATGGCAAGCTTAGTACGCGCTACAAAATCGACGATAGGTTTGCACTACGTGGGTCAATAAACACTGGTTTCAAAGCGCCTACTGTGGGGCAAAGTAATGTAATTAATGTAACTACCGCTTATGGATTAAATGGCTTAGAGGACCAAGCTACTCTTCCACCAACCGATCTGATATCTATTCAGCTTGGTGCGACACCATTAACGCCTGAGGAGTCAGTTAACTTTAGTTTAGGTGGTGTAATGCAATTTAATGAGCAATTCTTTGCCACTATCGACTACTTTAATATTCGCTTGACCGATCGCATCAGTACAACATCGGCGATCCCTCTGACAGAACAGGACATCAACGCCCTGATTGCTCAAGGTCGTCCTGATGCTGTGAAATACAATGCTGCAAAATATTTCACTAACGATTTTGACACACGCACCCAAGGTATTGACGTTGTAGTGAACTACGGATTTGCTCTAAATGATTGGCAAAATACACTACTTTTAGCCTACAACTGGACTGACACTCAGGTAGAGCGCGTTACGCTGTACCCCGCGCTAATCGACGGAGTTATTTCTATGCAGCCCAACCTTACCGGCGCGCGCATTCGCATGTTAGAAGATAACTTACCCGCGCATCGAGGTAACATTACGCTTGAACAGATTAAAGGCAAATGGGCCTTTACGTGGCGTCTCAATTATTATGGCGAGTTTTACGAAGACCACCTAGATGCATCGGCGGGTATGGATATTGTAGGTGGCGCACTTACTACCTTCGATGCTCAAGTCGCTTGGCAGCTCAGTGAAAGCGTACGTGCAACATTAGGGGCACAGAACTTATTTGATTCGCTTCCAGATGTAAATCCGTTTAGCGGTGAAGTTGGTGCTTTGTATCCACCTACGTCGCCAAGTGGCATCAATGGTGCGTTTTACTATTTAGGGTTGGAGTATAACTTTAAGTAGTTACAAATAGTGGCAAACGCTAGCAGTGACACCAGAAATTTGGCATTTTTATAGAAATGAAAGCGTTTGAAAAAATAGCGCGGAATAAGGTATTAATTAACCCACATCTTTGAAAAGAGATTCATCGATGATTGTCTGGTCGATAATCTGTTGTGCCATTTGAATGCACTTTCCACATTGTGAACCAAGCTCTAAGTGCTGACGTAACTCACGCATATTTCCCACGCCATTCTCTTCAACAGCTGCGCGAATGCTTTTATCAGTTACCCCGTAACACATACAAACAAACATTAAAACGTACTCCAAATGAATCTGTAAATGATAATAATTGTTATTCATCTGTTTGGCAAGTAAAGTTTGTGGGGCGAGATAAATTTAATTTTTGAGTGAGAAGTGTACAGTCATTCTGGTACATAACGCTTATTTGATTGAAATTGGTACGATCAGTAAAAAAAGATACGTTTTCATGTTGTTATTTTAGGTTTTGGACCTATAACCCAATCATCAAAATTTTATTTCAAAAAGTGGCCATGCTATTTGGCCGCTTCTTATTATTACAATCCAATTTAAATGGAGAGACTCATGAGTGTACTAGTAGGCCGTCAAGCGCCAGATTTTACTGCTGCAGCAGTGTTGGGAAGTGGTGAAATCGTTGACTCATTCACGCTAAGTGAAGCTATCAAAGGTAAAAAAGCGGTTGTTTTCTTTTACCCACTAGATTTTACGTTTGTATGCCCATCTGAACTTATTGCTTTCGATAAGCGTTTTGACGAATTCAAAAAGCGCGGTGTTGAAGTGATTGGTGTATCAATCGATTCTCAGTTCTCTCACAATGCGTGGAGAAATACACCAGTAAACCAAGGTGGTATTGGTCCAGTTAAATACACATTGGTTGCTGATGTTAAGCACGAAATCTGTCAAGCATATGACGTAGAGCACCCAGAAGATGGCGTAGCGTTCCGCGGCTCTTTCCTAATTGACGAAGATGGTCTTGTACGTCATCAAGTTGTGAACGATCTTCCACTTGGTCGTAACGTTGACGAAATGCTACGCATGGTTGATGCATTAGCGTTCCACCAAGAGCACGGTGAAGTATGTCCAGCGGGTTGGACTGAAGGTAAAGCGGGTATGGATGCATCACCTGAAGGTGTAGCTAAGTACTTGTCTGAAGAAGCTGATAAACTATAAGACAGCTTTTATAAAGATAAAAAAACAGCGCCTAATGGCGCTGTTTTTGTTTGCGTTGTACTTTCTATATTAGCGCGTATTTACTCGCTTTCTGCTAATGGCCATCCACCGAGCGCTTTATACCTATTCACCATAAAGCAAAACAATTCAGTGGTTTTTTGCGCGTCATATAGCGCACTATGCGCTTCGTTTTGGTCAAAGGCTATTCCTGCTGCACGACACGCTTTCACTAACACCGTTTGACCTAAGGCCAAACCAGCCAGACTGGTGGTATCGAAAGATACGAAGGGGTGAAAAGGTGTACGCTTGATATTAGAACGCTCAATCGCCGCATTCACAAAACTCTGATCGAACGTTGCGTTGTGCGCGACAATCACAGAACGTTGGCAATCGGCATTTTTCTGCGCTTTTCTAATGCCTTTGCACAAGGCTTTCATTGCATCGCTTTCGGCGATGGCACCGCGCAGTGCACAGTGAGGATCAATACCATTAAACTCCAACGCGGCAGGCTCTAGATTGGCTCCTTCGAAGGGGTCTATATGATAGTGAAAGGTTTCGTCAGGATGCAAAATACCATTTTCATCCATTTTTACCGTCACCGCCGCGAGCTCAAGTAATGCATCTGTACCGGCATTGAACCCAGCAGTTTCAACGTCGATAACTACGGGAAAGTAACCTCTAAAGCGATGAGAGAGTAAGGGCGGGTTTGAAGACATAAACACTCTTGAGAACAATATCGAATGAATGGGACGGAGAAGGCCACAATCGGGCTTTTCACCAGTCAGCTAAAGCCAAATTATCGCAAGGATAATTGCCAGTTGCCAGTTTGATTTTTCAGTAGCGCTTTTTTGTGCTGCTACATGCCATTTTGACGGGCATATAAAAGTGTAAAAAGTTGACCTGATGTAGATTTAATCACTAAACTTTTCTACACTTCGGACGATAGAATAAATAAGCTCATTGCGCCTATGTGGTGAGTTTGTCTTCTTGGTTTTCAGTTTGGGTTTTCGTTATGGTGTCGAAATTAAAATATATTGTCTTTGTCGGGCTTTTAGGTTCGCTATCAGCTAGTGCGGCTATGCGACAGTATTCTGCCACCGTTGAAACTTCTAATTGGAAAGTAGACAACCCATCTCGTTTGCAATGTACCTTGAATCACGAATTACCTGGATACGGGGAAGCCTTATTTACCAGTTATGCATCTAAGCAGCTTAATATGGAATTTGAGCTGGATATGTATTTACTGCCAAGTAAGTTTGAAGTGGCATCGGTGTATTCCGTGCCACCTAAATGGATGCCTGGCGTCGCGCCTAAGCCAATAGCGGATATGTCTATTCGCAAGCAATACAATGGCGACCTTCCGCAGGATGCTGCTTGGACGATGCTCTCTGAACTTGAAAAAGGTTTTTGGCCGACTATCTACTACCAAGATTGGTATAATAAATACGACCAAGTGGCGGTAGCATTAAACGCCAGTAATTTTACAGGTGTATACCGCGAGTTCGCTAAATGTGTGTCTAACCTGCTGCCATTTAGTTTCGACGATATTTCCTATACCGTTTTGTCGTACAAAAACAACAGTACCGAATTAACTAAATACTCTCGCAAGCGCTTGAATATGATTGGAGAGTATTTAAAAGAAGATACAGAATTGGAACTCGTGCTACTTGACGGTTATACCGATAGTTACGGTGGCCGTTGGAATAACGAACAGCTATCAATTCGCCGCGCTAACGAAGTGAAGAGCTACCTTACAACACTAGGCGTTCCGGAAGATAGGATCCAGTTAACTGGCCACGGTGAAAAACGCCATATTGCCTCAAATGATACGCGAGAAAATCGCGCACAAAACCGTAGGGTCGTTGTACGCCTATCTAAATCCTAAAAGCAGGGCTTAGTAAAGATTAACTCACTTTCCCATACTATCACGTTGGTGTCGCCAGTCGTGAACAGGTGGAACGTGATCAGTAAATACACCGTTAGCTTTTATAACATCGCGCAATATTTGTAATAGCTGTGGACCTGTCATTCCCTCGGGTAATGCATCTTGTCTGTAGGTATATGGGTGAATAGCGAGTTGGTTCGCATGGGCGTTATCAAGCCACGACGCCGATTTTATTTCACCCTTTTTGAGCGCTGCGGGGTCTAATAAATGACCCAACCATGGACCGATACCATCAGCATACTGAGCAACGGCTTCCATCCCTTCTTTCGTACGCAACCAATCGTAATCAGTCGAGCTTTCTGCCCAGCTGTTTTCACCTATTAGCATTACGACTTTGCCACTGTATTTCAATTCTTCGCGAATGCGCTTTACTTCTTCAAAGTCAAAACACTGTAAGAAGCTATTACCGTTTTCGCCGCCAAAATCATAAGACAGCAAAGCGTCTATCACTATCTTGCTTGCATCTACGCCTTCGTTTAAGTGAAAAGCGGGGGACTTTACCTCGGGGTAAACACCCACGCGTTTATTGAATTCGCGGTTTAGTTCACTGATAAGTTCAAAGTGTTCATAAAGCGTAGCAATAGTGAAGTTTGCTTTTGCGCCGGAATACCGTTTTCTAAATACTTGTTTACCTTCACCGTCAGCGCGTTCGTGTAAGCGTAAAGTACGCAGCTCGGAGAGTGTGAAATCTCGTACATAGTAGCGATTGTCATCGCGGTGTCGCTGTGGAAATACCTGCTCAACATTTGACACTGTTTCAAGGTGAATGTCGTGTAAAACAACCGGAATATCGTCTTTGGTTATCACCACATCTTGTTCGATAAAGTCGGGCTCTTGTGAAAACGCCAACGTGGTCGACTCTAATGAATGCTCTGGCAAGTATCCAGAGGCACCGCGATGTGCCACGATTGTAAATTGCGCTTCAGCTGGTTTTAAAGCTTCACCGTTGGCAAAAACACCTGTGCTGATGACAGTCGATAAACTGAGAAGCGCAGCTGAACAGAGTCGTTTTGTGTTTAACGAATATCGGCGAATGTTTATGGGTGATAAAAGTGATAGCACAGGCTCAAACTCCCTCTTGATTTATAGTCGTGAGTAAAATGCATTACAAAGCGCTTAACGCGCTTTGTTTTGAATTAACTCAATGGCGTAGCCGTCCGGGTCTCGAACAAACGCGATAACCGTGGTTCCACCTTTTACTGGACCGGGCTTACGGTATACTTCAGCACCACTAGCTTCTAATGACTGACAAAATGCGTATATGTCGTCAACCTCAATAGCGATGTGCCCGTATGCATTACCTTTGTCATAGCTGTTCTCCCCCCAATTGTAGGTGAGTTCAAGGACTGTGTTATTGGCTTCATCGCCATAGCCCACAAAGGCCAGTGTATATTCATACTCTTTGTTTTCAGACTGGCGAAGTAGGCGCATACCCATTAATTGGGTGTAAAAGTGAAGTGACGCTTCTAAGTTTTTAACTCGAAGCATGGTATGTAACATTCTCATTTTATTCTCTCAATGATGTTTTCAAACAATAACCATTAATACCTATCAATACGCGCTAACCGCCTTAACACTGGCAATGCTCAACAAAGGCATAACGCATAATGATAAAAGAGAAATGTTAACGCTTTAAGACACTACTGACTATACAAGAGGCTTTACTAAAAGCCCCACAGCCCAATATTGTCAATTTTCAAGCGACGTGGTTGTGATAGTAAGTAAACAACCATTTCACCTAAGTCTTCATTTTGAATTAACCCTGGGTCAATATCGTCGCTGTCAGATTTTTGCGACTGTATAAGTGCGGGATTTAAGGATTGTACATGAATACCAAACTCGCGGACTTCTTCTTGAAGTGCCTTTCCCAAACCAACCATAGCGAATTTAGATGCGCAGTATACGCCTGCGTTAGCATAGCCATTCAACGCGGCTTGCGAGGCTATATTAAGTATATATCCTTCTTTATTTTCTATCATGTTTACAACAACGGCCTTGCACATTAAGAAAGTGCCTTTGATGTTGGTATTCATCACTTCATCCCAGTCTGCTTCACTGGTTTCCCAAATACGCGTTTCTTTGCCAAACCCGCTATTATTTATCAGTACGTGAACATCTCCAAATTCGGCGTGGACGGTTTTTACAAAGCGCGAGACTGCTTCACTGTTGGCAACGTCACAGACATCGCCAAAGATTCTCCCAGGATATTGACTATCAAAGTGCGCAACGGTTTCGGTAATCGTTTTCTCTGTTCGCCCGCAAATAGCAACATTCATTCCTTGTGCTAATAAATGCGCAACAATAGTCTTTCCCAATCCTTTGCCACCACCGGTAACAATGGCCGTTTTATTTTTCAATTCATAACGATCTGACATTACATTACTCCACAAAAAAACCAGTGACTTAAAATTAGCGTACTTAGCTTGAAATCCCCATAAACATACGTATTCAGTGAAGTACGGCGAAAACTGTTCAGAATGGGTGAATAAAAAATAAACGACAAACCGTTGGACTTTGCTTGAAGAAGGCTGTATTCTCCTCGCCGCTTTAGATATGTTTTATGCTTTTCCTATTACTGCGCTGTACCTCTCGTTATTCCTTCAAATTGAAGTTTAATTTACAGAAATACATCACTTTATTAGTTTGGTTATGTCTATGGCCTTACGGTGAGATTTCACCACAACATCAATTTTAAAAGGTTTTTATTATGTCTAATTCTGTAAACGGTACAGTTAAGTGGTTCAACGAAGAAAAAGGCTACGGCTTCCTAACACAAGATAATGGCGGAAAAGATGTTTTCGTACATTTCCGTTCAATTGCTTCTGAAGGTTTCAAGACACTTGCTGAAGGTCAGTCAGTTAGCTTTGAAGTAGAACAAGGCCAAAAAGGCCCACAAGCAGCAAACGTAGTAGTACGCTAAGTAACTGCTTTCATGAGCAAGTCTTTTCAAAGGGCTTGCTTATGACGTTATGATTTTTAAGTCAATAAAAGGACGAAAGAATATTTATAAAAATAATAAAAGGAGTATTTCTTATACTATCTTCAATAGCACCTCCCCAACTTTGTAATACCATCTCTGATATTTCTGTACATAAAAATAGTATTGCTTATCGCGAAGTCGGTAACATGAAGCGCGTTGAGTTTAGCAACAAAAGCGATAGACGAGCGTTTTTGGACAAATTGCTGCAACGCTCGCTATCCTAAAGAGTATTATCCAGTAACCCGTTAATCTCGCTTTAATTCAACGTCTGTGTCTGCCAACAAATAAATGCTAGCCGCATAAGCCGCAATATTTTGTGCCAGCTCATTAGGGTTTATTTTGTCTAATGTGTCATCTGGTGTGTGGTGCAGGTCAAAGTAATCATGGCCATTTTGATTCAATCTGATTGTAGGCACACCTTTTGCGGCAAGCGGGATAATATCCGGGCCACCGCCAGCGATATCTGACCCTCCACGTACGATACCCAGTGGCGATAGAATTTTAGCTATTTCATCTACAAGTACAGTGGCTTCTGGATTTACGTTAGAGACGATTTGCCAAATTGTTTGTGCTCCAAAATCAGACTCGGTAGCTAATACATGGTTAGCTAAGTTACTTTCGTGCTGCTTGGCATAGGCAAACGCACCTAAAAGTCCCACTTCTTCTGCACCAAACATTACTACGCGAATAGTACGTTTAGGACGCTCTGGTAGTGATGCAATTAATGCTGCCGCGGCAGTTGTAATAGCAATACCTGCGCCATCATCAACTGCACCCGTTCCTAAGTCCCAACTGTCTAGATGCCCCCCAATGAGAATGATTTCCTCTGGCTTCTCACTGCCTATAAGATCAAGTACTACATTGCCACTGCTCACATCACCTTTCCATTTTGATTCAGAGTGTAGTGAAAGTGACAGCGGCTTCCCAAGGTTGTGGAGTCTGCGAAGATGATCGGCATCAGGGTTTGAAATAGCAATAACGGGAATGTCAGCCCATTTATCGTTGTCAGAGCTCATCATGCCAGAATGAGGAAAGCGATGGGAGTCAGAGCCTACAGAGCGCACTACCAACGCTTGCGCGCCCCCGCGCTGAGCATGCTGCCAACCTATACGACGACGTTGATTGGCTTGGGAATAGCCTGCACCGGTTTGACTTTTCACCATGGCGTCGCCGTCAACAAAGGCGATTTTACCTTTAAGTGCACCCGCTTTTACATCGGTTAATGCGTGAATATCGCGAAAGTATACGACATCGGCATTAATTTCTTCATCAGAAGGCGCCGCGCCACCCAGCGCTGTGCCATAAAGCGGCTGTGCATAAGGTGAAGTTAGCGATATGTGTAGGTGACCTCTATCCCAAAACGGCATAGTGAATTCTTCAATGCTAACGTTATCAAACCCAAGCCGCTTACCAACAACCACGCCCCAGTCTCTTGCGCGCTTTTCTGCTTCAGAGCCGCCTAAACGAGGACCTATTTCAGTTGTGAGAGACTCTACAATTTTATAGCCCAAGTCACTTTCTAAGGCCTTCTGAATTAGCATTTCAGCATTCTTCTTTTGTTTATCGGTAATGGGAGAGCTATCAGCAAATACGCCGAAACTACAAGCGCTTACCAATGCACCAAACGCTAAATTTTTAGCGATAGAATTTAATCGAGACATGTGTTCTCCGAGGTGGGTATTTTTATTTTATTTGCCATAGGCAAGCCTATGCGTTTTATCATAGCGAATTCGATGAAGGCTTTCGAGGTGAACGATGATGCTAAGTTGTTCATTTATCGCAAAGTTCATCTATCCATCTAAGGAGGTTGGTGGTAACGTTCGAATAAAGGTAGATTGAATACAAGGAAACGTAAAATGAAGAAAAGTCTCAATTCTCTATTTAAAAAAGCGACGTTGAATAGCAATATGCTTTTTAGGTCTACAATTATTGCTTCAGTTACGCTAAGTACTTTATTTTTAAGTGCGTGTAGCGATAGTAATGACAACAAAGACATCGAAGATACTAACTCGGTGATTGGCGTTTGGTTTGGGCAAGCTACAACCTTTGAAGATGAACAAGAAAGCGTTGTAGTCGCCGTTTCGCCTGATGGCACGGCCATATTATACGCATCAGGCTCGGGTAACATGTTCATCACCAATGGTACATTGAATACAGACGGTGTTACCTCCGATGATGTGATGTATTATCATGAAGATGGTATGACGCGAAATGGGCCGTTACAAGCAAGTGCCCAAGGTGATGCGCTAGAAGGAGTTGGATTTAATGACACGATTGAATTTTCCGCTTCAAGAATAGCGTCACAGGATGAAGTTACCCTTGAAGATATTGCAGGTAATTATTCGCAATCATTTTCAGATAGTTCATATATGCGCTCTTTTGCCATCGACAGCGATGGCCTTCTTAGTGGCTCTAACACAATAGGCTGTGTATATTCTGGCCATGTCGAGCCCATAGCAAACGTTAATGGGCTGTTTGATATAACCATTCAGGTGGATTCTTGTTTTGAGAACCTTGAATACAATGGGCTTCTCGCCTATGGCGTATTCCCGTTTGAATATGAAGGTGACGTCAATGACCGAAGTGGAATTGTGATAGCAACAGAGCATTCCTCAAGGGCATACGAGTTCAAGCTCTTTAGTCCACAGAATTGACAGTTACCATAAACTAAAAAGGAGCCGTTCGGCTCCTTTTTAGTTTATGGTATTACTTGCGCTTTTTCTTAAGCGCCAGTTTTTGCTTTTTCTCTTGTTCTTTTAGCACTTCGTTAATAAAGCTCTTTCTACCGAATTCTCGTGTGATGATGCATTTGTTTAAGTCGAATCCGCGGGCAGGGCAGTACTCTCTTCCGTAAAGGATAATTTGAAGGTGAAGGTCGTTCCATCTCTCTTTAGGGAATAAGCGTTTGGCATCGCGCTCGGTCTGCTCGACGCTTTTACTATTTGACAGCCCCCATCGATACATTAATCGATGTATATGTGTATCCACCGGAAATGCTGGAATACCAAAGCCCTGTGACATAACCACTGCCGCAGTTTTATGGCCAACTGCTGGCATGGCCTCTAGCGCTTCAAAATCTGCCGGAACAACGCCATTGTGCAGTTTAATTATCATGTCTGATAAGTGCCAGATACCTTTAGATTTCATCGGTGATAAGCCACACGGACGAATAATGTCTTGAATTTCTTCGATACTCAGCATCACCATATCAAATGGGTTATCTGCACGAGCAAAAAGTTTTGGCGTAATCTGGTTAACTCTTTCGTCAGTGCATTGCGCTGATAGAAGAACCGCGATAAGCAACGTATAGGGGTCTTTATGATCTAAAAAAATGGGAGTTTCTGGATAGAGTTCATCCAGAATACGCATTATTTCTTTTACTTTTTCTTGTTTTGAAATTGGCTTTGTTGGCGTAACTACTTCAGTCATTTCTATCTACTTTTTCTTGAGTAAAAGAGGCGCTAGCTCTCAGCTGTAACACGCACGCGTTCGGCTTTAACCGTGGGGGCTTTATGTTGTGCTGCTAGTTTTGCGTCTATACTATTTTTTATTGCAATCAGTAGTCCCATTCCCAAAAAAGCACCAGGGGGCAAAACCGCAAGTAAGAATGGATTCTCGGTTTCAAAAAGTGTAATCGTCCAGTTTTGGGCAATAGGGCCAAAAAGGCGATCTGCACCAACGAGCAATGTGCCTGCACCTAAAACTTCTCGCATGCCGCCTAACACAACCAGCACGGCGGTAAAACCCAGTCCCATCATAAGACCGTCATACGCCGAGGCTAGAGGACCATTTTTAGACGCAAAGGCTTCCGCACGACCTATAATGGCGCAGTTAGTCACTATAAGCGGGATAAAGATACCAAGCGCCAAATAGAGATCGTACGTATAGGCGTTCATAAGCAGCTGAACAATGGTGACGAATGCAGCAATAATCATCACGAAAACGGGGATGCGGATCTCGTTTCGTACTATATTTCGAACCAAAGATACAGTTACGTTGCTACCCATGAGTACTAACATGGTAGCAATGCCAAGGCCTAACCCATTAATAAACGTGGCTGTCACCGCTAATAGTGGGCAAAGACCAAGCAATTGCACTAACGCCGGGTTGTTTTTCCAAAGTCCTTGTAAAGAAAGATCGCGAAAATCAGTCATGTTATAGCGCCTCCACACGTTGAGATTGGGCGTCGTTCACGTCAGGCATCTTTTTTGCCTCAACAGTACCTGCGCCTTTACATAGGTTTGGTGCTGCAAAAAGAGCGTTCTTATTCGCTTCCACATAGAGTAGTGCCTCGCGCACGGCACCCACCACTGCTCGTGGTGTTATGGTTGCGCCAGTAAACTGATCAAATTCACCGCCATCTTTTTTTACCTTCCAAATTGAAAGGTTGTCGCTAGAGAAGGGTTTTAAGCTAAATGACATTATCCAATCGCTAACCGCAAGTTCAATTTTATCACCTAGACCTGGCGTTTCCTTATGCTCGATAACGCGAACCCCCAATACAGTCAGCTCATTGCTGTTTATTTGTGTTGCGCTACGCTCATCTAGGCTAGTGTCACCTAAAGAAACACCCACCAAAATATCGATATCGCCACTATAGCCATCGGGGGCTGTGGCTTCCAACACAAGCGCGCTTGGCTGGTTATTAAGTAGGGCGCGATACACTTTATGGGGCTTCTTACCACCTAGTTCATCTACATTCACTTCGGTGCAGTTTGCGTAAAGTGCATTGTCATGAAACTCACGGGGTACGACTTCGTTTAATACGCTGAGTAATTTCTGCTGCTTTTGCTGATCAATCTTTTCTTGCGTGCCAAAAAAAGTAAGTGCAATCAACGCCGTGGTAACAACAGCGAAAGCACCTAACATAAGCCCATTCTTGGCTAAGCTCTCTTTCATCATGACTGCTTACCTCGACGTTGTCCGACATTTTTGCCGTATACGCGGGGGCGAGTGTAGTAGTCGATTAATGGTACGGCCATGTTCATGATAATGACGGCAAAGGCAACAGCGTCAGGATAGCCGCCAAATGTGCGGATAATAACCACCCAAAAACCAATAGCGGCACCAAAGATAATACGTCCCTTTGGCGTAGTAGAAGCTGACACGGGATCGGTAGCGATGAAAAACGCTCCCACCATGACGGCGCCATTAAATAAATGGTAAAGTGGTGATGCGTAATAATCGGCATCTAAAAGATGTAGTAGCGTGGCACAAATCAACACGCTAATGAGCATGCCGCCAGGAATATGCCAATTGATCACTTTCGTTTTCCACAAGAAGAGACCACCTAAAAGATAAGCTGCACTTACTACGCCCCAACCTGCACCCGCTGCTTCAAAAATACCACCGTCAAATATGGGGTTCGACAACGATTCGCTATAGGTAACACCTTGAGTAAGGTTGGTTTTCAATGTATCAAGCGGCGTTGCCATAGTTACGCCATCAGCAATTGTTTTTAACTGAGTTACATCGTATCCGCTGGTGGTAAATCCAGAAAAAATCAGCGAAAAGGAATCAAGAAATGTTGGCGTAATCGCCGCATGAGTAGTGGGTGGTAGCCACAAACTCATTGCACCAGGGAATGATATTAACAACACCACATAAGCCACCATAGCTGGGTTGAAAATATTAAACCCCAAACCGCCGTATAATTGTTTAGCTACCGCGATAGCAAAAAATACGCCTATTACCGTCATCCACCATGGCAACGTTGGGGGGATACTTATCGCAATAAGCAATGCAGTTAATACTGCGCTGTAATCCGTTAATGTGCGTTCAATAGGACGCTTTCTCACAAAAAGAATTATACCTTCGATGACCAGAGCACTTGCCACCGCAAGTACTGCTTGAATTAGCACGCCCCAGCCAAAATAATATGCTTGCGCGACTATGCCTGGGATCATCGCATAAACAACCATGCGCATTACTTGTCCTGTATCGCGCTTAACCCTTTGGTGCGGTGAGCTTGATAGACTTAACTTCATCAGGATTCATTCTCTCTTTCTGCAGCCGCTTTTTTTGCCTTCGCTTTTGCAACGGCAGCCGCAATGCGGGCCTTTTTCTCATCAGCAGGTGCGCTAGGTGATGTGGAGGCGCTACTGGATATTGACGTTTGAGCATCAGCGTCGAGTTGCTCAGATGAGTCTGAAGCCTGAACTGCTGATTCACTCCCTATTTGCTGAGCGGCTTTCTTGGCTTTTGCCTTTGCTACTGCTGCTGCTATTCGTGCTTTCTTCTCGTCAACTTCGCTGTCTGTGCCATTAGTATCAGGGGCATCGTGACGAGCATTAGTTTGTTCTTGTGCTGCCTTTTTCGCTTTGGCTTTCGCCACCGCGGCAGCAATTCTTGCTTTTTTCTCATCTTGCGCTGATGTGCTATCTGTTGCATCACTTGTTGCTGTGTTATCGGTCAGCACGTTTTCAGATACAGCAGGTTGTTCAGCGCTTGCTTGTGATGCTTTTTTGGCTTTAGCTCTAGCGATAGCCGCAGCGATTTTGGCTTTCTTATCATCTTGTTCAGTGCTTTGTACTTCCACAGCACTTGAGCTGTTATCAGCAGAATCATGAGTCGGCACATTGGCATCGCTAGCTTTAGCTGCTTTCTTTGCTTTTGCTCTGGCGATAGCTGCAGCAACCTTGGCTTTTCTATCATCAGGTTCACCGCTGGGCACTGCTGAATCTATTGTGTTGTTATCAGTGGATTCACTTGATGTTAAATTCGCATCATTGGCTTTAGCTGCTTTCTTTGCTTTTGCTCTGGCGATAGCAGCGGCAACTTGAGCCTTTTTGTCATCTTGAGCTGCGTCTGCCGGTGCTGTCTGAGAATCGTTTGTTTGAGCTTGGAGTGCGGCTTTCTTTGCTTTCGCTCTTGCTAGCGCCGCAGCGACCTTGTCTTTTGCTTCGTTGGTGGAAGATTCTGATGGCGCTTCGCCAGTTACACGTTGCTCTTTGGCTTTGTTAGCGGCCAATCGCGCCTCTTTAGCCTTTCTGTGTTTTTCTTCTCGCTCGCGTTTTTCGCGCTCTAAACGTTCTTTGCGCGCTTCAAAACGTTGTTTCGCTTTCTCTGCTTTGTTTTTCTCATCTCGCTGCAAGCGAATTTCGGCTTTAGCTTGGCGATAGTAGTGCACAAGCGGAATTTCACTTGGGCACACGTATGCACAAGCCCCACATTCGATACAATCAAATAAGTCGTATTCTTCAGCTTTGTCGTACTCTTTAGCTTTCGCATGCCAAAACATTTGTTGCGGCAGCAAAGAAGCCGGGCACGCGTCGGCGCACGCGCTGCATCGAATACATGGGCGCTCTGCATTGTCATCAACAAGCTCTTTTTTACTTGGAACCAGCAAACAGTTTGTCGTTTTTACCACTGGAATGGTGGCATCTGACAGGGTAAAGCCCATCATAGGACCGCCCATAATAACCTTGGGAGCTGTCTGTTTTTTCGGGTTATATTGCGCTTCGTTTAGTAGGTGAGAGACCGGTGTACCTAATAGTGCTTTAAAATTACACGGCGACTCAACAGCTTCACCGGTAACAGTAACTACGCGTTCAATCAGTGGCTTACCATTTAAAATTGCGTCTGCAATGGCGAAGCAAGTGCCCACGTTAAACATCATCACCCCAACATCTGCGGGTAACCCGTTTCTCGGTACTTCTCGCCCGGTTAATACCTGAATTAACTGTTTTTCACCGCCAGCAGGATATTTGGTTTCTACGCTGACTACGCGGTATTCCTTTTTGTCCTCACAGGCAATATTCAGTGCTTCAAATGCTTCTGGTTTATTGTCTTCAATGGCAACTACGACGGCTTTAGGACCTATGAGGTGCGTAAGAATATCGAGTCCTTGTCTTATCTGCCATGCAAATTCGCGCATCAGCCGATCGTCAGAGGTGATATATGGCTCGCACTCAATGCCATTTAGAATAAGGAACTCAACAGGCTTAGACGTCGACGTTTTGATGTGCGTAGGAAAGCCTGCGCCGCCCATTCCGGAAATACCCGCTTGGCAAATCATTTCAATAATTTTGCTTTTCTCTACCTCTGTATAATTTGAAAGAGGAGAAAGATCGCACCATGTTTCTCTGCCATCGGGTTTAATGCTGACACACATCTCGGTCAAACCGCTGGGGTGAGCTACGACATGAGGCGCAATAGCCACAACTTTTCCAGAGGTGGGCGCATGCACTGGAACAGAAAATGGCGACGAACTCTGTGACAATACCTGCCCTTTTAGTACGTGGTCGCCAACTTCTACGCAGCAAATTCCGTCTGAGCCGATGTGCTGACGAAGTGGTATCACCAACAAGGCCGGTAGAGAAGGCTGCTTTATTGGTGTTGTATTGGAAAGTGCCTTCTTGTCATCCGGGTGTACACCGCCAGGAAACGTGTACATTTTCCCAGAGTTCAGGTTTTCTATAATTGAATCAAAACTTGGATACATCACAATTAAGATACCATTTTCACTGGGATATCACCTTTGGGAGATGACGAAAAATCCCATTTCCACGTAGACGTGGTTTGAACGATAGGAACCATATCAATACAGTCGACAGGGCAGGGGTCTACGCACAGATCGCAACCAGTACATTCATCGGTAATGACCGTGTGCATGTGTTTAGCTGCGCCTAAAATAGCGTCAACTGGACAAGCTTGAATACATTTAGTGCACCCAATGCATTCATCCTCGCGAATAAACGCGACTTTTTTTACATCTTCTTCGCCATGCGCAGCATCAAGAGGTTTAGGCTCCACGCCCATTAAATCAGCTAACTTTTTAATTGTAGCCTCGCCACCTGGGGGGCATTTATTGATATCGTCGCCATTAGCGATAGCTTCGGCATAAGGTTTACACCCGGGGTAACCACACTGACCACACTGAGTTTGGGGAAGAACAGCGTCAATTTGTTCAACGAGAGGGTCTCCCTCAACTTTAAAGCGAATGCTGGCGTATCCTAAAACTAGACCAAAGCCGAGCGCTAAAACACCGATTGCAATTACGGCAAAAATGATTGCTGTAGATACTGTCATTAGAATTTCACCAACCCACTGAATCCCATAAACGCCAATGACATTAATCCTGCTGTTATCATTGCTATTGAAGCTCCTTTAAATGGGGTAGGAACATCAGCGGCTGCCAACCTTTCTCGCATTGCTGCAAAAAGTATGAGTACTAATGAAAAACCAACCGCGGCGCCAAACCCGTAAATGAGGCTCTCTATAAAATTGTGCTGCTCAGTTAAGTTTAGAAGCGCTACACCCAATACGGCACAGTTAGTGGTAATAAGTGGCAGGAAAATACCGAGTAGTCGGTAAAGCGTAGGACTGGTTTTATGCACGACCATCTCTGTAAACTGCACGACAACGGCAATCACCAGAATAAAAGCAAGCGTACGTAAGTAGCCTATGCCCAAAGGGGCGAGTAAATAAGTTTCGACAAGGTAACTGGATGCAGAGGCGAGGGTAAGCACGAATGTGGTTGCCATAGACATACCCATAGCCGTTTCGAGCTTACTAGAGACTCCCATGAAAGGGCACAAACCAAGAAACTTCACCAAAACGAAGTTATTTACCAGTACTGTACCAATCAATAATAGTAAAAATTCAGTCATGAATTACGCAATTCCCTCAAGGAATTTAACGGGGAAACACTACTGTTTATATATGTAGGCAAAATCCCGCGAATTAAAAAAAAGAAATATGCCGCTATTATCCCTTTTTAGTAGGGGATTAACAACTTGATTGAATTAGGGATATTTAATTAAAAACGAAAAATATAAGGGAAGATAGAGATATGTAACTATGAGAAAGTCTAGAGCCAACTAAGTGGCTCCCCCTCCCCGACTCGAACGGGGGACCTGCGGATTAACAGTCCGTCGCTCTAACCAACTGAGCTAAGGGGGAATCGACACCTAAGTTGTTGCTGAAGTTGGCTCCCCCTCCCCGACTCGAACGGGGGACCTGCGGATTAACAGTCCGTCGCTCTAACCAACTGAGCTAAGGGGGACCTGTGCTTCAACGGAGGCGAATATTAAAGAGGTAGTTAGTTGCTGTCAACAACATAAATGAAATAATTGTGCTGACTGCGCAAAAAATAGCTTTTTAGCGCTTTTGTGCTCAATTTGTCATCAAAAAGACAAAAGTGATGGTTAATATGTACGCAACTCACTTACTTTCGCTTGTAAAAGGATAATGTGACCAATAGTGAATACCATTTATGTGCCTACTCTTTTTATATCTCGCATGATGTTTCTACTATAACAAAATAGAATAAAAAAAAGCTTTGATACTGGTATTATGTACAGGCTTTAATAAATCTGTAACCTGTACCTACGTAATAAAAGGTTAGTCACCACTTACGTCTTTTTTTTTAAACGAGTCACAACATCGCGCCAAATATGGTCTAGCGTTAGTTATCCACTAAATCTGTGGATAACTATGTTGATAGCTTGGCAAGTTGGGAATGTTGTACGCGATCACTATTGGTATGATCATCATCACATTGTTGCCGATGTTGGTATTTATCCAATTTAAACAGGTGGTTATGTGTTGTTTTGTGATCGGAAGTGTTGATCGAAATTGATCGGTTGAACAAAAAGTAGCTTGTGTGTTAATTCAACGAATGATTAAAAGCTACGCAAAAAAATCCGCGTTATTTCTCAGTATGTTACATTGTGTTAACAATTTTGGCGGTGAATTGCTCAACGGTTGTGAATAGCGAAATAACCTTAAGTAGCTACTTTGAGATTAGTAAAACTGAAACAGATTAGAAATTTAACTGTAATGTGAACAGTCATCACAGTTCAGTGCAATAGCAGCGTAAAAACATTACTTTATGCAGTGTTCATAGTAAAGCAGGCTTATTCTTGGTTTTTGTAGAAAACTCTTCGTCGCATAAGCGATAATGCTAACCAGTGCCCTCATCCATTGTTTAGTTTATCGAATACACATAGCCAAGTGAGGTGCACTCTTTTACACTTTGCTATTCTCCATTTTTCATGCCGCATACAACGCTGAGGCTTAAGTGAATAAAAGTACTACACAAAAACACGCTTCTGATTTACTTCAAGGAGATATTGGCGCAACGCTTAAACGAATGACAATACCCATGATTTTAGGCATGGTTATGATGATGAGCTTTGGCCTTATTGATACTTTCTTTGTTAGTTTATTGGGCACTGACCCTCTCGCGGCGATAAGTTTTACGTTTCCAGTGACCTTTACGGTTATTAGCTTAAATATAGGTTTGGGCATTGGAACATCAGCAATTATTGGGAAATTACAAGGAAGTAAAGCACTCGAAAAGTCGCAGCTGTATGCATCCGGTTCACTCATGCTTTCGGTACTATTGGTGGGCACGCTTGCTATAATTGGTTTCGTTTCAATCGAGCCTGTATTTAAGCTTCTCAACGCCTCTGAACGATTGATGCCTTATATCTCTGACTATATGGGGCTGTGGTATTTGTCGAGTATATTCCTTGCAATGCCAATGGTAGGTAATAGCGTACTTAGAGCGTGCGGTGACACACGCACGCCAAGTATAGTGATGGCTGCAGGTGGTGGACTAAACGCATTACTCGACCCCATCTTTATTTTTGGTTTAGGTCCTATTCCCGCAATGGGAATAAAAGGCGCAGCATTAGCTACCTTTATTGCTTGGGTGGTAGGAGCGATGTGGATCCTCTATATTCTTGCGATACGCAGAAAGCTTATGTTGCCACGACTGCTCACCATTGGTGAATTGAGGGAAAGTAGTAGAGAAATTTTAAAAATTGGTCTTCCTGCAGCAGGCGCTAACATGCTCACGCCAGTGGCTGGTGGTGTAATGACAGCTGTAGTTGCCAGCTACGGCGCAGAAGCTGTCGCGGCTTGGGGCGTGGGCAATCGAATGGAATCTATTGCCAGTATTGTTGTGTTGGCCTTGTCCATGACATTGCCTCCTTTTATCAGTCAGAATGTTGGCGCGATGCAAGTTGAACGCGTGAAAAAGGCGTACTCTTTAACCCTTAAGTTTGTGCTTGTTTGGCAGTTAATTATCTTTCTTGTTATGTGGTCCATGTCGAGCTGGATAGCCGTGGCATTTGCTAATGAAGCAGAAGTCAGTGTACTTATTCAGCTTTTCTTAATGATTGTACCCCTAGGTTATGGCATGCAAGGCATCATCATTCTAACGAATTCATCGTTAAACGCGATGCACCGTCCCATGACAGCGTTGGTACTTAGTGTCATCCGACTTTTTGTTTTTTTCGTACCCATCAGCATTGTGGGTAGCATGCTTTTCGGTTTAAAAGGCCTTTTTGCAGGTAATGTTATCGCTAATGTCGTTATGGCAAGTATTTCGTTTGTTGTATTTAAACGCGCGATTGCGCAGTTTGAGTCCGATAATGCGGTTTTAAATAAGGTTGTTTAGATGAGTAGAGGATTCGAACTACATTCGAAGTATAAACCTGCTGGTGATCAGCCCGCAGCTATAGAGGCCCTTGTAGATGGGTTAGATAGCGGTTTGGCCGGGCAGACGTTGCTGGGTGTTACGGGGTCAGGTAAAACTTTTACCATGGCCAACGTTATCAATGAAGTTCAGCGTCCGACCCTTATTTTGGCGCACAATAAAACGCTAGCAGCGCAGTTGTATGGTGAAATGAAAGAGTTCTTTCCCAACAATGCGGTCGAATATTTTGTGTCGTACTACGACTATTACCAGCCTGAAGCCTATGTTCCAAGCACTGATACGTTTATTGAAAAAGATGCATCGATAAACGATCACATCGAGCAAATGCGTCTTTCTGCGACAAAGGCACTAATGGAAAGGCGCGACGTTGTTATTGTCGCCAGTGTTTCAGCCATTTATGGCTTGGGCGACCCAGAATCGTACATGAAAATGCTTCTTCATCTTCGCCAAGGCGACACGATGGATCAGCGAGATATTCTTAGACGACTTGCTGAATTACAGTATAAGCGTAACGACTTGGCCTTTGAGCGAGGTACGTTCCGTGTGCGTGGCGATGTAATAGATATATTCCCTGCGGATTCTGAAAAGCAGGCGGTAAGGGTTGAATTGTTTGATGATGAAATCGATAAAATAAGCCTATTCGATCCGCTTACAGGGGCTGTAGATAAATCAGTTATTCGCGCAACAGTATTCCCTAAAACCCATTACGTGACACCACGTGAGAAAATCCTAAATGCTATTGAGCATATTAAAGATGAGCTTGGTGAGCGTAAAAAGCAGTTACAAGAAGCCAATAAGCTCATAGAAGAACAGCGTATTTCTCAACGCACGCAGTTTGATATCGAAATGATGATGGAGCTGGGATACTGTTCAGGAATCGAAAATTATTCACGCTATTTGTCAGGCCGTGCGCCTGGTGAACCACCACCAACGCTTCTTGATTACTTTCCTGCAGATGGCTTGATGTTCATTGATGAGTCTCATGTGACCGTATCGCAAATAGGCGCCATGTATCGCGGAGACCGGTCACGCAAAGAAACACTGGTGGAGTTTGGCTTCAGATTGCCTTCAGCGCTGGATAATCGACCGCTAAAATTTGAAGAGTTTGAGCAGATTTGTCCCCAAACCATTTATGTATCTGCAACCCCAGGTGACTATGAGCTGGAAAAGACCGATGGAGAAATTGTAGAACAAGTGGTACGTCCTACCGGACTACTTGATCCCATTATCGAAGTTAGACCTGTCGCTACACAGGTTGATGATGTGCTCTCAGAAATCCAAAAACGCGTTGAACTAGATGAAAGGGTACTGATTACTACGTTGACCAAACGTATGGCTGAAGATTTAAGTGAATACTTAAATGAGCACGGCGTCAAAGTGCGATACTTACATTCGGATATCGATACTGTTGAACGAATCGAAATCATTAGAGATTTGAGGCTTGGTAAATTTGATGTGTTAGTAGGCATTAACTTACTTCGAGAAGGTTTAGATATGCCAGAGGTGTCCCTCGTGGCAATTTTAGATGCTGACAAAGAAGGTTTTTTGCGTGCTGAGCGCTCACTTATACAGACAATAGGCCGTGCTGCTCGACATGTGAACGGAAAGGCGATTTTGTATGCTGACTCTATTACAAAGTCGATGAAAAAAGCCATGGACGAAACTGACCGACGCAGAGAAAAACAAATTGCGCACAATAAGGCAAACAATATAACGCCGATGCGCCTTAACAAGCCCATCACTGATATTATGGACTTAGGCGATAGTGCACACCCGGCTTCTGGCAAGGTGAAATTGCGTAAAGTTGAAGAGAAGAAGAAACAGCAAAAAGCGGCAAGTGCCACGGAAATTATGGATCAGATAGCTGAGCTAGAAAAACAAATGTTCGAATATGCGAGGGAGCTTGAGTTCGAAAAAGCGGCGTCGTTAAGAGACGATATTGAAGCACTGCGTAAGCAAGTGGTGACGCTTTCATAGCGATGTTGTTTATTTGCTATTGCATTTAAAAATACGAAAGCCTCCGGTGACTCACAGGGGGCTTTCGTTTATTTACAACTTTAGTATATAGCGCGATAACACAAAATTTGACCAATGCGTGAGTAAGTCTACAATTTTGAGATAAAAAGCAGTAATTTGTCGTTGTAATAGCACGGCTAGTTTCATATAGTGCTAGTTTGAGTATCGATAACTATACCTATAAACAGGTGCTAAATATGCTTAATCGTCTTCAGGAATCAGATATAAAGCTATTGCGTGTTTTCTACGCTGTAGCGAGCTGCAACGGATTTACTGCGGCAGAGCCAGTGTTGCGTATGCAACGCCCAAATATTAGTGCAGCGATCAAAAAATTAGAAGAACGTTTAGATTTGGTCCTGTGCCACCGAGGTCGTGGTGGATTTCAAATGACTAAAGAAGGTGAAGTGGTTTTCCAAGAAACCAAACGTATATTTAACGCTTTCGACAACTTTGTTTTCAATCTTAAATCGCTACACGACGACTATTCAGGCCATATTACGTTAGTACTTATGGCAGGCCTTCCGCTTTCTATGCATTTAGCAGTGAGTAAAGCGGTCAAAAGTACTATGAAGAAGTTTGATGATATTCACGTGAATATTCAAACTCGGTTATACAATGAGGTTGAGCATGTTGCCTTGTCAGGTGAATGTCACTTGGTCGTATCTACTTACGATATGGTCAAGCCAGAGTCAGTAACCTTCCATCCTATTGGTTTGAAAACACCTGGCCGCTTGTACTGTGCACCAACGCATCCGTTAGCGAAATACCGTGATACAGACCTGCCTGATAACGTAAAAATAGAAGATTACCCTGCTATTGGCATTTCAGGTTTGTCTTCGGCAAATTACATTGAAGACGAATCTCGATTGTCTATTCAAACGTTTTCCGATTCCTATGATGCTGCGATGTCAGCCATTATGACTGGTGAATATGTTGGGTTGTTACCAGACTATATGGCAAAAGAGCAAGGTGCTGCGCTAGGGCTTGTTCCCATTGCAAAGGGAAGTTTGTTTAATTTTAGCCATGAATTATTTGTGATGAATGGAAAAAACACGCGCCTTAACCCAGTTCTGCGCCATTGTATAAAAGAGTTGAGCTACTTTATTTCTGAAAGCCAGAAATAAAACCTTTTCGATAAGCTCTACTATTAGTACGCACACTACAGCCTTGCAACTTGCGAGGCTTTTTTGTTTGAGGAATACGACGTGAAAACCCTTGGGTTGTTTTACATTAGTAAACTCATAACGTTTTATGCTGGTTTCTACGGTTGTTTCATACTTCATCACGCGTTTGCTGTGCCTGTTGTAGTCAGTGCCGCAACTGTGGGGCTATTGGGCAGTTTTATTCCTTATACCTCACGCTTTAAGCGCCATCCGCAAGCCGCTGTTTATGCTGGTGCGTTTGCGGGAATGTGCTCACAGGATATTATTCAAACACAAAGTGAAATCATCACTGTAAGCCTAGTTGGTGCTCTTATTTACACCTTGCTGCGCAACGTGTTTGTGGGCATTGGGGGAAAACTTGGGGCCATAGCATTTACCGCTGTGGCAAGCGTTGTGTTAGTAAAAGGGCTGGTACTTTAAATGTTAACCACAATAGTCATCGCCGTTGCGGGAGGGCTAAGTACGTTTGCATTATCGTTAGTGCCATTTATTGGTGCTATTCGAGCGAGTACCTTGGCAACATTAGTCGCCTATACCGTGTTTTTGGTCGTTTTCGACAGTAGTACAGCCAATGCGTTTGGTGCGCTGTTTTTCGGTGGAAGCTTTGTTGGTATGAGCTCAAGTGCCAAATTATCGTGGTTGGGAGTGACATTGGCTGCATCAGTTTTTGGTGTACTGAGTGCTGCAATACTCCCGCTATTAAATGGCATGGGGGGAGCGTTGGGGGTCTGCGCGTTTCTATCTGTTGTTATTGTATATTTAAGCGGCATGCTTTATCGCAAGTATAATCCACGAACTATAAACCCGAATTAATTGTAGGTTCGCATTACACAAATTTAGGAATTAAGTAGCCAACGTTGTGGCTACTTATTATTCAATTCCAATATTTTTACAGGATTTATTCGTACTCTAGTGGGTCTGTTGCATTGTTTTCGCTAAACGCTTCTAAGCGTTCCTCACACGCGCCGCATTTGCCACACGCTTTTTCACGACCGTTGTAGCAGGTCCAGGTTTGCGAGTAATCTAGCCCCATTTTTAAACCATCGGTCAAAATTGCTGTTTTGCTGTCATCGATGTAAGGCGTCATAATTTTTACTGGTGTGTAGTTGGCTATGCCACATACATCATTCATTCTATGAACGAATTCAGGACGACAGTCAGGGTAAATCGCGTGATCGCCTGAGTGTGCGCCGTAGTAAACTTCGTTTGCATCAAGACTCACTGCGTAGCCAACAGCTAATGACAACAGGATCATGTTGCGATTAGGCACGACGGTTTGCTTCATGCTGGGTTCTTCATAGTGCCCTTCGGGAACGTCTATGTCAGATGTCAGCGCAGAACCACCAATTAAGGTATTGATGGCGCTGATATCGACAATTTTATGCGGTACGTCAAGCGAGCGACAAACAGCGGCGGCGTAGTCGAGTTCCTTCTTGTGACGCTGTCCGTAGTTAAAACTTAAAGCGTGTACTTTTTTGCCCGCGCGCAGCGCTTTGTGCAAAACCGTGTAGGAGTCCATGCCTCCCGAATAAATAACAACAACGTTTTCAGACATAGTTTTTGATTAATTGATAAATTATCACCGAATTTTATGTGATCCTTGGTAAAATCCCAACATACAATCGTTAAAGGGTGTCAAATTGTCTGTATTGTCCACATTAAACATCAATGAGATGTTCGAAACTATCCAAGGTGAAGGTGCATATACGGGAATACCATCTATCTTTGTCCGCTTACAGGGATGTCCGGTAGGGTGTCCATGGTGTGATACTAAGCACACGTGGGAGATAAAAGCTGACTTGAGTGTTTCACCAGAAGATGTCATTGCCAAAAGTAGCGAATCTGAAACGTATTTTGTATCTAACGAAGCAAGTTTGATGACATTGTTTGAGCAACAGGGGTACGTTGCAAAGCATGTAGTCATTACTGGGGGCGAGCCATGTATGTATGACTTACGTCCGCTAACCAACATATTGCATCAGAACGGATACACCACGCAAATTGAGACCAGTGGCACGTTTGAGGTGTTATGTGATGAGCGCACTTATGTCACAGTTTCGCCCAAAATAAATATGAAAGGGGGCTTTGATGTGCTCACCAGTGCACTAGAGCGTGCCAATGAGATTAAGCATCCTATCGCTATGCAAAAACACATTGATGAGCTTGATGCATTGCTTACAAAAGTATCAAGCCTTGAAGGAAAACAGGTTTGCTTACAACCCATTAGCCAACAAAAGCGCGCGACGGAGCTAGCCGTGCGCACTTGTATTGCGCGTAACTGGCGGCTATCTTTACAAACACATAAATACATTGGCATTGAGTAGTTAACGTCTTAGTTTACGATTTCTACCAAGCACATTGTGAGCTCAATGAGAAAGGATTTGAGAATGATTAGGGTGGTTTTGGCGTGTATTACGTTGTTGCTAAGCAGTACGCAGGCAAGTGGCGCATTGTGGACCATTACATACCCTCGACCACTTGATGATTCGGACGAACGCTCGCAGTATCCCATCGCGTTACTGAAGTTGGCGCTTGATAAAACGGGCGTTAATTATGAATTGCGCCCGTCAGATAGAATTCTCTTAACCGGGAAAGCGATGCGTCAACTGCGAGAAAATCGCGAGGTTAATGTGGTTTGGAGCATGACGGATAGTCAGCGTGAAAAAGACCTTACCGCTATTCGTATTCCTATTGCTAAAGGGCTTATAGGTTTACGCGTTTTCGTAGTAAACCAAGATAAAGCTTCTAAGTTTGAGGATGTTATGTCTTTAACAGACATTCGCAAACTCGTTCCAGTGCAAGGTGAGGAGTGGCCTGACACTAAAATATTGCAAGCCAATGGTTTCAATGTTTTCACTGTGCCAGAATTTCGAGAAGCATACGATATGATCAAGCAAGGTAAGGGCGACTTTTTCCCGCGTTCGGTCATAGAAGTAGATGCGGAATTGGCAGAAGAGGGTAGGCGTAGTAATCTTTTTTTAGAGCCTAATATGGCGCTCTATTATCCAACAGCGATGTACTATTTTGTAAGCTCGAGTAATAAAACCTTAGCAAGGCTTATTGAAACTGGGCTCAATCGCGCGATTGACGATGGCTCATTTGAATCACTTTTTCAAACGACTTATTCGCCTATTTTGAAGGGACTCAACATGCAAGAGCGTAATGTTTTTACCCTTGAAAATCCACTTTTGCCAGTTGAGACGCCGCTAAATGATAATAGGTTGTGGTACAAAAATACTATTCAAACTAACGAACTAACACCCACAGATATCGAATAAGCCGTGGCCAAAGATTGTTAGTGATGTAATAAAAAAAAACGCGGCTTGTAGCCGCGTTTTTTGATGTAAGTGCCAGGTTATGATTCCCCAGCGTGTACATCTTTCATCGAACGACCTGAAGGGTCTGCATTGTTCTTAAAGCTTTCATCCCATTCAAGGGCTTCTACGGTACTACACGCAATCGACTTGCCGCCAGGTACACATCGCGCAGCACTTTCTTGAGGGAAGTAGCTCTCGAAAATAGTGCGATAGTAATAGCCTTCTTTAGTGTCAGGCGTGTTAACAGGGAAGCGGAATTCCGCTGTCGCAAGTTGTTGGTCAGTGACTTCGTTGTCTACAAAGTCGCGAATTGAATCAATCCACGAGTAACCAACACCGTCACCAAACTGTTCTTTTTGACGCCATAATACTTCCGCTGGAAGTGTTTCACCGTTATCAAACGCTTTACGAAGGATCCATTTTTCCATTTTTCCATCAAGACACATTTTGTCTTGCGGGTTTAGGCGCATAGCAACATCTATGAAGTTTTTATCAAGGAAAGGCACGCGAGCTTCAACACCCCATGCTGACGTTGCTTTGTTAGCGCGCGCACAATCAAACATGTGTAAGCGGTCTAATTTGCGAACTGTTTCTTCATGGAACTCTTTGGCGTTAGGGGCTTTGTGGAAATACAAATAGCCACCGAAGATTTCATCAGAGCCTTCACCTGACAGTACCATTTTGATACCCATAGCTTTAATCTTACGGGTCATAAGGTACATTGGCGTAGCGGCACGAATTGTCGTAGTGTCATAGGTTTCAAGGTGGTAGATAACATCGCGGATGGCATCTAATCCCTCTTGAATAGTGAAGTGGATTTCATGGTGAACGGTGCCAATCATGTCTGCCACTTTTTTTGCCGCTTTTAAGTCTGGCGCGCCTTCAAGACCGACGGCAAAACTATGTAAACGCGGCCACCATGCATCGGTTTTATCTTCGTCTTCTACACGTTTGGCGACATACTGTGCCGCTACAGCAGACACAAGTGACGAGTCTAGACCGCCTGAAAGCAACACGGCGTAGGGAACGTCAGACATCATGTGTGACTTAACCGCCTTTTCAAAGGCCACACGAAGCTCTTCTAAGTCACTTGTGTTGTCTTTGACGTTATCGTATTCCATCCAATCACGCTTGTAATACTTAGTGATCTTACCTTCTTTACTCCATAAATAATGACCAGGAGGGAACTCACTAATAGTTTTACACACGCTCGCTAGCGCTTTCATTTCCGATGAAACATAGAAGTTACCGTGTTCATCGTAACCAGTGTAAAGCGGAATAATACCAATATGATCACGCGCGATCAGATAAGCATCTTGTTCTTCATCATAAAGAATAAACGCGAACATCCCTTCAAGATCATCAATAAAGTCGATGCCTTTTTGCTGAAAGAGAGGAAGAATAACTTCACAATCTGAGCGCGTCTTAAACGGGTAAGGCGAATCTAGGTTCGCAGCCAGTTGCTTGTGGTTATAAATTTCGCCATTAACGGCAAGTATTTGTTTGTCGTTTTGACTGATAAGAGGCTGTGCACCTGTATCAACATCAACAATAGCCAGTCTTTCGTGACAAAGAATGGTATTGTCATTATTCCAGATACCCGACCAGTCAGGGCCACGGTGGCGCAAAAGTTTAGATAAATCGAGGGCTTGGGTTCTGAGTTCAGACACATCGGTCTTGATATCAAGGATACCGAAAATACCACACATAAAACGGATTCTCTCTGTTCACTTGTTGAAAAAATAATGAGGCTTTTTCTGTCGGGTACTCGCGTACGAGTGAGCGAAGATTTGTTGTTATTGTTTATTCGCGTGCCTTGAATGTGCCAGTCTGACAGGAAATTGCAAGCACATTATGATGAGAAAATGGAAATAGTTATTCCAAACTGAGAATTTATTGTTATGCCTGTCCTACTTTGACTAAATTTTATCGTCGTAACCATTACTTTTTTAACGCATGAATTTGCTATCGCAGTGTGAAAATTAAGCGCATAATCGCGCCGATTTTTAGTCTCATTGGTAATGGGTATGCAATTTTCTAACGACCGTGTGTCGGCTTTTATTATTCCTGATTTCACTATTTCACAAGATTTGATGGCAAGCTTGGGGTCTCGTTACCGCGATGCGGTGCAAATTGATGTCTTTGGTGGAGAAGCGTGGCTTTTTGAATACGGTGTTATTGTTTTTTGGGGCGTAGACGAAGACGAAAAGATGGCTCTACTGAACCGTCTTCAAGTGCATGAAGAAGTGTTGACGGGGCAGCATCAAGAGCATTTGCGGTTCGTTATCGATGGTGACACGCTTAAACTTCAGCGCGATCTTATTGCACTGCCAAGCGCCGACGAACTTCTGCGTCTTTCCATTAGTCATGGCTTAGCACAATCCATTAAACTAAATGAATACGAAGAAAAAGCGCAAGACACCATAACCCAGTATGGCTACCTGCCCAATGCATTGGCTGAAACTGGAAAAATAAAGCTTGGACGCAGAGCGCTCGCAAAGATTCGTGGTCATTTATTTAGCACGAAAAGTGATATCTTTTTGCATTACGGGTTATTAGATACACCTGAGTTTTTCTGGGAATACCCAGAATATGAATATGCTTATACATTGACTTCGCGCTATTTGGATATTCGACCAAGAGTTGAAGTGCTATCGAATAAGCTTGATGTTATTCACGAGCTATTTGAAATGTTGGCGGATGACTTAAATCACAAGCATTCGTCATTTCTTGAATGGATAATTATCATATTAATCGCATTTGAAATAGCGACTTTTGGTGCTGAAGAACTTAAAGCAATTTTGATGTAACTGATAAAAAGACAAAGGCCCTTAATGGGCCTTTGTTGTTTTTTTACTTAGTGCTTGCGCTGGAATTCACTCGTTGGGTTCCATGTTGGCCACGCTTGCGCGTTGGACACATTAACGCCTACGTCGAATAACATCTGTGTATCTTGAACAATACCGCTTAAGTCCCAGTCGTCACGATATTCGTCACACACTTGGTGGTAACATCCTGTCACAATGACATTCATGCGTTTGCGATACTTAGCGGTTTCTTCATCGGCAGGTTCATTGCCGCCTTCAGCATATAGTGCAGGTACACCTTGTTTGGCAAAGCTGAAATGATCAGAGCGGTAGTAATAACCGGCTTCTGGTCTATCTTCTTGGGTTAATGTGCGACCTTGTTTAGTTGCCGCTGCTTTCAGATAATCTTCCATCTCTGATTTACCCATTCCCACTACAGCGACATTTTTGGTTTTACCCAAGACATTCATGGCATCCATGTTGATATTCGCCACTGTTTTTTCGATTGGTATAACAGGGTTGCTGGCATAATACTTACTACCAAGAAGACCTTGTTCTTCAGCAGTAACCACCAAGAACGATATTGAACGCTTAGGTACTGGTGTGAGTTGTCCATAGGCCTTGGCCATAGCAAGAATTGCCGCGGTACCCGTTGCATTATCATGTGCGCCGTTATAAATCTGGTCACCTTCTTTGCTGTCATCTTTGCCAAGGTGGTCCCAGTGAGCAGTGTAGATAACGTGTTCGTCTGGAAACTCACTGCCAGGTAACGTGGCAATAACATTGTTACTTTCAGACTTTTTGAACGTGTTTTTAACCGTCACAGAAGCCTCAATTGCCATTGCTTTGTTATACGGCCCTTGCATTGCCTTTGCTTTTTCTTCTTCGAAGTTTAATCCGGCATCGTTAAAGACTTTTTTGGCAGCGTCAAGGGTTAACCAACCTTCTACCGCGACACGGCTTGCGCCTTTATCCTTACTTACCAAGCCATATTGTGGTCCACTCCAGCTGTTTGCCACTACTGACCAGCCATAAGACGCAGGTGCAGTCTCATGAATAATGATTGCACCGGCTGCACCTTGACGGCTAGCTTCTTCATATTTGTAGCTCCAGCGACCGTAGTACGTCATTGTGGTACCTTGAAACTTACCGCTTTCTGGATTTTCAAAGCCAGGATCATTAACCAAGATGACCGCAGTTTTACCCGTTAAGTCCAGACCTTCATAATCATTCCAGTCATACTCTGGTGCATTGACACCATAGCCAACAAAAACAAGTTCGGAATTCTGAAGGGTAACCTCTTCAACTTCTCGTTTTGATGATGCGACCATGTCTTCTTTGTAAACAAATGCATTGTCACCAATTGTCATGGTCATATCCGGGTCTGCGGTAATCTCCATTAGTTCTACTTTCTGTAAGAAGCTATCTCCATTGCCGGGCTTAAGGCCAGCTTGGGTAAACTCATTGACAAGATAGTCTATTGTTTTCTTTTCGCCCTCAGTTGTGGGCAAACGACCTTCAAACTCGTCAGAAGCCAATACTTTTAGCGGTTCGCGAATATCGTTATCAGAAATAGCGTTATAAACAGTCGTGAAGTTTGATTCCGCTGATGGCATTTCTTTTTTATCGTCAACGCTAGTGTCGTTAGAAGGGGAGCATGCACTTACGCCTAGTAGGGTAGGTACAAGCAATGGCAAAAACATTTTTTTCATTGTTAGTCTCTGTTTGCTCTACAATACGTCCTCAGTATAGAGAAAACGTTTATGCGAACCAATAGTTGTTATGCAATCTGAATTAATCCCCTTTAGTAAATCATATTTACTTAGCCATGCAAGTAGGCCCGTTACCGCTTTGCTTGATGAAGTCGGTCTATTAGATAGCGCTGACTTTCCCACTGCGGGGCAACTCAACGATATCGTTTTAAGTGTACATGATTCGTGGCGTGGCCCAGTATTTAAAGGGCAAAGTACCTTTGATAATAACGATACGCGATATTACGAAACGATTATAAGTGAAGACAACGTTGTGCCAACGCGTGAAAATAGCTGGCATGACTTATTTAATGCGTTGATCTGGTTGCAGTTTCCCGAGTCTAAAAAGCGGCTCAATGCGTTGCACATCAACGACATTGAACGCTACGGAGTGAACCCTCGTACAGCGCGTAGAAACCGTATTACACACTTCGATGAATGTGGCGTTGTATTAGCGGTAGAACAACCTGAAACTACTGATAACATTGAAGCTAAGCGTATTGAGCAGTGGCTCACCGATCTTGCTCATCATCGTTGGCAAACCGTTTTTGTCGATAATGTGGATGTATTTCGCCGGAATATCACCCCTGTCGTTTTTGGGCATGCGAATTTAGAAATGATGCTAAACCCATTCATCGGGTTAACAGGAAAATGGTTAGCGGTTTCAGTACCAGCGGGGTTTAGCAAAATGCCCCCGTGGCAGCAACGTAAAACTGTTGACAGTTCGCTGGTAGCACGCATTACAGCGCTTAATGATTTTGAACTAGCCCCTTTGTTGAAACCTGTCCCGCTGCTAGGCGTACCCGGGTGGCATCACTCTCAAGATAACGCGTTTTATCAAAATACAGCCTATTTTCGGCCTCTTTCTCAACATGCTAAATCGACTGTACAGCTTCCATTATGGGTATAAAAAAAGCCCTTAAAAGGGCTTTTTATCAATTTGACTGCTTAAAAGAGCATTAGCGATACAATCCAAATACCGTAAATAATAACGTAAGGCGCACAAGCTACTACAGCCGCTTTTTGACGACTAAACGACGTCCACTGTGAAATTCCAACCATGGCAAGATAAATACCCCAGAATAGCTCTAAACGGACAGCGAGAGTAAACGCAAACCACGGCGAGTCCATAGGTACGCTTAATAAAAAGCTCAGTGATGTTGGCGCCATGATGGCAGGGGATACTTGATGATCGCCTGAGAACATAAGTAGTGCAACACCAATTAAACCAGTTAAAACATACGGCATAGACAGCCACCAAGAAAAGCCGTACCAGTCAGTAAAGCCAAATACGTGGCTATCGTCTGAGCGGGTCGCAAGGTTCAAATAAACCGCGTAAACCGCATTAATAGCGATGAGGAATAGAAAGGACCATATAAGTTGAGACCAAAGCAACGTACTGCGGTTCAAGAATGCGCGCATTTGCTCTTCTTCGGCCGGGCTCATGTCACCTTGTGCCGCAATATTTAGGTTAGCAAACCACTCAATATCGACAAAATTCACGTACAGATACTGCGACGCAAGCGTAATCCCCATAACTAAAATAAAGGGCATCCAGCTCCAATTGTTATTTTCGCCAACGGCTTTAAATACGCCATTGGGTTTAAAAAAGATATCGTTACACGCCTGAAAAGGGTTTGATACGGTGTGCATCCACTGCTCCTTAAAAGTTGTTATTTTGTCATTGGTTTAACCGATGAGCGTAAAAACCAATGCTTTGCTTTTGAGCATAAGGGTACTTAGCTGAAAAATTTATGTACAGCACTACTTCATCAATCATGACTTAATTTGTAATAATCTGTTTCAGCGCATGCACGTGTTGGCTGCCTATGGTTTACCCCCTCTCTTTCTTATCAACAAAAAGGGAAGCCTACGCTTCCCTTGTATGCAATCTTCTTACTCACTTCATAAATAGGTCATATTTAACAATGTCAGTACAATGGCACTGTACAAAACAGAAATGGGTAACCCCATTTTTATAAAGTGCGCATATCTATAGTTGGCCGCGTTATAAACGAGTAAGTTAGTTTGGTAACCAAAAGGTGATATAAAACTGGCACTTGCTGCAAAGGCCACTGCAAGAGCAAAAGGCATAAGGGGAGCCCCAAGTATTTGCACCATCCCATAGGCAAAAGGAAACATGAGTGCAGCGGCAGCATTATTTGTCACAAACTCGGTGAGAACGAGCGTAAGTAAATAAATAACCGCAAGGGCAACAAACCAGTCTGTCCCTGAAAGTAACGGCATCAGCATTTGTGTAGACGCGTGAATAACGCCAGAGTTTTCAAGCGCAGTTGCTAAACTCAATGCTCCCACAATGACTACAATAAGGTTAAGCGGCAAGTTGCGTTTCATTTCGCCATTAGAGGTAACGCGAACACCTACCAATACTGCGGCTAAAAAAAGCAAACCAATGGCAAGGGAAATAACATTTGCTGCCGCCAATACCACAGTAGTAAGGAAGCCGCCAAGTGTTATCCACTCTTGCTTGTTTGTAAGCGGTCGCGCTATTTTTTGCTCTGACAAAATGAAGAAGTTCTTCCCCAAGTTTTGTCGTGTCGCAAAGTCTGGCCCTGTCGCGAGTAATAAAAAATCACCTGCTTGCAGTTTAATCTCTCCTAACTTACCAGAGAGCTGTTCACCATCGCGGCGGATGGCCACAACGGCGGCATCAAAGAGTGCTCTGAACCCGAGGTTTTTAATGGTTTGGCCAATAACTTGAGCACGATTCGCTACAACGACTTCGGTAAGGCTTTCACGTAATACGCCATCGGTCTCAGCAAACATACTTAAGCCTTTAATGTGACTCAAGTTATCTATCTTTTGAACATTACCTGAAAAAATGAGTTTGTCATTTTCAAGAATAACCACATCAGGTCCAACCGGCGATATCAAGTTGCCCCTTCTCACAATTTCAACCAAGAACAGTTCGGGAAGGTTTCGCAGGTGGTTTTGCTCTACGGTTTTGCCTATAAGCTCTGAACCTGGTTCAACTTCAGCTTCTACCATATACTCTCGGTAGTCATTGTTCTTATTACCAATTTGAGGAAGTAGCGGAAGCATTAAGAACATCAATAGTCCACAGCTAAGGCCTGCAACAGTACCGTATAATGTGAAGTCAAAAAAGTTGAAGCCAGGATGGCCATGCTCTTGTAAAAAACTATCAACGATAAGGTTGGTTGACGTACCTATAAGCGTTACCGTACCACCTAAAATAGCCGCATAAGAAAGCGGTATAAGCAGTCGCGATGCCGGGTGATATTGGTTTTGTTTAATTGGGCCAATAAGACTGGCGACAATAGCGGTATTGTTTAGCAAAGCTGAAGATAAAAATGTGAGTGAAAATAACCGCCAGTATGATTGGGTAAAGTTGGCGCTAACCAATTTTCTACCTAGTCGTTTTATCAACGCGGTTTTATCAATAGCACTGCTGACTAAAAGTAATAAAACAAGGGTGATAAGCCCCTTGTTCTGCAAATTCAACAATACATCGTCTAATGATAGTTGCTGTGTTACCAGTAAGCCAAGCACTGCGCCTGAGAACACAGTGGAAGGGCGCTGATTAGAAAAAATCAGCGCGCCAATCGTACTGGCAAAAATAGCCAGTACGATGAACTGGGATACGTCCATATAGAACCAGTCCTACTTATAATTTACTGATATCTACTGAATTCCAGTGCGGGAAGTGTTTACGTACTAACGCATTGAACTCAAGTTCGAACTCAGAAAAATTAGGTGATGTATGCTGTGCGTCACCGGCAATTTCGTCGATGATCATGCCTGCACCTACAGTACCATTGGTCAATCTATCTATAACGATAAAAGAACCGGTAGGGCGGTTGCGCTTGTAAGGGTCACATGCAACGGGTTGCGTGAACTTAACATCAACTACACCAATTTCATTTAGATTAAGGTGCATCGCATCAGTTTCTTCTAATGTATTCACGTCAATTTGGTTGTCGATGTGAGCAACAACACCCGGCGTCGATTTAGTCGCGAACTTGAACAAGTACTGCTTGTTGGGCATTAGCGGCTCTTCAGACATCCATACTAGGTGTGTTTTAAATTGCGTATTGAGCAAAGGCAAGTTATCTGACTTTACAATCATATCGCCACGAGAGATATCGATTTCGTCTTCTAACGTTAACGTAACCGCTTGTGGTACGTACGCTCGTTCTTGGTCGCCTTCAAAGGTAACTACCTGTTTCACCTTTGATTTCTTGCCAGAAGGAAGTGCAGTTATTTCATCACCTGGTGCTACCTGCCCAGAAACTACTGTACCTGCAAAACCACGGAAGTCTAAGTTAGGACGGTTAACGTATTGTACTGGGAAGCGGAAATCGTCATGGTTGTCGTCTTCACCAATTTCAATGTTTTCTAACATTTCCATGAGCGGTATGCCGTCAAACCAAGGTGTTTTGTCGCTCTTACCTACTACGTTGTCGCCTTCAAGAGCAGAAATCGGCACAAACTGAATGTCAGGAATATCAAGCTGCTCAGCAAACTTTAGATAGTCTTGTTGAATTTGGTTGTACACTTCTTGTGAATAGTCCATTAAGTCCATTTTGTTAATAGCAACAATAACGTGCTTAATGCCCAAAAGAGAAACGAGGAACGAGTGACGTTTCGTTTGTACTTTAACGCCGCCACGTGCATCAACAAGAATAATAGCAAGATCGCACGTTGACGCGCCTGTTACCATGTTACGGGTGTACTGCTCGTGCCCAGGGGTATCAGCGATAATGAATTTTCGCTTGTCGGTTGAGAAGTAACGGTATGCGACGTCGATGGTGATACCTTGCTCACGCTCAGACTGAAGACCGTCCACAAGAAGGGCAAGGTCAACTTTTTCGCCAGTAGTACCTACTTTTTTGCTGTCCTTAGTGATGGCAGCGAGTTGGTCTTCGTAAATCATCTTCGAATCGTGAAGTAAGCGACCGATAAGGGTACTTTTACCGTCGTCTACGCTACCGCAAGTAAGGAAACGTAGCATATCTTTCTTTTCGTGCTGCTCTAGGTAAGACAGAATGTCCTGTCTTAATAATTCGTTTTCGTTGTTCATGTTATGCGCTCACAAGGAAAAAGGGGTTTAACACAGACTCTTTTTGGTTGTACGTAAGAGCGTCAGCGTTGTCATCTAATGGATTTTCAGGGTCTAGTACCGTTACGTTTGCACCGGCCGCTAATGCAACGGCATGTGCAGCACCAGTATCCCACTCAGATGTTGGGCCTAAACGAGGGTAAAGGTGTGCTTCGCCTTCAGCCACTAAGCAAAGCTTTAGTGAACTACCCATTGCCACAAGCTCGGTTTCACCTTCAAGCTGTGCCAATAAATTCTGAATTTCAGGGCTCTGGTGCGAGCGGCTGCCTACTACTTTCCACACTTCAGCGCCGTCGTGTTTGCGTGCTGTGATAGCCGTAAATTCGCCATCTACTTCGGTCCACGCACCTTCACCTACAATACCTACATAGCTTTTGTTTAATGCAGGCGCATAAACCACACCCATAGTCGGTTTGCCATTTTCGATAAGAGCAATGTTGACCGTAAATTCACCATTTTTCTTAATAAACTCTTTGGTGCCATCTAGCGGGTCAACCAACCAATATGACGACCAGGTTTTGCGCTCATCCCATGCGATATCGGCTGATTCCTCAGAAAGAATCGGCAAGTCAGATTCAGCTTCAAGCGCGTTAACGATGACGTTGTGCGCAGCAAGGTCAGCTTCGGTTAACGGGCTAGTATCCTGCTTTTCATAAATGGCAAAATCTTTTTCGTAAATTACCATTATTTTGTCGCCTGCTTCTTTGGCGATGGTAAGCACCTTTTGTGTAAGTGCATTCAAAGGCTGTGTCATTACACCAATCCCTTTTCTTGAAGCAAAGCATACAAGCGTTCTGCTGTTTGCTCTGCGGGTTCATCCTGATAGGTTAAGTGAATCTCAGGCGACTCTGGTGCTTCATATGCAGAGTCAATACCCGTGAAATCTTTGATCTCACCACTGCGAGCCTTTTTATAAAGCCCTTTAGGGTCACGCTTTTCACAAACCTCTAGCGGGGTATCGACGAACACTTCGACAAACTCACCATCGGCAAGCAAATTGCGACAGAAATCACGATCTGCTTTAAATGGCGAGATAAATGCGGTTAACACTAAAGTACCCGAATCGACAAAAAGCTTGGCTACTTCGCTGATGCGACGAATATTTTCTACGCGATCCTTATCGCTAAAGCCTAAATCGCCACACAAACCGTGGCGCACATTGTCGCCATCAAGCAAATAGGTATGCTTATTTTGTTCGTGCAGTTTCTTCTCAAGTAAATTTGCCAGTGTTGATTTACCCGAACCACTTAAACCCGTCAGCCAAAACACGCGGGGTGTTTGACCTAACTTTTCAGCACGGGTGGTTTTATTAACTTCGTGTTTATGCCAAACAACGTTGTCAGTGGCCATTAGAAGTACCCTTCCATTTTCTTCTTCTCCATCGAACCCGCGCTATCATGGTCGATAACGCGTCCTTGACGCTCTGAAGTTTTAGTAAGCAGCATCTCTTGAATAACTTCCGGAAGTGTTGCTGCTTCTGACTCTACAGCACCCGTTAGTGGGTAACATCCAAGGGTACGGAAACGCACTGAACGCATTTCTGGTACTTCGCCTTCCTCAAGTGGCATGCGGTCGTCATCAACCATAATCAAAATACCGTCACGCTCAACAACTGGGCGCGGCTTAGACAAGTAAAGTTGAGGAATATCAATGTTTTCTAGATAGATATACTGCCAGATATCAAGCTCAGTCCAGTTAGACATCGGGAACACACGAATGCTTTCGCCTTTGTTTACTTGAGAATTATAGATATTCCATAATTCTGGACGTTGGTTTTTTGGATCCCAGCGGTGGTTGCTATCACGGAATGAATACACACGCTCTTTGGCGCGTGACTTTTCTTCGTCACGTCTTGCACCACCAAATGCAGCGTCAAACTTATACTTGTTCAATGCTTGCTTAAGTGCTTGTGTTTTCATGATATCAGTGTGCTTTGCTGAGCCATGAGAAAAAGGTCCAACACCCGCTTCGACGCCTTCTTCGTTGATGTGAACAAGTAGGTCGAAACCATGCTTTTTAGCCTGCTCGTCACGAAACTTAATCATTTCACCAAATTTCCACGTTGTATCTACGTGAAGCAATGGGAAAGGAATCTTGCCTGGCGCAAAAGCTTTGCGCGCCAGATGAAGTAGAACCGAAGAGTCTTTTCCTACTGAGTACAGCATTACTGGGTTTTCAAACTCAGCAGCAACCTCACGGAAAATTTGAATGCTCTCGGCTTCGAGTTGTTTCAAATGCGTTATAGACGGGATACTAGCAGTCATTTTGAAGTCCGAATTTATGTTATATATAAAAAAGTTATATGCGGGTTATTTTTCTGCATAGAACGATAGCATATTTAGTTTCAAATGTAGTATGCGATTTAGCTATTTAAAATAGCTATCTTATTCCAAGAAATATAAATGTAATACAGTGAAAGCATAAGCATTGCATTTAAAGGCCTAGAAACAACAAAACCCCGCTCAGTAAACTGTGCGGGGTTTTGTTTTTGCTACCTTAGGCGCTACTATCGTTCATTCAATTTTGCTTGAAATGAATCGAAGGTATCGATTACGCCATCTCTAGGTGTTCCTGATTTACTTAATATGATTATCGTCAAGCTTGATAGGATGAATCCAGGCACAATTTCGTACATCCATTCACCTAATTTTTGTCCGCCAATTTCAACAGGAAGGTAAATCCAAAGCAGTACGGTTACTGCACCGACTATCATCCCGCCAAGTGCTGCACGGCGTGTCATTTCTCGTTTAAACAAACTAAATAACACCAAAGGTCCGAAAGCTGCACCAAACCCCGCCCATGCATTACTGACAAGGGTTAAAATAGTGCTATCTCTATCATACGCAAGATATATAGCGACAAGTGCTACAACAACAACGCTTACCCGGCCAGCGATGACGAGCTCTTTGTCTGACGCATTCTTATGCAAAAACGCTTGATAAAAGTCGCTGGTTAGCGAGCTTGACGTAACCAAAAGTTGCGAAGAGATTGTGCTCATGATTGCAGCTAGAATTGCAGCAAGAAGAAAACCGCCAATTAATGGGTGGAAGAGGATTTGTGACAAATAGATAAAGACCGTTTCTGGATCTATTTCGTTGCCGTTCCCTGTAACATAAGCGAGTCCGAAAAGCCCAGTCATAAGGGCTCCGATGATCGACACTATCATCCAACTCATTCCAATATTACGCGCAGTGGGAATGTCACTTACTGATCGAATTGCCATAAAGCGCACAATTATATGCGGCTGACCAAAATAGCCTAAGCCCCATGACATCAATGATACTATGCCAATGAATGTGAGTGTTTCATTGGTTGATGCATCCATGAAGGCATTAAAAAGTGCAGGGTTAATATTGTCTAGTGCATCTATGGACGCACCAATTCCGCCGAGTTCGCTTATGACCACAATGGGCACCATAACAAGCGAAACAAACATAATACAGCCTTGCACAAAATCGGTCATACTGACGGCCATAAAGCCACCGACTAACGTATAGGCAACGACAACGCCAGCAGTAACATACAGTCCCATTTCATAGGAAAGGCCAAACGAGGTTTCAAACAGTTTACCGCCTGCGACAACACCTGATGAGGTATAGAGGGTAAAAAAGATAACTATCACCACAGAAGCGATAACGCGCAGCAAGCGTGAATTATCTGCAAAACGATTTTCGAAATAATCAGGTAGCGTAATGGAGTTATTGGCAACTTCGGTGTATACGCGCAAGCGTGGTGCAACGAGCATGTAGTTAGCAAGCGCCCCTAACGTTAAGCCTACTGCTATCCATCCCGCTGAAAGGCCTGACACATACATAGCGCCGGGCAAGCCCATAAGCATCCAACCACTCATATCCGAAGCGCCGGCAGACAGAGCTGTTACTGCTGGACCTAACTGCCGGCCACCAAGCATGTACCCTTCTACGTTAGTGTCAGTTTGACGGTAAGCGAAAAGACCAATACCCAACATTACAACGAAATACAAACCTAACGAGATTATCGTGCCTGTAGCCATATAAATTCCCTATGTTTTTTCTTTCATGCTAACACCTCTGTCATAGACTCTCTACGTCAGTGAGTGACCTTGCACGATTTCTATACGGCTGAACGTAAAAAAAGTTTGGCGGTTAGGCGCCTCAATGTCACTTATTTCAGCTTAGCAAACTGATAGGGCGTACGTTTCTACTTGGGAATGGCCTTTTTGCTTTGCAGTTTGAAGAAGCTTGTCACAACATTGGATAACCGTATCTAAGTTGGCGTCGCCATTTACTTTAAGCACACCGGATGAAAACGAAACAGCGAAGCGTTCATTGGTATGCTTCCATAAAGTAAGTTTGGATAAAGATTGGTTTAGTTCGTCCAACACGCGTTTGACGTGGCTTTCATTCGAATCTGTAAAGTAAATTAAAAACTCTTCGTTGCCATAGCGGCATAATTTATCTGACTTTCTAATTCGGCCTCTAATGGTTTGGCTAAATGTTGCGAGGACTTCATCGCCCACTTCGTGACCAAATTTCTCGTTAATTCGCTTAAAGTTATCGATATCAAGCAGAGCCACGCAAGAGGAACTGTCTCTCTTAAGCGCCTTTTTTAAGCTATTAAGCATTGCTCTTCGAGTTAGCGCGCCTGTCAGAGAATCGAACTGACTTGATGATGCATTTTGTTTTTTGGCGAGCCATAACCACATTGCTAATATGCCGAATATGGTTGCTAACAAGGCAATTACAGTAGTCTCTAGCTGCGACATACTAGCAGTTAGCCCAAGCTTTTCGTTACGGAGAGTTTCTAGTTCTCTCTGCCTATAGTTGGCAAGTTCTATATCTTCTGAAAGTGAGTTGACTCCTAGTGTATCGTTGAGTCTAAACAGCTCAGTATTGTATTTCACAATAGCATCATCATATTTTCGCTGATAATGAAACGCCTTTGATGTGCCTTCCCGCAGTAAATATAGGTCCCTTAACCCCAAGAGACCATTTAATGTAGTATTTCTAGTAAATGCGAGCTCGTTTCCCTGCTCTTTAATTGCAGTTTTATAAACCTCAACCGACTGTTCAAAAGAACTGGAATCACTGAATAGTGCAGACTCCACAGCTTTACTAAATGGCTCTAGTTCTTTGAATTGAGAGGGGATGTTGTCAATTTCAAAGTTTTGTAGTTTTTGAGCAACACTTGCAACCCTAAGCTTCTCGTCGAACGTAGACTTGTTGTTCGTTATATAGCTGTCTATGAAGACTGTTAATTCGAGAGCAAGAGCAATATATTCTTGTAATGGTATATCTTCTTTTGTTGCTGATTTGGCCTTCTCTACAAGAGCCTGTGCAAGGTCGGTCTTACTAAGGCTGATAGCAGCTCTAATTGCAATGACATAATCTGAAGCCACTAATGTCTTCTTTTGTTTCTTTATTTCAATAAATTGAGTGGCATACTCGAGGGCTTTACTGGGAATCTTGAGTTCTAAATATTTATGCGAAAGCCAGATCAGCGCAGTAGGCTTATCAAGTTCATTTTCTAGTGCGTTGCTAAAATTGCCGTTCGAAACGTGAGGTAAGGCATATTCAATTTCACTTATTGCTTTCAACGGCGCAGTATCCAAATACTCCATTGCTAACCACATACTTGCAATTGCAACAGCACTTTTATCTCCCGTTTTAAGTAATTCGGCTTTGTGTCTAGAGAGCTCGGGAATAGTTGAAATTACTCGCCTAGCTGAACCTTTATATTCGATTACACTTTTTACATAAAGGTAATACGCATGAGCATATGCATAGGTCGATGGTGCAGCTTCTTTGAGTGCTTGCCAATGTTGATCAAGTAATGGAGACTTTATGTAAATAGGAACTCGTTGGTGATCGCCATTGTCTGCAGTACTAAGTGCCATTAGATGTCGAAAAATGACCCCTATACTCGACTCGTCTTGCTGAACACCACTTTTAATAATTTGCTGCTCAATAGCCTCGTTCGACAAAGCGGAAGGATAATTCCAATCGTAAATTACTTTGTGTAAAAGGTCGGCATACTCGTTAATTTTCTGTGGTGAGGCTGTCGTTAACTCGTCGCTACGAGCGCCATGCGACGCAAACGCCAAAAATAAAAAAGCGATTATGCTAATTAACCGAAAGTACTTAAACCAAATAGGCATGATGGACGCAACCTCTATACTGCAGACAAGCGCGAATAAATTTAAACATATGTTTTAAATTAAGCATGCGAGTATAAATTTAAAGTACGAGATATTCACGTTAATTCTGAGGTGAAAAAAATCGGCCTTATAGGCCGACTGAAGGGGAAGTGCATTAGCACACTTTTACAAACATACCGTAGGTCAGTTGGCAGTGGCTGCCACCGAGTATTGGGTAATTTAGGCTGAAAACTGGATGCGCTTAGCCACCGCTTTTTTCATCTCACTTAAGTCAGCACCTTTGTCACCAACAATCATAATATTCGCGCGCTCTAACTTTATGCTTTCACCGTGATATTGCTTATCAGCGAATTCGTTGGGCACACTCACATCGCCGCGCTCTGGCACAACAAACACTGACATTTTTCCTTGCGGAGTATCAACAATAAGATGAAGGCTTCTAACCGTGCTCAAGTGGCAGTAATTGGCCACTTCAACGCCATCCAGCATTTCGTTAAAACTCGCTCCGAAGCTTGCTAGTTTCGCGTTAACCATATTGAGATCTACTGGTAAAAGCGAATGCGCATGCTCCATTTCAGCGTACTGCATGTGCGCTAGCGCCTGACCACCAATGCTAAGAGGCTGGTGATACCACATGGTTAAGCCGATACCCACAGAAAATGCCACTGAGGCTGCCATGGCCAAATACCAACGGCTTCTGCGCTTGTATCGTGTAAATTCATCGGCTGACTGTTGCCAAATTAACTTACTCGCTAAATCTTCAGGAACATCAACTTTCAATGCTTGTTTAAGCTGTTTGTCTAACTGCTTTTGTTCATTCCAGAAACTGCGCTTACTTTCGTCTGCCTTCGCCGCTTCTACAACATCACTGTCAGTCGTTTCTGGATCGGCGTAAATTCTTCGCCTAAATTCTAACTCATCCATTTATACGACCTCTCTGTTCATTCTGCTTCTCTAACGCCTCTTTAAGCTGGTTTCTCGCCCTAAATAGACGAGTCATAACGGTGTTTTTGTTAAGTCCAAGTTGGTTCGCAATTTCTTCACCACTGAAGCCGAAAATAAGCTGCAAAATTAGTGGTTCACGGTATTCAACGCTAAGTCCGCCCAGCAATCGCTGAAGCTCTCGGTCTTTAATATCACCGTCTGCTTGTTGCGTATCGTCGTGAATGCTCACATCATCAATATCCACCGTGTCGAATTGCTTGCGCTCAAAGCGGCGGGCATTCTCACGACGTAATATTGTGATTAACCAAGATTTTGCCGCTTTCTCGTCATTTAGAGCGTCAAGTGAGCGCCATGCTCGCAAAAAGGTTTCCTGCACAATATCTTCCGCCACACTTTGGTCTTTCACTAACCAATACGCATAGCGATAAATATCAGCATGAAATGCCTTTACTAGTGCTTCATATCTTTGATGTTTTGCTTTCATACCCGATAAGACCCGCACATTATCGGTTTTATTTCGCGCAAACATAAAAAAATCCAAAATTTCCGCTTTTTTCCACTATGACATAAAAAACGCGCCTTTTCGTTATCCGAAAGGCGCGTTTTTAAAACTAACTTCACAGGTAGGAGGACTAGCTATCCATTTTTTGTGAGTCAATCCAAGTGTTTATATTTTCTTCAAGAATAGAAAGGGGCACTGGACCGTATTTCAAAATCTCATCATGAAAACCTTTCCAGTCAAAACTATCACCCAATTCGGTCATGGCTTTGTCGCGTAGTTCCATAATTTTTAGCTTACCAATCATATAAGCAGTGGCTTGTCCTGGCATCGCAATGTAGCGTTCAATTGCCTTCTGCGCATCGTATTGTGGGTTTGGGGTATTCTCCACTAAGTAGTTTACCGCTTTTTCTCTCGACCACTGCTTAGCATGAATCCCTGTGTCTACCACGAGTCGACATGCGCGCCAAAGCTCCATTGCCAAACGGCCAAAATCGGAGTACGGGTCTTGATAAAAGCCCATATCTTTCGCAAGCTCTTCGGTATAAAGACCCCAACCCTCAGTGTAAGCTGTGAAGCTAAGGAACTTCTGAAACTGAGGCACGCCCTCAAGTTCTTGCGCGATAGTACGCTGCATGTGATGTCCAGGGATCCCTTCGTGATAGGCTAACGCTTCAAGTTGATAGGTTGGCATTGCCTTCATATCGTAAAGGTTTGCATAGTAAATACCTGGACGGCTTCCGTCTTGGGCCGGACTTTGATAGAAGGCTTTACCTGCCGATTGCTCTCTGAACGCTTCTACGCGTTTAACAACCATTGGTGCTTCAGGCAGAATGCCGAAATAATCAGGAATAGCTTCTCGCATTTCGTCGATGGCTTTTTTGGCATCATCAAGGTACTGCTGACGGCCAGTATCAGTCGATGGTAGATAAAATTGGTCATCTTCTCGCATGAACACGAAAAACTCTTGAAGGGTGCCTTCAAATCCCACTTTCTCCATGATTGAGCGCATTGCACTGTGAATTCGCTCAACATTATCTAGACCAATTTGGTGAATTTCGTCTGCTGTGAGGTCGGTTGTAGTAAACCAATTTAACCGGTTTTGGTACCATTTATCGCCATCAGGTAAGCGCCATACACCGTCGCCTTCAGGTGTTACTTCTCTTTGGTGAGCCAGTTCGTTAATAAATTTTTCATAAGCTGGCTTTACCGACGTTACTAGTGCGGCTTTTGCTTCTCCTAAAAGCGTCTCTTTTTCGGCGTCGTCAATATCGAGTTTTTCGACTTTGTTTTGAAAGTCTTCCCAAATGGTGGATGGTGAATCGCTGTTATCAAAAGGAGCGCCGCTAATGACGTTTTTTGATGCATCTATCATTTGATCGTAGGCCCACGCAGGCGGGAATACGCCCAGCTTTTCGCGCGTCTTCATCTGATCGATGACTTGATCAAAATAAGTACGTACATTGTCCAATCTTCCGATGTACGCCATAGCATCGTCTTTATTTGTTACTCGGTGGATATTAATTAAGAAGCTTGGTACCTGAGTATGAGCTGCGCGAAATTGATGAACAATGTACCTATGATGACGAAATTTGTCGTTGGCGAGGTCGCGTTCGATACCGAGTTTATATAACCGCAAGCTTAGTTTTTCTTGCTCGCTTAACTTAGAGGTATCAAAACCATTCAGCGTCTCCAATCGGTTCTTAGCAATAGCGATACTAGCATCAGCTTCTTCATCGCTAATATCATCCCACTTATCGTAATCCCACTTTTTTCCTAAGTAACTTTGAAATAGTGGCGAACGTTTTAAGTCCTCTTCAAACGTTCGCTCGAAAAAACCATTTAGTCTTTGTGATTCAGATTGACCAGCGGTTTGCTGAGTTTCTTGTGATGGCGTTTCAACTTTCGCCGTCTCGCTCGCTGGACTGCAAGCTGACAGCGTTGCGATTGCTAAGGCAATTGGCGTTAACGTTGTGATTATTTTTTTCATGTAATTTCCCTGTGCGTTTCGCTGCGTTCTTTATTTGGCTTTGTCATTAAGCAAAGCCAAAGGCGCGCAACTTATTTATGACGTTTCTGTTATAACGAGGCGTCAACTCCCTGTGCAATAGAATTGCGGTTTATGACGCCGGATATAAGTTAGATAACGTGTTCGTCGCTTTTTTAGTTCTCTTTAGCCAAGCTGTTCTCGTATCTTTAATGTCTTGTACTAGCGATTTCAGGTTTTCAGACAACTCTTTGTGTTCATTGTTATTGTTTTTAGCAGATGAAGAAAAGCGCAATTTGTGAATTCGTTCCATATGCGACTTTAGAGGCGCTGACTCAGCAATATCACCAGGCATCGCACGTTGGCTTTTGCCATCATTAAGGGTTGCTAGCCATTGCTGCAATGCATTGTCGAGCTCTCTCACTTTTCCCTGTTTAGCGACAGATATTAGGTGGTCATAGGCACTTTTCTCATCGCCATGCTGAAACGTATTCGTGCTATAGCTTGCGGGGGTAATTGGAGCAGCGCTCGCGTGCTTTAATTTCTTATAAGTTACCATCCAGGCGATTAGTGTAAGGGCCCAAAGTACGGCAATTACCAGCATTAAGTAAAAATAAACGGAATTATTTTGGCCGCTTTCCTCAATGTGCGCAGTTTGATTGTTTAGCTTCTCTTCACCCGTTAGCGGAGCACTCGTTTCGGTTTGCAACGTTGGGTTATCGGTGGCGTTTTTGTTGCTTGGGGTATCAGGTACTTGCGGCAGTGCAGTACTATTTGTGTTGGCGGCTACAACGGTAATAGTTCGCGCTGGAATAGTGGCATATTCGGTTTGTTCGGTTAGCGTGTTAAACCACGGAATAGTTATTTCTGGCAATACAAACGAGCCAGCTTCAGTTGGAATAATAGCTAATGATGTTTGACGCTGAGATATAAGGTTTTGGTCACGCTCGACGGTAGTTGTATTCGATTGATCTGGATACAACTTAAAGTTAGGCGGGTAGAATTCTGGAATGTCTGGTAACTGCTCTTCTACTACACCTAACGCGGTAAGCGTCACAATGCGCGTGACAGGTTCACCCGCAACGAAAACGTCACCTTGGGGCCATTCTTCGTCTACTCTCACCATCTCAGAAGGCAACCATGGATAATCAATGTCTGACGGTATCGGTTTTATATTTACCGTAATGTCTGGACCAACGCGATTAATCTGCTGGGTTCGATTAAAGAAACCAAAGCGCTGATTTGTATTTGCTGCCATGACTTCACCTGTGAAGATTGGGCCGCGAAGAATAAACTCTCCGGACGCCTGAGGCACGACAGCAAATTGACGCTCAATGATTTGATAACGCCTACCATTAACAATATCAGTGTATTGCTTATCTTCACCGAGCTGAGTGATTTCGGCATTTTGCATTTCGGGGGCTTGCAAACTACCGCGCTCGATATTGCTCGATAGATAGAGCTTTACCGTGTAGAGCAGTTGTTGATTTAAATACGCTTCAGTTAAATCGATATCGGTTGTAACGAAGTAGTCTCTAGCTACACCACTTTGTTCTTGGACGGGAATAACTTGTACTTCAATAGGTTTTGTACGTTTACCCTCAATCATTAGCGCTGGTATGGTAAATACGCCTTCCTTTCGAGGGAATAGGGTTGTAGTCCAGACCGTTGTGCGCTTTGTATCAAAATTCACTATTGACGTTTGACTGCTAACAGAGGTTCGACCTACAACAAAATCTTTTAACAAAGGAGAGCTATCAAAGGCGTCTCGTTCAACGCTGCCATCGGCCGTGATGGTAAGTCGAATTGCTTCATCCAACATCACTGGGTTTCTATCGATAGTGGCCTCAACTGCGTTTACATCCGCGTATGATGTGTTACCGAATACGGCAAAAAATAAAATCAAATAAGTAGATAGTGAGAGTACTTTCATTTACCAATCACTCCGGTTTGAAGGCATGCGCTGTCGTTGACGTTTTTGTGCTTCTAATTGCATCTTGCGTTTAAGCAAAAAGGCAGGGTCGTCTGGCACGCGTCGCATTAAACTTTCCATTCGTTGTAGTTCTTCTTTTTCGGCATCCGTTAGTTCGCCTTGCTGAGCTTGCATTGCCTCAGCATTGGCGTTTTGGTCTTGCTGAGACTCACGATTTTCTGCTTGTTGCTGTTCATCATTTGAATCATCAGTGTCATCTTGTTGTTGCGAGGCATCTTTATCATCCTGATCCTGCTGTTCACTCTCTCGCGATTGTGACTGCTCTTTTTGTTGATTCTGGTCTTGACCATTATCTTGTTGAGCATCGTCATTATTATCTTGTTGATTTTGCCCATCACTATTTTGGTTCTGTTGTTGCTCGCTCCCATCCTTAGGTTGGTCATTCTCACCATTTTGCTCACTTGACTGACTGTCATCGCTATCTTGCTGTTGATCATCAGATTGCTGATTGTCTTGATTCTGCTGTTCTTGTTGCTTCAAAAGCTCTTCAAGAAGCGCCTTATTCGATGCTGCATCATGCATATCTGGTGCAAGAGACAGTGCTTCACTGTATTTCTCAATTGCCTCTTCAAAGCGCCCTAATTTAGCCAACGCGTTGCCCTGGTTATACAAGCTATCTGCGCCCTCAATAGCGTTATACGCATCAAGTGCTTTTTCGTAATCGCCAGATTTGTACAGTGCAGAGGCTTTCCAAGAAGGATCGTTAAATTGGCTCGAAGCATCTTCAAAGCGTTCATTTTCATAATAAGAATGCGCTTCTTGGTCGTCGTTCAAAAAAGGTTTTTGCCACCAAGAAAGCGAAGTCTCTGCACTGCGCTCTGCAAGGGGGGGGGCAACGTTCGTATTTTGCTGCGCATGCGCGGGCACTGGTAATGTTGGACTAAGTATTCCCACTAGCAAGATAAACAGTAGCCCTTTTCTAAACGCCAACGCTGCAAACGGAAGCATCGCGAGTACCAAATAGGCGCCCACTTCTTTCCATTGATCTCCTTGGTTGTTGTCTTCTTGCTTCTCTTCATCTGACGCTTTTCTCTGCGATAGAGAAAGTGAGGCTAGGGCGTTTATATCATTGTCATTTGACGTGAATGTTTCAAATGAACCGCCGCTTGCCTTAACAACGCCACTTACCGCACTATTGTTGAGTTTAGGAATGACAATACTGCCCGAGGCGTCTTTTAGTAGCTCACCACTTAATTGACGTATTGGAGCACCTTGTGAGGTTCCCACTGTAAGTGCATTTACAGTGAAGGGAATAGACGAGACATACTCTTGTAACTCTTTTTGTTGCTGAAAGTCGATACCGTCTGTAATCCAGTAAATCATTCCTGAGTTATAGCCTGCGTTATTTAGCAGTTGTGCTGCGCTTTCAATGCCTAATAAAGGATCACTGCCCGGTACTGGCATGATCTCTGGCGATAGACTAGGCAATAGTGCTGTTATGTTATTCGCATCTTCAGTTAGGGGGGAAATAACGAAGGCATCACCCGCGTAAGCAACAAGCCCCATTTCTCCCTCGCCAAGCGCATTGACGAGATCTATGGCTTTGTACTTTGCACGGGTGAGTCTGTCGGGTGTCATGTCAGTGGCGCGCATCGATAGTGACATATCTAGCACTATCACATGCCCCATTTTTAATTGATAAACAGGCTGTGGAAGTCGTTCCCACGTAGGGCCTGCCAATGCAACTACGCTTATAAACCACACCAAGGCGAGCATCCAAAGCGGGGGGCGCTGTCCTTTCTCTGTTTTGCCAATAATCATATGTTGGTACAAATGGGGTGGGATGACCGCTTGCCAGCCCGACTGCGTAGCAACATTACGCTTTAACCAGATAAGCAATAATAACAAAGGTATCAATGCGAAAAACCAGACCGGTCGTAAAAAGTGAAAGTCACCTAATTGTAAAAACGAAGGTAAAACCGAAAAATCCATTATCTTGTCACCTCACTGTCCATGGACTTATCGTTACGCAATCCACGCTTTTGGTTTATAGCGTGAAAAGTGCTTGCTGCTATTGCGCCAAAAACCCAGCATAAAGACAGGAAAAGTGCTAACGCTAATGGGTAGTAAAAGAGTGCTGTTAGCGGGCGCATTTTTCTCGCTTCACCCTCTATCGGTTCTAATTCATCGAGCTGTTGATAAATAGCCTGCAGTTCTTGTGCGTTGCGAGCTCTGAAGTATTGACCACCTGTTGATGTTGCAATATCGGTTAGCATGTCTTCGTCAAGCTCTTGAGACGGGTTGATTTGTCTGCTGCCAAAAAAACTTTGTATCAGCATTTTATCTGCCCCTACACCAATGGTGTACACTTTCACGCCTTTGTTGATTGCCAGTTCTTTGGCCTGTTCAGGCGTGATATTACCAGCCGTATTTTGACCATCGGTCAGTAATATCAGTACGTTATTTGACTCTTCTCGTTCGTCAAAACGCTTCACTGCTAGACCAATTGCATCACCAATAGCGGTTTGCTCACCGACCAGGCCTATTACGGCCTCACTCAATAGGGTTGAAACCGTGTCTCTGTCGTACGTCAAAGGCGCTTGAACGTACGCCGTGTCTGCAAAGAGTATTAGACCAATACGGTCGCCAACGCGTCGTTGAATAAAGTCATAAACAACTGACTTCGTCATAGTTAGTCGATTAACCTGACGGCCGTTGAGTTGCATGTCATCTATTTTCATACTGCCTGATAAATCGACTGCCAGCATCATTTCACGGCCTTCATTGGGAATACTAATGGGGTCACCTAACCATTGTGGCCGAGCGGCAGCAGTAACTAACAAAAGCCAAATTAGCGCGCTTATCACCATTGGGAATGTGCGTTTGGCGATGACATTATCAGATACCGCTTCACGTGGTCGAAGCGCAGGAACTCTTAGCGCTGCTAGCTGAGTATCTGCTGTTTTTGGCACAATCAATCGAACAATAAAAGGAAGGGGAAGCGCAAAAAATACCCACCACCAAGAAAACTCAAGCATTGGTAGCCTCCATAGTGTCGCTACTCGAACTTGCTTTTTCGGCTTCTTTACCCGCTTTTTCAAAGCGAGCATTTAGCAGCCACAGTTTTACTGCTTGAGAACAGCGCTTGAAATCACTTTCAGATGGGGTCTTCTGGTATGCGTTTTTTGCAAGTAAGTCAAAGCCTTGTGCAATATCATCGTGGGCTTTTGAACTCTTTTTCAGCAAAAAGGCATACCATGCGTTACCGTGAAGTGCACAAACGCGTTGTGGGTCGTAATACGTCAGGGCAGTGCGTTTTAACAAGCCATTAAGCGCAAGCGGCCAATCATCATCAGTAGGTTTTATTTCTTCTAGTAATGCGAGCGCTTGCTTGCGAGGTTTATTAAACCGAATGTGGTTTAGTACCCATCGAGTTAGGCAGTATAAAATACCAATTATTATTGCACCTAGTGCCCACCATCCCCAATCGAGAGGCCAGAAGTTTACGTCACTTGGAACGTGAATATCTTTTAGCTGTGCCAAAGGATCGTCCACTGGCGCGATATTAGTGGGTAAGCTACTTGGCATAGTTGCCTGGGGAGATATGTTAGCGTTTGGTATTTGCTGCGACTGCATCACAATTGCTCCCTTTGCATACTTTGAAGTTGGTCATCAAGGGGAATACCGGCTGAAACGGTAAAACGGGAGATATTATTTTTTTTCAGGATGTCGTTGATAAACGTATTTTGCTCATTTCGCCATTGCTTGTATTGTTCATGCTCGGTTGCATCACCAAGCAACCATTGCTGCTGAGTGTTCCCATCAGAAACACTCACAGCTTGCATACTTGTAAGAGAAGGTAGGCAGTATTCTATAGGATCATTGATCACAACCGCACGCACTTCACAATGTCGCGTAAGATGGTTTAAGTGGCCAATAGCTTGTGTACTTAGATGTTGAAAATCTGACACTAAATAGACCAAGCTACCAGGGCGGGCGAGACGGCGTGCTCTGGCACAGGCTTGCGCGAACGCATCATCATCACTTTCCTTGTTTGGCTTATTTTGCTGGCTTTGCTGGTGTAGCTCAAGAAGTTCATGACATACACGAAGCACTGCTTTTTTTCGGGTTAGTGGCTTAATTTCTTTATGTTGTGTGGCATTAAAAATAAGCGCGCCTACTTTGTCTCCGCGAGCTGCAGCTGACCAACTTATCAGTGAGCACACGTGTGAAGCTTGTACGGCTTTAGTCAGCAGTTGCGTACCAAACGCCATCGAAGGCAGATAATCGCAAAACAAGAAAACCGGACGTTCCCGCTCTTCGCGATAAACCTTAGTGTGCGTTTTTCCTGTTCGCGCAGTCACGCGCCAGTCAATTGCACGAATATCATCGCCGCTCTGGTAGTGACGAGCTTCATCAAACTCCATACCACGGCCTTTGTGCTTCGTTAAATAGCTACCAGCAAGTCGAGCTTGAGGGGCTCGTTTAGGCGCAAGACTGAACAGTTTAGCGAGCTGTTGATATCGCAACAATTCACCAGTGGATAAATTCACCCCATCGCTCAGCAACTTCTGAAGCTGTGCTTGAACATTTATCATAATTTACGGTACTGCTACAGTGGTGACAATTTTGTCCAAAACATCATTTACCGTTACGCCTTCAGCTTCTGCTTGATACGACAGAATAATTCTGTGACGCAACACATTGTGAACCACCGCTTGAATATCATCTGGACCTACAAAGTCTCTCCCACTTAGCCATGCATGGGCGCGGGCACAGCGGTCAAGGCTTATCGTTGCTCGAGGGCTTGTACCCATTGCAATCCATTGTGCCAAGTTAGCGTCAAACTTTTCAGGTTGTCTTGTGGCAACAATGAGCTGAACGAGGTATTGCTCTAATTCAGGTGCCATGTATAGCGAAAGGGCTTCTTTCCGCGACGTAAAAATATCGTCTTGAGTCAGGGTAGGCGGTGTCACTGGTGGCTCTGATAGTGCCTCTCCGCGCGTTAAGCGTAAAATTTCAAGTTCAGTTTCCGCTCCTGGATAATCAATATCGACATGCATTAAGAAGCGATCTAATTGTGCTTCTGGAAGGGGATAAGTACCTTCTTGCTCGAGTGGGTTTTGTGTAGCCATTACTAGAAACAAGGGAGGCAACGGGTAAGTTTTACTACCCACCGTTATTTGTCTTTCTGCCATGGCTTCAAGTAACGCCGATTGAACCTTTGCTGGCGCGCGGTTTATTTCATCCGCTAATACTAGATTGTGAAAAAGTGGGCCTTTTTGAAATACGAATTCGCCCGTTTCAGGACGGTAAATATCCGTACCCGTCAAATCAGCGGGTAACAAATCTGGTGTGAACTGGACACGGTGAAAGTCGCCGTCGACACCGTTTGCAAGTGCATTAATTGCGCGTGTTTTAGCAAGTCCCGGAGGCCCTTCAACAAGTAGATGCCCATCGGCGAGAAGTGCGATAAGAAGACTTTTAGTCAGCGCGTGTTGGCCAATGATTTGTTGATTTAAATAAGCATGTAACTGTTGAAACTGCTCTGCTGCCATTTTGCAAAATTCCGTTTGAGTTATCTTTATTAAGGAAGTGTCAGTCGATGGGTTTATGTTCTAAAGAACACGTTTAAAACACCATTCACAATGACACAAAACAGACTATGTTTTCCATATAAGGTTCATTCTATCTTTCTTCAAGTCGTTTAATCGCAATAAATCTGCGACGTATTACGCTGATCAACAATGAACAGAAAGCACGTATACCCATCTAACAAATGTTACATTTATCATGACACCTTAACGGCATAATTTGCTATTTTGTTCATTGTTTGTAAAAATCGGGTGTATTACAGGTCTGACCACTTAATGTGAGTGCTATCGCTCAACTCAATTAGGTCATTAATTTAGGTGCATTATGGCAACAAAACAATCAGTTACTACCCGAGAGGGTGATCGCATCGCCATTGTCGCGGGGTTACGTACTCCGTTTGCAAAAATGGCGACATATTTCCACGGCGTACCGGCTGTTGATTTAGGTAAAATGGTCGTAAACGAACTACTCGTTCGCCATGGTGTTCAAAAAGAGTGGGTTGACCAAGTTGTTTATGGTCAAGTTGTTCAAATGCCTGAAGCTCCAAATATTGCGCGTGAAATCGTGCTTGGTACCGGCATGAACGTACATACCGATGCGTATAGTGTTTCTCGCGCGTGTGCGACCAGCTTCCAATCTGCAGTGAATATCGCTGAAAGTATGATGGCAGGTACAGTACAAGTTGGTATCGCAGGTGGTGCAGATTCAACATCGGTATCACCGATTGGTGTTTCAAAAAACTTAGCGCGCGCACTAGTTGACCTTCAAAAGACCAAAACGTTGGGTCAGAAGCTCAATATTTTTAAGCGTCTTAAGTTAAAAGACTTGGCGCCAGTGCCTCCGGCAGTAGCAGAATACTCAACAGGCCTTTCAATGGGCCAAACTGCAGAGCAAATGGCTAAAACCCATCAAATTTCTCGTGAAGATCAAGACAAACTAGCACACCGCTCTCATAGTCTTGCGGCCGAAAGTTGGGAAGCAGGAAAGCTGTCTAGTGAAGTAATGACGGCTTATGCAGAACCGTATAAAGGTGCACTTGAGCGCGACAATAACGTGCGTTTCGATTCTAAGCTAGAAGGGTATGCGAAGCTTCGTCCTGTATTTGATAAAAAGTACGGCTCGGTAACTGCGGCTAACGCTACACCACTTACCGACGGCGCATCAGCGGTGCTTATGATGACAGAAAGTCGCGCTAAAGAACTTGGTTACACGCCATTGGGCTACATCAAGAGCTATGCGTTTTCTGCTATCGATGTATGGGAAGATATGCTGATGGGGCCGTCTTATGCTACGCCAATCGCATTAGACCGTGCGGGTATGACCCTTAACGACTTAACGCTTATCGAAATGCATGAAGCTTTCGCTGCACAAACACTGGCTAACGTAAAAATGTTCGCGAGTGACAAATTTGCTCAAGAGAAACTGGGCAGAAGTAAAGCAACTGGCGAGATTGATATGGATAAATTCAACGTAATGGGAAGCTCAATTGCCTATGGCCACCCATTTGCCGCAACAGGTACGCGTATGATCACGCAGATGTTGAATGAATTAAACCGTCGTGGCGGTGGTACAGGTCTACTGACTGCATGTGCGGCGGGTGGTCTTGGTGCCGCAATGATTGTGGAGACAGAATAAGATGAGTCAGGAACAAGACATGACAAATGAAGCACAACCCGCTTCAGGCGCTTTTTCTCTTACTAAGCAAGACAATGGTGTTGCTATTCTTAGCATGGATGTGCCTGGCGAAAGCATGAACACGTTAAAGGCTGAGTTCGGTGACGAAATATCAGCCATGCTAGATGACATCGAGAGCGACAGCAGCATTAAAGGTGTTGTATTGACCAGTGGCAAGCCGAGTTCATTTGTTGCAGGTGCAGATATTACTATGCTGGCGGCGTGTAAGACCGCTGAAGATGCCACAACTATCGCAGCTGGCGGTCAAGCCATATTCGATAGAATTGAAAGCATGAAAGCGACATTTGTTGCGGCCATTCATGGTCCAGCGCTAGGTGGTGGCTTAGAGTTAGCTCTTGCTTGTCACTATCGTGTTTGTACCGATTCACCAAGCACGCAATTAGGTTTGCCAGAAGTACAGCTAGGGCTTTTACCTGGTAGTGGTGGTACTCAGCGACTGCCGCGTCTTATTGGTATTCAGCAAGCTATGAAAATGATGCTTACTGGTGCGCCAGCACGAGCAAAGCAAGCGAAGAAGTACGGTATTGTTGATGATGTGGTTCCACACAGCGTGCTATTAAAAGTTGCTGAGCAATTTGCGCTTAAGCGCAAACCTGAACGCGAAGCGCCTCAAAAAGGCGTTATGAATAAAATGCTGGAAAATACAGGTCCAGGCCGAGGCATGTTATTCAAGAAGGCACGCGAAGCTACATTTGCAAAAACTAAAGGCAACTATCCTGCGCCAGGTTACATCATTGATGTAATTGAAACGGGCATGAATGATGGTATGAAAGCGGGCCTGAAAGCTGAAGCAGAAGCTTTTGGTAAGCTAGTAATGACGCCAGAGTCATTCCAACTTCGTCAAATTTTCTTTGCAACTACAGAAATGAAGAAAGAAAACGGCGTTGAGGGCGTAAAACCAGAAAAAATGAAGAAAGTTGGTGTTCTTGGTGGCGGCTTAATGGGCGGTGGAATTGCCTATGTAACCTCGACTAAAGCGGGTGTGCCAGTACGTATAAAAGACGTACGTGCTGAAGGCATAGCTAATGCTATGAAGTACAGCTACGACATTCTCAATAAGAAAGTTAAAAAGCGCTTCATGCGCAATAGCGAGATGCAAAAGCAGCTAGCCTTATTAACAGGTACGCTTGATTACAGTGGATATCAAGATGCTGATATCGTGGTTGAAGCGGTGTTTGAAGATCTAGATCTTAAGCAAAAGATGGTTGATGATATCGAAACTAACTGCAAAGAAAGTACGATTTTCGCATCAAACACCTCGTCTATTCCCATTACGCAAATTGCGGCGAAAGCAGCGCGACCTGAAAATGTGATTGGTCTTCACTATTTCTCGCCAGTTGATAAGATGCCTTTGGCCGAAGTTATTGCTCATGAAAAAACCTCAGACCAAGTTATTTCTTCAACTGTTGAATTTGCTAAGAAACAGGGCAAAACCCCTGTGGTTGTTAAGGACGGTGCCGGTTTTTATGTTAACCGCATACTTGCCCCATACATGAACGAGGCCGCAAACCTTATTCTAGACGGTGAGCCAATTGAGCATATTGACAAGTCTTTGGTTAAGTTCGGTTTCCCAGTGGGCCCAGTAAAACTGCTTGATGAAGTAGGTATTGACGTAGGCACTAAGATCATTCCTTTCTTGGTTGAAGCGTTTGGCGACCGTTTTACTGCACCTAGTGCGTTTGACAAGGTGTTAGCTGATGGCCGTAAGGGTAAGAAAAACCAAAAAGGTTTTTATTCTTACGAGGGTAAAAAGCCGGGCAAAGAAGTTGATGAAAGCATTTATTCGCTTCTTGGGTTGTCACCCTCTGCTAAACTTAGCGAAAAAGAAGTTGCAGAGCGCTGCGTGCTTATGATGCTAAATGAAGCAGCTCGTTGCCTTGATGAAGGCGTGATTCGCAATGCGCGAGACGGAGACATAGGTGCCATTTTCGGTATTGGCTTCCCGCCATTCTTAGGTGGTCCTTTCCGTTACATGGATAGCCTTGGCATTAAGCATGTGGTCGCAAGATTAAATCATTACGCAACTGCAGTAGGCGGTAAATTTGCGCCTGCAGACATTTTAGTGAAGATGGCTGAATCTGATCAATCTTTTTACTAAATAGTAAATATAGTGTTAAAAACCGGGCTTTGCCCGGTTTTTTTGTATGTAATGCTCGTTTTTGCTGGTTTATTGTTCATTTTTGGGTAAAATTCGCGCTGTTTAAATTTTGAGTAGTCAAATTGTTGGCACCTTAATCAGGCACCTATCAATTAAATTGATAAGTTTGGGTGTATTTGAAGTTTCAGGAGACGCTGTGATATCACTTGTTGTACTTAGCGCAATATGCTCTGTCTATTTCTACGTGGAAGCGTTCAAGTGGGGAATGCATGCTAAAAAGTGGGCTTTGGGTGGCCTTATACTAGGGCCTATATTACTCCCTATGTTCTCTATATCGCGACATATTCATTGGCGCAATGCAGTAGGCTTTAATAACCTTTATATCGCCGCCTAGGCTTTTGTAGTCTCTTTTCTAAGTCTGCCAAATTGAAGACGAAAAAAAAGAGAGCTTTGCTCTCTTTTTTAGAATTCGGAATGGGTAGACTTACCAGCCAACACCAACGCCACCGCCTGACTTTGGCTTAATATTTTGTGGCTGAGTAATAGTCTCTTTTTGAGAGTCGCTTACAGGTTTAGCACCTTCTTGCTTATCTGCTGCTACTGGCGTGGTGGTAGAAAGTACTAGTGCAACCGCGTACTCTTTCAACATAATAAATTCCTCTAATTTTTTTGAACGAACAAACAAAACCGATATATTGTTTTTATACTCGGTAATTCTATTAAAGCTATTATTGTGCCAGTTTGAAAAAATTGATATAAATCAGTTGCTTACAATGGTTTTGTGTTGATTTGTCACAGTTTTGACGGTGTCGAGAGAAATGGTAGGGTTACGCTAGGCAATGAGGTGCCAAATATTTGAATAGCAGGGGAAAAACTGTGCCTAGCCTTCTAAAGTTCAAAGGGAAAGGGCAGTGGTGATATCAACTGCCCGCATGATGAAAGGTTAGAAATTTGATTGGCCTAAGAGTGTGTGAAGTTTCTGGTTTTCTGATAGCAGCTTTTCGAAACGCTCCGCGTTTAACGGGCGGCTGTACAAAAAGCCCTGCAGCATTTCACAATCGTAGCGACGAAGAATATTAAGCTGTGCTTCCTCTTCTACACCTTCAGCAACCACTTTAAGGCCGAGATTGTGTGCAATATTAATGATGGCCGCTGCCATATGCCTATCTACATTGCTCTTTGCAATGTCGTCGATAAAGGCCTTATCAATTTTAAGCGTATTGAGCGGGAAGCGTTTTAAGTACGCCAACGATGAGTAGCCTGTACCAAAATCATCAAGAGCAAGGTGGATGCCTCGTTCGCGTAGACGGTTCATCATTCTAAGCCCATTTTCGGGGCTTTCCATCAAGGTGCCTTCGGTGATTTCGCACTCTAAGTGCAGCGGCGACAAACCTACTTCGTTTAATATCTTATTAATGCGTTCGTCTAAATCTGGCAATTCAAATTGTTTAGCCGAGATATTGACCGCAACACGGCCGCTAAACATACCTTGGTTAACCCAACGTTTAGTATCAGCACAGGCCTTGCGCAATACTTGTTCGCCAATTTCTATAATTTGCCCAGTTTGTTCAGCTAGGGGGATGAATTGGCCGGGGCTGACAATGCCTTTTTGAGGGTGCTCGAAACGCACTAGGGCTTCCATACTGACTAGTTTGCCAGATGCTATATCTACCTTAGGTTGGTAGTAGACAGTGAAAAGGTCGTCTTTTATGCCTTGTCGAATAAGGTTCTCAATTTGCAATTGTCGCACTGCGTTTTGATTCATCTCACCACTAAAGAACTGATAGCTATTACCACCATTATTTTTGGCAAAATACATCGCAGTATCAGCGTTCTTTAGCATTTCTTGTGGTGAGGTGCCATCGTCAGGGAAAAATGCAATCCCAATGCTTGCCCCTAACACAAACTCTTGCTTATTAATAATGAACGGCCTAGATAGCGTGTCTAGCAAGTTTTGCGCGTAATGGGTAACAGTATGAATATCGGCATTATCTTCCATTAAAATACTGAATTCATCACCACCTAGGCGATAACATGTAGCGCTCTTGCCAGTTATACGTTGAAGACGCTTGGCAATTTGTTTAATGAGGATATCACCCGTTTGATGGCCTAACGAGTCATTAATCTTCTTGAAGTTATCCATGTCTAAACAAAGAAGGGTATGCTGTGTTCCCTTACGTACCAAGTTTTGGTGGCTTGCTTGGAAAAATGAGCGGTTTGGTAACTCGGTAAGCGGGTCGGTATTCGCAAGCTTAAGTAGCTCTTTTTCGGTACTTTTGCGCGATGTTATATCACTAAATACGCCAACAAAATGGCTGATTTTGCCATCTTCATCGTGTACTGCATCGATATTCAGTTCCATTTCATAACGTTCGCCATTTACACGAACGCTTTCAACTTCACCCGACCAGTTGCCTTTTGATTTCAACGTCTTTTTAATTTCTTCGGTAAATGCATCAGGATACAAATGAAAGTGCATATAGCTGGCAAGCGCTTGATCTCGTGTTTCACCTGTGTAAGTGCAATAAGCGTAGTTTACGCTGATGAATTTAAACTGTGTATTGGTAATAAATACACCTTCTGAAATATTCTCTATAGAGCGCTTAAAGAGGTTTAGTTGCTCTTCTGCTTCTTTAAGATGGTGAATATTTTTAAGCGTACCTGTCATTCGAACCGGTTGTGAATTGTGGTCGCGCTCTACTACTTTTCCTCGATCCAGAATCCACACCCATTGGTTTTTAAATGTTTTCGCTCGGTATGCAAGCTCGTAGAATTCGCTCTTACCCTCTAGATGCTCGCGCAATGCGTCTTGAACGCGATTGATATCATTCGGGTGAATGTTTGCATCATATGCGCCCGTGGTTCGTATATCATCTTGCGGAAAATCGAGTGTTCCCCATGTGTTAGCACGGTAAACTTGTCCTCGATACACGTCCCAATCCCACAGTTCATCGCCAGAACTCCACAGCGTTAGTTTAAGACGCTCCTCAGACTCTTTAATGGCTTGTTGGTTTGCTTTGCGCAATTGATATTGTCGGATAATGAAACCAAAAACCGCCATCGCAATTATGCAGTAAAATACAAGGGCGACAGAGTGTAGCCACGGTGGACGAGCCAACTTTACTCTTAAAGAACGACTTTCCGACCACAATTTACCTGGCTCCTTTGCCTGTACTTCGAATTGGTAATCACCGAATGAAATGTTATTGAATTGAGCTGTACGTTCATTGCCAATGTAAACCCATTCATTATCGATGTTAGATAGCTTGTAGCGATAGTTGACTTGGTCTGGATAAACTGGGTTCACAAGTTCAAAAGTGATACTGAATCGAGATTCAAAATAATCTAGTTCTACAAGATCTTGATACGAAATATTGGAAATAGGGGGCTTAAAACCGAGTGCGTTTTCACTTGAAATCTCAGAAAGACCAAACGTCTTCTGAGGATTTGAGCCAAATATACTGAACCGATATAATTGTGGACTTAGTGTTCTAGGTTGTTTACTTACCGCGCCTTGACGCGTTGTCGCAATTTTATTTATACCCTTGTTACCACCAAAATAAATAATATCGTTGGACGTTGCAATGACAGAACCTTCACCGAGCGAATTATACTCTAATTGGTCATTCGATATACTATCCGATTGAGTAAGCGAGGGGAGTGACACTTTGTGAATACCCGCAGTATCCGAGTACCAAATGCTATTCCCGACTGCTGTTGTAGAGGTGATAAATCCATTATTGTTATTTCTGTCCTGCTTTTTTACTACCTCAAGCGTAGTTTTGTCTAACTTTAGGACACCATCAGAACGAGTTGTGAGCCAGATACCGTCATCTGTTTCATGAACGCCGTATACCATAGATTTTACGCCGGCTTTAGCGTCCAAGACTTTTTCAATTTCGTTGGTGTCAATAGAATACACGATTAACTTTTCGCTGCTTCGAAACCAGACTCTTTGTTTATCATCTGAATAAATCGCGTAGATTCTTCCGAAATCACCCTCTAAGTTAACTTCAAAGTTGTCATCAGGGATATTCGTGTATCTCTCATACCCTGAATTAACTGAATAAACTTTTCTTTCACCAAGCTGAAGCCAAATTGCCGAATTGCTCTTAAAAATGTGGTCGATAAAAGCGCCTTCAAAGAAAGTTCGTACATTCCTTAGATCGTTGCCAGATTTTTCCAGCAACATTAGACCATTAGAAGTTGCTACCCAAAACCGACCATATTCATCTATTTCTAAGTCCCAAAACGAAAGCGAATCGCCATATGAACTGAAGATATTATAGAATTCAACATCTCCATTCTCGTTTGAAATTTTCCCCACACCGCGTTGTTGAGAGATTAGGTAGACTTCCCCTTCTTTTGACTCAGCAAATCCCCACACCGTTGAGTAGTTGTCATCATCTCGTCTATTGGAATTGTAAACCGGTTGAAAATTGACACTGGCATATTCGGGGTGATATCTAAATGCACCTTGCTTAAATGTTGCTGCCCACACTACACCTGTTCTGTCTTTCATAACTTTCATTAGAATTGCAGAAGGAAGTCCAGTAACGTCATAGTTTTCAGAGTTTAAGTGAACAAAATCGAGAGATGTAGAGCGCTGAATATCAATTTTTGCAGCTTCTGGAAACACAAATAGACCTTTGAAAGTTCCCAGCCAAATATCGCCATCAACCAACGTCATTGAAAACGAATTTAACTCGCCTTCAATACCTAAGTCTTCACCCAAAAGTTCTTTGACCATTAAGCCGTTGGATGCGTAGATTTTTATACCTTCGTTTGTCGCCAGCCAATAATTTCCATTTATAACCTGCAGATCATGGAGAGCTCTTACATCTAATGAGATAGCCCATGGGTTAACTTTTCTTAGGCTGAAAACCTCGTTGCTTGACGAGTCTATGATTCTCGCACCAAATTTATTTGAGCCTACCCATATCCTATTAGCTTCCTCAAATATTACTTTTATGAAGCTATCTTCTTCAAAAACTCTAGTTACAACGCTGATTTTGGAAGTGTCTTTCGAAAATCGATAGAGGAACTTTGTGTCGCTGAATAGAATGTCGCCGTTTTTCGCCTCAGAAATGGCACTTATAAAATCGTTTTTTATAACGGAATTGGTTTTATCAAAAACTTCGAAATCATCGCTTTCGGCGCGGTACAACGCCAGGCCTGATTGAGTACCTATCCACAGTTTTCCGTCGGAGTCGACGAAAAGAGTCTGTATGTAGCCCGAAGGTATTGAATGGGTGTCAATGTCTGAGGGATGATACTGCTTTACATTGTAGCCAGAGTATCGATTCAATCCATTGGATGTAGCGAGCCAAATATATCCGAGTTTATCTTCGACAATATCTAATACAGCGGTATTGGATAAACCGTGCTTTTTATTTACTTCGGTGAAATGAAGATCAGAAACCTCTGTCGCTTTTGCGGGATGAACATACAGTCCCGACAAAACCAACCAAATTAGCGAAATTGAAAAAATTAGGGTTGAGCGCACCTACACACCTTTGGCAAACGCCATTTATTATTTTTTGTTTTTAACTGGCGGCTTCCCTAACAGCCAGAATAATAAATATGCCGAATTAACCGCATCGCTACAAGGATTTTTTAAGTTTAAGGGAATGATGGTTTACTTCTTAATCAAAGATCCTTTTCTCTCGATTCATTCTATCGGCCAAAAGTTGTAAATATTGAGAAAAGTATGCGTTCACGATGAGGAAGTCGGGTTTGCTGCTTTACCTGTACTTAAGTAAATTAAACAACCCGCGCGTCTCGTTCATTGCCAGAAACACGCTTGGAATGAACGAAAAGCATAGCGGAAAAGTGAACACGCTTTAATAATACGGTATCTTTTGCTTGAACTCGGAAATACTGTTGATTGTACGTTTTTCTAGATTGGGAATATCTTCATATTTGCCGCGAGAATAAAGGACTAATTCACCGCAATACTCGCGATTTGCCAATTTTTCTGCGAAGGCCTGAATTTCTTCAAAACTCAACGCTTTCACACGCTCCGCTAGTTTCACATTTCTGTTAAAACCGAAATCCTGAGTTCCCAAGCTCACCCATAGTCGTTGTGATTTCATGGATAAGGTAAGATCGCGTTCTTCCAATTGTTTTATAAGATTTTGCTGAATGTTGGGCCAATAAAAACGGTAAAATTCAATTTCTTGCAATTGTTGATACAAAAATTCTGTTGTGGCGTCTAACAAGTGCTTTGGACTGCATTGAGGACTTTGAATATAAAAAGCCATGCCTGGGTGCTGATTGTGCGGCACATAACCGGTACCCACGATATAACCTAACTGTTGCTCTGTTCTAAGTGCGTTAAAGAAAGGCGCTGCTAGCATTTGCTCTAATACCATGCACAAGGCTGTGTCCGTTAAGCTTGACGATGGCGCTTGTAAGTAAAGTACAATCGCAGAGTCGTCATGGTCGCAGCACACTTCATGATACAGGCCTTTACCAACTGGCAGTTTAGAGACCGCGCGCGATAGGGGGCTACCATTTGCTCTGTCATTGAGTTCGCGCACATTGTTGGCAAACCGCTTCGCTTCGTCACTAGCCCAATTGCCATGCATAAAGGTTTCAACAAAATAATGACTAAAGGCCTGCTCTCTGCACTGGAGCATTTGCTCATAGCTAATATTTCCCACTACATCCAGTAACTCAACCGGCGCTTGTGTATTTCTTTGAATCAAAACACTTAAACGTGAAAATAATCTGTTAGTAGGCTTGTTGAGCAATGAATTTTGTAAGCTCTGGGTTTGAAGCGCTTTGTGGTGATTAAAAGCACGTTCATCGGGAATATAGGTTTTTACTGCATTTAATAACTGATTGGCTAACAGTGTTTGTTGGTTCGTAAAACCACGAGTATGAAGCGTAAAGCCCGCTTGATGGCCGTAAATTCGGTAATGTAACCCTGCTATTTCTGCGCGATAGTATTTTGCTTGAAGATGGTCATTAAGTGCACCTAGCCAAATTCGTTTCGCAGCAACCGATTCAAGTGTGTTAGAAAAACTGTCGGCATCATATGAAACATAAATATCGCCCTTAGGGCTGTGAAATTGCTGATCTTGTGCAAACCAAAAGCGATAGTCTGAATCATCAATTAGCTTATTTGGCACGTTATAGCCTTGCTCGGGGAGTATTAACTGATATTCATCGCCAAGATAAGGGTTTGGGGGCGGAAGTCTTAAAGCCTCAATTACTGGCGGTGTCGCAAGACTATCTAATACGGCGGGGTCTATTTTTTCAACGTGATATTCTGCCATGTAAAATGCGCAGACTTTAGTTGTTTTCTCACTTTTGGAGATAACTTTTATTCGAACATTTTGACCCGTAAAATATGACAGAGCGTGCACCAATACGCTTTTGTCATAACTGCCTATTGTCGAGCGTAAAATGTTAACTTCATCGGCACTGAAAACGAATAAATGTTGAGCGTATTCTGCAACTAAGCCCAGCGGTTTGACATTTTCCTCATATTCCAACGCAAGTGCATTTAGCTTGGCTTTTTCGTCGTAACGCCATGCTTCATCCACTGCTTTTTTTATCAGCTCAATATAGCAAAATAGCGCGCGTAGTATTTCAGTCTTGTTTTCTAGCCCTTTTTGAGTGAGTTGAAAGCTAACATTAAAATCTTTGAAGTGGTCGCCTTCTATACCAGAACCCGCAATTAAATTAAGTGCCCAGTCTTGCTCTTTCAAATAAGCCAGTAAGCTACCTTCTCCTTCATCACCGATAAGATGACTAATGTAATTTAACGGTTTGCTTCTAAAGTCATTTTGCAGCGCTGGTAACGCAAAGGTGACGATCATCCGCTTGGCATCCTGTAAGGGATGGATATTTATTTGAATGCCAAGTTCATTTTCTGTGTAAAGGGCGGGCCAGTCATCATTCGCCAACGCTCCTGACTCTAATGAACCAAAACACTGGTTTACTAATGATGATAGTTGGTCAAACGGCATGGGACTGGCAATACAAAGGCACATATTGTTAGCACAATAATATGTTGAATGGAGTGCTTTTAGACGTTGCTTAAGTTCAGTTGCAGAGTGTTTTGAAAAGGTGTCGCTATTGCCCACTGAAAACTTAGAAAATGGGTGGGCAGGGTTACACGTCTCTTTATGAATTTGATAAAGCCTGCGTAGATCATCTTTTTTCTTAAACTCAAATTCAGCGTGAATGTTGTTAATTTCTTTGCTTAGCGAGTCTTCCTCAAACAAAGGTTGCCGAAGCATGTCGGCAAATGCTGGCAACGTTTGCGCAAGGGCATCGCCAGTACAGCTGAAATGGTAGTTTGTATACTCCGTGCCTGTCCAAGCGTTTATCGTACCACCGTGCTGCTCTATAAAACCGTTAATTGCATTAGGTTTAGGTAAGTGTCGACTGCCCATAAACAGCATATGCTCAAGCAGGTGTGCAAGCCCCTGACAGTCTTGGGGGTCATAAAAATGGCCTGCTCTAACCGCCATGGAAACGTAGGACTCAGTGGCGGATGGGGTGTGACATAACATTGCACGCATACCGTTAGGCAAGGTAATGTGGTGCGCATTTTCAAAGTTTATAGTGTTACTCACGTTTTCTCGATAGTAGTCGTAAACGCCTTACTGCCGTGGCGAAGGTTGAGTTAGTGTCCGCGAAACGACTGATAATGTATAAAAATTCTCACTATTCGGCGTTTAACGCTATGCGTGGTTACTGCTCTCTGTTATCGTTACCATACTTTCATTAATACTATGCGCAATGTTATGTCAGGTCAAAGTAGCAACGACGACATTTATTTGTTTATTATGCGTCACGGCGAGGCTGAATCGCCTCGATTGGATGACAGAAGTAGGCAATTAACGGCAGTTGGTCGAGAACAATCCAAAGCTGCAGCGGCATGGTTAAAACATCACTATTGTGAGAGTGGACGAGTGGACTTAGCGCTAGTAAGCCCATACCGTCGCGCCAAACAAACTCACGACATGGTGTCTTTAGACATTGTTGCTGACAAACTAGAAAGCAGCGAAGATATCATCCCTGAAGGCTCTCCCAAACTGGTGAGCGACTACATTGATGCGCGAGTTCACGCCGCAATAAATGCAAAAAAGCCCATTCGTTCAATGCTCCTAGTAAGCCATATGCCATTTGTTAGTTATTTGGTCGATGAACTTTGTCAATCTTATACAACAAGTTTGTTTTCAACGGCTTCTATTGCGGTAGTTAAGTATTCTCTTAGAGAGCACAAAGGTACGTTAGTTACGCATTATCAAGGGTTGTAGTACAACCCAAAACTATTCCCGCTTTTTTACAAAAAAACGTTAAGTTAATTTTTGTATGGTCGATAGATTGACTGAGAGTGTCAGAAATTATTCTATTGAAGGGTTGGGAAATGGACAGCAAATCTATTCCTGAGCTCCTAAAGCGTTCATTGCAATCACATATGGCAGAAGCAGATTTACGCGAAGACGAGGAGACTCAGGATATCATTGCAAAACTATCAGTTTTGTCAGACAAGGTGGCAGCCGCCAAAGCAAAGGCACTGGCAAATAGAGCGCAGCGCCTTGTCGATGATAATTAATTCGGCCTTTCTGTACCGTTATCCCGCGGAGCAACGTAGTACTCGGGCATAATTCGAACGGTTTTAATCATGTTCTCGGTAATATCGACTATCTCTAATGGATAACCCGCCAAGCGCACGCTTATTTTGTTTTCAGGAATATCTTCAAGGTATTCAAGCAACAAACCATTTAACGTTTTCGGACCTTCTGTTGGTAGATTCCAGTTCATCTCTTTGTTAAGTTCACGAACGTTGGCACTGCCATCTACTAGTACAGACCCATCCTGTTGTACATGTGCTTCTTTACTGTGGTCAGGCACCATGCTCGTCGTGAAGTCACCGATGATTTCTTCCAAGATATCTTCTAATGTAACCAAGCCCATAATGTCACCGTACTCATCCACAACCAACGCAATGCGTTCTTTTTCGGCTTGGAATTTATACATTAGCGTGTGAAGTGGGGTGGATTCTGGAGTGTAGTAAATCTCGCGAACCGCACGTAGTAGACTCGACTTTGTGAATTGATCTTTAGATAACAGTCTCAATGCATCACGAACGTGTACAAAACCCACCGCATCATCAATACTGTCGCGGTACAAAAGTACTCGCGTGTGCTGTGCATGGGTAAGTGACTTCTGGATCTTTTTCCAATCATCGTTGATATCGATAGCGAAAATTTCAGCGCGCGGAACCATTATGTCTTCCGCGGTTACACTCTCTAAATCGAGAATACTAACCAACATATCTTGGTGCTTTTTGGGGATCATGGTGCCAGCTTCAAACACAACTGTTCGCAGCTCTTCACGGCTTAATGAATCGTCGCTACCGTTTGCTGGACTTATTCTTAAAAGAGCCAAAATACCATTTGTAATGCCGTTTATTGCCGCTACAAAAGGGTAGAGCAAGGTGAGCAAGGGGAGCAAAATGATTGAGCTTGGAAACGCAACTTTTTCAGGGTAGAGCGCAGCAAGCGTCTTCGGCGTCACTTCTGCAAATATCAGTAGTACCAAAGTAAGACCAAAAGTAGCAGCAAATAACCCCCAGTAATCTCCAAATAACCGGATACACAAGATAGTTGCTAATGACGATGCAGCAATATTGACAAGATTATTACCGATAAGGATGAGACCTATAAGGCGGTCAGGTCTGTCGAGTAGCTTAGCAACGCGGATAGCTGAGCGGTTACCTTCGCCTTGAAGGTGCTTAAGTCGATAGCGGTTTATCGACATCATTCCAGTTTCAGAACTAGAAAAATACGCAGATAGAAGTATGAGTACGCCGAGCGCGATAAACAGCGTACTCGTAGATATGTCGTCCAATTAGGGGGTCCTGTCTTTAACTAGCCTTCAAATGTAGTAATTTGATGGCATTGTTTCAAGCGAAAAATGCAGAAAACACGCTAATTGCTTAGAAAATGCTGTTATCTAATTTGCCAATTAGAGAATGAGTTCTTTAACTAACTTGCTTCCAAAGTAAGCCAGTGACAATAAGATGACGCCTAACACTGTCATTACGATAACCTGTCGGCCGCGCCATCCTCTAAGTTTTTGTCCCACAAGCAGAATGAGAAAAACCACTAGAGCCGCGATAGAGAGTACCGTTTTGTGTGCATAGGTTTTATTGAACATATCGTCGAGAAACACAAAGCCACTGATAAGCGATACAGTAAGTAGCGAAGTACCTGCCAAAAGTAACTTAAAAAGAATACCCTCAACTAACATTAAAGGTGGAAGCGAAGAGTGTAGCAGTGAAGCCCCTTTCTGTTTTAGGCGATAAGTAATGTAAGACATCTGAAGTGCGTATAGAAATGCAATCACTAATGTGCAGTAAGCAAAAAGCGACAAGCTTATGTGAACGACTAAACCAGGCTGCAACTCGATATGCATTATGTAAGATACGGGGATAAATTTTGAGGCCAATACTGAAAAACTGGCAAACCCAAACACCACCGGTAACAAAATAAGGTTCGGGATAGCGCGGGCAAAAATCAACATGGCGACTGTAATGATCCACGACACCAAGGAGAGTACATTGGTCACACTCATATCTTGGCCTGGTGCAATCATTATCGCGTTAATCAAAAAGGCAATATGCGCAATAACCCCAACACTTGCTAGTGATAAACCAAGACGCTTGTTAGGTCCTTCGTGATGGACAAACTTGCCAATCAACACCGCAGCGGCTGAAGCGTATAAAAAAGCAGCGGATATGGCGAAAAGGGTGTTCATGTTGCTTCCTGTGATGAGGTGGTGTCGGTCACCAATTGAGTCGGTATTGATACTTCAACTTGGAAGTAAATTCAACCATCTACTTGATTTTGTTTATCTCGTGCCCACTTTTACACCAGTCTACTATTTTTCAGAATTGAAAATTTAAAAGAAATTGCGGTACGTTACTCCCGCCTTTTACGTTACAATGTGGGCATTACGTCTGAAATAAAAAGAAGTTTCATACTATGTTTGAAAATTTATCCGAACGCTTAGGCCAAACATTAAGAAATGTTAGCGGCAAGGGGCGTCTTACTGAAGATAATATTAAAGAAACGCTGCGCGAAGTGCGTATGGCGCTTCTTGAAGCTGATGTTGCCTTACCTGTTGTAAAGGCGTTTGTTGCGCAAGTCAAAGAGCGAGCAGTCGGCACAGAAGTGACTAAGAGCCTTAAACCTGGCCAAGTGTTCATCAAAATTGTGCAGTCTGAACTTGAATCAGTTATGGGGGAAGCGAACGAAAAGCTAAACCTCGCTGCGCAACCGCCTGCTGTTGTATTGATGGCGGGTCTTCAAGGTGCGGGTAAAACAACCTCTGTGGGTAAGTTAGCGAAGTACCTCACTGAGCGCGAAAAGAAAAAGGTAATGGTAGTTAGTGCCGACGTATACCGTCCGGCGGCAATTAAACAGCTCGAAACCTTGGCTGGCGAGGTTAACGTTGCATTCCATCCTTCTACTATTTTGCAAAAGCCCGTTGACATTGTTAACGATGCCATTGCCGAAGCGAAAAAGCACTTCTTTGATGTACTGTTAGTCGATACCGCAGGTCGTCTTCATGTTGATAGCGACATGATGGATGAAATTAAAGAGCTTCACGCGGCAGTTAAACCAATTGAAACCTTGTTCGTGGTAGATGCCATGACAGGTCAAGATGCCGCGAATACAGCGAAAGCATTTAATGATGCACTCCCACTTACTGGTGTCATTCTTACTAAAGCCGATGGTGATGCAAGAGGCGGTGCTGCTTTATCTGTACGTCATATCACTGGTAAGCCAATTAAATTCATTGGTATGGGCGAAAAGGTTGATGCACTAGAGCCTTTCCATCCAGAGCGTATAGCATCTCGTATTCTAGGAATGGGTGATGTACTTAGCCTAATTGAAGAGGTTGAGCGCAAAGTTGATAAGTCGAAAGCAGAAAAACTGGCCAAGAAAGTTCAGAAGGGTAAAGGCTTCGACCTACAAGACTTCAAAGATCAACTTGAGCAAATGAAGAATATGGGCGGCATGATGGGTATGCTTGATAAGCTGCCTGGCATGGGCGGTATGTCTGATAAAATTAAAGATCAGGCAAACGACAAGCAGTTCAATCAAATGGAAGCCATCATTAACTCAATGACACCGGCTGAACGCGCTCGTCCAGATATGATTAAAGGTTCGCGTAAACGTCGTATTGCAGCAGGCTCAGGTACGCAAATTCAAGACGTAAACCGTTTGCTGAAACAGTTTACGCAAATGCAGAAAATGATGAAGAAGATGTCTGGCGGCGGCATGAAGAAAATGATGCGTCAGATGAAGGGCATGATGCCTCCGGGTGGTGGTTTTGGAGGCCCTGGTGGTCCAGGCGGCCCGGGTGGATTCGGCGGTCCAGGTGGGTTCGGCGGTGGCGGTGGATTTCCACCACGTTAAAAAGTTATCGCTCAGCCTAACAGTATTTAAAACCTCAATCGCAGCAATGCATTGAGGTTTTTTTATTTTTCTTGCATCCAGTATCCCTCATCAAACGTTTGGCTTGTTGAACAGGACGTGAGCAGTACTTCTCGCATTGCGCGTTGAAGTAACGTCTCTTCACGAATCAACAAGTACGGAGATGAAGATGGAATTCAATAAAACATCACAACAAAAATTAAAACTATCATTACTTGCTACCGCTATGGCGTTCTCTTTGAGTGCCTGCGATGGTGATGATGGCGCCGATGGTATGAATGGCGTAGATGGAATTGACGGCGCACCCGGGCAAGATGGTGCTCCAGGTCAAGACGGAACACCGGGCTTTGCTTCAGCCACTTTCTTAGTAGCAAACAATGGCGATGAAAACCGTAATACAGTGACCTCTATCGACCAAAACGCGAATGCGTTATCAACGGTAACTACAGGGGCCAACGAAGGGATTGTATTCACTCAGGGTGGAACGTTAGTGCAAGCTGGCGATAGCGATTTACCATTACTGAGAACGCAATGTAATTTTGATGCTCAGGCCGATTACATGATGAGTACAGGACACGAGATAACAGGCGCAACTACCGGGCTGGTTAATCCTAAAGGTATTACTTTTGCACAGAACTCGGGCTTAGTCATGGTAGCTGATTTCAATGGTCAAAAGATAAGTGTTTTTGGCAGTCAAGCGGCAGGAGATGTTGCACCGATTGCTGAAATAATGACAACTACGAAACCGTGGGACGTGGCCTATGACGAACAAAGCGATAGATTATTCGTAGCACTAACCGATGGTACGTTAGCAGTATACGATAACGTCGCTGGCTCCAATTTTGCGCCCTCTGTTATGCGTTCGGTAGTACCTTCCGATGCCGAAGGCAATCAAATTTCGATTAATCTGCACGGTATTGTTTACGAGCCTATGTCTAATCGTATGGTATTGTCTGACGTGGGTGATGCCGCTGTTGCCGATGATGGTCAAATTTTTGTCCTAGACAATGTTTCTTCGGCAGATGGGGCTGTTGTACCAAGCAGAGTAATTGGCGGCGCGTCCACCCAGCTTGGCAATCCGGTGGATATTGTACTTACAGGCTCTGACCTACGTGTAGCAGAAAAGTCAAATGACGCTATTTTGGTGTTCTCAAATATTTTTAACGGTGCTAGTGGTGACGTTGCACCAACGCTATCAACGCCTTCTGTAAAACCAGAGTCGTTGGCCGAGCTAACTCAGCTCGACGATATGAAGGATGCTTCAGACGACGGTATAACCACCATGCCTATAATGGGCCTTGCGGTATCAAGTAACCCCTCAAGCGACAGCGAAACAACAGGACAAGTAGCGCAATACAGTGCCGTATTATCCAGTGAGTTAAGCACCTTCGATGCGAGTATGAGCATCGAGAGCGCAGCATTCACAGCAAGTGGAGACGGTGTGATTACTTTTGATAATGTGGATACCTCGACAGGTGGTTTACTTGTGGTAAATCGACTTAAAAGCACGCGAGACGGTATGATGTATAGCGATAGTTTCGACCACATGATAGTGGGTAGCGAAACAGGTTTGGTTGCCCCTAAAGGGCTTGATATCGCCTCAAAAGCCGGCGTGGTATTTGTTGCTGATGTTAATGAAACCACACCCGCTGTGCGCGTGTTTTCGCCTTGTGCGTCAGGCAACGTCGCGCCTCTATTAACGCTCGAAGCCACCAACGGGGCGCGCCCTTGGGACGTGGACTATGATCCATCTACAGATAGCGCGTACTTGGCTTTAACCAACGGTTCAGTAGCGGTATTTGAAGAAGTATTGCGCAAAATGGAGAGTGGTGAAACCGTTATTACTGGTGAAGATAGATTGATTATTCCAGCGAGTGGGGGAGCAGCGTTTGCTGCGCCAACCAACATACATGGCATAGACTATGACAGCCAAAGCGATAGCCTAGTCATTTCCGATGTGGGCAGCGCAGCAGATGCTACTGACGGAAAACTGTATGTAATTCCCGGAGCGGGAAGTGCTGATGGCTTAATTGATGTATCGGTGAATATTGCTGGACCGAACTCAATGTTGGGTAATCCAGTGGACTTAATGCTCAGCAATGGTCACGTCTACGTAGCAGAAAAGTCAAATGGTATGATTTTGCGGTTTGACAATATTTTAAACTCAGCCTCAGGGGATATCGCACCCACTTTCAACATGATGTACCCATCACCCGAATCGGTTCATGTGTTGTCAGTGAAGTAAGGATGTCTGTGAAAATTGCTGTTGCGATACGTATTTATCGCCTAGCTCCCTGAGGGAATTCAGTCGTCTTAAAGTCGGTACGTTCAAAATGAAAACGAACGTGCCACTTATTTTTGCCCGCCCCCTGTCGTTGAAACTCTGGTCCACCTGCACTAGCCTCTCCCTTTTTGATGTTTACTGGGTTGTGATAGTGTACTTTGTAGCCAACAAGTAGTAGTGCATCTGTCCAAGCGCGTAATTTCATAATACACTGACGGGCTACATCGTGCGCGTGTGCTCGCTTTCTATCAGATATGCAACTTTCTCCATATCGAAGCAGGTACAGTTTTGTGCTGTATGAGCTTTCATGCGGCAGAGTTATTGATACAGGAACACTATGGCAGGCTTAAAACGTATTATTCTTATCGACACCCACTTGCCAGGCGTGGTCGAACTAAAGCTTGATGGACATACCAATATTTGTGGTACAAACGCATCGGGTAAAACAACACTTCAGCGTCTTATTCCCGTATTCTATGGCGAATATCCTTCTCGTGTGGTGCCTGCTACGCGCGATAGTTTCGAGCGTTGGTATCTCCCCCGTTTGTCTAGCTTTATAATCTATGAATATACGCGCGCTGAAGGCGACCTGTGTCAAGCAGTGCTGAGCTCAAACGGAACGGGTGTCAATTATCGTCTGGTGGGTAAACCGTTTGATATTAACGATTACTTGATTGAACAAAAAAATGGTAAACACGCCAGTGTAAGCAGTGCAGAGCTAGCGCGCGCTATGAAGCGCAATAACATTATGGTAACGAGCCTGCTCAATACCAAAGATTTTCGCGCCATTATTCAAAATGATCATGGCGTTTTGAACCAAAGTAACAACGCCAGAGAGTTGTTGGGCTACGCAAAAATCTTCAGCTTGTGTGAACCGTCAAAGCACATGCGCCACATAGAAAAGCTGGCCAAGGCGGTGCATTCTAAAGAAGGCAAGATGGAAACCATCAAAGCGATGATTGCCGCTATTTTGGAAGAAGATGGCGTAACACCACCTACGTCGGGCCTAAGCCGCAATCGTGTCGATGACTGGATCAAAGAATGCCACCTTATTAAGCAGTTCGATAAAATTCGCCCAGAGTTTTCGAAATTAGAACAAGCTGATATGGCACTGACCAGCACAGAGCAGGTACTTGCTAACCTAAAGCATAGTTTTGAACTTGATAAAACCTATCTGGCCGCTCGTGTAGAAACCACCAAAAATGAGCTGGATGAAAACAGCTTTCAGCGCAAGCAAACAGACAGCGAGTGGGGCGACACGCGAGACCACTTAAATCAGGTTATTTCATCAGCCCGTGCAGATGTAGAAAAGTTCACTAGTGAGCTTGATACTGTCGAGCGCGAATTTGATAAGTGGCAAGACGAAAACATTGAGCAGCTTAAAGAAGACGTAGCCAATCTATCACAATGGCAAAATGAAAAGTCATTAGCTGATAGCCGCTACATATTACTTACTGAGAAGCACCAAGATATTGAGTCTGCATATAATAAGCGTTTGGCTGAGTTAGGTGAAAGACTCTCGATCACACTGGAAGAGATGTCTGCTGCACGTCAAGAAGCAGCAGAAAACAAAGCTGAGCAACAACAAAATGAACGCGAAGCGCTGAGCCGAATTCGCGATGACTACAGTGGCCAGTTAAATGCGCTACAAAATGACTTTCAACAAAATACCAATGCGCTAAAGGTCTCTGAGGCTGAACTGAAAGCGTCATTATCAAACGCCGGTTACAACGAGTTTGAACAGTCACAGTTGGATATTCTCGATGCCGCAATTAAAGAGGCGTCTATAAACGAAGATGCAACCAGATCTGAACTTCGTCACGCACAGCAATCGCAAAATAAAGCCATTGAATTTCGAAGAGAGTGTTCTAACGCGTTAGACAAAGCGCGAAACGCTTTTCTACAAGAAGAAAAAGCCGTTAATAAAATTAATGCGTTGCTTTATCCTGGAGAAGGTGCGCTGCTCGAATTCTTGCGCGCGAATGTTGAAGATTGGGAACTGTCACTAGGCAAAGTCATTCGCCCAGAGTTGCTTGAACGCACTGATTTAGCTCCTAGCATGGAAGGTGCAAGCGATACCTTCATGGGCGTAAAGCTTGCGTTGTCTGAACTTGATACGCCTGAATACGCGCAAACCGAACAAGCGCTCAAGCAACAATTACAAGAAGCGGAAATTCGTCAGGCAGCTGCTTTAGCCGCGCAGAATGAATGTGAGCAGCGACTCGCCAAGGCTAATGAAGATGTTCGTAACGCTGAACTCGTTGTTACGCAAAAAGACAACGCGGTAAAAAGCGCTGAAGCTAGTCGAAAGCGTGCGCAGCAAGATAGAGATACGGTACTTAGTGAATATCAACAGGCACTATCGGCACGCAAGCAAAAAGCAAAAACTAAGCTTGAAGCCAATCAACAAGCACAAAAGCAAGCGAAAGCGCAGTATGAGCTAAGTCGCGACGAGATTAAAGACCAGCAGCGCGAAGCGGAGACTGAGCATAAGTTTCACTGGCAGCAGCTTATCGCAGACAGTGAAGCGCGTATATCCCAACTCGATAGTGATATGCGCAAAGCAAAAGACAACGCTGCGCAAGACCGAAAAGACATGCAAGATTGGCTGGAAAGTGAACTCAGTAATCGCGGTGTAGATGTTGATGAAATAGGCCAACTTAAGAAGCAAATTAATAAGTTAAAAGAAGATATCGCGCGTACTGAAACTCATCGCCACAAAGTTGCGGATTACGAGCGTTGGTACACAAATGTATTCACCAAGCAAAAAGTGGTTTGGCAAGAAGGTCTGTCAAAATCTCGTAAGCTTCTTGGCGAATCAGAGCGTAACTTAGCAAACAAACAAAGTGCCTACAAAGCCACTCGTGAGCAGCTGCAAGAACAACATACTCAGCTTGAACTCACACTTAAAACGGCCAGCGAGCACCTTGAGCAAGTGAAAACACTTAGCAAGTCGTTGGCGAAGCTTACCTTGCATGCAGGCGATGAAACGGCGGATATTAAGCACGATGATGTCAGCATAGGCCAGCGTATCTCTGAAGTACAAAGCCAACTTCAGGAACGTGAAAACTTACTCAGCGATATTCGCGCTTATGTAGAGCGGTTCGATCAACTTATCGCTGCTCAAGCGGGGACGGGGCTATCTGACACATGGGAGCGGGCACGAGAAGAGTGCGCCACCTTAAATGCCCATGGCGTCAAAAGCTTTGATCACCGCCGCATGGTATCGCACCTTGCGCAGCTCCTTAACGTGATTGTGCCGCAAAAGCTTCAAGGTTTACGTGAGCAAGGCCGTATATTTGGTGCAGACCTCTCGCAGTACTATTTTGTACTTGCTGACATCGACAAACGCATTGTGTCGCAAAGCCGCCGTATTACTCAGGAAGTTGACGGTGAGCTATTCCTTGATGGTGTATCTGACTCTGCGGTGAAAATTCGCTCTCGCATAAGCGAACTAGAATTCTGGCCTGAGCTTGAACAGTTCAGAAAGCTCTACGAGCATTGGATGGAAGAGGGCGCTAACGAGTTGCCAGAAGAGGAATACGGACAGAGCATGCGTCGTGTTCTTGATATTCTTGGTCGCGCAGCATTAACAGGTGGTATAAGCAAACTATTGGATATCGAGTTGCACCTTCGAGAAGGAAAAAGTGACCTTGTTATTCGTACCGACCGCCAGCTTAACGAATCATCAAGCCACGGTATGGCATACCTGATCTTGTGTAAGTTTCTACTCGCGTTCACGCGTTTATTACGCGGTGATGCCGACGCCACAGTGCATTGGCCTATTGATGAATTGGGTACACTTCACCAGAACAACGTGAAGAAAATCTTTGAAGCGTGTCAAAACAATAACATTAGCGTAGTTGGCGCATTCCCTAATCCAGAATCAGAAGTACTGACGTTATTTGAAAACCGCTATTTAATAGATAAGGTGACCCGTCAACTGCAGGTGGTACAGCCAAAAGCGAGCGCTATTGCAGCACGAATCAAGGCACGAAAGAATGAAGTTGCAGGTGAGGAGACATCAGCATGATGACAGAACAAGGCCGTGTACTTAGTGCACTTTTACAAGGCGCATTTATTTGTCAGGTGACCGATGAAGAAGCGTGGCGTTTTCTAAAAAGTCGTGACAATGCCGCACAACTTGAGCCCCATCTTACGCTGCTTAATCGCACGCTATCTACCACTGCAGAAGGTGATGTATTTTTTGCAAGCTACCTAACCATTGGTGAAAGTGAGCGCAAAGTGCTGACGCAGCAGTTTCAAGATACCGCGTCAAACCTCGTTCCGCTGGTGGAGTGGTTGTTGTTGGTACAACAGGCTAATGAATCTGACATGCCTATCACAATGGGCAGTGCCATTCGTTTAAACGAGCTGCAAACAACCATTGAAGATACACCTGCTTATGCGGAGCAGTTAGAAAAAATCTCGCGTTATCGCATGTTCGGCTCGACCAGTGTGAATTTAGATGGTCAGCTTAAGCAAGTGTTTAAGCGGCTGACGGAGATGGGGTATTTGATTAAGCCTAATCCAGACAAACAAATTTATTTGGGAACAGGAAAAATCGAGCACCTTTACGAAATGTTGCGATTTATTGATGAAACCGAAGCCCTTAGCTTGTCAGAGCAAGCGGAGGCCGCCATTTCGCAAGGTAGCTTGATATGAGTCAGGTGCTAATACAAGCCGGCACTAAATTGCTTAACGCCTTGGGGCGTCATAGTGATTTAATTATGCAGGCTTATATCAATGGCTCAGTGAAAGAGCGCGACCATAGCCCAAAAGTGCTTGAACAGCTGGTGCAGTTGGGTGTGCTTTGGCGCCCTGAAGCGCAAAGCGAGTTGCGCCTTAAAAGTGCGGTAAGAAGTTTGTTGGAGGGAAGCCTTCAAGACGAGCGAAATCGTACTATTAACGCCAATATTGGTGCTTCGCTGGCAAGCCTTAAAACGTTGACAGAACACTATAAAGAGGCGCTTCATTACAACAAATACAATGAAGCCGCTGCCCATATGGGAGATTTAACCGAACATGTGTATCAACTGTCTGAGTCACTCAGTAACAGTGTTCGCGTCATGTTTGGGCGCATCAATAATGAATTTGGTTATGTTTCATCTGTAGAAGCGAAGATTCGTGAAAACGAACTTGCACAAGGGCAGGTGACAGACTTGCTCTCACAACTTGAGTGTTTTCGTTTTGATGAGCTCAGTGAGCTCGCTGGATCTAATCGCGAACTACGTCACTTATTAGTGGTTTCGCTACAGCAACGATTTGCAAAAGCAGCGCAAGAGCTGTCAGTGGTGCAAGCGCGCTTACTCGATTTGCTAGGACGATTCAGAGAGTTCCAAGGCCGCACACGATTGTTAAAAGGGTTCTTGTTGCATATGGAGCAACAACCAGACTTTACGCCGGGTAACTATGCAAACTTGACTAACGTTCCCGTCCTGTTTAATCAGTCTGCAAACACCATTGTTAATGCAAGCCCTGACGTAAATAATGTTGAGCACGAAGCTGACTATCAATACATTGTTGCGTCGTTAACCCATGTGCATAAACGTCAAAACAAACATCAAGATAGCAAGCCTGTCGATATTGATGTGACTGAGCAATCAACCGTTTCGCTGGAAAAAGACCCACTGCAAAAAGCCGTTGAGGATTATTTCTGCGATGTGATTGATTCAGGCCAACCTAAGACGGCGTTGGATTACTTTGAAGAGAAATCCCTAGAATTTGACCCTGAGGTGTGGATTTATCAGGTGATTGGGGGATATCAAGCGCTCGATGATCAAGATAAACAATTTTTTGCTTTAGAGCCCCACGGCGATAATGACAAAGTCTATACCGGTAATTTTTACATCAACGATATTACGCTGGGCTTAAGGTAAGGTATTAACTCACCTTGTTTGTTCAGTTAAATAAAAGGCGCGGGATAATGTAATGACATTCTCCCGCGCCTTTTTGAATTCTACCTCACAGTTTTACCTACTCTTCGGTTTTATCTTGCCAATAGAACACTTGGAATACGCAAAAAAAAACCTATAATGTAAGGGTTGTTTACATAAAATTAACAATGTGAACTTTATTGTTCATCACTGCGTAGTATTGCTGTCATTCGCACACGCTATGCTATGTGACGTGCGGTGAACAGAGGCAAATCTTCTTTTTTTAGAAGGACTTGCCATTCGTTTCTGCAGGATGCAGAAAATGTTGTGGTACTGCCGCGTACAGTACGAAGAGGAAGAATGTTATGCAATTATCAGAACAACAAAGCTTTAACCAAGCCCTAATCAAGCTCTCAGTGTTACTTTATCAGGTCGATGGTATGGTCACCTTGTCAGAACAAGACTATTTGAATGCCATGGTTGACTCTTTAGACTGGCAAAGCCCAATCTGCCCAGAAGCGTTTCTAAACGACACCATTTATCAAACCCGCAAAGCAATTGATACGGGGGACGCTGTCACTTATTTGCGTAGTTTAAAAAACGATTTAGTTTTCGATGCTGCAAAAACGCTGGAAGTGGCGATGGCGATTACCGGCGTAGACGGCGAGCGAAGTGAAGAAGAAACTGAGTTGTTATCTTTGCTTACACATAAATTGCTGGCAAAGGCACTGATTTCTGGTAAAGATACATTACAGTAGACACTGTTAGTTACGCCAGAGTATCAGTTGAATCTTATTATATCCGTTAAAAGAGTGGCGTTATCTCTCGTCGCTACAACAACTCTATTATCACTTTCTGGGTGTCACTCTTCACATAGCGCACAGTTTAGCGCTAGCGACACCGCGTTTCCTGTCAAAGTGGCACCTTACGACGTCTATTTAGATAAGGTTGAGGAATATATCCTAAAGAACCGTACTTTCATTGGTAGCGAGCAGGAAAAAACAAAAGAGTTAGCAATGAATATGCCCTTTGAGTGCGGAGCACAGTACGATGAAGTAGGCATTTTGTTGGTTCACGGGTTGGGTGATTCACCTTTCTTCTTTCGTGATGTAGCGAACGCGTTGTGTGCCGACGGTATTCATGTACGTACAATTTTACTGCCAGGTCATGGTACAAAGCCTGGTGATATGTTGTCTGTGAGTTATGAGCAGTGGCAAACTGAGACCAATTTTCACATCGAACTTTTTTCAGGTGAAGTCAAAAAGCTATATATTGGCGGCTTTTCTACTGGTGCCAATCTCACGACTATCGCAAGCTTTTTTCGCACCGATATCGAAGGGCTAATACATTTTTCGCCTGCGTTTAAGTCGCGCTTTTTTGTGTCTCGATTGGCACCGTATATCGATTCATTGTTTCCATGGCCAAATGTCGAAGACGAAGATAACCCCTCGCGCTACAACTCTACGGCAATGCCAGGGTTTGCGGCATATCAAGAAAGCGTTAATCAATTGCAGACGCTTTTTAATCGTGATGATAAACCTAATACACTACATATTCCGGTATTGATGACGGTTGCAGAAAAAGACAGCGTAGTTGATACCGAAAAAGTGGCAGCGCAATTTGGCGACAACTTTACGCATCCGCGAAAATGTTTGCTGTGGCAAGGTGAATCTATGCCTGAACTCCCCCCACAACATGTGGTGATGCAAAGCATGCAGTTACCCGAGTTACGTATAAGTGCGGCGTCACACATGAGTAATTTATTCGCATCGAGTAACAGCTTGTACGGTACGCAAAGTGAATTTCGTATTTGCGACAATGGGCAGGGTAGCAACAAAGAAGCCCGTTGTAAGGATGGCGAAACCGTCTGGTACGGACCGTGGGGCTACAAAGAAAACGATAAGGTGCACGCTCGTCTTACCTTCAACCCTTACTTCACAAATATGGTAGACAATATTTTAGGTTTTGTAGGTAAAGCAAAAGTAAAAGGGTTTTGTAGAGCAATGTAACGAAGATGAGATAAGCTATTGTATGTACACAATACAAATAAAAAAACGCCACGTAATAGTGGCGTTTTTTTGATGGATAGTAATGCGTGTTAGTGGTGAGCCTGCGCTTCTTCCATTTCGCGTTCAAGCCTCGCACTTTCGTCTGCCCGTGGCTTAGTAAAGCGTGCTAACGCAAGGTAGAGCACTGGCGTTAGGTAAAGTGTAAATACCACTGCAATGCCCAAGCCGCCAAATACCACCCAGCCAATGGCATTACGTGCTTCTGCACCAGCACCAGTTGATAAGATAAGCGGTAATCCACCTAATATCGTAGACACCAGTGTCATCATAATGGGGCGAAGGCGCACTTTACCCGCTTCAACAATTGCGTCGTAAATCTCATAGCCCTTATCGCGAAGTTGATCTGCAAATTCAATAAGTAGAATAGCGTTTTTCGCAAGTAGTCCAATAAGCATAACTAAACCAATCTGAGAGTATATGTTGATGCTCGTACCAGTAAGGAAAAGGGCGTAGACCGCTGCTGCGATACCAAAAGGTACCGTTAACATGACGACCACTGCACTATTAACACTTTCAAATTGTGCCGCAAGTACCAGTAGTACGATGACAAAGGCGAGAATGTAGGTAAGAGCAACTTGCTTTGACGTTTCTTCAAAGGTTTGTGCCTCGCCAAGGAATACGAGACCTATACCGTCAGGCAACGTGTCTTGCGCCAGTGTGCGTACCTTATCAACGATGTCTGCTAGCGGAACATCTTCTGGTAACTCCATTTCTATTTGAATAGCACGACGCTGTGCTTGACGCTCTAACTCAGCCGCCACACCTTCCTCTGTGATGAAGGCAACACTTGATAGCGGTACCAGATTCCCGTTGTTACTTTTCACATATAAGCTAGTGAGATCAGAAGGGTTTATTGTACTGCGGTTATTGGTTTGCAGCATAATTGGAATGGATTGGTCACCCACGTTTAAATCTGCAATATCGTCACCGTTTACTGCTGCCCGCAACGTGCTAGCAATGTCGTTGAGTGGAACACCCAACTCTTCAGCGCGACGTCTATCAATGTTCACGCGCATTTGGGGCTGAGTAGGGTCGTAGCTTATACGAGGGCGTCCCAGTTCAGGCATTGCATCTTCAAGTTGTCTTGCGAATGCTTGAGACGCGGCAAAAATATTTTCGTATGTATCGCCAGTTAACGCAATTTCAAGGCCGCCACCTTGGCCGCGTAAGTTAAGGCTATTGCCACCAAACGCATTGCCTGGCGCACCAGGAATTTGCTGTAACTTAGGACGTATTTCGTTAACCACATCTTGAAGCGATTTATCACGCTCGTCCCAGTGCTTAAGAGGTGCCGTGATGAACACGATATTTGGATCCCATGACCCTACAACGGTGTAAATCGAATCGATAGTGCCATTATCTACATAGGGTAACAGCAGTTCTTCCATTTTCTCTGCTTGCCTGTCCATAAAGTTCAGGCCTGCACCGTCAGGACCGCGAGCGAAAATACGAATAGTGCCTCTATCTTCACTGGGTAATAATTCATTGTCGATATTCTGAGAAAGGATATATGCTCCGCCGCCAGCTGCAAGGCTCAAAATGCCAACAACCCAGCCATACTTAAGCGCCTTCAACAGTGACGATTGATAAAGGCCTAGACACGCATTACCAAAGCGTCCAAACGTTTTGTTGAAAAGCCCGCTTGTTTTCGCTTCTTTGACTTTAAGTCGTGCAGTAAGCGCAGGTACTAATGACAGCGCAACGAAAGACGAGATAACCACAGCCCCGGCCAACACACCACCAAACTCTCTAAATAGTCTTCCTGCAGTTGAAGGTAAAAATGCGATAGGGATAAATACTGATGCCAGCACTGCAGTAGTGGCTACCACTGCGAAAAATACTTCTCTTGTACCAACCACTGCGGCAGCTCTGGCACCTAATCCCATGCCTCTGCGTCGTTGAATGTTTTCAGATACCACAATGGCGTCATCAACAATCATTCCAGTAGCGAGTACTAAGGCAAGCAAAGTAAGAATGTTCACCGAAAAGCCCATTGCCCAGATAATGGCAAGCGCACCGGCAAGCGATACTGGAATAGAAAGCGCTGGAACAATGGTGGCTCGCCACGAGCCAATGAATACCAATAAGGTAACAACCACCAATGCGATAGTAAGGCTCAGTGAAACTACAACCTCTTTAACAGAGTCACGAATAAACTCTGCATCGTCAGAGGTAACGACGATGTTCATATCGGTGAAGCGTTTGTCTAAATCTTCAACCATTGCCAAAACTTCATCTGAAATTTCGATGGTATTAGAACTGGCCTGGCGTATAACGCCAACGCCAATTACGGGTGTGCCGTCTAAACGCACCATACTTGACGTGTCGGCAGGGCCAAAGTACACGCTGGCTACATCGTTTATACGAATATCGCCGGAAACCACAATGTCACCAACGTCTTCTGCCGTTACTGACGTTGCATCTGCGCGCACAATGAGAGCCTGTTCGGCCGACTGAATGCTGCCAGCAGGGACATCAAAAGGGGCAAGTGATAGGGCGTTGGCAACATCGGTCATTGATAGGCCAAAGCTAGTCAAACGCAATGGATCAACCGATACCCGTAATACTCGTTCTCTATCACCATTTAACGTGACATCGGCAACGCCTGGAATACTTAAAAAGAGTGGAGCTACGTCGGTATCTACTCGTTCTGTCAGCGTCTCCATATCAAGTGTGTCACTTGAAATTGCTAAGCTAACCACAGCTTGTGCATCGCTGTCGGCACGAATGATAGCAACTTGCTCTACATCCTCTGGTAATTGTCGCTGTACACGGCTTACAGACTCTCGTACTTCATTTGCTGCGTCTTCTAAATTTACGCCAGGTCGAAATTCAACGCGTACACGCGCTGAGTTTTCTTCGCTTTGGGCATAAATGTTCTTTACGCCGCTTACTCGCGCAACGGCACCTTCAAGTCTGCCAGTGACTTCAGCGTCTACCGTTTCAGGTGAAGCGCCGGGGAAGTTGGCTGTAACGGTAACGCGCGGAGTATCGACATCAGGTAGTTCTCGAACTTCAAGACCGCTCAGCGCTGCAAGTCCTGCAATGGCGATCAATAGGTTTAATACAACAATAAGAACGGGACGTCTTATTGATAATGATGGCAAATCGTTTGTTGAAGAGGAAAGTTGTGGATCACTCACCTTGTGGCCCTCCCGCCAACTCGGTGGTAATTGCTTGGCCAGTTCTTAAGCGTTGTACACCCTCTGCGATAAGCGTATCGCCTTCGCGTATTTCGCCTGACACAAGTATTGTGCCTCTTAAACGTTGGTGAACGCTTACATCTACCCGTTGCGCCTTACCATCTTTGGCAAGCCATACGTAAGCACCTGTAGCACCCCACAATAGTGCCGCTTCGGGTACGGCAGCAAAGCGCTCACCTTCAATGCTCAGATTTACCCGAAAACTCATGCCCGGGCGAAAAATGTCAGCAGAATTGTCTAAAACTGCACGAGCGCGCAAGGTACGATCCGCTTCATTAATTCGGGAGTCAATTTGTGCAATTTCCGCTTGTACTGTTTTTTCTTTGTCACTCCAAGGTACAAGAGTAACCATTGGAGCATTCATTAACACCGGTAATGATGCCTCTGGCGCCTTAAAGTTAATAAATAACTTGCTGCGGTTATCCAAGGTAGTGATAAGGGTTTGTTCGGTTATACGGTCGCCAACCTCTACGTCAGTGATACCCACAACGCCATCAAAAGGTGCAACGATATGACGGTCTTCTAAATCGGCTTTTGCTTCTTCAAGTGCCACCTCTGCAAGGTCACGCTGCACTCGTGCAAGGTCCAGCTCGCTTACTGGCACTGCGCCATTTTTATAGCTTGATGCTAAACGCTCGACTGTTCGCTGTGCGTCGGCTAAGGTCAATTCTGCGCGTTTCAGTGCCGTTTGTTGTCTTCTGTCATCAAGTCGAACCAATACTTTGCCTTTTTCAACGGCTTGGCCAGGTACGAAGTTTATCTCGGTGACTTCATCTGAAACGGCAGGGTACAAGGCAATTGAGCGCACCGCTTCAGCACTGCCTACCGCCTCTACATTGCGCGTCTCGTTCATAAACTCGATTGGCTTTGTAACGACAAGTTTCGCCTGCCTATCGCCCATAAATTGTGCGTTGGCAATTGGTATCATTAGTAACAGGGCGCAAAGACTTGTCCATGTCTTTGCTGCATTAAAAACAGACTTCTTCATTTATTAACCCGTAGCGATATTCTATTTATACATTGTTGTTTGAACGTGCTGTTTGAAAAATAACCAATTCAGCAATGTTCATTTGTACCTAATAGCATCGCATGCGGTTCAACTTAGCAGTTGCAGTTCAGCGTATTCCCTATACAAGGTATCGCTTTTCATGAGTGAGGCGTGGGTACCCACTCCTACAACTTGGCCCTTATCCATGACTAAAATGCGATCGGCGTGCTGAACTGTGGCCAATCTATGCGCAATCACAATGCTGGTTTTCCCTTGCATTAATTTATCAATGGCTTGTTGCACCATGCGCTCACTCATTGCATCAAGGGCACTGGTGGCTTCGTCGAGCAATAAGATAGGACGATTGGCTAGAATTGCGCGGGCGATGGCAATGCGCTGCTTTTGCCCACCCGAAAGCTTAACACCGCGTTCACCAAGTTGTGTATTGTAGCGTTCATCTAAGTTGTCGATAAACTCATGTGCAAAGGCTTGTTTGGCGGCGTCGACCACGTCATCGTCGCTGGCATTGGGGCGACCATAGCGAATGTTTTCCATTACTGAGCTGGCAAATACCACAGGTTCTTGTGTGACAACGGCAATGTGTTGGCGTAACACTTCTACCGGCATTGTATGAATGGCCTTGCTATCAAAGCATATTTGCCCAGTTTGTGGGTCGTAAAATCTCAACAATAGCTGAAAGAGCGTTGTTTTGCCTGCGCCGCTTGGACCAACGAGCGCGAGCTTTTCGCCTGCTTTGATCGTTATATTTAAATCGCTGAACAAAGGCTTGCTGTTAGGGTAGGCGAAGTGCACATTATGTATGGTGATTTGTGGCGCTGTGGCACAAATCTCGCCTTTGGCGCTATTGTAACTGTCTACTGACGATGCAATATCCGGTTGCGTGTTAAATAATTCATAAAGCCGTTCACTTGCACCGACACCGCGCTGCACTTCACCGATGACTTCGCTGATGGTGGCAATACTGCCGCCAGCCATAACGGCATAAAATAGAAACGCTGATAATTCGCCCACGGTCATTGCGCCATTCAATACTTGTCGAGCACCTACCCATGCAATAAAAATAATCGCAATCATGCTGATACACATAATGCAGCCAATAAGTAGTGAACGGTAATGAATACGCTTTTTGGCAACGTCCATAGCAGCTTCTACTTGCTTTGAAAAAAGCATTCGCTCATTTTCTTCAGCGGTATAGGCTTGTACCGTCATGATTTCATGTAGACTTTCATCAATACGTGCACCAAGGTCAGCCACTTTATCCTGACTTTCTTTAGCAAACCGGCGTACTTGTGGCGCGAGCACTTTAATAGGCACTAAAACAGCAGGTACCGCCACAATGACACAAAAGGTAAGTAGCGGGCTTGAAAAGCCCATCAAACTGATTGCGCCAATGAAAGTAACCACCGAACGCAGTGTCATTGAAAGACTCATTCCCACAACCGTTTGAATGATGGTTGTGTCACTAGTGAAGCGAGAAATGACTTCGCCAGTACGCAGCTCTGCGAAAAACGACGGGGGAAGCGACAGCAAATGTGAATATACTTGCTTGCGTATGTCAGCGCTCACACGCTCTCCTAACCACGTCATCAAATAAAAGCGGGCATAGGTGGCAATACATGCGATAACGGTAACAACAAGGACCAATACTGTAGCTTGATTTAACGTATCTGATGCGCTTTCTACAAATCCACTGTCAATGGCGTACTTTATGCCTTGCCCCAATGTTAACCATGCAATGGCGGCAGTAAACAGAGCAACAATGGCACCAACCACACGCGTGCGGTAATTCATTAAATGCCCACCAATCCATTTAAACACCACTTTGGTAGACACGCTTTCAAGCCCTTTAGACAAAATAACTCCACAATAAATTTAACGGTTTCTTGCTTCACTATACGTGACTTACAACACAAGTGGTTTGAATAATCGATAGCTTTGCCAATGTAAGTGATAAGCGCACGAAGACCATATAAATCGATGACCCTCATTGCCAATGTACCGCTTTGGAAAATCATCTTAATTTAAAAGCCCTTAATGCGGATAAAAACTTGCAATCAGACCCCATATCCGTATAATTCGGCGGCCTTCTAATTGGCGTCTATTTTTTAGTCGTCAAACGAAGGCTTAAGTTAACGGTAACGCTACAACGAGTTTGAGGCATTTATGGTTACTATTCGTTTACAGCGTGGTGGCGCGAAAAAGCGTCCATTTTATCAACTAGTGGTGGCTGATAGCCGTCGTGCAAGAAACGGTCGTTTCATCGAAAACATCGGTTTCTTCAACCCAACTGCACAAGGTCAAGCGGAACGTCTTCGCATCGACCTAGAGCGTGTTGAATACTGGGTTGGCGTAGGCGCGAGCTTATCAGATCGCGTTTCTAGCTTGGTAAAAGAAGCGAAAAAATCTGCAGCGTAAGCTGTTATTAACTGGTGGTATAGATGAGTCTAGCGTCTGACAAAGTGATTGTTGGCAAAATTGGCGCACCGTACGGTGTTAAAGGTTGGGTCAAAATCAACAGCTATACAGAAACACCAGAAGGTATTTTTGAGTATGCGCCATGGTTTCTTGGCGATGAAAAAGAATATCAAATTGATCAGTGGCGACCGCACGGTAAGAGCCTCGTTGCAAAAATTGTGGGCGTTGAGAACCGAGATGATGCAGAGCGCATCAAAAACTTGGATATCAACATAAATGCTTCACAGCTGCCTGATTTAGGTGACGAAGGGGTTTATTGGCGCGAGCTCACCGGCATGAAAGTGGTAACAACGCAAGGTTACGACTTAGGTGTGGTGAAAGAAGTATTCAATACAGGTGCAAACGACGTTATTCACGTTAAAGCGAATGTAGGCGATGCTTTTGGTCAAAAAGAAAGACTTATACCTTTTGTGTTCGACGATGTCGTACAAGAGGTAGATAAAGAAGCGAAGGTCATTAAAGTTGACTGGGACCCGGGGTTTTAAGTGACACCGGAAAAGTGGTTTGGAGTTGTTAGCCTGTTTCCAGACATGTTTGCCCCATTTACCCAACAGGGTGTGATAGGTCGAGCAGTTAAATCTGGAACATTATCGGTTGATACCTTTAACCCCCGTGACTTTACACATGACCGCCATCGTACAGTTGACGATCGCCCCTATGGAGGCGGCCCCGGTATGCTGATGATGGTAAAACCGCTAACTGACGCAATACAAGCCGCCAAGAAAGTGGGTGGCGAAAACAGTAAGGTGATCTACTTATCACCCCAAGGGAAACCCCTTGACCAAGCAGGCGTTCAGCGCCTTGCTAATATCGACCGCACAATTTTAATTTGTGGTCGATACGAAGGTATCGACGAGCGGGTAATCGAAAGCCATGTTGACGAAGAAGTCTCTATTGGTGATTACGTGTTAAGCGGCGGTGAACTACCAGCAATGGTCCTTATGGACGCGGTTGCTCGACTAGTTCCTGGTGTGCTGGGGCATAAAGCTTCAGCGGTTGAAGATTCTTTCACTGACGGTCTTTTGGATTGTCCGCACTATACGCGGCCCGAAATACTTGATGGTCAAAAGGTTCCTGAGGTGTTGTTAAGTGGGGACCATGAAAAAATTAGGCAGTGGCGATTGATGCAGTCATTAGGTAGAACCTGGCAGCGTCGCCCTGAATTGTTAAATCACCTAGCTCTGACTGAGGAGCAGCAGCGTTTGCTTGAATTATTCCAAGCGCAACTGCAGCAAGATGACAGTTAACTAGGACGAGAGGATATGATGAGCAAAGTCAGTCAAGATATCATCAAAAAAATCGAAGAAGCACAGCTAAAGACTGATGTTCCTGCGTTTGGTCCAGGTGACACAGTAGTTGTTAAAGTTCGCGTTACCGAAGGTGACAAAGAGCGTCTTCAGGCTTATGAAGGTGTTGTTATCGCTAAACGTAACCGTGGTCTGCACTCGTCTTTTACCGTGCGTAAAATTTCTAGCGGCGAAGGCGTTGAGCGTGTGTTCCAAACACACAGCCCGGCAGTTTCTTCAATTGAAGTTAAACGTCGCGGTGCGGTTCGTCGTGCTAAGCTTTACTATCTACGTGAGCGTTCAGGTAAATCTGCACGTATCAAAGAGAAGCTTAACTAAGATTACTAATCCTTGCGTTATTGTTAACTTCGAAAAAGCCCGCGTTAAGCGGGCTTTTTTGTGCCTGAAATTCGATCTTTTTCCCGCCGCAAACCTTAAAAATAGTTAATGCCACTTGTCAGTGCTAATCAACGCATTGTGTCTTACAGACATCACAGTGGAACGACTGAACAGTTATACGTGTTTCGATTAAACACGATGGGTTACTAATTAGATATGAGCTCGGACTACTTTTTATTTCTCAATATTGTTGGTGTAGCATTCTTCGCTGTATCAGGTGCGTTAATGGGACATCAAAAACAAATTAATGGCTTTGGCATTGTTGTAGTAGGTGCGATCACTGCAATTGGTGGAGGGACTATCCGCGACCTTATGTTAGGCAAACCGATTTTTTGGGTTGAGGTCTCAGACTATCTTTTTGCAACTTACACCGCGATTTTAGTCACTATTTTATTTGTGCGTTATATGCCTTCCCCCGCAAACTTCTTTTTCATTGTAATGGATGCAATTGGCCTGGCTATTTTCAATATTGTAGGAATTGAAAAGGCGCTTATTGAAGGTACAGGCATGCTTGTAGCACTCACAATGGGAGTAGTTACAGGTATTTTTGGTGGACTCATGCGTGATGTTATATGTCGAGAGGTCCCGCTGGTTATGAAAAGTGATTTGTATGCAAGTACTTGCTTGGCTGGTGGGTTAACGTATGCCGCGCTGTTTGCGATGGATATTGCTTACTTTTGGTGTATCTTAGGCGCACTTATCGTAACCGTCTTTTTACGATTAGGTTCAGTTTATTGGAACTGGAATATAGACCTCTTTCATAAACGCACACACAAAAAACGCGCTTTTCGTTTACTTTAAATCACGGTCGAATTACAGCTTTAGAAAAGAGGTCATACTAGTTAAATTTTTGTTATATGGTTTAATCTAATATAACCCGCTCCCTTAAGGCGATGAAAAGATTGGCTAAATTGTCCTTTGTTGGTAATTGCACTACTCACGCAGACGCTGTTATATCCTCACGCTTAACATTGGTGTTAAGAACGGCGATAGTCATACTGCTCTTCTTCGCAAGCGCTTCGCTTTTTGCCAATGAAAGAGAACGGAGCCCGAGTGTTGTAACCGTCTATTCATATCACCTCAAACCCCCTTTTATCATCGATGAAGCCGTCAATTCTGGACTCTATTACGATATGTTATCTTTGCTAAGCGATGAAACGGTTGAATACCAATTGGCCTATATGCCAAGAAAAAGAATTAATAAATTGCTAGAGAATAATGATCTTCAAGGCGTCGTAATTGGCGTAAGCCCACATTGGTTTTCCGATGGTGATAAAACGAAATACTTATGGTCAATTCCCTTTATTGAAGATAAGGACGAAATTGTTTCGAATGCCGATACGCCATTCGAATTCCAAGTTGATGAATTGTCTGACAAGGCAATGGCCGGTGTTCGAGGGCTTTTTTACGTCGGTCTTAACAACGCTATTGAAGATGGTCAGTTAAAGCGATTTGACACTGAGTCAGAAGAACAAATCATTGATATGATTGAACACCAGAGGGTCAACTTCGGTGTTGTTAGCAAAAGCACGCTGGCCTATCTGTACGATAAAAATGACTACATAAAAAGTATTCACATTTCCAAAGTACCTCATGAGGAATATTTTAGGCACATGTTAGTGCCTCGTCATTTAAGTCGCACAGAATCTCATCTTAATCAGCGATTACAGAGTGAGCTTAATACACCAGAATGGCGCACTATGCTACGTCGATATGGCGTTGATTTTATCGAAATAGATGGGGGGAACCCTGAAATACAGTGAGAAGAACTTCTACTTCTCACTGTAAATGACAATGTGCTAAGTTGTTGTCGACGTTTATTGGATTACGAGCGAAAGTGCTTCAATAAGCGGCTTATTTTCTCTCTCGATAGTCTCGATGATGTGTTTGTGTAACCGCCTTTTATGTTCCCCGAATATGCCACGTTTCTTGTCAAAGGTTTTTGCATAATTCAACGCACCTTCCATCAGCATAGCGTGTGTATCGTAGGCTTTCTCAACCACATGATCTTGTTCAAGCTCTCTTCCAGATACACGTCTTCCTGATAGTTTCATCTCGTTGAACCGATGGTAGGGCAACGCTTTTTTCACGAATTCAATCATTCCGGGCAAAAACGGTATAGATAAATCGACCTCAGGAAAACAGAAAAAGCCTTTGTCTGAGCGCATAAACCTAAAATCACATGCACACGCTAAAATAGCGCCGTTACCAAAAGCATGGCCGTTTATTGCTGCTATAACAGGCAAGGGGAATAATAGCAGTGTCTTAAAAACCTCATCCATGTTGTACATGAACTGCTTGATATCACTAAATTGTTGAGCCTTCATTGCTGGCATCAACCACTCTGTGTCGATCCCCAAACTAAAACACTTTTCGTCATTTGAAGTTAACACCAACGCTTTGCAGTCCGGGTTTTCTAAAACGCTACTAAGCGCGGCAAGCATTGCTTCAGCAAAGTTTGGGTTGTGACGGTTTTCACCATTTTCCATGGTAAGTAGGGCGACATCACCGTGATAGGTTATATTGACTAAATCCATAATAATGCTCTTATTTTCTTATTTTCCCTTATTTTCCTACATATTAGCGATTTATAGAAATTAACTGTGGTTATTATCATTAATCGCATTTTTCATACGCAGTAAGTTAGCGTACATTCGCATTATTATTTCACTACTGATTAAAAAGCGACCTGGTGATTGTTTGGTTGACAAATAATCACGTTGATTCCCTAAGATTCTAGACTAGATTAAAGTATTATTCGGTAATGCTTGCGTTGTCATTCGTGAGTTGTTAAAAAGTCAATGACGTTAAAGAAATATAGAAAAAGCTGGTTGTACAATAAAGTTTACATGCAGGTTGCATACTCTTTTAACGTTTTATTTTTTAGGTTTCAAAGTTAAGAGAGCCCCCATGATTAAGGACACAGTCAACAATGTTCACGTAAGTACAGAAGACGTACTTATTACTCCAGAAGCGTTAAGCGCCGAACTACCGGTATCAGATAAAGCCCTAGAAGCAATTTCTGCCTCACGCAAAATCGTGTCAGACATTATTCACCGTCGAGATCACAGAATGCTTGTAGTGTGTGGGCCTTGTTCTATCCACGATGTTGAAGCAGCGAAAGAGTATGCGCTAAAACTGAAAGAGCTGCATGAGTCATGCAAAGATACCTTATTTATTGTAATGCGAGTGTATTTTGAAAAACCGCGCACGACAACGGGTTGGAAAGGGCTGATTAACGATCCGCATATTGACGGTAGTTTTGATATCGAAACGGGTCTACGCAAAGCGCGTGAACTACTTATTTGGTTAGCTGAGTTAGAGCTTCCTGTAGCCACTGAAGCGCTGGATCCTATAAGTCCTCAGTACCTTGCTGAACTATTTAGTTGGGCAGCTATTGGTGCTCGTACCTCTGAGTCACAAACGCACCGTGAAATGGCCAGTGGACTTTCAATGCCTGTTGGTTTCAAAAACGGGACTGACGGTAGTTTAGATATAGCCATAAATGCACTTAAGTCTGCTGCATCAGGGCATCGTTTTATGGGCATTAACAAACAGGGGCAAGTGAGCATCATAGGTACAAGCGGTAACCCTGATGGACACATCATTTTACGTGGTGGAAAACAGCCAAATTATGATTCTGTGTGTGTCTCTGAATGCGAGTTGGAATTAGAAGGCGCAGGCCTTACTGCTGGACTAGTCGTCGACTGCAGTCACGCAAATTCGGCAAAAGATTATCGCCGCCAGCCATTGGTTGCTCAGAATGTAGTAAATCAAATACTCGAAGGTAATCAATCTATTATTGGCATCATGCTAGAGAGTCACTTAAACCCTGGTAATCAGAAGGCCGATGGGAAAAAGCCTGAAGAACTTGAATACGGGGTTTCCATAACAGACGGTTGTATTGACTGGGAAAGCACAGAAAACTTGATTGCTCAAACCAGAGATAAATTAATAACTGTGTTACCCTTACGTCAAAATAAGCGCACGGTGGCTTAAGCCGACGTATCCGTGCCATTTGATTCAAGGAATAAGCAATATGGCCGATTTTTCGCAGCAACTTTCTGCGCTGCGTGAAGGTATTGACGAGCTGGATACACAGCTCGTCGAGCTACTTGCAAAACGCAATAAAATTACCACCCAAGTAGGGCAGATTAAGGCACAGGCAGGTATGCCTGTTTATGTTCCTGAACGTGAAAAAGCCCTTATTGCTTCTCGGCGAGCGCAGGCCGAAGCGCTTGGTGTGTCTCCCGACCTAACCGAAGATCTACTGCGCCGTGTAATGCGTGAATCCTACCACACCCAAAACAACAACTACCGCTGTGTAAAGCCAGATCTCGATAATGTGGTTGTCATTGGTGGCGCAGGCGCATTAGGGCGTGTATTCGTTAGCTTGTTTGAGCGAAGTAATTATACGGTTTCGGTGGTTGAAAAAGATGACTGGGATAGCGGCCGTGCTCACTCGATATTAAGCTCAGCATCTTTGGTCGTAGTTGCAGTTCCTATCAATTTAACCGAATCGGTAATTGGCAAGCTTACCATGCTACCCGAAACGTGTGTGCTTGCCGACATCACGAGTATAAAGGCTAAACCGCTTGACGCGATGTTGGCCGTACACTCAGGTCCGGTTGTTGGTCTCCACCCGATGTTTGGGCCTGATGCCCCTGGGATGATAAAGCAGGTTGTCGTAGTCTGCGACGGTCGGGACAGTGATAAATATGCATGGCTTATTGAGCAAATGCGAATTTGGGGGGCAACTATTCACGACTCTAGTGCCAATGAGCATGATCAAGCCATGGCCTATATTCAGGTAATGCGACATTTCAACACCTTTGTGTACGGACAACACTTGAAAGGGGAAAACCCTAACCTTGAGTCGCTTACCATGTTTAGTTCACCCATTTATCGCCTTGAACTCGCTATGGTAGGGCGTCTCTTTGCGCAGTCTCCCCAACTGTATGCAGACATTATTTTCAATAACCCAGACAACTTTGCGCTACTACGTCGTTTTTACGAACGATTTGGGTTGGCGCTTACATTACTGGAAAAGGGCGATAAAAAAGGGTTTGTAGAGCAGTTTATGCGAGTAGGGGCGTGGTTTGGCGACTATGCTAAAAAGTGTCTTGTCGACAGCAAGCAAATGCTTTTGAAAGCTGACGATGGTCAGCTTCTTCGCGATAAGTAAGCTAGCAAGACTGCGCGTTTAAAGCGCGCGTCTTCAACTAGTTTGTAAACTGCTTTAATCCTTTCTGAGTGGCAAGTGCAAGAGTTTGTGCTTGCTGGGCTTCACGGTTTGTAACGACCATTTGGGCCTGAATATTGTCACTTAACTGTGTTATATGTTCTACGTTATCTGTGGCTTGCTCATGTTGTTGTTGCAGTGTGCTCACTGATGACAATATGACTTTGAACGCGTCAATATTTTGCTCAAAGTCTTTCATCATTTTGTCAAACAGCGTAATGGTTGCGTCAATGTTAACTTTCATCGAATCAGATGCGCTGATAAGCATTGTTGATTCTTCTTGGGTTTCTCCCACTAACGTTTCCATATCGTTTAGGAAGTGACTAATCTTCTGGGTGGCATCAGCTACTTTAGCTGAAAGTGTACGTACTTCATCCGCGACCACAGCAAACCCTCTTCCGGCGTCACCGGCCCTTGCTGCCTCTATCGCGGCGTTAAGTGCAAGCAAGTTTGTTTGGTCGGCAAACTCTTCCACCATTTTGAGAATATTCCGCACATTATCTGCGTTGTCTTGAAGCCCTGAGACCGTCGTTGAAAACTGTTGCAGCAGGGTCGTTATTTTTTCAATTTGTTGATGCGACAATAACAGGTTGTTATTCGCATCTTTGGCGCTAGTAAGGTTAATAGTGTTAGTCGTACTCACCTGATCTGCAGCGCTTACAATATCGTCGATGCTTTCACTGACCGTATGTGTCGATGTACTAATAACATGACTGAGCGACTTTTGTGTGCAGGCTTGCTGACTCACTTCTTCAATGGCAGTGACCATAACCGCGTTTGCCGTGGATGCTTTTTCGGCATCTTGATTAATGGATTTGATCAATTGGCTGAGATTATCAGCGAATAAATTATAAGCTTGAGAGACATCTCTAAATTCATCCCTTGTAAAAGCAGGTAAACGCGTTGCTAAATTACCCTGAGTATGATTTATGTCGTTTAGCGTATTAAGTAGCGCGTTTACTGGTCGTACGATGAGGTAATGCAAATAAAAAATAGTAAAAGCAAAGCTAAAGGCCCCAAGCACGGATAATGTGATCATGGCAGAAAAAAGGGAGGAACGTTCATCAAAGGGGGCTGATGCAACTTGATAGAATAGATAGAAATTAGCAACTTGAAAAAGAAACAAAAACGTTATGTTACCCACTATTTTTCGTGTGAGTGTGTAGAAGAACGTTCGTTCTAAAACATCGTATAACTGCCAAAATGCCTGCATAACAACTTACACCCTACTTATCGATAAAACACTTTCCGACTGTAGTTTACTACGATGACAACTGGCAAAACTTTGCGCTAGGTCATAGTTTGTGGTGTAAATGTATTTCTGAACAGCCCAAGTATTGACTATAGGGCTGTTCAGCAGCGATAACACTCAGAGGCACTTAGTTATTGCGTAAGCGCACTTGCCGCAGCAACTTTTGTTGGACTAATTTCTTCGCTTGGGTAGCAGCCTAATACCTTGATATAGCGAGTAATACTACGCAATGCGTCGAGCGCTTTTTGTACTGGACCATCTTCTACATTACCTTCAACATCAATATAGAACATTTCTTCCCATGGGTTGCCTGGAATCGGGCGAGACTCTAGCTTGGTCATATTGATACTGTTGTCTTTAAGTACCATAAGGGCTTCTACTAATGCGCCGGGCTTCTGAACCGTGGACATAACAAGCGTTGTCTTTGCTGGAACTTGTAGCGGCACTACTACTGGATTTCTTGCAACAACGATAAACCTACTATGGTTCTCTTTTTGATTAGCGAGGTTACTCTTTATTGCCATAAGGCCATAAAGATTACCACCGGCTTCACTACCTATAGCGGCTACATCGTCTCGTTGAAGCTCGCTTACTGTAAGCATTGCTGAGGACGTGCTATCCATCGTTTTCACTTCCACATTACCAAGTTCAGCTAGGAAGTGACTGCACTGGGTAAACACCTGTGGGTGGGCGTAAAGCGTTTTAATTTTATCGATGCTAGTGTTTGTCCCGACTAGCAGTGTATGTCTGATAGGGTGGGTGAGTTCGCCAATTATACTTAACTGCGTATGCTGTAATTGGTCGTAAACCTCATTAATGCTGCCAGAGGTAGTGTTCTCAATGGGTAAAACTGCGTAATCAGCTTCGGTATTTTCTACCTTATGGATAATTTCGGCAAAGCTCTGGCAACCAATTTCAAGTAATTCTCCGGGGCGACGCGAAAAGTACTTTTGTGTTGCAAGGTACGAATATGAACCCTTATCACCAAGAAACGCTACACGATTTAATGGCAGTGTACTTCCAGGGTTGGCGCGTTCTGCTAGCATGGCCTGTTGATTTAATACAGAATCTTCAATGATGACATGAAAAATTTGCGTCACGTAGTGTGGGTCAAGGCCAATGCTTTGCCCTTCTTTAATTAAGCGAACTAGCAATTGCTCTTCGCGTTTTTGGTCTCTAACAGGAATGTGGTGTTTTATTTTTGTTTCAGCCACTTCATTAGTGAGCTTTCGGCGCTCGGAAAGTAGCGTAAGTAATTCACTGTCGAGCGCGGTAATGCGTTCTCTTACAGTATCTAATGCGTTATCTGACATGTTATTCCCGTAGTGTTTTAAGCTAAAAAAAAACCTCCCGGTTGGGAGGTTTTTTAGCATGCAACTGCGCCTCCCTAGTGAAAGGATGTAAACGCAAAAAAGAAAATAGCTGCATACTGTGTATTTTGTTTCATGGCTACGAATGTATGTTGAACAGCTGATAGTGTCAACCCATTTTTACAAATCGAGAGAGTCTTTTTTTTATCAGCACTTGATAGTGCTGTAAATTTAATATAACCAAAAAAGGCAGCCTAAAAGCTGCCTTTTCTATAGCACGTCACGCCGTGCTAACTAACCCGCTATTCCTTTAGTTGCCTAGCAAGGCTGACAGCATCTGTCTAACCTCAGTAGGTTCAAACGGTTTATCACACAATGCGTTAACGCCCGTTTGTTGAATATTGGCCATGTGTGCACTTTCTGCCGACTCAGACGTTACCATAATGATAGGAATATGGGTGGTTTCAGGGTTAAATCTGATGAACTCTGAAAGCTCACGGCCATCCATTTCAGGCATGTTGTAGTCAGTCACTACTAAGTCAAAAGGCTCATCCTTAATAAAGGTTAATGCCATTGCGCCGTTTTCGGCTTCTCTAATCTTTTTAAGACCCATTCCTTCAAGTACACGTCTGATGTGGTTACGCGCCAATTTGCTGTCATCAACAAGGAGTACCCTTACTTCTTGCACATCGAACAATTCTAAATCGAGCTCATCGTGATTGATAAGGTCAAGGCTGGCATTCAGCGCTCTAGACAAATGTAAAGGTTCAAACGGCTTAGGTAGTATTGCTGCTACACCGGCTTGTTTAAACTCTTCAAGTTTACTCAGGCGGTTTTCACTTGAAACCAACATGAAAGGAATAGTCTTAAATTCATCATCTTCTTTAATGAATTTAAGTAATTCAATAGCAGTGCCATCTTCATAGTACATGGCGCTGACAATCAAATCAGCACCATGTGCCTTCACTGCAGAGCGCGCTTCAGCAAGGGTACTGACGGGGTCAATTTCCTTAACGTTCTCTTTAAGTAGTAGGGTAGTTATGATCTTCCTTTGGGTATCAGAAGGTTCAACTAAAATAATATGTAAATCAGAAATTGACAGCTTTTCCATTTCAGACTCTTTTTGTATTTGTTTATGAAAATGTCAGAGGTTATAAATATTAACCTCCAGCAAGCTTTACCTTGTAGCCTTTGTCAGTAAGCAGCGAACGAAGTTTTTCTCTATCGTCAGTCTGTACTTCAATCACGCCATCTTTTACAGCGCCACCACATCCACACTTCTTTTTTAGCTCAGAGCCCAGTTTTTTTAACGCTTCTGGAGCTAAGTCTAGTCCTTTTATTAGCGAAACGCCTTTGCCTTTACGGCCTTTTGTTTCACGATGAATTCGCACAATACCATCTGACGATACAGAGCGCGCGGCTTCTTTGGCTTCGGGCTTAATTTTTCCGCCATCTGTACTATATACCAAAAGGGCTTCTTGCCAATCTTGCATGGATACCTCAAATTATTGCTTTGCCTTATCGACACTGCTTTTCAATAATTAACACTAAGTAAAGAATAAACTTTTATCGATGGCGTTGTAAAAAAGTTCGGCTACTATAAAGAATAGCAAAACAGAAAGCATGAGACGATGTATTGTGCTCATAATTTTACAGGAGACAAAATGGATATTACGGCGAATTACAAGAACCAAGGGAAAGAGTTAACGATAGATGTCGGCGCTAAATTCGATTTCAGCAGAGTAGAGGATTTTCGCAATGCATATGCGGGTCTTGATACAAGTGTTGAACATATTTCAATAGATCTGTCGCGCACTGAGTATATGGATAGCTCTGCGTTGGGGATGCTGCTAAACATGCAAAAGGCGCTTTCTGAGCGCAAACTTACTTACAGTATCGATAATGCCCGCCCTCAAGTGGAGAAAATTCTTAAAATATCCCGGTTTGATAAAAAGTTTGAAATTCGGTAGTCCAATTCAAGAATAAGAAGGGCGCGCATGAAGATCTTGATTGTCGATGATGAAACCATCAACCGAGCACTTCTCGCCAATATGTTGCATAACGCCGGTTATACAGATTGCGTAGTGGCTGAAAGCGGCGAGGAAGCGTTGCGTTTGTTCGAACAAGAGACACCTGACTTAGTCTTGTTGGATGTAGTCATGCCGGGGATGTCTGGTTTTGATGTAGCTCCCCTCATTCGCAGCAAGGCTGACGGTAGTTACCTACCCATCTTGTTCATCACTGCGCTAGAAGACAAAGAAAGTTTGGTGCGTTGTCTCGAAGTGGGCGGTAACGATTTCGCTACTAAGCCGTTTGATAGGCATATTCTGGTTGCTAAAATTCGTGCTCATTTAAAGATCCGCGCATTAAGCCTACACATTGAACAACAAAATCAAACCCTGAGAATGTACCAGCAGCGTGTTGCACGAGAACACGCAATCGTGGAGCACATTTTTAGCCATGCTATTATCAATAACCCTGAAGTTCTTTCCCATTTTGATTGTTATTTGCAGCCAGCGGAAACATTCAATGGCGACTTGTTTCTATGTGAAGCAAGTCCAAGTGGGGGGATTATTTTCTCGTTGCTGATTTTACGGGACATGGCCTCGCGTCAGCCATTGGTGCATTACCCGTCACTCGCGCATTTCATGAATACAGTCAAAAAGGTGTGTCGATAGCAGAAACAGTTTCTGAGCTTAATAAAATCCTCTTGCAAATATTGCCTGGTGATATGTTCATGGCAGCGGTTGTCGGTGAGATAAACGCTGCAGGTGACAAAGTAAGCTTATGGCAAGGTGGTATGCCTGCTGCGATCGTTCCTTCAAGCTCTAATTTTGCCTTCCGTTCGTTTCCATCCCGTCATATGGCTTTAGGAATTTTGGAAGAGCATGAACTCAATACTGATTATGACATTGTTCAACTTGGCATAGGCGAACAACTCATTATTTACAGTGACGGATTAATTGAGAATGCTAACGAAAACGATGAGATGTTGATGGAAGAAGGTCTCATTGCACTCATAAGAGATGAAACCAAGAATAACGGAAAGGTATTAGCAAAATCATTGTACAAGCGCGTACAACAGCATGCAGCAGCGCCTGTTTTTGACGATGACGTCACGCTTGTCGTGTTTACATCAAAACCTATTAATATCTCATCTAATGCCGGAGATGTTGGTTTGCCATCGGTACACGAAGTAGTACTTAAGCCAGAGCATCTAAAACAGCCAGATATTTTGCAGCGCGTATTACAGCTAGCAAGCAGTGGTGAAGGTGTACAACGGGTACGCTCAATATTGTATACGGTGTTATCAGAGCTGTTTAATAATGCACTTGAGCACGGGATCTTGTGTCTTGACTCGAAACTAAAGTCCGGCGTCGATGGATTTCAAACCTACTATGAAAACCGAGAAGTTGCGCTAGAGGCGCTCGAAGAGGGAACAATAACAATACGAATCGAATCTCAACCCACTGCCAATCATATTATTATCTCAGTTGAAGACAGTGGCGAGGGGTTTAAGTGGGAAGGCTCGCAACAATTTAATCACGATGAATTTCATGGTCGTGGGTTAGCACTACTTCATACCTTATGTGAAAAACTGTGGTTCGAGAACAACGGTAGTAAAGTTAACTGCATATTAGACACTACAAACTCAAATCTACTTTAACCTGCAATTTGCGCGATTAAACGATTAATCCGATATCTACGTAAATATTAATGCTACATACAGAAATTTAAATTGTGGGGATTTATGCTAAAAGCTTTTTTACAACTTTTTGAGGATACGCAAGCGAAAAAAGCGTCATCGGTCACTGTTGAGTTAGCCACAGCTGCGTTACTTTCTGAGATAGTTAATGCTGACAACAAAGTGACACAAAGTGAACAAGAAGAATATAAGAAACAAATGCGCCGTCATGTGAATATTGACGAGCAAGCAATGGCGCTTTTACTTGAAAAAGGGGAAGAAACGGCTGAAGAAGCCATTGACCTTGTTAAGTTTACCAAAGTGCTGAATGCACACTGTGACGCTGAAGAGAAAAGAGATGTAATACGAAGCTTATGGGCAATTGCCTATGCAGATGATTCACTGGCGCCGCTAGAAGAGAGTACGATCCGTCAGGTGGCCGACTTACTTTACGTCCCGCACAGCCAATTCATTAAAACAAAACTAGAAGTCTCTGAGGGGCGCGACTGACACCTTTTAAAAAAGGATTTTATTTTTAACTCCTCTCCCTTACTATGGGTGTCGCTAAAATTGGCTGCAAGTTGGTAAACTGTAGTATTGCGGTAAGGAAGAGGAAGTGTTTAAGACGTTGAAAGTGCCTATTGGCCTGGCAATAATGTTATTTATGTCGGTATTGGTCATATGTATCGTTGTTGTTACCAGAGCAGAGCAAAATGCATCTGTGAAAGCCGTTATGCAGGAAAACACCATTGCCTTAAGCAACAATTTAGCGCAGCAACTCGCTGTGGTGATGGAACGCAGCCCAGGTGACAAAGCATTGTATTCTCAACTATTCAATCCTCTAAGAGAATACCAGTATATTATTTCAGCGACCCTTTACGATAACAATTACAATGTTATTGCCCGCGTTAGCCCCGATGCGGTTATGGCGTTCGAAGATGGTTCAATTCCTACCACACCAGAAGATGTGCCTTTTGGTGTCACTAGTCACGATAATATTGTGGTATCACACCAGTTAATCGGCAGTAGTTTATACCCCCTTGGACATATCGTTATATATGCAGACTCTACAAAGCTATTAACGAGCAGTGGGTATGGTAGCTTTCTGGGGCAGTTGCCTGTCATTCTTGGGCTTTGGCTTCTTTGTGTATGTATGTGTACCTACATCCTTTACCACTTAATTGCGCCGCTTACTTCGCTTAAGCGATTCACGCAGGAAGTATTTGAATCCAAAGATTATGCGTTGCGATGCTCTCATGACTCCAATGATGAAATTGGCCGACTCGCAAAAAATATCAATAGCCTTCTCGACACGATTGAAGTGGAGCTATTGATCAATTTTGAGCAAAAGCAAACATTGGTTGACCAGCAAGAGACCATGTCTCAGTTAGCAAACTTTGATAGTTTGACGGGGCTACCCAATCGTCAATTTGTACTTGATAACCTTCGTCTTGAATTAGCGCGGGCTAAGCGCAACGATGAAGATCTTATGCTGCTGTTTTTCGACTTAGACGGCTTTAAAGGGATAAACGATTCATTGGGCCATGAAACCGGTGATCTTATTTTAATTGAGGTTGCAGATCGTGTTCAGCGTCTATTACGCGATGGCGATTTATTTGCCCGACTTGGTGGTGATGAGTTCTTGGTATTGCCAGATAGAGACGTGTCACCTGAAGCGGCTCAAAGCTTAGCGTCGCGACTGATCACCTCTTTCGATGAACCCTTCGAGCTACGGGGCCTTTCGTTAACCGTGGGGTTAAGTGTTGGAATAGCAACCGCATCTGATGCAAGCTACGATTTAAGCGAATTGATGAGCAATGCTGATCTTGCTATGTATCGCTCTAAAGCGCGAGGGCGTGGAAGCTATACACTATTCACCCCAGATATGGTCGAATCACACAAGCGTAAACTGCACTTAGCTAACGGTATTGAACAAGGGTTGGCAAATGATGAATTCATCGTTTACTACCAAGTTAAGGTAAATAACCAAGGGCGAGTAATTGGTGCTGAAGCTCTAATTCGCTGGGTACACCCTGAATTTGGTCTTGTAATGCCCAATGAGTTTATTCCTATTGCAGAGCAAGGTGGGAAAATCACTGCAATTACGCAATGGGTTATCAAGCGCGTTTGTATCGATATGCCAGACATCAGGCAGTGGGCGTCTAATCCGTTCAGAGTATCTGTCAATTTATCTGGACATGATTTGCGCAATGCCCAGTTGTTTGACTATATCTACAATACATTTAACCTTTACGACATTAACCCTGAGAATTTTGAGTTTGAAGTAACAGAAAGTGCCTATTTGGAAAATTTTGCACTTTCCAACAAGTTCTTTAGGCGCATTGGTAATATGGGCTGTGCCATTGCACTGGATGATTTTGGCACGGGTTATTCATCATTAAGTTATCTCACACAAATCAATATCGACACACTGAAAGTTGATAGGCAGTTTGTTACTGAAATTCAGACCTCAGAGCGCAGTCGCTTAGTAACAGGAGCTATCATCGATTTAGCTAAACGACTGTCACTTGCTGTATGCGCAGAAGGTATCGAGAACCAAGAGCAATGGGATTATCTTAAGCTACACGGATGCGACAGCGTACAAGGCTTTATGTTTAGTAAACCTGTTCCTCTTGCTGACCTTATTGCGTCGCCCTCCCATTATACAGCAGCAAAAGCAAGTTAACTGCACGCGACAGTTAACATCGTTTCTTTCTTAGCGTAATGTAACCGCTGTTGCAAAAAAGTGTTTCTTTTTTGCAACATGCTTCTGTTGGCTGAAAGTGACTCTGCATAGTTAAATTTCAAATGTCATTGAAAATAATGGATTTTTCACATGTGGTCCAAATTTGGCATAGTCAGAATTAAAGGCATAGCCATCGGATATAGTCTGAAATGTAATGGAAAGGGTATAGCAAAAGGATTTGAGGGCATGTGAGGAGGATTCATGATGAAACGTCTCGAAAAAGTTTTTTTAGCACTGTGCGCAGTAGCAGCAGTACAAGCAATATCAGTGGCTGATGCGCACGCATCGGCTGCGACCAATTTGATGCAGAAACTAGATACCAATAAGGATGGACTAATTTCGCTGAAAGAAGCGGTGCGACACACCGAGTTGTTGCGTAATTTTGGTCTTATTGATGACAATGAGGACGGCAAACTCTCAGAGTCTGAAATGGCTAAAAGCGAACTCACTCCTGGAAATGCTAGTGTGGCGTCAAACAATTAGAGGATAAGGTTCTGATACATAAGTTTTCATTTGGCGAGCGTTTGGTTCAGCTGGGATCGCTACGGCAATTAACACTAGGTAGTTTTGTCTTGGCGTTAATACCGTTAATTGCGCTGTTGTGGCAAAGTCAGAGTGACCTTGCCAAAGTGGGTCAAATGACCACATTAGAAACACGTTTCGTTGTAGATGTTGTCGGTGATATGCAACGTCTTGATAATGCTGTTGTTGACGTAGAGCGCAGTATCAGACAATTTGCTGTGCTGCGAAACGAGCAGGTGGCGACCTTATCTGATAGTGCGATAGAGCAATTTACGCTCGCGGCTGATAACTTGTGTCAGGCGCTGGCTGCGCCGCCAAGCTGTCGTCGGCTTTCAGAGCAAATTAGTCAATTGGCTGAGTACCGGACAATTGAAGACCAATTACTTCTAAACGCTTATTTGGCGTCTGTGGCAAGTAGCGTTGACCAGTTGAGGGCTGATGTCGAGTCAGCGATAAGTAAACGCGTTCAGCTTCAACAAGACGACTTAAATGCTATGCAAGCAAAGCAAGCGTGGTCTACTGCAATGTTAGTCAGTGTGTCTTTGCTCCTCATTTTGCTAGGCAGTCAGCTTATTGTAAATCCGGTCAATAATCTTAAGAAAATTATTCGTATTGTGGCTCACAGCGATGGGCAATTGCCGCCGTTGTCGCGACAAGCACCAAAGGAGTTAATCGACGTAGAAAAAGACTTGCACTGGCTGTACGAAAGGCTGCAACAACTAGAGCATATTCGAACGGCGCTGTTGCGACACGCTGCACATGAGCTTAAAACGCCCCTAGCGAGTATCAAAGAGGGGTGTAGTTTGCTGTCTGAAAACGTTGTGGGTGAGTTAAATAATAGTCAACGAGAGGTGCTGTCGTTGCTAACTGCTAGTACACAACGATTAAATACCTTGGTTGAAAAGCTACTCGATTACAATCTACTTCTTCAGCAAGCGCAACCTAAGATGGTAAAAAGTAACCCCAAAGTCTTAGCTGACGCTTGTTTAGAAGATTACGCACTCGCGATTCAAGATAGAGAGGTCGATCTTAACGTTGAACCAGCAGAGATAACCATTGATGAGGAATTATTCCGTCGCATATTAGATAATCTCGTGTCCAATGCAGTTGCGCATGGCGCGGTGGGACGGCCAATTAACATTCATATTTACAATGCAAATGATAATGTGATCCTCGACGTGGCAAACCGCGGTAAGCGAATTGCACCTGAGTCAGTAAAAACATTATTTGAGCCTTTCATCCGTGGCACCGAACCAAGAAATGATAACGTCATTGGTACGGGACTAGGGCTGTCAATAGTGGCAGATTGTGCCCGTTTAATGCACGGTGAAGTGCAAGTGGTCGATGTAGACTACGCTGACGTTTGCTTTAGAGTGACAATCCCTCAACAGGAAATATAACAATGAGAACAGTAGGCTTAGTTGCCGCCCTGATGGTATTGACAGGATGTCAAATGCTTAAGGGCAATAAAGAAGATGCTGCGCCGTTAGCGTCAGTTAACGCGAAACCTAAAATTACCCAAGATTTTTGTTTTTATGATCAAGCACCAGAATTATTTGAGCACAATTGCGACCCGTCGTACTGGTTAAATTTGTGGTTAGAGGCGGGAAGTACCAATTGGAGTGAACGAAAGGCGGCGGTGAAAGCGCTAGGCACAACCGAATTTGATGTGCTAACTGCATATATCTACACCTTGCCAAACGATACGCCATATCAAGATCGTCTAAGAGCTCAACTGGCTTTGAATGAAGTGGCTGGGGAGTTTACGCCACTGGCTCAACAGGTTGTATCCACCGTTGCAGGTGCGCAGAACAATCAACAAATGGAACTTGAGTCTGCACTTGTTGTATTGGAAAAAGAAAATACCTCTCGTGCGCAGCAACTTGAAGCGCTTAAAAGCGAAACGGACACGCTAAGAAAAAAACTAGAAGAACTGTTGCAAATTGAAGCAACACTGATGGACAAAAATAGGAGTACACAACAATGAGCGAGCAAGCCGGCACTAACCCAAACTTATTGTTGGTAGATGACGACAAGAGCCTATTGAGACTATTGACTATACGCTTGGAAGGCGAAGGTTATACTGTGACGGCAGTAGAAGATGGTCAGTCAGCATTGAGAAAACTGCAGAACGACAATTACGATGTTGTGCTAAGCGATTTGCGCATGCCAGGTTTAGACGGCCTAAGTCTATTTGAAGAAATCATGGGTATTCGCAAAGATATTCCTGTCATCCTTATGACTGCTCACGGCACAATTGCAGATGCTGTAGCGGCAACCCAGCGCGGTGTATTTGGTTTTCTTCCTAAACCTGTTGATCATGATGAGCTTAGAGCATTGTTGCAAAAAGCGCTGAGTCAGTCACAAGCGGCACAACCAGGAGACTGGGCAAAAGATATTATTACTCGTTCCCCCGAAATGCTGAACGTATTAGATCAGGCCTACCGTATTGCCCAGCGCGAAGTGTCGATACTAATCAGCGGTGCAAGCGGAACAGGTAAAGAACTTTTAGCTAACGCCATTCACAAAGCAAGTAACAGAAGTGATAAACCTTTTGTTGCGATCAACTGTGGCGCCTTGCCCGAGAACTTACTTGAATCTGAGTTATTTGGTCACGCAAAAGGCGCGTTTACGGGCGCGGTTGCTGCGCATCCTGGATTGTTCAGAGAGGCCGACGGCGGCACGCTATTTTTAGATGAAATTGGCGATATGCCAATGACACTTCAAGTTAAGTTACTTCGTGCGCTTCAGGAGCGCCAAATTCGCCCTGTCGGAAGCAGTAAGCATGTGGACATCGATGTTCGTATCATTTCGGCAACCCATAAAGATTTGCACAAAGAAATGGAAGAGGGAACGTTTCGTGAAGATCTCTACTACCGTCTCAATGTGGTAAACCTCAAACTTCCATCGTTGAAGTCGAGAAGTGAAGATATTCCGCTATTAGCCCGCTCATTATTACAGCAAAGTGCGCAGCGCCATGGTGTGAACGTAAGCCAGTTTTCTGACGACGCTATGCAGCAACTCGTTACCTCTTCTTGGCCGGGTAATGTACGTCAGTTAGTTAACGTAGTAGAGCAATGCGTAGCGTTAACACAAACGCCGGTAATTCCGCTTCACCTTGTTGAGCAAGCGCTGTCTGCAACCAAGCAAAGTTGGCCAACACTCACAGAAGCGCGCGATGCTTTTGAGCAGCAGTACCTGCATAAACTGTTAAAAATGACAGATGGAAATGTTACACGTGCTGCAGAGCTTGCAGGTAGAAACCGCACCGATATGCATAAGCTGATGAAAAAACACGAGCTTGATGCCGCTGACTTCAGATAGAAATAGGCAAGTCAAAAAAGTAAGAAAAACGCATCACTTTTTGTGATGCGTTTTTCTTTGTTCCTTAAATGCTTAGCTAGAACAACGCATCCTGCTCAGGTTGATGCTTAATCGCAAGGTTATTAAGCAGATGAACGGTTTCGTTTTCGTTGTATAAATCAATAAACTGCTGGGCTAACCAAGGGGCGTCTTTATTGTCTGGTCGATGGCAAAAGAAATATACGTCTTTACCTTCATTTTGCCATTGTTTCACTTTTTTCACCCATGGCAGTAAGCAGCGCCTGTTGTCGTCATCCACGTCATTGCCCACAAAGCGTACAATAGGTGTATCACCTGTAGCGATAACATTTACAGGTACACGGGGCTTTTTCTCTCTGACGTCTTCTAGCATGGCACGTCTACTTGTTCCTCCTGCATCCACAGGCCCAGTAAAGAGCGCTCGGGTGTCCATAATGACTCTATTTGCACCGCGGCTGATCAAAAGCTGATTAAGCGCCTTTTCCTCGTCACCCTTAGCGAAAAAGGCTAAATGCCGTACTTCCACTGCGACGTTTAATTCTTGGGGCAGTGCTGCTAAAAACGTATCTAAATCGGGCAGCTTTTCTGGCCCAAATGAAGCGGGCAGTTGAAGCATCATTACCCCTAGCTTTTCTTTCAAAGGGCTTAACAAGGAAAGCTGTTGAGCAACCTCTTCGTCACAGTGTTTTAACTGATGTACATGGGTAATATTCTGGTGGAATTTAAAAGCAAACCGAAAGTGTTCGGGCACTGAATCACGCCATCTCGTTACAGCGTCCTGGTGAGGAAGAGAATAAAACGTAGTATTACCCTCAACCGTATTACATTCCTTAGCATACACAGACAAACCATTATCTGACTTGGGATAATTAGCAAACCACGTCTTTGGCCAATAGCTATGTTGCCACATGGGTAATCCAATATAGATATTTCCGCGAGATAAGGCCGATTTATGCATATTTGTCATTGGGCTTTAGGAAGCATTTGTTTATACTATGCGGCCTTTAAATCATTACATTATGCATGTAGTGGGCAGGCCAGTTAATTGGTCAGCAAGTTTACGCGAATTTAGTCAATCTAATAAGCCCTAAACAATGCTCAAATAAGCGCCACTTACACTCCATGCGAAGCAAGAAAATATATCAGGGGTCAAGGACCATGCGCACAGATTACTGTGGGAATATCGATTCATCATACATTGGACAAGAAGTCACCCTTTGCGGGTGGGTTAACAAGCGTCGCGACTTAGGCGGTGTAATTTTCATCGACTTACGCGACCGCGAAGGTATCGTGCAAGTGGTATTCGACCCAGACCTGCCAGAGGTGTTATCTGTTGCTAACACGTTGCGTAGCGAATTCTGCGTGAAGCTAACAGGTAAAGTGCGTGCACGTCCTGAAGGTCAGGTAAACAAAGATATGCGTACCGGTGAAATCGAAATTCTTGGTACTGGTCTTGAAGTGATCAATAAATCTGACGTACTTCCACTTGATTGGAACCAAGAGAACTCAGAAGAGCAACGCCTGCGTTATCGCTACCTTGACCTTCGCCGTCCAGTCATGAGCCAGCGTCTGCAGTTCCGTGCAAAAGTTACTGGGGCAGTACGTCGCTTTTTAGAAGATGAAGGTTTCCTTGATATCGAAACGCCTATTCTTACCAAGGCAACGCCTGAAGGTGCACGTGACTACTTAGTGCCAAGCCGTACTCACAAAGGTGAGTTTTTCGCGCTTCCACAGTCACCGCAGCTATTTAAGCAGCTTCTGATGATGTCGGGTATGGACCGCTATTATCAAATCGTAAAATGTTTCCGCGACGAAGACTTACGTGCAGACCGTCAGCCTGAATTTACTCAAATCGATATTGAAACTACGTTCCTTGATGCCGATGGCGTAATGTCAATTACTGAGCGTATGATCCGCGACTTGTTCAACAAAATGCTAGACGTTGAACTTGGCGATTTCCCTCGTATGACTTACAAAGAAGCGATGACTCGCTTTGGTAGCGACAAGCCAGACTTGCGTAACCCATTAGAGCTTACCGATGTCGCTGACCTTTTAGCGAACGTTGACTTTAAAGTATTCAGTGGCCCAGCGAACGATCCGAAAGGCCGTGTAGCTGCTATCCGCGTACCAGGCGGTGCGTCACTCTCGCGTAAGCAAATTGATGAATATACCAAGTTTGTTGGTATTTACGGCGCCAAGGGTCTAGCGTGGATTAAAGTGAACGATGCGCAAGCAGGGCTTGAAGGTTTACAGTCGCCAATTCTTAAATTCCTAACAGAAGATATCACTAATGCGATGCTTGAGCGCACTGGCGCACAAACAGGCGATATTCTATTGTTCGGTGCAGACAGCTACACGGTAGTTACTGAAGCAATGGGCGCACTCCGTCTTAAGTTAGGCGAAGATTTCGAACTGCTAGAAGGTGACTGGAAGCCTCTTTGGGTTGTTGATTTCCCAATGTTCGAAGAGTTTGATGGCCAGCTTCACGCTATTCACCACCCATTCACTGCACCTCGCGGATTAACGCCAGATGAGCTTAAAGCGAATCCTGCTGAAGCATTGTCTGACGCTTACGATATGGTACTAAACGGTGTTGAATTAGGTGGTGGTTCTGTTCGTATTCACAATGAAGATATGCAGTCTACGGTATTCAACATTCTTGGTATCGACGATGAGGAAGCGAAGAACAAGTTTGGCTTCTTGCTAGATGCATTGCGTTTTGGTGCGCCTCCTCATGCAGGTCTTGCGTTTGGTTTAGACCGTCTAGTTATGCTTATGACAGGCGCAACGTCAATTCGCGATGTAATGGCATTCCCGAAAACGACGACTGCAGCTTGCCCATTAACGTCTGCGCCTAGCCCTGCTAACCCTCAACAGCTTGAAGAGTTAGCCATTGCGACGGTGAAGAAACAGTCGTAATTTATGGCGTATAAGAAGCCTGAATCTGCACTGGTGGTGTTGTATGACCAACACCACCAAGTGTTGCTACTGCAACGGCAAGATGATCCCACTTTTTGGCAGTCGGTAACTGGCGCGTTAGAAGAGGGGGAGTTGCCAATTGAGACCGCATATCGTGAGGTAGCAGAGGAAATTGGCATCGACGCTAAAGCGCATGGCTTTGTGGTCAATGACCATAAAAAGCAGAATCAATACGAAATCCGTAGTCGCTGGCTACATCGTTACCCTCCCGGCACGATTTACAATACCGAGCATGTTTTTTCCCTTCAAATAGATAGTGAAATTCCGTTGGCGCTAACTGAACATTTACAGTACCAATGGGTGTCTAAAGACGAAGCGCTAGATAGGCTTTGGTCGCCGTCAAACAAAGAAGCAGTATCTTTGTTTGTACCGAGTATGCGTTAATGGTTATACTGGGTATAGATCCAGGTTCTAGGATCACAGGCTACGGTTTAATTGCTCGTAAGCAAGGTAAATTAGTTTACGTTGCAAGTGGTTGTATTCGCGTTGGCACAGCCGAGTTACCGGCACGACTAGCCAATATTTACACTGGAATTGGCGATATCATTCGTCAATACAACCCATCACAATTTGCTATTGAGCAGGTTTTTATGGCGAAAAACCCTGACTCAGCGCTAAAACTCGGGCAAGCAAGAGGGGCAGCTATTGTTGCGGCAACGCAGGCAGCGCTTCCGGTGGCTGAGTACAGCGCCAGACAAATTAAACAAGCCGTGGTGGGCAAAGGCAGTGCCGATAAATCGCAAGTTCAGCACATGGTTAAGCATTTACTGAATTTAAGCGGTACTCCACAAGCTGATGCTGCCGATGCACTCGCCGTTGCGCTGTGTCATGCGCATACCGAGCAAAGCTTAATAAATATGGCTGGGCAAGCGCGCAAAACAGTGCGCGGACGCTTGCGTTAATCTTATTTTCCTAGAACCCGTCTTCACAATACTGGGGTGTAACTACGCGTAATGTCGCTCGACCGATAGTACGTAAAGCACCGAAAAATGAGTTTATAAAGAGACAGCACATGATTGGACGAATTCGCGGTACGTTGGCTGAAAAACAGCCTCCAGAAATTCTTGTAGATGTGGCTGGCGTTGGTTATGAAATTCATATGCCGATGACAAGCTTCTATCAATTGCCAGCAGTGGGCGAAGAAGTCATTGTTTACACACACTTTGTCGTGCGAGAAGACGCCCAATTGTTATTTGGCTTTGCTGATAAGATGGAACGAGGCCTGTTTAGAGAGTTAATTAAGGCCAATGGCGTTGGACCAAAGCTGGGTTTGGCAATTCTGTCGGGTATGTCTGCATCACAATTTTTAGCGAGTGTACAAAACGAAGATGTTTCGGCACTGGTTAGTTTACCAGGTATAGGTAAGAAAACGGCAGAACGATTAGTGGTTGAACTGAAAGACAGGCTGGCCAAATTTGGCAAAGCGCAGAGTATTGCCGTGCCTCCCCCCAGTGGTGATTTATTGTCTGCGAATACCATCGTTGCAGTCAATGATGCTAGAGAAGAAGCACAAAGTGCATTAATTGCATTAGGCTATAAGCCTGCACAGGCAAGTAAATTGGTCGATAGTGTGTACAATGATGGTATGGAAAGCGAAGCGCTTATTCGCGAGGCGCTCAAAGCAGCCCTTTAACGCATAGTACAAAAGTGTGCTAGCTGGTGATATGCAGTTGCACAAAGTATTGTTTTAAGTAGATATATTATGATTGAAGCAGACAGACTGATTACGCCAGATGCAAATACGGAAGACGAGGTAATCGACCGCGCTATTCGCCCCAAAATGTTAGCGGATTACACGGGGCAGCCTCACGTGTGCGAGCAAATGGAGATTTTTATTCAGGCTGCCCGTAATCGCGATGATGCGCTAGACCACTTGCTTATCTTTGGCCCTCCTGGTCTGGGTAAGACAACACTCGCTAATATTGTTGCCAATGAAATGGGCGTTAATATTAAAACCACATCAGGCCCGGTATTGGAAAAAGCGGGTGACTTGGCAGCATTGCTGACCAACCTTGAGCGCAACGATGTGTTGTTTATTGATGAAATTCATCGTTTAAGCCCTGTCGTGGAAGAAATTCTCTACCCTGCTATGGAAGACTATCAACTGGACATAATGATAGGCGAAGGGCCCGCTGCCCGTTCGATAAAGCTTGATTTACCGCCTTTTACGCTAATTGGTGCAACAACCCGAGCAGGCTCACTCACATCACCGTTACGCGACAGGTTTGGTATTGTACAACGACTAGAGTTTTACTCCGTAAAAGATCTCACAAGCATTGTGGCTCGCAGTGCCAGTTTTCTGAATCTTGATATGAGTGAAGACGGCGCACAAGAGGTAGCGCGTCGCTCTAGAGGTACGCCTCGAATTGCTAATAGACTTTTGCGTCGTGTACGTGATTACGCTGAAATAAAAGCTGACGGAACGGTAGGCGCTGACATTGCAGCGAAAGCATTGGATATGCTTGATGTAGATAAAGAGGGCTTCGACTACATGGACCGTAAGTTGCTTACTGCTATTATCGAGAAATTTGATGGTGGTCCAGTGGGGCTTGATAATCTAGCGGCAGCAATTGGCGAGGAAAAAGAAACGATAGAAGATGTGATCGAGCCGTTTCTTATTCAGCAAGGCTTCTTACAACGCACTCCGCGCGGACGTATCGTGTCTAACCGCGCCTACCTACACTTTGGTTTTACGCCATCAAAATAAATAACGCAATGCTAGGCGAGTATGATGTTGCGTCTAGCGAGAAACAGGCAAAAAAAAAGCCCGCTCAGAGAGCGGGCTAAAACAACAAGTGTTGAAGGAAATAAATCCAGGGAACTCATGTCTAACAGGAGAATGTCTCTTGCATGACCGTGCTTCGCACCATCACGCTCTGTATGACTGATGCTGTGCATTATAGAGTGACCTGAAAAAACCACAATTGAGTAAAATTGTTCTTTCGCATTAAAAAAACTAATGTGTTAAAAGTATGTTTACCAATGGTATAATTTTGATTAAAAGTCCGCTTTCATGGGCTTTGAGGGCTAAAGTGGTACTGCATTTTATCGTATTATCTAGGCCGTTTAACGGTAACTTGGATTAATAATTTTCTTGGTAAGGGAATAGTTATGCATCTACATCAGGTAAGAGTGTATTACGAAGACACCGACGCAGGTGGAATTGTGTACTACGCCAACTACCTAAAATTCATGGAGCGTGCGCGAACAGAGTGGTTACGCGGGCTTGGATTCGAACAAGACACATTAATGGAACAATCTGTCGCTTTTGTCGTCAAACGCGTTGAGATGCATAACTATGCGCCAGCGCGATTTAACCAACTGTTGAGTATTGAGTCTCACGTTGTAGAATTGAAAGGCGCTAGTATGACGTTTCAACAAATCATAAAAAATGAACAGGGCAGTAAATTGGTATCTGGAGATATTCAAGTTGCCTGTGTCGATTTGGCGACCATGAAGCCAAAACGACTACCACGTACTTTGTTAGGGGAAATTTCGCGTGTCATCTGATCTTACATTTATTGGCTTGTTTCTACAGGCAAGTTTTATTGTTCAACTGGTAATGTTGTTACTACTGAGCGTGTCTGTTGCATCATGGACATTCATCTTTCAGCGCAGCAAAGCGCTGTCGGCAGCGCGCACAGAGATGCGCCAGTTTGAAGATAAGTTCTGGTCGGGTGCCGATCTCAATCGTCTTTATCAAGAGTTATCTGCTCGAACTAACCTAACTGGAATGGCGAGTATATTCTGTGCAGGTTTTAAAGAGTTCGTTCGCTTGCGTAAATCTAATACCGCGACCAATGGTATTGTGGATGGCACATACCGCGCTATGCGTGTGTCTATGTCACGTCAAGTTGAAGAGCTTGAAAGCCGCTTACCCTTCCTTGCGACAGCAGGCTCAATTAGCCCTTACATCGGACTATTTGGAACCGTGTGGGGCATTATGAATGCTTTTATTGCGCTAGGTGAAGTACAGCAAGCAACGTTAGCAATGGTTGCACCGGGTATTGCCGAAGCGCTTATTGCCACTGCAATCGGTCTATTTGCGGCTATTCCTGCGGTTATAGCGTACAACCGTTTTAGTCACCAAGTAGAGAAGCTTGAAAATAGCTATGGAAACTTTATGGAAGAATTCTCAGCCATTCTTCATCGCCAAGCGGTTGCTGCGCAAGCACAACAACAAGCCTAAGCGTCTACATCACGAAGCGGAGGACTTGTTATGTACGTAAGAAAACGTCGCCGACCGGTATCTGAAATTAATGTTGTGCCATACATCGACGTGATGCTGGTGCTGCTTATTATCTTTATGGTAACGGCTCCCCTTATCTCTCAAGGGGTTAAAGTAGACTTGCCGAAAGCGAGTGCTAACCCTATTGAGCAAGACGATAACCCACCTATTATTGCGTCAGTAGACGTAAAGGGGCGCTATTTCTTGAATGTCGGTAATGATCAAGAGTCACCAATTAGTAAAGATGAGTTGGGTGCAATTGTGAAAGCGCAACTAACCAAAGAGCCAAATACGCCTGTGGTTGTTAAAGGCGATGGTCAAGTGGCCTACAATGAAGTCATTCAGCTCATGGTTCTTTTGCAACAAGCCGGTGTGCCCTCAGTAGGCCTAATGACTGATCCGGTCGAGTAACCAGGAGATGGCGAAGCCTGAAATGTCGACAACGACAGTTAAAAAAAACTCGAGCAAGATAAGCCCTGAACAACTTGGTTTGTACAAGTCATTGGGCTTGCATGCTGTTATGGCGGCACTGTTGCTAATTAGCGTCAGTTTTTCGCCTGATCCATTACCCAGCCTTCCAAATAATGCGCCGGTTATTGAAGCTACGTTTATTGATGCTCAAGCCATTGCGGATCAAAAGCGTGCGCAAGCACAGGCAGAGGCGCAAGCTCGCGCCGAAGAACAAGAGCGCCAACGAAAAGCACAAGCAGCGGCTGAGAAAAAACGCCAGCAAGCCCTTGCTGCAAAGCGTGCAAGGGAGAAACGAGAAGCTGAAGCTGCAGAAGCAAAACGCCAGAAAGAACTCGAACGACTTGCTGCACAGAAAGAGCAAGAGCGTAAAGAGCGTGAGGCGCAAGCAAAGGCGGAGGCTGAACGAAAGAAAAAAGAAGCCGCTGAGCGCGCAGAAATGGAAAGGATAATGCAAGAGCAATTAGCACAGGAGCGTGCTGCGCAGCAAGAGAGGCGCAGAAAGCAGGTGCTAACTGAAGTTGAGCGATATACTGCACTTATCCAACAAACTATTAAACGCAATTTATATTCGGATGATAGTTTTGAAGGCAAAACATGCCGATTGAATATCCGGCTAGCGACAACAGGATTTGTGACGAGCATTCGGGTACTAGGTGGTAATGAGGCCTTGTGTCGAGCCGCTGAAACAGCGGTACGACGTGCAGAGAAATTGCCAGTGTCAGAAGCGCCGGATGTGTACGAACAACTTAAAGACATTACGTTAAAAGTGGAATTATAGTGGTATGAAAAAATTAGGATTATGGATAGCGCTTATTACCGTGGCTTTCAGTGCCAAAGTATTTGCTTCCTTAGAAATTGTGATTACCGAAGGTGTCGACAGTGCACGCCCTATCGGTGTTGTACCATTTAAATGGAAAGGGCAGGGCGCCATGCCTGGTGACATCTCGAAAGTGATTATGGCTGACCTGATGCGCAGTGGTAAATTTAACCCTGTAGCGGTTGATAAAATGCCACAGTACCCTGAAACCGCTGATGAGGTAAGCTACACCGCGTGGGCAACGCTGGGTGTCGATACTGTGTTAGTGGGGAGTATTGAAGAGCAGGGTGCAAATCGATATTTGGTAACCTATCAATTAATAGACATATTGAAAGGCCAGCTTGATGGCGGCCAGTCAAAAGTACTTAAAGATGGTGTATTGGTTACCAGCAATGACCATGTAATTGTGGCGCGCCAAGCTGCGATTAACGGTAATGACTTTCGTCAGTACGCACACCGCATTAGCGATATTGTTTATGAAAAACTAACAGGCGTGCGCGGAGCGTTTCTTACCAAAATCGCCTATGTGATCGTGCGCGACAGAGACACAGTAGAAAAACCATATCAGTTGGTGATTGCCGATTATGACGGCGAGAACGAAACTCGATTGCTATCGTCGCCTGAGCCGTTGATGTCGCCTGTATGGTCTCCTGACGGTGAAAGGCTTGCATACGTTAGCTTTGAAAATCGCCGTCCGCAGATATACATTCAAAACATCTATACCAGTGAGCGTGAGCGTATTACGGACTTCCCTGGAATAAACAGTAGTCCAGTGTTTTCACCAGATGGCAAGCAACTTGCAATGGTTCTGTCGAAAGATGGTAATCCAGAGCTGTATGTGATGGATCTGGCGACCAAAAACTTGCGCCGTATCACCCGTAATAGAGCGATTGATACAGAGCCTTCATGGCTTCCAGACGGCAGTGGTTTAATATTTAGCTCTGAACGGGGTGGTAAACCCCAGATATATAGCGTAAATTTAAATTCTGGGAAAGTAAGGCGAGTTACCTTTGTAGGTGAACAGAACCTTGGCGGTACAATTTCTCCAGACGGCAAGCAGATGATTATGGTTAACCAGACAAATGGTAACTATCATATTGCTAAGCAGTCTTTAGATGGCGGTTCACCACAAGTACTGACACGGACGTACTTAGATGAGTCACCAAGTGTAGCGCCGAATGGAAGCATGATAATATATAGCACCCTGCATGAAGGCACCCAAGTGTTGTCACTGGTATCTCTTGATGGGCGCTTTAAAGCTAGGTTACCAGCAGCCAATGGGCAAGTTAAATCGCCGAGTTGGTCACCATTTTTGTTCTAACAATTTAACGACTAAACAATAAAATTTAAGGATTAGTAGGATGCAAATGAATAAAGTGATGAAAAGCTTCATTATCGCCTTGCCAGTAGTGACAATGATGGCATGTTCGTCAGGCCCTAGCGAAGAAGAGTTAGCAGCAGAACGCAACCGTCTTGCACAAGAGCAAGCAGCAGCCGAAGCAGAAGCACGTGAAGCAGAAGCTCAGCGCGTTGAAGCTGAAGCCGCTCAGCGCATGAAGCGTCAAGAAGAGATGGTTCAACAAGAAATGGAAGCGTTGAAAAACGAACAGACCGTTTACTTTGACTTCGACCGTTCAAGCATTAAGCCTGAATTCCAACGTATTCTTGACAAGCACGCTGCATTCTTGGTGAAAAACCCAAGCATGAAAGTAACTATCGAAGGTCACACTGACAGCCGTGGTACGCCTGAGTACAACATTGCACTGGGTGAGCGTCGTGCTCAATCTGTTGAAACTTATCTGCTTAACGCAGGCGTAAGCAGCAGCCAAGTATCTGTTGTATCTTACGGTGAAGAAAAGCCAGCTGTGATGGGTTCTACTGAGTATGCATTTGCTCAAAACCGTCGCGGAGTGGTTGTATACCGCTAATGATTATTCTAGCGAATAAAACATTAAAACTGGGCGTCACGTTAAGTGCCGCCCTTGCTGTTTCTACTGCATTTGCACAGGCCCCTGTGGTTAACGCTAATGGCGGCGGTGAACTAGAACAGCGTATAGCAGTACTGGAACGCATAGTAAAAAGTCGTACTGAAATGCAACATCGCTTGCAAACTCAGTTAGACAACATGCAGATGGAAGTTGACCAGCTGCGTGGTGCTGTTGAAGTGAATACCAATGAACTTCAAAAAGTGTTGGAACGTCAGCGTGAACTGTATCTAGAAATAGACAAGCGTGTAGAGGCGTTAAAGCAGGGTGGAGCGCTACAAGGTAATGCAATGCCAAGCGCGGATGTAGAAACCCCAATTTCAAGCACACCTGCTGTAACCACACCACAAGCGCCACAAGCAGGTGAGGATGAAGCGTACGAAAATGCGGTGAATCTTATTCTGAAGTCGCGTGAGTACGACAAAGCCATTCCTGCATTTCAGTCGTTTATTCAGCGCTTTCCTAATAGCAGTTACGCACCAAATGCGCACTACTGGCTAGGGCAGTTGTTGTTTAATCAACAAAATTGGAGTGAAGCGAGTGAACAATTTAATATTGTTGCTAATCGTTTCTCAGATTCTGCAAAACGACCCGATGCATTGCTTAAGCTTGGTGTGATTGCAGAACGTACAGGAGACGCTTCTTCGGCTCGCCAATTACTGCAACAAGTTATCAATGAATATCCAAATTCCTCGGCAAAACGCCTAGCAGAATCTCGATTAAATAACTTGTAGTGAACAAAGCCTCTTTTAAAGAGGCTTTTTTGTGTCTTTCTGAAAATAAATTTTTATAAAATGAGAGACAGACTGCACAATTCTTCTGCACTTATTTTTGTGTGCTCACGTACAAAATCTACTAAACTCAATATCCATTGGTATAAATACCCAGCGAATTGTTTTCATTTTGACCGTTTAGTCGTAATTTGACAGAAAAATGAAAATAAAAGGACGTTATGGGTTGCGTCAGAAAAAAATCTGAGTATTATATGCCGCCGTTGCCAAGACACAGGCAACAACAGGAAAGAAAGGGTCGTTAGCTCAGTTGGTAGAGCAGTTGACTTTTAATCAATTGGTCGCTGGTTCGAATCCAGCACGACCCACCACTTTCTCTCCTAGCATCAAATGATGGGTCGTTAGCTCAGTTGGTAGAGCAGTTGACTTTTAATCAATTGGTCGCTGGTTCGAATCCAGCACGACCCACCATCATTTGAAATGCGCAACACATCTTAGTGTCACTTGATGGGTCGTTAGCTCAGTTGGTAGAGCAGTTGACTTTTAATCAATTGGTCGCTGGTTCGAATCCAGCACGACCCACCATCAAGCTAAACACCAAATACTCCACAACACACAAAACATCCTTCAACGTAAAATTAGGATTTGAACCAGCGAAGCTGGTCGACAAAACTCGCGCAGCGATTTTGAACGTGCTTTAGCACGGCCCGAAGGGCGAGGAACGCAGTGACGAGTAATCCAGCACGACCCACCATCAAGCTAAAAACCAAATAATCCCCAACACGCAAAACATCCTTCAACGTAAAATTAGGATTTGAACCAGCGAAGCTGGTCGACAAAACTCGCGCAGCGATTTTGAACGTGCTTTCACGTTTGCCCTTTGATCTTCTCTTCTTGTCCCCATGTACTTTATTTCAAGCACTTAGCAAAAGCGTTTAATAGTAAGCATGATTACGACTATTTTATTACGCTATTGTTGTCTATGGAGTGTGTAATTTTTATGACAGTTGGGTATAATCCGCACCCTTGTCGCAACAGAGATGTAGGTTAATGTCAGTAGCATTTCGAGTGGATCAGGTAGAGTACCCGTTCCCTGCAAAACCACAGCCATTATCAGAAGCACGTAAAGCTGAGTTGAAGGCTGAAATTAAAGCCTTGTTAAAAGCCCGCAATGCGGTGCTAGTAGCACACTATTACACCGACCATGAAATTCAAGCGCTAGCTGAAGAAACAGGTGGTTGTGTTGCAGACTCGCTAGAAATGGCGCGCTTTGGTCGCGATGCGCAAGAACAAACATTAATTGTTGCTGGCGTGCGTTTCATGGGCGAAACAGCAAAAATACTTAGCCCCGAAAAAACCGTGCTTATGCCAACACTGGAAGCAACCTGTTCGTTAGACATTGGCTGTCCGGTAAAAGAATTCAGCGAATTCTGTGACCAGCATCCAGATCATACTGTTGTTGTTTATGCGAACACATCAGCTGCCGTTAAAGCGCGTGCAGATTGGGTGGTTACCTCTAGCATTGCATTAGAGATTGTTGAGCACCTAGATAGCCAAGGCAAAAAAATTATTTGGGGGCCAGATCGTCACTTAGGCTCTTATATCGCCAAGCAAACCGGCGCAGACATGTTGATGTGGCAAGGTGAATGTATTGTGCATGACGAGTTCTCTGCACAAAAACTGGCTGACATGAAAGCATTGTACCCTAACGCTGCAGTATTGGTTCACCCAGAGTCACCTGCAAGTGTAGTTGATATGGCTGATGCGGTTGGCTCTACGAGCCAGCTTATCAAAGCGTCTCAAACTATGGACAACGACACCTTTATCGTCGCTACTGATAAAGGTATCTTTTACAAGATGCAACAACTTACTCCTGAGAAGACCTTTATTGAGGCTCCAACGGGCGGTAACGGCGCTACGTGTAAAAGCTGTGCTCACTGCCCTTGGATGGCAATGAACGGCTTAGAGGCGATTAAGGCGTCTTTGACGGGCGAAAGTGAAGGGCATGAAATCTTTGTGGACGATGAGCTTCGAAAAGGTGCACTTATACCCCTTGATCGCATGTTAGATTTTTCTGCCGAGCTAAAAGCAAAAGGCGGCTTGTAAAACAGCGCGTTTTATAAGCACTTGCTCACTAATTTTTAGCAAGTTCTTGATTAAGCGCGCGGCATTACCTACTATACGCGCGCTCAAGGGAAACCTTGATACCAAATTTGGAGAGATGGCTGAGTGGCTGAAGGCGCACGCCTGGAAAGTGTGTATACGTTTATAGCGTATCGAGGGTTCGAATCCCTCTCTCTCCGCCAAATACAAAAGAACCGGCTTTTGCCGGTTTTTTTGTATTTGCTGGGATGTGACGGATGAGAATCCAAGTACAGGGGTCGACAAGTTGCGACTTGTCCGCGAGGCCCTAAAGCATTTTTCACATGCTATTTGCAAAGCGCTTTAATTCTCTCAATGAGCGTATCACGAACACATTTTTTTCGTCTTTTCGGCTCTCAATAGAGTGCAAAAACTTATCATTCCAAAACAAAGGGCAGAGCCGCAACGTCTTAAAAGACTTCACAGTACCATCAAGAACCGAACTGTTTTTTGGCCAACCCTCAGGCTTCTTATATATACTTTTCAACAAGCGTTTTATAACAAGCCAGTAAGTTACAGGGTAAGATAAATCTATATATACAAGCGTGTCGGCAGCAGCGATACGTTGGTAAAACGAATCTAATGAATTGAGCGGTCCGAAACCTTCAATTATCCATTCAGGAGACGAAATAATTTCAGAATGCATTGTCTCATAAGAGCTTCGCTCAATTTCCTTTCCAGAGCTTTCATACAGTATTGAGTCTATAGAATATTTCTTAATTCCAGTAGCCAAGGATAGGCGATGGCTCAATGTAGATTTACCGTTTGCAGGCTTTCCAAATACCGCTATTTTCTTCATTGTTTGCTGCCAGTGTGGTGTTAGTTAGTTTTCAATAAAGCAATAGTCTCGAGAGCATTTCGTATAGCGTGAGCTGGTTTCGCAAGCCCTCGACTCTGTATGCTTCTCATCCACTCAGTAACTTTCTGGGGTCGAACTGTTTCGACCTTTTGTCTTTTCAAGGCATAGAAAATAAGCCCAGCCAATTAAAATGAGCTGAAGTGGAGTTCGAATCAACAAATAGATTGCACCCCATTGGTGTCCACCAAGACCTGTTGCATTTAGCGCTGCGTAAATATTTGCGGGGAAGAAAATGATAAAGATAGCAATAGCGGACTTAGCAGCAATGTTCTGCAGTTTAGGAACAAAAAGCGCTAAACCCACGGCTAACTCCAAAGCACCCGTGAGGTAGATTAGTAACAGTCGAAAAGGTACCCATGGAGGGAGCATCTCAACCATCCCTTCTGTTTTAACAATGTGCCCTATTGAGAAAAAGATAAAAGCAATACCTAATCCCCAAAGGGCATATTTCCTCTTATCAAGTGACGACCCATTCAACTTAGAAGCCAAAAAGGCCAACGTTAATGGGAGAGTTAGTAAAGCAAGTATAATGATTGGCGTTGTCATATCAAAAGTCCGTCATGTTACCCAGTAAATTGTGTTTCGTTAACTTGTCCAGAGCTAGGACAACAAGTTGCATCTAGAGATCAAAGGATCTTCTTTAAACCAAAAAGATAGAGCTCTTCTAATTCGGACCTGTCAGCGCCAGCGCGCGCGCGTAAGCTGAGCGTTTGCATCAAGCCTTGCAGTAGTTGGGCGTTGAGCGTGTTTTGCTCGTCTTCACCGCAAACATCTAACCTAGCTTTTAACAGCGCATCAATCTTACTCATGATGCCCTTGTAAAAATGATGAACATTACCGTTCTCGGCGCTCTCAGCGGGCATAGTACTTGTCGCCATACAGCCAAGATTGTCACTGCAATAGAAATCCAACAGACAATCAAAAAATCGTTTAAAGGCATCCTCTACTTGCTCATGCTCAAGTGCTTGAGCAAGTGGCGCTGATATTTTGTCGAAGTAGTGCTCAACAGACTGAATAAAGATTGCCTCTTTGTTGCCAAACGCGTTGTACATGCTTGGTCTGTTGATACCCATAGCTTTTGCGAGGTCGTCAAGAGAAGTAGCTGAATACCCCTTCAACATAAATAGACTCACAGCTCCGTCTAGCGCCTTATGCTTATCAAATTTTCTTGGGCGCCCTCGCGCTTTTGATTTTTCTGTTTGCATAAATGTTCTTGCAATATTCTGACTTAAACTTATTATATGCGAAACGGTACAAAAATAAAGTAATTTTGTGAAACTCCATTAAGGCATGAGAGATTAATGCTTCCATGTTTTTGTTATATAAAGGCTTAATAGGTATTTAACGATGCGCCTGACGCCATAAGGTGCCCACGATTTATAGATAGGAAATGTGAAATGTTGAAAAAAAATCAAAATACGGTGGAGCAACAAATAGAGATTGCAGACAGAGCTATCATGGAAAAAGACTATGACATGTTAATGTCAATCTATACTGATGATGCTGTACTGGTTGTAGAGCCAGGCAGAAATGCACGAGGAAAAGATCAGATCAGAAATGCTTTTGTAAAAATAAGCGAGTTTTTTGATAACGGCTTGCGCGTAGAGCAAGACGGGTTAAAGGTTTTAGAATCAGGCGACACTGCACTAGTTTTGGCAAACATGGTTGTTTCTGGTCCAGACTTTCCCGCGGTTACGCGCAAAGCCACTTACGTGTTCAAGAAGTCAGAAGATGGAGTTTGGCTATGTACCATCGATAACTCATATGGGCATGAAATTATTGGTAAGGCAATTGCCTAAAGCGCACTTCGCAATTGAATTATTTAAAAGGCGTGAACAGGCTAGCGTTAATATTGATATTGGGGAAACTCGTTAAGCTATGCCTTTGTTTCGCCCACTTACATTAAAAAGCGCTAGCTTGATAGAGTTGATGATATGCGTAAAACAATCTCTTTGTCTCAGTACGTAAAAAAAAGAAACGGCGTTTCTCTTGGCGCAAAGCGCTCGATGAGAAAGATGCTGTATCGCTCTTTCGGTGCTAAGTCTTTTTCTGAGTTTTGGTACTATTGGAACCCGATTTGGAGTTTTTACCTTGCCAAATTCGTATTAAGGCCTGTAAAAAAGCACACATCTGCTTGGATTGCTATTTTGGCAACTTTTTCGATAAGCGGTTTATTGCATGATTTAGCCATATCATTATTCTACATGGACACTTATGTGTTTTTTACCCCGTGGTTCGCCTTAATGGGCTTGCTGGTTTTGTTAACGCAAAAGTACTCTGTTTCATTTTCGTCCTACCAATGGTTTGTTAGAGCACTAGCAAACAGTATTTTCATTATTTTTAGTTTTAGTATTGTTCGGTTGCTCTCGTTTTAACATTAACACAAAGACGCAGAGCTATTTCGGAATAAAGTTAGAGTTAGGTGGTAAGCGACGTTGAGTTTCTTCTACTCCTCTTGTATGTCACATTCATTCTCATGAATAATTGATGTCATTGCTTACTGGGCAGACACATTAAAGTTCGAACCCACCCAGAAGGCTTTTTATTGTTTCTCTGCGGTAACCTTAAGCACCCAGTCGCCGATGATTTCTAATACTTTCGGTGACACGGTCTCTTCAATCTTGGCATATTCCGTCATAAAGCCGGTATTGGCTTGTTGAAATAGATGGTTTACTCCAGCTATTTCTTCAACCCGATGAAGAGGGTGTTCATGTAAAAGCATGATTAACAAGACTAGCGTCAAAAGTGCTTTTACTGATTTCATGCTAGTGCTCCCCATTTTCGTCGAACTTTGCATTGACGGAACAAGAATGCCTTGTGTGACAACCCATTGAATTCGGTCTAAATAAATAGTGATAAGTAATGTACCAACCGCCTATTGCAAAAATAAACGCAGTAGAGGCGAAGTCTTTGTCTTTTGATAAATAAGCGATAAGTAGAATTAGCCCTGCCCAAACAACACTAAAGCCAATGGATTTTCTATTTTCTTTAAAACACTTCATGACGCTGATCCTTATAATAGAGTTTGTTGTACTATTGGTTCGTGTAGTACAAGTAATACATTACGTTTAATTGTACTACTAAGTCAAGTGGTACATGTTTGAAAGTTATTGTATGATGCAGGAATGAAGCAAGTGTGGGGATGAAATGAGGTATTGAGTGCGATGAATATAGTCATTGATGTAGAGAGCGATACGCCGATATTTACTCAATTGGTAGAGCAGGTTAAGCAAGGAGTAGCGACTAAAGCGCTCAAGCCAGGCGCGCCTTTGCCTTCAATTCGCAAACTTGCAAATGACCTAGGCATAAACCCTAATACAGTGTCTAAAGCTTACAAACTATTAGAAAGAGACAGCGTTATAGCTGGCAAAGGATACCGAGGGACCTTTATTCATGAAAACGCGTTAGAGTTTTGCGAGACAGATCTCAACGCGACAGCACTAAGTTTAATGGTAGAAAATGTAAGACAATTACGAGAACTCGGATTGACTGATTCTGAAATACGAAATGCTTTTGCGTCAGCCATGAAATAGTTGGAGAGAAGACATTGAATTTCATTAATGAGTTATCTGAAACAATCCTCAACTTTGTATTTCTATTTCAGCTCTTTTTTATTTCCATTTATGTATCAAGAGCTTGGCGCGAGAGTAGGCGAGTGCTACTAACAAAGTACCCACAGTCTGTATTTCCAAATTTATACGCGAGGGATGAGGTAACCGAGAATAAACGGTTGATGGTAAGGAAATGGCTAGACTATGCGATATTTGTAATAGGGTTAGCGGTTTTGCTTTATTTACAAATTACGGCAGAAAGTCCAAATAATGTAGCTGATTACATGCTATTGGTCGCACTGCTTCAGCTCAGCCCAATGTTTGTTTCTGCCTATTGGTGTAATCAAAATAGCCGATTGATATCAAATCGTTACCCCAAAAAGAGACGCACAGCTCAATTAACAAATTACACATTGTTTGATTTCATATCATTGCGCACATTGATTTTCACGTTAGCAGTTTACTTTTTTTCAGTTGGGCTGGTTGTTTACATGTATTTTTTTGCAAAGCCTGGGGAGCTTAAGTCTGTATATTTGATAGGTCTTAGTACTGCGGTTACCTTATACATCTTTTGCCTAGTGTGCGTTCTTATATTCGGCAAGAAAAAAGACCACTTTATTGAGCAACAAGAAAGAATGCTCAAATTATCAGATAAGATAAGTGCTTTGATGGCATCTCTCGGTGCGTACACTTGCTTCGTAGTAACTGTTCTTCTATTTGACTTGATGAATCTAAACCAAAGTACTGTCAGCATTGTCGCGAGTATCTTTGCGCAAGCAATTGTGTTTACCACACGCAATCAATATTACCCAATTAACCCCAGCGTATACAAAGAATAAGGTTAGGCATTGCAGTTGTAAAAGTAACCGAAACGAGTAGTGAAGTGGACAGATTGGAATCAGCGACTAAGTCGCTGTGCTAAAAAGTCATATACAAAGCGTATGCGTTTGTTGTGGCGGAGCTCTGAGTGACAGACCAACCAAGTATCGTATTCGTAGATTGAGTAATCCTGAGTGAACGCAAATTCTAGCTCGTCAATTTCTGAACCGAGATAGGCGGGCAGTAGTACTAGCCCAAGCCCTTGTTTAGCCAACTCAATTTGACTAAGTTGACAGTCACTTAAACAAACGTAGTCAAGGCTTTCTTCAGCGATACCACTGTTGTGCAATAGTTGAGTTGTGTAGTCAGTTTCAAGAAAGCCTATAATCGGAATCTGCTTTTCATCATCCTTTGAGTTTCTAAGAGCACTACAAAGACTGGCAGTGCCAAACAGATTAACGTGCATTTCACCAAGTTTACGAATGATGAGTGTTTCTTCATCAGGTCTATAGTGTCGAATTGCGATATCAGCATCGCGGTGTATAAGATCGGTGCGGCTATTCGATACTTTTAGTTTTATCTGCAAAGATGGTTCAATCGTTCTGAGCTCAGCAATTAGCGATGGCAAATTAAACACTGCGTCGATTTGGCTTACAGCAATAGTCACTATGCCAGAATGAGATTCTGTCGCCCCTTGGGCAATAAGAATAGTGTCATTCGCTAATTTCTCCATGCCTTGTAAGGCCTCGACAACGCGCTCTCCCTGAGGAGTTAGAATTAAGCCATTCTTGTAACGCTCGAATAGCACAATTCCAAGACTTTTCTCCAACGCTGCTATACGGCGTCCAACGGTAGGTTGACTGGCATGAAGTTGTTTGGCAGCCGCAGTTAAAGAGCCTGTTTCTGCGGTTCTAAGAAAGGCTTTGGCGTCATTCCAATCGAAATCCATTACGCTTCTCTACGTATTGCAAAAAACTAGTATACATGTTTGGACAGTCATTCCACACCAACTCGCTCATTGAGCCACTTTTGATTGAGTACCTTGTTTGATAAACCACACGGCAAGTGAAAACTCGCCAACGACTGTTGGAATTGCAACGAAAAGAAGTAAAGAGAAAGCATAATCAGAGTAAGCAGAAAATGTCAGATGTAATATGGTATCAATAAAATACGCTAATCCACCAAGGAACAGAAAGCTTCGAATGCTGGTGGGGGCGGGTACAATCATTGAAAGTAATATCAAGTGAATACCAAAAAATGCGAGGCCTAACATCCAGATAGAGTTGAAGCGATTTATACCGTCTAAGATAAGCCCCTCAGAATGGAAAGAAAGACTGTTAACGAGTGAAACAGTAGCTACCGCAAGAAAAAGGGCGTGTATTAAGCGAAAAAGTGTACTAGCGATGGTGAGTGAATTGGGCTTGAACAATGTATATAGCGTACATGCAACGATAACGTCAAAAAGGACGGTAAGCATTAGTGCTGCTATACCGCGCTCGACGATATTTGATTGACTAAATACTACTTCTAAAGGGGCGTTCTTTATCGCTTCAATAACAAAAAAGTTTGCGTAGATAGCTAAAAAGAAAATAACGAAATAACTCACACCAGAGGTTAGAAACATGCGCTTTTCGTTTTGTTTTTTAGTCATATGCCCTAAACCCTTAAACAAATTTGAATCGCTGCCTACAAGAGCGCAAACAGCACTAACATCATTACAATTTGCATCATCAAAAAAACTATTACTGCTAGGCCGCTCAAATTTCGAATTGCTTGCTTGATTTCCTTTTTGCTTATCATTGTTATCCTTAGTGAGTCATTGATAGGCCTCTTATCGTTCTGTATGTTGAAGGTTTATAAGTCTTTTGCCCATTCCATAAAACTGAATGCACTTTATTCAGTAATGAATATTGCTGACGCGCTTCTTATCACCTAATTACTTATTAAGCGTTTCTTCTGCCAAGTGATACCAGTGATCTTGTATAAAAACGATTTTACTGTCTTTGAACTTAAAAATAGCCAAGCGAGATGGACTCGAAGTTATTTCAGTATCTTCTTGATTTCGGTACCGACTAACGAATTCTACCGCTGCTGTTTGATACCCATGAATCACTGATTTTAATACAGTGTTAGCTTCAACGGTGTTGGCATATCCACCTCTTTCCATTTGACGAAGAAAGGCTTTTCTCCAAATATTCTTATCAAACTTAGCCTCATACTCTTCGTGTAAATAGACAACATCTTCGTGTAGCGAACCCAAAAATACATCAACATTCTCGGTGGTCGAATGTTGAACAACAGAAAGGTTTATTTTTTGATAGTAGTCTTTGATTAGGGTTAATTGACACTGATTATCACAGTGGGTGTCCGCGTTAACTTGCATCGCAAGCACGAGAAATAGCATTGCTGTAAAACGTTTCATTCGTTACTCCTGATTTATTAAATAGTTATGGCTGAGTTTGCATGGTGTCTTAATCTAACGACTTCATATCATTGCAGTTGCCGCCTAACCATTGTGAAAAAGCAGAGTTTTCGTATCCAAGCTCTACTCTATCCTCGACGCTAACAAAGTATGTTGTCATCAATCCGCTTGCATTTACGTCAACTTCAAAAACAGGAATCGATTGCTTATTAAATACGATGTCGTTTTTTCGCACGCCGACAATTTCTAATTGAGACAGTCCATTTTGATAGTGATATGTAGGAATTGAGAATGTAGTATTATGTTGCAGTGGCAGCGCGGTAAATAAAGTACCCCACAAATTTCCTTCCCAGAGTTTTCCGTCGAACATTAGGCTGAAACCATCTTTATTTGTCTGCTGGCCCAATAAAAACACAGAAGTGCTATCGCCATCAAAGTCATAGTCGATGCTCAGAGACTTCCCTCCCATCCGCGAGTGATAAAAGTGGGTAGGAGTCATATCTCTATTTAATACAAATTCATCTTTCATATTAAAATTACGTGACGGCATAATTTGATGAATAGCAATAAATGTTTTGTCGCCTTTCTTTACTATTTTTTTCGAGACCTTTGCGACAACTTTCTTTTGATTTTCACCATCTGGAACAGATGATAGGTAACAATAATTACCAACGGCTAAATAATCAGAACTAGGCAATTCGTTGCCTGATTCATTGCCAATGACGAATAAGGGGACCAAAAGAGTAATGGTAAATAGAGCGATGCGAGATGAAACCATAAAAGTCCTTAATTCTTATCGTACAAATAAATCTCCTCATCAGTTCTTCCTTGTATATCAAGTTGTCACAGGTGGGCAGATATTTAGGGTTATATTTTGAAGGTATATTAAGATGATGCCCATTCCATAAAACTGAATGTTAGTTATTCAAAAATGAATAGTTGGGGAGTATTGGGCTAAGAGGGAAGTGAAGAAGTTAAGCGAAATTAGTTGGTACTCCTAAACCCGTCTTTTGAAGTTTGATTGCAAAAGGTGACTGAACTCTTAGCACACCAATCCATCACACTAATTCGTCACTATTCAAATTTTAAATATATTTGAGAGTAATGGCTTATTTGCACTACAGACCGCGTTTCGCAAGCAAAAGCGTCTATACAGTAAATTCAGAATTTCCACTATAAATAACAAAAATTAAACATTTTGTTTACATGTCTTTTCTTACTTGGTTATTGTAGATATCCCACACTTAATGAGCCGTTCGCTACGTTGTTGATGTGGACTATCGCTCAAAAATAATAAAAACACATAAAAACAAGTAAGAGAATAATAATGAGTAAACGCTTACCCTTAACCTTTAAACGCAAACAAGTCGCAACGCTCATCGCACTTAGTTTAAGCCTTACCAGTCAATCGGTGTTATCGCAGGAAACCACAGAGCCTGCAGAAGATGAATTGGTAGAACAAATTCTTATCACGGCTTCAAAAAGAAGCACAGGTTTGCAAGAAACACCTATCGCCGTTTCAGTTACTAGCGGTGAAGCCATTGAACAAACCCAAGTGTTAGACATTCAAGATATGCAGGCACTTGTACCTACGTTGCGCGTAACACCGCTTCAGCGCTCTACCAACACCAACTTCTCAATTCGCGGTTTCGGTAACGGAACTAACAATACGGGCATAGAGCCGTCCGTCGGCGTGTTTATCGACGGTGTATATCGTTCACGCGCTGCTGCGCAAATTGGTGATCTACCGCGGGTACAACAAGTCGAAGTATTAAGCGGCCCGCAAAGTACATTATTTGGTAAGAACGCGTCGGCTGGGGTAATCAGCATAAGAACCGATGCACCATCGTTTACGCAAGAAGGTAAGGTTACGCTTGGTATCGGCAACTATAACCAGCGACTATTAAAGGGATACTATACCAACGGTATTACTGATGAATTTGCTTTTAGTGTATCTGGTGGTATCAATAAGCGCGACGGCTACACTGATAGTGTTGTGGAGGGTGTTGACGAGCTTAATAACCGCGATCGCTGGAATATTCGTGGACAAGCCCTTTACGAACCAAACTCAGATGTTCGACTTCGCTTTATTGCCGATTACAGCGAAATTGATGAGCGTTGCTGTACGGTAGCAGACTTTATTAATGGCCCAACAACAGGTGTGGTAAGAGCGCTAGGGGGAACGGTATTAGATACTGAAGACCCATATGCTTACGAGTCTGCACTAAACTTCAATCCAAACAATAGTGTGGAAGACGGTGGTGTGTCATTGCAGCTGGATGTGGACTTCGAAACATTCTCATTTACGTCAATCAGTGCGTATCGAAACAACAAATCAGATTACTTTGTTGATGTAGATTATACCTCGCTAGATATCTTAGCCGAGGAGGGTCATACCGATATTGATACTTTCACTCAGGAATTTCGCTTAACTTCAACGGGCGAAAATAAGCTAGATTGGATGGTGGGTATGTTCTACTTCTCTGAAGAAGTAGATACTGGAGATACGTTGTTTTACGGTTCAGCGGTGCGCCCTTTCTTTGACGTTTTACTTAACGCTGGCGTAGCGCAAGCTATTGCTCCACTGCCATTTGAGGCCGTTTTTCCTGATGGTTTCCTAGGTACATTTGAGCCGCTATACGGGCAAGCTCCTGGAACATTTTTTGGGCAAGATCAGTTCGTGAATAGCGAGTTCTTACAAGACAATGACGCACTTTCGGTATTCCTTAGTTTGGACTATCACTTCTCAGACCGTTTGACCGGGACATTTGGCGTAAGCTACACAGAAGATGAAAAAGATGTGTCTATTGAGCAAGTAAATACCGAAGTATTGTCTTCGATAGACTTTGCTACTACACCTACGGTGTTTGGTGTGCCGCTTTCCACCGCTGTGCCAGCACTTACTCCGTTTATCCCAACGTTGCAAAGTGTACAGTTTTTACCCCCTCAGCTGACTTATCCAAACGCAGTTGAAAGTGGTAATACCAACGATGACAAAGTCACCTGGAGTGCGCGTATTGCCTATGAAGTAAACAAAAACATCAATGTGTTTGCTACGGCTGCAACAGGTTTTAAGGCGTCTTCATGGAACTTGTCTCGCGACACGCGCCCATTCGCAGCGGACCAAAGCGCACTTGAAGCGGCCAATCTAACTCAGCCCAATCAAAGTTACGGTACGCGTTATGCGGGACCTGAAGAGTCAACGGTATACGAGCTAGGGATGAAGGCCCGATTTAAAGACGGTGCTTTTAACATCACATTGTTTGATCAAACTATTGAAGGTTTCCAATCAAGCATATTTGTTGGAACAGGCTTTGTGTTAGCTAATGCAGGTAAGCAGTCCACAAAAGGTGTTGAATTTGATTCAACCTATAATGTGACTGACAACTTAGTGTTTAACTTTGCAGGTACCATTTTAGACCCAGTTTACGACTCGTTCGAAGGCGCTAATGGACTAAATGGACCAACGGATTTATCGGGCACTATGCCTGCTGGTATCCATGAACGAAGCTTTGTTGCGGGCTTAACGTATCACCTTGATTTCGAAAATGGCATGACAGGTTATGTGCGAAGCGATTACCTGTATGAAAGTGAAGTTCACATTGTAGAGAACGTACCACCTGAAATGACTCGAGAAGTCAGTACACTAAATGCAAGTGCTGGTCTCGAGTTTGAAAATGGCGTTAGCGTACAGGTATGGGTTCGTAACCTCACCAATGACGAGTATTTCTTATCGGCATTCCCACCGCCTATTCAAGCGGGTAGCTTCAACGGATACCCGAATCAACCTCGTACTTTTGGTGCAACAATTTCATATTTGTTTGAATAAAACACGCTTGTACGTGAATTAAAAAAGGCCAGTTTGAATCTGGCCTTTTTTGTACAAGAGAGAAACTAGTTACTGCCAGGTACTGCAGGCACACCGTTTCCATTCTTTCCGTTAGTAATATACATGCTAACTTCGTAATTTCCTGTTCTGAATGTACCGTTACCGGTACCGTCAAGAGAGATTATTCCCACGCCGGGCAACAGCAACTCATCAGGTGACGAAACTTGCAGTATGTAATCGCCGTCTTGGTTAAGCGGAGCATCAACCATATACGCATCAAAACCCTCGAAGTTTTGGAAGTTGCGTTGCACGAGTGTTAGCGAGCCATCACGCTCTACGTAATAAAGCGCAACAGCACCAATGACGAAATCAGCTAGGGCATTTTGCTCTGCTGACGGTGTATCAAAGCCGAAGAACTCAGCACTTAAAAACTGACCTGACTTCGCTGTAAACCGGTAGCTATCTACTTCTCCTGCAACGTCAATACGTCCAGCTACACGCGCTTCTAATAATTCGAGTTTGCCACCAGCATTATCACCGGTTTCCAATGTATTTGGTGCAAGTACTTTTCGTAGTTTTACCTTCTTATTACCGCCAGTGACACTCTCTTCTTGCAGTAACCTTGCTCGCTGATTTGCAGCGAGTTTCAACGCTGAACGTTCAGAGAAAAAACGCAAATCTACAGTGCTATCGGCAAAACCTGTACCTACACTAGCACCAGATGCCATTGTATGATCAAATGACTCAAGGGCAGCAAGTGGGCCGTCAAATACAGGGAAAAAGTCACCCGTACCCGGTGTTACACCATCACCTGGTGCGCCGAAACTATCGTGGTGACGCAACCCTAAATTATGGCCTAATTCGTGAGCCCCAGTGTTCGATGCCTGATTAACAATTGCTGTCGACAATGCAGCATCCACATCGCCATCAACGATAGGAATACCTGAAATACGCGAGAAGAAATCGCCAGAAGGGTCGAGTGCTACGAGTACCTGCCAAAGACTTGCATCAACAAATGCACTGTCGTCGCGTATATCATTTCTAATATCAATAGACTGAGCGCGGCCAAAAAGAATACCGTTGTTAAAGTCGATACATACACCGTCTTCGTCGCGACATTCAAAAATAAGAGTAGAGTAATCTCCTTCGGTAGGTCTTGTTTGCGTGAAGCTAATGTCAAAACCTTCATAGCGACTCTCAATATTCGCTTGAATTTGATCGCGCTCACTTTGGGAGTACTGATAGCTGGTAAACGTTTGTCGTACATTTGGTACAAACGTAATCGCTTCGAAAGTAGGCGATGATTGTTCAAAGTCAAGGAAGACTACTTGGGTATCGGTGTTCTGCTGACCAACGGCAACACCTTGGCCTTTTTTACTATTTTTGCTTTGTTTACCACTGTTTACTTGTGCGTTAATGGCGGATTCTTTGTCAGATGCGTCTGATAGTAGCGCCAGAGTTTGTTCAACCGATAGCGCTCTTCTGTCAAGGCAAGAGGTTTGACCGCAGTCATCCATGATGACAGGAAGTGATGTGGTAGTATTAATATCTTGGGCACTAGCGCCTTGCCAAACACAAAGCATACTGCATGCTAGTAGACTTAAGCGTACTGTCTTTTTGCTTTTTTTCATTTTACTAAGTCCTTTCAGCTGCTTGAAAGTTGCAACACCTTAAATACAAACTCGCGCAGTTGATTAATTTTTGTAGTAGAGGTTTTCTAACGTTTGGGTTAGAAAATCCAATGTAGCAAAGCGCAAGACATTGTTAAATTAATAAACGTTCATAAAATAATCAGAGTAATTTGACAGATGTTCACTTCCCTTTACGTAACCTTATTTTACTGATCCGCTTAGGAGTCTTCCGGCTCATAGTGAGTACGCTCTACTACGGTTTTGTGCTTATTGAGAGGGAAGTGGCAACAAAAACCAGTATGCACTGGGACACACAAAGTTTAATGTCATAAATTTGTGGTTAAATTTTGATCAATGTGTAACACTGATAAATGCTGACTTGGTCGTTACATTTTTTAAACAGCCAAATTACGGACATCATATTCATTGCCTAAATTCGCTTGGAGAGAAGAAGTGTAGTGAAGCGGTCAGCACGTACAATCAATGACTGCGGTAAATGTCACTTCATTCTAGATTATCACTATGGAGGTGTATCATGTCTGGAACTTCTGAAGCAGTTACTCAGGCCACAAGACTAAACGAAATTGGATTCCCTGAATTTACGACTAAACTCATAACCGATGTATTTGACGCATTAATTTCTAGCAATATCCGCCAAACCGAAGCCTATATCGAGCTGCTTCAACAAACTAGCAAGTCGCTTTCTTCTTTTATCAATGACACCAAAGACGATATCAGCGGTGACATGATTTTAGACTTTTTAGCTCGCGCGTTACCTGCTGATGTCGACGATCAAGAGAAGGTTACTGCGGTTGAAAATAACGGTGGCAACGCCACACTCAATCAAGATCAAGCCAATACGCTAAATGCAGCGCTTGAAACGCCAGCAGAAGCCGGTGTCACTGACAATAACCAAGTTGCCGTAGATGGCCAAAACTCGTATGACGCTATTTTAGATGCCGTAGCAAGGCGAATATCAGTAAATAAATACGACATGCTCAAAGAAATGGTAAAACAAGGAATTTTGCGACTGGTTATCGAAAACGGTGATATAGAAACGCGTTTAACTTTTACCACCTATGGTTCGTCGTTTAGCCGAGAAACACAGAACAAATACAACCGCAAAGCGTTTTCTGCAAAGGCTCGCGCTAAAACCGGTTCTATCTTATCTCCGTGGGTCAAAGCATCGGCGTCAACCAAATATTCTAATGTGACGGTGACGACAACAAGCAAAGTTGATCAGGATAGGTCAGGCTCAAGAGTAAATATTTTTGGTGGTGTGAAAATTAACTTCCGCACCGACTATTTACCTTTAGATCAGTAAGGATACACGCCATGTCAAACTCAGCTCTTAATGAGCTGGGTTTTGCCGAGTTTGTGGCAAAACTCATCTCAGATACCTTTGGTGCGGTTCTCGCATCGCAAATCGAACAGCAAGATAAAATAACCGAACTCACGAATTTACTGTCACTTTCGGACGACGAGTTTGTTGCAATGTGCATGCAAGACGACGATCTTGTGTTTCAGTTAGAAGAGAATCTCAAGCAGCGCTACCCTTTTGATAGTGATACTGCACATGCGGTCTACAAGGGCGCACCGTACCAGCCACCAACGCAACAAAAGGAAGAGCAGCCACCGTTCTTTAATGATTTAGGAATTTCGCTGGAAGAAAAACTACACTTCTCAGGTAAAAAGTTAACCGAAGAAGGTGCAAAGAAAATAAAAAATGCCGTAATGTTTAACATTGCGCAGAAACAGCGCCAACTGCTTTCTGATGTATTGATAAATGGTATTCCCAAGTTGTCTGTCGATCACGGCAAGATCAACGCCAAGCTAACATTCAGCATGAAGGATGAGGGCTCGCAGGAAGAGGAAGATGAGAGTAACTCTGCGCCGAGCAACAATGCAGTAATAACCAACAATTTCGCTGTGAACAATTTGTCAGTGGCCAATCGATTTGCCGGTGTTATTGATACGTCAAAACTGATAAAAACAAGGCTTAACATTACGCCTGCGAGTAACCGAGCGCCGCAGGACGCACAAAGCAGCGCAAACATTTACAGCGAAGTTGAAATTCACTTCAAGTCCATTTTATGACTACTTCCACAGACGTACAGAGCTTAATTTGGCTGATTCACGCTGAAATGGCAACGGTGATGAACACCCTAGCCAATCAGCAGTCAGGCTTTGGTGTAGAGAGTATCCGAGTAAGAATGGGGCAACTAACTGATAACGGAGATAACAGTGAAACGGCTCCCCAGCTTGATGTCCAGCGCTACCCGCTAGCCCAACAAGGGTGGTTACTAGACATTAACTACAACGTTCATGCTTTTGATACACAACCGGTACCTGCGAAATGGAAAGGCTTAAAAGGCGATATTGAGGTTATTCACCTTCAAGGCGTAGGTCCACAGCTTACCAAGCGCCTGCATAAGTTACAGATCTTTACCATTGATGATTTAAGACTTATGAATGCTGAATTGGTCAGGGACCATGACTTAAGACAGCACCAAACGATGGCTGCGCTTGCATTAGCATTGCCGCCTATCGCTTTAACCACTGATATCCTAGAAAAGTCGCCGCTATGGTTGATAGACAACGAATCGTGGTTGAATACCCATGTGTCTTCAGACAATCACCTTCGTGCACTCTCTACATGGCTACGACAACTTGAGGTTTGTTTGGATAATAAGTGGTTGTCTCGTGTGTCATTACGCGAAATTGTAGATTAATTCCGCGCACAGTCTAAAAAATAACTTGCTTTCATGTAACCTTTGGGTATCATTGATACCTAAGGGTTACATATGGTTGGTTTAGGTATCATAGAACCGACGGTTTCCCACTATGCCATGGCTCGATATAACGTTTTACTTTTTTAGTTTGTCGCATTTACCGTGCGAACTACGCAAAGGATTTAATTTATGACACACACTTCACCTTCTGAAGTAACAGCAGCAATGGAAGAGGACTACCTGTCTTTGATAGGGCAATCGAGTATTGCTGTGGCTTTTATATTGTTTTTTACCGCATTGTCAAATGCCAACATCGGTCAGGATACGGCTTGGGAGTGGGTACTTGGTGGTGGAACATTGGTTGCGCTAACTGCGGTGATCACGCTGTGCATTAGGTCGTTTAAATACACAAGAAACCTCAATAGAGTCGGGTTTTGGACGCTAAAATTCAATGACGAATACGTTGACTTTGTAAGTGGTACAAGTTTGCGAATTACCTGTCACATTATGATGTACGGCGGCATTATCATTGGCTTTTTTGGTAGTGATATGTGGTTTAAAGCGCTTGTTTCGCCACTGCCGCTTAACACTGTTGTTCAACTGTTAGTGAGCGTCGCATTTTTAGTGCACGGTGGCATTATTGTGGCGAAACTGCGAGAGGAAGACCTAAATGAATGAGGAGTTAGACAACCACATCCACAAGTTTAGGTTGCAGCATAAAATCTCTCAGCAAGAACTGGCTGATGCAATAGGGGTTTCTCGCAAAACAATTAGCACGGTAGAAACAGGGCGCTTCACGCCATCCGTGGTCATTGCGCTTAAAATAGCGAAATACTTTGATGTACCTGTTGAGCACATGTTCGAGTTGCGGTGAGCAGCCTGTGACTTACATTAAGCGTACGACAATGTCGTACGCTTTGGTTGATTTTGCCCACCTGTAACACCATTTGATGCTAACAACGAACGAACCTTGTTTGTTGTGAAATCGCTAGATACCTCGGGTTGTGATTGCAAGAAGTGTTCTCCTGCCTTGAGACCCAGTTTATAGTCGTGCTTAAGTTCTGCATCACTACTGCCCAGCAACTTACTCTGTAACTTCTGTTCAGCAAATATTTGTACTATTTCGACGTCTTCAGGCGGATTTTCAATAAATGCTAGCGCTTTTTGATAGGCGCGTTCATGCTGCAGCAAATAATCGATTGTTTTTGGGCATTGTCCTGTCGCGCACATAACGGTACTTAGCCGCTGTAACCAAACTGATTGGGCTTGAAAACTGCTATCCACTGTACGAATAACAACAATCTTACGCGCGCCACGCTCATAGGCTTCTATTACAGGAAGCGGTGCAGCTAATCCGCCGTCTAAGTAAAAGTCAGTATTTGCGGCATTAACATCGTACTCGTGTAAGGTGGTAAGCGGCACGCCCTGTTTGTATAACATAGGCAATGCGCTCGATGCCTTAATTAAATCCACCCATGCGTTTTGGCTTGTGAGTGGGTTAAGGTAGTACGCTTTTCTGTCACGAACGTTAGTGGCAGTAAATAATATTTCTCTACCGTGTACATTTTCTAATGCGGTGTCGAAGTCAAGCAAACGCTTGGCCTCTCTGGTTTTATCAAAATACCAATCTAAGTCGACAATGTGCTTACCTGTTAGCGCACGACCTAGTTGAAAAAAGCGTTTGTGGCGAGTAAGGCCACGGATAAGACGCTTTGCGTACCCTTTTTGACGCGCAACATAACTAGTAAGGTTTTGAGAGCCAGCAGACGTGCCAATTAGAATATCAAATGGGTCGTAATTGTTTTCAAGCCATGTATCTAATACACCTGCAGTGAAAATACCACGTTGTCCACCACCTTCGGCAACCAAGGCTACCTTAGTTGCCTGACTACCACTAAGTGTTACCACGTTGGATGATGAATGACCTGACATTAGAAAACCTCGCGCAAACCGCTAATTTATTAACTACCTTGCGCTATAGTAAAGCGTTAGAAAAAACGGCGAAAATTGAAAGTTTGAATCAGCGTGATTGAAAAACCTGTACTACCAGTCATTTATTTGTAAATGTAGTGTTAAGGTATTAAATCAGCGCACGAACATAAAGGCGCTTAGCAGTACATGCGAGAAGCAATGAGTAAAGGTAACAACGCAAGCAATATTGTGATCTTAGGGGCGGGAAGCATAGGTTGCTATCTCGGAGGATGCTTACTTGCTGGTAACCCCGAGTTGTCTAGCTCATTGACCTTCATAGGTCGAGAACGACTTCAAAATGACATTTCAAAAAATGGCCTAACGCTTACAGATTGGCAAGGTAGGGATGTCTTCGTCGATTCAGCCGGTGTGAATTTTTCGGTAACAAATGATGCTCTCGCATCGGCCGACTTCATTTTACTGTGTGTTAAAAGCCAAGATACACAAGAGGCTGCAACGCTTATTCAAGCGCATGCTAACCCCAATGCGGTGATTGTGAGTTTTCAAAATGGCGTTACTAACGGCGATGTTCTCGCAAAGACCTTGTCGCAGAAAGTTATCAAAGGAATGGTGCCATTCAATGTCTTCTATGAGGGAAAAGGACATTTTCATTGTGGCACAGAAGGTAATTTAGCCATTGAAGATAAAGACGGAACATGCGGCAGTTTGCTTGAGAAGTTTAACAAAGCCTTGCTACATGTCACCGTGTATGACGATATAACTGCAGTTCAGTACGGAAAACTGATCATGAACTTGAACAATGCAGTAAATGCGCTTTCTGGAATCCCCCTAAAGCAGCAGCTTGGGAATAGAGCTTATCGCTTAGTAATGGCCAAAGTACTCAAAGAAGCCCTTCACGTGTTTAAGGCACATGGCATCACTGTGGCAAGAACGGGGAAGGTTATCCCGAAACTAATGCCAACTATCATGGTTCTTCCTAATACACTGTTCCAAATTGTTGCGGCTTCTACTCTTAAAATTGACCCACAAGCGCGTTCGTCAATGTATGAAGACTTAGCGCTGGGTAGACGAACCGAAATTGATTTTTTGAACGGTGAAATAGAGCGGCTCGGTCGACTAAGCGGTATCAGTACGCCGGTAAACAGTAAAATTGTAGCGTTAGTGAAAGACGCCGAGCGCAAGAAAAAAGGTAGTCCAATGTTGTTACCTGCTCAGCTCATGTGACACTCGGCTGATAAGACATGAAAACAAGGTACATGCCGCCTCAGCCTTATACAGTGTTATAATGACGCGTTTTCAATTTCAAATAGCGGTATTTTTATGGTTTTTTCAACCTTAGGTTTGCAGGCAAATCTACTAACTACTCTTGATGCATTAGGTTATGAAGACCCAACGCCTATCCAGCAAGCAGCAATTCCACAGGTTCTTGCAGGTCATGACGTGATGGCTGGTGCGCAAACGGGAACTGGGAAAACTGCCGCTTTTGCGCTGCCGCTAATTCACCGTATTACTGCCCAAAAGGAAGCAAATAGTGACATTCGCGTGTTGGTGTTAACGCCTACGAGAGAGCTTGCTCAGCAAGTGCACCAAAGTTTCGTGCGCTATAGCGAAGGTCTAAATTTAAATACCGTTGCAGCCTATGGCGGTGCCAGTATAAATCCACAACTTGCCGCATTGAGTGAAGGCTGTGATGTGCTTGTCGCAACGCCAGGACGTTTACTCGAACTTGTTATAAAAGAGTTCATTGACCTTAATAACCTAACAACACTGGTGCTAGATGAGGCCGACCGTATGCTAGATATGGGCTTTATCACTGATATTACGCGTATTCTTAAGCGCTTGCCTGAGGGCATTCAGACACTATTTTTCTCGGCTACGTTTAATGATGAAGTGTTCGCTTTAAGTAAAACAATGCTAAACCAGCCAAAGCTGATTGAAGTAGCACAGCGAAACGCGACGGCTACACAAATTGAACAGCGCTTTTACGAAGTGGACAGTCAACGTAAAGCTGCGCTAACGGCCTTTTTAATTGGCGCGAATAATTGGCATCAGGTACTTATATTTACGCGCACCAAACAAGCGGTAGATGACCTTGCCAAAGAGCTAAAAAAAGATGGGATCAGCACGGCACCCATTCATGGTGACAAGTCTCAAGGGGCCCGTGATCGCGGTTTGGAAGATTTCAAAACAGGTAAAGTGAGAGTGCTTGTCGCAACCGACGTTGCGGCTAGAGGCCTAGATATTGACCAGTTGCAGTATGTGATCAACTTTGAACTTCCTTACAATGCCGAAGACTATATTCATCGAATTGGGCGAACTGGCCGCGCCGGTAATGCAGGCTTGGCAGTGTCGCTCGTATCGCATAAAGAAAAATACCTCTTGGCTGACATTGAAAAGCTTACTTCAGCGCATTTTTTATTACAGTGGCAAGAAGGGTTTGAACCTAACCCCGATGCACAAGAGCCATCGAATAACGTTAAACGCAAGTCTTCAAAGAAAAACCTGCGCGCCCAAGCACTTGGCCTAAAAACAAACAACAAGGCTAAAAAGGGTCGCCCTCGCCGTCGCTAGCATAAGAAAAAATCACCGTTTTTGGTGCTTGGTAATTTGCTTCAGATACGCTATTTTTGAAACGTGGATTGAATCAATCAAAGGATGTGTCATGGAAGAAAACGTAAAGCTTAACTACGTCGAATTTGCATCGCTAAACTTATCCGCGTCAAAACAGTTTTTTAGTGATGTTTTTAACTGGGAGTTTATAGATTACGGCAGTGAATACAGTGCGTTTTCAAATGCGGGCCTCGACGGCGGAATATTTTCAAGTGACAGGGTTACACAAGCGCAAAACGGTGCACCGCTGTTGGTATTTTACTCTGCAAATATTAGCAACACTCAAGCTAAGGTTGAGCAGGCTGGTGGCATTATCTGTAAGCCGATTTTCTCATTTCCAGGCGGTTGTCGTTTCCATTTTATCGAGCCAGGCGGTAATGAACTAGCGGTGTGGTCAGAGTCTGATAACTAGCATAAAAAACGCCCCATGTCTGGGGCGTTTTGCTGAGTATTAAGCTTGTTCTAGAACAATTCTGAGCATTCTGCGAAGCGGTTCAGCGGCACCCCAAAGTAGTTGGTCGCCCACAGTAAACGCCGAAATATATTCAGGCCCCATGGTCAGTTTGCGAATTCTACCTACAGGAATAGACAAGGTCCCAGTTACTTTTGCTGGAGTAAGCTCTTGCATAGTGGCGTCGCGGTCATTGGGCACGACTTTCACCCAATCATTATGCTGGGCTAGGATTTGCTCTATTTCCGTTACACTTAAGTCTTTTTTCAGCTTTAAGGTAATGGCTTGGCTGTGACAACGCATAGCACCTACACGTACACAAATACCATCAATAGGTACTTCACCCCTTGATGTGCCTAAAATCTTGTTAGCTTCTGCCTGTGCTTTCCACTCTTCGCGGCTTTGACCAGAAGGAAGCTGCGAATCGATGTAAGGAATAAGACTGCCTGCTAATGGCACGCCAAACTGGTCACTTGGATATTCGTTACTGCGAATAAATTCGGCAACTTGTTGGTCAATGTCTAAAATGGCCGTAGCCGGATCATCAATTTTATCTTTCACGTTGCTGTGGATAGCACCCATTTGGCTTATCAGCTCGCGCATGTGTTTTGCACCAGAGCCCGACGCTGCTTGATAGGTCATAGGTGATGCCCACTCGACAAGATCTTTCTCAAACAAGCCGCCAAGCGCCAGTAGCATAAGTGAAACAGTGCAGTTACCGCCGACATACGTGCGTATGCCGTTTGCCATGCCGTTATCAATTTCTTTTCGATTTACTGGGTCGAGTATAATAACGGCGTCGTCTTTCATACGCAGGGCTGATGCTGCATCTATCCAGTAGCCTTTCCAGCCCGTCGCGCGCAAATCGGCGTAAACCGCTTTGGTGTAGTCTCCACCTTGGCAGGTAATAATAATATCTTGTTTTGATAGTGCGTCGATATCGAACGCATCTTCAAGTACACCAGCATCTTTGCCTGCAAAATCTGGTGCTGCACTACCTTTTTGAGAGGTAGTGAAAAAGGTGGGCTCAATGTGCGCAAAATCCTGCTCTTCTTGCATGCGCTGCATTAATACTGAGCCAACCATACCGCGCCAGCCCACTAGACCTACTTTTTGTTGTGACATTAAACTGAGAACCCTTGTTTCTAAAATGATAAGCAAGCAAGTAATTTAGTTAATTACCTGCACAATACCTGTCGTTTTTATATTTATCTTTGCAGTCTAAGCCTAATTCTGTGCAGTGGCTAGGTGGTTTTTATAAATATTCCTTTCTCGATATAAGTAAATTTTTGAATCGGTTTCAGTTTATAGATTCCGTTGATACTGATTCAAAAATTATGAACATTATCTGTTTAGCAACACCTTGTTACCATGCTCTATATTCACTTGGTTCTATGCGGCTCATTAAAAGCAGCAAAACACAGCTTAGGTATTGTTATGAAAACCGTTTTAATTACTGGCGCAACAGATGGAATTGGCTTTGAAACCGCGAAAATGTTCTTACAGCGGGGCCTTGAGGTTATTATACATGGGCGCAGCAAAGTAAAGTTAGCAAGTGTAAAAAAGTCACTATTAAGTACTTATCCAAAAGCAAACGTCGATACGCTTTGCGCAGACTTGTCGAGTTTCGATGAGGTAAGGGCACTTGTTGATACAGTGAATAACCGTTACGAGCGTATCGATGTAGTAATAAATAACGCGGGTGTATTTAATATTGCAAACTCGCTAACGCAATCAGGGTTAGACGTGCGTTTCATGGTAAATACTATCGCCCCTTATATGCTCACTCTAGGTGTATTGAAGCGTATTCCCCCGTCTGGCCGTGTGGTAAATGTATCTTCTGCTGCTCAAGCGGCCGTGAATTTTGACGCGCTACGAGGAGAGGTACTTTTATCCGATGCGCAGGCTTATGCACAAAGTAAATTGGCTATTACCATGTGGACAATGTCTCTTGGTGAACGCCACGCACAGAGTGGGCCGCGTTTTGTCTCGGTTAACCCCAAGTCGCTTCTTGGCAGTAAAATGGTGAAAGAAGCATACGGAATAGCCGGCGGCGATTTAAAACTGGGGGCAAGCATATTCGTTGACGCAGCTCTCTCTTCACAATTTGAGAATGTCTGTGGAGAGTATTTCGATAACGATCATGGCGTTTTTGCAACACCACATCAATTTGCGATGAGCGCAGATAACCGCCAGCAGCTTATTAATACCATTGAAGCGATAATCGCGAAAAACTAGCGCGTGATTATTGAATCATACCGATAAGCTTTTTATCCCAATAAGGTGTGCCGCTAAAACGCTCTGCAAGAAAATCAATGAATGCGCGCACCTTTGGGGCGAGCAGCCTATTACTGGGATACACGGCCCAAAGGGCACAGTCTGTTGCGACGGGATAGTCTTTTAATACCTGCACCAGTTCACCACGAGCTATATTTTCATAGCTACACCATGTCGCAGTAAGTGTAAGACCGCAGCCTGCCACGCAGGCATCTCGCACGGCTTCACCGTTGTCCATGCGGACCCGGCTTTTAGTCTTTATAGAGGTAACGCTGTTACCTGTTTTGAATTCCCAAACGTCAAGCGCTGGCAAGTTGACCGCCATATGCTCTTTCAGGTCATTTGGCGTTTTAGGTTCTCCGTGTTTCTTTAGGTACTCTGGCGAGGCAACAATAATGCGCTTATCGTCAGTCAGTTTTTTCGCATGCAGGTTAGAGTCTTTAAGTTCTGCATCTCGAATGGCCACGTCAAAACCACCATCTACAACGTCTAAAATGCTGTCACTAAAACGAAAATCGATATTCAGTTTTGGGTACTTAGCCAAAAACTCATGTATGGCTGGTACAAGGTGCATGCGCCCAAACGACGCTGGAGCGGTGACTCTTAGTGTACCCTGAGGCGTTCGCGCGCCAGTACCAACGGCTGCTTGGGCCGTTTCTATGCTGTCTAGCACTTCTTGAGCATGGGGTAAAAATAACTGCCCTTCATCGGTTAACGACACTTTGCGTGTTGTACGATGCACAAGCCTTACACCCAATGTATCTTCAAGCTTACCAATGTGTGCGCTAGCCACCGCAGGAGATATGTTAAGCTCTCGCCCTGCAAGACTAATATTTGAAGTGCTCGCAATGCGCACAAAGAGCTTTAGGTGCTCAATATTCATAAGTGTTTTCAACATGCTCTACATAATTCCTTACGTTATAACCCAATTTTCATTGATAAAACACCTAATATTCTGGTTGTGATGCAAACGACTCACTTTCATTAAGCCTTTATTAAAGGGCTTATAAAAGCGATGTACTTGCGTTTTGAGTTTCACATTTCTATGCTCATCAAAAAGGCTTTTTCTCGTAAGCAGTGGCCTAATAATGGCAAACCATAAGAGTGGGGTAGGTGATGGGTGTTGCTAACATCATGTCTAAACGCGTAGTCAGTGTTCATATGGATGACAGCTTGCAGTCGCTCAGAGAACTATTTGCCGCGACTGGGTTTCATCATCTCGTCGTAGTGCATGATAACGAGCTCAAAGGTATTATTTCAGATCGTGATTTGATGAAAGCAGTCAGTCCTTTTGTAGATACCATTAGTGAGCGAATGTTGGACCGGGCGACGTTGGACAAGAAAGCGCATCAAATAATGACACGAGAGGTCATTACACTTGAGCCTCACGATACTATTGTGACTGCAATCGAGCTGTTTAATAGTAACAAAATTTCATGTATCCCAATTGTAGACGATAAAAATCGACCTGTAGGCATGGTGTCTTGGCGTGATGTAATGCAGTTTATGCAGCAGCGAGTGCAGTCGAAACGGTAGAGAATGACCGATAACAAATAGAAAGCGTGACCTTTACAGAAACAGCTTTAGTAAAGGTCACTCTCTTTTCGCTTGCTAAAAGCGAGGTTAATAGTTGCGATAACTGGCTTTAAACATCAAGCTATAGAGGACCGGTACTGCAATTAGGGTTAGCACTGTCGCAAAGGCAAGTCCGCCCATAATGGTCACCGCCATGTCGGCAAAGAACGCATCAAACAGCAGCGGCGCCATGCCAAGTATGGTAGTAACAGCCGCTAACGCCACAGGACGAACACGACTTAACGTTGCTTCAACAATGGCCTTGTGAATAACCAGCCCTTCTTCAATTTGAAGGTCGATTTCTTCGATAAGTACGATGGCGTTTTTAATGAGCATGCCAAACAGGCTCAAGAAACCCAGTAAAGACATAAAACCAAACGGCATGTCGGTTGACAATAATCCAGTCACCACACCCACAATTGCCATGGGTACCACAAGCCAGATGATAAGGGGCTGACGTGCATGACCAAAAAGCAAAACAGAGATAATGAACATTACTAGGAAGCCTGCTGGCAGGCCTGCTCCTAGCGCCTGTTGCGCTTCGCTAGAGCTTTCAAATTCACCACCCCATTCAAGTGAATAGCCCGGCGGTAAGGTAATACCTTCGATAACAGGTCGAATACGCGCAAGGGCTTTTGCAGCCGTTTCATTTTCGCCCGGTTCAGCTTCAACGGTTATGGTGCGCACGCGATCTTTTCTGTGAATGCGCATTTCTTCAGTCATGAGCTCCAGGCCTTGTGATACCTGCGTAAATGGGATGTATTGTCGCTGTTGTGTAGACCAGACCTGCGATTCGCGAATAGACTGAAGCTCGCTATCATCGCTATTACCCATTTTTGCAATAATGCTATACGCATAATCGCCGTCCTGAACCGTGCCTAAACGTACGCCACTACTTGCGTATTGTACGGTTTGGCTAAAGTCAGAATGCGAAACCCCTGCAATACCTGCATTGTAGTTATCGTACTGCGTATTAATAGCAAAGCCTTTTTCACGCCAGTTGTGACGTATATCAATGACTTGTCCGTCCTCAAACAGTAGCGTTTTTGCTTGTTCGGCGAGGGTGCGTAGTACCTCGGTATCTGGGCCAGAAAAACGCGCTTCTAACTTCGCGCCTGCACCTGGACCAAACTGCATACGCTCCATGTAAAAATTAGCGTCTAGATCTAGACTATTGAGTCTGCCAGACAACGCTTGTTGTATTGCTGGAATGTTTTCAAGCGCGTTAGCTCGTACCATAAAAAACGCATAGTTTTCATTCGCACTTTTCGGCGCGTAGGTCAGGGTAAAACGGTCTGCTCCCTGACCGATGAACGTTGTCACAGCTGTTACATTGTCTAACTCGAGAATACGCTGTTCCGCTTCTTTGGCGATAGCTTCCGTTGCGCGAATATCCCGGTCTTGCGGCCCCCAATAATGCACAAAAAACAACGGCGCGTTTGAAGGAGGGAAGAACCCTTGCTTCACCATGCCAAAGCTGCCATAAGCCACTACAGTAATAAGCACCAACATACCAATAGTTACCCAGCGAAGCTTCAATGCACCAACGAGCGCATTTTTAAACCAGCGTTGCATCAATGAAGGTGAAGAATCAGAGGCTTGGCTCATGCCTTTTTTATAGAATTGCGCACCTAACACGGGAACCAATGTCACGGCCAATACCCAGCTAATCATCAGTGACACCAACACCACGGCGAATAATGAGTAAAGAAATTCGCCAGTTGCATCGTTAGACAAACCAATGCCCGAGAAGGCAGCAATACCGATTACCGTGGCGCCAAGTAGCGGCCACTGCGTGCGCTTTACAATAAAGCTGGCTGCTTCTTTGGCCGTAGCGCCTGTCGCCATTCTTAGCATCATACCTTCGGCAACAACAATAGCGTTGTCAACCAACATTCCCATGGCAATGACCATGGCACCTAATGAAATGCGCTGTAGTTGAATATCCATTAGCCACATTATTAAAATGGTGCCTAATACCGTCACAAGCAATACACTGCCAACGACAATACCTGAGCGCCACCCCATGAATAAACACAGAGTGAGAGTTACGACTGCTACCGACATAACGAGGTTATTGATAAAGCCATCAACCGACTCATCAACCACTGCGGCTTGATCGTAAATAGGTGTCAGAGTTATCCCAATAGGGAGTTGTTTTAATAGCGCATCGACTTTGGCATTAACACGGTTACCAACATCTACAATGTTCACATCGGTTAGGGCAGAAACACTTAGCGTTAATGCTTCCTCACCATTGTAGCGGACTAAAATAGGTTGAATATCCGCGGGTTCAAGTTTTAATGTCGCAACATCCGCAACGCGAATGGAACGGTTGGTACCTGGAACCACCAATGACAGATTTGATATTTCTTCTAGTCTGTCAGGCGCGCGTTCAACGACAATACGCACATTTTTTTCATCAACTTTTACCCGACCACCATTAAACGGACGAAGATTGTCTTGAAACAGTGAGGCGAGGTCGGGAAATGAAATTCCCAAGCCAGCAAGTTGATAGGGATTAATGTAGGCAACAATTTGTTCTTTTTGAACACCGGTAACATTGACTTTAGCGACACCTTCCGTAGTCAGTAGATCACGGCGAATAATGCGGGCAAATTCGCGAAGTTCTCTCGTGTCGAAATCAGGAGCGCTCAGCGCATAATACAAGCCATAGACATCGCCAAAATCGTCAAATACCACAGGCTCTTGTGCACCTGCTGGTAACGACGGTGTAGTATCGCGAAGGCGCTTTCTTAACTCGTCCCAAATTTGAGGCAGTAAATGGCTATCGTAGGTACTTTTGACCTCGACGGTAATTTCAGAACGACCCGGCGAAGAAACAGAAGTGACTTCTTTTAATTGTGGCATTTGTTGAATAGCAATTTCCAATCGCTCAGTGACTTCCCGCTCAACTTTTTCAGCACTTGCACCAGGGTAGGATGTGTACACTTTTACCTGCTTAATAGTAAAGGCTGGGTCTTCAAGTCGGCCAATTTTAGTCATTGCCAGCATGCCACCAAGCAGCAGTATAACGACCATTAGCCATACGTTGACGGGTTTATCTATGGAATAACGTGCAATATCCATAAACTACTTCTCTCCCTTGTAAGGAAGCACTTTCATACCGTTTCGCATTTGCGCAGCGCCTGCAGCCACTACTTGCTGACCCAACTGCACATTGCCTTCAATAATGGCAAGATTGTTTTCGATATGTTTCACACTAATTGATTGCTTTGAAACCTGTTGGGTTTTGTCGTCGTAAAGCCAAACCGCGAAACCGTTGTTCTCATCGCCAACTAGCGCTTTTACAGGTACAACTACGCCATCTGGATACAGCGTCCCTTGCAAGCTCACTTTAACCACGGCGCGCGCACCTGGGGTTAGCGGTAATTCATCTCTTGGTGCCATCGCAAACACGACTTCATAAGTTTGCGATACAGGGTCAGGTTGCGTTGAGTGCTCAACGTATTGAACGGGGTACCACTGACGTCTATTAGTGGCGAGTGTGGCACTGGCTTCTTTTATGCCTCTGCCAATATTGGCAGTAAGCAAACGCTCGGGCACATTAATATTGAAATAAATTTTTGATACATCTTGCAAGCGCGCAATTGCGGTACCTGATTTTACAAAACTGTTATTTTCTACCAGTCGCTGAGATACCTTGGCGTCAAAGGGAGCGTATAACTCTGTGTAGCTAAGATCTTGTTCAGCGTTTTTTAAATCGATTACCGCTAACTCGTATGATGTCATGGCTGAATCAAGCGCACTTTGTGCCACCAGCTTTTGGGCAAACATTTTTTCAATGCGATCAAGTTCTCTTTTAGCTTGCTCTAAGCGCGTTTTTGACTGTTCCACTCGTCTCTCAAAAGGTTTTCTATCAATTGAGGCTAGTAGCGTGCCTTTGGTGATATCACTGCCTGTCACCAAGTCAGTTTGTGTTAAGCGGCCCGACACTTCAAAACTAAGGTCAACGGTTTTTACCGCAGATACCACAGCGGGAAAGGTAAACTCATCAAAGTTAGGGATGGTTTCTATTGCGGCTAACTTGACGTATCGAGGTGTATTTTCCGTCTGTTCAACGGTTTTTTCAGACATACAAGCAGTAAGCGTAATTGCACTGAAGACGCTCAACATGAGCACAAGAGGAAATCGTTTCATGGACATGGGCGTATGTAATCCATTAGTAAAGTGAAAATAGTATTGATAGTAAACGCATTAGGCATTTGATAACGGCGACGTCATAAATGTCTAAAGTAAACTGGTGAGTGCATTTTAATGTGCGCGCTTTGAAAAGTAAACTGTTCGGTGTAAAATGGCGGGCAAGATAAATACGAGTACCTTTTATGACGAGCAATACGCGAACGCGCAGTGACTTGAAACGAGAAGCTATTATTCAGGCTGCTACGCAGGCTTTTCAGGAATATGGCGTGAATGGCACGAGTATGGATAAACTGGCAGAACTGGCCAATGTATCAAAGCGTACTGTGTATAATCACTTTTCGACAAAAGATGAGTTGGTCATGTACTTGGTCACACAGCAGTGGCAAAGTGCTATTTTAAACGTCACCACGCGGTATGACAGTGCAATAGCACTAGATGAACAATTACGTGATCTTATCTTGCAAGACATTGAGTTTATGGCCAGCGAAACCCATCTTGAACTTGCGCGCGTAGCTATAGGCCACTTCTTTTACGAGCCAGAAAAGCTTAAAGATGAAGTTGCTCAACTCAAGGCACAAGAAACCGCAATGCATCGTTGGTTAAAAGATGCCAAAGCAGACGGCAAAATGCGTTTCGACGAATTAGACAGGGTAGTTGAAGAGATTGACAGCTTAGTAAAGGGCCAGTGTTTTTGGCCGCAGTTGTTTAAAATTGAAGATGCCCTAAGCGACAAGGACAAACAGCGTGTCGCAGACAATACCGCAGCACTCATCCTGTGCCGCTATGCAATTTCCTAATGTGTTTGACCTTCGCTATTAAAACGTAAGGCAAAGGTCGACCCGCTTAACTCACATCTCTATATCTAAACTCACTCACAGCGCTTAAGAGCGCAATATAAAGGCTTTTTCCTTTCACAATGCGTCATCATAACGGCTTGAGTTGTGTGCGAGTCGTTGCGCGTTTTTCTGTAAACCGCCACTTTTAACCATATATTGTCTTTTTATACGCGTATTTATTGCGCAATAAAGTAAAAATAAAAACAACATTCAAAAAAACTTACTTTGCCTCTCGTCAACAGCTTCATTTTTCTATATCATCTCAACCGAAAATGACAACGATTCTTATTAGCACTTAACTTGTTGGGTAAAACGCCAGCTTTTCAGAGCACTAGTTCTCTATGCTATTTGCCACTTTGCCGTTTACCCAAAATATAAGACCTGTTTGAACACACGGAGATAGACATTGAAATTTAAACTTACGAGTATCGCTACGGCAGTATTGTTAAGCCCAGTTGCGCTGGCAGTTGATGTAGAAGATATCGAAAGAGTAACGATTAATGGTCAGTACCTTTCTGTAAACCAATCAAACTCAATCAAGAGCCCCACGCCAATTATTGATGTACCACAAAGTTTATCAATTATGACGGCTGAAGAGATTACAGCTCGTGGTATTACCAGCATTGGTCAGATCATTGATTACACACCAGGTGTAAACACGTCACAGGGTGAAGGTCACCGTGACTCTGTTGTGTTTCGTGGTGTGCGTTCAACAGCAGATTTCTATCTAGATGGTAACCGAGACGACGTTCAATACTACCGTGCACTCTACAATGTAGAGCAGGTGGAAATTTTGCGTGGTCCAAACGCGTTGCTTTTCGGCCGTGGTGGTACAGGGGGTATTTTAAACCGCGTATCTAAGAAAGCGAAAACCGGCGAGCAGTTTGTAAATTACAATGTATCTGCCAATACCTTTGGCGCTTACAACCTGCAATTAGACACCAATATTGATACGGGTGATGGATCAGCAGTTCGTATTAACGCTATGTACGAAAGTTTAGAAAATCACCGTGATTTTTACGATGGCGACCGTTATGGCTTCAACCCTACAGCACGCTTAGAACTTAGCGATAATACTATTGTTGATTTGTCTTACGAGTATATTGATCACGAGCGTTTTATTGACCGTGGTATTCCAACAGGTGCCAATGGCGAGCCAGTTGAAGCGTTTGAGGATATTGTGTTTGGCGATCCGGAAAATAACTACCAAACACTTGATGCTGACGTATTTCGCGCGAACCTTCAGCACAGATTTTCAGACAACTTGAAAGGTAACTTCAACGCATTTTACGGCGATTACGACAAAGTTTACGCAAACTTTTACGCTGCTGATTTCGATGCTCAAACCAATATTGCTACGCTAGATGGTTACATTGATACTACACAGCGTGAAAACCTGATTTTATCGGCTAACTTGGTAGGTGAGTTTGAAACGGGTAGTTTTGAGCATACCGTTATCTTTGGTGGTGAAGTTATCAACACTAAGTCTAACCAAGATCGTTTCAATCCAGTATTTGATTCAACTGGCAACGATAAAGAGCGTTTTGCGGTAGAGCGCCCATTAAGCTTTAGAGGCCTTACAGGGACTAATGCGGACGGTGAGACAGTAACAACCTCATTCTCAGCGCTTAACGATGATACCCATGTAGACTTGGACGTTTACTCTTTCTACGTACAAGACGAAATTGCTTTGTCAGATAACTTTGATGTAGTTATCGGCGCGCGTTTCGATAGCTTCGATATTGAAGTGTTCGATGCACGTCCGGCGGTGTTAGAAACACGTAATCGCAAAGACGAAGAAGTATCACCACGTGCTGGTCTTGTCTACAAACCACAAGAGAATATCTCAATTTATGCAAGCTACAGCGAGTCGTTCTTACCGCGAAGTGGTGAGCAATACGCCAATATCAATGGCGATGCTAACCAACTAGACCCAGATACGTTCACTAACCAAGAAATTGGTGTGAAATGGGATTTTGCGCAAGGCTTAAGCTTCACTGCAGCAATTTTTGAAAATGAGCAAAAATCACTAGATAACGATCCAAACGATCCAGAAGGTTTTGTAGAAGTAGACTCTGACGTATCGGGTTTTGAACTTCAATTCCAAGGCAACCTGACTGACAAATGGTACATTACTGCTAATTACAGCAACCTAGACGGCGAAAATGCTGATGGTGTTGAACTGCGTGAATTACCAGAAAATACATTGTCGGTATGGACAACGTATCAGGTTAATGATCTATTCGGTTTTGGTTTAGGTGCAACGTATCAAGACGAAAGCTATATTCTAACGGCAGAAAACTCGCCAGTATTGCCTAGCTACACCCGTGTAGACGCATCGGCATACTATGACTTAAGCGACAAAATGCGTTTGCAGCTTAACATTGAAAACCTAACTGATACGCTGTACTTCCCGAACGCACACTCTCGACATCAAGCTACAGTAGGTGCGCCTATTAATGCACGACTGTCGCTGGTAGGTTCGTTTTAATATCTGCAATGTAGATAGTTTATAGACGTAAAAAAGCCATTCGCTTGCGAATGGCTTTTTTGTTGGTCATGGGCATGAGCCTTAACTGAAATTACCCGTTGTTGGCAAAATCAATCAACGTCTGTCCGTCCATTCTATAACCCAGCCATTCGCTTTTGGGTTTAGCGCCAAGCGAGTTGTAAAAATCTATTGCTGGCTTGTTCCAATCTAATACGCTCCATTCAAAGCGTCCGCAGTTGTTATCTACTGCAATTTTAGCAAGGTGTTGTAGCAGTGCCTTACCAGCACCTTGACCTCGTGAAGAGGGTGATACATACAAGTCTTCTAAGTACAGGCCATTTCTACCTTGCCACGTAGAATAATTGAAAAAGTAAACCGCAAATCCAATTGCCTGGCCGCTATTTTCGCAAATAACACAATGCGCTGTTGCGCCTTCGCCAAATAGCGTGTTGTGCAAATCAGCTTCTGTCGCTTCAACCTCATGCTCTGCTTTTTCATAAATAGCTAACTCTAAAATGAACTGGCGAATTTGCGTTATATCGTCGCTGGTGGCTTTTCTAATCGTTAACGTGTCAGTCATAAAAGGTCCAATAGTTGTTTTTCGAAAGGGTAGGGGTTTTAGCTCTAGAAGTCTAATGAAAGAAGGTTCAAACCATTTTCGTTCTTGCAAAAAAAAATCGGCCGTGTAATAAGGCCGATTTTCAAAGGTAATACGAACAGGCTTTATTAATCTATGCCTGACTGGGTTTGTGGCGCACCCATTGGGTCGCTTGCACTATCGTTGTAAGGCGCTTTTTTACGTGACGTTAGTTTGCTTTTGACAAACGAGAATGGCCCCGCTAAATCAAGCAAAATAAGGTACAAGCACGGTACTAGTATCAAAGTCACCAAGGTAGCATAAAGTACTGCAAAACCAAGTGCAGCCGCCATTGGTATAACAAACGCGGCTTGTAGGCTCGTTTCAAACAAGATGGGTAATACACCCGCAAACGTTGTAATAGACGTTAGGGTAATGGCCCTAAAGCGTGCTGTGCCTGCTTCAACCACTGCCTCTCTAACGCTATAGCCTTGTGCACGGCGCTGGTTCACAAAGTCCGTCATAACCAGTGAGTCGTTAATCACAACACCAGCCGCAGCTATGAGCCCGAATGTCGACATCATTGATAAGTCTAATCCTAGGAAGTAGTGCCCCCAGATAGCACCCGTTAGGCTAAATGGAATAACCGACATGATTATCAGTGGCTGTCCATAGCTTTTTAGTGGTACAGCTAGAAGGATGTATACCATTATCATTGCAGCAACAAAAAACAGGAATTGCTCGTTTTGTTGCGCCTGCTGCTCTTCAATATCGCCACCGAGTTCTGTCATGACAGAAGGGAACGACTCCTTAAGCTGAGGTAATAGCTTTTCTCTAATTTCAGTTACGACTTCGTTTGGCTCAACCTTTTCTTCGTCAATGTTGCCCCAAATGTAAACGCTGCGATAACCACCTTCTCGGCGGATATAGCTAATACCTGGCTTTTCTTCAAGCGCCACGACATCACCCAGCATGACTTCTTCGCCTTGCGGCGTTTTAATCAGTGTGTATTTAAGGTCTGCAAAACGTTCACGGGTAAGTTCAGGGTAGCGTACCATTACGCGCACTTCTTCACCGTTTCGGATGACGCGCTGCGCTTCACCACCATAGAAACCCGCACCCACTTGTGACGCAATATTTGAAAGCGTAAGGCCCAAGTCATACGCCACTGGAAGCAAAGTCATTTGCACTTCTTTGCTTGGTGGGTCAATGGTTGAACTTACGTCAAATAATCCGTCTTGCTGCTGCAGCATTTCAATAAATTTAAGGCCTGCTGCGTTAAGCGTATCAATATCTGGACCAAACAACAGGTAACCAAATTCACCGTCATCGCCATTGCCGTTTACATCATCAATAACCGTAAACGATTTCATCCCTGAAATTTCAGGAATAGCTTCACGCCAACGACGAGCGAGTTCGAAGGTGTCGATAGGACGGTCTTCTTCATTCACTAGCGGCGCTAAAATACGGCCTTCAGTGCGCTCATCGTTAAATGCAAGTCGGTCGCGGATCATGCCTGTACCAAATTCGTCGACAATATCTTGCTCTACTTTCAAGATAGTCTGCTCAACAATTTTAAGCGCAGTAATGGTTGCTTCATCTGACACGTTTTCGTTCATTTCAATACGAACACTTGGGAAATCGTGTGGCACTTTAGGGTTGGGCACCATACGCACATAGTTAGCATTGATAAGACCAAAACTTAGCATAAGCAGTGCAATAAACATCATTAGTACTGCCCAGCGCCATTCAATTGCTCGCTCAACGGTACGCTTGTATGGGCCGTTTACGAACTTAAAAAAGTTCTTGTTAAAACGCGAACGCCAACTGGTCGGTTTAACTGGTGAAAAGCGCGTATGCGCCAAATGCGCAGGCAAAATAAGCTTCGACTCAATCAAACTGAACGCCAAGCACAAAATAACAACCACAGAAATGTTGTAGAAGAAGGCACCTTCAGGGCCGCTGCTTAAAGTAAATGGCGCAAATACTGCGATAGTGGTCAATACGCCAAACGTTGCAGGTGTAGCAACCCGTTTCGCTCCGCGAATAACATTATCAATACCGCCGCCCTTACTCTCAATTTCAGTGTAGGCGCTTTCCCCTATAACAATGGCATCATCTACCACAATACCTAATACCATGATAAATGCGAACAGCGACAGAATGTTAATACTCACACCAAATAACGGCATCATCATCATTGCGCCTAAAAAGCATACGGGTAAGCCAATCATTACCCACAACGCAAGCCTAAAGCGCAAGAAAAGCGTTAGCATGAAGGCAACGAGCACAGAACCCTGCATAAGGTTAGACAGCATCATGTCTAAACGCGCATTGAGGTAATAGGTCATATCAACCAATACTTCTAAGCTAATGCCTTGTGGTAGCTTTTCATTTTTCTGCTCGATGTAGGCTTTTACTGTTTCCGCTACCGGAATGGTGTCTTGCGATTTTGTCGCTTTTACTGCGATGTAAATCGCGTTCATGCCGTTGTATTTGAAATACCGCTCGCCTTCTACAAACCCATCGTTAATGTACGCAACATCACCAAGGGTTACTTTAGCGCCAGCATTGCCTATTTTGATAGGGATTTGTCTGAACTCGTCACCGTTGTAATACTGGTTTTCAACTCGAACAGAAACAATACCTGAATTAGTGCGTAGTTGGCCGGCAGAGATATTCGCAGAATAGCTGTTAATCGCTTGGGTAATATCAGAAATATTGATGCCGTATTTACGCAACGTATCGGGTTTAATTTCTATCGCTATTTCATCGCTTGGTGCCGACACTTGTACCAGTGAGATAGAGCCAAGCTGTAGCAGTTCATCCTCAACTTCTTTTGCCAATAATTTGAGTTCAGAAAGGGGAAGGTCGCCCACCAATGGCATTTCAATCACTTGTTGCTGAAACTCAACTTGTGAAACGTTAACTGGCTCCATACCCGCTGGGAAGGTTGCGATACTGTCAACGCGAAGTTTTACCTTATCCAATACGTCAGTAAGTTCAGCTTTGGTGTCAACTTCAAGTGTAACCGCACCGCCGCCACGTCTAGCGCGCGATACTGTACGTTTTATCTCAGTAACGTCTTTCAGTGCTTCTTCTACCTTAATGAAGATACTTTCTTCAATTTCTTGAGGCGAAGCGCCTGGGTAAGTAGCTTCAACGTTAATATAGTTGATTTCGATGTTGGGAAACATCTGACGTTGAATGGTGAGGTAGCTTACAATGCCCATAATGATGATAAAAATCATCATTAAGTTTGCGGCAACTGAGTTGCGCGCAAACCAAGAGATAATGCCGTGTTGAGTGTCGTTGTGGTTTTCCATGACAGCGCCCTTAGTTTGTTTGTGCTGTCACAAGGTCAGACGAATTCTCAATAACTTTTACCGCCATACCGTTTTGTGGGTATTCAGGCAGCGTCATCACCACCTTACTAGCGTTAAACTCACCTTGAATTAAAAAGTCACCGTTTTCTTCACGAATTACTTTAACCTTGTGGGAGGTCAATTTGTTGTCCTCATCGAGGGTCCATAGTTTGCGATTGGTCACAAGCTCTTGAGGCACGCGATAAACGTCACTCAGGGTTTTACCTTCAAATGAAATTGTGCTGTATGAACCAAACTTAACAATGGGTTTGGTTGTGTTGATGGCGTATGGATCTTCAATACGCGCCACAAAATAGCTCATGCGAGTATTGTTATCGATAACACCCGTATCACGATGAATAGTGCCTTTAACCGTTGCGCCTTGTACGTCATCGACTTCAATAGCGATATCGCTACCTATTGTATTGTCGGCAAGAAACAGTCTGTCAAATCCGGCAACAGGGAAGGTAATTTCGGCGTACTCAATGTTGTTGAGCACTGCAACAGGGCTGCCTTGGGTTACATAGTCACCCGTACTTATATTACGCGACACTATCAGTGCGTCGTAAGGGGCTTTAACTTTACAATTATCAAGATCTCGCTTGGCAATTTTTAGTTGCGCTTCAGCCGATTTAACACCCGCTTGCGCACTCATTACTTGCGGTTTACGTAGGTACAGGTCGGTTACACGAGCATCAGGCATGGTTTTCGCTTCTCTCGCTGCTACATCAGCCTGCGCTTCCTCTTGAATGAGTTGCGCTTTGGCACTAGCCAAATTAGCTTCTGCCAATAGCAAAGCCGCCTCGTAGGCATCTTGCTCGATTGAGAAAAGAGTTTCACCGCGGCGCACCAAGCCGCCTGATACAAATTTAGGGTTCCAGCTTTCAACTTCGCCCGATACTTGGGCAGCCAAATTAGTGGTTTCTAGGGGCGTAATTTCACCATATGAAGTTAACCTTACGCGCACATCCTCTGGAGAAAGCGATTCAATGGTAACGGTTGGGCGAGTGTCTACTTCCTCTTTAATTGCAGAGTCTGACGCAGAGGCCTCTATACCTTTCATCCCCAGGTAACCAGCAATAAAGACACCGACTGGCAGTGCAATTCTCATCCATTTCATAACCAATTCTACTTTAGTATCAAAATCAGGCTACAGTGTAGCGCTAAACTGTTTCAAAGATATAGTGCAAATGTAACGAAACATGAGTCAATTTTGTGTAAAGAGTGATAAAGGAAAAGGTAAAACTAAGACTGGTTTTCCAGTGAAGAGAAAGCGCTTACTTTGTTTCTGCCCGTATCCTTAGCGTGATAGAGGGCTTTATCCGCTTGTTTGATGGCGAAGGCGACGGTATTTGTAAGATTAACTTCACACACACCAAAGCTACTACTTACGTGCATTTCAACGTCATTGATTCGCAGTGGTGTAGTGTTTAATTTCTTTCTAATAAGCTCAAGTGCCTTGAGTGCCTCAGCTTCATTGGTCTCGGGAAAAATAAACATAAATTCTTCACCGCCCCAGCGTGCCAGTATGTCTTGCCCGCGAATGCGAGAAGTAAATAAGTTTGAAATTTGTTTCAATACTTCGTCGCCCTGTTCATGACCTAACGTATCATTAATGCTTTTAAAGCGGTCAATATCAGCGATAGCAATAGAGAAAGACGTTTTATTGCGCTGCAGCCGGGCGTACTCCCTTTCAAGACACTGCTGGGCACCGCGTCTATTGAGTAGCTTTGTGAGATGATCGTGATTCGCCTGGCGCTCGAATTGTTCTTTCAAATGAAGCGCCGTGTCGTAGCTTTTTTGTCGACTGTATTCATAAAAGGCAGAAAGAAACGAAACCGTTAAAAATGAATAGAGCAGTCGTGACTTAAATGCATAGGTATAACTGGTTAGTAGTAAAACATCGCTCAAAGCGAAAAGTATTACGGCGCTTACTACCGTATAGGCCAATAGCGCTAACAACCCTCTTTTGAAACCTGCAAAAAACATTGTTACAGGTGGCACCAGGTATATCCACAACGGCCCTGTATTGTCTTTTCCGCCTGTAATAAGGAGCAAAAGAGTTAGTACCATCAAGCACGAAATTAACAGTGTGATAGAAGCTGTTCGTGCTTTGGCCGACTTAAAACGAACTTGTAATTGTTGCGAAACGGCAAAAATCGTACTGGCGATAAGTAACGTAATTGCCAATGACAGTTCTTGAGCAAACAGGGCACGCATACCTAATAAAAAGGTAATAGACATGCCAACGGCAGCGAATAAGTTTACAACGACTATTCGCCGGTTAGTTTCATCTCTATAACGGTGACTTACACCACTGTAAACGTATTGCTTGATGCGACTTAGCATAACCTAGTCAATTTTACCTACTTCGATTGCGATTGTTTCAGCCAACTTATCAATGGCATGTCTCATGGCATCAATACTTGCTGAAAAGCCATCATTTTCTAAATCAGTGCGTAGATCAAACGTGAAATGCGTTAATTCATCCAGTGACGACGTAATAACATAGTCGCCAGTGAAGGTGACCTCACCCTTATGGGTGCTAACAAAATCGGTTACATGCAGCGAAATGTGTATGGCAGCCTTACCGTCGTAGTGGTCGGCGCGTAGAAGTTTAACATTGCGGGTTGCTAGCGCTTGTTTTAGCGACTTAGTCAAACCTTCTTCAACGGGCTCTGCCCATAAATGTTTGGTCGAAATATGCAAATTGGTGTCACTGGTTTGATAAACCAAACCACGGTGCTTCAAATATTCAGGCAATGTGATTCTGTCAATGATCACTAATTTGGCAGTCGTTGGGTACGTTTCACTCATTGCGCCTGAAGACGGTGAGTGTAATAGGTAGTAGGTTAATGAACTGGGCGTGCCGCTACACGCCATCAAACTGAAAATAGTGATGCACAACAGGCCCCATTTATTAAATTTAGCGCCCTTAAAGCGGGGTACTGTAATTCGCTTGAGTATCATGTTCGTTATTCCTTTTCTCAAATCATGTGCAATACAGCTCAAATTAGCCTGCACGTTATTCTTCTCGCTTGGCTTTTGGCTGAATATCAGCGCCATCATCTTGAGAGAAAATCAAACTATTCGGAGATTCATTCAACTTCAGCAACAAGGGTTGCATGTTGCGCATGGTTTCTTGCAAAGCGTCGACGGTTTCTTTAATTTCAGACTGGTTAAAGCCGCCTTCGCTGTAATTCTTCAGTAAACCGTCCAAACTAACTAGCACTTGGTTTAGGTTGGCATTTAGTGCTTTCGCATCAATATCTGCAATAAGTAGATCAAAGTCGTTACTTGCAGTCTCGACAGACTCTGCTGCCAATTTCATGTCTTCTACTGCCAACTGCACATTTTCAACCATTTCTTTTAGAGGAAGTTGATTGATTTTGTCTAAAATAGCATCTGCTTTTTGGGTTAACTGTGTGAATTCATTACTCACAGTAGGGATCACTTCATAACCATTTATAACGTCAATTTTTGTGTTCCCGGTATGTTCAGGAAAGTGCTGTAAGTCCACATAAAGGCCGCCAGTAAGTATATTGCCCATACGCAAAGAGGCGCGCAAATCGCGTTCAAGCCAGTTGCGTATTGTTTGTTTGATTGCCTTTAAGCCTTCTTCAGTGTCAGGTTGTCGCGCTTTACCCGGGTAAATGTTAATCAGTACAGGAATAGGGTAGTCCTGTTGAAGTATGTTCCCTTCAACAGCGGGAAATGAGTTAATCGCGGTTACATAACCAATTTCGATGCCGCGATATTCGACTGGTGCGCCTACCGTGAGACCTCGTACACTTTCATCGATAAGCAATAAATACTCTGCGGCTACTTTAAAACGCGCATCTGAAGCGGCGCTCTGATCTTCATAAATAGTGAAAAATGCATTTTCTAGTACTTGCTGGCCTTTACTGACGCCTTCTGGAATGCCAAAAGTAATACCATTTGCCAGCAAGGTTTCCAAACTTCCTGTTTGCACACTTACACCACTAGACTCTAAAAGGAGCTTAACGCCACTTACATCCCAAAAGCGTGTGTTTTCGGTAATGAGCTTGTGATAGGGCGCTTCAATAAAGGCATCGTAATAAACAACGCGTTCTTCAATATTAAAGGTAGCATCTTCAAATTCGCCCACTTTAAACCCTTTGTAAATGATAGGGTCGCCGGGTTTGTATGCGAACTCATCGTCACTTTTGAGCATGACATGTAGCCCCGGCGTGCCTGGAGGGGTAACGGGAGGGCGCTCAAGCGCTACAAAATGTAACTTTTCGCTCCCTTTATCGTTTGCTGACATCGCGATGTAGCTACCTGATAGTAGCGTGTTAAGACCTGATACCTCAGAGAAGCTAATGCGCGGAGCCACTACCCAGAAATTGGCGTTTTCGTTAAGAAGATGAGCTGCACTTGCATCAATTCTCGCAGTGACCAACACGCCATTTAAATCAGGTTTTAACGTAATTTTTTTGACCTGACCAATATCCAGATCGCGCACCTTTATAGGGGTTTTATTGACTTCTATACCCGTTGCAGACTTTAACTCGATGGTGATGAGGGGACCTTGGTTTTTCCATTGGTAATACACCATCCAACCGCCGATAATGATCACCAAAAGCGGGATGACCCAAATGCGAGATACGGAGCTGGTCGGTTTCACGGTTGCGTCGCTAACCTGTGCGTTATCGGTCATGGTAATTGCTTCCACTGCTGCCAAATTAGCCGCGAATCAAATGTCATTGCAGCTATCATTGTTACAAATACTACAGCACAAAAGGCTAATGCCGCTTGGCCTGGATAAATTGATAATGTGTTACCCATTTGAATGAGTGCTACTAACACTGCCACCACAAATACATCAATCATTGACCAACGACCAATAGCTTCCGTTATACGGTAGTAGCGAATGCGCAGTTGCTTTGAACTGGTTTTTTGTCGTTGGACTGAAAAATTAAGCCACGCCAAAATCACTATCTTGGCTACGGGTACCACAACACTGGCAATTAAAATCACAATGGCGACGGGATAAGATCCTGACTCCCAGAGTGAAATTACGCCGCCTATAATGGTATTTGGCGTTTCTTGCCCGAAAAGTTCAGTATACATAATTGGCAATACATTGGCAGGTATGTACAAAATACATGCCGTTATAAGCAAAGCCCATGTACGTTGAATACTTTCGCTCGCTTGTGTTTCGCTGAGTGGTTTCGGCGAGGGTGGCACACCTTGACTCAGCCACATTTGGTATCGCGTTACGTCAAATTGACTAATGCACAATGCCGTCAATGCAGAAAAACCAATAAAAGCATAAAAAGACATGCCGATAGCAACATCGGCGAGTTCGGTTATTTTGATTAGGCTCACCAAGGTTCCAACCAAAAATATCTCTGCCATGCTCCAAGGTAACAGTGCTTTTACTAACCGAAATAACCGGTTTAAGTAAAAAGGGCGCTGTCGTTTGATTTGCGCTAATGACAACAAAAATATACCTACAATTACAATGCCTGGAAGCAACACCGTTGCAAGACTTGTAATGATAGCCAGCGACAAATAATCTTGTTCTATCAGTACGGTGATTCCAGTAGGTAGATCGATACTGTGTTTTTGCCCGCTTGCTTTGAAGGTTAAAAAGTTAAATGGCAACGACAGCAGTAAAAATATAAACGCGCTAAATGAATACGCGAGCATTTTTTCACTGGCTTGATTTCTAAATGACACCAGTGTGTGATTGCACACGGGGCAAACCGCCCGCTGACGATGAGAAAGCGATGGAATTTTCACAGAAGTATGGCATTGCTCGCAAACCAGCGTTAGGTTATCTGTGTGTTCCATAAAAATTAGTATGCCGCGGCGCCAATGTGTATTATCAAAATTAGGGATAACTTATTGATTTACAGATTTCACAGCATAGCGCATTGCGAGGGTATCGGGAAGTGATGCAGTTTTTAAACCACGAAAAACAAGAAGAAATTAAGAATATGTTTACGGACAAACGAAGTGGCATTCAACGTCTGTACTTAACGGGTAAACGACGCGGTAGACGCTTTGTGTCTAAGCGCAGTATTAGTGGCGTGCGCTTTTGGCGCAGCCTAACATTTGCTCAACGATGTTATCTTGTTGCAACGGGAATGGGCCTATTAGGGATGTATTTCAACGTCCAAAGCGCCGCTTTTGATGTTGTAATGTATGCCTTTGCGTTAGCAGGGATCGTAAACGAGATATGGCCCCGTTTTATGATTGTGTGGCACAGCCTGCCGGGCAAGGCGGTCATACTATTTGTGTACGCCATTATTGCTAATTTTGCATTAGCCTCGGCAAGTGGCATGGTTAACGATATCGCGGGGGTATCGGCCAGCGCATTGCCCTATAGTCATAACTTCGCGCTTATACTTACTATGCCAACGTGGTTCTTTATCACGTCAATCATGGCGCTTCTTCTTTTAATACTCTTAACGCCACTGTATATGATGGTACTGCTGGTACTTAAGCCCTTTGGTGTTAAGCGTATTTGGCACCCGCCTGAGTATCGATTTGTGCTAACGACCACGTTCATTCGTTTCATTTGGACTGTTTTATTGTTGGTTGAGTTTTCACTGCTTTCTGCACAAGCAGGATTGATGTGGGAGGATGAAGAGCAAGTAGCAAGCGAAATGGCATCGGTTCAATTTGCCGGTGATGCACTTGTTAAGAAAATTGCTGAGCAACAAAAAGCGCAAAAAGCTGATGGCGATGTGTTGTCTGATGAGGGGGCAGAGTTGCCCGGCTTAACAGTTAAACTAGGTGACGAGACAGGTGATGAAGCAAGTAATGCAGAAAATAATGTCGCGTTAGATGACGCAACCAAAACGATTAATGACATCAACAACGCAAATGCAGACATTGAAGAAGAGTTTGAACAGGCATGGAAAGATGCAAAAGTGAGAAGTAAAGCATTCAAAAAGATGCAGCAACGCGCTTTAGCTGACTTCATTTATGTGTTTGAAGCAGACTCTCGTTCACGCTGTGCGCATTCACAAGATAGTCGTGTAATAGAGTTAAATGACTACGAGTTCCTTGAAATTACTCGCGACAAAAGCGAAGAAAACGAAATTGGCTACCTTTACCAAGTGAAGGCGTGCAAATCGGCGGCAATTGGGTTGTAGGTGGCTAAGTACACAATGAGAATTCTATGAACATAGATTACCTTCGACTTTTTGTGAGGGTGGCGCATCTCAGTAACATCACAAAAGCGGGTGCTGAATTCGGACTTTCCTCCACAGTAGCGAGTACTCATCTTAGTAAATTAGAAGCCTCGCTGAATGTGCGTTTGCTTCATCGTACTACGCGCAAAGTAACGTTAACAGATGAAGGGACTATTCTGTTTCACCAAGCAGAGGACATCATATCAGCTATTGATCATGCGAAAAGTACAGTGGGAGGTGGTGTACCTAAACCTATAGGTACACTGCGCGTAACTGCACCATCGTCCTTTGGACGTAAACATTTGATGCCTTATCTAAATGAGTTTATGGCGAAATATCCCGATTTAGTTGTTGAATTTCACCTGTCTGATTCAATTGTAGATGTCATTGAAGGTGGTTTTGACATAGCGATAAGAGATGCGCCGCTTAAAAGCTCATCGTTAGTTGCAAAGAAGTTAGCCGTTGATAAAAGAATTATCTGTGCCTCGCCTCAGTATTTGAAAACTCATGGTACGCCATTAACCCCTGAAGCACTCAAGGCTCATCAATGTATTAACTTATTCGGTAATGAGCACTGGGTTTTTCAAGGCAAACAAGAAAACATACACGTAAAAACGTCGGGCTCCTTTAAAACTAATGACGGTGAAGCAGTACTGAAGGCGTGTATTAATGGCCTAGGCGTGGCAATGACTGCGACGTGGATAGCGCACGAAGAGCTCAGTAAAAGCAGTATTGTCCAAATTTTAGAAGACTACCCATTGGTTCACGATGCCGCCATATGGGCTGTTTATCCAAGTACAAAATTACTTGCTCCAAAGGTAAGAGCGTTCATTGATCACTTCGCTGGATGTTATGGTGACCCACCTTATTGGGATAAATTGTTACAGGGCACTTTGCGTGAGCTCTAAACAAAGCTCACGCAACTAATCTTATTTAGCTAGCCTAAGTACCGAGATTGTAATAGGAAAGTCTGGTGTTGTATTGACCATATTTGCTGCGCCAAAGGCCGCATCAAAGTTAGTCACATATACCTTTCCTTCTCTTAAAATAGCTTCACCGGGACCATCAAGTTCATTGTTGCGCCCATCTGTATTGCCATTGCGTGCAAGTAACTTTTTGTCGCCATTTAAACTGATACGGTATACCGCGTTATCAAAAAGGTCTGTGGTATAAAGGGCATTGGTTTTGGCATCCCACTGAATACCATCGCCTGCAACTAAACCTTTGGTTAACAGTGTTGTACTTGCCACTTTACCTTGGCTATCAAATTGCGTTCTGTAAATCGCGCCTTCTTCCATTATCCCTGTATACATGTTTCCTTGCCCGTCTATTGCAAGGCCATTAGCACCAAAACCCAAGCTACCGTCAGATGTGAATTGAGATATTAAATGACTGTCGTGCTTACGAGCATTTTCAAAAGGCATGACTTGAAGTGGGGCAGAGGCACTAAGTTCATCCAACTTAAATCGATAAACACCGCTTATAGTGGGTTTACCTTTCTCAGCACTGAGTACCGTATCAGATACATAGAGTGAATCACCGTGCCAAGCCACTGCATTGGGAAAAGATAAGCCCTTGGCAACTACTTCAACGTTTTTCGGTCTATTATTTTCGACAATAATGCGCAAAATCCTTGATTCTCCGCCAAACCATAGCTGCATGTCAGCGACGTATAGATGACCATCAGGGCCAAATGCAATGCCCATTGGTGTTACCACGCCACTTTTAGCTTCTACGTCTTTATCTTGAAATTGATACCACGTAGTCACTTGGTCATTTTCATCAATCAAACCTATTGTTGGCATTTCAGATGATGCCATAAGGCCAGCTTTAACAAATGTGTCGTTATGCAAGTTCGGTGACGAAAACAAAATGTCATTGTTGTTAACGGCAAAGCTTGCAGGCGAATTGAACTTCCCTGGCAAGTTACTTAACTCAAAGTATTCGTTCTCTACTGAGGTACTCGCACAACCAATAGTTGAGATTAAGGTTGTTGTTGCTACAAAAAGTGAAGCTAATCGAGAAAGCGTTGACATACGTCCTCCTGAGTAATAAATGGATTTGAGGGGCCAAAGCCCCAATGAATCTGTCTACTAGCGTGCAAACCCACCTAAAGGCTTCAACAATAGGGGAGATAGCGCCGAATGCTGTTTCCTAATAGAACTAGGAAGGTTGCCAAGGTGAACCATTCGGGTAGGCGTAGCGGCTGCAATCCATCTGTCAGCGTGATCGTTCCAATTTTGAATGTGAATATTGCAAGCTTCTTCATCTAAGAAGCGCTCGTAGACCAATATGTCGCCGTCGTCAGACATGTAGTATTGATAGTTCAATGTTCCAATTTCTGTTTTGGCTCGGGCCACTTGCGATAGCATTACTTCGCGAAAATTTTCAAGTTGACCTGGATTTAATTTAGCTTCAACAATCCAGCCGAAGTTTTCGAATGCTGTGGCATTGTCTGGACGCGCAGGGCTACTTGGTGCATTTTCTCTAGCGAAGCCTCCAAATGGCTTTAACCAAAGAGGGCTTAACGCGCTGTGTCGCTCACGAACATCTTCAGGTAAGTCGCCAAGGTGAACCATCCGAGTAGGATTGGCCGCTGAAGTCCAGCGTTCAGCATGTGCATCCCAGTTTTCTATATGCTCGTGAGAAGCGGCCGCATCAGTGAAACGCTCGTAAACTAAAATATCGCCATCATCAGACATATAGTATTGATAGTTAAGTGTACCTTGCTCATTCGTTGCCTGTTTAACTTGCGATTGCATCACCGACTTGAAGTTATCTAGTTCTCCATCATTAAGTTTTGCTTCAACAATCCATCCAAAATTAGTGAACATACTATTTCTCCCGTTATGATTGCTTATCCACCGTCCACATCAAATCAAGCCGCCTGTGGTTGTGAACGTTAGCGAGATATGGCCGCTAGTGCGGCAATCTCTATCGACAACAGAAGTCTAACAATGAAGTTTTATGCTGATAATTGACCTTTATATACAATCACTAGGTAGTTTTTGTTGGTAATGAGCGGCTGTATCGAATAATAACTGTAAGAATTTAGAATGGGGTCGGAATGACTGACGTTGTTACTCGTTATGCTAAAACTGCCACAAAAACTGTGTTTCTTTTTCCGAACGCGCCCATAGCTTTGTTAGTACTTTCTCATTAACAACAAAGTCCTCTAGCTTGCATTCTCCAACCGGACCGCCAAAGTTCATTAGCCCTGTCGGTCCATAATATGCGCGCTGTTTAAGGTTTTCTTCCGTGGCACACATAACTTCAGGGTAAGCGCCTTTTTCTGCAGACTGCGCTAACCCTATTTTCACCATAACAGCCCAAGAGAAACGCGTTGCAAAGTTGGCACTTTCCCTAATGAGAGTGGTATTTGAAGCTCCCGGGTGACACACAAATACTTTCACTTGTTTGTTGTGTTCCATAACCTTGTTTTGCAGTTCAAATGCAAACATCATTTGAGCCAGTTTACTTTGGCTATATACCTTGTTGGGGTGGTAATTTTCGTTCCAATTCATATCATCGAATTGGATAGTCTTGAGGCCCATTTTATGACCTTCGCTCGACACAACTACAATTCGCCCCTTAGATTCATTTATTCGTTCAAAAAGAAGGCCACACAATAAAAAGTGTCCGTAGTGATTCACGCCTAGTTGGCTTTCAAAGCCGTCTTCGGTAAATTGTTGAGAAGATATCTGCGCAATAGCTGCATTACAAATAAGTGCATCAATAGTCGAAACCTCACTTAAGATTTCTTTTGCGGACTGTCTTACAGAGGCAAGACTGCTCAGGTCAAGGTGTATATAACTTACGCTGGCGCTACTACCAAATTCTTGTTTTAACCGAGCAATAGCGTCATGAGATCTGCTAGGGCTGCGATTTAACATGACAACCTTTGCGTCCTTCGAAAGTAAAATACGTGCTGCTTCGAACCCTGCTCCTGTGTTCGCGCCCGTGATCAAAAATGTTTTATCATTTACATTTTTCATTCGCGAAGGCGTCCAACCGCCTTTTCCAAATAGATTATTTTTTGCCATTTCGCTTAAAACCTTATATCGCGTTGTGATAAGTATATTTGCAATATAATGATTAGTGTGTTGCTGAACTAGGCGATATTCACTTGAAAATTTGCCTAATCGTATCACTATGTTGCTCCGGTGAACGGTTGGTGTTAGGTTTTAATTCAAGTGCACAACGTAAATAATTGATGAGGCTGTGGCCTTTAAACAATGAGTAAAGCATTAATAAAACAGTTAATTGAAGACACGGTGAAGCATAGCGGCCTGTATGAAACAGGTATTGAAGGCGTTCAGCTTTTTAAGATAACACAGCCAATAGAATGCGCGCCGGTTGTATATGAACCCTCACTGACAGCCATAGTATGTGGAAGTAAAGAAGCGATCTTAAATGGTGAAAACCATGAGTTTAATACCAGTAAGTACACCTGCTGTACTATGTCGATGCCTGTCGAAGCGGGTATCCCCAATGCTTCTGAAGAGAGTCCTCTCCTTGGGGTATACATCTCACTAGATAGTAGAATAATGACTGATTTAGCCATCGAGTTTGACAGTGCAGGTGGCAAGGTCTGTCAAGCGAATGGAGTAAATACGCCATCAGGCATTGTTTCAGCCAAGTGGGATGCCGACTTTTCTGATGCGTTATATCGCTTGCTTTTGCTTATCGATAATACTACCGACACCGCTATATTATCGCGCAGTCGTTTGCGAGAGGTGTATTACGCGGTGTTGAAAGGGGAGGCTGGAAGTGTAGTACGACGCAGTTTCGCCCCGGGAAATGCTGTTGTAAAAGCTATCGAATATCTTGCCACTCATGTGGGGAAAAACATCACTATAGCGGATGTGGCCAGTAAAGTAGGAATGAGTAAGGCAGTGTTTCATCGTAAATTCAAACAAGCCACTAATATGTCGCCGATTCAGTTTGTGAAATCTATGAGACTAAATAACGCCGCGAAGCAGATTGCGGCAGGAACAAATGTTGGTTTGGCAGCACTTGAGGTGGGTTATGTAAGTTCATCTCAATTTAGTCGCGACTTTAAACGTATGTATGGCCTGTCGCCAAAACAATGGGAAAAAGAAAATAGATCGAAGGCTGCAACTTCGTTGTAGTAGATATGTGAAAGTCACGCCTGAGCCTATCACCTCATGCGTAAGGAAACAAAAAAGCCCGCGGTAGTTAGCTACCGCGGGCTTTCTTTTATTAGGAACGCTTAGAAGCTAGCGTTGCCCGGTGTACGAGGGAATGGAATAACGTCACGTACGTTTTGCATACCTGTAACATAGGCAACAAGACGCTCGAAACCAAGACCGAAACCTGAGTGAGGAACAGTGCCGTAACGGCGAAGGTCGCGATACCATGCGTAATCTTCTTTCGATAGGCCCATTTCATCAAGACGTGCATCGAAAACATCTAGGCGCTCTTCACGTTGTGAGCCACCAATAATCTCACCAATACCCGGCGCAAGCACGTCCATTGCAGCAACCGTTTTACCGTCATCGTTAATGCGCATATAGAACGCTTTAATATCTTTCGGGTAGTTCTGCATGATAATTGGCGCGCCAACGTGCTCTTCTGCTAGGTAACGCTCGTGCTCAGACGAAAGGTCGATTCCCCATTCAACAGGGAATTCAAAGTCTTTGCCGCAGTTTTGCAAGATTTCGATAGCATCGGTGTAATCCATGCGTACGAAATCTGAGTTAACTAGCTTTTCTAGACGTTCAATTGCATCTTTCTTGATGCGCTGCGCGAAGAAAGCCATGTCATCTGGCAGTTCTTCTAGTACCGCTTTACAAACGTACTTCAGCATATCTTCTGCTAGTTGTGCCACATCTTTAAGTTCAGCAAAAGCCACTTCTGGCTCAATCATCCAGAACTCTGCAAGGTGACGAGAAGTGTTAGAGTTTTCTGCGCGGAACGTAGGCCCAAACGTATATACTTTCGACATTGCAGTGCAGTAAGTCTCAACGTTAAGCTGACCTGATACCGTTAGGTAGGTTTCTTTTCCGAAGAAGTCTTCTGAATAATCAACGTTACCTTTGTCGTCACGCGGAATGTTCATCATATCAAGTGTTGATACGCGGAACATCTCACCAGCACCTTCGGTGTCACTCGCGGTAAGAATTGGCGTAGAGATCCAAAAGTAACCTTTTTCGTGGAAGAAGCGGTGAATTGCTTGAGACAAGCAGTTTCTCACACGTGTTACTGCGCCAATAACGTTGGTACGCGGGCGAAGGTGTGCGTATTCACGTAAATACTCAATGCTGTGGCGTTTTGCTGCCATTGGATAAGTGTCTGGGTTTTCTACCCAGCCCAAAATCTCTATGTCTGTTGCATCGATTTCAACTGACTGACCTTGGCCTTGAGACTCTTTAACCGTGCCTGTTACAGACAGAGAACAGCCTGCCGTCAAACGCTGAACGTCGGCGTAATTTGACAGAGAATTTAGCGCAATAACCTGTACAGGATCGAAGCAGCTACCATCGTGTAGTGCAATAAATGATAAACCTGCTTTTGAGTCTCGGCGTGTTCTTACCCAACCTTTTACGGTTACCGATTCGCCAACGGCGTACTTACCCTTAAGTACGTCAACTACGGGCGCATGCGTCATGTTAATTTCTCCGTCTTACTAATTTTATGTTGTTGCTCTCTACTAAGTGATATTCAACAACACAGTGCAAAATGCACGAAAACTTGTTTTATGGTCAATGTTCTGGATTGCTGTGCCGATAAAAAACACAAACCTAGCTAGGCATTTTTACGTATTCATACCTAGAAGCATGCTATGGTGGTGTAAAAATAGACAAAAAGGCACAATCCACTAGCACGCTAGTATACTCAACCTTAAGCGGGATGCCAGAGAACAGAGTGACAAATGGGAAATAAAAACAGTTCATCATCACCAAATTCACCGTTGACTTCACCAACGGGTGACAACTTGTCATCTCGTAAAGACGAAAAGCCTGATATTGTCACCTACGAAATGCTGGCCGAAAGGCGCTCGACACCTCGCTCGCAAACAACATTTTATAAAGTGATGCTGGGTCTAAATATCTTAGGCTGGGTAGGACTGGTTGTTGTGTTAATTCTATTTCACTATGCGCGGCCAGACTTTATAAGCGGGGTGCAAGAATATTGGGGCATAGAAGGGGATACATCCTGGTCTCAAACTCACGTTAACGCTATGACAGTGATGCTTTTGGTGTGTTTAGCGTTAAGTTTGGTGAGTATTGTAATGAGAGCAAAGCGAACTCGACGAGAAAACGATAATTTTGGTGTGAACTTGATTGTGCTCATAGCGATAGTAGCTATCAGTTTAGTCACTGTAGCTACTACGCTAGGCTTTTAGCATAACTTGTTAAATGAACGCAGCCTGTATCAACCAGTAAGTATAAGCGGCATACGCGACAACGAATGCGCCGCCTTCTAGCCTATTTAAGCGGCCCTGACGCTTAATGCCAATACAGAAGATAAATAGTGCGACAGTTGATGCCAGCATAACAACCACATCGCGATACAAAAAGTCTGCACTGACTGCCATTGGCTGAATGGTGCCAGCAATACCGACTACCGCAAGCGTGTTAAACATATTTGACCCGATGACATTCCCGATAGCGAGGTCGTGCTCTCCCTTGCGCACTGCCATCAATGATGATGCAAGCTCTGGCAGTGATGTGCCGATGGCAATAACAGTAAGGCCAATAATCGTATCGCTAACACCGAAAAAGGTAGCTACTTCAACCGCGCCCCATACCAGCATTCGCGAGCTTGCTACCAGTAATAATAAACCGGCAATTAACCACATTACGTGGGTTTTTACCGTACCTTCGGTTGCATTAATTTCGTCGCTGTATTCAGACGCCAGCGCATCGCTATCACCTTTCATACCGTGATATATGCTCCATGAAATAAGCAACACAAAAAGACCAAGCAATGAAAAGGCGTCGTCTTTTGATACTTGTTGGTCAAGTACCTGCCATGCAGCAAAAAAGGTGATGCCAAGCAATACAGGCAATTCTTTTTTGATAATTTCTGATTTGACGGCAATAGGGCTTATTACGGCGGTGATACCCAGAATAAGCATGACATTGGCAATGTTCGAGCCATATGCATTACCTAATGCAATGCCAGAATTTCCCTGAATGGCGGCAAAAATAGACACGATAATTTCGGGAGCTGACGTGCCGAAACCAATGATGAGCATACCAATCAGCAACGGTGACACACCAAAGTGATTAGCAACAGAAGCCGCGCCACCTACAAATTTGCCCGCACTCCATAACAATACAGGTAACCCGATTGCAATAGCCAAACTGGCCAATAACATACCTACTCCTTAAATCTATATGTTTTGCTTCGCGACGACTAACGATAACACAAGCGCTTATAAAAACAGGTCAACACGATGATAAGTATCCTTCCAAATGAGTAAACATTTTTGTTCATCATTGCATCAGTTTTCGTTGTCTTAACGATGAAAAAAAGCCGTGCTGATAATGCTATGCAAAGTTCAAGTTAAGCGTAAACTCAGCGCTGTTTTAAATGCGATTGCAATTTGCGCAATAGCAACTTTAATTGTAACTGACAACACACTTTTTAGAAGCGAATTACATGCACAATACACTGATTGTTACTGATGATGTTACTCCTTTTTGTAACACAGCTTTAACTGTGCTTACTTTTCAAGACTACCTTGCAGAGTTCCCAAAACTGAACGAACCCAAAACACGCGTAATAAACTTATGCGATACCTCGCGTTATTTAAGCGAAGGGTATTACTGTTCACTATTGGCGCAAGCAAGAAGTCACTCTGTTTTGCCATCGGTAAATACCATTAATGATCTGCGCATGGCAGAAGAGAAAAGTATTGATCGTATCGTGTTCTCGGTATCAGCAACACAAGACAACGCCGAGCTTAGTGAAGAACCTTTATTAGTACTGTTCGGTGAAGTGAAAGATCAGCGTTTTAAGCGTCTTGCAAGACAAGCGTTTGAAAAGTACCCGTGCCCTGTATTGTTGTTAACGCCCACTATTACGCAAACAAAAACGTTAGCGAAAGGGGCGGGCAAAGTTCAAATTGAAGGGGTGGCAAGCGTACAGGCTAAAGCGTTCAATGAGTTATCCGACAAGCAACAGGTTCGTTTTATTGAACAGCTAGTTGCATACACTAAGATTCAGTGGCGGGCGAGTAAGACCAGCAAGAAAGCGCGTTGGGATATGGCTATTTTAGTAAACCCTGAAGAAAGCACACCGCCAAGCGATGAAAAAGCGATAAAGCACTTTGTCAAAGCTGCAGAGAAGGTGGGCTTTCGCGCTGACGTAGTAAGTCGATTAAAGCCTGAAGATTTGGGGCATTATGATGCGTTGTTTATTCGTGAAACGACCGCCATTGATCATCATACTTACCGTTTAGCCCGTGCGGCAGAGCGCGAAGGTATCGTGGTGATGGATGATACTCAGTCTATTTTGCGCTGTTGTAATAAGGTGTTTTTACAAGACGCATTTGCGTATCAAAAAGTCCCTGCGCCTAAAGCAACCTTTGTATCAAGTGCAAGCGATGAAGTGTGCGAAAAACTGATTAATGACTTTGGGTTGCCTTTGGTACTTAAACTGCCAGAGAGTTCGTTCTCGCGAGGCGTGCACAAAGCAGAGTCCAAAGAGGCACTAAAACTGAGACTGGAACAAATGTTGTCGGAATCTGCGTTAGTGCTGGTGCAAGAATACATCTTCACTGAGTTCGACTGGCGAATTGGTGTGCTTGGCGGCAAGCCTATTTACGCGTGCCAATACTTTATGGTTCGAAACCATTGGCAGATATACAACCATCAAGGGGACAGATTTTCTTCGGGTGGTTTTGCCACCATGCCAACCTTTGAAGTACCGAAGCCGGTGCTACAAGCGGCAGTGAAAGCAGCAAAGGTAGTCGGTGATGGTCTATATGGTGTGGATATAAAACAGGCAGGGAACGCTGTGTACGTAATTGAAGTGAACGATAACCCAAGTATCGATTCAGGTGTAGAAGACAAATATTTAGGCAAAGAACTGTATGAATTAATCATGCAAGAATTTGCTAACAGGTTGGAGCAAAGAGGGCGATGATTCCATCGGCTGAAGTACAATTTATTGGTGATAGCGCTGCAAAGTCGCAAAACTCGACTGATGTGACACAAGGTATGGCAGCAGCATCGCAGTCTAACAAGGTGCTAGATAGTCAGCCTGGGCAACTCGCTTTGCGGATTGCCACAACCAGTGATTTGGCTGCACTTCAGCATATCGAGAAAACCTGTTTCACCACAGATAGACTCACTAAGTCGCGCTTTAAATTTTACATTGAAGCGCCGCATGCTGAACTTGTGGTTGTGGAATTTACACCGAGTGAAAGTGGCGTCCACCCTAATGCTCAAGCGATGACATTCACCGAACCCACAGTAGTTGGCTACGGCCTTCTGCTTTTGCGTAGAGGTACGCAATTAACACGACTTTACTCTATTGCCGTGTTACCAAGTGCTAGAGGTTTGGGTATTGCTGAAAAGCTCATAAACAGCTTGGGGGAGCGGGCGCTTTCGCGGGGAAAGCGGTTTATGCGCCTGGAAGTTGCAGTTGGTAACACAGGTGCAATCGCGCTATACAAAAAGTTAGGATTTAGTCAGTTTGGTATGTATACCGACTATTACGATGACCACACCGATGCGTTACGTATGCAAAAAGTATTAGTGCCAAGTCGTTCGGCCAAATCTGAAGTGTATCCGTGGTATCAACAAACGACTGATTTTACGTGCGGTCCTTCCGCACTAATGATGGCGATGTGCGCCTTAGACAGTAATTATGAAATTTCTCAACAAAACGAATTGGCGTTGTGGCGAAAGGCGACAACCATTTTCATGATGTCAGGACATGGTGGTTGTCATCCTGTGGGGTTAGCGCTAGCAGCCCATTCAGAGGGGTTTTCAGCACGCGTAATCATTAATCAAAACGTACCTTTATTTGTGGATGGTGTCCGAAACACTGAGAAAAAAGCCATTGTAGAAAGCGTAGAGATGCAGTTTATGCAAGACGCAAAGGATAAGCAGATAGAGGTTGAAATTACTGATTGGCACACAGACATTATTGATGACGCTCTGCGTGCAGGTAGCACGGTATTGTGCTTGATCAGCACTTACGCCTTCGACAAGAAAAAAATACCACATTGGGTGGCTATTACCAGTTGTGACTCGCATTGCTATTATCTTCACGACCCTGATGCCAGTGAAGGGCAACCTGTGGAATATCAACACATTCCTGTTGCGCGTGAAGATTTTTTGCGCCTAGCAAGTTATGGTACACGTAAAGTCAGAACGCTGGTTTTACTCAACCCGCCGCACTAGCGCATACGAGCTGGTGGTCATCTCAAATTAGGGAAGCCTACATTACAGGCTTTCCCTAATGATGGGCTTGAGAAACGCTAACTTTGTTGTTCAGTGTTTTAAGCTTACTTACTAATTGAGATAGCTCTTTAACTGATCCTGAGTACTCAATGTGCTTGTTCATTTGTTGGCCTTTTACCGCACTGTTATACAAAGCGGTACTTTCAAAGCAAGCAGTTTGCTTGTCCAGTTGTTTCCATTCACCCTGTAAATCTCGGGGAATGCAATGACGTTTTGCACTAAGTTTGTCTTTAATTTGCAACACTTTTCCGATTAATAATTGTGCATCAGTTGGCATAATTATATCTCCTATACTGCTATAATCAGGTAACTTGTTGTTTTACTTGGCTTTTGCGTTTGATGCGAGGGCTAAACAAACCATTTTCAAGTTACGCTTTCCTTTGTTCACTTATTGATAGTGCATCAACAGTGCCAAAGTAGATAAGAAATAAGCTAACACAATGAATTGGCGTGTTAATTATTGAAAAAGCTCAATAGGTATTAGAAATGAGTTGTATAAAAAGTGGACGCATTTTGCAGTTTACTCGCATATGCGTCGCACAATGCGAGTTAAGTTACTCTGCTAGCTGTCTAAAGTCTGCGAGTAATGAAAGTGCGCTGTCGCCAAGCATCGAGTAAGGGTCAAACGCGTCTTTGGTGCTAAATTGAAGTACTGAGCGCTTAGTAATAGCCTGCTCAGATACATACCCCATTTCCCAAGAGCTAAAAGCCCTATGAGCAATTTCAGTATAAGACAGAAGCATTATTGATTTGTGTCTGGTATCTGTTTGAATTTTTGAGAAGCAGTCATTGACCGCTGAGCGCGACCCCTCTAAACACTGAAGGAAGTAACGCGAGTTAAAACACAGCATACCTGTAATACCCTGCTGCTTATTATTCTTTCGAGCACTGTACAGGATTGATTCTATATCACTTGGTTTGAAGGATTCGCCAACCGTACTTGCGTAAATTAGTCTTACAAGAAACATAATAAGCCCTTTCTTTGACGTTAACCGCGTTTATCACTGCTTCGTAGATAAACTCAAAAAATTTCTAAAACTCAAACGATACGACTGAATCCCGCATCACAGCGTTTTGATTTTCACGCAACCGCGCTGAAATCAGTGGTTCAGATGATTTAACCTTATTCTTCTGCATTACAATATAGTCGTCTTTTGCAGAAGCATAAGCGTTTTACAGTCTTGAATTTCCACCGTGCTGACGTAAGTATTCAAAAACGGCTGCAGGAATGGTGTCTAGGTCGCATACTTTATTTGCTGCATCCAGTTTAATAGCTTCCCGAGGCATGCCGAAAATAACACAAGACGCTTCATCTTGTGCCAGCGTAAATGCACCCGCTTGTTTTAGTTTAAGCAGTCCGTTGGCACCATCTTTTCCCATTCCCGTCATGATGATGCCTATCGCATTTTTCCCCGCCGCTTTACTTACACTATCAAAAAGTACATCTACAGATGGCTTATGCCCACTTACACGCTCGGAATCTATTAACACGGTGCGGTAATCTGCGCCGCTGCGCTCTATGCCCATGTGAATATCGCCCGGCGCTATGTAGACGTAGCCTGGTAGTAGCCTTTCACCGCCACGTGCCTCGGCGACATTAACACTGCAAGAAGCATTCAGTCGCTGCGCGAAGGTTTTGGTAAACCCAGGAGGCATATGTTGCGTTATCACTATTGCGGGAGCATTGGCCGGCATGGTTTCTAAAAAGCGCTTAATCGCAATGGTTCCGCCGGTTGATGCGCCAATAGCAATAATTTTCTCTGTACCTGAAATGATAGATTCTTGTTTTGCAGTAGGTGTTGAAGAGAGCTTTTTAACTTTTGATTTTGACGCAAGTCGAATTTTCTCAATAATAAGCGAACTATACTTTTCAATACCCTCAGTAACACCAATCTTAGGCTTAGGGATATAGTCGACAGCACCAAGTTCCAAGCTTCTTAATGTTGCTTCAGCACCTTTTTCGGTGAGCGTAGAGATCATGACCACAGGCGTCGGTCTGGCTTTCATCAACTTAGACAAAAACGTTATGCCATCAACTTTTGGCATTTCAATATCTAGCGTTATCACATCAGGACTGTGTTGGTTAACCATATCCCGAGCGATGTAAGCATTAGGCGCTGCACCGACAACCACCATGTCGGGCGTAGCAGATACGATTTCAGACAACAGGCTTCGAATTAGCGCGGAGTCATCGACTATCAGTACTTTTATCATCGCTCCTCCTAAAATAAGTCCACTGAGCTATCAATAGAGGCATTTTTAAGTCTAATTCGATATTCGCTTTCCCTATCAAGAATAGTGGTGTTGTGAAGCGCTTTTATTTTTTTCACTCTCACTAGGCCACCTTCTTCAAAAAAATAGACCTTTCTTGGGAAATCAGAGAGCACATCGCTGGCTATTATCGGTATTGACTCATTTTTGAGATATTCAAACGCAAAATCGACATTTTTCTGGCCAATATTGTTGTGAATAAGCCCCTTCATTACGTTGCCTCCGCCAAACACTTTCGCCACAATTTGGTTCTTTTTAGCCCCTAACTTAAGCATCTCGTTAATAAGCAATTCCATTGCGTATGTGCCGTAGCGCGCAGACTCACAAAGTAAGGCCGATTTTTCCATATCATCTCTGGGCAACAAAAAATGATTCATGCCGCGCACGTTATTGATAGGATCGAACAGACAAGTGGCTATACATGAACCCAATACGGTAACGATAAGGTGATTATTCGACGTCGCATAAAACTCTCCGGGTAGTATTTTGACAGCGTTGCAATTGAAATACCGGTCGAAGTAGAGGTTGGCTTCTGGCGAGGCATTAAAATTACTCTGCATCAGGGCGTCCCACTTCGCTTTTGATATACGGTTCTTCCAACCGATATCAGGCTCGAATTCAAATTGGCTACCGTTTCTGAATGCCCAGCAAAATACAATCCGCCGTTTTTAAGTTTTTGGGCAAACCGGTGTAACAATTGTGCTTGCGTTGTTTTATCGAAATAAATCATCACATTTCTACAGAAGATGACATCTAAGTTGCTCGGTATGCACGACCATTGATTATTAATAAGGTTTAGCTGCTTGAAAGACACTAATTTTCTTAGCTCCGGAATAACACGCACAAAGCCTTTGTTGTTACCCGTTCCCTTATGAAAAAAACGCTTTTTGTCGTCATAGGTAAGCGATGACGCGGTGTCATCAGTATAGATCCCTTGGTTTGCCTTAAGTAAAACATTGCTGTCTATATCTGTTGCAATAATCTCAACCGGAGGCTCGAAGGAACCATAAGCTTTCACCACCGTCATGGCGATGGAATAGACTTCTTCCCCAGTGCTACTGGCAGCGCACCAAATGCGCTTTGGCTCTCGAGTTAATGACAAATATGTATTTAACGTGTCAAAGTGATGCGGCTCTCTGAAAAAAGAGGTGAGGTTTGTAGTTAACCCATTAATGAAATTTTCCATTTCACCATGGTTACCTTCCAGATACGCGAGGTAATCAGAAAAACGAGATAGATTAAGTGCGCGTAGCCGGCGTGAAAGCCGACTATACACCATTGAGTCTTTACTCTGGCCTAGGCAAATACCTGCATTTTGGTGCAGTATCGCACGCACTTTATCAAAATCGTTGGCCGTAAATTCAAACTCTCTATGCTCCATATACAGCAGCCGCGATTTCTATTCTTAAAACGACTCCCATTCATCTTCTTCAGGAGATACCATTTTGACTAAGCGCTCTTTCACCTTGGGAGCTGCAATTTTTTCAACCGTTGAAAGGGTGCTCTTTTGTGCGCGGTTTTGATCTTCACTTAACTTAAAGGCTGAAATTTGCTTGTTCATGTTTTGTGCTTGAGCTTGCAAGCTTTCTGCGGCCGCCGCAGCTTCCTCAACAAGCGCAGCATTTTGTTGGGTAACTTCATCCATTTGAGAAACAGCTTTGCTCACTTCGTCAATGCCTGAGGCCTGTTCAGAAGACGCGGCAGCTATTTCACCCATAATGTCGTTAACACGCTTGATAGAAAGCACAATTTCTTCCATCGTCTTGCCCGACTTATTCACCAACTCGTTACCATTTTCAATCTTGTTAACCGAGTCTGAAATGAGATTCTTAATGTCTTTCGCGGCTTCAGCAGAACGCTGTGCAAGTGAACGCACTTCAGATGCTACTACAGCAAAGCCTCTGCCTTGCTCGCCGGCTCTTGCTGCTTCAACGGCAGCGTTAAGCGCAAGTATGTTGGTTTGAAATGCAATACCGTCAATGACACCAATAATATCTGAGATTTTTTGCGCCGATTCATTGATTGAACCCATGGTATCGACCACTTGCCCAATGAGTTTGCCGCCATCAATAGCAATGGTTGAAGCTTGCGAGGCAAGGCCGTTGGCCTGATCTGCATTTTCTGAGTTAAGCTTAACTGTGCCCGTTAGCTCTTCCATACTTGACGCAGTTTGTTCTAAGCTGGACGCTTGTTCTTCGGTTCGACTTGATAAGTCGCTATTCCCTTGGGCTATTTCAGTCGCTGCGGTGTTAATTAAGTCTGACGCAGAACGAATTTCTGAAATCATGTTCACGAGATTTTCAATAAACGAACGCATCGCTTGACTGATTTGAATAAACTCACCCTCAAAATCGACTTCTAAGCGTGTGGTTAGGTCACCTTCAGATAAACGCATCAACACACGTTTTATCTCATTCACAGCAATTTTTGTGGCTGTTATGTCAGTCGCATATTTAACGACTTTGAACGGTTTGCCATTAACATCAAATATCGGATTGTAAGTGGCTTGGATCCAAACCTCTCTTCCGCCTTTTGCAATGCGTTTAAATTCGCCGCTAGCGTGAGTACCCTCACCAAGCTGCGCCCAGAAATCTTGGTATTCCTGGCTTCTGCGGTGTTCTGCATCTACAAACAAACTGTGGTGCTTACCCTTAATTTCAGAAAGAGAATAACCGACAGTATTAAGGAAATTATCATTAGCAGTAATAATTGTGCCGTCCAAATAAAATTCGATAACGGCTTGCGACTTGCCAATAGCGTCTATCTGTCCGGCATAGTCGGCGTTGCGCATTTTTTCTGCGGTAATATCTGTAGCATATTGCACCACGCCGGTCACTTTGCCTGAACTATTCATAATGGGGTTGTACGAGGCCTGAAGCCACACTTCTTCACCGTCTTTACGAATATATCGATATTCGCCGGTTTGGAAGTTGCCTTCTTTCATCTGCGACCAAAGCTCTCGGTTGACTGCCAAGGTTTTATCATCGCTTGACGTTAATACCTTATGGCTCTTACCCCGAATCTCTTCAATGTCGTACCCGGTTATTTTAAGAAAGTTTTCATTCGCATTTAAGACATTACCCTCTGCGCTAAACTCAACCACCGCTTGCGAGCGGTCGAGCGCATCTAACATACCGCTTTTTAATAAAAGTTCGCTTATGTCGAGCCATTCTACAGCAGTGCCAATGCTGGCGCCGTTTTCGTCTTTAAGCGGCATTAGCGTTAGGCGAAAGTTTAACGAGCCTACCGTGATTGACGACACCATTACGTCTCGTAAATTTGCGAGAATGCTGCTTTGATGAGCGGGGTTCTTATGAAATTGGTCGATACTTTGGCCGATAAGGTTATCTGCTGAAAATTGAGGCAACACTTTGCGCAGCTCTTCTTCACTTTTCTTAAGTAAAGAAACCACCGCTTTGTTTGCATAAATAATAATTCTATCAGCATTAGCAATCATAAAACTTGTAGAGCTCTGCTCTAACGTTTGAATGCGATGCTCGGTATACCTTGAATCGGTTTTTGATTTTAAAAGGTTCGCCAACTTCATAGATCACTCCTGATCAACAATTTCACAGTATCTGAAAATGCACCTAGGTACCTGTTTGCCGTTGAAACAGACAAATACAATGCGGTGCTTGGCGCTTGAAACGCGTTATCTCAAGTTACGCCCTAGATTGTGCAAAACCTAAGCAGTTGCTTTGTAACGCTCATTGCGCAATCTTTAAATTGGAAGCCAAGATATATCGTTGCTTATTATTTCGTCATGCTTGAAGTTGAGGCTTTGCTCAATCTGCTCCAAGTACAAGAATTAGCAAAAGTAATTATTAAAAATCGTTAATAATCTCAGCTAACGAGAAAAGTGTAGACAAGGATTTAAAATAATGTGCAATTTATTCGACTTTAGTTGAATAAATTGTCTATCAATCAGTAGTGAAGGTGTCTAATCGATGGTTTTGTGAACTCACTTTTAAGTATTACTTATAAGAGAAACGCTTTGGTTTTGAACGAACTTTTTTTACTTGGCAATAGCAAAAATGTGGTGTCCAAATAAGCAAATTTAATAAAATAGCCGTGACCAAGCTAAAGATAATTGATGAAGGGGTCAGGGGAACCGAAGGGCTGAAGTTGTCTAATACCCTATCTAACGTGTCATATTGAGACGGTGTGGCCATAAACACGAGTTTTTCGAAGTAATGCCCGTGTTCCAATTTACGCATACCTTGCTCAATGGCATTAATTTGTGCAAAGCGTTCTGCTTTTAATGTGGCATTTTCTCGCACAACAGCTTCATTGTTTTGTTGCAAGCTTTCCAGCATGGCTTCCACTGATGAAAAACCATGCTGCTTCGCCAACTCAGTTGAACTTGTTACTTCATCACGAAGTGCATCGTAATAACCACTTAAGTACTGACGATAATGGTCGGCCAAAATAGGCACTTGTAGTGTAATGATAAACAAAACGGCAAATAACACCTTATCAAGTACTCTAACAATCATTTTTTTAACTCACTCCATCATCGTACATACTGGCTAGCCACTTCCGGTGAGCAATCAATAACTTCACTGTTAGTTGTAGAATGTCACCTTATTACTACTTCAAACTAGTATAGATGGCATGCGTTAACATACTGAGTTGCTCTGGGCTTATGATATAGGGAGGCATAATGTATACCAGCTTTCCAAAAGGCCGTATCCATACGCCATGCTTCACAAAATGGCGCTGAATTTCAGCGACATTAACCGGTTTTACGGTTTCCACAACACCTATGGCGCCCAGCACGCGTACATCCGCAACACGCGGAAGCTCTGCACATTTTGCAAGCTCGGCCTGTAATTGTTTCTCAATAGCAGGAATTTGCTGTTGCCAGTGATTTTGATTAATCAACGACAAACTTGCATTAGCGACGGCGCAGGCCAGTGGATTTCCCATGTACGTAGGCCCATGCATGAATACACCAGGTTCGCCTTGGCATACACCAAGCGCTACATCTTCAGTGCACAAAGTGGCCGCTAGTGTCATATAACCGCCAGTAATCGCTTTACCTAAGCACATGATATCTGGAGAAATACCTGCGTGTTCGCACGCAAACAATTTACCAGTGCGCCCAAATCCCGTGGCAATTTCATCGCAAATCAACAATACATCATAGTTGTCGCACAGCTGGCGACAGCGCTTTAAATATTCCGGGTGATAAATGCGCATGCCGCCCGCACCTTGAACAACCGGCTCTAAAATAAGGGCGGCCATTTCATGGTGGTGCTTTTCAAATAATTCTTCTAGTGGAAGAATGTCATCTTCGCTGAAGGTTTGACCAAAACGGGTTTGTGGGGCAGGGGCGAATATCTGCTTGCTAAGCACGCCTTCAAACAAGCTGTGCATGCCGTTTACCGGGTCGCATACACTCATGGCGGCGAAAGTATCACCATGATAGCCGTTGCGAGGCGCAACAATACGCGATTTCTCAGCGCGGCCTTGGCATGCCCAATACTGAATAGCCATTTTTATGGCAACTTCTACCGATACCGAGCCAGAGTCGGCCAAAAACACGCGCTCTAACCCTGCGGGCACCATATCCAGCAAGGTTTTACACACATCTATGGCGGGCTGGTGGGTAATGCCGCCAAACATCACGTGAGAAAACGCCTCTATTTGATCATGAGCGGCTTTATTAAGTACAGGATGGTTGTATCCATGAATAGCAGCCCACCAACTCGACATGCCATCAACCAGTACTTCGCCAGTGGCTAGAGTAAGCTCAGCGCCCTTGGCGCCGGTTACTTCGTAACAAGGAAGCGGGTTAACCGCAGACGTATAAGGGTGCCAAATGTGTTGTTTATCGAATTCTATATTGTTCAAAATTTAACCGTTAGTAAAGCTTTTGAAATGGTCAGAGTTGACAACTTTGCAATGACGCATAGACTAAGCCAGCATTCTTAATTAGTAAAGGACAGTCAATGACACTGGCTTCAGCGCAACAGGCGCAAACGACAACTATTCGTAACGATTGGACCAAAGCCGAAGTAGAGGCATTATTCGCGATGCCGTTCAACGACCTGCTATTTGAAGCGCAGGTGGTGCACAGACAACACTTCAACCCAAACGAAGTGCAGGTTAGTACGCTATTGTCGATTAAAACAGGTGCATGCCCTGAAGACTGTAAATACTGCCCGCAGAGCGCGCGCTATGACACTGGCCTTGAAAAAGAGCGCTTGCTTGAAATTGAAAAAGTGATCCAGCGAGCGAAAGAAGCCAAACAGGTTGGCTCAACGCGTTTTTGTATGGGCGCTGCGTGGCGAAACCCGCGCGACCGAGACATGCCTTACATTGTCAAAATGGTTGAAGAGGTGAAAAGTCTTGGCCTTGAAACCTGCATGACTCTTGGCATGTTAACTCGCGATCAAGCGGTAGCCTTAAAGCAAGCAGGCCTTGATTATTACAATCACAACCTTGATACATCGCCAGAATTTTACGGCGACATTATTACCACACGTACGTATCAAGACCGTTTGAACACGCTAGAAAACGTGCGAGCAGCGGGCATGAACGTATGCTCTGGCGGTATTGTGGGTATGGGCGAGACAGTAAGTGACCGCGCAAGCATGCTTGTGCAGCTAGCGAACTTGCCAGAACAGCCGCAAAGTGTACCAATTAACATGTTGGTTAAGGTAAAAGGTACGCCACTTGATAATGTTGAAGACCTCGACTATTTCGAATTTATTCGCACTATTGCCGTGGCGCGTATAATGATGCCTAAATCTCACGTGCGTTTATCGGCAGGCCGCGAGGCAATGAACGAGCAAATGCAGGCGCTGTGCTTTATGGCTGGCGCAAACTCTATTTTCTATGGTTGCAAGCTGTTAACCACGTCAAACCCAGACACCCACGAAGACGTCATGTTGTTTAAAAAGCTTGGTATCAATACCGAGCGTACGCGCGATTTTTCTGATGAAGCACACCAGCAAGTGTTAGAAGAAGAAATTGCGCAGCAGCAAGAGCAAACAGACAGTAGCGACTTGTTTTATGACGCCAGTAAGCCAAAAGCAAAAAGTGATAAAACGCCCAGCACGATGGATGCCTAATGGCTTTTAATTGGTTAGAAGCAAAATTGACGGAGCGTGCCCAGCATGGCCTGCTTCGTCAGCGCCATTGCCAGCAATATGAAAAAGACAACATTGTTTGTATTAATGGCGAGCACTACCTTAACTTTTCGAGCAACGATTACCTTGGTATGCGTCAGCATGAAGGGGTATTGCAGTCGTGGGTAGAAGGGTTGGCGCAATTTGGCGCTGGCAGCGGCGCATCTCCGCTTGTGACAGGGCATACACAAGCGCATTTAGCGCTTGAGGCATATATTGCCGATGGTCTCAATCGCGAGGCGGCATTGTTGTTTAATTCAGGTTTTGCGGCTAATCAAGCCTTGTGCATGGCGTTGTTTTCACGTCATGCGGGTAAGCCTGCTTCATTAAATCCAGCGTCTAGTTCAAAACCGCAAAGCCATATATTGGCCGACAAACTGATGCATGCGTCGTTTTTAGAAGGCGCTATGTGCGTGGGAGAGCAAGCGCAGCTACGCCGCTTTAAGCATAACGATTTAACGCATTTAGAAAGCCTGTTACAAAAGCGCGGCAATACAGAAGACAATCAAGATACGCTTATTGTCAGTGAAGGCGTATTTAGTATGGACGGTGACTATGCACCAAGCATTGAAATAGCGGCGTTAGCCAAACAGTACAGTGCATGGTTTATGCTAGATGACGCCCACGGCATGGGCGTGCTCGGTGAAAACGGTTTTGGCACGGTTGAAGCGCTGGGGCTAACTCAAGAGCAGGTGCCTATCGTCATGGGCACTTTTGGCAAAGCCATTGGTACCGCAGGCGCGTTTATTGCCGGAAGTCAGGTGCTGATTGATTTTTTGGTTAATTTTGCCAAACACTATGTGTATTCAACGGCCATGCCCCCGGCTCAGGCGGTAGCAACCCTTTATTCACTTACCCATATTGCCAGTGACAGGCCGCGACGCGATGCCTTAACGCAAAATATTATGCATTTAAGAGATGCTTTTAACGCTAAATTTAGTGGCAAACCAGCACTTACGCTTGCTGATTCAAACAGTGCTATTCAGCCTATTATTGTTGGTTGCCCTAAACGCGCGGTGGCATTAAGTGAAGGGCTAAAACGCCGCGGTATTTGGGTAACGGCCATTCGTTATCCTACGGTCCCTAAAAACGAAGATAGGCTGCGCGTTACCTTGTCAGCCAATCATACTCAGCAAGATATTGATGTGCTGCTTGATGCCATTGGGCTTGCCGCTGAGGAGTGCCGCGAGTGAACGCCGAGCAAAATGATATTGCATTAGATGAAAACGCAAATGCAAACACAAACGTAATGAGTGAGCGCGCTGTTGCCTCACGTTTTTCAAAAGCGGCGACACGCTATGACAGTATTGCCTGTATTCAAAAAGTGATTGCTCATGAGGCGCTGAATAACTTACCGCAAAAGCTTTCAGGTAACGCGCTTGATATCGGCTGCGGTACGGGCGTGCACACACAAGCGCTGAGCGAGCGGGGCGCGAATACTGCGGGTGTAGATATTGCCGAAGGAATGCTTAGCGTAGCAAGAGAAACCTTCCCAGCCCCACATTTTGTGCATGGTAGCGCCATGTCGCTGCCTTTTGAATCGGGTCAATTTACTACCGTGTTTTCATCCATGGCACTGCAATGGGCAAGCTCACCGGCTATTGTGGCACAGCAGATCAGTAAAGTGCTCAGCCAGGGCGGTGTTGCCGAATTGGCCATTATGGTTGATGGCTCATTCAGTGAGCTTAAAAAAGCACGCAAAATTGCGCAGCTTGTTGAGGCAACTACGCCAATGCCGTCAACGACCACGTGGGTTAATGCATTTCAACAATCTTCTCTCGTACTTACGCGCGTGATCACCAAAGATTATGTGGACAGTCACTCATCAATTATGTCGCTGCTTCACTCTGTGAAAGGGGTAGGCGCGGGTGAAACAGGAAAGAAGCAGCCGCCATTATCGCGCAGAGATATCAAGAAGCTCGCCATGGCCTATCAGAACATTAGCGCCGTGGGCAGTAAGTTACCGCTTACCTACCGAGTAAGTCATTTCAGATTGGAACAACGATGAAGCAGTATTTTGTAACCGGGACAGACACCGAAGTGGGTAAAACCTACGTAACCTGTCACCTTCTTCGCGCAGCAACTCAAGCAAAACTTACCTCGATAGGTTACAAACCTATTGCAGCGGGCTGCGACTTAGTGGATGGTGAATGGGTAAACGAGGATGCCGCTAATATTCAAAAGGCAAGCGGCTTGTCTTTACCCATTAGCGAAATAAACCCCATTGCACTAAAGCCGCCTATTGCGCCGCACATAGCGGCAAGCGAAGCGGGTGTCGAGCTTACGCAAGATGCCATAGAAAAAGGGCTAAACCACCTACAAAGCTACAATGTAGACGTCCTTTTAATGGAAGGTGCGGGTGGTTGGCGACTGCCGTTGTCTTTGGGCAATGAAAACACGCCGACACACTATTTATCTGACGTGGTTAAATCGCTAAATATGCCGGTTATTTTAGTGGTAGGAATGCGTTTGGGCTGCTTGAATCACGCAATGCTTACTGCCGAAGCTATTCTTGCCGATGGCCTAACCATTGCTGGTTGGGTAGCAAACGATGTTACTGGCAACATGACGCGATACGATGAAAACCTCGCATCGCTAAAAGCCATGATGCCAGCGCCATTACTGGCGGAAATACCGTTTAAAGCCCAACCCTCTGATGCGGTTTTACAGCACGCTATCGAGCAATTGGTTTAAGCTATCGCCGGCATTAATTGGCGTTTTCTCTTTACCTAAAAAGATAAAACCGTCGTGCTCGTTGTCGGCCTTGATTTCGCGACCATCTTCGAACGTAAGTGTAGCTTCGCTTAATTTAAGGGCCGTCCCTTCGCGAATGGCAACAACCGGGGTTGTTGGGTTAAGGGCGGTAAATTCTGCAAGGCGCTGATCACGCGTTTCACCATTGTGACCTGGCGGTTGGTAATCGGTGTAATGTGGGTTTATTTGAAAGGGCACAATATCGAGTGCATCAAAGCTCGGTGGCTCAATAATAGGCATATCATTGGTGGTGCGAATTGATTGCCCACAAATATTTGAACCCGCGCTCCAACCAATATAAGGCGTGCCATCGGCAATGGCGTGTTTCATAGGTACAATTAACGCGTTGGCGTAAAGAGTCGACAATAGGTGAAAGGTATTTCCTCCACCTACCACAATAGCTTGGCCGTTTTGTTTTGCGTTGTTTATGGCGGCTACTGGGTCGTCAACACTGTGTAAGCCCGTTACCTTGCATTCTGGTAGCGCGTTAGCCACGGCATCAACATATGCATCATAACTTTGTGTTACGGCGGCATAAGGAACAAATAGAAGGTCGCGAATATCACCTAAGTGTGCAAAAATAAGCGCTCTGGCGTGTTCGAGGTAAGGCTCACTACCTTGACGTGAACTGCTCAGCATAAGTACATGTGCGGTCATACAAACTCCACAATTTTTCTGACGGCGTATCATACGTGAAACTGAACATAAAGTTTAGTCACGCTCCGTTATAGCATGGTGAAAGGAAGTTAAATGGAACAGTCAATATCGGTGTTATTCGTGTGTTTGGGTAACATTTGTCGCTCACCAACAGCAGAAGCGGTGTTTAAACAAAAAGCGGCAGAGGCTGGATTGTCGTTGAATATTGACTCGGCAGGCACCCATGGTTATCACATTGGTAGCCCACCAGATAAGCGCTCTCAGGCGGCAGGCGTTGAACGCGGATACAGTTTTAAAGGGCTGAAATGTCGTCGTGTTGATGAAAGTGACTTTGAAAAGTTCGACTATATTTTGGCCATGGATAACAGCAATTTGTCTAACCTGCACGGCATGTCGCCAGCACAATATCACGACAAAATTAAGCTGTTTTTAGACTATGCAGACGAAGAAGACAAAGAAGTGCCAGACCCTTACTACGGCGGAAAACGCGGCTTTGAGTTGGTACTAGACTTAATTGAAACAGCGTCAGACGGATTAATTGCGCACATTAAGGCCAACAGTGCTAACGCCCAACACGACTAAACCTTATAAGGCATCCGCGGTGATCACCGCGCTGCTGTCTGTTTTATTCACTGTTGCTGTGGCGGCAATACTTGCGGTTGTCATGTTATCTGACTCGCCAGACATGCTAAAACAACACATTACGCTACAAATTCAAATGCCGTTGGTACTAACGGCTGTATTGGTGGGGGCGGCACTTTCAACAAGTGGCGCAACACTTCAGGTGGTGCTAAGAAATCCGCTGGCCGACCCAGGTATTGTGGGCATAACCAGTGGTGCCAGCCTGGTAGCGGCTATTTTATTGCTGCTTACGCCTGACTGGGCAAACGCGTACATGCATTATGTATTGCCTGTCGGATGCTTTTTAGGGGCGCTAGCCTCTACCTTCATTATTTATCGGCTTGCGCGAAAATTGCTGGGCTCTGCTACTGCGGTTATTTTGTCGGGCATTGCAATTTCTACCTTAAGCGGCGCTATTATTGCGTGGCTTTACATGCTAAGCGATGCGAACGCGCTTCGAAATCTCACATTTTGGCTGATGGGCAGTTTGTATCAAACTAACTGGCCTATTTTAGCGTTAGGTGCTCCTTTTGTGGTGGTGGCCGTTGGTTATCAGCTTTACGTTGCCAAGCACCTTAACAAGCTCTATGCCGGCGATATTGCCGCGAAAAGTAGTGGTGTTAATGTTGAACAGCTGACAGAGCGTGCACTGGTTGCCAGTGCTGTCGCGGTGGGGGCTGCGGTGTCTATGGCGGGCTCGATTGCCTTTGTCGGTTTGCTGGTACCGCATATTCTACGCCGTGTTGTGGGGCATAATAATGCGCTACTGTTACCGCTAAGTGCGCTCGCGGGCGCGTGCATGCTGTTATTGGTGGCACTGTGTTCTGAACTTACGCGCGCTATCACATTGCCGGTATCAATGATTACCGCAACCCTTGGTGGCCCATTATTAATTTGGGCATTGTCAAAAGGGCAGGTTAAGGGGTAACCCTTAATGCATGGCGTGAACAGCATGAATAAACACACACACAGTGCTAACCCATCATTGAGTAACACCAACGAATCGGCGGATCAACACGGGCAAGCCTTGAGTGCGACTGTTTTGTCAAACAGTACGTCAAACCGCGCGTTTAACGTATCATCGCAAGTCGCGTTAGAAGTCGCATCGCTAAATGACGTGTCGGTATCTAACCGCCTTCAAAGCGCGTCATTAACTGTGACCAAAGGCCAGTGTGTACACATTCTCGGGCCAAACGGCGCGGGTAAATCTACGCTGCTACTAGTATTAGCCGGGCTATTAGAAGCAGATGCGGGTAGTGTTGTACTATTTAACAAATCCGTATCGTCGTGGTCGCTGGCGAGCTTAGCGTCAATGCGCACGTTACTTGCCCAGCAAACCGAATGCAGTTTTCATTTAACCGTGCACGAGTATCTGCAGTTTTATGCAGACATACAGGCTTCTTCGGGTATACCTTCGCTACTTGAAAAGGCTTTAGAGGTTACCGACTTTCTACCCAAAATATTGACGCAATTGTCCGGCGGCGAGCGCCAACGGGTAGAGATATGTAGAGCGCTGCTTCAACTTTGGCCTACGATAGAGCAGGGCGAGGCCCTGGTGCTTTTAGATGAGCCCTTACAAGGGTTAGATATCCGCCATCAATATGCGGTGGCGCAGCTGGCAAAGGCGCTAAGCGAAAAAGGCAATACGGTTATAATGAGCTCACATGATATTGCACTTAGTGCAAATTACGCGACCACCTTATGGCTAATGCAAAAGGGCAAAATAGTAGCAGAGGGAAATCCGGCTGATGTTGCCACTCAGGCCAACCTTGAGCGGGTGTTTGAATGCCATTTTGCTATAAGCAAGCACGATAACTTTCTAGAAATTCAAGTTTGCGCACCTATTACCTTGGAATAAATGTGGTAAAGTGCCTTCAGTGCCCAAAAACAATAATAGCATTCAATTTTTCAAATTAGACTGATTGTAAAAAAGCGCTACGCTTGAGTCAGCATTTTCAGTAAAACATTTGCCCTACGTACATATTTTTCAGGAGAACACCGTTGAGTAATTGGCAAGTAGACAGTTGGAGAAATAAACCTATTCTTCAACAACCCGAGTACGACGATAAAGTAAGACTAAACGAAGTAGAGCAAACACTTAGTACGTATCCGCCACTTGTTTTTGCGGCTGAAGCACGCGAGCTTCGACGTCAGCTAGGTGAAGTAAGCTTGGGCAAAGGCTTTTTACTACAAGGCGGTGACTGCGCAGAATCGTTTGACGAGTTTAACGCACCAAAAATTCGCGACACCTTCAAAGTGTTGCTGCAAATGGCGATTGTTTTAACCTTTGCTGGTCGTTGCCCGGTGACTAAAGTGGCGCGTATGGCGGGGCAATACGCAAAACCTCGTTCATCTGACTTTGAAACCCGCGACGGTGTGACTTTGCCAAGCTATCGCGGCGATATTATTAATAACTTTGAATTTACCGAAGCTGCACGCCGACCAGATCCAGACCGTTTACTTGAAGCCTATCATCGCAGCGCATCAACGCTTAATTTGCTGCGCGCGTTTGCACAAGGTGGTTTGGCCGACTTACACGAAGTAAACCGTTGGAACATGGCGTTTGTAGAGAATAACCCGCTTAAAGAGCGTTATTCTGATATGGCCATGCGTATTCAAGACACCCTCGAGTTTATGGACGTTATTGGTATTAACGCGCAGACTAGCTCGACCTTACATGAAACGTCGTTATTCACGTCGCACGAAGCGCTTCTACTTAATTATGAGCAGGCGCTTACTCGTGTAGACACCTTGACAGGCAAACCTTACGATTGTTCAGCGCACATGGTGTGGATAGGTGAGCGCACGCGTCAGCTTGATCATGCGCACGTAGAATTCTTCCGCGGTATTCACAACCCCATTGGTGTGAAAGTAGGGCCAAGCATGCAAGAAGACGAGCTTATTCGTTTGATTGACGCATTGAACCCGCTTAACGACCCTGGTCGCTTAACCTTGATCACGCGTATGGGCGCAGACAATTTGGCAGATAATCTGCCGCGCTTACTGCGCCGCGTTAAAGAAGAAGGGCGTCATGTGGTGTGGAGCTCTGATCCAATGCACGGCAACACCTTCTCGGCATCAAGCGGCTATAAAACCCGTAACTTCGATGCTATTTTGCGTGAAATTAAGCAGTTCTTCCAAGCGCATGACGCAGAAGGCACTCATGCTGGTGGTATTCACCTTGAAATGACAGGGCAGCACGTAACCGAGTGTACAGGTGGTGCATATCAAATTAGCGATGAAGACCTGGCACAAGCGTATAAAACCCAGTGTGACCCGCGCTTAAATGCCGACCAAGTATTGGAAATGGCGTTCTTGGTGGCTGACCATCTTAGAAATGCGTAACGCGCTTAATTTAAAAAAGTGTATTTAGCAAAGTAAACAAAAGCCCCAGCTGTTGCTGGGGCTTTTTTATGAAATAAGTGTTAGCTAATAGCAGTCACATCAAAAATGAATGTGCCATGCATCCACGCTAAGCGTGTACCAATGTTTGTGCGCTTTGCTGTGCACTGGGGTGATAAAGATATACGCGATTTCTACCTGCATGCTTACTTTGATAAAGGGCTTCATCAGCGCAGCCATATAACTTATCAAAATTGTATCCGCACTGGGTAGAATCTGCTACGCCAAAGCTTGCGGTGACATTAAACGCTGCACCAGAGGGTGAACAATCCATAGCTTCTATGGCTTGACGACAATCCTCGGCAACGGCCATGGCCTGCTGTGCATCGCACCCCGCAAGCATAATGGCAAACTCTTCACCGCCCATACGGCCAAACTTATCGGTGGCGCGCAATAGAGGCTTAACGGCTTGTACAGCGTTGGTTAATACCCAATCGCCCACAATATGGCCGTGGTTATCGTTAACCTGCTTGAAGAAATCTAAGTCGAAAATAATAAATGCCACTGGTGTTTTAACTAACTTACGCTGTTTTAATAGCTGTTCTGACTCGGCACTAAAGTGGCTACGGTTTGCAATTTTAGTAAGTTGGTCAGTCTGCGCTTTGTGACGCAAAATAAGGTGCATACGGCGGTTTTTGTATGCCCACATTAGTGTTGCAAGGGCAAGTAGCGCCAGCATACCAGCAGTTAGCTGAGCATTAAGCTGCTCTTCTTTACCCGCACGAGCTTCAGCTTTTAATACCGCATTTTCTTTGTCGAGTAGGGCGATTTGGTTAGTTTTCTCAATAGACTCAATTTTAGCTTGTTGAATGGCAAGCTGCTTGGCCTTGGTCTCGTCAAGAAAGGCCTTTTCGGCTTCTGCGTAGAGTTTGTAGTACTTAAGCGACTCGTCAAGTTGGCCGTATTGTTCATAGGCTTCTGCGAGTGTTTTATATGCCTGAACCCTTGGTTGGCTGGCTTGCATTAGCGAGGTCTGTTCAAGAGCTTTCAGGGCTAGGCTTATGGAATATTCGGTGCTATCCAATTGCAACAATAGCGATGCGTATGATGCATAAAACTCTGCAATTATAATTGGGTATCTACTGCTGACAAAAATTTGCTCTGAGCTTTGCAGTAACGCCGCTGCGTTATTTATATTTCCGGAGTCTACTAGGCTTTTACTTTTGAGAAGAGTTGACATACCAACAAGAATAAGCTCGTTGGCATTTTGGCACGTTTCAATGGCGCGTTCGTAATCTTCTATTGTCTCTATGAGGCCTAACTTGTGTTCGGCTTCGAGTAATGTGCTTCTGTATATGCACTGCTGCCTGAGATCTAAATCTGTAAAATCTACTTGTCTAATAATTTTGCGAGATGATTGGTTGTCGTCTGCAAGGTTATAAAATATTGCCAAAACAAAGTTTGCGTTTAGCCTTACTTTATCTGATGCTGAATTTATTATTGAAAACAACTCTTCAGCTTCGATATACCCTGTGTGAAAGTCCCTGGATATACCTCGGTAGTTCACGATAGACATTAAAGTTATTACTTTAAGGTCAAGATCTTGCGTATTGTTATAGGCGTTATAGTAATGACTTACAGCTAGCTTCGGCTTACCTTTAAACCCATATAAGTAGCCAGTGAGGTATTCTAAGTGATTGAATTGCTCTCGAGACAATTGGCTTGCTCGAGAGCGAATATCGTCAACAGTTGCTTCAAACGCTTCTATATCACTACTTTTTACTCTGTTTGCTATATCAAACAAATTTTCTATTTCATCATTCGCAAATGCGGTCGAAGAACATGTAAAGATAAATGCCAATAAAAGAAGCAACTTCATGGATGGTTACCCTGACGTTATTGAAGTTTTATTTCTTTTTTATCTTCAGTTTCTTCGCCATCCTTGTCTTTATCCTTGTTATCTTCTCCATCCTCTTCTGCAGGGACCATAAAACACCACATTTTTTCGTTTTGCTCACCGATTTGATCCAATATTGCGCTAGCGATTTGCTTATTTGCCTGTAAATCAGCATTTGCACCAAGTTGTTCCAATAATTGTACTGCGCTCATAATTTTTCCTTTTTTTTATAGATAACAAAAAACCAACATACTATACCAATACTTTACAGTGTATTGTGTAACTTATTACGTATTTATATACATATCTTGAAATGAACACTACCGTTAAACTGACGGCTTTTTACTAGGTTTGTTGAGTTAGTGTAGGCTGAACTAATCTTTGCCAATCATCACGGTAAATTGAGCAGTCGCTAGGTGACTCTTTTTCTTTTGGCAAAAATGTAGTGAAACCAAGTTTTTTTACGAATTTGGCAACGGGAATATTTGTTGTATTAAATTGAGCATAAATGTGATCAAGATGATAAATATGAAAGCCCACATCTAGCATTGCACCAACAGCTTCGAAAGCGAACTGCTTTCCGTTTGCAGTAGGGTGGAGCATAATTCCTGCCTCTGCACTTTTGCTTCCCGCTGTTTTCCAATTTAACATTTGAATGCCAACTGGTCTGCCTGTGATTCTTTCGCTGATTAGCCATACACATAACTTCAGAACACTTCCATTGTGCGCCTTTACCGCCGCCACCATTGACCGTTCCGATTTTTCTTTAGAAAAAGACGTTGCAATTTCGCGCATTACTTTTGGGTCTTGATAAAGCGAGGCGGCAAACGCCACATCTTGCTCTTCTAGCAGTCTATGGCTTAAACGCTCGGTGTAAAAAGCGGTCATTGGCCATTCTGCTCGTCTAATTCTGCCAAGCGAGCCAGTACTTTGTGGTTGCGCTGCATTTTTTTAGCAGGTGGAATGGCCATAGTGGTGTGTTGATTAACCACAACCTTATCGAAGTCGCTTAACGCAATCCAATCCATACGAGTTTCGTCAATGGGTAAGGTTTTGGCTTCGTACAGCGCAACTTTATGATCGCTTGGGTATATTTCTAAAAGCAGCTCTTTAAGCACAGTTCTGTATACGTTTGTAGTTTCAAAGCGGGCGGCGCTTCTATCGCCAGCAATGCCTACTTGCCATAAAATAAGGTACGCCGCAGGGTCAATGTTTCGTTCGTAAAACATAAATTGCGACGCTTCAAAGTGTTGGCAACCTGTTTTGCCTGGGTCTATGCCCAAATCGGCATAGAGGCAGTCTTCTGCTGACACACCGGCTTCCATATGGGCGTCAAACCCTTCGCTACGTGCAACCTCTATTACCTTATGCGGTGCCCATGCAAACACGCCGGGGTGGCCGTAAAAAGCGCCAACCACTTTTTTCCCTGCGCGTACTTCAACCATCATGGCTTCTACCATTTCTTTATAAGTATCGCGACGGTCTTTGCCTTCGGCATACAAGGTTTGCAGGCTACGCACGTCGCTGTTCATCTCTTTTACCCACAGTTCGGTAAAGTGGTTAGACATGCTGCAAAACACCACATCGGCTTGTTCAATGTAACTACGACTAAGCGGGCAAATGTGTGACCCCAAGGTCATGCCCACGCCAACGCATACAATGCTGCCTTGTTGTGCTGTTGATTTTGCTTGCGATGCGCTCATGTTATTCCTTGGTGCTGTTTGATTCGGTGTGGGCGTGAAAAAGCCGACTGCTTTCTAAATGCAGGGCGTCGCTTAATGTGGCCTTTGTGGCAAATTGAACCACGCCTTTGTCACCATTTTCTCGGTCAAAAATGGTGTAGTAGTTATTAAGTAGGGGCAACCCCAGAATACTTTGATTTGGCCAATTAGGCGTGCTTAGTATTTTAAACGACGCAAGCTCGGGTTCTGGTGCGTGTATTTGCCAGTAGTATTCAGGGGAAATGCAAAGGCAAATATCGGTGTCTTCACCTTCAAGGTGCAAATAAATGTTCGGCCAGTCGTTCAGGTTTACCTTATTTGCATCAATGCCTTTTTCAGTACCATCAAAGGTCATGAAGGGAGTGAGTAACTCGGTAAACTGAGCGTTATGGCTGGCAAAATCGTCCATTAGCTGTTTATACAGCGAGGGTGGAAACATCACCATCGACGCGCCGCTGTCTACAATGCCATTGGTACAATAGCCTTTCACTTCATTTTCTTTTAACGCAGGCGCGCTGCGCTTGGGCTGGCCGTCTATTTGCACCGCTTTTACGTTTACATTGTAGTATTTGTCGTGAAGCACTTTCGCCGTGTGAATAGGCGGCTTATACAAATCGGCGTGAATGTGCGGTTTGCCAAGTACCAATAAGCCATGGTTGGCTTTGCTGGCCTGTAGCTTTCGAACAGGGCAGTGGCTGTTGGTTTGGAAAATACTAGAACGGTGCGTGAGTAGCGCAAACTGATTAGCGACAACACCTTGCGCTTCTAGTTGGGTAAAATAAGGCACCAGTGCTTTTCTGGGGTACTGGTGCAACCATTTACGATAATCTCGCACGCTGTCATCGGTTTGACTCATGGTATACGGGTACGTGACTTCTGGGCTGACGTCACGGGTTTGCAAAAATGACGTTAAGTCATACGCCGTATTCAGCCCGTCATAGGCAAGACCTAAAATACCGTCTGCCTGTGCAAAGCTCTGGCTTTCTTCTTTCGCCGTCACGGCAACGTGCACATTGTCTAAGTGAATACTTAGCCCTAACCCGTGAAAAGACACGCGGGTATTAACCACTGGCCCATACCATCCGCCCATGCCGTAGCAGACATCTTGTTCATAAGATGTTGGCGTTAAAGCGGTATCTTTCTCTGGCTGGTAGCTACCGTTGTGTACCACAAGCGTGCTACTGCCGGTATCTAGCACTAAATTAACGGGGTGCTGATGCTTTCCTAGCTTTACATGGGCGCAATAGCCGCCTTTAGCGTAAACGTTGGTAAGCGGGATTCGAAGTGAGCGAGTCAAACTAGACTTCCTAACTAGTTCATTAACAAAGAAAACCGTATCAAGTAGAAGCGCTTGAAGCAAGATTTTTATGGTCTGAGTACTGATGCGTACGCTTGCATATTTTGGCGGGCAGGCGGGTTTTACCAAAATTTTACGCGTTTCTAAAACATCAGCTTGGTATGCTGTAGAGGTTGAATCAAATTTTAGTGAAGCAATGAATCAAATAAAGCTAGCGGCATACACAATTTTAATTATGACTGTCGCAATTTGCATTTGTGTCGCGTTAAGTAAGTGGTTTTTGCCGCTAGGTGGCATATTGCTTATATTGCAATTGGGCTGTGCAATAGCAGCATTAACCACGTCTCGCGCGGGCGGTGTGGCAGCTGGCGTCATTGGGGCGCTAAGCTTTAACTATTTGTTTACCGCACCGTTATTTACATTTCAGATAGACAAAGTAGAAGACACCGTTAATTTTGTCGTGTTCATGCTTGTTGCGCTACTTACTAGCGAGTTGGCCGTGTATGTCAGAAAGCAGCAGCGTGCGCTTGAAGTTGCCAATACACAAACTACTATACTGCGCTCGGTATCACATGATCTTCGTACTCCTTTGTCTGCCATTATTGGCTCTGTAGAAACCCTTCTTACTTATCAAAATAAACTTAATGACAGCGAGAGGCAGGCGCTACAGCAGGGCGTTCACAGCGAAGCAAAGCGACTTTATGTTTACATCGAGAACCTGCTTCAAGCGACCAAAATTGAGCACGACGCGCTTACCATCAATCTGTCAAAAACATCATTGGTTACTTTTTTACAAAAGCTGGAAGCCAGAGTGAATAATTCTCGCTTGGTGATAAAAAATTTGTCTTCGCATCAAATTATTACTTTGTCTGAATCTCTTTTTGAACAAGCACTGTATAACGTAATTGATAACGCACTTAAGTTTAGCGAACGCACAGTGACGGTAAGAGTAAGCAATATTGGCGACAACATTCAATTTCAAGTATTTGACGAAGGCGTTGGATTTAGTGACGCAAAACTCGACGCGCCGTTTGCACTTTTTAAATCTACGCGTCAGCGAGACAGCGGCAAAGGTGGCATTGGGTTAGGGCTAAGCGTTAGCAAGGGTATTGTTGATGCGCACAACGGCACCATCACGGTTAGCAACGAGAAAGTGGGTTGCTGCGTCACCTTAGTTATCCCTTATTAATCAGTGGCTGTATGACTAATAGTATTTTAGTAATTGAAGACGAGGCAAACATTCGCCAAATGCTAAGTATTGCGTTGAGGGCCGAAGGGTACGACTGCCTTGAAGCGCCTACCGTGGCAAAGGGCATTAGCATTTTCACTAAACAGGCCCCCGATTTGGTCATTCTTGATTTGGGCTTGCCTGATGGTGAAGGTGCCGACGTGTTATCCCGCATACGTCAAACCAGTAGAGTTCCCGTGCTGGTACTTTCCGCGCGAGATCAAGAAGTGGACAAGGTTCAGCTTCTTTCACAAGGTGCCAACGATTATGTTAGCAAGCCATTTGGAATAAAAGAGCTGGTGGTAAGAGTTAAAGTGTTGCTGCGAGACTTTAACCCGGTTATTGCACCTGCTTCACCACAACGCGTATTGGGCGCGGTCACGCTGTCTGTCGATGAGCGAATGCTAACGGTAGAGGGCAATAATATTTCCCTAGCACCAAAAGAAGTGCAGCTTCTTGATGAGTTGACCAAGCAGCCTGGCGAATATATTAGCCAGCAAGAGCTTATACGTAGAATTTGGGGGCATCATCATAGCGAAGACAGCCATTACATCAGGGTGCTGGTGCGTCAGTTACGTAAGAAACTTGACGATTACGGCTGCAGTTCATCATTTATAGAAAATATGCCCAAGAAAGGGTACCGGTTTTCTCATTCGTAATAGAGGTTGGTAAATGTCGCATTTCACTGTATTGGGCTTAGGTAAGTTTGGTTTGACTGCAAGCTTAGAACTTATTCATATGGGGCACACAGTAACTGGCATTGATAAAAATGAGCGCTTAGTTGAGCACTGTGCAGGTGATTTAACCCAGGCGCTAATTTGTGATGCTAGCGATGAACGGGCGCTCTCAGAGCTTAATTTATGTGAGAGCGAAGCGGTATTGGTCGCCATTGGCGAAGATATGCAGGCCAGTTTGCTATGTACGCTAGCGCTCAAAAACCTTGGGGTGAAAAATATTTGGGTAAAAGCAAATAGCAGCGCTCATCACACCATATTGTCGAAATTGGGTGTGTCAAAAATCATCCACCCAGAAGAAGAAATGGGCGCACGGGTTGCCCAAGCCCTAAATTACCCAATGGTGAATGACTATATTGGTATTGGGCACGGGCATTATATTGTCGACCTTATTTTAGATAGTGACTTCGCCCGCCAGCCAATAAGCAGCGTTTTGTCTGGTTTTGAAAAAGACATCAGCTGCCTTCTCGTAAAACGTGGACAGACACTTAATCAATCACCTGCTGGCGAATTTGAAATACAGGCGCACGACACCGTCATCCTTTGCGGGCCACGTGACTCACTGGTAAAAATTGCGCCTAGGTTTGTGAAATGAACAAATGGAGTCCGGCATACAAGCCGTTAGAACGCAAACCTCAAGGGGCCGCAAAAGTACATGCTGCACCGCCACTGATTTTAAGCCTGAGTTTTCTTGCCGTGATTGTTATAGGCACGCTACTGCTTAAACTTCCTGTAATGACGGTTGAACCTATTACGTGGGTTGAAAGTTTGTTCACGGCAACGTCTGCGGTTACTGTGACGGGACTGGTTTTGGTCGATACGGGGACGGCGTTTACCATGGCGGGGCAAACCGTTATCGCCATACTTATTCAATTGGGTGGCCTTGGCCTTATGACATTTGCTGTAGTCACGCTTATTGCACTGGGCAATAAAATGAGCTTTCTACAGCAGTCGGCCGTGAAAGAAGCATTTAACCAAACCGATATGTCTACATTGGTGTCTACCGCGAAAGCCGTATTGGCCTTTGCATTTATGGTTGAGGTGATGGGATTTATGATCTTAAGCGCATTTTGGTGGCCCCAAATGCCCGCCTCAGACGCTATGTTTAACGCGTTTTTTTACACGATATCGGCGTTTAATAATGCTGGTTTTGCCTTAAGCAGTGACAGTTTGTCTGCCTATGTCGGCAGCCCCGTAATCAATATCACAATAACGGCGTTGTTTATTGTTGGCGGACTTGGTTTTTCTGTGTGGTTAGAACTGCTTAAAAAAAGAAAGTGGCAGCCTATTTCTGTTTATGCCAAAACCATGATCTTAGGCACATTGGCGCTTAATGTACTGGCGTTTATCTCAATATTGATGATCGAAATAGATAACCCAGCCACCTTGGGTAAATTAGACACAGTATCGGCAGTATGGGCATCATGGTTTCAGGCTGTTACACCTCGTACCGCGGGGTTTAATACCATTGATATAGCGTCGCTTGAAGATGCCACAACGGCTATTATGTTACTGCTTATGTTCATTGGTGGCGGTTCAATGAGTACCGCAAGCGGCATTAAACTGATGACGTTTGTGGTGCTGCTACTTGCTGCTTATAACTACATTAGCCGTGGTGCTGCACCTACACTTTACGGTAAGGCAATAAGTACTGAAACAGTAAGCAAGGCGCTGGCGTTAACCCTTATTTCGATTGGCATCACCTGGATAGCTATTTTCTTACTTCTGATTACTGAAGATGCCCCATTTTTGGACATTGTGTTTGAAGCGGTTTCTGCATTAGGCACGGTAGGGCTATCGAGAGGATTAACGGGAGGTCTGTCAGACAGCGGGGAATTTATCATTATTCTCTTAATGTACATTGGTCGACTCGGCCCGTTAACACTCGCGTACTTTATCGCCAGCCCTCGCATGAGCAGAATTAAACACCCAGACGCAAAACTGGCAATAGGCTAATCGTCGTTTAATAAAGGTTCGACAACAGACTCTAGCCCGTTAAGTTTTATTTCGTACATCAATGCAAGTTGTTCCCCCAGTTTGTTTTGGGGGAACCCTTGTTTGTGAAACCACACAAGATACGGTTCAGGCAAATGAAATAATCGCCTACCAGCGTATTTGCCAAATGGCATCACTTGGTTAATGGCATCTTTTATTAGTGTCGGATCCATCTATCTTATTGCTCGTTGTCTGCGTGCTTTTCACGTTGCTGTGCGTGCCACAAAGTCGCGTACTCAGCATTGGCGGCCAAAAGCGCAGAGTGCGTGCCTGCTTCTACAATATGACCGTTTTTAAGCACCAAAATTTTGTCAGCATCAACAATAGTTGATAAGCGGTGGGCAATGACCAAGCTAGTGTGCCCTTTAGCAGCATCGCGAAGGGCAGAAAGAATGGCACGCTCTGAGGTACTGTCTAACGAACTTGTGGCCTCATCAAAAATCATAATAGGCGCGCCTTTAAGTAGTGCTCTTGCTATGGCAACGCGCTGCTTTTCGCCACCAGACAGTTTCAAGCCACGCTCGCCCACTGTGGTTTCAAGCTTATCGGGAAGCTTGGCAATAAAATCTTCCAGATGCGCCAGCTTAATGACATTTTCAACGTCTTCAATAGAAGCATCTGGATTACCGTAGCGAATATTTTCAAGCAGCGTGGTGTTAAATAGCACGGTATCTTGCGGGACAATACCTATGTGACTGCGTAAACTTTGCTGAGTAAGATGGCGAATGTCTGTCCCATCAATGTTAATGCTACCGCTGCTTGGCTCATAAAAGCGAAACAGTAGTTTCATTAGCGTTGATTTTCCTGCACCGCTTTCACCCACCACGGCTACCTTAGCACCTGCGGGTACTTCAAAACTGATGCCCTTTAAAATTTCGCGCTTTTCGTTATACGCAAACGCCACGTTATCAAAGGTGATGACGGGGTTGGTCGTAACTAACGTAGACGCATTATCGGCATCTTTAATGGCTGGCGCCTGAGAGAGTAAGTCGAATAGCTTATCGATGTTAGCAAGGCTGCCGCGAATTTCGCGATACACAAAGCCCAAAAAGTTAAGCGGCATAAATATTTGCATGGTAAAGGCGTTTATCAGAACAAAATCACCTATAGTCATTTCGCCGTTAATTACCCCAAACGCGGCATTAGCCATCATTGAAGTCATTGCAATAGCAATAATGCTGGCCTGCCCACCGTTTAATGCAAAAAGGGACAGTCGGTTTTTACGGCGCGCTTTTTCCCATGCTGCAAGGTCGGTATCGTAGCGATTGGCCTCGAACGCCTCGTTGTTAAAGTATTTTACCGTTTCGAAGTTAAGTAAGCTGTCTACGGCTCGCGAGTTGGTGGTAGAGTCGGCCTCATTCATTTGAGTAACAAAGCGTGTGCGCCAGTCGGTGGCTTTCATGGAAAAGCCAATATAGGCCACCACGCTGCATATGATTATCATGGCGAAAGATACGCCAAACTGTACCAAAAGCAGGCCCACAACAAGCGCAATTTCTAGCAGGGTAGGCACTATGTTAAACACCATAAAGCGCATTAAAAAGCTAATGCCGTTGGTGCCGCGTTCAATGTCTCGCGACAAGCCGCCTGTTCTGCGGTTTAAATGAAACCCTAAGTCGAGGTTATGCAAATGTTTGAACACTTTTAGCCCAAGTCTTCGCATGGCTCGCTCTGTTACGCGGCCAAATAGCGTGTCGCGCACTTCGCCAAGTAAAACGTTTATAAGCCGCAAAGCGCCATAAGCAATGATAAGGCTAATAGGCACCGCTAGGGCTAATGTGGTTAAGTCGCCGTTTAAACTGTCGACCGTGTATTTAAGCACGTAAGGTAGACCAATACTCGCCAGTTTAGCGGCTATCAAACACAAAAGTGCCAGCGCTACACGGCGCTTGAATTCAAGCAAATAAGGCCAAAGTTGCGAAAGAACGTGCCATTTAACGGGTTCATCGACATTGGTGGGAAATCGGTTTCTTCTCATTTTATAGTGTGAAATGTAGTAAGGATAAAAGAACGGGCGGTATAGCCATGTAGTAGAGTACACGACTTTTAGCTATTACGCTGTTTGAAATACGTTTTGAAAGATCTAAGAGATTAATTTGGTCTTATTTATATTCATGAAGGTATTTAAATCTGTTTTCTCGCGTCGTACACTACAAGTGGTTTAGTTTAGTAACTACTAAACGTGTAGCGTTAGAAAAGCGTAAAGTAAAAGAGATATGCAATGCCAACAGGCAACGCAACGAGGAGTGAGTTTGTTAGAAGATAGTTTCGGTAGACAGTTTCATTATTTACGTTTGTCAGTGACCGAAGCGTGTAACTTCCGTTGTCAGTATTGTTTGCCTGATGGATACGACGGCCCTTCTAGCGACCAGTTCATGTCGCTTGCTGAAATAGATACCTTGCTAAAAGCCTTTGCGCAATTGGGGACGTCTAAAGTACGGCTAACGGGCGGGGAGCCCACACTTCGCCGCGACTTTCTGGATATTCTACGTTTAACTGCTAATACGCCTGGGATAAACCGTGTGGCTATGACTACGCATGGTGGTCGCATGGAAAAGTTTGCTGCCCAGTGGAAAGAGGCAGGCCTTCATCAGGTTAATGTGAGCATTGATAGTTTAGATCCACGTCAGTTTGCTGCTATTACAGGGCAAGATAAGCTTAAAACCGTGTTGCGGGGTCTTGACGCAGCTATCGACTGCGGCTTGGATGTAAAAGTGAACTCGGTGCTGCTTAACGATTTTTCAGATAGCCGCTTAAACCGTTTTCTTGCATGGCTAAAAGATATGCCCGTGACCTTGCGTTTTATCGAGTTGATGGAAACTGGCGATCTTCATAAATTTTTCAATAAACAGCATCAAAGTGGCACACCATTAAAAGATACGCTGGTTGAGATGGGGTGGCAGCCGTTGCTACGTCGCAAAGACGCAGGCCCTGCCCAAGAATTTTATCACCCCGATTACGCGGGCAAAATTGGCCTGATAATGCCGTACAGCAAAGATTTTTGTAAAACCTGCAACCGACTACGCGTTTCTGCGCCAGGCAAATTGCATTTGTGCTTATTTAGTGAAAATGGCATTGATATGCGCGAGCTTTTGGCAGGTGGTGATGTAAATGAAGTAGTGCAGTTTCTTCAAAACGTGCTTGGCCAAAAGCACGAAACGCACTATTTACACGAAGGCAAAACCGGCGCAACTAAACACCTTGCCATGTTAGGTGGTTGAGGTAAGTGAGTAAAAAACATTAGGCGAAATTGGTCGTATTTTGTTTGGTTTGTTGCAAAAATGAGCTATATTCATCGATTAAGACATAATTAAAAATAATAATGAAAAAGGAAGTATATGCATATCATGGACAGTGCGCGTCTTTCCTACCACTACATCACAGAAGCTGATGCCCACTTCTTATGGGAACTCGATCAAGACGAACTAGTAATGAAGTTTATCAATGGCGGGAAAAAATCTTCTAAGGAAGATATTCGCGACATTTTTGTACCTCGCTTTCTTGCATACTCCAACCCCGCATTAGGGTGGGGGCTATGGCGTGTTGAAACGCTGGCTGAAAAAGAGAGTATTGGATGGATACTTGTTCGCCCCTTTGGCTTTTTTACTCAAACTCCCGAAAGCGATAACATGGAGTTAGGTTGGCGTTTTAAACGCAGCACGTGGGGTAAAGGCTATGCAACCGAAGCTGCTATGGCAGTAAAGGATGCTTTATTCGATATCGGCGTTGAGAAATTCTCAGCTATTGCTAATCCAGACAATACTGCATCTATCAATATCATGAAAAAGCTTGGTATGACCTTCAGCCACGAACTTGAATACAAAGATAAACTATTTCATGAAACTGTTGTGGTTTACACCAATTAGCTGACTGCCTAACGGTTGAGAATATGCATCACTGACTCGTAGCGTGAACGTTGCTCCTCAGACAATGAGGCCGTTTCTAATGTTTCTCTACATTTCTTGATAGCGTCTACCGTGTTAGGGGGCAGTGGGGTGTTACTTCTTCGGGCTCTAATTATTGCTTGTAGATAGTTAAGTGCAATAGAAGGGTTTTTGGGCATTACTCTAAATGCTTGAGAAAACGTGGTATACGACTGTTCCAAGTGGCCTTTTTTGTATTGGGCCACTGCAGTGTTGTTGAGTGTTTTGGGGCTCAACGTAATGGCTTTTCTTTCTGCTCGTTCTTGTTTCAAGTAGGTGGCAAGTAGGTTTACTTCCCCTGTTTTTGACGGCTCTCTCTCGGCAATGGCATCTAGTATTTCAAGTGACTTAGCACGCATACCTATTTCATGAAGTGCCTTGGCTCTATCGAGCAGCGCTTCGGTAGAATGATATTGATCACCGTCTACATTAAAATCTGACAGTAATTGTTGCGCTTTTACAACGTCGTCTTTCAAATAATGAAGACGTGCATCGATGACCGCAAGTTCATCATTGACTACCGCTTTAGGGTGCGCGCGCTTTAATTGGCGAAGGTATTCACCGGTCTGCTTTACAATATTATTTACGTGCTCTGGATCTGACGTCATCGCAAAATCCACGCCTGCACGAGCGGCGGTTAGGTAAATCTCAGGACTGTCGTGGATAGAGCCCTTCGCGTAACGCACCATTTTCTTTGCGCTATTAAACTGGCTTTCATAGTCGTGTGTAATACGTGCCAGATCTATTGCTTGCTGATGCCGTGGAATGTTCCTAGGCGAAATGTCGCAGGCAAGAGAGGTACTTTCTAATGCATCGTCAAAAGCAGATTGCTTGATTTGGAGCTTCGCAAGTAAGTCGTAGGCATTTAACGCTGCGTCGGGACGAAGCGCCAGTTGTATAATTTCCCTTTCTGCGTCGTCAAACTCGTTTAAGGCCATCAATGAGGTGGCAATGCCAAGTTTCGCCCAGCTAAAATCTTGAATGTTGATGATGGATTCGTAAAACGAAATGGCTTCGTGATAGCGCTGCGTTTGCACCAACATCTCGCCTTTAATTTTTAGCGCAAGTGGGAAGTGCTCTGAGTGTTCAGGCTGAAGCAAAAAATTTTCAACTTCAGCTAATGCCTTTTCGTAATCTTTTTTGTCCATTTGCAGGTAGACATTTCGAAGCGCATGCTTGCGCGACAAAACGCGAGATAGTCGCTTATCAAGTTCGTTAACTGAAAAGGGCTTTGCAATAAACTCATCAGGCTGTAGTTCAATGATGGCATGAACAACTTCAGAAGAAGTATCGGCACTTGTAAAAATAAAGGCACTGGTTAAGGGAAGGGTTTGTTCTGCATTAAGTTGCTCAAGTAAAAAATAGCCACCTTGTTCAGAACGAAGACTATATGAACAAATGATGCCGTCATAATCGCGCTCTTGCATTGCAACGAGTGCGTGTGAGGGCCTATCGACATAGTCCATGTTTTTGAAACCCAGCTGCTCGAGGGCATAGTGCATATGGCTTTTGGCCAGCACTTGATCCTCTGCAATCAACAACTTAGTGTTTTTAGCTAAGTTAAGTTTCATCCACATAAAACCGATAATAGGTACAATACCCAACAATATCACGAAAGTGAGATAAGGTAAGTATAGTTGTTATAACAAATAGTTGCGTTAATTCGCGTATAACATGCTTATCGGATATTTAGCGATAAAACTTTAGTGCAATGTTGAAGATATAATGGAAAAAGAAGTGGTGGACGCTACTGGGCTTGAACCAGTGACCCTCGCCTTGTAAGGGCGATGCTCTCCCAACTGAGCTAAGCGTCCATTTAGTTTCAAAACAAAGAAGGTGGTGGACGCTACTGGGCTTGAACCAGTGACCCTCGCCTTGTAAGGGCGATGCTCTCCCAACTGAGCTAAGCGTCCATTTAGTTTCAAAACAAAGAAGGTGGTGGACGCTACTGGGCTTGAACCAGTGACCCTCGCCTTGTAAGGGCGATGCTCTCCCAACTGAGCTAAGCGTCCATTTAGTTTCAAAACAAAGAAGGTGGTGGACGCTACTGGGCTTGAACCAGTGACCCTCGCCTTGTAAGGGCGATGCTCTCCCAACTGAGCTAAGCGTCCATCTCTTTGTTTGCTTGCCTAAGCAAGTGGGGCGGTATTATAGAGTCGGTTCCGTTAGTGTCAACTATAAAATTAAAGAAAAGTGATCGTATGGCGGAAATTTAAACATTCTGTTCGTATCTTGATTAAATTGATGAAAAGCGCCGCATTTTTCACCCAATTTCACACGCAAAAGACAAATCTAACTTAAATCGGACACAAACTTAAATCGGACACACACTTATTTAGCTACCCCAGAAACTTCACGTATATAAATTGGACACACACTTTTTTATTTGATGTATATAAAAAGAGGACAGACACTTTTTTCTCTTATTACTTCTAAAAAGTGACTTTCCAATATTGCTTGTCTAGAACTTAAATCGGACACACACTTTTTAATTAGATGTATATAAAAAGCGGACAGACACTTTTTTCTCTAATTACTTCTAAAAAAGTGACTGTCCAATACTGCTTGCAATATTGCTTGTCCTATAAAGAAGAAGCTGAGCACCAAGAAAGTGTCTGTCCTTTTCCACCTTCAACTTGCTTAAGAAGATATAAATAGCCTTGAAAGTGCTTACCGTCTTTTGTCATCACGCTGACACTGGTAGAATGCGCGCAACTTTAGAAATTTTTTAACACATAGAGAGTGACCATGTCGGTTGTTACACGATTTGCACCTAGCCCAACAGGCTACCTTCACGTTGGTGGCGCACGTACAGCGCTTTATTCTTGGCTCTTAGCAAAAAATAATGGTGGCGAGTTTGTACTTCGTATTGAAGATACAGATATCGAGCGTTCAACAGAAGAAGCAAAGCAGGCCATCTTAGACGGAATGTTGTGGCTTGGATTAACGTGGGATACAGGTCCTATTTACCAGACTGATCGCTTCGATCGTTATAAAGAGCTAATTCAACAATTGCTTGATGAAGGTAAGGCATATAAATGCTTTATGAGCTCAGAAGAACTTGATGCCATTCGTGAAGCGCAAAAAGAGCGTGGAGAAAAACCTCGTTACCCTGGTACTTGGCGAGACAGAACTGACCACCCTGAAGGCCAACCTTTTGTTATTCGGTTTAAGAACCCGCTTGAAGGCAAAGTAGTAATTACCGACCATGTTCGAGGCAAAATTGAAATCAGTAATACAGAACTTGATGATTTAATTATTCAACGTTCTGATGGCACACCAACGTATAACTTTTGCGTAGTTGTTGACGATTGGGATATGGGGATTACTCACGTGGTTCGTGGTGAAGACCATATAAACAATACGCCACGCCAAATTAATATTCTTGAAGCGCTTGGTGCACCCGTACCAGAGTACGCCCACGTTTCTATGATTTTAGGTGACGACGGTAAGAAGTTGTCAAAGCGTCACGGTGCAGTGAGCGTAATGCAATATCGCGACGATGGTTTCTTACCACAAGCGGTGCTTAACTATTTAGTCAGACTTGGTTGGTCTCATGGTGATCAAGAAATTTTCTCATTAGACGAAATGATTGAGAAGTTCAGTCTTGATGCGATAGGGCAGTCAGCTTCTGCATTCAATACAGAAAAATTGATTTGGTTGAACCAGCACTATATTAAATCACTACCAGCGAGCGAAGTAGCTTCTCACGCTAAATGGCATTTTGACGCTTTAGGCGTGGACTTAACAGCAGGACCTGCGCTTGAGTCAATAATTGCGATTCAAGCTGACCGTGTTAAGACGTTGAAAGAGCTTGCAGAGATATCGACGTATTTTTATCAAGATTACGACGATTTTGACGCCAACGCTGCGAAAAAGCATCTTCGACCAGTAGCGAAAGGTCCTCTTGAGCACGTGAAAGCTAAATTAATGGCAATTGAAGAGTGGAACCCTGAAAATATTCAAGCCGCTATTAATGGTACGGCAGAAGAACTGGAAGTTGGTATGGGTAAAGTAGGTATGCCGTTGCGTGTAGCTGTTACCGGTGGTGGTAACTCGCCATCGTTAGATATCACCTTGAATCTGCTTTCAAAAGAGAAAATTGGCGAGAGAATCGACAAAGCGCTCACTTTTATAGCAAACAGAGAAAATTCATAAAAAAACCGTTGACATGACAGGGGGGGATGCCTAGAATGCGCCCCGCTGTCACGGAACAGTCACACAAAAAGTGATTGGGACTATGACGGGGCCATAGCTCAGCTGGGAGAGCGCCTGCATGGCATGCAGGAGGTCGGCGGTTCGATCCCGCCTGGCTCCACCAAGCTACAGAGTATGTGGTTTGATTTAGGCTGGAGTTTTTAACTTCGGACGGAAATTTCAGTAAGGATAAGGTCGCTCGATTCGCAGAGCTCATCTCGCCTTACAGAAATTTAGTGAAGCTTTGCTTCACTAGCAAAATTTCTGTCCCCTTCGTCTAGAGGCCTAGGACACCGCCCTTTCACGGCGGTAACAGGGGTTCGAATCCCCTAGGGGACGCCATATTTTATCGCGTCACAGTCGATTAATACTGTGAAATAGGCTGGAGTATTTAGCTCCGGACGGAAATTTCAGTAAGGATAAGGTCGCTCGATTCGCAGAGCTCATCTCGCCTTACAGAAATTTAGTGAAGCTTTGCTTCACTAGCAAAATTTCTGTCCCCTTCGTCTAGAGGCCTAGGACACCGCCCTTTCACGGCGGTAACAGGGGTTCGAATCCCCTAGGGGACGCCATTTTATCGCGTCACAGTCGATTAATACTGTGAAATAGGCTGGAGTTTTTAACTTCGGACGGAAATTTCAGTAAGGAAAAGGTCGCTCGATTCGCAGAGCTCATCTCGCCTTACAGAAATTTAGTGAAGCTTTGCTTCACTAGCAAAATTTCTGTCCCCTTCGTCTAGAGGCCTAGGACACCGCCCTTTCACGGCGGTAACAGGGGTTCGAATCCCCTAGGGGACGCCATTTTATCGCGTCACAGTCGATTAAAACTGTGAAATAGGCTGGAGTGTTTAGCTCCGGACGGAAATTTCAGTAAGGATAATGTCGCTCGATTCGCAGAGCTCATCTCGCCTTACAGAAATTTAGTGAAGCTTTGCTTCACTAGCAAAATTTCTGTCCCCTTCGTCTAGAGGCCTAGGACACCGCCCTTTCACGGCGGTAACAGGGGTTCGAATCCCCTAGGGGACGCCATATCGAAAAAACCAGCCATCCGGCTGGTTTTTTTGTTTTTACCTCTCTCAAATTGCGTTTCTTCAAGTCTCTTAGCCAAAGCGCTTTAAAAGTATGATGAAAGTGGACAGTCACTTTTTATTTGAATCAAAAGTGGACAGACACTTATTCTCTGTCGCTGGTTAAGTTCATCGCAAACTCTAAAGCAACGAAGTGAGACGACTGCGCAAAGTGGACAGTCACTTTCTAAGTCGAATCGGTTGAACAAATTTTTGCGTGTTTCAAAATCACTCGTCGCCTTAATGGTGTAATTGCACCTATACACCAACAGCGCTCAAAAATACGAGTTTAGCGTTATCAGCACATACTATGGATTAAATGACTGTTATTATTACCTTCCAAACTACGAGGTGTTATATGCAGAATTATCCAATAGGAACCCCGGGTAAGCCGTGGGGAGACGAAGAAAAAGCACAATGGAAAGCACAGCAACGTATTCAGCGAAGCTATAAAGAAGAAGTGCTTGATAAGCTGAATAAAATTATTCCTGACGGATTTTCACTAAAGCAATATGGTGCACTACCGTACGATGAAGCTCGTTACCCGTTGTTTGCCGTACTCCCTACAAGCTTTGATCCAAATAAGCCTTCAGCATTAGTAACAGGCGGTGTTCATGGTTACGAAACCAGTGGCGTCCAGGGAGCGCTTCAATTTATTGAAACTAAACTTTCTAAGTATTCAAAAGATTGCAATATTGTGGTGGTGCCATGTGTAAGTCCTTGGGGATATGAGACAATAAATCGCTGGAATCCTCTAGCGCTAGATCCGAATCGTTCATTTTTTGAAAACTCGCCAGCGCCTGAAGCGGCGCAACTGATGACGTTAATAGATGAATTAAACATACCGCTTTCATTACACATAGACCTGCACGAAACCACTGACACAGATAACTCAGAGTTTAGGCCCGCCCTTGCTGCAAGAGACGGCACTACGCATGATAATTGGAATATCCCAGATGGGTTTTACACTGTAGCGAATACGCCGAACCCACAAATAGCCTTTCAAGAGTCGGTGATTAACGCGGTCAAGCAAGTTACTCACATCGCACCGCCTGACGATAATGGGAAAATTATAGGCGCAGATGTAGTGAGCGAGGGGGTTATTTGCTACGACAAGAAAACACTGTTTCTATGTGGTGGAATGACTGACGCTGAATTTGTTACTACTACAGAGGTTTACCCCGATAGTGCTAACGCTACACCACAGAACTGCAATGACGCACAAGTGGCAGCAATTTGCGCAGCATTAGAATTTGTTAAATAGACGCTTGAACGTTTAGACGTCTAGATGTATATTTAAGCCTTCAATGAAGGGGGCTCAATTGTGTTTATCTATTCGGCAGTAATTTACGACGGCAACAAACAAAATCTTATTCGTCACGAATGCAGGACAGACACTGAGTTTTCCGCATTCTTGGAAGATAAGTTTGGTTGCTTTGTTTGCCTGTGGTCGAATAAAGAGTTATCAGAGAGCACACTTAACGCCATTGCGGCTTCTCGTGTTTCTCACCAATCGCAAGAAGAAATAGGTAACATTTCACTATGAATCTAGCTTCACCGTGCGTGGCATTATGTAAGCTTGACGAACAAGATATTTGTATTGGCTGTCAGCGCACAATCGATGAAATTACGCACTGGCAATATTACTCTGAGTCGCAAAAACAAGCTGTGTTCGAGCGGCTCTATAAAAAATCGGACACACACTCAATTTCGATTAATAGTATCAAGCTCTAAACTCAAAATGGACAGACACTTTATGTAAATAAGTGTCTGTCCATTTGAGCCCTCATTTTTCACTCATCAAGTGTCTGTCCATTTCTATAATTTTTTTGCAAAGTTAATTCTTTAGCAATCCATGTTTATTCCATAGCGACGTCTAGTGCTTTTTGATAAAATCTCGCGCCGTTTTTTAATGTAGCTTGAAAGAGACTTTACCTGATGAAAGTAATGCTAGCCCCGATGGAAGGGGTTGTTGACCACTTAATGAGAGACATGTTGACTCGTGTAGGCGGTTTCGACCAATGCGTTACAGAATTCGTAAGGGTAGTCGACCAAAAGTTGCCGAAAAAAACCTTCTATCGTCTCTGCCCTGAACTTCACAATGGTGGCAAAACTCCAGCAGGCGTTCCCGTGCGTGTCCAATTGCTTGGCCAACATCCTCAATGGCTAGCTGAGAATGCAGAAACCGCTATTGAGCTAGGATCGCCAGGTGTAGATCTCAACTTTGGATGCCCAGCAAAAACGGTTAACAAAAGCAAAGGCGGTGCTGTATTGCTTAAAGAAACACAAACGCTATACGATATTGTAAAAGCAGTCAGAGAGGCTGTTCCAAGTCACATTCCTGTTTCTGCGAAAATTCGACTGGGTTTTGAAGATAAGTCTTTAGCAATCGATAACGCTATAGCTATTACCGAAGCAGGCGCTTCAGAGCTTGTAGTGCATGCAAGAACTAAAACGGAAGGGTACAAGCCACCTGCTTATTGGGATTGGATTGCAAAAATTAAACAGCATACGCAAATTCCCTTGGTCGCTAATGGCGAGATTTGGAGTAGTGAGGATTCTAAGCGCTGCCAACAGCAATCTGATTGTGAAAATCTAATGATAGGGCGAGGAGCGTTAGCCCTTCCAAACTTAGCGCTGTGTATCAAAAATGGTGAGGACCCCATGCCATGGCCTGAACTAGCATCGCTATTGATACAGTACTCAGGTTATGAAATATTCGGGGATAAGGGCAAATACTATCCGAACAGAATAAAGCAGTGGTGTGGGTATTTAAAAAGACAGTATCCAGAAGCTGAAATTTTATTCAATGATATTAGGCGCTTGACCAATTCTCAAGATATCGTTGATGTGCTAGCTCGCCAGTCCTCGCATTAATATAACGCTCTACCTTAGTGCAACTTGGCAAGTGCACATTCCTTAGCTAGGCTGTTTTGTACTGGGGAAATTGAATCAATAACCCCCAGTATCCACAAATAATAAGAATAGCTCTGGGGAACACATGAAAATTATACCTTCGAAGCTGACACTATCGATGGCTTGCATCGCATCATTTTGTTTGATGGGATGTGGCCAAGATGCCAGCGTTGATAGCACACAAGCACCTAAAGTATCGATAAATCCTGACCCTTATCCAAGTACGTACAAACCAATCCTAAGTGAACCTACCCTTATTACCAACGTAACCATTTTTGATGGCATTGGCGGCAAAATTGAAAACGGTAGTGTTTATTTCGCTGAAGGAAAGATTCAAGCTGTTGCCAAAAGTGGACAATCACTCGATACCGCGAGCAACACAACAATAATCGACGGCACTGGTAAGTGGGTAACACCAGGTATTATCGATAACCATAGTCACTTAGGCGTGTATCCGTCACCGTCTACTCGTTCCCATTCTGATGGTAATGAAATGACCAATCCAGTTACTGCACAGGTTTGGGCCGAGCACTCTGTTTGGCCGCAAGACCCTGGTTTTGGGCGTGCTTTAGCCGGCGGGGTGACAACGCTACAAATTTTACCAGGCTCGGCTAATTTATTTGGTGGCCGCTCGGTGGTGCTTAAAAATGTGCCAAGTCGTACTATGCAGGATATGAAGTTTCCACAAGCTCCTTATGGCATGAAAATGGCTTGTGGTGAGAACCCGAAACGCGTCTACGGTGAAAAAGGTGGGCCAATGACAAGGATGGGTAACGTAGCGGGATATCGACAAGCATGGTCAGATGCTCAAGATTACCTTCGAAAATGGGAAGCCTACGAACGTGATTATGAAGCCGGTAAAGATGCGTCACCACCTAAAAGAGATTTGAAGCTAGAGACGCTTGCAGGCGTTTTGAAAGGTGATATTCGCGTTCATATGCATTGTTATCGAGCAGATGAAATGACCGTAATGATGGATGTGATGAAAGAGTTTGACTATCAAATTGGCACTTTTCATCACGCGGTTGAAGCATACAAAATTGCTGACAAGCTGAAAGAAAACAATGTGTGTTCAGCGATGTGGGCAGATTGGTGGGGCTTCAAGATGGAAGCTTACGATGGCATTCGTGAAAACATTCCCGCGGTTCATGCTGCCGGTGCTTGTGCCATAGTACATTCTGATAGCGACCTTGGGATACAGCGCTTAAATCAAGAAGCGGCCAAAGCGTGGTCGGATGGTAAGCGTGCTGGTATTGATATTCCTATGGAAGACGCTTGGATTTGGCTCTCGGCTAATCCAGCGAAGTCACTGGGTATTTTTGATAAAACGGGGTCTCTCGAGGCCGGTAAACAAGCTGACATCGTAGTGTGGAATGGAAATCCATTTTCAACTTACACGAAAGCAGAGCAGGTATATATTGATGGCGGTTTAGCCTACTCCTTAACGGATACGTCGTCATGGCCAGTGAGTGATTTCGAGCTAGGCCAAGTGGGTGAAGGAGATTCTAAATGAGAAAATTAGCGGTATTACTGGCTACAATGTCGATAGTGACATCCACATTTGCCGATAACTACGCCATTGTTGGTGGAAAGATACACACCATGGGCTCACAGGGCATTGTTGATCAAGGAACCATCCTTGTTAGAGATGGCCGAATTGAGTCGGTACAGAGTGGTGAAAGCGTACCTGAAGGTTACGAACGTATAGATGCTAGTGGAAAGGTAGTTACGCCAGGCTTTATCGGTGCACTCACTTCTTTAGGTTTAGTTGAAGTGTCATCGTCATCAGGCGTGGTAGATTCAAGTATTGAAATGACGCCAATTTCAAACACAGGTGCAGCATTAGATGTTCAATACGCTGTTAACCCTGACAGCTCACTGCTTGCAATTACGCGCCTAGAGGGTATGACTTCCGCGGCTACAGCCATTAATGGCAGTAAATACTTATTTGGTGGGCTTGGCGCAATCATCCAGTTAAGTGGACAGTCACCCGTTTTAAAATCAGCCGCTTTCATGACAATAGACGTGGGTAGCGAAGGTGCTGAGCATACTGGTGGTTCACGAGCTGCACTTTGGGTAATGCTGGATAAAGTATTTGAGGAAGCTTCGAATGCGGCGGGTGATTTATCAGCAGAGAAGCCATGGTATGGGCTGAACACTCGCTCTGATGTAAAAGCACTAAAGCGCGTTATACAAGGTGAAGTGCCGTTATTGATGCGAGCTGATCGCGCTGCGGATATTCGCCAGGTGATCGCCTTTAAGGACAGACACCCTTCTGTGAAAGTGGTCTTGGTTCATGGCGTAGAAGCCTGGCGCGTTGCAAGTGAGCTTGCGCAATCAAATATTCCTGTGATTATCGATCCAGAGTACAACTTGCCAGGTGGATTTGACCAAATGGGCGCTACACTAAGCAACGCCGCACGTCTTCATCAAGCAGGCGTCAGCGTAGCTATTGGAATGGACACACACAACATTCGACTAGCTGCACAACATGCAGGTAATGCCGTAGCAAATGGTTTACCACATGAGGTTGGCTTAGAAAGTTTAACGCGTGTACCAGCGTCAATATTTGGGCTTGATACCGAAGTGGGTAGGCTTGAGGTTGGCCTTCAAGCAGATATTGTCATTTGGTCGGGAGATCCGTTGGAAGTAACCGAAGCTGCTGAGTCAGTGTTCATCAATGGACTACCAATTAAAATGGAGTCTCGACAAACAAAACTTCGAGATAGGTATTTATCACTTGGCACTGGAAATAGCAAAAAGCCCTCGCAGTATCAGCGAAGTGAATAAAGAGATTTAATTGTTGAAGGCTTTCATTAGAAAGCCTTTTTTATGAAAGATATCTCGTGGCGTTTGTCACATTAGGCCGGCAGCTTCTGCCACAAAACTTCGCAAAATCTGTCATCGCGTCCGGGCAGCCAACCGGACCGGAGAATAAAGTTTCAAAATTATTTGTTACTAGTTGCCAGTTTTGCGATGTCATACCAAGGCGTTTGAGTAAACTGTTCGTCAGCTTTGGAAAGGGGGATGCAACTTTCTTTGTCTGTCGCGCCAACGTATTTTTCAATAGTGCAACATAGTCATCTAACTTGAATGGAATATGAGATTTTTTGCCTTGTTGAATACAATCTTCAAATGGCATCAAAAATTTGGGTGTTTTATTCACTCGTTGTGCATTTAACCGGTACTGAATACTCGTGTAGTTTGATGTAGTGAGAGAGTTTGCAATTTTGGCTCGGATTGGATTTAAGTCGACATATGCCATAACAGCAGCCAGTGCTTTTTCATCTAATATCGCTTGAGACCGAAAGCGTCTTTCCCAAAAATAGCCTTTACAATCATCCTCTTTATTCGCTTTTCTAGCGATGTATTCGTTGAGCATCCGCATGAACCAGCTAATTGATTGAAGCCGGCTTCGGTATAGTGATGAAAGCCTTTGCAGCTCAGCGCACTCTTCGGGGGACAATTCACTCTCTGATCCACCTTCTAAATAATGTTGCACAAGCGGTGGACATTTATAGAACATTCGCCAGCGAAGAAGTACCTCATCCATTGACCAACCCTCAGCTCTTCCTTTAGCGACATGAAGCACAACATGAATATGATTGTGCATAACAGCATAAGCACAAAGATCAATGGCGAAAGCTTGTGAGAGCTTGTGCAGCCTGTCTTGGATCCACTTTCTGCGATGTTCATAGTTTATCCCTGTATTATTATCCCTACCACAAAGGTACGACTGACGTACGCATCGTGAAATACAATGATAATAGGGGGTGACATCCGTATTGATTTGTTTGTAGCGAGGTAGAGGCATTTCCATATCCCTAATGTTTTTACGCATTATGAGAAATTCACGCTTCTTTATAAGTGTCTATGAGGCCAGTTTTGGTACAGTTTTTTAAGATGAATGGTTTGGAACTAAATTGAACAGTGAACTAAAGTGGACAGTCACTTAAGTGCTCTGATGGACTGCTCGTAGTGAATGGTTTAGTAACTGCAAACAAGTGGGTGTCCACTTTGGTTAGCTTTATGCGGCGAATTTGTAAAGACATCGTGTGGGTGTCCAGTTTATCAATCAAAGCCTTATACAAACACATCCACGCGTGAGCCTACTCGACCGTCTGAATTGCTCGATGCCTGCTGTGTAGGCTGAGTCTGATTGGCTTGATTTTCTTGCTCGTTGCGTTGCTCCACTTGCTGCTGAGGCGCACGCTGAGTTGTTTCAAGTACGGTTGATACTGGGCCTGAATTAACTGATGAAACATCCATACTAGACTCCGAATTATGTGAATCATTCTTTTATAAAATAGCACATTTATTCATCATTGAGGATTAACTTTCTTAAGTGTCTGTCCATTAATTCTGCAATCATTGGTTGCGCCGTCGCATTTGGGTGAATCCCGTCACTTTGCATTAGCTCACTTTTCAATGCTATTTCCTCTAGGAAAAAAGGAATTTTCGTCACGCTTTGTGCGTCAGCCACTTGCGAAAAGCTCTTGGTAAACATTTGCGTATATCGCTTTCCATAATTTGAAGGAATTTGCATTTCTTGAAGAAAAACCTGCGCTTCGCTGCTTTTCGCTGTTTCAACTAATGACGTTAAATTGTCTCTAATTTTTTTAATGTTGTGGCCTTGTAAGCCGTCATTACCACCCAGTTCAATTAAAACATGCGTAGGATTGTGTTGCTCTAGAAGACGAGGGAACCTTGCTAGACCGCCATCGGTGGTTTCTCCGCTCACCGCAGCATTTACAATTTCAATCGGAATATTGTCGTCTTGCCACATTTTTTGTAACAAACTAACCCAACCCTCGCGTTGCTGTAATCCGTAAGCTGCGGATAGACTGTCACCTAATATAAGTAGGACAGCATTTTCGCTCTTCTCCTGGTTATCAGCTTGATCTGATAGCGCGTGAGAGGGTATTAAAAGAATGACTAAAAATACGAACAAATTACGAAATCTAACAAACACGAATAGATGACCCCTTATGATAAAAGCAAACTCTGTAACCAAAGTAGTTGATACGAGTGAAGGTTCACTGCAGATCCTTCGTCCAATTTCCTTCGAAGTCAAGTCTGGTGAGTCCGTTGCCATTATTGGTGCGTCCGGCTCAGGTAAATCAACCTTGTTAGGCTTGTTGGCGGGCTTGGACCAAGTTACAGAAGGTGAGATTTTTTTGGATGGTGAAGGGCTGCACAATATGGATGAGGAGCAGCGAGCTGTTCTACGCGGTAATAAAGTGGGTTTTATATTTCAAAGCTTCATGTTGGTTCAAAGCCTAACTGCACTTGAAAATGTCATGTTGCCTGCTGAAATAGCGGGGTTAGATAATCCCAAAGCGCTGGCCAATGAAATCTTAGAACAAGTTGGTTTGCAACACAGAGCGCACCACTTTCCCAACCAGTTATCTGGTGGTGAGCAACAACGTGTAGCGATTGCGAGAGCGTTTATTACATCGCCTAAAATTTTGTTTGCTGACGAGCCAACAGGCAACCTTGATGCTAAGAACAGTGAAAAAATAGAGTCACTTTTGTTTAAAATGAATAGAGAAAAAGGCACTACTTTAGTACTTGTTACACATGATAATACGTTGGCAGAGCATTGCGACAGACAGTTAACAATGAGTGCGGGTGAACTCGTTGAAACTACCGCTGCTAAAGAGCAAAACGATGCGAAAGAGGCGGTATAAATGTCAACTTCGTTCAATTTAGCGTGGCGATTGTTTCGCCATGAAGCCAGACGCGGCGAGCTCACAATCATTCTACTTGCTATTGTATTGTCTGTAGCGGCAGTACTCTCGTTATCATTGTTTAGCGAACGACTTCAAGGAGCCCTGAAATCGCGCTCAGCCGCCTTTATTGCCGCTGATGCACAGTTGCGCTCGGATGATCCTATAGACGAATCTTGGTTGCTACAAGCGCAAGAGGAGGGATTAACAACAGCTAAACAAGTGACTACGCGCTCAATGGTATTTAGCGGTGACGAAATGTCACTTGTCGATCTTCGAGCCGTGAATGACGGCTATCCTCTAAAAGGGGCGGTAAGCATTACCGATAAGCCTTTTGGTGAAAAGCAGGAAACCAATGCTTTACCCCAGCCAGGTGAAGCTTGGGTGCAATCGAGGTTGTTTCAAACGCTAGGAATCACGGTGGGCGATGAGATAGAGATTGGCGAAGGTGTCTTCACGGTGACGCGCGTTTTGGTAGATATTCCAGATGCTGGGTTTAGCATTTTTAACACAGACCCTATTGTTCTGATGAATATAAGTGACCTCAATAAAACGGCTGTTACAGGCCCTGGCAGTAGGGTTCGTTATGTGGGGTACTTTGCTGGCGAGCCGAGTCAATTGGAGAGTTTCAGCGACTGGCTATTGCCCAATCTTAATGACGACTTGCATTCATGGCGAACTGTTGCAGATGATGAGTCTGCAATTGGACGCTCTGTAGCAAGCGCTGAACGTTATTTCCTGCTCGCAAGTCTATTGGCAATTGTACTTGCAGCAGTATCGATAGCTGTCGCGGCACAACGTTATGCACAACGACATTTCGATCCAGTGGCCATTATGAAAACCTTGGGTGCTACCAGCAGAACGATTCGTAAAATTTACCTCATTCAAATTTTGTTAATCACAGCACTGGGGATTTTTATTGGTCTTATTGTCGGGTTTATTGGCCAACAAGTAGTGGTCATGTTTGTTGCTGATAAAGTAGATGTATCTCTTAATGTTTGGCATTGGCGTCCGGTGATTATATCCGTTGCTACTGGGGCGACGTGCGCACTGCTGTTTTCTCTGTATCCACTACTTCAGTTATTCTCGGTACCCCCGCTTCGGGTACTAAGAAAAGACATTAGTGCCAATCTGCGTTCTCGTAGCATTCAGTTTATTGCCTCTGGCGGAGCGATTTTCTCGTTAATGTGGATGTATAGTCAGGACCTTAAGATAAGTGCGATTTTGTTCTTGTCGGGCACTGTGCTTGTTGCAAGCTTATTACTGGCTACTTATGGGTTAATTGCTATTGGCCGACGTTTAGGTAGTGGCAGAATGGGCCCTTGGCAGCTAGCGTGGGCGCGGATCAAGCGAAGAGCTATGGACAATAGTGTACAACTCATTAGCTTCTCGATAACAATCATGCTGTTGTTGGTAGTGCTCGTTATGCGCAATGATATGGTGTCGCAGTGGCGTTCACAGTTGCCCGAAGGGACACCCAACTACTTTCTTATCAACATAACACCAGATATTCAACCCGAATTGGACAGACACTTTGAAGAGAATGGCATTCAAATAGAAGAGTTCTACCCTGTTATTAGAGGTCGGTTTGTAGCTGTTAACGAGGAAGGCGTAAACACAGAGGTATCAAAGGAAGATGAATCTAACAGGGAAGGGCGTCGCGGGCTAGGCAGAGAAGCGAATTTAACGTGGAGTAACACGTTACAAAAAGAAAATAAGGTAGTGGAAGGCACTTGGCATGGTAATGGGGTTTCGAGTATCGATGATGGCGTTTATCCTGTATCAGTTGAGCAAGAAGTGGCGATGCGTTTAGACATCAAAATGGGTGATAAGTTAACTTTTAATGTGGGAAGTGAAATAGTCGAAACCCAAGTGACCAGTATCAGGGAAGTAAATTGGCAGACGATGCAACCTAACTTTTTCTTTGTCATCCATCCTGATGCAATGGCTTCGTTCCGACCTACTTATATTACTAGTTTTTATCTACCCACCGAGAGAAAATCACAACTCACTGAGCTATTAAAGCCCTTTGCTTCAATAACGATGTTTGATGTGGATGCTCGCATAAATCAGCTGCGCGAGATAGTAGATCAAGTATCAGTAGCGGTTGAATTTATACTGGTGCTAGTACTGATGGCTGGGAGCTTAGTATTGATAGCCCAAGTGCAAGCCAGTATGGATGAGCGTAGGCAGGAAATTGCAATATTAAGGACATTGGGCGCGAAAGGCGGCCTTATCCGTAAAAGTGTAATTTTTGAATTCGTAATTATAGGGACAGTCGCTGGATTCATGGCGGCATTGGCTAATGAGTTAAGTCTTTACTTGCTTCAAACATCAGTTTTTCAAATGGATGGCAGTCTGCATTTCGAATATTGGGCTGTAGCGCCTACAGTAGGTGCTGTTGTAGTTGGCATTCTTGGGGCCTTTGGTTGCTGGCGCTTGCTAACGCTAAATACGAGCCAAATGTTGAGAAAAATGGTGTGATTTAGAGCAAAAGAAAGTGGACAGTCACTCATATAAAAAGTGTCTGTCCATTAACGGCATTAACGGCATTAACGGATTAACGAATGCATTAGAACTTTGCAGCTAACGAAATCTAATCAGCTCATCGATTAATGTCGTTAAGTGCCATTTCTAAAGTAGGGTATTCAAAAGTAAACCCAGCGTTAGTTAAATTTTGAGGTATAACGCGTTGACCTTCCAGAATCATTGTTGATGATTCTCCCATCGCAATTTTCATAATGAAGGCAGGGACAGTGAATAAGCATGGGCGATTAAGCGATGCTGCGAGTTGCTTTGAGAATGTAATATTTGCAACTGGCTCTGGTGCAGTTACGTTAAAAGGACCGCTACAATTCTTGTTTTCAAGCAAGAATGCGATGGCTCTTATCATGTCTTGAAGGTGGATCCATGACAGATATTGATCCCCTGAGCCCAGTTTTCCGCCCACACCCAATTTGAAAGGTAGCGCCATTTTACTTAAGGCCCCACCGTTTCTAGAGAGTACAACACCGGTGCGCAATAAAACGACACGAGTTGATTCACTTATCGCGCCCTGAGCAATTGACTCCCATTTATTGCATAGTTGATGGGTGAATTCATCGTGAGGGCTGGAGTCTTCAGTCAATACTTTATCATTTTGATTCCCATAAAAACCAATCGCTGACCCCGAAATAAAGGTTTTTGGAGGCTGCTTAGTATCGTTGATTTTAGCGACGAGTTGTGAAGTGATTGACCATCGACTTTCGCAAATCACTTTCTTTTGAGTGTCTGTCCATCGTTTGTCGGCTATTGGTTCACCCGCTAAATTAATCACCGCATCAAACGCCGAAATATCCTCAATTTTTGAAACAGCGTTTACTACAGCAATGTCTTCTCCCAACTTTGCCTTTGCTTTACTTGTGTCCCGCGATACAACTGTAAACGTATGCTGGTTTCGATATTGGCTGATGAATTCACTGCCTATAAGGCCTGTTCCACCGGTAATGAGAATATTCATGGAACTCTCCGCTACGCTGACTTGTTACACGAAAGCGTAAGTGATACCGAGTCAGAGAATCTGAGCGCGTGGGGTTTGTCTACTTCTACTTCTGCATAGCGCACCGACGAATGCTCTGCGGCAATGCTAAGTACATCGGCGGTGAGTTTTTCTAACAAAGAGAATCGATTATCCTCGACTAATTTTATAATCGCCTTGGTGATCGTTTTGTAGTTTAGTGCATCGCTCATATCGTCAGTATTAGTAGCTTTCTCAGCGTCGTAGTCGATTTTTACGTTAACCACTACATCTTGCTTGTTTTTGATTTCATCTTCGTTGATGCCGATATACGTTCGAAGTCTGAGGTTTTTAATTTTTATTGTGGCGAGGTTGAAATTCATTACAGTCTCTTGTTTGTAGTTAGTTATAAGTCGTTGTAAAGTATTGTCGTTTCAGTCAGGAATGTAGCACAAAATGTCAGTGGAACTACGATCACCAACCGCAAAAATTCTTATTGTACTTGCTTGCCTCGTGGTTGTAATGGCAGGCATTAAGGCAGCCAGTACGATTATGGTGCCTTTCTTTCTATCTATATTTATCGCTATAGCGTGCAGTCCAATTATTCACTGGACTTCTAGATTTGGCGTGCCTAAATGGTTATCTATCACCTTTGTTATACTGATAATTGTTGTGTTCGGATTTCTTTTGGCCGGTCTCGTTGGCCAGTCAATGACAGAGTTTAGAGAAAATCTGCCTCAATACAGAAGTAAATTGGATTCTGAGTTTGCATGGGTTGTGTCTAAACTGGCTGAATACAATATTCATATAAACCGCGAGTTGATCGCTTCTCACCTAGATCCTGCTACGGCAATGTCGGTTGCTACCAATTTCATAAGCGGTATGGGCGGTGTGTTGTCTAATCTATTCTTGATTCTTCTAACCGTTATCTTCATGCTTTTTGAAGCGGATAGTATTCCTCGCAGATTGCATATTGCGTTGGCTGACCCCGGTATGAAGCTAAAACACATCGACCGATTCATCCGCTCCGTTAACAGTTATCTCGCAATAAAAACAGTCGTGAGTCTAGGTACTGGACTTATTATCGGCTTGTGGCTTTACATAATGGGTGTGGACCATTTTATGCTGTGGGCTGTACTTGCGTTTATGCTTAATTTTATTCCGAATATTGGTTCTATTATTGCCGCAGTACCTGCGGTGCTAATCGCCTTTGTTCAGCTTGGTCCAGCGCAGGCAGGGTTTGCTGCTTTGGGCTTTGTATTAGTGAACACCATCATGGGTAATATGGTCGAACCTCGGTTGATGGGGAAAGGAATGGGGCTATCTACGCTTGTCGTGTTCCTATCTTTGATCTTTTGGGGGTGGCTGCTGGGTACTGTTGGAATGCTTCTTTCTGTCCCTTTAACTATGGTTGTAAAAATAGCCTTAGAATCGAGAGAAGAGAGTAAATGGCTTGCAGTGTTGCTATCAAGTGAAGGTGATAAGAAGGCGGCATAACTCGTTTTTTATGGGTGTTTGTGAAAACGGACACACACTTAATGCTACCTATAGCAAAACATCTTTTTGAGAAAACAATAATGGACAGCCACAAAAAAATCACGAAAAAGTATCTGTCCACTTTATTAGAAGTCGAGAACTAATTCTCGACTTCGTGATAGGGAAAGCTGACAGTAATGCTTGCGCCACCTAAGTGACTGTCCTCTATCTTCATTCGGCCTTCATATATAGATACCAAGTCTGCTACCAAAGCCATACCTATGCCATGACCTTCGGTGTATGTATCAAGCCGCATCCCTCGCTCTAACAGCACCGATTTTTTATCATCTGGGATACCTGGGCCATCATCATCGAATTTTACCGTTAACCAATTATCGTTAATCTGCGCATAAACCGTAATTTGGGTGTTGGCTGCTTTACAGGCGTTATCAAGAATGTTGCCAAACAGCTCCATTAAATCTGTTTCGTCGCCCTTAAACTGCGCCTTTTCGTCGACATCAAATTCGATAGTCAGTGCTTTATCTTGATAAACTTTATCCATCGCATCTGCGAGTTTATGCAGAACAGGTTCTATTCGAATTGCATTCTGCCACCCTGTTTTTCCAGCACTCGCTCTTTTTAATTGTCGTTGAATTATCCTATCGATTTGAGACAGCGATTCTTTAACCTCTGCAGGAAGGCTCTTGTGCCCTGAAGCAACTGCAAGCGGTGTTTTCAGGCTATGCGCCAAATCACCCAAACTGTTTTTATAGCGTGTTCTTTGTTTAGCTTCAGTGTGTAACAAGTCGTTGATGGAGCGTTTTAGTGAGTCAAATTCCACGGGGTATCGTTCATCAAGATTCAGTTTTTTGCCACTTGAAGTCAGTGAAATTTCGTCGATGAGTTTTCTTACAGGCGAGAGTACTAAGCTAATGCCCACCACAATAAACACAAGCAAAACAAAGCACAACGTGAATATCCACTGCCATGTAGTCGTTAAAAAAGTGTCTCGTTCCTGCTCGAACAATACTTTGTCATTAAAAATGTAAAAGCGTACGGGCTCAAAATCTCTACTAGAAGCAAATTCCGCGGTGAATGCATAGACGAAAAAAGGGGACTCGCTAGCAAATTTAGGATTGTGATTGTCGATAAAGAGCTCGTTTCCAACCGCAACATCAATATCAGGAGGGGTAAAAGTATATTCTAAAGCAGATGCTGATTGCCAAATGACTTCGTCTCGAAAAACAATAATGCCCAAATACCCCGAGCCAGGCAGGTTGAGTTGCTCCTCATACAAAATTTCTGGCATATAGGGTAAATCGCCATCTAACTCAAACGCGGAAAGCAAGCCTAAGTTCATTAGGCGCAACTCACTCATTTTTGCTTGAGTTAAACTTTCTGTATAAGCGTCATCTAAAATAATGACGGTAAAAGGCGCAAATAGGGCTAATAGCCCTATTGCTAATAAGATACTTCTCAGTCGAAGCGACAGTTGCCTCATAGGTTGCGATTTATCCGGTAACCCCTTCCACGCAGGGTTTCTATCGGTTTTAACTCGCCTGTCGGATCAAGCTTTTTGCGTAATCTACCAACGAAGACCTCAATGACATTGCTGTCTAAATCGAAATCTTGATCATAGATATGTTCAGTTAACTCAGTCTTTGAAATTACTTTTTGTGGATTCAACATCAAGTATTCCATCACTTTGTACTCGTAAGCAGTTAAGTCGAGCGCTTCTCCGTTGAGTGAAAGTTCTTCACTGACAGTATCAAGTGCTATTGGACCGAACTGAATTGTTGGGTTAGCTTGACCTGAAGCCCGACGAATCAATGCTTTCGTTCTAGCGAGTAACTCTTCGTTGTGGAATGGTTTGGTAAGGTAATCGTCGGCTCCTGCATCAAGGCCTTCTACCTTTTCTTGCCATCTGTCGCGCGCTGTCAGAATTAATATAGGGCAGGAAATGTCAGCTTGTCGCGCTTTTCGGATAACTTCAAAGCCATCTAGCTTTGGCATACCGATGTCGATAATTGCCAAATCATAACTGTATTCTTTTATGAGAAATAATGCATGCTCGCCATTGTCAGCTAAATCAACACTGTATCCATTTTGTTGAAGTAGCGTGTCTAGTTGGGTTAGCAGCCTGCTGTCGTCCTCGGCTATTAGGATACGCATATCAATCCTTATCTTTGGATGTTTTCACTTTGCCTGAGCGTTTATCTACATCCACCGTTACTACTCGTCCTGATTTTTTCAGTACTTTTACACGATATTTTTTGGAAGTTTGCTCAACTTTTAACACGCGACCATTTTCTGCATTTCTCGCGCGTTCAGCAGCTTCACTTTTGGAAATATTGGCGTTAGCGCTTTGCTGAGCAATAGCCGGACTTGTGCAAGACAAAGCTAACACAACACATACTATTGCAACTCGAAGCGATAACGTCATACAACCTCACCATAAAAATCTCGCCCAGACCAAACTAACGCCAAGTATACGTTAGCAATCTGAACAAATACTGAATTGGAATAAGTCTACCCTGCTTATGGAAAAGTGTACATAAGCCGTAAGTGGCTATTCCTATCTTAGTAACCAAATAAGGGACAGACACTTCATGTAGACATCGCTTAACTTTTATAGAAGAAGGCAAATCAGGGGGAAGTTCCTTTTTAAGAGTGTCTGTCCTATTTACACTGCTTTGTTTATAAGAGTGTGTGTTCATTGGTTGCACCCAAAGAAAAAGTGTGTGTCCATTTTTTAATGCGTTGCAAAAGTGAGTGTCTGTCCTTTTTTTTCTCCCTTATTTCTCGCAGAAACAAAAAAGCCTAGCGGGTGCTAGGCTTTTGGGTGGGTGTCCATTTTTTTACGGCAACACTTTTTTGTACGGTTTTACTATTACGCTTTCGTAAACGCCTGCTTCGATGTATGGGTCGGCATCAGCCCATGCTTGCGCATCTTCAAGTGAATCGAATTCAGCTACCACTAATGAGCCGGTGAAACCCGCAGGGCCGGGATCCGGGCTATCAACGGCAGGGAAGGGCCCTGCCATAATTAACCGACCTTCTGCTTTTAACGCATTCAAGCGCTCCAAGTGTGCAGGGCGTGCTGCAAGGCGCTTGTCTAAGCTATTTGCAACGTCTGTTGCACAAATCATATATAGCATCGCTTTTTACCCATTATTCGTCGCGGCTTTCATACCTTCAACAAAGCTACCAAGTTCACTTAGCATCTTATCGTTGTCGTCAAGGTTCGCAGCTATAATATTTACTGTGGCAGAACCAGATATTGCGCCAGCGGCACCCGCATCAATTGCAGACTTAACTTGCTCTGGCGTCGAAATACCGAAGCCTAGAAGGGCAGGGGCTGCCTTATATTTGTTCAATCGTGCTATCAAATCTGCAGCAGGAACATTGGCGGCCGTTTCCGCACCAGTAACGCCTGCGCGCCCAAGCAGATACGTATACCCCTTCGAATACTCGCCAATTTTTTCCATTGTTTCGTCAGTTGCATTAGGCGGTGCAATTAGAATTTGCGAAATACCCGTTGCTTCTGCAGCTTTTTGAAAAGGTGCAGCTTCTCTAATTGGCACATCGGCTACCAAAATTGAGTCCACGCCAGCTTCCTGCGCTTTGCTGTAGAAGGTTTCTATGCCCTGCGCCATCACTAAGTTGCTGTATAGCAGTAAGCCAATTGGCACGTTAGGGTATTTTGCGCGAACGCGAGAAATGACGCCCATGCAATCAGCAACGGTAACTTTGTTGTTCAAAGCGCGAATAGCTGATGCTTGAATTGTTGGGCCATCTGCAATTGGGTCTGAATAAGGAATACCCAACTCAAGTGCATCAGCGCCGCTTTCAATTAGCTGGCAAATAATAGCTTCAGATTGCGCAAGGTCAGGGTCGCCAACCATAACAAAAGGGACAAATGCGCCTTGGTTCTTTTCATCCAATTGCGCAAACATTTGTGCATATCGTTCCATTATAAATCATCCCCTAAAATGTTAATTACGTGCGCAAGATCTTTATCGCCGCGACCCGACAAGTTCACAACAATGATTGTTTCTTCTTCGGCTTCATCGGCCATATTAAGTGCATGTGCCAAGGCATGTGATGACTCTAATGCGGGTATAATACCTTCTTTGCGTGCCAGTAGTTGAAAGGCATTCAAGGCTTCTTCATCTGTTGCTGCAACATATTCAGCGCGGCCAATATCGTGCAGATACGCGTGCTGAGGACCCACTGCTGGGTAATCTAGCCCAGCTGAAACTGAATAGCTTTCTTCAATTTGGCCTTCTTTGTCTTGCATGATAAAGGTATAAGCACCATGCAAAATACCCTTAGTACCAGTAACGATAGTGGCACCGTGCTCTTTGGTGTGAACCCCTTTACCAGCAGGCTCTACACCCACTAAGCGTACGGATGGCTCATCAATAAAGTCTGCAAACATACCGATGGCGTTTGAACCACCACCCACGCACGCCACAACGGCATCAGGCAGACGGCCTTCTTTTTCCATAATTTGTGCGCGAGTTTCTTCGCCAATCATGCGGTGATATTCACGTACGATGGTAGGGAACGGGTGTGGACCTGCTGCTGTGCCCAACAAATAGTGCGCTGTTTCATAGTTGGCAGACCAGTCGCGCATCGCTTCGTTAACCGCATCTTTAAGCGTACCAGAACCAGCATTTACTGGTATAACTTCAGCGCCCATCAGCTTCATACGGAATACATTAGGTGCTTGACGTTCTACGTCTTTTGCACCCATATAAATACGTGCCTTTAGGCCCAAAAGCGCGCAAGCTAATGCTGTTGCAACACCGTGCTGACCCGCGCCTGTTTCTGCGATAACCTCAGTTTTACCCATGCGTTTAGTAAGCAGTGCCTGTCCCAATACTTGATTGGTTTTGTGTGCACCGCCGTGCAATAGGTCTTCACGTTTAAGGTACAACTTTACTTTCGGGTTGCTAACTAAGTTACGGGTTAGCGTCATCGACGTTGGACGACCCGCGTAGTCTTTTAGTAGCGAGAGAAACTCTTCGTTAAACGTGGGATCGTCTTTGGCATCCAAAAACGCTTTTTCCAGCTGATCAAGGGCGGGAATAAGCAATTCGGGCACGTACATGCCACCAAATTCGCCAAATTTTGTATCTAGTTGGTTCATTACGTTGTCCTGTTTCTTGAATTAATATTGGCGGCACACTGCAAATAGTGCGCTCAATTTGTCAGCCGATTTGATGCCAGGCGCATCTTCTACCCCTGAATTCACATCAATGATGCCGCAACCTGCGGCGATAGCGCCTTCTACGTTCTGCGGGTTTATGCCGCCCGCGAGAACGAGCTTATGTTTTTGCTCGGCGCCGTCTAACAATTGCCAGTTGAATGATTCCCCCGTGCCACCTTTGGCATCGCCTACTTGGCAATCCAGAAGCACTCGGCTAATTAATGGGTTATTTAAGTGTTTGTCCACTATTTCAGGTAGCGAGTTTGTTGTATCTGCTTTCACGCCTTGTGCAACCCAAATCTCGCACCCCTCAGGCAGCTTTTCTGAAAGTGTGGCCACATAATGTTCATCTTCACTACCGTGTAATTGCACGGCAAATAAACTAAGCGATGCCGCCAGTGACGCAACTTGGTCTACGTCACTATTCACAAATACACCGACAAAAGCGCCGTTAACTTGTTGAGTAATAGTTTGCGCCATATCCTGAGTGATATAGCGAGGCGATTTATCAGCAAAGATCAGACCGCCAAAACTGGCGCCTTGGTCAAATGCCATCTGCGCTTGCTCTGGGGTGGTTAACCCGCATACTTTTACTGCACCATTGACCAAGGTTTTAACCGCACGAGGCAGATCGTCTTGTGCCATTAGTGCACTGCCTACCAAGAACCCATCCGATACGGCAGCTAGTCGCAACACGTCATCATGGGTATAAATGCCAGATTCGGAAATGACTACAAAGTCGTGGGTCGCAGCCTCTAGCATGGGCACTAGGCGTTCTGTGGTAGCAAGGTCGGTAGATAAGTCGCGCAGGTTACGGTTGTTGATACCGATAATGCTTGCTTCTAACGCTATAGCGCGCAGCATTTCTTCTTCGTTACTTACTTCAGTAAGAATGTCTAAGTGCAGGCTGTCAGCAACGGCGGCTAATTCGCGATACTCGTCGTCGCTTAATACGCTAAGCATAAGCAATACGGCATCTGCGTTATAATGGCGTGCCAGATACACTTGATAGGTTTCAACAAAGAAATCTTTGTTCAGCACAGGCTGCGCAACGCGCTCGGTCACATAGGCAAGGTATTCGAACTTGCCTTGAAAGTACTTTTCGTCAGTCAGTACAGAAATACCGGCAGCATAGGGGGTATATGCGGCCAAAATTTCGTCTAAATCAAAATTATCGCGAATTAGGCCTTTTGAAGGCGACGCTTTTTTGCATTCAAAAATGAAGCCAGCGTTAGGCTCGCTAAGTGCCGCAAACAAACTTTTTTGAGACGGCACTAGAGCGTCTTTAAAGCTTTCTAATGGCAAAGCCGTTTTTCTAGCCGCAATTTCTTCGCGCTTGTCTGCAACAATTTTCTCAAGCACATTAGCCATTCGTGCTTACCTCCTGAGTAATTTTGGCTACCTTTGAAAGTAACTGCATGGGTAACCCCTTGGACATGGCGTCCATCGCCATTTCGGCGCCGTCTTTGAAACTATCAGCTTTGCCCGTCACTTTTAGCAATGCGCCACAGTTCATGGCAATAGCCGCACGATGCGCTTCTTTGCCTTCGCCGTTAAGGGCTGCTTCAACAAACTGTCGGTTTTCTTCTGGTTCACCGCCTTCGATAGCCGATAACGGATAGCGCGGTAAACCGAAATCATCTGATGTCACGGTTAGCTTGCGAATATCGCCGTGCTCTAAGTCGTAAATCATCGACTCGCCGTGCAGCGCCAGCTCATCAAGGCCGTCGCCATGTACTATCATGGCGCGATGTTGGCCAAGCAGCATAAGGGTTTTTGCATACGGTTCAAGCAGTTCGGGGGAGTATACGCCGAATACACCATGAGTTGGACCCGCTGGGTTTGCCAGTGGACCCAAGATGTTAAACAAGGTTCTGGTCTTCATCGCAGCGCGCACGGGGGCTGCGTGGCGCATACCGGCGTGATAAACGGGAGCAAAAAGAAATGTGAAATTTGCTTCATCTAAGCATTTTCGCGATAACTCAGGGCTAATTTCTAAATTCAACCCGAATTGACGAAACAAATCGGCCGAACCTGATTTGCTCGACACACTACGATTACCGTGCTTAGCTACTTTTACGCCGCATGCAGCCGCTACCACACCCGCTGCACTTGAGATATTAATCGTGTTGTGGCCGTCACCACCTGTCCCCACAATGTCGGCAAACTCGTAGTTCGGCGTTGGGAAGGGAAGGGCATTGGCAACCATTGCACTGGCTGCACCTGCAATTTCGCTTGGCGATTCTTTCTTCATTTTAAGCGCGGTAAGCACCGCTGCTATCATTACCTCGCTTTGTTCACCGTGCATAATGCTGTTAAACAAGCTGTAGGCTTCGGTTTGCGAGAGTGACTCACGCAACATTAATTGTTCAAGAAGTGGGCCTGCGTTAAGCATGATTGGCTCCCTGTAACGTTAAATAGTCAATACTTTGCTTAAGTAGCAAACTGCCTTGGGCGGTTAAAATAGATTCTGGGTGAAACTGAAAGCCCAACATACGATCGTCTTCGCTATATACTGCCATCACTGCTTCGCTGCCATCGTCATTCACTGTCGATGCGCATATCGTCAGTGCATCGGGTAATTCATGTGCAACCAAGGAATGATAACGCGCCACGTGTAAGGGTTGTTGCAACCCTTCAAACATTGCCTTTTCAGTGTGAGTAATTGCCGATGATTTACCGTGCATGACTTGGCTTGCGCGTCCAACTGTACCACCGTAGTGTTCTACAATGGCTTGGTGGCCTAAGCAAATACCAATTACCGGGAATACGCCTCGCACTTTGTTCAGTAGTGCTGGCATACAACCTGCTTCACTGGGTGCGCCAGGCCCTGGCGATAGCATTAATAATACTGGGCCTTTTGTTGCTTGTTCTTGCATACGTTCAAACAGCATGTCGGCCGAGACGGTATTTCGGTAAACCTTAATATCTAAGTCTAATGTGCGTAGTTCATCAACCAAGTTGTAGGTGAATGAGTCTACATTATCTAGCAAAAAGAGGGTGGTCACTTGTTGGTTCATGCGTAGCCCTCCGTGCTTGGTACATATTCTTCTTTAAGAGCCGCTTTAACCGCGCCAATAACCGCTTGCGCTTTGGCGCGCGTCTCATCCGCTTCGGCTTGTGGGATCGAGTCATGAACGACGCCAGCACCTGCTTGGATGTACGCGGTGTTGTTTTTGACAAATGCCGAGCGAATAACAATACAGGTGTCCATGTCACCCTGTCCGTTAAGATATCCAACCGCGCCGCCATAACTGCCGCGACGTTTTTGTTCCACTTCACGAATAAGCGTGGCAGCACTTACTTTCGGCGCACCTACTAATGTGCCCATGTTCATACACGCTTGATAAGCATGTAGCGCATCTAAATCGTCTCGAAGCTGACCTACCACACGCGATACAAGATGCATTACATGTGAATAACGGTCTACTTTTAGTAGGTCTTTCACGTAGCGGGTGCCTGGGCGACTTACTTTAGCAACATCATTTCGTGCAAGGTCAACAAGCATAATGTGCTCTGACTTTTCCTTGGTGTCTTCGCGAAGATTTAGTTCAATACGACTGTCCAAATCTCTATCAATCGAACCGTCGGCGCGTTTTCCGCGTGGTCGAGTGCCGGCAATGGGATATATTTCCACTTGGTTGCTTTCGCTATCGTACTTAAGAGCAGATTCAGGCGAAGCACCGAAAATACTGAATGCTTCATCCTGCATGTAAAACATATACGGACTTGGATTAGATTCTTTCAGCTTTGCATAAGCAAGCAGTGGCGATGGGCAGGGGAGAGAAAATGTGCGCGATGGCACAACCTGAAATATGTCGCCAGCCAAAATATGCTGCTTTAAGTCGAGGACGTGGTTGCAAAATTGCTCGTCGGTGATGTCCACAGAAGCATCGTGGTTATCTGTTAAAGTGAGTGACTGTCCACTTTTTTCGAGTGACTGTCCACTTTGCCCTTTTAGGACAGGCTCCGCTGGCATGTCGTGCAGCTGTTGGTGGATAGCTTCGAGGCGCTGGGCAATGGTGAAGTATTGCTGAGCGACATCTTGCCCGCTAAATACACTACCAATGATATGCGTTTCGCGCGTTTGATGGTCTACGGTAATGAGCGTCTCGGCAAGGTAAAATACAAAGTCTGGACAGTCATTTTCGCCTTCTACAACATCGGGTAGTTTTTCGAAACCAGCCAGCATGTCATAGGCAAATACACCACCTAGAAAAATAGCGTGGGGGTGCTGACGTATGGGGGTAACCTTATTGACAACAATACGCAGTGCATCCATAACACTTGCGGCTTTTAAACGACTGTCTTCGTCTAAATCTGCATCGGCGTCGTCACACTCAAGGGTAACCGTTGTTGCTGTACTGTTTACTACATTTAGGCCATCGGGGCTTTGCGTAGTGAAAAGTGGAAGCACAGACGCGCCGTTGCCAGTAAGTGCGGTAATTTCAACGCAATTGCCTCTGCATTCCATACGCAGTGCAGCGTCAACCATCAGCAAACTTTGTAAGTCATCTTTCGAGTCAATCTCTGCCGACTCTAGCAATAATGCGTTGCTTGTATTTCCACACAAGTGAGCAAAAGCCGCGAGTGGGTCGTCAATGTAATGACCTACTTGTTCTATTGTCTCAACCTTGCCTGGGGAAGTGCCCAGTTCCGCTAAACTCATTTTTGCTTCTCTCCAACTGCAAAAAGATAAAAAAAAGGCCCGTATAAACGGGCCTTTATGTGTTTTCATTCACGCACTACAGTGCACACCGCCCGTTAAGTTAGGGAGTGCCACCACCAAGTTGCAACTGTCATTGCTGTAGAAATTTTTTGCGTGTGCATGGATTACTCGTTGTTTGTTTAAACTTCAATAGGATTTGAAGCCGTTAGTACGTATACTTTGTGTATATAGAAGAAAACAAATTGCCTTTTGTGTCAACCATAAATTTGCATAAGACATTGAAAATAGATCTACATAGTCATACAAAATTCTCTGACGGGCATTTAACCCCTGAAGAACTTGTCCTTCGCGCGCACACCATGCAGGTGGATGTGCTGGCGATTACTGATCACGATACCGTGGCTGGATTAGACGAAGCGCACAGCGTTCAAGCAAAGCAAAAGCGGTCGCTTACGTTGATTGACGGGGTGGAAATTTCCACGTTGTGGCATGGTTTCGATATCCACGTTGTGGGGTTAAATGTTAACCGCCAGTGCCCAGAATTTTTAGCGCGCTTAGACGGGCAAGCACAAGTGCGCCAAGCGCGTGCAGAGAAAATTGCTGAAAAATTAGAAAAGTGCGGCTTTGAAGGCGTGCTACCCAGAGCCAAGGCACTTGCCGGAGTCGGTCAAGTAACCCGCGCACACTTTGCAAGAGTGTTGGTGAATAATTACGGCGTACCTACTATGGAAGCGGCGTTTAAGAAATACCTTGGTAAAGGCAAGCGGGCGGCGGTTAAAGCTGAATGGCCGAGTATTGAAACGGCGATAACCTGGATTCAAGATGCTGGCGGTCAAGCTGTGCTTGCACATCCAGCCCACTACGATATGACCGCAAAATGGCTACGCCGTCTTGTGGCGCTTTTTGAGCAAGCCGGTGGTGATGCCATCGAGACCGCATTTCCGGGCATTAATAAAACCAAGCAAGAATTGATTAATGAACTTGCGCAAACCCATAGTTTACTGGCGTCAGCAGGGTCAGATTTTCATTTCCCTTCACGATGGACAGAGCTAGGCAAAAACTTGGGTATTAGCAGCAAACTTACCCCGGTTTGGCACAATTGGACGCAGTTTGACGCACTAGGCGCAAACAACTAAGCATGTGCAAATACTAAGCGTGTGGAAATAGCAAGGCATGCCCAAACCAACAAGACCAGGGCTAGTGTGCTAGAGCAAGCAAGTTGAGACAAGAGAGGCGTTATGAGTCAGTTTTTTTATGTACACCCAGACAATCCGCAGAAGCGTTTAATAACGCAAGCGTGTGAATTGATTCGAGAAGGTGCAGTTGTGGTTTACCCCACTGATTCTGGGTATGCCATTGGTTGTCAGATGGAAGACAAAAGAGCGCTTGAACAGCTCTGCCGTATTCGACAGATAGACAAAGAGCATAATTTTACGCTTATGTGTCGTGATATGTCGGAGTTGTCGATTTATGCGAAGGTTGATAATACGGCTTTTCGTCAAATCAAAAACAACACGCCAGGGCATTACACTTTTGTGCTAAAAGCCACGCGAGAAGTGCCTAAACGGCTGCAAAACCCCAAGCGGAAAACCATTGGTATTCGCGTGCCTGACAACGCCATTGCGCTTGCTCTGCTTGAAGAGCTTGGTGAGCCATTGATGTCTACGTCGTTGATTTTGCCAGGAAATACAATGGCGGAATCTGACCCTGATGTTATTCGCGATAATCTTGAAAAACAGGTTGGGCTTATTATTCACGGCGGGTATATTGGTGAGCAGCCTACAACGGTTGTAGATCTTTCAGAAGATACGCCCGTTATCGTGCGTCATGGTACGGGCGACCCATCACCATTTGAATAAAGTACCGTTTGAATAAGGTATCGTTTGAATATGGTACCGTGCTAGCCATATTGTGTGCGGGCGCCATGCGCAAATGCGTTGGAAACACTCTGCGCACTGCATAACATAAACGACAAACAACAATAAGCGTGTAAAACGCATAACAAGAACGAAGAATTGTGCCGGAATCAAAAGAAAACAGCATTCAGAGCGACGCTGTTGTGACTGCGCCAGATAACGAAGTAGCACTGCAAAATACCGCGGCAACGCCGGTACAGCAGCCATTGCCGCTTGCGTTTATTAATGGCGAGGCCGTCATAGAAAAGCCTGAAGATCTTTTTATTCCGCCTGATGCGCTAGAGGTTATTTTAGAAACCTTTGAAGGCCCCCTCGATTTACTGCTGTATTTAATTAGAAAGCAAAAGTTCGATATCACTACGTTGCCTATTGCCGATGTGACCAAGCAATACATGGAATATGTTGATGCAATGATGTCACTAAAGCTTGAATTGGCCGCTGAATACCTGTTGATGGCCGCTATTCTTGCCGAAATAAAATCAAGGTTATTGTTGCCAAAACGCAGCGATGAGTCGGACGAAGAAGAAGATCCACGCGCCGAGCTTATTCGCAGGTTAAAAGAATATGAGCTGGTGAAGCAGGCCGCAGAAGACTTAGATTTGCAGCCTCGCCTAGAGCGTGACATTTACAACGTGCATGTAGAGACAAGCGATAACGTAGCACCTATTCGCATTGAGCCTGATGTTACCCTTGCTGAAATTGTGCTTGCCTTTAGCGCAGCAATGAAACGGGCTGAGGCCTTCGAGCATCACACCATTGAACGGGAGGCACTTAGCACCAGAGAGCGCATGTCGTTGATATTGTCTGTGCTAAATAATACCGAATATACGCCTCTTGAGCGCCTTTTTACGGTAGAAGAAGGTAAGGCCGGCGTTGTGGTTTGTTTCCTCGCCATTTTAGAATTAGTAAAAGAACAGCTTATTTTGTGCATTCAGGCAGGTCCTTATGCCAAAATTCATGTAAAATTAGGTGCTCATGAAGAAAATTAACACGGCGCAGCTTAAGCAGTTGGTAGAGGCAGCTATTTTTGTTGCTGATAAACCTATTTCAAGACAACAGCTTAAAGAGACTGTACTGAATGAATTTAGCGTGGCAGATAGAACCTTGAGTAAGGTGCTAAACGAGCTAAAGTTAGATTATCAACCTCGCGGTATTCAGTTAGTAGAAGTTGCAAGCGGCTTTCGATTTCAATCGTTAGATGCGCTTAGCCCGTGGTTAAGTAAATTATGGCAAGAAAATGCGCCCAAATATTCACGAGCGATGCTCGAAACATTGGCGCTTATTGCCTACCGTCAGCCCATCACGCGCGGAGAAATTGAACAAGTGCGTGGTGTTGCGGTAAGCAGCAATATTATAAAGACACTCACAGAACGAGATTGGATAAAGGTAGTGGGCCACAAAGAGGTGCCCGGGCGACCGGCATTGTACGCTACCACAAAAGGCTTTTTGGATTATTTTTCGATGACGTCGTTAGGTGATTTACCTAACGCTGAAGCGTTTGAGAATATGGCTGAAAGCATTGCGTCTGACTCGCCGCTTAAGGTGTTAAATGAGGCACCGTCTGAATAGACCGTGCGACCGTAAACAAGCAATTAAAGAGTGAAACCATGACTGAAAAGTTGCAAAAAGTACTGGCTAACCAAGGGCTAGGCTCGCGACGAGAAATGGAACGTTGGATAGAAGAAGGACGTGTATCTGTAAATGGTGCCGTTGCTACTCTCGGCGATAGAGTTGATCACACGGCGCAAATACGTGTTGACGGGCATTTATTGTCTCGTCAAACCGAGCAACCAATATGCCGTGTATTGATGTACAACAAGCCCGAAGGCGAGTTGTGTAGCCGTCACGACCCTGAAGGCCGAGATACCGTGTTCGACAGGTTACCTGCCATTCGCTTAGGTAGGTGGATCACTGTTGGTCGCCTTGATATGAACACCAGCGGTTTATTGCTTTTCACTAATGATGGTGAATTAGCGAATCGTTTGATGCACCCTAAGTGCGAAGTTGAACGCGAGTATGCGGTACGTGTATTTGGTGAGGTAACGGGCAAAACCCTCAACACCTTGCAAAAAGGTGTTGAACTGGAAGACGGCGAAGCAAAATTCCTGACAATTTCAGGTACGCCAACGCCACAGCACGCTGAAGAAGAAAGCATGAACCGCTGGTTTAACGTAACCCTTAAAGAAGGGCGTAATCGTGAGGTTCGTCGTTTGTGGGAGTCGCAAGGTGTACAAGTAAGCCGACTTATCCGTGTTAAATACGGGCCAATTGAACTGCAAAAACGTTTACCACAAGGCGCTTGGGTAGAGCTAGGCCTTGAAGATGTCAATGCGCTTCGAAGCCATGTTCAACTGCCAGATGAAACGCAAACTATGGTGAACGTGCGACAAGGCAAGCTTGATCATGCCAGACTTAGCCGCATGCGCCGTTCTGTGAAAAAGCACAAGGTGCGTAAGCAGCAGGGGTTAAATAAGCGAGCAGGGCGCCCAAGTAAACGCAAGTAGCACTGTCTAATACCCAAAATTATGATGCAGAGAAGCCGCTAAATAGCGGCTTTTTTTGTGCTTAAATAATTGTTACGTTCAATGAAACTCTTTCGACTGAATCAATTTGAACGAAAACGATCGCATTGGGGCGCTATGGCGATGCCATTGTCATTTGCCCAGGTTTCAATTTTTTCTTTGTTGTCAGTAACGAAGCTATTGAAGCTATTAATTACTTCGGTGTGATGTTTTGTTGAAATTTGGTACTTCACTGGATCGGCATTTACGCTACTAGAAACCGACACAAGAGCAGGAGATTTGCCTAAATGCTTGAGCTCATTTTGGATGATAGCAATGTTTACATCAATGCCATCAATCATTTCATTAACCAACATTTGTGCGAGTACCCTTAAGGAGGTATCTCTTACTATCTCTAACTTGCCCGTCTCAATTGCATCTTTCCATTTGCTTGATGGCGTAAACCCTATTGGCAAGCCTAATCGCATGAAGGCATCTGGTGGCATGTCTCTATTTTTATCAAGCACTACAGTAGTATCACACACGGTGATCATCGGCGCACTGTAACGAATGTTATTCGTTGAGCTCAGCTTCCAACGCGCGTTATCAGGCAGTCGGATATCAATGGCATTTTCATCGAACCAGAAAGGAAAGCGATTCAATGGTAGAGGAATAAATGATAACTCAATGTCATTTTGTAAAGCGAATTCATGAAGAATTTGATACAGGAGGCCGTCGTGTTTACCTTCAGTAAAATTCATTACTGGCGCATAGTTGATATCTTCTACACCAATTCGCAAGGTTTTCGGCAGCGTTTGACTCTCTGTGGCAAGTGAATATGGGCTCACAAAACATATTGTAGCAGCGAGGGCGCATACAAGGTGTTTAAACACGTTTATCTTCAACACTATATCAAAAGCCTGTCTAGATACTTTGCCATAATTCACATCAACAGCAGATTAGCACAAGAAAAAACGTAACGGGAGCAATACATTACATTTGCTACTTAAGTATAAAGGCGATCTTCCTCAGCATGTTAGCCGTAGGTATTGGTATTCATTAATGTTGACAAGGAGATGCTATGAAAGACATGCCGCAGTTAGGAGTAGGCACATTTCGACTCGAAGGTGACGTGGCGCGAGATGCTGTCACCAATGCGTTAGATGTGGGTTTTAGACATATTGATACAGCACAAATATATGGAAATGAGGCGCAAGTTGGCGATGCAATTCAAACTAGCGGTATCGCGCGCTCAGATTTATTTGTCACCACAAAAGTATGGTATGAGTCGCTTGGTGACGATCATTTCATCCCTAGCGTTCACGAGAGTTTGGCAAAGCTGAAGCTTGAATATGTCGACTTGCTGCTTGTTCATTGGCCTTACCCTGGGACAGACATTGCGCTTGAAGCTTACTTAACTCAGCTCGCTGAAGCGAAAAAGCTAGGCTTGGCAAGGCACATAGGTGTGTCTAACTTCACCATAGATCTGATGGACAAAGCAGAGGCAATTCTAGGTAAAGGTGAGTTGTATACCAATCAGATTGAACTGCATCCGTTTATGCAAAATCAGCAGGTGGTGAAAGCGTGTCGCGATAAGGGGATCCGAGTTACCGCTTATATGCCGTTTGCCGTTGGCGATGTCATGGAAGACGAAACGTTAAAGCAAATCGCAAATGCACATGATGCCACCCCTGCGCAGGTCGTTCTCTCTTGGATGGAAAAGCGCCATTATTACGCCATACCTTCTTCAACAAGTAGACAGCACCTTTCAGAAAACCTAGCCTATGGTGGTGTCCAATTGTCAGATGAAGAATTACAGCGAATAGACGGTTTAGACAACGGCAAGCGAATTGTTGACCCTGATTTCGCGCCGCAGTGGGACTGATTAGCCGATAAACTAAGTTAGTAGGTATACCACACAAAAACGGTGAGGCGAGCAATAGCACGCCCCACCGTTTTTTTGTGTCTGTCCCTTTTTTTTAAAAAATGTTTGCATAAATAACGAACGCCGTATACTGTATTAATACAGGTGGTACAGTTGGGTGTGATATGCAAAATATACAAAAAGTGAAACCGTTAAGTATTCAGGTCTCCACTGGAGATGCTCGTCCTATTTTCAAGCAAATTGTCGATCAGGTCCGTATGCTGGTGGCGCGCAATGAACTAGAGGTCGGGGCCAAACTTCCAAGCGTACGAGGGCTTGCTACGCAACTGCTTGTTAATGCCAATACAGTGGCGAAAGCCTACAACGAGCTTACCTCACAAGGCGTTCTTGAATCGCATCAAGGCAAAGGACTATTCGTGGCGCAGCAGCGTCAAATGTTGAGTCAGGAAGCACAGCAGCAGAAATTAGACAGTGCTGTTGAAGTCTTTGTGAACGAAGTGGCCTATCTAGATTACAGTCAAGAGACGTTGCTTAGTAAAGTAGCTAATGCACTGGAAAGCGTTCGCCCTCGTAAAGCGTCAAACGGTGAATAACATGTCTGAAGTGTGTATTGAAACGGATTTATTAACCCGTCAATTTGGTAATAAAAAGGCGTTGGATGGTTTCACGCTGACGGTACCGCGCAGCGGTATTCATACCATTGTGGGCAGTAATGGGGCGGGTAAGTCTACGCTATTTAGGTTGCTGCTTGGCATTGACACGCCAACTTCAGGAAGCTGCCATGTTTTAGGAAGACCTTCCCAACACCTAACGTCCAAAGACCGCGCTCAAATAGGCTATGTAAACGAAGAGCATACATTACCTGAGTGGATGTCCGTGTCCAGTGTAATGAAATTGCAGCGCAGCTTTTACCCACAATGGGAACAAGATGTTTTTAACCGAACAATTAGCTACTTCGATATCGATCCTAAACAGAAGGTGTCGGGGCTATCAAGAGGGGAAAGGGCAGGTTTTAGTTTGTCTTTAGCACTGGCGCAGCAGCCTAAACTGTTGATTCTAGATGAGCCTACGCTTGGGTTAGACGTGGTGGCTAAGCAAAGCTTTTTAGAGTCATTGATGCTGATAGGCACTGAACAAGATGCGGCCATTATTTACTGTTCACACCAAATGGAAGAGATAGAGCGCTTGGCAGACAACCTTATCCTTATGGAAAAGGGAAGGCTTATCAATAATTGTTCGCCCGATGAGTTTCTCTCTCGAGTTACGGCGTGGACGGTAGATTTCGACGGCAGGGCTTTTGAGCCAGAAAATATTCCGGGGTTTTTGAGCTACAAAATTATCGAAGGGCTGCATCACATTGTGGTGGCCGACCAAGTAAGCGATACAAACTTTGCATCCCTGCTAAAGCTTATGGGGGCCAAATTTGTGCAGTCTATGCCAGTGAACCTTGAAAACGCGGTTAACGCTTACCTCACTAGAAACCATAACAAGCCTGTGGAGCTGTCGTAATGTTTGCACTCTATAAAAGCGAATTTCAACGCTTTGCGTTACTCGCCTCAACGGCGTTAGCCTTACTTCTTGCGGCATACTTAATGCTGCCCAAAATGGGCTTGTGGGATATTTTGCATCGCAATATGGGCTTTTTACTTACGGTGGGTAGCATAATTATCTCGCTCGTTTTTGGTATTGTGCACGCCCTGTTATGGAAAAAGAAAAACTTCTGGGTTTTTCTTATCCACCGGCCCTTAGACAGCAGCAAAATCTACCTAAGCCTTATGCTGGCAGGGATTACCGTTCTTATGAGTACGATTTCCTTGTCGTTACTTATCACTACGCTGGGGTACGACAACTTCACCAATAAAGTTGTCGATTGGCGTCACTACCAGTTTATCGGCTATCTTACTTTACTTAATGCGTCGTGCTACATGGTGGGAACGCTCTCAGTATTGCATCGTTCCCGGTTTGCTATTTTGGTGTTTTACACATTATTTATTGCTTTTTTCCCAGAGCCCAAAAACACCCTAGCGCAATATGTACCTTTGGTGTTTATGCTTTGCGCCTTATTCTATTTAAACATTAAAAGCTTTAAGCCAGATTTGAACAAACCACTGGATACTCCCTTGGGCACAGGCTTGTTGGCAACCGGCGTGAGTTATAGTGTGGTTATTGTGCTCATACTTGCTACTACCGTGTTCTATCACTTGCCGATGATGGCCATTGGTAAACATCCTGATATGAACCCGGTTGATGGCACACGAAAATTGATCTGGGAAAACAACTTTGAAAACGCTGTGGGCTACATATTAGAGGGCAGCGGTCACGCGCAAGCCGCGCACTATGCGAATCAAGCCAAGCTTGCGGATGTTTTGTCGTTACCGGTGACACCATGGCAGTCGGCGCGAAAAAATCAGCTGCACCGATTTGATAATCAAGACGCTATCGTCGACCCCGATACGCGCAATGTGTGGAAGTTTTCACATGACGAAATGCTGCTTGTAGGCGTTGATGGTTACTCTGGGAAGTCGTTAGGTGCTATTGGGCGCGATGGCTTTGTGGCGTCGGTTAATGATGCGAAGAGCAGTGACCGTTTTGAGTTTGTCCCTCATTTAAGCCAAGGCAAGTTCTTATCGACGCCAGATGGTCTATACAGCATCGATTTTGAAACAAAGTCCTTGCTTGTCAAACACCGTCCTAACCCCGGGGAGCGCTACACCAGTGCGTTATGGTTGTCAGAGCAGGTAGGCAGAATTTCCACCTCTACACAGCTTTTGATGTTTAATCGCAATACGCTATATGATGATTTTGCCGAGTTTGTGGTGGATTATCAGTTTGTTTATCCAGCAAGTGTTGGTGGAGCCGACACCGCATATGGGTTAAAAGTGGCCGATGGATATTTACTTATCTTTACCGGCGAACACTATTTCGGGTTTGATCGCCCAGGCGCAGAAGTATTTATTACTCGCCTTGATGGCAGTAGCGAAAAATTGGGGGAGCGTGAGTTCTATTTACACAGTTTACCTGGTTGGGTACGACACTATAACTTTATAGTAGCGCCGTTTATCTTTGTGTCGGAAGAGCTGCTTGCCCATTTCATTGACCCATTTGAAAGCCGCTACATGAGCTTTGAAGACATAAAAAATCAACACTATCCGCTTTACATTTGGGTGGTTGCCGCACTACTTCAATTTGCCTCGGTGTTAGTGTTGTGGCGCCTTACTAGAGCGCTTGTCGACAAAGCGAGTCTTCGCCTTACGTGGCGTGTATTGGGCATGGTGTTGGGTCTTCCCGCGTTACTCAGTTTTGTGCTGCTTCAGCCGCTAAGGCGAAGTTAACACGCCCAAATACTCACTAAAGGGTTAACTACCCAAACGGCAATCACGCAAGAAACAAAACGTGGTTGCCGCTACCAAACACTCGTTGATAGCAGTGTTTGCTATTTCAATCCGTTTTTAAATTTTAAAGGAATGCTATGAATACCAGATGGCAGGTATCAGTGTATCTATGGTTATGTGTGTCGTGCGTGGGTATTGCAATGAATGCATCCTACGCCGCGCAGGAAAATAATGAATATGTACCCATTGAACGAGCAAAGCAGCAGGCGTTTTCTAAACCGAAGTCTGCGTTAATTAGTAGGGCCGTATTTAATAAAGAGCAGCCTGTCGAAAGCGTACTGCTATCACCTGATGGCCTTAAAATGAGCTATGTCATTAAGGAGAATAAGCGCAAGCAACTTTGGGTTTATGACATTGCGTTGGATAAGCATGTAAAGCTTATCACTGCGCACAATCTTGAAAACCTAAGTTGGACAGCCGACAGCAATCGCCTTGTTTATGTGGACGCAAAACGAGTTGTATTTGTTGGGCTATCTAAACAACAGCTTGCGCAAACGCGCTATCGCTTGAGCGATGCTAATACCTTGTTTGTTAAAACAGACAGCTATAACCCCGACGCATTTTGGCTGCTTAAATACGATGTTAGCCAAAGCATGTACTCGCTAATAAAAGTGGACAGTCACTCAAATCTAAAAAAGGACAGTCACTTCAAACGCAATTCGGATGAGCAATCGGACAGTCACTCACACTCAAAATCGGACAGTCACTCAAAATCGGACAGTCACTCAAACGAATCTATTCAGTATCGCTCGCCACTTCCAATAATGAATTTTTGGGCAGATAAAAAGGCGGTAAGGTTTGTCTCACTAATGGGTAACGATTATCAAAGCATTGTTCAGCTGCTTGCTGATGGAGAACGAGAAATCATAAAGTGCGAGGTGTTCGATACGTGTAAAATACATCACTGGTCTGCGCAAACACACACATTGCTGCTCTCTGGTCAAATTGACAATGACACCGCGACGCTTCACGCCATAAACACGAAGACTGGAATCAAGAAAGCCATTACAACCGAAAATAGTCCACCGTTTGATGCTTCACAGTTTTTTGTATCACCGGAGGGCAAACCGTTTCTTTTGGGTTATGAAACCCAGTATGTTCACTACGAAGCGTTAACGCCAAATGCCGAGGCGTTGCTCAATAGGCTGACGAGCAGAATAAGTGATAATATTTATCGTTTTACCCCTGATAAGTCGTTAACACACTGGCTGGTTGCCGAAGAAGATCAGCAAAGTGGTAACGTGCATTTTAGGCTTTATTTGGCCGAGTCTGACACCTGGATAAGCCCTTTATCGCACATAGAGCCCTCTCAAACAGACGCAACATGGTCAGCGCTTAGAGTGCCAATTCAGTACCAAGCCAGTGATGGTATGCCGTTGTTTGGTTACCTGACATTACCTAGTGGTTATAAGGCCAGCGAGGTTCCCTTGGTTGTTTTTCCTCATGGAGGACCGTGGAACAGAAGTCATGGCTCCTACAATCGTATTAGCCAGTTTATGGCGAACCGAGGTTATGCGGTGTTCGAGCCCAATTTTCGGGGTTCAACAGGTATGGGGCAGGCATATATGACCAGCGCTCAGCGCGATTTTGGCAACGGACGTGTTCAGCAGGACATTATCGACAGTGTGGATTACTTGCTTGAAAATGGTGTGGGTCGTGCAGATCGTTTAGCTATTGTTGGGCATTCGTTTGGCGGTTTTAGCGCAATTAATGCATTGGCGTTTACACCCGATAAATTTAGCGTTGCTTTTGCCGCCGCCGCTCCCAACAATATGTCTGATACCATCAGACATTACAAATCATCTATTCCAGCGGTCTTCTTGCCAATGCGTTTACCTCGCTTTTCGGCTTTGATGGGCGATATAACCAATCGTCAAGACGTGTCGTACCTTTATGAACAGTCACCCGATAAGCACTGGCAGAACATTGATAAACCTCTGTATATGTGGGCAGGTGCACAAGATGACAGGGTTGCGATTGAAGATGTGCGAGAATTTGCATTAAGGCTGCATGCTGATGGCAAGGCCATTAGTTTAGTGAGTGATGCCCGTGAAGGGCATAGCCCAAACAGTTCGCTGGCAAAAGACGGGTATCTGTACTTGCTAGAGCGTGCATTGTTTTCACACCTACACGGGAGAATGGAGGAAAAAATGACCCCATCGCTCACGCGCTATTTCGATAAATTTACGTCTATCGATACCAATGGTGTCAGCAACTAAAGCGTTTACGGGTTAACTAGCGGGTTTTCGCCTGGCTCTATGTGTTTTATCACTTTGGCAGGGTTGCCCGCTATTACCACATTGTCGCCAAACGACTTTGTCACCACAGCACCAGAGGCAACAACAACGTTATTGCCAAGCGTTACGCCTGGGTTTATCACCGCCATTCCTCCAATCCAACAGTTATCGCCGAGTGTAATAGGCTTAGCGAACTCAATGCCGGTGGCTCTTTGTATTGGGTCAATTGGGTGAGTAGCGGTATATAGCCCTACCTGAGGGGCGAGCATACAATTGTCGCCTATCGTTACGCGAGCAGCATCTAAAATCACGCAGTTGAAATTAGCGTAAAAGTTTTCGCCAACATAAATATTCTGGCCGTAGTCGCACTTAAATGTTGATTCGATATAAAGCCGCTTACCGGTGCTCCCAAATAAGGTTTTTAAAAGCTGGGTGCGTTTTTTATGCTCGGTTTGGCAGGTAGCATTTAAGAGGTCGAGCTGTTGACGGCAATGCTTGCGCAGTGTGGTGAGTAGTTTGTCAGACGGGTAATACAACTCGCCTGACAACATCTTTTCCTGTTCGGTCATAGGTAGGTGCTAGCACTTAAAAAAGCGCTACGTTACTGCGCTCCGCTGTAACTGACAACCACTTTTTTATCAAATGCGTCATTGTCGAATGCTAAATTAACAGGGCGCTCTAAGATAATAGTACCATCAATCACAACGTCGCTCTCGATAGTCAGTGTCGGTTTGTTGTCAGAACCTTTACCCCATGAGCTTTCACTCTCGCGATAAATTATGTTACCGATAATATGCGTGTTGCCCTTAAGCGTAATGTCACCGTTTAGAGTTTCAACATCTTCTTCTACCACAGTATCGGTGACAGTGATATCTCCATTCACCGTTTCAACATGGCCACCAATTTTACTTTGCTCTGGCAGCGTAATATTTCCATTTACTGACTCAACATTACCTAACACACTAAGGTGTGACGTTGCTGAGATATCGCCATTAACGATGTCGATACTACGAACCGTAACATGGCTTTCCATTTCTAAATTACCATTCACAATACTGACATCGTCTGCGCCGGCATGGTCGCTAATTTCAACATTGCCATTAACCGATGAAATATCTCCCGCGTGCTTACCTTCAGCTATATCAATGTTGCCCAATATCGAACTAAAATCGCTGCCTTCCATCGCGCTGGCGTTGCCTACATGGATAACACAGCCAGACAACATTGAAGCAGAGGCAAGTAATACAGCACCAGCAATCATAGACTTTTTCATTTTCTTATTTCCTTTTTGAACAGCAGATGAGCGAGGGGATTGTCGCTCAATGTAACGCAAAACGTTGTTATTAAATGTAAATAATCGTAACTAGCAATAACCAGTTTTACTTTATTGGTAATCATATTATGTGCCACTATTATTTATCTATTAATAACAGTGAGTTACATGTTTTTAGGGTGAAAAGTAGAAAGCCAGAAAGTTTGACTGACTGAAAGTTGGCGTAACTCACTATTTTATAGGGAATTTGAACATTGTTTTGTGAGCGAAAATTCTACAAATTGGCGTTGGGTAAAAAACAAATGTCAAAAATGGACACCCACTTGTTTAGCGTGAAAAAAGTGTCTGTCCTAAATATTGCTAAAAAGTGTCTGTCCTAAATAGTGCTAAATAGTGGAAAGTGTTAAAAAGATGGCTGTCTAAATCAACGCAAGTTTAGATGCTGTAAAGTGGTTTAGCATGAAAGTGGAAGGGTTGATGTGTCCTTAAGGGCTAACGTTGCTTAACAAAGGCCTATTGCTTGCATGTGCTTGCATAATATCACGGTGTGGTAAGAGAACATTTTAAACGCTATTTCGCCAGCGTACCCTTTGCTGGTGATGGTATACGGCAAGATTGAAGATTGTAAATGGAGATTTCATGCAGGATAAATACACGCAGTTAGCGCAGGCCAAGCGACTGGCATTGGGGTGTTTAATCTTTGCCGCAAGTGTTTTCATGATTACCACAGCAACACCTAAATTTATACCTGAGTTAGCCAACGCTTGGTGGCTTGGTCTTATTAAAATGGCCAGTGAAGCTGCTTTAGTTGGAGGGCTAGCAGACTGGTTCGCAGTAACTGCGCTGTTTAAACCTATACCAGCAAAATATCCCATACCTCATACCAACATAGTTGCGAATAACAAAAGTGTTATTGCGAATAACCTTTCACTATTTGTGAAAGAGAAATTTTTTCACCCAGAAGCGATAGAGAAATTAATCAGTAGCAGTGATCCTGCCAAGGGCGCGGGGCGATGGCTAGTTGTCGATGCTAATGCTACTCGGTTAAGTCGGTTTATTTGCGATGCTCTTGCAGGCGTGCTGCGAGTGCTGGACGACGAACCCGTTAAGGCGTTTATTGCCCGTACGGCTGAAAAAGGCATTAAACAACTCGACTTGCGCCAGCTTATGGCGACATCGCTTAACGCTGTCACGCGGGAGCGGCAACATCAGGTCGTGCTTGATCGCGTGTTAGGCAAATTGGCAAATTTAATGGCGCAGCCAGATACACAGGTTTATATCGCAGATACGCTAGTGGTGTGGCTTAAAACTGAATACAGCCGATTAGAGAAAATTTTGCCGTCAAGCTGGTTAAGTGAACAGGGGGCGCTAATCGCGGTTAAAGCGGTGTCGAGCATACTGGAAGATATCTATCACGATGAAGAGCATCCAATTCGCCATGCTTTTGATGAGCAAGTTCATGAATTTTTGTACGAATTACAGCATAGCCCGTTAATGGAAAAGAAAGTGAATGGCTATCGAGAGAAGATTGTGAATGATCCTGCGCTCAAAAATTACGTGCATCAGTCGTGGGGGCGCTTTCATACTTGGTTGCTAGCAACGCTTGATGAGAAAGAGGGGAAAGCTGAAACTAAGGTAGCGTCTTTGCTTAAAGATATTGGTACAAACCTCACAAGTGATAGTGAGTTGTCACGAGCTTTCAATAAGCACATAGGCGAAGCCGCGAAATATATGGCACCGGAACTTGCTGAATTCTTAACTCGACATATCAGAGATACCATTAACAGTTGGGACGAGCGTGAAATGGCGCAACAGGTAGAGCTTAATATCGGACGTGATCTGCAAAAAGTGCGTATAAACGGCACAATAGTTGGCGGGCTTATTGGTGCAATCCTGTTTGGCATTGAAACACTCGTTGGTCTGTGAAAACGGCTTCAGTACATCGCTACGACATAGAGAGAATAAACGAACAACCATAGTATTTGAAAGCCATAACTAAGCCTTTGATATAGGCCGGGAACGGTTCGTTGCTCAAGTGCTTTTGCCAGTTTGAAAGAATAGTAAAAGCAGCCCGTGATACACAACACTGATATAAGCCGAAGCGATGTTGGATAGACACTAGAAAAAGCCACAATGGCGGGTGCAATGATAAATGAAATCAGCATTATTAGGCCTGACCACGTGTGAATTTTAGAGCTCTTCGAAGGTGTTGTTGTATATGGATCAGCATCCATAGGATAGATGCCACATATCCAAGTTCCGATTCCATGAACAATGATCATCAAGCCAATAAATAGGGTGGGCACGTGTATATGAAAACGATAGCTTACGTAAGCTCCGTAAAGCACGAACAAAATGCCCAATGGATAATTATTGATAGCGGGTGATAACGTTTGAGTGGGGCTGCCAAAAGCGCCAAGTTCACTACAGAATTGCCTTGAATGACTATAGTTTGGATAAAATCGCGATGCGATATAAATACCCAGCACAATCCAAATTGATGCGAGGATGCCTGCAAAAGATAAAAAGGTGTCCACTCTCAATCGCCCCGTAAATATTGGAAAATAAAATCAGTTCTTTGGGTTAAATGCGTATATTCTTCGCGTTCAGAAGCTATCAGTTTGTACTATTTTAGCTCAGCGTCTTCCAGTGATACTTCATTACTTAACGTTGCTTTCCACTGTGGCTCGGTTTTGATTGAGTAACTCGACTCTGTGAGCACGCCATCTGCACTTATTTTAATGGTGTAAGGAATTGAGACTGCATAGTTTCCAAACATTTTTTTAATCAGAACATCGCTGTCAGCTTCAGATTTCCACACTGTGCCAGTGTATCCCGTTTTCTCAAGCATTGTATTTAGCTCGTCCCAGTCATCATCAAGCGAAATAGCAACGACATTAACCGATTGTGGATGTTCGCTTTGAACTGCTTGTAAGTTTTTCAATGAGCTGTAACAAGGAGCACACCATGATGCAAAGAAGTAGGCAACAGTAGGTTTACCTTCTAAAGAGGGGAAGGACACTTCATTACCTGATGAAGTTAAAAACGTAGGTGTCTGAACCTGTTGTCCAACTAACGCTTTTGACAGCGCAACTTTTTCTTCGTACGTGCTTGCGTTACAAACCGCACTGTAACAACTAAAAAGAAATAATAGGTGTATTGCTTTCAACATGACCTCCGACTTGTCATATATCAGTCCTTTAGAACGATTTCACGGTCTTTATACTAGCTTAACAACGTGTTTTATTGCCAATTCAATATGAATGATGTAGCTAAACTCGATACGCGCTAAGCTAAAACCACAATTCGTATAAATAGAATAAGAAATTAAACGCAACTGGAATGCAGGTTGCCACTATAACGCCCAAACAAAAAGCCTTGTTTACTCGACCCTTAATGTATTTTTCAGTTCGCGTTTGTTCAATTGACTTTATGATGTCATCTAACGATTCTGAGTTTTCAGCTTGCCTGTTAATCTTGAATTTATAGTTGTCGATAGAAGCGCAGTATTGCTTGTGCTGCTTTAAGAATGCTCGAAGATAGTCTTGGCTAATGCCAGTTTCAAGCGAGAGTGAAATCAACCCACAACCATTTTCACCATGAGAGGCGAGGGTAGTTACTATTGTCCGAGTTTTAGTTTCCATCCAATTCCTTCCATGTAATTCCCTTCACCACTGATTGTGTTCAATTCACTAACCAAGCTTCAAAATAGTCGCTTTGCAAATTAGCAGTCAACTGCATAAAGGCTGTTTATTTTGACGTGTACTTTATTTCTGTTTCGCAACTAAGTGAAAAACCAAATTGTCTGCGTCGACTTTGCCTTTTAGGCCTCCAATTAATTCAGAGCGCTCTAAGCGAGTAACATGGTATTTATCAGCATAAAGTGTATCGACCATACGTTCATTAACACTAAACGGTGGGCCTGCCATTATACTTTGATCATATTCAAACGAGATAATTAGTTGCGTGGCATTATTTGTGATTTGGGCTAAATGAGAGGCATATTGCGTTCTTAGGGTATCAGGAAGGGCTACTAGGGCAGCTCTATCGTATATGGCAGATACATCGCCGATGTCTTGTGAATTGAGTTTAAAAATGTCACCAACGAATACAGTTAGGGTATCTTTCGAATAAATCTTACCCTTGGGTGTAGCAGTGATATTCGGTGACACACCCAGTTCTTCAAAAAGCTGTTCAATCGCTAATTCACTCAATTCGGCGCCGACTACCTCAGCACCTTGAGACAACAGCCAACTGATATCCCTAGTTTTGCCACATAACGGTACAAATATTCGCGGTATTTTTGAAGTGTCCGGCTCTAGTAACTTTTCTGCATATTTAACGAGTAGCGCATTGCCTTTGGGCTCGTGAAATCCAATTTCATTTTTTTGCCATTTGCTGTGCCAAAAACTATGTTCCATATGTGCCTCTTAGAAAGTAGGTTTTAATGCAGAATATAAAGTCTTTTAAAGTGAGAGAAAAAGAAAAAGGTAGCAAAAACAATCCGCTACCTTTGAGATTTTTCTTAGTTATCGAGTGGGGTATTAAAGTCTTCAGACAGTTCAAAATCACCTTCTACCGTAGTGACTTTGTTATCAACAAAGTTGATGATCATCTGTTTTTGAAAATCTTCGCCGCGCTTTTTCATGCCGCGCTTCATATCGTAAACGTAATACCATGTATCGTCGTCAAACGAGTCTTGAACAACCGGGTTGCCTAAAACGTAAATAACCTGTTCTTTTGTCATGCCAACGCGTAGTTTCTCTACATCCCTTTGGTCAAGGAAGTTACCCTGAGGTACGTCAATTCGATAAATCCAGTTAGAGCAAGCGGTTGTGGTAAGAGTGATGCTAAGAATTACTAATAGGTGTTGCAACTTCATGCGTTATTGTGTCCAGTATTGCCTTTGTTCGTGCCTGTCCTTAATAAAGTTAAAAACAGGCTGTTTTATTGCAAGCGCGAAAGCATGCTACATTGACAACTATGACCAATCAACTGCATTTTAGTTCGATGCAGCGCTTTTAAGCAGTTCTTTTGCATTAGCAAGTGCAGATTTGGTTATTTTATCACCTGCTAGTAAGCGTGCTAACTCATCAATTCTGTCTTGTTTGGTAAGTGCAAGCATTTGTGTTTCAGTACTTTCCCCATCGGTGAGTTTGGTGACAAAAAGCTGATTATGCGCCTGCGCTGCAACTTGAGGTAAATGAGTAACACACATAACTTGAGATTGCTTACCTAATTTGCGCAGTAGGCCACCGACAATTGATGCCGTCGGCCCACTAATACCCGTATCTACTTCATCGAATATCATAGTTGGAGTGGCATCATTATCGCTAGCAATTACCTGGATAGCTAAGCCGATACGAGATAACTCTCCACCTGACACCACTTTCTCAAGCTTATCAGCGTCTTGGCCTGGGTTTGTCGACACCCTAAATTCAACGGTATCTAATCCAGTGCTGACTGGCTTTCTAAGTTCATCATAATTAACGTCTATGCATACCCTGGCGTGGGGCATGTTCATTTGCTGTATTTGATCTTCAATGTCACTAGATAGCTTAGCTGCGGCAGCAATTCGACTTTCTGATAGATGTTTAGTCGTACTTAAATATGCTTTTCTTGCATCTTCTACCTCAGACTCTAACGTGCCAAGCAGTGACTCTTGTTCACCAAGTAAACGGAATTCGCCCGCTAACTCTTGGTGGTGTCTATATAAGTCTTCAGGCATTACTGAATGCTTTCTGGCAAGTTCCATCGCTTTTGCATAACGGGCTTCAACGTGTTGTAAACGCAGTGGATCAATCTCTAATTGGTCACAATAACTGCGAAGTTCACCCGCTGCTTCTTCTACTTGAATGGCAGCATCGTTTAGCATCGCGATAATAGGGGTTAACGTTGCATCATGTGCTTCGAGTTCGCCCAAACGCTCAATGCTGTTTTGAATCACCGATAGCGCGTTGCCTTCATCACTTTCATACAAGTTGTAAACACTCGTTTGTGCTTGCTCCAGCAAGCTCTGTCCATTACTTAGGCGTTTATGCTCTACTTCTAATTCTTCAAACTCACCGTCTTCTATTGCGAATTCGTCAAGCTCTTGAACTTGGTAGGTGAGTAGTTGCAGGCGATCCTCACGTTGCTGCGCTTGGGCCTGTAAGTCACTCAGTGTTTTCTGTTTATCACGCCATAAATTATAAGCATGTTTTACGGCTTCAAGTAGAGTAGGGTGCCTAGCATAGCTATCAATTAAATGGCGCTGGTGATCTTCTTTTAGTAGCTGCAGGTGAGTATTTTGTCCGTGAATGGCTAACAAGTACTGTCCCAATCCCTTCAGTTGTTGTAGCGAAGCAGGCACGCCATTGATAAAGGCTTTGGAACGCCCTTCTTTTGAAATTACACGTCGAATAAAGCATGCGTTTTCGTCTTCATCAGACGTGAGTTCATGTTCATCTAAAAATGCTTTCGCTTTTACATTATCATCTAGTGAAAAGTGCGCAATGATCTCTGCTTTTGCCGTACCTTTTCTTACCGCATTGGCATCAGCACGCTCGCCTAAACACAGGCTCAGTGCATCAATTGCAATAGACTTACCCGCACCTGTTTCACCAGTAATAGCGGTAAGTCCATTTTCTAACTGAACCGATAATTGTTTAACAACTGCAAAATTTGAAATAGAAAGATGCGCTAACATAACCACACTCGAAAAAGTTGAACATGATGATTTATACAGTACTTGTAAATATATACAGTATTTTTTCTGTGTAAAGAGAAGAGTATGTATGAAGACGTTAGTAAAGGGCTAACTTTTTGATTATAAAGTGTTTATTTTTCTCATGGTGATGTGAGTATGTTGACTCAAATCACTGTACATCAATCGTAGAAAAAAGAGAGGCAAAGCCTCTCTTTATTACAATTTATGGTAATAATTACTGCAGCTCGCCGCTGCCAGATTCAATGTGCGCGCGCACGAACCACTGAAATTGCTCAAGGTCAGCTAATTGGCCTGTGATCATATCTTCTGATACAGCATCGAGGTCACCGAGTGTTTCAATCGCACTGCGATGGTCGCCATTGACGCCAGCATAAACCGCATCGAGAGCTTTAAGGTGATCCATTACTAAGCCTTTACCAATGTTATAGTCGTCCCAAGTTCGACCTTCAACAATGGCCTTAGGCGTTCCTTTAGGTACGCCACCTAGAGTTGCGATACGCTCTGCAATGGTATCTGTCATGTCACGCACGGCGTCAACCTGAGGGTCTAACATCTCGTGTACGCCAATAAAGTTTGGACCAACGACATTCCAGTGAATATGTTTTAGTGTTAGTTGTAGGTCGAGTAAGGCCACTAAACGCTTCTCCAATACCTCAATGGTTTTTGCAGCGGCGTCGTTATCCATTCCAGGTGCCGTAAATTTGATATTGGTCGTGCTCATGATATCTCCTGATTATCTAGTGCAAAAAATCGATGCTTTCTAGAGCATCTTGAAAAACGTAATAAGAGTGGTGCAACGGCCATGCCGAATTCAGGAGAAATGGTAAGCGCTAGATTTATATGAGAAAAAATGAAATTATTAAAAAATCTTTATTTTTCATATGGCTAACATTAAGAAAAACCTACACACACGTGTAATAAGTGCAGGAATTATTGAACGAGGTAATCAGGTAACGAGGCATGCTTAGTAAAGCTTACTGCCCCAACCTAACTTTTTACGTAATACGTTAAAATAGCTGTAGCCTTTTGGATGGACCAAATGTAGCTTGTCAGCGCTTTTGTTTATTCGAATTTCATCACCGGGTAGTACGGGTAAAACGATATGGCTATCGCAGCTTACCTGAAGTGAATCGCTGTTAACCTTAGAGACTTTCATCGACACTTGGCTATCGGCATCCACCACAATAGGGCGGCTACTTAGCGTGTGAGGAAACATGGGGACTAATGTTAATGCGTCTAGTTTGGGCATAATGATAGGCCCCCCGGCAGACAGGGAATAGGCAGTCGACCCGGTAGGCGTGGCAACGATAAGTCCATCGCTTCGCTGGCTGAACACAAACTGGTCATCAATGTATATCTCAAACTCCATCATGTGCGCTACTTTGCCATGGTGAAGGACGACTTCGTTTACTGCCGAATTATTGCTTTTGAGCTTTTCGTGACGGTAGACCTCTACCTCAAGTAAAAAACGCTCCTCGACCACGCACTCGCCGGTAAATAGTAATTCGAGTTGCTGTGTGATTTCATCAGGATGAATATCTGTTAAAAAACCAAGGTTACCGCGATTTACCCCCACAACGTGAATATCAAATCGCGCTAATACACGCGCTGCGCCAAGCATACTGCCATCACCGCCAACAACGACCGCTAAATCAGCTTCTTTGCCGATGGTAACAAGATTGCAGCTTCGAAAATTATCGGTTTCTAACTCTTCAGCAATACTTTCTTCAACTAGCAATTCACAGCCTTTGGCCAGTAAATAGTCAGCAAGAATATTCAAGCTATCGTGAGTAGCAGCGTGTTGAGGTTTTCCAATTAAAGCAACGGTTTGATAGGGCATGGAACGCTAATGTCCTTTCATTTCCAATGAGTTGGACATTAGCACAGGTATTTTGCAAAAGGAAAGCGTTAAAGTGTTATTGGGTCACCTAAAGTAACCTGTTTAACGATCTTCTAAGCGGTTGTAATCTAACAAGCCACCCTCTATGGGGTAGTGGCGTTCTGACCACTGCAAAAGTGTATCGCTAAATGCCCAGAAATTTGGATTAGTGCGACGCATGCCCACTTTATCTAGCAATGCTTCGTAGTCTTCCTCGCTTTCCATTTGACGTAGTAGTGTGAGTGTTTGCTCAACCTCAGAGGCATTCAGTTGCCAAAATGCATCTGGATAGCTTCCCAAAAAACCATGCACTAACGTTAAAGAGTCGTTTGCTACATCTCGGTTTTCCTCTTCTTCAAACAAACTATTGACGTTAAAGTGGGCGCTGTTTCGCAAAATAGTATACACGTCAATATTATCCGGTTTTTCGTCGTCTCTTATCATCAAAATAGTGGTTTCAGGCAATATCGTGGCCTGCTTGGCTGACAAGTCGTTAATTGATGAAAGAATATTGCGTTGTTGTTGGTTCAACACGGCAGGTGCTAAGCGCTCTGGTTGCGGCTGTACGTGTGCTAAATGCTCTGCGAGCATAGTGTAGAGTTCTTTTTGCGGTGTTGATGAAGAGTAAGTAATACCGCTTTCTTGGTCAAAGCTATTAATGTCACCTTCGAGGTAGTCTGTAAGCTCTTTGCTCGAATTTTGATACCACTTGGCCAACAGCGTCTTACGAGTATCTGGGGGGAGTAAGTTCAAGAAATTTGACTCGCCTTCCATACGAAGAAAATCCATATAAAGCCGTGTCATTAATTGATGGCCGTAGTTGCCGTAAACATCAAAGCCCGCTACCAGCAAATAGTGAATTCGCTCAAGAAGTGCGTAGCCAATCACCCATGCAGTCTTAGGAGTTGCCCCAACCATGCCTTTTACAACCGTAGCATTGTCAAAATGCCTAAATACCGTAAGCGTCGCATTCGTGTTATCACCATCGCCTGCCCAAATACTGTCGATATTTAAGTGCTCACCTTGCTTAAATGTATTGCTAAGAAATTTGTTTCGGGCGCGCATGTAATCGCCTTGGCGCTCTGCGTATTTTACCCAATTGACCGCCAATGCAGTGCTGTCTTTTTCTGCCGGTAGATGCAGGTTGTGTTGTTGCGAAGAGTAAAACGCATTGACGTCATCGGCGGCAGCAACATCTGGCTCGACAAAAAACACCCAAAATCGGTCATTGATTACGTTTAATGCGACTTGTCCTCGGCATACTGGCCCTTTGATGTAACCCATAATGGTATTTTGAGCGCGCTCAAGCATAAAGCGGTAGCGGCTTTTAACGGGTAAATCAGTAAAAGCGGTAAGCGGGTTCGCTGCTACCTCTGGCTTATACGAAGGAAGCGAAGGCACATCAAAGTCGGCATCTACAAACCACGTGTTCCATTTCTCCATTAGGTCATCGTTTATGGCGTAGGGTTGATGCGTTTTACTAACGATAGTGGAGTACACGCCTTGTAAACGGTAATACACACGTTCAACGCCAGGTTCATCAAATGGGCGTCTTGTTGCAATTACGTCAATAGCACTGCCTGGCGGTGTCCGCGAACGCACCAAATTAAAAAACTGTGGTGTTTCGCTTGATTGGTTATCTGAAGCATTTTCAAAGTAAAGATGTGAAGTAAACAAATGTTCATAAATATAACGAGCAGAAAGTTGCGCTTTGTTGCCCTCTGCATTTATCCATTGTTCAAATTCAGCCACAGATTTGCGCTGCGCCTCGTTTAGGTTTGGTTGTTTCGGTATTGGCGCGCCATGATGCAACCACTGTAATAAGGTTGTATGTTCCTTATCACTTAACCCAGGTAATGCGTAAGGCATACCGCCCATAGGTTGCTTGGCAATATAGTTGTCCATTTCATCTATAGTAGGGCATTGTTGAGCACGATTGAGACTAATATCAAATCCTTCGCCCAAATGCGTTGAAGTGGGTTGTGGATGCTGGCGCTTAAGTAACAACATTTGCGCTAGTACCGACGTTTGTGTGGGGGCGGAAGTATCATCATTTGTTGGTAAAACATCAAAAAAGTCGCGCTCACGCCACTCATCGATAGTGTGCGCGTCTAAAAAGAGTCGATTGGGCGTTGCCGCAGTTAGCCGTGTGCCTTCGTATACTTTTTCCTTATTAGCCCCCCGTGACACGCCTTCCGGCGAGGTCATTTTTAGCTGACAGGGCGCGTCATAACATGCATGGCAAACCACACAGCGTTTGGTAAGTACAGGGTTTACTTGTTGGGTAAAGAAGTGTTCGGGAAGTGGCTGTGAAAATGACGTATTTTGCGCCGGGCTGAGCAGTTGGGCATCGGGCTTAATCCATTGCCAAATCAAAACCGCCACTGCCAGTACCGCGAGTACAACTACGGTTTTTACCAAATTACTCATCAAACGTATCCTTACTTAAATCTTACTTCACACTATCACTATCTTTTAGTGATAGCGTAAATAAATTGTTGTTATTGTACTTGTTACGGTAGCCAGTCGGTTTTCGATTTGTATTAGCGTATGCATTATTACGGTTTGTATGGGCTACACTAAATGACCTAATAGGCACAAGGAGCAATCATGTCATACCAAATTATCTTGCCAAGGTTTATGCACATAGGGAAGGGCGCCAGTGAGCGTATCGTAGATACACTTACTAGCCTACAGTGCAGCAAACCATTACTGGTTACTGATCACGTCATGGTTGAATTGGGGTACGCTGCCAAAATGGCCGCTTATCTGGCGGAGCGCGATATTCACATGGATATTTTTTCAGACACGGTGCCTGAGCCTACGGTTTCTTCTATTCGCGCAGGCGTGGATATTGTGCGCGAGGGGGATTACGATTGTATTGTCGCGCTTGGTGGTGGCAGCCCCATTGATAGTGCTAAAGCCATTGCTATATTGGGTAAATTCGGCGGACAAATGCGCGATTACAAGTTTCCCAAGGTTACTGATGATGCTGGGTTACCGATTATTGCCGTGCCTACCACAGCTGGTACCGGCTCTGAAGTCACCCGCTTTACCATAATTACTGATGATGAGACCAGTGAAAAAATGTTATGCGTAGGGCGCGGCTTTATGCCAACAGCAGCCTTGGTGGATTATTCCTTAACCCTAAGCTTGCCCCAGCGCGTGACCGCCGATACTGGTATTGATGCGTTAACCCATGCCATTGAGGCTTATGTCAGTCGAAAGGCAAATTTATACAGCGATGCGCAAGCATTGTCAGCAATGGCGTTAATCGCACCTAATTTGCGTATGGTATTTGCCGACCCTAGCAATGAGCGTGCACGAGAATCGATGATGTTAGGGTCAACCTTGGCGGGTATCGCATTTTCTAACGCGTCGGTTGCTTTAGTGCACGGCATGAGCCGACCAATTGGTGCCGCATTTCATGTGCCTCACGGCCTATCCAATGCCATGTTACTGCCCTCTGTCACGGCTTTTTCTATTCCTAGTGCAAAAGTGCGATACGCACAATGTGCGCGCGCCATGGGGGTAGCAACGCAATCTGACTGTGATGAGTTAGCGAATGATAAGCTGCTTAATGAATTGCGGGCTTTGAATCTTGATCTGCAGGTGCCTACACCTGCTGATTTTGGGATTGATAAAGCCACGTTTATGGCGATGACTACCACTATGGCAGAACAAGCATTGGCTTCAGGGTCGCCGGGTAATAACCCGAGAATTCCAACTATCGATGAGATGGTAGAGCTTTATGGTGCACTGTGGGAGTAAGTACACCATAAAACCTAGAGTTAACTATCGTGCAGTCCAGCCGCCATCTAATATCATGGTTTGACCCGTTATATTACGCGCACTGTTTGACATTAAGAATAATGCGGTATCGGCCAATTCCTCAAGGCTAATAAACTGCTTCTTAGGCATTGGCTCCAGCATTATTTTGTTGATAACTTCGTCTTCCGTTAGGTTGTTTTCTTTGGCTTGCGCAGCAATTTGTTGCTCAACCAAAGGTGTTTTGACATAGGCAGGGCACAGTGTGTTTATGGTGACATCACAATCGCCAGTTTCAAGCGCAACGGTTTTAGCAAAACCTAGCAAACCGTGCTTCGCTGCGACGTAAGCCGATTTGTATGGCGAAGCAACAACCGAATGGATAGAGCCGACATTAATGATGCGACCGAAGTTTTGAGCTCGCATGCTAGGCAAGAACGCCTGAGTGAGTAATGCGGGGCCAACAAGCATGATATTAATGAGTTGTTGCCATTTGTCAGCAGGGAAATCTTCAAGACGAGACACATGCTGAATGCCGGCGTTGTTAACAAGCACATCTACTGAAAGCTTTCCAAGTACCTCCGGTAATGCTGAGACCTGTTGCGCATTACACACGTCCACCGCCACTGCACTTGCAGAGCCGCCATGATGACCTGAATCGTGGGCAAGTTTTGCCGCGGCTTCTTGGGCTGCCTGCTCATTGATGTCTGCGATGATGACGTGATGCCCTTGTTGCACCATAGCGTTTGCCATACCAAAACCGATGCCGCTAGCTCCACCAGTGATAAATACCGTACGCCTAGTCATTGGCTACTCCATCTGTATTAGTTTGATTTACAGGGGCTGAAAGTGATTGCAGCATTTGCGTTACCGCTTTTATTTGTGCCCCTTCTTTGTTGGCATAATCAGAAGAAGAGTAACCCCACCAGTCCCAGCAACCTTGCGGGTTTAATGGCATAAAGAGTGATTTTTTAGTTTGCGGATAAAGCACAACAATATTGTTATCATCCGCCCATTCGTTGATGCCTGTTTGTGTTGTGTATGCGTCGCCTACCGCATCGGCATACTGGTTGCAGCCGTGAAAGCTGATGTGCGCGCGGCATGCTTGTCCCTTTGCGCAGCTTTCTGGAACATAGACAAAGCCTTCGCTTGCTAGTGTCTTAGCGTTGCTGCCAGCAATTTTTTGCTGATCAATAGTGTGCAATTTACCGCTAAGCGCCTTATCTGGCACGTTAAGTCCGTCTATTAAGTGATTAAGCATGTCGCCAGCGGCATCGTAATCGCAATTACCAATAAAAGGGCTTTCTGCTTTCATACAGTCAACGCCTGCTGATACGGTTGGAAATACGTGAGCCATAGGCTTATCGTTAATGTATTTGATATTTGAAGTGTCTGTCCACGATGTGTATTGCTGATGCAGTAAGTTGCTGACCTCTGCGATCACTCTGGTGTCTTGCGTACCGTGAAACAGCCATACTTTTGCGTTTTTTAGATGACTCAGTGAATCAATTTTGCCTGCCGATTCATATTGCAAAGCAGTCTGGCCTAGCGCACTTAAATCAATATTGCCTTCAACCTTATTGACGCATTGTGCGAGGGCTGTGGTTATATCGCCTTTTGCACAAAAGTAAGGGCCTGCGGCAAGGACCCCCACACCTTTTACCCAACTGCTATGAGCCAAATGAAATTGTGTCGCCATATAGCCCCCTGATGAGAGTCCTGACACTGTGACATTGCTCACATCCAGCGATAAAGCAGGTACAGGATCTGTGCTTTTTATTTCTTGTGCCCACGTACAGGCGGAAACAAATAGCCCAAGCGCATTGACGCTAGCGGTTAGCATTTTGAACCTTGTTGTCATGGTTATTCCTTTTCTAAAAATGATTTTATTGCGTCGGCCTGAGCTGCAATGTTTGCTACACCTTCCAGGTGTCCTAAATTGCCACCTAACGTGCGATAGGTACTGCTGTGTTCCTTTTGTGTTAATTGCTGATGCGCGCTGTCAGCTAAATATGGCATTAGGAGCAAATCGGACGCTGATGGAATAAATAGTGTTTTCGCTTTTATTGTTTTTAAGCCTTCTTCAAGCGATTGTTGATGACCTGCTACAAACAGCTGGCAGGCTCTTACTAAATATAAAAGGTGATTCGCGTCCATGTTTTTACTTCTATCGTAAGCACGTTCTCGAAGCCACTTGACGATAGAATGGTCGTCGGTTATGTCGTTCAGCGGGTTTTGTTCAATATTGTGAAAATCTATTGCATTGCCTTGTTGATTAAAAAAGTCTGGTGTTAGCGCGTTTTGCGTAATGAGCATCAACGACGCTGCAAGGCCGTCGCGAGGCGGGGTATTGCCATAATAGTTACCGTTGTTAAAGTGTCTGTCCAACTTTATCGGGGTAGCCCAATGTTCAAGAAATGCGGTTGTCCAAGCGTCACTCTCGCCCGCGCCAATGACTGAAATCATTCTATCAACCCAATCAGGATAGGCACTTGCCCAGTCGATGGCTTGCATTGAGCCCATAGAAGGTCCAACGACAGCGTGAAGCTTGCTAACGCCAAGGCTCTCGAGCAATGCCTTTTGAATGTTTACAAAATCTCTGATAGTCACTACCGGAAACGAAAGGCCATAGGGTTTACCTGTCTCTGGATTAATACTCGCAGGGCCAGTAGTAACCACATTGCTGTCGAACGCATTCAAATTAGCAAGGGTATCAACGCTCACCACATAGAACTTGTTGGTATCAATTGCTTTGCCCGGCCCTATAATAGAGTCCCAGTAGCCCGGTGCGCTATCATGCGGGCTGTATTTACCCGCAGCGTGTGAACTCCCTGAGAAATAGTGGGTAATCAGAACCACATTATCTTTGTTTTTCGATAATTTCCCATACGCTTCCCAGCCTACTTTTACTTGCTTGATTTCCTTTTTACCGAAGGTCGTGAAGCTATCTAGTGTGAAAGTCTGCTTTTCAACCAGCATATAGCCATTACGGCTTGCTACTGTTGGGTTGTCCGCAGTTGATGCCTGCGCGAACTGAACACAAAAGCCAAACATTACGAACACACAGAAAACGTTTACTGAAAACCGTAATTCTGTTGTGTTGCAAAAACGCATTATCATGTCGATGTTCATCCTTTAAAGAAAGCTAAACAGGCCAATCGCCATCGCAAGACCAATAAGTGGCACTACAACAGTAAGTGCGCCAACTGCCCAGTAAGCTGCTTGATGGGTTTCGTGACAAATTGCTCGTATGGTTGTCACTACGTAGCCATTGTGGGGCAGAGAATCTAATGCACCTGATGAAATTGATACAATACGGTGTAACTGGTCTGGTTCAACGCCTTGGTCCAAATAGTGCGGAGCAACAAGCGGTAAGGCAATGGCCTGCCCACCAGATGCACTGCCAGTAAGACCGGCAATTACGCTTACCGCAATTGCGGCACCGATTAACTCGTTACCGGGAATAGCCGTCATTAACTCAACGGTATTTTGAAAGGCATCGGTGTTTTTGGCGATAGAGCCAAAACCTACCACTGCAGCAGTATTACCAATTGCAATTAGCGCGCCTGTCGTACCTGCATTTATGGCAGAGGACAAACTATGAAAGTGCGAATAATTAATGGCAAGCAAACACAGTACGCCGCCTCCCAAAGCCAAAATAAGCGCCAGTTGTGCTAAAGACTCATGAAACAAAAATGAAATCACTAACACGACAATAAGCGGAATTATGCCTGTAAGCGGATGAGGTAGAGCACGCGTGCGTACTTCTGGATCGCTTTCACGGGCTTCAAAAACTTCACCGTCATTTACCGCTTTTCTGATCATTTTGGCTAACCACCAATACCCAAATACGGCCATAAACAGTGCTACCACCAAGCTTACTTCCCACGCGGCAAAGGGTGACGTGCCCAAGTATTTTATGGGGATCCAGTTTTGGATTTCAGGCGAACCTGCCGATGTCATGGTAAATGTCACTGAGCCAAACGCCATGGCAGCAGGAATGAATCGTCGCGGTAAGTTGGCATCTTTAAACAGGCTCACGGCCATTGGATACACCGAGAATGCGACGACAAAAACACTTACGCCACCATAGGTTAAAATAGCGCATGCCAACACAACCGCTAACACCGCGCGTTTGTAACCTATTTTAGTGACAATCCATCGAGATACTGCGTCGGCAGCCCCCGTATCTTCCATAAACTTACCGAACAACGCACCAAGTAAGAACATGAAAAACCACGACGCAATAAACCCTGAAAATCCGCTCATATAGGTTTCAACAAAGTTTACGTCGCCGGTGAACACGGCAATGTTGTTGGTTAGTGCAACGACTAACGCACATAAAGGGGCTGCAATAAACAGATTCATTCCGCGTATTGTTAATACAATAAGCAGCAACAATCCGCCTACCAAGCCAATCATACTTAACATAGTTATTTCCTTTAAAAATCTGTGACCGCAGATGATCCGGAACAGTTAAGTCGATACGAGTTTTGTATAGCGCGACGTCGTTCAAAATGGAAAGACACCGTATAAATGCGATACAAATCAATTAAAAGCATAAAATTCAGTTTCAAAGTTTGACGTTACTTTTGTAAAAATCCCATAGTACGATGGTACTACATACTGTTAACAAATAATTAACTAAAGTGAGTTGGACCGTAGGCAATACATCCGGCAGTGAACAAAACTTAAAAGAAAAAAGGACTCACTATGTCACCATCTACACACACAACATCTGTCGCTTCTACACGTATAAGCGATGACACAAACTCACCACGCATGCGTCGTAGCATCTGCGCTGTTGCTGTGGCGGCAGGGCTATTATCATTGCCTGCGTTGGCGCAAGACGCAGAAAATGCAGCGGCGGAAAATGAGAAAGGAAAGTTAGAACGTATTGAAGTGACAGCGCGTAAAACCGTAGAGTCATTGCAAGAAACCCCTGTTGCCATTACGTCAGTTGGAGCAGCTGAATTGGGTGAAAAGGGGATTAGTGTTCTAACCGAGATACAACAGTTTTCGCCTAATACAACATTACAAACCAGTCGTGGTACCAACTCTACATTAACCGCTTTTATTCGCGGTTTAGGTCAACAGGACCCACTATGGGGCTACGAGCCGGGTGTCGGTATTTACGTAGATGATGTCTATATTGCACGTCCTCAAGGGGCGGTGCTTGATTTACTGGATGTGCAGCGTATTGAAGTATTACGTGGTCCACAAGGCACACTCTATGGTAAGAATACTATTGGTGGCGCGGTTAAATACGTGACCAAAGAAATGTCTGGTGAAACGCAAATGAACGTTGAGGCGACAGTAGGTAGCTACAGCCAACGAGATGTGCGTGTTACTGGGCAATTTCCATTAGTTGAAGATACCGTTTACTTAGGTGTTGGCTATGCGAATCTCAATCGAGATGGTTTTGGCGAATACCTGCTTAGCGCCTTGCCTAATCAAGATAAAGAGAACTACAACAAAGATTTATGGGCAGCGCGAGTCACTTTAGAAATTCATCCAAGTGACGACCTATTTTTTAGAATCGGATGGGACAAAACGGAAGATACATCAAATGCGAAAGGCGGCTATCGTCTGTTACCCAGTATTTTAACCGATGCACCTGTACCTGACTCAGTATATGACTCTTATACCAGCCTACCTACGTGGAACAAGGTTGAGTTAGAAGGTTATAGCTGGTTGGCGCGCTACAATGTCAGTGAAAATTTAGAGCTTAAATATATCGGTTCGCATCGCGAGAGCTACTCGCCAACCAATATCGATTTTGACAATACGCCGCTTCCTATCTTTGATGTGCCTGCCGAATATGATGACAGTAATGATACCCATGAGCTGCAAGCAAATTATGCAGGCACAAACTTTAGCTTAGTGTCTGGCTTGTATTTTTACGACGGCGAAAGCTGCGGTAATTTCGATGCAATACTAGGGGTACTTGGTGTGGCGCTTGGCGCACCTGGGTTGACCCGAGAAGTCACTGGCTGTAACAACTCTGAGAGTTGGGCTGCGTACGCACAACTTAACTATGACATTAGTGACAAAGTTTCATTGTCATTAGGTGCGCGTTATACAGATGAAGAAAAGTCGGCAGTGGTGAACAACGGTCTTATTTTTGCCAACGTTTATCCGTATACCGATTGGATCGATGGCTATGTTCGTCCTGATGGCCAGTTAGTGCCGCAAGTTCTGGGGTCTGATAGCGATGGTGACGGTGTACTTGATGCACCAGCCGTGCAAAGTTGGTCTCGCTTTACGCCAAGAGTCGGCATTGAGTATCAAATGAACCGCGATACTATGTTTTTCGCGAGCTATTCACAAGGCTTCAAGTCAGGCACGTTTAACCCTCGCGCCCAAGTCAACGAACCAGGTGTAGAACCTGAAGTTGTAGATAGCTTTGAATTAGGTGTGAAGAGCGATTTAACTGACGCACTTCGTATGAATGTTACCTTGTTTTCTTATGACCACAAAGATAGACAATACATCGGTGTAGAAGGCGACCTTTCCGATCCGACTGCACTTGATCAGCGTCTAAGAAATGCGGCTGAAACTGCGGCCAAGGGTGCTGAGGTTGAAATGACATGGGTTGCTACTGATAACCTACAATTCGATGTTGCCTATGGGTACATTGATTTTGAAATTAAGAAAAACAATGCAACGCCACCGCTTATTGGCCTAGCGAGTACGCCTGAAAATACGTTTAACTTTAACGCGAACTATTTATTTGAAACCGATTTCGGTGATATCTCGTTTAACGCCAATTACTACTATCGCGACGATTACTTGATTTTTGAAACCAGTGATCTTATTCAGCAAGATGCTTATGGCATGGTAAATCTAAGTGCGCGTTGGGAGAGTGTTGAAGGCGATTGGTACGCAGGATTACATGTTAAAAACTTAACGGACGAAGAATACCTCGTAGGCGGTTACGACTTTGTAACCCGTGATGAGCAAGGCAACTTTGGCCCTGGGCTAGGCGGTGATACAACGCTTATTGGTTACTATGGCGATCCTCGTACAGTACACCTCACCGTGGGCTACCGCTTTTAAGTCTATGCATTTTAATTAGCAACGAAGTTGCGTAATGCTATGTCACGCGTCGGGTCAAAATGGGTGTTCGAACACTACTTATTTTGGCTCGGCGTGATAGTATATAAATTAACAAAGTTGTTACACGTTGATTGCCTCATGCCTGTTAAAATATTGATTGCTGACGACCATCCCTTATTTCGCGCAGCGATGTGCCATGCACTAAGTACCATGTCTGATACGGCGCTAGTTGAAGCGTCAACGTTTCCTGAAACCCTCTCTTGCCTTGAAGAAGATGATGCCATTGAACTTGTTTTCCTTGACTTAACTATGCCAGGCAATGAAGGCCTACATGGCTTATCAAGTATTCAAGCCCAATTCCCAGATGTTCTGGTTGTCATTGTCACCGCTCAAGAGTCAGCTTCATTAGTGCAAAAAGCGTTGGCACTTGGCGCCAGTGGGTTTATTCCAAAATCCGCGTCAATAGAGACTATTGTTGAAGCTGTAGAGCAAGTTCTCGATGGTGAAACATGGGCGCCATCTAATTTACAGCAAGAACAGTTTGTTGATGAAATTGATGACTTTCCCAGCAAGTTGCGTGAATTAACTCCGCATCAACTCAAAGTACTTCGCATGGTATCAGACGGTTTGCTTAACAAGCAGATTGCGTATGAGCTTGCCATCTCTGAATCTACGGTTAAACAGCATGTGTCGGCTGTGTTGAAGAAACTTGGCGTGATAAATAGGACCAAAGCGGGAATTGCGTTTAAAAATGCCATGCAGGTGTAGAAAACGGTAATAGATAACGGCATTCCCTTCATACTTTAGGGTAACAATACATACATTTGCCACTATCTCTACTACGCTTCTAAAAACACGTGTGAATATAGGGATTAAAAATTGGACAACAACGAGGTTATGCTCGAGGAAAAAGGAGAACCACGAGCGCTGTTAACGCAGTTGTTAAAGCCAATGGCTGCTGCTTTTTTTATTCTTTATGCAATGCTGTCGTTAAGTCATTGGTTGTTACTTACTGATGACTTCAAATGGATCTTGGTTGTTACTGCTATCACAACCACCGTGTATAGCTTGGTGTTAATGCTTATTGCGACACGAATAGGCGCGACAAAACAGCGTCTAGGTATTCTATCGCTTCTTGTATTCGGTACAGTTAACAGTTTTCTTCACTTCTGGTTATCGCAATCTCCTGAGCAAGCGACCAATATTGTTATAGTTATCCTTGCTTCAGGTATCGTTTTGTCTAATAGGCGCGACTGGGTAACAGCAATAGCACTCAACTGGATTGGCTGGCTTTTTGTAAACCTGTCTGTCGACATGCCCATGATGATGCATTTTCTTTTTGCGTTAATCATGGCAACTTTTTTAAGCTGGTTTGCTCACCTTGCAAGACAAAAGTTGATCATCAAGCAGGTTGAATTAGGACAAGAAAGGGATAACGCAATAGCGCATGAATTAAAAGCAAAAGCGGCGAGCGAAGCTAAAAGTACGTTTCTTGCAAATATGAGTCACGAGATCAGGACACCCATGAATGGCGTAATCGGTGTGATAGATGTCATTAGTCGAAGCAATTTAGCGGATACACAGGCACAGTTAATAGAGACGGCAAAACGTAGCGCCAATTCACTAATGGTCATCATCAACGACATTCTGGATATATCAAAAATAGAAGCAGGTGAGTTGAGTCTTGAAAATATTGAGTTTGATATTCTTAAGCTGACAACTGATCTGCAACAAGAGCATAAAGTTCAGGCAGAAAACAAAGCGTTGTGGCTAAGATTTGAACCTCAATCCATTGAGAATAACAACGTTATTGGCGACCCATACCGGCTGAAACAAATCTTCAATAACCTTATTTCAAACGCCATAAAATTTACAGAAAAAGGCGGCGTTACCATTCGGTATAAAACGATAAGTTGCGAAGATGCAGTGAAATTACAAGTAGAAGTTGTTGATACAGGGATAGGTATAAGCGAGAACGCCATTGATCATCTTTTTAATCCATTTTCACAAGCAGATAGTTCAACGACAAGAAAGTTCGGTGGTTCGGGATTAGGACTTGCAATAACCAAGCAATTGTGTGAGTTGATGGACGGCGAGATAACAGTAACTAGTACACCGAAAGAAGGCTCTGTATTCTCATTTTTTGTAACCCTAATGCCTGGAAGAAATGATATCAGCAGTATTACTGAACATTCACAATTTTTGCCATCGAACATCGATATCGCTTTGTTATTGGTAGAAGATAATGAAATAAACTTGCAAGTTATGTTAGCGATTTTAGATAACTTGGGTTGTAAAGTTGACGTCGCTCGAGATGGTGAAGAAGCGATAGACATATTGTTGAAGACAAATACGAATGTATACGACCTCATTTTAATGGACTGTCAAATGCCCAATATAGACGGCTATGAAGCCACTCGTATGATACGTGCGGGAAAGGCGGGGGATAACGTCAAAAACCTACCTATCGTTGCGCTAACCGCAGATGCTATGGAAAGTCAAAAACAGAAGTGTTTTGACGCAGGAATGAATGACTACCTTACTAAACCCGTCAATGTTGATTTATTAAAAAACGTTTTGGCATCGTACTCAAAAATAAGATGCAGTATTTAATTCATCCATCAACGACTAAACCGAGTACAAAACACAATACCCCAATTTTTGCTGCGCAAAATTTAATCTTCTGATAACGTTACAACTAATTCCAGCTTCGCTTCTATTATTATGAAACAGCAACCTGCTCCTATTCCTCCCAGCAAAATGCTCAAAATTATTGAGGCTCAAACTGAGATATCAAAAATCGGATTGGATCTTGGTATGGTTATGTCGCTAACTACTGAAAAAGCGATGGAGTTACTTGATGCTGATGGGGCTGTCATTGAACTTGCCGAACAAGGCGACATGGTTTATCGCGCCGCGTCCGGTCTCCTAGCGCCTTTTTTGGGATTGAGGTTAGCGCAAAATTCGAGTTTGTCTGGCTTATGCGTCGCACAAGAAAAAATTCTTTATAGCGACGATGTTATGCAAGACGATAGAGTTGATAAAACAGCCTGTAAACGCGTTGGGATAAACTCGATGCTTGTAGTGCCGCTTAAATATCACGATAGTTGTGTAGGGGTGTTAAAAGTCGCATCTAAAACCACTCAGTTCTTCGGACATTCTGAAACCTATATACTGTCGTTAATCTCAGATATGGTCGCAGCAATCATCTTTCATGCTATCGAGTTTTCCAAGGACGAATTGTACTACAAGGCAACACATGACTCGCTTACTGGTATTGGTAATCGTGCAAAGCACTACGACGACCTGCGCCAAAGAATAGAACTGGCAAAAAAGAACAACAGTAAGTTTTCGCTAGTGCTGTTTGATATGGATGGGTTAAAAAGCATCAATGACACCTATGGGCATAGTGCAGGAGATGAAGCCATTAAGACCTTTGCCAATCTGTTGTCTCAAACTTATAAATCGCAGGGTTTAGTTGCAAGATTAGGAGGGGACGAGTTTGCCGCTATTTTTCCTTCAGTTGTGTCGAAAGAGCAAGTACAAAACATGGTTAGCGTATTGTTTCGTCAGCTGGCACAGTCATGGAACTGGCAGGGCCAAACTCTGCAACTACAATCAAGTGCGGGGTACTCAATCTTCCCTGATGATGGTCAAACCGTGAGCACGTTGATGGAAGTGGCGGATCAAAACATGTACCGCCAAAAAAAAGAAAAACATAAATCAGTGGGGTAGCGCTTCTAACCCAAACCTTGTTTCAAAAGACGTTTGAGCGCGGCTGGCTTAACAGGTTTTGGTAAATACGCCATTCCTAACGATGCGGCTTCTTCTCTTATTTCATTGCTGCGGTTAGCGGTTATCAGTAAGGTGACATCAAAAGATGCACCTTGTTGTTTAAGCGCGTTTACGCATGCTGTACCTGTTTCTCCCGCGTTGAGATGGTAGTCAGCAATCAAAACATCAAAGTGCAATTTTTCAGGCAGGCTATCTTTTACCCCTTTTATCCATGTCACGCTGGCTCCCCAATCACCTAAAAGTGATTGCATTGCACTGGCAACCTGATCGTCGTTTTCGATCAGCAATATTGTTCGGTTGGTTAAAAATGCATGGTGGCTTGAGAGCGAACTTGCTTCATCTTCGTCACGCTGCTTGACACTTTGTTTCGTTAAATGCATCTGGCTGCTAGCCGCATTTTGATTAGCCAGTGGAACGTGCACAGAGAAACTGCTCCCTTTATCAAGCTCGGATTTAAGCGTGATACGATGCGCTAACAGGCGACAAATTCTATCGACAATAGTGAGCCCTAATCCAATACCTTCACTGCTGTTATGATTTTCTAACTGGTGAAACTCGCTAAAGATATCTTGCTGCTGATGCGCGGCAATACCGCTACCAGTATCATACACCACCACCTTTATATCTTTAGCATCCGGCATTCTTCTGACACCCACTAACACTTTACCTGTATGCGTATAACGAACCGCATTTGAAAGCAGGTTTTGTAATACTCTTCTAAGTAGGTTCTTATCACTGTAAACGAATACTTTTGTGGGCACATAGCGAAGCGCTATGCCTTTTTGATGTGCGATTATGGTGAACTCTTGAACCAACGAAGAAAGCATTTCATCCAATGAGAATACGGATTTTTGGGCCTTTAATACGCCCGCATCTAGCTTCGTCATATCAAGAAGCATGGTTAGCAGACTTTGCGCGTTATTCAACGAGTTGACCACGCCTTCAGATAAGCTGGACAGTTCACCGCCCGCTGTTTTTTTGCTTAACATAGATGCAAACAAGGTCGCGGCATTGAACGGCTGCATAAGATCGTGCCCCGCAGCAGCGAGAAACTTTGTTTTACTGTCATTGGCTTGCACCGCTTGGCGTTTGGCTTCTTCAAGTTCTGCGGTGCGCTTTATTACGCGAGCTTCTAACTCTGATTTGGCGGTTTCTAATGCCTTTTGAATCGCAATATATTCGGTTATGTCACTGTAAGTAGTCACGTAGCCGCCACCTGGAAGTGGAGCACCGTTTAGCTCTATCACTCTGCCATCAGGTTGCTTTCGAATAAATTTATGACGGCTTCCATTAAGCATAAAGTCGACGCGCTTATTTATTTCGTCTTGAATTGCTTGTGAGGGCGCTTGGCTTTGCAATGAGGCACTAAAAAGGCCGCGCTGAGCATTATAATTAAGAATATCGGTAATGGGCATGCCAGCTTTTAAAAAGCCCTTCGGGTAGTTGAAAAGCTCGATATATCTATCGTTCCAGGCCAGAAGTTGAAGTTTCTCATCAAGCACACTGATCCCTTGCTCGATATTTTGCACTGAGGACTGCAGTACTTCGTGGTTAAACTGAAATGATTGAGAAGCTTCTTCAACCCAATCCACTAACTCAGGTAGCGTGTCACTGCCGGTGTCAGCAACGGCGCCAAGTAAAATACGGGCACTCGGCGCACCTACTTGTGCGGCAAGCAATTTATCAACGCGTTCGATAAGTGCGTGACTGGCGTAACCTCCGGCAAAGGCGCGATCCACATCTACCGATAATTGTTGCGTGAGTTTTTGCTGTGCATCAACATCAAGCACCCGTTCGGTAAGCGACATCAAATCTTTCACTTTTACCATAAACCTCGGTGCAGTAGCATGCTGAGCGTTACCTTCGTCAGGCAAGGACGCCTTAGCGTGTGTTGCCAGCGCAACAACAATAAAGGTAGCGCAATTGGCCAACAACGAATAGCCAAACCCAAGGCCTAGGGCTTCGTCAGTAGGAGGCGGGTTAAAGTAATAACTGGATAATAAACTTGGGTAGAGTAGAAAAGTACACCAACAAATAAAGCCTGCGAGTAGCGCAAGTAAAGCGGCAGCGCGGGTACTTTTTTTCCAATACAGGCCAAACATAAGAACAGGCAGGCATTGGCCTAACAGCGCGATGGCCAGCACGCCGCTTTTAACAAGCGGAGCGGCTTGACTGATGTTAAGGTGATACCACAGCGCGATACTTAACACCACTAATACCGTTAGCCGCCGTATAGTTAATATCTGGTTTGGCTTCATAGTATGGCCAGGTACTGTTTTTAACCGAGCTTTTAACCACAGCGGCGTAACGACGTTGTTTGAAATCATAATTCCCATGGCCAGTGTGGCGACGATGACCATGCTGGTGGTTGCCGATAGTCCACCGATAAATGCAAATGAAGAGACGGCGATGTTGTTCGCTTGAAGAGGCAAGGCCAATACGTAAGCGTCAGAATTGATACTTGCTGGCAGCAGCATTTTACCCGCCAATGCAATAGGAATGAGAAACAGCGTCATACCCAATAAATAAAGTGGGAAAAGCCATCTTGCAGTACGTAGTTCACCCTCACCATTGTGCTCAACAAAATTCATATGAAATTGGCGGGGCAGCACAAACATAGAGCAAATACCCAATAAGACGTGTGACAAATACACCCAGGGTGCACTATCTGCGTAAATAACTTCTCTGGCTGCGTCGTTAGACGAGGCCTTTGCCACGAGATCAAGCACGCCGTCAAAAAGAGAGAAACACACGAAAATACCCACGGCCCACAGGGCGAGTAACTTAATCAAAGATTCGAAGGCAATAGTCAGCAATAGCCCGGGGTGCTTGTCGGTAAGGTTTAAGGAACGGGTACCAAATATGATGGCAAAGAGTGCCATAAGACCTGCTACATAAATGCTCACTTGAGGGTTACTTGATTGCTGATCGCCTGTGATAAGGCTGATGGACTTTGTGATGGCATCAAGCTGAAGCGCAATGTAAGGAATAACCCCAACAAAACATAACAACGTAACGAAGGCCGCAATTAAGTGAGAGTGCCGATACTTCAGCGAGATAAGATCGGCCAGCGAACTAATATTATGTTGTTGGCATAAGCGGCTAATATGCAAAACAACCGGAAACGCAAATGCCATGGTAAAGATGATCCCCATGTAGGTGGGAATAATTGCCCAGCCGTATTGCGTCGCTTGTGATGTTGTGCCGAAAAAAGCCCAAGAGGTGCAGTGTACACCAAGACCGAGACTGTAAAGGATGGGATGTTGCTGATTATCGCGCAGGCGTTTATCGCCCCAAAACGCGACGGCAAAAAGCGCAAACAAGTACACGCCAACAAGGGTCCCTACTGTCCAAATACTTAACATAAGAAATCCGTGAAAAAACAACAGCTCAGTCAATCTTGAGCACGGCGTTTACATTAACACGATTTTTACATGTCGTCGTTTAATTGTGTGTGGTTTTACACCGTACTTTAGTGCTGTTGGGCGGCAGTTGAGCTTTAAAAGAGACGCCGTTTTCTTAGCGCTATATCACTATCCACAAAAGCGTCGCAACGGCCCCTGCCAAGACGGCATAGACCAACATAGGCAAAACCGTTTTTCGCAGTATTTGGCCTTCTGCATTATGTAACCCTAGCACACTTGCGACAGCAACAATGTTGTTGATGCATACCATGTTACCTAGTGCTGCGCCGACGGATTGAAGCGCAAGGACAAGCGTGAGGGGAAAGTCGGTACGGCTGGCTACTTCGGTTTGTATAGCGCCAAACGTTAAATTTGAAATTGTTGCGGAGCCTGAAAAAAAAGAACCCAACGCGCCCAAAAAAGGCGCGAAGAAAAGCCACGCACTACCAAACGTGTTTGCTAGATTATCGCCTATCAGATAAACCGGTGCGCTTTTTTCACCCATCATCATCAAGGTCACAAATATGAGCGCCCCAGTGAGAGCAAAAAGCGGCTTTTTCATTTGCGAGACGGTGTTGCTCACCACCTGAGTTACCTCTGAAGCACTACTTTTGCAGACAGCGAGCATCGCAAAGGAGACAAGCCAAAATGGCAAAATCGCCGGAATGTAGAGGAGCGATAAGCTCCACTCTGTTTGCGTATTTAATATAGCTTTCCAGCTTATTACACCAGAATGACCTATTGTAAATAGACCTATATTTTCAATTGAAAAGCTGACTATAGGATGGGGGGAGGATAGCCATGATTTAAAGGGCAAAAATGGTAGGCGAGTGACAATTAATACCAAAATAGTTCCCCAAATCGGAAAACTGGCTTTTGCAAGGCTCATCAAAGGAATATTGGAGGCGTTAGCAGAATCAGCAGAAGGTGTTGGCGCCTTTTCCAACCCTACACCTCTTTTGGCAAACATAATTGATGCCGCAAGCCCAATAAGACCGCCGATAAGCGAAGGGAATTCGTAACTAAAAAAAGAAACGGCAACGAAGGGAAGCATGGTAGCCGCGATACACAACAAGACATACAAGGCATTTGCTTTTATCTGCTGCCAGCTAAGCAAACATTTAAGCGCGATAAACGGGATAACAAAACTACATACTAAATGGATAAGCGCTGATAGCTTCCCAACGGTTAGCTGCGTATCTTCTGATAACCCTAAAGGCGCGAAACCAAACCATGTCGGCGTGCCAACGGCACCAAATGAGACGGGTACTGAGTTCATGACCAAAACGAGTACAGCAACGCGAAGCGGAGCGTAGCCAATACCCACAAGAATAGGGGCGGCAAGGGCCGCGGGGGTGCCAAAACCACTTGCACCTTCAATTAAGAAGGGAAACGCCCACCCAACGATAACAAGTTGTGCCACGGGATTAGTCGAAACGTTGTTGAGGTGCGACTTTATGACTTCCATCGCGCCAGTACTATCGAGCACCTTAAAAAGAAAAATAGCGCTACCAATAATTAGTACAGGTGTCAGTGAGAGTAAGCCTCCTAATATTACATTGGCGTGTACCTGTAGCGATGTGAAAGGGAAAACAAATAGGCAAAGCAGATATACAGTGGCGGCTGATAGAGGAAGTGCCACGCTTGCCGGTAAACTTTTTTTCTTTACCATCAGGTAGATAAGGAATGCTACAGGGAAGTAGGCACACAGTGAAAGCAACGAAGAAGGCATTGTTATTCCTTAACAAAATTGCATGAAATAATAATAGGGCGAGGTTTTTTAAAATTCATCCACAAAAATAATGTGGATACCCTTGATCGCCCCAAAACTAGCCCCATTAATAAGCGCAACAGAATAATTTCCAGAAACTCATCGTAGTTTTTGGTCAATGCCTAATTAGAAAAACGTTTGGAGGTAGGCATGAGCGATAATCGCGACGTGCAGGCAGAACAAGAGAATACAGTAGATGAAACTGTGCAAGCGGCGGACGCACAGGTTGACGCCGAAGCGGTTGAAGGTGCTGACGCACCGCTTGATGAAAACGCACAGCGTATTTACGAGCTGGAAACTGCATTGTCTGAGGCGCAAGCCACAGTAAAAGAGCAGCAAGACAGCGTACTTCGTGCTAGAGCCGACGCTGAAAATGCCCGTCGTCGTGCGGAAGGCGAAGTAGAAAAAGCGCGCAAGTTTGCGCTAGAGCGCTTTGCTGGTGAGCTTCTTCCGGTTATCGATAACCTAGAGCGTGCTATCGAAATGACCGATGCTGAGAACGAAGCTGTGAAGCCGTTGTTGGAAGGCGTGGAAATGACCCACAAAACTTTCCTAAGCACTATTGAGAAATTCGGATTAAGCCTTATTGATCCGCAGGGCGAAACCTTCAACCCTGATTTGCATCAGGCTATGTCGATGCAAGAAAGTGCAGACCACGAGCCAAACACGGTAATGGCGGTTATGCAAAAAGGTTATCAAATTAACGGCCGCTTGTTACGCCCTGCCATGGTTATGGTATCGCGTGCGCCAAGTGGTGGTGTGGACACGCAAGCGTAAGTCACGCTTTTTGCGATAAACACACAAAAATGTCAGTTTTTTTACTGACATCTATTGAAAAGATTGGGGAATAACCCCACTAAAAGTACAGAATTAAGAAACTTTTTCGGAGACACGAAATGGGTAGAATCATTGGTATCGACTTAGGTACAACGAATTCATGTGTCGCAGTTCTAGACGGCGACAAACCTCGCGTAATTGAAAACGCGGAAGGCGATCGTACAACCCCTTCAATCATCGCTTACACAAACGATGGTGAAACACTTGTAGGTCAATCAGCGAAGCGTCAGGCGGTAACAAACCCTGAAAACACTTTATTCGCTATCAAGCGTTTAATTGGTCGTCGCTTCCAAGACAAAGAAGTACAGCGTGACATCGACATCATGCCTTTCAAAATTGTAGGCGCTGATAATGGTGATGCGTGGGTAGAAGCGAAAGGCGAGAAAATGGCGCCACCGCAGATTTCTGCCGAAGTACTTAAGAAAATGAAGAAGACCGCTGAAGATTATCTTGGCGAGCCAGTAACAGGCGCAGTTATCACTGTTCCTGCATACTTCAACGACTCTCAGCGTCAAGCGACAAAAGATGCGGGTCGTATCGCAGGTCTTGAAGTTAAGCGTATTATCAACGAGCCGACTGCTGCTGCTCTTGCTTACGGCATGGACAAGAAGCAAGGCGACAACGTTGTTGCAGTATACGACCTAGGTGGTGGTACATTTGATATCTCTATCATCGAAATTGATGAAGTAGATGGCGAGCACACGTTTGAAGTACTAGCGACTAACGGTGACACACACCTTGGTGGTGAAGACTTCGATAACCGTGTTATCAACTACCTAGTTGAAGAGTTTAAGAAAGATCAAGGCATCGACCTTCGTAAAGATCCGCTAGCTATGCAGCGTCTTAAAGAAGCGGGCGAGAAAGCCAAAATCGAACTTTCTTCTTCACAACAGACAGAAGTTAACCTGCCTTACATCACTGCTGATGCGACAGGTCCTAAGCACTTAGCGATTAAGCTTACTCGTGCAAAACTTGAGTCTTTGGTTGAAGACCTAGTGAAAAACTCGCTTAACCCGCTTAAGCAAGCACTAGCTGACTCAGACCTATCTGTAGGCGACATTAATGACATCATCCTTGTGGGTGGTCAAACACGTATGCCGCTTGTACAGAAGTATGTAACTGAGTTCTTTGGCAAAGAGCCACGTAAAGACGTTAACCCTGATGAAGCAGTAGCAGTAGGTGCGGCAATTCAAGGTGGTGTACTTTCGGGTGACGTTAAAGACGTACTACTTCTAGACGTTACGCCTCTGTCTCTAGGTATTGAGACAATGGGTGGTGTAATGACTGCGCTTATCGAGAAGAACACGACTATCCCTACTAAGAAGTCGCAAACGTTCTCGACAGCGGAAGACAACCAGTCTGCGGTAACCGTACACGTACTACAAGGTGAGCGTAAGCAGTCAAGCGGCAACAAGTCTCTTGGCCAGTTCAACCTTGAAGGTATTCGTCCAGCAGCGCGCGGTGTGCCGCAGATCGAAGTAACGTTCGACCTTGATGCTGACGGTATCCTACACGTGTCTGCGAAAGACAAAGACACAGGTAAAGAGCAGAAGATCACTATCAAAGCTTCTTCAGGCTTAAGTGATGAAGAAGTAGAAAGAATGGTAGCAGACGCAGAAGCGAACAAAGAAGCTGATGCGAAGTTTGAAGAGCTAATTCAAGCGCGTAACCAAGCAGATGGCATGATCCACGCTACGCGTAAGCAGCTTGAAGAAGTTGGCGATGCACTGAGTGCTGAAGACAAAGCGCCAATTGAAGAAGCGCTTACTGCTCTTGAAACAGCGTCTAAAGGCGAAGACAAAGCGGAAATCGAAGCGAAAACGCAAGAACTTATTCAAGCGTCTAGCAAGCTGATGGAAGCAGCGCAAGCACAACAAGCGGCCGCTGGTGGCGCTGAAGGTGCAGAGCAACAAGCGTCTGGTAAAGCAGATGACGACGTTGTTGACGCTGAGTTCGAAGAAGTGAAAGAAGACGATAAAAAATAAGCTGTTGCGAAAGGCCCACGGTATAGTGAGTGGGCTGTTTTTAGCAGTTCAGGCGCAGCAGGAAACTCTTGTTGCGCCTTTGTTGTGTAAATAACAGGTGTAAATGACTTGGAACATCTAATTAAAAGGTCAGGTTATTTTCACAACAGTCAGATGTAGATTCGATGGGCGTTAAACGCTTATCGACAAAAAAGTAGGATAAGTGAACGATATGTCGAAACGTGACTACTACGAAGTACTCGGGGTAGATAAGAGCGCAGGCGAACGCGAAATTAAAAAAGCGTATAAAAAGCTGGCGATGAAGTATCACCCTGATCGTACGCAAGGCGATAAAGCACTGGAAGATAAGTTTAAAGAAATCCAAGAAGCCTACGAAATTCTGTCAGATTCGCAAAAACGTGCCGCTTATGACCAGTATGGTCACGCAGGCGTTGATCCAAATCGTGGTGGCGGCGGCTTCGGCGGCGGTGCTGACTTTGGTGATATTTTCGGTGACGTATTTGGTGATATCTTTGGTGGTGGCGGTCGTGGTGGTCGTCAATCTCGAGCCCGTCAAGGCTCAGATCTTCGCTACAACTTGGAGTTGTCGCTAGAGGAAGCTGTGCGTGGCAAGAGCGTAGATATACGCGTACCAACCCTTGTCGAATGTGACGTATGTGATGGCTCTGGTGCGAAGAAAGGTTCATCGCCAAAAACCTGTCCAACCTGTCATGGTAACGGGCAAGTGCAAATGCGTCAGGGCTTCTTTGCAGTGCAACAGACATGTCCTACATGTTCTGGTAAAGGTAAGATCATTGAAGACCCATGTGACAGCTGTCACGGTCATGGTCGCAAAGAGAAAACCAAGACCCTTAATGTTAAGATTCCAGCGGGCGTTGACACTGGCGATCGTATCCGTCTTTCAGGCGAAGGTGAAGCCGGCGAAAACGGTGCACCAGCAGGTGACCTTTACGTTCAAGTGCACGTGCGCGACCACGATATTTTCCAGCGCGATGGAAACAACCTGTACTGTGAAGTACCGCTAAGCTTTACAACCGCTGCACTGGGTGGTGAGCTAGAAGTGCCAACACTTGATGGCAAAGTTAAGCTTAAAATTAGCCCAGAAACGCAAACCGGCCGCATGTTCCGCTTGCGCGGTAAAGGCGTTAAATCAGTACGCAGCGGGGCAATGGGTGACTTGATGTGTAAGGTTGTGGTGGAAACACCAGTAAACCTATCTGCACGCCAAAAAGAATTGCTACAAGAGCTTGAAGACTCGGTTGGCAAGGCATCTGGTAAGCACAGCCCGAAAGCGCAAGGCTTCTTTGACGGTGTGAAAAAGTTCTTTGACGACTTAACTAACTAAGTTTCACCAGCTTACTCTTCGGCCAGCGTAATGCGTTTCCATTTCGCTGGCCAACGCGTGACTTGTAGCGTCCTTTCATCTTAATCGTTTAACCGTTTAACTTAAAACCGCGCAGCGCTATATTTGATTATTCACGTTTTCTTCATCCTCTTTCTCTATACATTTCCCTGATTTACATGCCGTTTTGTCTCAATAGAGCGCATTATCACTTGTACTATCAAAAAAATTTAGTCACGATGAAAGAATACTATTAACGAGTTTCGTTTTTTAAAGCGAACCGTAACCAAGTGAAAAATAAACCTAAAGGGAACAGGCATGAGACGTTTTTCAAAACTAATGGTAGCCGCTGCTTCTGCGGCAACACTAATTTCAAGTACCGTAGTTGCAAGTGAAGTAACCGAAGCTTCTTCGGCGAAACACGCAAAGGCAGCTACGCAATATCGTCAAGCAATGTTTCAGCTAGTTAGAAGTAATATGGGGCCGCTTGGCGGCATGGCCAAAGGGGCCTTGCCGTTCGATGAAAGCGTTATGCAGACCAATGCGGTGCGCCTAGAGCAATTGGCTGACATGATGGGAGATTACCTCGCTGTTGATACACGAAAATTTAATGTGGAAACAGGCGCGAAAGACGAAATTTGGGAGAGTTTTTCGGATGTGGAAACGAAGATAATGGCATTGAAAACAGCGTCACAAGGGCTACAAGCAGCCGTTAAAGCGGGCGATGAGAGTGCTTATCGTGGTGCCATCGGAAAAATTGGTGCAAGCTGCAAATCGTGTCACGACGATTATAAAAAAGACTAACTCGGTTTATAAAAGGCGGCTTACGAAAAATAACTAAGGCGCCTTTTTTGCTCATTAGCTGGATTAGTCGTCACTTAACCTGACACTTTCAGAGATAGAGCTAGCGCAAATCTGACAGTCTCTTGTGTACGTAAAGCCGCCGTTGATGCGTTGACAACTGAACGGCAACAATGAGCGAAAAGCGGACGTATTCACTCTAATTTGAAGCACGTTCCTGTACTCCTTTGAATAAAAAGTCTAAAGAGTTATCTGCATAGTCTAGCGTCAACTCACCAGTTGAATCACAAGCTAGTGCCACTGAAAAACCATGAAGATAGTCAACTAATAGATCAAGAAAAGCTTTTTCTTGATCGTTTGTTAACTTTAATGAATTAACAATTAAACCAAACCTACGAATAAATACATCAGCAGGGCTATTAGAAGACATAGATAGAAGAGTCGTTAATAAACCATCATATTTTTGAAGAATTGCTAAATAGCTTTTTGAAAGCTCTTTTAGTTCCTGCTTCCAATCTGATTTTCCGTTAGGTACATATATTTCAGACATTAGGGAACTAGCGACACCCTCCATTAAAATGTTCTTATTGTTAAAGTAGTAATATAAGGCCATAGGATCTACATTCAGTTCTTTCGAAATGGCTCTCATACTAGGAACTTTTCCTGAGTCAGCCATCATACATTTAGCCTTATTTATTATTAGCTCGGCATTAAGGTTGTTTTTTTCTTTGGGAGGGCGACCTCTTTTGGCTTCGGAATGCTTCATCTTAAAATCTATATACTTTCCTTTTCTACAGTGTAGAATTATACTACAATATTCTACACTGTAGAATAAAGCCAAATTAATAGGAGTGACTATGTCCAATAAAGTATTTATAGCTACAAGCTTAGATGGCTACATCGCGGGAAAAAATAATGAAATTGATTGGCTAGAGGCTATTCCTAATCCAGATAATATCGATATGGGTTATCAGGCTCATATGGAAAGTGTCGATGCTTTAGTTATGGGTCGCAACACGATGGAATTGGTTGCAAGTATGGATATTGAATGGCCTTACACCAAACCTGTTTACATTCTAAGTAGATCATTGAAGAAAGTACCAGATAAACTAGAGGGAAAAGCACTTTTAGTTAAAGGCGACATAAAAAGTATCAATAAAGAGTTAAAGGAAAAAGGATACAACAATTTATATATAGACGGTGGTTTAACTATTCAGAGTTTTCTAAAAGAAGACTTGGTTGATGAGCTAATAATTACAACAATTCCGATAATACTGGGTGGTGGAATTCGACTTTTCGGTGAATTAGATTGTGCATTAGAATTTAGATGTACAAAATCTGAAAGGTACTCAAATGGTGTATGCCAGAATCATTTTGAACGTTACTCTGGTTTATAATTAGTTTAATAACTGTGCCAATATAAAGGACTGCTATTGGCACAAATTAGAACTATAAATATCAAACTTTGACCGTCTGTTCCTTGTCTTTTGTTGTCGGCCAGTGCTTGCCGCTAGGTCTCGCCCTGCGCACAAAAGACAATGCGTCTAAGCGCTACAGCTAGAGCTGTTTCAATCACCAATGACTGGGAATATCCATGACTTCGATAAGGGTGGATAAGTTCGGCACTCTTAAGAAGTAAGCGGATGAACCATTTGCAGGTGTAAGATGCCATCGCACTCTTATCTCTGACTGCCATTCAAATTCGTCAATATCCTTGATCATACCCAATTTGTTTTCATCGGCTATGTAGTATGATTCTAGGTCTATTGGAGTTTTGACATAGTCTACTAAATCGAGGTATGCGGGACAGCCTAATCTTTTTTCTCCAGTTAGATCAGCTTTCTGTATTTCTAGTAAAAAACGAGAAAGATCCTTTATTCTAATGGAGCAGTCATAATCCTCTTTCTGTCGCCAACGACGAAAGGTTTCTTTATCGAATTTTGAAGACAAACAATATACGTACTTATTAGGTAAAGTAATTGCATTAGAAGCAAAGAAGCAATTGCTCTTAAAAGCATCCTCTCCAATCAGAGCTTTCAAATTAGCTTCGAGCATACTCCCGCCATGCTCATCTTGAACATAGAAAGAAGTTGTTTCCTTATAAGTTAATTCCTGTGGGTCGCCGACACCGCCGATTGATTCAATGCCTGCGTAAGTGGACAAAGTATCAATTTTTATAGTTTCATCATTTAGCCAAAACTTTAAATCTGAAGACTTCAGATATTTGTAACCAGTAATTGGTTTAGATCCAACTTGAGCAAGCAGCTTTTGACCTACCAGAAACCCCCATTTCACTTTTATACTCCTTATTTAGTAAATGCTGGTGAGTATTAAGGGCATCCTAACCCATGATTTAAAATGCGTCGAGGTTGGTTATTTTTAATGTCCGCTCATTGTCTAATGCCGACTGTCAGGGCAAGTCGAGACCTTTAAATCAAAGTGTCAGATTAGATATGAGCCACTACACATTAGCCTGACTCACTTTACTCAAATTCCTATATTAGTCTTCTAGCGTTCGTACAATGCTGTAGTGATTACTGCGTCTCTCAACGTCCGCACGTTTACTCTTTTATTTATTAAGTGAAATGAATATTGTTTTCATTATTGCTGGAATATCGAACAGTTTTTCAGTAATGTTTTAATGTATTCGATGGCGTTTCTTTTCCTATTCGCTTGTAGCCTTTAGCCCGCAAGTGTCTTTTTTCCGGATGCTGTACTACGCCGAATGTTTTGCTACAACACAAGCAAGTATTCGAAAGGTTGGCATAGATGGATTTACGCAGTAAACGCATGTTGATGAACATTCAACGTTCACCACAACAGTTCAACAAGCTTCTTGATAATACTAAGCAGCGAGCCGACGCGCGTTGTGTATTGTTTGCGTCTATCAACCCACATAACGGAAATGCAACTATCATTGAAACAGACAGCGAATATGCTTTTTTAGAAGGCGATGTTATTAAATGTCCAATGCATGTCAGTTTAATGGTATCAATGACCACACTCAGTGCGCCAATCTCCGCATGCGATTTTGCACTACCGTCGGCGCTACAGCAATTCTCAGATGGCTTTATCGCCATCGCATCAATTAGCAACCTTCAAAATGAAGTTGTAGGTGTGTTACTTTCTTTCTTCAAAACGCCATTTCTTACCGCACAACAGCAAGATTACGTCGATATTGCTCGACAAAAAGTTGAAATAGGCCTTCATTATCAATTGTCGCAACATCCTTACTCTGAGCGTTTGGAAACCCAGATTAATTTATTAGAAGAAGTTAGTACACTGTCTAAAGTGGGGGCGTGGGAGGTAGACCGACTCTCTGGCGTGTTAACGGCCACTTCAGTGACTAAGGAGTTGTTAGGACTAGAGCATTTGTCGAAAATTAACATAAGACGTGCATTCGACTTTTTTGATAGTGATACGCGTCAGCAGTTGCGCAAACTATTACACAAAGCGATTAGGCGAGATAAATCGTTTGTGCATTACTTCGATTTTGTTAATGCAAAAGGTCAGCGCAAAAGTGTTAAGCTTACTACGCATTTGCAGTACTCAACTGAAAGAGCACAACGAGGAAGAGTTTCACGTCTGTATGGCGCAATTCAAGACGACTCTGATGTTCAGAGGTTGTCTGAATCTCAGCAGAACTTTACAGAATATATGGCTACGCTTTTGAATAATGCTCAGGTCGTAGTGATGAGTTTTGATAAATCCGGCACAATTTTGTCTGTAAACAATCGCGTAGATACCATGCTCGGGTTCAAGCCTGAGGATTTGATTGGGCAAGATGTGAGGTTGCTGATCACTTATCGCAAAGATGCACAACAACGCTCAATACTTCTTGCGAATGCCACAGACGAGCAACAATGTTTGCCAAACTGCGGTTCAATTGAGGCAATACGTCATAAAAGTGGTCGGCGAATAGCGTGTGAGATACGAGTGGTCCAAAACACTATTCATAACCAGAATATTTCAATAGCAACCATTAGCGACGCTACGACTCACATTCACCAATTGGAGCATTTAAAAGAGTTAGCGTTTAGAGAAAGTGTAACGGGTTTACAAAACACCCATTTACTTACTCACTATATTAATGAATTAAACCCTTCATCTGAACAACTTAAGTCTCATTGTGCCTGCTTACGGGTGTCAGTGAAAAATACCGAAGAATATGAGCGCGCATACGGACAGCCAACCGTGGGATACATACTGCGGGTATTTGCACAGCGTCTCCATCGCGTTTTTGAAAATAATCCGAGTCAAGATTATCTGTTATGTAAGGCCGAAGGCAGCACATTTTATCTGTTTATAAAGGCATTTTTTCACTCAGAAGAAGAGGCAACAAGTGCAATTGATACAGCCTATATGCTCTTGCAGGAACATGTTTTGCTGCCAGTCAATATGCACAATGACCTATTGAAAGTACATGCCCAATTATCAAGTTGCACTTTGTTATACCGACATCTATCCAGTAGAAAGTTGTTTGATTTGTTGTGCGACAGACCAGATAGACGCTATCTTCCCCTCAAGGATTCTGTTATTTCAGCTGAATATTGTCGTGTTAACAACCTTGACGTTGAGCGCCACAACTACATAAAGCATTCCTTTAACCGCGCACTGGCACAAGGCGAATTTTTTATTGAACTTCAACCGCAATACAATGACGATCAAAAGCTTACTAAGTCAGAAGTGTTGGTGAGGTGGAAACATCCTCAATTAGGCGTGATGTTCCCACAAGACTTCATTACTATTGCCGAAGAGTGCGACTACATCGCCGACCTCGATTTATGGGTGTGTAATGCGGCATGTGAACTACTCAGTGAGTGTATTGAGAATGGCGCCCCTACGCTACTATCGCTCAACTTAAGCGCGCGACATCTAGCGCGGGGGGACTTCATTTGTAAGTTCATTGCAATCGTTGATAAATGGAAATTGCCTCGTAAGTTACTCTCTTTAGAGCTAAGAGAAAGTGCGTTGGTTGACAACGTTAACACCATACAAGCCAGAGTATATGAATTAGTCAATTTAGGCTTTCTTGTTTCCATCGACGATTTCGGTACCGCAAATGCTAACTTCAATATACTGCAGACGTTGCCGCTAACAGAAATTAAAGTACACAAAAAGTTTATAGCTAATTTGGCAAGCTCTACATCTGATCGGTTGGCAGTAAAGCACTTTTGTTATCTCGCACGATCTTTGCGCCTAAACGTAGTGGCGTCAGGTGTAGAGAATGAAGAACAACTTAGCCATGCAAAACAATGTGGCTGCATCGCGTTTCAAGGCTACTTTCTTGATAAGCCCATGGGCGTTTCACAGTGGAAAGATAAGTTTCAGTTCTCAACACCACAATGACCCTTTCATTGCGCGGCTAGTGTGAATCACGTTTTCTTAAGACAAATGAAGTGCAGTATTAGCGAAGTGTTTTTAACGACTGTTTTTGTAAAAGTAATCAATTAATTTTCATTTTTTTCAATGGTTTGTCGACTATAAGCCTGAAGTCTTATAAGCAGTATTGAACGATCCGTTGTAGTGTTTTAGTAAACCCTACAATGGATATGGTTATGAACTATAAAAATGAATACCTTGCCTCTACCAATTCATCTGATGACTTCTGGTTAGAAAAGTCTGATGCGCTAGCGTGGTTCAGCAAACCACAAAAAGGCTGCACATCGTCTTCAAATGGCTATTTTGATTGGTTTAAGGGCGGCAAGCTTAATACCAGCTATCTGGCACTCGATCATCACGTTAAGGAAGGGCGCGGTGACAAGACCGCGCTTATCTACGACTCGCCAGTGACAAACACAGTTGCACATTATACCTACGAAGCGCTCTTAAATGAGGTGGCAACATTTGCGGGGGCCTTAACAAGGCTCAATGTGGGCAAGGGAGATAGAGTTATTATTTATATGCCTATGATCCCACAAGCGGCAATTGCAATGCTGGCCTGTGCCCGAATAGGGGCCATTCACTCAGTTGTATTTGGTGGATTCGCATCAAATGAACTGGCTGTTCGAATTGATGATGCTACGCCAAAACTTATTGTTACGGCTTCTTGTGGTATTGAAGGCAAGAAATTACTGCCTTATAAACCACTTGTTGATGAAGCAATTCAGTTAGCGACACATAAGCCAAATGGATGCATTCTTTTTCAGCGCCCTCAGCACAAAGCTAAACTCGATACGGGATACGACCACGATTGGGATTATCTTATGTCTACAAGCGACGCTGTAGCGGCCACTGAACTTGATTCAACTGATCCGCTTTACGTGCTCTACACTTCAGGTACAACCGGAAAGCCCAAAGGGGTAGTACGCGACAATGGTGGGCACGCGGTAGCCCTGAACTATTCTATGGAGGCCATTTACGGCATTAACCAAAATGATGTGTTCTGGGCTGCATCTGATGTGGGTTGGGTTGTGGGCCATTCTTATATTGTTTATGGGCCACTAATTAAAGGTGCGACCACGGTTATGTATGAAGGCAAGCCAGTGGGTACACCCGATGCTGGGGCATTTTGGCGGATGGTGGAAGCTCACCGCATCAATGTCTTATTTGCTGCCCCTACCGCTTTTCGCGCAATTCGAAAAGAAGATCCCGAAGCATCTTTCATTGAACAATACGACATTTCAAGTTTACGTACGCTGTTCATGGCTGGCGAACGGCTCGATCCTCCTACTTATTATTGGGCCCATGAGAAAGTGGGCGTTCCTGTTATTGATCACTGGTGGCAAACCGAAACAGGCTGGCCAATTTGCTCAAATCCCATGGGAATTGAAGCCATGCAAACTAAACCGGGCTCTTCGAGTGTTCCCACTCCTGGTTTTAATGTAAAAGTACTGCAAAGTGCTACCCAAGAGCAGGCGAGGGGAGAAAAAGGTGCTATCGCAATTCAATTACCACTACCGCCTGGCTGCATGATGACAATTTGGCAGGATCATGAGAGGTTTGTCGATGGTTACCTGCGAGAATTTGAGGGCTACTACAGTACAGGTGACAACGGTTATATTGATGAAGACGGTTTTGTCTTTATCATGGGGCGTACCGACGATGTCATAAACGTGGCAGGTCATCGCCTATCAACGGGAGAAATGGAAGAAGTCCTTGCAGCGCACCCTGCCGTGGCAGAATGCAGTGTTATTGGGATCCATGATGCACTTAAAGGACAAATGCCGGTGGGACTCGTATTGCTCAAAGATGGTGTCAATATTGATGAAGCGGAGTTAGAAAAAGAACTGATTACTCGTGTAAGAGAGACCATTGGACCCGTTGCTAGCTTCAAAAGAGCCATTGTCGTCAATCGATTACCCAAAACGCGCTCAGGTAAAATTTTGCGCAAACTACTTAGACAAATAGCCGCCAATGAGTCGGTAACTGTACCGTCTACCATTGACGACCCTGCCAGCGTTAGCGAAATAACCTCGCTTATGAAAGAGAAAGGTTTGGTATTAAACGCCGAATAAATAGTTAGTAATAATAGTACTCACCTGCACCTGGTGTTGGTGGGTACACCTCTATAGCAACATAGACGATTGCTGCGGCGACTATGGCAACAACCAATGCCAAACGCATACGGGAATGAAAAATGCCGAGGTCTCGTGTTTCTTTGGCACCATCTATCATGGGCGGTACAAGTTTTTGCTTTTTGTAGATTGTGTAAAACACAACGGCTGCGATGTGCAGACCAATAACGTAAAGCAATGCATCAAAGGCTAAGTGATGTATTGTGCTCATTATTGCTAACGTCTCTTCATCAGCTAACTGGCGGTAGGGACCGTCGAGAAATACATCGTCGGTCATATACAACCCTGAAATGGCTTGAACCGCCACTAGCAGCAACATAACAATAACAAACCAGCCACCAAGCGGGTTATGACCGAGAGATTCTGGTGAGTCTTTATCAAAAAGTGTTTTTGCGTAGCGCCAAACCGCGCGAGGCCCTTTCACGAAACTGGCAAACCTGGCGTGTTCAGTTCCAACTATTCCCCACATCACCCTAAACGTAATAAGAAATAGCGTGAAATAACCAATATAAAAATGCCACTGAATGGCATTATCGAGCCATTCGGCCGTCACATACTGCGCAATAAGACTTACTACTAACAACCAGTGAAATGCACGTGTGGGCAAATCCCAAATAAGCACTTTTTCCATATAAAGTTCTTCGATCCCGATAAATAAACTACCATCTTACCTAAAATATGCGGCTATTAAACTGGTTTAAAGGGTAGCTTTTTGCTTTATGGTTGGCTTGCGGGCAAACAAACCAACCCGTACCATCGGCATTAATATATCTAATACCATAATCACATTGCATTAGCCTCGGTATTTGGCACAATGCCAGCAAGTTTGAAGGTAATGAATAAGTGTAAGCATAATGATGAAAGTAGGATTATTTGGCGCCAATGGGCGTATGGGACGCGTGCTGATAGAGGCACTTGACTTAAGTGACAACGCAGAACTTAGTGTCGCTACGGTAAGAGATGACTCGCCTTGGGTTGGCATGAATGTGGGTGAACTCGCAGGAATTGGTAAAAAAGAGGTAGATTGCACTGCGGTTTCATTGCTGTCAGGAGATGACGCCGATGTAATGATTGATTTCACGCTTCCATCGATTATCGAAAATAATTTAGCGTGGTGTGTGAAACATAAGATGCCTGTAGTGATAGGCACAACTGGCCTAAACGATGAGCAGTTAGCCGCGTTAAAAGATGCAGCCAAGCACATTCCCATTGTGTTTGCTGCTAATTACAGTGTTGGCGTCAATCTTATGTTGTCATTGGTTCGTCAAGCCGCAAGCGTACTAGGTAATACGGCCGACATCGAGATTACCGAAGCCCATCACAGATTTAAGCAAGACGCACCTTCGGGTACGGCAATGGCAATTGGTGAAGCTATTGCAGATGAGTTAGGAAGAGACCTAAAGACGTGTGCGGTATACGGTAGAGAAGGAAAAGAGCCAGAGCGCGATCAAGGGACAATCGGCTTTGCAACTGTCAGGGCAGGGGACATTGTAGGTGAGCATACTGCGCTTTTTGCCGACATTGGTGAGCGATTAGAAATAACGCACAAGGCTTCAAGTCGATTAACTTTTGCGAAAGGTGCTGTTCATGCTGCGCAATGGTTGTATGGCAAGGAACCTGGTCTATACTCCATGGTGGATGTACTTAATTTAAAGGTGTAACTCCTCTAGCTGATAACGCTTGTAATGAGTAGTTGTCGAATAAGTTAACCTAAAGTTGCACTATTAATGAGCAATAAGCCGTACTTTCGATGGTTCTGAGCAAAAAAGGTGATAAAAGCGTTATTTTGATAAATTATTACAAATAAATTTGCCATTTTCGATGAGTGATGTATACTCGCCGGAATTTGCCAGAATTTCGTATTCTGAAGCTGTGAAAATGGCTGAAGAGTGCGGTTTTATTAGCTGCAAAGATCGTAAAACGGGATGTATTGTTATCAATAACTCCCGTTTTTTGTGGGGTTTGTGCAAAAAACTGCACAAACACATAGTTATCCTTAATCTGGAGGTTGACTTGGCTAATTCTGCCCTTTTGGTGTTAGAGGATGGTTCTGTTTTTAAAGGTACGGCGATAGGCGCTACAGGCTCCGCCGTCGGGGAAGTCGTTTTTAATACTTCCATGACTGGCTATCAAGAAATTCTCACCGACCCATCCTACGCTGAACAAATCATCACCCTTACTTATCCACACATTGGCAACACCGGCACTAACGACGAAGACGTTGAAGCAGATAAAATCTGGTCAAAAGGTCTTATCATTCGTGACCTACCTCTTGTTGCTAGTAACTTTCGTCAACAGCAAACATTGTCTGAATACCTAAAAGCGAAAGGCGTTGTGGGTATTGCTGATATAGATACACGCCGTTTAACGCGTATCTTGCGAGACAAAGGTGCACAAAATGGCTGCATCATTTGTACTGATGAATTAGACGAGTCTAGCGCATTAGCGCAAGCAAAAGCTTTCCCTGGCCTTAAAGGCATGGATTTGGCAAAAGTAGTAAGCATTACTGAGCCAAAAACATGGACTGAAGGCAGCTGGGAACTTGGTAAAGGTTATGTCACGCCAAGTGAAACAAAATACTACGTTGTAGCTTACGATTTTGGTGTTAAAAACAACATTCTTCGCATGCTTGCTGACCGTGGTTGCAAAGTAACCTTGGTACCTGCACAAACGCCTGCCGAAGATGTGTTAGCCATGAATCCAGATGGCGTATTCTTGTCAAATGGCCCGGGCGACCCTGAGCCTTGTGATTACGCGATTACGGCTATTAAAACCATTGTTGAGACTGGCATTCCTGTTTTTGGAATCTGTCTTGGTCACCAGTTACTTGCCCTAGCAAGTGGTGCAACAACAGTGAAAATGAAATTCGGTCACCATGGTGCAAACCACCCGGTTAAAGACCTCAAGCGTAATGTAGTTATGATCACCAGCCAAAACCACGGTTTCGCTGTTGATGAGTCTAGCTTGCCAGATAACCTAGAAGTAACTCACATTTCGTTGTTCGACAAGTCGTTGCAAGGTATTCACCGCACCGACAAGCCTGCGTTTAGCTTCCAAGGTCACCCTGAAGCCAGCCCAGGTCCACATGAAGCGGCACCGTTATTTGACCACTTCATTGAACTCATTGAACAACACAAGCAGTAGGAATTAGCCCGCTATGCCAAAACGTACCGACATAAAAAGTATTCTTATCATTGGTGCTGGCCCTATTGTTATCGGCCAGGCTTGTGAATTTGACTATTCAGGCGCGCAAGCGTGTAAAGCCCTTCGCGAAGAAGGCTACCGTGTTATTTTGGTGAACTCTAACCCAGCCACCATTATGACCGACCCAGAAATGGCAGATGCAACGTACATCGAGCCAATTCACTGGGAAGTAGTGCGCAAGATTATTGAAAAAGAACGTCCAGACGCGATCCTTCCAACTATGGGTGGTCAAACGGCACTTAACTGTGCGTTAGACTTAGACAAACATGGTGTTTTGGAAGAATTCGGTTGTGAGCTTATCGGTGCGACGGCAGATGCTATCGATAAAGCGGAAAACCGCGAGCGTTTTGACCAAGCGATGAAAAACATCGGCCTTGAATGTCCGCGTGCAGAAATTGCGCACAGCATGGACGAAGCCCACGATGTTCTAAGCCGCATTGGTTTCCCTTGTATTATTCGCCCGTCATTCACTATGGGCGGAACCGGTGGCGGTATTGCTTATAACATTGATGAATTCAATGAAATTTGCCACCGTGGCCTTGACCTTTCACCTACTAGCGAACTGCTTATTGATGAGTCGTTACTAGGCTGGAAAGAGTACGAAATGGAAGTAGTACGCGATAAAGCAGACAACTGCATTATTGTATGTACTATCGAAAACTTTGACCCTATGGGTGTACACACCGGTGACTCTATCACTGTGGCACCAGCACAGACGCTAACCGACAAAGAATTCCAAATCATGCGTAATGCAGCCATGGCCGTACTACGTGAAATTGGTGTTGAAACCGGTGGTTCAAACGTACAGTTTGGTGTAGACCCTAAAACAGGTCGTATGGTTATCATCGAGATGAACCCGCGTGTATCGCGTTCATCAGCACTTGCGTCTAAAGCAACGGGTTTCCCAATTGCAAAAGTGGCAGCAAAACTAGCAATCGGCTACACACTTGATGAGCTCGCGAACGATATCACTGGTGGTCTAACTCCAGCATCGTTCGAGCCTTCAATTGACTACGTTGTCACTAAGATCCCACGCTTTAACTTTGAGAAGTTCGCTGGTGCAAACGACCGTCTTACGACCCAAATGAAGTCGGTAGGTGAGGTTATGGCAATTGGTCGTAACCAGCAAGAGTCGCTGCAAAAAGCTCTTCGCGGCCTAGAAGTAGGCGCAACGGGTCTTAACCCAATGGTTGACCTAGATGACCCAGAGTCGCGCAACAAGGTTATTTACGAACTACGCCAGCCTGGCGCAGAGCGTATTTGGTATATTGGCGATGCGTTCCGGATGGGTATGACAGTTGATGAAGTATTCAACCTTACCAACATCGACCGTTGGTACTTAGTGCAGCTTGAAGACCTAATTCTTCTTGAAGCTAAAGTGGCCAAACTTGGTTTACCTGGCATTGATGCAGACCTAATGCGTTCGCTTAAGCGTAAAGGCTTCTCTGACGCGCGTCTTGCTGAACTTACCAAAGTAGCAGAAAGCGATGTACGTGAAACGCGCCGTGGCTTTGGCATTTCACCAGTATATAAGCGTGTAGATACCTGTGCAGCAGAGTTTTCTACCAGTACGGCTTACATGTACTCAACGTATGACGAAGAGTGTGAAGCAGCGCCAACAGACAATGACAAAATTATGGTGTTGGGCGGTGGTCCAAACCGTATCGGTCAGGGTATCGAGTTCGATTATTGCTGTGTTCACGCTGCGCTATCTATGCGTGAAGACGGCTACGAGACTATCATGGTTAACTGTAACCCTGAGACGGTTTCAACCGACTACGACACGTCAGATCGCCTATACTTCGAGCCCGTAACCCTTGAAGATGTGCTTGAGATTGTCGCGAAAGAAAATCCGAAAGGCGTTATCGTGCAGTACGGTGGTCAAACACCACTAAAACTAGCACGTGCACTTGAAGCGGCTGGCGTACCAATTATAGGTACTTCACCGGAAGCTATCGACCGCGCTGAAGACCGTGAGCGTTTCCAGCAAATGGTGAACAAGCTTAACCTTAAGCAACCAGCAAATGCGACGGTAACTAATGTTGAGCAAGCCCTAGCGATGGCTGAAGAAATTGGCTTCCCGCTAGTTGTTCGCCCAAGTTACGTACTAGGTGGTCGCGCGATGGAAATCGTATACGACATTAAAGACCTGAAGCGCTACTTAAACGAAGCGGTAAAAGTGTCTAACGACGCCCCTGTATTGCTTGACCGTTTCCTAGACGACGCCATTGAAGTTGATATCGACGCTATTTGCGACGGTAAAGAAGTGGTTATCGGCGGAATTATGGAGCACATCGAACAAGCGGGTGTTCACTCTGGTGACTCTGCATGTTCACTGCCTCCGCACTCACTGTCTAAAGAGATTCAGGACGTAATGCGCGAGCAAGTGAAAGCCATGGCGCTTGAACTTGGCGTAGTAGGGTTGATGAATACACAGTTCGCCATTAAAGACGGTGAAGTGTACCTAATCGAGGTTAACCCGCGTGCAGCGCGTACAGTTCCGTTTGTGTCTAAAGCCACTGGTATTCCACTTGCGAAAGTGGCTGCACGTGCAATGGCAGGTGTTAGCCTGGCAGAGCAGGGTGTAACTGAAGAAGTCATTCCTCCTTTCTACTCTGTGAAAGAAGTGGTACTTCCGTTTGCTAAGTTCCAAGGTGTAGACCCACTACTAGGCCCAGAAATGCGCTCTACGGGTGAGGTAATGGGTGTAGGCGATACGTTTGAAGAAGCTTACGCTAAAGCAAACCTAGGCGCCGGTGCTCCGCTTCCGAAAGAGGGTAAAGCACTTATCTCGGTTCGTGATAACGACAAACCTCGTATGATTGAACTGGCAAAAGCACTTGTAGATGCTGGCTTCAAAATTGAAGCGACACGCGGTACTGCAACTACGCTGTATGATGCAGGCATCATGAGCACAGTTGTGAACAAAATGTCTGAAGGTCGTCCAAACATTGTTGATGCAATCAAAAACGGTGAATACGCCTATTTGATTAACACAACTGAAGGCCGCCAAGCCATCACTGACTCGGTTTACATTCGTCGTGAAGCGTTACTTAATAAAGTGACCTACACAACGACCATGAATGCCGCATTTGCGACTATTCGTGCGAAGTCGGCTGATGACCGCAATAAAGTAGCTTCGGTTCAAGAACTACACGCTAGAATCAAACACTAATGACATACGCTAGGATACGAGGTATCCTAGTTGTATTACATTTGTGTGAATGAATAAAAAGTGCGCCTATGCGGCGCACTTTTCTGTTTTAAATTACTAGTTAGGCGAGACTGTATTCATGAGTCAGTATCCAATGACAGCGCGTGGCGCTCAAATGCTGCGTGACGAATTAAACGAACTTAAAACTAAAACCCGTCCGCGTATTATCGAATCGATTGCTGAAGCGCGCGAGCACGGCGATCTTAAAGAGAATGCCGAGTATCACGCTGCTCGTGAACAGCAAAGCTTCTGTGAAGGCCGTATTCAGGATATTGAAGGCAAGCTTTCTAATGCTCAGATAATCGACGTTACAAAGATGGAGAACACAGGCAAGGTCATTTTCGGCACTACTGTTACGATTTTGAACGTCGATACTGATGAAGAAACGACATACCGTATAGTTGGAGATGATGAAGCTGATATTAAAAACAACCTGATATCGGTTAATTCACCAATAGCCCGTGGTCTTATCGGTAAAGAACTTGATGACACGGTAACTATTCAAACGCCAGCAGGTGCAGTAGAAGTTGAAATCATCGAAGTAGAATACATTTAGTTATACTCTGCTTGTCCTAAACAAAAAACGTCATTAATACGCATTAGTGGCGTTTTTTTTCATCTATACCTAAATAAAATAATAATTTAGCTAATTCATCTCTCACTTTTTAAATTACCACCTATACTTTTTTTGTGTACAAAGGGTGGAGAAACAACATATTTGTACGTTTTCTGGTTTTTACGTTGCAAAGAGATTATTTAATTAAATAGAACGAAAAGAATCCGCCAGAAACACGTAAGATCGAAGCTCTCACCCTTGATAGTCTAAACTGTCTAATTCTACGCGCGCTCAACACTGTTTAGTCGAACAAAAGGAGGAGTATATCTTGGTACTCATTAATCGACTTTCCGTCGTCCAATTAACGCTTATAGGTACAGGCACACTGTTTTTGTCTATTGCATTTTTAGCGTTTAAAGACATTAATCAATCCCGCACTGAAATGGTAAACGCCGATTTGGATACGGACCTTGTCACCTTAGTATCGGCAGTTGAACGTGTAGCTCATCACCATGCAGTAGAGCGCGGCCTAACCGCAGGCTTTTTAGGTAACCCAACTGAAGAAGCGCGCGCTAAAGTAAGAGCACAGAGAGAAAAAGCCGATAACGCGCTAGATAACCTTCGCACTGTCGCCAACGGTGATTGGCCTGAAACGCTTCAAGTGAACAATATTTTGAATCCACTGTACACGTGGGAGAACAATAAAGGTTCCGTACGTTCAAATGTGGACAACCTTCAAGGAAAAGAGGCATTTAAATATTATAGTGGCCTAAATTCAAGAGCACTTAATGCGGCAAATTCGTTTACGCTTCTGGTTTCAGACAGCAGTGCAAAGCAATTGCTAACCCAAGGGCTTTTACTAGCCCAAATGAAAGAAAAACTAGGCCAGCGACGGGGTAAACTGAACGCGGTCATGGCAAAGCGTTCGATTAGCGAAGCGGTAAGAGATGAAGTCGAAGGTTACAATCGAGAGATAACCTACGTGACAGATAAACTTTTGTTGAATCTTAGTGATGACTTTCTGCGTCAATTTAAAGCAATGTCTTCAAGCTCAGTATCTGAGCGTATTGATGACATTTCTGCGCGAGCCATTCAAGATTCACCAGATTTCACCACATTGCCTAGCAGCAGTGAGTGGTTCGGTATGGCGACTGAACAAATCGGTCAAGTAGCCAAAATATTAGGCACGGTGTTCGAGCAAGTTAAGCAAAACGCCGATGATAAAGCGAGTAGTGCTTATTCTGCTCTTATCATTACCATACTTATGGTTGTGCTAGTTATCGTATTTATCGCAATTATTTATCAGGCTCTAATAAGTATCATTACCAAGCAGTTAAAGGTACTCGTTGCTAATTTGGATAAAATCGCCGCACAAGGTGATTTAACCGTTGATGTGAGTATGAGTACCAGCAATGAATTAGGTGAGATATCCCGTTCAGTAAATACCACCATACTAGCACTGCGTGATCTAGTGAAAGGCTTAGGAACATCGATAGCGACAAGCAGTCGGTTATCAGCACAGCTTGAGAAAGCCAGCAGTGAAATGCTTAAAGATGCGGGGAATACTCAACAACTGACCGCGAATATAGCCTCTGCAGTGGAGCAGGTTGCAGTCACTAGCAGGGAAATTGCCCAGTCCTCTCTTGATACACTCAGCGCCAGTAAGCAGTTAGATGAGTTGGCAAATCAATCTTTAAAAGCTAACCAAAATATTAGAAACAGTATGGAAACGCTTGCCGATGATATTAAAGGCGTGCAAAAAAATGCCGGCGAGATGGAGATGAAAGTTGGCGAAATCTCTACCATTTTAGAAACCATCAACACATTATCAGATCAAACCAACTTACTAGCACTTAATGCTGCGATAGAGGCTGCGCGCGCAGGCGAACATGGGCGCGGATTTGCTGTTGTCGCAGATGAAGTACGAAAACTGGCGCAAAGTAGCCGAGAGTCGTCTGATAAAATTTCGACGCTTCTGTCTAGTCTAAGAGAAGCAAGCGTCGTCGTTGTTAACGATATTAATAAGAACGTTGAATCGATATCTAACTCTATGGAAACTACCACTGAAGGGCGCAAAACAGCCGAGAAAGTAAAAGAGGCTGCTGGCAATGTAGAGGATATGGCGAACAATATGTCATCCGCCGCTGAACAGCAGTCTGTCACGACAGAAGAGATTGCCAAAGAACTGGTGACAGTGGAGGAAGCCGCAAGGCACGAAGTGGATATTGCGCAAAATCTTTCAAATTTGTCAGGTGAAATGCAAGCGAACAATCAGCTATTACAGCATACCATCGATGGATTTAAAGCCGATTAGTCGTTATTGTAGATAAACTTGATTTCGCAATATCGCGCTAATTTATCGTCTAAAAGAAGAATACGAAAAACGATGGCTGATATAGAAACACTAGATTCAAAAGTGGTGTATCAAAACAAATGGCTTACGGTGCGGGAAGACAAAATTCGCCGCAAAAGCGGAAATGAAGGTATCTATGGTGTAGTAGAAAAGCCTGATTTTGCGATTATCTTGCCAATTGAAAATGATGTTGTGTATATGGTTGAACAGTATCGTTATACCATTGGTGAGCGTCAACTTGAGTTCCCCCAAGGCGCATGGGAGGCAAATCCTGATGCCGACCCCGCAGAGCTTGCTGCTGGGGAACTTAAGGAAGAAACCGGCCTTTCGGCGACACAAATGATTTACGTGGGTTTCCAGTATCTGGCCTATGGTTTTTGCAATCAGGGATATCATATCTATGTTGCTAAAGGGCTGAGTCAGGGCGAGCAGAAGCTTGACGTCGAGGAAGAAGATTTACGTATTGTCCCGTTAGCTTTAAATGAGTTGCGAGAAAAAATCCTCTCTGGCGAAATCAAAGATGCCAGCACGTGCAATGCCGTTGGACTTGCCACGCTAAAAGGACATATCTGAATAGCCTGTTACAATTTCCGCACTTTGATTTTTGTGCGAAGCAGGTTAGCATGGCAAAAAATTCAGGATTTAAGTAATGGAATGTAAAGGACAATTCTTAATCACGCGTTGGGAAGAAGAGACACTTTCAGAAAAATGTGAAGGGGTTAAAACTTCACATGCTTCCATTAGTCAGGCCTACTCTGGTGATATGGCAGGCGAGGCAGACATTGAATTTCTTATGAGCTATCAGTCTCCAGCAGAAGCTAGGTTTACTGGCTTCGAATCGTTTGTTGGAGTTATAAATGGTTTACGTGGAACGGTGACTTTAGCGCACAGTGGTAAATTTATAGGTGGCGTTGCAAGCAGCGAATTTAACGCAATAGCAGCCTCGGCTACCGGAGAACTAGCGGGGAAAGAGATTCACGGGCACTTTCAATCGTCTGAAGCGGGTAAAGCCAATTACACGATTTTTATAGACTAAGGCGTATTAACCTTTGCGTTCTACGCTAATGCTTACCAAGAAACTTACCTAGAAACTTTCTAAGAAAAGAATCCCCAAATAAAAAACGGCGCCATGCGGCGCCGCTAAAAAGTTGGGAAACAAACCAAGAATTTTTACGTATTAGTTCTCAAGTAAGCGAGAGCCAATTTCGATTTGACGAGGTTTCTTGGCTTCAGGTATGACTCGCTCCATATCGATATGTAAAAGGCCATTTTCCATGTCTGCTGCAAGCACTTTTACGTGATCGCCCAGTTGGAATTTGCGTTCAAAATTACGCTCAGAAATACCTTTGTGTAAGAACTTACGCTCTTTATTTTCTTTCTCTTCCGCTTTTTTGGTACCAGTAATAGTGAGCGTGTTTTCTTCAACTTGAATTGAAACGTCATCTTTACTGAAGCCGGCGATTGCCATAGTCACCCGATACTTGTCATCGCCTAACAATTCGATGTTGTACGGCGGGTAAGTGCTTTGTTTCTCAGCACGAGATGCTGCATCAATAAGCGACGCTAGGTGGTCTGAACCAATAAAAGAACGGTAAAGTGGAGATAGATCGATAGTACGCATAGTCATATCCTCAAAATTAAGCAATATGTTTAAATTAATGTGCCCCGACTTCGCGGCGGCGGTGTTGTCGACCTGACCTTTCAGCGCCGACAAATTATATATAGGATTGGTTGATTTCTTTTCAATGCTAAAAAAGCAAAAAAATTCAAAATTTTTTTAAGATGTTGAATTTTATTGCCTTTTAACTTCAACTTTATTTCGGCCACTTTCTTTTGCAGCATAAAGTGCTTTGTCAGCATTGTTAACTATGTGCTCAAATGAAAGTGCATTGTCTAGAGTAGCAACACCAAAACTGGCAGTAATTCGAAGTCGCTCACCGTTGGTAACAAAAGGCGTTTCACACAGTGACAAGCGTAATTTCTCTGCAAACTGTGACGCATTTTCAAGGTTAGACTTAGGCAAGATAACGACAAATTCTTCACCGCCTAAGCGAGCAAGTATGTCGTGCGTTTTAAGTTGAGCACTTAACGTTCTTACAATAAACTTCAATACCTTATCGCCAACATCGTGACCGTATCGGTCGTTTATATGTTTAAAATAGTCGACATCTAATACGACAACCGACATTGAGGAATTGTTGAGTTTGGCCTCTTTAAAGCGCTTTTCGCCTTGTTCGAATGCCCAGCGACGGTTAAAGCATTTGGTAAGAAAGTCTGTATTCGCTGCTTTTCTATAATAATTTCTGCCTCGTAAAAGAAAATAAGCAGCAATGGATAGCGCTAGCGTAATGCAAATGAAGACATAAACGACCAGCGTATTGTAGCGTTCACGTGCTAACTGATTTTCTAGTTCGAGCTGAGTAACGGCTAACTGTTGCTGTAGTATTTGAGTTTCCATTCTATTGATGGTGGCATTATGGGTATAGGCCGTTAAAATGACCTGACCTTCAATGAGCTCATTTATGCTTTGTGCGTGAAAATGGTCTAATGCTAACGCTTTATCAACCACTTCAATGACATCGGGCGATTGCGCAAGCCCTGTTTGAAGTACATCGACTACATATTTATAACGCGGTAAGTTATCGAGGTTGTTGGCGACGTTATTAATGTACTGCTTCGCCAGTTCGAATTTCTTTAATTTAAAAGCGCTAATGCTAAGTTTGAAAAACAACAGGTTGATGTAACCTGCCTCTACAGTGGTATCTTTTAGCGCAAGTGCCTTTTGAAATTGCTGATAGGCTTGTTCGATATAACCTTGTTTTTCATAAACGTTGCCTTGGCTTATATGGCTGAAGAACAAAAAGTCTTGATTGGCATTGGCTGCGTTGGCCATAGAAAACATGTTATTCACGTGTTGTTGTGCTTCGCCGAATTTTTCAAGCTGCAGTGCAAGGTCTGTGAGTGTAAAGCGCATATTGAAAGTACTTTCTGTGCTATTGATGCTCTCCCATGCAGCCAATGCTTTACCAATGTAGTGGTACGCGTCTTGATATAGTCCGTTGAGTTTGTAGATATTGCCTGTTGCGTTATAGATAAGCGCTTCTTGTGAAGGTGGAAACTGGTAAGTATCGTGTAGTGAAATGGCTTCCTGCAAGAGTCCCATGCCTCTCGCAAAATCACGGGTGTCACTGGCGCAAAACGCCGCTGAAGTGAGAGCCTGTACTAGTTGTTCAGGGTCATTCACCACACGGGCAATCTCGAGTGCGCGGTATCTGTCAGGGCAGTACACCGCGGTATCGTTGGTAGCAACATATTGAAAATAAGACCGCTCTAATAGACTGTGAACCAAGTGTTTACTTTCAGGCAGCGACGTTAAAATGTCGATAGAAGCGGTTAGATGTACTTCCGCCTCTTCCAGCATTGCCATCTCGCCATAGGTCGTCCCTATAAATTGCTGAAAGACACCTTGATGCAGAGACGTCCACTGCTTACTTATCGTTTCATGTTGTTTTAGAAACTGTAGTTTCTGTTCATAGGGAATATCGCTTTCAAAATAGTCAGAAACATCTTCAAAAGTGGTTTCTTGAGCAAGACTGTTGGTGCTTATAGCTATGAAAAAGAAAACGATGAGGACAACTCGCATTGCTGATTTTACCTTTTTTACTCGCCATTACCTTCCTTACCATGAAAGCAACGGCGAAGTCATTATTCATAAATAAAGTCAAAGACCTTAGCAAAAACAAGTGTATGCGATAATTTTTATAGAATATTTAGCATAACGTTAACCAACGCTGCTGATTATAAATGCTACAATTTGATCTGACTCGATATCTCAACAATTTTACTTAAAAAGCCAAATGAAAAAAGAAGTTATTGTATTGAATTGCGGCAGCTCATCGGTGAAGTTTGCCATTTTAGATGCTGATACTGGCGTAGCGGGGTTATCTGGCATTGCAGAAAGTCTAGGTAACAGTGACGCGAGTTTGTCATATAAGCTTAATGGTGAAAAATCTAAACAGCGCTTAGGTGAAAATGCAGGCCACACAGAAGCACTTAATGCCATTCAAGAGGTCATTGCAAAAACCGGTGTGCAGCCTATTGCAATTGGACATCGCGTGGTTCACGGTGGTGAAAAATTCAAACAAGCCGCCTTGGTGAATGAAGACGTTCTTTCGGCCATTGAAGCCTATGCCAGCATGGCGCCACTGCACAATATGGCAAATCATAAAGGCATAGTCACAGCCCAAATGGCTTATCCAGATTTACCGCATGTTGCAGTATTTGATACTTCTTTCTTTCAAAGTATGCCGCAAAAGGCGTTTATTTATGCACTGCCCATTGAATTGTATAAAGAACATGGCATCAGACGTTATGGATTCCACGGCACCAGTCACAAATTTATTCTAGATAGCACTGCTGGTTTGCTCAATAAGCCTGTGTCACAAACCAGTATTATCAGCGCGCACTTGGGCAACGGATGCAGTGTATCTGCTATTGAGCAGGGGGAAGCGGTTGATACTAGCCTAGGGTTTACACCGCTTGAAGGGCTAGTTATGGGCACACGTTGTGGTGACCTCGACCCTTCATTACCGGGTACGTTACAGAAAAAGCTTGGCAAAACGGCTGACGAAATTAATGACCTACTCAACAAGCAGTCTGGATTGCTTGGCATATCAGCGCTTAGCAATGATTGCAGAACGTTGGAAGATGAAGCGCTTAAAGGCCATGAAGGTGCGCAGCTTGCAATTGAGATTTTTTGTTATCGCCTTGCTAAATATATCTCTGGTTACATGGTCAGTGTTCCAAGTTTAGACGCCATTGTGTTTACGGGTGGCATCGGTGAGAACTCATCACTTATTCGCGAAACCACTATGGGCTATTTTAAACATTTTGGCATCTCAGTTGATGAACAAAAGAACCTTGATGCTCGATTTGGAAAAGGGGGAGAGATCTCCACGCCTTCATCTACTACATCAGTTTTTGTAGTGCCCACTAACGAAGAGTGGGTTATTGCCGCCGAAGCGGCTAAGTTCGCTTAATTTTTATCAAGAGAAACTGCCGTTAAATACTAACGGCATGCACAGGAGTCGCTATGTCTCGCCGAATTATGTTGATCCCAGTAGGAACCAGTGTCGGTCTTACTACTGTCAGCATGGGTCTTGTTCGTGCTATCGAAGAGCAAGGTATTAAACTAAACTTTTTTAAACCTGTTGCGCAGCCGAGGAAAGGCGACAACGGGGAAGAGCGTTCCACTGCTATTATCGCGCACCACGCTAGCGTATCGCCGATTACTCCCTTCTCGCTAGACTATGTAGAGCGCATGATCAGTAACGATAATACTGACGAACTACTTGAAGAAATTATTGAACGCTTTGAAGATAACTCTGAGCAAGAAGCTGTCACTGTTATAGAAGGGTTGGTTACTACACGACATCACCCCTATGCAGAGCGCCTGAATTTGGAAATAAGCCGCGCGCTTGATGCCGATATTGTCTTTGTTGCAGTGCCGGGTAACGACTCGGTAACCGATCTCAATCATCGTCTTGAAATTGTAGTCGACACCTATGGCGGCCACAAAAGTCAAAAAGTGGTGGGATGTATTTTCAACAAGGTTAATGCGCCGTTTGATGAACATGGGCGACTTAGAGCCGACATTGGTGCTATAGAGGCGCCTGAGCATGATGAAGCACGTACACAGGCACTTCGCGAACTTCCCATTTTTAAGAAAGGGTTGAGTTTACTCGGCACGATTGACTGGAGTGCAGATCTTGTTTCGCCTCGTGCAACTGATGTTGCAAAGCACTTAAATGCCACACTGTTAAATGAAGGTGACTTGGCTATTCGTCGCTTGAGTAGTGTGACCTTTTGTGCCCGTGAAATTCACAATATGACGCACACTCTAAAGCCTGGCGCATTACTTGTGATGTCTGGTGATCGCGGCGATGTGTTTGTTTCGTGTTGTTTAGCGGCCTTAAATGGCACTAAGCTAGGTGCACTGCTTTTAACCGGCGGCTACGAGCCTGATGAAAACATTATGGCACTATGCAGCCAGGCGATGGAAACCGGCTTGCCGGTAATGCTGGTGAACACTAATACCTGGCAAACCGCACAAAATCTTCATGCGTTTAATCAAGAAGTCCCTGTTGATGATAGTCAGCGCATTGAAAAAGTGATGGTACATACGGCTGAAAGTTTAGATGCAAAATGGGTAACCTCGCTAACGCAAAAAATATCGCGTCAGAAGAAACTATCGCCCTCAGCGTTCCGCTTTTATCTTACTAATCGTGCAAGACAGGTTAATAAGCGTATTGTGCTGCCAGAAGGAAATGAGCCACGCACCGTAGTTGCTGCGTCAATTTGTGCTAAACGTGGTTTGGCTCGTCCTGTCCTACTAGGTGATGAAACAGAAATTAGGCGCGTTGCAGAGCAACAAGGTGTAATGTTGGGAGATGGTGTTGAAATTCTGTCACCCAGTGAGATTAAACAAGACTATATCTCTGGCTTGGTTGCGCTTCGCGGTCACAAAGGGGTTACGGAAGTCGTTGCCAAAGAGTTATTAGACGATAACGTTACGCTAGGCACAATGATGTTGCAGCAAAATCATGTGGATGGCTTGGTCTCAGGCGCTGTGAACACCACTGCAAATACCATAAGGCCTGCACTGCAGCTTATTAAAACTGCGGAAAACGCATCGTTAGTGTCATCGGTTTTCTTTATGTTATTGCCTGATCAGGTACTCGTTTACGGTGACTGTGCTATTAACCCTGATCCAGACGCTAAGCAGTTAGCAGATATTGCGATTCAGTCTGCGACTTCTGCTCAAATGTTTGGTATCGAGCCTCGTGTTGCAATGATTAGCTATAGTACGGGAACATCAGGTGCTGGTAGCGATGTAGAAAAAGTGCGTGAAGCGACAAGAATAGCGCAAGAATTACGTCCTGATTTACTTATTGACGGCCCACTTCAGTACGATGCCGCTGCAATTGAAAGTGTTGGCAAGAGCAAAGCGCCTAATAGCCCGGTAGCTGGCAAGGCAAATGTGTTTGTATTTCCTGACCTTAACACCGGCAATACCACTTATAAGGCAGTACAGCGTAGCTTTGATTTGGTATGTATTGGGCCAATGCTTCAAGGGATGAGAAAGCCAGTAAACGACTTGAGTCGTGGTGCACTGGTGGACGATATCGTGTTTACTATTGCTCTGACGGCAATCCAAGCGGCAGGCAGCCAATAGGCTGTAAAGTCTCAAGTAAAAAAATGGCGCTCATGTAATATTAGAGCGCCATTTTTCCAATGTCTTATTAAATGGCATTGTCTTATTAAGTAGTTACATCGCGTACTGTTTTACTATGCGCCCATCTTTCATAACGAACCCTACGTTCTCCATAAGGCTCATGTCTTTCATCGGGTTGCCCGGGACAGCAACAATATCTGCAAGCTTCCCTTCATCTAAACTGCCAAGTGTTGCGTCTTGTTTTAATAAACGCGCTGGATTGATGGTAGCGGCTTGAATGGCTTGCATTGGTGTCATGCCAAATTGCACCATGCGTGCAAACTGTTTTGGGTTATCGCCATGAGGATAAACGCCAGCATCAGAGCCAAATACCATGTTTACGCCTGCCTTAACGGCTTTCTCGAAGTTTTGGCGCTGGGTTTTGCCTACAACTCGCTCTTTGTCCAAGCTCTCTTGTAAAATTCCGGCTTTCTCGCCTTCGCCTAAGATGTACTCAGTAACGTAAATATCCATCGAAAAATACGTACCATGCTCTTTTGCCAAACTAATTGCTTCATCGTCTAGTAAACTCACATGCTCTACTGAGTCGACGCCTGCTTTAATTGCGGCTTTGATACCACTTGTTCCATGGGCATGTGTCGCCACAGTTAAACCGCGTAAATGGGCTTCATCCACTAACGCTTTCATTTCTTCAAAGGTATATTGTTGTGCGCCTACTTTTGTACCTTTCGACAATACACCACCAGTGGCACAAAATTTAATAACAGTTGCGCCATATTTGATATTGCGACGCACCATTTTTCTAACTTCCCAAGGGCCATCAGCGACGCCTTCACTGTAATTGTTATATTCGTAGGGAAGAAGGTTGCTATCACAGTGACCACCGGTAACGCCCAAGCTAGGGCCTGCCACAAACATACGTGGGCCTTCTACATCGCCTGCATTAATGGCATCGCGTAGTGCAACGTCGGCAAAACCCGGTGCTCCGACATTTCGAACGGTGGTGAACCCCGCTTCGATAGTTGCTTTGGCGTGTTTTACACCCGTAATCGCAGCGCGAGGAAGAGACACTTCTAAACGTTTATAGCCATGACGTGTTGCATCGCTTGTTAAATGAACATGCATATCCATCAGGCCTGGCATTAATGTAGCATCGCCTAAGTCGATGCGCTTGGCATCGCTTGGTAGGGTGAGTGAATCGAGTTGTCCTGATGCACTAATAACATTGCCAGTAACAACAATTGCTGCGCGCTCAACAATGCGGCCTTTTGTAACATCAACCATGCGATCAGCCGTTATGACGAGCGTTTGCGCTAACGCTGCAGAAGTAGAAGCTATTGCGGCAAACGCTGCAGCGAATGATAATTTAGTAAAACGGGTAGCCCAAGTCACGACATATTCCTTCAATAACAGTAGTTAATAGAGCCTGTTAGGGCGTACGTTAATTTTTAGAATCGTTTCGTTTGATATAAACCGCCCCAACTAAAAGCGTTAAAACTATAAACCAAACACCTAAATCTTGCAGGTGGTAATACGGTGTAAAGCCGGTTGTTGCGATAACTGGTGCCGTAATACTTGCCGTTTCAAATTGAGGAAGTACCGAAGTTACTTGCCCCTTATAGTTTATAAAGGCAGTAATGCCATTATTGGTGGCTCTTAACACAGGACGGCCTAGTTCAAGTGCACGCATTCGGGCTATTTGTAAATGCTGAGCGGGGCCGTGTGAGCGACCAAACCATGCATCATTGCTTACGGTTATTATCATATCGGTATCAGCGTGGATATTGGCTAACACTTGCCGTGGAAATGCAATTTCAAAACAAATTGCGGGCGCTAGCTTAATGCCGTTTGCTTCTAAGTTCGGTTGCTCAAATTCGCCGCGTGAAAACGACGACATGGGTAAGTCGAATAACGGCGCAAGGGGGCGAAGAAAGTCTTCAAGAGGAACAAACTCGCCAACAGGTAAAAGGTGGTGTTTGGAAAAGCGGTTATTATGAAAATAGTGATAGTCTGGACTTGCAGAATCGGCAGTGCGTTTACCCAAGACAATCAGGTTGTTCCACGCTTCATCAGTTTCCCAATTATAGTTTACAATCCCGGTGATAAGGGCTGTCCCTTCATTAAACGCCCGTTCATTGACTTTAGCAAGATATGGCTGCGCGAGTGGTTCTAACTTGGGCACGGCTGCCTCTGGCCAGATGATTAAGTCGTTGTCCCACAAACCTTGCGTTAACTCCCAATAAGTTTGCATGGTAGGGGCGTCCTGTTCTGGCACCCAGCGCAAACTTTGCGCAATATTTCCTTGTACCATCCCTATGCGGTAAGTGTGTTTAGGTTGCACCCAAACGTGTTGGCTAAGCACATAACCACTTACAAATAAACATGAAATAACGATGGTGGCGTTAGCAAGTGAGCGCCTGTTTTTTACCAATGCAAGCATGGCTGCACTCAATACCAAAAGCGCAGAGATACCTGTCTCACCAATAATGGGTGCAAAGCCGCTAAGTGGACTGTCGAGTTGGCTATAGCCAAGTGAAAGCCAAGGAAAGCCAGAGAGCATCCAACTTCTTAACCACTCAGCCAGTACCCAGAAAAAGGGCAAAGTCATTGGCCATAGCGTTGGCGAAAAGTACTTTGCTGTCAGTTTTGTAGCAAGGGCAGGGTATAGGGCCAAATATCCGCACAATAATGCCATTAAGCCCACTGAGGCAATAAGTGGCAAGCCACCAAAATCCGCAATACTAACGTGCACCCAACTTACCCCTGCACCGAACCAACCGGCGCCAAACAACCAGCCAGCCAAAAATGGTTTGTGTTTTAATTTAATGACTTGGCGAAGTGCTAAGGCCAATGCTGGAATGGTGATCAACCACAAATTAAATGGGGCAAAAGCGAGTGTTAAGCTTGCGCCGCTAAGGACAAGTAGGAAATGGGGAATATAGGGCTTTAACATGATAGTAAAAAAGCAACCGTGTTTATTGTTGTTAATGGCGTATACTGTTTACACAAAAAAGTGCCTGTAAAGACACTAAGCCAAAAAAAACAGGTGCCATTAAACACCTGCTTTCTTCATTTGAATACCGTCAACTTATTCTAGTGATGGCACTGACACTTTTAGCTGTATTAGTCGGCGTTTGTCAGAGTTTGTCACCTTAAACTGAATATCATTTATGGTGATTTCGTCATTCGTTTCTGGCATATGCCCGAATGCTTTCAACACAATGCCGCCAATGGTATCAGCTTCTTCTTCACTGAATTTGGTCTCAAAAAACTCATTGAAATCATCAACAGGCGTTAAGGCCTTAACGGAATAGGTAGATTTATTTAATGGGCGAATGTCATCTGTACCGTCTTCTTCGGTATCGTATTCGTCTTCAATCTCGCCTACGATGATTTCAAGGATATCTTCGATGGTGACCAAACCAGATACGCCACCGTATTCATCAACAACAATGGCCATGTGATAGCGCTGCTGACGAAACTCTTTAAGTAACACATCAACACGTTTACTTTCAGGTACGATAACCGCTGGGCGAAGAATATCGCGAAGGTTAAATTCTTTTTCGGCGTTAAAAGCAAATGCGAGTAAGTCTTTCGCTAACAGTATGCCTTCGATATGGTCTTTGTCTTCACTGATAACAGGGAAGCGAGAGTGGGCAGACTCAAGCATAACAGGTAAAAATTCTTCTACCTTTTGCTCAACATCTATAGTGGTCATTTGAGCGCGCGGGATCATGATGTCCCTAACTCGCATTTCATTTACCCCAATTACCCCTTCGATCATCTCGCGGGTTTGAGGGTCGATGATTTCGTTTTGTTCAGCATCAGTAATGACTGATACTAACTCTTCTTTACTTCTCGGCTCGCCAGAAATTGAATTTTTTAGTTTATCTAACCAACTCTTGCCTGATGAGCCGTTGGTAGAGTGAGGATTATCGTCGCTCATAATGTCCGTTTACTAGTTAGTTCAACGCCAACGTTAAAATGCTTCGTGCTGGTCGTCAATGATTTATTGTTATTAAGTATAAATGGTTAAGCTTTACAAGGGCTTATATGAAGCGTTTGCGCTTAAACCTCGTAGGGGTTTTCAATACCCAAACCGGCAAGGATTGCAATTTCTTTGCTTTCCATTTCTTCGGCTTCGATATCGTCTATATGGTCATAACCCATTAAATGCAAGATGCCATGCACAGTCATGTGTGCGTAGTGGTGGCTAACGTGCTTTTCTTGCTCTACCGCTTCGCGGCTAATAACAGGGGCGCAAATTACAAGGTCGCCTAGCAGGTCCATTTCGACGCCAGGCGGCGCTTCAAAGGGAAAAGACAACACATTCGTTGGCTTGTCTTTTCCGCGATATTCATAATTCAAGCTTTGGCTTTCATCTTCGTCTGTAAAGCGGACTGTTATTTCTTGCTCAGTTAGCCCTTCGAAAGCGAGTACGGCATTAGCCCAAATTGTAAGCTGTTCTGGTGAAGGAATAGCGTTTAGCACGCTTTCTTCACCTTCGTACGCTTGTTGATAATCGATAATAGCGGTCACGATTGGCTATCGTCTTTTTTTGTGGTGCTCGCATTTGAGGCCGGCGTCGAAGCAGGTGTCTCTGGCTTAGCTTCACTTGCCGCCTGCTCACGCTGCAATCTTAACGCTTCTTCTTTACGCTCTTTGCGCAAGCGCTCTTGCTCTGCATCATGAATTTCATAAGCGCGTACTATGCGAGCGACCACGGGGTGTCGAACAACGTCTTCGGCGTTAAAGAAGTTAAATGAAATATCATCTACTTCGCTAAGCACTTCAATGGCGTGGCGAAGCCCTGATTTTGCGCCGCGCGGTAAATCCACCTGTGTGATATCACCCGTAATTACGGCTTTTGAATTAAAACCAATACGCGTTAAGAACATCTTCATCTGTTCTACCGTGGTATTTTGGCTTTCGTCTAAAATAATAAAAGCGTCGTTAAGTGTACGACCGCGCATGTAGGCTAACGGAGCAACCTCAATGACGTTGCGTTCCATAAGTTTTTCCACTTTCTCGAAGCCCAGCATTTCAAACAGGGCATCGTAGAGTGGACGCAAATAAGGATCGACTTTTTGTGAAAGGTCACCAGGTAAGAAACCTAGCTTCTCACCTGCTTCAACTGCAGGGCGAGTTAGCAAAATACGACGAATTTCCTGACGTTCCAGTGCATCAACGGCAGCGGCTACTGCTAGATAGGTTTTACCTGTTCCAGCAGGGCCGATACCAAATGTTATGTCGTGGTTAACAATGTTTGCCACGTACTGCGCTTGGTTTGGATTGCGCGGCTTAATAACACCGCGCTTAGTCTTGATGTTCACCTCTTTGCCGTAACCGCCAGTCGCGTCTTTCTCAATGACGCGGGCTTCTTGAATGGCTAGGTGAACCTGTTCAGCTTCCAAATCAGGAACGCGACCTTTGACAGGTTGCGTTTCAATATAAAGTAGCTTTAGAAGTTCGCTGGCGCTTTTTATTTGCTGTGGTTCTCCTAACACTTTAAACGCGTTATTGCGGTAGGTAATTTCTACGCCTAACCTACGTTCAATCTGTTTGATATTATCATCAAAGGGACCACATAAACTGGACAAACGTTTTGTATCTGCCGGTTCTAAATCAAATTCATTACTTACCAATGTACTCAAGCTACTTTATTCCTCGCTTTACTCAATATTGTGTTGTTAGGCAGGGTTAAATTGGCCCACACCTAGCTCATCTGGCAGGTCTGCCTGATGCTTTGCCATAATAGATTGGGGCGAAACTGCAACACGCAAGCCCATTTCGCTCTCTCTGCGCACAACTTCACCACGTAGTGAGTTTGTGAAAACATCGGTGATATTCACATCGACGAATTCGCCAATCATGTCAGGTGTACCTTCGAAGTTCACTACACGGTTGTTCTCTGTACGTCCAGAAAGCTCCATTGGGTTCTTCTTAGAAGGGCCTTCTACTAAAATACGTTGCTCGGTACCTACCATATGACGCGCAATACGCAAAGCTTGTTGCGTGATGCGTTGTTGAAGAAGGTGCAGACGCTGCTTTTTGGTTTCTTCACTTACATCATCAACTGCATCAGCTGCTGGTGTTCCAGGGCGAGCGCTGTAGATAAAGCTGAAGCTCAGGTCGTAATCAACGGCCTGAATTAAATCCATCGTTGCTTCAAAGTCAGCGTCAGTTTCACCCGGAAAGCCGATGATGAAGTCGCTAGATAAGCTGATGTTTGGACGAATCTTTTTCAGTTTACGCATCTTAGATTTGTATTCCAGCGATGTGTGTCCACGCTTCATCAAATTCAAAATACGATCTGAACCGCTTTGAACTGGCAAATGCAGGTGGTCAACCAACTCGGGAATAGACGCATACGCTTCGATAATATCGTCTGTAAACTCTACCGGGTGAGACGTGGTGTAACGAATGCGGTCAATACCATCAATCGCGGCCACAAGTTCAAGTAGTTCAGAGAAGCGACAAATAGTGCCATCGAAGTGCTCGCCGCGATAGGCGTTTACATTTTGACCCAACAAGTTCACTTCGCGTACACCTTGGCCGGCAAGTTGTGCTATTTCAAGTAACACATCGTCCACAGGGCGACTGACTTCTTCGCCACGCGTATACGGTACCACACAGAACGTACAGTATTTTGAGCAACCTTCCATAATTGAAACAAACGCCGTAGGGCCCTCAGCACGAGGCTCGGGTAAACGGTCGAATTTTTCAATCTCAGGGAAGCTCACATCAATAACTGACTTTGCGCCACCTTGTAATTGATTGATCATTTCAGGTAGACGGTGCAGTGTTTGCGGCCCAAATACCAAATCAACAAAAGGTGCACGCTGGCGAATAGTATCGCCTTCTTGTGAGGCTACACAGCCGCCCACACCAATAATAAGTTCTGGCTTATCTTGTTTTAGCGTCTTCCAACGGCCTAGTTGGTGAAACACCTTTTCCTGCGCTTTCTCACGAATAGAGCAGGTATTAAGTAAGATTACATCGGCTTCTTCAGCACTTTCTGCAGCACTGTAGCCATGCGTTGAGTCGAGTAAGTCTGCCATTTTTTCCGAGTCGTACTCGTTCATTTGGCAGCCCCAGGTTTTGATATACAGCTTTTTAGTCATAACAACTATTCGTTAACCTGATAGAGTTCCAACAAGTGGTCGTGCTTTATTGGCAAGTTAACACTTGCTTCGCACAGCCCCAGTTGCTGGAAGATGTTCAAAATAGCCGCATATTTTACCTGTTATGCACGCATATTCCCAGTGTAATGCGATGATTCATTGAGATTTGATCTAAGGCAAACCAATTCTACGTTTTACTTCACACAGCAAAGTGTTTTACGACATAATGCAAGTGTGTGATTTAAGGAGTGTAAATGGTCGATTTTTGTATCAACGGCGGTGGTATGGTAGGTGCTGCACTAGCGCTTGGTCTTGCTCAGCAACAATACAAGGTAGTGGTAATAGAGCCGTACTTGCCAAGTGCTTTTAACGAAAGTGACGGTCCAGATCTTCGCGTTTCGGCCATTAGTGAATCGTCTGTCACACTTCTTAAAGCACTAGGCGCGTGGGATTACATTAAGGTTAAGCGTGTAAAGCCCTATATTGGTTTAAGTGTATGGGATGACCCACAACATCGTACTGACTTCACAGCAGACAGCATTGATGTAGAGCAACTTGGCTATTTTGTCGAAAATAGGTTGTTGCAGTTAGGCTGTCTTGAAGCCCTTGAGCATTACGACAATGTCACCGTGATTAGCGGCACTAAAGTACAATCACTGTCGCTCGGCGACACCGCATATGTCACTTTAAATAATGGCAGTAGTATTGAAGCTCAGTGGCTTATAGGAGCAGATGGCGCTAATTCTCAAGTGAGACAAGCGGCAGGCATCGGCAGCACAGGGTGGCAATACGCACAGCAAGCGATGGGGATTACCATAAAGTTAGACAAACCCGTTGACGCAATCACATGGCAGCAATTTACCCCTAGCGGGCCGAAAGCGTTTTTGCCCATGTTCGATAATTATGCGTCTCTTGTGTGGTATGACAATGCTGATGAGCTTAAACGTCTTAAAAGTTTGAACAATACGCAGCTTTCACAAGAAGTCATCAATGCATTTCCCCACGAATTAACCCAAAACGACAATCGATTCACTATTGTCGATAAAGCTATCTTTCCACTAACCCGTTCTCATGCAAATAGTTATGTAAAGGGCTGTTGTGTGCTACTTGGCGATGCGGCACATACGATTAACCCTTTGGCCGGGCAGGGGGTAAACTTGGGCTTTAAAGATGTAGAAGCTTTCTTGTCGGTTACCGCAAATCATGCACCATTAGATTCTTTGGAGTTTGCAAAGGCGCTCTCGCGAGATTTCGAATCACCAAGGCGGCGCGATAACCTTGTAATGATGACTGCAATGGATGGCTTTTATACCTTGTTCAGTAATGATATAGCCCCCATTAAATGGATAAGAAATCAGCTTCTTTCAGTAGCGCAAACCATTGAGCCTGCAAAGAAGCAAGTACTTAAGTACGCGATAGGAATACGATAATGGAAGTATTAATTTTGTTGGCAGTGCTCTTTGGTGCATTGGCCGTAGTAATACCTTTGATTGAGCGCTCTAAAATGCGCGTGAGTAATGAGGATGCAGCGAAGTGGGCAAAGTGGATTTGGCCGCTAATGGGGATTTTACTCATTGCCCAGTTATTAAGGCTTATTTTCTCTTGATAAAGTGATCATGCCTTCGTTCTCCAGTGCAGTTAAATCAGCTACTGATGAAGGTAATGGCAATGCTGTGCGTTCAACAATATCAGTCACTCCTACCCATGTCGCTTTACCTGAAGTTTTCGCTGCGTATAGGCACTGATCGGCAGCGTGAAAAATGGTATCTAGTGGGCTTACAAGCTGGCGCTTTTGCTCACTTTCACAAGCAAAGGGAAAGCAGGCAAACCCAACACTACAGGTGACTGACTTAGTTTGTCCTTCATCGAGTACAAATGGTATTTGTTTGATGTCGCTGACTACGCGCTCTGCTAATAAAGTGGCGTTTTGCCGGTCGATAAACCGTGCTACTGCAACAAATTCTTCACCGCCCCAGCGAATAAGATAATCTGACCCTCGAAATATCGCTTTAAGTCGTTTTGCCGTTTGTTGTAATACCTTGTCGCCAGCGATATGACCATAGGTATCGTTGATCTGTTTAAAATTGTCCAAATCGATGACAAAAAAGCATAAATCGGCTTCTTGCGGTCGTACATTGTTGCTATGTTGATATTTGCGCAATGCAGTAGTGATGTCGGCATCTATGTGGCTTTCAAGAAAGCGTCGGTTATGTAAAGAAGTTAACTTATCAGTAAGGCTCATTGCTGCAAGCTCTTCATTCGCTTTTTTGAGCTCTGCAGTTCGTGCACTTACTTCTTGTTTTAATTGTTTAGTGTATTTCGACTGAGCTCGACGAGAGTAAATCAAAAATGCTAAAAGCCCTAACAGAAGCACAATTAGAAAGAGAGTTTGTCGGCTTTCTCTTTCGCTTTGAGCCTGAACCTGCTGGGTAGCTTGCTGTTGTTTTAACAGCTCAATTTCGTTCGCACGACGAATGAACTCGGTTTGGGCTTGAGTAGAAGCAAGCGCATCAAGTCTTTTTTGATTGAACAGCGATTCGTCTAATTGCTTTTGCTGTTTTAATGCCTGGTAGGCTTTATTGACCTCTTCTAACGTTTCTAGCGTGGTAACTTTTAGCGCCAATAGTTGTGACACTTGGTGCAGTTCGCCCATTTCTTCAGCAAGGGGAATCGCCTGTTCGATAAGGGCTAACGCGTTGTTATAGCGTTCTTGCTGAGTATAAATTTCAATAAGCGTTTGATATCCGTCTAGCAGTAAACTTTTGTATTGCCCGTGTTCAGCGCGCTCAATGACTCCCTTTACCATGACTTCAGCGTCAAGTAAGTTGCCTTGTTTAACTGCCAAGTCACTTAAGCCAGAAAGCGCCCAGTCGATGTCTCGTTTAGCACCTATTTCGACAAAGAGGGAGTGAGCACGTTGCATGTAGTGTGAAGCAATGTCGTAATTGCCTATTTGCATATTCACATAGCCAATTTTGTAACTACTGTAGGCAATGTCTTTCTTGTTACCACTGGCTTCATCGATGGTAAGCGCTTGTTCAAAATAGCTAAGTGCTTGTTCGTAATCGCCCATAACACGCCGAATATCCCCAAGGTTATATACCGCAGATGCAATGCCTTGTTGATTGCCAGATGCATAATTCGACTCAAGTGCTTTTTGATGATAATCAACAGCCTCGTTAAATTGCCCCATTTTCTCAAGAACAACCCCAAGACTATTATTGATGCTGGCCATATCCTGTTCTGAGCCGTTTGATTGGAAAACCGCTAATGCCATATAAAGATATTCAAGTGCAACAGTGTAATTAGATTGGTAGCGGTAGGTTAGCCCTATTTGGCGATAGGTTTTCGCGGCAGCTAGCTCATTATTGGTATCTTGGTACAGGGCAAGAGCGCGGTTGAGCCATTGTTGTGCGTCTTTGTAGTCGTTGCGTTCCATAGCAATTTTGCCGAGTTGGAATAACGTGTCGGCCTCAAGTTGCGTGTCGCTTTGTTGCTCGGCTCGTTGAAGCAATGCTATGGCTTGTTGCTGCGCCTCGTCTAGCTTGCCCGCTTCGCGTAATTGCACAATATCGTCGGTGGGCAACGCGAAAGCCGGTAGTGTTCCCAGCAAAAGAAAGGTAAGTGTAATAGCAACGCGTAAAAGCAACTTCATGACACCGCGAATACAAGAACGAATTCGTAAGTATAAGCTGAAATAAACGTGAGCACTACTTTATGTCTGGTACCTTCGGCGCGATGAACTTCTAGATACTCATCGGCAGAGCAAGTAACCGCGATGTTGGACCGGTGAGGACAGCAGATTTAAAACAAAGTGCTCAGCGAATGCTGAGCACTTGAAATGGAGTGTTAGGCTGCCTGTCGTAGTTGCGGCTCGGCAATATGAGGAGCTTGCTGGTGATTAGTAGCCAGCTTTTCATAAAGTAGCGGTAACACGATTAGTGTAAAGAACGTACCAATCAGCATGCCCGCAACAAGTATGATACCGATGCTGTTTCGTGCCTCGGCCCCCGCACCTGTTACCAATACCAACGGGAAGTGACCTAATACAGTGGCGCCCGTTGTCATTAAAATGGGACGGAGTCGAGTAGCTGCAGCGTCTTTAACAGCATCAAGTTTACTTTTGCCCGTTAGCTGTAATTGATTGGCAAACTCAACAATTAAGATACCGTTTTTGGCTATAAGACCAATTAGCGTGACCAGACCAATTTGGCTGTAAATATTAATGGTTGTGAGTGACAAAAATGGCAGCATTAATGCGCCAGCAAGTGCTAGTGGTGCGCAACCAAGCAGAACAACAAGGGGATCTCTGAAGCTGTTAAACTGAATGGTTAGTAAGAAGTAAACAATGATCAGCGCAACGCCCAACACCCCTAACATGGTGTTGCCTTCCTTGCGCAACTGCCTAGATTCTCCCGCGTAGTCTATTGAATAAGAGGGGGGGAGAATATCTACGGCGATAGATTCTATGGTGCTAAGCCCTTGCTCTTTGGTGATGTGAGGCAAGACACCTGCCAGTATTCTGAATGAACTTTGCTGGTTAAATGAGCCCAGAACGCGCGGGCTGGTAAAGGTGTCCAGAGAAGCAAATGACGAAACCGGTACGAGTGCACCTGAGTCAGTACGTACTTTCATATCAAGTACCAATTCAGGATTATAGCGACTGTCATCATTAACAATGGGAATTACTCGATATGCCTTTCCTTCCTTGTTGAAGTAATTAACAAAGTTGGTCGACATCAATACGCTGAGTTGGTCATTGACCTCTTGAACCGATAGGCCCAAATCGGCTAGTAGGGCTTTGTTAATTTTGAGTTCGGCCTGAGGTAAATCGATTTTTAAGTCGGTATTAACAAACAGGTAGTTACCCGAAGCGTTTGCTTGGCTGATAATTTTATCTGCATACTCTTTCATTGTGACAGGGTCGTCAGTAGTGCGAAATACTACTTCAACATCAAATTGCCCGGCGGTCGGCAGTGAGGCGGGTAATATGGGAAACAAGGTAAGCCCGGTTACGCTTCCTAATCGACCGTAAAGGTCGTAAATCATATCGTGAACGGAGTGCTCTCTTTCCTCAAATGGAGCGAGTTCAACACCACCAAACCCTGCTGATGCAGTAAGTATTTGCCACGTAAATTTTGCGCCCTCAGATGCGTTTAACACTTCAACGGTGTCATTCATTCTCTGTGAAGTATATTGCTGAGATGATTCTGGTGGGGCCTCTACCACTACATTGATGGCGCTTTGATCTTCTGTGGGCGCGAGTTCCTTTTGTGACAGCATATAAAAGGGGACGCTCAACAACGAAAATACAATAGCAATTAAGGTAATTTGAGCACGCCAATTAAAGCAGTGAGCGAGTACGCGTTGATAGCCACGTTGTAAACTGTCGAAATAGCTATTGACCTTTCTGGTAAACGGGCCTTCTTTGCCGCCTTCAGGGTTTACGTATGCACTCATAATAGGTGACAAGGTTACTGCAACTACACCGGAAATTAACACGGCAATGGCTAAGGTGAACGCAAACTCTCTAAATAAGAAACCGGTAAGGCCCGTTAAAAATCCAATAGGCGCATAGACTGCGGCTAGGGTTAATGTCATTGCGATCACGGGGATTAATAACTGTCGTGAACTAATCAGCGCTGCTTGAATTCGAGGTTTTCCCTCGCGCATGTGACGTGCGACGTTCTCAACCACAACAATAGCGTCATCAACAACAAGGCCAACCGATAGAACAATTGCAAGGATGGTCAACAGGTTTAGTGAAAAACCAATTGCTGAGATGACAGCAATTGCGCCTAAAACAGAAATAGGAATAGTGACCAATGGTACCAATGCTGTTCGAAATGAGCCCATCATTAACAGAATTACAATTCCCACTAGCAGTACTGTCTCAATAAGGGTTGTAAATATCTCTTTGATGGAATCTCGCATGTAAAGCGTACCATCGTAGCCCGTAGTGATGTGCATTCCTTCAGGTAGTGTGGCGTTAACGGCATCAAGCTTTTTGTACAAGGCGTCACCAATATCTATTTCATTAGCGCCTGGCAGTGCCCAAACAGCAAGAAATACCGTTGTTCTGTCGTCTAAACGCGCGGTGACTATACCCTCGGCTTCACCTAGCGTGACATCTGCGACATCGCTAAGCGTTAACTGGCTACCCGCATCGTCTCGTATGATCAATCTCTCAAAGTCTTCAACAGACGCAAGGTTAGTATTAGCCATTAAATCAATGCGTTGCTGATTATTTTCGCTGTAGCCCAAGGTAGCTATCGTATTATTGGATTGTAGAGCACTGAAAACTTCATTTGCACTCAACCCGTACACAGCTAATTTGTTGGGGTCTAGCAACACTCGCATTGCCGGATTACGACCACCTTCAAGTGTTACCTTTTGTACGCCATTGATATCGTTAAGTACCGGTACAACATTGCGGATTAGATAGTCACTGACTTCACTGCGAGTTTCATTGGTTGCTTCCACATCGAGATAAAACACGGCATAAGGACTGTCTGCTCGAACAATATCGATAGCAGGATCCTCTGCACCAGTGGGAAGCTCGAATTTAATCTGATTAAGTTTCGTTGTCAGATCTGACAGTGCATCTGTAGTGTCATGATTAAGCTCTAGCCACGCGGTAACTTTGCTTAATCCTGCGGTTGTCACAGAATCAACGTAGTCAACACCCGGTACGGTTGAGGTAACACGTTCGATGGGCTCGGTTACATAGCCTTTAACCACTTCTGCAGACGCGCCGGTATAGACCGTATTGATAACCAGTGATGCACTTTTTATCTTGGGATATTGTTGTACTGAAATTGTATTCGCGGCATTAAGCCCCGCTAATAAAATCAATATCGAAAGGACAATGGCAAGCACTGGTCGCGTTACAAAGGCGTCCATTATTGAGGGCTTATTATCGTTGGGCATACTCATGGTTATTCTCCACTTTCGCTCTCGGCTTTGGTCGCTTGCGTGTAAACCAATAGGCCTTCTGAAAGTTTGAATGCGCCCTCTGTTGCAATAAACTCATTACCGGCAAGGCCGCTTAATATGACCTGACTGTCTTTTATTCTTTGACCAAGTTGCACTTTAATAGGGTGGGCACGCCAATCATTGTTGCTATCACGCTTTAACGCATAAACATAGTTGCCTGTGTGGTCGCGATAAATGGATGTGGTAGGCACAATAACATGCTTGCCCGGCGCGCCGATCACTGTAACGCTAACCATTTGATTGGGGCTTAGCGCATTATTGCTATTATCCAGAAGTGCTCGGTACACAATTTGTCGCGATGTACTGTTAACTGTCGGGGTTCTCGCAATAATTCTGGCAGTCAATGCAGTACTTGATTGGCCTATGGTCGACACGGTTATCATATCGCCAATGCTTGGCTGCAGCGCGGTTTGGGGCAAAGCAAAATCTATCCATATCTTATCGCTAGTGCCTACAATCTCGGTTATTTGCGTGTTAGCATCAAGCATCTGGCCAACCTGATAGTCTTCAAGCCCTACCATTCCGTCAAAAGTCGCTACAAGGGTTTTCTTTTGAATAACAGAAGAAAGATTTTCCACTTCCGCTTCTGCGATAGACTTATCGGCTTGTGCCATATCAACGTCATTTTGACTTGTGCGATTTTGGGCAAGTAGTGTGGCCTGCCGTTTAAACTGCGCTTCTGCTAACGCTAATCTTGCTTTCGCTGCCTTTAAGTTAGCGCGTTCAATCTGGCTATCTTGACGCAGCAGTATTTGTCCTTGTGTTACCTTATCGCCTGGCGCAAAACCAACGTAAATAATAGGGCCTGCATATTCTGTGGTTATCCGCAGCGATTTAGGCGCTTTTGCTTCACCGATGACCTCGTAGCTATTTTCAATTTCCATAATTTTTGCAAAGGCACTTTGTACACTTCCCGATGGTTCGGGGAACGATTCTCCAAAAGCAATGGCTGCCTGAATTTGTTGAAACTTCACAAACCCCAAAGAGGCAATCACAACAAAGATAAGCGCGATACTGATAAGCCAGCGTTTAATATTCATAATAGTGGTCTCAATTAGCGAAAATGTAATTCTGTAAGCAGATTCACGACGCGAGTTACAGCGTCTTGTGTGAGCGGGTGACGCCATGGGTAACTATTTATGAGGCGTATCATACTGCGAATAAGTGGGTCTGAAGGAGAAAGGGGCGCCATAATTGATGCTGTGCCCTCGACAATCTGTCGCGACTGTTGAACGCGTAATACTTGCTCGTAACCAACGTTCATTGCCCACCCACTAACGGTTATTTCTTCTATAAACTCTTCAACATTAACCGCGTCTTTAAACTCGTCAGCCGTAATGCCCTCTGATAAACGCGCTTTAAACGTCTGCTCGCATCGCGCACCTGCATCTATCATTTTTTGAGTCCATTGCGCTGAAGCTTTTTGGATGACCGCATCATTGGTAGCAAAAGACTCGAGTTCATTAGCAAATGGGAAGCACTGCATTTTTTCTGGAGAGAGCAAGCAAATAGCAATGACTTTCTCAGGAGTAGTAAGAGCAAGATCAAAAACGCGTTGAAAGACGGAAGAAATATGAGAAAAAGATTGGTGTGCAAGCGCCATGACAATATCTTCTTTACACTGAAAGTGTTTGTAGACAGAACCCATAGATAATTCTGCTTTTGCGGCAACGTTTGCCATTGTAAAGCTGGTAACAGAGGACGTCAGAATACATTCTATAGCAGCGTTTACTATTTTTACTTGTTGTTCTTCAACGCTAAATTTGGGGGCTGGTGCCATGACTAAATCACTTTTTGAACTAAATAATGATAAGCATAGTCTTGTGACTTATGCCTTGAGATACACTTGAGTACCATTCGAATAATGTTCGAATGAAGTTCAAGTATAGTCCAAAAGTGTGTTTTGTCACCTAGTTTGTGGTGCTAAATGTATCGGTTTAGGTTTGCTTAATGGCTAGATTCAATACTAGAGGGCCATTGACCTTTAAGATCGAGCAGCACTTTGTCGATCATTGATTGGATCTTGTCAGTGTCTTCTTGCATCAGTGCAAATGCTCGTAGGCCGACAAACTGATTTTGTAACCAGTCTGCAGCGAGCTTAACTGGCGTATGTGCAGGCAGTTCCTCTTTATCTATCGCTGAGGCCACTACGTTCTCGAAACAGACCTTTGCATTCTCCATGCCCTCCAGTACGGCCTTTTTGGCCATCTCACCAATTAAGTCGAGTTCAGCGATAGATTTCACTAAAAGACATTGGCGCATATAGCGCTGCTCATTTGGATGAACAAGTGAATCTTCAAAAAAAGAGCGAAGCGCTTGAAGCGGCGAAGATGATTCAGCGACAGCATTAAGCTTTTGCTGGCTTACTTGCGCATACTTATCGACGACCAATTTGAAAAGGCCTTCTTTGCTTTGAAAACGCGCGTATATGCTGCCTGGTCTCATGTCCAAAGCTTGCTGAATATCACGCATTCCGGCTGCTTGGAAACCTCGTTTCCAAAAAAGAGCAGTAGCCTTTTCGATAATATCGTCTTGGTCATATTTCATTGGCGCATACCTTATTCACGAAAGTTTTGAACATGTGTTCAATTATTACTTGAACGATCGTTCAAGTAAACCTATTATTGTCATCAGTACAGTATAGAAGAGTGGTGGTACATACCGGCATCTCGATTTTTTGTTCACATCGATAGGAGAGTGACATGAGCGATTTTACGTTACATAAAAAAGAAACAGCCCCTGAAGCAGCAAAGCCGCTACTTGATAATTCGCAGAAAGCGTTTGGCATGATTCCTAATTTGCATGCGGTAATGGCAGAGGCTCCAACGTTGCTAGAAGGCTATCAAGTACTTCATAAGCTTGCACAAGAAACGTCGTTTAACGCAGAAGAACTAACCGTTGTTTGGCAGGTGGTAAATGTAGAGCATGCTTGTCATTATTGCGTGCCTGCCCATACTGGCATTGCAAAAAGCATGAAGGTGCGCGATGACCTTATTGAAGAGCTTCGCAATGACGAAACCTTGTCTGATACAAAACTTAATACGCTAAAAGAAACTGTTCTTGCTGTAACGCGAGGGAGAGGACATATAGACCAAGCTCAATTGAGCGCATTTTATGATGCGGGCTATTCTCATCAACAGTTGCTAGAAATTATCCTTATTCTTGCACAGAAGGTAATGAGTAATTACACGAATCACCTGGCCGATACGCCAGTGGATGAGCCGTTTAAAAAGTTCGATTGGTCACCGAAGTAAGAAGTTTACTAAGTGAAAACGGAAGCCTAGCTTCCGTTTTTAGTAATTAGCTTTTTACCGCCAGTCTCTTCGATTTGTTTTTGTACCCAGCTTCTCGCCTGTGTTACATCTTCAAAGAATGCCAAGTTGTCACCGGCGTCTTGGTATATGCTGCCTAAATGATTTTTGGCAAAGTTTGGAGAGTCACATTCTCCAACAACCAATGCCGTGGCCACTCGACCGTTTTCGATATCTTGTTTGACTAATTCTACTAGACGATTTTTTGCATCTGGAACATGAATAGGTTCACCGTAAATTACGATAACCACCCCCCAAGGTCCATCCGACAAATCTTGCAGAATAGTTTGTGCAGCCTGCTCGGAGCGTTTCACTGCTTCTAAATTCCAAGGCCCGCGGCCTTCTACCGTCATAATTCTTCCGTCACGGGTTACAGCGACTTCACCGTGAGGTATAAACTGCGTCACACGATAGCTCCTTAGCTTACTGTGTCACCCAAGCTAGCTGTGAGCGTAATTCATTGACTGTATCTACAGTAACAATGTCCTCATAACCTTTTTCTTGAAGCTGTTGCACTAGGTCTTCACAACTTGTGCATGCTGTGTGCTTTGCAATAGCGATTGCTTCAATGAAACAAGAAAGGTGAGAGGAAGATTCGGTATTAATCATAAAGCGCTTCTTTTACTGCTTATTGGGTTTTCACTTTGTCGAATCGAAAAGACAATCTCATTACATGAGTGTTACTTTTTTATGAATAGCGAAAACACAATACAAAATCAACACTTGAAATGTATATACGTTGCATATATGTTTTGTATACCGAATGGATGGTGTATAGCGCGTGGAGTGGTCAGTGCCTGATAAAAATAGCAAAAAGAAGAAAAAGAATAGTCAGATGATTATTCGCATCAATGATCAAGAACGCGCTGAGTTTATTTCGTTATGCGAAGATCTCGATACGTCAGCTGCACGTGAAGTACGCCGCTTTATTCGCGAGTTCATTGCTAAACACAATGAACAAAACACGCTGTAAGTCAGCAAAACACTGAAAATAAGGATAGAACAATGGCTAAAGTTAAAAAGCTTAAGAAAGAGATTAAAGTGACAAAAGCGAAAATTTCAAAGCAAGAAGGGAAGCTTAAGAAATTGAAAAAGAAATTAAAAAAGGCGAAATAGGCAGTCAATTTTTTCGGCTACCCCTTTATTGCCGAAACGACTTGAGCTTATTAGTTTTGAAGAGCGCGATGGGCGCTCTTTTTATTATCAATCTGTCATTTTAGTAAAAGCGCAAGATGATTGTGCCACGTGTGTTGTGTTAGCACGGTTTCTTGTCCTTTTTTTACTGCTTCTAAATAAGTGCTATCTGTTGCCATGGGTAAGGTGTGTTCGAAGCCAAAAACGCCCTTGTTTGCAAATATAGACTCAGCAAATTGCGCGTGATACGACAATACACCCGTGCCAGAGGCTAGCGCATAAAGCACTCTTTCATGCAAACCTCTTTCAAAACCTGGTGATTGATGCACAACAAAATCAGATTGTGCTATTAAAGACAGGAGTTCAGAAAACGACACACTATCTTTGTATTGATGAAAGTCACATACTTCACTGTAGCGTGTAACATCTCTCCCAATTACCGTTAGTCTTCGATTCTGATTTGCACAGTCAATAAGGCAGGCCTCTCGCTGTTTGGCGCGCAGGTATTTATCTACCGTTGCCGAAATCCGCAAAATCATTTCATTTAGCTGCGTTCGGGCTGGACCCTGTGGTGAGGGCATAACACCAATAAATTGAAGAAAGTCAGTGACAGTATGGCTGGCTTCAATGACCTGCCCAAGTTTACCCCATACAGGTGCTAATTCCTTCTTAAACGCCTTTTTGTCTATAAAGGACACTGGGAAAAGAAGAGGTATAGCACAAGTATCAGAAGCAGGCTGACTAGATGGAACTGTAAAATTGGATGGTACTGCATGAGGAAAGTAATATGCCTCGACACCACATGCGCGTAGGAAAGCTTCGTGCTCCTGCGCCACGCACAGCACCTTTACCGGTTGACCAAAAAATCTCAACATTAAATGAATTGGGTTGTCGACACAGAATACGTAGAGGGGCTTTTCTTTTGCGTAGTCTAATGTGTTGTAGTTTTCAGAAACTTCCCCAAGGCCAACACCATTGAAGCTGAAGATCATGTCATAGTCATTCAAAGGTAATATGTGAACTAGACCATCTTTGATTGTCGACTCGCTTTGCACATTGAGAAAATCAACATCATAGCCAAGTAACGTTAAATCGTGGGCGATACCGTCTAAAAAGTAAGAAACGACCTGATATTGATTTTGCCCTGTTAGCACGAGTGCTTTCATAATTGATTGATGCTGCCACTTTTCCAAGTTGATTGATTTTACTGATGTAGTGTTTATTTTAAGCCGATCTCAAAATGCATGAAGATGCTGAAAAATAGACAATAACTCCCACATTTTTACAATATTACCGTGCGGTGTGTTTCAGTGTAAGCAGAAGTTAAGAATTTATTACAACTTTAGTCTTGTATGTGTAATTTGATTTATGATTTACTCACGCTAATGCTAGTGACTCCTCACTTCTAACAATAATAAGTCTGTTCAGACGCGCCTAGCATTTAACAGTACTCCAACGACAGAAAAAAGAAATCAGCTTTGACCACTTTGTAGTGGCTACTTTAACAAGTAGCCGAAAGGGAAAGTTGATCATGTGCAAGCGTGAAAACACACTGCGCTTTGAATAAAATTCACAACATTCAGGAACATCACAATGCAACAGGCAAAATTTAACGCTTCGGTTTTCAAGTTTTCCTTAATTGCTGGTGCAATGGCAGGCATGCCGTTTTCTTCTAGTGCGTTCGCACAGGAGCAAACCTCCATTGATGAACAAGACGTCGAACAAATACAAATTGTCGGTTCACGTCGTGTAGGTCGTACGGTTAACGACTCACCAGTTCCAATTGATATCATCGATTCGTCTTCTATTGAGGCAACAGGTCTCACAGAGACCAACATGATCCTCAATACATTACTGCCAAGTTTTAACTTTCCTCAACCCTCAATTACTGATGGTACCGACCACGTGCGTCCTGCTCAGCTTCGAGGCTTGGCGCCTGATCACACACTCGTGTTGGTGAATGGAAAACGACGCCATACTTCTGCATTGCTAAATCTAAATGGTTCAGTGGGGCGTGGCTCGTCTGCGGTTGATTTAAACGCCATTCCAGCTAACGCGATTAAGCGCATTGAAGTATTGCGTGATGGTGCTGCCGCACAATACGGTTCAGACGCCATTGCAGGTGTTATTAATATCGTATTAAAGGATGCCAGCGAAGGCGGTGACGTATCTGCGACCTACGGCGCGAATGTTACGTCTATGGATGGGGTTGCGAATTTAGAGAGTGTCAGTGTTGACACAGAGGGGAATTTAGCATTTAACACCGGTTCAGACCGTGACCTCACTGATGGCCAAACATTTACATTGCGTGGCAATATGGGGTTTGAATGGGGTGATGACGGCTTTGTTAATATTTCGGCGGAGTACCGCGACCGAGGCCAATCAAACCGCGCAGACTTTGACCCTAGGGAAAATTACGCCCGTGATGAAAACGGCGCGCTGGATGAACGAGAGCTTACAGTAAATCGCTATAACCATGTGTATGGCAATGGTGAAGTTGAAGACTACGCGCTATTTGTTAATGCAGGTAAAGCCGTGTCTAACAATGCTGAATTCTATGCCACAGCGGGGGTGAGTACTCGCGATTCTATCGGTGGCGGCTTTTATCGTCGTGCCCAAGATAGCCGAAATGTACTCGATATCTATCCAAACGGTTTCTTGCCATCCATTCAAACTGATATTACAGACATGTCAGTGCTTGCCGGCATTAAGGGCTATGGCAATGTATGGAATTATGATTTGTCGCTTACTCATGGCGGCAATGAGCTTGAGTACAGTGTGGTCAACAGCTTAAACACCTCATTAGGCCCAAGTAGCCAAACCCGTTTCGACGCAGGGGCTTTAGAATATACCACTACAATTGTTAATGCTGATGCATCTCGCTTGCTTGATACCGGATATTTCTACAGCGAGATGAACTTTGCAATGGGCGCTGAATATCGTCGAGAAAGCTACGACATTACTGCAGGTGAAGAAAACTCTTACATTCGTGGTACGTTTGGCCCAGGCGGGGCGGTAACTGACCCTGTAAATGGCCCATTTGGTGCCGCGGGTTCTCAGGTATTCCCAGGGTTCACGCCAGCGTCTGCGGGCGACAATAGTCGTCATAATTACAGTTTTTACGTAGACCTAGAAGCCGATGTTGTTGAAAATTGGAATGTCGCAATGGCTGGGCGCTACGAAGATTATTCTGACTTTGGTAGTACGTTTAATTGGAAAATGTCTCACCGTGTAACGTTAACCGATGCATTTGCACTGCGCGCATCTGTCTCGACAGGGTTTAGAGCACCATCACTGCAACAGCAATACTTCACTTCTATTGCTACGGTATTTGTTGATGGCGTACCCACTGAAACCGGTACATTTGCACCGTCAAGCGATGTTGCGCAAGCGTTAGGTAGCCCGGGCTTGGATGCGGAAGAATCAGATAACTTCAGTGCCGGTTTTACTTACTCTCCGACACCAGACTTTAACTTAACGGTTGATTTTTATCGTATTGATATTGACGATAGAATTGTACTGTCTAATAACCTATCAGGTGATGCTATTGAAGCATTGTTGGCGGGTACTGGCGCTAACCGTGCGCGTTTCTTCCTAAATGCGATTAATTCACGTACCGAAGGTGTTGATATTGTGTCGACCTATACGTTGAATACATCAAATCTAGGTGCGTTTAATTTTAACGTAGGTATTAACTTCAATGATAATGAAGTAACTGACATTCTTGATGCACCAGAAGTATTGCAAGGTGCAGGTTTCGACCAAAGCAATTTGTTCAATGATGTTGAGCTTCGTCGCTTTGAAACAGCGTCACCGGAGAGTAAGGTAAACCTTGGGGTAACATGGTCATATGACCGTTATAACGCTACCTTGCGCACTACGCGCTATGGTGAGGTTGAAGATCCTAGCTCAATTGAAGCGCGCAACGAGATTATTCCATCAGAATGGATCACTGATCTTGATGTTCGCGTTGCAATCACCGATGGTTTGAGCGTTTCAGTAGGGGCGAATAACCTATTTGATGTATATCCAGAAGCGACAAGAAATCTCGTTGACGATGTGACTACATTCTCAAACATCTTCCCGTATTCAGGTTTTTCACCTTATGGGTTCACAGGTCGTTTTGTTTACACAAAAGTGAACTACGCTTTCTAAACAACACGTGCAGCACGCTAAAGGCCGATACCTTGTATCGGCCTTTTTTCATTGCGGCTTTTACTGGTTAAGGTTAATTAAGCAGCGGTGTGTCGCTAAAAGAGCAACATCATCGTCAGGGATAAAAGCGTCGTAGTCTTGCTGAAGACGAGCTTGTGATTCTTTTCGCATCTTACTTCTACGTATCGCTGTCACAAAGTGGCGAATCTCCTGTTGCGTAGAAAGTTCAAGTTCTGGCACCGTTACAGGCTCGCCAGTGTCGTTTTTAGCCACCATGGTAAAAAAGCTATTATTAGTATGTTTAACTTCATTACTTTTGATGCTCTCAGTGGTTACTTTTATACCTACCACTAACGAGGTGTTACCCACGTAGTGAACGGTTGCGTCTAAGTGCAAAAGGTCGCCGACCTCCACAGGCTGCAAGAATTCGACGCCATCAACGGTAACCGTTACACAATACGCTCCCGCATGTTTGCTAGCACATGCATAGGCGACTTTATCCATTAGCGAAAGAATAACGCCGCCATGTACTTTGCCACCAAAATTAGCGAAAGAGGGGACCATGAGCTCGGTAAGACGAGTTCGTGAAAATGCGACGGTTCTTGCGTTCATTGATCACCTTGAATTTAAATGAATTAGCGTACATATAAGTTCAGTATAGTATTACAGTAAGCACGACATGCGATATGTTTGCAAGTAACGTAAATTGACGACGTTGCATCCTATTTTATGCTGCATTTATCAATAAGGAGTTTTCTTGGCTAATTTTCACTTTTATGAACCGCAGCATGGACATGGCTTAGCCCATGATCCATTTAACGCCATCATTGCGCCGCGTCCAATTGGCTGGATTTCAACACAGTCCAAAGCAGGCGTGCTTAACCTGGCGCCATACAGTTTTTTTAATGCCCTTAATTATACGCCCCCTATTATTGGTTTTTCTTGCGTAGGTGGAAAAAAAGACTCTTTAGTCAATGTGCAAGAAACCAGTGAATTTTGTTGGAACTTGGTGTCAAAGCCGCTGGCACAGGCAATGAATCAAACAAGCAAGCCCGTACCCCCTGAAGAAAGTGAATTTGCAATTTCAGGGCTTAAAACTGTCAACAGTAAAGTCGTATCCGTACCCCGCGTAAAAGAGAGCCTTGTGAGCATGGAATGTAAGTTGACTGACATTGTTCAACTAAAAGATGCACAAGGAGATGCCGTAAATAGCTGGTTTATTATGGGGGAAGTGGTGGGCGTGCATATTGATAAATCGCTGATTGAAAACGGCGTGTATAAAACGCTAAAAGGCGAGCCTGTTATGCGCGGTGGTGGTGCAGGTGACTACTATAGCATCAGTGAAGCAGATTACTTTGAAATGCTGAGGCCACAATAATAGCGTTACAATAGGCAAAGACGCCTAATTTTCGGCAGTGCTCGTGAGGTCTTCTTGTAAGGCCTCAATCTGTTCTAGTACTGATAAAAAGCGTTCACCAAAAGGCGTAACTTCATATTCCACTCTAGGCGGTAATTCGTGGTAGACCTGTTTTTTAAGTATGCCAAAATCCACATTGCGCTTTAGACACTGATTGAGCACTTTTGTACTTAACCCTTCAACCGAGCGTACCATTTCCCCAGGCCGATTGACGCCATTAGCCAACAATTGATACACCGTAAGCGACCATTTGCAGCCGTAAATGGTTTCGACCATGCGCGCGCTGTCTTGAGGCGGCAACTTTCTTTCAATTTGTTTTTCTTTAGTATTCATAAAGATGTACCAAAAAGTACCTACCGTACCAAATTATACTTACTATTCATTGGCTTATCTGAAGCGTAAGGTTACCACGAATTTTCAATTTGAAGGAAAGTTATTATGACGTTTTCATTTAGTGGTAAAGCTTTAATTGTAGGTGGTTCAAGTGGTATCGGTTTAGCAACAGCTGTCAGTTTAGTGAGTAGCGGCGTAAGTGTGACCATAGTAGGTAAAAATACCGAAAAGCTTGAGCGTGCTGTCGCAACGCTTAAAGACGCAGTTCAAGATAGTCGAGTGGTTGTAGATTCATTGAGCGCTGATTTATATAAAGATAGCGATGTGGAAGCGTTAGTTACACACGTAAAAGCGCAAGCTACACCGTATCAGTATTTGGTTAATGCAGCTGGCTATTTTAATCCGACAGCCTTTACGCAACATACCCCAAGTGACTATGATCAATACCATACACTTAATAAGAGCGTGTTTTTCATTACGCAAGCGGTAGCTATTGCTATGCAAAATGCGGGTGGCGGTAATATCGTTAATGTCGGCTCTATGTGGGCAAAACAAGCGGTTAAAGCTACGCCATCGTCTGCGTACTCAATGGCAAAAGCAGGTTTACATGCGATGACGCAACACCTTGCTATGGAGCTTGCTGACGATAATATTCGAGTTAACGCTGTTTCGCCAGCGGTGGTAAAAACACCCATTTACAATGCCTTTATTCCAGCAAATGAAACAGATGAAGTACTTGCTTCTTTTGATGCTTTTCATCCAATTGGACGTATAGGTACACCAGACGATGTCGCCAGCAGTATTGCTTTTCTACTGTCTGACCAAGCAAGTTGGACAACTGGTGCCATTATCGATGTAGATGGCGGCGTGATGGCCGGTAGAAATTAAGCGAAGTAATATAAACAAGAAGGTAGCTTATGCTAAACATGAATTTTGACATACGACTCGCTATTGAAACGCAAAGTGAGCCATGGCAGGCGTCGCCGTCAAGCACGGTTTGGCGTAAGCCCCTTGAGCGTGAAGCGAAAGAGTCAGGCCATACAACCAGCGTAGTGAAGTACGAAGCAGGAGCCAGTTTTAAACAACACAGCCATCCGTTAGGGGAAGAAATCTTTGTACTTGAAGGCGTGTTTTCTGACGAACATGGCGACTATCCCGCAGGGACTTATATTCGCAACCCGCCTGGGAGCAAGCACAGCCCTTTTAGTAAAGAAGGGTGCGTAATTTTGGTGAAGCTAAACCAGTTTGATAAGCGCGACCTTGAAGAGGTGAGAGTCAATACGAACACGACACCATGGCTTCAGGGGCAGGGTGGTTTACAGGTGATGCCTTTGCATCAGTTTGAGCATGAAAGTGTAGCGTTGGTAAAATGGCCAGCGAATGAAGTGTTTAAACCTCACCGACATTTTGGTGGCGAAGAAATCTTTGTGCTGTCTGGCACGTTTAAAGATGAACATGGTAGCTATCCTCAAGGTACTTGGCTTCGAAGCCCTCATATGAGTCAACACCACCCCTTCGTTGAGGAAGAAACAGTGATTTGGGTTAAGACTGGACACTTGCCAGTCGCGTTGTGAAATTCCGCCTTGTCTATTACGGCAAGTACCTAAAACAAAAAAAGGAGGCCTTCGCCTCCTTTTCTAGTCGTTAACTAGAGCGTGTTAGTCCCACACTCCATCTTCAGACTTGCCCTGTATTTCACAGTCACCCGCTTTGTATTCCACTTTCTCGCCACTGTCTTTTTTCTTGAAGTAGTCTTTACTGATAGAAACAATAGTCGGCGTCATCCACACGATAGCGATAATGTTAATCACCGTCATTAAGCCTAGCGCCATATCTGCCATTGCCCACACTTGTGGCAGTGCTGCCTGCGCACCCCAATAAATCATTCCTAAATAACCAATGGTATAAGCAGCGCGCCCAGCGCGGTTATCTAGCTTAAACATGTGCAGATTACTTTCGCCATAGGCGTAGTTTGCTACCACAGAAGTAAAGGCAAATAAGCTAATGGCAGCGGCAACAAAGTCTGTTCCCCCTTCACCCAAATGACTGCTCATGGCGTCTTGCGTTAGGCGAATACCTTCCATTTGCTCTGAGCTTGAGCCGCCAGCAAGTAAAATAATAAATGCGGTGGCGGTACACAGCACCATGGTGTCCAAAAATACGCCTAGCATTTGAATGTAACCCTGAGAAACAGGGTGGTTAGGGTTAGGCACTGCACTGGCTGCAGCATGAGGTACAGAGCCGCTTCCGGCTTCGTTAGAGTACAAACCGCGCTGAATACCATTTTTAATCGCCGCGCCAAGTGCACCAGCGCCGGCTTCTTGTAAACCAAATGCTGATTTAACGATATCGAGAAGCATAGCAGGCAGTTCTGAAATATTGATAAAGGTAATAGCAAGTGCCACTAATACGTAACCTATACCCATGAAAGGCACAACATACTCTGCAAAGCGCGCGATACCGCGTAAACCACCGACAACGATAAGTGCTGCTAAGGCAATAATAGCAACACCTACGTATTCACTTGGAAATGCATAAGCGTTGTTAAGTGCATCTGTAATGGTATTGGCCTGTACGGCGCTAAATACAAACCCATAGCCGAAGAAAAGACACAAAGAAAATGCAACAGCAAGCCAGGTTTTATTTAAGCCCTGCTTGATATAATAGGCGGGGCCGCCACGAAACTCGCCGTTTTCATCGCGTACTTTGTAAAGTTGGCCTAGCACACTTTCGGCAAAGCCCGTTGCCATACCTAAAAGTGCGATCATCCACATCCAGAATATGGCGCCAGAGCCACCTAAAGATATGGCAACAGCGACACCCGCTAAGTTACCGGTTCCGACGCGAGCGGATAAACTTGTACAGAGTGCCTGAAACGAGCTTATGCCGTCTTTCGTTGCTGTATTACTGCCTTTTAGCAGGGAAAACATATGGCCAAAGTGTCGCAGTTGCACGCCGCCAAGCTTTACCGTAAACCAAATACCACATGCCAGAAGCATGATAATAAGTACTTGGCCATCTCCCCACAACACGTTGTTTACAATAGAAACGAGTTCGTTGATCACGCACTTTCCTTCGTTATTGTTATTAGGACTCAGATACTATTCAATGGCGTTTTCGTTACACTATTCCTTTACGAAGCGTGTATTTAGAAAGTGTTTACCAGAGACTTAGTATGGAAAAGAGAAGGTCCATTAGTCATAAAAACTCAATACTAGCATGACAAAATGCAAAATGGGGGAAGAAAAAAACGAGTGGCTATTAAGTTTTGAACTTGTTTATAGCAAAAAATAAAAAACCGCTCAAAAGAGCGGCTTTTCAAGAATATGGCTGGGGTAACAGGACTCGAACCTATGAATGGCGGGATCAAAACCCGCTGCCTTACCAACTTGGCTATACCCCAATTGGTGCGGAAGGAGAGACTTGAACTCTCACGCCGTGAAGCACTGGAACCTAAATCCAGCGTGTCTACCAATTCCACCACTTCCGCGCAGCTAAACTTTCCTAAGAAATAATAGAGAAGTGGTGGCTACGGCGAGATTCGAACTTGCGACCCCATCATTATGAGTGATGTGCTCTAACCAACTGAGCTACGTAGCCTAAAACTTTTATTTTCAATAAAAAGCCGCTCACAGAGCGGCTTCTCAAGAATTTGGCTGGGGTAACAGGACTCGAACCTATGAATGGCGGGATCAAAACCCGCTGCCTTACCAACTTGGCTATACCCCAATTGGTGCGGAAGGAGAGACTTGAACTCTCACGCCGTGAAGCACTGGAACCTAAATCCAGCGTGTCTACCAATTCCACCACTTCCGCGTAGACGTTAGCTGTAATATTCTTTTAAAAAAGAATGGCTGGGGTAACAGGACTCGAACCTATGAATGGCGGGATCAAAACCCGCTGCCTTACCAACTTGGCTATACCCCAATTGGTGCGGAAGGAGAGACTTGAACTCTCACGCCGTGAAGCACTGGAACCTAAATCCAGCGTGTCTACCAATTCCACCACTTCCGCGCAGCTAAACTTTCCTAAGAAATAATAGAGAAGTGGTGGCTACGGCGAGATTCGAACTTGCGACCCCATCATTATGAGTGATGTGCTCTAACCAACTGAGCTACGTAGCCTCTTTACTTCTCTTCCCTCTCAGGAAGTGGCGCGTATTATGCGTATATGACTGGCAACCGTCAACCCCTTTTTTACTAACTTTTTCTAAATGCTTATTAAGTGTTCGCTGGGGTATGAATATCACTCAAAAAGTGGCGAATTTGAACAACTTGAGAGATTCTTACCGCAAAATAATGCAGTTCGTGAATTGCCAAAAGCGCAGTGGCTGGCATAACCTACAAAGCTTGTCGGCTGACTTTTATACAATATATGAGTGCTAAACCACTAGGTTAAAATGCGGCCTCGTATTATTGAAGCCGTATTGCAATTCTATGCTCATCAAAATAATTACGTTTATGGTGTCGTTGTCGCTTTGGTTTGGTGATAGCACACGTCAATTGGGCGAGGGCCGTAACTGTTATCGTGAAAAAACGGGTTGTCGAGCGTTCTGCCTATGTGGGTGCGCTGTTTAAATTCTTCATTGTTTGTGGTCTGTATAAAGTACGGGGAATCCTGAAGTCCATGTACTTTTGCGCTAAGGATAGTGCTGTTTTCCACCAATGTATCGAGTACGCCGCCATTTGCAAGGTTTCCTCTCGGCAGTTTTTGCAATACATCCATGCCTTTAACAACGCGGCCTACCACAGACATGTTTCGGTCTAAATGTCGCGGCGCTTGACCAATCACAATATAAAACTCAGTACTCGCGGTATTTTTTTCGCTGTTACGCGCAAATGCAACGACTCCAGGACAGTGCAGCCCCCACATTTGCTGCTTATTTTTGTCGATGCCCACAGCAAACCCGTCCAAAAAACCGGTCTCAGGGGCAAACATATCTTTGTTTTCAATCGATACTACATTCCCAGAAAGGGGTTGCGTAAATTCGGCGTCAATATTGGACAAAAGTGCAGGGTCGAATTTAGTCGCATCATGACTGTCATTACTTCCTGCTTGTGCGACAAAGCCATCAACAACGCGGTAAAAATGTTGATTATCGTAAAACTTAGCGTTAATCAGCGCTTTAAATCGAGCGACATGTTTAGGTGCAAGGGCAGGGTGTAGCGCGATAACCACATCACCTAATGGTGTAGTAAACGTGACGGTTTGTTGTTGAGCGACTTCAAACCACTTACCGGTGTTGCTGTTCACAGTGGATTGGCTTGTTTTTGCCAACTTCTCGCTAGGTTCAGAAGCAAGCGCGGGTAGCGTTGCTAATGACATGCCCAACGACATCATAATAAGTGTTTTTAGCGTAAAACGCTTAATGGTGACTGCTTTTTTGTCAGATACGGTGTTTCTACTCATTTCGCTTCCGTTGATGAGACGTGAAAACACTTTTATATCAGGGTGTTTAGGTTTGCTCAAACTTAAAACAAAAAAGCCACCTTAACAGGTGGCTTTAAAAATACTGCTTTATTGATGTTCACACATCAAGGTAACGCTTTTATACATTAAAGCGGAAGTGGATAACATCGCCGTCTTTTACAATGTAGTCTTTACCTTCTAAACGCCATTTACCCGCGTCTTTGGCTCCTTGCTCACCGTTAAATTCTACGAAGTGGTCGTAGCTTACGATTTCCGCACGAATAAAGCCTTTTTCGAAATCGGTGTGAATTTTACCTGCTGCCTGTGGTGCAGTTGAGCCTTCAGGGAAGGTCCATGCGCGCACTTCTTTTACACCAGCAGTAAAGTAGGTTTGCAGCGTAAGTAGGCTGTAGCCTGCGCGAATAACGCGGTTAAGGCCTGGCTCTTCTAAACCCATGTCTTGCATGAATTCTTCACGCTCGTCATCTTCAAGTTCAGCAATGTCTGCTTCAATAGCAGCACACACTGCCACTACAGTCGCATTTTCACCTGCTGCAATTTCGCGAACTTGATCAAGATATGGGTTGTTTTCAAAACCGTCTTCGTTAACGTTCGCTACATACATGGTAGGCTTAAGCGTAAGCATGTTCATGTAGCTAATAGCTGCCAGTTCTTCTTTTGAAAGCTCAAGTGAACGAAGCAATAAGCCTTCGTCAAGATGCGGCTTAATCTTCTCAAGTACTTTCATTTCGTACTTGGCGTCTGCGTCACCACCTTTAGCACGTTTTGCTACACGGTGAAGCGCTTTTTCAGTTGTTTCAAGGTCAGCAAGTGCTAACTCGGTATTGATAACGTCAATGTCGTCCTTCGGACTAACGCGACCAGCAACGTGCACGATGTTTTCATCGTCAAAGCAGCGAACTACATGGCCAATGGCGTCAGTTTCACGAATGTTAGCCAAGAACTTGTTACCAAGACCTTCACCTTTAGACGCGCCTTCAACTAACCCAGCAATGTCTACGAATTCCATCGTGGTAGGAATAACGCGCTGAGGATTTACAATTTCAGCTAGCTTGTCCAAACGAAGGTCTGGTACAGGTACTACACCAGTGTTCGGTTCGATGGTACAGAAGGGAAAGTTAGCCGCTTCAATACCCGCTTTAGTTAATGCATTGAAAAGTGTTGATTTACCTACGTTCGGTAGGCCAACAATACCGCATTTAAAACCCATGGTATGGATCCTTGTCTGGAAAAGTAATCACTGTTAATCGGTTACGCTTTATGCGAGTGTAACCTGTTCTGCGCTTGCTTTAGGTCTTCTTTAAGCAGAATTTCGGTGCAGCGAACCGCTTCATCAATGGCGCTGTCAATGGCTGCTTTCTCATCTGCTGGCGGCTTACCTAGCACGTGGCCTGTAACTCGGCTTTTATGTCCTGGGTGACCAATACCAATACGCAAGCGCAAAAAATTCTTGTTGTTACCCATTTTAGCCACAATGTCACGCACGCCATTTTGACTAGAGCTACCACCTACTTTGTACTTTGCTACACCGGGTGGTAAATCGAGTTCGTCAAACGCTACTAGTATTTGTTCTGGTTCTATTCGGTAAAAGTTTGCAAGTGCTGCAACCGCCTGTCCACTTTTATTCATAAAGGTAGTGGGGTAGAGCAAACGAATATCTTTGCCAGCAATCGTAATACGAGCTGTTTTACCGAAGAATTTTGTTTCTGGTTTTAGCGAGGCGTTATAGGTGTCGGCAAGTTGGTTTAGAAACCATTCACCGGCATTGTGTCGGGTATTGTCGTATTCGGGGCCTGGATTACCCAGACCCACGATAAGGCGAATATCAGCCAAGAGGATTATTCCTCAGTAGCTTCTTCTTCGCTGTCTTCAGCTGCTGCGCCTTTAGCAGGCTTAACAGTTACAACCGCTAGGTCGTGAGCTTCGTCGTTCTTAGCAAGTTCAACAGAAGATACGCCAGCTGGAAGTGTAAGGTCAGACAAGTGTAGTGTTTGACCCATTTCAACGCCTGCCATGTCTACTTCGATGAACTCTGGTAGATCTTTAGGCTGACAAGTCACTTCGATTTCTGTTAGGTGATGCTCAGCAACACCGCCAGCTTTAACCGCTGCAGATTTTTCTTCGTTGATGAAGTGAACTGGAACGTTAGTGTGTACAGCTTGACCAGCGATTACACGTTGGAAATCGATGTGAGTGATCTTAGGCTTGTACGGGTGGCGTTGCATATCTTTAACAAGAACTTCAGTTGCTTTACCGTCTACATTCAAAGTAAGAACGTGTGAGTAAAACGCTTCAAATTCAGAAGCTTGAAATACTTTGTTGTGTGCAAGCGTGATAGAAACTGGCGCTTCTTCACCACCGTAAATGATACCTGGAAGCTTATCTTCGCGACGTAGGCGGCGGCTCGCACCTTTCCCTAGGTCTGTACGAACAGATGCGTCTAGGTTAAAAATTGCTTCAGACATTGTCTGTCTCCAATTATAAAGTCTAATGGTGTAGGTTTTTGCGACCAAAACCTACTGTTAAATTGTGTTTATCCGTACTCAAAAAGCACGTCATTACACCCCCTCGAATTTCAAGGGCGGCGAATTCTAACACCACAACTACAAACATACAATTGCTAGCAAACAAAAAGCGCCTACTAAGGCGCTTGTCATCGCACTATTCATGCGGATGCAACATTATATAATGTGTTTATTGTGTTTGAATGTTATCAATTACCTTACTGGTATCAAGTACCTTGATAGTGTTTACTTGCAATACGGTACCGAATTGAGTGAATGTCATTACATCGGGCTTAGTAACACCATTAACTTCGACAATTAACCCATTCTTTTGATAGGTTTCGTCTAGCCCATGTAGGGTATAGCGGTCGCCGTTTTCGGCAATAAAGGCATAAAAACCGCCTTCCAGCTCTTTATATATAATAGAGCCTGTGAGTGTGACAGATTGCGTTTTTGACGATTCTATTGCCGCACTTTGCTTGACGAGTTCTGCTTCTAGCGCTTTAGGTTTGGCGCTTTCGGCATTACTCTGCATCTCTTTTTTATCAGCCACAGTAGCGTCTCCATTCTCTTCTTTATTATTGCAACCAGACAGTAGCAGAGTTGATGTCGCTACAGTAATTAGACATAGCGAGGATATTTTCATTTCTCTTCCTTTTGTAAATAGAATTACGGCTGTACACATTAACAACCGAGCTGGTAGGTGTTTACCTACTATTTGGCTATAGTGTTAGCAGAAAGTGAAGGTGGAGGCAAAATATGTTTAGCGCGATAAGCATTGAGTAAAACGCCATTCCTTCTTTTTCAGCTTGAGTAATTTCTACATTTATTAACACCATATTATACACTTGTGACCTTAACCATTTCTTAACAGCCGGTTAAAATCACTTCAAATCACACCTGTATTATCTTGTCACTAACCTCTATTTGCCTGATGCAGGTCACAAAATAAAGTCTGTATTATTGTGTCTTTTGTAACGTTGAAGTCGTCGCTATCTAATTGACGGGGAAGGGTTTAAACGCAATTTAATCAGTAGGTTAGCGTTGTGATGCACGCGAGTAATACATAGAAAAAGTATTCTTCTTTATCACTTTTTTGAATGCAAATTTTTTAGCAGGCGAGATTCGTTTGAATCTCATAAGAATCGAGACGTAATTCACTTTGGTATAATGACTGCAACAATCGTTTTGTCAAAGAAAGGTAGGGTGTCTTTAAGGTCGCACAACCGTGTTAAACCCAAAATATGTTTTTGGGTTCAAGGGCTATTTAGCACAATACCTTATTTTCTGTGCATGGATGTATAAGCGCAGCGAAACAATACGGTAAGGAGAAAATGATGAAACATTTAGGTAAAATTCTAGCAATCTCAAGTTTTGCGCTTACTCTGGGCGCGTGCGATGTAAATAAAACGAAAGATGGTGAGATGCCAGATGTTGACGTTGATGCAGGCGAAATTCCTGAGTATGAAGTCGTTAAAACAGAGGACGGAGAAATGCCAACGGTCGATGTCGATGGTGGTGAACTTCCCGAGTACGAAGTAGAAACAGCTGATGTTGAAGTGCGTACTGTTACTAAAGAAGTGGAAGTTCCGGTAGTTGATGTTGAAATGCCCGAAGAAGATGACGATACCGACGATAACTAATGGGCTGCATTCGCGAATGCAATTAAAAAAGGCGAGCCATGCTCGCCTTTTTGCTGTTTGCTTACATCAAGTGCAATTAGTACTCAAACATCGCTGAAATAGATTCTTCGTTGCTAATACGTCGAATGGTTTCTGCAAGCATCTCAGACAACGTAAGTTGCTTAACTTTACCCATTTTCTGCATTTCTGCACTTAGTGGGATAGAGTCAGTCACAATAATTTCATCGATCACAGACTCTTTAAGATTGTTTACAGCATTTCCAGAGAAGATAGCGTGAGTAGCATAAGCATATACTTTTCGAGCACCATGCGCTTTCAACGCTTCCGCTGCTTTTGCCAGCGTACCGCCTGTGTCAATCATGTCGTCGACAATAATACAGTCGCGGTCTTTCACATCACCAATGATGTTCATTACCTGAGCGACGTTCGCTTTAGGGCGACGCTTATCAATAATGGCAAGATCAGTATCGTTAAGTAGCTTAGCCGTTGCACGAGCGCGTACAACACCACCAATATCAGGTGATACAACAACCGGGTCTACAAAATCTCTTCTTACCATATCAGCAAGAAGGATAGGCGTACCGAACGCATTATCTACAGGAACGTCAAAGAACCCTTGAATCTGCTCGGCGTGGAGGTCGATAGTAAGAACGCGGTCAACACCAACATTAGACAGGAAGTCAGCCACTACTTTCGCAGTGATTGGTACCCTAGCTGAACGAACACGACGGTCTTGGCGTGCATAACCAAAATAAGGGATCACTGCCGTGATACGACCAGCTGATGCGCGACGCAATGCGTCGATCATCACGATCAATTCCATCAGGTTATCGTTAGTAGGTGCACAGGTAGACTGAATAATAAAAACGTCCGAGCCACGGACGTTTTCATGAATTTCTACGCTGATTTCACCGTCACTGAAACGGCCAACTTTGGCATTTCCAAGTTTGGTATAGAGGCGATCGGCAACTTTCTGGGCAAGTTCTGGTACGGCATTACCTGCAAAGAGCTTCATATCTGGCACAAGTGGTTCCTCAGTGCGTTGATAAAAGAGGTTTGGCTGGGGTAGCAGGACTCGAACCTACGAATGGCGGGATCAAAACCCGCTGCCTTACCAACTTGGCTATACCCCAATTTTTAAGTTCTTGTCCGATGTGGCGTACACGCTATTTTTGTTGTTCTAATTTATCTAATAGTGGTGAGCGGTTCACACCTTTTGCGACAAAGCTCTGCCAATTATCAGGCATTTCTGCTTGAACTTGCTCGGCTAAAGCGCGGTCAGAAAAAGTGGCAAACACGCAGGCACCTGTGCCCGTCATTCGCGACGGTGCGTAGTGTACCAACCACTGTAATAATTTTGCAACTTCAGGATAGCGATTCTCGACTAATTGCTGACAATCATTGTGAGTTTTTTCGAATTTATAATCTTGCCATTGTATTGCAGGGGTATTTCTTGGCAATTCAGGTGCTGTGAACACTTGTGCCGTGCTCACATGCACATTAGGGTTGGCAACTAAATAGTACATCTCAGGTTGTGGTGCAGGGGTAATTTCCTCTCCAACACCGCCAGCAAATGCCGTTAACCCTCTTACAAAAATAGGTACATCGGCACCAAGTGATAATCCCAGAGCTGCCAGCTCATCTTCACTTAAACCCGTGTTCCACAAGTGGTTGAGTGCAACTAAGGTGGTCGCTGCATTTGATGAACCACCTCCAATGCCACCGCCCATTGGGAGACATTTATCAAGTGTTATTGTTGCGCCCAGCTTGCATTGAGTTGTTTCTGCCAATAAACGTGCTGCTTTTATAATAAGGTTGTCGTCATCGGCAACGCCTTGTAACGGTGTGGCCATTTTTGTGGTTGAATTTTGAGCGATAGTAAAGGCGAGCTTGTCACCGTAGTCGAGCATTTGAAATAAGCTTTGTAGCTGATGATAGCCATTTTCGTAGCGACCAAGAATATGGAGAAAAAGATTGAGCTTGGCAGGTGAAGGCCACCAGTCTTTTGTGTTTACTTGTGTTTTCAATTGAGCGTCCACTCGTAAATTTTTATTTTAAGTTGTGTTTTCGGTGTGTTTTCAGTTTGTTCTTGTGTAAGTGTAATACTATGTGGAAGCCAAACGTTGTCACTGGTTGCTGTTTTAACGCTTCCATAGTTGCCATAACTTACTTTCCAGTTTCGGCATAAGGTGCACGTACTTTCTAAAGTATTAACTAAGCCTTTTTCAGTAAGCGTATAAGAATCGTTTTCAAGAGGAAGGCCTTTGACCCAAGAGAGCAGAGAGTCTACTGGAATGATCATGCCAGTAATATTATATATAAGCGGTTCTGGTTGAGCGTCAATGTAAGTTTCACCATCGGCCTCTAACACGGATTTATTATCGGTAACATTAAGGTCGACCATGGTGACGCCAAGAAAATTTGCTAATCGAAATTCGAAATTACCAGAATCGTTTTTCCAAACTAGATTTAAACTCGCCGCTTCTTTACCCTGACGAAATGCAATTTTGCCACGCATTTGCCATTTGTTAACTTCGGCAACTTTTTGTAGTTGTGCAGTAAGGTTTACCGTGTGCTGTGGCCCTTTTGGTGCAGTGGTACACGCACTTAGCATAATAACCGTGCTGATACATAAAAATAGAATGCGAATCATTTCAGTAAATGCGCCTGATTAATATTAATACAAATAGTAGTAACAATATGGGAACACAGTTTCACCAACACTTTCAATCATTTTGGCTTTTTCGTACAATGCCGCTCCGACGTTGCCAGCACAGATTTTAATGACTTTACTCGCCCTCGGTATTAACCACAAAACAGCCCCAGTCGCATTACGTGAAAAAGTGGCCTTTACACCTGACTCATTGGTGGAAGCACTTGCGAGCTTAAAAAAGCTTGAAGGTGTAGACGAGTCAGTGATTGTGTCTACGTGTAATCGCACAGAACTGTATGTGAATACCCAAGATGAAAGTGGCCAGAAACTGCTGCAATGGCTCAGTGATTTTCATCATTTAAATGTACAGGAAATTTCAAACAACAGTTATGTGTTAACGCAGGATGAAGCGGTAAAGCATATCATGCGTGTGGCAAGCGGCTTAGATTCACTAATACTGGGTGAGCCGCAAATTCTTGGACAAGTAAAACAAGCTTTTGGTGACGCAAAACACTCAGGAATGATCAACAGCGAGTTTGATAAGTTATTTCAACATACATTCTCTGTTGCAAAACGCGTGAGAAGCGAAACCGATATAGGTGCTAACGCAGTAAGTGTTGCCTATGCAGCTGTTCAGCTGGCCAAGCATATATTCGCCGAGTTACCCAAGCGCTCAGTGCTGCTAGTAGGGGCCGGCGAGACGATTGAATTGGTCGCGCAGCATTTAAAAGAGCAGGGTGTAAGCAAGATAGCGGTTGCGAATAGAACTGTAGCGCGCGCCGAAGCATTGGCTGAAACCCTCGGAGCAAGTGTTTATACACTTTCCCAGGTGCCAGAACACCTAAAAGATTTCGATATAGTGATCAGTTCTACGGCCAGTCAACTACCTTTAATAGGTAAAGGCATGGTCGAAAAAGCTTTAAAGCAGCGAAAGAACATGCCCATGTTTCTTGTAGACCTCGCAGTTCCAAGAGATATAGAGTCAGAAGTCAATGACTTAGGTGATGCTTACCTTTATACCGTTGACGATTTACAGCATATTGTTCAAAAGAATTTAGAAAACCGAGAACAGGCAGCAATCGAAGCTGAAAAGCTTATAGATAAGCAAGCTGGCGACTACATGACATGGAAACAGTCGCAGCAATCAATCGATTTAGTGAGACAGTATCGCCAAAAAGGCATGGCGCAGCGTGACGATATTGTTGAAAAAGCCAAAGCACAATTGGCAGAAGGAAAAGAAGCTGAAGCGGTATTAGAAGAAATGGCGTATAAGTTAACCAATGCGCTATTGCATCCTACCACATTGGCGTTACGCGAAGCCGCCATGCACGATGATCCAGCGTTAAGTCGTTGGCTAGGGCAAGCATTAGCATTGTCTGACTATACGTCAGAAGAGAATAAATAAGGTAATAAGAAGCATATGAAAGAGTCGGTAGTTAGGAAGCTCGAGCATCTTGTTGAGCGTTTCGAAGAAGTTCAGGCCCTGTTAGGTGACCCTGATGTTATCGGCGATCAAGAGAAGTTTCGCAATCTATCAAAAGAGTTTAGCCAGCTTGAAGACGTCGTTGCTGGCTTTAATGCCTATCAGCAAGCCCAAGAAAATCTTGCGTCTGCATTAGAAATGCTAAACGAAGATGATGTAGAAATGCGTGAAATGGCGCAAGAAGAGATGAAAGAAGCGAAAGCGGATATTGAACGCTTAGAAACAGAGCTTCAAGTGCTGTTACTGCCTAAAGATCCTAACGACGACAATAACTGTTTCTTAGAGATTCGAGCAGGCGCTGGTGGTGATGAAGCTGCCATTTTTGCTGGCGACTTATTCCGTATGTACAGTCGTTATGCAGAGAGCAGAGGCTGGCGTGTTGAATTGGTCAATGCCAATGAAGGCGAACATGGTGGTTATAAAGAAGTTATTGCTAATATTAGCGGTGACGGGGTTTATGGCGTTATGAAATTCGAGTCAGGCGGTCACCGCGTTCAGCGAGTGCCTGAAACGGAATCGCAAGGACGTATCCACACTTCTGCATGTACTGTTGCGGTATTACCGGAAATTCCTGAGTCAGAAGCCATTGAGATTAATCCAGCTGAACTTCGAATTGATACGTTCCGCGCATCAGGTGCGGGTGGTCAGCACGTAAACAAAACTGATTCTGCTATTCGTATAACCCACTTGCCATCAGGCTTAGTGGTTGAATGTCAGGACGAGCGTTCACAGCATAAAAACAGAGCGAAAGCGATGTCTGTATTGCAAGCGCGTTTGAATCAGATTGAAGAAGAAAAACGTGCCGCTGAAGAGGCCTCCACCCGCAAAAGCTTGGTGGGTAGTGGCGATCGCTCAGAGCGCATTCGCACATACAACTTCCCGCAAGGTCGCGTTACAGATCACCGTATCAACCTGACAATCTATCGACTTGATGAAGTTGTAGAGGGTGATTTAAAGCAGCTAATTGACCCTATATTACAAGAGCACCAAGCTGACTTATTGGCGTCGCTTTCTGACGAATAACGATGCGAATTGACACCGCCCTCAATTGGGCAATAAAACAACTCGAGGGCGGTGAATCGCCCTCGGTTGATGCCAAAGTATTATTGGCTCATGTGTTAAATAAAACACAAACCTACTTATTCACTTGGCCGGATAAAACAATAAGCCCGATTGAGCAATCGCAGTACGAGGTTGCAGTGAAAAGAAGGCAATCAGGTGAGCCTGTCGCTTACATTATTGGGCAGCGAGACTTTTGGACGCTTTCGCTTAAAACGTCACCGCACACGTTAATACCTCGCCCTGATACCGAAATACTGGTAGAGCAAGTACTGCATTGGGCTCATCAACGCCTAAAGACCGCGCCCGACATTCCACTTGATATTTGTGACCTTGGCACGGGGACCGGCGCAATTGCGTTGGCTGTCGCTTCAGAGCTCAAAGATAGCAAAGTTTTTGGTGTCGACTTTCTTTTAGAAGCGGTGACTTTGGCCACGTCGAATGCCAAGTTAAATGCCATTTCAAATGCGACCTTCAAACAAAGCGACTGGTTTAGCGACCTTGGCGATCTGAGGTTTGACGTTATTGTGTCAAACCCACCCTATATCGAAGATACAAGCCCTTATTTAGCTCAAGGTGATGTGCGTTTTGAACCTAAGTCAGCCCTTATTGCAGGTCAAGACGGTTTAGACGATATCAAGCATATCATCAAACATGCACCTCATTACTTAAAGGCACAGGGACTATTGGCCTTTGAACACGGGTTTGATCAAGCTTCTCGTATACAAGCATTGCTGCTTGAAGCTGGATTTAGCGATGTTAAATCGGTTAAAGATTACGGAGGAAACGACAGAGTGACATTTGGTGTAATTAGTGGTTGAAAAACGTGCAAGTTTGCTTATATTCTGTTTTGCATTAGTATCTTTGTGACGCACTATAAAAATAAAAAGTGTAAAGCTTAACAATCTTTTACCTTACAGGATGTACCAGATGAATGACGACTTTCTATTCGCAGAAGACGATGACGAAAATGAATATGACGATCTGGGTAGTTGGAAAGTACTTATTGTTGACGATGAACCTGAAGTACATGCCGTTACCAAACTTGCACTGAACGACTTTAGCTTAAATGGTAAAACCCTTGAATTTGTCAGTGCTTACAGCGGTGAGGAAGCCAAAAATTGCTTTAGAGACCACGACGATATTGCAGTAGTTTTACTTGATGTCGTAATGGAAACGGATGACGCTGGGTTAAAAGTGGCCGAGTATATTCGCAACGAACTCGATAACCACTTCACCCGCATTATTCTGCGCACAGGGCAACCCGGTCAAGCCCCAGAGAAAGACGTTATTATCAATTACGATATAAACGACTATAAATCAAAAACTGAATTAACGGCTCAAAAACTGTTTACCGTTATCATCGCTGCGCTACGTTCCTACAGAGACATTATCGTTATCGAAGAAAACCGACGTGGCTTAGAAAAGATAATTGACGCCTCGGTTGACTTGTTTTCCTCTCGTTCCCTTGAAAAATTTATGCAGGGCATAATCCAGCAGCTAGCCTCAATATTAGGGTGCTCTAAAGATGCAGCCTACATTACGACAGCGGTAGCGACAACGTCACGTACGTTAAACACGGTTAATTCACCAAGCAATGTCAAATCCTCAATGGGTAAAGACGAGCTCTATGTTTTTGCTGGCAACGGCGAGTATGCAAGTAAGGAAGGTGTAGCGCTAAAAGAGGCAATCAGCCCCCAAGAATACGCTTTGTGCGCCAAAGCTATGCGCGAAAAACAAATAGTTTACGCTGAAGACCATGTCGTAGCCTATTGTAATAGCAAGTCACATAAAGGGGCGTTGTTATATCTTTCTGGTTTACCTAGAAGAATCGGCGAGAGCGATAGACACCTCGTAAAGCGTTTTTCTGATAGTGTACAACTCGCGTTTGATAATGTACTTAAAACGGTAGATGTCGAAGCAACTCAGCGTGAAATTATTGAGCGACTTGGTAAGGTGCTTGAGCACGAAAACGAGTCATCAAATCACATTAAACGCATGATTGAGATGTCAGTACTGCTTGCGCAAAAAGCAGGGCTAAAAGAAAAAGATGTTAACGCGCTTAAACTCGCCATTCCTCTTCATGATATCGGTACCTCTTTTGTGCCAAAATCGATTTTGCACAAATCTACGCCTCTCACTGAAGATGAGATTTTTGAAATTCGAAAACACGCCGAGTTCGGTTACCAAATACTGAAGAATTCAAGTCGACCCACTATTCAGTTAGCTGCAACATTGGCCAAAGAGCATCATGAGCGCTGGGATGGGCGCGGTTATCCTGATGGTAAAGCGCAAGATGGCATTCAAATCGAAAGCCGCATAGCAACGCTTGTAGACGTGTTTGATGCATTGATTAACGAACGTCCGTACAAGCCAGCATGGACTATCGATAAAGTGGAAGCGGTGATCCGCGAAGAAAGTGGGAAGCATTTCGACCCTGAGTTAGTGTCTTTGCTTTTAAGCGACTTACCTGCATTTTTAGCGATTCAGGCGCAATACCCTGATGACACAAAATAATTCAGCGAAGCTGTCGTGATTGATATTTGGGCATTTAGTTTGAATATCACATAAAAGCGTAACACTTTTCGAATTAAATCAACGATAATTACAGGTGCTTTTGCACCTGTATTTTTTTACAACCATAACAACAATAAGCGAGACATTGACCATGTACATGATGGCAAAACATCTTCATTTGACGGCTGTTGCACTAAGTATCCTTTTTTTCGTTTTTAGATTTATTTGGTTTCAGTTTGATGCAAATGCGCTCACCAAAAAATGGGTAAAAATTCTGCCCCACATTATCGATACAGTATTACTTGCAAGTGCAATTTGGCTTTGTGTTATTCTATCTCAATACCCCTTGGTTAATGCATGGCTAACATTCAAAGTCATAGGCGTTGTGCTTTATATTGTGTTCGGCCTATTTGCGCTAAAGAAAGCCAAGACCTCTGTCGCACGTTGGTGCTTTTTTGTTGCTGCGTTAGCTGTGCTTATGGCGACAGCGATGGTGGCAGTCACCAAGCAACCCCTCTTTTAGTTAATATTGGATATAAACATGTCTGAATCTCAACAGATTATTCGCGTTGGTGACGTTGAAGTCGCTAACCATCTTCCTTTTGTATTGTTTGGCGGAATGAACGTTTTAGAGTCGAGAGACTTAGCAATGCGTATTGCAGAACATTATGTTGAAGTTACGCAAAAGCTGAATATTCCTTATGTATTTAAAGCGTCTTTCGACAAAGCGAATCGTTCTTCGGTAACGTCTTATCGCGGACCAGGAATGGAAGAAGGCTTGCGCATTTTCGAAGAAATTAAGTCGACGTTTAACGTCCCGTTAATTACTGACGTTCATGAGCCCCATCAAGCAGCCCCAGTGGCAGAAGTGGTAGACGTTATTCAGCTTCCGGCTTTCTTAGCACGTCAAACAGATTTGGTGGTTGCTATGGCGAAAACCGGTAATGTAATTAATGTTAAGAAGCCTCAGTTTTTAGCCCCTCATGAGATGCGACATATAATGGGCAAGCTAAGCGAGGCGGGTAACGACAATGTTATTTTATGCGAGCGCGGCAGTTGCTTTGGATATAACAACCTTGTGGTAGACATGCTGGGTATGGACGCGATGAAGGAATATGCGCCAGTTATATTTGATGCAACTCACGCATTACAAATGCCTGGTGGGCGTGCAACATCAGCTGACGGCCGTCGAGCACAGGCTGCGCAATTAGCTAGAAGTGGCATGGCACTTGGCCTTGCAGGTTTGTTCATTGAAGCACATCCTAATCCAGACGAGGCAAAATGCGATGGACCGTGTGCATTGCCGTTGGCTAAGCTAGAGCCTTATTTACAGCAAATGAAAGCGTTAGATGAACTTGTAAAAGGCTTTGATGCGTTAGATACCAGTAATACCTAAGCGATAAGTGACGTTAGTTATCTTGTAAGGTTGATGGCGTATGCCGGTGCGTGCACCGGCATGCGTATCAGGTGTGAGAGTGGCTTATTCGCTTTCTGCGACGGTCACGCGCTCTTCACGTTTGCTCATAGCAATTAGATTTTCATGCAGTTTTATCTGCACAGCTTCTGCCAAAATTGCTTTTGACTGCTTTCTAACAAGAATGTGTGCGTCATTTTCAGGCAGTACATCTGCCATTTTAACGCTGGTCATTGCAGTGTTAATTAATGATTGAAGATTGATCTTTTCTGGTTGTGCGTTAGCATTTGCAGCGGCACTTGCGAATGCCATTACAGACACGCTAGCTAGTAGTAGTTTTTTCATTTTCACACCTAATAAAAATAATTAAAAATATGTTGCTTTTTGTTAAAATGATTAACAAGTAAGCTGTATAAAACGCTGAAATTCAAAGTTCTTTTTAAATTTCGGGTAAATAGTAGTCAGTATTGGGTTAAAAATAAAACGAGTTAAAGTATGGGTGGTCATTAGAAAAACTAATGCTTTTGTCATGCTTTGGTCACACTGGGTTGAAAAGTTTATATGCATCGACGTTTACCCCCCTTAAATGCGCTCAAAGCCTTTGAGGCAGCAGCGAGACACTTGAGTTTTACAAAAGCCGCCGATGAGCTTTTTGTGACTCAAGCTGCGGTGAGTCACCAGATAAAAGCGTTAGAAGATTTTTTATCGATGAAGTTGTTTCTTCGTCGAAATCGAACTTTGCTGCTGACTGAAGAAGGACAGGCGTATTTTTTGGAGCTTAAAGATATATTTAAGCATCTCCAAGAAGCGACAGAGCGGTTATTAGCAAAGGGGAGCAAAGGCGCAATTACCGTGGCGATGCCACCGAGTTTTGCAAGCCAATGGCTGGTACCCCGTATTCATAAATTTAGTCTTGCGCACCCAGATATCGATGTTCGAATCAAAGCGGTGGATTTTGACGAAGGCTTTTTAGAAGACGACGTGGACGTTGCTATTTATTACGGAAAAGGGCGATGGGCGGGGTTACAAGCCGACCAATTACATCGAGAGTTTCTTACGCCTTTGTGCTCGCCATTGTTGTTCCAAGGACCTAAACCGCTAAATGATTTATCTGATTTGCGTCATCATGTATTGCTTCACGATCTCAGTCGGGCAGCGTGGAAAAACTGGCTTAAAACGGTTGGTGTTGTGGGCGTGAATGTAAATCAGGGGCCGGTATTTAGTCACTCAATGTTAGTGCTTCAAGCTGCTGCACTGGGGCAGGGTATTGCCTTGGGCAATACTGTGCTTGCGCGTCCTGAGATTGAAGCAGGGCGACTCGTGATGCCATTTGAAGAGCGTGTAGAAAGTCGGGATGCTTTCTATTTAGTGTGCGAGGAATCACAAGCAGAGTTAGGCAAAATTGCCGCCTTTAGAGATTGGATTTTAGCGTTAGTCGAGGAAGAGCAAGACGATGTTTGATATTGAAGTGCACAGTGCCACCAACCCAGCGGCTAGGCTTATACTGGCTCATGGTGCAGGTGCGGGCAAAGAGCATGAGTTTATGCAGGCAGTGACACAAGCGTTAAATGCACATAGTATCGAGGTTGTTTTGTTTAACTTCCCCTATATGCAAGTTATTAAAGAGACAGGAAAGCGTCGCCCGCCGGATAAAGCTGAAAAGCTGCTCGCGCATTTTTCAGACGTTATTGATCACGTTTCTCAAACGCGTCAATCACTGCCTACTTTTATTGGTGGGAAGTCGATGGGTGGGCGAATGGCCACAATGTTGGTAGACGACATTGAAAGCGTAAAAGGTGCGGCAATTCTTGGTTACCCTTTTCATCCGCCAGGAAAACCGGAAAAGACAAGAACAGAGCACCTCGAAACAACCGCGAAACCCATACTGATTGTGCAAGGAGAGCGCGACACATTTGGTACACAAAACGAAGTAGAAGCGTATACGCTTTCATCTTCGATTCAATGTGAGTTTCTTGTAGACGGTGACCATAGTCTAAAACCGCGAAAGGCCAGTGGAAAAACACATCAAGAACACATTGAGCGTGCTTCAACGCTGATAGAAGCCTTTATCAAAAATACGATTTAACATTAACGCTGTCATCGCCTTACAACATTATTCTTTACCGAGTAAACGTTAGCGTTTAGCGCTAAAAGAGTGTCAAATGAGTTCAACAAATTACAATACATCGTCCATGGCTCCCATGCTGCTTGCAGCTGGTGCTATATTTGCCGGAACAAGTGTTATGCTTGGCGCATTTGGGGCTCACGGACTAAAAAGCTTTTTATCTGCTCAGATGCTAAATACTTTTGAGATTGGCGTTCGTTACCAAATGTATCATGGCCTTGCTATCCTAGTACTGCCAGCTTTATCCAATTATGCAGAAGTTAAATGGCTTAATCGCGCAGCGATGTGTTTCGTGGTGGGCGGCGTTTTGTTTTCGGGAAGTTTATATGCATTGGCCCTCACTGGCATAAAATGGTTTGGGCCGGTAACACCTTTGGGCGGCCTACTCTTCATTATGGGGTGGGCAGTGCTTGCTTTCACTCTAGTACGTGGCCAGCGCGCCATTAAGGTAAGTAATGACAACTAGTATTTTAGCGTATTGTAGGCCGGGTTATGAGAGTGACACCGCCAACGAATTAACAACGCGTTATGGTGAAGCAGGGTGCTATGGTTACCCAGTATCGAAGAAAAATAATGGCTTTGTTCACTATCATTTATACGATGCTGCTCAGCTAGAGGACACAGTGAGTCAGTTCGCGGTTAGTGAGAGTATTTTTCCCCGACAACTTGTTGCGGTGTTTGCAAACATGGTGGACATCGAAAAAGAGGATAGAGTAGGGCAGGTATTAGATGCGCTGAGCGACATAGAAAAGCCGTTTGCAATATTTGGCGCAGTCGATGTTGAATATCCTGATACCGAAGAAGGGAAGACCCTAGCAAAGTTTTGTAGAAAGTTTACGGTTCCTTTGCGACAAGCGCTTCGAAAAGCCAATTGGCTCACTGCAAAGGAAAACGCAGGAAAGCCCAAACTACATATTTTCTTTGAATCATTTGAAATTTGCCATATTGGCTATACATTGCCCGATTATGGCAGTACTGATCATCTGGGAATTTGTCGTCTAAAATTTCCAAGTGATGCGCCAAGTCGGTCTACCCTTAAACTCGAAGACGCATTAGTGAATATGCTAAGCGCAAAACAGCAGGAACAAGTGCTTCGAACGGGCGGACGTGCGGTTGACTTAGGGGCGTGCCCGGGCGGGTGGACCTATCAACTCGTTAAGCGTGGAATGTACGTAGAGGCTATCGATAATGGTCTTGTGGCAGACAGTTTAATGAGTACAGGGTTAGTTGAGCATCATGCAGCAGACGGATTTACATATCGGCCACAATTTGGTCGTGTAGATTTACTTGTATGTGATATGATAGAGCAACCCGATAGGGTAGCAAAGTTGATGGGTGACTGGCTGGTTAAACACTGGGCAACGCACGCGATTTTCAACTTGAAGCTACCTATGAAACAGCGTTATGAAACTGTGATTGAAGCCATGACGTTGCTAAAAAGCCGTTTAAATGCGTTAGAAGATGCATTTGCGGTAAAGGTGAGGCATCTCTACCACGACAGAGATGAAGTTACAGTAACAATTGTTCGCACTTCAAAAGATGAGGTGTGATTTTGTTATTTTTCAAAAAAGTGTCATAAGCTTTTAAGTTGTTGATACTTATAGAAAAGAATTGATGGTGGTGCGGATTTTAGCAAACGAATTTGAGGTTTATGCTAAAAAAGGTGTAAATCTGGTACAAAAATCCTTTATAATCCGGCCGTTTTTTTACTCTGAACCAATGAAAGTGAACTAATGTCAGACTTATCTTTATACAGAAACATTGGTATTTTCGCCCACGTAGACGCGGGTAAAACTACCACAACAGAACGTATCTTGAAGCTTACTGGTAAAATCCATAAAACTGGTGAGGTTCACGATGGTGAATCAACTACTGACTTCATGGAGCAGGAAGCTGAACGTGGTATTACTATCCAGTCAGCGGCTACTACCTGTTTCTGGAAAGATCACCGCATGAACATCATCGATACTCCGGGACACGTTGACTTTACAGTTGAAGTATATCGTTCACTTAAAGTACTAGACGGCGGTATCGGTGTATTCTGTGGTTCTGGCGGTGTTGAACCTCAGTCAGAAACTAACTGGCGTTATGCTAACGAATCAGAAGTTGCACGTGTAATCTTCGTAAACAAACTAGACCGCATGGGTGCAGACTTCTACCGTGTTGTTGGCCAAGTTAAGAAAGTACTTGCTGCTAACCCACTAGTAATGACACTTCCAATCGGTATCGAAGACGACTTCAAAGGTGTTGTTAACCTTCTAGACATGAAAGCGTACATCTGGGACGATTCAGGTCTTCCTGAGAACTACGAAGTTGTAGATATTCCAGCAGATATGGTTGAAAAGGCTAACGAGTACCGTGAGCAACTAATCGAAACTGCTGTTGAGCAAGACGACGACCTAATGATGGCTTACATGGATGGTGAAGAGCCGTCTCTAGAAGACATCAAGCGTTGTATCCGTAAAGGTACTCGTGACCTAGCGTTCTTCCCAACATACTGTGGTTCTGCATTTAAGAACAAAGGTATTCAGCTAGTTCTTGACGCAGTTGTAGACTTCCTACCTTCTCCTACAGAAGTTGATCCACAAGATCTAACTGACGAAGAAACTGGTGAGCCTACAGGTGAAGTTGCAACAGTATCTGTTGACGAGCCGTTCCGTGCGCTTGCGTTCAAAATCATGGACGACCGTTTCGGTGCCCTTACGTTTATCCGTATTTACTCTGGTAAACTTAACAAAGGCGACACTATTCTTAACAGTGCAACTGGTAAGACTGAGCGTATCGGCCGTATGGTTGAGATGCACGCTGACGAACGTACTGAACTTACTTCAGCACAAGCGGGTGATATCCTAGCTGTTGTTGGTATGAAGAACGTTCAAACAGGTCACACGCTATGTGATCCTAAGCACCCTTGTACACTAGAGCCAATGATCTTCCCTGAGCCAGTAATCTCGATTGCTGTTAAGCCAAAAGATAAAGGCGCTAACGAAAAGATGTCTATCGCTATCGGTAAACTAGTAGCAGAAGATCCATCTTTCCAAGTTGAAACTGACGAAGATTCAGGCGAAACCATCCTTAAAGGTATGGGTGAGCTTCACCTAGACATCAAAGTTGATATCTTGAAGCGTACATACGGCGTTGAGCTAGAAGTTGGTCAGCCTCAGGTTGCGTACCGTGAAACTATCACGCAAGCGGTTGAAGACAGCTACACGCACAAGAAGCAGTCTGGTGGTTCTGGTCAGTTCGGTAAGATTGATTACCGCATCCGTCCGGGCGAAACTAACTCTGGCTTCAAGTTCACATCTACTGTTGTGGGCGGTAACGTACCTAAAGAATTCTTCCCTGCAATCGAAAAAGGTTTCGCAGGTATGATGGAAGTAGGTCCTCTTGCTGGTTACCCAGTACTAGACGTTGAAGTTGAACTATTCGACGGTGGTTTCCACGCAGTTGACTCATCAGCAATCGCGTTCGAAATTGCAGCGAAAGGTGCATTCCGTCAGTCAATGCCAAAAGCAGGTCCTCAGATTCTTGAGCCTGTGATGAAAGTTGACGTATTCAGCCCAGAAGACAACGTTGGTGACGTAATCGGTGACCTTAACCGTCGTCGTGGTATGATCAAAGACCAAGAAGCTGGCGCTACTGGCGTTCGCATCAAGGCTGACGTACCTCTATCTGAGATGTTTGGTTACATCGGTCACCTACGTACTATTACATCTGGTCGTGGTCAGTTCTCTATGGAATTCAGCCACTACTCAGCATGTCCTCAGAACGTAGCTGACAAAGTAATTGAAGAAGCAAAAGCACGTAAAGCAGCTAAGTAATTGACGCTTGCGTGACTGTTAGTTAACTAACAGCTTCGAAATTTAAAAGCCGGTCTTAATGACCGGCTTTTTTGTGCCTGTCAAAACAATACGCTGTGCCACTAAGAGTAAATGCTCAGATGTTTATCGTTTTAGTCTACAATGAAAGAGTATCGATAGAAGAAACACAGAGGGAATAAATCGATGTCTAAAAAGGTTTTGTTAATCGGACTGCGGTCAGACAGCGTAAACTATGAAAAATGGCCTCAGTTATCGAAGGAAAAACTCGATGCGGCTTTCGAACAAGTGGTAAGCGAATTAAACAATAATGGCTATGATTCATTGTGGTGCTTAACCGACCAAGGGGAGACCGCTGCGCAGCAGGTGGAAGAGGCATTAGCAAAGGAAAAGCCGGATATCGTTTTAATTGGCGCAGGTGTAAGAACGGACCCAGACCATTTCCTTTTGTTTGAACAGGTAATAAATATTGTTCATGCCAATGCACCTAAAGCAAAAATTGCATTTAACTCCTTACCTTATGATTCACTAGATGCAATTAAGCGTTGGAGTTAAAGCGCCACTTTGTGCAGTTAGCACACAAAGCGGCGAAAGTGTAAACACTACTTAGTTTAGTAGATAAGCCGCGGCAGCTTCGATACCTAAATCAACTCCTTGTTCGCGCTGTTCACGCGTAAAGAATGGGACCTCGATATCAACCGGAATGCCTTCTCCCTCATACCATACGCCGTTTGGTGTAAGGTAAAACTCATTTGACATACCGATATTGAAACCGTTGGGAAGCGTCCACTCCAATACGTTTGAAAATGCACCATGTGTCGCTTCACCAATAAGTGTAACGTTTGGCATTTCGTCCATAATCATCGTAAACGTTTCTGCTGCCGATACCGTACTAGCACTTGTTAAAACAACAATAGGTCCAAGGTAATTAATCTCTGAGCGGGGCGCTATAATGATGTCCAATAGTTCAGTCCTATTATTGCCATCACGAGCTTGTTTGCTAAACGCGTGAAACTCTTCTTGAGCAAAACGACTGGCGATAGCCATGCTAACATAATCGAATCCACCGTCATTGGTTCTCACATCAATGATTAGACCTTCAACATCTTTGAGATCGGTTAGGGCTTCATCTAACGCCGCATCTACAGCTGCAAGTGTATTGCGATTAAAGGTGAGCTCGTCATCGGTACTTTCAGCAAATCCGTGCATAGAGCCAATAAAAAGATACCCTAATCCTTCGTTTTGAAACCATCGGATGGCATCGTTTTCAGTAGACTTAACATCACTTGAGTCTTGTGCGTAGTTAGTCACTATTTGCCACTGTAGTGTTAAATTATTCAGAATGTAGCTTTCAAGCTGTTCCAATAGTGCAGTGGTCACGTCATCGCCAGAAATGGGATAGCTTAAGCTATTGTCATTGGCGAACTCTTCAACAAGACGTTCAAGCATAGTTTGCTTGGTAGTAACTTTGTACTCTAAACCTTGTGGCGAAATCACATAGTTATGGCCGTCGGCCAGTGGCTCAAGGGCGTAGGCCATTGCCGTGAACAGCGCTTCACTATTTGAATTTGTTGTTAACTCAGCGCCTGTCGTTTGAACAACATCGGACCAATTAACCCCCATACGTTCGAAATCTACGTAATATTCTTCAAAGATCTGGGTGTACATAGCAAATAGCTCTACGCTATCGAAACTACTTTCGTAATTCTCATCAATGGTGATTGGGCCTGTTTCACATGCTTGCGGCAATGAGTCGGCTTTATTAAACCGATAGCCAGGAGGGCCAAAAGTATCCGTACCGGTACCTGAATACCATTCAAGCGTATTTGCACTGTCCGTTTTTCTCAAAAGTCGCTCAAGAGACAGGGTGTCAACTTCAGTTTCTATGCCCATAACAAAACAGTAGTCGCTGGTATATTGATAAATTGCTGCTGAATCGTTACCTATTGCAATGCTAAGACCATAGCCAGGTGCAATCCAATTCCCCTGATATTCCTCAGAAATGGGATCTTCGAGCGATGCTGTAGGATTAATGTTAATTGGATCGTTGCTTGAACCGCAACCTGCAATGACTGATGCAGCTAATAGTGACAATCCAAGTCGCGATAATATTGCCTTGTTCATATATCCCTCTCTTACGTAATGTTAAAAAAACGAACTGTGTATGCGAGAAAGGGTAAAGTGGTTAAGGTGAATGGAAGGTGAAGGTTTATCATTAGTGGTCGGTAAGTTATTTACCGACCATCTCAAATACCATTAATACATTTTGTAGGGCAAAAACTTACCTGACATAACAACGCTAACTCTGTCGCCTTTGGGATCGTTTTCACGTTGTAAGTCCATAGAAAAGTCGATGGCGCTCATAATGCCATCACCAAATTCCTCATGGATGAGTTCTTTAAGTGTTGTACCGTACACGCTTACCAACTCATACCAACGGTAAATAAGTGGGTCGGTTGGTACTTCAGTCGGGAGTGAGCCTTTGTAGGGTACAATTTGCAACCATGCAATGGCTTCATCACTGAGTTCGAGCAGTGAACCGACGTTTTCAGCTTGTTGCTTGGTCATGGCCATTTGGCCTAAACACGCTGCGGTACTCCACTCTTTAGATTGGCCAATAACTTCAGCGATTTGTCGCCATGAGATACCTTTTAAAATTTTTGACGATTGGATCATGTCTGTAACTTGAGTGCGAGATGTAATCATGTTGATTCCTCTGTTAAGTTGAATAAATAAGAACAAGCGTAATTAAGTTGCTTATTACAAGTGCAAGTGAAAGGGCCTGATAAAACGCTAATGGGCTGCGTCTTACTAATGGTACAGGTTGAGACTGTTGATTAACGGTGGGGTAGCGAAGGGCATGTACAAATTCTGATAGTGCAGCAAAGCGTTTCGTAGGGTTGATGTGCAACGCGCGGCGAAGTGTCATATCGACCCAATTAGGAATAGGGCGCTTTGCGTCTAGCACACTTTGGTACTTCAATTTGTATTGGGCTGCATAGGTATTGCCATGGGCAACCTTGTTATTGTACGGATAGCGGCCACAAAGCATTACGTAGCAAAGCACCGCGAGTGAATATTGATCAGACTGTACTGAGCCCGCTTCCCCCAAAAAATACTCGGGGGCAGCATATAGTGCTGTACCAGGAATGCCTTGCCTATGATAAAGAGACGGGGCTTGCAATAGGCAGGCTGCACCGAGGTCGATAAGTGTGCAATGGCCTTCTGGGTTGATAATAATATTCTCTGGTCGAATATCACGGTGCACAATGCCTTGTCGATGCATGGACTGAAGGCCTGTAGCAACTTGCTCGATTATACTTCTCACCTGTTCAAGGCTTGGCGTCTCATTATCCATCATCCATTGCGCAAGCGTTTGGCCTTCTACGTACTGACTTAAGCAATATTGCTTAGATGGAGGGTTAGAAAAGCCCAGTTCAACATACAGCGGATGCTTAATGATATGAGGGCAATCAATCCGTCTGGCAAACCAACTTTCGATATTAGGAAGCAGTGTACAGTCTAACGTTGTGGGTTTGTCAGTAGTAATGAAGTCTGTCGCAAGTGTTTTTAGCACGAGTTGGTGGCGACCAGAGGTTTCATTTTCCTTATTACCTGACGCTGATGTCGCCAGATAAACGTGGCTGCGAGCCGATGTATAAAGCTGCCTTTTTACTATAAGCCCGTCAACGCTATCGCCAACAGTGAGGTGTAAGGCTTGGTCACTTTGAGGCACGAATAAAGTGTCCGGCGTGGATACAAAATTGGGAGTGATGGTAATTACCAATAACGTTGCATTGTCATCACTACCACTATCAAGCGCGCGATTTACATGTTGCTTGGCGAATTCGTCGGGCAATGATTGAAAGGTTTGCGCCTCTCTTAACGCATCTGAAATACTTGTAAATTCAAAGACACCATCACTACTTAGTGCAATGCTACTGCGTTCCGATAACGTCAACGTACTATAGTCAATCGCAATCTGCGAAGAAATGCCCAGGGCGTTTGCTAGATAACTATGGTCAGGCGACTCTGTGCTTGGCTGTCGATGCCCTCGAGTAAGGGTTTTGCAAACTAACGATGTAGCGATTTGCACTTCACAATCACCAACGTGAAAAATGTGAAGCGTATTGTCAACAATGACTACAGCAGAAAAAGTGCACACATAACCTTTTTCAGGGGTGTAACAAAACGCACTTTGTTGGTTTCTCGCCCAGAGCAATGCGTTTATTTCGATAATGAGTGCTTTTGCTGTTTGTTCAATGTCCCAAACTTCAGGGGCAAGATTGAACATTTTGGTGAAATGTGAAGTGGCGAAGTCACTGGCAACTTGACTCACTGTACTACTGCTTATGCCATCGGCAATGAGAAAAAAACTGGCTCGCTCATGACGAAAATTAGATGAATGGCTATGCGGTTTTGCTATGCAGTAACTGAATGCATCTTGATTAACGCGCTTTATTCCTTTGGTAGAATATGCGCTTAGCTCAATGTGCGTCGATGCTCTTGAATGACTAGGTTGATTCAATGGTGCATTCATATCGCTAAGCTCTCATAGTAAAACAATAACCCCAATTGATTTAAGCTGCGCGACTTCTGTTGAATTAAATCATTCATAAAAGCCGCGCATGCGCATTGTTAAATGGGCAGTGTTTCAGATGCAGCTGCGCTATTTACAGGAATTTTGCGTTTGGGCAAAGTTTTTACGTGAGTGGTATACAGTGTTAGACCCGTGAAGGCTAAACCACCTACTAGGTTACCTAGCGCCGTTGGGATTTCGTTCCAGATGAAATAATCCATAATAGAGAAATCACCACCCATAATGAGGCCAAAGGGGAATAAGAACATATTAACCACAGAGTGTTCGAACCCCATGAAAAAGAACAGCATGATTGGCATCCACATTGCCAACACTTTGCCACTTACGTGGGTTGAAATCATCGCGCCGACCACGCCAAGAGACACCATCCAATTACACAGCATGCCGCGGATGAAAATGGTGATCCAACCTGCGGCGCCGTGTTCTGCGTAACCGAGAGTTCTCGCTTCACCAATGCTCGCTACCTTTGTTGCAATAGCACCGCCATCAACGTTGTATCCCATAGTAAAGATAAACGACATCATAAAGGCAACGGTAAGCGCACCACCAAAATTACCTAAAAATACTAATCCCCAGTTACGCAAGATCTGCTTTGGCGTAACGCCTGGTCTGTTAGCCAGCCATGCTAAAGGTGTCAGCACAAAAACACCGGTTAACAGGTCAAAACCCATTAGGTATAGCATGCAAAAGCCAACAGGGAAGAGTACGGCGCCTAGCAGGAAAACTCCAGTTTGCACTGCGATAGTGACTGCAAAGACCGCCGCCAACGCCAATATAGCACCTGCCATATAGGCACGAATTAATGTGTCACGAGTGGACATATATATTTTTGCTTCGCCGGCATCTACCATCTTGGTAGCAAATTCAGCAGGTAATAGATAAGCCATGGGTTCACCTTTTGTTTAAGTAATTAAATTAAGAGGCCAAAGGGTTTAAATGATCAAAAAAAGGCGTCCGCAATTCTCTTTCGCAAAAGAATTGGGGACGCCTTTGTCCAAATCATTTAAATTGTTATGGCACGTTCGATAGCATCTTAGAGCTCAAAAAGCACCGCGCTATCGCTGTGTAACTGTAAATCTAATCCGCTCGATAACGTTATCGCAAGAAGTGTAAAGCGAGAAGAGTGCCAGTCTGAAATGACTTTTCGTATCGCTTTGAATAATCAGCAATATTTCTGTTTTCATGTTACTTCTGAATGCGCAGAGATGAGAAATAGTTTGGTTCAAATGCACCAAAATTGGATAGTACCGCACTATTTATGTGAGAACTTTATCTATGTGAAAACCTTAGTTGAGTGAGCGCTTTAGTCGTTTGTATCCTTGCTTCATTTTAATACTGGTCGCTTTTTCATCGGCCTGCTCTTGATAGCACAGTTGGGTATACAACCTATGTAAGTCATTAATAATACTGTTTGCGGTTGTATTAAGCTGAGCGGCTACTTTTTGTGTGTAGTGGCTTGGACTATCGTTGCCTCGTTTGGTGTTGGTGTGCTTTTCAATTAATGCTAATGACTTAACGTAATAGCGCTGGTATGGCGCAAGTGAGGGCACAAGGGTAACAGGGAAAAAATACACCAGTAAAATGACGCCAATTATGCCAATTAGGCTTAAAAATACTATGGTCATTTTCTTTGTACTGAGCTCCCCGAGCAGCCTTTCTAACATATCGCTTTGTGAATTGGCATCAAAGCCCAAAATCCATTTGCTCCACGTGTAGTCTAACTGCCGCAACCACCCTTGGATCTGGGTAAATAATTCAGCCTGCCCCAAATTACCTAGCAGCCCTTTCTCACGCTGCTCACCAAAATCGAGTAAAGCTTGTTCTAACCCATAAGCTAAACGAGACGGTGCCACCATACTGGTAGGATCGAAGCGAACCCATTGTTCGCCCACCAAAGCTTCAACCCACGCATGGGCGTCATATTGGCGAACTTGGAGTACGTTGTCATTAAGTGCCTCGCCGCCGTGGTAACCTGTAACCATGCGTGCTGGAATGCCAGCTGCGCGGAGGGCGTAGGTCATTGCACCTGCATAGTGAGCGCAAAAACCCGATTTTTCGTCAAACAAAAAAGTGTCAATGGGGTCATCTGGCATAGCACTAGGTTCAAGGGTGTAACGAAACGATTGGTTGGCGAAGTGCTGCATAATGGCTTGCGCAACTTCTTGCGGCGTTTCAAACTTCGCTACAAGGTTTTTTGCCCATGCTTGAGTACGTGGGTTATTCGTCGTTTCAAGTACGAGGTTAAGGTTTCGCTCAAAGCCAGCGATGCTATTTATCACTGGTTGATCTGGCAAATAACGTAAATGAAATACTTTTTTGCTCGCCACGGGGACAGTTGCTCTTAAGGTATGGTCAAACAGTTCGCGTACTTCAACTGCGTTAAGTGCATTGTTGGGCACTGATACTTCTAAACCAAAAAGCCACGTTTGGTGAGTAGGCTCAACAATCATTTCATACGAAATATTATTTTCGCCGTTTTGCGTCTGCATAAGGGTTAACGGCGAAGGTTTATTCATTAAATGGAGTTGTCTTTCCGCCAAGCGCCGTTTATTGCTGATAGACCAGGTTTTCCCATCAAAGTCTTCCATTACCATGGCGCGCCAGTAACGAGTAGCCATCAAAGGGACATCTGACGCCGATTCGAAGGTTGCTGTAAATGCAAGATCGGATGATTTTGCTAAAGAGGCGATATCACCAGGCGTTACTGATTCAGACAGGCCTGTTTGTGATGACTTTGACGTAGGCATTTGCCACAAAGGAGGCAACTGAGGTAAAACCAAGAACAGTAAAAATGCAATTGGCAAGCCCTGCAAAACTAACGTTATGATAAATTTAGTGCTGTGTTTTACCGAAACATTTGGGCCGTGGTATAGGGCGGTTGCTAAAAGCAATAGTATTAGAATGCCCAAATATCCTAACCACGCTAATATACTTAGCGCAGAAATAAAACCGCAGCCAATAAGAAATAAACATGTACAAATAAGTAGATGAAAGTCTCTTTTTTTCTCGACCAACATAAGCTTGAGTGCACAAGCAATGACCAATAAATTGATCATGCTATCAAGTAGTCCTATTGATAGACCAAACCAGGCTAGCGCAAAAACAGCAAGAACCGCCAGCAAATTTACGGTTCGTACTTTGGGTAAGCTATGTGGCTGATTAAGTGCAACAATACGTACTATACAGGCGCATACACCCAGCACTAAAACCCACAGCATCAACGCACTTTTTAGGGTGAAAAGTAGTACGCCATACGCTACACACAACAGTATCATGGGGTTATGAGTAGGTGAGAACGAAAAGGCGTTTAGCACTTTTTTCATGATGCGGCCTTTTTAGCGTGTTTTACTTTTTGGGGTACTGTAGGCGCGGTGTCGGTTATCTTATTTACCGTTGTATCACTTTTAAATGTCAGTTTGTTATCTACAACAGCAAGTGCTTCTAAACATTTTATAAGATGAGATTGACCTGCATCTGGTGCGATCTCTATGCCGCGATAAGATAGTCCATAAACGGCTTGTTGTTTATGCAATGCCAGAACGTGCCACGTTAAAATGGAAACCGCTTCTTCCGTATTAAAACTTGGCGGTATCGTTATTACCTGAATCTGACTGTCCGATGTACTAAATTGCTTCACGACCCAATTGCCGTTCTTGGCAACTTGTTTCCACGCTACCCGATTAAGAGGTTGTCCTAGCTCGTAATCTGTCAACGCGTAGAAGTCATCAGCGCTTGTGTTTGAGCGAGTTGTAGCGTTGTATTCATTACTGTCGTTTAAGCCTAATAAGTTGACGCACCCCTCTATTGGTTTTGGGTAAACCATGCACCACTTGTTGAGGTCTATGTGCGTCCAACATTTATAGAGCCCCAAAGGAAAGTCACAGGCAATAGTCAAGCGTGGTAGCTTATGTCTTCCTCTGCTGCGAATTGAAATAGGGACGCGCAAGGTACCAATGACCTGAGAAGGGTTTTCATATTCATTATCTAGCGCATATTCGATTAACTTCGTGTCAGAGGCGAATTGTTTTTGTTGCCCCTTTCTTACTGGGCTCAACCACGATAGCTTTACAACCCCACTGGCACGTTTGTTTTTATGCGTTGGATGAGTGACTACGTGCAGCACAACTTCGCCTGTTTCATTACAATGAAATCCGTCAATACGCTTCGCTTTGAACGCAAGCCTTGCGAAGTTTTGGTGACTGAAGAAGAGTGTTAACAGCATGATGGCCAACATTAAATAACACAGGATTAACATGAGGTTATTTTGATAATTGGTGCCAAGTAAAAATAGGCAACATGCCATTATGATAAATGACCAACCAAAACCAGTAGGTAGGACGAATATGGTGTCCAATGTCATATGCACAGTGTCATTGGCTGGTATCCGAGTGTCCAACCACCGCAACCAACGTTCTCTATAACGCTGTGTTAACCAGTGTAAAATAGTGCTTTTTAACACAAGACGTTCTCTATCAATGAAATGGTATTGTTTGTCGGTCCTTAAGCTGCAAGGGGGTCAACGCTGTCTAGCAATTGTTGGCTCAACGCTTCACCCGTGGCATGTTGGTTTTGCATTGTACTGGCGCTTTGATGAGGATCTGAAGCTGTCAATCGATGTGCAGTGATGGCGATGAATACCGCTTGAACGTCTTCAGGTGTAACAAAATCTCTTGCGTTAATAAATGCCCAAGCGCGCGCACCCTGTAAAAGAGCGCGACTGGCTCGTGGCGAGAGAGGGTTGGGGTAAGTTCCACTGTTTCTACTCTCGCTGACCAAACTCAAAATATAGTGAATTACAGCTTCACTTGTGTGTACTTTACTAACAGCGTTTTGCATATCCAGCAAAGCATGCTCAGATATGATTTGTGGAAGCTGTGCATTCATGTCCTTTTGCAGCAGCATGGCCTTTTCAGCTTCCCACGCAGGATAGCCAAGCGAAATACGCATAAAAAAGCGGTCAAGCTGTGATTCAGGAAGTGGATAGGTACCAGACTGGTAGCTGGGGTTTTGTGTGGCAATGACAAAAAAGGGGGAGGGTAAAGCATGGGTTACCCCATCGATACTGACTTGTCGCTCTTCCATGGCCTCAAGTAGTGCACTTTGAGTTTTAGGGCTCGCTCTGTTTAATTCGTCAGCTAACACTACTTGACTAAATATAGGGCCATGACGAAAGCTGAATTGTTTATCGTTGTCGCTTTCGTGGCTATGGAAAATGTTGACGCCTAGCATGTCCGAAGGGAGTAGGTCAGAGGTAAATTGTATACGAGAATAGTGAAGGCCAAACACTTGTGAGAGTGCGTGAGACAAAGTCGTTTTACCCATGCCAGGTAAATCTTCAATTAATAAATGACCATTAGCAAGCAGGCATGCAACGGCAAGTTGCAATTGGTGCGGTTTGCCAATGATTTTTTCGCCAAGTGCACTTTGTATCTTTAAAATGTCAGGCCGCATAACTGTTCACTATGTTTTTGTTTCTCGGTTCGATTACTACACATACATATAGCGCATAACGTGTCGAATGCGAGCTATCTCAAAAGGTTCATATCACTTGATACTAGCAAGTCGTGTAAATGGCTTTCTTTTTTGCATCTATACAAAGGTATGTCTGACACTACCTTCGATTTTATGCGCTTTTGGTTGAAAGGGAGATCAGGCGTGCGCAATGCCATCATTTAGCATTAAAAAACACCAAAACAACAGAGATTAAGTGCTGCGTAGTCTATCGGTGTTGTCTATAATGGTGGCTCTTAAAAAGGAAGTAGTTATGAAAAGCATTGAGATAGATGACGATTTATATGCCTTCATCGCCAGCCAGACTAAGCATATTGGTGAAAGTGCATCACAAATTTTAAGACGCCTACTGTTACCTGAAGATGGTGCAGCGTCTAATGTAAATACGGCCGAGTCAGCAACAACAATTCAAACGAAAAGCACAGCTGCTGAAAAAGTAAGCGCGGCGCCAGAAAGTGGCCTAGCGCAAGAAAGTAACAAAGCCGTAGAGAGTGCTTCTTTAAATGAGACTGCTGCTAAACAGCCAATCGGGACTAACAGTAGCGCCGCCACCGAGGTAAAGGCAACTAAACCTGCGCTCAAGTCGAAAGCAAAAGCGACGGCTAAGAAACCGATTGCAAAGAAACCATCAACGGCCCGTGCAACGGTTACTAACAAGAAACCGGTTATGGCAACAAATGATGTTCAGACAACAGAACTGCATGACAAGCGCGACATCCTCGATACCGTCTCAAAAGATGCGTTGGGAACATTTACCAAGCGTGTTGACCAATTTCTGTTCGTTTTAAGTGCAGCGCACAAGCTTAATGCAGACTCTTTCTCGAAAGTGGAGAGTATAAAAGGCAAAAACCGTACGTATTTTGCGACAACTAAAGCCGCGCTATTGGAAAATGGTAGCAGCACTAACCCGAAGGCTATTCCAGATAGCCCATACTGGGTTGTGACTAACAACAATACGGCAAAGAAAACGAATATGCTGGAACAGGTTTTGCGTAACTTAGGTTATCGACCTGATGTAGTAGAAACAGTAGTAGCGCGTTTTTCTTCTGAAGGTAAATAAATCAGACTTCTAAAATAAGGATTTTTTCATGGCATTACATCCGCAAGCGGGTCAGAGCGCGGCGAAAGAGCAACTGATTAATGTAGCGCAATTAGTCAGTCAGTATTACAGTTTTAAACCTGACATCAGTGATCCGGGACAAGCCGTATCTTTTGGTACTTCGGGTCACAGAGGGACTGCGTCAAATTATACGTTTACTGATATGCACATTAGTGCGATTTGCCAAGCGCTTGTAGAGTATCGCCAACAGGAAGGGATTACAGGCCCGTTGTTTGTTGGAAAGGATACGCATGCCTTGTCTGAACCTGCCATGATAACTGCCATAGAAGTACTTTGTGCAAATGGTGTAGATGTTGTCATTCAGCGCAGTGACAATGAAAGCATGGGTTATACGCCAACGCCTGTTATTTCGCGTACTATTATTCGTCATAATCGAAACAGCGACATTAAAGCAGATGGTGTTGTCATCACACCATCACATAACCCACCATCAGACGGCGGCTTTAAATACAATCCTCCGCATGGTGGTCCAGCTGATAGCGATGTTACCAAGCAAATCCAAGACCGTGCGAATGCGCTAATTGCAGAAGGTAATGCAGCGGTCAAACGCGTAGACATTCGTCAAGCAACAGAACGAGGTTTAGTGCGTGAAGAAGACTTCATGGTGCCCTACATCGACGACTTAGCAAACGTTATCGATATGGATGCCATTGCAAAGGCGAACTTGACGTTAGGCACAGATCCTCTTGGTGGTGCTGGGGTAGGCTACTGGTCAGTCATTGCAAAAAAATACGGCTTAAATATTACAGTAGTTAATGATGCAGTAGACCCTCAGTTTGGTTTTATGCGTCGCGACAAAGACGGTAAATTGCGCATGGATTGTTCATCGGCCTATGCGATGGCAGGCCTAATTGAGCTAAAGGACAATTTTGACTTAGCGTGGGGTAACGACCCAGACTTTGACCGTCACGGTATTGTGTGCAAAAGCGCAGGTTTGATGAACCCGAACCATTATCTTGCGGTAGCAATTAACTACTTATATACGCATCGTCCACAGTGGCCTACGAACTTAAAGATAGGTAAAACGCTTGTATCGAGCAGTATGATAGACCGAGTAGCCAAAAGCTTAGATAAATCACTTGCGGAAATGCCTGTAGGTTTTAAGTGGTTTGTTGAAGGGTTGTCAACCAGCACAATTGGCTTTGCTGGTGAAGAAAGTGCAGGTGGTATATTCCTTGAACGCGACGGTAGTACATGGGCTACCGATAAAGATGGTTTTATCTTGTGTTTATTGGCTGCTGAGATTCTTGCAGTAACGGGGAAAGATCCCGGTGAGCATTATCAAGCGCTAACAGAACAGTTTGACGCGCCAGTATACAACCGTGTGGATGTTGCAGCTACGCTTGAACAAAAGCAAAAACTTTCAGCAATGGACGCGTCGGTAGTGACCAGTGATACGTTAGCGGGTGAATCTATTACGGCAGTTCAAACTCACGCGCCGGGCAATAATGCGGCTATCGGTGGAGTAAAAGTATCTACTGACAATGGGTGGTTCGCGGCACGTCCTTCAGGTACCGAACAAATTTATAAAATCTACGCTGAGAGCTTTAAAGGTGAAAGTCACTTACAAGAGCTTATTGGTGAAGCTGAATTGCTTGTAGGAAAAATTATCAAATAAGCACAAAAAATAATCTTCTTTAAAATTCATTTGTAAATATAATGTTAAAAACCGCATGAATGCATACGAATTCATGCGGTTTTTTGTTATTTTAACAAAATGTTTACAACATAATCGTTTAAGTACTGCTATATTGCTGTCATATTCTTAAGATATTCTGTAATTAAATTACGTTTTTCCGGTGGAAAGACTCCCATTAATTAAGAGTGAGACGCAAAATGAACGCAAAAGCGACCAAGACGCAACCCTCTCCAGCTATCGACAAGGCAGCATTTAAAGCTGCTGTTATCAAGCATCTGCACTGCACACTAGGCACCGACGAAAATAAAGCAAACAATCACGCTTGGTGGAAAGCTACCTGTGCCGCCATTCAAGAACAAGTACTAGAAGGCCTTCGTAAGACACAGAAGAGTCATTATTTAAACGACACTCGTGCCGTGCATTATTTTTCTGCTGAGTTCTTGATGGGGCGTTTACTTTCAAACAACCTTCAAAATTTCGGTTTATTTGATGTCGCAAGTGGCGCATTGAAAGAACTAGGTGTGGAAATTTCAGATATTCTAGAAGAAGAGCCTGATATGGCGCTAGGTAATGGTGGCCTTGGGCGCCTTGCTGCTTGCTTTATCGACTCACTTGCTACTATGGAATTGCCAGCCATTGGGTATGGTATTCACTACGAACATGGCTTGTTCCGTCAGGAAATAAAGAGTGGTGCTCAAATCGAGCGTCCAGACAGCTGGCGTGATTATGGCAACCCATGGGAAATTTGCCGCCCTGAATCAATTCAAGAAGTATCGCTTTACGGCTACGTTGAAACTAAGTACGGCGAGAATGGCCGAGTGCTTAAAGAGTGGCACCCAGGTTCTATTGTAAAAGGCGTACCGTGGGATATTCCAGTAGTAGGTTACGAAGGTAAAACCGTAAACGTATTGCGTTTGTGGCAGTCAGAAGCGTCTGACTACTTTAACTGGGATGTATTTAATGCGGGTGGTTATGTTGACGCTCAACGTGAAAACGTATCGGCAGAAACAATTTCTAAAGTCCTTTATCCGAACGATGAAACCGAAGCGGGTAAAGAGCTGCGTCTTATTCAGCAATACTTCTTCTGTTCTTGTTCACTTAAAGACATTATTCGTCGTTATAAGCGTGCACACGGAGATGATTGGAGCCGTTTTGCTGATCAGGTAGTCATTCAGCTAAACGATACTCACCCTGCCATTGCGGTTCCAGAGTTAATGCGTATTCTTGTTGACCGCGCAGAGCTAGGTTGGGATGAAGCATGGGCTATCAGCACTAAAGTGTTTGCTTATACCAACCATACATTATTGCCAGAAGCACTAGAAAAATGGCCTGCACGAATGATTGAGAAAATCTTACCTCGTCATTTGGAGATCATTTACGAAATCAATCATCGCTTTATGGCTGAAGTTGATAAGAAATGGCCTGGTGATAATGCGATGAAAGCGAAGCTTTCTATCATTGAAGAAGGCAACGAGAAGATGGTTCGCATGGGCCACTTATCTGTAATTGGTTCTTTTGCCGTAAACGGTGTTGCAGAAATGCACTCTCGCTTGGTTAAATCGTCACTATTCCCTGAGTTTGACGAGCTATACCCAGGCAAACTAACAAACGTGACAAACGGTATCACGCCACGTCGCTGGTTGAAGGCATGTAACCCTGCGCTGTCTAAGCTCATCGATAAGAAAATTGGTGATGACTGGCCTAAAGATCTTGATAAGCTGCAAGGTCTTGCAAAGTTTGCTAATAACAAAACGTTCCAGAAGCAATTCATGAAAGTGAAGCTAGAGAACAAAGAATTGTTAGCGGAAGAAATTCGCAAGTCGCTTGATTTAGAGGTAGACGTTAACGCCATATTTGATGTTCAAATTAAGCGTCTTCACGAGTACAAGCGTCAGCATCTTGCTCTTTTACACATTATGGCGCTGTATCGTCGTATTCTTGAAAACCCAGACTATGACATGCACCCTCGTGTATTCGTATTTGGCGCGAAAGCGGCACCTGGCTATAAACTAGCTAAAGATATTATCTATGCGATTAATAAAATAGCAGATAAGATCAACAACGACCCGCGTGTGAACAACAAGATTAAAGTTGCGTTCTTGCCGAACTACCGCGTTTCTCTTGCTGAGAAGATGATTCCTGCGGCGGATGTGTCTGAGCAAATCAGTACTGCGGGTAAAGAAGCATCGGGCACCGGTAACATGAAGCTAGCGCTTAACGGTGCGGTGACAATCGGTACACTAGATGGTGCTAACGTTGAAATTGCTGAAGAAGTAGGCGACGACAACATCTTTATTTTTGGTCTAACAGTAGAAGAAGTCAACGAGCTTAAAGCAAACGGCTACAATCCTTATGACTACTACTACAAAGATGCAGAAATTAAAGCGGTTCTCGACTGGCTAGAAACTGACTACTTTACACCAGGTAAGCCAGGCGCATTAGTGTCTATTAAGCAAAGTCTTCTGGATAATGGTGACCCGTACATGGTGCTTGCGGATTTCCGCGCATACTCTGACGCACAAATTGCCGTAGATGCCGCATATCGTGATAAAGAGCGTTGGGCTGAAATGGCCATCATCAACACGGCGAAAATGGGCAAGTTCACCTCTGACCGTTCAATTCGAGATTACGTTGAACGCGTATGGAAACTTTCACCTTGTAAGATTGAAAGCTAGAGAAATACGATAAAAACCAAAAGCCCAGCGATGTAAGTATCTCTGGGCTTTTTTTGTTTGCCCTGTGCAAAAAAGGCTTAATCGTTCAATCTAGCTTAAAGTTGAATGTATTTTTCCTCATTAATGAGAGTATAGTTACTCAATCATCTTTTTATGTCAGTGTGCGCTACTCAAAAAGGTGTTGATAAGAATAATAGGGTATGCAAAATCATACTTTGCCGTCGTTGCACCTCTCTATGCACCATGGTTTTATATAAGAAGTTGTTTATTCGTACCTAGCAGCGATAACGCTGAAGGAAAACATAATGAGCCAAGTACATACATCGCTGGCAACTATTCCCAACCGATATGCATTTATCGATAGCATTTCACGAGAGGCTTCTCAAAGTCACTCGTTATCATTAATGCTCGTGGATGTGGTTCGTTTTTCAGATGTGACAACAAGTCTTGGCATTCACATTGGCGATCGTTTTCTGCTTGAAATCGCAAACAGAATTCAGGGCTTATTTGGTTCTCAAGTTGCGTTAGGCCGCATAAGCGGTGATATTTTTGGCATCGTATTCCCAAACGAAAATAATGAAATAGTAATGCGCGAAATGTTCGAGCGCTTAGTCGAACATTTCAAGTCACCTATGCATTATGAAGACACAGCATTTATTGCCGACTTCAATGTGGGCGTGGTCTGCACAAGTAAGCACAGTCCTAAACAGTTTGATATCACTACCTTTGTGTCTAGAGCTGAAACCGCGCTGAAGCAAGCCAAAGAAAACAAATACGAAAACTACTTTGCACTGTCTACATTTGATAAAACAGACACAGGAAGAAGCCTAGCTTTAAAAGCCGATCTTAAGCGGGCCATTGCGAATAATGAACTAGAACTCTACTTTCAACCAAAAGTGGATTTAAACACCTTAACTATAGTAGGTGGAGAGTGTCTTTTACGGTGGAATCATCCGCTTGATGGTGTGCTGTTCCCCGGACCGCTTATTGAGGCAGCTGAGTCTTATAATATGATGAATGAGCTTGGCTATTGGACGCTCGAGCAAGCTTTTAGGGCGCTTAATGAATTTGACGCACTAAAGCTTCCTTTGTCATTGTCAGTGAATATTTCGCCAACACAGCTCTACGATAGTCAATTAATTCCGACCCTTGTAACGTTAAGTGAAACCTATTCGATGCCCCTTAACCGTATTGAACTGGAATTGACAGAAGACGTTGCATTATCAAATTCATTAATGGTTAAAAAGCAACTTGATCAACTGCGAAGTTTGGGTATCGCTATTTCTGTCGACGATTTCGGAAAAGGCTATTCGAATTTAGCTTATATTCGTGATTTGGATTTAGACGCTATTAAAATAGATAAATCGTTTGTGATGGAGTTAGAAGCGCATCCGGTAAACCGCGCGATTATTGAGGCTGCAAAGGTTATTGGGAAAGCAAAAGAGTGCGCTGTGGTCGCTGAAGGTGTAGAAACCTTAGAGCAGTTACATATCTTACGCGAAGTTGGCGTTACAGAAGGGCAGGGGTACTTGTTCTCTCGCGCTGTACCTCTTAAGCACTTCATTGCGTTGACTCAACGAGAAATCATTGTTGGGGTTTCTCCCCGTCGGGCTTTGGCTTAGTAAGGTCATTTACACTTCACCCACAATATTAATGTCCATCAGATGATTTTGTGCGGCGCTATCGTTACACTATAGCCATTCACGATTAGACTGGTTATGACATGCAACAACTTATTGATAGCGGCGACTTTTTATCATTATCGCGTCGCTCCCCAGAACGCTTTGACGACCCTATACATTTCACACTCAATAACGGTACACAAGTAAGCGTAAGCGCGCCCGGTATCATTAGCTTTTTTCCTCAGTCTATTGCCACACCAAAAAAACAAATTGTTTTATCTTGCGGCGTGCACGGTAATGAAACCGCTCCTATTGAGATTTGCGATGAATTAGTAATGCGAATTCTCAAAAGTGAGCTAACACTTTCGCACAACGTGCTGTTCCTGTTTGGTAATTTACCAGCAATGGATATTGCACAGCGATTTGTTGAAGAGAACATGAACCGTTTATTTAGTGGCGCTCATTCAGAAGGTGAAGGATTGGTTAATCAGGAACGCGTTAGAGCTAAAGCCCTCGAAGACGCTGTTGCAACATTTTTTGAAAAGAATGAAGGACCGCGTTATCACTACGATTTACACACGGCCATACGTGCATCTAAGAATGAAAAATTTGCAGTTTATCCTTATTTGCACGAACGCAAACACAGTAAAGGGCAACTTGCATTTTTGGCAGCGTGCGGTGTTAAGACTATCTTGCTTTCTGAAAGCGCAACAACGACGTTTAGTTATTTTTCATCATACCAATTCAACGCCCATGCATTTACGGTTGAATTAGGCAAAGTGCGACCATTTGGTGAGAATGATATGACCCGTTTTGAGGATGCGAAACAGGCCATTACGTCGCTCATTACCCAAGATGATTTTGCACCTGATGTGGACGTGGCCGAATTAGATATCTATCGAGTGAATCAAGTCATCAACAAACATTACGACGACTTTACCCTTCATTTTGATGATGATACGCCTAACTTTATGGATTATGCCAAAGGGACAGTGTTGGCTAGCGAGAAGGGGAAAGACTATATTGCAGAGCATGAAGGCGAAGCGATAGTGTTTCCTAATGCCAACGTAGCAATTGGACAACGCGCGCTGCTAACGGTAGTACCAACAACTCTGGAAGACCTCGATGTTTGAGTTAGATAGCCGTTTACACAATGATACATTTTTTGTCTGTGATCTTACGTTGTGTCGTGTACTGTTGATGAACGATAGTCAGTTTCCCTGGCTTATTCTTGTGCCTAGAAAAAATGACATAGCGGAAATTATCGATTTAACTGAGCACGAGCAAATATTGCTACTTCAAGAGTCGGCAACGGTTTCAAAGGTTTTGCAAGCGGTTTTCACACCTTTTAAGTTAAATGTAGCAGCATTAGGGAATGTGGTTAGACAGCTTCATGTTCATCATGTTGCGCGATTTGAAGGTGATATGGCATGGCCAAAGCCAGTGTGGGGTAACCAAGCTGCAATTCCTTATAAAGAAGAGAGTGCGAAATTGCTAATTGCGCAGATAAAACAGCATCTTGAAATAGAAAATGCAAAGTAAGGTTGTGACTGATTGCGACAACATTAATTAAAAAAGGAGTTACACATGATTGTTTCTACAACCCCGACATTAGAGGGACATAAGATTGAGGCATACTATGGCATCGTGGTTGGCGAAGCGGTGATGGGAGCCAATGTTTTTAAGGACCTTTTTGCCTCAATAAGAGATATCGTAGGTGGGCGTTCTGGATCTTATGAAGAGGAACTAACCACAGCGCGTAAATTAGCATTTACTGAACTGGAGCACGAAGCGCGGAGCATGGGCGCAAATGCCGTAGTAGGTATCGATTTAGACTATCAAGTTATCGGCGACAAAGGCAGTATGCTAATGGTAAGCATAAGTGGTACTGCTGTTAAAACGACGCCGCTTTAAGCCAAGTTCCTTTCCTAGGGCATAGCACGACTATACCTTTTTTATTTAGTCTACCTTTTCGAGTGGACAAGCACCTATGCGCTTTTGTACTAATAGGTCCAATAAAAAAAAAGCGTTGAAATATTCACCTCTATTATTGGGCTTATGGTCTACTTTTTCGACGGAAATGTAGACAGTGGTTTATACTCAAGCGAAGGGAGGCGACACTATGGATAAAAATAAATTCGATGCTCATGGAGAGGTTAAGGCTAGGTTTAACAGAAGCCAACATATTCTCTATATCGACTTGAAAGGGCCTTTTAATTTAGAGTTTATGCACAAATACGAAGTGGTTGTTGGTGCACAAAGAGCAAAGGTTGATGTGCCTTGTTGGGGTAGTGTGGTTAACGTAAATGGTTTAGCATTAGCTCCCATGGCCGCAACGAATAGCGGTCAGCTTATAGTTGATAAGGCGGTTGCTCAGGGCCTCGTTGCGACAGCCATAGTTTTTCACGAAGCAGAAGGGGCTGAGTTACAAAGAAAATTCTGGTCTCGCGTTTACGAGACATCGTCATTGCCCTTTGCGTTTTTTCCTACTACAAAAGAAGCCACTGACTGGTTGTCTGAAAAAATTCTCAGCTGTTTGCAAACAAAGAGACTCGATCATTCGATGAGAGTAAATTAATGAATTTAGCCTTGCCCCAAAGTAAACGTTATTCATTGTAAAGTGTATGCAATTTCCGTATAACTAATTGAATATAAAAACTAAGGGATTAAAAGGAATAAGCATGCTAAAAACAATGTTTAAAAGGAAAACACAAGCAACCAAGTTCAGAGGTGTATTACTGGCTACCGTAGCAACAGCTGCTGTAGTGACGGCGTCTACCGCTTTGGTACTCACAAGTAACCCTGCTAGCGCGGCTGATAGTGTGAATGCAGCTGAAGCTAATACGGCATCAGTAATAAAGCGTGCGCTACCTAAGTACCCTAAATATGCGGTTAAAAATGGCATCGAGGGCTCAGTGTTAGTTAACTTTAGTATTGAAAGCGACGGCAACGTTTCTGACATCGAAGTTGTTGCTTCAGATCATGATGGCCTGTTTGATGCGACCGCAATTTTAGGCGTTCAAAAATGGCTCTACACAAAACCTGCTCATAAAATTCGCAATAACTATGTTGCCATTGAGTTCGCACTCACCGACAATCCAAAAACATCACAATTTAGCAATGTAGAAAAAATTCAGGTTCGAGCAGACTAAAAAGGTAAGGGGGTTCACTTACCAATCATCTTCATCGTCAAAACCATTTTTCTTCTTATCTTGGCTGCGGTGTGCTGAACTGTCAGCCTCTTCATTATCAGAGTCAAATGGTTTTGAAGGTGTTGGGAACTTAAATTTCGCGCTGTATTTAAGCAGTGTGATGTTACCCACCACTACACCTAGTACCAACACAATAATCACTAATAGCCAGGTTAAATCCATTGTGTTTACCCTTTTTGTTTTAAACTGCAATAGTGCAGTTTACACGGCACTTCTATTGCCCTTGTTTAAGACATAACGATTATACAGCGAAGGAAGCATGGCAAGAATTGTTGCTTTGCCTTCTATTTCACTTTCACTTAATGCGTTTTCTAGTGCCTGAATATTTCTCGCTTTTTCAAAACGTTTCGAAATAGCACTATGGCTTAAGTGCCAAGGTTCCCTTGCGACGCCACCGGTACTTTCACTGAATGGACGGAAAAAACCAAATCTGGCCATGTGCTGCTCTAGCCAACACGCAAGCAAATAGCATGGTCCGCCGCGTTCATACTCACTTTCAACAAGATCAAAACGTCCATTGAGTTTTTCGACAGACGTTTTGTCGTAAACATCGAAATCTGTTCCCCAATGGTGACGGCTGCCACCGGGTAACGCTGACCACATTAAAATGGCGTGAAGTTTCTCTTCATCGCTTAGTGTGTCTGGCCGTAAGGGTTGACTATTCTTATCGAGGATGGCGGTCTCGCCCCGCCATTTTCGATTAAAAATAGCAGTTTGGCGAGCAAAGTCTCGGTAACTGCTAACAAGTTGTAAGTCGAGCCCATCTTGCGCTGCTGCCTGTTGCATTGCCGTAAAGTCATCAACAACGTCAGGGTGAAGTCTATGGTTAGTGCCAACGTCAACCAAATAGTTGTTGTGTAGGCCTAACCATTGATTATCAGAAACAGGAGACATTAGTGAGCAAGTAGCCGTTCTAATATGCCAAAGTACATATCTGCGAGTTGTTCGAGATCTGCCATCTTAACGCACTCGTCAATCTTGTGAATCGTTGCATTGACCGGCCCAAGTTCGATAACTTGCGCCCCCGTTGGAGCAATAAAACGTCCATCAGACGTACCGCCCGCTGTAGACAGGACTGTAGGCTTTCCCTTAACTGCTTCAATAGCGCCTTGCGCGGCGTCTAGTAACGCGCCTGTATCGGTCAAGAAAGGTTGGCCATTAAATGTCCACTTAATGTCGTAATCAAGCTCATGTTTGTCCAAAATAGTGGTCACACGTTCAATAAGAAGTTGGTCAGTCACTTGCGTTGAAAAGCGAAAGTTAAAACAAACGTGAAGTTCACCAGGAATAACGTTGCCTGCGCCTGTACCACCGTGAATATTAGATATTTGAAAACTAGTCGGTGGGAAAAACTCATTGCCATCATCCCAGTGCGATTTTGCGAGTTCATCTAGCGCAGCGGCAGCAAGATGCACTGGGTTTTTGGCCAGGTGAGGATAAGCAACATGTCCTTGAACCCCTTTTACCACTAAATCGCCTGTAAGCGAGCCTCTACGGCCATTTTTAACGATATCTCCCACTTCATCAGTTGACGAGGGTTCACCCACTACACACCATGTTATTTTTTCATTGCGAGCTTCTAGGGTGTCAATGACACGGGTTGTGCCGTTAATAAAAGGGCCTTCTTCATCACTGGTAATCAGATAAGCAATACTGCCTTTATGGTCGGGATACTTGTTAACGAATTCTCTTGTTGCAACCAGCATTGCAGCTAAGCTGCCTTTCATGTCAGCTGCACCTCTGCCATGTAGATATCCATCTACTTCTGTGGCTACGAATGGGGGCGTCTTCCATGCGTCTTCAGGACCGCTAGGCACTACATCTGTGTGACCGGCAAAACAAAATACAGGGCCTTCTTTGCCTCTACGCGACCAAAGGTTTGTGGTGTCGTCAAATACCATGGTTTCATTTGCAAACCCCAGCGCCCCTAAAAAGTCTTTCATTGCTTCCTGGCAACCCGCATCCTCAGGCGTTACTGAACGCCGATTCATTAGATTTTCAGCAATTTCAATAACGGAATCGTTTAACAAAATATGCCCTCGTATTGTGCGGGTTTAAAGCCAATATAAAAGCTGTTGTTATGCAACAGGATAGGGCGCTTAACCATAGCTGGGTGAAGCTCAAGTAGCGCCAATGCTTTGTCCTTATCAATCGACGCTTTTTCAGTCTCGTCTAACTGTCGATAGGTTGTACCGCGTTTATTGAGCATGGCTTCCCAGCCTAGCGCTGCTTCTGCTCGTTGCAGAAAGTCTGCATCTATTCCGTCTTTGCGATAGTCGTGAAAAGTAAATTCGACATTGTTGTCAGTAAGCCATTTTTTAGCTTTTTTAATGGTGTCACAGTTGGGAATACCGTAAAGCACTGTACTCATAAAAAATTCCATACTACTTGTTGTTGTTTCGTTAAATATACTTGCGCACTTTTAGTCATTACAAATAAAGGCATTCGACAGCTGGCCGATTTAAATATAGAGCGATAAAAGCGTATCTTCGTTGGCCTCTACGTATCTGTGGTTAGCGGCCAGAACACCCAATAAGGCGTGAGCATTTAATACTGTCATTATACAAATATTTGCAACACCTTGTTGTTTTAACCACACTGAATTCACCGTAAAAAGCGGTGTTTTTATAGAAAAACGGTCGCCTTTTTTTAAGCCGCAATTGAACTGAGCACCGTGTAAGTGATGTGCGTCAAAGCCGTACTTAATTCGGCATTTTAAACCCACTGACGACTTTACCTCAATGGCATAGTCGATAGGTTCAACTTTGAGCACCGTGCCGCTAAAAGGGGCGTAAACAGTATTCGCGGTTGAGCTTATCGCCGCACCGGGTCCATAAAAACCTTTCTTAAACAGTGTGTCTTCTAAATCGGTTAGCGGTAAAAGCTGCCCAGAAAAAGGGCTTGGAATATCGACACGCTTTGCAAATACTTCAGGAGGATAACTGAGTAATTTCCCTTGCACGGTTAACCTTCCTCATGAACGGTATAACCTGCCTTTTTCAATGCGGTAACAGCGTCATTTAGTTTATTGTCTTTTACTAAAAAGAAATCAGTATCAAAGGTTGAAACAACGAAGATTGATACTTTTGCCGCTGCGAGAACTTGTCCAATTTGAGCCATTATGCCGATTAGTGAAAGGTGAAGTGGTCCTAGTAACTCGAGCGCTCGCCAGCCTTCATCACAATCTAACGATGAGACTTCTACCGTGTTAGGTACAACAATCGACAGCTCTTCTTCTGTTTTTCCAAGAAAAAAGAGGGGGCTCTGTAGAACAGCGGCCGGTATGTCGCTATCTGGATCCAAACTGTGAATTGTAAATAAAGACTCACGAACTAAGAGTGTTTGTTTTGGCATGAGAAACCGAAAAAATGAAAACTTCGAAGATACTCACATTAAACCACTAACTGTGGTTAAGTGCTACGTGTTATCCACTTAATCTGTGGATAAGTTTGTTGAGTAGTTTGGGGTCTTGTTGTAAGTCCATGATAATAAAGAAATAAATAAACTGTACAAACAATGTGCAGTGGATAACATTCTCGATTTTGCAAGCATTTTCCACAGGCGATGTCTACAGTGAAAATAAAAAATGTTTAGATTTTTTGCAATTTCTTGGCTTGACTTTAATGTAGGGTTTTAGCGGTTAGTCACAAAAGTGTGTCGCCAAAGCGCTACATAAAAAAGCGTTAAAAGTATCCTTGTGTCATCAATTGATCTACATTTGTTAACGCGAATGCCTATTTTTTGCCTAAAGATTAAATAAGGAACCTAGCCATGTCAGAAGCTTCTTGGTGTGACATAACAACTGAAGATGCCGAATCGCTCGTTGCGTTTTATGAATTGGTCATGGGATGGAAAAAGGAGCCTGTTGATATGGGCGGCTATAACGATTACGTAATGATGAGAAACGATGGCACACCCGTAGGTGGTATATGTCACAAAAAAGGGGTAAATGCATCGTTGCCAGGTGGCTGGATAAACTATTTCACTGTTGAGAGTTTAAGCGAGGCGTTAGCAAACGCGATCAAAATGGGCGGGGAGAAAGTGGGTGATATTAGACATCACGGAAGTGACAGTTTTTGTATCATTATCGATCCGTCAGGCGCCCCCTTTGCTTTATATGAAAAAGGTGAAAAAGGCAGCGATTAAGCTGCCTTTCACCAGATACGAAGCGTTGTTATTTGTTGATTACGCCGCGATTCACTTGGTCGCGTTCAATCGACTCAAACAGCGCCTTAAAGTTACCTTCACCGAACCCTTCATCTTGTTTTCGTTGAATAAACTCAAAAAACACTGGGCCAAATACCGTTTCTGAGAAGATTTGCAGTAATAGGCGTGGCTCACCATTTTCTGTAGTACCATCAAGCAGAATGCCGCGCTTTTGTAATTCGTCTACGTTTTCGCCATGGCCTGGTAAACGCTCTTCTAGCATTTCATAGTAAGTATTTGGAGGTGGGGTCATGAACTTCATGCCGCGCGCCTTTAATTGATCAAGACAGGCAACTAAATCGTCACACGCAAATGCAATGTGTTGAATACCTTCACCGTTATACTTCATCAAGAATTCTTCGATTTGGCCGCCGCCGCCCACCGCTTCTTCATTTAACGGAATTCGAATTTTACCATCAGGCGCTGTCATTGCTTTAGACAGTAGACCTGTGTATTCACCTTTAATGTCGAAGTAACGAATTTCGCGGAAATTAAATAGCTTCTCGTAGAAATTTGCCCAAAAATCCATTCGACCGCGATATACGTTGTGAGTTAGGTGGTCGAGTGTATGGAAGCCACAGCCTTTCGGATTGCGGTCGACACCTTCAATCCAATTAAAGTCGATGTCGTAAATAGTGTTGTCGCCTTGATAGCGGTCGATCAAGTAAAGCATTGCTCCACCGATACCTTTAATGGCAGGCAGTTTTAGCTCCATTGGACCTGTGTGCGTGTCCATTGGTTGTGCACCACGTGCAAGCACTTCTTTGTAGGCCTTCTGCGAGTCTTTTACACGAAAAGCCATTCCGCAAGCCGATGGACCATGCTCTTCGGCATAGTACGAGGCATGACAATTTTTCTCGTAGTTACTTAATAAGTTAATGTCACCTTGGCGCCAGAGTTCTACATCTTTCGATTTGTGACGTGCTACTCGGGTAAAACCCATAGCTTCAAATATCGGCTCTAACATGCCTTTTTCAGGCGCTGTGAACTCTAAGAATTCAAAGCCGTCTAAGCCAATTGGATTTTCAAATAAATCTGCCATGGAGATACTTCCTCAACGTAATACTGATTTTGTAATTGTGAGTGGATTGTAAGCGCGAGGTAAAAATGCAGGCAATAGCATACCGCTATACAAGTACAGTGGCTTGGAAAGCCCAGGTGTAACGATTTGTTTTCGCTTCACCTATGTGAGTTTATTTAAAGTACGCCTATTTCTAATAAGTTATTGTTTTTGAATGTTTATATTGTTTTTGTCTACTGTTTCTATGTGTTCATAAAAACGTACAGCGCAATTAGGCAGTGCACAAGCATATACACACCGGATGACCGAGCATTGCGTACATGCTTGTTGCACACTTATGTAGATGGCTACACGACGTGTGCACTTCCTTGTCTAAATGCTAAACACTTTGCTGTAAAAACGTACGGCAAAGGTCAACACGCTCTAATTACTTTTTACCGTCGTAGTACTTTTTCAATCCGTCCCAGCATGATAAATAGTTACGCTGGCGTATCTCTGAGTTTAAGGCAAACTCAGTAGGAGCGATGGCGTAACGTGACTCAAACATAAAGGCCAGTGTATTTTCGTAGCGCTGCGGCTTGAGTTCAGCGTTAGACGCCTTTTCAAACACTTCTGCTTCCGGTCCGTGAGGCGTCATGCAATTGTGTAAACTCATTCCACCAGGTACAAATCCATGCTCTTTTGCGTCATATGTACCTTCAATAAGCCCCATAAACTCGCTCATAATATTGCGATGGTAATAGGGAGGACGAAAGGTATTGTCAGCGACCATCCAACGTGGTGGGAATATGACAAAATCGACGTTTGCGGTGCCTTCTAGATCAGATGGTGATGTTAAAACGGTAAATATGGAAGGGTCGGGATGGTCAAAACTGACTGTGTTCATCACATTGAACAACGATAAATCGTACTTGTACGGTGCAGAATTACCAACCCACGCGACAACATCAAAAGGAGAGTGCCCAAGTGTTGCTTCAAACAGGTTGCCGCAAAACTTATTAACCATGACATGTGGTGTTTCATTATCCTCAAACCACGCTGTTGGGTATTGAAAATCACGCTGGTTTGCATAGCCGTTTGCGCCAACTGGGCCGCGCTCTGGCAGCACAAAAGGGTGGCCATAGTTTTCACAAATATATCCGCGAATAGCGCTACTTGTAGGCGTAATAGCAAAGCGTACACCTCTAGGAATAACAAGAATTTCCCCAGGCGATACTGACAACTTACCAAACTCTGTGGTCACGAGCATATCCCCGTGTTGGGGAACAAATAGCATTTCACCGTCTGATGAGTAAAACACTTTGTTGTCCATTGGCGCATTAGCAGCGTAACAATGTATTCCCATGCCAGTTTGCGCTTGCGCATCGCCATTGGTTGCGACCGTTACAAGGCCTTCTACGAAATCAGTTTTTTTATCTGGAAGTGGTACAGGATCCCAACGCAAAACGTTAGGTGGGCAGGGAATACCGGTTTGCGGTGCAGTGCGAATAAGGCCGTTACTCACTGGAGTAAAGTCACCCATGGCAATGGAAGGATGCAAGCGGTATGTCCAGCTTCGGCGGTTGTGCGCGCGTGGTGCTGTAAATGCAGTACTGCTGAATTGTTCTGCATAGAGTTTATAGTTAACCTTTTGTGGACTAAATTGCCCTTTGGGTAAAGCGCCTGGCAACGCTTCTGTTTCGTGCTCGTTATTAAACCCAGACAAATATGTGACGTTTTCCATAAACCCATTCCAATAATAAAAAGGTAAAAACAGTGAATATCGAACTAGTTGCAAATGAAACTAGTTTGAGTAGGCTAGTGCTAATCAACGTGTAAATCAATTGTGAACAGCATGAGTGCTTCATAGGCGAGTGCAAGAATTGTTTTATTAAGTTTACACTCATAATTTACAGGTTAGTGCATTTGCGACAGCAGGGGTGTGGTCACGCTCTAGCTAATCAAGTTAACTGGTTTTAGTAGGAGAATGTGGTGACACTCGATGAAATGCTGGCTTACAGGGTGGCGATGCTCTCTGGAAATCTAAGTGAATCCTTATATTCAGTGTATGCCCCTTATGACCTTACTATGCCGCAATGGCGCATTATGGCAACGCTTGGAACTTTGCAAAACAAAGAAAGCAATAAAGAAAGCAAGAAAGACTGCATCGTTAGTATGACAGCTAAGCAACTTGTAAAAGCCACTCGCCTTGACAAAGTGACAGTAACCCGTGCCCTGCAGCAAATGGAGCGTCACCGTTTGATTGATAAGCGTCAAGATACATCTGATGGTCGTGCGGTTAACGTGAGTTTGTCGATAACAGGGCAGAACGTGTATTTAAAGATATTGCCCAATGTAATTAGGTGGCAAGAAGAAAAGCTAGCTAGCATCACTGATTCTGAGTATCAAATATTCCTAAAAGTGATAGATAAGCTGACGTCATAAAATATGGGCCTGTGCCTTTAATTACGTGGTCTGACAAGCTTGGTGATAGATTGCGTAAGGGTTACTTTTGCGTGTTTAACTGTTAAATTGCCTCGAAATCGTTAATCAAGGATATTGAGTGGCTCCTCTTGAAGTGTATGCAGGGCAAACTGCACGTGAAACTATTATCAAAAATGGTTTTGTCCCCGAACTGTTTAGTTATTTTCTAGGGGCATCGGGGGGCCCAAAATGGTTCTCTTTAGCAGGCCTTGACCGCGTTTTATTTCCAGAATGGTTTGCCAATGTATCGCACCAAATCCACGTTATCGGGTCGTCCGCAGGGGCATTTAGAACTATTTGCGCCGTGCAAGATGACCCGCTTGCAGCAATTAATCGATTGGCAGAATCTTATTCTACGACAACCTATAGCAGCGATAAGCCTACACCCAAAGAAATAACCGAAAAAGCGCTCGACTTACTAAAAGTAATGGTAGACGAAGAGGGGAAGCAACAAGTACTGTCGAATGAGCGTTTTAAAGCACACCTTATCGTAGCAAAATGCTTAGGCGCAACCCGCTTTGAAAGCAAGTTTAGGCAACTTTCTGGTTTGGCTATGAGTGCAGCAGCAAATACCGTTAGCCGCAAGAACTTGTCCCGTCTGTATACGCGCTATGTTTTTTCTACGCCAGGTAGTGACTTTACTATTCACGATCCCTACCACTTACCTACGCAATATCACGAGCTGACTCAAGGTAATATTCACGATGCATTATTAGCATCAGGCTCTATTCCTGTGGTTATTGAAGGCGTAACGAACATAGAAGGGGCACCGCAAGGTATGTATCGCGATGGCGGTATTATTGATTACCATTTTGATCTGTCGTTTGGGCCTGACAAAGGGCTAGTGTTATATCCACATTTTTACAACAAGCCCATTCCCGGATGGTTCGACAAAGGGCTGAAAGGTCGTGTGCCTCATCGTTCTAGTTATGACAATGTAGTGATGCTTGTGCCCTCAAGTACGTTTGTAGCGAATTTGCCCTATAGTAAAATTCCCGACAGAAAGGATTTTGAAGTACTCGATGCCAATACACGCATTAAGTACTGGCAGACTGTCTTGAAAGAAACTGACAGGCTAGGGGAGTATTTTATGAATTCAGTGGCTGACGGTTCGTTAGTCAATAATATTAAGCCATTGCCTTTTAAACAGGTGTAAAGGTGGGCAGGCCTTTTGTTAACTCGACTAAATTTTAAGTCTATATTTCAAACATTGCTGACTTATTAGTCACTTAACCTGTCGAAGGTTAACTTTTTCTTGCAGGCAAGCCGAAGCCTAAGTATTATACGCGCCGTTGTTAGGACATTCTTCTGCACTTGGCAACGTCGATTATGCGTCTATAGCTCAGTTGGTTAGAGCGCTACCTTGACATGGTAGAGGTCCCCTGTTCGAATCAGGGTAGACGCACCATCTATTCCTTTTCAAAATCTTCATAAACCTTCGCCTTAGCACTAGTCCAGTTTCATAACGAATTGACCAAGAAAATAGCTTCGTAAACAGCAATTCGCTCTTCATTGTGTTGAACAGCAAAGACGCTCATGACAAGGAGTCGTTTAGTTTTGAAGTAACTACATCTTAACCTTGCATACGGTTGACAATTCTATGCGTCACTTTTTGCCGTATAGTTGTTTCATGCTTACCAAACGTAAACTTTCGAAAGTAAGCACATGCAAAACATTCAAACTGAACAAATTAAAATTCACGTTATTGGTGTAGGCGGTTGTGGCGGTAATGCAGTGAACAACATGGCCAGTCTTTGTGCGCATGACAATATTAGGTTTACCGCTGTTAACACCGATATCGCTGCGTTGCATCGATGCTCAAATCATGAAGTGTTATTGATAGGGGAGGCAACAACTAAAGGGTATGGAGCTGGGGCTAACCCGGATGTCGCAAGCGATGCCGCCATTCAGAGTAAAGATGCTTTAACGACATTAATTAAAGATGCTGACCTTATCATCATTATTGCAGGCCTAGGTGGCGGCACAGGAAGCGGCGCAACGCCAATCCTGATAGATTTAGCCAAAGAGAGCGATATCGATGTGATGTGTTTTGTTACGCTTCCTTTCAAGGCTGAAGGAGGCAAGCGAAGCGACATTGCTAGAAACGCGCTTGAGACAATACGAAGCAAAGCGAATGCTACGCTAGTTATGTCTAACGATTCATTGCTTTCTGCACTAGATGAAACCGTAGGGCTTCTTTCTGCATTTCGTCATTGTGACACTCAAATGCATAAAATTGTCGAAGCCATTATCGTAATGCTTACAAACACGGGTTATATCAACGTCGATATCAATGATTTCAGTCATATTCTCTCTCTTGAGGGAGAGACTGCGCTAGGCGTGGGTATTGCTGAAGATGACAGTTTATTAAGCGCAGCATTAAAGCGCGCCTTAGAAAACCCATTAGTCGACAAACAGAATATAATAGGGGCGCAAGGCGTTATTGCGCAGCTAACGTGCAAAGAAGAGCCCAGTTTAGCTATGTATGAAGAAATGCTAGCTACCCTCCAATCTTTAGTCGATGGCCCTCAAACTCTTATTATTACTGGCGTAACGTTATCGCCAGAACTACCACATTTTGGTGAAGTCTTAGTTATCGCCACGGGTGTGCCTTCAAGTGAACAAAGCTTTGAAGAAGAGAAAAATGTGATACCTATGAAGCAAGCATCCACATCATTGAGAAAGGACGCGGCATACTTGGAAATACCTGCTTTTGTGAGGTTGCAGGGTAGGGATTTAAATTAATCAGAAAACAACGATTTATTTTGCGCTGCTTCTTCCTGATAAGCGAAGTACAACCTTTCAGACAGTTTAACAAAATACTGCCGCAGTTTTTGAGGGGCTAGGATCTCGATGTTATCGCCCAAGCCTCTCAAAAAGGCGCGCAGTTTGTTGGTGTCTTTCACCGTCGCGGTCAATACGGATTTATCTGATTGAAGAGATGGGGTTATTACTTGATCATCACTGAGTTTATAGCCGTGAAGCAAAAATAACGCGTTATTTTTAACCAATAACTTAAGCTCAATGTCTTCTTTTTTGTTAGCCGACAACGTTTGAACACTTTCTAGCTCACCAAATTCTTGTTGGCAGTCTTCATCGGTAACGGTAACGTTTCTAACAAATTGTAACGGCAACGCGTAGCGTCTTTTGTGCAGCGAACCAAAAGTACACACAAAAAGTTGTCGACCATCTTGTTTCACCAGTCCCATAGGGTTAACTCTGTCGTAGTGCTTCCAAACCATTTCGTTTCCGCCGCTAAAAATACGCTTAATATCGGCAGAGATTTGTTTTCTAAAAAAGATTGCACTTTTTAACCGTTCAAACGAAGCCGCATCTATCTCTGGAGGGATGAGTGGTTGGGAAACTTGCGAATCTGCCACCGATCTAAGCCAGTTTGTAAGTAACGAGTCACTATCTTGCTCTAAGACCTGGCTCGCTTTTGCAAAGTAAGGCTGCATTTCTTTAAGCGTAGAATTTGGTAGTGTGGCACCTGATTGTTCAAGTACCTTAAACGCAAGCGCAGTATTGCCGTCCATTAAGCTTAAATTGAGTTTCTTAAAATTCGCGTTTATAAACCAGCCGTAGGGTTTCGAACGCTTATCAACTTCTAAACCAAATAGCCCAATGTTTTCTAGGCTGACTAAGTCCCGCTGCACCGTGCGCATATCAATATTGTGATGACCGCAGTTTTGTAGATTTTCAAAAATTTGGCGGCTTGAAACTTTTCTGGGCGCAGAAGGCACAAATTGAAGGATGTCGAGCTTTCGTTGAAATGCACTCATTGTGGCAAACTTGCTTTAGCGATTGTGAACTCACCATAGCATAGAGACCGCATACGACAAAAATTGTCGCATGCTAAATTGTTACAGTGAATAACGCCGCAATCGTCGTGTTTTATCGCACTTACACCTGTGTTTGTGGTGCATTAATGTTTGATAATTCGCATAGAACGTCGATAAACGCTTTAACAGACGCGTGCGGAGCAGTCTCTTGCATGGTGTGATATCCAGAACTTGGTACTTGCAACGTGGTGCCATCTACCAGCCCCTGCGATGCAGCGACGATTCGACCTAATTCGGTTGAGCCTAGTGAATGTTCACTTTCACCGTTGGCAATGCGTTCTTTATTTAATTCTCGAACGTAGTCGTCCTTGTATAAATAGCGATAACCCAGCGTTTCACAGGTTGTAGCAAGCTTGGCAGTTAGCGCTTCATTGAATTTCGCGTTTGCGTCTTCGTGGCGTAGCACCAAATGATGTGCAGAAGCTGCTGCAAAATCTGGCATAGGGCTGGTGTCTAGCACAAATAACTGATTGGTTGAGCCACCAAATCGTCGAAACCACTCAAGCAGGTAGCGCCAGCTTTTTCCGGCCTCTTCCTGAGCTGTAAAAAACGCGGTGCCCGTAAAGCCGAGTTCAAATAAATAGATCATTACTGCCGCCGATAGGACATTATCGAGCTGGCCCACAAGCGCGTCTTCGGTCACTTTGAGCTTGTCTACCATGGCTATGGGGGTGCCTGCTACCACATGTTCAAGGCCTTCAAGTTCAAAAATAAGATTGTTGCGAAATTCGCAGATCTCAGAGCCCTTGATATGCCCTCGGCCGCGGTATGCGCCTGTCCAAGGCTCATAGGCAAACACGGGAGCATTGACAAATCGCCCTTCAATTTTTTTCATTAGCTGTTCACTAACAGAATTTCCGAGTAAGTCCGAGCGCGCTCCGGCAACAAATGCCGCATATTGAAATTCGTTAGGACCTGTACAAATAAGTCCGTGGCGGTCGATATGGGCTGAAAGCATGATACTGTGAGGGTCGCTTCCTTGAGCAACCAGCAGGCCTTCATACCATGTTACCTTTGCTCCGCGTTCTTCCAACTCTCGTTGCAATACTCGAAAGAAGGTGTGCTCTGCACCAACTACACTGGGTTCGCGCATCAGCAAAGAGAGTAATTCGACAAACGATGATGGCAATAGACTATTCATTAGGGTACCAATAAAAGAATAAAAAAACGTAATAGCTTGTTATCTATAAAAGGTCAAAGACTATTTACGTTTGTAATTTACTGACTACTCACTTCTTCAACTATCACGCCAGCGTGCTCGGCAAGCCGCTTGATTAAGTTGTCGTTTAGCAGTGATGCAGGCGTCCAAAATCCGCCCTGTGTGTCTACACTATCATTTGCAAGGCAAAGTCCTGCTTGTGTAATCATTTTGGCCGTAGAGCCATACCCCGGATCTCTATCGCCCAAGACTTTGACTTCAATCTTTTCACCGTTGGCAAGGGTGCCATAAAAGCGCATATCATACATTCCATTAAGCTGCTCTTCTTTACTTGGTCCTTCTCCCGGTTTGGGTAGCACAAATTTTTCGAGAAGTATTCTTAATGGCGATATATTCGCCGCCACCATAAATGCACCTAGGCCAAGTGTCGTCTTTTTGGCAATACTCTTGTTTTTGGCAGACATGGCCTCGTCGTATCTGAAGTTTTCACCGTACATATTCCCTAATAGAGCATTGCTGCGGTGAACAACACGTTCGTTGATAGATGCCATCACAAATGGCATGGTCCACATCTTTAACTCATCGTCATACTCTGCACTTTTGTGATTTTTCTGCCGCACTGAATACGGATGCCTCTCGGGACACAGTACATAAGGGTTCACTAAAGCTTTACGTAAGCCTGGATCTTTTTTTGCTTCCTTTAAAACGTTGAGCAAGCTGGCAACTGTTCCGCCTGACGCTCCACCACGTATTCGGTGCACACGCATTTTAATTTGTGTGGCTGGTTTGCCTGTTTTCTCGATGGCCAACCTTTGTAGGTGATACACGCCTAAATCAGAGGGAATAGAATCAAAGCCTGTACAGTTAACCAGCCGGGCGCCACTTTTTTGCGCCGCACTGTGGTACTTGTCCACCATGCGTTTTATCCACTGAGGTTCGCCAGTTAAGTCGCAATAAGCAGTGCCTGTGTTTACGCACGCTTTTACAACGCTCTCGCCATAGAGCGCATAAGGACCCACTGTCGTGAGCACTACCTTGGTTTGTTCGCACATCGCGTGTAAACCATCTTCATCGTCAGCGTTAACGACAACATGGGGCACGTCTATACCAACTCTTTGCTTCACTTCAATAAGTTTTTGTTCACTGCGACCTGCCATCGCCCACGTTACTTGTTCATCCTTATAAGTGGCAAGGTACTCACAAATAATTTGCCCAACAAAAGAGGTTGCGCCATACAACACAAGATCATAAACGTTTTTTTCGTTTGCCATAACGGCTCCAAATTGTTCTTTTTTAACAGGTTGCATGTTTAAATGAAATTGCGCAACGCATAGGGTATTTTATTTTTAAATAAGAACGTATAAGCCGTTTGAAGGGAAGAGTTCAGTTTTCTGAACAGTGCCGTTGTGGGCTTTCCTTACTCATGTAGTGCGATTAAGAGTATTAAAAACAGCAATGCGATTTCTTCCATCTGATTTTGCTTTGTACAGCGCTTCATCTGCGTCGGTAAACAGCGTCTCAAAACTGTCGGGCTTAAGTTTAGTGCAGATACCAATAGATGCTGTAACGCTAATGCTATTGCCGTCTACCTCGGTCACACTTTGTGCCAGTGAACTGCGAATGCGCTCAGCAACTTCATAGGCGACGTTAAGATCCGCCTCAGACATAAACACCGCAAATTCTTCCCCGCCCAATCTACCCACAATATCGTATTGACGGGTAGATTGACGCAAAATGGCAGCAGTGTGCTTTAGCACATGATCGCCTGCTAAGTGGCCATAAGTATCGTTAATGCGTTTAAAGTGGTCTAAGTCTATGACTAACATTGTGGCCGACGCTTGGTTTCGCTGAACGCGTGCTAGCTCAGTTTCAACGGCATCTACGAAAGAGCGGCGGTTGGCTAATTGGGTGAGTTCATCGGTAAGCGCAAGTTTCTTAAGCTGAACTAAGGAGCGTTGCAGTGTACTTTCAGTCACTTTCTGTTTTGAAATGTCTTTCGCTTGTAACAGCAACTCGCCTGAGTCGAGAAGATGTTCTGAAAAAAGCATCCAGCGTCCATTGACTAAGTCGACCTCAAACATCCGGTGTGGGCGTTTTCGTCTCACACTTCTTACATATTCAAGCCAGCTCTCTATGTGGTCGGTTTCAATGTTTATACCGCGTTTTTGGTCATATGCATGGCGGACAAGTTGCTCAAAGCTCCAGTATTCAACTTTGCAGTTTGTTGCACAGAATATGTCTAAGAATACATAGTTGGCATATAGGAGTTTATCGTCAGGACAAAAAATGGCGTAGCCGTCCTTACTCGATTCTATGAACGTTTGTATGAGTTGATTAAAATTACAACCAGGCGCAATCACAACCACTTGCCTTACGGATTACTGTTTACTTAAAAGTAGTTTATTTTTTAAAAAATGTCCCTGATTACAAGGGAATTTGTTTGCAAACTAACACTGCTTTTTCGTACCGCTGACAGTTTGTGCAGTCGATTACTTGAGCAGTTTAGAAAACTGAATCTATACTTGATATAGAGTGGTTGCCAGAAACGCTTGTGATGTGATTACAAGTGCGAAGGAGTGCTATGAATTTTGAACCAGGAAGTGATAATCAATTCATTACTTTGTACGATGAAGGGGAGCAGCGGTTCCTTGATCTCATCGATGCGCTGCCCAAAATATCAGTACAGGGCTATGACAAGGAAAGGCGGGTAATTTATTGGAATCATTCAAGTGAGGAAATTTACGGTTATTCAAAACAAGACGCTATAGGTAGAAAACTAGAAGACCTCATTATTCCTGCTGAAATGAAGGAAGCCGTCATAGCGTTACATCAACAATGGCTGCAAGAAGGTGTAGCTATCCCCTCAGAACGACTTCAATTAAAACGAAAAGATGGTTCGTTAGTTCATGTCTTTTCTTCTCATGTGATGCTGAAGGAAGGAACCGACAACCCAGAAATGTTCTGCATTGATGTGGACTTGTCTAAAGAAAATACCGCACTACAAGAACTAGAAAGAATGGCGTCTACCGATTTACTCACTGGGCTGCCAAACAGACGTTTCCTTTACAGTGAATTGCAGTCAAGAATTGCCGAGGCCAAAAGTAATAACAGCCAATTTGCAGTTCTTTTCATAGACCTTGATATGTTTAAAGAAGTTAATGATACCTTGGGCCATACATGGGGGGATGAGTTATTGCGAAGCGTTGCTAAGCGCCTTGAAAAATGTTTAAGCAACGATGGAAAGTTAACGCGGTTTGGCGGCGATGAATTTGTGATAGTGCTTAATAGCGATCTTTCACAAGATGAGGTATCGCGCATTGCTTCAAAACTTACTGACTGTTTTGGCTGTACATTCGAACTGGGTACGGAAAATGCGCACATGACGGTGAGTACGGGCGTGAGTAACTTTCCCCAAGACGGGAGCAAGCCTGACGATCTATTAAAAAAAGCTGATGTCGCCATGTACCAAGCAAAGGCTGAAGGGCGCAATCAATTTCAATTCTTTAGTGCTGAGCTTTTTGAAAAAGTTAATCGGCAACGGACAATTACGGCACAGCTTCACGAGTCGTTAAAGAAAGACGAATTCATGTTGGTATATCAACCGCAGTTTGATTTGCGTGATCAGCACGTTGCAGCATGTGAAGCACTACTGCGTTGGTGTCCTGCCGACGCGAGTCGAAGTGCTCCTCCGAATATTTTCATAGGCATCGCCGAACGTACTGATCTTATCGTTAAAATTGGACAGTGGGTTTTAGAGCAAGCGTGCAAGCAGGTCAAGGCTTGGAAAGAAAAGGGGATTATGCTTCGGGTAGACATCAATATTTCGGGAAAGGAGTTAATTCAACCGAATTTCTTTTCAAATTTTGAATCTACGATACGCAGGTTCGGGCTTTTACCCAGCGATTTGGGAATAGAGTTGACCGAAAATTTACTCATTCAATCAGATGATAGTGTGCTTGAGGGGTTAAGAGCGCTTAGAGCCAAGGGAGTAGAAATTGCCATTGATGATTTTGGTGTGGGTTATTCTTCACTCAGTTATCTTAGGCAATTCCCGATTAGCCATCTAAAAATTGATCGCTCTTTTTTGAAGCATGCCCCTGAGGACCCTTATGACGGTGCTTTGTTAGAAGCAATTATAAATATGGGCCACAAACTTGAACTCAATATTGTTGCAGAAGGCATTGAGACTCAGGAGCAATCTAATTATTGTAAGCACTTAAACGTTGAATATGCACAAGGGTTTCTGTTTTCAAAACCCTTGGCTCCAAATGAAATCGAAAAACTTCTTACAAAGAAGTAGGGGAAGAGACCTACTTTTATTCTTCCCACCATACTTTGTTAGGTGCTTCTGCTGCATTTGCGATTGGAATAATCTCACCAAAAATTGGCGTACTCACAGGCACTCGTTGCTTTTCAGCAAGGGCAGTTATTTTAACCAGAGGTTCATTCCAATTGTGCAAGGCCAAGTCAAACGTACTGTTATGTACTGGCATCATTACGTTGGCTTGCACATCGATATGGGCTTTAAGGCTCTGGTGCGGAAGCATGTGAATATCTGACCACAGTTCGTTGTATGCTCCGGTTTCAATGAGTGATAAATCAAATGGCCCATACTTATCACCAATGTCTTTAAAGCCATCAAAATAACCAGAATCTCCGCTATAAAACACATTTGTGGTGGTACTACGAATTACCCAACTAGCCCAAAGTGTTTCATCCCTATCAAACAATCCGCGTCCAGAGAAGTGCTGAGACGGCGTTGCAACTATCTCGATGCCACTCAATATTGTTTTTTGCCACCAGTCCAACTCGGTTATTTTACTGTTCTTTACGCCCCAGTCACGCAAGTGATTTCCAACTTTAAGTGGCATAACAAACTGTCTCGTTTTGTGTTTAAGGATTTCTATGCTGCCCTTATCTAAATGGTCGTAGTGATCATGACTAATAATAACCGCTGCCAACTCGGGCAGGGCCTCTATATTAATGGGCGATGCATGAAATCGCTTTGGTCCCATCCACTGCACAGGTGAGGCGCGTTCACTGAAAACAGGATCGATAAGAATGTACTCGCCGTTTACCTTAAGCAGTGTGGTTGAGTGTCCAAGTTTCACAATGCTGTCTTCTTCAACCGCATCAAGCTTGTCGATATCAAGCGGAACAACCGGAATTTCAAATGTAGGCGTTGCTGCCTTTCTGTCGTCGCGCCAATAGGCTTTCAACATCTTCCACATATCACCTAATGACGTTTGGTATGTAATGTGTGTATTGCTGAATTTTTCAGGTAGTGGGGCATTCTCTGCAATAGCGTTTGAGCAACCGCAAAACGACGTCATAAATAAAACTCCAATAACAAAGCAAGTGCGACGATAAGCAAGCATTATCTCACCTTAATAAAAGTATACTGCACGGTGTAGTTTATTTATAATACTTGTTTTTGCTCAAAAGTAAACTGCTTAGTGTAATTTAGGTTGTTTTTGAATCGGCATAGCCATTTATCAACGTTTTCAAGGCAGCCGTGGAGATAAGCTAATCTCTATTGGGAATAAGGGTGGTGTATGCGTTACAGCGCTCGTTGGTTACGTATTTGCCTGTCAACACATAGCCGATGGTGTTGAACTTATTATCGAGTAACCTTGCACTAACGCCGTCACTATCTTGTTCTTCTACTGCCCATCGATTGTGGCCAGCAGTCGTATGAATGGGGAGTACCATGTTGATAGGGTGGCAGCTGGTTTTCACAACGATTGGCATTATGGGGTAAGACAAATGCGCGGGTTTTTTCTCATGTATTATCTCGTTGGCCAAATTTAAGGCTAGTAACTTAACTTGGTTTAACAGTGGCGCGACATAGGGCAGAACTGCACCAATCTGTTCGGTATTATCTTTAATGGGGCTTGCATCATCACTAGCAGCAACGCGTTGCATTGAAACTTGGGCACAGTCTCCTATGGCAAATACATCTTGAACCGATGTTGCTAGATGACTGTTAGCTAAAATACCACGCTGGCACGAAATACCAGAACGCAACGCTAATTCTATGTTGGGTTGTACGCCAATTGCCGATAGTACAAGATCGCTATTAAAGCGCCGTCCGTTAGCCAGTATCACCTTTGTGCCCAGCTCGCGATTTTCAATACGCGACACCGTCGTACCAAAATGGAAATCGGCACCTGCTTCTGTTAGAGACTGAGTTAGTGAAAGTGACGCTTCATGGGGCAGAAGCGAATAGAGCGCACTGGGGTTCGGGTCAACAATGCTAACGCCGAGTCCTGCGCGAAGCAGGTTATCTGCAAACTCACAGCCAATTAGGCCTGCACCCATAATAGTAACGTGGCGCACGTGCGCGGCTTCAGTGACAAACTGCCCGTAATCACTTAAGTTGTTTAGAGCGCGAATCTTGTGGTTTGCGTTACCTTCAATAGAGGGCGTGATAGCCGATGAACCTGTGGCTAGAACCAACTTATCGTAAGGTTGCGCTCCGCCTCCTTGAAGTAACACACACTTTGCCTGTGTATCTACACGTTCTGCCAACGTATGAGTAAAAAGCCTAACGTTATATTGGCGCGAAAACTCTATGGCTGAACTTTGGGTAAGCGCGGCAATACTTTTTTGCTGCGCATAGGCATTAGACAGCTGAGGTTTGCTGTAAATCGCGCCATCATCTGCACAAATTACAACAATAGGCGTATGTTTATCGTGTCGACGATACGACTTTACAAAGTTAACGCCCGCCATGCCCGAACCTATAACCACGATGGGAGCGCCGCTTGCGTCGTTGTTCTGAGTTCGTTTGCTGGCTAACGGTTTTATTCCTGCAGGGCTTTCACTGTGAAAGAGTGGGAGCGATCCGTTTTGAGTGTTCATTTGCTCAACTTCGCTCGTTTCAGCCACCTGTTTCATTTGAAAATCACGCTTACTAATGCCGCATTCAGGGCAGCACCAATCGTCAGGAATATCTTCCCATTTAGTACCGGGGCGCAAACCTTCTTCCGGGCAGCCTTTTTCTTCATCATAAAGCCAACCACACGCCTGACATTCCCAAATTCTATACTGCGACATAGACTCTACCTCGTCGAACCAATTAGTTTTTAAGCACCCAAAGCCGATTTTTTACATGAAAAGAGTCACTACACAGCAAGAAGGGCATTAAGCTCTTCATTGAAGGCATGCAGAGCCCATTCATTTTTGCCATATTGAATGAAGGGTAATGCACCGCTTTCTAACGATGATTGAATAGACTCGCCCAATGCCCAGTCTTCGTTAAGCGTGGTATTTGTGATGTCGTGATTTTTCTGCCAATGGCGAAGCTGATTAACATCGTTAACGTCAGTACTATTGGGAATTAACGTCGTGACAGTTATTTCGGTTTCACCTGAACTTAGCGGACGAAAGCTTATAAATTCCACATGTTCTTTTTGTATAAGCAGCGCTGTATTCGGAAGCAGCATAAATAGTGTATGGCTGTAGTCGTGCAGCGATAAATCATCTGTTGCTTGTGCCGCTTCAGACGACAGGTTTTTTGTGGGCATGACTACCCTGTAGTGCATATCAACCTTATCTATTACTGCCACATTGTTGTAGAAAAACGGCGCTATGGTTTCTTTGTGTGCAAATGCAAAGTGATAAGTCTCAAGCCCGCCCTCAGAAAAGAGTTTCCAATTACCCTTCCATACCTTGGTAAAGCGTTTGAAGTGCGTCAACTCATCTGCTTTTAGCCACTCAAGGTGTGCATTCATGCCAGCCAAGTGACTCGTTAAATGGGCTTTGATATCTTCATTTTCAGCAACGCTTGGGCATGCCCAAATGAAACCATACATTTCGATGCTGGGGACTACTATCAAGCCATTGTCTGACTTATGAGTATTAGGAAAGCAGTGCTGGTGGCCAGGAATGTTGTTTAGGGTACCATCTGTAGTATATGACCATGCGTGGTAGGGGCACACAAACTGCTTGGTGCACCCTGAATCTTCTACCAATTTCGCACCTCTATGCCGGCAAGCGTTTCTAAACACATGCACGTGATTGTTGGAGTCTCGGCTAACAATTAAGGACCCCATGGTCGTCTTAACTTCTTTATAGCTATCAAGCTCTCTCACTTCAGAGACGTGAGCCACAATGGTTGGCAACGTATTGAACACCTTATTTATTTCATCGTTAAATCGAGATTGACTGGTATATCTGTTGGTATCGGAGCGCACCTCAATATCACCTAGTGAGGTAGTTTTATTCGCTACGTTTTGTTTCGCACTCTTTAATAACAACTTTTCGATATCGGTATTCATGATGTCACTCCTAAAACGGGAAGCGTACGTTTTGGTTATTCAAACGCGGTGTACATTTCTTAAGGTAACTTACCAATCGGTAGGTTTTTTACAAAGTACCTACCAAGTGGTAAGCTGTCAACATTGTATTAACACTTTTGGCGTTGGAACGACGAAGTGAAGTTAAAAACGAAAGACAAGTTATTGAATACTGCTACTATTCTTTTTTCGAAAAATGGTTTCTATGGCACAAGCATTAACGATGTTGCCGCGGAGGTAAGTGTAAGTAAGCAGGGTTTGCTTCATCATTTTCCATCAAAAGAAAAGCTTTACGCTGCTGTGCTAGCAAAGGCGGCTAATCATCTTATTGACCTGGTAACGGAAATCAAAACTGAATCTGACGATGCGCAAACACAGCTATTTGCACTATTTGAAAAGATGATACGCGCTGATGAAGAACGACTAAGAGTGATCATTTTGCTCATGCGAGAGTTACTCGATAATCGCGAACGCGCTGAACAAGCAAATAAGTGGTTTTTGCGCCCTTTTCTTGATGAGATTGTTGCCATTGTAGATAGCGGGCAGCAAAAGGGGGGGTTTGTAGAGCACTCACCGCTTGCTTTTGTGTACCACTTGTTGGGCGCAACGCAATACTACGTCGTTTCCCGCCCCACGCTCGATAAGCTTTATACGCGCGAAGAACGGAAGCTACACGAACAGCAACACATGGCGATGTTAAGAGGGATCATCTTTGATACATAGCCATTCAGCATTAGGCGTTGATTATTAACTATTGGCTGCATCGCGAATGATACGGCGTATCCACTGAGTTAAGGGGTCGCTGGACAAGCGCTGGTGCCAGATACTAATTACATCAAATTGAGGAGGGAGGGGAGCGATCTCTATCATTTGAAGGCGAGAGTCGGGAAGGAGGGCGCTTGGAATAAATCCGCATAGGTCTGTACTGTGGATAGCTGCTATTGCCGCAGAAAAAGTAGGAAAGGTCATCATAACATTGCGAGGGTGGCCTTGTGATTCAAACCAGTGCTGTATTGCCCCACTAAAATCACCTCTTGAGGGTGACACAACCACCTGTGGAATGTTGGCAATACTTTCAATGCTCATTGACGATGAAACCTGATTATTTTTTGATGAAGCTACACAGGTATAGTGTTCATTATAAAGTGTTTCGCATGGATAGTGGCTCGGCGCAAATGCGGGGTTAGTGAGAGCAACATCTACATCACCATTTTTCAAATCTGCAGCTAGCGTGTCTAACTCTAGTTTTTTCACTGCAATCTTTAAAAAGGGCGCTTCTTTTCTAATAACACTGAGTACTTTGGGAAGCAGCGAAACTTGCTCAAAGTCGGTACAGCTTATTGTAAATGTAGCTTTTGTCGATGCAGGTAAAAACGTGTCGGGTTTAAGCAGGCCATCTACCGCTTCAATGGCCGCAATTAATTTTGGCTGAAGCGCAACAGTAAACGCAGTGGGCTCTACACCACTGCCACTTCTAATAAATAACCTATCGTTGAATGCTGAACGCAATTTTTTTAAGTGTTCACTCACTGCTTGCTGAGATATGCCTAATTGCTCGGCCACTTTCGATAAATTCTTTTCCTTAATTAGGGCAAGCAAAATCTTCAGTTGTTTGATTTCTATAAGTTTACTTGGTTTCACTTGTATCAGTTACATGGGTTACTTGATTTTATTGTATCACCTCGGACTTTATCATTCACTCATCAAAGCGATATTGAGGAATGAATCATGTTTTCTGTAAATTATGTATTACCCCAAGGTACATTGGAATACGACCAAACCTATCAAGGGCCTGGCGCTTCGGAATTGACCACATCAATTGATAAGCGAAATATCGATATCACTGATATGCGTAAAAGCAAGCGCGAGTTTTCAATTGATACAAACGGTTTTGAAGTCGTGAGATTTGAACCGGCTTTTAATCACTTTGAGAACGACGAAGCAGTGATAGCGCAGCTATACCCTTCTGTAATTACATTCTTGCAGCGCAAGTTTGATACCAAGCATGTTCAAATCTTTGATCATACTTACCGCTCTACCACGCGCGCTGAGAAAACCATCCATAACAGAGCCCCAGTAAAAACGGTACACAACGACTATACAAATACGTCAGCTGAGCATCGTATGCTTGCAGAGACAAAAGACAAGTCACAGCTCCGATCACGCAACTATAAGCTGGTCAATTTGTGGTTACCGGTACACAGCGTTGTTAAATCATCGCCTCTTGCAATGGTTGATTTGGCAACAGTGCAGCAAAGTGATTTTCATCGTTTAAAACTTATTTACCCCGACCGAGTTGGTGAATTAGCGGCGATTAGTTACAGCCCAAAACACCGCTGGTATTACCAATCTGATATGGCTCCTGGTGAAGGCTTGTTATTTAAGGTGTTCGACTCGACGCTTCCAGAAGGCATGTTTGGTGTTCCTCATTCTGCCGTCGAAGTTATAAACAATCAGCAAGGAGAGTTATTACCACCGCGCACAAGTATAGAGATTAGAGCAATTGTATTTTCAGGAGATAAGAATGAGTAATCCACTGGTATCGACTAATCCGCTTGATGGTAAGGAAATTGGGCGCGTAGAAATAGCGAGTAGAAGTGCGGTCGAGGACACGGTAGGCAAAGCGCGCATAGCACAACAGGCTTGGCGTAAGTACACCGCTCAGCAAAGGGCAAGCATAGTCAAAGAAGCCTTCAGCGCCCTTGAAAGTGTAGCTGAAAAGCTAATCTTTTTGATTTCACAGGAAATGGGAAAAGATAAACGCAGAGCAACTTATGAAGTAATGGGGGTAATGCAAAGCGCAGCTTACTTCAGCCAAGAAGTGGTTCAAGCGGTAAGCCCGATTAGAAAGCCAAGTGGAACACAAATCCATTATCGTCCGCTTGGCGTTGTTGGCATTATTTCGCCGTGGAACTATCCCTTAGCCATGGCGAATAACTTGCTTGTACCAGCATTGGTTGCTGGTAACACGGTAGTGCTGAAACCCTCTGAAAATACGCCTTTGGTTGCAGATCTGTTTGTGAGCACGCTGAATCGCGTTTTACCCGAAGGGGTACTGAATATTGTTCATGGTGACGGTGAAGTCGGTAAGGCTTTGGTGCAAAGCAACATAAATATGGTCGCTTTCACAGGTTCCGTTGAAGCGGGAAAACACATCATGAAAACAGCCGCACCCAAACTTCATCGCTTGGTTATGGAGTTAGGAGGTAATGACGCCATGATTGTGCTTAACGATGCGGACATCAATGCCGCGGCGCGTTTCGCCGTAGCCAGCTCGTTTGAAAACTCCGGGCAAATGTGTACGTCTACCGAGCGTATCTACGTAGACGAAGCTATTTATGATGAATTCTGTGAGCGGGTGGTCAATATTGCCGCTCAGTACTCAGTCGGACCTTGGGACTTAGCGGGTGTCAATATTGGGCCCTTGGTTAATGAAAAACAGCATCAACACGTGATAAGGCACTTGGTTGATGCTAAGCAACAGGGCGCTGAGTTTTTGTTGGGAAGTGATGATTATCATCCACCGTTCATTCAGCCAACCGTTGTTGCTGGGTTAACACAAAGTATGTTGATGTCGAACGAAGAAACCTTTGGCCCAGTGATCGCCATTGCCTCATTTAAGGACGTTGATGAGGCAATTACACATGCTAACAATTCTAACCTAGGTTTAGGCGCGGTTGTATTTGGTCGTCAAAACGCCAGTTACGTGTCTGAAAACATGGAAGCAGGTATGGTGGGTATTAACGCTGGTGTAGGAGCGGGAGATGCACCCTGGGTAGGAGCGAAAGAAAGTGGCTATGGGTATCACGGCTCTCTAGATGGGCATAGACAGTTTACCCAAGTGCAAGTAATAAGCGCATAGGAGACTAGAGATGAAAGAGAACTTTTTCGTTATTGCACGTGAGCCTGGAGCTCAAAACCCTGCTATTCCTACATGGGCCGCGAAACGCGACAATGCCTTTTTACTTGATTCAGTAGACGCTGGAAAAAGCGTAAATTTTGACGCGGATTCAAGCGAGGCTAATGCAAAAGCAGACCAAGGCCTCTTGGCAACACGCAATGATATCGCTGAAGTGCCAGGTGCATACCAATTGCTCAATGTTTTCAGTGAGGCCGAGTGCCGCCGCTTTATCGAAACATCTGAAGCGTTGGGCTTTCTGAAAGATGCCGCGGTCTCGCTTCCTCGCGAGATTCGTCATAACGACAATGTAACAATTGTGGTTGACGATGCGACAGAGCGACGTATATGGCAACGCGTATCTGCGCTGGCAGAGCAACACTTGTCGATATTTGATGGTAAAAAACCGCTAGGTATTAATACTCGGTTTCGTTTTTATCGCTATCAAGAAGGTGATTATTTTAAATTTCATATTGATGGGGATTGGCCAGGATCAAAAGTTGTTGGCAATAATTTGGTCACCAATGCTTACTCAGACAGATACAGCAAAATGACATTTCTTATTTTGCTCAACGATGATTTCGAGGGGGGTGAAACACAATTTCTTGTCAATGCAGATAAGCCGGGTGAGCCTGCTCGACGCGGCGACAAGCAAGCTCATATAAATGTTAGAACACCTACTGGAGGAGTACTTTTATTTCCTCACGGGCGACATCCTTTACACTGTTTACACAGCTCAACGCCAATAACCAAAGGCGTTAAGTACATTATACGTACCGATATGCTATTCGAACTTTAAGGGAGACTCGGGGTAGTTACAAAAATGCTACTCATTGTATTAGTGCTAAGACTCCCTAATATCATACACAGGCGCGATGTTTGGCAACATCAACCATAAAATGCCTCAGCTATTAATCGATTTGGAGAAAACAAATGTCAGTTAAATTAAATGCAGGTGATGCATTTCCGTCTATTGAAGTAACAGACAGTGAAGGTAATCAAGTTACCTTAGGTCAACCACGTGATGGCTTTACGTGGCAAGCGGTTTTTGTATACCGCGGTCGTCACTGCCCGTTGTGTACTCGTTATCTAAACCAGCTTGCAGAATACAAAGAGCATTTTGCGCAAGCTGGTGTTGATATTATTGCCGTGTCGGCTGATTCTGAAGCGCAAATGCGTCAGCAGTTAACCCAAGTATCGGTAAATTTCCCTGTCGCCTACGGCTTAACAGAAGCGCAAATGAAGGCGCTTGGTGTCTACATCTCAATACCGCGCTCTGAGCAAGAAACCGATCATAATTTTGCCGAGCCAGGCTTGTTTGTGGTGAATGAGCAAGGCAACCTGCATGTTGTCGATATTTCTAATAACCCATTTGTCAGACCCGAACTTGGCGCCCTGGCAAATGGTTTAAATTGGATACGAGACCCAAACAATAACTACCCAATTAGAGGTACATTTGCTTATTAAAAAGTGTGCTGTAAACGTCAACGCTTAGAACGTATAGCCGGCGTAGTACCAAAGCGAGCGATAGGCATAGCCTGAAGTTCGCTTTGGTCTGCTATTTATTGCAGTGACGATAACACATCCTTTATCTCTACACGCACTTCGTCAATGGCTGCAACGACGGTTGTCGCTGACGATTCTGTAGTTGGAAGCATTTCCCAGTTTTTTCCCCATCTGATTTTCAATGCATTTGCCTTGCTCTCAACCTTGGGGTCGATAAGAACGCTCAGGTCGGAAATTAATCCCACTTGCACCCAGCCCTCTCTTGGGTTTCCTTTTATAGAGTCTTGGTCGTAGTGTGCGGCAAATACATTGCGTTCTAGTTCCGCTAGCGCTTTAAGTACTTCAAATGACGCAGTACGCACATTGTTGTTACTCTCAGACACTTCCATGCGCCATGCGTTATACGAAAAGCCAATAACAGCAAACAGTAGGCTAACGACCGCTGTAAAATAATAGCCTTTGAGTTTGGCGAGTTCTCTCATAACTTTTTCCGTTACCACTGTGTATTTATCAAACAAAATCAAATAATAAAAAGCCAGCTTACGCTGGCTTTATTGACTTATAGTATGGCACTTTGCTTTTCGAGGCTAGTGCTCCTTCTTACACACATTTACTTGGTATCGGCGCCTATTTGTCTGCCTTAATACCATGGAAGGTGCAGTGCAACACTGGCAAAATAAGCAGCGTGAGTACTGTTGCAACCGTTAAGCCAAATACTATTACTACCGCCATAGATGCAAAGAACGCATCGGAAAACAGCGGGATCATCCCCAAAATGGTAGTAATTGCTGCCATAGAAACCGGTCGTACACGTGATACTGAAGCGTTGATAACAGCAGTAAATGCATCACCATCACCCCTTGATTGCACGTTTATTTCTTCCATCAGTACAATACCATTTTTAAGCACCATTCCAATTAGGCTTAAACTGCCTAACAGAGCCATGAAGGTAAATGGCGCGCCAACAAGTACTAAACCGCCAATAATACCGATGGTGGTAAGAGGGATAACCCCCCAAATGGCCAGTGCTTGTCGCAATTTACCAAACAGCAATACGGTAATAATAAACATGCCGATAATGCCAATTGGCATGCTAGCGAAAAGCGCTTTTTGTGCATCGCGAGACGTTTCATATTCGCCGCCCCATTCAATGCTATAACCGTCTGGTAGCGTTAGTTCATCTACCAATGGGCGTACTTTGGCTTGCACGCTAGCGGCCGTTTCACCCGATAAAGGCAAAGGTTCGGCATAGACAGCTAACATCCTTACTCTATTTCGGCGTTTAATAATCGGGTTGTCCAGGCTTACGTCAACATTACTGATTACATCGGCCATGCTGATGTATTTACCTTGTTCTTGGCTCCACACATTAAGCGACGCAAGGTTGTCTATGTCGTAGCGCTGGTTAGGGTCATTACGCATGACAATGGGTATTAAGTCGCTGCCTTCGCGATATAAGCCAACGCTTTGTCCCTCGTTGTTGAGTAAGAATGCCGTGTGAACTGCATCTCTGGTAACGCCAATTCGGCGAGCTTGCTCTTCAAGAAAAACAGGCTCCACAAAAGGAACCTTGTTGCTCCAAGATAGCCGTACGCTGTCCATAGTTTGCTCAGCGTTAAAAATGGCTTCGATATCGCTGCTTATTTCCCGCAGAACCTCTGGCTCTGGGCCATAAATGCGCGCTTCTATTGCTGCTTTGGCAGAAGGTCCAACTTGTAATGCTTTTACTTTGTATTGCACGTTAGGGAAATCTTCTCTAACGAGCTCAATGATTTCGCGCATGCGCGCATCACGTGATTCAACTGTATTGGTTTCAACAATTAGCTGGCCGTAACTGGCGTATCTGTCTTCCGGGGCATAGGTAAGGGTTAGTCGTTGTGCGCCACCTCCAATTACGCTGGTAACGTTAGCAATGTTTTCCATCTGCATAACGCGATTTTCTAAACGACGTATAGACTGCTCAGTGGTAAGAACATCGCTACCCTCAGGTAGCCACAAATCAACAAAGAAAAGCGGGGTTGAGGAGTCGGGGAAGAAGGCATTTTTAACAAATTTGCTAGAGGCAACACCTCCCACTAATGCCAGAAGTACGATGACAATAGTGATGTACCTAAAATTAATGGCCGCCGTTAAAAAGCGCTTGTAAACGGTAAATATGAACCCCTTGTAAGGGTCATCATCTTCACTGGTTCCTCGTTCTTTTTCAGTTTTGAATAACAAATCGAAAAAGAAAGGCGTAATAGTGAGTGCTGTTATCCAGCTTAAAAATAGTGAGAAGCAAAGCACCCAGAACAGCGAACCAACAAATTCGCCAGTGGCATCAGGTGACAGCCCTATAGGCGCAAAAGCGGTAATGGCTATAACGGTTGCACCTAAAAGGGGGAGCCCGTTTTGCGACACAACATCTTTCGCTGCTTGCAGTTTGGTTTGCCCCTTGCGAACGCCAATAAGCATTCCTTCTGTAACCACAATTGCGTTATCAACTAACATACCCAACGCAATAATAAGGGCACCAAGGGAGATTTTTTGAAGCTCAATGCCTTTTATGGACATCAGAATAAAGGTACCTAGGATGGTAAGTACCAAAATGAGCCCCATCAATACGCCGCTTCGCCAGCCCATAAACAAGAGCAATACAAAGATAACAATGGCGACAGCTTCTACTAGGTTAATGAGAAACCCTGTGACAGAGTCATCGACTACCGTAGGTTGGTTGTAAACAGTCGTTAATTCCATGCCAAGAGGCATGCGCGCTTCTAGTTCAGCTATTTTTGCCTCAAGGCGTTTACCGACATCCACTACGTTAACCGCTGACGCAAATGATACACCAATGGAAAGGGCAGGTGCGCCGCCACTGTGATACAAAATAGAGGGGGTATCATTAAGCGTACGCTCAATGGTGGCAATATCAGTGAGCCTTATCAATCCGCTTGCGGGCGAGCCAATAACCACTTGACCAAGGGCGTCTAAGTTGTCGAATTCGCCGGTGGGCTGAATAGAAAGTCGTTTGCCTTGAACTTTAATAGAGCCCGCATTTCCCACGATATTTTGTGCTGTCAAAAGTCCTGCAATGGCTTCGGTGGATACATTCAAGGCTTTCATCTTGTCGTGGTCTAGTGAAACAATAATTTGCTCGTTAACCGTGCCGGCAATAGAAATCTTTTTCACCCCTTCTACAAGCTGAATTTCTCGCTGCATTAAATCAGCAAAGTCTTCCATTTGTTTTAGCGTATAGTCTTCGCTTCTAAGGGTCATCAACAGACCAAAGACATCGCCAAAATCATCGTTTACGATAGACGTGCTGGTGCCTGGGGGGAGGGTTGCCTGGGCATCACCTATTTTTCGTCGTAGATTATCCCAATATTGTTCTAGATCTTTTTCTTGAACACTGCTTTCAAGTTCAACGGTTATTTGAGACGAGCCAACCATGTTGACCGAACTTACCCGTTTAACGTTGGGTATGCGCTGAATCGCTTTCTCTAATTGAAGGGTAACTTCTTCTTCAACCTGCTCCGGTGTTGCCCCGGGGTATTGCGTAATAACCAGCGCGTTTCTAATGGTGAATTCAGGGAACTCTAACTGCCCCAACCCAAGGAAAGTGACAATGCCACCTAGTCCAAGGATGATAGCCACCATCCAGCTAATAACTTTTTGGCGAAAGAAATACTCGACCATGACTACAGGCCTCCTTCTTTCGTCCACTCCGTAACTTGCTGTCCATCTTTCACAAGATGGGCACCGGCTGCGACAATTCTGTCATCATCGTTTAACGGACCCTCTACTAATAAGCCGTTAGAGATACCTCGCGTGATCATGACTTCAACTGGCTCCACAGTGCCTTTTTGGCCATTATCACCCTCTGGTTTGAAGCGCCATACAATGGCTTTGTCAGGTTCAGCATTGTCGGTAACCACCGCGCCAAAAGGCACTAACCACAATTTCGCATCTGATTCTATGAGCTTTGACATATCAAGTAGGACGGTAGCACTCATCCCCGCCAGAACATTGATATCCTCTGGTTCCGGTAGCGTAAGGGTAACTTCATAGCTCAGTTCGCCTTGGCGAGTGGTACTTTCATGATCTTTATACATTGCACCATAGCGCTTTTCTGGCATTCCAGAGAATGTCACCCAAGCAATTTCAGAACTACGGTTTGCTTTTGCTCTTGAGCGGTCAATCATACGCATTTTTTGTTCAGGTAGTTGAAATGTCACATCAATTGCCCCTGGCATATGAAGTTCAGCAATGGTTTGCTGCGGCACAACCACTTGGTAATTTTCAACAGGGACAGATGCTATAAGCCCTGCAAACGGAGCGCGAAGTTCGGTATAGCTAAGCTGATCTTCTGCGTTGGTTAAACTGGCTTTGGCGGACAAAAAATTGGCTTTTGCTTCATCGAAGGTAGAGCGACTTACAGCACCTTTTTCTACCGATGCTTCCATGCGCTTAAACATGGCAGATGTCACATCGAATTGAGATTGAGCAGTTGCCAGTTGTGCTTTTGCATCGCGGTCGTCTAAGCGCGCAATAAGTTGATTTTCTTTGACTTCTTCACCCGCTTTGACCAGCAGCTCTTGCAGCTTTCCACCAACTCGAAAAGATAAGTTTGAGTATTCTGCCGCTTCAACCTGACCGGGAAACTTAGCAATAGTTTCATCTGAATGCTGCACCTTGTACAAAGTGACCGGTGTTGAAGATACGGCCTTAGGTGGAGCAGGTGCATCATCACAAGCACTTAAGCCACAAAGAACAACAATGGCGAAACCTATAGATGTTACGGTATTTGGGAAACTACCCTTAAAAAGCGGCATGATAACTCTCCGTATTGGTGATGTGTGTAATTGCTGCAAAGCAACACGCAAAAGCATAGTGTAATTACAGTTATAGCGTTTAGCGGTGGTTTCGATCAGCTTTTTATATGCAAACTTCAAAATATGTGCGTTACCTTATTTATTGTCAGGCATTTCATCGTGCTCAAGTTTTTCAGCGTAGCCTTTAGGCGGCGGCGTCCAACCGCGCATTTTTGAGTGTTTGTCATGCAAATCTGCTTTCAGTGCATTTTCAATTAACGTTTCGAGTTCAATAAATAGTTTTAGGTAGTTATTGTCAACGCGTTCACCGCTCGCATCGTCAATCCACGCGTGATACAGCACATCGTTTTGTTGGTCTTCAATATTCTTATAGGCCATTTTTTGGCGTTCAGCATGGAAGGGGTGAATATTCAGCGAACGCAGTGCTTCTGCGCCCATTTCCAGTGCGGAATGATATGTTTCTGACACAACATAGTCAGCACCCAGCTGGCGCAATCGATATCCGTGACCGCGGTCGAATGCGCGAGCAAGTACCTTAACATTGGGGTAGGCATGCTTGGCGTACTTTACCATTTCGGCAGCCGTGTCTTTATCATCGATGGCGATAACCAACAAAGAGGCGTCATGAGCACCTGCTGTGTGCAAAATATCCGGCTTAGATGCATCACCAAAATAAGCTTTTGTACCAACACGCCTAATCAGATCAATTTGTTCTGAGCGAATATCAAGGACCACGGTTTTTACATCATTGGCCACCAGTAAGCGGTTAATAATTTGACCAAAGCGCCCTATACCCGCAATTACAACCGAGCCTTGTTCTTCTATGGTGTCTTGTTCACGTTCTGTTTTACTGCCTTTATAGCGAGGCATAATGGCCTTGTCGAACAAGATGAAAAGCCCAGGGGTTAAGAACATAGAAATGGCGACAACCAAAGACAGAACAGAAATAATATCACTGGGTAGTACATAGTTTTGCGATGCAAAACTTAACAATACAAAGCCAAATTCCCCCGCTTGTGCCAAACTAAGTGTAAATAGCCATTTGTTGCTATCGCGCAACTTAAATACGACGGCAATTACATACAGTACTATGGCTTTTATCAGCATAACCACAAGAGTAAGACCTGCAATCAATGCTGCGTTGTCCGACAGAACCCCAAAATTAATGCCTGCACCGACTGTGATAAAAAAGAGTCCAAGCAGCAGCCCTTTGAAAGGCTCAATGTTTGCCTCCAATTCGTGCCTAAACTCGCTATTGGCAAGTACAACGCCCGCTAAGAAGGCGCCTAGAGCAGGGGAGAGGCCTACCAAACCCATCAGTGCGGCAATACCGATAATAAGCATCAGTGCCGTTGCCGTGAAAATTTCACGTAAATTTGATGAAGCGACAAATTTGAATAAGGGGCGGCTTAGGTAGTGACCGCCCACGGTGACAAAGGCGACAGAGCCAATGATGACTAAGCCGTAGCCCCACGGCGGAAGCCCCTCTACTAAGCTCAAGCTATCGTGGCTTTCGCCGCCTGCTCCGTGCTCTGCTGCACTTGATGCCAGTTCAGGAATAGCCAGCAGCGGAATTAGTGCTAGCATAGGGATGACGGCGATATCTTGAAACAAGAGTACCGAAAACGCGCTTTTGCCTCCCTCGGTTTGCTGTAACCCTTTTTCTTGAAAGGTTTGCAGTACAATAGCGGTAGAGGATAAAGCAAAAATGAGCCCTATTGTCAGAGATATCCCAAAGGGCTGACCCAGTGCAATTGCGGCGGCGGTTATTAGCGCCGCAGTCAGTCCAAGCTGTAACCCACCTAGGCCTAGAAGCTTGGACTTCATGGCCCACAAAGACCGGGGTTCAAGTTCTAAACCGACCAAGAATAGCATCATCACCACACCAAATTCGGCGAAGTGTTGAATGGTTGTAGTTTCGTCACCTACAAGTCCGAATACCGGGCCAATGATTAGACCTGCAATTAAATAGCCTAGAACTGAGCCAAGCCCTAGTCGCTTGGCGATGGGAACGGCAATAACAGCAGCTACGAGATAAATAAATGCATAAAGAAAATAGCCTGTCATCTTACTCTCCTGACTGCGTGCACAAATCGGCTAGGTTTTCGATGTTCATTGCTTTTTCCATATTCAGTTCGCCTTTGACGAGTTTATTTAGCAATGTCGTCCATTTTCGACGATGCTCGCTAATACGGTGTTCTTCTTGCGCGGTGCGAGAGCCAAATAACGCAAAAGGCGCAAGATAGGTCATATGGGTAATGCTTGCCATTTGTTCAAGGGGTTGGAGAAGTTGACGGATAGTGAAATGATTAAAGCCATCAGTTTGATACGCTTCTTCTTTGCCACCAGCGCTTATGGCACACAAAAACTGTTTACCTTTAAGTGCCGTACCTTCGTGTCCATAGGCAAAACCATATTCAAGCACGAGATCTTGCCATTCTTTTAAAATTGACGGCGTTGAGTACCAATATAATGGGTACAGAAAAATAATGATGTCGTGATCGATAAGCCGCTGTTGTTCGCGTTCTATATCAATATTGAAATCGGGATACTCGGCATACAAGTCTACAGCGGTGACATGCTTGTTAGCTTGTGCATCTGAAAAAAGTGGAACGTTAACTTCAGAGCGTGTCTGCGCAGGGTGAGCAAAAAGCACTAAAACCTTTTTACTGTTCTTATTTTCATCAATGTCGCTATTTTTATCGCTATTCATACACGTTTTCCAGGCGAGCTTAGAGCTACTTTTGTTTTTTATTTCAGAAGTTTAGTTGATGTTAAATCAATTTCGAATTTCTATTTCTTCAAAGTTATAAGGTTACCAAAGTTTATTAGGTTGAAAAAAGTTACTTGATTACCATTATACACCCACGGATGAAAATAATGGATTTGACGGAACGTTACTTCAACACTTTGCTAAGAACAGTATAACCATGAAAACACACCTTAAAACACTCGCAGTTGCACTATCAGCAGTTTCTTCTTTAATGACATTCTCCGCGTCTGCACTTCCACAAGGCAGCGAACTTAAAGTTGGCGGTGCGGTATGGAACGTATTTGACGAAGCCGATCGTTACGCAGTGCATACTGCTTATATCCATAAACCATTACAGAATTACTACGGTTTGCGTCCTACCGTGTTACTTGTTACCGCAGACGAAGGTCAGCACTACTTTGCTGCTGGTGTTGCAAAAGATGTTTACCAGCAGGGGGACTTCACTGTGCGTGTAGCATTTCACGCCGGTATAGTAGATGAATCAGAAGAGTTAGGTGACTCTATCGAATTTTACTCTTCGCTGTCTGGCCTCTATCGATTAAACGAACGCGTTTCACTTGAAGCTGAAATTGGCCATATTTCAAATGGTGGCCTTGGCGACATTAATCCGGGTTCTGAATCATTTGTCTTAAGTGCACACTATCATTTTTAATCATCATTACGCTTCGGCGTTGTTTAAAAACCGCGCAAATGCGCGGTTTTTATTTGGCCACTGTTTAATTATGATTGGCTGGGGCAGGGGGCTCCCGCGTCAATCCAAAGAGTCATTGCATTGCCAAAGTCTTCGTGGGTGCCCGGTGCTGGCGTGCGCCCTGGACCTGGCGCCCAAGCCCATCGAACGAGTGGGTCGTCTTTAACGTGATGTTCAAACTCTTTTTTGAAGGTTTTCATATCATTACGTCCACCCCGCTGTGCCAAAAATGAATTAAGCTGCGGATTTAACCAGTTATTACACAGCTGCACGGGCGTTACGTCTCGCGCAATAATCATGGTGGGTGGCGGCATATGCCACACGAAACCAGGCATCAGGTCGTTTGCCGCGCCAGGTGCGCGACCTGGTTCGTCCGCATTTTCATCTTGGTGACAACCACGACAATTAACAGGGTTAGTTTCACCTACCTGAACAAATTTTCCATCTTGGACAGCCATCTTAAGGTTATTAATGGAAGTGATGTTCATTGGATGGTGCGTACGGTTATCGCCAACAGTTGGGCGGTGTGCACCGTTTTCAACCACACCGTGACAGTTCACACACCGTGGGCTGGTGGCCACATCAAACAGGTATGCAAATGCGGTCTCGGCATTCGGTTTTGATTTATAGGCCGTATAGGCAGTGGTAATTGTTGCTACATCCTTTGGTAGGGGCTCGCTGCTAGCTTTTGTCACACTAGCGTTATTTGTGCACCCTGTTACTGACATTGCCAATAGTGCTACAACACTTGTCAGACTTATCATCAGCCCTGACTTAAATGATATCTTCATTGTGAACACTCCTTATGCTTTTAGCGCATCGGTAACATGCGAGGCCAGCATTGGCAGGTGACGAAGTCGTACGCCAACGGCATCAAATACAGCGTTGCCCACAGCGGGCGCAACACCGATAACGCCGGGTTCACCAAGCCCAACCGGAAACTCGTCACTCTCAACAAACTCAATATCCATTTCTGGTACGTCGTTCATACGAAGTGGTAAGTAGGTATGCAGGTTTTTCTTGGCTACATAGCCGTCTTTTATCTCGTTGTGCTCAAACAGTGCAAGGCTGGTGCCCCAAAGCAGCGAGCCTTCCATTTGTGCCATTGCACCATCGGGGTGAACGACAATGCCCGCATCGGCCACTACCCACAGTTTTTTCAATGTAATTTTGCCAGAGCGCTTATCAACGTGAACGTGAGCAGCAGTTGCTATCCATGCCGGCATGGTTCGTTCCTGTCCCGCCGTTACGCTGTAGCCAATACCTTCATTGTCACCAAGCGTTACACCCGCGGTTTTTTTCTTGAGTAGTTCAAGAGTATTAGCAAGTCGCTTAGCGCCGCCTACACTTTCTGGCGCTTTACCTGCTTGTTTACCCTTGCCATCTAACATAGCAAGACGGAAGTCCACAGGATTCTGTTTTGTTTCATGAGCAATTTCGTCGATAAAGCTCTCTAAGCCCCAAACAATCCAACCTTGGCCGACAGAGCGCAACCAACCCGGAGTGAAGGTGTCTTGCGCGACTTTGTTGTTGATAACGCGAGCTCGGTGATGCTCCATGGTGTACCAGTGATCGGCACCTGATGCTGAAAATGGGTCAACCTTGCCTTTGCCATCAACACCGTCAGGCATAAAGCCTGGCGCCATTGCCAAGGTAGGCCAACCAGCCGCTAGCGCATGTTCCATACCAGTAAATTTGCCCGACTCATCAAATGAGGCATTAAATAGTGATGTAGATGCTGAGCGAGGCTGATCAAACATAGTATCGTCAGGACGCATAAACAACATTTTCACAGGCTGGCCCGCAGCCTTAGCGGTCAATAGTGCCGGAATTATCCAGTCACCAAATAAACGACGTCCAAAACCACCACCCAAATAGTACTGATGGATAACTACATCGGCCTCTGGCACTTCAGCGGCTTTTGCTACAGTAGGAAGGGTAAGGCTTTGCCACTGATTGCCCGTATGAATGTGCCACTTGCCTTCTTTAAATTCAGCAATGGCATTTAGCGGTTCTAATTGAAAGTGGCTCGCTGTAGCGGTGGTATACATTGCTTCAATACTGCTAGCCGCATTTTCTTGTGCTAGTGCAACATTGCCTTCATCAACAAAAAGTGTCCCTTCACTGCGGTCGCGACAAATGCGCTCGCCTTCTTTTTGAATATCGGCTTCGCTAACATTTGCTGTCTTACCTGCGTTGTAACTTACTTTAACTTTATCAACCGCTTTTATGGCAGTTGGATAGTCGTTGGCAAGAACGGCAACCCATCCTTCGACAGTACCTGAAGGGTCGGTCAATATTTTAAAACCTTTATAACCAGGAAGTGATTTGGCTTGGCTGTCGTCAACATTAGTGACTGTGCTTCCATAACGTGTTGGGGGCAAGATAGGGCGTGCGTACAACATGTTTTCGACTTCAACATCAATGCCGTATACGGCGCTACCGTTAGTCTTAGGCGGTATGTCTAACGCTTTATAATCGTTGCCTATACCGATGAGGTGACGTTTGTTCCCAGGTTTAATAGCGAGTGCACCTAATTCATCGGCGGAATAGGTTTTATCCACATTTCCTTTTGCAACAATATCTCCGTAACTAATTTTCTGGTTACCAGAAACAATGAAGCCTCGTTGTGCTTTGCAGCTTGATGGGGCGACGCCAAGCAGTGTTGCGCCAGCGTTTATAAGCACGTGGCGACCAGCGGCTCCCGCCTGAGACATGGGCTTATAGGTTTGGAAAATGGACCATGATCCTCCTGTGACCATGTAGCCCCATTTGGGGTCGGTATCTACATGCACTATAGACACTTTGTCCCAGTCGCATTCTAGTTCGTCTGCCAGAATACGAGCAATAGCCGTACCCACATGTTGCCCCATTTCGGCTTTGGCAATGTTCACCACTACATTTCCTGCAGTGTCCATTTCAAACCACACATTGGGCGAGAACGTTTTGCTTGATAACGCCTCTTTGGCTGACAAAACTGAAGGAATGGCTGACGCGCCAAACGCCATCAGCAGTGTTGTATTTACCGTACCCACCATAAACGAACGACGAGAAAGGTTTATATTGTCTTTTTTCGCTTGGCTTAAAGATTTTATGCTCATGCGTTTTCTCCCTCAGACGTGGCACGTGGGTCAAAGATTTCTACCGTATTAGTAGAAGCGCGCTTTATGGCCTTTTTAATGCGTACATATGCCATGCAGCGACAGTAGTTAGTGCTCATGTGATTCACGATATCTTGGTCACTTGGACTAGGGTTTCTATCAAGAAGCGTCGCTGCCTGCATGATTTGCCCCGACTGACAGTAGCCACATTGCGGCACTTGTTCTTCTACCCATGCTTTTTGAAGAGGGTGCTCATTGTTAAAGCTTTCAATGGTATTTACGACTTTTCCCTTAACCAAAGAAACAGGATAGGAGCATGAGCGAACGGCATTGCCTTCAACATGAACCGTACAGGCACCACACATAGCAACACCACAGCCAAATTTCGTACCTTTTAAACCAAATTCGTCTCTTATCACCCATACGAGAGGGGTATCTTGTGCGGCATCGGTGCGCACTGTTTTTCCGTTTAACGTAAATTCAATCATGGTATTATTCACCGTGTGATTAGTTGGTTAGTGATGCTCTCGCCAAGGAAATACTTGGAGTGAACGGTCTGTTTTGCCTGCGTGAATATTGTTATTATTAAGGTCAAAAATAGTCTTGATACTGCTGTTTTCATTGTGTAGATCGAAAGTGATGAACACCAAGATGTGGGTTTCGCCAATTGCGTAGTGGAAGGAAACCCTAGACAGGCCCTAAGGCAGTGTTTAAGAAACAGAAAATCACCATTGTTGTGATTTCTTTGAAGTGTCTTTCTGGTGCGCGGTATTGGTCCAAAACTGATCAAGTAATGTGTGTTGTTGAACACTAATTTACACATTGATTGACTCCGAGGTGTTCGGTGGAACCTTGACCACTAAGTGTAGACTAATTAGTAAGTGCTCAAAGTTACAGCTCGAGAAAGACTTGTGGTATAGTTTAGTTACCTTGTTCAGCAAAGCAATTAGTATACTTTTAGTTACTACCGCTTTTTCTAGAGGAAAATAATGAAAAGTGAAATAAAAACAGACGCTAAGGGTAAAAAAACAGTTTTAAATACTTGTGATGAACCATGCGCCATTGAGCGTGGAATGCGTTTAATTGGTGGGAAATGGACAGGGTCCATTATTTATCATTTGAAAGATGAGCCGGTACGCTTTAACGACCTTTGTCGGATGTTAGGCGGTGCCAGTAGAAAGATGGTCGATCAGCGGCTTAAAGAGCTAGAAAACAATGGTATGGTTTCGCGTAATGTCATTGAAACGCGGCCAATTGCGGTGGCCTATAGCCTCACTGATTTTGGGCGTTCGGCCCTTGATATCCTTGAACAGTTACGCATATGGTCAGAAAGCCACAGCGAGGATAATGCAGCATAGCGCTTTCTAGAAAAGACACAGTAGGGGCTCTAAATAAAAGAAGCATAAAAATGCCCCTTTTATCTTAAATGACGAAGTCGTTATGCAGTTTTTGGTAGTCGTACGACGCTGTCAATTAAGCCTTCTGAGGCACGTTGAAAAGAAGTAAAATGTGGCGTTGCTTCATGAGCATCAAGCACTTCTTGGTTTTGCCACTTTTCTGTGATCACAAAAAGTCCTGCCCCAGAGGCATGTAAGTCATACATTACCGCCCCTTCTTCTCGCTGGCTAGCTTCGACCAGTGGTTGCAAAATATTTGCAAGTGCCTCTGTTTGACCTTCTTTTGCCGACAATAGCACTGAAAATTCGACCATATAACTCGTTTCCAATTGTAAGGTTTAATATGTTTCGTTAGAAAGCAATGCTAGGTTATTCGCGAAGACTGCGTAACCAAAAAACGCTGGCTACGCAAATCTTTGCGTTAAAAGGCATGCGCTAGAAGGTGTTTTTGATATGTGCTTCAAAGCGTTTAAAGTCGTTTTCCACGTCAGCATTTTTCATTACGTCAAAAGCGGCGAATGTAGGAAGGGCCTCCATGCCGAAGAACCTAAAGTTCGCATGCATGGGGAACAAGAGGTCGTCTACGCTCTTACCTTGAAACAAATATTCACTGTCATCATTAAATGATTCTTCAGGTGCGTTAAAGGTGACTGACATCATGTACTTTTTCCCTTTTAGCGTGCCACCTGTGCCATAGCCTTTTTTAGGCTCATCAGCAGAGCGACCGTCTCCGTTACAGAGTGCTCCTCCCATTCCCGCTGTGTAGACTTCATCCATATATTTCTTAAAAGACCAAGGTACTCCCATCCAATTTATGGGCGATTGCAAAAGAATGATGTCTGCCCATTGGTGCAGTTCTAGCTGCTGCTGAACATCTACCTCATCAAGCATATTCACATGGCGAGTATCGTAGCCCTTTTGAGTTAAAAGTGAGGTTGCTTGATCAACTAAGCTACTGTTAAGACGACCTTCAGAAAAAGGGTAATATTGATGCGCATTAATAATTAAGACGTTTTTCATAAAAACTCCACATTGGTATTTATTGTGGTTTATTTTAGTGACTTAGTTAATATAATCAATTAGTGTATTTTTAGTAACTACTGTGTTTTTATTTAAACGCGCATTAAAAGGTAAATGATCGACGCTCTAATCCTTTTTCCTATTTTTACGCCTTATTGCAGGTTTATGCTTACGCTGTACTAATATATAGACTAGAGTGTAAATGCTACCTCTGCGGGATTCTTATCTTTCCCTAATTCGCACGCTGAGCGTGTGATTCAATAAACAACATATGAGGCGACGGAATGCAGTTGTTACACTGGGCGGTGTCCCATGTTTGAAAAGACTTTTCATTATTGTGCTGTCGGCTTAGCGCATGTCGGCTTAGATGGCGCGTTTATTCGTGTAAACAAAAAGCTATGCGAGTTTCTTGGGTATCCAAAAGAAAAGCTTACTCAATTAACGTTTCAAGAGTTAACCGCTCCTCAATACTTGCAGGAAGATTTGATTTATCTTGAACGCTTGCTAAAGGGAGAAATCGAAAACTACGCCATAGAGAAACAATATGTCCGCAGTGACGGTCAACTGGTGTGGGGTAAACTTACTGTCTCACTTGTACGCGATTTACAAGACAACCCAGAATATTTTATTTCTGTAGTGGAAGATATTGATGATAAAAAGCGAATTGAAACTGAGTTATTCAAGGTAGATGCGCTTTTCAGCAAAATTGTCAGTGCGTTTTCTGAGCGTACTTTTATTTGGGTTGCTACGCCTGATTTAGATAAATTGCACTACGTCAACGATGGCTATAACAATATTTATGGGAGAAATGAGTACGAATTGTACTGCAGCCCAGTTTCATTTATTGATCACATTCACGAGGATGATCGAGCGCGCGTAGCGAAGGTATTTAGTAAACGACCATTGCAAAACTGGGATCTTCAATATCGCATTATCGATGCTTCTGGAAATGTTAAGCATTTGCACGATAGAGGTAGTCTCATCTATGACGCCAGCGAACAGCAAACTTTGATTTTAGGCACGGCTGACGATATAACCAAAGAAAAAGCACAGCAGCATGCACTGATGAGTGCAGTGGCGAAGCTTGAAATGCTGTCTAAAACAGACTCTTTGACAGGGTTGGCAAATCGCCGTGAAATTTTCAGCCAGTTATCGAAAGAGATAAGCCGCATGGAGCGCGGGCAAAAGATTTCAACACTGGTCTTTGTTGACCTTAATAACTTTAAAACCATCAACGACGACTATGGTCACAAAGTGGGTGACATGGCATTGTCGCACTTTTCAAAAACAATGGAGTCGCTGTTACGTGATAGTGATAGGTTTGGGCGAATTGGTGGAGATGAGTTTGTCATTTTACTCTACGGTACCGATGAAGCTGAAACGCAAGCATTCTTTGAAAGACTAGAGCATAGCGAGTTCACACTCAGCCTAGGCGATGGAATATCTTTACCTATTGCTTTTAGTTTGGGCTGGGTTGAATGGAACTCTTCAATATCCTCCGTGCAGGAATGGCTGGACCTTGCTGACGAGGCAATGTATCAACAAAAAAGGGAGCACGGCTGCTCAGGAGAAATGGAGAGTGCTGGATAAACATTAAAGATTAGTATCGCGTCGCATGCACATGTGATCGCGACGCGATACTTTTAAACTAATTTTGTCTTGCCGCAAACCAATCTGCTAGCAACTGCCTTTCATCCTCTGTCATGCCTGTCTTATTTAAAAAAGGCATGTCTTTCGTAACAGAGGCCCGACGCACTATCTGGGGCGCAAAACGCTCAATATCTTCCCAAGAATCTAGCACTACCCCTACAGGAGCAACGCTAAAAATATCGTCAGTTGGGGTGCGTGAGTGGCAGCTTACACAATGGGTTTCAATAACGTTTGCTACTTGAGCATCAGTAATGGACACCGATTCTTTACTACCAACGGAGTGTGAATCTTTAGCGCTCATGCCTGCCGTTTCTTCGCTTAGTTGTATATCATTCACTGTGTTTTGTGGCATCGAAACCCAAAAGGTAATCGCTAGCATAGCAATAGCCCCAGTGACTAAAATACTCGGCTTTGTTTTACCAACATGCTTTAAATTAAAGAAATGTCGTATCCACGCAGCAGCTGCCATAATAGCAATTAACACTAGCCAGCTATGAGGATGCTGATAAGTCATAGGGTAGTGGTTTGAAATCATGATAAACAATAACGGCAGCGTAAAGTAGTTATTGTGCACAGAGCGCAACTTAGCACTCGCCCCCCATTTAGGGTCGATATCTTGCTTATTGGCGACAGCGGCTACCATTTTGCGTTGATTGGGCATGATATTGAAAAATACGTTACCTGCCATAATGGTCCCGATAAGAGCACCCACGTGAATGTAAGCTCCTCTTCCACTAAACCATTGCGTCGAAAGGTAGCTCGCTATGCAAACTAGTGCTATCAGGTATACCCCAAACGCAATAGGGTAGTTCGCCAATTTACTACGACAAGCAATCTCGTACAGCGTAAGGCCGCCAAAAATTACGCCTAGTCCCAGTGAAATAGCCATTGATGGTGATATTGGATTTACTGAAGGGTCAATGAGGTATGCCGAGGCACCGAAGTAGTAAACTATGATTAACAGAGCGAAACCTGACAACCATGTTGTATACGCTTCCCACTTAAACCAATGCAGCGTTTGAGGCATCTGTTCAGGGCCGTATGCATATTTCGCTACTTCGTAAAAACCGCCACCATGTATGGCCCACAGGTCACCCTTGATGCCTTTGTCCTGCTTCCATTTGGGCGGTGTGCGCAAGTTATTATCCAGCCAGATAAAATAGAAAGAAGCGCCAATCCATGCAACGCCTGCAACCACATGAAACCAACGAACAAAAAGACTTAACCAATCGAGCCACGGCATTATTATTCTCCTTTTTTACTGCAGCATTTTGTTGTCATAGCAACAGCGACCACTTACCCATGTTTGGGCAATTGCGCGGTCGTCGCCTAGAATACTTAAGGCAAAAAATACATCGTCGAACTCAGCATTATCTTGAATTCGAAGCATTGTTAATTCGTCAAACCTTGGCTCGACAATAATGAAATCAGCCGCTGAACCTGCATTAAGGTTTCCAATCTCATGATCAAGGTTGTGAGCGATTGCTGCCCCTTGAGTCATTAAATAAAACCCTTCTAGTGGGCTGATTGGCGCGTTCCGCAATTGGCTTACTTTATAGGCGTCACCATAGGTCTTAAACATATTAAACGTGGTGCCCGCACCTACGTCTGTGGCTAGAGCAACATGCACATTATTGGCTCGCGCTGCATTCATATCAAAAAGCCCGCTACCTAAAAACAAATTGGAAGTAGGGCAAAATGCGATACTTGCATTGGCTTCACCTAAACGCGCCCATTCATTAGGCGTCAGGTGTATACCATGACCAAAAACAGCTCTTTCGCGTACAAGATTAAACTTATCATATACGTCAAGATAACCTTCGGCCTTCGGGAACAAACTTTTAACCCACGCAATTTCATCAAGGTTTTCAGACAAGTGCGTTTGAATAAAAACATCGTCAAACTGTTGAGCTAGCTCACCTAATGCTGCAAGTTGTGCTTCAGTGCTCGTGGGCGCAAATCGTGGTGTGAGTGCATATCGATTACGGCCGTTGTTGTGCCATTTTTCAATCAGCGCGGCACATTCTTTTTGCGCTAAAACGGCCGTATCCTGTAGTGGAGCAGGACAGTTTCTGTCCATGCAAACTTTACCTGCGATCATTGCCATGTCGATACGACTGGCTTCATTAAATAAGGCATCACAGCTATCCTTGTGCACAGTGCTAAATACAAGGCCTGTCGTGGTACCATTTTTAAGCAGCTGGTTAATAAATACTTTTGCAATAGCGCTAGAATGAGCGTTATCAGCAAACTGCATTTCTGTTGGAAAAGTATAGTTTTCTAGCCAACTCAATAGCTGTTCACCGTAATGGGCAATGCTTTGGGTTTGTGGATAGTGTAAATGGCTGTCGATAAGTCCAGGTAATATCCACTTTCCCGAGAAATCAATAATACTTGCGCCGGGGTAACGCTTATTGATGGCATCAAAATGGCCCACATCAACAATGTGTTTTCCGTCTATCAATAAGCCACCGTCGTGATAAACATCGATGTCATTTGTAAATTCTGAAGTGTGCTTAGGAAAGTGCGCAATGCTTGCACGAAATAGCTGCATGTGTGTTAGCTGCCTCTGTAGCTGCTGTAACCAAAGGGAGAAATCAACAAGGGTACATGGTAGTGCCCACCGTTATTCTCAAGTTCAAATGTAATATCAATATACGGATAAAAACTCTTACCGTGATGTGTTTCCAAATAGTCCTTACAATGAAAACGTAACGTGTAAATACCGGCTACAAAACCTTCTTTACTGTTCATGGCCCACTGATTAAATCGACCATCGCTGTCGGTTATGCCCTCGAATGATTCGCCGTTTGGTGTGGTTAACGTAAGCACAATTCCCTGTGCAGGTTTGCCTAAGGTTGTATCTAATACATGGCTAGAGAGTGTGTTCATCATCTCGTCCTTATTTATTCACGCGAGCGCTTTGTTAATTCGTAAAAGCGTTATTTTTATTTGTTCAGCTGCCGCATTTGTTATTTCTTGCGCAGTAGAGTTGGGAAGTCGCTTTTGTAGCTCGCTTAACATTACATCGGCTGAAAGACCCGTAGCGCAAATAATGAAAATAAAGCCGTGTTTATCCAAATACGCTTGGTTGGCTTCTTTAAGCTCATTGAGCGTAGCCTCAGATGCGACAGCAGTACCTGACTGCTCGTTGGCTGCTATTGCTTTTGTGTTGGCAAATTTCTCGCGCAGCGTATTCATGTCACCAATCATAGGATGGGCTCTAAACGCTTCTAAATAGTCTTGTTCTGCGCATTTCGCCCATGCTGTTTTTGCTGCTCCCTCAATATCCTTTAAATCGGAAAAAGGGCGCGCATTGGTCATACTGTAAATCCAAGTTCTCGACGCACAGCATTGTTCGAACCATTTGCTAGCCTGCTGGTTATCTAAATTGTTGAGTTCATTCAACGTCATAGAAATGTTCCTTCTCTTCACATTCGTGGTGCGGCAATGGCGCCAAATCCGAGTGGTTTTTTTGGTGTAGTCGCGCGATTATTTGAGCAGATATGGAAACGGCCACTTCAATGGGTAACTTACCAGGTATGTCGGTATTGCCGATAGGCGTATGAAGTCTCGATAGTGCTGCTTTATCGAATCCGCGGTTTGTTAGCTTTGTAATAAAGCGTTTTGCTTTTGTTTGAGAGCCAATTAACCCAACAAATGGCAGGGAAGGGTACGCAAGTGCTTTCTCGGCAATGCGATAGTCGAGCTGGTGGTCATGTGTTAAAACAATTAACCAGCTGTTATCTGGCAGGCTAGTAACTTCTGATTCAGGCTCATCTTCAACGACTTGTGTCACGTTAGCTGGCAAGTTATCTGGGAACTGTGCATCTCTACTATCTATCCACGAAATTCTCACAGGAAGCTGCGCTAAGATAGGGATTAATGCTTTTGCTACGTGACCTGCACCAAATACAGCAATGTGTTGCTGATGAACATTACAAACATCAAACAATACTTTCACCGCGCCACCACAGCATTGCCCTAGCGAACTACTTAAAGGGTAACTGTGAAGCTGTGTGCAAGGCTTTCCTGCCGCAAGGTAGTTTCTTGCGCGCTTAATTGCGTCGAACTCTAAATGCCCACCGCCAATCGTATCAATTGACGCACTTGCGGTTACCACCATTTTACTGCCTTGCTCGCGGGGGGTTGACCCCGCCGCGGTGACAACGGTTACCAGTACATACGATTCGTTTTGCTGTTGGCAACGAGCAATGCCCTCGTACCATGTTTGAGGTCGATAGGAGTTACTACTCATCGCGCTTTTCTCACCCCTTCGCTACATTGCAAACTTTGCACCTTGCCAAGAGCGTCGAGTATCCGCTCTGGTGTGGCTGGCGTATCAAGCTGGGGGTCTTGTGTGTATCCCGACAAACTTGATATGGCATCTTTTAACGCGCACCACACAGAAATTGCTAACATAAATGGCGGCTCACCCACGGCTTTAGAGTGATAAATACTGTCTTCCTCATTTTTTCGCCCAAAAAGAGACACATTAAAATGCGGTGGTGTATCGCCAATGGCAGGGATCTTATAGGTCGCCATGTTTTCACTAATTAATTTGCCGTCTTTGTTCCACTTCAGGTCCTCGGTGGTTAACCATCCCATGCCTTGAATAAACGCGCCTTCAATTTGGCCAATATCAATGGCAGGGTTTAGACTTTTTCCAACGTCATGAATAATGTCGACTTTATCGACGGTGTATTCTCCTGTTAGGGTATCAATTGAGACTTCGCTCATTGAAACACCGTAAGCGAAATAAAAGAAAGGACGCCCTTCGCCAGTATCGCGGTTATATTGAAGTTTTGGCGTTTTATAGAAACCACTTGCAGAAAGCGATACGCGTTCAAAATAGGCAGTCTGTACTAAATCTGAAAATGCGATACAGTGCTCTCCTAGTACTAATTGTCCATCGACAAATACTACGCTATGGGCATTTTCAGGCTGGCCAACTGATTGAGCGAAGCATGATGCAAGACGCTCTTTTAGTATCAAACACGCATTTTGTACCGCTTTACCATTAAGATCCGTACCACTTGATGCCGCTGTGGGTGACGTATTGGGTACTTTATCAGTACGGGTGGATGTCACTTCAATCATATCAAGGCCCACACCAAACTCGTTCGCCGCAATTTGGCCAATTTTGGTATGTAGTCCCTGACCCATTTCAGTACCACCGTGGTTTACCTGAATACTGCCATCAGTATAAATATGAACAAGTGCACCTGCTTGGTTTAGGTGTTTTGCCGTGAACGAAATTCCAAATTTAACAGGCGTTAACGCCAATCCTTTCTTAATGATGGGGCTCGTACGATTGAACTGAGTAATTGCCTCACGGCGCTGCCAGTACTGCGCGTTAGTTTCGAGTTCGTCGATCATTTCAGGCAGTAAGTTGTGCTCTACTTCCATGCCATAAGGTGTCGTGGTACCTGTGCTTGGTCCGTACAGGTTGCGCTTTCTCACTGATAGGGGGTCAACACCTAACGCACGTGCTACTTTATCCATCATGGCTTCTGCCATTATCATGCCCTGTGGGCCGCCAAAGCCTCGATAGGCGGTGTGCGATACCATATTGGTCTGTAGCCGGTGACCAACAATGTCGCTAACACCTAAAAAATAACCGTTATCGGCATGAAACATCGCTCTATCGACAATGGCATCAGAAAGATCAGGCGAGTGGCCACAAATACCGTTAATCTCCATGCGTGTCGCTTCAATCTTGCCAGTACTATCAAACGCAACTTCAAAGTGGTTTTCAAAAGGGTGCCGTTTACCTGTGACATGCATGTCAGTAAAACGAGGAAGACGCAGTTTCACGGCACATTTGTTTCGTGATGCAAGGAGTGCCGCAATACAAGCCCATTGTGCTGCTTGGGTTTCTTTGCCGCCAAAACCCCCGCCCATTCGTCGCATATCAACCATAACGCGATGCAGTTTCACGTTGAGTACTTCAGCCACCAGTTTTTGAACCTCACTGGGGTGCTGGCTAGAAGTGTATATTTTCATACGATCTTCTTCATCAGGAATGGCAAGGCTGACCTGACCTTCCAGGTACATATGTTCTTGGCCACCAATACGAAGAGAGCCTTCTTCAGAATTAGTCGAATTGTCTAGTGTTGGTTGTACCTGCGTACTGTTTTGACCAAAACGGTGAGTAGGGCGCACAAACGTTTGCTGCTGGTGAGCGACATTAGCATTAAGAATAGGCGAGCTTTCCACCACATTTATTTGACCCTTCGTAGCGGCTTGTCGCGCTAACTGAACCGATGTGGCAAGTACAGCAAAAACGGGCTGGCCAAAAAATTTGATTTCTTTATTGGCAAGTAACGGGTCGCCCTCAAACACAGGGCCAATATCCTTGTGACCCGGCACGTCATCGATGGTTACAACATCTACTACACCTTCACTGGCGCGAACATCGTCCAAATTTAGTGATGATATCAGCCCTTTCGCACAGCTACTTAATCCCACTGCCGCGTAAAGCGTACCTTGGGGTTCAACGATATCGTCAACATAGTTTGCGCTGCCTTGTACTTGTCGAACAGCACTTTCATGTTTTGATGATACATGTACAACCGCGTTATCTTCAGTTGTTGTATTTGCAGTATCGATTAACTTACGCATGCTGCACCACCCGAGTCTCAATGTTGTTTTGCGTTTGATTTTCTAGCCAGAAGCGATGCCAAAGGTTCGCCAAAACCGTCTTACGATACTGTGCGCTTGCCCGTACGTCGTCGATAGGAGTGAAAGCATCAAAAAGAATTTGCTTACCTATGCTCATGGTTTCATGACTCGAAAACTGTTTGCCCGCTAACGCATTTTGTAATTCATTACATTGAACAGGCGTTGCGGCAACACCACCGAATCCACTCGTTACTGTGACAATCTTGCCTTCTTCAAGTGTGAGCTTGAATACTGCGCAAACTGCAGAAATATCATCTTCAAAGCGCTTAGATATTTTATATGCTGCGACTTGTTGCCTATCTTCCAACAGTGGTATTTCAATAGCTGAAATCCATTCGCCATAAGCAAGTTTTGTTTTTCTGTAGCCTTCAAAGAAGGTGTTAATGGGCACTGTGCGAATGTTCTCGCCATTATCAATATGCAATATTGCCTGTAATGCGAGTAGCAGAGGCGGCATGTCACCTATTGGCGATGCGTTTGCCACATTCCCACCTATAGTGGCTTGATTTCGAATGGGCAAAGAAGCAAAGCGTGTGATCAACTCAGCAGCTTGTGGGAAATGTCGCAATAGCAAAGGTGCCACATCATTGATAGGCAAGGCTGCACCAATTAGAAGAGAGCGCTCTGTTGTGGTGCATTGTTTTAGGGATTCAATGTGTGACAAGCTAATTAAGGTACTAACGTTCTTTAACTGTTGAGTAAATTGCAAACTTAAATCAGTACTGCCTGCGACGAGTTGTGCACTAGGGTATTGAGATATAGCGCTTTTTAGCGATTCGCGCGTGGTGGGCATGATGATATTAGTCGTACCTAGATTGTCCGCTTTTAAAGCGGTCAGGCGAGTTAGTGTTTCAGCCTCGCGCTGACTAAATTGGTCATTCGCCTGTTGTTCACACACCTTAAGCGTGGCGTCAATAATGGGGCGGTAGCCTGTGCAGCGACAAAGGTTACCAGAAAGTGCGTTTAAGACGTCGTCTCGGTTAGGTTTACTGTTGGTGTGATAAAGGGCAAACATAGACATTATAAAGCCCGGCGTACAGAAACCACACTGTGAACCATGATGATCAACCAATGCTTGTTGAACGGGATGCAATGTGTCGCCTGAACTTAAGTGTTCTACTAATAAAAGCTGTTTTCCATGGGCCGCGCTCATTAGCGTGATACAGCTATTTACCGTACGATAGTGTAAGGGCGTTGACGCGTCATTTGATGGCTCAACCAACACTACAGTGCATGCTCCGCAATCGCCAGCAGCGCACCCTTCTTTAGTACCAGTGTTTTTTCTATACTCGCGAATGTATTGCAGAAGAGTGAGATCGGCCCTCGCTTCATCTATTTCAACGATATCTTGATTAATAAGAAAGCGAATCATACTCACACCTTCCAGTTATTGTCTTTATTGTATTCATTAATATAGCTGTATTTATATCAAAAAAGTAGACCACATGGTCAATTTATTGCTTATAAAAAATGGCCTAAGCGATTAAGGCCATCATTTTCATGAATAAAAGTAAGCAAATTACGTGCGCGTTTTCACGAGGTACGAAAATTAAAATGAGTAATAGGCGAGTCCTCCTATGCTTGGTAGCAATTGGCAAAAATTTGGCAAAATTCATGCTAACGTAGCAATAGGAGTGGCGGCGCTAGCGTTGTATACTTTTGTAATGCGCGAGTTCTTGATATAAAGAAGCATCACGCTTCAATGCGCTTGCAAAACAAAATTGCAAAGGAATTTGAATAATAATGATAAAGGTAAAAAGCGCCGATGCTGGTGTGGGCGCTATGAATAGAAGAAAAATACTTCAGGCCGCGGAAAAGTGTTTTGCGCAGTTTGGCTTCAAGGGTACTGCGGTACAAAAAATTGCAGATGAAGCTGGCTTGCCAAAAACCAATGTTTTGTATTACTTCAAAACTAAGCAAGAGCTTTATGTGGCAGTACTCGAAGAAACCCTTTCACTGTGGAACTCTCACTTCGATAAAGCAACAGTACAAGACGATCCCGCAACGGTGCTTGCGACCTACATTGCCGAGAAAATGGAAGTCTCCAGAACGCATCCATTGGCATCAAAAATTTTCGCCATGGAGATTATAAACGGCGCTCAGAATTTAAGCGGTTACTTTGATGAAGAGCACGCTCTCTGGATGAAAGGGCGTCTTGAGCTTATTGAGGCGTGGGTTGAAGCGGGCAAGTTGCCCCCAGTGGAAGGTGAATATTTACTTTATACTATTTGGGCAAGTACGCAGCACTATGCTGACTTTTCAGCGCAAATTACTCGTCTACGTGGTAAGAAAATGACAAAAGCTGATTTCGAACAAGCGACTAAGCAAGTGGTAAAACTTGTGCTTGGCGGGTGCGGTTTATCAGTGCCTGTAGAGTATAGGGACTAATATGTCACAGGCTAACTATCCAAGAGATCTTATAGGTTATGGTCAACATATACCGCATGCTAAATGGCCTAATGATGCAAAAATTGCGGTGCAATTTGTTTTAAACTACGAAGAGGGTGGTGAGAACTGTGTATTGCATGGTGATGAAGCCTCTGAGGTGTTTCTTTCTGAAATAATCAATGCACAAGCATACAAAGATAGGCACTTAAGCATGGAGTCTATCTATGAATATGGCAGCAGAGCTGGATTTTGGCGTTTACATAAACTGCTTAACAAATTCGACATTCCCGTTACCGTTTTTGGCGTGACCATGGCAATGCAACGTCACCCTGAAGCGGTAAAAGCAATGATTGATTCAGGCTGGGAAATTGCCAGTCACGCCATGCGTTGGGTGCACTACCAAGACATGGATGAAGCACAAGAGCGCAAACAAATTGATGAAGCGATTATACTGCACGAACAACTCACTGGCAGTAAGCCTGTAGGGTGGTATACGGGGAGAACCAGCCCGAATACGTTAAAGTTAATTGCCGAGCGGGGCGACATACTTTACTGCGCTGATTCTTATGCAGATGACTTGCCTTACTACGATTGCCACTACAGCAAGCCGCTACTGATGGTACCTTACACTCTAGATACTAACGATATGCGTTTTGCGACGCCACAAGGGTTCAACAGTGGTGAGCAATTCTTTACTTATTTGAAAGATGCGTTTGATGTGCTGTATGAGGAAGGGGACACTTCACCTAAAATGTTGTCGATAGGTCTACATAATCGAATTATTGGTCGACCTGCTAGAATAGCGGCATTGAAGCGTTTTATTGAGTATGTAAAGTCTCACGATAAAGTATGGCTTGCAACACGAGAAGATATTGCCCGCCACTGGTTGAGTACTCATCCTATAGCCGATAGTGACAATATGTCGGTTTAGGATGTAGTCTAAGAAAAAACAAAGGACACCATTATGAAATCTAAAATTATTGCCATTATGTTTGGCGCACTTGCACTTACTGCTTGCTCTAAGTTGACCAAAGATAACTACGACAAGCTTGAAATGGGTATGACTCAAGAAGAAGTGGAAGCCGTATTAGGTACTGCAGATAACTGTGGCAAGACGATGGGAACGTTGGCGTGTACATGGGGCGATGAAGAAGCCAAGCACATCAAGATAGTGTTTATGGGCGATAAAGCCGTAACATTTAATTATGATGGCCTAGAGTAGCAATCAATAATCAATAAAAAAGGTGGCCATGGCCACCTTTTTTCGTCTAACTAACGGTTTTTATTTTAAATCGAGTATGTAGCGAAGTAAGAACACTAGCGCCAAGGCGTATGTTAAAGGTGTAACTTCTTTAAATTTTCCTGTGCCAACTTTTATGCCTACATAAGTGATAAAGCCCAGTGCTATTCCTTCACTAATACTAAACGTTAATGGCATTGCAATCAGTGCAACAGATGCCGTCGCAAGCGCGCCTAAGTCGTCAAAATCAACTTGGCGAATCGATTCCATCATTAAAATACCCACCATTAGTAGAGCGGGCGTTGTCGCCATTAGGGGAATAACCTTCATTAGCGGCGTAAGAAATAACGACAATAAAAAACAAACGGAAACAACAATTGCCGTAAGGCCCGTGCGGCCGCCAGCAGAGACACCCGTTGCAGACTCTACATAGCTTGTTACTGGCGATGTTCCCACAGCTGCACCCACCACGCTGGCAGCGGCATCAGCTGTCATTGCAGGGCCTATTTTAGGAAGTTTTCCTTCTTCGTTAAGCAGGTTTGCTTTACGAGAAACACCAATAAGCGTGCCGATAGTATCGAACATGTTCACAAACATTAGAGCAAAAATGAGGTCCCACGTTTCGGCCAAATGATCAATTGGATACCAAAAATCCATTGCCATGAAGGTTGATGAAACTGACTCGGGCATACCTACAATAGCATCGGGAGTAGCAGTAAGCGTCCCATTTTCTGTAGGGATAAAAGCCCCGATAATCGTAAGCGTAACAATAGAAATCAAAATGGCACCAGTCACACGCTTTACCATTAATACAATGGTAAAGATAATGCCTAATAGCGCGAGCAACACCGCGGGTTCCGATAGATCGCCAAGTTGAACAAAGGTGGCAGGGTTATCAACAATTAGTCCTGCATTTTTAAGGCCTATAAATGCAATAAATAATCCTATCCCACATTGCACACCTACTTTTAGCGAGGGAGGAATAGATTCAGCTATCTTGGTTCGTACACCAGTTAATGACAAAATGAGAAAAAGAATACCATTCCAAAACACAATGCCTAACGCCGCTTCCCAAGGAATTTCTCGTCCAAGGCAAATGGTAAAGGCAAAAAAGGCATTGAGACCCATCCCAGGGGCAAGTGCGATAGGGTAATTTGTCATAAGCGCCATTAGCAATGTGCCTAAACACGCAGCAAGTGCAGTGACCGTAATTAGCCCCTCAACGGGCATACCGCTTAACCCTAATATTCCTGGATTAACGACGAGAATATAAGACATGGCCGCGAATGTAGTAAGGCCGGCAATCACTTCGGTCTTGATCGTTGTACCATGGCTTTGTAGTTTGAAGAGCCGTTCAATAAGGTTGTTGGACATCAATTTATCTCTTGGTGTTTTCGAGTTTATGTGCTGAGTAGAAACCAGTTAAAGCAATAAGCTGACCAAATAGTCAACTTGTTGGTGCGTTTTGTGCTACCTTTTAGTAGCTAGACAGCACAAAGTCAGCAAAACGGTGAATTAACAACAAAAATAGATGCTAAAAAACCGCCAGTTAAACCTCAATGAGCGTTTAATACTCGTTAACAGATAGCATTAGAGATAAACTATAGCGCACCAATTAAATGCATTGCATCAACGTGGTGCGAAATAAGTGAGGGGCCATGTCGTTATCTTCCATTATAAAAAATACTCCAAAGGCCGAGCTACATCTGCATATAGAAGGTAGCTTAACGCCAAAACTTATGTGGCGCCTAGCAGAAAAGCACAGTATAACACTTCCGTATGCAAGCGTGGAAGAGATAGAAGCGGCATATAATTTCAAAGACCTACAAAGCTTCTTAGATATTTATTACGCTGGTGCAGGTGTACTTATTGATGAGCATGATTTCTTTGACCTAATGTGGGACTACCTTACCCGGTGTCACGAAGAAAACATTGTGCATACCGAAATTATGTTTGATCCCCAAACCCATACTGAGCGAGATGTCGGTTTTGATGTCTTTATGCCGGGCTTTCTGCGCGCCATGCAAAAGGCACAAGAAGAGTATGGTATCAGCAGCTTTTTAATCATGTCTTTCCTGAGACATTTACCAGAAAGTTCGGCGTTCGAAACACTAGAAGCAGCCAAGCCGTATTATCGAAACATTAAGGCCGTTGGGCTAGACAGTTCAGAGTTGGGGCATCCACCTTCAAAATTTGAGCGAGTTTTTAAAAAGGCGAAAGACCTCGGGTTCAAAATAGTCGCTCATGCTGGGGAAGAGGGGCCAGCGGCCTATATTTGGGAGGCAATAAAGCTTCTTGATGTGGATAGAATTGACCACGGTGTAAGGTGTCAAGAAGACGAGTCGCTTATGGCCTACCTAAAAGAAAAGCAGATCCCGCTTACTGTTTGCCCTTTGAGCAATTTAAAACTCTGTGTTATTGACGACATGAAGCAGCATAATATTTTGGCATTACTTGATGCAGGCTTATTGGTTACCGTTAACTCGGATGACCCTACCTACTTCGGGGGATTTTTAAATGCGAACTTTGAGGCCCTCGCAAATTCACTTGACGTGAACGAGGAAACCATTAAATCACTGGCAATTAATAGTTTTAAAGCGAGCTTTTTGAGCGAAGAGGACAAAGCGAAGTATATACAGCAGGTTAAAAACGTCTAATTGAGTAGAAACCAACGAAGCGAGATAAAAAATCAATTTACTCGCTTCAGTTTCTTATTTTTTTTCCATTAACATTGTTGTTGCGCGAATTAACACAGAAAGTTGCAACATGTGCTCGGGCATATCTTCTAACACGCCTAGCTTAGCTAATTGCTCCATTTCCGCTGACTTCTGTCTTACAGCATCTGCGCCAACATCGCCAGAGACGCCCTTAATCGAGTGGCTCTCAAACCTTATTGCTTCTGCATCTTCGGCGTCTATAGCCGATTGAAGCTGACTTTGCTTTTGCCCAATTTGCGCAATAAACATATCGGCTATTCGATTCAATAAGGTTTCATTGCCTGCTAGTCGCCCTAGGGCAGCGCTGCGATTCCATAACTCGCTGTTGGTGTATTGACTGGCTAGCGTATCTGGGTTCACGAAAATACCTTTTTAAATGTGAATAGTTAGTTTTGGTTTAACTATGTCTTTAAATTAAAACGCTTTTTTACCACAACTATAACGTAAATACAGCTGATTTATTTATACTAAAGGTTAATTTTATTTTTGTATCTAAGCACGATACTTACGTTGGTGTCCAAGATTATTAGTGGTTTTTCTCATGGAACAAGAGAACCAGACAGTTGTTATAATAGACGACGAGCCCAGTACGCTTTTGCTACTTGAGCATGCTGTCTCAGCCATCGCCAATACGATTACCTGCTTAAACAGTTCGCAGGCCTTTGACATAATAGTAGCTCAACAGCCTGCCTTAATTATACTTGATATCAACATGCCTGAGTTGTCGGGCTTCGAATTGTGCGAGAGAGTTAAAGCGCGCCATACTACTGCTCATATACCGGTAATATTTGTAACCTCAAACAGTGATGCCAGTAATGAACGAAGGGCGCTGACTTTGGGCGCTATAGACTTTATTTCAAAACCAATTGATATAGAGTTGTGTCGTTTGAGAGTAAATAACCACCTATTGATGTCGCGCCAAAAGCGCATGCTAGCTAATGTCAATCAAGCGCTCGAAACCGAAAAACAGCAACTTGCTGTTACGCTGCGTTCTATAGCCGATGGCGTGATTTCAACCGATGAAAATGGTCTTATAACCTTCATCAATCCAGTGGCAGAGCGATTAACAGGCTATCTGGAGAAAGAAGCGTTAGGAAAACCCATCAACAACGTAATGAATTTACGCGATGTCCAAACCTCTGAGGCAATGCTTAATCCTGCGCTATATGCACTTGAGGTAAAGCGTCCCGTGGCGATGGCGTACAATACAACGTTAATGAGCCGACATGGTGATGTATTTCGAGTAGAAGATACAGCCTCTCCAATTATTGATGACAAGGGCAAATTGCTTGGGGCTGTTATTGTGTTCCAAGATGTATCTGAAGCGGTAGAGATGGCAGTAAGGATGACGCACATCACCAATCACGACCAGCTAACCGGCCTACCAAACCGCGTATTACTGCACGATAGAATTGTACAAGCCATATCTCGAAGCAAGGTGTTACAACAGAGTATTGCGCTACTTATTATCGATATCGACAATTTTAAATACCTAAATGATAGTCTTGGTCATAAAGTTGGAGATACAGTAATTCAGTCTATAGCAGAGCGCTTAGCATCCATTGTTGGCAATAACGCCACATTGGCGAGAGTTGGCGGTGATGAGTTTGCCTGTCTGCTATCTGATATTGGCTCCGGATTGAGCGCTGATAGTATCGCAATGGCCTGTCTGCAGGCCGGCAGAGTACCGATAGACCTTAATGGCAAATTGCATCAACTGAGCTTGAGTATAGGCATTAGTTTGTTCCCACAAGATGCATCAAATGCTGAAGAAATGATGCGTCATGCCGATACAGCCATGTATCGGTCGAAAACCAAAGGGAAAGATGCGTTTAGCTTCTTTTCAAAGGATTTACAACTCGCCATGCATAGACGGGTAGAGCTAGAAATACTCTTGCGCAACGCCATTGAAAAGAATCAACTGGCAATATTTTTGCAGCCCAAATACAGTTTTGCTGATAGAAGCGTGGTTGGTGCAGAGAGTTTAGTTCGGCTTTACGATGAAAATGGCAAGGTAATAGGCCCTGATGAATTTATACCGCTTGCTGAAGAAACGGGACTTATTCACCAGCTAGGGTATCAGGTGCTTCAAAAAAGCTGTGTATTGGTTGCCGAGTGCCATAAACGTGGCCAGGCACTTAAACTTGCAGTTAACGTGGCAGCGAAGCAGCTGGCAAACCCAAGTTTCGCTAAAGAGGTTGAGCAAATCATAACGGCGACAGGGATAGATGCCAGCTTGATTGAACTGGAAGTGACAGAGTCGGCTTTAATGCATGATTTTGAGCAAACCAAAGATATGCTAAACGCATTAGCGAACCTTGGGGTTAGCATTGCATTGGACGATTTTGGGACAGGTTACTCAAGTTTATCCTACTTGCGACAGTTTCCTCTTGATGTGCTCAAAATTGACCGTTCCTTTGTTATCGACATGGACCAAGAGCAGCAGGCGTTCGATATTGTAAGTGCTATTGTTCAATTAGCGCTAAGTCTGGATTTAAAGATAGTTGCTGAAGGTATAGAAAACGAAGCTCAGTTTGAAGCATTAGAAAAGCTGGGCTGCCATCTTGGGCAAGGGTACTTATTGTGTAAGCCGGTTGCGGTGGATGAGTTCCTTGTTTATTTTGCGAATACACAGCCCATGGAAAAAGTCTTCTAATAATCAAAAAATTGCAAAATTTGCAAGTCAACCCATAGTAAGATATTGAATTACAAGAATGCGTTTAAATATTATTGCTAATTATACGTATATTTCTTTATTGAGGGTTGCTAGACTCGTATAACGTAGTCACGTGAGGTGCCTCTTGGCTGCATATTTTGACATTATGCATGCAAGTCGCTACCAAACGCTGTAAAAAAGTAAATATATCGAGATTACGCTCGGCCTAAAGTTATTGAGAATTAGTAATTAATGAATCGAAAAGAGTTAAAACCGTTTTCTGAATGTCGAGTACTAATTGTCGATGATGAACCGATGAGCCGTATGTTACTTGAGTCGATTCTAATGCCTGTTTTTCAATGTGACACAGCACAATCAGGCAAAGAAGCTATCTTGTATTGCGCAGACAAATTACCAGATCTTGTGTTACTAGACATGAATATGCCCGATACTGACGGGCTTGATGTTTGTCGAGCTTTAAAAGCGAAAAGTGCAACAGCAGATATTCCAGTCATCTTTGTTACATCTACCCTCGATATTGAAAGTGAGAATGCGTGTTGGGAAGTTGGGGCATCTGACTTTGTTATGAAACCAGTTAATGCCTCTACGCTTACCCATAGAATTAAGACACACGTGCTTAATAAGCTAAGAACAGAATTCTTAGAAACAATGACCTATCACGACCAACTAACAGGTCAGTACAACCGGATGTACTTAACCAAGGAAATCCCCCTACTTATCAAACAGGTTGCTAGAGACAATGGCAGTGTTGGCGCAATTATGATTGATATTGATTTCTTCAAATTATTCAACGACACCTATGGGCATTTAGAAGGTGATCAGTGTTTGAGTCGTGTCGCTCAGTTAATTTCAAGTGTCATGAAACGTCCTAAAGACGCGGTTATCCGCTTCGGCGGCGAAGAGTTTTTAATCATACTGCCATATATCGACAGCGCTGGCGTTAGTTTGTTAGCTCAGGAACTTGTCGAAATAGTACGAAAAGCGGAAATACCTCACTCTCATGGTATTGGGAATAAGGTTTCTATTAGTGTGGGGTATACAGTTTGGCAAGCAAACAAAGTCGCTAAAGAAGGCGTAGAAGCGCTAATTGAAGAGGCCGATGTCAAATTGTTTGAAGCGAAAGAGCAGGGAAGAAATCAGGTAAGGGGCTAAAACGCCTAATAGTTAGCCAATGGTTTAATTTTTTCTCTACCAATCTGCGTCTACACTATGCGTGACTTAAATAATTACAGCGCGCAAGTGTTCAAACCCTTTCTCACTTATAACGCGCTGTTAGGGCAAACTATGGCTTTTTTTGACGAACAGTCTAGCTTAACTGTAAAACTTGATAATCAACTTAACGAGTCACTTGACGCCATTGTTAAACGTGGTGCTGAATCACTCAATATATTTCAGTGTGTTTTGCTACACCTAGACAATGAAAATATCAATGTGCTATCGAAAGCGTCTAATGCTTATGCGCCGAGTTTTACATCTATTCCGTCGTTAGACCATAGTCACGGTGCAGAGCATGGTTTTCCGCAATCTAGCGATGAATGTTCGCTCACCTTCAAGCAGTGGTTTTCTACTTACTTTCAAGCTGAAAAATTTATACGGGGGCGTTTTCACCAAATAGATGGGAAAATGGTGTGTTTAGTTTATGTCACTGCTTGCCCTAATGAGCCTTCAGTTGCAAATAATGTAGCGCTTATTGACGAATGGTTAGCAGTAACAATTCAAAAGCACACGCTTGAGAAAACGGGTAGAAAGCAGCAGACATTGTTTGAGAAACTGCAAAGTGTTGCGAATATCGGCACATGGGAAGTTGACCTTCTCAACAATACGCTTCATTGGTCATCCCAGACTAAACGCATCCACGAAGTTACCGACGATTATGTGCCTAATCTTGACACTGCGATCAATTTTTATAAAGCAGGGCGAGATCGTGAGGAAATCAAGAGTATAGTGGAACACGCCTTAAAGACTGGCGCGCCTTGGACAGCAACGCTTCAAATCGTTACCGCAAAAGGCACAGAAGTGTGGATTGAAACCCACGGAATGGTTGAGATGCACAATGGGCAGTGTGTACGCTTGTTTGGGACGTTTCAAAATGTGGATCGCGCCGTGCGTACACGGCTCGAAATTGAAGAAAAGCGGAAAGAAGCCGAACGGGCATCAAAAGAAAGTTCCATGTTGCTATCGCGTATAAGCCATGAATTAAAGACACCACTAAACGGCATTACTGGCATGCTGCAAGCGATTAAATTTGAAACGAAGGACAATGTAAGAGTACGCAAAGCGGATATTGCTTTACACAGTGCGGATAGGCTGCAATCGCTTATCAATGATGTATTGGATTATTCAGCGATAGTGAACGGTGAACTTACGCTTCAATTAAATGATTTTTGTATCCGTTCGTTAATCGAAGACATTGTCGACGAATTTAAAACCCAATGTGCGGCAAAAGGGCTAAGGCTGTTCGCAGTACTTTCTTTTAATGAGAACACAAATGTACATGGCGACAGTGCCCGCATTAGCCAGATATTGCACAACCTTTTATCCAATGCGGTAAAATTTACTGATTCGGGCTATGTCTCTATTCAAGTCACCTTAAAGCATCACGGTAATATTCCAGTATTACTCGCATCATTAGAAGACACCGGCGTGGGGATGAATGAACAAATTCTTTCGCGCATTTTCAGGCCATTTCAGAACGACACTCAACACGCTAATGAAGAGCTAAATGGCAATGGTTTAGGTCTTTCTATTGTCAGTCAACTAGTTGCAAAAATGAATGGCGAGTTAGAAGTGCGCTCAAAAGTAGGCCAAGGGAGCAGTTTCGATATTGTACTTCCTATTGAAATGGCTTCTGAAGAAAAAATAGCGCGCGAAGACATTGAGATTTCTTCAGAGTTATTGAGCCAGCCTTTAAATGTATTAGTGGTTGATGACAATGATATTAATCGCTTTGTTCTTGCCTCTATGCTTGAAAAATTTAACTTCACACCAGATGAAGCAGAGAACGGTGAAGTTGCGGTCAACAAAGCGAGGGCAAAAAAGTACGATATTATTTTTATGGATTGTGCGATGCCTGTGCTTGACGGAACGAGTGCGACACGAATCATTGTGGCTGAAAAGCTGTTAGCGCCAAATGGCATTGTTGTAGCGGTAACGGCGAATACCACTCCTGAAGATAAAGCCACGTGCAGCGAGGCGGGTATGGCGGACTTTTTGTCAAAGCCTGTTGTTCACAATGATGTGGCTGTGCAACTAAAAAAAGTGCTATCCGCGAAACGCGCAAAGGTATAACCTTTAGCGCGTTACCTCGCAATTTAGTATTACCACCAAACTGTGTATTAATGCGCTGAAGGCGGTTTATTCTTTACTACTTCCCAATGCTCAATAAGGTAAGAAACTACTTGTGATCCTACTTTATAAGCTGCTTCAATAGATGCATTCATTGCAGCGTAGCCTTGTGAACGCTCTAGTCGTAGGTTGTCTGCGGCATTGAGTGAGTGCGGTTGCATAGTGAAGTTGCTTGCAGTCCTTAAAATCAAAACCCTATCTTTATTTACACGGCCTGCGTTCGCAAGATAAGTCAAACTCTGTAGGGTTGCCGAGTCTTCCATTCCAGAAGTGACAAAATTGCCTCGGCTATTGGTCCAGTGATCAACCCATTCATTAGCCCATTGATTTAACAACTTTCCATGCCAAAATGTTGAGGCTGATAGGTGCGCGCCTTTCACTACAGACGGTTTGGCACGTGCGTTAGGAAAGTGTTTGTACTTTGCTCTTAGGTTATCCATTGCCGGGGTATTGAAAAGCTCAGTATCCTTTGTGTGTTCATAAGCCCATTGCGTGAGCGAATGATTTAACGCATAAACCTCGCCATTCGGGCTTTGAGATATATCTGTCAATGGAGGGGGATTATTGGGGCTATCGGTAAATAGTGGAAAGTAACCCGTATTCCAATCTTCGGGAATTTCTCTTGCATCAATGTGATGTGCAAGATCGCCATCGACTACATAATCAGTCCAAACTGCACTGCCTATGGTGCTATCATTGGGGTCAATTCCTGCAATACCTGCAACAAGCCAATAAGCATCAGTTAAGTCAAAACGTTCATCTAACCCCAACGCCATTATCGCTGCAGACGCACGAGCAATGCCCATTCCTGTTACTATGCCCACTACACCAGTTTCGGTATTGGCATAGATATCGTGAAAAGCGTGAGGCTGGGCGTAACGAGTGGTTAAATGCTGTCTTGTTTTCCAAAGCTGAAATTCACCGGGAGTATCACCCTCGTCCTCGCCAATCTCAAACATACTGACAATCACAACTTTTACTTTGAGTGGAGTTTCGTCGGCGTAAGATGGTAATGACAGGCCTAGGCACATTAAAACCGGTAATATGACGCTTCGGTACAACCGTTGTATTTGCATAATCTGTCCTTATAAAAAAAAGGGTAAACTCGTATTCGAATTTACCCTTTCTTAACTTTACATACTAACTATTAGAATTTGTATGTGAACTTAGCATTCCAGTGACGTGGTAATTCAGGTAACACGATTTGGCTACCGAATAGGTCAGGGAAGTTAGAGCGGAAATAGCGCTCGTCAGTTAGGTTTTTAACGGTAAGGTTAAACGACCAGTCTTCTGCTTCGTATGACATTCCCGCGTTTACCAGTGTATAAGAAGGCAAGGTTACTGATGCAGAGAAACCTGATGCCACTTCATCAACATCAACAACACTAACGTTAGCCGCATAGCCGTTCTGGAAGTCGTATGTTGCAGTTAGCGTATAGATGTTTTCAGGAATACCTGCTTTACGACCGTCTGTGTTGTTGAAGCCTTCACCAATAAGATTTAAACCAATTACGTTACCACCAAATACGAGTGATGGGTCGGTAAGGTTAACAAGATCTTCAGCACCTAAGAAACCAAACTGATTGCCATTCTCAAGGGCAGTCAAGTTGATTACTTTAATGTTAGTGTAGCCAGCCGACACAACGAGGTTTTCATTCACTACCCAACGTAGTTCAAACTCTGTGCCTTTGTTGTTGGTCGTGTTGTTAGTCACTACGTTTTGCGTGTTGAAGTCAGTACGTTCTTGCTCAAATGCAGAAAGTGCGAAGTAAAGAGTATCGTCTAGTAATGACCCTTTAACACCGTATTCGATAAGCTCAGAGGTATCAAACGCACCACTTGAACCTGGTTGATTTAGCTGACCAACACCAATTTCAGCACCTTGGCCAGCAACCAAAGTGGCTTGTTCAGCAGCGGTGATATAGGGAATAAGTCCAAATTCAAACTCATACGAGATACTGGCATTCCACGACCAACCGTCTACGGTTTCATCAGCAGAAATCGGGGTTTCATCGCCAGTCGCGCCTAGCAGTAGGTCTGTGCGTGAAGTACTTTCAATATCGATAGTATCGTAGCGCACGCCCAATACTAAGTTTAAACCCCAATCCCACGTTAGGTCGGTCATGGCAGCAATACCTAAATCTAGGTAATTACCTACATCATAGTTATCGTAGTTTTTGCCTGAACGAGTAGACAGCAAGCGGCGGTCAAGTGCTGATGAAGGCATGGTCAAGTCACGACGGTTGAAATATTCAAATGTGAAATCGTCACCATGTTCAAAGTCAGTATAGCGAATTGAAGGAGAAAACTGGAATTGTGCAAGTAAACTATCTTGTTCAATTTCAGTTGCAAAAATAACTTTATCTTCAATTACCCAGCTGTCGTGAAATTGAGAGAATCCATACGCGTTTTCATTGATGTTCTCATAGGCATCATAGAAAAACTGATTGCGAATTTCCCAGTTGTCTGAGTAATAAATAGTATCAAAGTAAAGCGTAATAGCTTCGTTACCCAACTGATCGTCAGGTGCAACAAGTACTTGGTTGGCATTAAGGGTAGTAGTACCTACATTCTGCAACTGCATCAATTCGGTTGCTTCGTCATCAGTAAATGCACTTGCAGGAACATAGAAGAAACTATTACCTGCAATATTAACGGCACCGTATTCTTCATGACTGATTTGACCGTCACCATCTGTATCAAGTGGAAGTGCAGTACCTGTGATGTAAGTACCGTTGTCAACTAAGTCTTGAGTAAGTCGGTTCCAACCCGCAACTTGGTTACCATCGTAATCGTGGTACATACCACCAAACTCAAAACGCAGGCTGTCTGTAACATCGATATTAAACGACGCTTGCAAGATAGTTTGATCGGTTTGGGTATTGTCGTAGAAGCTATCAGAATTTTCTAACTCGCCATATAAGTAGTAACCCATTTCTTTTCCGCCAATGGTAGATGGACCACCAACTTCAGCAGTAAGAATACTCTTATCCCAAGAGCCTGTTGTATAGGAAAGTGCACCTGTAGGTGCTTCTAAATACTGTCCTGACGAGGCACGAGCTGATTTAGGGTTAAAGTTTAGGTAACCACCAATTTTCGATGGGCCGTAAATTGGAGATGCTGGGCCGCGAACAATATCAATTCGGCTTGAAGCGCCAATAGGGGTTGGGTAGTTACCTGGGTTATCAAGGCGTTTTACACCGCGGAAGTATGTTTCACCAGGCGTACCGCGTACATCCAGTGAGCCTGCAACACCGAAGAAAGACTGCGTAAAGGTACCTGGGGCAAACGCAACAAGTTCATCAATGTCTGATACGTTAAAACGCTCCATCTGCTCTTGTGAGATGGTTGATGCTGAACGTGGAGTTTCAAGAATGGACTTGCCAAAACCGAACACGGACTCAACGTCTTGACCAGGCAAGCTGCCCAGTGAACCCGTAACTTCAATTTTTTCAACATCAGCGTCTTTAACGTCGGTCTCTTCTTGAGCGATAGCGTGAGTTGATAATGCCACTGCTGTGCCAATGGCGAGTGCTTTCGCTAGAGGAGATAGTTTGAATGTAGTGTTTTTCATGGTTTCCTCGGTGTTTTTAGTTGCCCTTTTTTAGGGCTTTATGTACGCAAATTTTGCCTTGCGCCTTGCTTATAGCAGGATAGATGCCAACGTCTTGTCCAGTTGGTCAACTTTTAACCTGCTCTTAAGTTGCTGAATTATAGGCATTAAAAAATATTTTGCTGTTCGATTTTTGTTATTTTTGTGTTAATGCTTAAGTTTGTTTCAAACGCTGCACTATTTAAGTGATTGTTAAGGGGTTTTTGCACCAATAACGTTTGATGAAGTTAAAAGCGTTTTACTTCTTTGCTTTGTTTCGGTCTCAAATTCGGTTTCCGACGATTGTCTGGGCAGCGTTAAGTCAAGTACAACAGCAGTGATACCTGCTGATGTTACCGGTGACAGAAGAATGTTCTCTAACCAACTTGGTAACTGTGAAAGTGCTTCAGGCACCATCATTACGCCAATTGCCATGCCTAGCGAGCAAGCAGTAACAAGGCTGCTTCGCCTGTCTAGCGCATAATGAGCTAACAGTTTTAACCCGCCCACTGCAACCATGGCAAACATCACCAGAGTCGCGCCGCCAAGCACGGGCTTTGGAATGGTTTGTAGCATGCCGCCAACGCTAGGAAATAGGCCTATAAAGAAGAATAATGCCGCAACAAACAGTCCCACTTTTCGACTCGCTATACCTGTTAATTGGATCACGCCGTTGTTTTGGCCAAAAGTGGTGTTGGGAAATGTGTTGAACGCTCCTGCAATAAACGAATTTACTCCATCACCTAAAATACCGCCTTGTACGCGCCTAAAATACACAGGTCCAGATACAGGCTCCTTGCAAAAAAGACTATTAGCTGTGAGGTCGCCAGCGGTTTCTATCGCACTGAATAGATAGATAAGTGCAATGGGTAAGAACAAACTGATATCAAAGTCGAGTCCAAACTTAAAAGGGGTGGGAAGCGCAAATACGGGTAAATCCGATAGGTGGCTGAAGTCTAGGCCTGAGTTCAAAAAGACATACAGCGTACCGCAGGCCATGCCGATAAAAATTGCACTTAACCGAAGCCAGTGATTAGTACTGGCGTTGAGATATACAATAACCAACAAAACGCCAAGTCCAACAAGTAAATTATCGGTATTAGCAAAGTCTTTGGCATGAAAGCCGCCGGCAAGATCAGTCATTCCTACGTTGATAAGTGAAAGACCTATTGCAGTAATTACAATTCCTGTTGTCAATGGCGTAATGATGCGCTTTAGTCTGTTGATGAATAGGCTAAAAACTACTTCAATCATGGCACCAGCCATAGTCAACCCGAAAAGCAGCGCTAAAATATCCTCTGCCGACCCTCCTTCAGCCTTCACTTTGCTACCTGCTAAAATGAGAGCACTGATGAACGCAAAGCTCGTTCCTTGAATGGCTACCAGTCCGCTGCCAACAGGGCCAATACGTTTTGTTTGGATCGCAGTACCAACACCACTTGCAAACAATGCCATGCTAATTAGAAATGGTGTGTATTGTTCAAGTTCAAGTGTAGATGCGATAACCAGAGTGGGTGTAATAATGCCAACAAAGCTTGCGAGAAGGTGCTGAATTGCAGCTGTTATAGTCGGCAATGTAGAAGGGCTGTCGTTGAGTCCGTAGAGTAAGTCACTACTTTGCATAACGGTGTTTACCAGTATTTTTATGCGGCAGGCGCAAGTAGAATGATAGTGACGTTAATGCAAAAAGCTGACCGGGTGGTCATGTTGATTTTTTGATTTTATCTATTTGAAAAATATAGTGAAAATGTTTTTTTTGAATTCGGCTGGTTATAAGGTGTGAAATGACTTGCACCTTCAGTGGGCGTCGTGTCTTCCTTTAGTGCAATTTCAGGACGTAATAAACCATTAAAAACGTTAACTAACAGGGGGGGGGAAACAAAATGAGCGCAATAGCAGTGATGCTATCGATGTGGTGCGCTCGTTTGGTGTATGAAAGATAACTAGCGACTATTCGCAATTATAGCTGTGTATCGTTATCGAGTGTTACAAAAATAGAGTGCCTAACTTCGTTGTACATGGCCTTGGAACAGTGACCTTCACCTTCAGTATCTTCAAGTAGCAGCACATCGCCTGCACCGAAAACATGTCGTTCACCGTTAGACACAGTAAACTCTGCGCGCCCTTTGATAATGAAAAGCAGTTGGCGTGCAGGGGCAGGGTGCCACTTAAAATCGTAATCAGCGGGAGTTTCTCTAAAAATGATTTTATCAGCGCCAAACTTCTCTGAAAGCATGCCAATCGGGCCGCCATCTTTTAACGCTATTTCAACTTCGCCAAAGTGACTTTTTCCTTCGGCATCGTTGTAAATCCTTGTTATTTTCATCCGGTTATCTAATCCTCTAGTTGTGTTTTAAACCGCTGATGGTTTTGTGTAATACGCTAAGGCTTGCTGCAACATCTTCCAAGGTAATCGACTCTAAAGGGTGATGGCTAATGCCGCCTTTACAGCGTGTGAATAACATGGCTACAGGACAAATTTCTGCCATCGCCATTGCGTCATGCCCCGCGCCTGAAGCGAGTACACGAGGTGAAATACCGCTGGCTTGAACACCGTCAACTAGCGCTTGTTTGAGATTTTGATCGCAGTGTACCGCGGGAGCGCTATGTGTTTGCTCGACAGTTAACCCTACCTTTCTTTTATGCGCAATGTGCTCAAAACTCTGCAAGATTTCAGCCAGTACAACGTCACGCAAGCTGTCATCTTCACTTCTAATATCGAGTGAAAAGGTTGTTCTGCCTGAAATAACGTTAACACCGTTGGGGCCGTTGACTATCTTGCCTACTGTCGCCACCACCCCTGGGCGATGTTGGCTAATGTGCTCAACAGATAGAATCATTTCGGCTGCAGCACTTAGTGCATCAACACGCATCGACATAGGTACTGTACCTGCGTGACCAGCCATGCCTTCAACACTCAAGTTAAAGCGTTTTGCACCCGCGATAGCGCTCACAACGCCTACCGGCAGATTTTCCTGCTCAAGTACTGGGCCTTGCTCTATGTGGAGCTCTAAGTAACCGAGAATATCGGTGCGTGAGATAGCGGCGCTTGCAATTGCATCGAAGTTCAAACCGAAGTTAGCCATGGCTTGTTCAAGGCTAATGCCGTCGACATCTTTTAAGTGACGCCAGCTGTCTTGCCATTGGCCAGTGAGTGCTCTGCTGCCCAACAAAGTTGTACCAAAACGGGTACCTTCTTCATCGCAAAACCCTACAATGTCAATATGGAAAGGGAATCGCGATTGGGTGCCATCAAACATAGCGACAAGTGAGATAGCAGCAACAACGCCCAACATACCGTCATACTTGCCGCCGTTTGGCACAGTATCAAGGTGACTTCCAATAATCAGGCGTGGTGCGTTGGGCACACTTGATGTATAGCGCCCCCAAATGTTGCCTACGGCATCTTGCCAGGTAGTCATGCCAGCTTCTATCATCCAACCAGACGCTAACTGGTTGGCAAGTTTGTGCTCATCCGTTAGGTATCGTCTATCGAGACATTGTGGGTCTTGACTCAGGTCTCCTAGCGTTTCACAGCGTGCCATAACCTGTGTTGCAAGTTCAGTGAACTCACCCATTCATGACTCCCGCGGCATTAGCGTCTTCAAAAACCTTAAGCGCAGCATCGACGCCGCTTCCAGCAGGCAAGGCAAAGCCTTGCATTCTTAGTACAGTCTCTAACGACTGAAGCGTGTGCAGCACCGCATCTTCTCTTGCGTTGTAACCCATAGTACCAATGCGCCAAATCTTGCCTTTAAGCGGGCCAAAACTGGTGCCAATTTCGATGTTAAAACGAAGGAGAAGTGTTTCCCTGACTTGTTCGCCTTCAACGCCTTCTGGAATATAAACACCCACCACGTTGTACATTTTATGTTTAAGGTCGCCAAAAGGTTGCAAACCCATTGCTTGAACACCCGCTAACATGGCATCGCCAGCTACTTTGTGTCTTGCAATAACCTTATCTTGTCCCTCTTCTAGGTGGACCCGCGCACATTCTCTGGCGCAAAACAGCATACTGGCTGCTTCTGTGTGGTGGTTTAAACGCTCTTCACCCCAGTAATCCATGATCATGGGTAAATCGAAATAGTTAGAACGTATTTTGGGGCCACGAGCGGCCTCGTGATGGGCATCACGAATACCCGCTTCTACGTGATGACGGGTTCGCACTTGCTTTACAAATTTATCGCTTAATGTAACAGGAGCGGAGCCTGATGGACCGCCCAAACACTTTTGCAAGCCAACGGAAACCGCATCGAGTTTCCACGCATCGACCTCTAGCGGGTTACCGCCAATTGATGCCGTTGCATCGCAATAGAAGAGTACATCGTGTTTTTCACAAATACTGCCGATATCCGCCAGTGGCTGAAGCATGGTGGTTGAGGTATCACCTTGTACGATAGCAAGCAATTTAGGCTGTACGTCTTTTATCGCCGCTTCAATTTGCTCAGGCGTAAAGACCTCTCCCCATGGAACTTCGATAGTATGCACTTCAGCATCAGCGCGTTCCGCAATTTCTGCCAATAAATGGCCGAAACGACCAAAAATAGGAACAAGTACTTTGTCACCAGGCTCAATAGCAGAGACCAACACTGCTTCGATACCGGCGCGCGATGTGCCATCGACCAAAAAGGTCTGCTGATTATTGGTATTAAATACATCGCGATAAAGCGCCATTGTTTCATTCATATACCCTGTCATAACCGGATCATATTGCCCGACTAGCTGCGTTGCCATGGCTGAGAGCACCCGTGGATAGCAATTAATGGGGCCTGGGCCCATAAGTAAACGAGGTGGTGGAGACAACGGTGAAAAATGTTGCATGAATGAACTCCTAGATAAGAACCTGCGCAAGCATGCGCACGCCTGTGATGATGAGGACAACAGCGAAGATCTTCTTTAGAAGTCCCGCGTCGAGTTTATTGGCAATTCCTGCACCGACGGGCGCGAATAGCACCGTTAGCGGCACAATACACGTAAACCCTAGTAGATTTACGTAGCCGAAGGTGGCAAATGGTGCATCGCTTGGCGTTGCACCAACGAATAACAACGTTAAAGCAGCGGGTAGGGATATAATGAGTCCCACAGCGGCCGCCGTACCCACTGCTTTGTGAGCGGGATAGTTGCAAAAGGTGAGGGTAGGTACGGTTAATGTGCCGCCACCAATGCCAACCATAGAGCTAAACAAGCCAATACAGCTGGCCATAATCGATTGGCCTACTCGCCCAGGAAGGCCGTTAAATAGGGCATCTTTTTTGCCGATTAGCATATTGAGTGCTGACAAGGTCGCGATAGTACCGAATAACAGTGTTAAAAAGGTTGGGTTAACCACTGTGACTAAATAACTACCTATTAGAACACCAGCAAGAATAAATGCCGCCCAGGCTTTTAGCAGAGCAAAATCAACGTTGCCCTTTGCGTGGTGGGCACGAATTGAACTTACCGACGTGGGCACTATAGTGGCCAAAGACGTGGCGGTAGCAATGACCATGGCGCTTTCCGGCGATACCCCAAGCGCTTGAAATAAGAAAAATAACACCGGTACGATCACAATACCGCCACCTACACCTAACATGCCTGCTAGTAGTCCGGCAAAAACGCCCGTGCCAATCAACGACAATATAACCGTTAGGTTATCTAGTAAAAACTGCATCTACGATTCTTCTCTTCTATGTTTGTGTTTTAGTAGTAAATGGTGACATCGCACGTTCAAATAGGCTTACTTCTTGCGCCCCATAAACGCTTTACCGTCACTACGAGGATCGCTCGCGCCACTTACTGAACCATCGGTTTCACGAATAATGGCACCTGCATGACCCATAAGTTCATTGCACGGGTCAACGGTGACCATGTCGTGTCCTCGCGCTACCAAGCTTTCGCCTACATATTCCACAAGGTCGCGCTCAGCTTTTAAGTTGTGGCTTTCATCACCCCACGTGCGACCCAGTAGCCACCTTCCAAGTGAGATAGCCTTATTAATAGGCTGGTTGTGATAAACGTGGCGTGCAAAAAGAGCGGCTTGAGTTTGCGGTTGACCTTCGCCTCCCATAGTGCCGTAACTCATGCGGCGGCCGTCGGCAAGTTCAACAAACGCTGGGTTTAGGGTATGAAAGGGCTTCATGCCTGGTGACAAATATTGATTGCTGTTAGGGTCAAGCGAAAATGACGTGCCCCTGTTGTTCCAAACAATACCGGTTTGGGGGCTGACCACGCCAGAGCCGAATTCCCAATAGAGCGATTGAATGTAGCTCACCATGCGTCCTTCACTGTCACAGCATCCCATCCAAATGGTATCGCCAGGCTTCGCAACATGAGGCCATGGCTGTGCAGTGTCGAGTTTGATGTGTTGAGTCATATCATCAAGCACGTCGTCACTTAACAAACTTTGCAAGTCGACTGGCGTGCGAGAAGGGTCGGTCACATAGGCGTTACGCGCAATAAAGGCTTGTTTGGTGCACTCAATAAGCAAATGCACCATATCGGCATCGCTAGTACCAAGGTGCGCAACGCGGTCATAGAGTGCAAGAATAATTAGCGACGCTACACCTTGAGTAGGCGCAGGCAGGTTATAGATTTTTCCTTTGCTCGTGTCTACCGAGAGAGGCGTTACTATTTTGGCCTCGTAATTATGGAAATCTTCAAGGCGAATAGGGGAGCCGGCAGCTTCTAAGTCGTGTGAAAGTTTTTGCGCTAGTTCACCGTGGTAAAAATCGTTTAACCCCTTTTCGGCAAGATGGGCAAGTGTTTTTGATAACGTAGTTAACTTAACGATCTTCCCTTTTTTCAGCGCCTGACCCTTTATCAGAAACTGTGAAAAATGCTCATCACTTGCTAGATCATTAAAGGTTTTGTTACTGGCATCGGTAAGACTTTGCGTAACCTCAATACCCCAATTAGCTTGGCTTATGGTCGTATCAAGTAATGTTCGAAGTGGCATTGGCGCTTGCCATTTTTTACTGATTTCAAGTGCTGCTTGCCAGCCTGCAACTGCACCAGCCATTGTGAGTGCGGCTTTACCTCCACGACTCGGAATAGCCGTTTCACCCGCGTAAAAATCAGGTGTTGCTCCTTTTGCAGCAACCCCTGATGCATCAATACCTACTGGTGCTTTACCGGGTTCGCTAATAAGCCAAAAGCCATCGCCACCCAGGCCATTCATATGGGGATACTCTACCGCTATTGATGCTGCTGCCGCGACCATAGCTTCTATGGCAGTACCGCCTTTCTCTAAAATATCTAAACCAACTTGAGAGGCGGCAAAGTGGGGCGCAGTAAACGCGATATTGTGTTTTTCACTCATCAAACTTTCCTTCGGTTTATAGGTAGCTAAAGCGTTAGTTTTTCTTAATTGCGCTTGTTGTAACGCTATTTCTTGTGCTTTGCTGTCGTTGCTTTAATCGCTTTCGCTAGCGAAAGTAAAGCAAGATCACTACCTTTTTTGCCCACCAGCGATAGTCCGCATGGGGCATTGTGTAGGGTAAACAATGGCATATGTAATTGAGGCAAGCCTGCAAGTCCTGCTATTGCAGTAAGTGCTAGCAGTGCGTTTCTATCATTTGCCAATGTTGCGTCGTCGGCATCACAACGAGGTGCAATGCCTGGTGTCGTAGGGATTACCAAAACGTCTATCGTAGAAAATAGACCATTGAGGTGTTTAATCACTACGTCTTGTTGTTCTTTGGCTTGGAGAGCTTCGTCTTGTGTAATGGTGCTACACCAGTTCAAGCGCAACATAATGTCATCAGCAATATCTGGCTGATGTGCTGTGATCCAGTCACCGTGTTGTTGCCAAATTTCACTGCCCTGTAAGGTTCTAAACGTTGATGCAGTTTGCAGTTCAGCCAAGTTTAGCTCACTGTTTGATAGCGCTTTACAAGGACTGACTTTTTCTAGTTCTTCCAACCACGCAAGACAATTTTTGCTGTGCGCTACGCTTGAAAATAGCGCCATTGCGATGCCAAAGTGAGTATCATCAAGCGACTTACTTTGAAAGGTCTGCTGTTTGTGAACAATGACCTCGTTGCTAACTGCAATCAGTGTATCTAAGTCTCGGGTCATCCAGCCAATTGTGTCAAACGATGGTGCAAGAGGCACCATGTTGTCGCAAGGTACCAATCCATGAGTTGTTCTTAATCCCCATAAGCCTTGATAGCTGGCTGGTACCCTGATAGACCCACCCGTGTCAGTACCAAGCCCGATATCAGCAAGGTGTGCACTGACAGCTACTGCGGAACCTGATGAAGAGCCACCAGGAATATGTGCGGGTGCAGCTGGGTTAATTAAAGCGTCATAATGTTTATTCTGACCATGAAGACTGTAGGCCAACTCATCAGTGATTGTTTTGCCTTTAAATTCTGCCCCAGCATCGAGCAATACCCTTACGGTGCTATTGGTTTCATCGGGCAATGCGTGTGTTGCAAGCCAATCTGGATTACCTGCCGCTGTGGGTAATCCTTTCATATGAAATAAATCCTTTACCGCTAACTTCAAGTTGTGCAAAGGTTTTTGCTGATGTTCACTCGATAAAGAAGAGACTGATTTTTCGGTAGCCTTCGATGGCGTTAAAACAAAAGGTGTGCTCACAGCGTTTGTAATTGTTGTTGTTCTTGTCTTTAATGAAACATCTGTTTCATTGTAATGTCAAGAGAAACGTTTGTTGCTTGGTGGCATTTCATCGATTGCCTAGCAGTATTCAATATATGAGCAACAGCCTTTTGGTTCTTTTCGTAAAATGCTGGGCAAAAGGTCTTTGCGTAAAGTGTTAAAAGCCGTTTGGGTGGGTTTTTAGAAAAGAGAGTTCCTCGAAGGTAGACTCTCGCCCCAGCACGATATTTCTATGTGGATATCGCCCGAAGGTTTCAATGACCTCTTGATGGCGTTTGGCAAACGTGAACTGTTGTTCAAGGCCTTCTTGAGAGAATAATTCTAGCGCGATGTCATGAATAGATAATGATTCGCTGTGCATGAAGGGCATATAAAGAAAAGCGCGTTGTTGAGGAGTTAACATTTTATCAGCTTCAACACTCACTGCTTCTTGAGCGAGCACGAGTGCGATGCCGTCTGCACTAAATGCATGGGCGCTTTCTCGAAATATATTGCGAGAAAACTGGTCTAGCACAATGATTTCAGCCAGTCTTCCGGTCGCTGTTGCTCGCCAAGGCCAAAGTTCGCCCCTAACTGCAGCACTTCGCAGTTTTGAAAACCGTGATGTAATTGTCTGGTCTACGTGGTCATCTTGAGCAAACCAGTGCTCAGATGACAACTCACTAAACCAAAATTCCAATACAGCATTCGCCTCTTCCATGACAAATTGCGTCTTATCCATGCCTACTCCATTGTTGTGTGAACATATCACACACATCTTTACCGCTTACTCTTTTACCCTAAAAACAACAAAATAGTTTTATTGTTGTTTTTAATACCATCATTCTACATACAGTCTCACTAAAATATCGGCCAGCGTTGCACAAACTTTAGACGATGGACGCCGGTTATCGCTTGGGACTTTCTAATTCGTCCATTTGAATATAGATATCGGTAATAGCCTCGACGCGATCTGCGGCAAGGCTGCCTAACTCTTCATAAGTCAGGTTACACAGCGATGCCACTAAGCTCATAGGAGCCGCATAACTATCAAAGGGGGATTCGCTGCCAATATGCGCCACAAGAAGGTGATCAACATCTTGTCGATATTGTTGTCCCGAAGGGTCAGTGATAAGTACCGTAGTACAGTGTTTTATGTTCTGTAACACATATTTAAATTGACGTGTGCGACGCCTGAAACCAAATAACACAACCACGTCTTTTTCACTAAGGTCGATGATGTCTTCACTGAGTGTTTGTCCAGGCTGAGGCAATACGCGAACAGAACCGCGTATTTGTTTTAATTGTTGCCTGAAATGCAGTGCAATAGGGTAGGCATTTCGAAATCCTATGAGGGTTACCTGCTGTGCTTGTGCGAGCAGTTGTGCTACTGCTTTAAGCGCGTCTAATGTTACACCTTCAAAAGTCAACGATAGGTTTTTTACTTCACTTTCATGTTGTTGCACGTTGCTCAGTGAATTGACAACGGGCACACCTTGTTCTCTGAGTTGAGCGAGTGCGTCTTTTGCCTGTTGATGGGAGTCGAAACCAAGTTGACGAAAAAAGCGGCTGACCGTTGCTTTAGACGTTCCTGTCTTTTCGGCAATTAGCGATGTAGATTGGCTTAATACAGCAATTGGGTTTTGTTGCAGATAATGCGCTATTGCTTTTCCTGATGGAGAGAGAGCCATATAGTGCTTCTCAATTTGTTCTAAAACGTCATTAGGGCTGTTGTTGGCCATGTGTACCGCCTTGTATCCATTCACTAAATGCATCGTGAATTGGATTTATTCATATAGCGCAATTATTTCATGACTTTTGTGAAATATACAAATACAACCGAATCGCGACCACAATACACGCTGCGTTATGCCCGTAAACAAGTGCAAAATAAATCAGATGTTGAGCGATAAATCACTTTTAATTCATATGAAAATCAACACGTTTTAATCAGTGGTCTCTCAGTTTCGGCTAAAGTAGTAGGTATGACGCCTCTCGCTTTTTTCAAATTGGCACTACACTTTCATAAAAGTGTCATCACAAAGTGAAAAAGAGGTGGGTCGTGGTTAAGTTGTGGTCGGAATTGATCATGCTTTTTGTTGTACTTCCTTTTGCGGTTTTGTATTGGATAAAACACTTTGCAGACTATTTAATGCCTATCCTCGGGCTTATTGGTTTGTTTTGTTTAGCAGTGCTTCTAGCAGATAAACAGTTTAAACGTATCAAGCTATGGCATTGGGAAGACTATAGAACGCATTTCGCAAGTACATTAAAGCTTTTTATTCCTTGGGCGTGTTTACTTGCCTTGGTGGTGTATTTTCTCAAGCCTGAGTTGTTTTTGCATTGGCCGATGAATGAACCTTGGATGTGGGTAGCCACATTGCTTGTTTATCCCATTGTGTCTGTCATTCCTCAGGAAATAATCTTTAGAACGTATTTTTTTCATCGCTATAAAAAAATATTACCCTCGAAATACGCGCGGTGGGCATTGAGCACTTTTGTGTTTGGTCTCGCTCATTTGGTATATGGTAATTGGATTGCTGTGGTAATTTCTTGGTTCGGGGGAGCTATATTCGGATACCGGTATATGCAAACAAATTCAACGCCTGTAGTGGTGATTGAACATGCTATTTGGGGAAGTTTCTTGTTTACTATCGGACTGGGATCTTATTTGGTTATTGCTCAGTAGTTACTAGAACGTTCTCGTGTAATGATGTATTACACACAGACAAACTTCTTATTAAACACAGACAGTGCAATTGTTAACAAGCACAATCACCAAGGAATGAGGTTATGCAAGAACAATTATTTCCCCGTTCGATGCTAGGCAATGCTGAAGAGATGGTCAACGCTATCACTTCGCTTCCGTTTGATATTGTTGTTCAAGCAAACGAAATCGACGTAAATCAAAACAGTTTGTCAAACGCACAGTCGCTACTTGCTGAGTTATGGAGCAATTTCATTTATCGACTACCTGGATTGGCTGTGGGAGTTTTGGTGATGGTAATATTTATTACTCTAGCCACACCATTGTCGCGACTGTTAGTGAAACCGTTGACGCGAGCAACGACTTCTCCGTTACTCCGCTCTGTTATTCAGCGCAGTATCAGTACTGTGGTGGTATTATTAGGCATTTATTTGTTTCTGTTTCTCGCTGGTCTAACGGGCTTTGCCATTGCGGTGGTCAGTGGCACAGGTGTCGTTGGCCTGATCTTGGGTTTCGCATTTAGAGACATTGCGGAAAACTTCATCTCTAGCTTGCTACTTACTGTTCAACGTCCCTTTCGTATTGGTGATATCGTTCAGATAAATGAATTTACTGGCATTATTCAAAAGGTCACTGCAAGGGCAACAACCTTGGTGGATTTCGACGGTAACCATATACAAATACCTAACGCCACAATATATAAAGGCGTTATCAAGAATCTAACGGCAAACCCCCTGATGCGTGGCAATTTTATTGTTGGGGTTGGATACGATGCTAATGTGCAGCAAGCACAGCAAATCGCACAGTCTGTCATTGCGTCGCAAAGTAACGTGCTAATTGACCCTGAGCCCCAAGTACTTATCGATAACTTAGGGTCGTCTACATACAACATAAAAGTATATTTTTGGGTGGATGTTGAGAAAACAAGCGTTCTTAAAATGGCGTCGTTATTGATGAGAAATATTGTGGCAGCGTATACCGACGCGGGAATTAGTATGCCTGACGACGCAAGAGAGCGAATATTCCCAGAAGGGCTTCAGGTAATAAATGGGCCAAAACAAGGCAACGCGCCCACTGTCGAGAAACAGACTGCATCTACCCAAAAGAATGTTGAAGTAAACGCTAGCGATGACGACGTTGCCACCGAAGCGCATGATATTCGAGAGCAAGCACGGCGCTCGAGAGATCCTGAAGCTGGCGAAAATATTCTTTAGCGAGAGGCTGGTGCCACTGGTGAAAGATTACAGCGCTTTAGAAACCCTTGCCACAACACAACATGTGCTTGCATCGCTTTTTCGTATGCCGAAAAGTTGTTGTTACCTTGTGTGGCAATGTAATGTTTAAAAGCAGGGTGTAAGATTTCGTCCTCTTCCCACGACTGCCACAGTGGCAACAATTTATAGTGGTATTGATTAATCATACTCCCAACGGGCTGAATTTCTTCTATAAAAAAAAGGTAGAAGACATTTCGCAGTATTTTTGCTTTGTCGCTTGCTCGGCCATTTGGGCACGAAATTGTCTCAAGCGCTGGCGTTAACGCTCGAGTTAAAATATTTAGGTTGTGACTCAGTGCTTGTTGTGTGCGCCACAATGACGCAGGCAGCCTTGCAGAGCGAACAATTTGAAGCTGGGTTTCAATTTCTGCACTGTCTATAGGCGCTATTTCGTCTTCGAATATGCGATTTTTCAAGCTATCAAGAAAGAAAAGGCTATTAACGCTAGCAAAGGCGTCTTTATTGTTATCAATACCTAGTAGTCGCTCTGGCGTGTTCAGTGCAAGTCGCATCTCTTGACTCGTTTGTATGAGATTCGCCCAATGCTTTGCAAAGTCACTACGTTTTCGTTCTTGCCATTGGTTTAAGCTGTCAGCCAGTGCTGTATTTTTTGATCTAATGGCTGTCTCGCAATTATTAAGTGCAGACAATAATTCACTTTCATAGACAATTCGCTGCGAAGGTAACTGGCTTTTCCCTAAACTCGTGTTTCGCTCAGCCACAACCCGGCCAACTTCGCAGTCTTGAAGCGCAAAAAATTCCCTCAAGTTAATGTTAAGACCTTCGATGTTGTAGTTAAGGGTTGATGAGTCGGTTAATCGAGAAAGTGGTGGCGTTTCTAATTCGGGCAAAGGTACGTCGAGCACATAAGACAAACGATCGCTATAGTCTTCTAGGCTGTCTTGAACCGAGCGAGCGCTAAAGCAGCCGGTTACGAATACACTAATACAGAACAGCAAAAGCGTAGCCCGTAGCATGCTAAAGAGCTGATATAGGGGCACACGTCTGGCGCTATCGGCTAGGGGGCGGCAATACATATCGTTATGTCACGCACAAGCACTGCTATAAAGGCTACGACCACCGTCTACATACAAGATTTGACCCGTAATGTATGGCGCATTGACTAAAAACCAGAGCGTATCTGAAATATCTTGCTCACGACCAAGGGCACCAAGTGGAATGGTATCAATTAAGGCTTGTTTCTCTTCATCACTCAGTGTTCGATCAGGCCATAGTATGGCGCCCGGGCCTATCCCGTTAACGCGTACATGTGGTGCCAGTTCTGTTGCAAGTGAGCGAGTTAACGAGGCCAGCCCACTTTTAGCCAAGAGATACACACTGTGTTTTGGCAGCGGGCGGTCTATATGCATATCAATCATATTGATGATGGCGCCTTTTCGTTGACTTAGCGTTTGCGCCAGTGCTTGAGATAAGAATAGTGGCCCTTTAAGATTACTTCCTACTAATGAGGTCCAATCGTCCTCGATTATTTCGCCTACTGGAGTAGGGTAGAAACTTGATGCGTTATTAACAAGTACATCGATGTAACCCCATACAGTCTGTGCTTTATCGGCTAACTGTTGTACTTCACTAACGCGGCAAAGGTCAGCGCTAAGGCTCACGGCTGAATCAGGCCGTATGGTATTGAAGCTTTCGACTAGCGCTTCGGCTTCTAATCGCGATTGACCATAGTGAATAATGACATTGAATCCCTGTGCGTGAAGTTTTGTCGCTATTGCCGCACCAATGCGCTTGGCTGCACCTGTAATAAGCGCAACGGGAGCAGTTGTTCCCATAATAATTCTCTTAATGTGCTAATTTTGATTTTTATGTCTAGCACTACATCTGTCTTTGAATCTCGCTAATTGTTTGTTTAGCTTGAGCAATGTAATGCGCGCCGAATAATAACCCGTGATTTAAAATATGGTAAAGCTGGTAAATCGGTTTTCTTTGCTCATAATTTTTTTCGATAGATGAGGTGGTCTTATAACCATCGAAGAATGCACTAGGAAATCCTCCGAACAGTTCAGCCATCGCTAGGTCAGTCTCGCTGTCACCTACATAAACAGCTGGATCAAAGAGTACAGGGCCTTTTTTGCTAAAGCCGGCGTTGCCTGCCCATAGGTCACCGTGCAGCAATGCAGGATGTGGTTGATGTAAACTCAGCAAGTTACGCGTTAAGCTAACAATATTATCAATATCCCCATCATTTTTGTGCCATGCGCCAGTGGAAGCTAACCGCTCTAACATGCTTCCTATGCGCTTTTCTGCGTAAAAGTCGGCCCAAGACGCTATTCTTCCATTTGTTTGAACGTTCGCGCCAATATAGTTGTCATGCGGCCAACCATAACTGGTATATGCATTCACCTGATGTAAAGAAGCTAATTGTTGACCTAATAGAAAATAGTCATCTTGCGTTGGCTCGACAAAGCGTACGTGAGAGAGCACGAGATATTCCATATTGGGCGAGCTGTCTTTAGTAATCCCATGGCAAATTACTTTGGGTGTGATCACTGTTTGGGTATCGGAAATAGCTTGTAAACCTTCTGCTTCATGAGAAAGCTGCTGGGTGTCGTCATAAATACGCGTTTTGACAAAATAGCGTCGCGTTGAGTCTTTAATAATATAACTGGAATGCGTGTCACCCCCGCTGACTGGGTCTGCACGCTGACAACTGAAAAATGTGTCTGTCTGTTCTGATATGTGTTCGCTAATAAAATGCCACATATTCATCGCTCCGTTTTTTGACTATGCCTTAACGAAACAGTGCAGCGGTTAAAATGAATAACTCGTCCTTACATTTGCACAATTGTTGATACACCTATTACTTCTTGTAATCACGTCTCTGTGATGCTCAACAGGCTCTGATTAGAGTATGGAGTAAATTTAAGCAATTGCACAATTTGCGAGGGTAAAATTAATGCCTTAATTGGCCATAAAAGTGACTAATTGTAGATAATGCGCGTTTGATTATTGAAGTTGCACATACACTCGTTATAATCGCCCATTCGCTGTTAGAGATAGTCAATTTTCTTTGCTTTTTCGCGCTCTAACATGTAACTCGATTATGGCGTGATTGTTCTCACGTTTATACTTATTTAAAGATGCAAGTGGCGCAGAGTAGGCGTCACCACTGTAAAGGAATTAAAATGCCTGTAATTACCCTTCCTGATGGAAGCCAGCGCGCTTTCGATAATCCAGTTTCTGTACTTGACGTTGCAAACGACATTGGCCCTGGTTTAGCCAAAGCAACCATCGCAGGAAAAGTCAACGGTGAGTTAGTTGATGCCGTAGATATGATTGAAGCTGACGCGCAACTTCAAATTATTACTGCAAAAGACGAAGAGGGTTTAGAAATTCTCCGCCACAGTTGTGCGCACTTGTTAGGGCACGCAATCAAACAGCTTTGGCCGAATACCAAAATGGCCATTGGCCCTGTTATCGACAACGGCTTCTACTATGATGTCGATATGGAAGAGAGTCTTACTCAGGAAGATTTAGCAAAGCTTGAAAAACGTATGCTCGAACTGGCTAAAACGAATTACGATGTAGTTAAAAATAAAGTTAGCTGGCAAGAAGCGCGTGATGCATTTGAAGCGCGTGGCGAAAGCTACAAAATGGAAATCCTTGACGAAAACATCAGCAAGGACGACCACCCTGCGTTGTATCATCACGAAGAATACACTGACATGTGTCGCGGTCCTCACGTACCTAACATGAAGTTCTGTCACCATTTCAAACTGATGAAAGTGGCGGGTGCATACTGGCGCGGTGACAGCGACAATAAAATGCTTCAACGTATTTACGGCACGGCGTGGGCAGATAAGAAACAATTAAAGTCTTATCTACAACGTTTAGAAGAAGCTGAAAAGCGTGATCACCGTAAAATCGGTAAAGCCCTTAATTTATGGCATTGGCAAGAAGAAGCGCCAGGCATGGTGTTTTGGCATAACGATGGTTGGTCAATTTATACCGAGCTAGAGAGTTTCGTACGTAAGAAGCTTCGCGACTATGGCTACGACGAAGTAAAAGGCCCATTAATGATGGACCGTACGTTGTGGGAAAAATCAGGTCACTGGGACAAATACGCCGAAAACATGTTCACCACAGAGTCTGAAAAGCGTGAATATGCGGTTAAGCCGATGAACTGCCCAGGCCACGTACAAATTTTTAACCAAGGATTGAAGTCGTACCGCGACCTTCCTCTGCGTATGGCTGAATTTGGCTGCTGTCACCGTAACGAACCATCGGGTGCACTACACGGCCTAATGCGAGTTCGTGGTTTTACTCAAGATGACGCGCACATTTTCTGTACTGAAGAGCAGATCCTTGAAGAAGTAAGCGGCTGTATTAAGATGGTGTACGAAACGTATGCTGCTTTCGGCTTCGATAAAATAGCAGTTAAGCTTTCAACTCGACCTGAGAAACGCGTTGGTGCAGATGAAATCTGGGACAAGTCAGAAGCCGCTTTGGCTGACGCGCTAAAAGCCAACGATATCGAGTTTGAGTATCAGCCGGGTGAAGGTGCATTCTACGGTCCTAAAATTGAGTTCACGTTACACGATTGCCTAGATCGCGCTTGGCAGTGCGGTACAGTACAGTTGGACTTCTCAATGCCAGGTCGCTTAGGGTCAACCTATGTTGCCGAAGACGGTGAGCGTAAAGTGCCGGTAATGATTCACCGTGCAATCTTGGGTTCACTGGAGCGTTTCATCGGTATATTGACCGAAGAATTCGCAGGATTTTATCCACTTTGGTTAGCGCCTCAGCAAGTTGTGGTAATGAACATTACCGATAAACAAGCTGATTACGCCACAAATTGTGTAAAAAAACTGCAAGAATTAGGATTTAGAGCAAAGTCTGACTTGCGAAATGAGAAGATCGGCTTTAAAATCCGCGAGCACACTTTGAAGCGTATTCCATATATGCTTGTGGTGGGCGATAAAGAAATGGAAGCGGGCGAAGTAGCTGTACGTTCTCGCCGCGGCGACGACCTAGGCAAAATGCGCCTGGAAGACTTTATTGCCATGGCTCAACAAGAAGTTGTTGAAAAGACGATTAAGTAGTTGAGCAAATTGTGTATAATGCACAACAAGGTGTCTGCTTTTGGTTTTACTTTTAGGTTTTTAAACCTCCCAAAAGCAGACAAAAGAATTAAATGTTTGGAGGAATAGCACATTAAAGGCGCTAACAACAAGGCTCAGGGCGACAAAGCCCGCATTAACGATGAGATTAAAGCCAGAGAAGTAAGATTAATTGGCAAAGACGGTGAACAGGTTGGTGTAGTTTCGCTTGCGGAAGCTACTCGTAACGCAGAAGAAGCGGGCCTAGATCTAGTAGAAATCAGTCCGAATGCCGAGCCGCCAGTCTGTAAAGTTATGGACTATGGCAAATTCCTCTTCGAAAAAAGTAAAGCTCAAAAAGAGCAGAAGAAAAAACAGAAGCAAATTCAGGTCAAGGAGATTAAATTTCGCCCTGGCACTGATGAAGGCGATTACCAGGTCAAACTGCGCAACCTGCGTCGCTTTCTTGAAGGTGGTGATAAAGCCAAAGTTACGATCCGCTTCCGCGGTCGTGAAATGGCGCACCAAGACATCGGTATCGATCTACTAAATCGCGTTAAAACCGATTTAGAAGATATCGCTACCTGCGAGTCTTTCCCACGTCGTGTGGAAGGCCGTCAGATGATCATGGTGCTAGCCCCAAATAAGAAGTAGTAACGGTCTAAAGTTTTAAGGAATCTGCACCCTTAAACACCTTGCTGCTAAACATTAACCGGTATGAAGTGACTGCAACACGAAAAATACCGATATTAAACAATGCGGAGTTTTAGCAATGCCTAAAATGAAAACTGTAAGCGGTGCCGCCAAACGTTTTAAGAAAACGGGTTCTGGCCGCTTTAAAAGCAAACAGTCTCACTTACGTCACATTCTGACTAAGAAGAGCTCTAAGCGTAAACGTCACCTTCGTGGCAAGAAACTGGTTCATGACTCTGATACCAAATTGGTTCAGCGCATGTTGCCTTACGTATAAGACTTAGGAGACTGATTAATGGCTAGAGTAAAACGCGGCACTATCGCACGTGCTCGTCACAAAAAAGTCCTCAAGCAGGCAAAAGGTTATTACGGCGCACGTTCACGTGTTTATCGCGTAGCGGTACAAGCTGTAACTAAAGCTGGTCAATATGCTTACCGTGACCGTCGTCAGCGCAAGCGTCAATTCCGTCAACTATGGATTGCACGTATCAACGCTGCTGCACGTCAAAATGGTATGTCATACAGCCGTTTCATCAACGGTCTGAAGAAAGCGTCTGTTGAAATCGATCGTAAGATCCTTGCCGACATCGCAGTACATGACAAAGCAGCTTTCAGCGCACTAGTCGAAGCGGCTAAAGGCGCATTAGCTTAATTATTAACTAATTAAGTTTAAGTTCTTTCGGGAAAAGGCGAGCAGGATGCTCGCCTTTTTTCGTTTTAAGACTTAATTCAATGCCTATTTTAACGCCCATAGCGGTCAGTGAATCGAACGATATCATCTTCACTTAAGTACCCACCAGACTGAATTTCAATAATCTCCAATGGGATCTTTCCCGGGTTTTCAAGCGAATGTATGGTTCCAATAGGAATATATACAGACTCATTTTCAGTAAGGAGTCGTGTTTCGCTGTTGATGGTTACTTTGGCGCAACCCGAAACGACTACCCAGTGTTCAGCACGATGATGGTGCATTTGCACAGAAAGCATCTCACCAGGTTTGACCGTTAAGCGTTTAACTTGGAATCGAGCTCCTTTATCAATCGAGTCGTAACTACCCCATGGGCGATATACTTCTCTGTGAAACTCGAATTCTGGCCGTTTATCACGCTCTAACTTATCTACTACACGCCTGATACTTTGTGTATCGTCTTTATGAGCAACTAAAACAGCATCTTTCGTTTCTACAATAATGACATCATGTAAACCAACTGCTGTCACTAGGCGTTGTTCGGCATTGATATAGCAATTGCTGGTGTTCTCTAACAGTGTGTCGCCAATACGCACATTACCATCGTTATCTTTATCTGCATTTTCCCATAGAGAAGTCCAACTACCTACGTCGCTCCACTTTGCATTTAAAGGTACCATCGCTGCACAGTCGGTTTTCTCCATGACCGCGTAATCTATCGAATCACTGGGGCACGAAGCAAAAATATCCGTATCGACCCGTATGAAATCTAAATCTGGTTTTTCCGTCTCGATAGCGCGTTGACATACCTCTAGCATAGCAGGTGCATGTTTACCGAGTTCTTCTAAGTACCTGCTAGCTCTAAACATAAACATGCCGCTGTTCCAGAAATAGCCCCCTGATTCTATAAATTGCTGAGCAGTTTCAAGAGTAGGTTTTTCAATGAATGAAGCAACATTAAAACCGTTGTCTAGTTTATCGCCAGCTTTAATATATCCGTATCCCGTGTGAGGGTGTTGGGGAACGATGCCGAAGGTTACCAGCAAATCTTGCTTAGCGAGCACTTGCGCGTTTTCAATCGCTTGTTGAAATAGTTCTTCATCTTCGATTACGTGGTCCGCTGGTAATACAAAAAGAATAGGATCATCGCCTTCTTTTGTTGCATGGAGGGCGGCAAGTGCAATTGCTGGTGCTGTATTACGACCCACTGGCTCAAGCAGAATTCCGTCGTGTTCGATATGCTTTTGGCGCAATTGCTCAGCGACTATAAAGCGATGAGCGTCGTTACATACAACAATAGGGGATTGCAAGTTGCTATTACTTAAACGTGCGATTGTATCTTGAAGTAGTGAACTGTCTGATGTCAGCGATAGAAATTGTTTGGGGTACGCGGCGCGAGATTTAGGCCACAGGCGACTACCAGTGCCGCCTGCCAATACTACGGGTTTCATTTTTATCTATTTAGCTCTTTGGTTTTAATAGGCGTTTTTATTCACAAAGCCGTTAAAGACAGTCATAAAGACAATCTTAATATCGAACCAAATTGACCAACGATGAATGTAATCTAAGTCATATTCAACGCGTTGTACCATCTTATTGGTCGTTTCAGTTTCTCCGCGAAGGCCATTCACTTGTGCCCAGCCTGTAATACCAGGCTTTACTTTATGGCGAAGCATATACCCAGTGATGATCTTTCGATACTCCTCATTATGCGCGACAGCGTGAGGACGCGGCCCAACGATAGACATTCGACCTTGTAATACATTAATAAACTGAGGTAGTTCGTCAAGTGAAGTACGCCTTAAAAAGCCGCCTATTTTTGTAAGACGTGCATCGTTCTTCGTTGCTTGCTTTACCACAGAGCCGTTGTCTTGTGTGGTCATCGAGCGAAACTTATAAACGGTTATTTGTTTACCGTCTAATCCGTAGCGCTTTTGTTTGAAAATCACAGGGCCTTTTGAAGTAAGTTTAACTGCAGCTGCAATACACAACATTGGAACAGAGATTAGCGTGAGTATCAGGGTACTCAGTACGACATCTTCCAATCGTTTTAAGACATCGCTAGCGCCTTGGAAAGGTGTGTCATATACACTCAATGCTTGTACATTACCTACGGTTTGCCAACGTGCATTGAGTAGGTTGTACATAAAGAAGTTAGGAATAACATACACACTAGCAGTTGTATCACTGCACTGCTCTAAGATTGCGCGTATACGATTTTCCGCACTCATCGGCAACGCAATATAAATATAATCAACTTCATTGCGCTTGGCCATTTCTATTGCTGCCTCTATGTTGCCAAGCACCGCGCCTTGTAATTCGTGAGGAAGCCTCTCTGCTTCCCTGTCATCATAAATACCATTGAAGCGAATACCTAAATGCTCGTTCTGCTGTATCTGAAGTGCGACATTTGCGCCAAGGTGAGTGGCACCAATAATAATAGAACGTCGTGAATTTAAACCACTTTTTCTAATCTTAAAAAGAAACTTCCGCATCACATAGCGCCACACAATAAGTATGACAAACGAAGAGGCAAACCACAGCAAAATAGCAGGAGGAGGTGTTTTGATATCTTGTACAAAGAAGTACCCAAAGGTCATTGTGCCCAGAATACTTAATCCCCAAGTAATGGCTGCCGCGCGCAAGACTTCAGGGGTACGGTGTCCGCGCCATGAACGGTATAATTCAACCCCTTCAGCGGAAATTTGAAAACATATGACATTGATAAATAAAAGAATAAGGCTAGTTGCATCAATCTGAGTACCGTAATACGCCGCAGATGCATAATACAGCATTGTAACGAGAGACAAGTCGATAAGGCGATATATCGTCGAAAAGCCACTTTGATTTCTAACCGCCAAGCCACTGTTGGTGCTGGATTCGACGGGGCGTGCTTTGATCGCTTTGTTAGATTCTACTCTGTTGTCCATTGAAGTATCTCTAAAAAATATGAAGTCCGAAGCTAAAGCGATTGTTCACTAGGAAGCGCCAAGCTTGTAAGTAAAGAAGAGTTGCTCAAAAAGAATAGGCAAAAACCATGCCCCAACGAAAAAGAAAAACAGAAAGCCTGTCACAACAGCGTACACCTCATATGAAAACTGCCAACGCTATCACTTAACATAGGTTAGTATATCCATGTTGTAATTTTATTACAAAGTGATGCAAAAAGGTTTTCCAACAAGGTATCTATTATTCAAAAAATATGTGCTCAAGCCGTTTTATTATACCTATTAAATGGGATACCATGTAAAAAAAGCGACCAAAGACATACAGTTGAAATAATACCTCGTTAAGCTTTTGCAATCTTGTCAGGGTGTGGTGTATCGCCAGATACGGTGCCAATTACTTCAAGAAAAACTACTCAAATGTACAATGATTAGCGCTCCGTCTTTTGAAGAAGGCGTTGCTGTCGCTATTAATTCGAAACAATTGCGAAAAGTGGGCACGCGTATTGCTCTCTTTTTAAATGATGAAATAATTACACAACGAGCATAGGAGAAATGTGGCGTTGTGAGTCAATATGCGTTGTCGTTATGCAACTTGGTTAAAAGTTGCACTGTTTTTACGCATTGAGGGCCAGAATTAAAGGAGCATATATGTCTAGAAGGACACTCAGTATATTAGCGTTGTCGGTCATTTGCGCCACACCAACGCTCTATGCGCAGGAAGCCGGACGCATTCAAGCAGGGCAGTTCGATATCATTCCCTCATTTGAGTCATCAATGGCGTATGTTGGCAACGTAGCCTACGCACGGGACAACGACCCTAAAATTTACAGTTGGCGAGCAATCTTTTCGCCTGAATTGATTGCTGCAACTCAAGTCGACGGCAATCCAGTTCAGTTTGGTTATCGTCTTGAACGTGGTGTTTATTTCTCTAGTACACCTGATGATTATACTGACCACTTTTTAGAAGCGTCAGGTGAGTTTGAACTCAATAGTCGTCATAGAGTAAATGCACTAGCCCAATACGAAGATGGGCACGAAGACCGTGGTACTGGTTTTTCATTGGGCTTAGGCACTAATATCGCAACACCAGATAGATACAAAAGTTCCTTTATAGGCACTGAGTATATGTATGGCGCGGTAACGTCAGATGGAATGCTTACTTTCAAAGCTAACCGACAAACCCTTGATTACGATAGAGATGAACAGGCCTATCTTATTCGTGACCGCGTTAAAAATAGAGTAGGCGCCGAATTTGGGTATCGCATTGGCTCAGCTACAACGGCAGTTTTGGACGTTACCCAAACCTACGTACGCTATGACAATCAAGAAGGTATTGATACCCGCGATAGTGACGAAACCCGTGTTCTTCTTGGTCTTAAGTGGGAAACAACGGCTGCGACTACTGGATTTGCAAAAGTAGGCTATAAAGAAAAGGATTTTAAAGCAGACTCTCGCAGTACGTTTTACGGCACTGATTGGGAGGTGGGCGTTGAATGGCAACCTCTGACCTACAGTACTTTTCGATTTTCCACTAATGCAGACACGCGCGAAACAAACGGTGAAGGTAACTTCATTCGCGGCAGAGACTATACCGCATCTTGGAAGCACGAATGGCTTCAGCGCCTGAGTTCGTCGTTAAGAGTGTCTAGAGAAACCAACGAATACTTCATTGATAATGACGCGATTGATAATCGTGATGACACCTTGATGCGCTATGTAGCATCACTTAACTATGAAGCACGCCGTTATTTAACCTTTACATTTTTCTATGAACTCGCTGACCGAGATAGTAACCGCGAATTAATCGGTTATGATAGAAATGTTGTTGGTATTTCTGCAGAGGTCACCCTGTGAAACGTAAAGTCGTAAGTTTTATTGCATGTTTTATCCTGTCACTGTGTTGTTTTGGTGCATTAGCACAGCAGGGCAATTTGAGTATGAGCCAGTATCAGCTTGGCTCGGGCGATAGAATTAGTATCAGTGTATTTGGGCAAGACGACTTATCGATGGAAGTGCGCCTACCTGATGTTGGCACCATAAACTATCCGTTTTTGGGCGAGATAAAGCTTGTAGGGCTTACCGCAGATGAAGTTGAGCGCCTGATTTACGATGGGTTGCTTGGTGATTACCTTGTTAATCCTTCCGTATCGGTATCCATTATAGAATATCGACCTTTCTTTATTGACGGCGAAGTGAAACGGCCGGGAGGTTACCCGTACCAACCGGGATTATCAGTGAATAAAGCTGCGGCGCTTGCTGGTGGATACACTGAGCGTGCGGCGCGCGATAAAATAACTATTGTAAGAGAAAAAGACGGAAGAACATTTGAATTCACTGTTACCGTCAGTGATATGATCCAACCTGGTGATATCATTACCATTAATCAACGCTTCTTCTAATACAGTAACGTTTGGGAATAAAAATGGCAGTAAATAGCAGGGAAGAGTTTCACAATGGTATGTTTGAGAATGAAACCATTGATGTCGCTCACTATTTAGGAATTATTAAGCGTTACGCATTTCGCATAGTGTCGTTGGCGATTGCGTTCACCATTCTCGTTACGCTTCTTGTAATGCGAATGACACCGCTATACACCTCTACTGCTACGATCCTTGTGGAAGCTGAAAAGGCAAATGTAGTCTCTATCGAAGAGGTCTATGGGCTAGATACTAAGCGTAAAGACTACATGCAAACACAGTTTGAGATTTTGCGCTCACGGCAAATAGCACAGCGTACAGTTGAGAGTATGTCATTGTATAATAACGATGATTTCATGCCAGCTGAAGACGAGTCTAGCATAGTTGATGATATCAAGGCTCAACTGACAGAGTGGTTGCCTTTCTTACCGCAAGAAGAGATTAAGACGCTAACATCCGAAGAAATCCTTGCTGCCAAAAAACGCAAAGCGACCTCTTTGCTTATGAAAGCACTCAATATTGAGATGGTCGACAACACTCAAGTGATGCGTATTACGGTAACCACTGAGTCGCCCAACCTATCTGCAGAGCTCGCTAACGCAGTTGCCGATGTTTATATTGAGAACTACTTACAAGCTAAGCTTGATATGACAGCGAAAGCAACCTCGTTTTTGACCGATAGTATTGAAGGACTTAAAGATAAACTGGATGTAGCAGAGCGTAATCTTGCAAAGTTCTATGAGCAAAATCAGGTGGTGAATATCGACGGCGTGGTTGGGCTCGCATCGGATGAACTAGAGCAGCTCAACAAGCAACTGCTCGATGCGCAAACTGCGCTTAAGTTAAACGCTGTAATTTATAGACAAACGCGTAATGATGTTTCGCTAAATGATATTGCTCGGTTACCTGAGGTACTTAATCATCCAACTATTCGCGATGTACGCCGCGATGAAGCGAAAGCAATGACCCGAGTTAGTGAGTTGAGCAAAGTATATGGACCTAAGCATCCAAGAATGATTGCTGCCAATGCGGAATTAAGTTCAATAAGAGATACCTTGAGTAGTCAAATTCGTGACCTTATCACCAGTATCACGACGCAATATGAAGTTTCAGAAGACCGCGTTGCACAGCTTGAAAGAGAAGTAGAAGAAGCTAAAGCAGAGTTTCGTTCATTGTCTGCGCTTGATAACCAACGCAAAGCGCTGCAGCGCGAAGTCGATATTAACCAGCAGCTTTACAATTCATTTTTTACTCGATTGAAAGAAACCGATGAGCTTGGTGGCTTTGAATCGGCAAATGCGCGCATACTCGACGAAGCTATGCCCAAATATATACCGTCAGAGCCAAACAAGAAGCTCCTGATTGGCGCAGCATTTGTTTTTAGTATTGGATTTGGTGTGTTTCTCGCCATCGCAATGGAAACACTTAACAGCGGTATTCGTTCAGTTGAAGATGTCGAGCGCAAGCTGGGACAGCGTATGTTGGGGCTTATTCCTTGGCTTCCGCATAAAAAGAAAACCAATTTGCCTGTACGCTCTTTCTTTGATGGTAAAAAGCACCAATTTGCTGAATCTGTAAGGACGTTAAGAACAAGTTTGTCGTTGCTTAACATCGACAAAGAAGAGCAGGCGATAATGATAACGTCCAGTGTTCCCAAAGAAGGGAAGACCACGGTATCTATTAACTTAGCGTTTGCACTAGGGCAGTTAGACAAGACTATTCTAATTGACGCTGATTTACGTCGTCCAAGCGTAGGTAAGCAATTTAATATTCCTAATTATCAACCTGGCGTGGCTAACCTCATATTAAAGTCTCACACTTTTGAGGAATGTCTGGTGCAAGATGAAGAATCACGTATTGATATATTGTCGGCTGGTACTATTCCTTCAAACCCACAAGAGTTACTCGCAGATAAAGGTTTTGATGAATTAATTAAATTCCTCAAAACGCAGTATAAATATGTGGTGGTAGATACTGCTCCTACGCAAGCGGTCAGTGATTCAATGGTCATTGCGAATTCGTGCGACTCTGTCATTTATGTGGTGCGCGCCGACAGTACGAGTGAGAAACTCATCAACAACGGATTATCACGTTTTCTACAAGTAGGCCATCGTCTTGATGGTGTGGTATTAAATCAAGTAGACTTACGCAAATCAGATGTTGCACAAAGGTATGCTGGATTTTATGACCAATATGGTTACACAAGTCATAAGAACAGTTAATAGAGTTTATTGATCGATATACACAGTCACATTTTACCTGGCATTGACGATGGTGCTAGGTCCATGGATATTGCTCTTGAAATGGCAAGACAGGCCGTAAGTTGTGGTGTGACGCATATGGTTTGTACTCCGCATATTCATAAAGGGTACTTTGACAATACACCACAATCTATAGAGGCGTCGTATCATTCGCTTGTAAAAGCAGTCAACGACGCTGATATTCCGCTGACACTTTCTTATGCCGCTGAAGTGAGAGTAAACGAACTTATTCCCGTGTGGTTAAGAAAAGGTGAGCTGCCTTTTATTGGAACGTGGAATGGTAAGAACGTACTCTTATTAGAAATGCCTCACAGTCACGTACCACAAGGTTTAGACAGTTTGGTAAAGTGGTTGCTTCGCAATAATGTACAACCTCTTATCGCTCATCCCGAACGCAACAGAGAGCTGTTGGCCGAACAGCACAAGTTTGCATGGTTACAACGCCTCGGTTGCTTATTTCAAGTGACAGCAGGAGCTTTAACCGGTCGATTTGGTGAGAATGTCGAGCAGTTTGCTCATGCTTTGATGTCTGAAAAGTCTTTTCATATTGTGGCGTCTGATACCCATGATTTGGCACGTCGTCCCAATGACATGAAAGCGGCATTTGAGAGGGTTTCGTTGTTTGACAAAACCTTTGCAGAATTGGTGTTTATTAATAATCCAGCAAAAATAATCGGCCAAGAACACCTGTGATGATAAAGCTTAAGAGCGTGTTTTCAGATAGTCGAGCTACCTCACTTATTAGTGGGCTTATTGCACTGCTTGCGCTATGGGCACTCGTTTTAAGTGCTCAGCAGTTCATGGCTGGAAATGCATATTACAGTGTGAAAAACAGTATTGAAAAATGGCAAAGAACACCTGACCAACTCAGTGTGGAGGGTGTCGACAATGCGCTTTCTCAAATAAACAAGGCGGTGTCTGCCTTTCCCAATAATGCATTCTATTATCAAATGCGTGGGCAGGTGTTCGAGTGGTATGCCCAAACACAGTATGTCAGCGGCCAGCTTCCAACAAATAAACAGTTAGATTATTTAAATGAAGCGTTTGTTAACTATGAAAAAAGCATACAGTTAAGACCAAACTGGAGCGGCAGTTGGGTAGGGCTTGCATCCATAAAATGGAAAAAGAATGAGCTAGATGAAGTCTTTTACCAGTATTTGAACATGGCAATAGAGAGTGGGCCTCAAGACGCTATCTTACATAAATTTATCGTTGAATTTGGACTAACAATGTTTAACGCAAGATCTGTCCACTATGTTAACGTGCGCGACTTGCTGAAAAAGCATTTAGCGTTAGGTCTTGCCAACCCGTTGAGTCGTGACTTTGTGCTTGCCGTTATTGCAAGGCAGCGGTCACAGAAAGTGGTATGCCGATGGCTAAATCAAGCACAGTACTCGATAAGAAAGCACATACCGGGTTGTGTAGTGTTTAACTAGCGTTCGCTTTGATCCAGTCCCACAAGCCAAGAGAAAAGCCTTCAAACAAATTGATGCCCAACCAACTCTTCAATATATAAAGCAATGTTAAACCAAATAGCATCGATACGCAGACAAACACAGCAATAGCGGTGGCTATAGCCATTTTGCCAATACGGCTTTCAATACGAGATAGGTCTCGTTTATCTCGCCCAGCAAGAAATACAAAATAGTACCTACTTCTCAGTACACTTACGGTTCCTCTAAGATCGACTTTGTGGGAACCCCATTGTCGTCCTGCTAAAGCCATATTCAGGTAAGAGAGTTGCTCATCAGAAAAAGAGTCGGCTGCTTTTTTCGGCATACGCTCTAGAACATGCTGTATATTCGGCTCTTCTCTAACTGGGTGCTTAACTTTAAAGACCACTGTGTTTCCTTCAATGAAAGTATAGTGAGAAAAAATCTACTCTTGCTGAGAGCGAGAGGGTCTAGCAATTTTAAGGGTTCTACTGATTGAACCTAACGCTAGAATAACAATAAAAAATACACTATTGGCAGGGGCCTGCAATGGGAAATCAACCGAGCAATGCAGTGCCATTCCCATTGTAGCCATTATACAGGCGAATGCTGTGCCTCTGGGGAGTGGGTGTCTTCGGTTTCGCATTGCGGAGAAACTGTGCTTTAAGCAAATTAAAACAACACCGCCAATGAGCAAACTGCCAATAACGCCAAACTCTAGCGCAAATTGTAGATACTCATTGTGGGCGTGATCATAGAAATGCTGAATACGTTCATTTTGTACTTGAGGGTAAAGCGTATAAAATGTTCCTCCACCAGAGCCTAAGAAGCCGAATTGCTTTAAAAGAGGCAGAGTATCAGTAATTACTTCATCACGACTTTCTTGGGCTAAGTTAGTTTGTTCTAAACGCTCTTGAACTTGCTTTAACCCAAAAAGGCTGCTGACGATAAGCACATCTATTACAAGCATACTAATGAACAGCGCAATATAGCTTTTTTGTCGCGGTTTAAAGAGTACAAGACCCAATGTTGCGGTAACTGTCATACTGATGAAAAACGCACTGTTACCCATTCTGGAACGTGACATAACCAGAGCAATCACCATAATAATGATGCCAATTCTAAATAGCACTTTGTTGCTTAACCAAAACTGGAGGAAACGCCTTAGTCTTTCCCGTGTTGTTGCGCCACTACCAATATGTAGGCTAGCAATCAAATAGCCGATTGCAGCACTTAGGCAAAGTAGTAAGAAATTGGCATAGTGATTCTTATAAACAAAACTCCCAGTGGCGATATGAGAAACAGGTAATCGAAAAACTAAACTGTACTGAAGACCAGAGAGAATCTCTAATGCACCGTAAATTGCTTGGAAAATGCCTACTGCACTTATGGTGACTAAAGTGAATTTAAGTCGCTTAGAAGAGTTGACCAGCGATAGAGTGATAAAAAATAAAAAGCAATAGGCGAGGGACTTTACGAATACTATGTGACTTTGCCCCACATCAAAACTCAATGAAGCCCAGGCCGATGTATGCGCACTTATGCCTGCCTCTAAATAGTCAAGTCGTTGTGGCCGAATAAAGTCGATAAAAGCAGCGGGTAGGGGAATAATATTGAGCAGTTGCCATGCTAGAAAGGCCAACCAAAGCATCGCAAATGTTCTATATTTGCTCCAGAGGCGGTTGACCACTCCTGTGTCGATTAGCACCAGTAACCCACCCAATGCAAAGATAGACATTTGCATGAGCGCCCATGCCCACGGTCGGTTAGCGCCTAGAGGTAAAGGAAGCCATATTAGGATAAATAAGAGAAAACCGAAAAGAAACTTTTCGGTTTTCTGAAACTGCTCTGAAACCACGTTTTTATATATTTGCTCGAGGAATGGGTAACTAGTTGGTTGATACTGTAGTGTCACCACCACCTGCGCCTGCCGCGCCTGTGCCAACGCCTAGCGGTGATACAGGTGTGCCAACGCCACCCGCCGCAGTTGCAGTAAGCGTACTTGGATCGATACCCGCACTGATTGCCGCCAACAAAGCATCCTGCTCGTTCAACATTTGCATTTGTAATGCGATGTTATAAATCTCATTGGCATCTTCTGGGAAAAAGATAATAGCAATAGTTACAACCTGTTGCGCAACATCCGGCATCACGCCAAAACCTGCTATTGCTAACTCAAACCCAGTAGCATTTTCATTTAGCAAACCTACCATAGTTTGGTAAGAAGGTTGGTTATCTTGCAGATAAGCCATACCCGTTGCATCAAAAAATAGGCCTTCGTCCAAAACGGTTTGGCTTACTTCAGAGGCGGCGACATCAGGTGAATCACCCTCATCAATCTGAGCAAGCACTAAGTTTCGCACTTGCGTACCGGGCGCAATAGAACTGTCTTGTGCAATAGCGGAAGAAGTGAGCATTAGAAGCACACTGAAAAGAATTGAAACAATAAGATTGCTACGCATAACTTTTCCTTAAACTAAAACATCGGGTTAGCTTCATGCTAACGCCATCTTTCGTAATTGTATAACAATCGAACGACAAGCGTCTCGCATTTGTTACGTGTTGTGTGAAATTATTCGCGAAAATCACACTTGCCACAGTGTAGGTTTTGCAAAATGGTAACCTTGCTGATATCCAACGTTCAGTTCTGCCAAGGCTGTTGACTCCGCTTCGCTTTCTACCAACTCTGCAATTACCTGAATATTCAAGCTTCTGGCGATACTCAATAAACTGCTTATGAATAGTTGGTTGTCTGCTTCGCTTTGAATGTCTTTGGTCAATTTACCTGAAATTTTAACAAACTGAGGCTGTATTGCTCTCAACCCTGAAAGCGATGCAAGATTGTCTCCAAAATGCTCAATTGTTACTCTGCACCGCATGTTTAGAAGCGATTGGCAAAAGGCTATTGCGATATCTTTATGATAAGTGAGCGCCGCATCTTCTATTTCAAACACCAACTTTGTGCAAAGCGCAGTGTTTTGGTTCAATAACTGCAAAAGCCAAACTCTAAATTCATCATTAGCAATAGATGCGCTTGCTATGTTGATGGCAATATCAGTTTTAGCTTCATTAAGTTTATTCATCACAAGACTGATAACAAGTTTGTCGACTTCGGGGATGAGGTTGAGCCGCTCTGAAGCAGGTATGAGCTGTGACATCGGAATAACAGTGCCTGTCTCTTTATCTTTAAAACGGGCAAACGCTTCGAAGTAAGCTGGCGAGCCTTTATTTGTATCTATTATTGGCTGAATAAGAATATCTGCACTTTGCTTTAAAAGAATGTCATTTAACCTTTCGCGCCAAGCAGTGTTGCTATGAATGTGCGTGAGTTCTGAGGCAAATTGCCAACCTTCAGATCGTTTAGTTGATGCCATCAATGCACTGTCAGCATTTTCTAGTACTTCAGTTAGCGTCATACTATCTGTGAATTTGGACGCCCCCATACATACTGTTTTATCCCCATTCTTTAATGGATTGTCTGTGGCTAATAACGTGTAAAGAAACTCTACTTTTTCTACACATTCGCGTTTTTCTATATCTTCAATTATTAACGCAAAGTCACCGCCAGAGAGTCGAAATAAATAGTTTTTCTCGGACGTAGTAGAAAGCTGCTGTTTTAATTTATTGGCAATAGACTTCACGTAGTCATCGCCTTGCTGACCGCCAAGTTTAGCATTAATGAGTTGCAGCTGAGCCAATCGAATTATAATGATATAGCCTTCTGACCTAACTGGGCTATTACTTAAAAGCGCGTTCATATGACGTGTGAAGGCACTTCTGTTCGACACGCCAGTTAAACTGTCTTCATAGGCTTGGGCTTTAAACAGTTCTGCTTTGTCAGACAGTTCTTTGAACATGCCTTCAACCGCTAACGATAGTTTATTGACCGCGCGAGTAATAAAGGTTAATTCTTTGGTAAATGGCGCATAGTTAATCTGTGAAAACTTCTGATTTTGAATGTCATTGATTTTGGCAACAACGATACCCAGAGGTTTGGTGATGGCTCGCACTATAAAGATAAGTGCAATAAAGGCGAAAACAAATGCCACTGAAAACATCAGTGCACTTTGTTTTACACTTTGCCATAACGTTTCATTGGCAAGTCCAGGATGACTTTGTACCGTAAGTTGACCCGCTAAGTTCCAGCCATTATTTAATTCAGTTTGCTCAACTGGCGGGGTAACTTCGATTATTTTTGTAAACCAAGCTGGGACCGTTTCGACACTCGTTGGGTTTCTGCGCTCGATAAGCATGTTACCGTCCATGTCGGTGACAGTAATATACTGATAAAAGCCGCGGTCAAAAATCGCATTAACCATGGTTTGTGCAACTACGATATCGTTTTCTTCTGCCAAATAAGGCGTAATTGATAAACCTAACGATGTAGCCGTGTCTTGTGCGTGTGTAGCCAATTGTTCGTTTACGTATTCTCTTGTGAGCTTCACATTAATCACAAAAGAACTGACAAAAACGACTGCCAGTAAAACAAACAAACTGGTGCTCAGTTGGGTAGATAATTTCATTATTCTTCTCTATCTCCGTGTATCACGCTATCTAGCCTTGATATCATGTCGTCCCACATTTTCATCGGGCCGCCGCCTCTTAATTTTCTTCCTGTTCCCATTGATTTTGCAGCCCATAGTCCGTTTCCGTTGAAGCTGTATATAGGAGACAAATCTCTACGTTTATTGGCCGGCAGTATGCGCCGATTAATATTATCCAAAACCAACGGAATAGAAGAAGGGGTTTCGTAGTAAGCTAACACCATATGAGGTTGTCTCAATTCAAGGGCCGTTACATACATTAACCGCAACTTTTCTTCTGGTATACCCAGTTCAAGCAATGAGAAATACTTGGCAATGGTATAATCTTCACAGTCGCCAGCACCGGTGGCAATGAATTCTATCGGCGTTGCCCAGTAGTCTTTCTGTTTCCAATGCACCAAATCATCAACAAAATCGAAGCGGTTGAAGAAACGGTTTACACCGTAAAGCTTTTCATCAATATCTTCGCGTTGCAGTTTGTCGATTAAATGTCGCCAATCAGCAACATCTTCTGAAGCATTTTCTCCGTAAAGCGTTTTCACTCGCGCATACACTTCGGGAGTGAAGAGGTTACTTTGTTGCGCAAACAAGGAAGAAAGCGAAAGAAGACAAATGCCTACCACCAAGCCCGCACGAATATTCAGTATACTGCGCGTAAGGGTATGGAGCTTTGTTCTGCTGCGTAGGCGATTGTTTTGGTGCAATAGGGTTTAACTTGTGCAATCAGTAGGGCAAGTGTAAAAATTTTTTCACTTCAGCGGTGTAGGATCACTTACCATCGGTTTTGCTAATGATGGCAAACTTGATGAAAACTTGAAAGGTTTTTACGTAATTCATCTAAACAAATAAACCACAACAAGGTTGGCACGCTTTGTGTTTGTTTTATGGTTTAATAATAAAGTACGCTTAGCCACTAGTGTTCATCATTAACATTAGTCACGTTCTTCGAGTTTTATGCGATGTGAGCCAACCGTGGTCGCAAACTCATTCGAATAGGCACTTTTACACTCATTTGTGGTGTTTTTACATAAAAAGGATCTTGCATGGACAATTCAGCACGCCCAGCGGTGTTTATCATCAATTCATTAGAAGGGGGTGGAGCTGAACGTGTAATGGTAAAATTGTTAGCCATTATGGAAAGCTATTACTATCAGCTGAACATTCCAGTCCATTTGGTTCTGCTTGACGACTTACCTGAGTCACAAGTGTGCCCAAATTATGTGAACAAAACGGTGCTGAATTCTAATGGTAGCTTGTTGGAGGGCTACAAACTGTTAAAGCCTTTGTTAAAAGCACTTCAGCCTACTTATTGTTTTAGTTTTCTAACACGAAGCAATTTTTTAAATATAGCGCTGGCTCGCAAACTCGGTTTTGAAGCGATAATTAGTGAGCGGGTGAATACATCTAGCCATTTTTCGGGTGGCCTGAAAGACACTGTTAGTCGATTGCTGGTAAAATTGTCTTACAAACGTGCAGCACGTGTAGTCGCTGTATCAGAAGGTGTTAAAGCAGACCTAGTAGAAAACTATGCAGTGCTTGATAGCAACATTTCAGTTTTGTATAACCCATACGATATCGAGTTACTCAAAACATCTGCAAAAGAAGATGTCAGCGATTTACCGACAAAGCCATATATCATTGGCGTTGGTAGATTGGTTAAGAACAAAAACTTTTCGCTGTTAATAGATGCTTATGCCGATGCTGGTATAGATGAATCGCTGGTGATCTTGGGTGTCGGTGATGAGAGAGAATCACTCGAGGCTTTGGTGAAACAGCGAGGCTTAGAGGATAAAGTCTGCTTTTTGGGCTTTAAAAAGAACCCTTATCCCTATGTTGCCCACGCAAAGTACTTTGTAAGCACTTCAAACGCAGAAGGGTTTCCCAATGCGATTGTTGAAGCAATGTGTCTAGGAAAGGCTGTAATCGCAACGAATTGTGAGTCAGGTCCAGCGGAAATTATTGCAGAAAAATATCCATACCAGGTTAACGGCGCAAGCCAAGAAAAAAACGGTATCCTATGTCAATTGAACAACAAGCAGGGCATTGTAGATGCCATGCACCAGCTCGCAGAACCGAAACTGCTTAATGCTTATGAAGTGAAAAGTTCAGCGTGCGCTGAAACGTTTTCGTACCCGGCTTTTCGAGAAAAAGTTATTGCCATTATTGATCAGGTAACACAATAGATATGTTTGAAGGAATGAAAGTAATAGTTGGGTTGGTAAGCCTTATCTTGGTTTACCGAACTATTACCGGTAACTGCAATAAATATTTGGCCTTTGCGATTTGTGCAATATGGTTGCGCTTCTTTTTATCTGCATTTCATACCATCACGTACCCTTCACTCATCGCCGGCTTTTCTATTAATGCGCTCTCTAGTATATCAGTAGCGGGCCTCGGTTTATTACTCATTCCCACCAAAGTGTTTACGCTTCGCAAGTTGCTGCCTTTTTATTTTCTATTTTTAGCAATCGCAATAAGCGGGTTTGTTAACCTTAAAATACCGGGCACAATCAATGTGTTGGTGAAGTGGTGTTATTTTCTGGTTCTCGCGGGCGCTATCTTTCTTTCGGTGCGCGCTCAGGGACAATCCGAAACCTTCAAGAAATTGCTAGTTGCCTTCTTCATGCCAGTGACACTTCAAATATTGTCCATTCTTTTAGGTGAAGTGAAAGCTACCGAAAATGATGGGTCGGCAAGTTACATCGGCGGCTACAATCACGAAGCGGCTTTTTCCATGATTATTGTGAGCTTCGTGTTTTTAGTTGGTCTTACTCAAAGAAATGCCATTAAGTTTCGCACATCACTATTTACACTTTCTGTTGTATTGCTTGTGTTAGTAAATTATCGAACAGCCATACTTACTATTTTACCTATAGCAGCAATATTCTATTACTCGCTGGTTGAACAACGCCTAAAACCATCACAGAAAGCGCCAGTTTTAACGATAGTTACAATGGTATTAGTACTGGTGTTTGTCGCTCTGTCAGTGTCAATGCAAGAGCGGTTTGCTGATGTGGGTACACTGGCTTCTAATCTAGATCTCATTTTTAAATCTCCCATGTATTTCAGTGAAGCTGAGAAGGACATAATGTCCGCACGCGTTTATATCTGGAGTCAGTATATCGATGCACTCATTAATTCAGATATGGTGAGACAGTTGGTTGGCTTTGGGCCAGAGTCATGGCGAGGTGTTTTTGATGTGTATGCGCACAATACGTACGTTTCATACCTTTATGAATATGGTTATCTTGGGTTAGTCACCTTCGCTTATTTGTGTATATTTTCGCTGCTAATCACACTCACTGTTTCGGACAAACGGTTAGCCAAGATTTTACCTTTATCACTCATAGGATTTTTAACAATGAACCTAGCAACTATGCCGCTATGGAACATTGAAGGCTTAATATTTTTCGCAATTTTAATCGGCGTGACATTGGCGCTTTCTACTAATGTGCCGTCTCGAGTTCACTCAGTTAAATTATCAGTATCCACTCCCACGGAATAGGTTTATGAAGATTTGTGCAATTGGTTTGCGAGGTATCCCTGATGTAATGGGAGGCATAGAGTCTCACTGTCAACAGTTATATCCAAAGATGGTAAAAAATGGTGCTGATGTGACAGTCATTGCACGGTCCCCTTATGTTGAGGGTAAAAAGTACGAATACCAAGGCGTTAAGGTAATTAGTTTGTGGGCAATTCAGCACACGCTATTAGAAACGTTTGTCCACACATTTTTTGCAATCCTCTATGCAAGGATTTTTGTAAGGCCAGACATTGTGCATCTGCATGCAATAGGACCTGCGTTATTCTCACCCCTTGCACGACTATTGGGCATGAAAGTGATGGTGACTCACCATGGTGCTGATTACAACCGTCAGAAATGGAGCCCATTCGCTAAGAAGGTTTTGAAATTCGGCGAAAAAATGGCTGTAACATTTGCCAATAGAGTATTGGTAGTAGGTCGCACGCTAACTAGTGCCTTAAGAGAGGAATATCCATCGTACGCCGAGAAAATAAGCTTTGTGCCAAATGGTATGTTGCCGCGTTTTACAGGTGAAATTTCAAGTAATCACCTTCCAAGTGAACTAGAGCTTACGCCGCAACACTATATTCTTACGGTAGGAAGACTGGTGCCAGAAAAGGGCTTTCATGACTTAGTCGATGCATTTGTTCAATCAAACAGTGAATTAAAGCTGGTGATAGTGGGTGATACTGACCACCATAGCACTTATTCCAACAAGTTGAGGGAAGCTGCAACCGACAATGTGATTTTTGCTAACCGTCGGGGTGGAGATGAATTAAAAGCCCTTTATCAGCATGCAAAGGTTTTTGTCTTGCCTTCTTATCACGAGGGTTTGCCTATCGTAGCGCTTGAGGCAATCAGCGCAGGGTGCCCTGTTTTGCTAAGTGATATTTCACCTAATATCGATATTGAAGCGCCAAAAGATTGCTACTTTCCCGTAGGCAATGTTTACGAGCTGTCAAAAAAGCTCTCTGGTCTTGATGAGCTCAACCTCACACTAAATCGCAGCGATTATTTAGAAAAGTACGACTGGGAAAGTATTTCAGATGTCACATTCGGCTATGTAGATGGCTTGAAAGCGTAGCATTTTTAAACGCCGACCCAAGGTGTGAATAAAAGCCTTAACTTAAAATTTACGCGACTTGGATGGCAGCAGCTATATCGAATTTGACTGTCTGTCGTTTATGTAAATCAAGTTATCTGTGCGGTGAACTAAACCAATTCAAGAGAATTAGAACATTCTCAAAGTAAGATCTGACAAGGATATTAGGATATTTTGTGAGTAGACTTATTAAGGCGACATCGTGGACTTCCATTTCTACGATAGTAAATCTATCTTTAACCATGCTGCAATTAGCAATATTGGTTAGAATTCTTGCGCCAAGTGTTTTTGGTCAGTTTGCAGTAGTAAACTTAATTCTCGAAATATTTGTCGCTTTTGCCCTCGGTGGAATTTCAAACTTTCTAATCTATAAAAGTGATGTGGACGAAAAAACGTCTAACGCAATTTATTTTCTTGCCCTTGCTATAGGGGCTATCTTTAGCGGGTTGTTATATATCTTAGCGCCATTTATTGCGACGCAATTTGGCTATGGCGCTATTGTCCAAGAACTCCGACTAGCCACCATTTTACTTGTTATTTCTTCACTATCTTCTCAATATCAAGCCGTAGGGATGAAGCACTTTGAACACCAAACCATCGCTCAAATTGATATTGCTGCAAAGATTGGATCCTTTATTTTTGCAATAACCAACGCAGAGTTAGAGCTATTATGCTTAGTGGGAGCGGTGGTCGTTTATCAGGTTTTACGTTTAATTGGGTTTATCATATTTCTCGGAAAGCATGTAAAGCTCTCACATCACGTTGATACTAGCGTTTACAGAGAAGCCTTTAGTTACGGTATCTTTGATTTTGGCTCTCAGTCACTCAATATTGTCCGAAAACAACTCGACGTAATGATTTTAGCCATCACCTTACCCGCTGCCCAAATGGGGGTTTATCATGTGGTGAAACAACTAGCGAGCCGCCCAGCCCAGGCACTACAGCCAGTTGTAGGCAAGGTGGCGTTGCCAGCATTTGCCGAAGTAAAGCAGGTAAAACAAACCCTACAGCGTGTTTATCAAGATTTCTATATTCTGCAGCTTTTTATTTTAGCGCTGATCTACGTACCGATTATTATCTTTTCTGACTTAGTGTTGGTTCTCGTGTTTGGTGAATCTTACGGGGAATACTCGTGGGTTTTGTCATGCCTGGCAGCGTTTTGGTTTGTGCGCGTGGCAAGTTCAAACCTTGTTGGCCCGCTTGTACAGGCCACTGGAATGACGAAGCGTAACTTTATGTGGAACATCGCGCTTTTGATACCAAATACAATAGTCATTTATACATCATCACAATTTGGCGTTTTATCATTGGTGGCGTCGATGGCAGTGTTTCAGTTGATTTTATTTCCTTTTGTTAGCTACTATTTTATTGCTCATATCGCTAACGTTCCTTTTATCTACTCTGCGAAAAATATGGCCTGGATTGTCGTTCTTTTTGCGCTGCCTCTCATTATTTTTAAATATTTTGCAATTCCGATGATTCCCGAAATCTTTCTTGTGCAAGAGGCCGCTGTCGCTTGCGTGTCGGGTATTGTTGCTTTCGCTGTCTTCCTTTATACCAAAGGACCCAAGCAATCTTTAATCAGAGTAAAAGGATTTTAAATGTCTCCTTCCAACAAAGTGTATTTTTTTGTAAGGACGTTTCCTGTTTTGTCACAGACTTTTGTACTTAATCAGGTTCGAGATCTTAAGATGGCAGGCTTGGACGTGCATGTCTTAGCTGTAAACCCAGTCGATTATGACAATGAAGCGGTCAAGTCGTTATTTGGCGACGAATCTCGCCATAAGGTGACGTCTATTTTCCCTCGAACTCACTCGAAGCGTTCTTATTTGTTCATGTTACTTGGAGCACTCTATTGCGCCATGTCAGGCAAACGACATAATTTAATCAAACTTGCCTACGGCTTTTTGTCTAAAAAGAATTTCTTTTTGGCAAAAGATCTGTTCTGTCTCGCTTGGTTCCTGAAAAACCAAAAAATTAATATGGATGTCTGCATCGCTCACTTTGGAAATAATGGAGTAGTAATTGACCATTTAAGACGGGCAGGCCTTTTAGAATGCAAGAAATTGCTCACTATTTTTCACGGTTATGAAATAAGTCGCTATGACCAATTATCCATTTGGGGTGAGGAGTACGGCCGTATAACGGGCACGCTTTTGCCAATCAGTGAACATTGGAAGGCATCACTAGTTTCCCTTGGTGCAAAAGAAAAATGCATTGATGTCGTTCACATGGGAGTCAATATAAACACGTTCTCATTTCAAAACAGAAACCTTGATACGCCTCTTCAAATACTTTCGGTCGCGCGAGCAACAGAGAAAAAAGGTTTGGAGTACGCAATTAAAGCGGTACTTAGTTGTGATATCGACTGTCGCTATTCAATTATCGGAGACGGTCAGCTACTACCAAGTCTTAAGGCCATTGTATGCGGGCACCCAAATGCGCATAGAGTGAATTTTAAAGGTGCGTGTCCTCCTGAGGCCGTTGCTGCAGAACTTAAATCAACGGATCTTTTTCTTTTGCCATCTGTAGAAGACAGTAAAGGTGATAAAGAGGGAATACCCGTGTCTTTGATGGAGGCAATGGCTAGCGGCGTTATCGTTTTGTCAACAATTCACAGTGGTATTCCAGAGTTAATTGAAGATGGCTATTCGGGCTTTTTAGTTCCAGAACGTAACGTAGAAGCAATAGCAGCAAAAATTAAAGAAATATCAGTAAATAACAATCTTGACGTCATTAGAAAAAACGCAAGGGAAAAGGTCGAGCAGGACTTTAATGCTAGCTTGCTCACTGATCAATTAGTCTCACATGTACTCAAGTAAAACGGATATACAAATATGAAAATTTTAATTATTGGAAATCACACATGTGGCAATAGGGGCGATGGCGCAATTTTGAGAGGGCTTATTCAAGAGCTAGAAAGCCAGATACCCAACGTTGATCTGACACTTGTCTCTCGCTTTCCTACCAGTTCTGAGTTTTTGTTATCACGTCCATTTGTTAAAGATTGGCTTTACAAATACCAAAAATATTCAGGTGGCATTGTTGCCAAAGTCAAAAATAAGCTTCATAAGCCAGCGTTATTAGAAAGGTTAATTTCGTCAGCTAAAAATACAGAAGTGCACGACAGGTTACCCCCTGAGTTCAAGGCATATATAGAAGAAATAAAGCAATACGATTGTGTCGTACAAGTTGGTGGTTCGTTTTTTGTTGATTTATACGGAACAGGGCAGTTTCATCACTCGTTATGTGTACTAGCAGCGAACAAGCCACTTTATTTTATGGGACACTCGGTTGGCCCATTTGAAAACCAAAAGTTCTGTGAAGTTGCAGAGTTAGTATTTAGCAAAACAAAAGTGTTAGGTCTTAGAGAGTCCGTGAGCAAAAAACTATTGGAAGATAAGTTTTCTTTGCCTGCCTCTTACGTGGAGGGTGCTGATACTGCGTGGTTAGTAAGGCCAAGCAAAGTCGCTATTGAAAACAGCGCAATAAAAACATTTCTTTCAAATGGTAATACCGTCGCAATTACATTGCGTGAGCTTAAGCCATTTGATAAAAGGCTCGGAATAAAACAAGAGAACTATGAAAGGGCGTTCGCTGATCTATGTAATACTCTCATTGCAAAGGGATTTCAAATTTTAGCCTGCTCCACATGTACGGGTATAGACGGGTATCAGAAAGATGATCGGATGGTTGCTTACAGAGTACTAAAGCAGATAGAAGATAGGAGCAAATTCAAAGTAGTAATGGATGAGTTTAATGATATAGAGCTGGGAACGGTCCTTAGTGAATGTTTAATCACTATAGGTACTCGTCTTCACAGTGCCATTATCTCTATGAATTTCGGCACACCCGCGTTTGCGCTCAATTATGAGCATAAATCTGAAGGAATTATGAACCAACTCGGTTTATCTGAATTTGGCATACCTTTGGAGCAGCTAATTAATGGTGAACTTGCAGACAAAGTGTTAGACTCTTTAGAAAAGCAGGAAGCCGTCAAGGGTGCCGTTTCAAAAGCAGTGAAAAACGAGAAAGACAGAGCGGCATCAATGATCGCACGGCTTCATAGCTCCAACAGGTAGCGTCAAATTATTTTACATGACCACTTTTTCATATTTCTAGCTGTCTGAATTTAAAGGGTTTTATTTATTTGGCATCATATTTGCTGGATTCAGTGTAGTAGAAGTATTTGACCTTAAGTATTAGTCAAAGGAAGTAGTAATGAAGTTTATCAAGCAAGCTCTGATCACAGCGGCACTATGTTTTAGCAGTGTAGCAAATGCGTCCTTCGTTAATTTTGATGATTACACATTTTCAAGCTGGGGTAACCAAACCAAGACCGGTACACAAGTTGTTAGCGACAACGGTAGTACAGTTACAATTAGCGGTAACAGGTGGGTTGATATTCTTCATGGAGTGACGTTAACTAGCTCATCAATTTTAAAATTCACAATAGAAGCGACAGGACTTAATGCAGAGCTTTATGGTATTGGCTTTGAAACAGATGATACATACACGTATGGCAGCATCGATAACTTCGTATTTGTTGGTGGAACACAGATAGCGAAGATTACTCGTGAGAATCCGCTGACAGCTTTTGGCAGCTATGCTAGTGGTGACGGCGCGGTTGATTTTACGATTGATGTAGGCAATTACATCACTGGATTGTTTGACAGAATGGTATTTGTTTTAGATAACGACAAAAACCAGTCAGGTTCTTTCGTTTCGTTTTCAAACGTTCAAGTTTGTGATAATGCACTTGTATGCCAGACATTGGATTTTGGTAGCACACCAATTCCTGAGCCAACTCATTTAGGTTTGCTTGCTATGGCGTTAATGGTCCTTTATTCATCTCGTAGAAAAAAGATGATTTAATTTTTAAAAAAGGAGGCATTAGCCTCCTTTTTTACTGAGTTTGTTCCCAAGGTATAAGTAATAGACGTCGTCTATTCGTTTTTAAGCGTTATATTGCTAAACGTTACAGCGTTATCGTTGTCAGAGGGTTGGGCCTTATCATTATCGAGCACAAGGATAATGTATTGAATGTTACCTGTGACGAAGCGTCCAATAGGGAACGATATATTCTGACTTGTTTCATCAAACGTTGATGTCCCATCGATTCCCCAAACTTGCGACCCAGAAAACCTGACGACACTAGCGCTGTCCACATCAAGTTCTGTTTCAAAGCCAATCCCCACAATTTCGGGTTCTCCCTCTAGTGAGAGTTCAAGTTCAAGCATTGTTGTAGGACTAATGGTTTGATTTACTGGAATAGCCTGCCAGTTATTGCCGGTAAGCGTGATTGTGCGCTGGCCGTCCATTAAAACTGAGCCGTATTCATATTGCGTTGGCAAAGCAGAAATGTTGTCTAAAGTGGTCTCTAAACGCCATTCTGTTGGAGAAGGTGACGTTAATGGTGACGTATGTGGCCCATCGCTAATGTTGGGTATTTTAAACGACTCATCGATGTCGAAAGACTCAAAACCAGCCTGACGAATAAACTCGCTGTATGTACTATCTGTTGACAGGGGGTGCGCAATAATACGGTCGAAGTTAAATTCGTATCTAATATCCATGGTTGTATTATTGAAGCACAGGTCATTGGTACTTGAGCTTAAGTAATATTTTTCTTGATCGAAAATGCAGTAGCCAACCGAATACCCGGTATTTTCAGTCAAATAAACATTATTTTTCGAAGTTATCCAAAATGTCGTGTCATCATTTACTTTGGAGCCAGCAATTCCATTTCTAACGCCGCTAATGAAGTTCTCAAATATTAAGGTTTGTCCTGCAGGCTTCGATATCAGACCGCCAGCTTTTATCGCTGTCCATTGCTTGCCCCGTTCATCACCGAGATTGCGAACAGTATTGTGAAAGATGAAACTAGGTCCCAGCATGTTGGGCGCAATGCTAATACCTGCATAGCCTTGCTCCATCTCATTGTCATATACCAATACGTTCTGTTGACCACCATCTATCTCGATTAAATCGTCGTTGGCATAGGCAAAATAGTTGCCGTAAATAGCAGAGTCTCTTACGAAGCCCCCACGTCTTTCGAAATTCAATCTTCCTTCTACAACGTCATTAAATCGGTGCTCATGTGTACCGTAGAAACGATTGTTTCTGACAATCATTTGCCCCCGTAGAGATTCATCATCGTGATATGCCCAAACTTGAAGCGCATTTGCACCTTTCGGGTGACCGTCGCCCCAGTGATTTGAGCCTAGGTTGGGGCTGTGTATGTCACACTCTTCTATAACTGCAATACCACTGCGTTCTAAGTAAATACCTGAGTCGTAATTTATGGGAGAGTTTGCAGTAGGACTACTATAGGCAATATTGTCTCTAATATCGCCTGCAACGCGTCCAAATTCTGCAACATCACAGCCACTTATCCAAATATGGTGTGCTTTTTTTGCATGAATACCATAGCGAAGCCCGCCTCTAACGGTTAGGTTTTCAAGAACCACATAAGACTGTGAGCCTAGATGAACCGCCGATGTAAACTCATTACCAGCATCAATTACGGGGCCGTCACCAATAATTTTGGCATAACCAATAGGGCTGCCTTGTATGTTGAGCGCCTCTAAATCAAGTTGACCACCATCGTAAATGTCAGAAAGAAAATATATTTTGTTGGGATCTATTGGTGGAGTGTTTGGTTGAGTAGCTTCTTGAAAGCGATATACTTGCACTTGGTTGTCGCTATTATGAACAGTAACTTCAATGTCGTATAGCGTGTTTGGTTCCAGGTACACGATGCTTCCTGCAAAGCTGCCGAATACAGGTTCCCAAGACAATGGAAGCGCATCAATCCAAGTGGATTGTGAAGCGCTCTTAAAGCGCACGGTGTTTGTGCTGGTTTCATCTTGACCGTATATCACAATCCCCAGAGAGTGTATAAGCGGTGTAACAGTGTTCGGCATGCCTGAAGCTGTTGCAGTAAACACCCTAGACGGGTCGAGACCAGCGGTTATTGCTGACTCAGCAATTTCGTGCTTAGTCAGCTGTGAGTGAGCTGCAAGAAGTTTAATCCATTTCGCGGAATCTATAGGATAAAGCGCAAAAATGGCGGTTGCTTCCTCAGGTGTAAGCGAAGAAAGCGCCGCGCTTTTTGCAGACTTCGCGCCTCTTAATCCATATTGTAAAACCCCCGAACTGTAGAGTGAGGCGATGTGAGCCTGATATTGTTTCACAAGCAGTTCAACTTGCTCGGGTCCTTTGTAGCGCTTTAGCGCACTAATGATTGACGTTGTTTCTGTGCTAGCATGCTCGGCTAGATAAATCTGCAACAGTTCACCTGATTGGCGGCCCTTAACCTCAGGTGTGCTAACAGTGTTAATAGAGGTACATGAGATTAAACATGTAAGCACTAATGCGATAAGCGCAACTTGGCTATGAGTGGGTTTGGTAAGAAAGCGGCTCATGAGAATTCCTTGCTTGCAAAGCACGTTGTAGAGCGAGAAGACGTATAGCTCTTAAAGGGTAGTTATTTTGGTAACGTGCTGCAAGCCATCTTGGTTCAGTAATTGGTCATCTGACATGTTATTTAAGGGCTTGTAAGGACTATGGCATTGTTATTGCTGCTCTTAGTGGTTGCGGATCGTCTTGCAAACAATTATGAAGACAGATGATAACAAGTAAGATGAGCATGGTGCGTCACTTCATATTGCTGTCATCAAGTAAGGGTAGGCTCAAAAAGAGTGATAAATGGATATTTTATGAAGAAAAAAATTGCAGTTATTCATCCCGAAGCGGGTTTTTCGTCAAGTGGGGGATCACAGCTCAGTGCATACGAAATGGCACAACACCTGGCTGCATTTTTTGATGTGAAGTTATTGAGCGCCTCTAAATGCAGTGAACATAGCGTCGTTATCCCTTGTATTCCTCGCGGTAAAGTAAAGAAAGTTCAACGTAATAAATTAGTAGACTGGTTTCTTACACGCTTTGTCTCAAATCCATCGCTATTGATTGAATCCATAACAAGCTTTTTGACTTATACACCCTATCTAATGTTCAAAAGAGCCGACGTAATTTACCCGAATAACGATTATGGTGGTTTAGCCGTAGCCTATGTTATCAGGAAATTATTTAATACCCCCATTTTGTACACCGAGCGAGCGGGCATGGTGTCAGGCGGGAAGGTGCTGAGACGAAATCTAAAATTTAAACCTGATTGTTTGGTGGTTTTCAACGAAGAAACGAAGCGTTATGTACACTCTATTGCACCACAGCAACGAGTAGAAATTATTCCTAATGGTGTCGATTTGTCACTATTTAGCACACAAGGGGAGTCGTTTGAGCATGGTTTGCCAGGCACTGTGGTGCTTGCTGTTGGCGCACTGAACCGTCAAAATCATAAGCGCTTCGACTTAGCAATAAAGGCGGTTAGCCAACTTAACGATGTCTCTTTATTAATTTGTGGTGACGGCCCTGATTTACGTTACTTTACTGAACAGTGTGAAGCGGCACTCGGTGCTAATAGGTTCAAAATAGTCAAGGTTGACTTTGCCGATATACCCGAAGTGTATCGATCTGCAGACATATTTACTTTACCGTCTGAGGATGAACCGTTTGGACGAGTATATCTTGAAGCTATGGCAAGTGGTCTACCCGTTGTGGCAACAGATGATGCAATGAGAAGAACGCTTATCGGCGACGCAGGCATTGTTTGTGACGTTACAAATGTGGCGGAATATGCCAAAGCTCTGTCAACTGCTATAGCCAACGACTGGGGCAGCAAGCCAGTCGAACAAGCAGCTGATTTTAGTTGGCAGCGTGTAGCTAAGCAGTATGCAGAGGTTATTAATACACTTTAGTCATGATGGTCTAGGTGGGGAAAATAAAAAGCACTGGTTTTTTAACTCAAACACCAGTGCTGATTTGTGAAATAATCACTTGGTTTGACAATTAGACTAGCGCGCGAACTTTCTTTTTATTCTGTCTTTTCCCAATATAACTTTGCCGGTGGCAATAAGTCCAGCTTCTTGCACTGAGAGAGCTATCCAGCGTAACTTATTATTCTTTTTACCAATTTGGCTTAAAATTTGGTTAGCAACTCTATCGTTGTATGCTTCTTTTCCTAATAATGCTTTGTGTTTCTTAAATGCCTTTAATCGTGGAAATACTTTTTCTATTGGCATATTTGCTACTTCTGTTGAAATACTTACATGCCCCCGGCGATAAAAGTAGATATCCTTGGGAATATTGTGAAAAGCTGCATTTTCTAATGTTATTCGAACAAAGAAGTCCCAGTCCTGGCTATTTTTGAGCTCTTCATCAAACTGCAGGCGTTTTGCCAACTCGGTTTTACAGGTAACACCGCTCATTCCGCAGAATTTGTTTCCCCGCTTGATAACATCGGTAGTAATTACCTCAATAGGGTTAATGTGAATTTTGTCTGGAGTTTCTAGAAAACGGTACCCACACGTTACCGCATCTGCGTGTTCATGCGCTTCTAAATGTGTTTCTAAGTAGTTGGCATCCCACACATCATCATCATCCAAAAACGCAATTATGTCGGCTGTAGATTTCGAAATGCCAAGGTTTCTAGCGGCATTTGCTCCTGACGCTACTGGAACTTTGACATAGGTAAATCGTTCGCTCGGAAACTGAGAAAGAACCTCTTCATAGCTAACTGACGAACCGTCGTCTATTACAAACACCTCTTTAGGAGTGATTGACTGCTTTAGCACTGCAGCTAAAGACTCTTGCAAATAGTCAGGGCGATTGTGGGTCGTAATTACGACTGAAAAGGTTTTCTGCATTATTTAGTCCGTGTTGTAAATGAAAGCGCTGCAGTCCATTCGATAATGATTGAAGATGCCAATCATTTATGACAAAAACATACTCGCATTACTTAATTTCTTGTATTGAATTAAGAATGCTCTTCACGATTTGCGCGGCGCCAAAAAGCGAAGGGTGGTCATCGTCGAAATATAAAGACCGTCCATTCTTTACTGAGAAGCAATAATCATTCCCACAAAACTGCTTCGCAGGTTCAATAAAGACGACATTTGACGGGTAACTTGCGTTTTCAAAGTGCTTGATGATGACTTCGTTGCGTTTAGTGTACCAGTCGTATTCAGTTCCAGCTATGTGTTCAAAATTATTATTAGCCTCCAGCTCTTTGTCGATTAGTCTTGTGATGTTTTGTGGTAATTCAGGAATAGGGTAAATGATAAATACATTTTGTTTTGTAGCGGCTAGCTTGGCTATTGCCCTATCAATATTGTGTAAAAGCAAATCAGTTCTATCAGTGCGATTACTTTTTGGTTGATTTGGGTAGGCTTTGTTTGAACCACCTACAATTTGGCTTGAATACCTGTGAACAAAAACGACATTCTCAATTTCCGCATTTGTAGAAATGTAGTCTATTGACTCGTTATACCATTTTGCACACTTAGAGAAGCTATAAGGCATGCCATAGGCTGGCGCACAATCAGAAAAACTAAAATGCATTATTCCTTCGTTTAATTGTTTCAGCTCAGTACCTAATGCGAAGGCAAGCTCTACTGAATGACTATCGCCGAATGTAGCCCACTTTGCATTGTCTTCATGAAAGTATGTGCAAGCGTTCTCGGGAGGCTGATGTGATTCTATGTGACAACGATTTCTCAAAGGACTGGGTTGAACGTCAGATATAAGACTTTGATATTGAGCTGGGGCGAGCTGAATAAAGCCGGTTGATACAAAGATAGTTAAGCCAAGCAAGGCTACTGTTATCGATGACAATACGGATTTGTTTGTCAGTCTTTCTTTTAACGAGATACCCTTGTTAGTGAAAGAAACACTTTCAATAAATTTAAAGCTTAGAAAGCCCATCAATATCGATAAGGCAAAGCTTAAGGCGGAATATTCGATTCCAAGCTTATAAGTGTAAATCGCTACGACAAACGGCCAGTGCCATAAATAGATCGAGTATGACCAGCTTCCTATTAATTGCATTGCACTATTGTTCAATACGAGATTCTTTTGATGGTTAGCACAAATAATTAGTGCAGCACCAACTGCAGGTAATAATGCTGCATAACCTGGCCAAAGCGTATTTTCCGAAAAAATGAAGCATGACAGAGCAATTGCAAAAATTCCAAGTAGTGTAACGACCAGTTTGAGCCTACTGTTCATTTTCATTGGAAAAAGGAATACAACGCCGCCAGCTAACATTTCCCACGCGCGGGTTGGTAGAACAAAATACGCCAGACTTGGGTTTTTAGGTGTAAGCCAAATGCTCAACGAAAGACTTATAAGTGCCATAACTGGCACGAGAGATCTCAGTGCTTTAAGGCCTACAAAGCGGTGAATAATAAAAATGGCCAAAGGATATAAAATGTAAAACTGCCACTCGACAGATAATGACCATGTGTGTAGAAGCCAATTCTCCATAGAGTTAGAAGAAAAATAACCAGACTGTGTGTAGTAGAGAATATTTGATGTAAAGGTCACTGAAGACGCTACTTGTTTGCCAAGCTCAGAATACTCATACGGCGAAAGAAAGAGCCAGCCCAATATTATCAACACTGAACAAAGAGTGACCAATGCTGGAATTATTCGGTTAGCTCTGGAATAATAAAATTCCCATAAATTGAAAACGTCTTTTTCAAGTTTATTGCATATAATGGCAGTCATCAAAAAGCCAGATATGACAAAAAAGACATCAACTCCCACGAAACCACCTGGCAATGCACTTTCAAAAAAGTGAAAAATTACCACTGATAAAACTGCAATCGCTCTTAGTCCGTTTATATCGTTTCTAAAGGTCAAGTTTATTGTCCGACTATATGGGTTGTTTGTTTTCTAAGCAGAATGCATGCCTTAATGAGATTAGTTCAGCCGAAGTACTCCCAGCGCTGAGGCATTTGAGTTATTAGTTTCAGTGCTTTCTGTTACATATAAAAGAAATCGCCCCAATGTTGGTCGCGTTTGCTAAAAAAATTGTGCAACCTAAACTCACATTCTCTTTTATCAACCAAAAATCTGCCATTATCAGCCATATAGGGTAGCGGTAACGTCTTGCTGTCGTGTAAACTACTGCCTTTATTTCAGGCAAGCCTTAGCGCACAGAATTAATCTCACAATGCTTTGGCCATGCAGTCATCATGTATATTGAGGAAAACATGGAGCTTGACGCTATTATCAATCAGGCACAGAGCCAGATTGACGCTGCAGAAGATGCAGCCACACTTGACCAAGTTAGGGTCGAATTCATGGGTAAGAAAGGTAAGCTTACCGACTTACTTAAAGGGCTTGGAAAGTTATCAAACGAAGAACGTCCTGCCGCGGGCCAAAAAATTAACCAAGCTAAGCAGGTTATTCAGCAAGCTATTTCAGCAAAAGGCGAGTTACTGCGCACGGCTGAACTTAACAAGAAGCTTGCTGAAGAAGCCGTTGATGTAACGCTTCCTGGTCGCACAGAAAAGCCGGGTAATTTGCATCCGGTTAGCCGCACTATTGCGCGCATTGAATCTTTCTTTGGCGAACTTGGCTTTTCGGTTAAAACGGGTCCTGAAATTGAAGACGGTTTTCACAACTTTGATGCGCTGAATATACCTGCGAATCACCCAGCACGTGCAGACCACGACACCTTCTATTTTAATCCTGACATGATGCTACGCACACAGACTTCTGGCGTGCAAATTCGCACAATGGAAGCAGAAAAGCCGCCACTGCGTATAATCTCGCCTGGCCGTGTATATCGTAATGATTACGACCAAACTCACACGCCGATGTTCCACCAAGTGGAAGGCTTGATGGTTGACAAAAACGTGAGCTTTACTGACCTTAAAGGCATTCTTCACGATTTTCTTCATCACTTCTTTGAAGAGTCGCTAGAAATTCGCTTCCGTCCGTCTTACTTCCCGTTTACTGAACCTTCAGCTGAAGTAGACGTTATGGGTAAAAACGGTCAGTGGCTAGAAGTATTGGGCTGCGGCATGGTTCACCCAAATGTACTTAAAGCAGTGGGTATCGACCCAGAAGAGTATACGGGCTTTGCCTTCGGTATGGGCGTAGAACGTTTAACCATGCTTCGTTACGGTGTTAACGACTTGCGCGCGTTCTTTGAAAACGACCTTCGTTTCCTTAAGCAGTTCAACTAAGGCAGAGAGTAAACATGAAATTCAGTGAAAAATGGTTAAGAGAGTGGGTTACCCCATCGCTGTCGGCACATGAGCTGTCTGAACAGTTGAGCATGGCTGGCCTTGAAGTAGACGGTGTAGAGCCAGTAGCAGGTGATTTTAAAGGCGTGCTGGTTGGTGAAGTTGTTGAATGTGGTCAGCACCCGAATGCCGATAAACTTCGCGTAACTAAAATTAACGTTGGTGGCGATGAGCTACTTGATATCGTTTGTGGTGCGCCTAACTGTCGTCAGGGCATAAAAGTAGCAGTTGCTGTTGTTGGTGCCGTATTGCCAGGCGATTTTAAAATTAAGAAAGCAAAGCTTCGCGGCGAGCCGTCATTCGGCATGCTATGTAGTTTCTCTGAGCTGGGTATTAGCGAAGACCACGACGGTATTATTGAGCTTCCAGCGGATGCACCTATTGGTACAGACATTCGCGACTACCTTGCTCTAGACGATAACGCCATTGAAGTAGACCTAACACCAAACCGCGCAGACTGTTTAGGTATTCGTGGTATTGCCCGTGAAGTTGGCGTACTTAACAACCTTGACGTATGCGAGCCTGAAGTCGTTGCAGTAGACGCAACGATTGACGATAAACTGTCAATTACGCTAAGCGCAGATGATGCCTGCCCACGTTATTTGGGCCGTGTAGTTAAAGGCGTTAACGTTAAAGCTGCATCGCCATTGTGGCTAGTTGAAAAGTTACGTCGTTGCGGAATTCGCAGCATCGACCCTATCGTTGACGTGACTAACTTCGTACTACTAGAACTTGGTCAGCCAATGCACGCGTTCAACCTTGCTAGCATTGAAGGCAACATCAATGTGCGTATGGCGAATGAAGGCGAAACGCTGACATTATTAGATGAGACCGAGGCTAAGTTGCAAAGCAATACTTTGGTAATTGCTGATGATAACAAAGCGCTAGCGATGGCAGGTATTTTCGGTGGTTTACATTCAGGTGTAACGGCTGAAACACAAGATATTTTGTTAGAAAGTGCATTCTTTGCGCGTGATGCCATTATGGGTCGAGCACGCCAATACGGCTTGCATACCGATGCCTCGCACCGCTATGAGCGTGGTGTAGACCCTCAGCTTCAACGAAAAGCCATGGAGCGCGCTACTGCACTGGTAATTGAAATTTGCGGTGGTGAAGCAGGCCCTGTTGTTGAAGCCGTGTCTGAAGACAAATTGCCTAAGCAAGCAACAGTAACGCTTCGTCGCGAACGTTTGGCTCGTGTGCTTGGTATTAGCATTGACGATGCAAAAGTAACGGAAATGCTCAACCGCCTTGGTTTAGACGTAACGCAAACTGAAGCTGGCTGGGAAGCGGTTGCACCTAGCTATCGTTTCGATATTTCAATTGAAGAAGATTTGATTGAAGAGATTGCGCGCGTATACGGTTATAACAACATTCCAAACGTGGCACCAAAAGCCACGTTAGCAATGCTGCCTTCACAAGAAGCTAAGTTGCCGTTAAATACAATGAAGTCGTTGCTACTTAGCCGTGGTTATAATGAAGCGATTACTTATTCGTTTGTTGACCCGAAAATTCAAAACGCATTATTCCCAGATGTGAAGGGCATGGTTTTACCACACCCAATATCCTCAGATATGTCAATAATGCGCGTCAGTTTGTGGCCCGGTTTACTAGGTGCAACTGCGTACAATCAGAAGCGTCAACAACAGCGAATTCGTTTGTTTGAAACAGGATTACGCTTTATTCCTCAACAAGATGCGCCAAATGGTGTATTGCAACAGCAAGTAATTGGTGGTGTAGTAGCAGGGCGTCGTAACGAAGAACATTGGGATTTGGGCGATAGCCCAGTTGATTTCTTCGATGCCAAGGCTGATGTCGAGGCGTTGCTTGCATTAACCGGAAGAGCGGGCGAGTTCCAGTTCGTCACGGGCGAGCATAGTGCGTTGCATCCTGGTATGACTGCAAAAATTTTGCTTAATGATGAAGAAGTTGGCTATATTGGTGCTATACACCCGCAGTTTACAAAATTGCTTGGTGTTAACGGCCGCGTATTTGTGTTCGAGTTAGTGGTAGATGCCATTACAGACCGCAAACTACCGTCTGCCGTACCGGTATCGCGCTTCCCATCAAACCGCCGTGATATTGCTATTACGGTTAAAGATGAAGTGCGTGTAGGAAATGTACTTTCTTACATAGAAAAAATTGGCGTAAATCAACTAGTTGCTCTAAACTTGTTCGATGAGTACAAAGGCAAGGGAATTGAACCTGGTTACAAGAGCCTTGCTTTGTCTCTTCATTTACAAGATCCGGATAAAACCTTAGAAGAAGCTGAGATTCAGCAAGCGGTGGATACTGTGGTTAAAGGTCTGGAATCTGAGTTTGGGGCCGCGTTAAGAGAGTAAACTATGGCATTGACCAAAGCCGAGATGGCTGAACACCTATTCGAGAAATTAGGCATCAATAAACGCGATGCAAAAGATCTGGTAGAGCTTTTCTTTGAAGAAATTAAAAGCGCTCTAGAATCTGGTGAGCAAGTAAAACTGTCAGGTTTTGGTAATTTTGACCTGCGTGATAAAAACGAACGTCCTGGCCGTAATCCAAAAACGGGCGAAGACATTCCTATCAAAGCACGCCGAGTGGTAACGTTCCGCCCGGGTCAAAAACTGAAAAGCCGAGTTGAAAACTCAGCACCTATCGACCAGTAATCACTAGGTCGTTACAATATATAAAAGAGCGAGCTTTCTCGCTCTTTTTGTATTGCTTCTTATAAAGCAGCGCATTCGCGCTGGTTTCCTTATGCAGTATTTATGGAGGTAAGTGTGAAAAAAGCGCTTGTTATTGTTGTTGCTGTAGTAGTTGCGGCGCTTTCGTGGTTTGCCTATTTGTCTTCAGATGCCGATAAGCGGGATCAACAAGCGGCAGAAGTGCCTTTAATTACCGTAATGGAAATCTTGCATGCGAGCGATTTGCAAGCCGGTGTGAAAACTGCGGTAAAAGAGAAAAATACTCAAGCCATTGAACAGTGGCTAGAGCAGGCGGTAAATGTAGGTGAGGCCGCTAATCTTTCTCAGCAAGATTTGGACTATCTCAAATCAGAAACGGCAAAAGACTATGTAGTCTTTAATGCAAAGCGACAGTTATACAACGAAGCTTTTGAAGCCCGCTATTACTCCCTCGAGGAAGTTGAAAGCCTTAAACAACAATACCCAGAAGCAAAAGACTTATTTCCAAGAACCGATGCCTTAATCGAAAAGCGTGATGCCATTATCGAGCAGATGGCTAAAACGCTTTCAGGCTCAAACACGGTAGACGACGTCTCGCTAAATAAAGCCAAGCAGCAATGGCGTGAACAAGCTGAAAAGTTAGAACAATAGCCTAAGCCATATTGCTCTAATTAACTCAGTTTTAGATATTCCATTTTTGTCGCAAAGTGCTTCGCAAAAAGCAAAAAACAATATGGGGAGTAGCCCGAAATAGTACTGTTTTCGGAATAAATTCAATGTAAACAATGCGTTGAGGTTTTGGCATGGCTATAGCTATCTAAGGTAAACATTCTGTGTTTAACAGCCTTGGAGCTAAAGATGAAAACCGTAGTTGCTTTGTTTGCCTTAAGTTTATGCCTTTTCTCATCCCCTCTTTTTGCAGGGCTCATTTTCACGCTGTCTGACCCTGATATTGCAGTAGGCCCTGCTGGCGCGTCGAACGTTGAGACTTTTGATAGGCAGTCAAGGGGAAGAATATCAAATAATATCATCACTGATTTTGGCGTATACCGAGCGCTACAAGGCGGCGTTCGTATAAATGGCGCGAATAAATGGGGTGGGGCGGATGGAAACGGAAACTATTTGTTTATTCCTGCTGGCGGAGCGATAGAGCTCACATTTAACAACCCAGTCGGCTATTTCGGGTTCTGGTGGAGTGCTGGCGATGCAGGTAACAAACTTACAGTAAACACAGTGTCTGAAACATTAGAATTTACCACTTCTGATATTTTGAATTCTCCTGCGCTCACACCAGAGCACTTTGGCAATCCATTTTGGGGAAATCCTGATTCAAGAGATGATTATCACGCATCGTGGGAGCCTTTTGCTTTTGTGAACCTTTTCGCAGAAACAGGCGCAGATGCTTTAACGTCAATACGCTTCTATGGCAGTAACTTTGAAAGTGATAATCACACAGTGTTAACTACTATACTACCCAGTTCAGGGGCGTTTATATCAAGAGTGGGAATACAATCAGTGCCAGAGCCTAGTGCGTTAGCGCTATTCTCATTCGCGCTATTGTTGATGTGCCGAAAGGCTAAAATCGTTATGCAGTAGCGTCAAAGCTCGGCACGCGCTAAGCGGTAATATCAGCAAAGGTTGCCTGCGTTAGCATAGCCAGTGTGGTGGGAGAAAGAGAAAGTTCCAATCCTCTTTTTCCTGCACTAACATAAATGGCTGACAGTGCTTCGGCACTGTCGTGTATAACAGTAGTAAGTATTTTCTTTTGTCCTAGTGGACTTACCCCACCGAGCACATACCCTGTTGAGGTTATGACGTCTTCACTTTTTGCCATTGTGACTTTTTTGGCCCCCAAGGCTTTTGCCATCTTCTTCTCACTTAACTTTCGATTTACTGGCACTATTGCAACGGCAAGCGACCCTTTGTCAGTGCTTACCACTAAGGTTTTAAATACGGTGCTTGCATCCAGTTCAAGTTTCTCAACCGCTTCTAGCCCATAAGAGGAAGCGTTGGTGTCATGTTCATACTTGAGTACGTGGTGTTTAACACCTTTTTTCTGCAATAGCGTTATAGCGGGCGTCATTCATTTTCTTTTTTGTAAAATAAGCGAGTGTGTTCAATATCACTTGGCAACAGTGGGGTAGCAGTGTGTGTTGCATAATCACTGAAACCCGACGTGTAATAAGGTGAAAGCGGATGCCCTGATTGGCCCCCAGGCAAGGTTAAAATGGCATCTTCTAGATGGCCGGGGCTTACAAACAATCGTTGCGATGCGCCAAAATTTGGCGATTGCACAGCAGGCATATAAGTATCACCGAAGCCCTCAACGGTTTGCATATTCAGGTATTGTCCAATGTACGGAATTTGAGATGCAAAAGGGTGAGAAACACGCAGCTTATTTACGTTACCCCAGTTTAGCGTTTCCATATCTGCTTCGACGGGGGAATAGGTATCAAGAAGTTTGTGTTTAGCCCTTCGATAGGCGTCGACCAAAAGTTCATCGAAGCTGTCCGTGCCTTTTGGTAGCCAACTGCTGGGTTGTTCATGGATGAGTTGCCACGTAGCCGGTTCAATACCTCGAAGTAGCGTTCTGCTATTAACCCCTTTTCGGTCTATTGACTGCAAAATACGTCCGAAAAGCGTTTGAATAACTTCACTACGAAAGTGTTTAACTAATGTATAACCCACAGAATCTTCACAAGCACATGCGTTCCAGGTATTCAAATAAGCAAGGTCTGGCTTAAATTCAACATCTTGTACCTGCAACAACCCTGATAAAAGGTTATGCCATGGCATGAGGAATTGGGCATGATTATCCAGTTGAATCGCGTAGAAATCATTTTCAGTGAAACTATCTTTTTCAAATAAGCGATCGCGAATTTGTCTACCACGAGCACCAAGCGCATAGCCACCATCGCCTAGTCGTGGTAAATCATGTGTAGAAATCACGCGCGCATTTGCCGTCCATATTCTACCGTGTTCAGGGTTCACGACCGACGGCAAATTCGTCGCTCTTTTGGGGCTATCAGCTTTTAGTGATTGTTCTGAAATGGCGACATAACTTGCGCTCTCACGATCCATTACAGCGCCACCAGGCATCCAGCCCGCATTGCCGAGTTCGTCAACAATAACGAGGTTTTGTGTAGGAATGGCAATGGTTTTACCCACCGACATGGCCTCAGTGAGGTTTTTAGCTGCCCCCAGATTGATAATACCCAAGTTTACCGCAAACGGCTGGTGCGCTACCCAATTGAGCGCGTATCGCTTTTGGTTTACCACACGTACAGGCCCAAATTGGCTTACTTCTATAGTGTAAGTATGTTCGCCATCCGGTAACGGAATACGTCGAGTGTAAGGTTGTGTTTGCGTATCATCATCTAACGCTATCCAATCAACATTATCGACATTGGCATTTGTGAAGCCCCACGCGATATGATTATTGGTACCTACGACAATGCCAGGCAACCCGGGTAACGACACGCCGGTTACCTGAACTTGCTCACCCGCTTCTTCATAGTTTAGCTGTGCCTTATACCATATAATGGGTACTCGAAGGCCAAGGTGCATATCATTGGCCAGCATGCCTGAACCCGTGGTGGTGAGCTTTCCCGTCACAGCCCAGTTATTACTTCCAATATCCGGTAGCTCGGTACCAGTGTATGCGACGCTTGCGTTTTTATCGTCGTTGGCATCTGCTGCATTATCAGGAAAGGTGGGAATGGCTTGGTCAAACAGCGGTGTTTCGCTTCCATCTAGCGCAGCTTGGTAGTGACTTGGCTGAGTAATGAAATTATATATTTCATCACCGTACAGTGTTTTAAGCATGGTACGGGCCATGTCTAAGCTAATTTGGCTACCTTGTAGGTCCAGGTACATGCTGTACACCACCAAAATACTATCGGTTGGATGCCATTGCTCTAGTTGTACTCCAGCAGCTAAATATTCAAAAGGTGGAACTGTCATTTCCGCTAATGCATCATTAACACCATGGGCATAACGCACTAATAATTCTTGCTGTCGAGCGGGAAGGTTTTCATAGACAACGCGGGCGCGCTGAGCAAATTGATGGAAGCGAATGTTTTTGTCTCGTTCCAGCGCTACCTTTCCAACCCATTGAGATAAATTGCCTGAGGCGGCTCTTCGTTGAAGATCCATTTGGAAAAAGCGATCTTGAGCATGAGCAAAACCAAGAGCGTAAGCGACATCAAAAATATCGTCAGCTTTTATAACGGCGTATCCGGTTGCATCACGGCTGAGTTCTGTTACAGAGTTCACGTGATAGGTATTACTGTTACCATCTAGTGAGGGCAAACTTAGGCTAAGAGAAGCGTACAAGGAAACGACGGCAAGGGCGAGTATGGTCAATAAACCAATTACAAGCCATTTGATCCAATTTAACACGTGTAATACTCCCTTTTTTTCTCTATCCTAACCAGAGATTTACAAAATTTGAAGTGATGTTTTATGACAGCTTACAAGGGGGGCTCGTGGGCCCTTTAATGCTCGACTGCCATGCTGAAGAATTGCAGAGCGAAGAGAAAGAAAAATTAGCACACCCCGTGGTAGGCGGTTTAATTTTATTCGCTCGAAACTATCATGATAAAAAGCAGCTCGCTGCACTCATTCAAGATATTCGCCGTTATGCCAAACGCCCTATATTGATAGGCGTTGATCATGAGGGAGGACGAGTGCAGCGTTTTCGCGATGGTTTTACTGCACTACCCGCAATGGGCGATATTATGCGGCAGTCTGAACATCAAGACGAAAGCGAAAAGTACGCAAAAGCTTGCGGGCTGGCGCTTGCTTACGAACTCAAAACGCTTGATATCGATTTTAGCTTTGCCCCCGTGCTCGATGTTAACGGCGTGTCGCAAGTTATAGGTGATAGGGCGTTTGCCGATGATGCAGATGACGTTATTCGCTTAGCTACTGCACTTATTCAAGGGTTGAAATCAGCAAATATGCCTGCAATAGGCAAGCATTTCCCAGGGCACGGTAGTGTCGCTCCTGATTCACACATTGCTTTGCCAGTGGATGAGCGAGAGTACAACGAAATACGGCAAACAGATATGGTTGTATTTGAGCGGCTCATTGAACGCAATTTGCTTGATGGCGTAATGCCTGCCCACGTTATCTACTCTCAGGTTTGTGATAAACCTGCGGGGTTTTCACCTTATTGGTTGCAGCAGGTACTCAGAGAGAACCTAGGTTTTCAGAAAGCGATATTTTCTGATGACTTATCGATGCATGGCGCTAGTGTTGCTGGCGGCTATCTAGAGCGCGCAGAAGCTGCCCTTGATGCGGGGTGCGATATGGTTTTAGCCTGCAACAACCCCAAAGGCGCTGAACAGATTCTGGATGGTTTAGTTGCGAGGGTGTCGTCTCAATTGCCCAAAGATATTCAAAAAAGTGAGCGAGTTTTGTCACTTTACGGGCGAACCCTTAAACTGGGTATAAGACAAGATTATGACGATGCAATACATTTAATTAATCGCCTAAATGAACGATAGTTCAGCAACTTATATTATAGCAATCTGCATGCAATATTTGCTTGTTTATTAACCAGTTGCGGCGTGTGTTCAGCTTCCATTCAGAAAAGAACGTCCATACTCTAGCTTTCTAAATCTCTAACACGTTTGCTACAAGGACGTTCTATGTTTTTACGGGTTTTTTCTACCTCTTTATTAGCATTATCACTTACACCATGTGCGTTTGCACAGTCGGTGCCCATTAATCATGAAGTGAGTGTTGGCTTTGCTGACGTCAGAGATGCTGATGACAACTTTGTTGGTGTTAGCTACCGCTACTATCTTGAGTCAGTCGATATTGACGAGCAACCTTGGACCATCAGCCCTTATCTACAGCGTACCAATAATGTTTCAGTTGATTACTTTGGTATTGATAACCTCGATGCAATTAACGTGAATGGTGAGTGGTTCTATTCAAACTCATTGGTGCTAAGAGGGCGCTACGGAAGCGTCGCTAACGATTCACGTAACTATGAAGAAACGTTGCACCGATTTGGTCTAGACGTATCTACGTTCGCTAATGATCATTGGGAATATGGTGCGGGCTTCGATTTCTATGATTATGAAGAAAGCTTCTTCCGCTCAGGTGATAAAATTACAAGAAGTGACGATGAACTTAGCGTAAGTGTGTTCGCACGATATAGCAGCTTTGGTACACAAATGCGCAGTTTTACACCGGGTTGGGATGTGCAAGCCCGAGGTACTTACTTTGACGATGATCTATCAATTGAAATCGATGCCAATTATTACGTTAAGGCAAACTGGAGCGTTGGCGTGAGCGCAATTTACGAAAACAACGACAGCTTTGGGTCTGATAACGTTATTGAGCTGGGTACTGACTATTGGTTTAACCCACATGCCTCAATTCGCTTTGGCTTGGGTTACGACACCGATGATGGCAACCTAGGCTCTGCAACGCTACTAGGTACATTTAGATTCTAATTTTGCCTTTCATACACTTGTATAACGCACTTTGCTAAGTACAAAGTACGTTATACAGGCACCTCTTCTACGCCTGCCTCAATATTTAAAAAGCGTGCAAACGTAAACAAAAAGTCACTAAGGCGATTGAGATAAGCATGCACGACTTCAGGAACGTCGTAATGTTTGGTTAGGCTAATTACCGCTCTTTCTGCACGTCTACAAACTGCTCTGCAAACGTGAGCTTGGGCTGCTGCTCTGCTACCACCGGGCAACACGAAAGAAGTATTAGAGGGCATTTTCGCCGTTAATGTGTCGATAAGTGTTTCAAGCGCATCTATGTTTTTATCCGTTAGCGTTGAGCTAGCTGAAATGGCGAATCCAGCCTGAAAAAGATTGCGCTGTATATCATGAAGCATGGGTTTGTGTTGTACCGAGACCGTTGCGGCCAATAAGCCAATATGGCTGTTTAGCTCATCAATGTCGCCGTAGCTTTTTACGACTAAGTCATCTTTTTCCACACGTACTGCCTTATCGGCATAAATTTGTGTACTACCCTTATCACCTGTGCGTGTATAAATTTTCATGAAATATATTTGCCTTTCAATTATTGCGCATTACTGTCATCTTCAGGACGCTTGTAACGGCGGATCTGAACAACAAAACCAAACAAAGGGTGGTCGAAGTAATGCAACTGTGTGCTAATGACGCGACGCTGTTCAGCCAAAGGTACTGAGGCAAGTCTATAGGTTACGTTATGAGCTGTTGTTGACTCATCAAGGGATAGTTCGTTTTCATCGCCGCCTAAGTAAGTTTCTGGTACGGGTTGTCGATAAAACATGTCACTATCAATATGCAAATAGGGCACGCGGTTAATGTACTTGAGAAACACCTTCATGGTGCCGTCAATTTCCCAAATAGGTGTACGTAGAGCATTTCGCGATGCTTCATCTTCGCTTGCATCAGACATTACCGTTTCATCTAACGCCTTAAACTCGCTGTAATCGATAGGAGTAGGGGCCGCCAAGCGCTTTTCTAAGTCGTCGAATATATCTTTAAGTGCACTAACTGTCGGCTCGTTACTATTCTCCAACGGCTGTGTTTGTGAAGACAACACGCCATTGTTAAACAGCTCATCGATAGAGGCATGAGTGGCGCTAATTTCTGCCGTATTCTCATCGATGGTAGTGACGTCATTACGCTGCTCACCGCTTAACTCAAACTCACTTGAATAATTCTTTCCACCGTAAAGGCGCACATCAAACGCATTGTCTTTGCCAAATAAAACAGGCTGGCGCCAGGTCAAATGAAATAGCCGCTCAAGCTCTCGACTGCTGCGAATTTGTCGAGATATTGATGACAAAGACTGTTGGTTACTCGTAAGCAAGTGGGCTTTTGATGCTAATGGCCAGTCGTGACCTTCGATAATAATGGGTAAACTACTGGGTGCGGGTAAGCGGTTGTTCGGGATGTCCACTTTCCACGTAACAGAGTCATAGTGTGATTCCACGTTAAGCCAAGGCTTTTGCACGTTACAGTATGTGAATTCTGGTACTGTGATAGAAGGTGTATTTTCGTTTTCATTACTAAAAACGTCGCCTTTATTCACACCGAAAAAAGACAACCAATATTTTGCTATCGCAAAGGCATCTGGGCCGATTGCTTTCTCTTGGTCTAGAGCTAGAGCACCGTCATAGGCTAGTGCGCTGTCATACTCAAGTGCGCTTTCATATTCAAGTGCATCGGGCCCTTGATTCTGTGCATCGTTGAAGGTTGCAACTTGTTCAGAATCTGTATCACCGCTACTCACCTCAGACGTTGCCGTGGCTGAAGAGACTGAACCAAGCGCGCTATCGTTAACAGGATAGGGATCCGCTACGACTTTGCTATGCTCATCTTCATGTATATCGTCAGTTTCATTGCCGCTTAAAACATGCGGTGGCAAAGACAAGAAGTCCACATCGCTACGTGGAATATCAAGCGAGGGGAATGCGGGCCATGCGGGTTGAGTATCAACGTCACAAACGGCCAACCCTTGTTTGAGCCAGCTAATATCAGGCGAAATAACATCGCCAATAAGGTCGGCGTCAGCGCGAGGTGCATGTAACGTGTCGGCAAAGGTGAATTGCTCTTCAAGTTCACTTAGCGCAACGTTTCTTTTAAACGCGATAACTTCTACGTCGAACCACCATGGTTCATCTGCACGAGCGGAGCTGGCTAAAAGTGCACTAAATGATGCAATCAACGAACACCAGCGAATTAACTTCATGTTACCGCGACTCCTTTACAAAATCGGCAATGATATCGCTAATAAACGCAATTCGCGCTTTAGCGGTATCGGTCTGTTTTACTAAGCGAAGTTTTTGGCTTCCTTCAAACTTGAATGTATTTGGCTTAGTTTGAACCAGCTTAATGATATAACCTGGATCGACCTTTGTTGTTTCTTTGAATTCTATGGTACCGCCTTGGGCAGACAAGTCTACTTTAAGAATACCAATTTCTTGCGCTTTTATTTTAATTTCAGCCACTTCAATGAGGTTTTTAGCCGGTTCAGGGAGCAAACCAAAGCGATCAATACATTCAACCTGAAATTCATCGATATCGTCTTGCGACTGACAACTTGCTAAACGCTTATAAAGTGATAAACGCGTATTAACGTCAGCGATATAATCTTCCGGTAGTAACGCGGGTATTCGCAACTCAACTTCAGTGTGTCCGGCCGTGGCGTCTTCTAATGATGGCTCTCGCCCCTCTTTAAGAGCATTGACCGCTTTATCCAACATGTCCATGTACAGGCTAAAACCAATACTGGCAATCTGGCCTGATTGGTCGTCACCTAATAACTCACCCGCACCACGTATTTCAAGGTCGTGAGTGGCAAGGGCAAACCCAGCGCCTAGATCTTCTAGCTGCGAGATGGCATCTAAACGTTTCACCGCATCTTTTGTCATGCGTTTAGGGTGTGGCGTAAGCAAATAAGCATAGGCTTGATGATGCGAACGACCCACGCGGCCTCGTAATTGGTGAAGCTGAGCTAAGCCTAAATGATCCGCTCGGTCCATTATAATGGTATTTGCACTGGGGACATCGATACCCGTTTCTATGATCGTGGTACATACCAGTACATTGTACCGCTGGTGGTAAAAATCACTCATAACGCCTTCTAATTCACGCTCGCGCATTTGGCCGTGGCCCACGGCAATACGGGCTTCAGGTACAATTTCGGCAATTTCTTCAGCAGTGCGCGCAATACTATCTACTTCATTGTGAAGGAAATATACCTGACCACCACGTAAAATTTCCCGCATAATCGCTTCGCGAATAACGGCTTTATTACGCTGCTGCACAAAGGTTTTAATCGATAGGCGTCGTGCTGGTGCTGTGGCAATGATGGAAAGATCACGCATGCCAGACAAGGCCATATTAAGTGTACGAGGAATAGGCGTTGCGGTTAGCGTAAGAATATCTACATCGGCTCTTAACGACTTCAGTTTTTCCTTTTGACGAACACCAAATCTGTGCTCTTCATCGATAATCACTAGACCTAAGTCTTTGTACTTGATGTCACTCGATAGGAGCTTGTGTGTGCCTACAACAATGTCGACTTTACCTTCACCAATGCGCTCTATTACCGATTTTTGTGCTTTACCGCTTACAAATCGGCTCATCACTTCAATCTCAAAAGGCCAAGCTGCAAAGCGGTCTTTGAAGTTTTCGTAGTGTTGTTGTGCAAGCAGCGTAGTGGGGACCAAAATGGCAACTTGCTTACCGGCATTGGCGGCAAGGAATGCGGCGCGCATTGCAACTTCCGTTTTACCAAAGCCCACATCACCACATACAAGGCGGTCCATCGCCGATGGGCTGCCCATATCATGCATAACGGCAGCAATGGCCTGCGCTTGGTCAGGGGTTTCTTCAAACGGGAAGCTATCAGCGAACGACTGGTAGTCGTCCCAGTTTATTTTGTAGGCGAATCCGGGCTTCGCTGCACGGCGGGCATAAACGTCGAGCAGCTCGGCGGCAACATCGCGCACTTTTTCTGCTGCTTTTTGTTTCGCTTTGCTCCAAGCATCCGACCCCAGCGCATTAACCGGCGCACTGTCTGCATCACCGCCTGTGTAACGTGAAATCAAGTGCAGTGAGGCAACCGGAACATAAAGCTTTGACTGTTTGGCGTATTCAATACACAAATACTCGGTGGCAACGCCGCCTGCATCAAGAGTTTGTAGCCCCAAATAGCGGCCAACACCGTGATCTAAATGCACTACAGGCTGACCAATAGATAACTCTGCTAGATTGCGAATAATGGCACTTTCATCGGTGGCCGTTCTTTTATCGCGCAAACGTCTTTGGCTTACCTTGTGACCTAGTAACTCGGTCTCGGTGATAAAGAATAGTTCACCTTCCTCGCTTTGCCATCTGAAGCTATGCTCTACCATGCCAACGGTGATGCCAATGGTATCGTGACTACCGATAAACGTATTAAAGTCATCCACGAGCGTAGGTTTAATACCCGCTTTCGCCAACACGGTAAGTAGACCTTCCCGACGGCCTTGGGTTTCAGCGCAAAATAGCACTTTAGCGCCACTTGCGGTGGCGCTTTGTACGGTTGCCATCAAGCGTTCGGCAGGTATTTTTTTCTGCGCGTTGATGGCGATATCGTCAAGCAATTCACACTGAAGGTTAGTGGTGCCGGCTTTCTCATCTAATACTTTGCTGGAAAGCGATGCCCGAGGCCATTGCTTAATGGCACCAAATAACTCATTTATTGGTAAAAATAGCTCGTCAGGGGCGAGTAGGGGACGTGCTAAATTATAGCGATATTGCTCGTAACGCTCTTGCACATCGGCCCAAAAAAACTCGCTGGCATCTTGCACGTCACCATGTAGCAATAACAAACTTTTAGGGTGCAAGTAGTCAAATAAGGTGGCGGTTTTCTCAAAAAAGAGTGGGAGGTAATATTCAACGCCACTTGGCATGGTGCCTTTACTAACTTGAGCAAACACGCTTTCAGACGCGTTGTTAGCATCAAATTTCGCCAGAAAATTTTGTCGAAATAACGTAATAGCGTCTTTGTCTGTGGGGAACTCTCTAGCCGGCAACAAGCGAATTTCATTAACCGCTTCACCCGAACGTTGTGTCTCGGTATCAAAATAGCGAATTGAGTCAATTTCGTCGTCAAATAAATCTATGCGAAACGGTTGGTCGCTCCCCATTGGGAACAAATCAATAATACTGCCACGAACAGAGAATTCGCTATGACTCATTACCTGGCTAACGTGCAAATAACCAGCTTGCTCTAAGTTGCGCCTAAATTGATCCCTATCTAGCGTATCTCCTTTATTTAGCATTAGCAGATATTTGGCAAGGTAATCGGTAGGCGCCAAACGCTGCATCAGCGTATTAACCGGCACAATGAAAATACCGTCTACCTGTTGGGTAAATCGAAATAGGGTTTCAAGACGCTGCGAAACAATATCTTGGTGGGGTGAGAATGAATCGTAGGGCAGTGTTTCCCAATCAGGAAACAACGTAATCGGTGTATTAGCCAGTCGCTTGTTATCGCCTACGCCACCTTTTAGGAAAAATGCTATTTCCTTTTCCAGTTTCATGGCAGAAGGCGTATCTGCAGTAATAAGTACAATAGGACCACTATACTGATTTAGCGCCTGGCTAATACACAGCGCGGCGCTACTACCTTGTAGTTGACCCCACTGTTTATGATCTTGTGATGATGCGTCTTTTTTCGGCGCTGGTAAAGGCAGCGATAATAAGCTAGCTGTCATGACTTCCTATTTTTAAAATTCACGTAATACCAATTAATACGGCGATATATACTGCTAAAAGTACCTTTTAGGATCCCGAACGTTTTTCCTGTGCCCGTTTTCTAAGCTGCAATGTTTGAATGTGCAAACTTGCCCGTACAAGTAATTCCTGATCGGGTTCGCGAATAGTCGTAAATATAAACGCAGTATGATAACCCGTGTCAGTTTGCTCGCAACTAATGACTTCGCCATAACAAAAAATTGCGGCAGCTTCGGCATCAAGAAATAATTTAAGTTCAGCGTGCTGTCCTACGTTTAGTGGCGATTGCATGTCGACAATAACGCCACCGCCACCAAACTTGACCGACTTAAAGCGATATTCAGGTTCGTCCTGTTGATGAAGCACAAACGACATCATAAGGTCGATTTTTCGCGATTGATGATTGAGGTAATCGGCTAAGGTTTCTGCGTGTTCGCTTAAATTCCGCAACGGGCGCAGCGCTTGAGCTTCAATTGCCGCCATTTCGCTGGCAATGCGAAACGCATAGGGCATTGCTTCCTCTATTCCCTCTTCATCGGGTACAGGTTCGCCTTTTTCAAGCGCACGTACATTGACATTAATACCATGCGTGATTGAAAAATATTCATCGAATTGGGCTTGTTTTTGTTCTAGGCTTTGCTCGCTCACTTCATTCCTCTGCCACTAATTCTTGTGCAGCCAGTAGCTTACACGTAGTATAACCACTTTACTATTTCGGGTTTACTGCTTTGCAACATAAATCCACTCTCGCCAGCTTTTTACGTCATGGTTAATAGCATAGTGAATGGCGAGGCATATTACCGTATTACTTTCAAAACAAGGCGCTATGTTTTCTTCTTTCTATCCGCTTTCTGCATTTATTGCTTATCGCTACGCTAAATCGAATAAAGCTAGCCAGAACAGCTTTGTCTCATTCATTAACCGTTTCTCAGTAGCAGGCATTGCGCTTGGTCTTATGGCGTTAATCATTGTCGTGTCAGTAATGAATGGGCTCGAAGGCCAATTGAAGCAACGTATTTTGGGCATTGTTCCCCATATTGAGTTAGCCACGCCGTTAAACACGCAGTCCCAAGTCGTGGGTGTAAAAGCTTCAATGGCATTTCGCGAAGCAGAAGCCGTGGTGCAAAGCCGTACGGATTTACGTGGCGTACAGATACACGGTGTTGAACCAAACGCAATGCTGATGCATACCATGGTAGCGAACAAACTGGAACAAGGAAGATTCGAAGATATTACGCCCAGCAGCTTTCATGTTGTTATTGGACGAGCACTTGCGGTCAAACTTGATGCCCGGGTAGGAGATCGCATACGCGTAATGGTAGCAGGTGCCAGCGTATACACGCCTTTTGGTCGAATGCCAAGCCAGCGCCTTGTCACGGTGGCGGGTATTTTTGATATGGGGTCTAAAATGGACGATAAAGTCATTTATATGCATCTTGATGATGTAAATAGGTTGCTTCGTGACCCTAAAGGAGAAGGTATTTCACAGCGTCTGTTTTTAGATGATGCATTTAACTACCTCGCTGTAGTTGAACAGCTAACCGAATCATTTCACATAGACGCCGCGCAAATTAAAACGTGGCGAGAGCGTCAAGGGCCATTATTTGATGCCGTGAAAATGGAAAAGAATATGATGATGCTGATGTTGCTGCTAATTATCGCAGTGGCTGCATTTAATATAGTGTCAGCATTGGTAATGGTTGTAACCGAAAAGCAAGGTGACATAGCGGTTTTGCAAACACAGGGCATGCTACCAAGCACCATAATGTGGATTTTCGTTTTAAATGGACTATTTAACGGCGTAAAAGGTGCTGCGATAGGGCTGTTGTTAGGTGTAGTGGTAACTCTTCAACTAAACAATTTTTTGGCACTTATTGGTTCGCCTCTGGCGTTATCGGCAGATGGCAGTGGTTTGCCAATTGAGATGAATATGGTCCAGATAGTCAGCATAACTGGGCTATCACTATTACTTTGTGTCAGCGCCAGTATCTATCCCGCAAGAAAAGCGATGAAAATTCAGCCGTCCCAGGCACTGCAAAACGAATAATTCATTGAATTTGCCGTGCAAAATTGGTTGAAATTCACTATACTCGCGGTCTTTTAAATTTTGCCCAGTGAGACGTCATGAACAAGAATTTTATCACCTCGCAATCGCTTCTACAGGATTCCTTTCGCTTAGCGTCAAAGGTGTATGAAGATGGCTTCCGTCCAGACTTTATTATTGGTATCTGGCGTGGTGGTGCTCCAATTGGTATCGCGGTTCAGGAGTTCTTCGAGTTCAAGAACACGTCAACAGACCACATCGCGGTGCGTACATCGTCGTACTATGGTATCAATAAGCAGTCTAAAGAGATCCGTGTTCACGGTTTGCACTATCTGGTAGAGAACGCAAACGCAGATGATAAGTTGCTTATTGTTGATGATGTATTCGACTCAGGTCGCAGTGTAGAAGCACTTATTAAGCAAATTAATAAACTTATGCGTCTTAACATGCCAAAAGACATCCGTATTGCGTGTCCTTGGTATAAGCCGCAAAACAATACCACTGACTTAGTACCAGACTACTACGTGAACGAAAGTGACGAGTGGTTAGTGTTTCCACATGAAATTGCAGGCCTTTCTGAAGAAGAAATTCGCGAAGGTAAAGGCGAACTTGCTGACGTAATGGATATCCTGTTTCAAAAGTAAGCTGTACGCACTCTACCTATAAAATCAAAGCCTCAGACATTCGTCTGGGGCTTTTTTATATCTAACAAGTTAGTGGTTTGCGGGCTATTTTTGCCGTCAACCTCACGGTCAATATACGGTGCTGTTACATTAAGTCAGGTGTTGGAAAGGTGAGGGTGAACGTAGTGCCAACGTTAACTTCGCTGTCCACCGAAATTGTGCCGCCCATGGCTTCGACGATAGAAAAAGAGATATAAAGTCCCAACCCAGTCCCTTTACCTGTTGGTTTTGTGGTGTAGAAGGGTTCAAATAGCTTCTGTAACGCATGTTTTTCTATTCCACATCCAGTATCTGCGACTTGCAAAACCGTTGTATTATTTTGTTTGTCGTGCCAAGAACGAATAGTAAGTGTACCACCGTCTTCCATTGCTTGTGCTGCGTTTACAAATAGGTTTACCAATATTTGATTTAACTTGCCGGTTTTACCTTTAATCGCTGGTGGTTCATTAAGGTACTGACATATTTCAATTCTGTGTTTCAGTTCACTGTTCACCAAGCGCAGTGCGTGTGCTACACAGTCATCTACATTAACTGTTTCATCATCTGCAATATCAGCGTCGTGAGAAAATGATCGCAAACTGGTTATAATTTCGGTTACGCGCATTAGGCCTTCTTCAGACTCTTCACAAATATCTGCAATTTCGTCACTTAACGAGTCGAGCTTATTTTGTTGCGCCCAAGTTGTAGCGCGGTCAGCTAGTTGTGCTCGCTCTTGATCTGATGAACTTTTGGCTAGCGATACAACAATATCTTGCATCGTCGATAAGCTAGGTAAAGTGTCTTTTAAAAAATGTATATTGCTATTAATAAACGCGATAGGGTTATTTATTTCATGCGCAACACCCGCCGCGAGCAACCCCAGTGACGCCATTTTTTCAGAATCAATAAGGCTTTTTTCAACTTGCGCTTTCTCTTCTTTTAAACGAACCGTTTCAAGCGCCATGAGTTTGGCTTGAACACTCATGGCCATTTGTTCAGTGAACGTACGATAGCGATTAGCCATATCTACATATTCCTGTGTGTAATAGCCCAAGGTATTGTGACAAAACACAATAACCGCATGTTGGGAGTGCACTTTAAAAGGGCAGTACAACACCGAGGTTACAGGGATATCGAATGTATCAAGGTGCGCCTGCCACGTTGGCTGCATTTTGATATTGAACAGGGCGACGGGGGTGCTCTTTATGGCTTTTGATAATGTTTCATCGATGTCCCACAGTGAGTCTAACAACGGCGAAAAAGTACTGTTAGTGCATCGCATTTTTCCCTTACTATCGTTTTCAAGCACAAAACATACCTCATAGTTATAGAGGCTTTTAAAAATTCCAAACATCTTCTTATAAAGCTCTTGTTCGCTGGTAGCGGTCAGCAAAGCTCGCGTACCCGCTAACAAGGCATCACTTTCTTTCTTATGGGCTTCAGCTTGCTCTTTTAGTCGATAAACGAGGGCAAGATCTTCTAAAACGTTTTCGTAATCTTTATTCATTTTGAAAACACAACAGCTGAAATCATCAAATTGCCATGCCTGTTTTTGCCATCAAGGAATCGTCCTTGTTCGCCAAAAGTGAATGGGCCGCATATGGGCAAACCGTCAAACTTTAATTGCAGGTTTTCAATCATAGGTACAATGGCATCTCCCACCATAAGCCTACAACCTGCGCAGTAAATCATAAGCACACCCAGAGGTGTTTTATTTTGCGGAAGAAGCATAATTGCGTTAGTAATCACCCGTTCTGCCCGAGATGTGAGGCTATCAATATTGCCTTCCATGAGGGTTAATACGTCACCTTCGTGTACTTCTGAAAAAACGTTAAGACTGCCATCAAGGCAAACTTCATCAGGATGGCAAAGCAAATAATTAAACGCGCCGTTTTCCAGCTCGACGGGTTTACCCAAAGGTGCTGATGACGTGAGCCCTAAAATTTGCCCGCCACTGAGCTCGTTTTCAATGAGGTTGTTGGTAGCACTGTTATAAATCTGACTTGCGGATTGGCCGTTTAATGCTGCTAAATTTCTTCCAAGTGCTGATGTTACCGTAAACACAGTTTCAGTAGGTTTGTAACCAGAACTGTAACTTAAACCCAGTGGAGTAGAGGGATACAACACACAGACCGCTATTGTATTAGCCCCACAAGTATCTGCAGTTGCAGTGCACCAATTGCCCTCCACGGTATTGTCTGCTGTTGAACCACCAAAAATGGGCACTTGTTCTCCTACGACGCTGGCAAAACCTTCCAAAATACGCTCCTCTTCGCCAGGCGGTAACGCGCACCATATCAATGCTGGACTTTCATAGGGCCTATCAGCATTCGCAAGGGCTTGTTCAAGTGCCCGAGCGCCTGCGTTGAAAGGCTCACTTTGATTAGTCACTTCGTTGTACAAAGCGGCACTACCCACGCCGTAAGCACCTTGGCTGTCATTAATACAAAATAAGGAGATGTCGGCATTTGCTTTTGCCGTTTCAGCATTACAATGCAGAGCGCCAAGACATGATGTGGCCAGCATAAAGGAAGTGGTATGAGCACAGAAAACTTGCTGTAGTTGCTCTGAATTATGTATGCAGTTGCTATAGGCGATAACTACAGAGTAATTGTGAGTGCTCAACAGCTGGTTTAATTCCACATTGAGCGCTTCGGTTGAATGATGTTTTAAAGAGTGGGTGATTATCTGCATACAGACCTACTAGTATTTCAATGCCCCTAAAAGCATGGAAAATTTCTATCACTTTCTTATTAAACATTAGTTCAAATTTGCTGTAGTTGCGTTGAAGGATGCAGTTGTTTACAAAAAGATAAGACGTTACTTGTCTAAATAGAATTTATCGTGAAAAGTGTATACCCATGTTGGCTGATAAATGACGAGTAATGTAATCGCCATTCCATTTAAAAGCGCCTCTGGAAATACCAATAGGGGAATCAGCAAAACGTAGTTGTCGAAAATGACATCCCATGGGTAAGTACCTTCGGTGTAGTAAAACAAACCCAGGGTAAGAGTTTTTAGCGCTATGGAAAGTGCCGCAGGGAAAAACGCACATAAAAAAATATACACGAACAATTGTCTGGTAATACGATGAAACGACAACATGTAAAACAGGTAAGTAATACCTATTGGTAGGATAGTGCCGACTAAGCCGTTTACACCAATATTTTCCCAAGCGTTAAACCCAACGCCTGTTGAACCCAGTAATGTAATAAAAGCAGTAATTATAGCGAGGCGAAACCCTAGCATAAGGGTTACAACAGACAGACCAAGAAAATGAACATCTAAGCCGTCGTAAATGCCAGCTTTGAAAAGCCACAGCACAAACAAACTTGCAGCACTGCCAAATAGTAAGTGCTGCTGATGTTTACTTTTAAGGAAGTGAGCCACATCAAGGTGTTTTAGTGCACCAACTAAAAAGCCGCTGTATACCAAAAGGGCAATGGTTTGAAGTGTGCTCACTACAATTCCTGTTAAATTTAAACGTTAACTAGTCGCTGTACACTGCCCAAATTGGCGCGTGGTCTGAAGGCTTTTCAATGCCTCGAAGTACGTAATCGATACCCGCTTCGGTCAACTTAGTGTGCAATGGCTTGGTCGCCAAAATAAGGTCAATACGTAGACCTCTATTGTCATTGAACCCCTTTGAACGGTAATCAAACCATGAAAACTTATCATCTACTTTCGGGTTTAAGGCACGAAAACTGTCTTCAAAGCCCCAATCGATAACAGTATTTAGCCACTCGCGCTCTTCAGGTAAAAAACTACATTTACCCGTACGCAACCAGCGTTTACGGTTTTCTTCGCCAATACCAATGTCTAAGTCAGTGTGTGAGATATTAACATCACCCATTACAATGACTTGATCATCTGGCGTGTGATTACCATTGAGGTAAGCCATCAAATCTTGATAGAACTTGCGCTTAGCAGGGTACTTAGTTTCGTGCTTTTCATTTTCACCCTGCGGGAAATAGCCATTTAAAATGGTAACTGGCTTGCCGGTGTCATCTGTTGTCTTCAACATGATCATACGGCGTTGTGCATCATCATCGTCACTTGGAAAGCCCATGGTTACTGACTCTGGCTCTTTTTTAGTGAGAAAGGCCACGCCGTAATGACTTTTTTGGCCGTGAAAATATACGTGATAACCCATAGCCTCTACGTCTTTAACCGGAAACTGTTCGTTATGCACTTTGATTTCTTGCAAGCCAATAATATCGGGCTGGTGGGCATCGATTAACGCTTGAAGCTGATGTAAGCGAGCGCGGATACCATTAATGTTAAATGAGATTACTTTCATGCGTTCTTTTGTATTAATAAGTTTGGCGCAAGTTTACCAGAAACAACGCAATTACCAATTCGCTATTCATGCAATTGCGTAAGTTTAAAGCAATTTTAGGGAGTCGAAGATTAAGTATATTTATGCTTTTTGAGCTTGCACAGGCAGAGACGTTGATTGTTTAGCCTCACCCAATGCAATGAGATAGGCGAACCAGCTGTTTGCATCTTCAACAATATGCCGTGTTAATTTTGGGTTTCCTGTCGAAAGTGAAGGGGTGAGGGTTTCAACGTGTTGTTTGAAGGTAACCCATGCACGAGCACACTGACTCATTGCTGCATAATAATGAGTTGGTGGAGCAGGAGATATCGTCGCTAATCGTCTAACGATGATATTTGCGCCCATGGATGATCCTAACCATACATAAAGGGCAGAAATAGTACGACTGCTATCACTGTAAAATGACGGTAAGTCTACAAGAATTGGACTCTCACTACTTAACGTAACACTGTTTGATACGCTGATGTCTCTGAGCTGCGCTAAATCGCAGTTAAGGGCATCAAGCACACTATCAATATTAATGTGTGTTAACAGTGGTAAAAGATCGCTATTTCGCTTTGCGCTTTCCTGCAGTGCACCTGCAACCGCGCTATGAAACCAATACATTACCGAAAGTACCTCTTCATAAACAGTCACATTAAATGAAGATGTTTGGTGGTATAACGAAAAGGGGTACGTATTTTCTAATGTCGTGTGATTGGCTTGTGTGCCTTGCTTTAGCGCGGAGAAAATGTTGTGCATGATAATTATTCTTGTACGTTTTCTATGGCTGATTATTTAAATAACAAGCCGTAATGCTATCAGGTTTTAATACGTTATACGCATTTTATCGCGAAGTAGATTGCGCCACTCGATAGTGCGGGTATACTTGCCGCAAAATCAAATACAGGTATGAATTGTGTTTCCAGAAACAATATCAGAAAAGTTGAGCGATACCGTTGTAGAGCAAGCAATGAAGCTTTCGGCCGAAGACCGACAAGAGCTAGTGGTAACTTATGTGCTAAAAGCAAAAGAAATTTGGATGGTGCAAGGCGCTGAAGGCTTTGTCATGTTTGAAGACGGTGAAAGCGTACAACTACCCGTTTTCCCACATCGCGATTTAGCCAACGCATTTGTACTTACCAATGGAGTAGATGGTCAAAGCGTGAATGTGTCACTTGATGAATTTAACCAGACTTGGCTACCGGGCCTAGAGAAAAACGGTGTAGAGTTGGTGATGTTCCCCACAACCAGTGATGTTGAGAACCTTGTAATGACCGCACAAGATTTAAGTGCAGCGCTAAGTGAATAAGGCCTGCCTTATCCGTGATAAGTAATCGATTCGTTGATAAATGACAGAAAATAATAACTTTCCCCCCATAGCAAATGAACTTGCAAAAGCGAAAGGGTGGGATGAATTCACCCGCACGCTAATGCTAGCGGGGAAAAGACTTACACCGCTTGATGAGTCTCTGCGTGATGAGCACTCAGCTGTACCAGGCTGTGAAAGCCCTGTGTGGCTGTTTAATAAAGATGGCCATTTCGAAGGTTACTCTCCAAGTAAGATAATACGCGGTGTGTTGGCTGTACTGTTGGAGAAAGCGAATAGCCTTGCTCCACAGGAGAGAATACAGTTTGATTTCGAGCAGTATTTGCAAGTTTGTCAACTCGACCGTTACCTAAGCCAGTCTAGGGGTAACGGTATAAAAGCAGTGATCAAACGTCTACAAACCGACGACTAACGGTAGGTTAAGTATTGCCTTCGTTTTTGGTCTGGGTTAGCAGGCCATATTGGCGTTGTATATCAGTGGCTGCTAGAAACTGCCTTTGTATCTACACGGTCTTTTTTTAGCGCCATCACCATAATAAATACCGCGCCGAATGGTGGAACTATGCCACAAAGGAAGCCAGTTATTGCAAGCAGTATAGGGTGATTGGTTTTTCGTTTTCCTAAAAAATAACCAACAAGTGCACACACAATTGCAAACGCAAAGGCAAGTTGGCCAACTAAAGTGGCATTCATATTCATTATTCTATCCTCAATAATGGGCAAAGCCCCGAAATCACGATATTGTATTTTTACAGTTTTCTCTCGGTAGCGGCGTTTTATACGATACCAAGTTTACTGTGAACGAGCCAACAACATCGATAGATTTCTATTTACTAAAATGCCAAATTGCGAAGGTAATCATAGCGATCCAAATAAAAAGTGCGCCAACATTGCTGGTTGACTGAGACGGTGGTTCACTTTGAGTACTCGTTCTAAGTTCTATTTGTAATTTCTCGAAATCTACGTGCTGTACCTCAAGAGGCTTGCCAACATAAAGTGCAATAGCGCTAGCCCCAGCGCCTAATGCTAGCTCTGTAAATGCACGTTCCTCAATTGCAGTAAGGCCACCTTCTATTTTTTCCATTGGGTGAATGATCACCTTTGGACGTGGGCGAAGCCAACTAGTATTTAAAATCGTTTTAAATGCGTGTTGCAGCAATTTTTCACCGACATAAAAATCACATAGAAGTGCTCTAGGATGTGAAAACGGATTTACGACAACTTCATTTTTTTGCACCGTGCTTGCGGCATTTTTACCAATGCCTGAAATAACTTTGTGGCCTTTTTCTGTGGTTCGTATTACAACGGTAGGAGAGTCATCAAATACTGTGCGATTGGTCACGTTGGTCACTTTTAATCGACTTTCCCAGATTTGTACATAAAGCGTTGCAGAAAACCGTTCAATAAACTTTGTAAACACGTAATGCTCTTTAAAAGAAAAAATCTAACAAGGTTCCAGTGGTGTTACGCTCTCTCTTATAGAGTTCAGAGAATCCACAATCAAGACAGCTTATTGTCATGAATTTTCCAGTTTTTGTGGTTTTAATCGAGAGTAAGCTACATAAAAGAAGACTGCAGTAAGACCAATTGCTGGCACTGGGCTTCTGCCTTCAGTTGCCGGTAGCGCTTCAATAAAGAGGTTGTATCCTATCCAACTACCTAAAATTAAGCCCATAACCAAACAGATAACACCAAATATTTTTCCTAACATAGTAAGTCCATTAACGCTTTGTACATATAACTGTGGCAACGGCTTGAATTGTATTAGAGCTATTTCCATGCCAACTTCCATTTGTTGGTTGTTCTGTAATTCCAGAAAAGGTGATGTCCTCTCCAAGTCCAGTCGCTTTTAGCTTAAATCCAGTATGTTTGCACAATTCAGATGCTTTTTTCAGAATTACTTTTTCTAGAACTGCTTTTCCATCATCGGCTGGACCAGAAGCGGTAATTTTAAATTCATTAGTTGCAACTTCTTCATAAGAGGAATGCGTGTTTGCGCAACCACAAATTGCCAAAACGACTAGGTAAAAAAAGCTATTTTTCATTTTTAAATCCTTTTCAACTACTTGCTAAAATTCGCCCTGCCAGTGTGCTTGTGACTAATTCTACCTGCATACAATAGAGTGTTTAGCTTGCTATTGGCTATGGTTTTTTATTTTTTGCTTCAATCCATTGGCTCATGTACTTACTCGCCGTCAATGTTTGGTGCCACAATAAACTTTGTAAAAACAAGCCTTGTCGGTGGTGCGCTATGCTTTCAATTACGTTCGTTAAGTAAGGCTCAAGGGGAAGGGCGTCTTTTTGTTGAGAAAATTGCGCTACGCATTCAACCGCCTTTTGGCTCGCTGCTGTCCAATTTTCTTCGTTGCTGTAAAGCGCAACAGCGTGTTTAGCGAATTCGTCAATCGTTTTAGCCTGATCTATGTCAGCGCCACAAACGGCTCCAGGCCAGCTGTAATCATCAGCTATACCTTCTGCGCCAATCCACGTGGTAATACTAGGTGTGGCAAAACGCATTGCATCTAAGAACTTACCCTTTACGCCTGCACCAAAGCGCAACGGCGCCAGTAGCACACGTGCATTTTGCATTACGTCGTCAACACTTCTCGCCCAGCCCTTAACGATAAATCCTTGTTTTTCATTATGTAGTTGTGTGGCTTTTTTGGGCGGATAGGCACCATAAATATGAAGCTGAGCGTCTGGCAACGCTTGTCGAATTGCAGGCCAAATGAACTGCTTCAGCTGAAGTACTGCATCCCAATTTGGTGCATGTCGAAAATTGCCGATATGAACAAAGTGTGCGCGCTCAGTAAATGGCGGCGATTTAGGCACTGATTTGTCTGTAGGTAGTGGATAGTAGAAGAGCTGGCTGCGTGGTACTTGATAATGCTCGGCAAGTAATTGCATTTCATGCTTTGAAATAACCAAAGTGATATCGCTACGAAGTATTGCCGCTATTTCTCGCTGGGCAAGCTCGGTATTGAGGTCAGCTAGTTTAGCATCACCGTGCATTTTTACAGCGTTGTGTCTTGCTTGACGCAAGCTATGGAGGTCTTCGGTATTTAGTACGCGCAGCGCATTGGGACAGCACGCTTTAACTCGCCACGAAAACTGCTCTTCGGTCATGTAGCGGTCAAAAACAACAATATCAGGCGCGAGGTCTTCAATGAGGCTGTCAAAACTACTGCAGTTAAGTGCAATCTCTCGACTATCAACACCTAAACTTTCTAAGTCGGTTTTGTGTTCACTGTCAGTAGCGGCAGTCAAAAATGTTACTTTGTGACCGGCAGAGCACATACTTTTAATGATAGAGAGCATGTTTTGGCCAGCAGCGGAAGAGTTGGGCTCAGGCCACACGTAGCCAATAATAACAGCACTAAGGTTCATAATAGATAAGGGTAAAAATAATAAAAAAGTATTACAAAGCGCAATATTAACATAGAAGCAATGAGAGTTATGATGCGCTTTTTTTAAGAAGCTATCTTAATTGTTAAGTTAGCTTGGTATAATAGTTCGGTGTGCTTCAATGGAATGATTATTTACAAGCGATAAAACACGGATGAAATACTTTTCGTAGTTATGCTTAAGTATATGAATAGTAAGAAAATCATACTTTTTTACTACACATATTTTATTGACCTAATCATTTTTTACGCCTATACATAAAAAGATGCGGGCTAAAGGACGTGCCTTTGTTCTATGTTAATGAAGGTTGCATTGGAGATCGTGCAAGAATGAATTTAGACGAACTTGTTTCAAAAGCAGAAGACCTTTTTGTTTTACCAGACTCTGTTACGCGATTGAAAGCCTGTATGGACGACGAAGCTTCAAGTATTGAAGACATCGGCGACATTATAGCCTTCGACCCGTCATTGGCTACACAGCTTCTGCGTGTGGCCAACTCTGCACTTTATCGTTTTCCCAATAAAATAGACACTATCACGCGTGCTATCCAAGTTGTTGGAACTCGTTCTACTTACGATTTGGCGCTGGCTTATGGCGTCAGTCAAGCATTTAGCGAAGTAGATGGGCAAATTATTGACCTTGATAAGTTCTGGGAACAGAGCGTGTCGTGTGGTCTACTTGCCAAATACTTTACGGATATGCGAAATATTCGCGAACCTGAACGCGCGTTCGTATCGGGCCTGTTGCATAACATTGGTGAATTGGTTGTTGTTTCATTAATGCCAGAAGCTGCTAAACGTTGTCAGGCGTTCAATGCGCGTGTCAGTCCATCAGAGTTGCAATTTGGGGTGCTTGGATTTACCTATAACACATTGTCGGCAAAACTCATTGAAAAGTGGGGTATTCCTGAAACTATCCATAAACCCATAGAGCGTATTCATGACGACGAAGGTGAATTTCCTGAAGATAGAATACTTCAGCTTTCTTATGTATTGGCGTTAGATAACGTAAATCCTGAGGTTTACCCGAGCTATCATAATTTAAAGCCCGAGATGCATGATGCGTTATCGTTAAATCGCGAAGATTTAGAAGATGCGTTGGATATTACTAATTTACAGTGCATATCGGTAATATCACTGTTTAATCCAAACGCCTTTATGCTTTACTAGTCCTTACGTGAAATACAATTGAGAAAAAACCTGTTTGTTAAAAAAACAAACAGGTTTTTTATTTCTTAGTCAAATATCGCAACGGTTTGACGGCTAATTGCAATCACCTCGTTGTCTTTATCCCAAATAGTGGCTTCAGTGTGCCCATAACCATCAGCTGCTTGGCGTGTATGCGCCTGATAAGCAAACCAGTCTGTTGGCGACACTGGTTTGTGCGGGTGGATAAACTCTAAATTCCAGCTCACCGTGCTTGCTGGTGCAGGCAGTTTCATCATTTGCAGTAGCGTAGGTGGCCATGCGTCAATCATGGTTATGATATGCGCATCAGTAATCTCAGCTGGAGGCTGCTTAAAACGCATAAATCCATGATAATGGCTTGTTTTCTTGCGAGTGAACGGCACACCGCCTTCATCAATAGATAAGTCAAAGTATCGCAGAAATTTGGGCGTTACTTTGGGGATTTGAGGTATGAACTTCGCTTTATTTGGCGTGGCCATAGAATGCGTTTCTGTATTCTCAACGCGAATTGCCGACGTTCTTCCTACACCAAAGCACGCTTGTGAAAATACGCAGCTTTTTCCATCTTGTATTGCGTGTGCTGTATATTGAGACACGTTCTTACCTGTTCGCAGCAGGGTTACTTCAATTGAGAAAGGCGCTTCTAAAGATAGCGGGCCTACAAAGTTAGTTGTAAAAGAGCGTAGCACTCTGTCGTCATGTACCTGCGTTTTAACGGCGCTATAAAGCATTCCTGCTGAAATGCCTCCAAAGGCGGTACGCCCTTGTCCCCAAGTTTTAGGAATAACAAGTCCATCGACTTTCCATGTATTGTCAGAAGTCTGCGTTAATGCGGGAATAGTTAACAGTTCGTCTACCGTCATAATTGTCTGTCTGGTCTGATGAGTTGATGAGCACACATCGTACCTCAAGCGCTAGGGAACAGAAAGACTCTCTTAGAAATTTTCGTTATGTTAACAAATAAGTAACAATTAGTTGTGCATTTTTTTGCCTAATGCGTAGACTGGGAAATCGTTATCGAAAAGGATAGTTATGGCTCAGACTCACGTTGAAGGTATTCCTGCAAGCGAAGCTGGAACATCTAGAAGTTACCGCAACTATGTGTTGTTCGTTCTCACCTTAGTGTATGCCTTCAATTTTATAGACAGGCAGATCATCGGCATTCTTTCTCCCTTTATCAAAGCGGACTTGGGTTTAGATGATGCGCAGCTAGGCTGGCTCAAAGGCATTTACTTTGCGCTACTTTATACGGTAATGGGGATCCCCATTGCATGGCTTGCAGACCGCTACAGCCGCGTTAATATTATTGCCATATCACTGACTCTTTGGAGTGGCTTTACTGCTGCGTCTGGATTGGCTGCTAATTATATGCAATTGGCCATTGCTAGAATTGGCGTAGGGATTGGTGAAGCGGGCGGCAGTCCACCATCGCACAGTATAATTTCCGACTTATTCCCCAAGGAAAAGCGTGCAGGTGCTTTAGCGGTTTATTCGTTAGGCATTCCATTTGGGGTTATGTTGGCCTTTTTTGCATCAGCATTTTTTCTTCAAGGCGGCTCAGCGGATTGGCGCACAGTAATGTACAGTGTGGGGATTCCCGGTATCTTACTAGCGCTGTTATTGAAGTTTACTGTTAAGGAACCCAAGCGCACTGTTACGGTACAAAGTGACGCAGAGCAAGCCAATAAGCCAAGTGTAAAAGCTTCATTGAAAACATTGCTAAAAGTGCCTACGTGGTGGGGAATGGCGTTAGGTATTTCGTTCGGTTCGTTCGGAAACTATGCTATTTCTACTTGGATCATAGATTATTATGTTCGTGCTTTTGCTGGGCTTGATATTACACAGCTACTGATTGTGTTCGGCATTATCAATGGTACGGCCTATGCGCTAGGGGTGTGGTTAGGCGGTTATATTGCAGATAGGTGGGGAAAACATAATAAGAAAGCCTATGCTTTGTTGCCTGCGATAGCACTTATTATAGGTGTACCTGCGTTTTATGTATCGCTCCAAGTACAAGACCTATGGCTCTCCGTTGGGCTAATGGCGCTTTTACTATTTACCAGTGGATCGTACCTAGGGCCTAGCTTTGCTATGGCACAAACGCTTGCGCCGGTAAATGTGCGGGCAATGTCGACTGCGTTATTTTTCTTTGTTCTCAATATTATCGCATTGGGTGGTGGCCCAACACTCACCGGTATTATCAGTCAAGCGCTAGTGCCTTCTCTTGGTGAAACCGAAGCACTAAGACAGTCACTTATCTATCTTGTAATACCTTATGCATTGTCTATTGCGGTATTTCTATGGACAAGCACAAAAATCGTAAAAGATTGGGAAATGGCAGAGGCGAGAGGCTTATAGTACTATGTCGGCAAGATTGGAATAAGGGGCCATCGCCCCTTTTCTTTTTTATATTCCGAGGTTTACGTGTCATCTTCAGATTTGAGTTTTCATTTCGCCCATGCCAATGGGTTTCCTGCTGGTTGTTACAATGCCATGTTTTCGGCCATGCCGAGCGAATTTAACCGTCTTCATGTAGAACGCTTTGGGCATGATCCGCAATTGCCAGTGAACGGCAATTGGCGTAATCAAGTTAAAGAACTAATTCGCCATATCGAGAAAGAAAACAAGGATCCGCGAGGCGTGTTTGGTATTGGTCACTCGTTCGGTGCCGTAATTACCTACATGGCAGCCTGCGAGGCCCCTGAGCTTTTTCGGGGGTTAATATTATTCGACCCACCATTGGTAGTTGGCCCATTAAGTCACTTTTTTAAGTTTGCTAAACATACGCCCTTAATTAATAAGCTAACTCCAGCGAAATTGGCGCAAACACGTAATACTAGTTGGCCGCTGCATACCGATATGGAAGCCTATTTTCACGGAAAAGCACTGTTTAGAGATATGGATAAGCGCTGCGTACGCGATTACGTAAAATCGGTTACCGCACAAAAGGGAGACGCTATATCACTAACATTTCGCGCCGATGTGGAGGCAGAGTTGTTTCGCAATGTTCCGCATAATTTGGGTAAGTACAAAGGCAAACTACAGTGTCCTGCGGTGTTAGTGACCGGCGACAAAAGCAACGTATGTAAGCCGCAAATGTATGCTCGATTAATGCAACATAATGAGATTGAGCACAAGGTGATGCGAGGAGGACATATGTTTCCGCTTGAGCATCCTGAAGAGGTAGCAGCATTTGTAACTGCTACCTTGAACAAGTGGAATAGTAAAAGTTAAAAACTGATCGCTATTCAGCTACGGTAGACTTTTTCAGACCACCCACTGGCTGGCCCAACATTTCGCGCGTGACTAGCACCACACCTTTTTCAGATACACGGAAACCACGAGCTCTATCTTGTTCGTGGTCATAGCCAATAGTGGTGCCCTCGGGCACAACGCAGCCACGGTCTATGATAACGCGCTTTAATTTGCAGTGACGCTTAATTTCAACGTCAGGCAGAATAACTGCGTCTTCTATGAGGCCGTACGAATGTACCCGTACATTGGAAAAACAAATAGAGGAGCGCAGGGTTGATCCCGATATAATGCAACCGCCAGATACCACCGAGTTAATGGCTTCACCACGTCTGTCATGGTCTTCCCATACAAATTTGGCGGGAGGAAGCTGCTCTTGATAAGTCCAAATAGGCCACTTTCTGTCATACAGGTTTAACTGTGGTACCGGTGCAACCATTTCCATATTGGCTTCCCAAAATGAATCAATGGTACCTACATCACGCCAATACGCATTGTCGCCGCCACTTTGTTCAAATGGATAGGCGTACACTGGGTGATCTTTAATAATTGAAGGAATAATGTCTTTGCCGAAATCTCGCTGAGAGCCCATGTTTTCAGCATCTTTGCGCAATTGCTCGAACAAAAATTCGGTATCAAATACGTAATTTCCCATTGATGCCAAACATTTGCTGCTGTCATTGGGTAGTGGCGTGGGGGAGGCGGGTTTTTCTTCAAAACCGTTTATTCTATAGCTTTCATCTACCGACATGACACCGAACGCGCCAGCGGCTTCCTCAACCGGTACCGACATACACGACACCGTCATTTTCGCCCCCGACTCTTTGTGCTTGGCTAGCATATCACCATAGTCCATGCGATAAATATGATCACCAGATAAAATCATTACGTACTTTGGCAGTTCATCGCGGATAATATCAATATTCTGGAATACCGCATCGGCGGTACCTTCATACCAACTGTCTGAAAATCGCTGAGATGCAGGCAGGATTTCAACTGACTCACCCAATTCTTTTTTAAAGTGCCCCCAGCCTCTGACGAGGTGGCGTATCAGTGAATGTGACTTATATTGGGTGACTACACCAATGCGGCGAATACCTGAATTAACACAATTAGACAGGGGGAAATCAATGATTCTAAATTTTCCACCAAAATAGAGTGCTGGCTTGGCACGCCAGTTAGTGAGTTCGTGTAATCTGGAACCTTTTCCACCTGCGAGTATTAGCGCATAGGTATCGCGTGTAAGGTTACTGATGTAACGAGAACTTTGATCTGCCATTTCCTAAAAACTCCTGTAATAAAGCGACAACGGTGTATCGTTAGAAATATTGAAAGAAAGAGAAGGTAAGCGATTAACAGCGCTACACGTGGTGTGTCCTTTGACAGTGATTTGCGAATATTCAGTGTGATAACTATGCAATACAAACATCAACAGTCCCAAGGACTTCGTGATAACCTAACTTCATATTACACAAGAATATTTAGAATGACAGTTTCATTTTTGTGCGATGTTATTTTTTGGTAAATTTTTTTAAAGGATTGTTTCATTATGTCAGCAAAACAGGCAGTAGTATTTGACCATGACGGTGGTATAGATGACTTACTTTCGCTGCTTTTATTACTTCGTTTGCCGAATATCGACGTTATTGGCGTAAGTATTACGCCTGCAGATTGTTACCCAGATGACGCTGTATTGAGCACAAAAAAAATTCTCAGCCTAACGGGTAATACTCATATCCCCATTTGTGTGGGAAATATATCTGGGCCTAACCCATTTCCTCCAGAGTGGCGGGCACAGCCCAAGGTATGTCACGCTATGCCCGTGATGCTGCGTACTAATAGCGATAGCGTAAACGTAAGTAATGCACCTGCTCACGAATGGATGCAAGAAACCATTTCAAAACATCCGTCAAAAGTGACAGTGCTAATGACAGGTCCAGCCACTAATTTAGCTGCCGCGATAACTGACGAGCAAAATGGTACTCGTGTGAAAAGTAATATTGAGCGTGTTGTATGGATGGGTGGTGCAATTGACGTAAAAGGTAATGTTGCCATGCACGACCACAACGGTACTGCAGAGTGGAATGCATATTGGCACCCTAAAGCAACAAGAGATCTCATCGATAGTGGCGTCAATGTTTTACTCGTGCCCCTTGATGCTACGAACTCGCTTCCCGTCAGTTGGTCGTTTTTGGAAAAGCTTGCGACGTCTCAAACCCCCGTATCCGATTTGGCCGGTCAGTTTTGGGCTGCAACCGTTACCGCTATTCCGTCCTATGAGTTTACGTATTTTCTTTGGGATATTTTATCAACGTGCATGTTGGCTTTGCCCAGTAAGCATTGTCGGGTCGATACTGGATGTATTGAGGTAGGAATAACTACACCTAATGCAGGGCAGACCCGTCGTAGTGACGCATCTAAAGGTGAAGTGTCTTGGGTTGCAGAGGTAGACGCTGATGTTGTTAGAAATATGGTCATTCATTATTTGAGTGGTGAATTTAGTCAAGCGCCCAGTGACTTTTGTTAATAAAATGTTATATTTTAAGCTGTAATTCATTTTGGAGGATCAGATGGGTGTATTGAAAAAGTTGTTGGGTATTGTTGGCGTGGTTATCGTCTTATTTGTGGCAACAAGCTTTTTTATCCCAAAGGAATATAGCGTTGAGCGCAGGATCACTATTGATGCGCAGCCTGCTGAAGTATATCCGTATATCGTGGATTTAAGGGAATGGCAAAAGTGGGGCGTGTGGTTTAAGCGTGACCCGCAAATGGAGCTCGACTATTCGGGCCCAGACCGGGCTATTGGTATGCGCTCAGAGTGGAAAAGCGATACTGAAGGCGACGGTGAGATGGAAATTACCCAATTAGAGCACAATAAACGCGTACTTTATCGGTTGTATTTTCCTGAGTTTGATATGGGGTCAACAGGCACAGTCGAAATGAAGGAAGTCGCTGAAGGTACGCAAGTGACTTGGCGTGACGAGGGCGAAGTCGACAATAATCCAGTGAACCGCTTTTTCGTTTTATTTATCGACGACCTTATTGGACCCGATTTTGAAATGGGCTTGGAGAACTTAAAGACCATCGTTGAGAATAAAGGTTAAAAGTGGGGACAACGCTTGTCTAACGCCCAGTGTATGTGATCTATAGCACCTAATGGTGCGTTTAAAATGAAAATTAAAACGCACTGGGCATCCACTGTCTTGCTAACGAATAAAAAACATCGACTTATTGCGGGCCTGTCATTAAACAAGCTCGCTGATTTACTAATATCGGCCAAAACCACACTTCCGGCTCTTCTAATATCAATGGGTGCTCCTGCTTGGATGATCGGGTGGCTAGTGCCCATACGAGAATCAGGGGCATTATTGCCTCAAGCGCTACTCAGTTTTTATCTTCGTAATCATAGTGAGAGACATAGTGTGTGGCGCGCGGGTATGGCTGTGCAAGCGCTCTCTGTAGCGCTCATTTTAAGCGCCCTTGTCCTTGCGAGTAATAGTGCTATGAGTGGGTGGATGGCAGGAATGGTTGTACTTGGTGCGCTTACATTGCTTAGTTTGGGGCGCTCTGCGTGCTCGCTTACCGTTAAAGATATGGAAGCCGATGTTGCTAAAAAAGGAGAGCGCGGAAACTTAATTGGCACCGCTTCAACGATTTCCGGAGTTGCGACGCTAGCGATTGCACTGCCGTTGTTTGTATTCAGCGATACATTGGACGCTTATATGCTCATGGGTATATTAGGTTTTAGTGCTAGTGTATTTGCATTAACGCTAGTGTGTATGTGGCCCATAAAAACCAATGTTGATGTTGAAAATGTTGAGAACGGCGAAAACAGCAACACAAAAAATAACCATACTAATGACAATAAAAATTCACTTTTTAGTGTTAAATTCGACAGCACTGTTTACAAGTTTATATTCGTGAGGGGGCTCTTTGTTCACTCTGCGCTTGTTGCGCCATATTTTATGTTGCAGAAGGAACAAAACGCAGCCGATCTATTACCTATTTATATAGGCGCAGAAGCGTTAGCGACGCTCTTATCGTCGCTGGTGTGGGGAAAGGTAGCTGATAAAAGCGCAAGGCTTACCCTTCAAATTGCAGGGGCAATGGCGCTTGTTGCGTGTATTGGGTTACTGGTTAGCAATTCAGAATCGCTTGTACTGTCAGCCGCGCTGTTCTTTGTGTTGTCTATTGCCCACGCGGGCGTCAGAACGGGGCGAAAGACCTACAGTTTGGATGTTAAGGAAGGGCAGGAGCGTACAGAGCTGGTGGGTTTCTCAAATACCTCTATTGGGCTCATTTTGTTAGCGTTTGGTAGCCTGTATGCCGCCCTAACGCCCGTATTGTCCTTTTCTGTGGTGTACGTGATGGCAGCTATGATTGCCTTGGCAATTGCGACCACCTTTATTTTGCCTAAAGAAAAATAAAGCGCAGTAGGTAAAAACCATACTGCGCTCTAATATTGGTATCGGGCGTGCATAAAGCGGATACTGGCCGGATATTGGCCGGGTATTCGGCTGGCATCCGCACTCATTTGCTTACCTATTTGGCAAGCAGTGCCGTTGCTACCTTAGATACTGGCGGTCTGCCCAGCACGCTTTGCACAAAGCGAGATGTATCCAGCAGTTTATCCATGTCCACGTTAGAGGTAATACCCATACCATTTAGCATGTACACCACATCTTCAGTTGCCACATTGCCACTGGCGCCTTTGGCGTAAGGGCAGCCGCCCAGGCCTGACACGGCTGAATCTATCACTGCTACGCCATATTCCATTGCGGTATACAGGTTAACCAGAGCTTGTCCGTAGGTGTCGTGAAAATGCACCGCAATCTTAGAGACTGGAATGTCGTTTAACACTTCATCCATCAAGGCTTTCGTTGCTCCAGGTGTACCAGTGCCTATGGTGTCGCCCAGCGATATTTCATAGCAGCCCATATCAAGCAGGGTCTTAGACACATCGGCTACGGCTTTTGGCGCTATTTTGCCCTCGTAAGGGCAGCCCATTACACATGACACATAGCCGCGCACAGGAATATTGAGAGCTTTGGCCTTCTCAATAACCGGCTCAAAGCGGCTAAGGCTTTCGCTAATTGAACAGTTGATATTCTTTTGCGAAAACGATTCAGAGGCCGCACCAAACACGGCGACTTCTTCAACACCCGCTTCAAGGGCAGCGTCTAAGCCTTTCATGTTAGGGGTGAGGGCAGAGTACTGCACACCTTGCTTGCGGGTTAATTGTTTGAAAATATCACCCGAATCGGCCATTTGTGGCACCCATTTGGGCGATACAAAACTTCCTGCCTCGATACGCGTTAATCCCGCGTCTCCTAACAAGTTAATTAGCGTTAGCTTATCTGCCGTGGTTACCAGTTGCTTCTCGTTTTGTAGGCCATCGCGAGGGCCTACTTCAACAATACTAACGTGCGATGGGAATGCCATGGCATTTACTCCTCTTCGCCATCGGCGGTAAAGGCCAGTAGCGTTGCGCCACCATCAACCAGTTCACCGGCGTTAAAGTAAAAGCTGTCAACCACGCCATCTTTAGGGGCAACAATACTGTGCTCCATTTTCATGGCTTCCATGATCAGAATGGGCTGGCCTTTTTCTACTTTCGTGCCTGGCTCTACCAATAGGGCAACAATAGTGCCGTTCATTGGCGCATCAAAGTTGGCGTCGTGACCTGCATCGCTGTCATCACCTAGTGAAGGTAAAACAACATCAAAGCTAGCGTGAGTATCGTTGTTAAACAGCGTGAAGTGTCCGTCTTTTTCGCACACACTGTACACTGTCTTATAACCGTCGATAACGCCGTGAAGTTGAGCGCTGTTGGCATCTAATGCAGTTAATTCACCTGAAACCACATGCGTAGAACCGTTAATGGTGAGGTTCCATACCAATTCACCTTGGGTAGCAGTATGGTTTACGCTGATATCAAGCGTGTCGCCGTTTACCTGTAGCTGCAATACTTCATTGTGAGTAAGGTTTGCACGCCACGCTCCCGCTGAACCCCAAACAGAAAGCTGTTTGTTATTGGCGTTGTTGCGCTTGGTTTGCATCGCCTGGCGGTGTGTCAAGGCAAGTAGCGCCATAGCAGGTAACGTTACGCGATTAAATTGGGCGTTTTCTGGTGCAGGGGCAAACAAGTCGTCATTGTGTTTTTCAACAAACGTTGTGGTTAGCTCTGCGTCGATAAACGCTTGGTTGCTAGCAACGCGTTTAAGAAAATCAATGTTTGTTGATACGCCTTCAATATGATAGTTGCCAAGCGCGTGAAGTAGGCGTTTAAGCGCTACTTCTCGTGACTCGCCCCATACCACCAATTTGGCAATCATAGGGTCGTAGTACACGCTAACTTCATCGCCTTGTTCTACACCGGTATCTACGCGCACTACGTCGCTTTCTGTTGGCGGTTGTAGAAGGTGTAATGTACCTGTCGAAGGTAAAAACTCATTGTTTGGATCTTCGGCATAGATACGTGCTTCAAACGCATGGCCGGTGAGCGTAAGCTCTTCTTGCTGCTTAGGAATGGGCTTACCTTCAGCAATTGAAAGCTGCCACTGAACAAGGTCTTCATTCGTGATCATCTCTGTCACAGGGTGCTCTACCTGCAAACGAGTGTTCATTTCCATGAAATAGAATGAGCCGTCTTCATCTAGCAAGAACTCAACCGTACCTGCGCCAACATAGTTAATCGCTTTCGCGGCAAGAATAGCTGCTTCACCCATTTTCTCGCGAATATCTTGCGACATATTTGGGGCAGGGGCTTCTTCAATGATTTTCTGGTGGCGACGCTGTACAGAACAGTCGCGCTCAAACAAGTAAACGCCATTACCTAAGGTGTCACAGAACACTTGAATTTCTACGTGACGCGGTCGTGTAAGGTATTTTTCAACCAACATGTGGTCGTCACCAAAGCTTGCCATCGACTCGCGCTTAGCGGCGCTAAGGGCTTGTGAAAATTCCTTTTCACTCCATACCTGTCGCATACCTTTACCGCCACCACCTGCGGCTGCTTTAAGCAGTACAGGATAGCCCATCTCATCAGCGGCAGCCTTCAACACGGCTTCATCTTGATCATCACCGTGATAACCCGGCACAAGCGGTACACCGGCTTTCTCCATAATATGCTTTGCCGCAGATTTAGAGCCCATGGCTTCAATAGCCGAAGCAGGAGGACCAACAAAAATGATGTTGTTGCTCGCGCAAAGGTTAGCAAAATCGGCATTTTCTGATAAAAAACCGTAGCCAGGGTGAATGGCATCTACGCCTAGCTGCTTTGCTTTTTCAATGATCAGTTCGCCGCGTAAGTAGCTTTCCTTTGATGGTGAAGCACCCAAATACACGGCTTCGTCGGCCATTTTTACATGGCGTGCTTGGGTGTCTGCATCTGAATAAACTGCTACTGTTTTTACGCCTAACAGTTTGGCTGTTTTAATAACGCGGCAGGCAATTTCGCCACGGTTAGCAATGAGTAATTTATTAATCATCTTTATTTCTCCAACCCCGCGTTGTCTTGTGCGGCTGGCTTTATCCAAGCAGCGCTACGTTTTTCTAAAAAGGCACCTAAACCTTCTTGGCCTTCTTCAGACGTGCGTACTTGAGCAATCAGTTTACTGGTTTCGCCCAGCAGCGCATCGTTAATAGGCTGAGACGCCACCCATTGCACTAACGCTTTTGACTGCGCGACAGCCTGTGGTCCATTTTTAACGATACCGCTGATAATGCCGTCAATCGTGCTATCTAATTCGTCTTCGGTTACCGATTCACTTAGCAGGCCTAAGCGTCTTGCACGACGCGCAGAAAACACTTCGGCAGTTTGGAAATAACGGCGACATACGCGAGCGCCCATTGCTTCAACAACATAAGGGCTAATAGTGGCTGGAATAAGTCCAATTTTCACTTCGCTTAAGCAAAACTTGCTTAGCTTGCTGCCAATGGCAATGTCACAGCAGGCAATAAGGCCAACAGCCCCACCAAACGCAGCGCCTTGTACACGTGCAATAGTTGGTTTGGGCAATGCGTACAGTGTTTGCAGCATGGTAGCCAGCCCCATCGCATCACTTTCGTTTTGCGCTTGGGTGTAGCTTGCCATTTTTTTCATCCAGTTAAGATCAGCGCCTGCACTAAAGCTTTTGCCCTTAGCTTGCAGTACAAGGGCACGCACTCTGGTATCTTCACCCGCTTGCTTAAACAAGCGGGTTAATTCGGCAATCATTTCATCGTCAAAAGCATTGTGCTTTTCTGGGCGATTCAACGTTACGATGGCGACATCACGCTCATCAACAACGTAGGTTACAGCTTGTTCCATATTCATCGCTCCTACATTCTGAAGATGCCGAATTGAGTGTCTTCAATTGGCTTGTTAAGTGCGGCGGATAAAGACAGACCCAATACAAGACGTGTATCGGCAGGGTCGATAACCCCGTCATCCCACAAGCGCGCAGACGCGTAGTACGGGTGGCCTTGCTTTTCGTAAGTATCGATAACCGGTTGCTTAAACGCTTTTTCTTCTTCGTCGCTCCAGCTTTCGCCTGCACGCTCTTTTTGGTCGCGTTTTACTTGTGCAAGTACACCAGCGGCTTGTTCGCCACCCATTACCGAGATACGTGCATTTGGCCACATAAACAGGAAGCGTGGATCGTAAGCGCGGCCGCACATGCCGTAGTTACCGGCACCAAAGCTACCGCCAATCAATACGGTAAGTTTTGGTACATTGGCACAGGCGACTGCTGTCACCATTTTTGCACCGTGCTTTGCAATACCGCCATGTTCGTACTGTTTACCTACCATAAAGCCGGTAATATTTTGTAAAAACACAAGAGGAATTTTGCGCATAGCACATAGCTCAACAAAGTGAGCGCCTTTCAATGCACTTTCGCCAAACAAAATACCGTTATTGGCAACAATGCCCACCGGGTAGCCGAAGATGCGTGCAAAGCCACACACCAGCGTTGTGCCGTAAAGCGGCTTGAATTCGTCGAAATCAGAGTCATCGACGATACGAGCAATGATTTCACGAACGTCAAAGGTCTGCTTACTATCAGCAGGAACAATGCCGTAAATCTCTTTGCTGTCGTAACGTGGTGGCTTGATGTCCGCCACGTCTACCGTTTCAGGCTTCTTGCGATTTAATCTACCAATGGCATTGCGCGCTAGCGACAGTGCGTGATGGTCGTTATTGGCTAAGTGATCAGCTACACCTGAAATACGTGTGTGAACATCGCCCCCACCAAGCTCTTCAGCAGTAACCACTTCACCTGTGGCTGCTTTTACTAAAGGTGGACCACCAAGGAAAATAGTGGCTTGCTCTTTAACAATAATGCTTTCATCTGCCATGGCTGGCACATAGGCGCCACCTGCGGTGCACGACCCCATAACGACCGCTATTTGCGGAATGTTTTTGGCTGACATATTGGCTTGATTAAAGAAAATGCGGCCAAAGTGCTCACGGTCAGGAAATACATCGTCTTGGCGAGGCAGGTTAGCACCGCCTGAGTCTACCAAGTAGATACAAGGTAGATTGTTTTGTTCGGCGATGGTTTGCGCGCGAAGGTGCTTTTTAACAGTAAGAGGGTAGTAGGTACCACCTTTAACTGTCGCATCGTTCGCAACAATCATACACTCAACGCCATTGACCACACCTATACCGGCTACCACGCCCGCGCAGGGTACATAGTCTTCGTACACTTCCCATGCCGCTAGTTGGCCAATTTCAAGAAATGGCGTGTCTTCATCTATCAGCGCATTAATACGATCGCGAGGTAATAGTTTGCCACGAGAAACATGGCGCTCGGCGGCTTTTTCACCACCACCTTGTGTAATTTGATTTATTTTTTCGAGAAGATCGTCCACCTGCGCCTGCATAGCCTCGCTATTGGCAACAAAGGTTTCAGATTTCACATTAATCGTAGAGCGAAGAACGGGCATGACCCCTCCTTGTGTGACAGCCTCTTAAATTAAGAGGCTGTGTTGTCGTTTGGTACTAAAAGTGAGATTAACGGTTTTATTATTTTGATTCGTTAAACAGCTCTCGGCCGATAAGCATTCTGCGAATTTCAGATGTACCTGCACCAATTTCGTAAAGCTTAGCGTCACGTAATAGGCGACCAGTAGAGTATTCGTTGATGTAGCCGTTACCGCCTAGTAGCTGAATAGCGTCTAATGCCATTTTGGTTGCTAGCTCGGCAGAGTAAAGGATAGCGCCTGCGGCGTCTTTTCGCGTAGTTTCACCGCGATCGCATGATTTCGCTACCGCATAAACATAAGCGCGGGCCGCATTCATTTGGGTGTACATGTCTGCAACTTTGCCCTGAACCAGCTGGAATTGACCAATTGACTGACCAAATTGTTCACGATCATGAATGTACGGTACAACAACATCCATACAGGCCTGCATAATACCTAGCGGGCCACCAGAAAGCACAAGACGCTCGTAGTCTAGGCCGCTCATTAATACGCGTACACCTTCGCCTTCGTTGCCGATGACGTTTTCAGCCGGTACTTCACAATCTTCAAATACCAGTTCGCAAGTGTTCGACGAGCGCATACCAAGCTTGTCGAGCTTTTGCGCGCGAGTGAAGCCAGGGAAATCACGTTCTACGATAAACGCAGTAATGCCGCGTGGGCCTGCGTTTACGTCAGTTTTCGCATAAATAACAAAGGTATGTGCATCTGGACCATTTGTGATCCACATTTTGTTGCCGTTCAAAATATACTTATCGCCGCGCTTTTCCGCTCTTAGCTTCATGCTAACAACGTCAGAACCTGCGTTTGGCTCACTCATTGCCAACGCACCGATATGCTCACCCGATACCAGTTTAGGTAAATACTTCTCGCGCTGGGCGTCGTTACCGTTTTTGAAAATTTGGTTTACACAAAGGTTAGAGTGCGCGCCGTAGCTAAGACCGATGCCCGCTGAGGCACGACTAACTTCTTCCATTGCAACGGTATGTGCAAGATAGCCCATGTCTGAACCACCATATTGTTCAGATACTGTGACGCCAAGCAAACCCATGTCGCCCAGCTTGGTCCATAGCTCGTTTGGAAACTGATTGTCGGCATCTGCTTTTTCGGCCAATGGTGCAATTTCGTTTTGCGCAAACTGATACACCTGATCACGCAACATGTCGATGTCTTCGCCAAGGCCAAAGTTTAGAGTAGGGTAAGCGGTATTCATGCAATTTTTCCTCGTTTGAGTTCTGCGAGTTCTTCGCGACAACGTGCTTCTACATCATCAAGTTCCGTCATCAGCATTTGAATATCTTCAAGCTGTTGACGCAGCACGGCACGTTTTTGCTCAGTCATTTCCAACATGGCTTCTAACTGAACAGCCGAATTAGGGTTGCTGTCGTACATGTCGAACAAGGTTTTGACTTCAGCCAGTGAAAAACCAAGGCGTTTGCCGCGAAGAATAAGCTTGAGTCGCACTCGATCTTTATTCAGATAAACGCGGTTTTGTCCGGTTCTCGATGGAGACATTAAGCCTTGCTCTTCGTAAAAACGAATAGAGCGAGGTGTTATGTCGAATTCGCGAGCAAGCTCGCCAATGGCGTAAGTCGTTTCGTCGTCGTACTTGTTCATTACATGTACCTTGTTTTTAAGCGCTTTCTTGCTACCTCACTTTTCTTTTAAAAAGTGGGGTATGTAACTACGTTTATAGCACTAACGTGCTATTCAATTGTGATGCACTAATACGTAGTGTTTTGTTGACACTGTCATAGTACAGGTTTACGTTAACGTTAATTACAATTTACGTTAAGGTAAAGTAACATTTTACTAACGTCAATTTTTCATTGTGTTGACGGTAAGTTGTCACACTTAAGGGTGTTTACTTTTTTATACAAGGGAACATCTTTAGCTAGTTAAGTAATTAATTTTATTGAAATTTAAGGGCATGGTTATGAGTAACGAATCAGTAGTGATAGTCGCGGCTAAACGCACACCTATGGGTGGTTTTAACGGCAGCTTGTCAGGCGTGTCAGCCACACACCTTGGCGAAGTGGCGATTAAATCAGCGGTTGAAAACTTAGATGTGTCAGCGATTGACGAAGTGATCATGGGCTGTGTGTTACCTGCAGGTCTCGGACAGTCACCTGCACGTCAAGCGTCATTAGGTGCTGGATTACCACTGAGCGCAGGCGTAACCACTATCAATAAAGTGTGTGGTTCAGGCCTCAAGGCTGTCATGCTGGCGCACGACTTGATTAAAGCCGGCAGTGCAGAAACCATTGTCGCTGGTGGTATGGAAAGCATGAGTAATGCGCCTTATATGTTGCCAAAAGCTCGCACCGGTTACCGTATGGGGCACGGACAAGTGCTAGACCATATGATGCTTGATGGCTTGGAAAATGCCTACGATGGCAAAGCCATGGGGTGTTTTGCACAAGATACTGCAGATGAAGAAAGCATTACCCGCGGCGAAATGGACGAGTTTGCACTTAGCTCACTGTCTAAAGCACACGAAGCGATTAATAGCGGAACGTTTAGCGATGAAATCGTGCCTGTCACTCTGTCTACACGAAAAGGTGATGTAGTAGTTGATACTGATGAGGGCCCAGGCTCAGCGCGCCCAGAAAAAATCCCGACTCTGCGACCTGCATTTAAGAAAGACGGCACAGTAACTGCGGCCAACTCAAGCTCAATTTCTGATGGCGCAGCAGCATTGGTAGTAATGAGTGAGCGTAAAGCAAATGCGCTTGGCCTAGCACCACTAGCCCGTGTTGTTGCTCATGCTACACACTCTATCGAGCCAGAGAACTTTACTGTTGCTCCTGTTGGTGCAATGGAAAAAGTGCTTGATAAAGCGGGTTGGCAAAAAGAAGATGTAGACCTTTTTGAAATTAACGAAGCGTTTGCCATGGTTACCATGTTGGCCATAAAGAAACTGGGCCTAGACGCTGAAAAAGTTAACGTAAAAGGCGGCGCATGTGCACTTGGTCACCCAATTGGCGCATCAGGCGCGCGTATTCTTGTGACCTTGCTACACGCACTGAAACAGCGTGGCGGTAAAAAAGGTATTGCGTCACTGTGTATTGGCGGTGGTGAAGGTGTAGCACTTGCTGTAGAAATGCTTTAATGTAAACCTAAATAAGTTTTAATGTTTTCAGTGGCACCAATGAGGGTGCCACTTGTGTTTTAATAAAGTTAAAAATAAAAATTAATAAAACGAAAAAGCACATTTAACATGGATAAAACGAAGGTTTCATTGCGCTTACTGCTAGCACTATTCATCTTCACGAGTACTTCGTTGCCCGCCAGCGAGGATGAACCAGCTGTATTAGCCAGTGATCAGAATCAAGACCCAAATCATGCTCAAACTCAAACGCCTGCACCAATGCGCACACAAGTTGGGTATGGTGAGCTACTTTCACTGGAAACTCGCCCTTCAGATAGCACAATCACCTACGGCGAAGATCCGTTGCAGCGCGTCGAAGTATGGCGCGCAACCGCACCAGCTAATACAGCCCTAGTATTCATTCACGGTGGCTGTTGGCTAAACGCCTACGACTTAAATCATGCTAAAGGGCTGTACCACGCACTTGCTGAGAAAGGTATCACCACGTATGCAGTGGAATACCGGCGAACTGGCGATGAAGGTGGTGGTTGGCCAGGCAGCTTGCACGACGTATCGGCGGGCATTACTGCTTCATTAGATGATGTGGCGCGCAATAATAGTAAACAAACTGTTGTACTAGCAGGTCACTCAGCAGGGGGACATCTTGCTTTGTTAGCGGCACAATCGCTAGGTGCTGTTTCTCTAGGTGCTATATCTCAGGGTACTATGTCGCCAGATGCCTTATCGCAAGACACGATTAATAGTGGTAACGCCAATAGTGATCTCGCGAATAACACCAACGTTCAGATTCAAAGTGTACTTGGCCTAGCTGCAATTACCGATGTAGCAAAATATGCGATGGGCACAAATAGTTGCCAGTCAGCTACAACGGCATTTATGGGGGGCGACCCTAGTTCGGTAGAGTCAGCCTACATTGCAGCCACGCCAGATTCGTCAAAAAGTGATATTCCCTTTCATTTGCTTCACGGTAGTAGCGATAGCATTGTGCCTGTGCACCATGCATCTCTGATAGGGGCTGCATCAACCATTGTTCCGTCTGGTGGACACTTTGATTGGTTACACCCTGAATCGACATCATTTCACGCATTATTAGAGGTTATTAATCAGCATGGTTACTAAGGTTTTTTCTGCTGAGCAGTTAGATGATAAAGACCCATTGCGCTTAAAACGTGACGAGTTTGCTCTTCCCAAACACACCATCTATTTAGACGGTAACTCGCTAGGGCCACTGCCAAAAGCGGCCGAAGTGCGTGCACATGATGTTGTAAAGCGACAGTGGGGTGATGGGTTAATTACCAGTTGGAACCAGCATCAATGGATTTCGATGCCTTCACGAGTGGGAGATCGTATTGGTCAACTCATTGGTGCTGCGTCTGGCCAAGTAGTCTGCTGTGATTCTATTTCTATCAACCTGTTTAAAGTGTTGAGCGCTGCGTTGAAAATGAATCCGTCACGTAAAGTAATTGCTACTACCCGTGATAATTTCCCCACTGATATTTACATGATTCAGGGTCTGTTAGACCTACTTGGCGACGAATATTGTCTTCACTATATAGATGAAGACAACATCTGCAATGAACTTGATGAAGACGTCGCTGTAGTTATGCTTACCCAAGTGAATTTTCGCACGGGCAAAAAGCTCGATATGCAAAAGGTGACAGCATTTGCTCAGAGCAAAGGTATTTTGACATTGTGGGATCTTGCCCACAGTGCAGGGGCATTTCCTGTAGACCTTGATGCCTGTAATGTGGATTTTGCTGTGGGGTGTACCTACAAATACCTTAACGGTGGCCCTGGCGCGCCAGCCTTTGTATATGTTGCCCAGCGTCATCAAAAAGATTACCAACAACCGCTCTCAGGTTGGATGGGACATAGTGCCCCCTTTGAGTTTTCACCTGACTACACACCCGACCCAAGTATTAAGCAAAATCTTTGCGGGACACCTGGCGTGATAGGTATGAGCATACTTGAAGCGTCGCTTACCGTATTTGATGGCGTATCTTTAAAAGCTATCGATGAGAAATCAAAAAAGCTTCAGGCATTTTTCATTGCAGAGGCTAAAAGTGCAGGTGTGTTGGATGAGTTTACGTTGGTAAGTCCCAATGTAGATAATCGTGGTAGCCAGATTGCGCTTGCACATAGCGATGCCTACGCCATATGTCAGGCGTGGATTGCTAAGGGAGTTATTGCAGACTTTAGGGCGCCCAACATACTACGAATTGGTTTTGCGCCGCTATATTTGTGTTTTAAAGATATTGAAATCGCTGTGCAGAAGCTTTCCGAAATTATCAAGAAGCAAGAGTATAGGCAAAATATTTTCCGCCAAAAACAAGCCGTTACCTAATGTAAGGAAAAACAAAGTACAAACCTTAAGTTTAAGCAAATATCTGATTTATAGTGTGAAAATATTGCTTTTTACGTTTTAAGCGTTAATACTTCGCGGTTGATGTTAATAATAGTTGGGTCGTAGAGGTACTGTTGAGCAGGGTGTTTAAGTGTTATTTTTTTCAAGCGTTTTTTTGGGTAGCGTTAGTTGTAGCTACTCCAAGCTTCGCATATCTGCAAAACACGAACAGCAACGATAATTCAGCGCCTGAAGAGGTTACATACTGTATTGATCCAAATTGGGCACCCTATGAAGCTATCCGTAATGGTTCTCATATCGGTATCTCTGCGCAGTACCTAGATATTGTTTCTGAACTTTCCGATCTTAAATTTACCCTAGTGCCAACACAAACGTGGCAACAAAGCCTTGAATACGTTCAACAAGGGAAGTGCCGCGTTATTCCGATGTTAAACACGTCTGATTATCGAAGGCAGTTTCTGGATTTTAGCTTGCCATACTTTGAGGCGCCAAATGTACTGGTTGCGAAGTCAGGTACACCTATGCTGCAAGGGTATGGCGGCGTGGGCAACCGTTCAGTAGGCGTTGTACAAGGCTATCGCCAAGTTGAATATATTTCTCGCCACTATCCGAGTTTGCGGCTAAAGCTTATTGCATCTGAGCAAGAAGGCTTGAAACAATTAGCGAATGGCGAATTTGACGTTATGGTGGGGTCCTTGATGAGTGTGAATATGCACATCAACAATCTCAAGCTTAAAGATTTAATCATTGTAGGCTACGCAGAGCCGTTCGATTCGTTAGCATTTGGTGTTAACAAATCTTATGGTTACTTGGTAGATAAGATTAACTACGCCATTGAACGTATTCCTGAGAATCGCAAAGTAGAAATATATAAGCAATGGAATAACGTACAAGTTCGCTACAGTCGCGATTACCTTAAACTGTTCTTGTCAGTCGCTGTAGTACTTATGGTGTTGCTTCTTATCATAGCGAGAAAGCGTTACCGGGGGCACTTTACACGCATCATTCAACAGAAAAATGAAGAAATAGGCACCTTGCAGGCGGCATTGCTAGAGAAGAACAGAACACTCGCGTTTTTGTCTTCACACGACAATGTCACAGGCTTGTATAACCGAAATCATATGATTCAGCGGGCTGAAGAAGAGATCTCGCGTTTTCAACGCTTTCACACGACGGCGTCACTTATCGTTGTTGAGCTAACGAGTATTAACGATGAGCAGTTTAACTTCGATACGAACACCAAAGAAGATGCGCTTAAAGTTGTTGCAGCGAGTTGCTTAAGTACAGTACGCGAAGTCGATGTAGTATCGCGCTTTAGTGATGAGCAGTTTATTGTGCTGTGTCCACAAACGTCAGTGGAGCATGCAAAAAAACTCGCCGACAGGCTTTTAAATTGTATGTTAGGTCATCAACTACTTAACGACACGTTTAAGATTGCTGTAGGCATGACACAACTTCATGAAGATGAAGAGTTCAACGAGTGGTTTGAACGTACAATAAAGGCGCTATATCAATCTAAGCGCCTTGGATATGGTAATGTCTCTGTGGCTGATTAAACGATAGGCTCGTAGTGCCATTGATGCGCGTCATAGCGAATTTGAGCCCGGTCGTACTCTCTTTCTGAACGCCAATTTCGGTTATTTAGCTTAACTGAAACACCAGGATATAAACGTTTATTAGCAACCAGTTTGATATCTTGCTGGTATTGCTCTTTGGCCTGTTTAACATCATTGGCCTTATTTTCAATCCACTCTAATAACGCACTTTCGTTGTTAAACAGTTCTAGAGCTTCAGTGACTTTGCGTTGCAACTCTTTTGGCACTTTCTTACTTTGTAGTAACTCTATTTTTTCTTTGTGCTTTAAGTTGTTCTCGCGAATTTGCTTTAAAAGTTCGTCTAACGATTCCTTTCGTTCCAGCAACAGATTAAAACCCGGACTAAAGTCGATTTTAAGGGTACTCCCAGATACCGCACCTAATGTTCCCGCCTCAATTTTATTTTGACTGACAATGTCGCAGGCAAAAAGATTACCCATTGGGTTGTCAATCTGACCTACGGTTACTGAGCCACCACAGCGTAGTTTGCTATATGCTAATTGCCTGCCTATGGTAATGTTGCCGCCGCACTGCACCTCAATGCCTTGGCCGTGCTGAACATGCACGCTACCTGCTGCCACGAGCTTACAATGAAATTCGCTGTCGCCATCATTCACTTTACCCATTGCACCTTCGGTAACGATAATATCGCCACCAGACTCAATGTATGCTGACTCAACAAAGCCGTTAATCGTGACATCGCCAGCGGCTTTAATTTCCATCTTCTCAGTAACATCGCCGTTAACTAATACAGCACCTTCGTAGTTCACATGACCAGAGCCGACATTGACACCGGTACAAATAAAGGTGTCGTCAACCTGCATGGTTTGGTCGCGATACTTTGGCATCCCTGAAATAGACGACATTAGCAGGTTGGCGTCATGATCTGACACTACAGTACCGCCGCCCATTTTAAACTCTACCCACTCACCAGCCACTGCTTCAATCTTGTTGCCTTTAATGTCAAAGCCTGTCCGGCCTTGTGTTGGCTGTGTTCTGCGTAGCACGGGTGTATTAACTTTGACGCAAATTACTTCACCCAAGTTGCGCATATCAACGCGTTCGCCCTTGCCGGTTTGCGGTTTTAAAACGCGCTCTAACGCATTAGGTACAAGGGGAATGAACTTCGAATTCTTGCCGTTTCGCGCCGGTAGACCTTTGGCAACGGTTTTTTCAATAACGGTTCCGGGCTCGACGTGTTTTGCTTCTTCGAGCACCGATGCGATTGCCTTAATCCCCAAGCCCCGAACAATTTTGTTTTTCTGTGCTAGTAATTTGATGGCATTAAGTGAAGGCATTTTGCCGCCGTAGGGCGTGGTAAGTACAAGGTTCGCTTGCATGGCATCTTCTGGGATTCGAAATTCAACCTCTGCGTTTTTGCGCTCACCAATGCGTTCGTTTACTTCGGTATCATCACCGGTTTTAAAGTAATGATTTGCGGTATCGCAGGCTGATTTAAGTGATTTCTCTGAGATGTAAAGGCGTTTAGTTTCTCCTGATGATAATTCATCGATTATGTCACTCATGCTTACCTCTGAGGCGAACTCAGCAGGCTTTAGTGTTAACTCAATATAGGTTCTTGATTCATCGAAACTAATAACTACGCCATTCATCACTTCTATTTTCCTTGCGCACTTGTAATTTTGTTATCGGCGGCATTAAAAAAATACTTAGTATCCTTTAATTTATGCTCATCCCACACATCCGTCAAAGGTTTTCCGCGTATTGAAAGAGTGCTCTTAATATTGCCTGTTTTTCTGGGTTATCGTGATGTTCATGTGCCAGTTGCTCTAATCGCATCATGTATTGCTCGATTGTTATCGAACCATGAGAGTTAGGATCGGTAAGGCGCGCTTGTCGGTGATGCTGCCATCGCGTTACTTCATCAGCAGTAAGCGTGTTTGGGTAATTGCGAGCACGATACCTAAATAGTAGCTTTTTGAGTCCTTCGTGCTGTGTTTTTTCTGCTAACGTCGCTAGATTTTCCGGTGAAGATGATACAACTTGCTCGCACCAACGCTTATCCTCGTCATTTAAAAACCCTCCACTATACAAGGCATGGTCGATATCGTGTTCGTCTGCACGCTCGTCAATGGTGAAAACCTGAGCGAGCTTTTCTGCTAACTCTGGATGCGCCGCAAGTTTACGGTAGTTATCCAAACACTTTTCTCTGTCTAGCCCCAAACGCGCTGCATTTTCTTCCGTCATCGCCTTGGCTGTTGTAATAAAAGGTGAGCGGTTTGCATGAATCAGTTTTAAGCCTGGTCGCTCTAACGGTGAGTCATACTCATCCGCTGAAGCATACAGTGCATTTCTTATCTCCTCGGCTGAATCAGAGATAAGTGACTCCACATCGTGAGCCAAATCCACGGTAATAAACGCATTGTTGTTGGTGGGATGTTTAGCCACTGGCATTACCCATGTACAACAACCTTGTTTGGCAGGTAACTTCGAAGATATGTGAAGTAATACCGACGGTTTCGATAAATCGATTTGCTGCATTACGGTGTGCTTACTTCTAAGTGAGAATGCGTAATCGAAAAGTCTTGGCTGTTTATTTTTAATCAGTTTTGCCAGCGCAATCGTTGCATACACGTCACTTAATGCATCGTGGGCATTTTGATGTCCGATATCATTTGCTGCGGTAAGCGCTTCTAACTTAAAGCTCGGTGCACCATCGTCTCGTGTAGGCCAATTGATGCCCTCGGGGCGCAGTGCATAGCAAGCCCTTGCAAGGTCAATAATGTCCCAGCGACTGTTGCCGTTTCGCCACTCTCTCGAATAAGGGTCGTAAAAGTTTCGGTAAAACAGGAAGCGCGACACTTCATCATCAAAGCGTATACTATTAAACCCAACGCTACAGGTATTCGGTGTCGACATCTCTTGAAAGATGCGAGCAGCGAAATCGGCTTCGTTTGATCCGTCGCGCAGCGTTTGCTGCGGCGTAATGCCAGTGACCAAACACGCCTCTGGGTGTGGCAAATAGTCGTTGGCGATTGCGCTCATTATGTTAATTGGCTTACCAATGATATTGAGAGAGAGGTCTGTTCTTACCGCGGCAAATTGGCAGGGCAGATCTTTTTGTGCACTGGTGCCAAAAGTTTCAAAATCGTGCCAAAGAAAAGTAGGTGTGTGCATAATCACCAAAGTGAATTTTATATGTATTTTGAAGGCAGTTTACACTGCGTAATTTTGAATACCAAATGCTGCCCAATATTTAGGCTTTGTAGGGAGGCGTGCAGGCAGTTCACGCTACTTATGTGTCGTTCACTTACTTGCGTAAATGGCGTTTACTGACTAGTTTTTATGTAGTCAGAGCTAATTTGGATAGTCTTCTTTTGTCCGCAAACCTCCATCACTTATCATTGCTAAAAACAAAGCGTACTTTGCTGTGGGCTTTGGCACTTTCAATTGTCCTCATCGTTGTTGCAGTTGCCTTTTTTGAAAACCGCATTCGTCAAACTGCCGAACAACAGACGTTTGAAGCACTAACAGAAAGCGCTCAGGAAGTTGTGAGCGTAGTGGATGCGAATTTACGAACCTATATGGATACAGTGCGGTTTTTGCATAGTTCACCTGCTGTGCAAGGGGTTGTTGACGCAAGTTTGAATGACAATGCAGATACTCAAGAGGGAATGTCAACGGTGCAATGGAAGCGCCAAGTTGAAAGCATGTTTGCAGTGTTTATGGAGAATAATAGGGAAATTGACCAACTGCGAATCATACTTGCCAATGAAAAGGGAAGCGAATTTATTCGGGTCGAGCAAGTTGGCAAAAGTATAGAAATTGTTGCCCAATCTGAGTTACAAGAAAAAGGTAATCGCGATTACTATGTTGAAAGTGTTAGCAAAAATAGAAATGAATTTTATATTTCCAACATTAATCTAAATCGAGAATACGGAAAAATAGAGTTTCCTTATAAGAGTGTGTTGCGTTTGTCACTGCCCTTATTCAGCGAAAATGGCGAGCGTTTTGGCTTCATAATCGCAAATATTAACGCGCAGATCCTTCTAACTAAAATGCAAGACACGCTCTTCGGTGCTCAACAACTCATCGTTACTGATGCCGATGGCTTTTTCATTGTGCATCCAGACTCCAATAAAGTGTTTTCAAAAGACCTTAACAAGGAAGTGCAGTGGTCGAGTGAATACCGTTCTCCTTTATCTCCTGGTTTCGCTACTATTCAGCCGCTGCGAAATTCTGATGAAGCGTTTTATGCGGTAACGCAATCCTTTAACTTATCGCCTACAAGTTCACTCAAGCCGCTTAATTTGCATGTGTTAACGTATCAACATAGCGTTAATGGCATAATCAGTGACAAGCGCATAGCTGTTTATAGTTTTGTCCTGATAATTCTATCGGTTCTGGCATGTATCTTATGGTTTGTCTACCGAAGTAGTAAAAGCAGTCTAGCGCTAGCTAAGCTCAGACGAGAGTCAGCCGCTATTGTCGCTAGTTCAAAGGATGCCATTTTTAGCGTTGACAGCAAAGGCAAGGTAAAGAGCTGGAATATGGCAGCCGAAACAATGTTTTGTGTACCAAGCCAGTTAGTAATAGGTCATCATTATTCTTCATGTAAACCCCTTGCGTCGTTGGGCTTGGAAATGGCGTTTGCCGAAGCTGAGACACAAACTACCTTTTCAGCACATTTCTCTGATAATTCATGTGATGAAAAATACCTGCAAATTACCGCGTCGAAAATTCTCAATGATGAGGATAATTTAACAGGTGTAGCGGTAGTGATAAGAGATGTTACTGACGAACGCCACGCCAAAGCCGCGGTAGAGAAAATTAATTTGGAGCTTGAAGAGAAAGTGCAGCGCCGAACGATTGACCTAGTTACGGCAACTAAAGAGGCCAAGAAGGCCAGTGAAATAAAAAGTGCATTTATCTCTAATATCAGTCACGAGATGCGTACGCCACTTAACGGAATTGTTGGATCACTGTCGTTACTAAAACGTCATTCGCTTAACGAGAAGTCGATGCAGTTGTTGTCGATGATGGAAGTAAGCTGCAATAGTTTAAGTACACTTATCAATGACGTACTCGATTTGTCAAAAATTGAAGCGGGTAAATTGGATATTAATAACCAGAATTTCAATCCGATATCGCTTATAGAGTCATTGGCAAGAGTGTTTGTAGTGAAAGCCGCAGACAAAGGGCTGCATTTACTCGTCGACACAACCGCATTATCAGACGTTACAGTTTACTCTGATCCTCATCGAATAAGTCAAATTCTCAACAACCTGTTAAACAACGCGATAAAATTTACAGAAAGCGGTCATATCCTGTTGAGTGCGGCAATCTGTAGCGGGCAGGGGGAAGAACAAGAGCTTCACTTTAGCGTTATTGATACTGGAATGGGGATAGCAAAGGAGAATCAGTCGAAACTCTTCACGCCGTTTACTCAAGCTGATTCTCACGTCGCCGTGAAATACGGTGGAACTGGGCTAGGGCTTTCTATTTGTAAACAATTATCTCAATTGATGGGGGGCGATATTTCCTTTAGGTCAACGCAAGATGCTGGAAGTGCGTTTTCGTTTTTTGTTACTTATCCCATTTCACACGTAAATCAAGACGCTCACAACAATGTTAAATATAAAACAAATAGTGAATGCCCGCATAAAAAGTGGGCCGTAAGTGCGCCATACAAACCACTGGAAGAAAACCTTTATTCACTGTTGCTTGATGCCGGCGCAATGGTGGACATTATTGATGATAAATTGGGAATGGACATAACATTGACGTGCTATGACGCCATATTGGTAGACGAATCAAGTGCTTTATTGTATTCACTAGACGAAATATGGAAGCAGGCTGCACTAAACAGTCAAAAGGACAGCATGCCTGAGGTATATATACTTCAACGCATTGACGCGGCTCAGCATAAGTATACAGAAGTCGTGCCGCAATATTTGCACAAGCCTTTATTCAGTACAACGCTCACATCGCTTTCTAAAACGCACCACGGCGCAACATTGGCGCCCATAAGTTCAGATATTCACCTGGATGATTTAGGACAACACTCTAATGTAAAAACCTTACACGGCACTGATTATTCCGCTTCAAAAGACCCCCAAACTGTTGATAATGCGAACGTTATTATTGTCGATGATAATCTGATAAATCGTGAAGTTGCAAAAGGGGTTTTAGAGGGGTTACCAATAAATGTCTTTACCTGTAACGATGGTGAAGAGGTCATTTCGTTTTTACAGCAATGTGAAGAAAAGCAACAACAGATCCATGCCATTTTGATGGATTGTCAAATGCCTAATATGGATGGCTATGAAGCGACTCGCGCTATTAGAGATGGTGAAGCTGGAAAAACATTTATTGACGTCCCCATTATAGCCATGACGGCGAGCGCGATGTTAGGTGAGCGAGAAAAGTGTCTTGAAGTGGGCATGGATGATTTCACGACAAAGCCAGTGATGGCTGAAGTACTTATTCCTAAGGTGAAGCGCTGGTTAGCTGAGCGGATGAAAAGATCGGGTTATCATACCGATAACGTTTCGCCGTTGGTCGACAATCTAATTAATAATATCAATGAAGAAGTGCAGGGATTGTCCAGTGCAGTACCTAAGAGTCGCTATTGGGATAAAGATAATGCGATAGCAAGAATAAAAGGCGATAAAGCACTGTTCTCTCGTGTTTGTAATATGTTTGCTAACAGTGCGCCTGATAAAGTGAAGCTGCTAGAAAAAGCCATAGCGCATAAAGACGCTGAACAAGTGAAATTACTTACGTTGAAGTTAAAAGGCATGTCTGCTGACATTGGCGCGGTGCAATTGCAAAGCGACTTTGAGTCGCTTTGGGCACTCGCTAAGGCTGAGCGATGGCATGACGCGCTTGAGCAAGTACCTGCGGTAGAAGCGGATTTATCTTTGTTTTTAAAAATAATGGACGTGGCATAGTCGTGTCGTTAAAAAGTACGCGCTAGGTAGATTGCACCTTAATCAACAACACATAGAAAATCCGTAGATTTCCATCTAGTATGGTTGCTTGATAAATGCTTCACCCGTACAACAGAAGAATAACAAATGACCAAGGAGAGCGCTTTGCCACTAACTATTTTCACCTCAACAATCCGCGATGCAATTATTCTAATAGCCGCGTATTCAAGACGCGCTTCTATTCTTCTAACATCTGTGTTCGTGATGCTATTTGCAAGCCTATCAGCGAGCGCAAATGGTGAAAAGCCAACAACGCCGAATGTTGCCATAGCCATTCACGGTGGTGCTGGCACAATTTTGAAGTCTTCAATGACACCTGAAAAAGAAGCAGCGTATAAGGCAAAACTTAAAGAAGCTGTGGAGCACGGCTATTCACTACTTAAGCAAGGTGTGAAAGGCGAAAAAGCGGTTGTTGAAACCATTAAGATATTGGAGCTTTCCCCATTATTTAATGCAGGTGTTGGAGCGGTATACACGTTTGACGGTGAGCATGAACTAGACGCGTCTATTATGCACGGCGGAACCAAAAACGCAGGCGCAGTTGCAGGCGTTAAAACCATAAAAAGCCCCATTGAGGCGGCATTATTGGTTATGAATGAGTCTCCCCATGTCATGCTTTCGGGCAAGGGCGCAGAAGCTTACGCTGCTGAAAACGGCTTAGAGCAGGTGGATAACAAAATATTTGATACTGAATTTCGCAAGCAAGCATTAGATAAAGCCAAAGCGCGTATGGCCCAAGCATCAACAGGTTATGGAAGCCAGCAAGGCAACGAACGGTTTGGCACCGTGGGCGCGGTTGTACTAGACAGCGAAGGTAACCTGGTTTCTGGCACGTCGACCGGTGGCATGACCGCTAAGCGCTATGGCCGAATTGGCGACTCGCCTGTTATTGGCGCCGGCACATACGCAGACAATGAAAGTTGTGCAGTATCGGCAACGGGGCATGGCGAATACTTTATTCGCTACCATGTGGCAGCAGATATTTGCGCTCGTATGAAATACCAAAACGTGAGTTTAGACGAAGCCGCAAACACAGTTATTAACGATGTGTTGGTTAAAGCAAAGGGTGACGGTGGTGTAATTGCTATAGACAAGCTGGGTAATATAGCCATGCCATTTAATTCCAAAGGAATGTACCGCGCCAGTATTAGTACTGAAGGTGTGGTGACTGTTGCTATATATAAAGACTAACCCGGTTCGACGGTGTCTTTTACCGTCTTAGTAGACACCGTCAACGAAAAAGCACTTGTTTATTGTAACTTTAATGTTAAAAAGTTGGCTTGCAGAGCTTTCAACGTCTAGTCTTTAGTATGTGGGGGAAAGCTTTCACATGTGTCTAGAATAATTGATGTGCCGTAACGCCAAATAAATGCAGTATCGGTCACCGTAGGCGCCGCGGCTGGAGAAAAGAAAATGGAATCGTTGCAAGTCAGTGATTATATGAATACCCATCCGGTTAAGCTAAATGTTGACATGCCTGTGGCGCAGGCGGTTGAGGCATTACTTTCGAGCGGACAAAGTGGTGGGCCTGTACTTGACATTAAAGGGCGGGTGGTAGGTTTTTTATCAGAGCAAGACTGTATAGCGCAAATGATTGCTTCTAGTTATTACCGTGAACAAATTTGCCGCGTCGGCGAAATTATGAAAACACCAGTGATAACAATAAAGCCTTATATGTCGGTCATAGAGTTAGCGCAGTTGCTATTAAAAGACAAACCGAGAGTGTACCCAGTAGTGGATGATGACGGCGTACTGTTAGGGTGTATAAACCGTACACAAGTATTGCGGGCTATTGATGTTCAACTTAATGATGGTTATCAGCGCGCGGGCTAGGTAGCCAGTTTTGCCAATATTACGATAGGGAACTGAGTCAGCATGGTAATACCAATGATGATGTTCCCAAATTCACTTTTTCTATCTACTCACTCCATTTATCGTCGCTAATTCCCTTTGCAATACAAGCAAAACCTTTTATTCTTCACTGTCTTATTTTTCTATTGCATCAACACAATATTGCTTTAGCTAAGTTAACGCAAAATTTCATCAGAGAGTTTTAAGTGCATCAAAATAGTTCAGTAGCGCCAAACCCACTAGGTCTTACTCCCATATTGCTGTTTGTAGTCCTTGTCGTTGTAACCGGTATTACTACCAATGACATAACAGCTATGCCTATTCTTGTGGCGTTTTTTATCAGTGCAGGCTACGGACTATGCCTTAATCCTAAAGGAGAAAAGGTTAGCTTTGCACAGAAAGTGCAAACCTTTTGCAAAGGCGGTGGTGATAAGAACATTATTTTACTGGTACTAATTTTTCTATTGGCAGGTGCGTTTTATGCAGTAACCATTGATATTGGTGCGCGTGACGCCACCGTGAATATGGCACTTCAATTTGTACCTTCGGCGCTAATTTTGCCTGGTTTATTCCTTATTTGTTGCTTTATATCATTCGCGATGGGCACGTCGATGGGGACGATAACGGCGCTATCTCCCATTGGTGCAGGCCTTGCGGCAAACCTTGGGCTTCCGGTAGAAATGGCACTCGGCATTGTAGTTGGTGGCGCCATGTTTGGCGATAATCTATCGTTCGTTTCAGATACCACCATTGCGGCAACACGTACGCAAGGTGTACAGCTTAAAGACAAGTTTCGAGCGAACCTGATGGTCGCGGTCCCTGCTTGTATTGTGACTATGGCGCTCCTACTGATGGTTGACGTTGACACGTCGGGAATTGTGGAAGGTAAAGACTACGATTTTTGGCGAATTGTTCCTTACCTTTGTATTATCGCCTTCGCACTTACCGGCTTTAACGTTATAAGTGTACTCGCTGTAGGCATAGCCAGCGCATGCGTTGTGGGGTTGGTTCAAGGCAGTTTTACACCGCTTTCAATGATGCAAAGTATTCAAAAGGGTATGGGGTGGATGCAGGACTTAGCGATGATAGCGATCACCATTGGTGGTATTGTCGCACTCATGCACGCAAACGGCGGTATAACGTGGCTAATTGAGCGTTTAACGCGTAAAGTAACCTCGAAAAAAGGGGCAGAATTCAGTATCGCAAGCCTTGTAAGTTTTTTAGATATTACGACTGCAAATAACACTATCGCTATTGTTACAGCCGGTCCAATAGCGAAAGACTTGAACGAAAAATATGGCGTTGACCCTCGTCGTACAGCGTCATTACTCGATATATTTTCGTGTAGCTTTCAGGGGCTTGTTCCCTATGGAGCGCAATTACTTAGTGCTGCTGCAGTTGTGGGTATTTCGCCATTGGCGATAACGCCATACTGCTGGTATCCCATGCTCATTTTTGTTTTTGGTGTCGCTGCCATTTGGTTTGGGTTTCCACGTTTTAAAGAAGTGCAAGACGACGAATTAACCCAAAGTGCTTGAAAATACGTAGTATCAACGCTTGATGTACGGTGCTGCGTAGTGTTTCGCAGCCTTGTACTGGCTTTTTATGGCGGTATCTTCTAGGATCATCGCCCATTATCATTCAGGTCCAACGACAAATTTAAAACAAAAGGCTCAGAATAACTATCTGAAGCCTAGCGCACGCTGTTCAGTGATGGCGACGCTAGCTTGAATCGAGCCGATAAAATGGTGCGAGAGCGGACCTAACGACTGTTGTTTTTAGAAATTCTGTAGGATGCAATTTTGTCTTCACCCATTGCCATAAAACCTTTGTACCTCAAACTCGACGAATGCTTAAGTGCTGATAAGTTTCGACTGAAACGTCGTATCACGCAGCTTTCACAGAAACTCAATGATAGAGAAAACAAAGATCTAAGCAAAAATAGCGCTAGCAATAATAAAGGCGACAAGATACCTACTAATGAAGGCAACGTGCAAGCGCAGTACGACAAGCTTGTAAAAGACATTGATGCGTCAATTGCCAAGCGAACGTGGCGTCAAGATAATTTACCTAATGTTGAATATCCACCTCTACCCGTTAGCGACAAGAAAGAAGATATAAAGGCCGCTATTGCTAATCATCAGGTAGTGATTGTTGCGGGTGAAACAGGCTCAGGTAAAACGACGCAGCTCCCCAAGATATGTTTAGAGTTGGGACGTGGCGTTAACGGTATGATTGCCCATACACAGCCTCGACGTCTTGCAGCACGTAGTGTGGCAACGCGTATAGCAGATGAATTGAATACACCCTTAGGTGAGAAGGTCGGTTTCAAAATTCGCTTTAGCGATCAGGTGAGCGAGCGCAGCTACGTTAAACTGATGACTGACGGTATGTTGCTTGCTGAAATGCAGCAAGATAGGTTTTTAAATCAGTACGACACCATAATTATCGATGAAGCCCATGAGCGTAGTCTGAACATCGATTTCTTGTTGGGCTATCTGCGTCAGTTGCTCGATAAGCGCCCAGATTTAAAACTTATCATTACCTCGGCTACTATCGATCCTGAGCGTTTCTCTAAGCATTTTAATGATGCGCCCATTATTGAAGTGAGCGGCAGAACGTACCCTGTAGAAATTCGCTATCACGCACCTGAAGATGCGGGTGATGATATTGACCAAAGCGACGCTATTGTGAATGCTGTAGATGAACTTATGCGTGAAGCGCCGGGTGACATTCTGGTGTTCCTAAGTGGTGAGCGTGAAATACGTGACACTCAAGATGCGCTAAGCAAGCAACATTATCGCAATACAGAGATTGTGCCTTTGTATGCAAGGTTGTCAGCCGCTGAACAGAATCGCATTTTTCAATCGCATAGTGGCAGGCGTATCGTGCTTGCGACCAACGTGGCCGAAACCTCGCTTACCGTACCTGGTATCAAATATGTTATCGATCCCGGCTTTGCCCGTATTTCTCGCTATAGTGCGCGCAGCAAAGTACAACGTTTACCCATCGAGCCAATCTCTCAAGCCTCTGCTAACCAGCGTTCTGGGCGATGCGGGCGAGTTTCCGACGGTATTTGCATTCGATTATACAGTGAAGAGGATTATTTGGGGCGCCCAGAGTTCACTGACCCAGAAATACTTCGTACCAACTTAGCTTCTGTTATTTTACAAATGCTGGCGTTGGGGCTTGGCGATATAGCAGCATTTCCATTTGTTCAGCCACCAGATAATCGCAACATTAATGACGGTTTTAGGCTGCTTGAGGAAATTCAGGCCATTGTTAAGCGAAAAGGCAAGATGCAGCTGACACCGCTCGGTCGACAAGTGGCGAAGTTACCCATTGACCCCCGCTACGCACGGATGGTGATTGAGGCTGAAAAAACCAATGCTGTGAATGAAGTCATGGTTATTGCTGCGGGTTTATCTATTCAAGACCCACGAGAGCGGCCGCAAGAAAAGCGACAACAAGCAGATGAAAAGCACAGTGAATATCACGATAAAGATTCTGACTTTATAAGCCTATACAACCTATGGACAGCGTTTAGAACACAGCAAAATGCGCTAAGCCAAAATCAACTTCGCAAATGGTGTAAGCAGAATTTCATCAATTATTTACGAATGCGAGAATGGCAAGATATTGTAAGTCAGCTCAAGAAGTCGATAGCAGAATTAGGCTTGGGCATTACCAAGCACGACGCTGACTATCAGGCCATTCATCAGGCGATTGCAAGCGGCTTGTTATCCCACTTGGGTTTTAAAGATAAAGAACGTGAATACATGGGCTCACGCAACACGCGGTTTATGATTTTTCCCGGCTCTGGCTTGGCCAAATCTCAGCCCAAATGGGTAATGGCAGCCGAGTTAGTTGAAACATCTAAGTTGTTTGCCCGCATGGTTGCCAAAATTGACCCTGCCTGGATTGAACCACTTGCTGAGCATGTGGTTCAGCGCAGTTATTCTGAGCCACATTGGTCGAAAAAGCGTGGTGCAGTGATCGCTTATGAAAAAGTAACGCTTTTTGGGCTGCCGATTGTGATGAAGCGGGCGAAAGTCTATAGCCTTATAGACCCGCCAATTTGTCACGAACTCTTTATTCGTGAAGCATTGGTGGAAGGTAACACCAAGCTAAACTTCAGCTTCTTAAAAGAAAATCAGGCATTACTAGAACAAGCTGATGAGTTTGAACAGAAAACGAGACGTCGCGATCTTATCGTTGATGATGAAGAGTTGGTGAGCTTTTATGCTAAACGCATACCGGTAGAAGCTAATAACGATGCTGCGTTTAAAAAGTGGTTCAAACAACATGGCAGCAACGACGCGCTTACATTCAAAGAAGAAGATGTATATCGTCAGCAGCCTGGACAGTCGGTTGCCAACGCCTTTCCTGACGTATGGCGCCAAGGCAACATAACCTTACCGCTTAGATACAATTTTGAACCAAACGCTGAAGATGATGGTGTAACAGTAGTGATACCTTTGCCTGTGTTAAACCAAGTTGAAAACGTAGGATTTGATTGGTTAGTGCCAGGCTTACGTCACGATTTAATTGTAGGCATGATTAAGACTTTGCCAAAGCGACTACGTCGGAACTTTGTACCAGCGCCCAACTTTGCACAAGCGTGTTTGGCAGATATTAGCGAAACAGACAAAAACAACCGCCCGGTGCCTATTGTTGAGGCCATAAGCGATAAGCTACGCAAAATGACGGGGGTTGTGATTGACGGTGAGGAGTGGAACTTTGAGCAGCTTGATAAGCATTTAAAAATGCACTTTGCCGTGGTAAGTGACAGCGGTGATGATATTGCCAAGGGAGATGATTTACATGCGCTCAAGCAACAGTGTGCAGGGCAGGTGAAGCAAACCTTCGAAAAAGCCGCTACACCTGAGCTAGAAAGAAGTGATATCTCGCAATGGGACTTTGAAAGCCTCCCTGAAACCTTTGTGCAAAAAGTGGGAGGGTTTGAAGTACAGGCATTTCCTGCACTTGTACAAAAAGGCGATACAGTGGATATCGCACTTATCGATGAAGCACAAAAAGCGCAGGCCATGCACAAGCAAGGCGTGAATGTACTTATCAAAAATTCGATGCCTTCTCCACTCAATTACCTGCAAAATAAGCTACCGAATAAAGCGAAACTGGGTCTGTATTTCAATCCCTTTGGTCAAGTTAAGGCGCTTATTGATGATTGTATTTTTGCCGGTATAGACGCCATCGTAAGCGATTATTGTCAGTCCAATAACACTGATATTCGAAATAAAGCCGATTTTGAGGCTTGCCTAGAAATAGCGCGCGCAGATATAAATAACCGTGTTTTAGAAATTGCTAAACAGGTTGAGCAGGGTCTAACACTTGCGCATCAGTGTCAGAAACAAATGAAAGGCAACGTGCCGTTAACAATGATAAATGCACTTGGTGACTGCAAAGCACATCTTGCATCCCTGGTGTTCCCGGGCTTTGTTTCACAGATAGGCGAAGCGCGTCTTGACGATTGGAACCGTTACATTAAGGGGCTTGCTCGTCGCCTTGAAAAACTGCCAATCGACCCGAACAAGGACAGAATGCATCAGGCAACCGTCGAAAAGTCGATAAAAGAATGGGAAAAAGTGTGTGCTAAATACCCTAAGGGAAAAGTGCCACAAGACCTTAAAGACGCGAAGTGGATGATTGAGGAATTGCGCGTTTCACTGTTTGCTCAGCAGCTTGGTACGGCCTATCCCATTTCCGCAAAACGCATCACCCTTTATTTGAACGAATACTAGCGTGCAAAGTGACATGATTTCATTTAAAGACTATAGTTAAATTCGACACTGGTGGCAGTGACTTAATAAATACGCCGGGTCTGTGTGAATATTTGAATAATAATTAAACAGTCTGATTGACAACTGATCATCAGCACCCTATAACAACAAATGAAGTCGTAAGCGTTACGCTAATTTTCGGGAGAAGTAGACATGTTGGGATACGACGATAAGCGAAATTTTTTCAGGATGATGGTAAATTCGCCTTGTCAGTTGCAGATCACTGACGATGAGTCGAGCCGCACCATGCAGGCAATGTGTAAAGATATCAGCGCAACAGGTATGTCGCTTGAAGTAGATGAGCCATCTATAGAAGTGGGTACCCAAGTAAGCGTAGCGATTGAGTCATCGAGCTCGCAAATACCGTCTTTGGCAGCACTTGCCACGGTAGTACGTTGTGAGCCTGAGTCTGAATCGAGCTGCGTAATCGGCGTTGAAATCTCTCAAATGAAATAAGCACCGAAACGGCAGTCTAGCCGTTTCACCTTCAAGACGAGTTTTGTTGCTCGTCTTATGTGCCAATCTAAAAACTTGAACATCCTGTTCGAGTAAATCCATTTTCTTCTTTTTTCGTATTTAATAATAATTCTCATTAACGATTTGGTCCTTCATGGTGGACAAGAGGGTTATTTTGATGAAAAAGACAGTAACATTCGCAATTTTGCACTTCAGTGTCGCATTCACAGTGGCGTATTTGCTCACGGGCAGCGCAGTAGTGGGGGGCGCGGTTGCGCTGATTGAGCCGGCAATTAACACTATTGCCTTTTATTTTCACGAGTTGGTTTGGAAAAAGCTAGAGCAGCGAGGGCACGTGCATCAACAAAGCAAACGTGCCTCCATTCGACCTCGCACTCAGTTCACACTATAGAAAGCTAACGCTGTAAAACAGTGGCTAGCCCACTACCTAAAGCGTTACCGTGAGGACAACTAATCGTCGGTGACTTCGCAAACCAAGCCTTTAAGGTAGTATCCTTCAGGGTAGCTTCCAATAATTGGGTGGTCAGATGCTTGATTGAGTCGCGCAATAATTTTTATTGTGCGCCCAGCATCAAGTGCGGCGTCTGCGACCACTTTTTGGAAAAGATCTTGGGGCATTAGCCCTGAACAGCTAAAGGTTAATAGCAAGCCGCCAGATTTTACTGCGTGGATGCCATAAAGGTTGATGTCTTTATACCCTCGCGCAGCACGATTAAGTGACGCTTTGCTATCAACGAATTTGGGCGGATCTAAAATCACCATATCGAATTGTGTGTTGCTGTCATGATATTCACGAAGTGCCTTAAATACATCTTGATTCACATAACTGGCTTTGTTTTCATCAAATCCGTTAATTGCTACATGGTGCTTGGCAAGGTCAAGTGCGGGCTGTGATACATCAACGTTAGTTACCGACTTCGCGCCACCGGCTAGGGCGTAACATGAGAAAGTACCTGTATAGCTAAAACAGTTTAAGACATCCGCATCTTGAGCGTAATGCGCGGCGGCAGCACGGCTGTCTCTTTGGTCGAGGTAAAAGCCTGTCTTATGGCCGTTCTCTATATCAACCACAATATTGATACCGTTTTCTTTCACCGTCACCTGCATAGGTGGTTCGCCGTGAAGAACGCCGGTGACTGGCTCAAGTCCTTCTTTTTTACGTACGTCAACATCGCTTCTTTCATACACATGAACGTCGGGCATCAGTTTCGTAATGGCCCAGACAATTTTGTCTCTGTGTTTTTCAGCACCAGCACTTAATAGTTGTACAACCGCTACATTGTCGTATACGTCAATAGTAATGCCGGGCAGACCGTCACTTTCAGACGCTATCCAACGAAATGCATTCGTCTTTGCAGGGTCAAAAAGACGTCTGCGCAGTTGTAATGCCGTTTCTAAGCGGCGTAGAAAAAAGCCATTATCAATGCTTTCTTCTTTCTTGAATGTCCACATGCGCACACGAATTTTAGAGTTTGGAGAGAATGCGCCGCGTCCTAACCAATCACCTTCAGCATCAAATACGTCGACGGTGTCGCCCATACGCGCGCGTCCTTTTACTTCGGCAACGGCACTTTCAAAAACCCATGGATGCTTGCGACGAAGTGATTTGTCTCGGGATGGCTGCAAAATGACGTGTGCTGACATGTAGTTTCTCGTGTGTAATGGTGTTTCTGTTGTGAGGGCGCGATTATACGCAAATCCCAAAAGACTTAAATCGTTAAATGGTTGTTGGTGGATGCCAATTAACATTGCATTGTTATGAGTCAACGCGCACAGTATTGTGTGAGTATAGACACAGATGTCGAGGGTGTTACAGAAAACGAAACGGAGATTGTAATGCAGTTTGTTGATTATGAAAAAGGGTGTGGACCTGACAAGTTAACCGTTAAATCACAAAAAGGGTTAACAACACCTTTGGACAAAGTGAAAGTTGAGGTTCGCGCGTTTGGTATTAATCGCGCCGACACGCTACAGCGTCAGGGGCATTATCCTGCGCCACCTGGAGAAAGTGCCATACTGGGACTTGAGGTTGCTGGTGTTATCAGTGAAGTTGGCGATAACGTCAGTAAATTCAACGTGGGCGAGGCCGTTTTTGGGCTTGTCGCTGGAGGAGGCTACGCCAGTGAAGTCATTGTAAACCCGGCGCACTTAATGCGTATCCCGAAAGCGATGGCTTTTTATGAAGCCGCAGGTTTGGCTGAAGTATTTCTAACTGCGTTCCAATGTCTGCGAACCATTGCACATATTAAACCGGCCGAATATGCGCTTATTCATGGAGGAGCCAGCGGCGTTGGTCTAGCGGCCACGCAACTATGTCAGTACTGGGGTGTGCATTGCGCAGTAACGGCATCTAGCAGCGATAAACTTGCATTGTGCAGTCAAAATGGTGCTGAGCAGCTTATAAATTATAAAACGCAGGCGTTTGATGAGGTATTAAGAGAAGCATGGCCGCAAGGTGTCAATATGGTGCTTGATATGGTTGGGGGCGACTACCTCAATCGAAATCTAAAAGTACTCAAGCAAGACGGTTTGGTGGTGTATCTTGCAATGCTGGCAGGTCGCTATGCTGACAATCTTGATATGGCGTTGCTATTAGGTAAAAGAGCGTCCATTGTCGGCACGACATTGCGCAATCGAAGTGATGAGTATAAAGCAGATTTAATTCACGATTTTTCAAGTGTGTGCTTAGACGCTTTTAGTACCGGTGAATTGCAGGTAAACATTGATACTCATTATGAGATAAAAGACATTGATAAGCCTCACGTACGGTTAGAGAACAACGATACGCAAGGCAAAATTGTGGTGTCATGGTAGAGGTTAAAAGCCGTACTTAATTAGCCAGTGAAGCCCGCATCTACTTGGGTAGGCTTAGCTTCTGCCGCATTGCGGGCCAGTTCATCACATCGCTCGTTTTCTGGATGTCCAGAATGGCCTTTCACCCAATGCCAGTTAACATTGTGTTTTTTTACTGCTTCGTCAAGGCGCTGCCACAAGTCAGCATTTTTGACCGGCTTTTTATCTGCAGTACGCCAACCGTTCTTGCGCCAATTGTGGATCCATTGATTAATACCGTTTTTAACGTACTGGCTGTCAGTGGTCATCTCTACATTACACGGCTCAGTTAAACTGTTTAGTGCTTCAATAGGCGCTAACAATTCCATACGGTTATTCGTGGTATGAGCAAACCCGTCACTTAGCTCTTTGCGGTGTTGCTTATAGATAAGTACAGCACCATACCCGCCAGGACCAGGGTTGCCCAAACATGAGCCGTCGGTATAGATGTGTAAGGTTTTTTGCGTCATTAGGTTCCTTTTTACTGCTGTAATAACTATTACAGACAGTGCTACTTTTTTATCTGTCTTGATATAATCGGTGCATTTCCCTTAGCGTCTTGCAAAGGGGTTGATATACTATCAAAAAATGAAAGCGTAATAATAGTAGAGGTTCCATGCGCCAAATTGTTTTAGATACTGAGACCACAGGTATTGAGCCAAAAGAAGGCCACCGTATCATCGAGATTGGGTGTGTTGAAGTTGTGAACCGTCGTCTTACGGGCAACCACTTTCATGTTTATATCAATCCAGGTCGCCATATTGAACAAGAGGCCATTGAAGTTCACGGTATTACAAATGAATTTCTAGCGGATAAGCCCACATTTTCTCAAGTCGCTCAAGAATTTGTGAGCTTCATTAAAGGTGCCCAACTCGTTATTCACAACGCGCCGTTTGACGTTGGCTTTATGGATCATGAGTTTAATATGGAGCCTGCCACGAAAGGGCTTATTACTAGCAATATCTGCGACGTACTCGATACCCTGGTATTGGCGCGTCAAATGCACCCTGGTCAGAAAAATAATCTAGATGCGTTGTGTAAGCGCTACGGGATAGATAATAGTCACCGAACGTTGCACGGCGCTTTGCTCGATGCTGAAATTTTGGCAGACGTATATCTGTTAATGACCGGTGGGCAAACCAAGCTTAAACTAGCCTCAACGGGAAGCAGCGATGCAGATTCAACTGCTATTCGACGTATTCAACGCAACGCAAATAAATTAAAGGTTATTAAAGCTAGCGCCGATGAATTAACACAGCATGAGGCACGTTTAGACATTGTGCAAAATGCAGGGGGCAAATGCTTGTGGCGTCCCGAGCCTGAAGACGTGTCTTAAATTCGCCAGTAGGGCAGTGTTACCTATCAACAATTCAAAAAAATGAATGCAGGAGCAGCTAAGCGTGAAAGTGTGGTTTTATAGTGTACTTTTTTTATTAACCTTTATGCACACACACGTCGCTGCGCAATCACAAGCTGCACAGCAAGATGAGGCGCGCCAACGGCTCGACGGTGCTGTGCAAGCTACACCAGCGCAAAGCCCTTCTTCACAGAACCAAAATACAAACTCACAAGAAGTGCAAACTAATTTATCACCGTTGAGTGATTTAGGTGATGAATACACTAACTCTATTGAGCTGTTACGCAATCGTTTCAGGGTGGACTACAACGTAGAAGAAGTCACCATGGTGTTTTTTAGAGAGTATGGTTCAGCACCTGTAGTACTAGTGCGACCTGATGGCTCTAAGTTGTTTCAAAGCCGAGTAGATGAAGAGAAAGTAGAGTGGTACGACGCCGATACTTTCGACATGATCAAAATAAAGAACCCAGTCCCTGGCCCATGGCAAGCTGTTGGTCAAGTGTTGAAGGGCAGTAAAGTGATGGTGTTATCCGATGTGCAATTGCATGCTGATCCATTACCTACGCTCTTATTCGCTGGCGAAATATTAAAGTCTACTGCCTATTTAACTAACGGCGGCAAGCTTATCGAGAACAAGCAGTTTAGGAATGTTGTCGATTTAGATATTGAGTTTATAAGTACAAACAATCCCAATTACGATAATTTTGGCGCTGACGATCAAAACATAGCAACTTTTCAAGACAATGGTCGGGGCATGGATGAGCGCCCGGGGGATGGTATTTTTACAGGTCAGTTCAACTTAAAAGTGGCTCCTGGTGAATGGAAACCTATTTTTCGGGTGAAAACACCGATGTACACCAGAGAGCAAGAAGGCCCAATGGTTATCTTGCACAGAAACCCAGTTTCAATTGACGTTGAGCTTGATGGAGGCGGTGCGGGTTATCACAAGATTATTATCGACGTGAACCGAGAGCTGGTTGATATCGAGTCGCTGTTAGTTGACGGCAAAATACGTTTTCCAAATTCAGATATGCAAAATTTCTCGCTTACCGAAGGCGGCAGCGAGCCCAGAGAACATCTTATCGTTGCTTATGAAGAAGGTATCTTTCGCGTAAAGTTAACGGCCTACGGTACGACGACGGATGGAAGGGATTTTATATTAGATGTACCGGAGTACACCTTCTTAGCTGAAGGCCCAGCAGAACCCGAAGTCGAAGACCCCCTTATTGATGGTAACGATCCTATCGTTGATGGGAGCGAACCACTTGTTGCTGACATGCAAAACGCTGACAGTGAAAAGATGCCAGAAAAAGATGAAATGGATCCAACTACGTTAACGTTGCTGCTTGTGGCAGTAAACGGCTCCATTTTATTACTGGGCATTGTGGTTGCTGTGGTTATTGTCCTGAAGCGTAAAAAAGGTAATAAAGCTAAAGCAGCACCCGTGAACAATGAGAAAAGTCCCACCACTGATGCTGACCTTACTATGGAAGGCCAACCTAAAGGACTGATGAAGCTTTTTGGCATATTTAAGAAAAAGCCAAAAGAGAGTGCGAAATAGGAATAGGTTGGTTCTGCTAACTATTGTTTAGAATTTGGTGGCGTTAATTTATTCACTTTGAATTATATTTCGTCACAATGTCTAAATTACAGGCAAACAAACCGCAGATGACAATTTTATTAATAAAAAGCGTTGACTCCACATGGGGGAATACGTATTATCTGCGCCGCAGTCAGGGGACAGGGCAACAACAGCCAAGTCAAATGACTGATAACATTGAAGATGTGGAGCGGTAGTTCAGTTGGTTAGAATACCGGCCTGTCACGCCGGGGGTCGCGGGTTCGAGTCCCGTCCGCTCCGCCATTAATCGAAATAAGCGCGCTTCCCATTATGCGGAGCGGTAGTTCAGTTGGTTAGAATACCGGCCTGTCACGCCGGGGGTCGCGGGTTCGAGTCCCGTCCGCTCCGCCATTTAGTTATACAGCGCATTCTCGATTATGTGGAGCGGTAGTTCAGTTGGTTAGAATACCGGCCTGTCACGCCGGGGGTCGCGGGTTCGAGTCCCGTCCGCTCCGCCATTAATCGAAATAAGCGCGCTTCCCATTATGCGGAGCGGTAGTTCAGTTGGTTAGAATACCGGCCTGTCACGCCGGGGGTCGCGGGTTCGAGTCCCGTCCGCTCCGCCATTTATTTTTAGGTTTCATTCATTCCGAAATTAAAGATAAATGGCAATTTCCCGTTTCAAAATAATTCCTTTTAGACATCTCACAAAAATACATCTTTTTCAGATATAAATCCGTCTATCCCTATTTTTAGTCTGTCTTTTGCGCAATCACACCAAAATGCTATGCATGCTTTTATTTTTCCATTGGTGTTGATAGGGTTTAGCGATACCATTTACTTTTGAAAAGAACGAGAAGATTTACCCCATGCAGGATGTGCTACTTTGCCGCAATATACATAAGACTTATAACGAAGGAAGTACTGCTACACCAGTGCTTCACGATGTATCGTTATCTATTAAAGCCGGTGAGCACGTAGCCATACTGGGCAGTTCTGGGTCGGGTAAAAGTACACTATTGCATATACTTGGCGGCCTTGATAAGCCCACCCGTGGTGAAGTAGAGTTTAAAGGGCATAAACTGCATACCTTGTCGCCTAATGCATTGGCTAAATTACGCAATGATGAAATGGGGTTTATTTATCAGTTTCATCACTTACTTGGTGAATTTAGCGCACTAGAAAATGTAGCAATGCCTCTTCGGATCCGCGGGCTTTCTGCTAAAGCAGCGCAAGAGAAAGCACAAGTATTGTTAAACGAAGTCGGGTTATCCCACCGTCAAGCCCATTTACCATCGGCAATGTCTGGCGGAGAACGCCAGCGTGTAGCCATTGCTAGAGCACTGGTTACCGAACCTTCTGTTGTATTGGCCGATGAACCTACCGGCAACCTAGACGACTCAACGGGCGAACAAATCTATCAGCTACTTACCTCATTAAGTGAAAAAAAGAAAACTGCATTTGTCGTTGTAACACATGACATAGCGCTGGCAAGTAAAATGGATCGCGTATTAAAAATAAAAGATGGTCAACTTGTGAGTAACCAACCCGCTCAGGAGCCAGTGTAATGCTGACATTGGAATTGGCCAACCGCTTTAGAAAAACGCGTGCACAACAACGATTTATTTCCTTTATCTCAATGTCATCAACCGTTGGTATTGCTCTTGGTTGCTTTGTACTTATTGTGCTGCTAAGTGTCATGAATGGCTTTGAAAAAGAGCTTACTAACCGAATTTTGAAAGTCATACCTCACGGCGAATTGTTTAGTGTAGATAGCCGAGGAATTGAACATTTAGATGCTCAACTCTATCGTTTTCAGCAAGACCCTCAGATTGCAAAAGTGACGCCTTACACAACACTCACTGGCATGTTGCAATACAAGGGCGAGTTAAAGGCGATTGGCATAACGGGTGTGCCAATCACTAAAGGTGAAAACCCCTATGAAGACCAAGTTTCTAAGGCGCATTGGCAGCAATTTGTCGACACACCCTCTGGTTTGTTGTTGGGGCAGGGGATTGCAAGTACGTTGGGCGTAAAGCCAGGAGATTCGTTGCAGGTTCTAATTCCACAGGCCACATCAGATTTAACGTTTAAAGCGCCAAAAAGTGTCAAATTAGTGGTGAGTGGCGTGTTATCTATTGGTGGGGAACTCGATAATCAAATAGGACTCATGCATCTTCAAGCTGCGTCTGAAGCAGCGGGTATTGTCGCTGAAGCGCAAGGCATTCGATTTACTTTTAATGACCCTTTTATCGCATACCAAAAAATGCGTGATATAGGCTATAGCTTCCCACAAGCGGTGTACATGTCTGACTGGACACGAACACAAGGACACCTTTATAACGATATCCAATTAGTTAAGGTTGTCGTTTATATAGCACTAACACTCGTTATTGCTGTGGCTTGCTTTAACATTGTGTCGTCGCTAGTAATGGCCGTAAGAGAAAAACAGTCTGCAATTGCGATTTTGAAAACCATGGGAGCGACAGATGGTTTGATCCGCAATGCGTTTATATATCAAGGGCTGATTAATGGCGCGATTGGTATAACAGCTGGTGTATTGTCAGCGTTATTAGTTGCACCAAATTTGTCCAGTATTGTTAAATCTATTGAAAATGCTTTGGGCGTAGAAGTGCTGTCTGGCGACATTTACTTCATTGACTTTCTGCCGTCGAGTTTACATTGGCAAGATGTGGTTATTACAGCCGTTGTGGCGATGATACTTAGCGTGGTTGCAACACTGTACCCAGCGCACAAAGCAGCTAAAGTAAACCCATCTTCTGCATTGCATTGATACGAAACCGCGTAGAAACCGGTTAGAAATCGCATAGTAGCTTACTTACTTTGAGCGGGTAGGCTTTCAGCGGATTGCCATAACCTAATCAGACACGCATAAAAAAGGCAGCGTTAACGCTGCCTTTTTGCCTGTGTACATGTCTAGGAGTTTTTCTCGAAGTGTTCAAAATCAACATCTTCTTCTTTAAGCCCTGCTTTCGGGTCGTTAAACACCTTTTCGTCAAGATCACCTTCACTCTTAGCAACAATACACGACACCATACAATCGCCGGTAATGTTAACTGCCGTGCGCGTCATGTCTAGCAAGCGGTCTACACCAATGATTAAGGCAATGCCTTCCACTGGCAAGTTCACTTGTTGGAGTACCATGGCAAGCATAATCAACCCTACACCTGGTACACCGGCTGTGCCGATAGACGCAAGCGTTGCGGTAAGGATAACCATTAGGTAGTCACTCATGGTGAGATCGACAGCATAAACCTGTGCAATAAATACCGTAGCAACCCCTTGCATTATGGCTGTACCATCCATGTTGATAGTCGCACCCAACGGCAAGGTGAAAGACGATACAGAGTTACCGACACCTAACTTGTTTTTGGCGGTTTCCATGGTTACCGGTAAGGTAGCGCTGCTACTTGAAGTACTAAACGCAAACAGCGCGGCGTCACGCATTTTTCTAAACAACATAATTGGGCTTAAGCCGGATAGAAGCTTAAGCAAAATTGAGTAGGTTGCGAGTCCGTGAATAATTAACACTATAAATACGAGGCCGAAATATTTAACTAAATCATAAATGGTCTCGGCACTTACGGTTGCAAACAACTTAGCCATTAACACAAATACACCGTATGGCGCCAAGTTCATAATAATGGTTACCAAGCGCATAATTACCGTGTTGATATCTTCAAAAACCGCCGTAAGACGCTTTCCTGCATCGCCAGTCATAGCCATTGCTATGCCAAATAACACAGCAAATACAATGATTTGAAGCATGTTGCCCTGTGCCATTGAATTGATGGGGTTACTAGGGAACATGTTCACAATAACATCAGACAAACTCGGGGCTTCTTTGGCCTGATAAACGACGTCAGTACTCAGATTTCCACTTTCACCTGGAGGGAATAGCAATGCCATACTCATAGCCAGTGTTATCGCAATGGCCGTTGTGACAATATACAAACCGACAGATTTTACCCCCAGACGACCCAGCTTACTGGGGTCTGACAGTGTACTAGTACCGCATATTAGAGAGACGAACACCAAAGGGACAACCAGCATTTTCAAACTGGCGATAAATATTTGCCCTAAGGTAGAAAATATACCTTCGACAAGAATGTTATACGTTGAGAACTCGAAACCGAATACCGAAAACGCAAAATCTCCGCTATCATCAAACAGTAATTGAAGTAAGACACCAATCAAGATACCGGCAAACATGCCGATAAAGATGCGAGCGGTTAAACTGTATTTGTGTGCAGATGAAGACATTAATGTTTCCTGTGCATTTTTTATATTTTTAATCACCCGTAGTGTGCCAGATTCAGTTGATTTTTAAACATAAAAAACGACGCAATTGTCAATAAAAGAGGTTCAGGAACGAATTATGTCGACATTCGCGAAGACGCTAAGCGTATTTAGCGCAATATTTATGCTAACAGCATGTGGTGGAGGCGGTTCGTCAGTCTCTCGAGATGATACCGACACGGGTAACGGTGGCGGCGGTGGTACGACCACACCTACTTATACAATTTCTCTTGCTCTGGAAAATGCGTCCGGCGATAGCGACAATAATTTATCTGAAGACAATAGCTTAACCGTTGTTGCAACGGTAAGAGATCAAGACGGAAATGCGCACTCAGATGCACTATTAAGTTTTTCATTGAGCAATGCCGCGCTAGCTGAGTTCGCCAACGACACGGGTACGGCTCGTACCAACGATAGTGGCGTGGCGCGTATTGGGCTAAATGCCAGCACCGCGTCAGGTGATGGTGAGATAACGGCGAGTTTGAGCACAGGGGAAACCGGAAGTACAACGTTCTCGGCTACCGCAATATCGACTACACCAACCGAACTTACTGTAACCCTTACATTGCAAAATGCCGCAGGTGAAGAAGATAACAATTTAACGTCAAACAACGAGTTGGTAGCCGTTGCCACAGTGACCGATGCCTCGGGTGCGCCACAAAACGATTTGCTGTTAACCTTTTCACTTAGCAACGACGACTTAGCCGAGTTTTCCAATGACACCGCGACCGCACTTACCAGTGATGAAGGGGTTGCCACTATAGGTATGTCAGTTGGCACTGCGTCGGGTGATGGGCAAGTCACGGTTACAACGGCATCTGGCGAGACAGCTTCTACTACATTTAGCTCGACAGGCAGCACTGTGGTCAGTGAAGAGCCGGCTACACTAGAACTTTACGCAAACAGTATTCAATTGGCGTCTAGCGGCAGCGACGAAGTCGAGTTAATTGCGCTAGTCAAAAATGATCAAAGTGTATTGATGGAAGGTGTTGATGTGAGTTTCTCTGCTCAGTCAGGTGCTGGCGTAGAGTTGCAATTAACTCAACCTCAAACCGAAGCTGATGGTACTGCACGCGCTATTTTAACCTCACAAAACGATGCGTCTAATCGCACCATCACTATTACCGCTTCAGCAGGTTCACTAACACAAACCGTTGATATCACCATTACCGGCACTGAGGTAACAATTAACGGTGCATCATCGGTAATTCTAAACGACAGTGTTGACTATACTATTCGCGTACAGGATTCAGACGGAACATCTATTTTGAACCAAGATGTGGTGTTAACTGCAGCAAACGGGTCACTTAGCGCTACCACCGTGAATACTGGTGCAAATGGTCAAGCAACTGTGACATACACGGCATCTACGTCGGGCGAAGATACGATAACTGCGAGCGCACTTAATGCAGATGCAACCTTTACCGTTCAAGTACAACAAGACGAGTTTAACTTTATAAACTTGCCTACAGAGGAAGTGCCTTTAGGTACTGCTCAAACCATTACTGTGGAATGGCGACAAGATAATAATCCAGTGGCAGGCGAAGACATTACGTTTAGCGTGTCTCGTGGGCAAATTGCAGGTAGTTCAACTGTAACTACAAATACCGACGGTCAGGCTAGTATAGATGTTAGCTCTGACAATGCAGGGATTTCCTCTATTACGGCAACAGCAACTGATTCTAGCGGAGCTGTGCTTGTTTCTGCGCGAGTACAAATTGAGTTCATTGCAACGACTCCTGCCACCATTATTGCAGATGCGTCTCCTGATGTTCTTGGTCCAGACGGTCAAACCAGCACAATCAGCGCTGTTGTGAGAGATGCAGATGGTAATTTAGTGAAAAATAGCGTAGTTAACTTTACCGTATCCGACGTTTCAACCGGCTTTATTTCACCATCACAGGCGACAACAGACAGTAAAGGTATCGCTACTACCGTGTTTACATCGGGGTCGGTTTCAAGCAATGAAGATGTGGTAATAACTGCGTTTGTCGCAGAAGATGAAGCCATTTCTGATGACGTTCTAATTACGGTGGGCGCACGAGCATTTGATATTGTAATTGGTACTGGCAATCAAATTGAGCAAGAGACCACGACATCCTATTTAAAACGTTTTGCGGTTTTTGTTTCAGATTCTGCTGGGCGCCCTGTAAGTGGTGTGAACCTTACTGCATCAGTAAACCCGGTTAAGTTTAACGAAGGCGGAGTGTATTGGCGTGGTGAATGGGTGTTTAACACTATTAATTCACTTTGGGTCCAAGCCAATATTACAGAGTGTTCAAATGAAGATATCAACGCAAATGGAATTCTAGATGCTGGTGAGGATTCAAACGGTGATGAGCAATTAACTCCAGGTATCGTAGGCACGTTGACGCTTACTAATAATGGCGTAACGGACGAAAATGGTTATGCTGAGATTGAGTATCGTTATCCGGAAAACTATGGCGGATGGTATTTTTCTGAAATATCCGTATTTGGACAGTCAACGGGAAGCGAAGCACAAGCGACGACCACATTCCAGCTTTCTGTTCTTGCCGATGATGTTAGTGATGAAAACGTAAGACCTGCGGATAACCCATTTGGTGTTGGTACTTGTCCGTAGCGTCATATATTAATGAATACTAAAAAGCCCGTCGTTGACGGGCTTTTTTAATTATATTGTTACCCTTGCTGGAATGGGTAAACAGAGCCGAGTTTCAATAGCTGTGTTAGCTCGTCAAGTGCAGTACGTGACTCAATAAGTAACTGCGGATCACGCAAGTCATCTTCACTAAGCTGATCGCGATAGTGTTTGTCTACCCACGCATTTAATCGTGCAAATTGTGCGTCGTTAATTAACGTATTTTGGTTAACCGCTGCTAACTCTTGGTCATTCATCGCAACGCGTAAACGCAAACAAGCGGGGCCACCACCATTACGCATACTTTGTTTAACATCGAAATAATTTACCGACGTAATGGGTGTACCTAGTGTGACAAGCTTGTCTAAGTAACGCTTAACCGCGTCATTTTCTTCACACTCAGTCGGCGCAATAATAGTCATTTCGCCACTTGGTAGCGTAATTATTTGTGTGTTAAATAAATACGTCTTAACGGCGTCCAATACCGACACTTCATCGGTGGGGACTTCAATGAAATGCAGTGGCTCATCACCAAATTTCGCCTGTAACTCTTTTAAGCCCGCTTCTTTTTGATAGAACGCTTGTTCGTGGAAAAACAATACGTTTTGGTTACCCACCGCAATAACGTCATTGTGGAAGACACCTTGGTCGATAACATCAGGGTTTTGCTGCATGTAAACAACGCCATCATCATCTAGACCATGCAAACGCGCGACGGCTTGGCAAGCTTCAAGTGTTTGACGGGCTGGGAATTTTTTAGGTGCAGGTTTGCTGGTGTCAAATGCGTGACGGCCATATACAAATAGCTCAACACCGGCTTGGCCGTAGTTGCTGCACAAACGCGTATGGTTAGCGGCACCTTCATCACCGAAATGTTCATTGTCAGGTAAGTGCTGGTGATGTGCAAAATGCTTTTCGTTCGCAAAGGTCCCGCGCAGAATATTACCCGTGACTTGTGGCTCTAATGAACGGTGAAACTTGTTTGTTAAGTTTGCAGGGGTAAAGTGCACCCGTCCATCGGCAGTATCGGCGCTAGGAGACACCGTAGCAGCATTTGCCGTCCACATACTACTAGCAGAGCAACATGCTAAGAAAATCTCGCGAGACTGCTTCGCAGCGCTTTCTAGCACTCGTGCATCAGAGCCTGTAAAGCCTAATCTGCGCAATGCGGCAATATCTGGGCGTTCTTGCGGCGCTAAAACCCCTTGAACCATTCCCATATCTGCTAGCGCCTTTGCTTTAGCAAGTCCTTGCTTGGCGGCTTGCTTTGGGCTACTTACAGCATTTGCATTGTTCAAAGAAGCAACATTACCAAATGATAAGCCAGCGTAGTTATGGGTAGGGCCAACAAGGCCATCAAAATTGACTTCAAACTGCTTCATACATTCCCTCATTTTTGGTGTTTTCTCATTTGGCTTCTATGCTGCTAAGGCGATAGGAAAGACAAATGATGCACTTTTATTGCCCAGTAGGCTTAGGTTAGATGTGTCAAACTTCAATGCAAAAGCGCACGGTTGCGTTGACGCATGCTAGGTTGTAATGGCTGGCATTATACGGCTTTTAAAGGCAATGCCAATCAAGGCGGTTAAAATTTGAACGGTTTTTGTGCGCGTTTAAAGCAGTAGAAAGAATAAGTATGAAGAAGATCTTGTTTTCCATTCACTTTGTAGATATATGTTAAAAAAGAGCGAGTACCCTATATATAGTGCAAGGTTGCTCCAATTTTCAGTATTTGACGTAATAAGTCATTTAAAATCAATAGGTTTAGTTCAATTATATGGCAAAATCACTGGTCATAGTCGAGTCACCAGCCAAAGCGAAAACGATAAATAAATATCTTGGCAAAAATTTTATCGTAAAAAGTTCGGTTGGCCACGTGCGAGATCTTCCAACGAAGGCTTTAGGCAAAGTAGAGCCTAAAAAACCAGCAAAAGAACTCAAAACTTTAAGCGAAGACGAGAGACAAGAATACCTTCGCCGACACGAATATTTAAAACTTGTAGACAGAATGGGTGTCGATCCAGAGAAAGACTGGAAAGCACACTATCAGGTGCTACAAGGCAAAGAAAAAGTCGTTAATGAGCTTAAAAAGCTGGCTAAAGATGCTGACACTATCTATCTCGCAACCGATTTGGATCGCGAGGGAGAGGCGATTGCATGGCACTTGCAAGAGTTGCTAGGCAAAAAAGATAAGACCTATCAGCGTGTGGTATTCAACGAAATCACTAAGAATGCCATTCAAGATGCGTTTTCAGACCCAGGTGAGCTCAACATTTCTCGGGTTAACGCCCAACAAGCTCGTCGATTCTTAGACCGCGTTGTCGGCTTTATGGTGTCTCCGCTGCTGTGGAAAAAAATTGCGCGCGGCCTTTCCGCTGGACGCGTTCAGTCGGTTGCTGTTCGCTTGGTTGTTGAACGCGAGCGCGAGATTAAAGCCTTTGTTCCTGAAGAGTTCTGGGATGTACATGCCGACTTAACAAGTAAGGAAAAAGCGGCCCTTCGCATGCTGGTTGCCAAGCACCAAGGGAATGCGTTTAAACCTAAAAATAAGGCCGAAACTGATAAGGCATTGGCCGCCTTAGAGGGGACGAACTATACCGTTGAAAGCCGTGAATCGAAGCCTACACAAAGCCGTCCTTCTGCACCGTTTATTACCTCGACATTGCAACAAGCCGCAAGTACGCGTTTAGGCTTTGGTGTGAAGAAAACCATGATGATGGCGCAGCGACTTTATGAAGCTGGCTACATCACGTATATGCGTACCGATTCGACTAATTTGAGCCAAGAAGCACTGGATAGTGCACGTGCTTATATCTCAGATAATTTTGGCAACAAATATTTGCCTGACTCACCCATTCGCTACGGCAGCAAAGAGGGGGCTCAGGAAGCGCACGAAGCTATTCGTCCATCGAATGTAAGCATTAGCGCTGCAAGCTTGGGTGACATGGAACGCGATGCACAGCGTTTATATGAATTGATTTGGCGTCAATTTGTGGCGTGTCAAATGACACCAGCTAAGTATGATGCAACAACCATTAAGGTTGCTGCAGGTGACTATGAATTAACTGCAAAAGGCCGTGTGCTTAAGTTTGATGGTTGGACACGTGTACAGCCACAGCTTCGCAAGAAGGGCGATGAAGAATTAATGTTGCCTGATGTGCAAAAAGGCGACGTGCTTAACTTGAAAGCGCTTGATCCTAAACAGCATTTTACCAAGCCAGTTGCACGCTTTAACGAAGCGTCGTTGGTTAAAGAGTTGGAAAAGCGTGGTATCGGGCGTCCTTCTACTTACGCTAGCATTATTTCAACTATTCAAGATCGCGGTTACGTTCGTTTAGAAAATAAACGTTTCTACGCAGAGAAAATGGGTGAAATCGTTAACGATCGTCTAATGGAAAACTTCGACGATTTGATGAGCTACGACTTTACTGCAAACATGGAGCAACAGCTTGATGATATTGCAGAAGGCAATAAAGATTGGAAAGACGTACTGAACGACTTCTACAGCGGTTTTTATGGCAAGTTGCTAAACGCTGAAAAAGACCCTGAAGAAGGCGGTATGCGCTTAAATCAAGCTGTACCTGCGGGCATAGAGTGTGACAAGTGTGGCCGAGAAATGAATGTGCGAACAGCTTCAACAGGGGTATTCCTGGGCTGTTCTGGCTACAATCTGCCGCCTAAGGAGCGTTGTACGAATACGATGAACCTTACACCAGGTGACGAAGTGGTGAAAGTTGATGATGAAGAAGAGCTGGAAACAGAAGCACTTCGTTCTAAAAAGCGTTGCCCTAAGTGTGGAACCGCAATGGACAGCTACCTTGTTGATGAAACGCGTAAGCTTCATGTCTGTGGTAACACGCCTACATGTGATGGCACATTAGTTGAAACCGGCACCTTTAAAATTAAAGGGTATGACGGGCCCATTATCGAGTGTGATAAATGCGGCAGCGATATGGAGCTTAAAAACGGTCGATTCGGTAAGTATTTCGGGTGTACTAACGAAGAATGTAAGAACACGCGTAAATTGCTGCGCAACGGCGAAGCCGCGCCACCTAAAGAAGATCCTGTTGATTTACCGGAATTGCCGTGTGAAAAGTCAGACGCGCACTTTATGTTGCGAGACGGCGCTTCAGGTATTTTCCTAGCTGCACATAACTTCCCTAAATCGCGTGAGACACGCGCGCCAAAAGTGAAAGAGTTAGCACGCTTTAGAGATAGAATTTCACCGAAGTTCTACTATCTGGCAGATGCGCCAAAAACCGACCCTGACGGCAATGCTGCTATCGTGCGTTATAGCAGAAAAACCAAACAACAGTATGTTATGTCTGAAAACGAAAATGGCAAAGCAACAGGTTGGTCAGCGTGGTACGACGATGGTAAGTGGCAGGAGCAAGCGGCCAAGAAGCCAGCTGCAAAACCCAAAGCAAAGAAAAAATAAGCATTTAGCTTGTTAACACGCTCTTACAAAGCCCGAGTTTTTCTCGGGCTTTTTGCGAGTAACCAAAACGTTGTACAATACCAAAAACGTTTACGTAGTAGAGAAAAAGCATGGCCTCATTACAAGACCAATTGCTCAAAGCTGGTTTAGCCGATAAAGCGACAGCAAAGCAAGCACGCGCAGACAAACGCAAAAAGCAGAAGCAAAAGAACAAACAAAAGCAGCCCGTGGTAGATGAAGCCACTATCGCGGCCCAACAAGCAGCTGAAGAAAAGAAAGCGCGTTCGCGCGAATTAAACCAGCTTCAGCAGCAAGAGCGTGAAAAACGCTCTATAGCGGCACAAGTTCGCCAATTAATTACCGTTAATAAGCAAGACCGTAAAGGGGACACTGTGTTGAACTTCACGCATGACAACGTGGTCAAGCGTATGTACGTGAGTGAAGAAATGCATAAACAAGTAACAAAAGGGCGTTTAACCGTAGTCCTACTTGATGATGCCTATGAACTTGTTCCTACGCCGGTGGCTGACAAAATTGCCCAGCGTGATGCAAGTTCTGTGATTTACCGCGCTGACCTTGATAAGAGTGGCAACGATGGTAAAGATGAAGACGAGGACGATTGGTACGCAGACTATGAAATTCCTGACGATCTTACGTGGTAATTGATTGAGTCGATGAGCGTGTCTGAATTCTTAAAACAGTCGTGTATTGATGGTGTGACATATCAACTGGTTACGCCGTCAGTGCGCTTTGAACCTAGTTATCGTGAATACATTGCTGAGTTAGGCGATGAAGAGCGCTATCCGTTTGTGCTAGATCTCGATGCGTCAGACTTTAGAAATTATCTTGATCGTTTAGAAGCCTTTCGATTAGGTGTTGATCTCCCTAAAGGGTATGTAGACAGTGCTACATTCTGGTTAGTGCGTGGCAACACCTTGCTAGGTGTGTCTAATCTTAGACAGCGTCTGAATGCCGAAATAGCCCATGTGGGCGGTCATATCGGCTTAGGAATAAGACCAAGTGCCCGTGGCAAAGGCTTGAGCACACTGCTGCTAAGATGGACATGTGAAATAGCAAAATCACGCCATATTGGCTACGCCAATAACAGTCAATTACATGTTCATTGTTACTCTGATAATCACGCATCGCAAAACATGATCAAATCAGTGGGTGGTGTGCTTGATTCAACCATAGAAGTGGGCGATATCAAAGTGGCGCGATTCATCATCGAGATATAACGTTAATTGGTATCGACTTTAGTTCGAATCTAACTACGTGTAGTTTCGCAATCCAACAATCTTGTCTATAACTAGATAAGCAATTCACCGTGAATTTCCTGAGGCTGGCCAGTATGCGCTTTTGTATGTCGAGTATTCGCTCTTTCCTTTTTGCCATGCTGCTTGTTAGCACGCAGAGCATGGCTGGTTTCTTTAACATTACAGTGAACAATATGGGAGGTTTATCGTCCTCTCAAGCCGACATTTTCGATGATGCTGTAAACTTTTGGGAATTCGTACTGCCAGGTGTGCAAAGCGCGTTTAACCTTAATTTGGTTATTTCTGCCAGTGGCGAAAACATCGATGGCGTTGGTAATGTGCTAGGCTCAGCGGGGCCAAGCTCAATCGCACAGGCGCTTGACGTAGGGATCATTTACACCACGCGCGGTACTATGCGCTTCGATACAGCCGACCTTGATGCACTTGAGCGGGCAAATCTATTATTTGATGTTGTTGTACATGAAATGGCGCATGTCATTGGCTTTGGTACATTGTGGGATGCGGGACGGTACTTTCCTGGCACGCAGAATGTCTACGTACAGGGCTCAGGTCGTTACACTGGCAAATATGCCCTTGATATCTATCGGCAAGAATTTGACTCAGGTGCTGATTCTGTTCCTGTGGAATTAGATGGCGGACCCGGTACCGCAAACGGCCATTGGGATGAAGGTTGGCCTGGTGGCGCGTCTGATCTCATGACAGGCTATTTAGGGCCAGTTCCTACCACGATAAGTAACACAACAATCGCTTCATTTGCTGACATTGGCTACCTTACAATCGTGACTCATGCGGTGAGTGAACCGGTCACTATGGGATTTTTACTGTTTTCTTTATATTTATTTAGAGTCATGCGGAAACGTGTTTAGCTTAGGTCCTTTTATTTTTATGGTGGGTAAGATCAATTTTATTCGCTTTGCCTCTGTATCCTCATGTTGATTAAACGCACTGCTAATAATCCTTTTTGTAAGTAATTGGATAGGGTAGTTAATATTCACAAAGTTGTCGGCAATGGAATGGACGGAGTGTTCCAAGCCAAAAGTTATTAGGGTAGGTGGTTTAGTATTTCTAGGAGCTATTTCATTAAAAGCGACTAACATACCAAGTGCCGTGTCCATTAGATCCGTCACAATAGTTTCTGGGATGAGGCCAGATGATATCAAATTATGAATCATTTGTTCTCCTGCAGAAAACGAATTGGTGGCCCGTTGTACACTTATGGGATGTTCACATTTATCTCTAAATGTCTTTTCTCTAATAGTTGCGTTGACACTTGGTTTAAGGGCGAAGACACATAGATTTTGAGATGTGCCACTTTGTTTTAATGCACTGGCGAAAAGTTCACCCGCCTTTTTATGATCATACAAAGCACAATGAGCACCGTTAGTATTACTACCCCTATCAATTAAGTGAAGTTGCGGGTAGTAAGCTAATAGAGAAGATAGAGTTGCATCATCAAGATACGATACATGAGCAAATACAGGATTACACCCAAAAGCTATCAAACACGATATAGCTTCTAACTCACTATGTGCATCTGGTTGAGTACTTCTGATTTGAAGAGGTATGTTTTTTTCTCTTGCAAAAGCTTCCGTATTTCGCAGAACTTGAATACTTTCTTCTTGAGAATAGGAATACGCAAGTCCAATTATTTTCTGGCGTTTTCGGCCTAAGTTGACAGCATTGGGATTAGGCGTGTAATGGAGTTCTTGAATTATAGATTCTATTTGTCGTCGCGTTTCCAGCCTTACAGGTTTAGTATTGTTTAACACTCTGGAAACGGTAGCTTGCGATACACCCGCTCGCTTTGCAACGTCTTTTATTGTTAGCATGGTTGCACCTTTTTTGTATACGTATAATTCTGATCTATGTTTTTATTTATTTAAGAGCAAAGCAAAAGAGTGCAAACTTGCATTGATGAGAACAATAGCTTGGTAAAAGCCATTAGCTATTGCTGCCAGCTTAACGTCGTCCGGTAATTGATGGAATTTAACGAGTTGTACAGTCAATATCCCTTCTTTTTGCTGTAGAGCACCTTCCTCATCCTCAAATCGTATAGTGAGAGGTTCTGAAAGATTGTGTTTTTCAACGAAGTCCAAAAATCCTTGGGTGATTTGGTAGTGGTTTTGAATGTCGACCATTGATGTTCGCATGGCATATAAAAATTCAGTGTCAGTGCCGTCTTCGTGAAACAATGGCTCTGTACCATTTTCAAAAGCAACATGGAGAGAGTTTACTTTTAGACACGGTTTCGCACCATTTGAGTTACTCAAAGCAAATGGATGGCAATGCACAAAAAGTGGAATGTACTGGGCTTGCCATTTCTCATTCTTGATAAATTGATTTGTACCTTCTTCTAAACTTGTAAGTGCATGAACGCTAAGTTTCCCATCCAATGGCGAGCGAAATAACGCAATGGGATATTCACGTTGAATTTGTTCAAACTCAGTTATCAAAATTGGAAAAGTACTCTGATTAAAAATAGCTTTGCCCGTATAATTTTTAGTGATTTTGAGGTGTTGGTGATTTTCAACCGTTAAGGGCTCGAGCTTTTGCATTTGTGTTTACCTGCGCAGAATAAAAGGTTAGTGAGAAGGCAAGCCGAATTTGGCAATGTTGTTGAGAAGTGTTCTCTGGTCGTAAAGTTGATTTTTGAAGTATTGTATTTGCTGTTTTCTTTTTGTTGTTTCTTCACGCATCAGTTGTTCGCACTCAAGAGCGTCAATATTGTTGGAAGATGTGAAATTAGGCTGCATACCGTAAAGTACATATTGATAGCTTGCGCTTGGAAATACTTCCTCGACAAAAGCAAAGTCGCTATGCCAAGGTGGTTGGTATTTCCAAAGCATCAAGTTATCCACCAAAGAATCTGGCCAAGTGTCTTTGTTTCGGTGCATTTCCCAAAATGGCTCAGGTCTTTCGCTAAGGACATAATGAAGTTTTAGAAAATCGATAATTTGTTCCCAACGAGCGAGAAACGTTTGATTAAACTTTTTGGCTACTATTGGCATAACACAAGAGGTTTTCGGAAGATGTTCGGCAATGTATTTTGCAGCCATTTCAACCAGTACAAGCGAAGAAGCCTCAAGCGGTTCTAAAAAGCCAGCACTCAAACCTACTGCAACACAATTGTGTTTCCAAAATACTTTTCTATGTCCCGGATTGATATCAAAGTATTTGATATCAATGTCAGAAATATCTCGTCTAATATATTTTGCTAAGCATTGTTTTGCTTTTTCATTGTTCATGTGATGTGAAGAGAAAACGTGACCAATACCTCTTCTGTGAGGAAGCCCTATATCCCAAATCCAACCTGCTTGCGTGGCGGTCGAAATTGTGTAAGGAGGAATTGTTTGTCCCTCGTCATAGTCAACATGGAGAGTGGCGGCACGGTCACAAAACAAAGTCTCTTGACACGAAACATACTCCGTTTCGTAATGTTTGCCTAGAAGCCTACTTTTAAATCCCGAGCAATCTATAAACAAGTCACCTGTGATCTTCTCTCCCTTTTCCGTAATCAGCGCGGTAATAGAGGTTTCACTCGTACCTTCTACTTGGTCGATATCTGCGATCACATGGTTAACCCCTAATTTCTCAATGCAGTGTTTTTTAAGAAATGACGCAAATGCCGTGGCATCAAGGTGGTATGAATAGTTCAACAGTCCTTCATATTCACGTTGAGATAAATTTTTGGGGGCTAAGTCTAATTCACATACGGCCCCTTGGGGACATACTATACTTTCAAAGCGTACGCTATGAGGTGTGTTAACATAATTGTTTGCAAGATTGTACGCATGATATCGGCTAGGTTCGACCAGCGGATGGTAATAGGCGTCATTATCGCTACCATTAACCCATTTCGCGAACTTTGCACCCTGTTTAAAGGTCGCATTGCATTGGAGTAGGAAATCGGTTTCACTGATACCCATCTCTTTAAGTGTGCGTCTCATCGAAGGCCAAGTACCTTCACCTACGCCGGCGATAGGAATGGTTGGAGATTCAACTAACGTGATGTTTACCAAGTTGGTTTTTTGTTTTTTGTGGTGCGCTGCAATTACGCCAGCAGTAATCCAACCAGCGGTTCCACCACCTAAAATAGTGATGTTCACGATGTCATTTGAATTTGATTGTGGCTGTCTATGCATAATGCTTTTGCTGGCGGCAAACACCGCCAGCATCTCCTAGTGATTAGAATTTTCCTCGGATACCGATGTTGTAGCGCGGGCCGTATTCTTCGTAATCGCGGATTTGATTTGAGAAGCGTTGATGGCGTCTTGTTTTTTCATTCGTCACATTTATACCTTCTAAGAAAAGTGACAATGATTCATTTATGTCGTAACTTGCGGAGATATCAATCTGGCTATACTCCTCTGTGAAGAGGGGTTCAATTCCGCCTTGTAGAAGGAACTCATCACGCCAGTTGTATGCAATTCTCACTTGATAATTATCTTGCTCATAAAACGCGACAAGGTTTGCAGAATCACTCAGGCCAGGTAGAGCAAAATCATTCTCCAAAGAGTAAACGTCGTAGTTATCGCTGCTGTCGACCATTGTGTAGTTCACAATAGTGCCGAACCCACTTTCGCCAAATAAATGTTGCACGTTGAACTCCCACCCATAAACTCGAGTTTCGTCCAAATTGAGCGGCGTAGATACAATCCACTCGATTACCGGATCGCCTGGCTGTGATACACATGCTGGGAGAGGGTTATCCGCTGCTCCACCTGGACACCCCGGGCGTGCTGCACCAGCAGGATTTGTTAACGGACCATTAGGGCCTTCTATAACACGTTCCTCTTCACCGATTGCAATGAAGTTATCTACTTGCTTGCGAAAATGTCCTAGCGAAACATAACTTCCTTCGTCGTAATAATATTCGAGTGAAAGATCGAAGTTGTCAGCTTCATAGGGTAGAAGGTTAGGGTTGCCTTGCGATGCTCTAAACGGGCCCGTGGCTAGGTGGTTGTCTAGGCTCGTAGCCGGAAACATAGCGGTAATATCACTTCGCGCTATAGTCTTGCTATAAGCAAATCTTGCAATAATGTCGTCAGTAATACTTAGTGAAAAATCAAAATTGGGTAAGAAATGCTCATAGGAGCCATCTAGCGTTTCAAATACTTCTTCATCAGCAAAGACTTTCGACATTTCTAGTGGTGTTAGCCAGTTAAAGCCTACAACAGGTCTATTAATCGAATATGACTCTACATCTGACTCTTCATACCTAACACCGAAGTTAGCTCTAACTTCCATATCATTAAATTCGGTTACGAAATCAAAAGATAAGAATGCAGCGGTCGTGATTTCTTCAATTCCATTTAAGCTCTTGTTTGGTTCAATATAGAGTCCTTGTGCTTTGGTAAGTTCTATGAACTGATCAGCACTGTATACAGGAATGAACTCAAAGCCTATGTCACCCTCTATGAAACGCAAGTCCAATTCGCTTATATCCAAAGCACCGTTACCTAAACCGAAGTTAGCGCCGTTTATCTTGACAGAGTCAACTGTGTACTTAGTGTGTGCAATGCCGAAATGAATGGCGTCCAGTGCGCCATCAGAGAGATTCAACCATCGGCCAGAAAACTGAACTTGCTGTATATTATTTTCGACCTCAAACCCACGCTCTTGGTACAAATCACCTTCTATGTTTTCAAGTGCATACGCCCCGCCAGGTAACGCGGAATCATCATAGGCAACGGATGGAATATCGCCGCTGAAGTCGGCAGATATTGTCACCGGCGCCGCAGCACCAAATGGGTTTTTGAGGTTGGCAAGTCTTTCTGCTGGAAGGGCACCAGGGTTTGAATGTGACGTCGAGTCATGTAGGTCCAGTTTGAAACGCAGAGCATCATTGGCTTGCCAATCAAAGTTAAGGCCATAAGAATCATTCTCAGTCTCGAAGTTATATTCCCAAGACCAGAAATTAAGCTCGTCGTTTGTACGCAATGGATTGATTATTGTGCCATTAACGTCAGCTGCGCCTTGTTCAACATTGTCGAACCAGAAGCTCATACGATGCTGATTTCCGAATTCTTCAAGGCGTGACATAACGTAATCTGCTGTCATGGTGAGCGAATCTGTGGGTCTATACTGTAGAACGAGTTGCCCATTTTGGCGTTCGCGCTCATAGTTCGTGTCGTCGAGATCAACTGTTGGCGTTCGCCATGTTGCGAGTGTTGGATTGCGTGTGGTATCAATTGCCGAAGTATCTGGGTCTGCTTGTCCAGGGTATCCTCGGCTCCAGTTAAATGCGCCTATTCGATCAACATGACTGTCACGTTCTGCGTGAGAGTATGATGCCAGAATCCCAAACTTTCGGTCTTCAAACGTTTTACTGATCATGCCAGATACTTCAGGCGTTACACTATCACCCGTGGTGACACTGGTATCCATCACAGCCTTAGCACTCCAAACTGCGACAAATTCATCCATAGCAAATGGGCGAGCTGTGTTTATGTTGATAGTTGCGCCTATACCACCGGAGCTTACATTTGCTCGCCCAGTTTTATAAACTTCAACACCTGATACACTTTCTGCTGCTAGTTCCCTGAAGTTGAAACTGCGAGAAATACCAGCGGTTTCTAGTGCAGATGAGTTAGGCATTTGTCTGTTGTTGAGCGTAACAAGATTAAAGCTTGGGCCAAAACCACGAACTGTGACCTGGTTACCTTCGTTATTTGTTCGGTCAATGGAGACACCAGTGATTCTCTGTAAAGACTCAGCTAAGTTTGTATCGGGGAATTTACCAATATCTTCAGCAGAAATCGCATCAACCACACCCGAAGAGCTTCTTTTTACATCCATTGCAGACGCCAGTGCGCCTCGAATTCCCTTAACTTGAATAACTTCAAGTTCTTTTTCTTCTTGCTGCGCATGGACTTGCGCGCCATGTAGAGCACTTATTATAGAGAGTGATAGTGCAGTTAACCCATATTTTTTCATTTTTGGTGTCCCATATGTTTGTTAATTGTAAACAATATGTAGCTCTTTTCATTATTTTTGATTAACTGTTAATTGTCAACAATAATAAGTGGCCAAAAAAAGGCTGAATATCAATTGATTGAATTTAAGAGGGATTTTATTCTTGCCTTTCGAATTGAATAGTCGTTTTCTGATAGGATTGGTTGAGTCAAATTTCCCGCAAAGCCAACGCCTATGCAACCTACCTTTAACCAGTCAGCAGCGTTTTTTTCATCTACCGCACCGACAGATAAAATTGGAATTTGATTAAAAGGGCCTGAAACAAGTGATTTAACGTAATCTAAGCCAAGCACGTTGGAGGGAAATAGCTTTACCAGGTCAGCGCCCCATTCATACGCATTATAAACCTCGGAAGGTGTAAATGCCCCTACGACGATAGGGATGCCTTTTGTATTGGCCATTGCTATGACAGATCTAGACGTATTTGGCGTCACTAAAAATTGCGCTCCTGCATCAATTGCTTCAGACGCCAAGAAAGTATTTGTTATTGTACCTGCACCAATGCTTATACTCGGGTAACGCTTACGTAAGTCTTTTATAGCCTGTAAGTAGTTAGGGGTGTTGCTTGTGATTTCTAGTGCTTTGATACCTCCATCAACGAGGCAGTCGACTATTCTTGCTATAGAATGAGTGTCTTTAACGCGGATGATAGCAATAGCTTTTGATGAACAGATATTTGCAAGAGATTCAGTCATGTGGTTATTCCTAAAATAATGCAGGTTAAGATGTTGGTTCGGGTAGCTGCTCAATTTTTCCGACTAAAAATAAGAAGGAACAGACGCCCAAGAGTGCGAGAAAGCAAATGAGTATTAATGCAGGTTCAAAATTACCATCTTGCACTAAGTAGCCAATAGCTATGGGTATGATTACAGCCGACAGACCACCAATGAAATTGAAGCAGCCTCCAATGAGTCCTACCATTGATTTAGGCGCTAACAATGAAACAAAAATCCAGTTTATAGAGGCCAATCCATTACCAAAGAAAGACAGCGACAAAAACACTGTTACCATGGCTGTGGATTCTACAAAGTTGGCACCAACAGCGCTGCTAGACAAAAGAAGACCAGCAATAACTGGGGTTTTACGGGCCACTTCGTTACTTACTCCGTATTTTACTAGCCAGTCGCTGAAGGTTCCTGATATGAGTACGCCAAAAAACGCACAGAGAAATGGCACCGACGCGTAGAAACCAGATTCGACAATACTTAGGCCACGATAATCAGCTAGATAGGTTGGAAACCAGGTTAGGAAAAACACGAGCGTGCTTCCCAAGCAAAACTGACCAATATACAAACCCCATAATTTTTTACTAGTAAAAGCGAGTTTAAGTTGATTGCGCGTAGCTTTGAAATCTAATGAGGTTTTTACGTTTGGTTCTTGTGTCGATATGTAGTTTTGCGTTTCGCTTTTCTTAGGATAAGCATAGTACCAAATAGCTCCCCAAATGATGCCAATCACTCCAGAAACAACAAACAGACCGCGCCAACCCAGCCACTCTAAAATGAATGCAAGTAACGGAATGGCGAATGCTAGACCGATAAATTGGCCAGATGTATAAATAGCGATCGCACTAGCTCTTTCTTGTTCTGCAAACCAAGACGTTACAATTTTGTTGTTAAGAGGGTACGAGGGCGCTTCAAATAGGCCGACCAACATCCGCAGGCCAACTAGCGCTAGAAAGCTACTTACTACCCCATGGATTAGTGTCGCAATGCTCCAGCCAATCATAATCAATGGATAGATAACTCTTATCTTCATACGGTCAGCAAGTAACCCCCCTGGAATTTGCAGCAATGAGTATGTCCAGGCAAAAGCAGAGAAAAGAAGACCAATTTGAACACTCGAGAGAGAAAGGTCTTCCTTCATCTGCGATGCGGCTATCGAAAGGTTAGTTCTATCCATGTAGTTTATGACCACACTCACAAAAATAAGTAGCAGAACACCGAGTTTTTGGTTTTTAGTTTTCATCGTTTTACCAGTTTGTATAGCTTCCATCAGGTTTCGTTAGCCTTGGCGGCTCCCAATATGAAAATGGCAGTTTTTTAAGTGAGGCTTCACAGATATCAACTCCTAAACCTGGTACGTCTGGCAATAAAAGGAATGGTCCCTCCGTTTTTGGCATGTGCGAGAAGACCGCAGCATAGGAAGAAATATCTTCAGCATAAGGAAGCCATTCGAGGCTATCCAGATTAGGAATAGCTGCACAAAAATGCGCTGTTGCTAGTGAACATAAAGGGCTTAATGGGTTGTGCGGCATCATATCAACATAAAGAAGTTCACACATTGCGGCAATCTTCATCGATTCCGTAAACCCCCCAGCATTGCAGATATCGATACGAGCGAGGTCTATTAGATTTTGTTTCAAAAATGGATAAAAAGCCCATTTGCTAGTCAGTTCTTCACCAATAGCAAAAGGCGTACTACATGATTGTCGTAATTGGTAGTAACTATCAGGAGATTCTGAACGAATGGGTTCTTCAATATAATCAAGCGTGCCAGGGGGAATGCGGTTCAGTAAACTCTTGGCTTCTGAAACCGACAAGCGATGATGAAAGTCAATTCCAAGTTGGATATGAGGGCCAAGCGCATGTCTTACATCAACTAAAACAGATGAAGCCCTTGCAATTGCTTTTCTCGTATCATAGTCAGTAGACTGCTGGGCGGCACCGTGCTCTCCCGTTGTCAACCGAATGTGGGTCCAACCTTCATCAATACGTTGTTGACAATGAGAGATTATCGTTTCGTCTAAGGGGTGCGTTACTGTCGCAAAAAGCGGTATTTTATCTCTTTGTTTTCCTCCCAGAAGTTGATAAATGGGCACATTAAAGTGCTTACCTTTAATATCATGTAGTGCAATGTCTATTGCAGATATTGCTGCACTTAAAACGCGCCCCCCTTCAAAATATTGGCTGCGATACATTTCTTGCCACAAAGCGCCGATGTCCAAAGCGTTTTTGCCGATCAGAAATTGTTTAAAATGGCCAATTGCTCCTGCTACTGCGTACTCTCTGCTGGAGAGTCCAGATTCTCCCCAGCCATACTGGCCACATTCAGTGGTAACTTTTACAAAAAGTACGTTTCTATAACCAAGTGTTTTAACAAATGTTGATATTTGCTCAATAACCATAGATTTCTCCGTTCAACCTCTTTATTATTTGATCTAATTGTTAACAGTTGTCAATAAAATGTTTGGAACGTCAAATGCTTGGACAGAATGATTGGAAATTCGAAATAGACCCTATTTGGGGAAAACAGCTAAACAGTGAGATAAGACCTAACAACGCGCATGCACTTATGTTTTGGCAAGATAGGCTTGTATTGGCGACGGATCATCCAGACCATAATGTGATTGAGTATGACTATAAAGGAAACGTTGTAGATAGCTGGGGCAAGCAGTGGCCTGGACTTCACGGGCTCAAGGGCTTAGTTGAAAACAACGAAATGTCACTGTTTTTGGTTGACAGCGGATGGGTTGTAAATAGAAGGTGGGATGGCGAGAGTGTTGACGACTGGGCATCTCCCTTCAACAAAATGATCGCCCAAGCTGGCTCGATTACGAAAACAACGAGGAGTGGACAAGTTATTTTTAGCGTAGGGCATCCGGTAACATATGGCGCATATGCCGCAGAAATGTCGTTTAATCCTACCGATGTTGTCGTACTAAATAATGGCGAGTTCTATGTTATTGACGGCTACGGCAGCGACTATATTTTGCATTTTAATCGCCACGGTCAGTTTTTGAAAAAATTTGGTCAGGATGGGGTACATAGAATCAATAACGGGCATGGAATTACGATGGATGAACGAGGAGACGAGAGTCTTCTGTTGGTTAGCTCTAGGGCAGAGCACTCGTTGATGTGGTATACACTTGATGGTCAGTATGTAAAGTCACTCACTCTACCTGGAGCGTTTATTCATGCTCCAATTTTTCTAGATGATCATATGCTCGCACCTGTGTGTTGGACAGGTGAGCGGAACAGAGCAGAAGACAACTCTGGTGTCATATGTATATTCGACGAAGCAAATACTCTGGTGTCTGTATTAGGCGCTGAATTACCTTTAGAAGGAGAATTATTAAGTGGAAAAGGGAGCCCGTTTTGTCATTGTCACGGGTTAGAATGTGATGACAAAGGAAATATATATCTAGCGCAGTGGAACGCAAATGGCCTCCACCCCCAAAAGTTGCTGAGGCTATGAGTATTTATACGGAGAACACCTTTGCATTCTTATAATAAAACCCTAACTTTATTTGGCTATGGCGGATTCTTTCCACTCGAGAATAGCACTGTCATCGATTTTTTTCAGAGGTCGATATAGCAGTGAGTTCTCTTTAAATGGTTTAGCTGATTCTGCACAGTAGGCTGCAATCATTACCCAACGGGGATCTTTAGAGCGATTTTGGTTTGATTTATGTAAAAGATTACAATGAAAAAACAGTGTATCACCGGGTTCTAGCTCGACATTAACAAGCTCTAAACGTTTTAGCGCTTCATTGACAAAATCCATGTCTGCGCCTTTTTGATCTCCTGTTTTCTGATGGTTAATACGACCTATATGATGAGAACCTTTTAATACTTGAAGACAACCATTCTCAATCGTTGCACGATTTATAGCAATCATACAGCTAATAAGTTTGGGGTATAGATGGAAGTTGTCTGTCGCCCAATATCCGTAGTCTTGGTGCCACTCCCAAGCTCCCCCTACAAAGGGCTCTTTCATCATGATCTTGGTTGTAGTATGAAAAACTGGCTCTTTTAGGATCTCTTCACATGCATCTGCGAGTCGTCTTCCTCTGGAGAACATAGAATAAAAATCATCACCTAAATCTTGCCACAAGCAGACTTTGCTAACTGTACCAGAAGCGTCTTTTTTGTCCCAAGCTCGTTGGTACAACGAGTCATCGTTAAATGCTTTATCTTGCAACTTGGCTATTTCTGCCTCGCTATAATAGTTGCGAGCGATTACATACCCGTCTCTTTCAAAGTCATCTATTTGCTGTTGAGTTAAATTTGCCATAATAAATACCCTGTTTGTTTTTTGTGTATTGTTGACAATATTGAGCAAATGATGAGTAAATGCAATGTTAATTTTATATAAAAATGCCACTTTTAAATATAAAAGTTTGGCGAGGTTACTAACCGAGTAATAGGGCTAAAGAATTTTTTTTACTTTCACCAGTAAAAAGGGAGCAGTTATGGCAAGCAACATTAATTATGCAGTACCCGCATTAGATAAGTGTTTTGAGATAATGGAGTATTTAGCCACGATTGGCGCACCACTATCTCAAAGTGAAATTTCAAAGGGTGTTAATAGGAGTACCAACGAAATTTTTAGAGTGTTGGTAAATTTAACGCGTAACAACTACTTAATTAGGGATGAAAGGTCCGGCAAATATCGACTCTCACTCAAGCTATATAACTTGGCTCGTTCTATTTCACCATTAGACTTAATTCGTCAACAAGCGCTACCTATCATGGAAAACTTAGCCGTCGAGACGAAGCTATCGTGCCAACTTTTTGTGTTATACCAAAGCAAAACAATGGTTTTAGTTAACGCAAGGAGCCCCGGGGCAGTTTCTCTAAGTTATGCTGAGGGCAGTTGCTTCTCAACAATCGACTCTAATCCTGGTCTTCTTCTTTTATCACATAGTAAAGATGAAGTAAGGGAGTTAATTATCAAAGAGGCGTTACAAGGCATATCTGAACTTACATCGACTCGGACTAAGGTTATTAACGACATTGCAGCGATGTCAAAGTCCCATTTTGATTGGAGAGAAAGCCTTCATATTAACGGTGTCAAAGAATTAGTTGGATTAGTTGGGCGTCACGAGGGTAAACAAATAGGTGCTTTAATGATAAGCGATATTAGCGGGAAAAATGAATTAGATATAAAACAGCAGCAAAGTACTGATGCACTTCTAAACGCGATCAATAAGTTGAATCAAGCTCTCGGGTTTTAAAACGTTGCATTTGCTAAAGATGAGTTGTAGATTGTTAACAATATTGTTGATGAAAAGGAAATTTAACGTGACTGGTAGTTATAGCAAATTCTCGCATAATCGTGGCTTTCGTCTGAAACAAGGTCAGTCAAAAGTATTCAAGTTAACTTGTCTGGCAACATGCCTTACCGCTGCACTCTCCTTAGCAGGGTGTGATAGCAATAATGCACGAGAGCCTTCTACCAGACAGACTACTGAGTTGGTTAGCGCCGGGCAAAACGCAGACTATCTCTTACCGCATTCGGTGTTCAAAAATCACTCGCTTGACGGTGTTCTTGTAATTGAACCTGAGGAAAATAAAAAAAACGTTAAAAATAGGCTTGAGCTATCTTTCCCTAAAAATGTGCATATGCCTTCGATTACGTTTGATGTGCGTGAAATTAACGAGATTGAGCAATTCACCGATAATAATCTCGCATTCGATGTAGATAACTATAACGAAACTTCACTGCATTTGTATGTGGATATTCTACATGGGGAAGAGGTAAAACAACGTCATTCGGTAAGTATACCTGCGAATTATCAAGGGACAGTATTCTTTCCGTTTAGTGGCGAAGAAGTAGCGGCAGATATTGGTTTTTGGGGGGATCCTCCTTCTTGGAACTCTGAAGAGTTGAGGATGATATGGCGCTCTTGGAAGAAGGTCGGCGAAGATTACCAAGGCTTTGACCAACTACGGTTTTTCGTTATCGGGAATTTAGAAACGAAAACCATGGAACTATCAAACGTACGCTTTAGAGAAAATCCTGAAACTAACCCGCTTTGGCTATCTAAATTAGTCGATATGTTTGGGCAAAGCACACGTGTAGACAATAATGTCAAAGTGACATCCAACACTGAATTAAGAGAGCGCGCTCAACGTGAGGCTGAAGCGTTGTCATCGGCAGCTGTTTGGAATGACCGCAGCCAGTATGGAGGATGGACAAAAGGGCCAAAACAACAGGGTACTGGCTTTTTTAGGACACAAAAAGTAAACGGGCAGTGGTGGATGGTGGATCCTGAAGGGTATCTGTTCTTCTCACATGGACCTGCTAACGTAAGAATGGCCAATACCACTACTTATACTGGTATGGATTATAACAATAGCGAGCTTAGAAAAATTGATTCCGACGAACTTACTCCCGAAGATTCAATTGATATTGTATCGGTACCGAAAGCCATTAGAGAAACTGCCACAGTTGTTTCAAAAGTGCGTCGTGACATGTTTGAATGGTTGCCTAGTTATGACGATCCGTTAGCAAAGCACTACAGTTATCGAAGGACATCTCACAAAGGTCCAATTGAACATGGTGAAACGTTTAGTTTTTATCGCGCTAATCTGGAAAGGAAATATGGTGATGAATACCTTAGTCAATGGGAAGAGATTACTCTCAAGCGAATGCACGAATGGGGTTTTACTTCTTTTGGGAACTGGGTTGATCCAATGTTTTATGACTCTGAGAGAATTCCCTACTTTGCTAATGGGTGGATAATTGGCGAATTCAAAACTCTTTCTGGCCACGTGAATCACTGGGGAGAGATGCCAGACCCTTTTGACCCTGAATTCGCTAAACGTGCGCGTATAACGATAGAGAAAATTGCTGAGGAAGTAAGTGGTTCTCCTTGGTGCGCTGGTATCTTTATTGATAACGAGAAAAGTTGGGGGGAGCGAGAAGGTAGTGTTCAGCAAAAATATGGTGTCATTCTTGATGGCCTCAGTAAAAGCAGCAAAGATAGTCCAGCAAAGCAGGCTTTTTCAAATGCGCTTAAGAATAAATATAAAACGATTGATAACTTAAACAATGCATGGCAAACGGATTATCCGAATTGGCAGTACTTTGAAACAGGCGTTAATTTTAACACTCACGGAAAAAACCTAGTAAACGACCTTTCCATGCTACTTGAGCTTTTAGGAGAGCAATACTTTTCAGTGGTCCACAACACATTAGAAGATGTGTTGCCTCATCACCTTTATATGGGCGCAAGAATGGCTAATTGGGGAATGCCCGATGAAATCATCAAAGCATCGTTAAAGTACTCTGACGCACTGAGCTTCAATATCTATGAAGAGGGTATGCAGCCAGAGTTTTGGGCATTTTTAGACGAGATAGACTTACCCGTAGTTATTGGTGAATTTCATATAGGTACGGCGACTGATTCTGGGCTATATAACCCTGGAATCGTGCACGCGAGCGACCAAACAGATAGAGCAAGAATGTACACGGAGTATATGGAAAGTGTTATTAGCAAACCCTATATGATTGGTGCGCATTGGTTCCAGTATATTGATGAACCGATAACGGGCCGCGCCCACGATGGTGAAAACGCCAATATTGGTCTTGTTACCGTAGCTGATGTGCCATACCCAGAATTAATTGAGGCCATGACTACATTCAATAAAGACTTGTACAAGAAAAAATTTGATAAAAACCAATAAAATTTAGCAAAAATCGAGTAGTCGAAAACACCTTCAAACCTACATCAGTTTGAAGGTGTTTTTTTATTTTAATCAATGAAATCTGCATGAAAATCATTCGCCATCTAAATCTTTTATACATAAGTATCAAATTGTTAAATTGTTAACAATTTATTATTGACATGATTATTGATTGTGTTCATTATGTCATTGCCTTTACAAAATAATAACATTTTTGAAGTAGCTAAAATCCACACATTCATTGAGCGGGAGCACTGGGATATGACCGTCAAAAAACAACGATTTCATTTAAGCGGCGTTAGTCTTGCTGTCCTTACGGCTTTGAGTTGCAACGCCATAGGGCAAGAAAATACTGGTGAAGACGAAGAAAAGTCTAAAGACGAACAAGTAGAAGTTATCGAAGTATCTGGCTATAAAGGAAGCTTGAAAAAGTCACTAAATGATAAGCGTTTTGCTTCTGGCGTTAGGGATACAATCAATGCAGAAGATATTGGTAAATCTACCGACCAAAATATCGCTGATGCGCTAGGCCGCGTGACAGGTGTTACAGTTGTAAACAACGATGGTGAAGGAACGCAAATAACCGTTCGTGGTGCTGATGCTAATCAAAATGCGATTACACTGAATGGTCAGGCATTAACGTCTACCGACTTTTCTCAAGCTGTGGATTTAAGCTCTTTTTCAGCTGATATTTTATCTAAATTGGAAGTGGTAAAAACCCCAAGTGCCGATCACGATGAAGGCTCATTGGGTGCATCTGTTAATTTAGTGACGGTAAGACCGCTTAATCAAGCTGAAGGTGTACGCTCTTTTACGGTACAAGGTAGATATAACGACTTTGCTGATGAAGAAAACCACAAACTTCAATTCGCATTTTCTGAAAAATTCTTTGATAACAATTTAGGCGTAGCGCTCACGCTTTATGATGAAACTAATGCTTATCGAAAAGATCAATATAACGCAGGGAATTTCGTTGAGTCACAAGAATATGCGCAAGCCATAGATCAGAATGGCAATGTCATATCAGGGGTAAAAGCAATTGAACCTTCATTGGCAAGTTATGAACTTCATCAAAATGAAAGCAACCGTTATGGTGGGTCGTTGGGGATACAATTCCTTCCTGATGATGTATCAGAACTTATGTTCGATGCAACCTATAGTAAACAGGAGCTCGTGAGAACGTTTGATGCGATTCAAGCAAAGAGTTTTGCAAACAATCCAAATTGGGTCGAAGGTGTTACTCCAACAAGTTTTGTAAGGCCTCCAAACCCGTCTAGCGATCCAATTGATTGGATACAAGTCGATACATCTACTTATGATATGACGAAACGCTTAAATCGATACGGAAACGGCAATATTGTTCGAAATGATGGCGGAACTGAAAACGAAAACTTCAGTGCAACATTAAACTACAAACGTGAATTATCTGACAGTTTAAGAGTCGAATCACTAATAGGGCATTCATCAAGTAAGTCTAATAGTTTGCCTAATGCCTATACTGTCATGGAAAATTTTTATCAGGTTCCAGCGCGATTGCTATGGGATGCGGGTGAAAATATCCAGCCTGTCGGTGTTGACTGTACTGGAGGAGGTAATACTTGTCGTATGGTTTACGGAGATACCTTCGTTGACCTTGGCGAAAACCTTTATGCATACACAGATGAAACTGGAGCACGAGTGCCAGGAGCAGAAGACAACATCGCCTTTACTGGATTTAATCCGCAAGACGTAACGTCGTTCCACCTTGGCTATATTGGTGAAAATGATGTAACTGTAGAAGACAGTATCTCAAACGCACAAATAGATTTTGATTTCGATTTAGATAAGTTTGGGATAACCACACTTGAATTCGGTGCAAAAGTAACTTCGCGGAATAAAAAGGTCGATGATCAAGCTTACACTTTCCAATCTCTCCAAGCGTCCGAAGTTATCACAGATCCAGTTACTGGTGAAACGTTGGTAGAGCTAGGAGGGTCGTTGATTGATATCCGTGGAGATATAATCGCTGGAAACCCTATTCCCTACGATGATTTTATGGAAAGTTTGGGTTATGCCAGAGAAGGGGCGACAGTCGGCTGGACACCAATAGATGTTGAGGCGGCAAAAGCTCTGGTACTCGGTGATGGGGATGTTATCCGAAATGTGGACGATACAGCCTCTCGTGAAACAGACCTTGATACTAAAGCTTTCTACCTGAAAGCAAACTTCGATTTATTAGATGGCAGGTTAACTGGTGATATTGGCGTAAGGTACGTAGAAACTGAAGTCGAAGCTGCTGGCTTTTCTGGTATGCGCTATTTTGAACAAAATGGCTCAGATTTGCAGCGTGAAATTGACCGCCATACATTGAGCAACCTTGCAGACCGGTCACTTCCCGAGTGTCCAACACTAAACCTTGGTGCTGATGGGATAGCCCAAGACTACGAGCTAAAGTATCAACGGGTTGATGGTTTGGGTTGGGACACCAGTGCAGGGCCAGACCCTTCTACTTGGGTAAGAATAGAAAATGTTGGACCTTGTCATGATACTGCGTTTGCTGATTATGCGGATGCACTAAACGCTTTCAGAATGGGGGAGGGACCAGCTCCTACATTAAACGAGTATAATTTGTTATGGCAAAGCATGTGGCGTTACGCCAGTGTCAGTACTAGTCGTACTTATGGATGGGATAATTTGCCTCAATGGAATGGAGAAGAGAACGGTGTTAATACTAACTATTCATGGGGTTCTGTCGAGAACAGAGAAGTTGCATCTACACCAGCGTTCAAAACTCACCGCTACGAAAATATTCTGCCAAGTTTAAATGTTAACTATGCGTTTTCTGACGAACTTATTGGTCGTTTCTCGGTTTCCAAAACAATGACACGTCCAGAAATCGATTTATTACGTCCTGGTTATAAAGTCACTGAAGGAAGTTATTGGGGAAGTGGAAATCTTAATGTTGGTCGAGTTGATATGTACAACACACAGCTTGAGCCACTAGAATCCAATAACCTAGATTTGTCGTTAGAGTGGTATTTTAGTGACACTGGTTTACTAAGTTTGGCTTATTTTAGAAAGGATATGTCAAACTTTACTGACCGTGAAACAACGCTTTCTTTTGTTAACAGCGTCAGAGACCCTGCAAATGCCCCTGAAAGTGGTGATGACTTAATTTTAGTCGATACCGGAGATGATTCCGCATTAGCAGACTGTCACCCTATAATTGCAACGACAGAGTTTGCCTATCAACCTGGCGACCCTACTACGTTTTCTGGTGATCCCCGTGATAACTGTGCAAACATGACGGTAACAAAAACCGTCAATGCGAAAGATGCTGAAATTGAAGGGATCGAAATTGGGTATGTGCAGACTTATGATTTCTTACCTGAGCTTTTAGATGCACCAGAGTGGGTAGGCGGTTTCGGTGTTTCTGCGAACTACACTTATCAACAAAGTGAATATGAGTCAGAGTACTCCTCAATAAACCCTAATCTTTTATTACCTTCTTATCCCGTCGCAGATACGCCGGAACATAGCTATAACTTTACTGCGTTTTGGGAGCATAAAGGTCATCAAATACGCTTAAGCTTCCAAGGAATGACAGATTCACTTGTCGGCAAAGACTGGGCGAACGGTCAGTATGGACGCAGTTGGAACCAAGGTTCAATTTGGAATGAAGGCCGCAATACATTAGATCTTTCTGCCTCTTATCAAGTTAACGAAGATGTAACCGTTACCTTCCAAGCGATTAATTTGACTGACGAAGCCTTTAGAACTTACTTCACAAGCAGGACGTTAAATGTGGTTAGACAAGCTGCAGATAATGCTGCTGGCTACGATTTCGTTGCGTTAGAGGAAGGCAATCCACTTGACGGGGATGCGCCAACCCACCGGACTTATACCAAATATAAGGTAGGTTCAACTTATCGTCTTGGTGTCAGAGTGCGTTTCTAATAGGTAATTAAGTTTGAGTAGAGTGTGGTAGTTACTGCTTATGTCTAGCCTACCGCACGAAATATCACAGATTAATGGTAAAACGGTTATGAAAACATTTAAAAAACGTTACAGCTTGATCGGACTGACTGTACTGACAGCGCTATATGGTTGCGGTGGAGGAAGTGATGATGACTTTACGCCGCCCGAACAAGTTAATACAGCAGCCCCTGTTCACGGTGGAGATATTGCCCTTACCGTGCATGAGAAAGATGACTTGCAGTTTATCGAGCTTTTAGGAACGCCTACTGGGTCTCGTACAGGTCCGGGAGTAGCAACAGATGCCGATGGAAACTACATGACGGTGACTGATCTTTCTATTTCTGTATCAGGACCTCGAGCTGATGAAATTATGAATGCGGGTATTGAGCAAAATGGAAATAAACTCGGCATTCGCCCCTCTGCTGTAGCGCCTAATTTGGATACAGGGGAAACACATATTGCTGTAGTGACGTTTAATATTTCTGATGGAAAGAACAAAACGCCACGAATAGCAACAATTACGTTTGTGGGTGAAGACTTCGCTCCTGAGATTGCGAACGATTTAACGGCTAATTTTACTAAAGATTCCGGGATAGGAGTTATTAATGGCTTAAGTGATGTTACTGACGCAGACAATGAGCCACTTACAATCAGTAATCTTGTTGCCGACTCAATGAATGAATACGATTTACCTGTGACTATTAACGGTACTAATATAGAGGTTGATATATCTGCCGTAGAAGACAGCATTCCAGACGGACAAAAGGTTACGTTCAAATATACTTATACGGTTAGCGATCATAGGTTTGATCTGGAACGAGCGTTATATGTTAACGTACTTGGAGTACAAGATATCGCTGGTGCGCCACTGGTTCTTAACTATTTCTTAACGGAAGATATTTTGGAAACTGATGGAATGCTCGAAGTCGACCTCGCGAAGGAGATTGAAGAGCGAGAAGGTGATGCTATTGTTATAAGCGATGTCAAGTTAGACGGTGTGGCCTACGAGAATTCATTTGAGGGGCGTGTTATTGATAACATTCTTTACTTTAACCCTAATGCTTTTCTTGACGAAATAAGTCCGAATGGATTCAAAGACTTCGTATTTACGATGAAAGTTTCTGACGATAAAGGAAATGTTTCTGATGGTGAGAGGGAATTGGCTATTCGTGTAAATGGCGTAGAGTCTAACCTACTTGCAAAGAATGGAATGGATGTAGGCTTTGAAAATGGTGGTGCAGGTTTTGAAGTGACATGGTGTGACCCTGGAGCAGCAATAACTACCTCAATTGTTGCAAATGGAGATGCATCGTTTCAAATGATGGGAGCTCCCTGTTATTACGCTGTAACAGCTGCATCGTTTCCAGATTTAGAGGTTGGTGCGAAGTATTATTTGAGTTACAACGCTTTCGTAGGAGCTGGTGAGGCATCGCCTTATATTGTTATAAACAACGACCCCAATGGTTCTCATAATTTCTGGGGGGGAGTACGTCCTGAACATCCAGCAGATGGGTCGTGGCGACCTTTGTTAGTTGAATTCGACACTGAGTCTGGCTATTTGGCAACGCCAAATGGTGATGGCGAAACGCCCATAGACATTGCTGACCAGCTTCGTCTATTTGTGATGAGCGCATGGTTAGGTAATGACGGCATGCCCGTGTTCGACGACTTTAATTTTACTCGTTATGACAACATAGAGGGTGTCGATGTCCTATCAAATAGCCCTGGTAATTTCGAAGACAATGATTACGTGGTCAACACGAGCGGTGGAGGAGTTGTCGAAGTACGTGTTGACGAAAATAATCCTGATAACCATGTGCTTTACGTCGATACGACGGATGCAGCGCAAGGGGTAACTCTAAGCTTTCCTGTCTCTAAAGGTGCGTTAACATCGGGCGCTAAATATCGCATATCTTATGATGTGCAATATCTTAATTACGCTGAAAACCAGGCTTCAGGTGCGGATTCCAATATCAATGATGCTGGCGCTTATACCTTTGAGTTTGTCTTTGAAAATTCGGACAATGAGCTAGAGTTCTCAAAATTCAGTACGGTATGGAACGGTCCGGAATATGGTACTGTACACAGCATTGCTGATGAGTCATCTCATTTTGAGGGCTTTGGCACTGTGACCGATTGGGATAGTGAAAACGTCATGATGCACGTCATGATAAATGGCGATAATGCACAATACATTATTGATAACTTGACGGTTGTTCGCATTCCTTAACGTTTCGATTACTCGTTCTTTAAAACTCCAGCAATTAGCTGGAGTTTTTTTTAGGAGCTTTAATCACGCAAAATTTGGCACTTTATTATGAAATACAGCTATTTTTTTTATTGTTAGCTTTTTGGTCTATTTTCAGCGCTGCGGGCCAGGATTCGAACAAAAAGCCCAATATTCTATTTATTCTCGCAGATGACGCAGGGTATGCTGATTTTGGTTTTCAAGGCAGCACCCAAATGAAAACCCCTAACTTAGATAAATTAGCAGCTCAAGGAATGAAGTTTACTCAGGCATATACAACGGCGGCTGTATGTGGCCCATCGCGAGCCGGCTTATACACGGGAAAATACCAGCAGCGTTCAAGTTATGAAGAAAATTATATTCCAAGCTGTATGAGTCATTAATCGGCAGCAAGGCCCGTTTTTTCTTATGCTCTAATTAACCGCGGTTCACACTCCCATGGAAGCAGAGCCTGAAGACTTAGCAAAATTTCAACAATTACCGCCACGTCGACAAACATTAGCAGCGATGACGTTGGCGATGGATAGAGAAATTGGAAAAGTGTTAGATATAGTTTGGGTGCAGTGGTTTGAAAAAGCCAGTGAATTAGCAATATTGAATAGATTCCCGCGAGCAATTGTCGCGGGAATTTTTTAGTATTGATATAAGCAAAAACGGCGAATGTATTCTTCGTGGGAAGGCAATTTGTTCACTTGTTCCATAATGGTCGATTCAGTAGCCTTGAGAAACTGAGCTAAATCTTGCTCGCTCATTTCATCTGCAAGAGGGTGGTGTTGTAGGGGAATAAGTCCCTGTCCGATCATTACTTGTAGCCACGAGTCGGAAAATATTTCCTCTTTTCGCTGTACAAATCGCCCTGTCTCTGAAAACAACTTCATCCTGTGTGAAAGCGACTCAGGCAGAGTGAGGTTTTTACAGTAACGCCAGAAATCCGAGTCATCACGCTCGGTTTGACAGTAATGTAGAACGATAAAATCACGAATGTCGCGATAATCGTTCAGCATGTAGTCATTGTATAAATCAACCTCCAATGGGTTGACCCCATTAGCTGGAAAATACTTAATCAGTTGCATCAATCCCTGCTGAATGAGGTGAATAGCGGTAGACTCTAGAGGCTCGATGAATCCCCCAGCTAGGCCTAGCGCTATACAATTTTTAGTCCAAAGTTTTTCCCGATGTCCAGTTACAAACTTTATTACACGGGGCTCTGTTAATATTTCGCCCTCAACATCATTAATCAATCGTTTGAGTGCTTCATCGTCTGATAAGTAATCATCACAATACACAATTCCATTACCCATTCTTTGCTGTAAGGGAATTCGCCATTGCCACCCTGCTTCATGTGCTATTGCGCGAGTGTAGGGGGCAGGAGGCGAAGTAAGGCTAGTTTGGAGTGGTATTGCTCTATTCATCGGGAGGTAATGAGACCAATCAACATAAGGCGTATCCAGTGCGCCTTTAATTAGTAATCCTGCAAAGCCAGAGCAATCAATGAACAAATCACCACTAATAAGCTCTCCTGTCTCTAATACCAGATGTGTTAAATATCCATTTTCTTCGCTTTTTGCAACACTTGAGACTTTACCTTCAATGCGTCTAACACCTAGCTTTTGTGCCTCTATTCGTAGTTTTTGAGCAAAAAGGCCTGCATCAAGATGGTAGGCAAAATTGGGCCCCCCTTGTACATGAGCAAACTTGCCTTGTTTAGCTGCTACGCCTTCTAAATTATAAGCGCCGAAAGGTTGACTAATTCCCAATGAAAGCCCACGCTTCCAATACTCGTGAAAGCCAGCCGCCCACATACCAGCGCCGGTAGTGCCGAATCCGTGAAAATAGTGTTCACCCTTTGCTTTCCAATTCTCAAACTGTATGCCGAGTTTAAATGTCCCCGCTGTTGCCTTGGCAAACTCGGTAGACCGTATATGCATAATATCATTGAAGAAGTGAAGGCTGGGGATAGTTGCTTCACCTACACCAATGGTACCTATGTCTTCTGATTCCACTAGGGTAATTTCGATACTACGGAATGTTTTAGAAAGGAGGGCAGCGGCCATCCAACCTGCGGTTCCTCCGCCTAATATCGTTACCTTCATCACACTTGTGTTCATAGAACTCTTCATATTTTTAATAATAGATTTCGTGTTAACATAATATCTGTATATTGTTAACAAAATTAGTTTGAGATATTCTAATAATCCGCGAAAAGTTTCAAGTAATAAATTAGATAAGGAAGCAGTAAAATGTTGACACGTTGGTGTTCTTTAGTAGTTGTCCTGTTGGTTTCCAATAGTGCATTTGGAAAGCAAAATGAAACGGACCCTAACATCCATTACTTTCATGAAGGTCTAGTGAGATCGCCTTGGGAATTAAGTTTAAACTATGGGAAAAACAGCATTGATGAGAACGGTTACGCGTCTACAGTTAGAAATAGCTTAGTGTTAAGGGCCGTGGAGGGAAAAAATGGAAATGATGCGATTCAGTTAAAATGGAAACCGAAAGATATTAAAACCGAATGGGGTGGAATAGATAAGAATATTCTCACTGCTACCCTTACCAATACTGGTGGATTTATTGATTTATCATCGGTAAAAGAGAATGCTGCAATCGCGTTAGACATTATGGTATTGAGCCCGCCTAAAGAGCTGGTGGATTGGACGATAGAAAGTGAATGGAACTGGAAGCAGAGAGCGTCATTTCCTTTAAAGAATGTTTTAAAAAAGCTTCCTAAAAAAGAATGGGTTACTGTACCAATTCCACTCAAATGTTTTAATGGTGGAAGTGTCAACTTTAGTAAAATCACCTCAATAATGCAGCTGTCGACAGAGGGAAAAATGGAAATTGTTCTTGGTGATATTAGATTGTCTGCCCTTCCTGAAGGGATAGGGTGTTAATTGCATAGCGAGACTGAGCTAGCACAGGTGACCCTTCCTATTTGGATAACGGTGCCAGATTCAATTTTAGATTACCGCTCATTTAGATTATTCAGCGGGAACAGGCTTGTAAAAACGCACCCAATCGACAAGATAGTTACCGCGAGTTTTGTCGTCCAGTTCCTTGTTCGTCGGTGTTAATCCTTGTGACGTTCGCCAGTCCTGGTCCTCCAAATTAAAGATGGCTTGCATAGGTTTATTCAGTCCTTTGCCGTCTGTATAGTTGTGCGGATCGATAACATCTTTACCAGACGAGACCTTTACTTTTTTGCCATTAACGAAATACTCTAGGTGCCAAGGATCGCGCCAATACACTCCAACTCTGACAAACTCATCTCTAAACGTAGTGCCGTTGTAATACCATGTGTCTTCGGACTTTGGCTGGTAATCTGCAAACGGCTCTCTTATGAAAACGTGATGGCTTAAGTGAAGTCGTTCTGCAAACCACTTATTGTCCGGCTGATCTCCACCATATGCTTCAAGAATATCAATTTCTTGGGTGGAGTCCTTACTCAAAAGCCAAAAGTCTGACGCTAATACTTGATTCATTATCTTAGCTTTTACTTCAACATAGAGTGGGTAAGTTAGCGAATCATGAGATGTGATACTTCCCATCATTATTTTCTGCGATAAACGTTTTCGACTGGCAGAAAGTTGCAATTTACCGTCCTTTACAAAAGACTGGTGTGGATGCCATTCTGTACGACTAGGTCCTTTCCAGCTATTGATAAATCCTTCATACCAGCGCTCAGCGAAGCTATGTCCTTTGTTTTCAGCGGGTGCGTCATAGTTAAAGTCATCTGATAACGGATGAAGTTGCCATTTCATTCCTTCACCTGCATCCACTGGTACTGGGTAAGCATCCCAATCCTTAGCTGAGACGGAATGTACGAAAAAAAAGGGTAACAAGTAGGCTACTCGCATGTCTTAGTACCTTTAAGTTAGAGGTTTAATACGGGTCATTAGGCTTAATTTTGATAATGTGCCTGTAATCTATAATCTTGTTTCTGCTCTTCCATTCTTCAGCCATTGTTGTTAAGCGCTTCACTAATTCAGGGTGCATGTCCGCAACATTGTTCACCTCCCCAGGGTCGTTCTCAATATCATATAGCTCAATAGCTACACCTGGTTTTGCGAGCGTTTGTAAATACCAACCGGGCTCAATAAGAAGCTTCCACTTACCTTTATACAGTACACTTTGCTGTCCCTTATCATTGTTATATAACTCAATAGGAGGGGGTAATTGCTTACCTTTAAGTAGAGGGACGATACTTCGTCCATCGGGCGGGCGAGGAGTATTGCCGCGAAATATTTGAGGAAACTCCGCCCCGCTAAGCTCAATAAAGGTAGAGAATAGATCGCCTACCCATACTGTGTCGTGAGACAATGAGCCTGGCTGTATTGTGTTGGTCCAATGTAATATGGCGTGAGTTCTCGCCCCACCTTCCCAAAGCAGCGCTTTTACTCCAGCATAGGGCTGATTCATAAGGTCGCCTATGTGAGAAGCTGCGCCGTTGTCTGAAAGGTAAACAATTAACGTTTTATCCAACTGACCCGCTTCCTCTAGTTGGGAAACAAGTCGCCCCACGTTGTCATCTAATTTTTCCATCATAGCTGCGTGGAAAGACGCTTTTTCAACATACTGTTTATATTTCTCTGCTGGCATATTATTGTAAAATGCATTTGTATCTCTCGCTTCTGCGTCTTTGGGAAACAATCCAAGAGAAACAAGTCGCTTGTGTCGGCCTTTAGCGATACTGGTCAGATCCGAGTATTTTTTCTTGTACTTATCGACAAGTTCTTTTGGTGCTTGAAGCGGTTTATGTGGTGCTCGGTAAGCAACGTACATGAAAAACGGTTTATCTTTTATTGTTGTTTGCTTTAGCATCGAGATAGCCTCATCCGTAATGCCATCGGTTGCATAAAATGCTATACCTTTCTTGCCATCACAGGCTGAGTAATGCTTCCTGCCATAGTCGGTGTCGCTATAGCATCGCATATCATATTGCTGTTTGTATTTGAGCTCGGCTGGTTCGTTGTTGTGGTAATAGGGATGTGGAAGGCCAGGCTGATAAAATAGATTTCCTTGTGCACCGTGAAATACAAAGCTTTTTTCAAACCCTCGTTGTGGCGGCAGTGCCAAATAGTCTAATTCCATTTCTTGAGCGGTTAGTGCCATTTGTGGAGGGTGGACAGCTTTCCACTTAGGTACCATTTCTTCTTGGTGCTGTTTAATGTAGCTTCCACCTAAATGCCATTTACCTACCATCATTGTTTGATAGTCGGAATCAAGAAGTAGCTCTGATATTAAAGGTTGTTCATACTTTAAGCGTGCGCGGTGTGCTGGAAAAGGTAACTCCCGTTCCCAGTCCCCGACAACGCCACCGCCGAAACCCACGTGAGCTGCTTCTACACCCGTTAGGAGTGATGCCCTAGTTGGACTGCATCTTGCGTTACTGTAAAACCGCGAAAGCTTTAGGCCGTTAGCTGCTAGTGCATCTAAATTTGGGGTTTCTATTTCGCCGCCAAAGCTTCCTAAATCACTATAGCCAGCATCATCAGAAACAATGAGTAGAATATTTGGTTGTATTTCTTGGGCTAAACAAAAGGATGAAACACTTAGGCAGAATGCAAAATGTATCCAAATAAACAGTTTTTTCATAGAAGTACCTTCAATTTAAAAACTCATAAGGCCCGCGGAAACAAGAAAACGCAGTTAAGCAGGTGCCAAAACGGCATTATTGTTTTACGTTAATTGTTAACAAAATGTCAAGTGTTACAAAAAAGGATAAGGAAAAGAAAGACTGATATATATAGAGACATGAGTTGGGCGAACTAAAGTGCCTAAAACGACACTTTAGATTCATGACTTTAAAGGAGTAAGCGTAGCGTTATTTGATATTTTTCCGAATTGCCGCGACAGCTTGTTTTACGTCTCCATTCTTAAACGCATCAACGATATCTCTATGCTCTTCAACGAGCTTATCTGAGGTTTTGATACGCTGATAGTTCATGCGCATACGGATAACGATGGGGTACCATAAATTAAGTAGGTCTTCTCCACCAGCAAGCTCTACAAAGTACTGGTGAAAAGCTATGTCAGCCTTAGTGAGCTCAGTATATTCTTGTTTCTCAAAATGTTCTTGCATAATGGCAATAAGCTTATCCATTTCTGCAAGTTGCTCTTTGGATATAAGGCCAATAATTTCTTTGGCAGCAAACTCCTCAATCTTTTTTCGCATATCAATACTGAGTTTTTGAAGGGCCGCTGGCAGTGGGTTGTTTACCGACGCACCAACGTTATTTTTACTAATTAAAAGGCCTTCTTTTGTCAGTTTGAGTATCACATCTCGAATGGGACCTCTTGAAACACCGAAGCGCTCTGCAAGCTGTATCTCGTTTAACTTTGTGTTTGGCGCAAGCTCACCGGATATAATGTCTGAGCGTAAAACATCTGCTATCTGATCACGCACTGAGAGTATTTTAGGCTTCATAAGACTCTTCATTATTTTAGAATTTAATCATCGATAAATTGTTAACTTTATTTTGTGAAATGTCCAGATTTTTAAAAGCACAGCCAGCAAACCTGCCCTAAATATTAAGCGTCGAATAAAATTTTGGCTAAGCGTACTACAAAAAAGTTACAAATCTCATTGTTAACAGTTTAATGTTGTCTTTGATGTGGTTATACTAGATGGTGATTGTTAATAAATTGTGAGAAAAGAAATGAAAAGAACAGCCATCGCGTTGGCACTTTCTTTGAGCCTTTTGGGTTGTCAACAGACAAAAAGTAGTGATAAGACTGACATTGTTTCACAGGGTAAAAGTGACGTTCATAGCGCACTTCTTCAGCAAGAAAAGACGCTCATCGCCTTTTCTGAGTCGTCATTAGACAGTAATGTAAGCCTGACTAATGCAACAGCGCAAGCCAATGAGGGCCGTTTAGATATAACCTTTCTGGGTAAAGACAATCCTTACGCAGGCATCTCAATTAAGCCTGATACGCCTTGGGATATGAGTCACTTAGATGACTTTAACCTAGCGATGGATATTAAAAATACTGGAGAACATCCCGTTCAACTTTTCTTAAATATTTCTGACGTTGATGGGGCAACGTATACGCGAAGTGTTGCAGTACCAAGAGGGGACACAACCACGTATTACGCAAAAATGCGCGGCCATGATTTGGCGACTCCAGATGGTAATGTAAATCAGGAACTAAACTTTTTATCTGGTTTTCGTTCCAATCCTGAAACGTGGGATTCAGATGATGTGCAGTTTATTTCGATGTGGGGCAAGAAAAATCTTAACCTCAAGGGTATTACTGAAATAAGCATATCAGTACAAAGTAACTTATTCGATAAATCTATAGCGTTGGGCAATATTAGATTACGACCGAATCCAGAAATGAATGAGAACTTTCTTACTCAAATAGTTGATGAGTTTGGTCAGAATGCAAATGTTGAATTTTCAGGAAAAATTCATTCCCAGCAAGAAATTGAAGCTGCAAGAGACGCAGAAGCGAAAAAGCTAGATAACAAACTGATGCCGGATCGTTCGCGCTTCGGGGGGTATAAAGATGGTCCTAAACTCGCAGCTACAGGCTATTTTAGAACAGAAAAAATAGATGGGAAATGGGCACTTGTTGATCCTGAAGGGTATCTTTACTTCGCAACGGGTTTAGACATTATTCGTTTATCAAACACTTCAACAATGACCGGGTACGGTTTTGATGAAAGCCTAGTTGATTTGGGAGGTGACGGCGTTACACCAGAAGATTCGAAGGGGCTTAACCGGGTAAATGATGAAGCTATTCCAAGTAGACATGTTGTATCTGAAGTACGTGCTAACTTGTTTGAATGGTTGCCGTCTTACGATGAACCACTTGGGAAGTGGTTTGGTTACCGTGGAAGCGCTCATTCTGGCCCAGTGAAAAAAGGTGAAACATTTAGTTTTTATGCAGCCAATCTGGAACGCAAATACGGAAGTGAAGACCCGTTGGAAGCATGGGAACAAGTGACCATTAAGCGCATGAAATACTGGGGCTTCTCTTCGTTAGGAAATTGGACCGATCCGCGCTTCTATCAAAATAATGAAGTTCCGTTTTTTGCCAATGGCTGGATAATTGGTGACTTTAAAACGGTGTCTAGCGGTAACGACTTTTGGGCTCCATTACCCGATGTGTTTGACCCTGAGTTTGCCCGTCGTGCTGATATTACTGCTGCTACTATTGCCAACCAAGTTCAGAATAACCCTTGGTGTGTGGGCGTATTTATTGATAATGAAAAAAGTTTCGGTAGAAGTGAAAGCAATGAAACACGATACGGAATTGTTCTCCATACGCTAAAGCGAAATGGTAAAGATGTACCTACAAAAGCAGCTTTCACTGAACTTATGAAAGCGAAATATTCGAATATAAATTCGCTTAATGAAGTATGGGGAACCGACATCGCTTCATGGGAGGCGTTTGATCAAGGAATTGACTCGTCGATAAGAAACGAGGCTCAATTAGAAGACTATAGCGCAATGTTGTATCACTATGGTGAGCAGTATTTCAAAATAGTGAACACTGCATTAGATAAGCATATGCCTAATCACATGTACTTGGGCGCGCGATTCCCTGACTGGGGTAAACCGATGGAGATCGTAAAAGCTGCTGCTAAGCACGTTGATGTAATGTCTTACAATGTTTATAAAGAAGGTATACACCCGCAGTCATGGGCATTTTTAGAAGAAATAGACATGCCTAGTATTATTGGCGAGTTTCACTTTGGTGCCCGAGACAATGGGCTATTTCACCCCGGTTTGATCCAGGCAGCTACACAGCAAGACCGAGCAGAAATGTACAAAGACTATATGCATTCCGTTATCGATAATCCTTATTTTGTTGGCGCCCATTGGTTCCAGTATATGGATTCACCAATTTCAGGCCGTGCTTATGACGGCGAAAACTACAACGTGGGCTTCGTTAACGTAACCGACACCCCTTATGCTCCCATGGTGGAGGCTGCGCGGGAGATAAACGGCAATATGTACTCAAGACGCTTTAAGTAGCTAGACACATTTTTGTTTGACAAAAAAGGCCTGTTTTAAGGCCTTTGTATTTAGGAGTTTACTATGTCTGAACGCCCTGATTTATTAAAGCGAAGAACACTAAAACTCGCTCTTGCTTCCGCAGTAACGACTTCGTTAGGCTGTGTAACACGTTATGCTGACTCACAAGATGAAAACCTAACATATAGTTCTTTTAATAAACCTTTTAAAGCAGACTGGGACGAGCGCTTTGACGGCCCGTTTTTGGGGGAGAATGTATGGGCTAACCCCATGGAAGACTGGGAAATAAAGCGTGGTAGAGCTTACTGCAGCAGTAAAAAAGGCTGTCGGAATGTGCATTTGCTCACTCATTCTATTATTCAGCCAGAGCAAGGCTTTATCACACAGGTAGTAGTAGAGACTGACGATACGCCATTCTTTAATGGCGGCGCAGGTTTTAATTTGGGGCTACGAAGCGAGATAGATGAATATCGCAGTAACTGTTTCGCTCAAGGAGGAATAAAAGCAGGGATCCGTCAAAACTTGCTATTTATTGGTTCAAAAGCGGTTCCGATAGCAGTGCAACCATCAATTCTCTTAAAACTCGTTGGGGAAAAGCAAGGCAACGCAGTGAAGTTAACACTCTCTGCTTATCACCCTAGAACAAAAGCTCTCATAGCAAGTATTGAAAAATTGGAGTCAAAAGAGCTGGTGAAAGGCAACATTGCGATTGCCGCGAATACGGATTTTGAAGATATGCCCAATTCTGAAGAACCTGAACATCATGCTGGAAGTCGCTTTTCATTTAGTAACTGGACTCTTGAAGGTGCAGGCATAAGCTATGATAAGAGAAGGATCTTTGGACCAATTATGTGGGCAATGTACACGGTGAATCGCATCTCAGACGGGGATCAAGCAAAAGGTGACGTAAATCGACACGAGCTAAATTTGACCGCTGTAATGGCTCCGCTCGGTACACAGGATAATAATCAGTTAATTTTAGCATTCTATCAAAACGGAAAGTGGATTGAGTCTGCAACGGCAACAATTGACGAGCTCTCTTGTTCTGCCTCGTTTCACATCCCAGATTGGAATGGTAATTTACACACCCGCTACAAACTCATCTATCGAAACGTTAAGAAAAGTGGCAAGAATGAGTATGATTATGAGGGCGCCATAAAGGCTGAACCAGTTGATAGACCTTTGAGAATGGCGTCGCTTACGTGTCAAAACGACTATGCGTTTCCTTATCAGCCTGTGGTAGATAATGTCTTGCGTTACGACGCTGATCTTTTATTTTTTTCTGGAGACCAACTCTACGAACATCATGGTGGCTACGGAATTGTTCGTAAACCTGAAAAACGTGCGATGTTAAATTACCTGCGTAAGTATTATCAGTTTGGCTGGGCGTTTCGTGAAACTATGCGTCACACACCAGTGGTTTGTTTACCTGATGATCACGACGTATTGCAAGGTAATCTATGGGGGGAGGGGGGAAAGCCCATGGATAACCTAGACGAAGATGTAACGGCGTCTATTCTTGGAGGGTATGCTGAACCGGCAAATGTGGTGAACGCGATACATCGAACCTGTGTATCGCACTTGCCTGCGCCTATAGACGATACCTTGGGAGATTACGGTATTGGTACTTACTACACAACGTTGAATTACGCTGGCGTCAGTTTTGCGATTTTAGCTGATAGACAGTGGAAAAGTGCTCCCGATGTAATGGATATTGTTGTGGGCGAAACAGGGCAAGACGAGGCACCTACTTATTTCAATCCTGCGTTCGATAGCGAAAATCTTCATTTATTAGGAGAAAAACAAGAAGCATTTTTGACAGCGTGGGCAGAGAACAAACCAACAAATATGTTGGCAGCGGTGCTCAGTCAAACCGTATTTGCAGGTATTGCTACGCACCAACCTCGCCCTGATCGTTACCTTAAATATGACTTTGATAGCAGTGGCTGGCCCGCTTCCGCTAGGAATCGTGCGGTCAGTATCATGAGAAAGGCAAAAGCGTTGCACATTTGCGGCGATACTCATCTAGCCACGCTTTCTCAATACGGGGTACATAAACCAAGAGACAGCAATTGGGCTTTCTGCTCCCCCGCTATTGCAGCTGGCTGGCCTCGCTGGTGGTTACCGGAAGACGCGGGACTGCCTTGTGTCGAGAGACCTAAGCATAATATGCCCAACACCGGCAACTATCGAGATGCTTTCGGAAATGACATTTATGTGTATGCTGTTGCCAACCCGGACGTAGGGGAGTCACCAAATCGATATGTCAAAGCCCATGAAAAAGGCAGTGGATTTGGGACCATTGAGTTTGACGTATCAAAGCAGACCTACACAGTAGATGCTTACCGGTTTAATGTGGATATTAGTGCCGATAGCGAATCCCCGCGGTTTCCGGGCTACCCCGTCACTATCTATGCAAAAGAAAACGCGGGTGAAAATTTGTTGATTTAATATTTTGTGATATTAAATTGAAAAATCCGCTCATCAAAAAATAGCGATGAGCGGTAAGTAGTATAAAAATTAGTAGCGCTTTCTTGCGTTAGTTTTTCAACTTTTGAAGTTCATAAACGCTTTTGAATCTGATCAAAAAAACGCAGCGTTTTCTCTACGTTTTTGTGCCAATATGACCATTCATGGCCACCATCAAGCCACTCAAAATCAAAAGAGATACCCTCATGTCTTAGTTGGCTCGTCAATACTTTGTTACTTTCGTAGAGTACGTCTTGATAACCGCAGTCCAAACGCAAAGAAGGCAGTTCTTTTTTGCTCTTACTAAGCCAGTACATTAAATCGGTTTCATACTCATTTTCACAGCAATAGGTTTCGATAGGGTAGTCGACAAAATGCGTAAAATCATCCATGCAGGTGATAGCTGAATGAGCCGATATCCCTTTATATACCGATGGATATTTTGCACCTAGACGCAAAGCCCCAAACCCTCCCATGGAAAGACCCGATATATACCAATTGCTTTGCTTACTTACCGCGTCTATGGTTTGAGTTACAGCGTCTTTGACATCTTCGACTATCCAGGTTTCATAATTGCCATGCTCTTTTAATGGGAGGTAACCCGAACCATCCCATAGTGCGCCATCCGATGGCATAACTAATACGAATTCACCAAGCCCTTTTTTATGCAATTGTCTGTAAACCTCATGAACACCACCTAGGTTCATCCAAACCCAGTGATTACCATAAACACCATGCAGTAAAACCACAACAGGTAAATCTTTAGATTGAGGGTGCGCATTATAAATACTAATATCTCGCCGCCCGTTAACGGCGCTCGAATGCACAGTAATCAATGTAAGGTTGTCAGAAGTGAAGCGAGGGTTGGATACTTCTAGTCTTTTAACTGTCATTAGTAACTATCCTTGGTAAAACCAGGCATCATAACAACGCCTTTCGCAATTCGACCGTTTAGTAAATCATCAAACCCAGTATGTATCTCGTCAATTGTATAAGTTTTTGTGACCAACTCATCAAGCTTTAGGTTTCCTGCTTCGTAGAGCTTGAGCAATTTAGCAAAATCCCGTTCGGGGTTGCACATACCGTAGAGAGGGTTTATGTATATTTTATCCCACTCGAATAATTCACAGTTAAAATCAATACGCTGCTCTATACCACTGACTTGAACAGCAGTGCCCGCACTTCTTATTAATGCTAGTGGTGCCGAACCTAGTGCAGGAATGGCTGTACACTCGAACGCATAGTCCGCACCTCTGCCGCCACAAATTTCTCGAACTTGATGCGCGACTTTTTGAAAATCAAGGTCATCTTTTTCTGCAATGATACCGTGAGTTGCGCCAAACAGTTTGGCTTGATTGAGTCGCTCTTGGTTTATGTCAATGGCGATTATGATCGCTGCACCCGAGTGCTTTGCTCCTTGTATGCAATTGAGTCCTACACCGCCGCAACCAATGATACAGGCTGATGCGCCTGCCTCGACGCGAGCTGCGTTTACTACCGAGCCCCAGCCTGTCACTACTCCGCAACCTACGATAGACGCCGACGAGAAGGGAATAGCAGAGTCGACAACAACGACCGCCTCTTGTTTTACTACAGTATATTCACTGAGTGTCCCTAAATGAAAAGAACGCTCAATTGGAATATTATTTTTTTGACTTGATGCAATATGAGCATGTCCCTTAAGCCCGCAACCACACACAGGGGAGTTCACTTCACATATGTGTAAATTTCCTTCTCTACATTGAAAGCATGCGCCGCAGGGAATTGCCCAGTTTAAAATGACCTTGTCACCCTTCTTTATATGAGTCACGCCGTCACCTACCGCTTCTACTATGCCTGCCCCTTCGTGACCGACAATAAATGGCTTGTTCCAGTTTTGAATAGAATCCCAGTCAGTGTGACATAGTCCAGCAGCGACTACTTTAACGAGTACTTCCCCCGTATTTGGCTGTCCTACAAATATGGTTTCTACAGTGATGTTGCCGTTGCCGTCTGATGTGACAGATTTTGATGGGATCATTTTGGTACTTTATAATTATTAACAGAATGTTAATCATTGAAACACAGTGCTCGAAGGGCTTCTGTCATTATGCCGTGATTAAATGTCAAAAATTTGCTGTTTCTACGAGCGCGCGTGTTTAGCCAAAAGCTGTTCTATTGTTAACGCATAGCGCTAAGTATCCTAAATGTCATTTATATGCTAAATATGCTCAAAATAATTTCTTAATACACTGTTTAGTGTCATTTTTGTTGCATTACTAAACACAGTAATAAGTTGCTTTTTAAACGGGTTGTGAACTATCGAGTTCAAGGAGTCTGACAGTGAATAAATCAGTGTACTGTGAACCATTCTGTATAGAAAAGGGACGAAATTTCGAAGTGCATCATGTTAAATACGATGAAAAAGACCCATATCATTGTTTTATGCATTTTCATGAAGTTCATGAATTTATTATTTTTGAGAAAATAGAAGGGCAGTACTTTTACAGTCAGGGAGAGTCAGAATTAGACGATTTTGATATCGTGTTTACTCCTGCACTTGAAACGCATAACTTCAGTTGCAGCGCTCGAGAAAAATCTTGGTTTATTGTCCAGTTTATGCCGCACGTATTGGGCGATGAAAAAATGGCAAAAGCCAATGCCTTTTTCCAACACGGTTTACATTTACGACTCCCCAAGTCTCGCATCACCGAAATACAACAGCAAGTTCACTGGTTGTTAGAGAGTTACCAGCAAGATCCTAATAGCGCCCGCAGTTTAGTACTGTTGCAATTGTTGATACTCACTATTGGAGAGTATGCCAAACCCGCTCTAGGAGGTATTAATCAGCCAATAACCTATTCTCCGCTTTATGAAAAAATGTTGCCAGTTATTAATCAGTTTAGAAGCCAATCAGCAGTAGAGCTTTCTTTAATTGAAGCGGCAAATATGTGTCATTTATCGCCATCTCATTTTTCACGTATGTTTAAGCAGATTTTTCGCGTTAATTTCTCTGAATACGCGCTGCGTCATAAGTTATACAGCGCAGCAAGGCTACTCAGTCAATCAACATTGTCAATCACACAAATAAGTTATGAGCTAAACTTTTCTAGTCCATCTCACTTTATTGCACAATTTAAGAAGCAGTTCTCAAAAACGCCAAGGCAGTTTCGCGCATCAATGACAAATACAGAGTGAGCGGCTTTTAATCCTTACATTTGGCCTTTTCAGTAGTGGCTATTAACTCACTTCTTTTATTTGTATCGCGAATAGTGGCGTATACGACAAAGTCCTTGCTAGCTAATTTTATACTCAGTGAAATGTCTAGCCCTGTTGATGTTCCAGTTATTAATGCAACACGTTTCATAGGTCTAATCCTCTATTGTGAACATATACATTCAGGTTGAATTTTAGATGAAAGTGGGTATTTAGCAGTGCTCAAAATCACATTAATGCAGCACATTTTAACAGTAAATTTTTAGCTTTAACTGGTTATTTGTCTTGTTGCCCTCGTCCAAAATAAACTCAAAAGAGCATATTTTTGATATTTCTGAATAGTAGCCTGTCACTAATGTAAAGAAAATGTTGCTAGCATGCTCCTACAGTAATCTGGCTATGAACCCATACAGCAACGAATAGGAGTGCGCACAATGGAGCCTGAACAGCGTTGTGATTCTAATAAGATTGAAGCGAAAACAGAAAGCGGCTGCCCATTTGCATCGAAAGAAAAAAAAGTAAGTATTTTTAATGACGCTTTTGCAATGCATCGATGTGATGAGGGAGTTTTAGCTATTGATGATCAAAGTGATCCTGTGACAATGGTGTTGGGATTAAAAGAGGTGAGAAAAGCGGCGCACAACTGGAAATTGTTTCAATCTGGGGCAAAACCAGGTCGCATTGTCGTTCCCTCTGAAGTGGCCATCAGAGATATAAGGCAAATACCTTTTGAAGTAGACCCTCCTGCCCACAAAGGCTTTAGAACCTTGCTTGAGCCTTGGTTTAAACGTCCTTTGGAAGACTCTTATCAGGCACGACTTAATAGTATTGTAAGCGACATGCTTGATAGTTTACTAACTAATAGTAATACGTATACCGAGGCGGTGAATGAAATTGCATTAGTTATTCAGTCACAGGCTTTAACGACGCTATTAAATGTACCATTCACCGAGGCCGCAACATGGATTAGTTGGGGAACGCATGTTTTTAGAAGTGATGACAATCCTCTTGATGCTGGAAAAGCCAACGTTCTTTATGACTATTTAGATAAACAAATAGCCAAAGCAAAACAAGTTCCCGGAAAAGATATTTACAGTCAATTGCTCGCTGCCGAAGTGGAAGGTAAAGCGCTAACCGATGAAGAGATAAAAGGCATTATGGTCCTTACTTTTGCAGGCGGCCGAGACACGGTTATCAATGCGCTAACTAATACGTTGGCGTATTTTTCCGAAAATAAAGATGATTTAGCACTCTTACGCACACATCCTGAGCTTGTAAATAACGCGGTTGAGGAGTTAATTCGCTATTTTTCTCCATTGACACATATGGGACGAGTGGCTACGGCAGATGGCGAGGTTAACGGACATCAAGTGGAAGATGATACTCGTATTTCACTTTGTTGGGCTTCTGCTAATCGTGACGAAACCGTATTTGAAAACCCAAATCTGGTGGATTTAACGCGTAAAACCAACCCCCACGTTGCTTTTGGCTTCGGGATCCACAACTGTTTAGGTGCCACTCATGCTCGAGCACTATTGAGGATTTGGATTCTTCAACTGACCCAAAAAGTCTCTGCTATTGAAGTAGGGCAATATGAAGAGAACATTGAGATTTGGGGGAACGTTAAGCGCAAAGTCGGCTTTCATTCACTAAATGTGCGATTACATGAGCTGTAGCTGCTGCCGTGTGCGAAGCATTGTAGTTGATACTTTAGGAATATTTCAAATTACGCTTAACCAAATATTAATTCATAGATAAGCATCACTTTAGTACAGGACATAGAAATGATAAACGTAACTTTTATTACCGCAGATGGACAAACAATCAATACGCAGGGCGAATCGGGTTCTTTAATGGAACTAGCTGTAGCGAATAACGTTCCTGGGATAGATGGTGACTGTGGTGGAGTCTGTTCTTGTGCCACCTGTCATGTTCGTGTTTCCGAGCAAGATTATGCTCGTGTAGGAGAGCCAAACGATATTGAAAAAGACATGTTAGAGCTTGCAGAAGGTGTTAGTGAAACAAGTCGTCTTTGCTGTCAAGTGGCACTATCTGACGAAATAAGTGGCATAAGCGTCACAGTGGTAAGAGATTAATGCAATGGTAACCATAGTGTCTGAACAAATACAATCACAGCCGGTGTGCATAGTTGTAGGCGCGAGTCATGCTGGAGTTAACTGTGCATTTGAATTGAGAAAGCAAGGGTTTAGTGGAAGGTTAGTGCTTATTGATGCCGATATGCATTTGCCTTATCACCGCCCACCGCTTTCTAAAGCATTTCTTAATACACCGTTGGATGACGCCCCGGCACCGTTAAAAGCTAAGAGCGCTTACGAGCAAGCAGACATTGAATTATTTCTAGGGGCTATGGTTACGAAAGTTGATGCTAAAGAAAACATAGTTTCGTTTAACAAAGGTGGCTCAGGTAACGCAGAAAATGGTTACTCTATCAAATACACTCATTTGGTCTTCGCTACTGGTGCGTCGCCAATTATTCCACCAATACCTGGTCTCAATGTCGCAGAAAATTGTCTCGTGATGCGAAATGCAAAGGACGCACTTGCGCTCAAATCACTAATGCATGCTAAACGCGAAAACATAAGTAATTTAAACATTGTGATAGTAGGGGCAGGGTATATCGGCCTCGAGGCAGCCGCTTCATTGCGTAAAGCTGGGGCCAGCGTTACTGTCATCGAGCGCGAAGAGAGAATTCTCGCTCGTGTTGCCAGCGAATCTGTGTCAAATCATGTTGCCCGAATACATCAGGAAAATGGAGCGACGATTTTATGTCAGCGCAACGTAAGCGCGGTAGAACGAGACACAGATAAAGGTTTTCAATGGATAGTTTGTGATAATGGTGAGCGGTATCGCGCCGACGCTATATTACTCGGGGTCGGTGTGCGAGTGAATAGCGAACTTGCACAAGAGGCTGGCACGTCACTCCATAGAGGTGCAATAAGCGTCAACACGCACATGCAGACTTCGATTAAGAATATTTGGGCTATTGGAGATTGTACAAGCTTTACTCATCCATTGTATGGTGAAAACAGCCATATTGAATCAGTACAAAACGCGTTGGAGCAGGCCAAGGTTGCGGCAAAAAATATACAGCAAATATCCGTAGCTGACGCTGGTGATGCTGCTCCGCTGCAGAATTATAAAGCAATACCATGGTTTTGGTCAGATCAGTACAACATGAAACTTCAAATGGTAGGCCTTCCTGTAAACGCAGATTGTCAGGTTACACGCCAAGAGTCAAAAGAAGCGCTGTCTGTTTGGCACTTTGTGCAAAACAAACTAGTAAGTGTTGAAGCAATTAACTCACCTAAATCATATGTACTTGGTGGCAGAGCGATTGACAAAAATGCCTTTATTGATAAGTCGAAATTAGCCGACCCATCCCAAAGTCTTGCCGACTTGCTTTAATTTCGTGTGGTCATGAGGACGGAGCTAAGAAAACTCCGTCCTTTTCTTCATTTTAATTCTTTTCAAATCTCGCAACATCTAGCTGTAAACGAAATGTAGTTATTTGTTGAAATCTTGTTTTCATATGTATATTGTTAACAGTTGTCATCATTCTGTGGTGCTGGCAGCTGCGTGTGCCGGCCAAGCAGGTTTAAATAAACATTGGTCAAAGAACACTTATGAACAAAAAGAATTGCGCTATTGTATTTTCGGCTCTTGTTACGGCTTGTTTAAGTGCGGCAGTGGTAGTGGGATGTAGCAATACACACGAGCAAGACGGCACTACAAAGGTTGTGTTTTCTGACGTTTCTGAACAAGTAGGTTTAATCACGCAGCCTAATTGGAAGTATGGCGGCCCTTCTGTCGCCGACTTAAACCAAGATGGTTTTTACGATTTACTTCTAACAAACCATGACACTACTCCCGTACAGTTGTTTATGGCAACGTCTGCTAACGGCTATGTAGAGCATGAAAAAATATTTCCGAAAGTTGATCTGCACGGTATTGCTGCGGGTGATTACGACCTAGATGGCGACAATGATATTTTGCTATCTGTAGGAGGGGGAAACGGTCTGCACCCTTCTCCTCAACGAATGCTGCGCAACGACCATGGAACTTTTACTGATGTAACAGAGGCTGCTGGGGTATCAAAGCTGGGGGCCCGGGGGCGAAGCGTCCGCTGGGTTGACCTTGACAATGATGGCGACCTCGATTTCTTGCAGATCAATGCGGCTAAAATGCTTAATGAGTCGACGCCTCGAAACATTATTTTTGAAAATCTAGGAAATGGGAAGTTCGATTACTTTCGCAGTCCCAGTTTCGAAGATATTGAAGCTGAACGTCTGCTTATTACAGATTATAACAATGACAATGTACCCGACATTATTGCGTTTACTAGCTATGATAAAAGCACGATATTGAAGGGAAACGGTGATTTAACGTTCACAAATACGTCTTCTTCGGTATTTCCTCAGAACAGTAAGAACTATCCTGGAACTATTACAGTAGCGCAGGCTGATATTGATAATGACGGAGACCTTGACTATTACTTTGCGAGAGGGAAGCTGTATTACACCATTGCAAATAACGCCGTAAGTTTTGACCAAAAGCGAAAACGCTTAGACTTGAGGGATAAGGGGAGTAAGGGACACGACGGCATGTATCTTCACGCTGATAATGCACTTACCTTGACAGACTTTTATCACTTTCCCCGAGCAAATCTACTGAAGAGCATGCCTGTATTTATTGGGCAAAATAAGCGCCAGATAGCAACCCCTGTCAATCCAGTAACCATTTTACCAACAGAAGCTGAAGGCTTTCCCGATAAAGTTGAAGAAACAGGGTGGTACATTGGCTACTTAGGCAACAACAAGTGGCGCTTTGAGTGGAACATGGCCGCTGACTTAGCTTGGGATTTAAGAGCGTCTGTAATTGGAGTAGAAAAATATGAGGCGCAATGGCAGCCTCAAGATTTGTCTGTGCCTGATGTGCTTTTACGCAATGACGATGGAGTATTAACCGACATTTCAAATGTTCTTCCCAATTCAACTCGTGATAACAACTGGGGGGTAACAGCAGGTGACTTTGATAATAACGGGCTAGCTGACTTTTTCGTTTATCGATTCGGTGAGCTCAAACGCCGGGTGGTTGATGTAATGTTACTGAATCAGGGTGGTTATATTTTTGAAGAGTCAGTACATCATAACGCTACAAGTGAAGTGGGAATGGATTCTCATGGCGACGGGGGGATCGCGGCTGATTTCAATCTTGACGGCAAACTCGATATTTTAAGTGGTGATGATGATAATGGTAAGTGGCATATGTATCACAACGTCACACCATTCACAGAAAACCATTTCCTTCTGCTACACATAGGTTATTCGCCAAACGGCATTGATCCCATGGGGGCCAAAGTTTGGGTAAAAACCGCTAGTGGACAACATTTTACGCTTGTTGGTTCGCCCAATGCGAATCATTCGCAAAGTCTGCTGAATATTGTTCATATGGGGCTAGGTACGCAAGAGGTTATAGAAGAAGTCCGTGTTCAATGGAGAGATAAAGAAGTAACTACGATTAAAGATTTGCCCGCTGATCAGTTGGTAAAGGTCGGAGATAACCTGTGAAAAACGAAAAAGTAGGCATGCCGAGAGGTTCAATAATATCACTATCGACAGAGATTTTACTTACGCTGTTGTATCATCCTTATTGCCTTTAGAAATGTTCGTCCTCTCTGTGTAACCGCAAAATTTACAGGTGAAACGGTTCCATTTAGTCCAAATAAAACGTCGAAACTAGGGTCTGCCAAAACTCGTAGGCTTAGCGGCTTTCCTATAAGAATAACTAAAGCAATGACCGGGCGAAGGCGTATATGATCTTCATTAGTTAGGTGTTAGGGTAAAGTAAATTGGGTAACCAAAGTGTGACCTCTGGTACTAGCATAGTTAGCACTAGTACAATAATCAGCGGTAAAAGAAATGGCATAGTAGCTTTAGCCGTTTTTTCAACTGTTAAACCAGAAACTCGAGCAAGTACAAATAGCACCATACCCAGAGGAGGGGTGAGTAGCCCGATCATAAGATTAAGCAGCATAATGATACCAAATTGAACCGGCTCTATACCGGCGGCTATCGCGATTGGAAGTAAAATTGGGGTTAAAATTGTGATAGCAGCAATGGTTTCCATAAAGCAACCCACAATAAAAAGCAAAAGAGTAATACACAGATATAGCGTCACTTTACTTGTACCTGTTTGTGCTAGAAAGTCAGCGACAACCGCATCAATACCTTGACTGGTTAATACCCACGAAAAGATGGCTGCACCGCCAATGATCAACATTATCATGCTTGTAGTTTCAACAGTTTCAGAAGACACTGTAAGGAGTCGTTTTAAGGTAAGAGTCTTGTACACAAACCCTGTAAGTATGATGGCGTAAACGCAGGCGACCACGGCGGCCTCAGTTGCAGTAAAAAAGCCGCTCACTATACCGCCAACAATAATGAAGGGCGTCATCAAAGAAAGCCCAGCTCTTTTAAACGTGCTTAAAATAGTAGAAAAAGCAAAACCAGCATCTTTTTGATACCCACGTTTATAAGCGACAAAGGCGACCATTAGTGATAGTGCGAGCGCCATTAAAAGCCCTGGGACTAAACCCGCTGCAAATAACTTACCTATACTTTCTGAAGCAAGTACACCATATATAATCATAGGTAAGCTTGGCGGAATTATAGGTCCAATTGTTGAGGATGCGGCAGTAAGCCCAACGGCAAAGTCCGTGTCATATCCTCTCTCTTTCATGGCATTTATTTCAATGGCTCCGAGTCCACCAGCGTCGGCAACCGCTGCACCAGACATTCCGGAAAATAATACCGAAGCCCCTACATTTACGTGGCCTAACCCACCGCGTAACCAACCTACTAGTGCTTGGGCAAAGTCAAATATTCTATGAGTAATGCCACCTTGGTTCATTAATGCGCCTGCCATAACAAAGAAGGGAATCGAAAGTAATGGAAAGCTATCCATGCCACCTACCATTTGGTGCAGAACAACAACAGAAGGTATGCTTCCTTCGTACAAAATAGCAAGTAAAGACGCGACGATAAGCGCTATTGCTATGGGAAAACCGATGAATATAAGCGCAAAAAGCGAGATAAAAAGCAGTAGTATGGTCATAAGTCTAATTTACGCTTGTATTAAAAGTGTTCTGTAATAAAAAAGAGAACAGTTGCTGTGCAGCACGAACAAAGCATGCAAGCAAAGTCAGTGCTATAAAGCTATATAAGTAGCTAAATGAAAGGTTTAGTGCGCTCATCTCATGATTTTGTATTTTTAAAGCAATAATAAGACTAGAGGCAGCGAGGAAAAGCAAAGTAACCGAATTCACAACCAAAACACATCGAGTAACCCAATATTTAATTTTGCTGGGCAAGCGCAGTTGGAAGTAACTAAAACTAATGTGGGTTTGTTTTCTAAAGCCTTGAGCAGCGCCTAAAAAGGTTAGAAGAATCAATTGATATCGGGCGACTTCTTCTGTCCAGCCTAATGGCGCATTCAATAGATAGCGACTTAACACTTGTGCAGTAAGCGTTAAACCCAAAAACCAAAACAAAGTAATGGCTATTTTTTCGTCTAATTCGACTTTTTCCTTTGTGCTTTGAGTCGACTTACTAGAGAGATTGGATGTTATCATAAATACCTTGGCTCTTAGGTGGAAGGCGATCTGACAAATAACGTTGCGTTGCACTTTTAAAGGGCTGCGTATCAAGTGTGTGGACTACCACTCCGTTGTCAATAAACCAACGTTTGAGCTGGAGTTCTTCCAGCTTTATATCTCGAGATGCGCGAGTTGATGCTTCTTCTAGTAGACCTAATAAAACGCCCTGGTCCTTCTTGGAAAGCTCGTTCAAAAACCGGCTATTGGTAATGGTGAGTATTGAGCCAAGTATATGACCTGTTAAATTAATATGGGTTTGCACCTCATATAATTTTTTAGCGGAAATAGTCGGCAACGGGTTTTCTTGTGCATCTACTACCCCTTGTTGTAGCGCTAAGTACACCTCTGAAAAGGCAATAGGGCTGGGCTTTGCCCCCAAAGAAAGAGGAAAAATGTGGTAAACCTTTGCACCTGGAACACGTATTTTTAGCCCCTGTATATCTTCGGGTGTATTTATTTGACGGTTTGCCGTCATGTGTCTGGTTCCATAATAAGTAACGCTTGCGATACGATTTCCACGAGCAAGCTCGCTGTAGTCTTCCGACATATCAAGGAATATTGAGGACTTAAAAAAACGTTGCCAATGAGAGATGTCATCAAAAATGTAGGGTAATTCAGAGAGGCCCAACGGAGGGTGAGTTTGCGCCGCAAAACTGATACCAGTGTAGATAATATCTACAGTACCTAAACTAAGACTCTGATTGAGATGACCCTCTTTCCCTAATAAAGAAGATGGATAGACGAGAATCTTGTACCTTCCATTAGTTTCTTCGTAAAAGCGCTCACTAGCCCATACTGCCCACTTATGAAGGGGATGAGAGGCTTCGTACACATGCGCCCAGCGCACTATTCTTGCGTTTGATGAAGCTGTATGAGGCTCAGCTGCGCGTACTTCCATAGAAATCCCTATCGCGATACCAATGCTTGCAACCCAACAAGCGGAATATAGATAGCGCAAAACGACTAGCCAAACTTTCATCGCAACGGTTTATCCTAATATTAATTTGTATCACAGTTAATTGTTAACAAAATAAACAAATGTTACGCTGTTGTAAAGTAATTTGGTTTCAATAATGAAACATCGATAAGCTTTTAAGAGGATTACAAATAAATGAGTTGAGCCTCGCCAGGCGCAGAGAATTATGATTTTGCTCTTAGTACTCTATTTCAAATAGTGATATCGGAGTCGCTTTGGGTCTTTGCTGATGCTCGGGCAACGAGTTCGATAAATACAAGCAGTTTTCGCCAACGGCTTTTTGAAATGAGCAGTTTGGTACCAAACCCAATAGAGGTAAATCTCGAAAATGAGTTCAACCAAACGATAAATTTAGTGGGCTTCGTTAAACTCTCTCACTCAATCAGCGAAAAGATGATAGTTGAAAACTAGGCTATATTGACTATTGAGTGCGCACTAACCAGATAATAAGCGCTCAGTTTAATGTAGTTGCCAGGCGTAAAGTGTGGAAAGAAACGATAGAAAATTCGAGACTAATTCACTTTAGGATTCAGTGTGTTGGTCACAAAGTATTCAGGTTACCCAGAATTAAACACTGTTTTAGCAATAAGTAATTTATTAGTCTATTCCTATATGCTCAATTTCACGGATAGATAACTATCGGAGACTGAGCATATAAGAAAAGGTATAACGTGCTAAATTGCCTCGTTCATATAAATAGTTTTTTTATCAAGGTACTGCTCTAGACCGTATTGTCCGTCCTCGCCGCCCATTCCGCTTTTTTTCCAACCATTATGGAAACCTTGATGCTGCTCTCCGATACCTCTATTGACATACACTTCACCAACCTCCATCTCTTCAATGGCCTGGTTTATATATGCAAGTGATTTAGTATATAAGTACGCGGATAGTCCGTATTCACTGTCATTTGTGTATGCAATAGCCTGGTCTATAGTGTCAATTTTGCAGATTGGCAAAATAGGGCCAAACGTTTCTTCGTGCATAAGTACGTTATCTTGTGCAACATTGCCCACCAATGTAGGTTCAAACCAGTGACCCTTCTCAAAGCCGTCAATACTTGTTTTACTGCCACCTGTGATAATTTCTGCGCCTTGTTCTAAACTCTTACCAAGTAGAGACGAAATATTGTCAATCTCTCGAGCATTAACTTTCGGGCCCATTTGCGTTGTCGGCGACATTGGATCGCCTACCACTAATGCTCTGACTTTAGGGGTAAGCTTTTCAATAAATTCATCATACACATTTGAATGAATATAAAGGCGCTCTGCACAGGTACAGACCTGACCACAATTAGCAAAACGGGTGTCTATTAGGTCGTTTACCGCTTTGTCTATATCAGCATCTTCCATAACAATAAAGGGCGCTTTACCACCCAATTCGAGCATTACAGGTATCATATGCTTACCAGCTGATTGATATATGTGCTGACCTGCCCGAGTACTACCTGTCATGGTAATAAGTTTGGTGATAGGGCTTTCGCACAGGTATTGACCTACTGAGCTTCCCGTACCGTTGATAATGTTGAGCACTCCTGCTGGAATTCCAGCTTGATTGGCCAATTCGCCAAGCATCAGTGTTGAAAGCGGAGTCTCTTCTGTAGGTTTTAACACCATAGTGTTTCCTGTTACTAGGGCTGGGCCTATCTTTCTGCCAGCCAGCGCTAACGGAAAATTCCATGCTGTAATACCAACAACCACGCCGCGCGGTACTTTGTGAATATAAATTTTTTCGTTTTCGTTATCTGAGGGCAGAATGTCGCCGCTAATGGTGAGTGCATTGTCACATGCATAATCAATGAAACTAGCGGTTACAGCCACTTCCATTTCAGCCACGCCAATAAGTTTGCCCTGCTCCTGAACGATTAAAGGTGCTAGGGAAGGGGAGTTATCTCGTATGAGCTGTGCGAATTTTCGTAGCACGCTTGCTCTTTCTCTCGCCGTTTTTTTTGCCCATCCTTTTTGAGCCCGCTGTGCACTAATGAGCGCTTGCTCTGCATCATCTTCACAGCCTAGCGGCACTTCACCCACTGCTTCGCTTGTTGAAGGATTTAAAACTGGAATAGACTCAGCGCAAGCTGATTCACAGTATTGGCCATTAATAAAATGCTTTTTATTGTATTTAAACATGAATTATCTTCCCATCCATCCGCCATCAACGAGCACAGTAGCGCCATTCATGTAGTCAGATGCCTTAGATGCTAAAAATACCGTTGGGCCCACAAAGTCAGTAGGCTCCCCCCAACGTCCTTGAGGTATACGACTTAGGATAGATGCCGCTCTTTGTGGGTCATTTCTTAGTGCCTCTGTATTGTCTGTGGCAATATAACCAGGTGCTATCGCGTTAACGTTTATTCCTTGTCCTGCCCACTCATTAGCAAGTGCTTTTGTTAACTGCCCAATTGCTCCTTTGCTCGCGGCATAGCCAGGTACTGTTATTCCACCTTGGAAAGTTAATAATGAAGCTGTAAAAATGATTTTGCCAGACTTATTTGCAACCATACCTTTGCCTATCTCACGGCTAAGAATAAATTGAGCATTGAGATTAACTTCGATAACCTTATCCCAGTATTCATCACTGTGGTTCGTTGCTGGATCTCTTAGAATAGTACCGGCATTGTTCACTAATATATCTATTTTTGGATGATCGCTTTTCACTTTTTCAATAAATTTATAAACGTCACCCCTGTTGCTGAAGTCACACTGATAAGCCGAAAAGCGCTTTCCTGATCCAACAACGCCCTTTTCAGTTTCACTACCATGAGTTAGTGAGGCTGAAACTCCTATAATATCAGCGCCAGCTTGTGCCAATCCTATTGCCATCGCTTGACCTATGCCTCTGCTGCAGCCGGTCACCAATGCTGTTTTCCCTTCTAAACTAAACAGTTCGCTCATTATTGTACCTCCTCAATAAGCGACACAAGCGCTTTCATACCCGAAGGGTTTCCGTCCATCGACTTAAACGCATCTCCAATGTTTGATAATTGGTTTACTGAGCTAATGAAAGGGGCTAAATCTAACGACTCATTTGCAATTAAGGATATTGCGTGTTCAAAGTCTTCGTGCTCATATACGCGAGCACCTAAAAGCTCGAGCTCTTTCCAGAAAAACTTAAACAAATCTACTTGTGGCTTTTGGGAGTGAATAGCTACCATGCAAATACGCCCCCTTACTGCCGCAATTTCCGTCATTACATCAACAGCGGCTTGCACACCTGATACTTCAAAAACAACATCAGCGCCCTTGCCATTTGTCCATGTATTTACCTGCTCAATGACATCTTGGTTAATAGGGTCAACAGTTTTTATACCGTTATTTTCAGCAAATTTTCGGCGCGTGTCATTTACTTCAGAAATCATTACGTTAGCGCCTTTAGCTTTAGCAACTAAAGCCACTAATTGTCCAATAGGGCCACCGCCAATAACGATAACATCTTCATTTTGAGAAACACGTGCACGTGAAACATCGTGACATGCAACAGCAAGAGGCTCTACCAGTGCCCCCATTTTTAACGAAACATTACTTGGTAACTTATGTAATGTTCTTGCTTTAACTGTCCAAGAGCTCTGGAAGGCTCCAGGAGTGTCTATCCCCATGAATTTTAAGTTTTGACAAACGTGCGAGTGTCCGGCTTTACATGCTGGACACTCAAGACAATAATCCAACGGTCTTACTACCACATTATCGCCCAGTGCTACGTTAGTAACTCCTTGTCCAATTTCCGCTACTACACCTGACATTTCGTGACCGATAATTTGAGGTGGCGAAACTCGTGCATCCATGACACCATGGTAAATGTGCATGTCAGTACCGCAAATACCCACATATCCTACATTCAATCGAACTTCGCCAGGCCCTGGTGGAATAGCCGTTCCGGACTGGACGTTAAACGTCTTGTTACCTATATACTGTGCTGAAAACATAATTATTCCTTACATGACCTTATGCGGTGAAAGTTTTTCTTTATCAAAAATTACGCCTACACCGATGACATTTGGCGCAACGGCAAAGCCGTCTTTATCTAAAGTGACCGGGTGCTTCGTATAAGCATCTATGGGGAACGAGTGGTATTCCATCATTCCTGCATTAGGTTGGGAAGCCATCAATGATACGTGAAGCTCCTGCATTCCATGACTACAAACTTTCAGGTTATTTATATGAGCGAGGCTCGCAACTTTTAACCAGCCAGTAATCCCGCCAATATTCGATGCATCGGGTTGAAGGTACGAGAGTTTTGATTGATTGATGGCATAATTAAACTCATACAACGTATGTAAATTCTCGCCCATTGCTAGAGGGATGTTGGTAGCACATGCAATGCGTGAATAGCTTTGATAGTCGTCTGGGATTGTCGGTTCTTCAAACCAATGAATATTGTATTTTTCAATGGCGTTGGCAAATCGAATAGCATGTTCAGGAGACATAGAATAGTTGGCGTCAACCATAAAAGCGACGCTGTCTCCGATGTGATTTCGAACTGCTGCGACACGGGCAATATCTTCATTTATATCAGGCTTACCCACTTTTATTTTTACTGCCTTGAACCCTTTTTTCAAATATCCGTCTACGTTTGATATAAGCTTTTCTTCATTGAAATTAAGGTCTATTCCTCCAGCGTAGCAAGGGGTCCTATCTGAAAAACCGCCCGCTAGACGCCAAAGGGGTTGTTTGATGCGCTTGCAGCGAATGTCCCACAAGGCAATATCAACGGCAGATATCGCAAAACTTACTAAACCACCACGACCCACATAGTGCAATGCATATTGCATTTGCTCCCAGATAGACTCAACGCAATCAGCATCTTTACCTACCAAAAATTTGGCTAAGTCATATTTTAAAAGGCTGAATATAGCTTGTCCGCCTTTACCACCTGTATAGGTATAGCCAGTGCCTTGGGTACCATCTCCGCATGTCACTGTGCACGTAATTAACTCAAAATGTGTATGGTCACCGTGTTTTGCGTCGCTTAACACTTCGGGGAGTGGGATAACGTAATAACTAACCTCCACATCTTTGATACCACTGGCAGAAACGTGATTTGTACTTAAAGGGATTGCTGTCACTTTCGCATCCTTATAAAACATATATTCATCAATTGTACATTGTTAACAATTAATAGCAAACTTTTGATTTGTGGGGAAGAGTGAATTTACAATTGGGTGAAAATTGCAACGCTAAATTTACAATTTTTTTCTATGTCGTTGATTGTGTTGTTAATATTTATTGAAGAGATTACTTAAAGAATAGCTTTTTTGTAAAATGTTAACAAAGTTGTTGACAGTTGTATTATAGAAAGTAAGGTTTTTGGTAAGACGAATGATATTTTTCAAGGGTTATTATGACTATTCGAACCAGGTTTGGCGTGGTTGCCACGTGTGTTTTGGCTGCGGTTGGGCTTCAGGCGTGCGCAAAGCGCGAAGCATATTTAATTACTGACACGAAAGAGTTGGCTTCGCAACATGAAAGTAATACTTCACACGACATGCTTGAGTCGATGGTTACGTTAAATGAAGACACTAAAAGCTTGATAAACGCTAATGCAGTAGATTGGCAAATTTCAACCGCAGACGATGGAGAAGGGCAACTCAATATAAAATTTAACGCAGCATCAGCAAATAAACCATTTTTAACTATTAATGCTGAGTCGACGTGGGATTTTAGTTTGAATGACACGGTCGCCGTAGTAATGGATATTGATAACCCGAGCAGTGAGCCTGTACACCTTCATGTAGCCCTAACTGATGTGCACGGGAAAAAACACAATCGCAATAGCGCTATACCTCCTCATTCTTCTGCATCTTATTATTCTTTGATAAAAGGGGAGAATGTTTCCTTGGATACTGGTATGCGTTCAAACCCCAAACATTGGGACACCGACTATACTCAGCTAATATGGAGAACGGGCTCAAAAGAGATAGATGTCAGTAAAATCAAATCAATTACCTTCCAAGTGATGGGGGTAATGGCCGATAAATATATCACAGTAAGAGATATTAGAGCAGTACGCCCAACCTCTTTTATTCAAGATTCGGTGAAGCACATTGTCGACGAATTTGGCCAAAACAATAAAATTGATTTTGAAGGCAAAGTAACCTCTACCGACGATTTGCGACAACATTTCAAAGAAGAAAGCGTTGAACTTCAAGCGCAAGTTCCCACTGATAGGAGCAAATTTGGTGGGTATCTCAATGGACCAAAATTAGAAAGTACGGGGTATTTTCGCACTGAAAAGCATGATGGAAAATGGGCCCTTGTAGACCCCGAAGGGTATTTGTTTTTCTCCACAGGAATAGCCAATGTTCGAATGGCAAATACATCTACTATCACCGGGTTTGATGTGCCTGACGCCTATGTTAAATCACGGGCGAGTACTGATTTAACGCCTGAAGATTCAATGGGCCTCAATAGGCTGAGTAATGCAGCAGCGGAGCATCGCTTCGAGGCATCTGCCATACGTGCCAATATGTTTACTTCCTTACCCGATTATAATGAAGATTTAGGTAACTTTTATGGCTATCGACGCTCTGTGCATACGGGAACGATCGACAAAGGCGAAACCTACAGTTATTACATGGCGAATTTGTCTAGGAAATTTGGAGACATGAGGGTAGACGGAGTACTAGATAAGTGGGAGTCACATACGGTTAACCGTATGCAAAGCTGGGGTTTCACTTCGTTTGGTAACTGGATTGATACGCGTTTTTACGACAATGACAACTTCCCATATTTTGCTAATGGCTGGATAATTGGTGATTTCAAAACGGTAAGCTCAGGCAATGACTATTGGGCGCCTATTCCCGACCCTTTTGATAAAAAGTTCGTTGAACGAACTGACGCTACAGTGAAACAGATAGCGCTAGAAGTTAAAGATAGCCCTTGGTGCGTAGGAGTGTTTATCGATAACGAAAAGAGTTGGGGGATTATGGGGAGCCCCGAATCTCAATTCGGTCTAATAGCGGGTACGATGGCGCTTAATGCAAGCGATAGTCCTGCAAAAACAGCTTTTGTTGAGTGGCTAAAAAATAGATACGAAAACATCCAGACTCTAAACAAAAATTGGGATGTATCCTTCGTTAGCTTTGACGAATTAAATGAAGGCTTTGCAATCAACTTTAATTCAACGGAGGCAATTCAAGACTACAGTGAACTTCTCACCTTTTATGCGGAAGCCTATTTTAAAACGGTAGCTGATTCGATGGGTAAATACATGCCCAATCATCTCTATATGGGGGCTAGGTTTGCGGACTGGGGTATGACACCAGAACTGCGCAGGGCAGCTGCGAAGCATGTTGATGTAATGAGTTATAACTACTACAGAGAGGGTATTAACCCTGTATTTTGGCATTTTCTAGAAGAGCTAGATATGCCTTCTATTATCGGAGAGTTTCATATGGGAGCCTTGGATTCTGGTTTATTCAACCCAGGTTTAATTGGAGCTCATACACAAGAAATACGTGGGCAAATGTACGAAACTTATATGAACTCTGTAATCGATAATCCTTATTTTGTAGGGGCTCACTGGTTTCAGTACATTGACTCTCCAATTGCAGGGCGCGCTTATGATGGAGAAAACTACAACGTAGGTTTTGTCTCAGTTGCAGATATTCCATACAAGCCATTTATTAAATCTGTCAAGCAAGTCAACTACTCGTTATATCAACGTAGGTTTGAGAAGTGATTATTATGGAATGTAAAGACAAATGGAGAATTTTTTGTATAGCTGGCATATTTGCTTTGTCTGGAAAACTCGCGCTTGCCAAAGAATGCGAGTCTTTAGGTGAACGCCTTAGTTCTACAAATTTGGAGTTGTTAAGTGTAGTAACTAAAGACAGTAAATTATGTGTATTACAGAGTGGCTTCCAATGGACAGAAGGGCCTGTTTGGGTAAACGAGTTAAATGGGCTTTTATTTTCTGATATCCCAGCCAGTAAAGTATACCACTACAGTGAAAAGTCGGGAGTTACAGAGTTTTTAAGTGACAGTCGCTTTTCTAATGGTCTAATCATGTCTCCAGATAGAAAGTTGTTATTGCTACAATCTCGAAATCGAACGGTAAGCTTGATGAAAGGAGATGTTGATAAGCCGAACTCTACTTATGAAAATATAATTACTTCTTATGATTCAAAGCGCTTGAATAGTCCAAACGATGGTGTGTTTAACACAACAGGTGACTTGTTTTTTACTGACCCTCCTTACGGGTTACCCAAAGGTATAGATGATCCAGACAAAGAGCTACCGTTTCAAGGCGTCTTTTTATTCACTAAAGCGGACCAGCTTTATTTATTAGAAAGTGAACTTAGTTTTCCAAATGGGATAGCTCTAGCGTTAGATGAAAGCTATTTAGTGGTAGCGGTGTCTGACGAAAAACATAAAGCATGGTATCGGCTTGAGCTGGGCGACGATAATTCAGTTACGAAGAAAACACTTATACATGAGCATAAAGACATAGAGGGTGAAAACTCTAGCGGTCTTCCTGATGGCTTAGCTTTTCACAATAATGGACTGTTGTTCGCGACAGGCCCAGGGGGGCTTTTTGTTTTCGATAGCAATTTAGTGTTGGTTGGTCGTATTTCTATTCCAAATGTCACGTCAAATGTTGCTTTTGATAGTACTTACAAAACCTTATATATCACAGCTAATAACACATTAATGTCTTTAAGTATGATGTAATTGTTTATATTTTATTGTTAACAATTATGGCGTGATGAGTTAAGATATTCGTCATGATTAGGTTGGTGTTTTAACTAACCATTAACAATGGTAAAGAAGATCAAGAATGAACTCCAGACAAATTATTGCGAATGCAGTTATCGTGGCCCTAGGTGGGTTTATATTTGGATTAGATGCAGCACTTATATCGGGTACCGTTAAGTTCATCACAATGGAATTCGGTTTGAGCGATTTAGAAATAGGTGCAGTAGTAAGTGCCCCTGGTTTTGGAGTGCTCTTCGCACTTCTTGTGACAGGGCAAATTTGCAATGCTTTTGGTAGAAGAACCACTTTACTTATTATCTCTTTCCTTTACTTGTTTTCTGCAGTTTTTTCTGTAATAGCTTTTTCATTCGAGACATTGGTTGCCGCTAGATTTATCGGCGGATTGGCATTTACCTCGTTGTCAGTGGCGGCTATGTATATTGGAGAAGTTGCTCCTCCTCAATGGCGGGGAAAGTTAGTGTCTATGATTCAAATTAACATTGTAGTAGGGCTATCTGCAGCGTACTTTGCAAACTATGGCATTGTACAATTGAGCAAGTCAGATCTAACTTGGGTTCACGCAATTGCCTTAGACACCGCCACATGGAGATGGATGCTTGCAGTTGAAATCTTGCCGGCCATCATATGGTTTATATTGCTCTTTAAAATACCGAGAAGCCCAAGATGGTTGGTAATGCAGGGACGTGATGATGAAGCTCTCCTCGTAATGCAATCGATGATGCCAATGGAGCTGGCGCGTAAAGAACTAGCCAATGTCAGATTGAATCTGCAAAAAGATGGAGGTGCGTCAGCGAGCGTGAAGGAATCTTTTAAAATATTATTTTCTAGTCATGTACGAACAGCTGCATTAGTGGGGGTGACAATAGCAATTGTTCAGCAAATAACAGGTATTAATGCCATTATGTTTTACGCTCCAACGGTTTTCGAGCAAGTGGGAATAGGCTCTGATGCAGCATTTCTCCAAGCTGCTATTGTTGGAACTATTAGTGTGTTTTTTACTGTACTCGCCATTTTACTAATAGATAAGCTAGGTAGGAGACCGCTAATAGTTTGGGGGTTGGCATGGGCAGCAATCAGTTTGTTTGCATGTTACCTAGGGTTCAGTTCGGCAACTTATGAAGTAAACGAGCAAGCACTACTGCAATTAAAACGATTTTCCGAGCTGTCTGCACTAACCCAACTTGAAGGCGTTGTTTACCAGTCGGATATTGCTTTTAAGCATGCGCTTCAAGATACGGTTGGAATTGATGTAGCTAAGCAATTTGAAGGTGAGATCTTACAAGCCAGCACAACAATGAATGGCATGTTGGTGCTAGTGGGTATTTCTAGTTTTATTGCCGCATTTCATTTTTCTATAGGGCCCGTAATGTGGGTGCTTTTTTCTGAAATATTCCCTACCCGAGTTCGAGGTGTTGCGATACCTGCCTTCGCTCTTATCGCCAGTATCGTGAGTTATTTGGTCCAGCAGTTCTTTCCTTGGCAGTTATCTAATATGGGAGCAGCAGATATTTTCTTGTTCTACACAGTATGTGGAGTCGTTGGATTTATTGTGTTGTTTAAATTAATGCCAGAAACCAAAAACAAAAGTATTGAAGAAATTGAAGCTTTTTTCGCTTCAAAGCAATTGGCGAAAGGGCTGTAAGTTATGCCACAAAATAATCATGGAAAATCATTACTTGCTATTGGAGAGTGCATGGTCGAGCTTGCTTCATTTAATCACAGTGAAGAGCTATGCCGATTGGGATTTGCGGGGGATACACTCAACGCACTTATCTATGCAAAGCGTTGGGACACTTCTTTGAAATGTGCTTTTTATAGTGCAGTAGGAGTGGACAATTTTAGTAGTAAAGTGTTGTCTTTTTTTGAGCAGCACGAGATCGACACAGAGTATGTCGCACGCAGTAGAAATAGAAATATTGGTCTATACAGCATAGTAATCGATAAAGATGGTGAAAGAAGCTTTGATTATTGGCGAGAGCAATCAGCTGCTCGCGTAATGATGTCACTACATCAAGCTCGCAATACTGTTATTCAAGATGTTGATATGCTGTTTTTCAGCGGTATAGCACTGAGCATTATGTCTGAAGATGACAAACAAAAGCTCATAGAGCTCGTCTCTGTTTGTAAGTCTAGTGGAGTGAAGATAGCATTTGATCCAAACTATCGACCGTCAATGTGGAGTGGACATAAACATGCAAAGCTTTGGTTTGATAAAGCATATCAACTTGCTGATATTGCATTACCAGGTCTTGATGACCATAAAGCGGTATATGACCATGAAAATGTCAACGATGTTGTTGATTACCTAAGCTCTCAAAATTGCAAAGAATTTGTAGTAAAGGCAGGAAAACAAGGAATGTTTGCTTACGTAGACTACGAATGTGTTTACCGGCAAGCATTTAAACCGGTAAAGCAAACGGATACAACCGCTGCTGGAGATTCTTTTGCTGGTGTTTATCTTGCCTCACGCCTTAAAGGTGAAGATGTATCAACCTCAGTTGCTGCGGCTGATGCTATGGCACGGCAAGTTGTCCAGCATCACGGTGCCATTGTACCGCAAGAGAGTACCGAAAAAGCCAAGAACGAAATCAAACAGCAGTGTGGTAAAGGAGAATAGTAATGACTCAGCCAATGAGCTTAGCCACCAAGAGAGCCATCGAAAGGGGATATGATAAAAAAGGTCCCGAATGGATGACAGAATTTGATGTCTACCCGTTAAAAGGCGATTTTGCATATCAAGAAGGGATAATTCGTAGAGACCCTTCATCTATTGTTAAAGTAGACGGTGTATTTCATTGTTGGTACACCAAAGGTGAAGGTGAGACTGTGGGTTTTGGGTCTTCAAATCTTGAAGATAAAGTATTTCCTTGGGATCTTACTGAAGTTTGGCATGCGACTTCGGAAGACGGCGAAACATGGAAGGAACAAGGAGTAGCGATATCAAGAGGCGCACCTGGTTGTTATGACGACCGCGCGGTTTTTACTCCAGAGGTTTTTGTTGAGGGGGATAATTACTATTTAGTCTATCAAAGCGTAAAAGCACCCTATACAAATAGGCAGTACGAAGAAATCGCCATTGCTCATGCTAAAAGTCCCTTTGGGCCATGGCAGAAGTCACCTCAGCCTATTGTTTCTCCTGCTAAGGATGGTGAGTGGATAGGGGACGAGGACAACCGATTCCACGTCAAATCTAAGGGAAGCTTTGATAGCCATAAAGTTCATGACCCATGCCTGCTATCTTTCCAAGGAAAGTATTACCTCTATTACAAAGGAGAGACAATGGGGGAGTCGATGAATATGGGCGGACGAGAAATAAAACATGGCGTAGCAATTGCCAAATCACCGCTTGGACCGTACACCAAATCTGAATTAAACCCGATTTCAAATAGTGGCCACGAAGTCGTTGTTTGGAATTATAACGGTGGCATCGCGACACTACTAACTACCGATGGCCCTGAGAAGAATACGATTCAATTTGCCAATGATGGCCTGAACTTTGAAATAATGGCACATATAAAAGGTGCGCCTGAAGCTATCGGGCTTTTTAGAGAGGACATTCAAACCACAGAAGCACCTGGGTTGAGTTGGGGGCTGTGCCATAAGTATGACAAAAGTTGGAATTGGAACTACATATGTAGATTCGAGGCACGCAAGCAAGTACTTGATGCAGGGACTTTTCAGAACATTGCAAGCTAAATTGAACATACATAGGGGCTTTTTGTAGCCCCACTTCATTGAGTATAAAGAATGCAGTCATTTACCACACGCCAGTGCTATCAACGGCAGGTGAGCGTGTGATGACCTCGTGTCGGAAAGGGTAGACCTTATCTATGCTTATTGCGTTTTCAACAGTGATGTGAATAAAGCGTTCAGCGCCGTCAAAGGCAGGCAGCGTGTCCGTTTCCCAAATGACAGTGGCATTACCTTGTATAAAGTGAAGCGTACCCGTCGTATTTTCAAAAAAGCATAACCCCACACGTCCATCTAGTACAATATTGCCAATGGTGTTGAAAAACTTGTTTCCGCTAAAATCAGGTATGAGCAATGAATTAGCCTCAACGTTAATAAAACCTGATTTTCCACCGCGATGAGACACGTCTATACCTTCATTTGAATTATGCCCGAGCGTGGCGTGACGCGATGCAATATAAAAGGTTTCAGCCGTTGACACCACCTGTTGCAGATGAGTAGTGAGGCCGTTGTACCGTTGAACATTTTTGTGAGTTACTTTCTGCAAAGCGCCTGAGTTACTGACTTTTTGCGTGTCTCTGGTATGAATATACTGTGGGCAGTTACCAAAACTCTGCTCAACAGATACATGAATATCACTCCCCTTTAAATGGCTTATTACGCCATTGAGCCTATTACGTCTTCGGGTCGCGAGCTCTAAACCAAGTATGCCTATTTTACTGCCAGTGTTTACATCAAGACCCAGTAGCGTATCGATTAACGCAAAGGCGCCCTGAGACAAGCCAAGTTGCAAGCGCGTTTCAGAAGGTGAGCGAACGAACCCCTCATCTCCCCAAACAGGTAACGCTACCGGGTGACCAGATTGGTCGAGTAGTCCTACCATCATTAATGGTCCGGATTCAAAAAATGCTCTGTGCTGGGCTGGCATAAAGGGGCGAATAAAGCCTTGTGTTCGTTGCGCTATCGTTTTGGAGATCCCTAACGTATCTTGCGCAAACACTTCGCCCTCGTGAAACACGGGTACTAAACTGTCTGAAGAATGAGGCGTTTTCATAATTTATACTCGAGCTTCTGCAATTTCTGAACTCGGCATAGCAACAAAGCCAGGTAAAGCTTGAATGTTGCCAATCCACGCATTGATATTGGGGTAGTTAACCAATGAAACACCACCTTCTGGAGCGTGAGCAATATAACTGTACATCGCGATATCTGCTGCAGTTAGTCGATTACTTACCAAGTACTTTTCGTTTTGCTCTGCCAAATGACGCTCCATAGTCGTCAACAATGAAGCCGAAGTGGCGAGTACACGTTCAACATCAATAGTTGCACCAAATACATACTCTAGTCGTGCTGCTGCTGGCCCGCGTGCGAGTTCACCTGCAGAAACTGAAAACCAACGCTGAATGGCTGCGATTTCTTGTGGAGTTTCTCCTAACCACTTTGAAGGCTCTGAAGTATGTGCGCTTGCTAAGTAACTAAGAATGGCGTTGGAGTCTGATAGCGTAATGCCACCATCTTGAATAACAGGGACTTGACCAAATGGGTTCATTGCTAAAAATGCATCACCTTTGTGTTCGCCGCTGGCCATATCGGGCTCTACGGTAGTAAAAGGCACATCGATGAGGTGCATAAATAAAGACACCTTATGGCAGTGTCCAGATTTGATATTTTGATAAAGGGTGATAGGTGAAACTATATTAGTAGACATAAGTTCTTCCTCGTTTACGGGTTAAAATTCAAGTTCAGTTAAGTTTGGAAAGTCATCTGGGCGCGTAGCACCTTCCCAGGTTAGACGGCGGGAATCGGCTGAAATAGGATGTTCGTTAATACTTGCAATACGTTTTTCCATAAGGCCTTCGGCGTTAAATTGCCAATTTTCGTTCCCGTAGGCGCGAAACCACTGGTTTGAGTCATTGCGATATTCATAAGCAAAGCGCACAGCAATGCGATTTTCTTTGTAAGCCCAAAGCTCTTTTACAAGCTTGTAGTCCAACTCTCGGTTCCATTTGCGGGTGAGAAAACTCACAATCTGGGCTCTGCCAGTTATGAATTCAGCTCTATTGCGCCACTCACAGTCAAACGTGTAAGCATTCGCAACAGTGACAGGCTCTTTAGAATTCCATGCGTTTTCAGCAAGACGTACTTTTTCAGCAGCACTGCCATCAGAGAATGGTGGAAGCGGTGGTCGCATTGTTAACTCCTTATTGGCGTAACGGGTATTGCTAGGTTCATGTAATAAGAATATTGCTAATTCATTGGAAAATAATTGTGTATTTTTGAAAGTTATTATTTCATTATTTGTAATAGTTGATTTGTGAGTGACGAAAAGTGACGGGAGAGAACGATGGACAAGCTATTTGCAATGAGAGTGTTTGTTACTGTCGAAGCACACAATAGTTTTGTGTTAGCGGCTGAAGCCCTGACAATTTCTGCACCAGCGGCAACTCGAGCTGTGTCTTGGCTTGAACAATCGCTGAATACGAAGCTGTTTCATCGAACGACACGGCGAATTCGTTTAACCGAAGCGGGAGGGCAGTATCTCACTCACGCAAAGCGGATCCTTGAAGACATCGATCATATAGAAGCACAAGTGGCGGGTATTCAAATAAAACCCAGTGGCGTACTGAACGTTACTGCGCCTATTTTATTTGGCGAGCGCTATGTAACGCCCATAATTGCCTCGTTTTTACAGGATTTTCCCGATGTGTCGGTTAATGGATTTATGTATGACAATATCGTGGATTTGATAGAGCATAATATCGATGTGGCCATTCGCATCGGTAAGCCTAAAGATTCGTCATTATATGCAACAACAGTGGGTTTTGTTGGCCGAGTGACCTGCGCTTCGCCTCACTATTTGCAAGAGAATAGCCCTATAATTACGCCTGAAGATTTGAAACAGCATACTATTGTGTATCCCACCCGTTTTAATGAGCCCGCCGTGTGGACTTACCACAAGAACGAAAAACCGATAACCGTAAAGCTAAAACCGCGGTATCAGTGTAATCAAAATAGAAGCGCAATTAACGCGGTTAAGCGCGGATTTGGCGTAACGCGATGCATGTCGTATCAAGTGGCAGAGGAGCTCGCAAGTGGGGAGTTGGTAAAAGTATTGGATACCTTTGAAGACACGGTATTGCCTATTCAAGCCGTTAGTCTTGAGGGACGTCACAATCAAGAAAAAGTAAAACTTTTTATTACCTATATAAAAAATGCACTGGCAGAAAACACCTACTTAAACGCAAAAAACTAGTTGTGCGACTATTTTATTGATCTCCATCAAGTCCGTCTTATCTAGCGATTGCTGAATGTGCTAGCGCTCAATAGAATCCGCCGCTTTTACTTAAAGCGTCTAGTAGCGGTTTACCTATGTCAATTGAAACACCTAATGTTAATTCACCTTCATCAGCACTTTCACCTGTAGCTGTTCCCGAATTGTTGGCCCCAGCAGGCAGCTTGCGCAATATGCGTTATGCGTTTGCCTATGGTGCAGATGCTGTCTATGCAGGTCAGCCTCGCTATTCGTTGCGTGTAAGGAACAACGAATTCAGCTTAGAAAATTTGGCAGTTGGTATAAAAGAGGCCCACTCGAAGGGCAAAAAGTTTTACGTGGTCAGTAATATTGCGCCTCATAACAGTAAAATTAACACCTACCTTAAAGATATTGCCCCTGTAATCGCAATGAAACCAGATGCGTTAATTATGTCGGACCCTGGGCTTATTATGTTGGTGCGTGAAGCATATCCTGAAATGCCCATACACTTAAGCGTTCAAGCAAATGCCGTGAACTATGCAACGGTAAAATTTTGGCAAACACAAGGTATCGAGCGCGTGATCTTGTCGCGCGAATTGTCGCTTGAAGAAATTGAGGTAATTCGAGAGCAAGTCCCTGACATGGAGCTTGAAGTCTTTGTGCATGGCGCGCTTTGTATGGCTTACTCTGGTCGCTGTCTTCTATCGGGATACATGAATAAAAGGGATCCCAATCAGGGGACTTGCACCAATGCGTGCAGATGGTCGTATGACGTGAAAGGTGCACAAGAGAATGAAACGGGAGAGATTGTTCAAGCAGGGGTTACTCAAGTAGATCCAAACGCTGTCATTCCTACGCTTGGTGACGGCGAGCCGAGCTCTAACGTGTTCATGCTTGAGGAAAAAGAAAAGCCTGGTGACCTCATGCCTGCATTTGAAGATGAGCATGGCACCTACATCATGAATTCAAAAGATCTGCGCGCAGTTCAGCATGTTGAGCGACTTACCCAAATGGGAGTACACAGTTTAAAAATAGAAGGTCGAACTAAATCACATTATTACTGCGCTAGAACGGCACAGGTGTATCGCAAGGCCATTGACGATGCGGTGGCGGGAAAGCCGTTTGATATAAACTTAATGGCCAGTTTAGAGACCCTCGCGCATCGTGGATACACCGAAGGATTTCTTCGCCGTCATGCTCATCACGCGTACCAGAATTACGAATATGGCCATTCGGTAAGTGACAAGCAGCAGTTTGTGGGCGAAGTGGTATCGCGATGCGAAACCACCGGCTTTGCCATTGTTGACGTAAAAAATAAGTTTTGTGTGGGGCATTCACTTGAGTTGATGACACCACAAGGTAATTTGCATTTCATACTGGACAGCATGCTAGACAAAAATGGCCATGCCATTGACGATGCCAAAGGCTCAGGTCATCAAGTAAAAATACCCGTGCCATCTGAAGTCGACCTGTCATACGCATTATTGTTAAGGAACTTAAGCGAAGGCGTTGATACACGCAATCCGTTTAAACAAGACAAGCAGTATGCAAAGGGGTAACAGGTGGCGCTTAAAATTTTAGAGACTTGTATAAATTGTGATATGTGCGAGCCGGAATGTCCGAATAAAGCCATTAGTATGGGGAAAAAAGTGTTTGAAATTGACCCTGTTCGCTGTACCGAGTGTGTAGGTCATTATGATGCGCCAACCTGTGTGGCAGTCTGCCCAATAGACGTCGTAAAACCTGATCCATTATACAAAGAAACCCTTGATGAATTAGCTGATAAGTTTATCGCGCTTAATAGCGAGCTTTAAGTGCTAAAGCAGACGCTTTACCTTTCAAAATAGACTTAGCGCGTTTGCTTTTCACTTATGGAAAATGTGTCTTGAATATTTAAGTGGGTAAGGCATCATCAAGGTATAAAAGATTACTAAAATACGCGTGAGGTCATATAGTTATGGGGACAGTAGATCCTGGGGTAAAAGCTACGGATAAAACAGTTACATGGAAAGCACTTACTTTTGACGAACTGAGCAATAATCAATTATTCGAGTTACTCAAGTTACGCGTAGACGTGTTTGTTGTGGAGCAAAATTGCCCTTATCCGGAACTAGATGAAAAAGACCGCCACAGCGAAACTCACCACTTAATGGGCTTTAAAGACGAAGAGTTAGTGGCATGCGCACGACTTTTACCAGCCGGATTAAGTTACCCGTCTATAAGCATTGGGCGTGTGGCTACGCGTCAATCATTTAGAGGGAAGGGCGCAGGTAAACTGCTAATGCAAAGTGCTATAGCGCATTGTGAGAACTTATGGCCAGGTCAAGATATTGAAATAGGTGCGCAAGAATACTTAAAAGGCTTTTACGAGAGCTTTGGTTTTGTGGCGACGTCTGACATGTACCTCGAGGATGATATACCGCATATCGACATGATAAGGTCAGCTCAAAACGGTTAAACCATAGTAAGCTGACCTTCAGTGTTGTGTTATATAGCTAAACTACATGCTTTGAGACGGGCAATGCGCACCTGATTTCACCCAGGCCTTTGCTAATGCGCCAGCTTCTTCCTGCGTTCCTGGCGCTTTTTCTCGACCTTTACCGGGGTGAAAACCCCAGCCCACTAGGTCATCTTCGGCTATGTGCTTAACCACGGCATCAAGCGACTTTCCGCCATTGCGTTCAGGATCCTTCAATTGTGCACAAATCTCGCTAAGCGATTTGCCCAGCCATTTTTGCTTGATGGGTGCGGCTTTCCAAGGTGCGTGACCGGGCATTGACCAGTCTTCTTTCACATCCACATTGTGAGCGCCATGACATGTACTGCACATCATACCCGGTACGCCAATATCCGCTACGCCCCGCTCGACAGGTGGCATGTGTGGTTTTTGGTCGTCACCTTGCAATAGTACATCTTCAACATGGCAGTTAATACATCTTGGATGCTGAATAACTTTGCCCAGTTCCTTGAATACGGCTTTGGAATATGCTTCCTCTGAAGATAAATGCTTAAAATCCTCAGGTGCTTTTAATGAACTGGCATCATCTGCACTATGGTTGTGAGCGTGTACTCGGTCAAGCAAAGTCGCACCCAACAGCGTAATTGTGATAAATAGCAGCGTTACTTTAATAGGGTTCATGATGCCTCCTGGGCGCGTCGGATCGCTTTGTTCATCGGGAGGTTGGTGATCATTTGACCCGTTAGCGAACGCCATGCGTTGGCCACAGCAGGACCAATCGGTGGTACGCCTGGTTCTCCGACACCTGTGGGAGATTCTCCTGATGGAACGATAACCACCTCGACTTCTGGCATAGATGGCATGCGCAATGGGTGATAGGAGTCATAGTTACTTTGCTCAACCATACCACCTTTGCCTAGCGTAATTTCTTCTTCGAGAATAGCGCCTAAACCAAACCCTATGCCACCTTCCATTTGTGCCCGCACAATGTCGGGGTTTACTGCCAGTCCACAATCTACCGCACACCAAACGCGCGTTACTTTCACCAAGCCGTCATCAGTTTTGGTAACTTCAGCAATTTGCGCAACATAAGTGCCAAACGATTTATGCACGGCAATGCCGCGGGCATGGCCCACAGGTGCTTTTCCGGCACTATCAGCAAGTTTAACCACCGCATTTAATACGCCTAAATCTCGCGGCGAATCTTTCAGCAGTGCACGGCGTCCTTCAATAGGATCGGTTTCTGTTCTAGAAAGGGCGTGGTCAAGGGCTGTTTCGACCACGTATGCCGTGTGAGTATGCCCCACCGAACGCCACCACAACACAGGGATAGGATTACTCATGGTATGCAATGAAACATCACGATTTGCGATGGTGTAGGGGAAATCACTTGCACCTTCCACTGATGTTGGGTCAATACCATCCTTAATCATTTGCTCAAACGGCGAGCCCGCTACAATAGACTGAGTGGCAATAACATGCTGCCATGCGCTGATATTGCCTTTGTTGTCGGTTCCCGTAACCACGCGATGAACGGTGAGTGGTCTATAGCGCCCCCCTTGTACGTCATTTTCTCTGGTCCACATTAGTTTCACTGGGGTACCTTTAGGTTGCGTTTTAGCTATTTCAGCAGCTTCTTTTGCAAAACCACTGGTAGGTTGGGCGCGTCGACCAAATGTACCACCCCCTAATTGCGTGTTTATTGAAACATATTCAGGCTTCACGCCAAATACAGATGCTACCGTTCCTTGGTCAACAGTTTGCATTTGGCTACCCATCCAAACCTCAACCGTTCCATCTTTATTCGCTCTTACTACCGCATCCAGCGTTTCCATAGGGGTATGGGCAAGGTAAGGAAAGGTGTAAACGGCTTCAAACGTGCTTTGTGCGTTTTTAAGTGCAGACGTTGTATCTCCGTGACTTGCAGCTTTTATTCCTGTGGTTGTGGTTTTATCCACATACTCTTGCGTTATATCATCAGTAGAACGCGTTTCCGCTTTCGTTGTATCCCAGGTGAGTTTAAGCGTGTCTCTACCTTTTATTGCCGCATAAGTGGAAGTCGCAACTACCGCAACACCGCTACTGATTTTATGCACGCCTAGAACACCGGCAACCTTCATAGCTTTTGAGTCATCAACCTCTTTGATCGTTGCGCCAAAATGACTAGGATGAGCAACGGCCGCATAGCGCATATCAGGTAGTTGAACATCCTGAGTAAATTGCGCTGTGCCGTTGGTTTTAACGGTAGTATCAATTTTTGGCACTGGCTTACCAATGTAAATAAATGATTCAGGAGACTTTAGAGCGGGATTTTGGTTGGGTTCAATTTTTGATGCGGCCTCTGCTAACTCTCCAAAAACAGCACTTTTGCCAGAGGCTTTGTGATGTATAACGCCTTTTGTTACCTCAATACTGTCAGGGCTCACATTCCATTTATCTGCAGCGGCTCTTACCAGGCTATCGCGCATCATGGCACCCGCTTTGCGCATCTGCATGTAACTGTTTGCAAGCCCTGTTGAACCACCAACACCTTGTATGCCAAATGCCAAGTTTTTATACAATTCAGCATTCGCGGGTGCATGTTGAGCTTTCATTTGTGACCAATCTGCATCCATTTCATCAGCAATTAAGGTAGTCATGCCGGTAAATGCACCTTGCCCAATTTCTATGTGTTTTACCAAAACCGTAATGGTGTTGTCGGGTTTCAGGTGAATATATGCATTGGGTTGCATGGGCGTATCTTGACTGGCAACGGCTCGGTTACGAAGAGGAAGGTACAAGCCTACTATCAGACCTGTGGCAATACCGACACTTGCCTTTAAGAACTGGCGGCGGTTAAAAGCGGTTTTTTCCTGTGGCATATGCATTCTTAGGCCTCCAATTCAGCTGCAGCATTTTTAATGGCTTGACGTATGCGCACATAAGTGGCGCACCTGCAAAGGTTGCCTGCCATACCCGCGTCAATATCTTCATCTGTTGGATTTGGCTTTTTCGTTAGTAAGTCTACAGCGCTCATTACTTGCCCAGATTGACAAAAACCGCATTGCGGCACATCCAAAGATTTCCATGCTTTCATTACGGCAGCAGCTGTTTTGTTATCTATACCTTCAATAGTAGTGACAGAACTGTTGTTAACGGCACTGATTGGCGTGACACAAGAGCGAACAGCATTACCATTTAGATGAACAGTACAGGCTCCGCATTGCGCTTTCCCACAACCATATTTTGTGCCTGTCATGTTAAGTTCATCGCGCAAAACCCAAAGCAGCGGCGTTTGTCCGTCTACTTCAAGTTCGCGCTCATTATTATTTACGCGCATCGAAATCTTCATAATGTCTCCGGGCTTTTTTGTCAGACTGCGACAAACATTGCTTTGTTTGTGATTAGTCGGCGGCTACTAATCGAGGTAGTAAAAAAGCACACAATAAAGAACAGTGCGCTTTAGATGGCAATTACGTAATGCAAAGTATAGTTAATAGATTGCTTACGTGTGCCGAACATTTAGGTTCAATTCAACGTGACATTGCAGTGGTGACGTTAGCGGGAACTGTGCGACACAGAATCGGTTAATGCGCTATTAATCTTCTATTAATGTTGCGCCAATGATAACGAAAGGAGGCTGCAGTACTATAACGGTGTGGATGCGAAAGTATTCATCAGTGTGTTCTCCTTGACCTCAAACATGTGGTCACCTAGCGCCCTTAACAGGTACTCCCAAGCCTTCAGGGTAGCACTTAGCCCAGTAGTGTGTACTGGGCTATTTTTTATTTTGATGCGCTTATAACTAAGGTCTCAGATATTTTATCCTGAATGGCTTGTCGATTAGGGTCCCAATATATTTGCATAAAGCCTAGTAAGCCAGTTGCTAATCCAGCACCATAGCCGCCGTAGCGTCCGAAGCTTTCCCATAATGAGAGCCCGCTACCATCAAGCTTAAGCACACGAATGTTCATCATGCGTTTGCCGGGCGTTTTTCCATTAAACCATGCAGTAAACACACTGTAATACAGTGCTGCCCAGCCGAAACCCAGTCCGAGGTCTGATATGAACCCCTTTATCCATTCAATGATACTGTAGGTTGAAGTCGCAGAGGGTGTACTTCCAACAATGGCTTCCTCATTTTCAATTTCCATTGAATCTGCAGTGTTATCGTCGTAGTGTGAATACTCATTATCTACTTGATAAGCAGGCTCCTCAAATGCGAAATCAAGTGCAAGTAGCACTGTCCATAACAACATGATAGCGCCACCAACTCTTAGTAACGCTCGCGTGGTTGCGCGCTTTGGATTATGCGCCAAATTATTACTAGCCTTATAAAATGTGGCTGTAGCGATAACCGCTAGAAAAAATGCATTAAGAGAGCTCAGTACCACAACTAAAAACAAGTCGATACCTTGTGCTACACCACGTTGAAAAGGGGTAGCTAATCGAGTACCAAGTAGTGAATCAGACACGCCAAAGGCATATGGCGTAACAATATCTTTTGTTTCTACATGTTGCTTTGGTTCACTTTCTAAGGTGTCGTCAGTAGCCGAGGATGGTGTACTTAGTTGGTGAAGGCGTTCTGGCATAATACATCCGTGTTGATCTTCGAAACCTCCACTTTACACACAAGTGTGCCGCTTTTTAACTACTTTGTTAGTACAAAAAGGTAGGCTATTGTTTTTGCGATAGTCGGTATCCGTTGCCTCTTAATGTTTCAATGTGAAGGGATTCACATTGGGCAAGCTTTTGGCGTAGGCGACTTATGTAGACATCTACAACGTTGGTAAGCGGGTCGCTATGGCTTCGCCACACGCGGCTTAAAATACGTTCTCTGGAAAGGACCTTGCCGGCATTTTCAACAAAGTAATAGAGCGTGTCGTATTCTAACTTAGTAAGGGATAATTCTTGACCCTCTAACGTGGCAATTCTGGACTCTTCATCAATAATGAGCGGGCCGACCCCGCGATGTTTTCTGTCTTGCGGGGCTGACGCTCTGCGGCTAAGTGCAGTTATTCTGGCTAACAGTTCATCAAAATCAAATGGTTTACATAGATAGTCGTCTGCACCAAGTTTTAGCCCGTTTACCCGCTCTTTTACATCATCAACGGCTGTGAGTAGTAACACCATAGGCGCATTGGGCATTGCTTTAATGGTACTGAGTAACTCCACGCTGTCTTCATCGCCAAACATTCGGTCTAAAACAGCGATAGCAGGCGATTCTTGTCGAATGCGAGTAACAAGATTGTGTAACGTGCTTTCCTCTACACATTCGTATCCCTCGGCCGTTAGGCCGCGAGATAAAAAGCGTAACAACGGTGCTTCATCATCCGCAATTAAAATTTTCATTTCACATTACTCTCTCGTTCGTCCCAATTCCTTGTAGCTAAATACAATGCTCACGCATCACCACTGTAATCGGCCGGTAACATTAAAGTAAACGTCGAGCCTTCACCCAATGTTGATTTGGCTTCTAGCTTCCCGCCATGTGCTTCAGCAATTGCTTTTGCAATAGAAAGTCCTAAGCCCATACCGTCACCTTTTCTCTTTAGGCGAACAAAGCGCTCAAAAATATGGTCTAGATCGCTCGACGATATTCCGTCACCAATATCAACAACATGGATACAAACCATGCTTTCACAAGCGCTGACGTTTATCGCAATAGGTTCTTGTTCTCGAGAATATTTATGGGCGTTTTCAACCAATATGGTGAGAGCTTGAATTATTCGTCCCTCGTCAATAAAGACATCAACGGGCTGAGACAGTGTCCAGTTTAAGATAAATTCACGGGACTTGGTGACTTTCTGCCAAAGTCTAACTTGTTGTTCAAGCAAGGCGTGCAAATCGTGTTTCGAAAAGTCGAGTGTAAACTCATGCATTTCAGCACGGGCAAGTAGCAAGAGATCATCTACAAGTTTACTTAAGTTAACCGCTTGCTCTAGTATGGTTTGCAGAGTTTCCTTGTAAACATCATTGTCAGCACTGTGCTGGCGCAGAGTGACTTGTGCTTCGCCTCGAATAATCGTGAGTGGTGTTCGTAGTTCGTGGCTTACATCGGCCATAAACTGACGACGTTTAGCATCGATTTGTGTAAGTTTACTGTTCGCTTCTTTCAAGGCGCGGGTGCGAGTTTCTACTTCAAACTCCAATTGCTTGCGATACGCTGCGGCTTTATCTTCATGTTCCGATAATCTGGCAATCATAGAGTTTAATGCTTTCACTAAATCGGTAAACTCATCGTCGAGAGTCTCTGGTAGTCGATACTGGTAATTTCCCGACGCGATAGCGTCAGTGCCCGTGCGTATGATAGTGAGCGGTTGGTATAGCGCGTTGAAGAGCCAATAGCACCCCAGAAGTATGAAAGGGCAGGTAATAAGCCCCAAACTAATAGTGAACCATACAATGCTTGAATTAAGCGTTTCAATGCGTGCATTTATGTCTGAAACTACACGTGTTTGACGTATTACCGCAGAGTTAATCGCCTCGCGAAATTGATTATCAATGGTTATCTCAAGCAGGTTTTGCAAACGTTGCTGTTGATATAATGGTGCACTGTCGTTACTTAGTGAAATTGCCCTAAATTCATCGACAATGCTTTGAATGAGTTGTTCCAGTGCATCTGTGTCTTCAACGCTGCCTTGGGTAATAGCTTCGCCTAGTGCTTCACGTTGCTCTAGTTCCAGCTGCTTTATGCGTAATATTGACTGATTAATAAGTTGTTGTTTATTGCGAACTTTGGCTTGGTTGGCATCTTTACCAAAAATAAGTTCATCGGTAAGTTGTTTAAATAATCGGTAAGAGATGCTTGAAAGTTGCTGATGTTCAGACAACAACGCCTGAGCGAGCTGACTTTGAGCTAAGTTTGTACGCGTTAGATGTGCTGAAACAGCGGCACTTGCTAGCGCAATAAGAAGAATAAAGGTAGAGAGCAGCCCAAATAAATATAGCTTGCGTTTGTACATGGTAACGACTTGTCATTATTGTTTATGTGACTTCATCGTTTTATACGTTTACAAGCTCAAGATGGAACACGTTCCGCTACAATAAAACGTCAACAGGTCCTAAACATGTGCAACGCTTTTTCCGTCTGAGAGGCTAATTCATCATCTATCTTCCAATGACTTGGGCTCCACCCTGCAAGAAAGCGATGAAAATCGGCGCACGCGACGCAATATAAAGCGCGCCACTGTTCAATCACGTCGTCAATATCGATAGCGTGTGATAATGGTAACAGGCGACTCTCTGCTGATTTCATATTACAACGGTTAATATACGCATGTCTTAATGCATCAAAATAAGCATCAAGGCAACGGGTGTGGGACTGGTGCTGAACACGCGTTGAGAGCGCACTGCCGAGAAAATAAGCCACATCTTTCACTCCCACACCGAAACCGGTGTACTGAAAATCTACTGCTGCGCACTTATCAAATTGTTTGGTAAAGCAAAAGTTTGCTACTTTGGCGTCACCGTGAATAAGTGTTTGGTAGGATGCATTTGAAAGTGCATCTGCGATAGCATGGGCATGGGTTTTCAGTGGTCCCGCTGCCATTGCATCGTATTCATCTTTTCGTGTGCCAAGATGCCAATAGCTACCTTCATCCCAAACCAAAATTCCTTTGTTTTTGATGGTGTCTCTTACACCGAGGAATTGAGCGTGAAAAGCGCCTAGCCAAGACAAAACTGTTTCTGCTTGGGATACGCTTAGGGTATCTGCGGTTTCAGTGAACCCCAAAGCGCGTAAATCTTCCATAACCAGAAATGTTCGGTTACCTGTCTGGTTAGTTGCAATGCACGACGGAACCTTACACTGTGCGTTGGTATAGGGTTGAAGGTGTTGATAGAAGCTATTTTCCACAGCAAACGACGCCAACTTCCTATCGTGGCTAGGTTTACCGTTCCATCCTCTAGGATGGTTTAACGTAGCGGGTGGCGCTGTACACTTGGCAACAATGGGAGCCGTTTTGCTTTGACTATCCGTGTAGGCATGACGATAGTGAAGATTAGCACGAAAACATGCGCCATAACCGCTCCATAGCGACTGGATAAGCTTTACGTCGCTTAAGCGAGCATTGCAGGTTGATTCGATAAACTGAATGAACGCGTTGTCTATTGATGCTGTCATAAATTCGAGTGAAGTTTGCCGCTAAAATTACTAGTACATAGCTTACATTAAGAACAAAAAAGCCGCTAAAAAGCGGCTTTTTCAACTGCGGAGTCAATCGCACAAGATATTAAACGCCTTGTGCCTGACTATCATCAACTGCATCAGCTTCACTTTCAACAACGGCAGAGGCCGATGCTGCGTCATCAACGCTCTGTGGGAGTGTTGTAGGCGCAGACGCTCTTGCTGAAACATGTGTCATTGCTGCTGCCTTGCCCGAAACGGCAAGGGCAGGGCGTGAGTCGTCTGCTTTTGCTGTTAATGCAACGTCAGTAAATACGTCGTTAACTGCAGTTGGCAGCGCCATAGGATGCGAAGCACCGCGCTTGCCTTTACCACTTGCGGCTAAACTATTGTTAACCGCTCTAACTGGCGCTGTTTCAGCGACTGGCGCTTGCTCAGTACTCACTTCAGAAGTCGACGCTTCGGCAAGGTTAATCTCAACTTGCTTAGGCGTTTGTGCTTCTTCAATCACTGGCGCAGTGGCAGCCGTGTCTTTTGCAGGCGCTTCCTCTGCGTTGTCAGTAGCTGTGTCAGACGCGTGCGTATCTTCTTTATCTGAAGATGGCTGTTCAGACGCTGACGGCTGTTTAGGCGCTGAAGGCTCTGCATCCGCTGAAGGCTCTTCACCCGCTGAGGGCTCTGTACCCGCTGAAGGCTCTGTAACTGATGGCTCATCGGCTAATGGCGCTTCAAATTGAAGTTCGTCTTGAACAGCTTCAACCTTTGTTTTGGCCTCTTCGCGTTTCGCGTCTTCAGTGACAGGTTGTGCATCTGCAGGTTCAAGCTTACCAGGCTCTTGTGCTTGAGTTTCTTCAACTGTCACCGCTTGAGCTTCCTTCTGCTCGTCAGCTACGCTCGTTGGTTCAACAGGGGCAGGTGCTTGCGATTCAAGCTTTCCGGGCTGCTTTGCTTGCGTTTCAGCTTCATCAACCGAAGGCGCGCTATCAACTGAACCTTCGTCAGTCTGCTGTGCTTCTTTTTGCGGCGTTGGCCAGCTGCACGAACATGACGAGGAGAGCGTCTTGAACGTCCACGTCCTTCACGCTTTTGCGCTGTGTCTTCACCCGCTGCGTCTTTCGACTCGGCATTATCTACAGCTTGCTTTTCTTCAACAGTGTCAACTGGTGCATTAGCAACATCAGATTTTTGTGCTGCTTCAACCGGTTTTTCAGTAACGTCTTCGTTACTTTGCTGGTTATTTTGCTGACTGTGCGTATCTGCAGGCTTTTCAGCTTTAGCTGGTCTGTCTTGCTTTGGCTTAGACTGCTTTGGTTTGCTTTCAGCTGGTGCAACTTGTTGTGTCGATTCTTCTGCTACTGCTTGTTGCGTGGCTAGATTTTCGTTGGCAGTTTGGCCATTCTCATCTTTTTTTCACACGAACGCTGCGGCGTTTGTCACGACGTTTTCTTCGCTCGGCCACCTCACGCTTCTTCTGCGCTTGGTTTTCTTGCTGCTCACCGTCTGGCTTGTCCTGTTTAGGCTTCTGCTGGTCGTCTCTTTGTTGCTGAGGTTTACGTTGCTGCTTACGGCCTTTGTTGTTGCGCTTGTCGTCTTGATCTGAACGCTGTTCATTGCGCGACTTGCGATTGTCTTGTTGCTCACCATCTTTACTTTGTTGAGATTGGTTGTTGCGACGATTGTTCTTATTGCGCGGTTTACGGCGGCGGTCGTCATTGTTGCGGTTTCGCGATTGCTTACCTTTGTTTCCAGACTGTTGCTTTTTATCTTTGTTCGATTCTTGCTCTTCTTCGCTGCCAAACAGATCGCTGATCCATTTGCCAATGCGTGCAAATAGTGATGGCACGTCGTCTGACTTAGCGGCAACAGGAGTGTCTTTAGGTGCAACTACTGGCGCTGCTGTTGGCGCAACCAAACCTTTAAGTGCTGGTTCTTCGCGTTTTACAGGTGCCGATGTCGTGGTTTCTGTTTCTGCTTCAACTGCAGGCATTAATTCCACTTCATAGCTGGCATCAGATACAACGTCATCTGGGCGACGGCGCAACACTTGATAATGTGGGGTCTCTAGGTTTGCATTAGGGATAAGCAACAGATTAACACCGTGGCGTTTTTCTAGTAGCTGTATCGATTTACGCTTTTCATTAAGTAGGTAAGTCGCAACAGGTACAGGCAACTGTGCTTCAATCTGTCCTGTATTTTCTTTAATGCTTTCTTCTTCAAGAATACGCAATATTGACAGTGCCAATGACTCTGTACCGCGAATAGTGCCGTGGCCAGAACAGCGTGGACATACGTGATGTGCTGATTCACCAAGCGACGGACGCAAACGCTGACGTGACATCTCAAGAAGACCAAAGCGAGAAATTCGGCCTAATTGCACTCGTGCTCGGTCGCTGCGCACAGCGTCTTTCATGCGATTTTCTACTTCGCGCTGGTGGCGAACAGGGGTCATGTCGATGAAATCAATAACGACGAGGCCGCCTAAGTCGCGTAAACGCAATTGACGCGCAATTTCGTCTGCTGCTTCTAAGTTGGTATTAAGCGCCGTTTCTTCAATATCGCCGCCTTTTGTTGCTCGTGCAGAGTTGATATCGATAGACGTTAATGCTTCTGTCGGGTCGATAACAATTGAGCCACCTGAAGGCAAGCGAACTTCGCGTTGGAACGCTGACTCAATTTGGCTTTCAATTTGATAATGACTAAACAGAGGTACTTCGCCACGGTACAATTTTACGCGGTTGGCAAAATCAGGGCGGACCAATTGAATGTGCTGAAGAGCCTGTTCATAAATGCTCGTTTTATCGATAAGGATCTCGCCGATATCGCGACGCAGATAATCACGGATAGCACGAACAATAACATTACTTTCCCGGTGAATTAGAAACGGCGCTTCGCGTTCTTGGGCAACTTCTGAGATGGCTTCCCAGTGCTTTAATAGTACTTTTAAATCCCACTCTAATTCTTCGTAAGACTTACCTACACCTGCAGTTCGAACAATGAGTCCCATTCCGTCAGGCAGGTCAAGTTTGCTTAGTGATTCCTTAAGTTCAGTACGCTCATCACCTTCAATTCGACGTGAAATACCGCCAGCACGAGGATTGTTTGGCATCAATACAAGGTAGCTGCCTGCTAGCGATAGAAACGTTGTTAGCGCTGCGCCTTTTTGACCGCGCTCTTCTTTGTCGATCTGAATGATAACTTCCGGCCTTCTTTAATCACATCTTTGATGTTTGGACGGCCTTCGAATTTATAACCTTTAGGGAAGTAAGTGCGGGCAATTTCTTTAAGGGGTAGGAAAACCGTGACGCTCAGCGCCGTAGTCAACGAAAGCAGCTTCTAGGCTGGGCTCTACGCGGGTAATTTTACCTTTATAGATGTTTGCTTTCTTTTGTTCGTGTCCCGGACTTTCAATATCTAAATCGTACAACCGCTGCCCATCTACGAGGGCAACACGCAACTCTTCTTGCTGAGTTGCATTGATCAACATTCTTTTCATTGTATCTAACTCTGTTTTTAGTACAGCCGTTAAGACACAAAATTAAAGTGACATGTGCAAACCCTCACCGCGCAACCTCACGGCTGGACGGGGACCTTGTTGTAACGTCGCATTATCCCCGGTGGGTGACTTAACGTTGTCTAATAACGCTTTTTCAAAACCTTCGCAAAGAGGTGCAAGCCTAATGCATGCACGTAACCGAGGTGTAGTCACACTGCTTTAAGGATGTCGGGAGCGACTGGCCCTTATTACTCAATTCTTTGTTACAAGCGAAGTTAATGCATTCGCTTGTTTGTCATTTAATTCTGTTAGCTAAACGGCAAACTTATTTTATGTTCGCAAGCAATGGCTCCGCTTTATCTACGGCAGTGTAGTCGTTGCCTCTCTAGCTGGGTCGGTATGAAAATTATTTTTCATTGCTGATGCCACCGACACGCAAACCATGCTTTTTCGTTTACAAGTTAAAACAACACACAGTATTTTCGAGTGTTGTTGCTTCGGTCTTGTTAGTGTTTTTAACGTAGGGTTTCACACAGTGGGCTATTTGGTTTTGTACCTTTTCTCAGCCGTTGTCATTATGCGAAGTTATCCATGTAAAAACGTCGGTGATTATCGCACCAAAATGCCGTTTTTAGCAAGGATAGCATGTGAAAAATCAAGGTTATTTGGTTTTATATACAACAAAATACATCGCTTGCTTAAAAAAGAGGCGATAAGAACAAATTTAAGCAAAATCAAACTTTCCAGTATGTCGACGGTTGCGCATTGGGGTATAATGTCGCCATGAAAGATGAAGCACCTCAAAAGTTCGTTTTGTAACGATAGAAGCCGACCTCGCCGGTCAACGTATCGACAACTTCTTGCGCACGCAACTAAAAGGCGTCCCAAAGAGCATGATTTACAGAATCTTGCGTAAGGGAGAAGCGCGTGAATAAAGGGCGAGTAAAGCCAGAATATAAGTTGCAGGCTGACGATGTAATCAGAATTCCGCCAGTTAGGGTATCGGAAGGTGCGCCCGCACCGTCTCCAAAGCTAGATAAAATAGCCTCTCTTGAGTCGCACATACTGTTTGAAGATGACCGTATTTTGGTTATCAATAAGCCTTCTGGCATGGCAGTTCATGGTGGCAGCGGATTAAGCTTTGGTCTAATTGAAGGATTGCGTGCACTGCGTCCAGATGCCAAATTCATGGAGTTAGTCCATCGACTTGACCGCGATACATCAGGTTGCATTTTAATTGCTAAAAACGATCTGCACTTCGTCATATGCACGAGCAATTGCGCACAGGTAAAATGGATAAACGCTACAATGCTTTAGTTGCAGGGCAGTGGCCTAGCAATCGATTTAAAGTTAAAGCACCGCTTCGCAAAAATATATTACAGTCGGGCGAACGTATGGTTAGCGTGAGTGACGATGGTAAACCGTCTGAAACCCGCTATCGCATATTGGAAGAATATGCTGGAGCAACGCTTGTTGAAGCGTCGCCTATTACCGGGCGCACTCACCAAATACGCGTCCACTGTTTACACGCCGGACATCCTATTGCGTGTGATTCAAAATACGGTGATAACGAGTTCGATGCGGCTATGCGACAAAAAGGCTCAACAGACTTTTCCTACACGCACGCAGTATTTCACTACTTCATCCTGCAACTGAGGAGCGAGTAACGTTTTCTGCACCCCTTGATGACGTCCTTAGCGCTACATTAAAAACGCTAGAAGCATGAAGACAGACAAAATAAATAAAACAAGGGCCGAGCAGCGTATCCCGCGTTATAAGTTGGTTATCTTTGATTGGGATGGCACCTTGATGGACTCGGCAGATAAAATTGTCAACTGCATGCAGTTTGCAGCTAAGCAGTGTGACATGCCCATTCCAACGTATGAAGAGGTAGGGCATATCATCGGAATTAGTTTAAAACCTGCAATTATGCAGCTTTTTGCTATTAGTGACGAAGCCTTAGCCGAGCGATTGGTTCAGGCGTACAAAGATGCGTTTGTTGCACAAGACACTAATCCTTGCCCTTTGTTTGAAGGTGTAGTTCACATGCTTGAGCGCCTTAAAGCCGCAGGCTGCACGCTTGCTGTTGCGACAGGTAAAGCAAGACGAGGGCTTGATAGGGCATGGGCTCAAACTGAAACCGGTGTTTTTCAGCGGCTCTCGCACTGCAGATGATGCCACATCTAAGCCGTCCCCGATATGCTGTTACAGTTATTAGATGAGTTGGGTTTTTCGTCTGATGAAGCGGTGATGATTGGAGACACTACCTACGACATGCAAATGGCTAAAGCCATTGGTATGGACAGAATAGGGGTGTCTTACGGGGTTCACGCGCAAGTTCACTTAGAAGCCCTTGCGCCGGTTGCGTTAGTGCATTCGGTAAAAGAGTTGGAACACGCGCTGCTAGGTTAACGCGCTGCCATTGCCAATAGGTCTACGTCAAAATGAGTCGCTAATAAATCATTAAGCAACATGACTGGTAAACCTATAAGACTGTTGGGATCACGGCTTTCAATCTGCTCAAAGAGTAAAACGCCCATACCTTCGCTTTTAAAGCTTCCTGCACAATCTAGCGGTCTTTCTTTTTCTACATAGGCTCGCAGCGCATCTTCAGTGTTGTGTCTGAACACAACTTTTGTTTTTTCAACCTCGGTAACGGTTGTATTGGTCGCTGCACGGTGTAAACAAATAGCGGTGTGAAAAATTACGGTTTACCTCTGCAAAGAAGAAGCTGGTCTACAGCGTTTTCGATAGAGAGGGGTTTACCAAGTAACCTAGGGCCCGAGGGTGATTCAACTAAGGCAACTTGGTCACTACCGATAATAATGCTCTCATTAAATGTGCCACTATGCAGTTGCGCCACTTTTTCTGCTTTCTGTTGTGCTAAACGTAAGCTTAGTGCTGTGGCTGTCTCGTTAGGAAGCGGTGATTCATCGATTTCAGGAGAGCAGGTGTCTACCTGTATACCGATATTGGCGAGTAGCATTTTGCGATACTGTGACGATGAAGCGAGAACAAGGTGAGTCACTGAATTTCCTTTATGTGGTAACATCTTGATGTAGCGGAATCTTGTACATGGTTTACGAAGTTATAATGTTACTTTATAACGGTAGTTGATTTATAGTGGTTTATTCCTCGTTAATTCACAATTTTGCTTTGACACAAAGGGGTTGACCCTATATCATGCGCGCCCTATGCAGAAAGTGAAACTCCCTCATTCGGTTGAACCGATTAAAAGTGCCATGAAACGTTCCGATTATCGGGGCGTGATTGCGTCTAAAGATATGGAACGATTGAGCGAGGCAGTTGTCCGATGCAATGACTATGTGGACGCAGAAGTACAGTTCGAAAAAGACGCGCAGGGTCTTACTGTCTTTCACGGTCACTTAGCTACGCAGGTAACACTTATCTGTCAAAGGTGTAATGGTGAACTCGATTATCCCGTGGAAGCGGAATTCTGTTTTACTCCAGTGCAGGGAGACGAACAGGAAGACGATGACATCATTCCCGAGGCTTACGAGCCGGTAGAGGTCAACGACCATGGAGAAGTTAATCTGCTTCAAATTTTTGAAGACGAGCTACTATTATCATTGCCAATTGTGCCCCTTCATGCAGAGTCGGAGTGTACAGTGAAGCAAGACGATATGTCGTTTGGAAAGATTGAACCGGAACAAGAGCGACAAAACCCTTTCGCGGTTTTGAAAGAACTTAAGCGAGACCAGGAGTAAGTTATGGCAGTACAACAAAATCGTAAAACGCGTTCTAAGCGCGGTATGCGTCGCTCACACGATGCATTGACAGGCGCGACTTTGTCTGTCGATTCAACGTCGGGCGAAACTCACCGTCGTCACCACGTGACCGCTGACGGTTATTACAAAGGCAAGAAAGTAATCGGCGCGTAATACGGCGACTACATTTTGTCTACACTAACCATCGCGTTAGATATCATGGGGGGCGATCATGGTCCCCCTGTTATCCTTCCCGCAGCCGTAAAGGCTATCCAACTTCATCCCAACGTGAATTTTACGTTATGTGGCGATGAAAACATTATTCATGCAGGCATTCAAAGTTTAACCGACGCTGAGCGTAGTCGCGTTACTGTCAAGCATTGTTCTCAAGTTGTTGAAATGGGCGAGGCGCCAACCTCAGCATTAAGACACAAAAAAGATTCCTCCATGCGTCGTGTTATCGAGCTTGTCGAAAGCGGCGAAGCTGATGCATGTGTAAGCGCAGGAAATACAGGTGCGTTATTAACCCTTTCCTTTTATTTGCTCAAGACCTTATCGGGTATAGATAGGCCAGCGCTTATCAATATGATGCCAACGACTGGGCACCATAATGTTTTTTTACTCGACCTTGGTGCCAACGTTAACTGTACGCCCGAAATTTTGTTTCAGTATGGCGTTATGGGTTCTGTGTTGGCGCAAGAAGTGGCTGGAATAGCATCTCCCCGCGTAGCATTACTCAACGTCGGCGAAGAGGATATAAAAGGTAACGCACAAGTAAAATCCGCCGACCAACTATTTAAAGATGCCCCAGGAATTAACTACATTGGCTATGTTGAAGGTGACGACATTTTCACCGATCACGCTGATGTAGTGGTGACTGATGGCTTCACGGGCAACGTAGCGCTTAAGTCGAGTGAAGGCTTAGCTAAGCTTGTGATAAATGAAGTAAAACGCCAATCACAGAAGAATTTCTATACGCGTTTGCTTGCAAAAATTGCTTTCCCATTACTGAAATCTATCTATAACAGTGTGAACCCCGACCAGTATAACGGTGCGAGTCTGATAGGATTGCGCGGCATTGTTATCAAGAGTCATGGAAATGCACAAAAAGACGCCTTTTATTATGCCATTGTACAAGCAATGAAAGAGGCCAAGATGCATTTACCTGAAAAGATAAAAACAAAGATAGAAACGGTATTGTTGGAGCAGCTTTGAGCAAATATTCACGCTTTATAGGAACAGGTAGCTATTATCCCAGCGAAGTGCGTACAAACGCAGATTTAGAATTAATGGTAGACACCAGTGACGAATGGATCACTGATCGCACGGGCATAAAAGAGCGACGTATTATTGGAGCAGATGAAACCGCTGCTACCATGGGAGCAGAGGCCAGTAAAAAAGCCATTGAAATGGCTGGCATCGACCCTAAATCTATCGACATGATTGTGTGCGCGACCACTAGCGGTCGATATGCGCTTCCCAGCACAGCATGTGAGATTCAACGAATTCTCGATATAGACGGCATTCCCGCCTTCGACGTAGCAGCTGCGTGTGCGGGATATTGCTATGCATTGAGCGTTGCCGACCAGTATATTAAATCGGGAATGGCTAAACGCATTCTTGTAGTGGGCACTGATTGCTTGAGTCGCCTTATAAATCCTGAAGACAGAACCATGGTTATTTTATTTGGTGACGCGGCAGGGGCAACCATTATTGAAGCCAGTGACGAGCCAGGTATCTTATCTACCCACATTAACGCATCGGGATCTCATGGCGATTTGCTGTATGTGGGTAATCCAACGCGTGGTGATGAGCAATCTGTGCACGAAAACTGGGGAGTTATGCGTGGCAATGAAGTATTCAAAGTTGCCGTGACTAAGCTTTCAGAAGTGGTGGAACAGACACTGGCCGCAAACGGTATGGAAAAATCTGATCTTGACTGGTTGGTACCACACCAAGCAAACTTTAGAATTATTAAAGCTACAGCGAAAAAGCTGAATATGTCGCTTGACCAAGTAGTGCTTACCTTAGAGCAATACGGTAATACGTCAGCGGCCACCGTGCCTACTGCATTAGATACGGCTATTCGCGATGGACGCATCCAGCGCGGGCAGCATTTATTACTAGAAGCATTTGGTGGTGGTTTTGCATGGGCTTCAGCGCTTGTTCGCTATTAAGTCCTGCTAATATCGCACTTTTTTAGTGTTTTCTCGTTTCTAGTAAAAAAATAATAAGGAATCGACATGACAAAAACAGCCTGTGTATTTCCCGGGCAGGGCTCGCAAAGTGTGGGCATGCTAAAAGAACTGGCAGAAACCTCTCCAATTGTAGAAGCGACGTTCAAAGAAGCGTCAGACGCATTGGGCTATGACCTGTGGGATTTGGTTCAAAACGACGCAGATGGCAAGTTGAATGAAACGCACGTTACACAACCGGCATTGTTAACAGCCAGTGTTGCGATTTGGCGTGTTATACGCGAACAAGGCTTGGCTGTAGATTATCTTGCTGGACATAGTTTGGGCGAGTACTCAGCATTAGTTTGTGGCGGCGCGATGGATTTTGCTGACGCTGTTAAACTAGTAGAAGCGCGCGGTAAGTATATGCAGGAAGCGGTGCCAGCAGGCGCGGGAGCTATGTACGCCATCATTGGCCTTGAAGACGCTGCCATTGCGGATATTTGTCAGCAAACGGCTATCGCAACAGGCGACGTTGTTGCGCCAGTGAATTTTAACTCTCCTGGCCAAGTGGTTATAGCGGGTGAGAAAAACGCGGCAGAGCAAGCGGCCAACGCATGTAAAGAAGCCGGTGCGAAGCGCGCATTGCCACTAGCGGTGAGCGTACCTTCGCATTGTGAACTTATGCGCCCTGCTGCCGATAAGTTAGAAGATGCGCTATCTTCTTTAAACATTCACGAACCTGCAATCAACATCGTGAATAATGTTGATGTAACGATTGAAACGCAAGGCGATGCAATTAAAAATGCACTTGTTCGTCAATTGTACTGCCCAGTTCAATGGACACGCACAGTAGAATATCTGGCAGCAGCAGGGGTAGAGCGCATTATTGAAGTCGGTCCGGGTAAAGTACTAACAGGCCTCAATAAACGCATCAATAAGAGCCTTGATTCTCTTTCAGTTAATACACCTGAGGGTGTGGAAGCATTAAAACAATAAGGAATTGCAATGAGTCAATTAGACGGAAAAATTGCTCTTGTCACAGGTGCTAGCCGTGGTATCGGTAAAGCGATTGCGACGCAACTTGCGCAGCAAGGTGCAACAGTGATTGGAACGGCAACTAGCGACAGTGGTGCTGACGCTATTTCTGGCTACCTTGGTGAATTCGGCGGTAAGGGGCTTGCACTCAACGTGACTGATAAAGACAGTGTTGATGCGGCTATCAAAGCGATAAGTGAAGCTCACGGTGGTATCGACATTTTAGTCAATAATGCCGGTATCACGCGCGATAATCTGTTAATGCGCATGAAAGATGCAGAGTGGCAAGACATTATTGATACCAATTTGACCTCAATATTTACCCTGTTAAAAGCAGTGCTACGCGGTATGATGAAAAAGCGCTTTGGGCGAATTGTTAACATCGGTTCGGTAGTAGGTAGTGCAGGTAATGCGGGTCAAGCTAACTATGCTGCAGCGAAAGCTGGCGTTATTGGTTTTTCAAAATCTATGGCGCGTGAGGTGGCTTCTCGTGGTATTACTATCAATGTAGTAGCACCTGGTTTTATCGACACAGACATGACAAAAGCATTGAGTGACGACCAAAAAGAAGCCATTTTTAAAGATATTCCGGCGAACCGTTTAGGTGAACCTGATGAAATTGCCGCCACTGTTGCTTTTTTAGTGAGCGACGGTGCTGCCTATATTACAGGCGAAACTATCCATGTAAATGGTGGAATGTATATGGGGTAAATTCGCAAAAATTGCGAATTTTCCTTAGTTTGGGGTGGTATTTACCCGAACTTGGATGTAAAAATAGTATTTTACGAATTTGGAATGTCGCTGGTTTGACCAGAAAATTAGTTTAATCTGGTGCTTGCAAGGGCTGACCTTGCAAAATAAACTAGCGGCAACTTTATTATCTAGTGACGTTTAAGGGAAACCTAGAATTATGAGTAACATTGAAGAACGCGTTAAGAAAATCATCGTTGAACAACTTGGCGTGAAAGAAGAAGAAGTAAAAGCAGAAGCTTCATTCGTTGACGATTTAGGCGCTGATTCACTTGACACAGTTGAACTGGTAATGGCTTTAGAAGAAGAATTCGATACAGAAATTCCTGATGAAGAAGCTGAGAAAATCACTACCGTTCAATCAGCTATTGATTACATCAACGCGAACAAAGACGCTTAAGTCTTAAGTAGCGAAAAAGCGGCTCTACTCTAGAGCCGTTTTTGTATCTCCTACCTTTTTTAGTTCCAAAGCGAGGACTTTTTGTGACAAAACGTCGCGTAGTGGTTACTGGTCTTGGAATGCTTTCACCATTAGGTCTGAATAGCGAAGACACATGGCGCAAATTGCTAGCAGGCGAGAGCGGCATCGGTGAAATCACCCATTTTGATTGCAGTAATTATTCAACCCGTTTTGCAGGTCAGATCAACGATTTTGACCCGCAGGAATATATTGAAAAGAAAGAAACGAAAAAGATGGACCGTTTTATCCAGCTTGGCATTGCCGCGGGTAAACAGGCTCTTGTCGATTCTGGCTTATCTATTTCAGCAGACAATGCGCATCGCGTAGGTGTGGCGATCGGTTCAGGAATCGGTGGTTTAGAACAAATCGAACAAAACCACATCAAGTTGCTAAATAGCGGCCCTAAGCGTGTTTCTCCTTTCTTTGTACCTTCAACTATCACGAACATGATTTCAGGGTTCTTGTCTATCATGGAAGGGTTGAAAGGACCGAATATAAACGTTGTGACTGCCTGTACAACAGGTGTTCATAATATTGGTATTGCCGCAAGAACAATTGCTTACGGCGATGCAGACGCCATGCTGGCAGGCGGTGCAGAAGCGTCAATTACGCCGCTTGGTATGGCTGGCTTTGCCGCAGCACGCGCATTGTCGTCACGTAATGACAACCCGCAAGCAGCAAGCCGTCCGTGGGACAAAGACCGTGACGGTTTTGTGATGGGCGAGGGCGCTGGTGTCGTAATGCTTGAAGAGTACGAATCAGCGAAAGCGCGTGGTGCTACCATTTACGCTGAACTTGTTGGTTTCGGGATGAGTGGTGATGCATACCACATGACGTCTCCGCCAGAAGATGGTGAAGGCGCGGCGGCTTCCATGCAAAACGCGATTAACGATGCTAACGTAAACGCCAATGAAATTGGTTACGTTAATGCCCATGGTACTTCAACACCTGCCGGTGATATTGCTGAAGTAGCAGCGGTGAAGCGCGTGTTTAACGACCACGCCTATAATCTGTTAGTCAGCTCTACTAAATCGATGACAGGTCACTTGCTTGGTGCTGCAGGTTCAGTTGAAGCTATTTTCACTATTTTGGCACTGCGTGACAAAATGGCACCGCCGACCATCAATTTAGATGAGCCGGGTGAAGGTTGTGACTTAGACTTTGTTGCCAATAAGGCAAAAGCGTTTACGTCGGACTACGCGCTGTGTAATTCATTTGGATTTGGCGGGACAAACGGCTCACTGATATTCAAACGAATTTAACTAACAAACATGTGATTTAGTTAAAAATCGATTAGAAAGGCAGCAATATAGCTGCCTTTCTTGTTTGACTACAACAACTTGGTATACTCATCATATATTATATGCCCATGAGTCATACTGAGTACGCAGTGCAAATTATCACCGACGATACACCCATACAGCCTAGCGACAGGGCTTTTAATTATGGCGATGGGGTATTTACTACCTTATGTATTGAAAACAGCAAGCCGCAATTACTCTCTTTTCATATCAATCGGCTTATCTACGATGCGAGTGCTATTGGTATAACACTCGATGAAACAGTGCTTGAACAGGCGATAGTTGATTTTGCAACAAAGCAAGTCCCCAACAATGTATCGACACAATCTAAGCGCACCAAGCTAGTGCTCAAAGTGCATGTTTCAGCCGGTATCGGTGGGCGAGGCTACGCGAGAGATGATGAAAGTGTGCCGCAAGTGCGCTTTTCTATCCATCCATACCCTGTCCATTATGCAGCGTTAGCCGAACAAGGAATGGCTCTTATTTGTGCAGAGACCGCGCTAGCCATACAACCCATATTGGCCGGTGTGAAGCATATGAATAGACTAGAACAAGTCTTAATAAAGCGAGAAATTAAAGCATCGGGTGCCGATGATGCCATTGTGTGTGATACACAAGATCACGTTGTTGAAAGCAGTATCGGTAACGTTTTCTTTTACGCGAACAGTACTTGGTATACGCCATCGCTCAAAGGAAGTGGTGTAAATGGTGTAGTAAGGCAGTGCTTAATTCAGGCATTACTCAACGACAATCAAGCGTTAAATGTGGGTGAATATGCCCTGAGCGATCTAGGGAAAGCCGAGTGTGTCGTAGTGACAAACGCATTAATGGGGGTTATGCCCGTTAATGCTATTACCTTTCCCGACGCGAGCATTGTGCGGTATCAGGTTGATAGCCAGCCTCAACAGGAGCTTGCTCGACACCTACGTAAACATTTATAGGTGAAACCCGTGTCAGCACTTTTACTATCTAACACTAGGAATGTTAAAGCATGAAGCGAGTGGTAATTATCTGTCTTTCAATAGTCTTGTTGGCCGCTGTTTGCTTGTCTGCAAGCGTGCTTTATATTTCGGGTAAGGTAAATGCGCCACTGACAATTGGTCAAGATACGTTGTTCACCCTTGAAAAGGGGAGCAATGCCTATCGCACTTTGAAGCAACTTAGAAATCAGGGTGCAACAGACGTAACGCCACTGGTAGGTAAAGTGTGGCTTAAGTTTTTTGCTAGCGACACGTCGGTAAAGTCTGGAACCTATATGATAAGTCCAGGGCAGTCTTTAGTTGATGTATTCAATATTTTCACGCGGGGTGATGAATTCCTGTTTGCAGTAAGCTTAGTAGAAGGACTCACGCTGTCTCAATGGGTAGAAACATTAAGTGGGCACGCAGAATTAATTTTCGATATTGATGACACCACCTTGGCAGCTACAGTAAACCAAACCAAGACCCAATGGTGTTGTAATGACGTTGAACATAACGAAGGGTTATATCTTGCAGATACTTATTTTTTTACACAAGGCACAAAAGCGAGTGAAATTCTTAGCCGAGCACATCGCGCCCTTATTGATTATATCGATAAGGCCTGGCAAACGAGAGCCCTAGATTTACCGTTGGAAGATCCTTATCAAGCGCTTATTTTGGCCAGTATTATTGAAAAGGAAACCGCAGTGCCCGAAGAGCGTGATCTTATAGCAGGCGTTTTTGTCAATCGGCTTAATAGCAATATGCGTTTACAAACTGATCCGACGGTTATCTACGGAATCGGCCCTACTTTCGATGGTAACATTACACGCAAACATTTGCGCACACCAACACCTTATAACACTTACGTAATCAAGGGCCTACCACCCACTCCTATAGCAATGGCAGGCAAAGCGGCGATACACGCAGCACTTCAGCCTAAACCGACTGATGCGCTATATTTTGTCGCAAAAGGCGATGGCAGCCATCAATTTTCGACAACACTGGAAGCACATAACGCTGCTGTGCGAAAATACCAGCTTAAACGCTAATAGGTGATGCCCTTTTAAGCAATTCGGGCAATAGCATGTAGGGCAATAGCCACCTCATGTCCCGTAACAAGAGATAAAGAAAGACGATATGCGCGGAAAATTTATAGTAGTAGAAGGCCTTGAAGGTGCGGGTAAAAGTTCGGTTATTGGCCTTATAGTAAACGCGCTTAACGATCATGGTGTAGTTGTTGAGCAAACCAGAGAGCCTGGCGGTACACCAATGGCTGAAGCCATTAGAGAGTGTGTAAAGCATGATTGGGAAGAAAATGTTGCCGAGGAAACTGAACTACTATTAATGTATGCGGCACGTGTACAACTTTTAAAAAATAAAATTTTACCTGCTTTAGAGAAAGGCAGTTGGGTAGTGGGCGATCGCCACGACTTATCTTCTCAAGCTTATCAAGGCGGAGGTAGGTGCGTAAGTGAGAATACGATGAGTGCGATAAGTGCTATTGCACTGAACGGATTCAAACCCGACTTGACCATTTATCTGGATGTAGAACCTAGTGAAGGTTTAGCTCGTGCTCGTGGACGTGGCGAACTAGATCGTATCGAGCAGGCTGGCCTTGCATTTTTCGAGCGCACCCGTGAACGCTACCTAGCATTGGCAGAACAAGATAATGCAATACATGTCGTTAGCGCTATGCAGCCTATGAATGACGTTCATAGAGATGTTTTAGATGTGGTTGAGCACTATATCCAAGAGCAATCTCACAGTAAATCTTCAACGCCGTGTAACAACTAATGCTCAACTGGTTTTCTGATTTATACACATCCCTTATCTCGCGTTATCATGCGAGAAAGCTCCATCATGGATTACTGTTTACTGGTGCAAAAGGTATTGGAAAATACCACTTGGCCGAACAATTGAGTTTTACACTGTTATGTAAGCAGCCCTCAATATCTGGCCCTTGTGGAACATGTCAAAGCTGTCACTTGCGCTCAGCCGGCAATCACCCTGATTTCCATATTCTTGAGAGCGAAAAACAGCTTGGTGTTGATAAGATAAGAGAAGGGATCGCAAAGTTATCGGGAACGGCGCAAATGGGCGGGAATAAAGTACTCCTTATACCGCAAGCCGATACCATGACTGAAGCAGCGGCTAATGCATTGTTGAAAACGCTCGAAGAGCCCACAAATAACACATACTTGGTGCTGATAACGCACAGTGTGAATAAGCTTATGCCTACGATTTTAAGTCGTTGTGAAAAGCACGTATTGCCATTGCCTACGGTGCAGCAAAGTTTGAACTACTTAAACGAGCAGGGCGTACAAAATGTGGATGAAGCGCTGCTTGCGGCATACGGAAATGCACCTTTGCGTCTAGAAGCGGCTTTGGGCACAGAGGATGATTTTAATTATCGCGTATACACCGATGGCATGCAGGCATTGTTAGCTGGCGACCCCAAAATGCAGCCACAAATACTTGCCAATAAATGGCAAGATCATGCAATTCAGGTTGCACACTGGTGTCAATTGCAGGCGCATCAGTCATACGTGAAACATCAGCATCCCCAAAACTATGCGCGCTATAGCGCGTGTGTAGAAGCGGTAAAAACGCTTCAGCATCCAGGGGTGAACAAGTCGATGGTGTTATTTGGTTTATTAAAACAATTTCAACGGTAATGCTCATACTTTGCCTGTGCAAAAATTATGTAGCGTTACTTAATAATTTATAAAGGTGTAGTTTGTTTGTAGATTCTCACTGTCACTTAGACAGATTGAAGCAAGGTCCAGAAGCGTTAGCTGAAACCCTCAACTTTGCACGAACCAGAGGTGTGGAGCACTTTTTATGCGTTTGTGTATCGGTTAATGATTATGAAACCATGCTTGATACCGTAAAAGCGTTTGACGATGTATCGGTGTCTTGTGGCGTTCACCCACTGCATCAGGATGATGCCTGTAGTTACGAAGTTCTACTTGAAAAGGCGCAGCGCGATGAGGTGGTAGCGATAGGCGAGACGGGCTTAGACTATTTTTATAGCCCCGAAAGCAAATCGGTCCAGCTTACGTCTTTTGTTGATCATATCAAAGTGGCGAATGAAACGAATAAGCCGCTGATTATCCATACCCGAGATGCGCGAGAAGACACGATTAATTTGCTTCGCGAACATAAAGCACCGCACACCAAAGGGGTTTTGCATTGCTTTACTGAATCACTAGAAATGGCACAAGCTGCAATGGAGCTTGGGTTTTATATTTCGATATCAGGCATTGTGACGTTTAATTCTGCTGATGAATTACGTGACGTTGTAAAGGCTATTCCACTTGATCGCTTACTGATTGAAACTGATTCACCTTGGCTTGCACCGGTACCTCATAGAGGTAAGCAAAATCAACCAGGTTATGTGGTTGAAGTTGCAGAATTTATTGCTGATCTAAAAGGAGTAACGGTCAAAGAGTTAGCAACGATTACGACGCAAAATTTTTATGAATTGTTCTCTTTGGCACGTAAGCAATCAGCTTAACGTTTGAAGGTAAGGAGAGAAGCGTATGCCACGATGGCGACAGGGACTGACAAAGAGTCTGCATCAATCGCGCAGCATGCCTGAAAGTCGTTATTTTCAGCTTGCTTCTGTAGATGAAGCGGGAATGCCATTTTGCCGCACAGTTGTGTATCGTGGATTAACTGATAACAACCAATTGATGGTAATTTCGGATACCCGCTCAGAAAAATATCAGCAACTCAGTGATAACCCTAAAGCCCAAGTGTGCTGGTATTTTTCTAAGACACGTGAGCAATACAGGTTCTCAACGCTATCAAAAGTGATCACGCTTGAAGATGACACAACGCTTGTCACTGCGCAGTGGCATAAACTGTCTGATGCTGGAAAGAAACAATTCCTATGGGGCGAGCCGGGTAGTGTTCGCAATGATGAGCGTGCACTTACGATAAACGGTCACTTTGAAGATGTACCAACGCACTTTTGCGTAATTTTATTGGCTATTTACGAGGTGGACTATTTAAATTTAAGGGGCAACCCTCAGTATCGTGAACGACATCACCTTGATGAAAACGGTAATTGGTCGAGCCAGTCGCTTATCCCTTAAAAAAGCCCCTATATGGGGGCTTTCGTAATTCTAATTGCAAGATTTTGATTACAAGCAACAATCCATCACTCTAGTACTTGTGCAATCGGCGTATCGCCTTTAAATAGGTGTGTGATAAGATTTTCGTTGCTCGCACGAGAAACACTTTCAACAATAGCTGTCGCTACGTCTTCTCTTGCTATTACAGCATCACTTTTATTCGTTGGCATGTCTGTGCGAACTAAGTGTGTACCCGGCTCATTGAGCAAGGTTCCCGGACGCAGAATAACATGCGACAAACCACTATTGATAAGATGTTCATCAGCCATATGCTTAGCCACGAGATAGGGCTTGATAGCAGAATCAACAGCATCGGGATCACCTGCACCAATGGAGCTCACCATGACAAATTTCGATACGTTAGCTGCTTTGGCATAGTTTACTGCATTACGAGCAGCCCATAGGTCAATCATCAAGGTCTTGTCAGCGCCAGTGTTTCCTCCAGAGCCTGCTGTAAATACAACAACGTCGACGCCCTCAAAATGCGCTGAAAAGTCTTTCTCTAAATCTTGTTCAACAACGGTTAAGCTATCGCTTTGAATGTCCGATAGTTTGTCAGGACTGCGCACTGGCGCAAAAACGCGATGTCCTGCTTCAAGCAACTTTCCGGTTGCTTGTTTACCAATTTGGCCTGATGCGCCAATCACGAGAACGGTAGCCATAAAATAAACCTCCTTGCATGTCGCGTTTAATAAACTCAATGATTTATAGTCAGCTCAGAGATATGCGATCACTTGTTGCGCTGAAATACATAGTGGGTCGTTAGAAAGCAATTTACGAAAATAGTGTAAAGACAGCACCAATAAAAAAGCCTCGCAGGTGCGAGGCTTTGACATAAGTTATCAACAATTTAGCAAATAACGCTTACCAACCACATTGGCGCGTAGCGTTTTGCTCATCTAGCCACGTTTTCAATGGGGCGAAGTATGCTGCAATAGTGCTCGCATCCATCTCTGGCGAGCCCGTCAATGTCTCTAGGGCATTCTGCCAAGGCTGACTCATACCCATTTCAAGCATCTTATTCAACGCTTGCCCTGCTTCTTCGCTACCGTAAATTGAACAGCGGTTAAGCGGGCCTTCATCGCCAGCAATATCACATAACGCTTTATGGAATTGGAACTGTAGAATGTGCGCTAAGAAATAACGTGTGTAGGGGACGTTCGCCGGAACGTGGTACTTTGCACCAGGGTCGAACGCATCTTCGCCGCGTGCGACTGGCGCCATTACACCCTGGTATTTTTCACGAAGTTCCCACCACAAGTCATTGTATTGCTCGGGCGCTACTTCGCCAGACATTACTTTCCAACGCCACTGATCTACCATTAGACCAAATGGAATGAAGGCAATCTTGTCTAACGCAACTTGCATCAACATGCCGATATCATTAGATGCATCAGGAATTTCATCAATTAAGCCAATTTGCTTTAGGTACTTCGGCGTAATTGAAAGGGCAATAGTGTCACCAATCGCTTCATGGAAGCCGTCATTTGCTGAACCGCGATATAAAAGCGGCTGGTTTTTATAGGCACGTTGATAATAGTTGTGACCCAATTCGTGATGAATGACGTTAAACTCTTCGCCTGTTTTTTGGATGCACATTTTGATACGCAGATCATCTTTGTCATCCAAATCCCATGCAGAAGCGTGACATTGAACGTCTCTACCTTCTGGCTTCTGGAACATTGAGCGTTCCCAGAAGGTTTCTGGTAACTCTTCAAAGCCTAACGACGAGAAAAACGACTCTGCTTGCTTGACCATGCTAAGCTCATCGTAACCTTGTGCATTTAGTGCCGCAGTGACGTCTGGTACCGTCATTTCCTGCTGCGGTTTAACGATATCGTATACGTTACCCCATGTTTGCGCCCACATGTTGCCGAGTAAGTGCGCAGGTATAGGTTTATCTTGAGGTACAACGTCTTCACCATAATGCTCGCCAAGTTTTGCACGTACGTGACAGTGAAGCGACTCGTAGAATGGTTCAACCTGAGACCAAAGGCGATCAAGTTCCTTTGGAAAATCATCCGCTGGCATGTCGTATTTACCACGCCACAGTTCACTGACATTAGCAAACCCCAGTTCAGCAGCCCCTTCGTTGGCAATTTTAACTTGCTCTGCATAAAGCGGCGCCATGGGCTTAGACACATCGCGCCAGCCTTTCCAATATTCTAACAGCAGATCTGCATCGCGAACGCTAGCCATTTCACCGCTCATTTCCACGAGACTTTTGCAAACACCTTCTTCGTTGCAATATTCGCCAGAGCCATACATGGCACTAAGCTCTGACCCAATTTTCGCCAAGCGCTCAGCTTTTTGTGGATCTGAAGGCGGTGGCATGGTTAGACCATTTTTTAGCAGGTCCAACTGACGGCGGGTGTCAGCATCAACGTCGACGTCATTAAACTTTGCAGCTTCTTTAGCTAATGTGGCCACTTTTGTTGAAAGAACTTCGTTGAAATAGGCGCTAACAGCAGCGGTATCATAGTTAATGTTGGTCGCATAACTCCACTCTGCGTGTGCAGCGGGAACCTGCATTTTTTCGATATCGCTTTGTGCTTGAGCTAGAAATGCTTTTGCGTCTGCGGCGCTTAAGCTTGGCGTTGTGGTTGTTTGTGTTGTGCTTTCGCCACAACCAAACAATGACACGCTAACTAAAGCGGCCAGCAACGTGCGTTTGTGCTTGATCATTGTCTGTCCTTAATTATTGTGATTTTGCTGTGATTTACAAAGACATGCGAAACCATTGTGAAACGCCACCGATGATTTGTAAAACAAAATTAGCATACGCACCGTGTATTTGGTGTATTGCTGTACAAAAACTTACAAAATTAAGCGGTATCAGTGCCTTGGTTTTAGACCTAAACGCCATAGTTGTGACTACAATAACGTTGTTTAACGCGCTATAGGTTTACACGAAACTCATTGACACACTATGATGCCAATTCATGACAATGACGCCATTGCTAGCAACCCACTCGCATACCTATAAACTCCATGGCTATAAATGAGTAAAAGCGCGAGATATTGGTGGAAATATTCTTGTTATGAGGCAATGCTTACACAGAAGAATAGAGTAAACTTTTTACTGGCTGACGCCTTGTTAAACAGGCTTTCTTTATTTCTGCACCAAGATAAAAGCCCCACAGATGACATATCTCTGTGGGGAAATATATCTCTAACGGGAGTTATCGATACTTGTTACGGGTCAACTGTTTAACTCGGGCGAATACATCAACACCAAGTTGGCGGTAAACGTGAAGTAAGTCTATTAGCACCCAGTTCTCGCGTATCGTGCCGTTCTCATTGCGCCAAAAATCTAAGCTGCGCATGGTGATAGACTTATCGTTTGGCACGATACCAAGCCAGCCATCGCCTGAAATGGTCATGCTCATGCCAGGCCAGCCAGTGAACCCCACATAATTGTTTTCGGAGAACAAATGGCCGTTTGCGGGGTCCCCCACGCGGTTAGGCATTCCGTTTAAAAACGCTTCCTGATGGGTATTGCGAAAGCCTTGAATACCGCGTCCGGTACCAATACCAGATGGGCCATACCAGTTTGATTTAGGATGCCAGTATTTGCCTAGATTCATGGCAGCAACACCGCCTTCGGCGAATTTTCCTAAACTATTTAGCATATCAACTACAAGCTGATGGCTCTGTGCGGTAAGCGACTTGTCTTCTTCAAACAAGTGTATTCCGTCTTGGGTTGTTGGCCCCGGCACATGCCACTCGGTACCTAAGCTTGGACTAAACGGCCAGCACTTTGCCTGCATCATGACTTCAGGCAAGTCCCAAATGGCTTGAACTTCCACTATGGTGTCGCCTTCAAAACGATAGAACTCATGAAAGCGCATATGAATTTGATCGCCAGTCGCAGGGATGTCTAACCAAGGCTTTTCAAGGCGCCCAGTGTAGTAACCACAGCAACCTAACCAGCGCAATTGTTTGTCGTCCTCGCCAACCATAATTATGGTATCGCGGCGCTCAAGATCGGGGACAGACTCCAGCAGTGGCGCATACACCTTATCTAGCATTTCGCGGTGGCCTGTCATGTCATCAAAAGGCACACAAAACTTAATGGCGGCATCCTGTGAAAAAAGGGTATCGCCCAGCGTTTTTAGCTTTTCGAGGTCAAAGTCGTACTGTGCTTCTCGAAAAGGAAGAAACGCTTTTTTCAGTGCTATATTTGAAAAAGTAGACATCGCATTTGCCTCTAATCAATAAATTCTGGTGCTTTGGCTGTGTCACCACGTCGGGTCACATAAATTAATGCTTCCTCATCACCTTGCTGGACAAAACTGCGGGCTGCGCCAATAGGTGTGGTAAATGTATCGCCTTTATTAAGAGTGAGCGCTTCGCCGTCGACAAGCATTTTGATGCAGCCGTCTTGCACATATACTACTTCTTCCTCGAAGCGTTTGTGCGTAGTAATAAGAGCACCCGGCTTGAATTTAAGGGCGCGAACGCAGAATCCATGAGACCAGTTTAGCTTTGTTTCACCAAGCTTTTCATCGGCACTTGTAGGGCCGATAAGCGGCGCTTCTAGAACTTCTGTTCCTTGGGTTAATGCCGTATTGTTGCTAAACGGAAAATCAGCTAAACGCACCACGCACTGCTCTAACGCTTCATCATCAATTACGCGGTGTTGCGCTATTTGTTCTGCCGATGTTTTTGGCATAGGCGCAACGCCTTCAGGAATTTTTTGTCCCAGAGTAGTATCAATTAAACCACCGTTTTCGAGCAAGACAAGCCCGTAGTCGCTGGCCATATCAAAAACTTGAGGAGCCCAAAGTACACGACCTGGATCGTCTTGTCCCAATACTGCGTAAAGGTATCCCGTGCCGTCGCCTACATTTTCAAAACCGCGAAACAAATCCATAGGAATAGAAATAATGTCGCCTTCTTCCATACGCACTACGGCATCGTTGCCTTCAACGCCAGTAGTAAAGTGCCAGCTACCTTGAGACACAACAAATACCTCTTCGGTTAGGTGGCTATGCTGCGAGTTAAGGCAGCCGGGAGGCTGACGAGCTCCGCCAATATTAAAGCCGTGCGGAATAGCAATGTGAACATGCTGGTCAGGGTTTTCGGCGACACCTGGGCCAATTATGGTGAAGTTCTCTTTTTGATCACTGCCTGGCGAGCGCGTATCGATAAACGCGTTGCGGCATGGGATTAATTCTTCATAGCGGACTAAACGCTCGGATAATACTGACACAGTGATACCTCGTATTTAATGGGCGGTCCAACCGCCATCGACTTTAAGACAACTACCCGTGGTGGTCATAGACAATTCACTAAGTAGAAATATGCACGCGTTAGCAACGTCTTCGACGCCGCCTAAACGTTGTAAGGGAATGTTGTTCATCACCATTTCAGCAAACGCTGGTTCTTGAAGCATCGGCTCAGTCATTGGTGTTTTAATAAATGTTGGCGCTACGCTATTGACGCGAATATTATTCGGCGCCAGTTCCACAGCCATGGCTTTCGTTAAGCCTTCAATTGCGTGTTTGCTTAAGCAATAAAGCGTGCGGCCAGGAGAGCCCACAAAGCCCATTTGTGATGACATGTGAACAATGGATGGAGCCTGACTTTTAATCATTGGCGTAATAGCGGCCTGCGCAACTTTGTATGCTGAGCGAATATTCAAACTCAAAATATCGTCAATATTCTCATCGCTCTGTTCTTGCATCGGCGCAACGCGGTTCGTTCCGGCGTTATTGATTAACCCATGGAGGAGGGGAAGTGCTTGGATCTTCTCATAAAGCGCCTTATCTTGAACATCTCCCACCCAAAAGCTTAGCCTTTCTGAACTCTCGTTCTTAAGCGCCACAAGGTCACTTTCGGTACGCGCCACAGCAATAACATTTGCACCACATGCGTCAGCCAATAAAGCACACGCTTTACCAATGCCTTTACCCGCACCTGTAACCAAAATTGTCTTGCCTTTTAATAGGTCATGAGAGAAAGCCACATGTCACCTCAAAAATAATAATTGCATTCGAAGTCATTCTTATGTAATTTTTGGTGAAGATCAAGATAAATATTTGTTCGATCAATGTAACATCTCATTCACCTTTGTAGAGGAATAGACCGTGATCAAGTACTTGAAGCAAGGCAAGCAAGCTGAAGAAAAAGCAATTGATAATCAAAAGGTTAAAGGAATAGTTGAAAATATAATTAGCGATATTGAAAAACGCGGAGACGAAGCTGTTTCGCAATATTCTGGTCAGTTTGATAAATGGACTCCGGAGTCTTTTGGGTTGAGTCGTGAAGAAATTGACGCATGTTATGAGCAGTTAACCGAACAAGAGATTAGCGATATCAAATGGGCCCAGGAACAAGTTCGAAACTTTGCGACCATTCAGCGTGAGTCAATGAAAGACGTTGAAGTTGAAACACTGCCCGGTGTAGTGCTTGGCCACAAAAATATTCCGGTAGATAGTGTGGGTTGTTATGTACCTGGTGGTAAGTATCCGCTGGTGGCTTCAGCACACATGAGCATTGTTACGGCAAAGGTGGCTGGTGTGAAACGGGTTATTGCTGCTACTCCTCCGTTTCAGGGTAAACCCGCACCAGCGGTAATTGTAGCCATGGACTTAGCCGGTGCGGATGAAATATATACCTTTGGCGGTGTACAGGCGATTGCTGCTATGGCTGTGGGCACTGATACTATTGAACCGGTAAGTATGATTGTTGGGCCGGGCAATGCCTTTGTGGCCGAAGCAAAACGCCAATTATTCGGGCGCATCGGTATTGATCTTTTTGCGGGTCCAACAGAAACGTTAGTTATTGCTGACGACAGTGTTGATGGCGAATTATGTGCGGCGGATTTGCTAGGGCAGGCTGAGCATGGGCTTAATTCTCCAGCCGTGTTGCTTACCAACAGCGAGCAACTGGGTAAAGATACTATGGCCGAAGTAGAGCGCCAGTTAACTATTTTACCTACTGCAGATGTGGCCTCTGTCGCATGGCGAGATTACGGTGAAGTCATTGTATGCGACACCTATGATGAAATGTTAGAGGTCGCTAACGACCTGGCATTTGAGCACGTTCAAATTATGACGAAAGACGTGCCGTACTTTCAAAAGAACATGCGTAACTTCGGTGCACTGTTTTTAGGCCCTGAAACCAATGTGTCTTACGGCGACAAATGTATTGGTACAAACCACACCCTACCCACGAAGGGCGCAGGTCGTTATACTGGAGGTCTATGGGTTGGTAAATTCTTAAAAACCTGTACATACCAGCGTGTTACGGAAGAAGCCTCAGTGATGGTTGGCGAGTATTGTTCACGTTTATGTGCAATTGAAGGTTTTGCAGGTCACAAAGAACAAGCTGACATTCGATTACGTCGTTACGGAAAAAAAATAATTGAATAAAAAAAATAGGGTGACGTCATATGACGTTGCCCACGCAGCAGGAGTCTCTCAGTCGGCAGTGTCTCGGGTATATCGCCCGGGCGTTAGCGTATCTAAGAAAACCCGTGAAAAAGTGCTAAAAGCCGCAGAGGAGTTAGGCTACAAACCTAACGCCATTGCACGCATGTTGATAAACCAAAGCACGGGCATGATTGCGGTAATTATTTCATCGCGAGCTAATGTGAACTTCCCCGAAGTGTTGGCACAGCTAAATAAACACATCGCTGAGAAAAACAAGCGGGTGCTGTTATTTACACTTGATGACGCAGAGCAGCTAGAAACGGTTATTGAGCAAATATTAGCGTACCAGGTCGACGGTGTAGTTGCGCTTACCGCGCACTTTGAACCCGACAGTGTCACGCAGTTTGCTAAACACAATATTCCAGTGGTGTTGTATAACCGTGAGCTTCCTGATCACAGTGTAAGCTCGGTATGTTGTAACCATGACCAAGGCCTTCGCATGTTGGTGGATATTCTAGTTAGCCATCATCATCAGCACTTCTTAATTATGGCTGGCCCAAAAGATTCTGATGTGGCCCGCGCAAGGTTAAGTGGTGCAAGGAATGCCTTACTATCTCATGGATTTACCGACACTAACGTGGTTTATGGCGACTACAGCTATGACTCGGCGAGAGAGTGCTTAAGTGCTTATGCCGAAAAAAATGCGCTTCCTACTGCAATTATTTGTGCCAACGACACAATGGCAATTGGTGCCATTGACGAAATACGGGAAAACCTGAATTTACGGGTACCTGAAGATATTTCAGTTGTTGGGTTTGATGGTATCAGTGCTTCTTCATGGCACAGCTACCAGCTGACGACCGTAAGTCAGCCAACCTATTTTATGACAAAAGCAGCAGTAGAAACCCTGGTTAACTTAATTGAGAGCCCTGATATACCTCCAGAGACACGTTACTGGCCGGGCAAGCTCATTGAAGGAAACTCAGTGGCCGCTGCGCCAAGAGATAATGAGTAAACTATTATTTATACCCGGAACCCTTTGTAACGGAAACGTTTTTACCAACCAAATAACGACCTTAACCAATGCTGGTCATCAGTGCATTACCTTAGAGTATGACCAGCATAACAACCTGAGCGATGTTGCCAGTCACGCGTTACGTCTTTTTGATGAAGGCGAGCCATTCAGCATTTGCGCCTTTTCAATGGGCGGTATGGTGGCGTTTGAACTTTTAGCGCGCGTTCCCGAGCGAATTGAAAAAATAGCATTGCTAGACAGCAATGCGCATGCAGACAAACCTCAAGGGCGATTAGCCAGAAGCGAGCATTTAAACTATGCCGTTTCGCATGGTTTAGAAACGCTTATTCACGATCAGTTTAGCAATGTATATCTACATAAACCCAATGAAGCATTAATGAAATTAATTGCTCAGATGGCGCAGGATACAGGAATTGAGAGTTATAAAGCCCAGCTCGAAATTCTTGCAACGCGCCCGGATGCAAGCGAACTGTTAGCTAATTGCGCACATCCAATGCTGATAATTGGCGGTTGCAACGATGTACTTTGCCCTCCTTCAGAACAGCAAAGAATGCATAGCCTGGCGGCAAATAGCGAATTGGTGCTGATTGAAGACGCGGGGCATTTCGCAATGCTTGAGCAAAGCGCACAAGTGAACTTGCATTTGTATAACTTTTTCGGAGGCGCAGCACATGCTTAAACAAGCGCTTAAAAACAAGCAAAGCCTTTTGGGTACGTTCATAAAAACGCCCCATTACAATGTAATTGAAGTATTGGCGCACGCTAGCATGGATGTATTGTGTTTAGATGCTGAGCATGCACCATTTTCAAGACAGGATTTAGACACCTGTATTCTTGCGGCTAGAGCAGGGAACATGCCTGTTCTAGTAAGAACACCAAACGATGCCCCAGAAACACTGCTAAATGTGCTAGATATGGGCGCAGACGGTGTAGTTGTGCCACATGTGAAAACGGCGGAACAGCTAAGTGCCATCGTAAGGCATTGTCACTACGGTGCTGGTGGAAGAGGCTATGCAGGTTCAAGCCGATTTGCAGGCTACACAACAAAGCCATTGAGTGAAAATTTAGAAGCGGGCAAAAACGTTAGTATTGTTGCACAGCTTGAAGATTTAGACGCAATTGACAACATAGAAGCCATTGCACACGTTGACGGTGTCGATTGCTTGTTTATAGGACGAATGGATTTAACCGTAGCGCTAGGCGAAACCAGTGCAGACGCCCCAAAAGTTAAACAAGCGGTTGAACACTTAGTTGAAGTAAGTCACAAGGCAGGAAAAGCTACGGGCATGTTCGTGGGTAATTTAGAAGAGCTGGCCTACTGGAAAGAAAAAGGTGTTTCTTTGTTCTTATTGGGTTCTGACCACGGCTTTATGCTAAGTGGCGCCAACGCACTGCGCGAGACGTTTGATAAGGCGTAAAAATACGGGGTTATACTTTTTTGTTTTGATTGGGCAGTCTTTTGGCTGCCTTTTTTATTGAAAGTTGTGAGTTTTTGTGTGGCTCTTGTATCAATTTTCTCGGTAGAGGTGCAGTGATAGATACTTGGCCGTTTTTAAAGTGCCTATGATTTGATGGAGTGAACACTCTAGTCTCGTTTTCTATTTACGCGTATTTGAATGGCAGGTGTGTGCCAAAAGCTGCCGTTCAAATATTTGCAATCAAACGGCAGAAGAGTACGTAAAGCCGACGTTCAGTATTTTAGAGAGAGCTTTAAGAACAAGACTGTCGGAGAAGCAATTATCACTAATTTTTTGAAGTTAAAACTAGGGCATCTACAAATCTAAACATTGTCCCTTGTTCAAATATTACGCCTTTTAAGGGCACACTATTTTCCTTAAAAGCACGGATAATAAACTCCTCGCCACTACAATTACGAAATAGTATGGGATACAGGGATATTCTAGGACAGTGCAAGATCCCCAGTTGTACTTGTTCAAAGTATCTACCTATGGCTGGACGCGCTAAGCTTCTCGAAAACAGAGTTGAGATGGAATATGAGCCTGTTTCTGCTTGACCATATGACAAAGCAATTGTTTCACCTGCCTTAACTGTTAACTTATCTCCGCTTACAGCTACTGTTTCCATATCGTAAAGAAAAATGGGATGTGTGTGCTCTTTAAAATCCAATAGTGCGCATGTTGTATACCAACCTACCGAATCCACGAAGTCAGATGTGCAAACGGAATCTAAGGCACTCTTCATTCTTTCTTTTAGTTCGACTCCATCATCTAAATAATGAAAACTTTCCTGATAAACACTAAAAGCTTTTGCTTCTCCAATCCATGCATTCTCAATATTGTGCTCCAAATTCCCATTTTTAATCAGGAAAAGCTGAGGGTGGCCACCTAATGCTGTTGCTAAAATAAAATCAGTTTGTTGATTGGACTCCACATGAGCATTCATCAGTAGCGGAAACAGTTCTTTGAGATCGCATATATTTTTGCTGTAGAAATCGCTAACCACCTTTTCGGCATAATGAACTACACCAGCATAAGCTATTGTTATTAAGGGATGCAGAATTGCGACCTTAAGAATAGAATTCATTGGGTTTCGTTCAATGGCTTTAGGGTCATTTAATTTTGAGTCAGCCACAATGAAAAGATCATTGCCGCTTTTTTTAGCAACCACTAGTGTCAAAATAACGCTCCGCGTACTCATATATAGAAAATGAAGTTTGTATTGAATGTACCGGAATCTGCTTAAACCTTCACTTCATTATATTTAGCCACAATCGAAAACTGTTAAAGTAAATGCGCTGCTTTTCACTGCTTTGAACTTCCGCTCCTTGCCAACAGCCGCCCCTTAAAACAAAAGAACCCACAAAAAAACTAACCCCTCAACCTCTAATCACCACTAATAGAAAGCCAAAAAAAACGACTCTACACACGGAGAGGCGCAAAATTCTAACGTATCAAATTTTAGTGACTGGAAGCTGATACGTTAGCTTAAAAAGGGTGATTAGAATGGAAGGGGAGCACCAAAGCGTTTTTCAAACGCGATAGAATCAACTACCCAGTACTCAGTAGTAATCTTATTCTCTTTAAACGTAAGCATAGTTGCGATGGGCAGGCGCACGCGTATTAGACCGTTATCAGTCTTCAGGTCTGCATCTATTCTCCATTTAACTAGCGCGTTACTTTCATCAGCTATTACTTGCTCAAGCTGGCAATAACGGCGGTGTAATTTTCCCTCAAGTTGAGTCAGCCAAGACGAGACTGAAGGGGAACCTTCTTTGTTTAACACTTGGCTATTTACGCTAATATGGGGAGCGTCACTGTATAGTACTTTGATGCCAGCCGTGTCGAAGCCTTGCCACACTTGCCACCATTGCGACAGTAGCGCCTTGCTCTTATCGCTAGTGTTACTTGCAACCACATCGTTAATGCCCGCATGGGTTGTCTTAAGATGAAGTTGAGGGTCAAATTCGCTAAGCTGTAATGGGTCTGGCTCGGGCCAAAAAGGTAGCGACATCGAGTTGTCATAGCCAGGGGCTTCTCTTGTATTGTAGTGTGCCGCAAGTGAAGCACTGTCTACCCATTGAAGCAATTGCTTGATAGCGCCATTGCGATGTTCGCATTCTACAATAAAGTATGTGGTGGTCGATGCTGATGAAAGACAAAATACGCCTGCTTCAACATCACCACTTTGCACCTTTGCGCATAATTCAACGGTCTCAAAATGCGTTGTAATATCAAGCCAATTAGCCATTAAACCCCGTTGCTGAATTGGCCCGTAGTGCAGTCTTTCTCCTAAAAGCCAGCGGCTTGAATGAAGCAAGGCAGCGGTAAGTGTTTGTGTGTCTTGTTTTTCTAGCAACTGCTGAATTGTGCTTAACATGCGTATGCCTCCGTCGCTTGTGGTAGTTTGCGAATAAGGTTTGCCAACGCTGCTACTTCGTCAAACACCGTAAACTCCTTGGCTATTACACCGTCTTCAATCTCAAAATGAGTTGCACCTAAAATGTAATGGGGTTGCTGATTAAACTGCGCATATTTGCTTTGTGTAGCATTGTAATGACCTGCCAGTCCCCACCTAAGCGCAATGTTCACGCGATTGTCGTCGTAATGGGTAACGCAAATGTGATCTACTACCATGTTGGCGTCTGGGCAACTGGCCAAGTAATTAATGAACATGCCGCCAATAGCTGCATTGCCAGTGGCTTGGCGTCCGCCCGGCCACTGCACTGACGCATTAGGTTTATAAAAGTCAGAGAGCTTATTGAACATGCGCTTATTGAAGATTTGGTCGGCCCATGATTTGGCAAAGTCGCCCCACGGCTTGTCTTGCTCTGGCAATGCTTCCCAGCGCGATGCCTCGTTAGCACATGTTCGCGCGTACTCTTCATTTAGCCATTGGGTAAACGTGCTCGAAACAGGAAACTTGGCTTGAAACGCTGCTGCATCGTCTAGCTCAATACCAAGCTGAGCGATAAGAAAGCTATTGTCTCGCATTAGCCATTCGTAAAAAATCTTATTGTCTCTGCACATGCAGTCTGCAATGGTGGTAACACGCCCGGTTTTGCCTGTTGGCGCGCCAAATTCAGAGGGGCCTTTATTGGTCATAATACTGGTGATACGGTGCGACGAATAATACACATCGTTGGCTTCTTCACGGTAAATAACGTCTTCACCTATAAGCGACCTGTCAGGGAAGGCGGCAATGGTTTTTAACGTATTTTGAACCACCACATCAACACTGTCAGCATAACCGCCAAGCGTATGTACCGGGCAGTAGTCAGCATAATAATCGTAGCAAGCACCAATGTTTTTTTGCTCCCAAATACGATGGGTTATGCGCAAAATATAGTCTGCTAAGTCGACAAACTCTTCATCGAAACCTGCTAAGGTTTGCGTTTTACTTCGTGCAGGGTCCAGCATGTCATGCAGCGGCTGCCAATACACCGTTTTTGCTATGGATGTTTCGCTCATAGAATCTCCCTCAAAAGCGCTGAGTTTGGCTTTTAAAACATAAATTGAATTGAAAATAAGAACACGAGTGTGAGTAAGAAGAACCCAAACAATATGTAGTTGATTGGGTCTACGCGGCCGGGTACGCGATACCATCCTTGCTCTTTCTCATCGAGACCTTCGCGCGCGAAGTGTTGCTGCTGCCCTTTAATGGTATAAGCGTTGTATTCGGTTTGAACGCCATCGATAAGGCGACTAGCAATCATAGACACCACAATGTTGGCACTTGCACCTATGATGCAGTACCAAGGCCACGCGATATCTGTATTTAAGGCCACTAAGGTCACAACAATAAAGCCGCTTAAGGTGCCAATGATTAGGCCATTTTCGGTTGTTTGTTTAGAGAAGAACCCTAAGAAGAACATGCCCATTTGTGCACCTACAAAATAGGAGCCTACTTTAGACAAAATTTCTAAAATTGAGCCTTCACTGAATAGGTGGTAGCCAATTGCTGGAAAAATAATAACTACGGCGAAGAACAAGGTGAAAATACGTGAAGCCCTAAGGTAATGAGCGTCCGACGCGTCTTTCTTGAAGTATTTGATGTAGAAATCGATAGTTGCCACTGTCGATAGCGAGTTAAATGAGGAGTCTAGGCTAGACATGGAAGCGGCCATAACCGCGGCTGCAATAATGCCCATTAAACCCGGCAAGCCGTAATCGGTTGCGAACTGCAAAATGATTGTGTTGCTGTTTTCGAAGGTTTTGCCTTGATAAAAGTCGTAGAACAACACGCCAAGTACAATGAAAAAGAAGTAGATGAAGAACGCGCAGAAACCCATTAATAAATAAGACTTTTTGGCGTCACCAATATTCTTGGCAGCCAACGTTCGCTGTACCATCATTTGGTTGGTGCCGTAAACGGTGATGTGGTACAGCGTCATAGCAATAATGCCGCTCCACACTGTAGTTTCTTCAGTAAAGTCGAAGTCCCAATTAAGTGGGTTTAATTTACCCTGAGCTTTAAGCTCGCTCATTGATGAAGATAGCGTAGTGTCGCCGCTTTCAAGCAGGGCGTACATAATAATGCCCGCGCCCACAAATAAGATCACTGACTGTATAACGTCAGTCCAAATTACGGCAGTAATGCCGCCCATCATGGTGTAGATAAGTGCTATAGCAGTAACTATAACTATAGACCACACTACAGGTACGCCAGTAATGAACGACAACACAAGAGAGGTAGCATAAAGAATAGCTGCTGAACTCATGATTTGGCTTAGCATGAAAATGCTAGATACCATGGCGCGGGCACGCTTGCCGAAACGCCGTTCTTGGTAATCGTAAATGGACGCGACACCCGCGTTATAGAAGAATGGGAAAAAGAATATGATTACAGCCATGATGACGAGAGGGTAGTTCAAATGAAGTGCTATAACAGATAGCCCCTCTGAATAAGCCCAGGCTGGTGCCCCAAGAAACGTCATGGCGCTAACGTATGTGGCAATGACCGAAATACCGATTGCCCACCACGGAGTTTGTTTTTGACCGAGATAAAAATCGTCGGAATTTTTTATATTTTTACCAATCACCAAACCCAGCAACAGGTTCGCAATGATGTACCCGCCTAAGATAGACCAGTTTAAAACGCCAAAATTTTCAGTCATATTCTTTACTCTGCCTGCTTAATAAGCGCGCTTTCTATTTACAATAATATTCAACCTAATACATAATGACTTCGAAGTCATTAATTATTTCAGGCCAGTATTAACAATTTTTTAAACAAAGAGGCGTAAGTCATGAGTTTTAATAGTGAAAAAGCCGTTGTCAGATCCTATCAAGCCGCTTTTGACAAAGGTGAGGCAAGTGATGTTAAAGGCGTAGTGAAATCGTATGTTGATGAAAATGCGAAGATTTATGCCTGCTATCCGTTTGATAAATGTTCGACTCCAGCAGAATTAGTGAAAGAGTTGTGGGAGCCGTTAAAACAGAGTTTTACGCGTATGAAGCGCCGTGAGGACGTATTCATGGCGGGAGATAACAGCGCCGGCGAAGGCAAGTGGGTTATGTCGATGGGTCACTTTGCTGGACTGTTCGACAAGCCGTTTCTTGGTATTAGAAGTACGGGGAAACTGGCTTTTTTACGGTATGCCGAGTTTTTTGAAGTATGTGAAAATAAGATAGTTAGCCACGCTATTTTCTTCGACTTAATTGCACTAATGCAGCAAGTTGGGCTTAATCCTTTGCCCGTAGAAACAGGCCATACGTTTGTTTATCCAGGGCCATGTGATCACAACGGTTTACTGTTTGAAGAGCAAGATCCTCAGGAGTCTAAAAAAACCATTGAGCTGGTTGAAGAAATGGTAAGAGACCTAGATTCTTTGAACAAATCGGGTAACGACAACTGTCCTCCAGAGCTTCTCGCCAAATGCTGGAGTGAAGATATGGTGTGGTACGGGCCAGCGGGAATAGGGGCTACATTTACTATCGAGCGCTACCAGCAGCAACATCAATTTCCTTTTCGTAAAGGACTGAAAGATAAAGTTTTTAATGGTCATGTGGCGCGATTTAGTGAAGGCAGTTTTGCCTGTTTCTTTGGCTGGCCTAACCTATCGAATACGGCTGGTGGCGGATTGTTCGGCATGCCTGCTTCGGGTATACGTGCCGACATGCGAGTGGTCGATGTGTACTATCGCGAAGGGGATAAATTACTGGAAAACTGGGTGTTGATGGATGTGCCTTATTGGTTAAAACAGCAAGGATTAGATATCTTAACGCGCACTACCACCTACAGTTAAGCTAACAATACTAAAGGCTTTATACCTGAAATTGGTGTACTGACTGACGTCATTTTCCCTCGAAGCTACCTAGCAAAATTCTCGTTTTTGCTAGGTGGGCTTTCTGATAACCCAAGCTATCTTAAGTGCACTTTCTTATCTATTTCCACTAATGCTTAGCTTATGCATCGGCATTCGTTTTCTATCCTTTCGAGTGCCATTTTTCTATTCAGATCCTACCATTCATTTTTGACTTGAAGTCTTTCTTTATACTTCGGAATCTTATTTTTATTATCATTGCTAACGCTCGTTATTTGAAGATAAATCCTTTTATAACATGTGTTTATTTGTTTAAAGTATATTTAAACAAAAAATTAAAATTCATGAATTAACAATATTTGAACATTTTTATTGACTTCGAAGTAAATTGAGTTGTATGTTTGTTTAGACCAAGAATTAAACAACCTAGTATGATGTTGTCACAGGCAGGGTCATCAAAGGCTTGATAAACGCAGGGCACTAACAGGTTACTGCAGATAAGGTTTTATTAATCCGGGAACTATCACGATGAAGCAAGACCAACGAAAGTACCATACAACATACCTCTCCCGCGCTATTCAAAGTGCACTTCTTATCAGCGTTAGTTTTTGCGCTAGCGCCCAACAAGAAACCCCTGACAGCGAAGCTAAAACAGCGGGCGTTGAACGTATTGAAGTAACAGCAAACCGACAATCTCAAGATTTGCAGGAAGTATCGTCTTCTGTGAGCGCGTTAGGTGCAGATGATATTTTGCGTAACGGCATTGAAAATATTAGTGGTCTTGAAAACGTTGTTCCCGGATTAAGAATAGGCAGCTCAGGTGGTGAAGTTCGTCCCGCTATGCGTGGTGCTCGTACCAACGAAGTTGGCGTGGCCGGTACAGGTATTGCTGAACAAGTTGTTGGTATTTTCCAAGATGGTATTTATGTGCCAACGACCACAGGTGGCTTAGGGGCTTACGTTGATATTGAGCGCATTGAAGTACTGCGCGGGCCGCAGGGAACGCTGTATGGAAGAAATACATTTGCAGGTAGTATCAACGTTATCTCAAAGCAGCCTGAACTTGGCTATACCAGTGGTTCTGTGAAACTTACTCATGGTAGCTATGACCGTTCGGCCTATGAAGCTATTTTAAACTTGCCGCTAAGTGATAAAGCTGCTACGCGCTTTGTCATGAGTCACGACCGTCATGACGGCATGATCGAAAACCATTTCTTGCCGGGCTCGTCAGACGATTTACGCGAAAAGAACCAATTCTACTTACGTAACACGACTAAATACGAATTCTCAGACGATGTTACTGCATTGCTTCGCCTTGATTACAGTAAGAAAGACGCAAACTCAGAAGCGATTTGGGGTTACCAACAAATTGCGGGTTATCAAATTTCTGAAACCTCACCGGGGTCGGGCGTTTACAACCCTATTGCTACGGTAACACCTGGCCACATTTATCAGCCTGCTGATGCTGAGCGAGATGATGAAGGCCCATACGATGTATACAGAAATGCGGTGTCTTTCGATAACCAAGAAGCATGGTCGGCAACCTTGACACTTGACTGGGCGATGGACTGGGCAAACGCAAAGTGGACCACCAATTATTCTGAACTGTCAGGCGAGCAATTCTACGATAACGACTATAGCGATGGTGGCTTAGACTTTGTTGGTGGCTTTGGACGTCAGGACGATCAAAAAGCGTTTTCTACCGAACTACAGTTGTCATCTGTTGAAAGCGATAGCCCGTTTTCTTGGATAGCAGGCGTTTATTTGTTCTCGCAAGAAGCGGATTGGGAATGGCTGTGGCGTGAGGATACAACCGGAAACGGTGAGCCAGATTCTATTACGGTTCCTTCGTGGGGAAATCCAAATCACGACCCGCATGAAGTCGACTCTGTAGCCGTATTTGGCCAAGCTCGTTATCAACTTAACGACAGCAACCGCTTATTGGTTGGCCTTCGCTACAACAAAGACGAGAAGACATTTACAGGCGATTCAATTCCCGATTGGGACGACTCAGCGGTATTGTGGAAGTTAGCTTATGAGCTAGATGTTGCAAAAGACATGATGGTCTATGCCAGTGCAGCAACAGGTTATCGTACTGGTGGTGCTAACGACGCGAGGGTGGTAGCGCGTGGTGCCGATCCGCTATACGACAATGAAGAAGTTATTTCTTACGAAATTGGCCTGAAGAGCTTTTTATTCGATAACACCGTTCGGTTTAACGTTTCTGCTTTTGCAAACCAATACGATGACGTGAAAGCGCAGCTGTTTGCAGTATCGTGTAACGACACAACAACTGACTTAACCGTGGCACAGTGCGTTTCTACTGGCGTTAGTACAACCTTTGAATACTATGAAAACGGTGGTCAGGTTGATACCTACGGGTTAGAAGCTGATTTGGAATGGCGCCCACTAAGCGAGTTAACGTTAAATGCAACCTTGGCGCTTCTTAACGCCGAGTTCGCTGACGACTTTGCGGTAGGTAATTCTCAACTTCAGCCATTACTTGGGTTAGGCAATGTTGATGGTCGTCAGGATATAAACGATCCAAATAGCCAGTTTAGCTTTGCGGGTTACTCTCCAGCTATGTCACCAGATTATACGCTGGGTCTAAGCGCAAGGTATGAGTACTCATTGCCAAATGGCGGTTACTTAACGCCTTATCTTCATGTGAACTTTGTTGATGATCACTACGCGTTTGATATCAATATTCCTGAAACAAAAGTAGATGCTCACGCCATGGTAACGGCTCGCATCTCTTGGGAAGTAAATGAAAACTTAAACGTCGATTTCTTTGCAAATAACCTGACGGATGAAGAAGTGCTTACTCGTGCAGTGGTTCAGTCTCAAGTGCTTAATGGGCTGCCTATTAACTCCATTCAGGCAAACTGGAATAACCCGCGTACATATGGCGTAAGCTTACAGTACAAGTTCGACTAACACGTGTAGCGCAGTGCGCTATTTTAAACGCTGAACAAACTGGGCAATCACTAGGGTGATGAGCCCAGTTTTGGTTCTTAGCGCTGAATATCTACTTTACGCTCTGTTTCAAAACCCTAATTACGCATTCTTTTAACAGAGCTTTTAATATGCAGTACTCAACACTTTTTTGGGAGATATGAGATGAAAGGTTCACGTCCAGAACAAGGTATTCTTACAAAAGACAACGACTTGTCAAAAACGCAGGAAACCATTGATACCATTGACGCTATGGTCGATGGATTAAATGATCATGATATCGACAATATGGGCCGTTTCTTCAGCGAGAACTTTCGCTGGATGGGCAATGCAGGTTGCGGTTTCAAACAAGGGTTAAAAGAGTTTCAAGACAACTGGCAGCGACCGTTTCAGGCTGCGTTTTCTGATAAAGTTTGTATAGATGAAGCTCGCGTCACACAAGGTGAGTGGTGCGCTGCGTTTGGTCGCCAAGAAGCGGTTCACACTGGGACCTTTATGGGAATAGAGCCTACTGGTAAAAAAGTCGAAATTCGCTATATGGATTTTTGGAAAGTGGTAGACGGTAAAATTGTAGATAACTGGGTTAACGTTGACTTTCCCTACATTATGCAGCAGCTAGGTGTAGATCCGTTCAACGGGCACGGGTGGGAAAACCGTGATTCAGGAAAAATGCCAGTGCAAAACGGTCAATAGCACCTTTCAATAGTAAGCCGGGAAGCTTAGGAAAATAAAAACACCACCTTTGTAAATTACTGTTTCGACTAAAATCCAGCGGTCCATCGTTTACTACTATTTAATACAGGAGATAAGCGATGGTCTTTGATCGGGTATGGTTAAAAATGCAGGGTTTGCTACAACCACTGGAGAAATAGGTGCGTTGGAACGATTGAGCATACAAGTATGTACAAAGCTTCCGCCCGCAGAGTGCCGGTAAGGTACAAATGTTCTTATTTACAAAGACATGCGAAACCACTGTGAAACGCCACCGATGATTTGTAAAACAAAATTAGCAGACGCACCGTGTATTTGGTGTATTGCTGTACAAAAACTTACAAAATTAAGCGGTATCAGTGCCTTGGTTTTAGACCTAAACGCCATAGTTGTGACTATAATAACGTTGTTTAACGCGCTATAGGTTTGCGCGTGATGATAAATAAGGAAGTCGTATGAAAGCGCTTGGTCGTCTTGCACTTATATTGGTTTTGTTGTTTGCTGCATTATTCTTCTACAGCATGGGGATGAAGTCGGGTGCGTTTCTGTTCATTTTGCTTGGTTTCTTGTGCGAAGCTGGGTTTTGGTTGGGAATATTTCCACTTAAGCGAAACAAAACGAGTTCATAGCAAAGTACCTTTCCCAATTTCACAATGTGGGGTGATATATGACAGTGAATGAGTATATGCAGGGCCTTGTGGAACGCCGTCGTCAAAAGGTTCAGTTGCTGTCTGACCTTATTCTCTCGCTCTATCCCAATGCAGAAGTTTCAATGAAGTATAAAATGCCTACGTTCTCTATAGACGCTGGCTGGGTGGCGATTGCCAATCAAAAAAATTACGTATCGCTATATACTTGCTCTGCGCAGCACCTAGAACAATTTAAGCAATGTTACCCTATGATCAAAACAGGTACAGGTTGCATCAACTTCAAAGATAAGGATGATTTGCCGATTGACGCGTTAAAGCAGGTCATAACAAGTGCAATGGATTTCGGCCACTAACGGTGCATGTTTATCAACTTAAACGCGCTACAGATCTTTGAGGTGATGATAAGACAAATACAAATATCGATGTGGTGATTAGTTCCGAAGTCGATTAAAGTATAAATAATACGCACAAAACAAGATCATGTAGAAGCGTCAGATTTATAAAATTCATAAAAAAGGAAGCGATATCAATGGAAGAAAAAATGTATTGGGGAATGACGAGTCGTACTTACTGCACGGTAATTCACCTTAGCCAGCTAACGAGCTTTATTATTCCAGGGCTTGGGCTCATCTTACCTATTGTCCTGTGGATTGCGAATAAAGATCAGGATGAGGCAATAAATCAACACGGCAGAGTTACCGCAAATTGGCTTTTGAGTTTACTTGTTTACTCTGTGATTTGTACGGTACTTGCTTTTATTCTTATCGGCTTTATCGGCTTTGCTATTTTAGGTTTACTCAACCTTATTTTTGCTATTGTTGCAGCGATGAAAGCGAACAACGGTGAATTGTGGCCATACCCTTTAAGCATTCAGTTTTTCAAGGGCTGATAGAAATAACAACAGTAAGATGCCTGAGGTGTTAAATCAGGCATCGGTCTATGTACTTGGAAACGGTTTGGGGATAACGTGAATATCGGTATTTTTATCTATGATAAGGCTGAAGTGCTAGATATTGGTGGACCGTTTGAAGTATTCAGCGTTGCTAAGCGGTTGGTTGAAGAAACGTGGAATATCTTTACCATATCTGATGCTAAACATACGATTTATGCGCGTGGAAACCTGCCGATAGTGCCACATTATTCTATATCCAATCACCCACCACTCGACATCTTGTGCGTAGTGGGAGGTGAACATTTTGCGATGTTAGATAATGAACGTGTTCTGAGGTGGCTTAGGCATTGCAACGATACAACCTCAATCACCTGCAGTGTCTGTACCGGCGCGTTTATACTCGCCGCTGCCGATGTTTATAAAGCTATGCCGGTCACCACACATTGGGAAGATCAAGAGTCGCTACAGACAATGTTCCCACAGCTTGATGTTGTAAGAGACAAGCGCTGGGTACATCACGGTAAATATATTTCTTCAGGTGGCATTTCGGCAGGGATAGATATGAGTCTTTATGTGGTCTCAACGTTGAGTGGTCTTGATGCTGCTAGGGCCGTGGCTCGACAAATGGAATATGATTGGCATTACTTAGGTGAGTAACGTGTATTATTGATATGCCGTTTAAGAGATTCCTCGTACAAGTCCTGCGCTAAAAACTCCCTTATGTAGTTATTGAGCACATTTCTCGCTTCAACCTGAGACGGATGCATTATTAATCTTGCCGCCACAACACTTGTTGGAGTCTCAGAGCGGTGAAACGGTATCCCTTTAAACATATCTTGTAGCTGCAATGCCCTCATATTTTTCACATTTAGCTCGGCAGCGTCACATCTTCCAAGTAACACCATTTTAAGCATGGTCTCATGGTTAGACGAATCGATTCGAACAAGGTTTCCTTCATCAAACCAAGGTTGAAGGCCGGGGTAGTGAAACCCTCGTCTTGTGCATATTCGAGCGTGGGTGTGAGCGTTTGCCCCAAAACCTGTTGGCAAAGGTTTGTGGGAATAAAGGTAGCTTTTATGTAAAAAAATGGGGTCAGTCGCAATAAAACGCTCGGGTTCATCTAACCATTCAAGGCTTGAATAAAACATATCTAGCTGACCTTCAGCAACAAACGTTTCACTTCTGCTTCTATGAGAGTCAACATAAGCCACTTCTATCGCATTGTCATTTTCTGCGGTGGTCAAAATGTCGGGAATCACTCCTACGTAGTGCTTTTGGGCAGCGTCGAAGTACAAATGTGGGGGAGTACCTGGCGAATTAATGGCAAGTGTAAGTTTGATGGGGGTAGCGTATGCTTTAACGCTCGCTAAATAAACTGCGATGATTAACAAGAAGCGAATCATACTTAAAACCTCTACTAGCAGTACTTCACCTTATTTTAAAGAGTGACAAAGCCACTACCTCAAATGGCGAAGAAATGAGCCAGAGTACAACACATTTATCATATCTCCTGATATTAGCTCAACAGTGTACTTTAAAATGACTTAGCTGGCATGGCTTGCGTTATTAGCAATTAGGATGAATTTGAATTTAGTAATAACGCAATACAATGTCATCAAAATATTGCTTATCGAGCTTTAGATGCACAACACTGCTTGAATTTTCTGTTGCTGCCGCATGGGCAAGGTAAGTTACGCCCCAACTTTACTTTGCCACAGTCATCATGCAATAGGCCATCATGATAGCGCCACAGTCCGTCTTCTTTGACAAAGTTGGATGTTTCATGCAGCTGATATACATGTTTATTCTCAAAATAATAGGCAGTGAATTCCACCGTGTCTTGCGTCAGCGTCAAACGTTCAGACTCTAACTGTAATTGTGATGATTTATTGATTACAAGGGCAAACCATGTAGCACCCGTTGCGCTATCCGCCAGTTCATTAACGCTAAGGTTGTTTCGTTTTTCTTCGGTGTAGGTATTTAATACATAGTCGAACTTATTAAGCGCGTAAGCGGTGAAACGTGAGCGCATTAGTTGTTCTGCAAAAGCAGGCGTTACAGAGCCTGATAAAAAAGGTTCGCAACAATTCTTAAAAGAATTAGAAGAGCAGCAAAAGCAGCGCATAGGAAAGGCCGTTAAAATCTTAAATTAGCGAGCCATTATATATCCGATACGTAGCCGTTTCAGTAATTTTCCTTAGCAACAAGATTAAATAGGCACAAAAGCACCACCATATCTACAATGAACGAGTTGCTTAGTAAATGATGAGACTACCAAGGTCCTACGGCCAGGTTTTGTTGCTCGTTAGAACTGTCTACACGCACGTTAACCAAACTCACAGAGTAAAGCTCACACAGTTTCCTAATCATTTCACTGTCGGTGGGTTGTAAATCAAGATCGATGTTTTCTACATACAGTGTTTTACATTGGCCACCTGTTATTAGCTTGCTTATCCATTCAGGCATTTTTTCTCTATCTGGTTTTTGAATGCGAATTGCATGATCAACATCCTTTGAAAATGAGACTGAACTAGCAAGCAAATAATTCCAGCCCTTTGGATTGTTACTTCTGCCTTCTCCAGGAAAACCTTCGAAGGGAAGAGGAAGTTGTACAACATTTGAAACAGAAGTACGCAACATGTTGAAACGAGAAACTGATGAAATATTCATAACTCTTCCTAATAAAATCTAGTTAGCTGTTTTTATGTACAGTGTGTATGTGTATACAGTAGTTTTAATTAGTATGGTTTGCAAGTGTTAAGTTGTATTTTTTTTGCTCAAACCGAACGTTTGATCATAAGTGTTTATAATTTATGGATATTTACTGTGACTAGAAACGGTATGTTTGGTATAACTCGCACAATAATGTTAGTGCTAGGTACTGGGGAGGACTGGTGGCTGGTTTATCAAGCTTAGGGTATGTGGGACTATTTTTGTCAGCGTTTTTAGCGGCAACAATATTACCGTTAAGCTCAGAAGTGGTACTTGGTACGCTTTATTCTTCCGGGCTATCGGCGCTTAATTTACTTATAGTTGCGTCGCTGGGTAATGTGCTTGGCTCTTTGGTTAATTATGTGTTGGGGCTAAAATACGGAAAGGTAATAGCCATTAAATGGTTACGGATAAAAGAAAGTACTTTTGAGCGCGCGAGCGATATCTATATGAAGTGGGGGAAATGGAGCCTGTTATTAGCGTGGGTCCCAGTTATCGGAGACCCAATCACTTTGGTTGCAGGCACACTACGAACGCATTTTGTATTTTTTCTTTTTTGCGTTGCCTTTTGTAAGACCGCGCGTTATGCCGTACTGCTATATATTTTAAGCTAACGTTGTTCGCTTTTTCCTAACTTGCTTCTGCTTGTACTGATTAATCCATTTCTTAAAACGCGGCGTTAACACGCCAATACCTATTAGCCAATACCAAACTGGCTCTTGCCAAAAGGTCTTTTGAGACCAACTAAAGTGAAGTAGTGTCAGCGGCAAAATGAGATAAATCGTGTTATGAAGCTTCTGCCAGCGCTTTCCCATTTTGCGCTGAACGCGTTTAAAAGACGTTGCGGTTAGGGCCAAAAGTAAAAGTAATGCAGTCATACCAACGACGATGTAAGGTCTGCTCACTATTTCACTTGCGACTAACGCCATATCTAATTGGATTTCAAAAAACACATAGGTAAACAGGTGAGCAAATGCATAAACGAAGCTGTAAACACCGATCATACGCCTAAATTGCAATGGTTCAGGGCTCGGTAGCCACTGCGCTAACGGGCTTAATAACAAGGTTGTTAAGAGCAGATGTATAGCCCAAATACCCGTTTCGTTAATAAGTGTATTAACGGGATCTGGGCCTAAATTATCATTTACTCCTGCATAAAAAAGCCAAAACAAATAACCAAGTAACGTTAAATGCAATGACGCTTTTATTAAACGGCGCTGAAGTAGGCTGAGGCGTAGCGGCTTTTTTCTCAATGGCATAATATCCAGCAACGCCTAGTAATAACGAGATAGGTTCATATCTTTGTACATAGGTGCGACCTCTGTATAACCGTTGAATAGTTGCGTATCTATTCGGTTTCTTGTCAGTAGACCGCCTGTTGTAATGCGTCTTTCGCTGGCCTGACTCCAACGCGGGTGAGCCACATTAGGATTTACGTTTGCATAGAATCCGTACTCATTTGCAGCAAGCCTGTTCCAGGTTGTTGGTGGCTCTTTATCAGTTAATCGGATCCGAACGATAGACTTAATACTTTTAAAACCGTATTTCCATGGCACTACTAGTCGTATTGGCGCACCATTTTGCGGTGGCAGCGTTTTACCGTACAAACCAACCGCCATCATGGTGAGAGGGTGCATGGCCTCGTCTAGACGTAGGCCTTCAATATACGGATAGTCGATACCGCCCCCCATAAAACGACTACGTTGCCCGGGCATTTGGTCTGGGTCATAAAGTGTTTCGAATGCCACATATTTTGCTGACATTAATGGGTCAGCCTGTTTTATAAGTGCGGCTAACTCAAAGCCAACCCAAGGTATGACCATCGACCAAGCTTCTACACAGCGTAAGCGATATATCCGCTCTTCAAGCGGAAATCGAGTAGTTAATGCACTGTAGTCTAACGTAATCGGTTTCTTTACCAGTCCGTCAATTGTCAGTGTCCAAGGGTTTGTTTGAAACTCGGTTGCATTTTTCGCAGGCGCGTCTTTTGCTGTACCAAACTCATAAAAATTGTTGTATGAAGTGACCTTGTTTTCAGGCGTTCTGGTTTCTGATATCTGAAATTTAGGTGGTTGGCTAAACTCTAAGGGTTCTGCTTTAAAAGGGACCTTTTCTTCATCATCTTCCCAAAACCACCCAGCAGCACCTGCTGACTTTGCCAACAGTGTTGATGCACCAATGAACCCCATGGATTTAAGTAATGAACGTCGATTCATATAAACCCTTTCATCGGTAACGTCATTTTCTTTAAGTTGTACTGATGGTTTAAATGGTTTGGGCATTACTTCACCTTTATTTTGTTAACAGAGTCGGCTTCTTACGAATCTGACTGCTTAAATACCGTTTTTGCGTATGGAATAGTTGGTTTTTTATTTATCCATTAGTACGAGAACGATACGATTTGGTTTCAAACATACGTTAACTAAGACCCAAGTCATGCCCGTTTTATTTCAAAAATTAATTAACACTTTTGACTTAGTAGACGCCAAGCAGTAGTGTAAATCTACGTTTCATAGGATGTGTCGCGCGTTTTAAGGATGAACTACGCGGTGAGAATATTTATTTTGCTTTGCTTAGCCTTGACTCTTGAAGTGTCAGTGGCCCGCAGTGACGATATAACAAGTCGCTATGCATTTGTGTTTATTGATCGCGCTTCTGCTACAAGTTTTTCTTTGTATCATTCTTTAATTTCGGGTAGCGCCAACGATGATGAAGACGTAACACTAGCCACTGTTGAAGACGTTTTATCTGCACCCCAGGTACAATTAGCCGATATGGTAGTTGCTACTCTGGCTTTACAATATTTGACTGAAAACTCACACCGCCGTGCATCTGGTAAGACGCTAGATGCAATAACGAGACTTTACGATAAAACTAAAAATCGCTACTCCCAAGACAAAATAAAGCGACGTGAATTTTTAAGTTGTACGTTATTCGGTAAGCAAAAACTTGAGGTGACATTAAAAGCCATTGATTCCTTAATAGGTGCTGAAAACAACTTTTTTAAGCAAATCCATGAAACGCGATTTAGCAAAACGGATAAGGCTACATTGTCTCTCTCTGCCAAAATGTATGGCCTTGTGTCACGAGAAACAGTGTTGATGACGCAGATATATCGCTCGATTGCCGACTTTCATAAGCGTTCACCAGAGGGCGTACTGGATGAGCGAATCGATATCGAGTTACTTCTTCGCAACCTAGCCGTGGCGTATAATCAGACGAGTGCTTATACACGTGAACGCGCTACGAAAAAAGTAATGAAACAGTTAGAGAAAGACGGCATTATTCCAGCGGCATCACTTAAAGACCGGGTGTATAGCTACATTGAAGTAGAATACATTCCTTGGCTAGAAAGTGCTCTTGAGGGAGCCTGAGCTAGTTTTTCATCCGAAATGACTAAGCATTACATATGAAAACTGTCTTGAATACCGCCTTGCTTGGGAGAAAATATACTGCCATAAAGGCGCGAAGCAAATTCATCTGTCATGCCAGAAATATAATCTGAAAGTACGCGCATGCCATTGCCTGCTTCTTGCTCTTTGCGCCAGCGAACTTGCGTGTTCTCTGGGAGAAGGCGCGTGGGGTCAGACGCAAATGCTTCAAAGAGCTCCATAACGACCAATTGCCCCTTGTACTCGAGCAGTTGTACATCTGGGCGACGTATTACTTTTCTAAACACAAAGCGCTTAAACAGTTCTAGCGCCTCGGCAAAGACGTGAGGCATAGTGGCGTTAAACGCCAATAAGGGATGTGTGAAGCCCTCAACGCCTTGTATTTCAATTGCAGTAATGAAACTGTTAACCAAGGCACCAATGGCATTCTTTCTTTCGTGGTGCTGTGCGCTAAAAAGCTTGTGGGTTAGTGTCTCAATGTTGTTCGAAAGCCAAGGTACGTCTAAGGCTATTAAGGGAAGGGTTACATCCTCAATAAAGTGGTGCTTGTGCACCATATCCATCACAATGGCATCTTCAAGGTCATGAATGCCATAAGCAATATCATCAGATAATTCCATTATCGAGCAGTCAAATGACTTAAATTGCGTTTTGCTGTGACCGCTTTCTCTTGTTGAAAACTGCATCAAGTGGTCTTTGTCAGTTTTGCTAAAAGGGTCAATCAGCCAATCAAATAATGGTTCATCACAGCGAAAGAGCCCTTTAGGTGGATGCCAGTCTTCAGCTTTAACCCTGCGCAACGATGTGGGACGTTCAGGCAAGGTGCTTTGACTGTGAAGCGTGTCAATAAAATTAGGGTATTTCACTAACCCTAAAACGCTTCGGCGGCATAAATTCATACCGTGCTCAGCGGTATAAGGTTCGAGTTTGGAGATAATACGAAATGTCTGGCCATTTCCTTCAAAGCCGCCGTGCTCGTGCATCATGTAATTAAGCGCTATTTCGCCACCGTGTCCAAAGGGCGGGTGGCCAATGTCGTGCGCTAAACACAAGGTTTCAATAAGCGTTGCATCAAGAGCGAGCGTGTCAGCGATATCAGGAAATTTTCCACATAGTTGCGCTGTTATACCGGTTCCAATTTGTGCCGCTTCAAGTGAATGGGTAAGACGAGTGCGATAGAAGTCACTTAAGCCAACTCCAAGTACTTGGGTTTTGGCTTGCAAACGCCTAAATGCTGCACTGTGAAGCACACGGGCTTTGTCGCGTTGATACGGATTGCGATGATCGCCATCGCGACTCACACTTCTGGGTAGGCGTCGTTCGTGTAATGCTTGCTCCCAATATACTCCTGTCACAACACTGTCCCTCGGTAGCTACATTTCGTCTTGCGTGATCTCATCTAAACTCAATGAGAAGCTTGGTACATATCGCGTTAAAAAGTAGTCCACTTCTTCAGAGTGATACTCTTTGAGTATCTTATCTAATCGCTTCTTGGCGAGTTTAAACTCTTGGTTGCCCGCAGCAAGTTCTTCCAGCGTTTTGAGGTAGGCGCACAACACATCGGCTGCTTTTACGATAAAGGCTTCTTCTTCACTGTGATGGTGGTGATCGATAAGTGCAGCATAATCTTCACGAAACGCTTCGGGGGCCATTTCGATTAGCTTATTTTCAGCAATTTTTTCTATCTTTTTATATTCTTCTTTAATTGCTGGATTAAAGTACTTTACCGGCGTGGGTAAATCGCCGGTTAATACCTCGGAAACATCATGAAACATTGCAACAGTGGCAATGCGGTCAGGGTTTAGGGTGCCACCAAAGAACTTGTTTTTTATGAGGGCTAGCGCATGCGCCACCATAGCAACTTGCAAACTATGCTCTTGAACATTTTCTGTTCGCACATTGTGCATTAACGGCCAGCGATTAATCAGTTTTAAACGCGCCAGATGAGCAAAAAAGTGGCTTTTATCAGACACATCAGGCCCCTTGTTTGTAAGTTCTAAAGAAGTTGCCAATACGATGCAGCGCTGGCACTAGAACATCGCTATGCGGTAAAAACACGAGTCTGAAATACACGCCTTCATTTAGATTGAAAGCACGGCCGTGTACTAAAAGTATTTTTTCTGAACTCAATAAGTCCAGTACCATTTGTTCGTCGTTTTTGATGTTGAATTTCTTTTCATCAACGCGAGCAAAACAGTACATGGCGCCTTTAGGTTTAATGCAATGAATGCCGTCAATGCCATTTAGCATGTCTGTAGTTACATCTCGTTGAATACGTAAACGGCCATTCTCTTTTACTAAATCATCAATGCTCTGGTATCCACCTAGCGCCGTTTGTATCGCACTTTGGCAGGGCACATTGGCACACATTCGCATAGAAGACAAAATATTGAGCCCCTCAATATAGTCAGTCGCAAGACGTTTGTTTCCGCTCACCACTAGCCATCCCGAACGAAAGCCAGCCACGCGATAGTTCTTACTTAGCCCGCCAAAAGTTACAAAGAACACATCATCAGCAAGCGAGGCAATGCTGGTATGCTTTGCGTCGTCATAAAGAATTTTGTCGTAAATCTCGTCGCTGAAAACGACAAGTCCATGCTGTCTTGCAATTTCCACTACTTCTTGCAGAAGTGCTTCATCATAAACTGCGCCAGTGGGGTTATTAGGGTTGATTAGCACGATAGCGCGAGTTTTGCTTGTGATCTTGCTTTTAATATCATCTAAGTCTGGAAACCAACCTGCTTGCTCGTCACAACGATAATGCACAGGTGAGCCAGACGATAAGCTTACCGCAGCGGTCCACAAAGGATAGTCGGGACTTGGAATAAGTACTTCATCGCCATGGTTAAGCAATGCTTGCATTGCCATCATAATTAGCTCTGACACACCATTACCGATATAAACATCATCAACACGAATGTCTTTGATATTGCGCTGTTGGTAGTACTGCATTACGGCCACGCGGGCAGCATAAATTCCTGTTGAGTCTGAATATCCTTGAGACGTAGGCAGGTTGTGGATCACGTCTTTTACGATATCGTCAGGGGCTTCGAAACCAAATGGGGCAGGGTTGCCGATATTAAGTTTAAGAATGCGGTGGCCTTCATCTTCCATTTTTCTTGCTTGTGCAGCAATAGGGCCTCTGATGTCGTAACAAACGTTATCTAATTTATGTGAGCGAGATACAGTTTTCATGGTCTATCTGGTTGATTTACATACCCTGAGATTATCGCAAACTTACCAACTATGCGACGGTATTCTCACCTATAGTTACTATAAGTAGAGTGTTTATTGATTGAGAGGCTATTTATTGCACAGATAGTAGGATAAATATCTCTTTTGTAATTTATTAATAAATTTATTGTTAATAGCTTGTGAACTTTTTAATCTGAGCCTATCGTAGTAATAAGGCGTGTAAAAATACGCCAGTACTAGGTTCACAACTAGAGGTGATAAATATATGTCGCATCATTTTAAAGAGACCCCAGAGAACGCCATTACACAAAGTGGTATTGCTCGCGTTATTCCTTGTAAGGAATTAGACGTTGGCGATCCAATTAAGTGGTTATCTCTTGGATTGCGGGATGCCATGCGCGCGCCAGGATTAACCTTTTTTTATGGCGTGCTTTTCGCCGTAATTCCATGGAGTATTATGTACCTTGTGCAAATGACAGGGTGGCATTTAGTTATTCTGCCCGCCATTGTATGTTTTATGCTGATTGGACCATTCTTAGCTGCAGGCCTCTATGATGTGAGTTGGGAAATGGAGAAAGGGCATAAACCTACACTTCGTCATTCACTTCGCGCTATGCGTCGAAACGCTTTCAACGAATGGGGATTTGCCATTTTACTTATGGTAATGATGATCTTTTGGTTGCGCGTTGCATCGCTTATTCATGCACTTTATCCACCATACATTGAGAATGACCTCGAGAGTTTGTTGCCGTTTTTGATGTTGGGCACAATTGTGGGTGCGGTCTTTACGCTTGCAATGCTATTTATAACCGCGTTCACTCAGCCAATTTTGATGGAGCGAAAAGTGGATTTAGGCACAGCAGTGTTAACCAGTGTCAATGCGGTATGGTTAAATAAAGTACCAATGCTAATATGGGGTGCCATTATATTCAGCGCCGTTGCTATTGGATTCGTGACCGGCTTTGTTGGGTTTATTATTCTAATGCCATTGATTGGTTATGCATCTTGGCACGCATACATTGATGCAATTGAAACCAAACGCGAGCGAAAATACGAGTAATAAAGTAATTTAATTACAGAGTTTGTGTGGCGATTACGGTGCCTATTAACAATTATCCTTAATAATTTTGTTAAAATTACAAAAAAAGGTCTCATAAGAGGCCTTTTTTATTGGTTTCATTATATTAGTTTCGAATTACCCCTCTCAGTGAAATAGCAAATAGGTATATAAGTTTAAATTATAGTTAGCTATTTCAATGGGTTATGCTTTTAAAATGTTTGTAACATACTGTTTTACTGAATTTTTACTGTCCTGCCACATTCTTTCAACAGCAAAATTCGAGTTATTGGTGCATAAAGTAAGTGTGTTTAGCGCACTGCTATTCACGATTACGGTACTAATTTGATATTCAGCCTCGATATTCAGCTTTATTAATGAAATAGGACAGCACTATGAAACACAAAATCGAAAAACGGTCGAAAACACTCATAACCCTTTCAGCGTTATTGGTGAGTTCAGCAATTACATTCAGTGTCAGCGCAGCAGCACCGCAAAAAGATGTACGTTTTGTGGGGGAGACACAATTTGCAGGGTTCTGCAAAGCAATCGTTAATGACGATATTAAAGTACTTCGCTCCAGTTTATCACGTAACGTAGGTCGCATTGGTGCAAGTCAACGCGAGGTGTTGCGCATGGTAACATCAGAAGAAGGATTAACCTGTAATGGCAGCAGTCTAATTGAGTTTTCAGTTGAACGCGATGCCAATGCGGTTTATGAATATCTAACGTCGCGCAGTTAAGCGGGTGGTAGTGTTAAACCCCACCAGCCATAAAAAAGCGGGTTAGCAGAACAAACACCTAGTGTGTATGTCATGCCAACCCGCTTCTATTAGTAAGCTCTATTGATTCACACCTTTACCAAGCGTTCAACGCGCGCTTTGCTAGCGTTAAAGAGACGCTGTGTTTTAAAGCGCAGTTTTAGCAGCAGAACATAAGCCAATGGAACTAAGAATAAACTCGTTACTGTGGAAAATACTAAGCCACCAATAATAGCGATAGCCATTGGGGAATAGGGTGGGCCATCACCACCAATGCGCGTGCTACCCATTGCCAGTGGAATGAGTCCAAGAACCGTAGTGGCAACTGTCATCAAGATAGGTCGAATACGTGTCATACAACCTTCTAGTACTGCGTCATAGAGCGACAAGCCCTCATTGACCAGTTGATTAATACGATCTACAAGCACGATACCATTGTTGACGACTATGCCCATTAGTATCAGCATACCAATTAGCCCCATTACGGACATGGGAGTACCGGTTACCATAAACGCCCAAAATACGCCCGTAAATGAGAACAGTAACGATGTAATCACTGATGTGGGTAAAACAAGCGATTCAAACAGCGCGGCCATTACCACGTATATCATGCAAAGCGCCAACAACATGTTCATTTGCATTACTGCAAACGCTTCGTCTTGACGCGAGAAGCTTCCATCTAGGGTCCACTTATAACCTGTAGGCAATTCGATGTTAGACAGAACTTGTTCAATACGTGCGCGGGCCTGTTCAGTGGTGGTTTCACCCTCTAAATTTGCCCCAATAGCCAACGCGGTTTGGCGGTAATTGCGGTTTATTTGTGATAACTGAGGTTTAACCGTAAAGTCAGCAATCATATTCAGGTTGATAGACTGTCCCTGAGCAAAGCCAATATTGATGTTTTTAAGTTCGCTGAGGGAAGCTTGAACATCGCTACCAAACTTTAATTGCACATCCACCTCACCGGCATCACCGTAGCGAAATGTTCTAAGGTTATTACCGCGTAGGGCGGTAGCAACCAAATTCGCGACAGTGTCGACCTGAATACCAAAGCGATTGGCTTTTTCTCTATCAACGCGAATTTGCACTTCATCGCGGGTAGAGCCCGTATCTGCTTTTACATCTTCCAACCCATCAATATTGGCAAGGATAGGAATAATTTGCTCTGATATTGATAGTAGGGTTTCTGAGGATTCGCCAAGTAATGTTACGCGAACGCCACCGCCATTACCGCTGTCCCACTGAAAAGAAGGGCGGGCGCGTACAAATGACGGCATATTTTCGCGTATATCTTCTTTTATTTTACTCACTGGTACAGGCAATTCGTCGTTCAGTGTAATACCACTTACCGCGTGTCCCGCTGTAAAATAGGTGTAGACCTGTTTGATGTGAAAGCGCTCTTGGTTTTCATATAAATAGGCTTCCATCTTATCAACGGTTTTTTCCACTTCATCCAAGGTGAAATTCTGCGTTATATGGTAGTTAAGCCAAACACGCTCTTGGTTATTATTACCTTCATCGTCACCTGTTACTGCACCCATAGGAATTACTGTGGAGCCTAGAATAAGTAAGGCGATAAGACAGGTTTTACCCTGATTTTTTAACATCCAGCTTAACGCTTTACCATAACCACTGATGTATTTTGGCGTTGTAGGTGTTTTCACCACAGGAATAGCAACTTTAGTGGTGAGCAGAGGTATTAGCGTTTTAGCAATAAATAGCGATGCAAAAAGTGAAAGGCAAATAGCAACGGCAACGTGCTCAAGAAATATGGTGACATCAATTTTGACACCAATAATGTTGGGCAAAAACACAATAGCCGTGGTGGCGGTGCCTGCAATAACCGCAAGGCTGACTTTATTCACGCCAATCTGCGTGGCACGGGCAATATTGTTATCTTGTTGACGCTCTTGAAATACGCTTTCGGTAATTACCACTGCGTTATCGACCAGCATCCCTACGGCCAGCATGAGTCCCATTAACGACAATATGTTTAGGGTATAACCTAACAAATACATTACACCTAACGTGATGCAGATAGAGAAAGGTACCGAAAGCACAACAATTAGCGTGGTGGTAAGCTGTCGCAAGAATAAGTAAAGCACAATCACTGAAAGCAAAGCGCCAAGTAGTCCCGCGTTAAGCAAGTCGCTAAGTGAAGACGTAACACTTTTGGCAGTGTCATCCATTACAAACAAGCTAATACCGTTGAATTCAGGATCTTCTTTAGCCGCTTCGATAACTTTCATCACTGCGTCAGAGACCTCAACTAAATTGCTGCCCGACTCACGAAATACGTTAAAGCCTACAGCAAACGTACGATCAAGGTGTCGACCTTCGTTGCGTTCTGGTAACTCGTAAGTCACAGTCGCTATATCCGATAAGCGCACATTGCGTGTAACCCACATGTTTTTAAAATCGTTCACGTCGGTAAATTCACCGGTTGGGTTAACCAGAATTTTTTCACCGTTGTTATACATATAGCCTGCAGTTAATGAGAAGTTTGCGCCCTGTAAAAGTTGCTGCAAACGCGCACTATCAATCTGATAGGTCGTCATTTTCTTTGGATCGAGGCGAATAGTAATTTGTCGCTTCATAGTGCCGTATAATTCTACTTTCGACACGCCAGGGACACGTTCTAATGGGCGCTTTAAGTTGCGATCGAGTAAGTCGTACGCGTTTGATAGGTCTCTGTCACTTGATACGCGCAACTGGAAGATGGGCATATCATTAGTGTTGAACTTGTACACCATAATGCGCTCAATATCGTCGGGCAACTCATGGCGAATAGCGTCGACCTTTTCTCGCGCTTCAATACTTTTTGCTTTTAAGTTTTCATCCCAATCAAATTCAACAATAACTTCGGCCATATTGTCATATGAGCGCGCTCGAAGCCGCTTTATCCCTGACATTGTGGCTATGGCTTCCTCGACGGGGCGTGTGATCATAGTTTCAATTTCTACCGGTGTTGCATCAGGGTAGGGAATTTGAACGACCATTTCTGGAATATCGATACCGGGAAACTTCTCTAACGGCAACAGTCGACCCGATACCAAACCAAACAACAACATCGACAAGAACAACATGCCAATAGTAACGGGCTTATTCAGTGCAAATCGTGCTAATGCTGCACCAATTCCCGCTATTTTGCCTAGCGGTGGCGTGTTAGCGTCACGCTGGTTTTGAGATGGTGTGCTCATAACACCCCTCCTTTTTGTACAGCATCGTGTTGTGCGTTAGGTTCGTCGCTGCTCACCGGAGCCAGCACCTTTTTGGTATCGAACAAGCTGTATAGCACCGGTAGAAGGATTAAGGTTAGCAAACTGGCAAACAACAGGCCGTAAATGACGGTGATGGCCATTGGCGTGCGAATTTCAGCGCCTTCGCCCAATCCAAAGGCCATGGGCAGTAAACCTAAAATGGTGGTCAGCGTGGTCATTACAATAGGGCGCAAACGTGTTTTAGCAGCATCGATAATAGCCGATTGCTTTTCCATACCTTGACGGCGTAGTTGGTTAATGCGATCGACAAGAACAATAGCGTTATTCACCACAATACCGCACAACATGATAAGTCCTATAAACACAACAACGTTAAGCGGCGTACCCGTTAGCCACAGTCCATATACTGAACCGGCGCCCGCCAGTGGTACAGCAAACAATATCAGCAAAGGGTGTAACAGCGACTCGAACTGTGATGCCATCACCAGATATACCATAAATACTGCCAGCGCTAGCGCGAATTGCAGCGAACGGAAGCTGTTTTGCATATCTTCACTTTGACCCGTAACCTGTGCACTTAGTGATAAAGGCAGTTGTGTTTCATCTAACACCTTATTGGCAATTGCTACCGCTTCATCTAACTTACCTTGCGCAAGGTTTGCAGACACAAGCGCAACACGTTGTTGACCTACACGAGTGATTTCACTGGGTCCCACACTCATGAATACGTCAGCGACGGCACTGAGTGGAATAGGCTGGGATGCGCCAGGATTTACTACAATAGCGCGCACACTAGCGATGTCATTACGTTGGTTTTCAAACGTACGTACTAGCACATCTACTTTTCTGTCTTCAACACTGTATTGTGTGGCAACACGACCGCCCACTTTCGCTGCAATTAGCTCGGAAACAGTTGCAGCATCAAGTTCCAAACGTGCAAGTTTAGCGTGGTGAAATGCAATTTTTAGTTCAGGGTTGCCATCGCGGATACTGGTGGTTACATCAGCAAAATTTGGATAGCTGGCTAACTTTGTCGCAATTGCATCGCCATACTGTTGAAGTTGGTTTAAATCATAACCGGCAACTTCAATTTGGATAGGCGAGGCAAAGCTAAAGAGTTCAGGCTCAGAAAACGTGGCTTGGACCTGAGGCATAAGTCCAAGGTGGTCGCGAAGTTGTTGTTTAACAGCAAGCATGTCTTGCTCTGTCGCGTTAGGTTTCATCACAATGTTAAGACGACCCCAATGATCACCGCCTTGGTTTGGCGCCGCATTTATCAAGCTACCTGTACCTGACATGGCATAAGTGCGCAGCACCATGCTCTGGTCAGAAGATGCACCCGAAACAGGTTGAACAGCCACTTGAGCCAACTCGTTCATTACTTCGTCGGTACGAGTAAGTGGTGAACCCGCGGGTAGCGTTACTTCAACCGAAAATTCACCTTGGGAAAGCGTAGGGATAAGCTCCATGCCTAGTTTCGGCACTAAGGTAACCGCGCCTGCAGCAAGTGCGAAGGCAGTGAAAAGGACAAATACTCTTGCACGCAAACTAATCTTCAGTAGTTTTTCGTAACCTGAGGCAAGGACATCGAAGCTCTTGTTGAAAATAAAGATAAGCGGCGTAAACGCAAAACCAAGCAGCTTGCTAATGATTTGCCAAGTGCCTATCGCGACTGTGACTATTGCCGCTAGCAGCAATGAAACTAGCTTTAATACTAAGCGCACAGGAAGCGTAATGTAGTACCCTATTTTCCCAAGTAGTGATGTGGGAAAGGGGGCTGGTGCACTTGTAAAGGTGTCTTCATGATCTAGCTGTTGCTTTTTCTTCTTATGCGCCATTGCAGGAATAAGCGTAAGGGCAACGACAAGTGAAGCAGCAAGTGCAAACGATACGGTTAATGCTTGGTCTCTAAACAATTGACCAGCAATACCCTCAACAAAAATGAGTGGCACAAACACTGCCATGGTGGTTAGTGTTGAGGCCACAATGGCGCCAGATACTTCTTTTGTACCTTCACTGGCGGCGAGCGCTTCAGCGTTATTATCGCCCAACGCATTTTTGTGCTTTTTGTGACGATCGATATTTTCAAGTACCACGATACTGTTATCAACAAGTAAGCCAACAGCTAAGGCGATACCACCAAGACTCATCATATTTAAGCTTATGTCGTTGGCATACATCAGGTTAAACGTGGCAATTACGGATACTGGAATAGACACAGAGATAATTACTGTAGCCCAAAAGTCTTTAAGGAACAGATAAAGGACTAACATAGCCAGCACGCCACCAATAATGGCTGCCGACTTTACGTTGTCTATCGCTTGTTTGATAAACACACTTTGGTCGTATATTTGTGCCAATGTATAGTCTGTGGGAAGGTTTTGGTTAACCTCATTTAAACGATTTGCTACTTTTTGAGCCACATTAACTGCATTCGCATCACCTTCTTTGTAGATCGCAATCTCAACACCCTCGCTCCCGTTAAAGCGAGTAACAACGTCGCGGTCTTTGTAGGCACTTTCCACAGTAGCTACATCTTTTAACTGAATATTTTTGCCTTCAAAACGGCCAATATAGAGATTCTTAATATCATCTAGGTTTTCGAATTGATTGAGGGTACGCACTAAGAATGCCTGCGCTGCATTATCGATGCGACCGCCCGCAGCATTAATGTTTTCAGTGCTTACGCGGTCAATAATAGTCGTGATAGGAATCGAAAGCTGACTGGCTTTTTGTTGATCGATAAGAATGTGGATCTCATTCTCTAAGCCACCACCTACACGCACGGCAGCAACGCCTTCTACTGATTCTAGCGAGCGTTTTACTTGTTGCTCTGCGTATAAGCGAAGCCGCTTCATTTGCTCAACTGTTAAACTGGCATTGTCTGTTTGAGCGGTTAGCCCCAATTTAATAACCGGGTCAAGGCTCGGGTTAAAACGCAGTAACCGAGGCTTTTCAATGTCCAAAGGCAACTGCAGTACATCAAGCTTCTCTCGTACTTCAAGGCTGGCAAAGTCCATGTCTGTGCCCCAAGCAAAAGAAAGTACGACATCAGATTGTCCTGCGCGGGAGGTAGAGGTGACTTTTCTTACACCTTTAACCACACCGATTGCTTCTTCAATAGGTTTTGAAACTAACTGTTCTACTTCACCTGGTGCGGCACCGTCGTAGTCGGTGCGTATAGTAAGGGTTGGGTATGACAAATCTGGAAGTAAGTTAACCGACAATCTGCCTAGCGAGACCATTCCAAATAGCAGTACAGCAAAAGTAAACATACTGACTGCTACGGGACGTTTTACGGCGATATCAACAATACGCATGATAGTAACTCCTCGATTCGCCAGTTTAGCTGTTAACTACTTCAACAGGAGCACTGTCTTTCAAGTTCTGGTGACCGGCTGTTACCACTTCTTCGTTGCCTTCTAGGCCACTGATAACTTCAACCACTTCGTTATTTTCAAAACCAGTCGAAACGTTCACTTTTTTTACTTTGCCGTTATCAACAACAAATACACTATGGCTGTTGTCTATAGTGACAAGTGCTCGGCGTGGTAGCAAAGTGGCATTTGCGTGTGTTGCATACTCAAGCGATACGTCAGTAAACATACCTGCTTTTAAGCGATTGTCTTCATTTGGTACTTTAAGTGTCACCTTAAATGTGCCAGTTGCCGCGTCGATAACTGGGCTAATGCGTTCAATGTTTGCGTGAATAGCGTGATTACCCAATGCCGCAACAGTAAGCGTGGCACCTTGTCCTACCGTGACATTTGGTAGTTCGTTTTCAGGTAGGTAAACCACGCCTTGTAAGTTGCGCAGTTGCACGATATGAAACATGCGTTCACGTTGGAACGATTCGGTTAGGTTGCCTACTTTGGCATTGCGCGAAGCAACATAACCACTGATAGGCGCGGTTATCGTCGTTTCTTTTAAATCAAGTTCTGCTAAGCGAACAGAGGCTTTTGCCGATTCGTACTGAGCCTTAAGCTTGTCGTAAGTATCGTCACTGATAAGCTTTTTAGAGTAAACTTTGTTTACTTTATCAAGTTCGCTTTCAATACCCGTCAAGTCAGCGTTCGCTTTGGCTAAGTTTAACTCATAACGACGTTTATCAAGTTGTGCTAACACTTGACCTTTTTCTACATAGTCGCCTTCTTCCACGAAAATGTCTTCGATGATCCCAGAAGCCCTTGCAACCACAAAAGCTTCTTCACGTGCTTCTAAAATCGCCGTCGTGTCATAGGTCGACGTAATATCGCCAGTGCGAATGCTTTGTGTTTCAACAGGAATAGCAAAAACGGTTTCTTCTACCACTTCAGGAGTCGCGCTACTGTCTACTGCATCAGCGTCTGAACACGCTGTCATCGACAGTGACAGGGCAGCTAAAGTTGTGCCTAAAACAAGAGTGCGGAAAGTGTGAGTAGCGAAAACAGGTGTTGTACGTTGTGTAGTATCCATGGTCAAAAGCCCTAACGTTGTAGTCGTTATATAATAATGACCGTTTACAGCAGCTAACATGCCAAAGATGTTAACTAATGTTAAAAAGCTTAATAATCAATAGGATACATGTGTAACAAAGGGTTTCAATAAAAAAGCCAACCCAAAAGGTTGGCTTTTTTCACTAAGCGATAGCGAGATTGACTATGTTTAAGTTCATTACACTAAAGTATAGCTGGTGGTTATATCCACGTTACCGGTTAGCATTAGCATTACAGAACAATATTTTTCCGCTGAGAGCTGCACTGCGCGTGCAAGGGCTTTTTCGCTTATGCCTTCACCCGAAACGGTGTAATGCGCATGAATTTTTGTAAATACACGCGGTGGCTCGTCAGCGCGAACAGCCTCTAATTCACACTCGCATGAGGTAATATCAAAACGTCCTTTTTTGATTATATCTACCACGTCAACGCTTGAACATGCACCTACAGCAACCAATACCGACTCCATAGGGGAAATCGCCTTGCCGCTGCCGTCCATAACTGTTTTATAACCACTGTCAGTGGTGCCAGTGAAAGTAAGGTCTTTATCCCAAGAAACATGCGCTTTCATTGTATGTCCTAATCGTTTGTATTGTTTAATCGAATAGCATCAGGGCTAAGAGTAATTTTTTTCTGCTTATATAAAGCACCAAGCGCTTTTTTATAGGCCGCTTTACTTACATTAAAATGAGAGTAAATAGCCTCAGGGGCACTTTTATCCGTTAGGGTTGAAATACCACCATGAGCCTCTAAGTCCTCTAGAATGGCTTGCTGAAGTGCGTCACGGCCACTTTTGTCTACGCGCTGTAAGGCCACGTCCACTTTTCCATCTTCACGAATAGTCTTAATAACACCCTCGGTTGCTTGCCCAACCTTTAGTGGTTTAAATGCATCGCTATGGAAAATTAGTCCAAGGCTTTGCTCGTTAATAACTACTTTAAAGCCTAATTCCGTTTTGGCGTAGACCAAACAAGATACGACGTCGCCCTCATTGAGGTACGCACTACTTTCTTTTAAGAAGTAGTGCAGCTTAGTTGCACCCAATATACGTTGGGTTTTATCATCAAAAAAGGTGTGTACGACGTAATACATGCCCGCACTTATTGGTTGCGCTTGATAATCGTTGGGCACGAGAAGGTCGTTATCAAGCCCCCAGTCGAAAAACGCACCGAAGTTGGTGGCAGAAACCGCTTTTAATATTTTTGTTTCGCCTACCTGAATTTTAGGTGTTTTAAGCGTTGCATACAGTTCGCCACGTTGATCGGTAGCGACGAACACCGATAATTCATGACCCTCTGCTAGTTCCCCTTCAACTTCATCAAGACTGAGCGTCACCGTTTGCTGCTCGTCTTGCTCAGCATTATAAACGTTGTCTTGTGCACCAACGTTGGTGACAATAGGTGCTAAAGCGTAGCCAAAAGGGTATTGGCCCACGACCTGCAATGTATTAATTTTTCCAATATTTATCATTAGAACTGACTTTTTAAAAAGAACAGGTAACATGATACTGGATTGAGGGTAAGAGCTAAACCATTATGAAGTTAAATTGCGATCTAGGTGAAAGTTTCGGTGCATGGTCAATGCCTGTTGAAAGTGACATTATGGCTCTTATTGACCAAGCAAACATTGCGTGTGGTTTTCATGCAGGAGACCCACAAGTGATGAAATCATCGTTAAGCTTGGCTGCCTCACATGATGTGACTGTTGGTGCACATCCATCATACCCAGATTTGCAAGGCTTTGGTCGACGGAGCATGATAATTCCAAGCGACGAATTAATTGCCATGATTCAATACCAAGTAAGCGCGCTAAGCGGCATGGCGGCACTTTGCGGCACCAATGTGGCTTACGTCAAACCCCACGGTGCGCTTTACAACGATATGATGAAAGATACCACTATTCGCCACGCAGTAATGAAGAGTGTGGCTGAAATGGGTAAAGGCGAATTAGCGCTAATGGTTCAAGCTACTCGTCACAATGATGTGCTTCGTCATGAAGCCAGTGCTTTTGATTTACCGTTATTGTTCGAGGCGTTTTCGGATAGACGATATACCGATGAGGGGTTACTGACACCGCGGACTATGGACGGGGCGGTGTTAAAAGAGCAAGACGCACTGGCCCAGGCAGAGCAAATGATAAAACACAATACCGTGACTACCGTATCAGGAAAAACCTTGGAAATTGAAGCTGATAGCCTTTGTGTCCACGGTGATACCCCCGGGGCGGTAGAAATAGCGCGCCAAATTAAAGCAATTGGCTAAAATAACTCTACAAATTAATATCATTGCCTCATTAAGAACACATTTATCAAGGAAAGTACATGCAATTGTTTGGCGACATAAAGCGGCTAACGCCGGTGGGTGTTGACGCCGTCATACTCTACTTTAAAGGCGATACATTAGATAAAGCGAATGCCGCATGTCAAAGGTGGCTGGCAATGATTGATAGCGCTGTTCAAAGCTCAATCGACTCACCACTTTGGTTAAAAGAATGTGTGCCATCTTACGACAGCCTGTTGCTTGTTTTTAATATTGAAGACATCGACACCCATGGTGTTTATGCGTGGTTGAGGGCGCTTTCAACTCGTCAGGCAGAAAATGAAGGCGTGGCAAATCAAAATGTTTCAGCGTTACCACACAGTGCCACTAAAACAATACCTGTGTGGTATGGCGCTCCGAGTGCTAGTGATTTAAGTGTGGTGAGTAAGAAAACATCATTAAGTATTGATGAGATTATCGCGCTGCACACAGGCTGCACATTTACTGTTTACGCCGTTGGTTTTGCACCTGGTTTCGCCTACATGGGAGAATTGCCCGAGGTTATGGCATGTTCGCGTTTAAGTACGCCAAGAAAACGCGTGCCAAAAGGTGCAGTTGCAATCGCAGATAGACAAACAGCGGTGTATCCCAGTGACTCACCAGGTGGTTGGAACCTATTGGGACTGACGCCACTAAGTATGGTGAACCATCGCGAAAATGAAAGTACGGCGTTGCTTAAAGCTGGCGATACAGTGAAATTTACTGCCATATCAGAAGAAGAGTTTTACGCATATCATGAAGGTTGAAATTGTCGATAAAGGGTTATTTAGCCTCATTGTTGATAACGGTCGCGTAGGGCGACAAAGGGATGGATTTAGTCAATCTGGTCCAATGGATGAAGACGCATTTTCATGGGCCAATTTTCTTGCGTTTAATTTAGACAATACACCTTGTATTGAGGCCATGGGTACATTAACCGCTCGCGTTAGTAGTCATTGCATAATTGCCGTAACAGGAAGGGCAGTTAAGGTGACAATAAACGGTCACGAACAGCCAAGTTATGAAAGTATATATGTTACTGCTGGCGATGAAGTTACCTTTGGCAGTGAATATATGGGAAGTAAAGCATATTTAGCAATTTGTGGTAGTTGGGACACGCCACTCTTTGCCAATAGTGCATGTACGGTAACACGAGAATCATTGGGGGGGCTGCACGGTAACGGCAGTGCGCTTGCCAATGGCGATAGCTTTATTGTAAATGAAAATACGCTTTCAAAAGTTAAGAGTGCAACAGTACGTAGTTTGGCATTTGAAAAACGTGTTAATTATAGCTTAGAGGCGCCAATTAGACTGATACCAGGATATCAGTTTGAACAGTTTAGTGGTGTCGCACAGCGTATCTTTGTAACGAGTGACTACACGGTTACGTCGTCTATTGATCGCATGGGCTACCGACTGCAAGGCCCTGACATAGCCTGTAGCCATAATAGGCTTCGCTCTGAGGCAGTCCACATTGGCGCTGTACAGGTGCCTCCTGACGGGCAACCCATCGTTATGATGAGAGATAGACAAACCTTGGGGGGCTACCCCAAGTTGGGGTGTGTGAATCCATTAGATATAAACAGATTAGCCCAGGCCGTGCCGGGAGAGAAGGTTAGTTTTACCTATCAGAATCATGAGGCGGCGAGGGCAGACAACTTATTGTCACTGTGTCGTCGACGCCAATTACAAGGAGAATTACTGTGACTATTGCATTTTTAAATGGCGAGTTTTTACCGCTTTCTGAAGCTAAGATATCTCCTATGGATAGAGGTTTTTTATTCGGTGATGGGATTTATGAAGTCATACCTACCTATGCGGGTAAAGCGGTGGGATTCAACGGTCATATGGCACGTATGGCAAACGGGTTGAGTGCTATAGACATTGCTAATCCCTATTCAACTGACAAATGGGGCAACATTCTTTCGCAATTAGTTGATGAAAACCAACACATTTTCACAAGCGGCAATATTGGGGTGTACTTTCATATTAGTAGGGGAGCTGACGTAAAGCGTTTTCATGCCTACCCTAAAGATATTGCGCCTACAGTATTTGGTTTTGCGTTTGAGATAGCCCCGCCTCAACCAACCGAAAAAGCGCTAGCAAAGCCGTTTAAGGTGGCGCTAGAGCAAGACAAACGTTGGCAACGATGTCACATAAAATCTACGTCGCTGTTAGGAAACGTTATGCACTTTCAATCAGGCGTTGAGGCTGGCGTCAACGAAACCATCTTGTATAACCGCGACAAAATGGTTACAGAGGCAAGCTCATGTAATGTATTTATCGTAAAAGATGGCGTAATTACTACACCGCCACTAAATAATGAGTTGTTGCCCGGTATAACGCGTGCTATTGCAATAGAAGCGTTCAACCGAGCAGGTCTAAATGTAGCTGAAGCATGGTTCAGCAAAGAGCAATTACTAAACGCTGATGAAGTATGGTTAACGTCATCGAGTAAAGAGGTTGCACCAGTGACTGAAGTTGATGGCAAGCCCATTGGTAATGGGCAGGTAGGTGATATTTGGGAACGGGCCATTAACGCTTATCACGCCTATAAATTCGATGCATAAAAAAAGCCTGCGCAAGCAGGCTTTTTTGTTGATTAGCTTTTTTATTGATTAAGTGGGCTTAATCAGGCGCGTTATCGCAATTGCCATCAGTGCATTCACCGTAAAGGTAAAGGCTGTGGTGCGTAAGCTTCATGTTGTGTTGCTTAGCAATCATTTCTTGACGCTCTTCAATGATGTCGTCTTCAAACTCGATGACCTTGCCACACTTTAAGCACACAAGATGGTCGTGATGATCTTTATGGCTTATTTCAAACACTGACTTACCGCCTTCAAAGTGATGGCGATTTAAGATACCAGCATCGTCGAATTGGTTGAGCACGCGATATACCGTTGCCAAGCCAATTTCTTCACCCTGTTCAATGAGGATCTTATAGACGTCTTCAGCACTGATATGCTGGTTTTCTGGCTCTTGCAGAATTTGTAAAATTTTAAGGCGAGGCAGAGTGACTTTAAGCCCTGCTTTTTTCAATTCTTTATTTTGATCCATTACAACCTACTAAGAACGAGTGAATATCTATTTTGGGGTTATTATAGGTAACTTGAAGCATTTTAAAAGAAAAACCGTGGAAAGTTTCAAAGTGTGAATAGATTTCGTCCGCAGCCTAAAAGATGTGAAAAAAATTAATTCGCTACAGACCGCGTAACTTCTGGCCTGACCAGCCAGTAAGTGCAAGATAACCCTAACAAATATGCAAAATAAATTAAACTTTTGATGAATTGAATTAACATCCTGTTAAACTAAACTTAAATCAGGGAATTTTGCCTTGGATATTTAGCATGTTTTTTCGTTGGAAGTACCCATGCAGTTAACAATAATAAATAAAATTACACTCGGCTTTGGCCTATTTGGCTGTCTTTTATTACTTACTAGTATTCTTTCTTATTTCGGTCTTAGCAGTATTAAAGACTCTGCGTTAGATGTTGTTGAGCAAAAAATGCCGGTGCAAACTAGCATGGTAAAAGTAAAGACAGAAATACTGTCTTTATCGGTCATTACAGCAAACGGTTATCATGTAGAGACAGACGCTGAATTACGTGAAAATAAAGCAACCTTCGACGATTTGTCAGACGCATTCTCCCAAGACTTATCAACCTTGAAAGCACTCATGCCGGGCAATTCGATGGCGAGTAATGCAGTAGAAGTGAGTGCTGATTATGTAAGTAACAGCAACGCAATGTACACTGCAATTGCCAAGCGGATGCAAATTGAAACTGCGCTGAAAAGCCAGTTAGAGAGAGTGTTAATGGTGGCCGATGAAGCCAGTGCGCTTATGCTCGACTTATCGTATTTAGAGGGCAATGACCCCAGCATAGAAACCCTTATTGGTGCTGGTACTGCTATTGATAACAAACTACTTACGATGAACGACTCATTTGTTGAATTGGCTGAGTCAGTTAGTGCTGAACAAAGTGCAAATATTATTGAAGATTTGAAGTATCAGCTAAGCAATTTACAAGTCGATAAAGATTACGTGAATAGATTAGCCACAACTGTTGATGACGGCGGTACAGTGGCAGCATTTAATGAGCAATACGAGCTGTTACTTAACGCGGTAAATGGAAACGATGGTTTGATTGCCCTTCAGCAAGAAAAGCTCGCTCAAATTGAAAATGCAGCGCAAGCGCAGAAGCGTGCAAATGACTCGTTAAATACCGCGTTGGCTGACATCAATGCCTTGTTCGAATCAGTGCAAACACAGTCGCTCAACGGGCAAAATGCAATTTTAGAGTCGGTTCAGGCCAACTTAGTCCGCAATATTATTGTCGCTATTGTAGGCATGATTGCCGCCATTGGTCTTGCTGTGATCGTAACGCGCAGTATTTCAAAACCCCTTGGGCGCATAAATCGTGGGCTCTCTCAACTAAGCCGAGGAAACTTAAGTACCAAATTGCCTGAAGAGGGCAATGATGAGTTTTCTGCGCTTTCAGCGAAAGTGAATAGCTTAACGGAGAGCCTACGTGAATTGGTTGGCAACATTTTAGCGCAAGAAAAACGCTTGATTGAGATAACAAAAGAAAGCGTTGAGCTTGGCGATAAAAGCTTGGCTGAAGTTGATAAACAGCGCGAGCAGGTAACCGTTACATCAGCTAATACAAAAGACGTTCAAGACAAGAGCCGAAGCAATTTAGCGCAAATAAACGACGCCATGCACGCGTTGAAGGATATCACACAGCAAAGTACCGATATCGGCCATTTGGTGGAACGCAATCGTCAGCAGGTTGAAAGTCAGGCTAAGCAGGCAGATAATTCAGCGCAGATAATCGGTCGTTTAGATGAAAATTCACGCAATATTGGCAGCATTCTTGATGTAATCAAAACCATTGCGGAACAAACCAATTTGCTTGCGCTAAATGCGGCTATCGAGGCTGCGCGTGCCGGTGAGCAGGGAAGGGGGTTTGCTGTTGTTGCCGATGAAGTGAGAACGCTAGCTAATCGTACGCATGACTCTACTGAAGAGATTGAGCAAATGATTGGCAACTTACAAAAAGATGCTGCCGAAGCTGTTAAGGCGATTAAATCTGGGCGTGAACAAGCGCAAGAAGGGGTTCAAATTACCCAACAAGTTTCAGAGCAAGTTGAAAGTGTGCGCGCCATCATTAAGCGTTTGAGTAATATCAATGAACATATTGTATCCGATACACAGCAACAAGACGTGTTGTTAGGTGATGTCGCAGAGAGCTTAAATAAAATTGTTGCCCTTGCTGATGCAAGCGCACAAAGTACGCGCCAGTCAAACGAGTCTACCATGATGCTTGATGCACAGACGGAAAGCTTGCGAAAAGCAGTTGAGCGCTTCCAGCTCTAATAGTGGCCCAGCTCTAACAAAGAGATGGCCAGCAATAAAAAAACCGCTCAAAAGAGCGGTTTTTTTATAATAGTCGGTAGACTTACGCTAATTCAGCAAGACACAATTCATCGTGAATTTGCTTACACCATGCTTTAACACGAGAGTCAGTTAATTCAGGCTGACGGTCTTCATCGATGCCTAGGCCAACAAAATGGTTGTCATCTGCCATGCCTTTCGACGCTTCAAAATCGTAACCTTCAGTTGACCACTGACCAACGAGGATAGCACCTTTCGCTTCAACGATATCGCGCACCATTCCCATCGCATCAAGGAAGTACTCTGCGTAATCTTCTTGGTCACCGCAGCCAAAGATGGCCACTAACTTATCTGTGAAATCAATTTGCTCAAGCTCAGGGAAGAAATCGTCCCAGTCACATTGCGCTTCACCGTAATACCATGTTGGGATACCGAATATGAGTAAATCAAATTCAGCGATGTCTTCTTTACTGCTCTTGGCAATGTCTTTAACATCAATTAGCTGTTTACCCAATTCCTTTTGGATCATTTTCGCAACATGTTCGGTATTACCCGTGTCACTTCCGAAAAATAGGCCAACACTTGCCATATATAACCTCTATTAACCGTTACAAATTAAACGCCTGAGCTAAGCCAGAACCATTCAATGATACCTTTCGCAAGAAAGCCTAGTGCACCTAAACCTAGTACACCGTAAGTTACCACTCGTCCAATAAGTGGCACGTCGTTCTTACGTAATACATCGTGAACTGCGAAACCCATCAATAAAAATAAGATGAATAACCCGCCGTACAACATGATGGACTCAATGAGTTCGTAGTTTTCTGCAAGCATAGTTTTGATACTAAAAAAAATCTGGCGCAACTATATCACACCTTGAACGCGTGTCAGAGAACAAAACGTTCAAAATTATGTAATAGTTGTCGTTCTCATCTAAAGAAAGGCAGTCGGTTCACACGACTTAGACAACTATTATACCCACCCTCTATTATTTCGATAAAGTACGCTCTACTACCGTATTGAAAGCCGCAGGCTTCTCGGCATGCAACCAGTGGCCAGTGCCTTCGATAATGTGCGCTTTCGCATTGGGGAAATAACGCGCAATCGCATCGCGATGTGCAGCGGTGATATAGTCTGATTCCGCGCCTTTGATAAACAAGGTTATCCCATTGAATTGCTGACTGGTTTGTTCCCAATCAATAATGTGTTGATAACTGTCATAGAGGCCTCTCACATTGAATCGCCATGCCCAATCGCCATTTTCTTTTTGGTACAAACTCTTAAGTAAAAACTGACGGACACCAGGTTCCTTAACATGCTGTGCCATGGCACTTTCAGCATCTTTTCGGCTAGTGATGGTCTCAAGCGGAACCGCGTTGAGACCGTCAAAAACCGCTTGGTGACTATGTTGATAAGACACTGGGGCTATATCCGCTACTATAAGGTGCGAAACACTGTCTGGGTGGTCAAGGGCAAGTCGCATCGCTACTTTTCCACCTAAGGAATGTCCTAAAACAGCTGTGGTGGTGATAGACAGTGATTGGAGTATTTCGTAAATGCTCTTTGCAGCGTCTGAAATATCAAATCCCGCAGTCCATGGTGACTCACCATGATCAGGTAAATCCACACTTATTACATTAAAATGTGATTCAAAATGGCGCTTAATACCTGCTAAATTATCGGCATTACCAAACAAGCCATGAATTAACACTAGCCAGGGTGAAGTGTCGTCATTTTTTGAAAGCTTATAGTTTAAATTCACAATAGACCTGTTACTTAGCTAACTAAAAATAAAATAAGGCCTGTAAAAACAGACCTTATTCTTTTATTACTTAAATACAAGGATGTTAGTTTACAGAAAATGTGTCTAGTGACTTACCACTATCCAATGCATCTTTGTATACACGCGGCATGCGTCCTATTCCTGTCCATAGATGCTCGTTGCCTTGTTCATCGACCAATTTGTATTTAACAGGGCGCTTTTTGCCGGTTTTCTTATTCGGTTGTAACGAAAGCGCTTTTAAATCTTCAACATTTAAACCTGCTTCTTCCATTTGTTTTTTTATGGCAGCGAGTTTTTCTCTTTTTTCTTGTTCGGCTTTTTCTAAAGCCTGCGCTTTTTCTTTGCGCTTCTCAATTATGCTGCCAAGTTTTTCTTGAATTGCTTCAAGTTCATTAATGCTTAATTCCTTAACAGCACCTTGCAAACGTCTTCCATGGGTTAAAATATCTAGAAACTCGCTCATTAATTAACCTTAATTACGTTTAACTTATTAATTATGTTGGATAGTAAATAAATTTAGCACAAAAAAAAAGCGAGCAATGCTCGCTTTTAAAAATAACACGCTCTAGTGGCTATCGAATTACATATTTGGGTAATTTGGACCGCCGGCGCCCTCTGGCACAACCCAGCGAATATTTTGACTTGGATCTTTAATATCGCAGGTTTTGCAGTGAACACAGTTCTGGGCATTAATTTGGAAACGCTTTTCGCCTTCTTCTTCGATGACTTCATACACGCCGGCAGGGCAGTAGCGCTGCGCAGGCTCAGCATATTTGGGCAAGTTCACTTGAAGTGGAATACTTGGATCTTTTAGTTGAAGGTGACACGGCTGGTCTTCTTCGTGGTTAGTATTCGACAGAAATACAGAAGATAGCTTGTCAAAACTTAGCACACCGTCTGGCTTAGGGTACGCGATATCTTTGGCATCTTTAGCTTCTTTGAGTTGCGCGTAATCCTTGTGCTCATCTTTCATGGTAAAAAACAAATTACCGTTAAAGAAGTTTTGCTCAAGTGTATTAAAGGCGCCACCCCAGAAATTACCTAATTTGTGAATGGCAGGACCAAAATTACGTGAACGGAATAATTCATCGTATAACCAAGACGATTTAAATTTCTCTGTAAAGCTGGTTAATTCTTTAACTGGCGTCTCTGCATTTTCGCTAATTGCTTCAAAAATACTTTCCGCTGCCAACATACCCGATTTCATGGCAGTGTGATTGCCTTTAATTTTGGCAAAATTTAGTGTGCCCGCGTCGCAACCGACAAGTAATCCGCCTGGAAATGTCATTTTAGGCAACGAGTTAAACCCGCCTTTTGCGATAGCTCTAGCACCATAAGAGACGCGCTTTCCGCCCTCTAGATATTGCTTAAATACTGGGTGATGTTTAAGGCGTTGGAATTCGTCAAATGGGCTCAAATAAGGATTGTCATAATTCAAATCGACGATTAAGCCAACAAATACTTGGTTATCTTCTGCGTGATATAAGTAGCTACCACCCGTTGCATCATCAAGCGGCCAGCCTGCACTGTGAACAACGAGTCCTGGTTGATGTTTAGCTGGGTCGATATCCCAAATCTCTTTAAAACCAATAGCATAATGCTGAGGTGAGCTTTCTTTATCAAGCTCGAAGTGTGAAATCAGCTCTTTACCAAGGTGTCCTCGACAACCTTCTGCAAACACGGTGTATTTCGCGCGAAGCTCCATACCCGGCATGTACCCGTCTTTAGGCTCGCCATTTTCACCTACACCCATGTCGCCAGTAATCACGCCACCAACGCTACCATCGTCGTTGTAGATAACTTCAGAGGCGGCAAAGCCCGGAAATACTTCTACGCCAAGTTGCTCAGCTTGCTCAGCTAACCAGCGCGTAACATTACCCATAGACACAATATAGTTGCCGTCGTTGTGCATAGTTTTTGGGGTGATACCGTTTGGTAGCTTTTTCGCACTGGTTTCATCTTTAAGTAAATAGATGTGGTCTTCAGTAACAGGGGTATTAAGAGGCGCGCCTTTCTCTTTCCAATCAGGAAACAGTTCGTTAAGCGCACGGGGCTCAAATACAGCACCTGATAGAATATGTGCACCTACTTCGGAGCCTTTTTCGACCACACAAACCATGAGTTCTTGGTCTTTTTCATTGGCAAGCTGCATAAGTTTGCAAGCAGTTGATAATCCAGCTGGGCCGGCACCGACGATGACTACGTCAAACTCCATCGATTCTCGTTCCACGGGAGGCTCCTTATGTTCGTATTTTTATAGTGCACTATTGATGAAACAAATAATGCGATGTGTCAAAAACATGTAAATTAAATGTCGCTCTGAAAGGTAATGCAGGTTGACGTTTACGTCAACAGTAAGTACATTGCAGAGCAGTTTACGTTAACGTTAACTGGCGACACATTATATATGTTCGCGAACGTGGTGTTAATGGCGTTTTAAAGCTAGCCTATATAAAACGTACGTTCCACGGTTTCTTTTTTAACGTAGAGTACATTGTTAAAGTTTCAAAACGCGTGGTGATGTAATACGTTTTTAATTTTTAATAGTTAATTATTAGTAAAACGTAATAGACACCGACGAACTCAACAATTGAGGTAAATATGAAAATACTCGTACCGGTCAAACGCGCGATCGACTACAACGTGAAGGTAAGAGTGAAGGCAGACGAATCTGGCGTAGACCTTACTAACGCGAAAATGGCCATTAACCCTTTTTGTGAAATTGCGGTTGAAGAAGCCGTTCGATTAAAAGAGAAAGGCGTAGCCACTGAAATCGTTGTTGTTTCAATTGGTGATAAAAGCTGCCAAGAACAAATTCGTACAGCACTTGCCCTAGGTGCTGATCGTGGTATCCAAATCGATACCGACCAAAACCTTGATTCTCTTCAAGTGGCAAAGCTTTTAGCAAAAGTTGTTGAAGAAGAGCAACCTCAGCTTGTAATTCTAGGTAAGCAAAGTATCGACTCTGATAATAACCAAACGGGTCAAATGCTTGCGGCACTTACTGGCATGCCGCAAGGTACTTTCGCCTCAGAAGTGGTTGTCGATGGCGAAAAAGTTAATGTAACGCGTGAAATCGACGGCGGCCTTCAGACTGTGGCATTGTCACTACCTGCTGTTGTGACCACAGACCTTCGCTTAAACGAGCCGCGTTATGCGTCTCTTCCTAATATTATGAAGGCGAAGCGCAAGCCGCTTGACGTTAAAGCGGCTGCTGATTTTGGCGTAGCACTTGAGTCAAATGTTAAAGTACTAAAAGTAACGCCTCCACCACAGCGTGAGGGTGGTATTAAAGTAGCAGACGTTGCTGAGCTAGTAGACAAGTTAAAGAATGAAGCAAAGGTGATCTCATGAGCGTACTCGTATATGCAGAACACGATAATGCAAGCTTAAAAACGGAAACGCACAAGCTTGTAAACGCAGCACAAAAAATGGGTGGCGACATCCATGTACTTGTTGCTGGTGAAGGTTGCCAAGCAGTTGCTGAAGCCGCGGCGCAAATCGAAGGCGTAGCAAAAGTTATCGTTGCAGATAACGCTGCTTATAAGCACCAGTTAGCTGAAAATACTGCTGACCTAGTGGTAGAGCTTGCTAGCGATTACAGCCATGTTGTTGCAGCGGCAACAACAACAGGTAAAAACTTCATGCCTCGCGTAGCGGCGTTATTAGATGTTGCACAAATTTCTGACATTATTGGTGTAGAAAGCGAAGACACGTTTGTTCGCCCTATCTACGCAGGTAATGCTATTGCAACAGTTCAATCGTCTGATGCGAAGAAAGTTATCACCGTTCGCGCAGCGTCATTTGACGCCGCTGCTACAGGTGGAAGTGCAGAAGTGACTGCCATTGATGTGGTTAAGGGCAGTGAAAAGTCTGATTTTGTATCAGCAGAGCTTACAGAATCAGAGCGTCCTGAACTAACTGCAGCAGAAGTGGTAATTTCTGGTGGCCGCGGTATGCAAAACGGCGACAACTTTAAACTACTTGAAGGTATCGCTGACAAGTTAGGCGCTGCTATTGGTGCATCGCGTGCAGCGGTTGACGCTGGTTTCGTACCTAACGATATGCAAGTAGGTCAAACAGGTAAAATTGTTGCGCCTCAGCTTTATATCGCAGTAGGTATCTCAGGTGCTATTCAGCATCTTGCGGGTATGAAAGACTCTAAAGTCATTGTAGCTATTAACAAAGACGAAGAAGCCCCAATCTTCCAAGTTGCTGATTATGGTTTGGTGGGTGACTTGTTTGACGTTCTGCCTGAACTGGAAGGTTCACTGTAAAACCAAAAGCAGTGACATAAAAACCTAAAAAGACGAAAGGCTGCCTTCATCAAGATGGCAGCCTTTTTTGTAGGGAATGGATTTATTATTTAAAAGTCAGTTAAACGCGAACAACCGAGTTATCTTCCACACTCACTGGGGAGGGAATGTAGGCATCGGCGTCCCAATCGTTTTCCCACTTTTCACCGTCAAGCAAATAGCGGAACTGATACTCGTGATCTGTCTCGAGGTTGACAGTAAGTGTAAAATCGCCACTTTTTAACTTCTTCATGGTAAGCGGCTGTGCTTTCCAATCTGTAAAGTCTCCACAAAGTTCTGCCTCTTTGGCATCCCGTGCGGCTTCGGCGTCAAGTCGAAACGTCACTTTGCACAGAGGTTTAGATTTAAGATATTGTTTCTTAAGACTCATAATGTGTTTTCCCTTCAACGTAGCGAAATTTCAAATTCCGAAACTGCAACGCTACAAAACGTTAAGTGAAACAGTTTTCGGTTAACTCATAAACTATGAGTGGTTAAATAATCAGCGAAAAATGCGTATTTATCAATCTTCGATTGTAATCTTTTGGCATTTTTTTATATTAGCCACAGCCAATTGAGCAAGGTATACAACCTATTAACAATGTGTATGAAAAATACTCACTCAATAGCGAAGTTTACGTCACAATCAATACACAAAATTTAACAAACTTAATTGAGCATATGGCTCGTAAAATCAGTAAACTATTAACGACACAATAATAATTTAATTTTACTTGGCGTGGTGTAGCGACTCTTTAGCCTTTCAATCAGCGTCCTAAGATGCTGATTTTCCATGCAAGTGTTCCTAGGGATAGTAAATGAAAAACTCTGTTTTAATGAAAAGTGGCATTCCACTTGGCATTATCATTGTGGCATTTATTGCTGCAGCCATCATGATTAGTTCTCGCAAACCGCCCGAGCAAGTGCCGGTCGAGGTGCCTGCATTTCTTGTCGATGCAAAGACCACTACTTCTGAACCCGTAAACTTTATCGTGAAATCGCAGGGCAATGTTGTACCGCGTAATAAGACTTCATTAAGCGCGCAAGTTAGTGGGCAAGTGATTAGCCTTTCTGACAACTTTATTGCTGGCGGCACCTTTAAGAAGGGCGACGTGTTAGCCACATTAGAGCAAGACGATTACAAAACAGATTTAAAGCTAGCAGAAGCTGAACTTGCGCAGGCCCAAGCTGCGCTTCAAGAAGAAATCGCACGAGGGAAAGTTGCAGAGCAAGAGTGGCGCTCGGTCAATAGTGTTGCACCGCCTGAGCTTGGCTTACGTAAACCACAATTGGCCAAAGAACAAGCCAATGTGAAGGCTGCTGAAGCTAAACTTGAACGCGCGAAGCGCAATTTGCAAAGAACAAAAATTACTGCACCTTATAATGGCATTGTGGTTGAGCGCAGTATCGATTTAGGCCAGTTTGTCGCAACGGGCTCACCAATTGGCACAGTGTATTCAACTGATACCGCTGAAGTCAGATTGCCTATTACCGACAGTGATTTAATGTTTGTAAACATTGCGGGTCAGTCAAGCGACGGAGCGCCCGTGTCTCTCACTGCATCTGTAGGTGGTACTAAACAATCGTGGCAGGGCAAATTAGTGCGTTCAGAAGGCGTGCTTGATACAGGAAGTCGTGTTGTTTATGCCATTGTTGAGGTGCAAGACCCTTACAATGTAAACGCGTCACATAAAGCGCCATTGCGATTCGGTCAATTTGTTGAAGCAGAGATAACCTCGCGCCAAAACGAAAACCTTATGGTGTTACCTCGCAGTATTTTGCGTTTAGACAACACAATTCTGACGGTTAATGACAATAGAGAAATTGAAATTAAACACGTTGATGTAGCGCGAACTACGGCAAAAGAAGTGTTCATTCGCGATGGCATTGCAGAAGGTACTTTAGTGGTAACCTCAGCGGTTCCAAACCCTTATAACGGTATGAAAGTACGTTTGCCAGGTGATGAGCCAGTCTTGTCAGACGAAGCTGAATCTGACAAGGGAAGTGATGATACCGCTATTGAAACCACAACCGCTGGCGGAGGCCAATAATGAGTCGCATCGATACGCAAAGCGGCCTAATCGCATGGTTTGCACGCAACAATGTGGCGGCAAACTTGCTGATGTGGCTTTTAATTGTTGGCGGTTTGTTTGGCGCGGCAAATATTCAAAAACAGGTTTTTCCAAACTTCGAAATTAACGTTATCAATGTACGTGTGCCTTACCTTGGTGCTGCTCCTCAAGAGGTAGAAGAGGGTGTTCTATTAAAAATAGAGGAAGCGGTTAAGGACTTAGAAGGTATTAAACAGCTCAATTCCACTGCGGTAGAAGGCATGGGAACGGTGAGTATTCAAGTGGAAGAGGACTACGATGTGCAGTCGCTTCTTGATGAAGTGAAAGTACAAGTAGACGCTATTCCTCGTTTTCCCGCTGACACGGAAAAGCCGGTTATTTATCGCCAGAAAATTCAACAGGACGTAATTTGGTTGTCGGTTTACGGTGATGCGTCTGAGCGTGAATTAAAAGAATTTGCAAAAGATTTGCGAGATGATATCGCTAATTTACCCGGCATCTCGAGTGTACAAGTTGTAGGTGCCCGCGACTATGAAATCTCTGTCGAGCTCTCTGAGGTTGATTTACAGAAGTACAACTTAACGTTTGCTGATGTGGTAGCTCGTTTAAGTCAAACTAGTATCGACTTACCTGGTGGATCGATTCGCACCGAGAATGGCGATATATTACTTAGAACCAAAGGGCAGGCGTACACCGGTTGGGATTTCTCTCAAATAGTGTTGGTGACCAATGCCAATGGTACTCGCGTTACGTTAGGCGACGTTGCCTACATCAATGACGGTTTTATCGAGAACAACCAATACGCAATGTTTGACGATAAGCCTGCTGTTAGCCTTCGAGTAAGAGCAGTTGGTGACCAAAACGCATTGGAGATATCTGAGCAGGTTAACAATTACGTCGATACTAAAAAAGCAGAATTCCCTGCACACATTACCGCAGACACGTGGGGCGATAGCTCATTTTATCTGGCAGACCGCTTAAACATGATGCTTGAAAACATGTTCTTTGGTGCGCTATTGGTATTCCTCGTATTGTCATTATTTTTGAAAATTAAACTGGCGTTTTGGGTAATTGTAGGTCTACCGGTTTGTTTCTTAGGCACTTTGCTAGTAATGCCATTGGATATGGTTGGCGTTTCTATCAATATGCTGAGCCTGTTTGCATTTATCCTTGTATTAGGGATTGTGGTTGATGACGCCATCATTATGGGAGAGTCAGCCTATTCTGAAATAGACAAAAAAGGGCATAGCACTGATAACGTTATTGCTGGTGTTAAAAAGGTTGCAATGCCGGCTACCTTCGGCGTACTGACTACCATTGCTGCTTTCTCGCCCATGTTAATGGTATCTGGCCCATTTGGTATCATTTGGAAAACCATTGGCATGGTGGTTATTGTATGCCTTATTTTCTCGCTTATTGAGTCTAAGCTTATTTTGCCGGCTCACTTAGTGCACATGAAACTTAAGCCTTATGATCCCGAAAAAGCTAATGCATTTCAGCGCTTCAGAGACTTTTTTAGTGAAGGGATCAAAACCTTTATACATAACAAATATGCCCCATTTTTAGCGAAAGCCGTTCGTAATCGCTACACCACAGTGTCGGTGTTCATGGCAATGCTAATTCTTACTGTTGGCATGTTTGGCGGCGGTATAGTGCGCTTTGTATTTTTCCCAAGTATCCCTAGTGACTTTATGATAGCGAGCTTTGAGCTTGAACCTGGTTCATCTTTGGAGCAACGAGACGACGTATTGAATACGCTTAGAGCGGCGATGCATCGAATGGACGATAAAGTTGCTAAAGATACGGGTGAAAATGTTATTAAACACGCCGTTGCTTACGATAATGGCAACTTAGGTGGTGAAATTTTTGCCGAATTAACGAAGGGAGAAACCCGCACACTTACTGACTTTGAAATTCAAGAGATGTGGCGTGAAGAGTTACCTGAAATTCCTGGCGTAAAAGTACTTAATATCAGTTCGCCGGGTGGCCCTGGTGGTGGTGCAGACTTGAGTTTTGAATTTAGCTCAAGCGATATCAAAGCGCTGCGGGCAATTAGTGATGAATTGAAAGACAAGCTAAATGCTTATGAAGGCGTCACGGATATAAACGATACTTTTTCTGGGGGCAGTGAAGAGATTCAATTGGCGCTTAAACCTCAGGCCGATGCGTTGGGTATAACGTTGCAGCAGTTAGGACAACAAGTGCGCTTTGGTTTCTACGGGGCTGAAGTTCAGCGTATTCAGCGTGATGACGAAGAAATTAAAGTGATGGTGCGTTATCCAAAAAATGAACGTAGCTCAATTGAACATTTAGAAAATATGCGTATCCGTGCGCCAGGTGGTCAAGAGATACCGTTTGAACAGGTTGCTACCTTTACAGTAGGTCAGGGTTTTGACTCAATCATTCGTGTTGATGGAAAGCGCTCTGTGACGGTAACCGGTGTAGTAGATAAAGCATTGATGGATCCCTCAGAAATCACTAATGATGTCATCGAAAATGTGATGCCAGATTTGCTAGACCGTTACCCGCGTGTAGAATTTCAGCTACAAGGAAACTCCAAAGAGCAAGCCGATGCGATGTTTAGTTTGATGCAGGGCTTGTTGTTTGCACTATTTGCCATCTACACATTGCTCGCTATTCCGCTTAAATCATACAGCCAACCTTTCATTATTATGTCGGTGATCCCATTTGGTATTGTGGGCGCAATTATTGGTCACTTAGTGCTGGGAATGGCGGTCAGTGTATTGTCGATTTGCGGTATCATCGCGTTGTCAGGTGTTGTTGTAAACGACAGTTTGATCATGGTTGATTTCGTTAACAGAGCCAGAAAAGAAGGGCTTTCGTTAATGGATGCGGCAATCAGTGCTGGTACTCAGCGTTTTAGAGCAATTATTTTAACGTCATTAACAACCTTTATGGGGTTGATGCCAATCGTATTTGAACGAAGCTTACAAGCACAGATAGTAATACCGATGGCGATTTCATTGGCGTTCGGTATTCTGTTTGCCACTATCATTACACTACTACTTGTACCTGCGCTTTATCTCATTTTAAATGACATCAAAAATGTGTTTAAAGGCAGAAAACATACGCAACTAGCGAATGATACTCAGGTAAACAGCCCAAGCTAATTAACACTACGGTGCCGTAATTTAAAAGCCGCTCTATTGAGCGGCTTTTTTTTGTTTGCAATTTGTACAAATGGTCATATACTGTATAAATATCAGTATGGTTTATTTTGAGTCTAATTGATTTTGGAGCAGGCATTATGCAAACAGGAATGAAAGCGGTAGATCAGCTTATATCCAAGCACGGTATTATGGCTGACCTAGGCTACGACACGTTTCAAAGACGAGCGCGACTTACAGGCGGTGACGAACGCGCCAATACGCTACCTTTTTGTATGTACCAAAAAGTAGTGAGTGCGCCACTTTCGCGCAATTTTACCGTTCACCATTTTTATATGCCGGGCAACAAGGGCAAATTAGCGAGCTTTTTGTTTGACGAGAAAGGTGCGCTTATCGAGCAAGTGTATTACCAAAAAGTAAGCCGCTGGGTAAAGGTATGCCGAAAGCTTCAGCAACTTGTGCAAAAACATGCAGAGCATATTCAATTAGCCGCATAAAAAAAGCGGTAGTGTTTAAAAACACCACCGCTTTCTATGCAAGCCAATGTAGCCGACAGCTACATTGAATTGTGATTACTTTTTAGAAGTAAGTGTATTTGAACTCTACACCCCAAACACGAGGCTCGTTAACGATGCCGGTTAGGTTGTTAAAGTCGATAGCACCTTTAACGTTGTCTTCGTCTGTAATGTTACGACCGAATAGAGCAACAGTGTAGTTGTGTGCAAAGTTTTCATAACCAATGCGTAAACCACCTTCGAAGTTATCATCGGTAGTAAACTCAACAGCTTCATATAGGAAGATGTTAGTTTCGCCCTGGAATGCCCAGTCGGTGAATACGAAGAACTCGCCATCATCACCCATAGGAATTGCATAACGCGCGGTGAAGTTAAAGATTGACTCAGGCGCTTGTGGGAAAGGGTTGCCATCAATTGATGCAACAAAACCATCTGGACGCGGATCAGTTACAGTACAGTTACCTGTAAAACCTGAACCAGCGTTAGTTCCACAAGGTGATACTGTCAATGAATCATCTTTGATTTCTGTGTGGTTGTAGCTGTAACCTGCTGTGAATGTTAATTCATCAGTTGCTAGCCACTGAGCGTCAACTTCGAAACCATACGCTTCGCCTTTATCAGCATTTACTAACGCAGTGAAGTTATTGCCGCCACCAATTGCTGAGAATTGCATATCGTCTACAGTGTAGAAGAATGCAGCAGCGTTTAAGCGTAAAGTGTCATCAAGTAAATCAGACTTAATACCCACTTCAAACGAGTTGATTGTCTCAGCGTCAGCCACAGAAGGAGCACCTTCAAATGCAACGTCACGACCTTGGATCGTTTGAGCTCGGAAGCCATTTGCATAGCGTGCAAACACTGACATATCGTCTGTTACACGGTAGTTTGCGCTAAGTTCGAAGCTAGTTTGTCCGTCGTCAACGTCGATATCGTCGTAGTCTTGAACACTTGCAGCACCAATAACCAACGCAAAGCCGTTTACGTTCTGATCGCCAACTACAAGACTCTTAGAGTCGTGTGTATAGCGGATACCACCAGTTACGTTTAGCTTGTCATTTACTTGGTATGAGCTTTGACCAAACACGGCCCACGTTTGGTTATCGTGGAATACAGTAGTTGCGCCGAAGAAGCCATCGATACTGGTTACGTTGAATGATGCGTCATAGTAGAACGCGCCCACTTGCCAGTTCATTGCATCACGGGTGTTGCTTGCAAGACGGAATTCTTGAGTATATTGCTCAAGGTCGTTAAGACGATCTTGTGTTACCGCTGAGAAAGGAATAAAGCCTGGGCCAGATGTACCATCAGCACGGTTGAAACCGCCATCGATATCACCAAGGCTAGAGCCTTCTGCGGTTTCAAGCGCAGAGATTGACGTGAACGTCACAGTGTCCATGTCGTATTCAAGTTTTAGTGATGTACCAAAACCGTCGTACTCTTGCGGGTTGTTGTCGATGCCGTCACCCGTTAGGTCGCCATCGTAATATACGGTTTCACGATCGTAGTTAGCGTTAAGATCGTTGCTACCTTTATCGAAAACGTTAGCACGGAAAATAGATGCTGTACCCTCTAGATCACGTCCGTGAACATTTAGAAGGGCTGAGAAGTCCGCTGAAGGTTCCCAAAGTAGTTGAAGACGGTAGGCTTTTTCATCGTAGCCACCAATTGCATCGTTTTCACCTGTGAAAGCGTTGTCGATGTAATCATCGCGCTCTTGTGAAAGTACAGAAAGACGCGCTGACAAGTTGTCTGTTAAACCGCCGCTGATTGCGCCTTCAATGTTCATTGTGCCGAATGAACCGAAACCAACTTTTCCGTAACCTTCTACATCTTGAGTAGGCTTAACGGTATCAAACTTAATGATACCTGCTGTTGTGTTACGACCGAAAAGCGTACCCTGAGGACCGCGAAGTACTTCTACTTGCTGAACGTCAAAAAGTGGGAAGCTTTTTAGTACCACGTTTTCCATTACCACTTCGTCCATGATAATAGAAACCGGCTGAGATGCCGCTAGGTCAAAGTCAGTGTTGCCTAGACCACGGATATAGAAACGTGGTGCGACACGACCGTTTGATGACTCAGCGTATAGGCCCGGTACACGAACGGCTAGGGCAAGAATGTCTTCACCGCCTGAGAAAAGGCTTTCGAATTTTTCACCGCTAAGTGTTGCAACAGAAATAGGTACTTCTTGAATTGATTGCGTACGCTTTTGTGCAGTTACGGTAATTTGTTCAAGTGAGGCTTCTTTTTTTTGTGTCGTTTCGGCCTCTTGTGCAAGAACTGATGAGCTGAACGCAGCACTAACAGCCAGTGCTAGCGTGGCGATTTTATGTGTTCTCATGTTTCCACCAAGATGTTTTGTAACATTATACTTTTGTAGTGTTTTAGGCATAAAAAATATTACTTCATGCTTGGCGCTGCATTTTACACAAACTTTCCTATAAAAACCCCATTTTTGTGCAAAATGTGCGTCGATCGTTTGAACGCTTTATTTTTTGCGGGCTAGAGGTTGCCCATAAACTGACCAATTGAACCACTTTGAGCGTTTTTAGTGCAAGATATCTATCACAAGCGTTTGAATTTTGCTCGGTATTGTGACGGTGATAAGCCAGTGATTTTTTTGAAAAGCCGAGTAAATGAACTCATATCTTCATATCCAACGGCATTAACTATTTTTTCAAGTTGCATATTGGTGGTTTCTAAGAGTTTTCGCGCATGTTCAATGCGCAAGCTTTGAAGATATTGCCATGGCGTTGTATCACATGCATTTTTGAAACGGCGAAGTAGGGTGCGCTCGGTCATATTATGTTTGTGGGCAACTTCTTCAAGCGATAACTTAACGTGTAAATGACCTTCTAAGAACGACTGAACCGCACTGATATCCTTATCTGAATGAAAGTGACGTTGGCGGCTACTGGCATAAATAGTTTGACTCGTCCTCGAAACATCAAGCACATGAGATTTGGCCGTATCGGTTGCAACTTGATGTCCACAATATCGTTCAATAAGCAAAATAGATAAATCAATCCACGCCATCCCACCACCAGCGCAATAAATATTGTCGTGTTCAGTCACCATTTTGTCGGGCCGCAATAGTACGTCTGGATAGTGTTGTTTGAACTTATCAGCATAGCCCCAGTGAGTAGTGGCTACCTTCCCCTGCAATAATCCCGTTTCCGCTAGTATAAATGTGCCTGTGCAATTAGCCGCAATATCTGCTCCCATTTTTTGTAAGCGCTTAATGTGCACAAGCTGCGGTTGAATATCGCGCAATGCAGTGTCTATGTCGCCTCCAATTGTGGGTATAAGCAAAATATCCGTTTGAGACACATCTTCTATAGCAATGTTGGGATTTAACGTAATTTGATTGGAACATTGGAACGGTTGACCATGGGCACTGGCCAATTGCACGTGAAATTTCGGTGTAGTAGGTAACTGATGTATACGCTGCCAACTAACTCCAGCAAAAGCGAACACATCTAGTGCGCCAGTAATGGCAGAGGCTAGTGCATGGTTAAATCCTAAGACGGTGACAGTGTGGGGTGTTTTATTCATAAAAATAATTTATTTTATTTCAAATAATAAGGTGTAGTGATAGTTGGCGTTAATCACCATAATTGTGTCATTAATGACAATAATGGCATGGTAACGAATGTGACACAATGTGTTAACAAGTTTTCGTGGAGGACACCATGGCAGATCAACTTATTCCCCGTCGTGAAATGCAGTTTCAATTGTACGAAGTACTCAATACGGCTTCGCTTTGCGATAAATCACGTTTCGAAGAACACAACGTAGAAACCTTCAATGCCGTTATCGATATGGCTGAGAAAATGGCAGAAGAGTTATTTTTGCCACATAACGCAGTGGCCGATAAAGACGAGCCTACGTTTGATGGTCATAAGGTTTCCATGATTGATGACGTTAAAATAGCGTTTGATACGTATCGAGAATCCGGTTTCATCGCTGGCCATTTCGATTTCGAAGACGGTGGTATGCAATTGCCAGTGACCGTGATGAATGCCTGTGCGGGATATTTTCTTGCTGCAAACCCTTCTACAACGGCTTATCCATTTTTAACCGCTGCTGCGGCTAACGTTATTAAGCACTTCGCATCAAGTGACATAAAAGAAGCATTTCTTGCAAAAATGTTAGCTGGTGAATTTACCGGTACTATGGCATTAACAGAGCCTCATGCAGGGTCGTCGCTAGCCGACATTCGTACTTCTGCTAAACCCCAAGACGATGGTACGTACCGTATTAAAGGTAGCAAAATTTATATATCAGGTGGTGAGCATGAGTTGTCAGATAACATCGTGCATCTGGTGCTAGCCAAAATACCTGGTGGCCCGGCTGGCGTTAAGGGCATTTCGTTGTTTGCTGTACCGAAATTTAGATTAGACAGCGACGGCAATCCACAGACGCGCAACGATGTAACCCTAGCGGGTCTTATTCACAAGATGGGCTATCGAGGCACAACGTCAACGGCTCTAACCTTTGGCGAGAATGGAGATTGTCACGGTTATCTTATTGGTGAGCCCCATCAAGGCCTACGCTATATGTTCATGATGATGAATGAAGCGCGGATAGGTGTGGGCTATGGTGCGGCAATGATAGGCTATCGCGGTTATCGCTATTCATTGGAATATGCAAAAGATAGAACACAAGGTCGAGCAGCTCCGAATCTAGCGCCAGAGGATGATCCTACGCCAATTATTAATCATGGTGATGTACGTCGCATGTTACTTGCGCAAAAAGCCTATTGTGAAGGCGGTATGTCATTATGCCTTTATGGCAGCATGCTTATTGATGAGCTTGAAACAGAGACTGATTCAGACAAGCGCACGGAGCTATCGCAATTACTTGATTTACTTACCCCGGTATTTAAAGCGTGGCCGTCAGAATTTGGGCCGAAGGCAAATGATTTGGCGATTCAGATCCTCGGTGGAGCAGGGTATACCCGTGAATACCCAGTGGAACAATGTTGGCGTGACAATCGTTTAAATCCAATTCACGAAGGTACCAATGGCATACAGGCGCTCGATTTACTGGGCAGAAAGCTATGGCAGCACGAGGGGAAAGGATTACAAGTATTGTTATCTCGGGTAACGTCAGACATGAAACGCGCTGAAACACCTCGAGCACAAGCGCTATCTGCAAAGTTAAAACCTTATCTAGATAAACTGGGTGCATTAATCCAACAAGCCGCGGGTGATTTGCGCTCAGACAAACAGTCGGTACTGCTCACCAATGCAAGCTGTTTCCTAAACGTATTTTCGGCTTGTGTCGTGAGCTGGATTTGGCTTCGCCAAGCAAATGTTGCAGAACAGTCTCTTGTTAAAGGCGCCGGTGAACAAGATGTCGATTTTTATGAAGGAAAACTCGCCGCGGCGGAATATTTTGTGAATTGGGAACTACCGCTGGTGTCTCGTGATATCGAAGTATTGTCGTCAAGTGACGCGACCTGTAACAAAGTAAAAGCCAGTTACTTTTAGACTAGGCGGGTAAGCGAAAGGTGGGTACAGCTAAAGTCGCGGTGCGGTTAAAACGCACTGCGGTCACAACTTAAAAGACAACAATAACTAATAAATAAGGTTTGTGTGGTGGATTACGCCAAACAAGCACCAGAAGCGGAGCAAACTATATGAACGTTGCAGCAAACGTTGAAGGCAAGCATATTCTTATTACAGGTGGTGGCTCAGGAATTGGCGCAGCATCTGCAAAAGTGCTTGCCGCAAGAGGCGCCTTAGTGGGTGTTGCCGATCTCAATGAAGACAACGCAATATCGTTGGTGTCGTCGATTAAAGCATCAGGTGGCAATGCGTACTCGGTCGCGGTCGATGTTACTGACCCTGAGCAAGTGAAAGCAATGTTTAACGTAGCGCTTTCACAGGCTGAAAAACTCGACGTTATCATCAATAACGCGGGTATCGACCATTTCCCCGCGCCGTTAACCGAAGTTGATGATGCTATGTTTATGAAAAACATACAGGTTAACTTAGCAGGTGTATGGTATTGCATGAAAAATGCGCTTAACCATATGACGGCAAAGGGTGGTGGACACATTATAAATATTGCCTCTGTAGCAGGTTTACGATCTGCGCCTATGATTAGCGCGTACAGCGCATCAAAACACGGCGTTATCGGCTTAACTAAATCTGCCGCAGTCGAATACGCACGCGCCAATATTCGCGTTAATGCTGTTTGTCCAAGTTTTGTCGATACGCCTATGGTTCAAGGCGTTCTTGCCAAACTCGACGAGCGTGGACAAAAAGGTTTAGTCGGCGCTAACCCAATGAAACGGTTAGGAAAGCCAGAGGAAATCGCTAACGCCATCGCCTGGCTTTGCAGCGATGAATCATCGTTTATGACAGGTCAATCGGTAGTATTAGATGGCGGCATGCTCGCCTAACGTACGTGCGACAATGTTGGTGAAACTAACTACCCTAAATATAAAGATTACAAGGACTCTATAATGAAAGATCTCTTCGATTTAACAGGAAAAGTGGCGTTGGTGACTGGGGCAAGCCGTGGGATCGGCGAATCAATTGCGCGCTTATTAGCACAATATGGTGCACACGTGATCGTTTCCAGTCGTAAAATAGACGGTTGCGAGGCTGTAGCGTCATCTATTCGTGATGCGGGTGGTAAAGCTACAGCTCTTGCTTGCCATGTAGGTGAAATGGAGCAAATTACAGACACATTCGATACAATTAAACGTGATTTCGGCAAGCTCGATATTCTTGTGAATAATGCCGCAGCAAATCCCTTTTTTGGTCACATCCTTGATACCGACCTTGGCGCGTATAATAAGACCGTTGATGTAAATATTCGTGGTTACTTCTTTATGTCAATTGAAGCCGGCAAAATGATGAAAGAGCAGGGCGGTGGTGTCATTCTTAATACGGCGTCTGTAAATGGTGTAACCCCTGGCGACATGCAGGGCATCTACTCGATTACGAAAGCAGCTGTTATTAGCATGACAAAATCATTTGCTAAGGAATGCGGTAAACTAAACATTCGCGTTAACGCATTGCTGCCAGGTTTAACTGACACTAAGTTTGCTTCTGCGCTAACTACTAATGAACAGATCCTAAAGCATGCACTTAAAGTCATTCCGCTTGGCCGTGTTGCTGACCCCGATGAAATGGCGGGCACTGTATTATATTTAGTAAGCGATGCATCTAGCTACACCACAGGCACGACAGTGGTTGTTGATGGTGGTATGCTAGCGTAATTGTTCGCTAAAGAGATACTACTATGCATATATGGGTAGACGCTGACGCGTGCCCTGCAGTTATCAAAGAGATCCTATTTAAGGCAGCCCGACGTACCGGTCTGCCTTTGTCTTTGGTGGCTAATCACGCTATGTCTGTCCCACCAGATAAGCATATTACTTTAACGTTGGTGCCCTCAGGCTTTGATGCAGCTGACGATTTCATTGTAGAAAAATGTCAAGCTGGAGATTTAGTGATTACCTCCGATATTCCACTGGCAGCAGACGTCCTCTCAAAAAGCGCAATGGCGCTTAATACACGTGGTGATGAATACGATAAGTCTTCGATACGCGCAGCGCTGACCATGCGAGATTTTATGGATACTATGCGATCAAGTGGTGAACACACAGGGGGGCCTAAAGCCTTTTCTCAGCGCGATAAACAAAACTTCGCTAATGCATTAGATAGGTTACTCACGCAAGGTTTAAGAGCACAAACTAAGTAGCGAACCAGGTGTGTAAGTAATAGGCTTATCGCATATCACTAGCGAAAAGTAGTGTATTCACCTAACCTATTGAATAGTTCCGATATTGTGTTTATTCTGAAATATGTAGGACTTTAGTCTATTTTGGGCGGTTCACGTAATGCGCTAACCGTGAAACTATACGCCGTAGACTGGCAATAATAATAACGAGTGACGTAAACGATCACTGAATCATAAGTGTGAATATAGATGCTGATTGATAGCAAATCGAAAAATAACAAACCGTCGTGGGCGGAGGACAAACTGTCTCAAATTCCCACTATGGTGAGTGATATTTCACGCAAAATATCAGAGTATCGACAAAGTTATCGCGAGCTCGTGAGGGATGCAGAAGTCTTTTTTGAAGAGTATCCTCAGGACTATCGGCGACTCACCGTACTCAAGCACAAGGTAAATACTTACCAAGATCAAATTGAGTATATAGAAAACTATCGCAAGGAAAAAGGGAAGTACCCGTCGATAAAAGGTCAACCTTCGGCGCAGCGTTATATGGCGCGCTTGGTTGCACAGCAAACAAACAGCGATAATGAACTGCGCGCGTTAGAAGACAAACTACGCGTGCAGAGTAACAAGCGCTATGAACACCTTGACCACCTTACTGATTACATGCTCAACCTACTTAATGGTGAAAGAACATTTAGCCAATTTTTAGGTACAATTGCACTTTCAACGCCGTCGCCGAAAGAAAAAGTACGCCATATCAGAAATGAACGTTACAAGCCGATTTATATTACGGCGTTAACCATTGCGTTGTTTGAAGAGTTGCGCCTTAAATCCAAATTTGAAACGCCGTTTTTAAAAGAAGAACTCAACAAGCTATTTCCACAAGGTGAGCATTTTAGTTTGATGGTAGATAAAGGGATAAGTGATGATGCAAGTAATCATACATTTAAGCCAATGCCTGCCGACATCAAAATGGCCTATCGCGAAAACGTATTAAAGCCCATCGCAAAAGCAGCATTACTGCAATCAATAGGCATGCATAGCCCAGAAGCTAACCAGGTATTAGGTGATGATCGCTATCGTAAGCTCAGTCAAAGTGAACGCACTAAGCTATTGGCTATCATTGAGAAGAAAACGGCGGATTACCTTAAGTTAGGTGTGGGTATCCCAACTATTAAATATACCAGTAAAGAACATAAAGACACGTTCGTTACCCATGAACGTAGGCAACTTGCTTTTATGCTCAAAATGCTGGAGTCGCTGAAAGCAGAGCGTCACGAATTAGGTGATTTACTTCGTATCCCTATGACTTACGCGTCGTTTTTGTTGTCGACAAAAGAAGATTTTGATTATCAGCAAATTTATCGCGCGTACGATATTTTAGATCAGGGGCGAGTTGACAAACAGTACCGCGCAGAGCATGTAAATGCGTTTTTAAAGATGGTCGGCCGTTTTCCGCTAGGCTCTGGCTTGTATGTTATCCAACAAGAATCAGGGCAAATAGAAAAAGCGATTGTGTCGTCTTTATATCCTGTTGATGTTGATGAACCAATATGCAAAATCATCACGCGCAGACAAATTCAGTTTTTAAGCCAAGCTGAATTTATCATTTCTAAAAAATCCAATCTTTTCTTTCAAGAGTGCAGAAACGAAAGCCAATACGACTTAGAGTTCTTCCACTTGCGCTTCAAGAATGAATATACGTGGAATGCAACTGATGTGTGGGAAAACCAAGTCCCTGCCATAGAGTTTTGGAAGCGAGATGATAAGCGTCGTTACAACGGCGTATTTAATCCAGATTCCTATTAAATTGTTTTACTAAGAGGCTTCACGCTGAAGTGAAGCCTCTTAGTAATACTCACGTGGCTTTATGCGTTAGCTTGTCTTCAACTTATTCAGTTGCTCTATTAATTTATGTGACGACTCGTAGATATTTTCGGCGCTAGCCTCTGACATTTGCGAGAGCGATGCAATTTCTTTAGTAGAGTCACCGATCACAACCATATTTTTATTCAATTCTTCCGATACTTGGCTTTGCTCTTCAGCCGCTGCTGCAATTTGGATTATTCGATGATTAATTTCTTCAATTTGCTTCACGGTTTCTTTCATTTTTTCAAATGCTGCATTAGCACGAGAAGCGGCATCCTCGGCTTTATGCGTACCTCGCTCAATAATGTTTACGGTATGTGACACTTCGTTTTGAAGGGCGGTAATAACTTGAGAAATCTCACCTACCGATTCTGCAGTTTTTGACGCGAGGGCGCGTACTTCATCGGCAACGACACTAAAGCCTCGCCCGTGATCACCAGCGCGTGCTGCTTCAATGGCCGCATTAAGCGCTAACAAGTTTGTTTGTTCTGCAATTGAGCCAATAACATCAAGTATCTTTCTAATGTTTTCACTTCGTTGAGATACCGCTTTTACCGCATCAGACGCTCCGCTAATTTCACTGGATAATTGTGAAGCTTGCTGTGACGCAATTGATACTTCTGCTTCTGTATCTTTCACTGACTGCGTTGCTGCGTTTGTATTATCAGCGGCAGAAGACGCTGTATTGGCGACTTCTTGTGCGGTAGAGGACATCTCTGTAATCGCCGTTACAATAGTTTCAACTTCAGCTTGTTGAATAGAAATTTGCTGGTGTGCTTTTTGGGCATTCTCTTTACTGATTTCGCTTTGGTCAATAACTTGTATGCCTGCTTGTTTAGCAGCGTCTAATAACTCTCTAACGGTCTCTCTGAACTGATTAAATCCATTGCTTAAGTTGATAAGCTCGGCGTGAGAGTGGACGTTAATAGACTGCGTTAAATCTCCACCTTGACCGGCAAGTTCTGTCATGCGGTCCGACACCATTTCCACAGGACGAATAATGCTTCGTGTAAAAAGCTGAATCAGCACAAGTGCAGCAATGGTAAGTACAACGGCTATGATAAAGGTGTTTGATAAAATGCTGGTGATTTCATCTGAAATCATCTCTGATACATTCGTCACGGGCTGCATGGCAGTATCAACGTTAATACCTACCACTAACTCCCAACTAACACCGGCGCTTTCTATAATAATCGGTTGTACGACATACAAAAAATTGCCTATGGTCGTAGTGACATCTTTCCCCGATGTATCTAATAACGCTTTGCTTTTATCAAAAACACTACTAAACGGTTTAGCTAAACTATCTTCATGGTCCGTTGCCGCCGCTAAAAAGCCTTTATGGCTAACGATGTATACTTTAGCGTTGCCACCATATAACGATGCCTTAAGGTTACTGGCAAGCTGCTGAAGTATCGGTAGGTTTAGATCTGCGCCCACCACGCCTCTAAACCTTCCTTGTGCCACAACAGGCACGGCTAAACTTGTCATCAATTCGCTATAGCCGGGTCGTATTTCATAGTTATAAGGGTTAGAGGCGCAGGGTTTTAACGAATCTGCAGAACAGAGGTACCATTCCGCTGCTCTGAAGCCATATTCGTCTAGCGTAGTGTCATGTTTTTCTTCGGCATCCTCAATAGGCTCCTGTGAAATGGCACCACTGTCTTCTTTCACAAAGTACACCTCAAATGTGCCTCGTCCATCCACCGAATGAGAATAACCACTGGTAAATTGACTGTCGCGACCATCAAATTGATTGTCTTCAAACTGTGCATATAGCGACGATACATCGGCCGCTGCAAGCGCATTTCCCACCATCGATTCTACCTGTTCACGTGTAAGTGGTGCTTGAATATCGCCTTCAATATTACTTTTTATTTGTGTAGCAATTCCCTTTGGAACCGAAAATGACTTTTCAAACAGATTTCCTATTTGTGCGGCAATAGTATTTGCTCTTGACCGAACGGTATCTTCAATTTGAGCAGAGACTTCGTCACTGACTTCATTAACAATCACCGATTCGGTTTTATTGAGTGAATAAATACTCACGGCAATGTAGCAGGTAGACATAATGACAAAGAGTGCGCCGACAACAAGAAGCAATTTTAGCGATAAACTTTTCCCTTCAAAAAACATGGGCTACCCCGTACTAACGTATAGATGTGAATGTGGTGTTGATTTAGAACGTAAACGTATATCCAACTGTAGCGAGTAGTTTGACATCGTCATCATAATCTAAGTCGGTTTTTTCTAAGCCTAAACTACAGGCCAAACCGAATAACTCAAAAGCCGCTTCGGCCTTTAAGTGAATATAGTCGTCATCATTAGTGTCCCAACTGTATATGTCGGGATCCAAGCTTGTGGAGCGATCTATCTGAAACGTTAAATACACACTATCGTTGATTTGATAGCCTTGAGAAAGCGCGACAATGTAATGCCGAGCACCCACACCAAAATAGTCATCGGTGTACCAAACTTGAACGCGAGTTTCATTATAATTGAGAGCAGCATAGAACTCGGTATAGTTAAATTCACTGCTCTCATCACCACCTAAGTATAAATAGCGGGCAACGCCTACATCGTACACCAAGCTTTCATTTAGGTTTCCTGTATGACCGGCATAAAAATCAACTTCGTAATCGGTACCTTGACCATAATCAACACCCGATGCAAAACTTCCCGCATACCAACCCGAGTCATTCCACCAATCTAAAGAGCCTTGCAACGTGGCTTCGTCGTTAGTTTGGGACAAACCATTAAATAAATAGTCTGATACCAGCGTGGTGGTGATAGACACATCAGCATAACAAAATGAAGTGAAAGCGCAGCACAAGAGTGCTTGGACGGGCAAAGCAGTAAGTTTGCGCATAGGCTTACGTATATAAGATTTTTACGAATCTAATAAGCGTAGTTAACCAAACGGCTTTATGACAAGTTGAAGCAAAAGAAATTAAGAAATAGACAGGTAAGCACATTGGCCTTGGTGGTCCAATTAAAAAGCCATCACGCGTCAAAGGTGATGGCTTTTAGCATAAACCGGAAGCGTTATAGTACTGAAACAAGTGCCTTTGCTAAGGTTTCAACGTTTTCTTGGTTAATACCTGCAATGTTTACGCGGCTTGAGTCAACAAAATAAACACTGTGTTTTTCACGAACTTCGCGAACTTGTTCAGGGGTAATACACAAGAATGAGAACATACCCTTTTGATCATTCACAAAACTGAAGTCCTTTGGCGAGCCGTTATCATGAAGGTTTTGCACAAGCATTGCGCGTAGAGACTTCATACGGTCGCGCATTTCATTTACTTCTGAAACCCACTCATTATTAAGCGTTTCATCTGATAGGATAATGTCAACGAGTGCGCCGCCGTAGCTAGGTGGCATCGAGTAAATGCCGCGGGCAATTGACTGAATTTGTCCTTGCGCGATTTTACGGGTTGCGGTATCGGCAGTGATAATTGCCGCTAGGCCAACTCGTTCACGGTAAAGACCAAAGTTTTTAGAGCATGATGCTGCCACAATAACTTCTGGCAGGTTTTCTACCAATAAACGCATGCCATAGGCATCTTCGTCCAAACCTTCACCAAAGCCTAGATAAGCAACGTCAATAAATGGCAGGAACTCACGTTCTTTAGCAACTGCCAATACTTCATCCCACTGCGCATTAGTCAAATCAGCACCCGTTGGGTTGTGACAACAACCGTGAAGCAACACGATGTCGCCTTTTTCAACATTGCGAAGGGTGTCCATCATGGCATCAAAGCGAATGCTGGCCGACGCTTTGTCGAAGTACGGATAGGTCTCAATCTGAAGACCGGCCGAACCGATAAGCGGGATGTGATTAGCCCAAGTCGGGTCGCTTACCCATACCTTTGCGTTTTCATTACAGCGCGCAAGTAGCTCAGACAAAATACGCAGTGCGCCACAACCACCTGGCGCTTGAACCGCTGCTACACGATCAGATAATAAAACAGGGCTACCTTTACCTAACAACAAAGACAACATGCCGTCGATAAAACCTTGGTTGCCTTGTGGCGTAATGTAGGTTTTGCTTTTCTCTGTGTCTAGAAGCACCTTCTGTGCTTTCGCAACACTTGAAAGAATAGGGGTATTACCTTGCTCATCTTTATATACGCCAACACCTAAATCGATTTTATTTGGGTTGGTATCTTCGCGATAAGCAGCTGACAGGCCAAGAATTGGATCTGGGGCGAGATGGGGTAATACTTCAAACACGATATGTCCTCACGTTGGTATGCAAATAATAGCAGGCAGGCATTATGCCACCGATGGTAGAAAAAACGACCCCTATTGGTTGAAAATATTTCAATTTAGCTAAGTGTAAAGCTGTAAACGAACAATTTATTTCAACTGTGGGCCATTAAAGTGTATTGACTTGTTCGCTTCAATTATCGGTTATATCACGCGCTAATTGATTGACTATCTGAGTGTACAAAGGAGTAAGCCTTGATAACTTACAATGTGAAAGCGCGTGTTTCTTGTGCTTTGCCGTGTTCGTCGAAGCGTCTCTCCAACCAGGTTATTTTATTGTTCAAATCGACTAACAGTAAAGTGGATGTGCGCGTACCGTAGTTAGGCGTGTGAATAAAAATCGACGATAGTGCTTTTTCCCATTCGTAACCAATACCGGTATCGGGCAATGCGTCGTCTTCAGCTTTGTTATCTTGCGCTAACAATTCGAACAATGATTCATGGTCAATAAGTTTTGCATTGTTTACGTAGTGGTTAAGCGCTGTTACACCTTGAGTTACTTTTGGCCAGGGGGTGGCGATATCTGCATTTGAAAGCCCATACACGCCTTTTTCAATAGTGTGCGTGGTGTCGTTCACATTATTGTAAACACGCAATTTATTAATATTTCCAAACAGCAAATTGTAGCCGTTGTAGTGGTGCCTGTTTTCACGTATCCGGCTAAGGTAATGCTGGCTATCGTTTTCCACTTTATTTTTTGATGTACTTGCGTTCAATGAAAGCCAGTTAGCAACGAGCTCTCCTCTAGATATCGCATTTTGCTTGAGGTTGTGCGGCTCTCGTACATTCGTTAATGCAGAAATCATCCCGTTACGCGTAACGCCCATCCATGTTCCTCCTGCTTCCAAATCTCGACCAGCGAGCACCGTGGGATGTGAATTCCAAAATTCAGAGGGGGCAGTAGGTCGAGCGTAAAACTCATCGCGATTTGCCGCGATGATAAGTGGGAAGTCCCGTCGCATTTTATTAGCGATAAACAAGATACACATAAAGGTCTCACTACTGAAAATACGCATACAAGCGCTAAAATGTTAACTAAATGTTTACAATGAAGAAACATCAATTATGATCGGGGATAAGCACGTCATTTTGTGCCGCATCATTCGCCGCACCTTTCTCCGCATTATCGACAAACATGGCTACATCGATTATGCAGGGCAGTAGTAAGAGAATAACAATAATGAATACCGGTTCACAAACACAGTCACATCGTCGCCCTTTATCACAGGTTAATATTGGTAAATTGGTATCTCGCAAATGGCCGCGATGGCTATCGCGATTTGCAACATGGCTACTTACTAAGCGGGGATGGGTTGTAGAAGGTGAGTTTATCAATGAACGAAAAGCTATTATTGCCGTGGCACCACATACATCTAACTGGGACTTTTTCATTGGCTTATTTGTGGTTTTTTCATTTAGGTTAAACTTAAACTTTTTTGGTAAGCACACAATTTTCAAGCCGCCACTTGGAGCTGTCGTTCGCCGATTGGGGGGAATTCCCATCGAGCGCAGTAAGGCTCATGGTGTGGTTAGTGTTATCGCAACTCAAATTAAGCAAGCTGATGATCTTATTCTTGCGTTGGCACCAGAGGGTACACGTAGTCCGATATTTCCTTGGAAAACGGGGTTTATGCATATAGCGCGTGAAGCTGAAATTCCGATTCAAGTTATTGGGATCGACTATGCTAAAAAGGCCATTGTATTGGGCCCGATTATTCAGAAAGTGACTAACATAGATGAACAAATGCAAACTATTTATGCGTTTTATGATACTGTTTGCGCAAAATATCCAAAAAATTGCATAACACGGTCGTAAGCCAATTCTATCGCAGAGATAATTGGCGCTAGTAAAGTCGTGATAATCCAAGTCGCTTTCATCATATTCGGAGCTTAACACGTGACAAAACAGGGATTTACAACCCGTCAGGTTCATGCTGATCGCATGTTAAACGCACCAGAGCACGGTGGTGTTCATACCAGTACTTCAAACTCAGTGTTGTTTGAATTTAAAGACGCAAAGGGCATTATCGATGCGTTTCAAGGCAAACGTGCTGCACACGTATATTCTCGTTCATCTTCGCCTTCTGTCGCGGCACTACAAAATATGCTCAACGACCTTGAAGGTGGGGTAGGAGCGCTGTGTTTTGCAACGGGGATGGCAGCTATTAGCAGTGCTCTTTTTGCACTAGTAAAGTCAGGCGATCACTTAATTGTCAGTCAATACTTGTTCGGTAATACCCGTAGCTTCTTTGAAACGATTCAGGACTTTGGTGTACAGGTTACGTTTACTGATGTTACTGATATTGAACACATAAAAGCGGCTTATCAGCCCAATACTAAAGGCGTTTACACCGAAACAGTTGCTAACCCAGTCACCCAAGTTGCGGATTTACGTGGTATTGGTCAGTTCTGTGAAGAGAAATGTATTCTGTTTATGGTGGATAACACCATGACACCACCGCCGCTGTTTTATGCAAAAGAGGTTAAAGCATCTTTGATTTTTTGCTCGTTAACCAAATATATCGCCGGCCACGGTAATGTGTTAGGCGGTGCCGTTATTGATACTGGCGTGTTTGATTGGCAACAATTTAGCAATATAAAGCCGGCTTATCAGGTTGACGATGTCTCTCAATGGGGGCTGACCCAGATTAAGAAAAAAGGGCTTCGTGACCTTGGGGCAACGCTTGCGCCGCAATCGGCCAGCGCGATTGCGCTAGGAATGGAAACCCTCGAACTGCGTATGGCGCGCAGTCAGTACAATGCAATGCAGTTAGCAACATTCTTAGACAACCACGCAAAAGTCGCTAAAGTGTTTTATCCTGGCTTAGCCGATCATCCACAGCACTTTACTGCCCGAGAGCACTTGAACAATGGCTATGGCGCTATTCTAAGTTTTGACTTAGTGGAAGGAGCCGACCCCGTTGCATTTCTTAATCAGATGGAGCTTGTAATCTGTGCGACCCACTTAGGGGATAATCGCACTCTGGCATTGCCGGTAGCACCAACGATCTATTTTGAGAACACGGCACAGGAACGTCAAAAAATGGGGATTTCTGATTCAATGCTGCGACTTTCTGTGGGCATTGAAGATACCGCTGATTTAATAGCCGACTTTGATAGAGCGTTAGCCACATTGTAAAAAATAAAAAAGGGGCGTATGCCCCTTTTTTATGCTTTGCAACTCATTTGTGACTAATTAGAGAGCAAGTTACTCGAAACCAAGTGTCACTTGGCCGCGGATCTCTCCGCTTGTGAACGCTGCCGAATGAAAGTTAGTGTAATAGCCACCGGCTTCCATTGTTGTCATTTGTGCTTCAGTAAGTGTTGTGTCGGCAGGTACAGACCACATACCATCCATTCCCTCAGTGAGTGCAATTACAACACCGCCGTTTACGCCAGCTTCACCTTCGTGAATATGCGCCATGGTGGCAGTCATTCCTGCAATTGTTACTGAGCCTGAAAGTGCGCCTGTCGTGGTATTTAGTGTAAACGCACCGCTACCCGTTGCATCAGTTGTCACCGCTGGAACTTCTTGAGCCCCAGTTGCGGTAATGCCATACACCTGAATATTATCCGGGGTTATTTGACCGCGGATCTCACCACTAGGGTTGGCTTCTGTATGCACATTAACATAGTGACCGCCCGACAGTAATTGCGTAGCAGTCGCCATGTCTAAACTGACACTGCCGTCAGTCATCCATACACCTGCTGTTTCATCACTTTCAACAAGGGTCACTACTACGCCACCAGTTTCGCCTGCGAACCCACTGTGTATGTGAGCCATGGTTGCATTTTCTAGCGTTGTTACTGCAACCAGTGACACTGAATTATCGGTCGTATCAAACAAGGCATAACCTGATCCAGACGCCATTGTGTCTACCGCGGGTACAGACTGATTGCCACTTAATGGAAAGGTAACAACCGCGGTAGTGTCAGCAACTATTTGACCTCGCACTTCGCCACTAGGGTTAGCTTCTGTATGTACGTTTAAGTACCACTCGCCGTTGGTTAACGCAGCCAGATTGCTCGGTGAAATTGTCGTTTCAGCCAATACATACGTACCATCACCGGCGTCCGTTAATGGAAATGCTACCGGACCATTCATTCCAATGCCACCATCGTGAACATGTACGCCTGTCACGTCAGTTAAACCTGATACATCAACACTTACGCTAAACGCTGGCAGGTCTTCATCAATCTCAACCACAGCCGAGGCCGACGACATTGTAGTAACCGCTGGTACTTCTTGAGAACCACTTAGCGATACATTATATGTCATATCGGCGTTAAACGGCGGAGGGGGTGGTGCTAGGTCGTCTAGCAATGCTAGTTGAGGTAAATCACCGTCCATTGCACCGTCTAGTGCAATTGCGGTATACACACCACCGTTCTCTAGCGAAAGCACGCCAGTTTCAATTGCCGCTGTTTTAGTGCCTGTAGGCGTCACAGTAACGACATAGTCACCTTCGGCTAGGCCAACATAACCTGTTTCCGCTAAATCGTCTGTCGAGTAGGGAATATCGCTAAATGCTGGATCAACAGCATCTATTTCACCGTCTGCGGTAACATAAATATCCACGTTGCCTGCACTTGGCGAAGCGTGAACAATACGCACTTTCGCTTCAGTCGCAATGGCGCGAGGCATATCTACAAGCACGTCAAGTTCTGGCATTGCTAATGTGTTATTCGCAATAGCGGTATATCTCATGCCAATCTCAAGTGACAACGGCGCATCATCAATGGCCACAACACTATTGTCAGCGTCTGCGACTACGTCGATAACATAGTCGCCAGGCGCGACAGAAACATAGTCAGTCGTGCGAGGAAACTGTATGCCGTCTACGAGTAGAACTTCGTTATTTGCGATAACATCGACTGCTGGTGCATCACTAATACCGTGTACTACCCGCACATCTGAGGTGGCGCTTGAGTCCCAAATTTTGAAACTTTCTGTTCCATCGGCGGCAAGCAGAGTCACTGGGGAGTCGCCAGTACCTACGTTATTGGTTGCTGCGATGAGTAAATCAGCACCATCAGCAAGATTAACCGTGCCAGAGTCATAAACTACAGTCGTTTCACCTGCAGGTGTTATACGAACCTGATAGTCGCCTGCTGGAACTTGCAGTAGGTCAGTGAAATCAGTAAACGATGCCGTAACAAGCGGTTGTTCTGCACTTATATCAGTGCCAGGGGCAGTAACATAAATGTCTACGGTGGGGGCCATTGATGCAGCGTGAACAATTTGTACTTGTGCATTACCCGCTTCTACCGGTGTTTCAGCACTTGTTACCGTTAAAAAGGCCAGTGTTTCGTCGCTGACGTTTCCAACAGCAAAAATGTCATAATTGATATCTTCTTCTAGCGTAACATCAGCTTGGAGCACCTCAGCATCATCACCGGGTAAAACGGCGGTAACGCCTATATCGTATGTACCCGTAGCAACCTCAAAGCGTGATGAAGCCACCTGATAGTCAACATTCTCTAACCCGTTCAAAATGGCATCGTTGGCAGTAATATTGACCAATGGAGCATCTGATGCACTGTGGATCACTCTTACATTAGCAAACGTTGGATCGGGCATGGGTTGGGGGGCTGGGGCGTCATCATCATCGTCATCTAGCCAACAGCCTGTGAGTGTGAGCGGCACAACGAGCAATGCGGCTTTGAGTTTCAGATTCATATCTTATTTCCTTTTTATTAACAATTGCTGCACAACCATTACGCCGCCAATTAGCCAAAAGTTTAAGCAAATGACTAACATTAAGCTTGTTTAATAAGTGAACTAAAACCGAAAGGTCATTATTGTTAAAAATGAATAAACGTGAGTAACCTGGCACTTTAATGTTCTAAAAAATAGAATAATTTGGTTCATTTATACTAATTTTACTGTTTGCATGCCTGCACTAAAGTAAACGTACTCACTACAGGAGATCAGTCATGAAAACAGTATTAGCAATTTATTCAAGTCTAAACGGCGAACAAGGTAATTCATCAAAGCTTGCAAATGAGTATTTAGCAAAGCTAGAAGCCAAAGGTGACGTGTCTATTAAGCGCGTTGATTTATCGACTATGGAGCTTCCTCATCTATCTAGCGAGGAAATGCAGGCGTGGATGACTGCGCCTGCAGAACGAAGCGAAGCGCAACATGTACTAGCAAATCGTTCAGACTCAATCGTGGAATCTGTAAAGCAAGCCGATGAAATTGTATTGGCGGTACCAATGTACAACTTTGGCATTCCATCAAGTCTAAAGGCGTACTTTGATCGTGTTGCGCGTGCTGGAATTACCTTTAAATACACTGAGAATGGTCCAGTAGGATTGCTAGAGAACAAGAGTGCAACTGTATTTGCTGCGCGCGGTGGTATTTATGCAGGTACTGACTTTGATACACAAACTCCATATCTTCAACACTTCTTGGGTTTTGTGGGTATTAGCAATGTAAACTTTGTTTATGCAGAAGGGCTTGCAATGGGCGAGGAGCAAGCGAAAAATGCATTTTCAGCAGCCAGTGAAAAAATTATTGAACTATCTGAATAACTCGCAGACTAACTATATGCAGTTAGCAAAAACGTTGGAAGTTGTTTGAGCTAATAGTGTGTTCCAAGTTGAGTGTGCTTGTTGCCCCGCGAATATCGCGGGGCTTTTTTTTGCCTAAATAAAAAATTTATTTGTTTAGCAATGCTTCAACATCGGCGATAAAAGACGCGTCAGTAGGTTTTGTTGAGCTAGGGTAGTGAGTAATTTTTTTGCCAGAGGCATCGATGAGATACTTGTTGAAATTCCACGATGGCGCTTTACCTGTTGCGGCTTTAAGCATGCGATACATTGGGTCGGCGTCTTCACCTGTAACAGAGGTTGGCTCAAACATCGGAAATTTAACGCCGTAGGTTAGCTCACAAAGCTCAGCCGTTTTACCTTCATCATTATCCTCTTGATTAAAATCGTGCGAGGGAAAGCCCAGTACCACAAAGTCTTTGTCTTTATAATCACTGTAAAGGGTTTCAAGGCCTTCAAACTGTGGTGTATATCCGCAATAACTAGCAGTGTTAACAACCAACAGTGTTTTACCGCCATACTCATCACATAAATTCACGGTTTCCTGCGAGTTAAGTTTACGTTTCATAAATTTCAACACACTAGGGCACTCACTAGCGGCAGCGGGGACACTCGACATCGCTAGTACTGCTGCTAATGTTGCAACCACTTTTGTTACTTTCATCTATTACACCCTCTGATCGTTGTTTCTCTGTTATCTCATTGAATAAATAATGACGTAAATCTAATAGCAAAACGGAATATGAATACGTTTGGTTCACAAACCATAACGATGAACGTTGACTATATAAGGTTGGCTCTGCGTATAATGTTGTCGAGTTTCACCTATAACGACTTAAAATAATGAAAAAATATTCTACTTTATTTCTCGCTGCCAGCGTTACTTTCGCGTTGGGTGGTTGTGCTAGTACAACGGATAATACCTCCACTACGGCGACAGCGTCTCCTGCGCGTTCGGTCCAACAAGCCGTTACACCTGAGGTTGAAATGCCGATGGCAGTGCAAAATGGCAAAATCACGCTTAAACAAGTAATGGCAGATCCTCAGTGGATTGGTGCACTACCAACAGATATGGGCTGGTCAGTTGACGGTAGTAAAATTGTTTTTGAAAGAGAAAAACAAGACAGTGCATTGTCGGACGTTTATATCGCCGATATCAACACGCCCAACGAGGCTGTAAAGGCGCCTTTATCTGACTTGCACAAATACCGCTTTGACGAGCGCGTGGTGCGAAACGACGGCGTCATCGCTTTTGCTTTTGAAGATAGCGTGTTTATTCAGTTTACTAATGGTAAAACGGTACAGCTAACACGCGGTGGCAACTCGCTATCCAATCTTTCATTTATGACTGATGGACGTTTGATGGCACTAAGCGGTAATCGTTTTGTCGCTATTAATTTAGAAACGGGTACACGAGAAGAGCTATTAAGCTGGGAATTCGCTGATGAACCCAAGGCCGTTGAGCCAGCAAAGGATTATATTGCACAAGAGCAACACACACTCATTCAGTATATCGCTCTTCAGCGCAAGAACCGACAAGAGAAAGAAGACGCCGAGCAAGCGTTGGCGCAAAGTAACATTAGCGTAGCACCTGCACCGTTTTATTTCGATAAATCTCATCGACTAGCTGGTATTAGTGTATCACCTGCTGGGAACTACGCAGTTGTGGCGACAACGGAGAGTAAACCGAGCCGCGATGATAGCGATATAATGCCGCACTACATTCAGGAAGATAGCCGTATTGCAGCTAAATCAGTGAGGCAACGTGTGGCGGATGCAGAGCCAGTAAACCACGAATTATGGCTACTGAACTTAAAAACTGGTGAAAAGAGTGCGCTAAATTACTTTAGTCTGCCGGGCTATAACGATGATGTACTTGCCAGCGTAAAAACGGAAAATGCAAAAGCAAATGGCGAAAGCTATGAAGTGAATCGCTTGCCGCGACCCATTACACTGTTACAAAGCTGGTATTGGACTAAGCCTTCTATACGTTGGCACAAAAACGGTGAAGCCGTCGCTGTGATGCTTGAAGCGTGGGATAACAAAGACCGTTGGATAGCCACGGTAAACTTAGAGAATAAGTCGTTAGAAAACCAACATCGCCTGCATGACGACGCATGGGTAAATTATCGATTCAATGCATTTGATTGGTTAAACAATAGTGAAACACTTTACTTCCAGTCAGAACATAGTGGTTATGCACATTTGTACCTACAAACGCCCGGCGAAAAACCTGTAGCATTGACCAGCGGTCAGTATATCGTTGATGATATTACGTTGTCGCCGGATGATAACTATCTGTATTTCAAAGCCAATATTGAACATCCAGGGCTTTACGAGATCTACCGCGCGGACTTGTCAGACAAAAGCATAGAGACGATGACCGATTTAAACGGTATGACGGATTATGTGCTGAGTCCCGATGGTTCGCAGTTGGTGTTGAGCCACAGTAAAGTGAATAAACCTGCCGAATTGTATGTTAAACCAGCGCAGGAAGCTGTTGCTGCTGCGCAGATTACACAAAGTACCAGCGACACCTTTAACGCATTACCATGGGCTGTGCCGAAAGTAGTGGCAATTCCATCGTCGCACACTGATGCACCCATTTATGCGCGTGTTTACTTGCCTGAAAATTACGACAGTGAAACGTCCAACAAAGCGGTAGTGTTCAATCACGGTGCGGGTTACCTTCAGAACGCACACCTTGGTTGGTCGGGCTATTTTAGAGAGTACATGTTCCACAGTATGCTTGTTCAACAAGGTTACGTTGTGCTTGATATGGATTACCGCGCAAGTGCTGGTTACGGTAGAGATTGGCGTACCGCTATTTACCGTCAAATGGGAACGCCTGAAGTACAAGATTTACGCGATGGTGTGAATTGGCTGGTGGATAATGCAAATGTGGATCGCGCGCGCATTGGTACCTATGGTGGTTCGTATGGTGGCTTCTTAACATTTATGTCGATGTTTACAGCACCAGATTTGTTTGCTGCTGGCGCGGCGCTGAGACCTGTTACTGATTGGGCGCACTATAATACGCCATATACTGCGAATATTTTAAATACCCCTGATATCGATCCAATCGCATATGAGCGCAGTTCACCAATCTATTTCGCCGAAGGATTACAGAAGCCTCTGTTAATCAATGCGCCTATGGTTGATGATAATGTGTTTTTCCACGACACAGTTCGATTAGTTCAGCGTTTGATTGAGCTTGAAAAAGAAAACTTTGAAACAGCAATTTATCCGGTAGAGCCTCACGGGTTTGTGCAACCCAGCTCGTGGTTAGATGAATACCGCCGTATTTATAAGTTGTTTGAAGAGAACTTATAGTTCCTTGAATTAGCAATTAATAAGGCTGAGTGTTGTGCGGTAGGCTTCTAAAGCGTACCGCACTTTTTTTTATGGGATTCTCTAAATTAAGATAAACGAAATGGCTAGCGTCTTCTTGCGGTCAAAAGCATGAGCGCGAAGATGATAAGACCTCCACATGCCCCAAATAAGTGAGCATCAACAGCAACTTTTGCGTCGATAAGCGCAGCAACTTGTGCGCTACTGCCATCAAATTGTTCATAACCCACCTTGATGGCAAGCCCTAACAATAGTAACCAACCAGAACGCACCTTCTCTTTTATATCCATGCATGCTCCCCATGCAAATAGCCCGTGAAGTGCCCCAGAAAGCCCGGCATACCAGATAAGATCAGGCGAATAGAAGTAAAGACCAGCGCTTGTTCCAATACAACACCAAACAAACACCTTTAAAAATAAGCCAATGCGATAGTGCTCTTTGTGAAGCGCCCATAACAACGCGAGTCCTGCCAAATTTAGTAATAGATGAAAGCCATTCGTATGCACGAGGTTGCCGGTTACTAGTCTCCACGTTTCAAGACCTTGAATAGCATAACGGTCGTAAGCTAAATAATTACCTGATGTAGGCTCAAAGAAAAATGCAATTGTGGCACAAACTGCGACAATTAGGGGGCCAGCACTATACTTAAAGGAAAACGGCAGTGACATCATTAGTGTTAGTTATTTTTTATAATAGAAATTGCTGGCTATGATACAGAAGTTGCCCGAGAGGTTAAAACCGAACCTCGTTAATTGTTCGAAAATTCAAGAGTAAAGGAACGCTTATGTCTCATATTATTACTGAAGTGAATAATCATTGTTTATCTATTGTCATTAATAGAGTTGAAAAGAAAAACGCGCTTACTCGAGAAATGTATCAAGCCATGGCTGATGCAATATTTGACATAAAAGAAGATAAAACCATTAAAGCAATTATTATTAAAGGTGCAGGTGATTGTTTTACCGCTGGCAATGATATTAGCGATTTTGCAGAGCAACAAGACAATGCTCACGTACCTGAAACGGCATCGTTTATGCGGGCGCTTGCTGAATGTAAAGTGCCAGTAATTGCCCAAGTACATGGTGTTGCGGTAGGCATTGGTACCACGTTACTTCTTCATTGCGATTTTGTTTATGCCACACCAGATAGCCGATTTGTTCTACCATTCATCAATTTAGGGCTTGTTCCCGAATATGCATCAAGTTATCTTCTACCCAAAGTAGCAGGGCATATAAAAGCGGCAGAATGGTTGATGTTGGGTGAACCGTTTAGTGCCGAAGAGGCCTATCAATTTGGTTTACTCACTAAGATTGTAGATGCTAATTCGATTTCGCAGGTTGTTAAAGATACCGCCCAAAAGCTCGTAGAAAAGCCAACGTTCTCTCTTATGCAAACTAAATCGCTGTTAAAAGGTGATGGTGAGCGCATTACGCTTCAGATGAACGAAGAGTTTGATATATTTCTCGAAGCACTAGGTACGACAGCTGCACAAGAAGCCTTTGATGCCTTTTTGAAAAAACGCCCCATAAACCCTGAAAAATTCAGATAAGAGGAATCCGTATTTTGAGACGCAATGTTTTTCTAAAAGCCTCCGTTATTACCCTGGCGTTATCTACCAGTTTTGTTTTTGGTGTTGATGCTAAACAAACGCGTGAAGTAGGGGAGCCAGAAGCCGCAACAGGTTATATTGAGAAAAAGGCCTTTGAAGCACAAGAGTACATGGTTGTTGCAGCTAATCCTTATGCGTCTTGGGCGGGAAAAAACATTCTTGAAAAGGGCGGGAGCGCGATAGATGCCGCGGTTGCTGTACAGGCTATGCTGTCGCTTGTTGAGCCTCAGTCTTCAGGCATTGGTGGCGGCGCGTTTATTCTTTATTGGGATAACAAGAATAAGGTACTACACACCTTTGACGGTCGCGAGACAGCACCTACCTCAGTGAATTCTCATTGGTTCATGAAAGGCAATAGCCCTATGCGATGGATTGATGCGGTTGTGGGCGGCAAATCAGTTGGCGTACCAGGGGCAGTTAAAGCGCTTGAAATGGCTCAAAGCGAGTTTGGTAAGTTGCCTTGGAATACCCTGTTTGACGACACAATAGCCACAGCCGAAGAGGGATTCAAGGTATCCCCACGCTTAGCAAAATTAGTTGCACTAGATTACCACCCGGGACTGAAAACGTTCCCTGCTAGTTCAGTGTATTTTTTCCCTGCTGGTAATCCTTTGCAAGAAGGCGTGATCAAGAAAAACCGAAAGCTTGCCAAAACATTAAGGGGCATTGCAGACAAAGGCAGTGATTACCTTTTAAAAGGAGAAGTTGCGCAGAAAATTGTTGATGCGGTGAATAGCGCGGAAATTAATCCAGGGCAAATGACACTTGAAGATTTAGCGAGTTACGAGCCAGTAAAACGCGAGCCTGTTTGTGGTTTATACCACGAGAAGCGTATTTGCGGCATGGCCCCACCAAGCTCTGGCGGTGTTAATGTTTATCAAATTCTTAAAATGCTAGAAGGGTTTGATTTAAGTAAATACTCACCTGACTCGGTCGAGTTTGCGAATTTGTATACTCAGGCGAGCGCTATGTCTTACGCTGATCGAGAAAAATTCATAGCAGACAGCGATTTCACCAATTTGCCGTTTGCAGCCATGATCAACACAGCTTACCTAGAACGCCGAGCACAGAGTATCGATGTGGACAAAAAGTGGCGTCGAGCTCGTGCAGGCAACCCGTATGCAGAGGCAAACGTTGCATTAGGTACGTCAATGGAGCTGCCTAATACATCACATGTGTCTATTGTTGATAAAGAGGGCAATGCGGTATCGATGACCACTAGCATCGAATTTATGTTTGGCTCAGGCATAATGGTTGAAGGCTTTCTGTTGAACAACCAACTAACCGATTTCTCATTTTCACCAACAAAAGATAGATTCCCCGTGCCCAACCGTGTTGAGCCAGGAAAGCGTCCAAGAAGTGCCATGAGTCCCACTATGGTGTTCGATAAAGAAGGCAACTTAGAAGTGGTAGTAGGGTCGCCTGGCGGCTCTCGAATCGTGAGTTATGTGGCGCAAACGCTTATTGGGGTTATCGATTTTGACCTTGATATACAGCAAGCGATTAATATGCCCAAAATTACAAACCGCAACGATTATACTGCACTTGAAAAGGGGACACCTATCGCCAACTTAGAAGGCGCGTTGACGGAACTTGGCCACAACGTGAAGGTGGTAGATTTAAACAGCGGTCTGCACGGAATACAGTTCAAATCGGGTAAGCTTATTGGTGGTGCTGACCCGCGCAGAGAAGGTATTGCTGTAGGTAAGTAGCTCTAAAGCGGTGCCATTAGACTGTAAGGAATGGGAAGTTGCTTTTAAAACGACTTCCCGTTTTTACCTAATAATAATTTCACCCGATAAGTATTGTACGGTCTGCCCTGAAACTAAAACTCTGTCACCCGCTATCACGCACTTTAGTACACCTCCGCGTTTAGACGCTTGGTAGGCGTCCAGTTCTTTTTTGCCAAGTTGTTGAGACCAATAGGGGGCTAGTCCTGTATGAATAGAGCCCGTAACGGGGTCTTCGTCACCACCATTGGCAGGCCAAAAATAACGCGAAACAAAGTCAAAATGCTTACTCGGCGCGGTAACTACCACATCGTAAGGGGCAAGCTTTTTGATCTGTGAGGTATCTTGTTCAACTAGCATTACATCATCTTCGTTATCATAGATCGCAAAATATGCCTGATCGTTTTGCAATATTGCACTAGGGGCGATAGATAAGCCGTCAAGTAATGCTGAGGGGATATAATCAGGTTTTTGAGGAGCACGCGAGGGGAAATTCATTTGTATAAAACCGTCGGCTTTCTTTTCCACTCGCATTACGCCAACTGCATCGGCAACAAATTCTATCTCGTGACTATCGGGAAAAAGACCAAAAACAACATGTGCTGAGGCCAATGTAGCATGACCGCAAAAGTCTATTTCTGTTACCGGCGAAAACCAGCGAATATGATAAACCAAGGTGTCTTCAGTTACGTTTTCTTCCTTTAGTAAGAATGCGGTTTCTGACAAATTGTTTTCAATTGCAATAGACTGCATGAGCGCATCTGGCAACCATCTATCAAGTACTATTACAGCGGCGGAGTTTCCTCTGAATTGCTTATCTGTAAATGCATCTATAACTTTTATTGCTAGCTTCATTCGTGTTTCCACATAATCTCTAGGGTGATTACCTATAGCAATCGGCTTGCTTACATAATGCCCCGATTATATGCGAAGTTCTTAGAAATAGTGAATAATTTACCTGATCATGTCTTGGCTAAGCAGTTGTCATTCGTTGCGAAAAAAGTAATAAACGCTACCAAGAAACGGTAAGCAAGAAAATCAAATAGAAATGCTGAAAAGCAGGGAAGCGAAAGTTTTCGCACAGGCCTACTTACATAAACCTGTGCAATAGCAGTTTAATCTTAGATTACTTAGCCATGAGGCTGTGAAGAACGCTTAGATCCCTCTTGCACACACGCTTTAAAGTTACCCATTGCGATTTCTTTTGCATGTAACTCTATACCACCCGCATTTTTGTATGTGGTGTAGTCTTTATTTGGCATTTCTGTAGAAACGTACCAAAAATTCCCATCAACATTTTCACTACATGTACCAGGATAAGTCACTGTCCAAGTATTACGTAGATAACAGTTTTTAGCTGTTTGAATATAGGTATCTTCAGTCTTAACCGTGTCACCCTTTGTTCCCCAGATCCGCGTAATGGTAACTTCAGTAGCGATACCGTCCATGCCATTAGCGTGTTTATTAATGTAATAGTTCCAGTTGCCCTGCAATCGACTATTCTCAAGAATAAAGCTATCGCATTTGGTAATGCCATAGTCGTGAAACGACTTAAGCAGTGTTGCGTCATCATCAGCAAACGCAGCCCCGCAATGTAGTAGTGCACCAAATAATCCAAGCTTAATTAGTCTTGATTCCATCATAACTCCATTTTTTTATTGTTGTTGCTAAGTGTGTTTTTTTAAGAACATGAAATGGCTCTCAACTTCCTAAATTCAGAGCCATTGCATAGAAAACGTGTTTCTTTTATAGATAAGTATCGGGGTGAATTTTGTTAACCTTCCACTCACCATCTTCTTTCACCAGATCGATGCTGCGTAGGTCTTCAATTTTGTCATCACCATACATTCCACTTAAGAATACGGTGATAGTAGATGTTTCTGAGAACTCAGAGCGGCCAACGCCACCTGAATTTTGAGGGGTAATAATTACGGTGTCGTAGCGCAAGTTAAGTAGGTGGCGCTGTACGTTTCTATTTGAGTGGTAGCGAGTGAGAATACGAGACATTTTTTCGCTCGACAGCGCGATAGCACGGTCGAGGTTATCGTCTTCATATACACTTCTTAGAAACGTTACAGTTGTGTATTCCGGCGTACTCTCGTCCAACATTCCATATCGACCAAGGCCGTCATCTTGTTTTTTATCACATGCAGCTAAAAACAATAATGTAAAAAGCCCGAATAGGGCGTACCACTTACCTGTTTTCATTGTGAGACCTTTTTGCTGAATTCCATTTCTAATTTTTAGTAGTCGATAGATGCATAATCAACGATTTTCCACTGTATTTCAACTAACTTTGTGGCAAAAAATGGATATGCACTTCGAAAAAAAGCTAAATAATCTATCAGCTTACAGTCGAGTTGTGTTCTTCAACTCTTCGTCAAACAAAAAGTTGAGGGTATCTATTATGTCGGTAAATGCATCAAGCCCTTCGAAAGCTAAATCTTGGTCTATTGAAATGTGCGTAGCCAAATTTTTGCTAAATGAGTCTAACACTTCAGCAATTTCGCCTTCATTGAACATACCTATAAACGTTCGGCACGCCGCTGAGGATGTTTTGCCCGATTCATTACACTTATTCGCAAGCAAACCGAGCTTTTTATATTCATTTACTTGTTGCTCAAGCTGCTCTTTTTCGCTTACCGCATTACAGGTAAAAGAAAACATCAATAATGGTACAGCAACGACATAGGGTAAAAGTTTCATATTGTTCTTCCTTATTTAGCTCTGTTGTATTCCCAACTCACGAGCGCAGCACATGCACCTGAAATTGCAAAGGTAACAAGCGATGCTGCAACTACGACAGCCCCGCCCAACGCCATACCAAAGCCATTACTTTGCATCAAGGTTTTAGTACCTGCTACTTCAACTTCAGCGGGCGGCATAACACTTATTATCAAATTCACAAGAATAAGTAGACAGCCAAGCCCAAACAACACGGCTGCAAGGTAAGCAATCACCCTTGCGGTAACTAGAAGTAACGTTAGATTCTGTGTTTTGATAGTTGAAAAGGGGATAAATGTCATAAAAATCCTTTTAGCTAATTTATGTGCTTCCGTTGATGCTTAGACAGCAATGCTGCCATGATTTTGCTCTAATTAATCGACCTTTAAATCGAATACCACATGTACAGTGGCGCTAAACACAATGTTTTCTTGTAAATAGCGACCTGGCTCGAATTCTTCGGCTTCAATTCTTGAACCTGTAACTTGTATTGTCTCAATGGCATCATTAAAACCATATCTATCATAATGGTTTTGTGTCGCTGAGTTGATGCTATAAACATTACCTAATTTTGCGCCAAACGCACTAGCCATCGTACGGCCCTGATGCTTGGCATCCTCTACAGCATTAGCAACCGCCTCTTGCCTGAGCGCTTCTTGTCGAGAGGATTGGAATTCAATATTTTTTATTTCACTGACGCCTATTTCAAGTGCAAAATTCATAAAGTCGTTCAGCATACTAATTTCTTTGAGTGTTACTTTTACAGTGCGACTCGCAATATAACCGTCTAGCACTTTTTTATCATCGTCGGTGTAAATGTAATTTGCGTATGTAGTTATGCTGGACGCAGTAACATTCTGGTCGTCGACACTAAATCTCTCTAGCCCTGCTAATAGGTTATTAATCCTTTTATCGACACTTTGCTTTGCGTTCAGGCTAGTGATATTTTGCGACTCTGTTTCAAAAGTGACAATGACCATATCAGGAGCAGCGGTAATTTTTGACTGACCTTCAACAACGATATGCCTGTCATTTGGTACACTGGCAATAAGACTTAATGGGTATATAGCTAAAAGAATTGTGGCGAGAAACTTCATAAAACCTCCTTGTACCGGAAATTATCTAACGGTGTTCGTGTTGAACTCTATGCTGAGCAGTTTAACTATGAACCCAAACATCATTGTCTTGCATTCAGTTTGTGCTTCATGTCTATTTCCATTTCCTGTTAATCTTCATTGCCAACGTCGATGTCGGCGTTGTCGATAAGTGTAAAGTAACCATCTTCCTCATCAAGTTGCAGCAAAATTGAGAGCGTTACTAACTGGCCTTCGGTAGGCTCTTCATTGAAGCCTGCTGCAATTGAAAAAGACGTTTCTCCCTTGAACTGGTCTGAAATTAGATTTTGTGTCTCTTTAAAATTCTTAACTGCGAGTTCGGAAAGCTTGAAAGTGTATTCAGTTTTCGCTGGTGTTGACGTGAAAAAGCCATCTTGTGCGGCAATAGTCTTTTGCATGTCAAGATCAAGAGGGTAGGTGAAATTCCTCACACCTTTGTCATTGTCTAACGTTAGGCTCAGTTTGATTTTTTCTAAATCAAGAGTGAAGGGTTGTGACACGATTATTTTTGAGCGTATTTCAGAGCCATTCAACGCGACGAAACTTTGCTCGCTAAAGCTGCGAAACTTTAACATTGTTGATATTGGAATGCTTGAGCAGCTGGATAACAGCAATACAAGAATGAACAAGTAAACATTTTTCATGATCTCTCCATGATCGACAGCTTTAATTGCACTATGCCAACATAGCAACGAAGTCGCGCAGAATGAAACAAAAAACTGTAACTGTTTTTGTATCCCAATAATTAGGCTGCGCGTTATTATTTAATGATTGGTTAATATCATTTATTTACTGCTTACTCGAATGCCTAGTGGCATCGTGGTATTGCCACAGAACATTAATGATTTTCCAGTCATCATTTTCGTTCTTATATAAATGCATGTAGTCAATCCATTCGTCAACAGTTAGCTTCACAGATGCCGCTCGGTTATCGATATCTAAAATTTTTATGTCAACCATCGGAGAAGAGGGAAATTTATCACCTTCTTTGTTGTAGTTTTCAGCCACCCAAACCATGGTGTCGAAGTCAGTTTCCATAATGTATTCTGACCCCTCTTTAGATTCCCAATATGTTCGCTTTGCTAATTTTTTATCTAGCCCTCTTTCCATTAATTCGGGTTTCGATTGATGTTGCGACTCGATGTAATCGAGAACTGCTCGTTCGATGTTTTTGTGTTCATTTAATGCTTCAGCTAATACCGAATGCGATAAAAGACCTGACAGTACAAGTGCAAAAAAACGACGCATGGGGCTTCCTTATAGTACGAAAGGGCATAGGTGTTTGGGATATAATGGCAAAGCGTTTTATTCACGTTAAGTATGAAATCGGGCAAGGTAGCTTAACAAGGGCGCTATTGCCGTAACGAATGTTACTACTATGCCAAGCTTGTTGGCCTTAAGTAAAAAACTTTTTTCTGGCTTTTTGGGGTTGTAGAAAACAGTTACTTCGTTTTGAGAGGTTACGTGAACGCCTGATGTTTGTTTTGCAAGTAGCGCTCTTGCATTGTAATTAGTCACAATCACCCAAGGCGAAATGCGCTTTCCCTGATAGGTTTTTCCGTCAACAGTATACGAATAAAGCGCTTTGCCCTGATACTGTTGTTCGGATAGTTCGTTTGTATTTCCGAAAGTTTCAATGCCAAGCTTGTGCAATTTCCCCTGAGTTGAAGCCCAAAACCGCGTTCTAATTTGGAAGTAGGTGGAGAACGAACAAACCACAAGCATGTATAATGACGCCCAAAACCATATACCCTGAAGCTCTCCTTCAGATGCCAAACCAATCATTTTCTGTAAGTAGTTCAAAGCGTCCATAGTGCATCTGTTTCGTGATTGAGCAAATACTACTTAGCTACAGTAGCGAAGCCACCCAAAGTGTACGGTATGAATAATCAAGTGAGTTGACCTGTTTGTGAATTACTATGCCCAATACAGAAGCCCCACTGCAATAATCCATATTCCGGAGATGAAAAGTAGATTAACAAGGGAGGGCGACTTGAATTTTGATTGAACGCCATCATAGCAAGCAACAATAAACGGAATGATGGCCAAGATTCCACCATAAACCAAACCTTTAAAAAAACCTGCGATCAGCCCCCATTCTTCAAACGCTATTGAGTAAAGCCAAGTAACAACCCAAACAACTAAGCATAAACCGAATAATAGTTTGGCAACCTTTTCCCTGTTTTCAAAAATCTGATGCATATTTAGTCCTTTAAATGACCACTTTTTATATTACATTGCAATAAGCCTACGCCATGCTAGTACAATTAATATAGGTATTCGTTTCAGTTTCTGTCATCACCTCGTTGTAGGTTTAATGCTAGCTGACACACTCACTAATTTCCATTGGCCGCTATGTTTAGACCATACTTGTGTACCACCGCCTGAGGCAGTGTGCGTTGTGCCATTTTTGAGTAAAACAGTTTGCGTAAACTCATTTACCAAAATGACAGTGTTGTTATCAATAACTGAAATCTTCACATTGGGGAACTCAAGCGATGTAACTTTTTGTATCGAGTTAAACCCTGCATCTACAACTGGAGTAAGTTCATTTAGATCGTTCCAGTTTGTACCGTCACTGTTTAAACCCACAAATTTATCGGAATCAAAATGTTCAAAATACGCGTTAGCATCTAGCTTTTTTGAAGCCTCTACAAGGCTATTGAAAGAATCCAGTACTTCTTTTTTAATGTCTTCTTGGTCAATATTGGCCTGCGTAACATGTGACAGTGATAACGTGAAGACCGCTATAAGCAATTGTTTATTTAACACTAACAACTCCTTGGCTCGACTAACTTATTCATTGAACGTAGCTGCAATTTGAATAGAGCACTGAAAATCAGGTACGAAGCTAACCCTAATTACAGGCCATGGTGTCGTCTTATGTGCTTAATTTTTCCATGTTCGTTGAACTCCAGCGACATAATGTTAATCGCAGTGTATTCAATAGGTTTATTCATATGGCTGGGATGTCCTTTGGCATGCTCTTTAAACTTAACAAACGTAACATTGCGACCTACCATAATGTCTAAAATGTTTATGTTGCTAAAATATATTTTGTCTTCTAGTTTTGCGATCATTGCAGAACGCAACTCGTCCTTATTTGTAACAGTCACATTAAATTTTACGTGCTCATCCTTGAAGTCATCTGCAAGGAATGACAAAAAGTGATCAACGTCCTTTTCATCCGAATTAGGTTGCTGGCGTAGGTTTTTTGCTTCTATAAATTGCTTCGTTAACTCCCTTAGCTTCGACTCGTCAAGCGGTTCTGCTGATAGGGCAGTCATAGATACAAAGTAAAACATTAAAATTGAAAATGCCGTTTTCACTGAATTTTCCTTAATTTTTGGTCTTCATTTACGAAGCCTTTCTCGACTTTGGGTATTGTTTAGTAGCCAATTAAAACTAAAAACTTACTAATAAAGCGAGAAATTTCATAGTATTCCTTGTTATGTGCAACACTATCCTTTTAGTAGGGTGAGAATTTCGTTGTTATCTGAATCGAATATTGAAACAGATCGGTCACCTAATATGATAGTTACGGGTACGTATTGATCTTTGTAACCATCGAACATGTCTCCAACCCACTTAGCATTTGATGATTCCGACTTAACAATGTTTTTGATGACGGTTAAGCCAGTGTTTTCTTTGTGTGTCAGGTGCTCTTTAACACTAGCGATACCCGAATCTAAATTGAATTCAATATAGGCCGGTTTACTAGCGTGTTTCCATACACCTTCTAGTGTATTTATATCACTGGCCATCGCGAAGCCCGCAACTAAGCTAATGCAAACCGAGATAAAGCGCAGAGTGGTTGTTTTTATCATTCTTATCCTCCTAGATTGAGCAGTACTGCTATCTATTTGCCAAATATAACCTTCATTTCTGGCAGCTTTTTTAGCTTGCGAGAATGAACAATTGCATCGTGTATAGCCAGAAGTTGATCGCTTGGTTTAAGTTTTAGCAGTGATTGAGCAAAGTCTTTCACTGAAATAGCCCAATCTCGGTCATCGTCGCATTCCAATACATTCTCTAAATATATATTTGCGTTTTGAAAATCTGAAGCATGCAAACAAACCAAGCCTTTGTTTAGGCAAGCCCAAATATTTTGCTTGTCACCCGCAGTGTTCGTTAATACATATTCTTTTGCAAGGTCTGGAGACGACATTGATTGACGATGAGCAAGGGCTTTGACCTTTGCTTTCTCTGCCAACGCGACCGCTTCAAAGAAAAAAGACTCCTCGTGTTTAAATTCTATGAATGAGTTTTCTCTATATCCAATATCGAAAGAAAGATATTCTTTCGGGTACCACAACCATGATATGCCTACATTTAGATAAGTGCCTTTAGACCAACTAGATGGCTGAAATTCGATCATAGTTAGCCACCAGCCGTTATCGTCTAGCCAAACTCTAGACTGGCCTTTTCTAACTAACCCTACAGGCTTCAGAATTTCCCTAGCAGCTTTATTGATAAGTTTGCTATGTATTGGTGTGGCCATAGTTTGCTCTAGGTACCTTACTTTTTACAACGGGCACTTACGCGCAGGCTAAAACTCGAAGCAGCCCACGTGTATGCGTCACAGCGAGATTGCGAGCGATTTAATGCGTTTAATGTATTCAACCCATGCTTTGCAATGCGCAATCGCATGCGTATATTTGGTGGTGATATTAGTTGGAGCAATAAAAATGCAAGATTTATATGACATCCATGCCCCAAAGAAAGCGACAAATTTAAGCTTGAACAGCGATTTACTGCAAAAAGCTCGAGATTTAAAAGTTAACCTGTCTGCAACCTTAGAGCAAGCACTTAAAGACAAGCTAAAAAATGTTGAAGCAGAGAAGTGGAAAAAAGAAAACAAAGCTGCCATTGCTGCATACAATGAATTTGTTGCTGAGAACGGTTGTATAGGTGATGAGTACCGAAACTTCTAATGGCGCAGTTTGATGTTTACAGAAACCCAAGTAAGAAAACGAATAAAGCTTACCCTTTTCTTGTTGATGTTCAAAACTCTGTAATTGATTAGTTGGCAACAAGGCTGGTTGTACCGTTAACAAATAGCGATACTAGAAACAGTCTTTACATGAAAAAATTGACTCCTTCGATAGAATTCGAAGGCTCAATATACTTATTTTTAGCCCAACAACTAAGTTCCATACCCGAAGACGTGCTCAATGATCGCGTTGGTACATTGGCGCAATCCAGAGAACTGCTGATAGATGCAATAGACTTCGCTATTACAGGAATATAGCGTCCCAGCGAGCAGCGCGAGTGCCTTTAGTTTTAGTTGCCTTAGTTAAAAATATTAATATATGACACATGTAGGCCAAACGCGATATAGCCTAGAGATAAAATGGCATTGAGAAACCAAATCAAGAGCCAAAACACACCTGTAAAGTTAAAAATCTTTCGTATTTTAGGGCTTAATAGCGCAATTGTCGAAGTGATAGAGCCCAAAGCAGAGCAACAAAATAGTGGAAGCACTGTAAACATTAATAAAAGGCCTGCAGCCCCCGCAGATGCCCCACTTGAGTCAGGTTCTATTGGAATTAATATCAAATACGATAAACAGACCGATACTAATAAAAATAATAAGCTAAGTAATTGAAGACTTCTCATATAGCCCCTAGTAGCTAACTTTTAAATAAGGGACGCAGACGCGTGGGCAGTAATGCAATGAAGCCCATGTGTTGGCGTCCCAGAAAATGGCAGCGAACGACTACAGTTGTTAGGAGACATTCTTTAATATCTCCTTGTTTTTGAATCCTACTTTTGTTGCTACGAATACAACCACACACGAAATAAATGCCTCAAAAGCGAATGTGGTTGAAAGATATAGTTCGCCCATAACGAGTGTATATAAAACAGTCGAGATTAAACAACTGCAAATAAAAAGGATAATGGCGTGCTGGTATGGTTTTGAATTTAATCCGCTAGCAAACCACCAAAAAACTACAAAAGTTAAAATGCCACTCACAAGGTACGATGTTGTAATGAACATAACATCTGGCACAGGCACTTTAAACATTCCAAATACTAAAACCAATAATGCAACGCCTACAACAGGGAAAAGGATTGATAGAGGGATAAACAAAAATATCCTTTTTAACTGCAACATTCATTTGCGTCCTTTCTTGATGAACTTATTACGCGCACTAGGCGCCTTGGTATGACATCACCGCAACTAAGTTACTAGGTTTGGCACTATTTACTGTTATAACCCATTGTTCTAGAAAACTACTACCTTGATACAATGTATATGAAGTTGTAGTTAGACTACCAGATTGCGAAACTAACTCTTTTTTATAAGTAAACCCGCTGTCTTTGGGAGGTAACCAAGCTTCCAAACTTGCTTGAATTGTATTTGGCTCACCTTGGTGTATGTATACAGAACAAAGTCCATTTTCTAGTAATGCAAGTCCGAAATTACCCTCATCATTCTTCAAGTACCAAGCTTTGCCTGCGTTACCTTTTAGGTAACTTTGAGAAATTTGCTCAGGTGCAATTACGAATCCTTTTCTTTTGGCTGATTGCTCTAAAGCCGCAGGGCTTTGACGACCGACTACACACGTTCCCATGAACAACTGGATTGGCGTTGATTTTCGTAGAGCAAGACCTTCATCTTCTTTTGCTAGAGTTGATTTACACCCAATGGTTGAAAGAAGCAGGGTTGCAACAATGTAAGATTTAACTCGATTCATATTCCGTATGCCTGACTTTCCAATAACGGGATGAGACATGTGGGGCATAATGGCGAAGCCGTCCCGCGTGTATGCATCCCAGCGAACGTAGTGAGCGGCTATATTTGTTTGTTAGTTGCCAATTGCATCAATGAGGCCCACCGTACTGAAGTACCAAATAAAAATACACTAAATAGCTAACCATCGTAAATATTTGAAACAATAGTAAGGTCCATTTTTGACGTGAAGTGAATTGCAGATTGCCTAAAGAGATTAGCGCAAAGACCAAAACACCGATAAGGGCGACCGGCAATAAACGCCCCAAACGCCTTTAGCGTTTCGTTAGGTGCGTTTTAGTTTAAAAAAACCTTCTTTTCTCGATAAATAATAAAGTGCCATAATTTGAGCGGCACAGATACCTAAAACTAATGCGATCGCGATTTCATAAGAATAACCGATGCCAACAAGGCAAATTATTGGCTCAGGGTGAATCCCGCCTATAAATATGAGATGCGGCATTCCGAAAAAGACGGGAAACACTGTATAGCAAAGTATGTCGTAGAACAAAAATGTGCCACACGCTGCAAGTGCTCTATAAACGCCCTTTGGCTTTATGAAGTAGAGGTACAGTGTACAAAAAAGAGAAACTAGATAAGTGGTACCACTTCCCATGAGACCGACTATTGGCAGCAAGGCACCGTCTTGGGAGGTATTCTTTGTAACTACTTTAAGCTCAGGCTTGAGTTTTAAAGATTGGGCGGACTCAGGAAATTCAATTACAAACCTAGGTGTTTCTGGAATAAAGCTGACATAGGCAACCGAACTCCCAGGCCAGGCTGTAGTTGAAACGGTTGCGCCAATACTCGGGAACAGTTCAATACCGGGCCAGATATTGATAATTGGTGTTCCAAGCCCGAAGACTACTCCCGAAAAAGCATGGCCAGCTTCATGAATCAGAACAGACGCAAGAAAATAAAAAAACAAAAGACCAGCAAGCAACAAAATCCTTTTAAACATAAGTAGCTCAATCCTTCTAGCACCTAACTCTAAGTAAGGCGCGCAGGCACGTGGTCTATAATGCGAAGTAGCCCGCATGTATGCAACTCAGCGAGCGAAGTAATTTTTTTGTTATGCTCGTGCATGAAACGACCTAAATATTTTACTTATAACAACCAAAACCATGCATCCGATAATTGTGAAAAAAGATGCCCAGATTGGAATCCAAAGTATAGCCAAAGCAGATGTCGAGGAAGTATGTGCGTCAGTGAATAACGAGTGCTGCATTCCCCAATAGCCGTGCAGAATAAATGAAGTGTTGAGTAGCAATATAATCCAAATGCCAATTCGGCCAAATGTAGTAGAACTCAACTTTGATTTAGCAGCAAAAAGACCTAAAACGATGAATGGAATAGCTCTAAAGCCTGCAGAAAATAGATAACTATTAAAAGTTGAATATTGAAACGTTCGCTCGACAGCTGAATTAAACTCTAAGTGCCCTACAAAAACAGCAAGCAAAAATTTAGAGAGATATTCGTTTGCTAGTAAAAAAAGTAAAACTAAAGTAAACCAAAAATTCCTTTTCATAAATTTCCTATAAAGTGCATAACTTTTTAATAAGGGCGCAGGCGCGCGGGCGATAATGCGAAGTAGCTCACGTGTATACGCACCAGCCGGCGCCAGCAGACAACTTAACTTTTTTGTCAGGGTAGCTTGCCGAAAGATGTATCGATACTAAGGGTATAAATATACCCATTGTTGATAAACTCAAATGATTCTTGTTGTCCAATTGTGAAGTCTCTAGCATCAGCGCCAACGTTGTATGGCTTGCCTGTAGACGTATCCTTGAGTGAAAAATATATATTTACCTCACCATCTTCTATGACTCTATTGGTCATCACAATTTGATATAGATTTGAGATTTTAAGGGTGTTCGAGGAATTAAAGTCCGCAAGTACTCCGGTGTTATAACTTTGCAGGACGTTCGAGCCAATTTCCTGTTTTTCGAATACAAGCCGCGTGAACAAGTCGTCTTCTGCATTGACCGCGAAGCAACAAAGAAAAAATAAAACTAAAAACTTCATCTGAAAATTCCTTTTTCCGGTTACCCTAACTTTTAAATATGGGGCGCATACGCATGGGCTAAAATGCGTAGCAGCCCATATGTTTGTTTTTCACCGAGCGAAGCAAGTACTTTGTAATACGTCACCATGCCAGGCTCTCCAATTCAATTTTATTGCCCACCTGCCTAACAACTCTAATCTTTGAATTCTTAACGTCTATATGCCAATTGCTTTTTGAGTGAATTTTCCCAATTTCCTTGGGGTTACCTGTGATTTTATTTGCAATGAAAAATGTATCAGTCTGTTTTTTACTGTCTCTTGTTACAACTAACATTGTCGGTTTTGGCTGTCTGTCAATGATGCCGGTATTATTTTTGACCGGAGATGAATAACTGTTATTAAACTCGACTACTCCGTCTTTCAGAGCTGTTTCAAAAGATAAAGCAACTATTTGTTTTTCGTGATTTTCGGGAAACAAATAATAGCCGGAGTCTTTGGAGGGGTCATATATAAAAATATTCACAATAGCTTCGTCACTGCTGCTTAAGAAGCTTGATTCTTTTTCTAGTTTTACACTCTTAAAGTATAAGCCAGTCACCGGATCATATTGATCAATACTCGGGCTGTAATATCCACCGCCAACTGCGAAAAAAGAAAATAAAACTAGAGTTGTTGTGATTAAGTGTTTCATGTGTCCTCCTGACGTTTAACACCCGGCTAAGGGGCAAAATACATGGGCTATAAAAACGATCGAAGCGATGACAGCCCACGTGATTTTTATCCCAGCAACCCGCGCAGCGGGTTGCGACTTGAGCGTTATGTTTCTTTTGCATTGATTGTCTTAGCGAATAGTTTCGCGAAATCAGTTTTAAACATTCTATCGATTGCTGTGATTTTAGATAGTAAAGCTTCTATATCAAATTGTTCCGGTTTGTTTTCTATGATGGCAAGAGCTTCATTGTGGAGTGAAAATGCAAGGTGCGCAGATATTTTTTCACTGGTCACTTCGTTAGTTGTACTGCCTAGATGATTACCCAATAGTCCTTTGAGCTCGTAAATGGCAAGTGCCAAGATTCGAAGTTGGGTCTCCTGATTATTCATTTTGACTTCCTTAATATGAAACATGACTTTTCAATAACGGGCGCAGGCACGTAGGGCATAATGGCGAAGCCGCCCCGCGTGTATGTGTCCCAGCGAACGCAGTGAATGTGTTGATTGGGTTGTTAGCTGCTAAATGCCACGTACTCCCACAGAGTTGGAATCAACCAGCCAACAAAAAATAATAAAAGAGCCAACCCAAGCGAAAACAAAATAAGCCATTTAGGGTGTATTTCTTCACCATCCGGATTGTCGTAACCACTTGGCAATTCATCTGGCATATGTACTAATTGAGTCACAGCAATAACAACACAAATACACTCAACGGCAAAGAGTAAACTTGATTGTGTGAAATACGAAATCGCTAATGCCACACAAGAAATTGTTAATATTGAACTTCTTATACCTGACAGATACTTATTCATTTCTCTTGGCTGCTAACTTTTCAATAAGAGGCGATGACGCGTGGGGCGTTATAGCGAAGCGGCCCTGCGTGTTTGCGTCTCAGTGGGCACTAGCCCACGATTTTATTTTTTGTTAGCAATCATGTTAATCAAAGTCAATGTAGCCGCCAAGTTTACCGCAATGAATACATTTAAATATGTAAGCACTTGGTGACCCATCAGCATCGAGTGACTGAAAGAAGCCTTCCCATTCTCCGTCTTTTAGACCGTACGTCGCGGTTGCCTCGGATTTTAAACTGACTTCTAAATCCTGACCGTATTCATTTATCTCCCTGAATCCGGCACAACCAAGAAAATCTGTACCGTCATTACAATGCGTCCACCACTTTTCCTGTTGCCAACCAGTAAAACCAGGAGTTAAATAGGTTATTTCTTCCTTGACTGATGAAGCCACGTCGTCCCAATCACCATATCCACCTATACCGTCGTAATCTGTAAACTCCGCATCAAATTTCTTGTGGGCAGTACCATCTGCGATACACCAAGGACATATTGAGTCTTCTAATTCGACTTCAGAATAGGGCAGCCCACCATAGATATATCCGGTGGCTTTACCACAGCACAGGCAAACTGCATCTGACTCAATGATTGACCCTGACTTTAACGGATCAGAATGATATTTAAACTTAGGAAGTTCCATGTTCCTCCTTAATGGCTAACTTCTAAATAAGGGGCGCAGGCACGTGGGCTAAAATGCGAAGCAGCCCACGTGTATGCGTCCCAGCGAACGAAGTGAGTGACTGAGTTTGTTTGTTAGGTGTGCGCCGAAATAGCAACGGGCTAACCACGCAACAGCTTTACAAACTTAACTGATTGCTTTGCAGCCTCATATGTAAAGAATGCTACAACAGAAACGCTAATCGCAAATTGAATGCTAGCCGGAAGTAAATTCATAAACCTTAAACCTCGTGAAGTAAATTCGATTGGTTCATTGCTTTGCCATGCGTAATAGAAATGAGAAGCAACCCAGCTAAATAGAGATACTAACAACCAGAGACTTAATGCTCCGATAAATGCTAGCTCAGTATCTCCACCATCTTTATTTGTCATCCTTGGAACACCTAACTTTAAGCTAAGGAGCAGTAATGCGTGGGCTAAAATCCGAACGAAGCGACAGAGCCCACGTGTTACTGTCCCAGCGAGCCTACGAGCGGCTTAATGTGATTGTTAGGTACGTTCTACTGACTAAAATAGGTATCTCCTCGCACTATGGAGGTATTAGACTTCTCGTCACTAATTAGGACTTCTGGGTCAGCGGTTGCAAGAACAAACACCGTCTGATCTTCTGTCCAGATATAATACCCCAAAATTTCATCAGGCCCAGTTTGATCAACAATACTGTCTGACTGCACATACTTTTGATATTCGAGGCCATTGCACTTTTTTACAGGGCCGAATTCATGGGTAATATCTAATTTTTCTGTAGGTGAAGAGTAAGACTCATCAATTATATGGAACGAAACCACTTCGTTAAAGATGACTCGTAGACTTCGACTCGTTTCCAAAACTTTAACAGGGAAATAAGGCCCGATCGGAGTACCAGTATCAGACAACACCATTTCTCGCTCATTTGACTTAACACCCTCAACCAGTTTGATGCTAAGCACACTAGGGTGATGGAACTCTGCCTTTTCGAAAAACCATGTGTCTACCTTCGGAATATTCATAAGTACCTAGACACAATGACTCCCTGTGAAATGCTAGCCTCCGCATTCTCGTGGGTTAACTTTTCAGCCAGAGCCATAATTAGTTTGTTCAATACTAAATCAATTTGGAGGCTAGCATGAACAAACATAGCATGATTTTTATCGGATTGGATACGCATAAAGAGTTTCACGAAGTTGCTTATTGTGAAGAACAGCGTGGCGCGTCGCCCGTTCATTATGGTCGTATTCCCTCCTCTAAGGTCTGTGTCAAAAAGCTTATTCGCCAGTTTGAATCTAAATATCCTGGTGCAACACTTCACGTTGTTTATGAGGCTGGCCCTTGTGGCTATTGGATTTATCGTCTGATAACGAGCTTGGGACACTGTTGCTATGTTGTGGCACCGTCTCTTATCCCGAAAAAGCCAGGAGAGCGAATTAAAACCGACCGACGAGATGCGCTTAAGCTCGTTAGGTCACTAAAGTCTGAAGACCTTACACCCATCTATGTGCCCGAGCCGGAAGATGAAGCTGTGCGGGATTTATCTCGAGCTCGAGAAGCAGCAATGAAGGATTTAAAAGAAGCGAAGTACCAGCTTAAAGCTTTACTATTGCGAAACAACATACGCTATGAAGGTACGGCCAACTGGTCGAAGAAACACCTTCGCTGGCTCACGGAATTGATATTGCCTCACCCGGCCCAGCAAATTGTCTTACAAGAACAATTGCAAACCATAGAAGAGCGTATCCGGCGACTGGAAAGGCTCGACAATGAGTTAACCCACCATGTACACCAATGGCGTTATTATCCGGTAGTGAAAGCCGTTCAGGCGATGCGAGGTGTTCGATTGCTCGTTGCTGTTGGAGTGGTGGCAGAGCTTGGTGATTTACAGCGTTTTGACCATCCAAGAAAACTCATGGCGTATTTAGGTTTAGTCCCCAGCGAACAATCATCAGGCGGAAAGCGACACTTAGGAGCCATTACAAAAGCAGGAAATGGCCGAGCACGGCGTTTACTGATTGAGGGGGCGCACAGCTACCGTTATCCGGCTAACGTCTCTACTGAATTACAGTTAAGGCAGGAAGGCTTACCTAAAGACATCGTCGATATCGCTTGGAAAGCACAGCTTCGCTTGTGCAAACGCTATCAGCGCATGAGTAAAAAGGGTAAACACTACAATTTAATCGTTACCGCGATTGCCAGAGAAATGGCTGCTTATATTTGGGCTATTGCAAAGGAAGTGGTACTTACGCCGGTTAATCCAAAACTAAGATTGAGCCGAGTACCTGCATGATAAACGAGTTTGAGCTAACGCATTTGGATCAGGCCGCGGGATGTGGCACAACCTACGAGGGCGTTATGATGGCGATAACTTAACGGTTATTGATCCACGAGCATAGACTGATGAGAAGGTGACCACGGCGGAGTGAGTAAGGTAGGCGCTGTTCATTATAATTAATGAATAACCCACGAATACCAGCATGATAACCGACGACATTACTGCCTCATCCGGTGCGTTAGCTCATTTATTTTGAGTAATAAAGAATACTAATTATGGGCTGAAAGAGTGTCAGGGAAGCGCTCGTTCAGGGTTGACAAAGGGAGTCATACCAACGCCCAACTAAGGGGCGATAACACATGGGCTAAAATTAGGAACGAAGTGACGCAGCCCATGTGTTAGCGTCCCAGCGAGCGAAGCGAGTGCCTTGAGTGGTTTGATACTTATTGAGCCTTCTCCCCAGCTTATCCAATTTTATTGGCTAAGCTGGAAGGCGACCAAACCCAAAATGGAGAAGACTCAATGCAATTCTATACTAACTTACATCCTTTTTACTGCGGAATCGATCTTCATGCACGAATGCTTTATGTGTGCATCCTAGATGAACGCGGCGAGATACTGGTTCATAAGAAGATAAAAGATTCTCCCGAGCAGCTTTTAAACCTTCTTTCACCCTACATCGGGAATATTGTGGTGGGCGCAGAATGTATGCACTGCTGGTACTGGCTTAGTGATTTTTGTGAACATCATAATATTGATTTTATCCTTGGCCACGCTCTCTACATGAAAGCTATTCATGGCGGTAAGACGAAGAACGATAAAATTGATGCGTACAAGATTGCCAAGTTAATACGAGGTGGTAATTTTCCTTTGGCTTATGTTTATCCAAAGGAAAAACGTGCTATTCGAGATTTATTGCGTAGACGAACGCACGCCATGCGCCATAGTGCCGAGTTGAAAGCATTCATAAAGAATGCGTTGTCACAATACAACCTGCCAGTACCTGAAAAGTCAGACCTAAGCTACACCACCGGTCGCGATGCAATGCGTGGACACTTCCCTAATCCACAGGTTCAACGCAGTATTGATATGAATCTACGATTGATAGAAGTTTACGACCATGAAGTCAGCAGTATTGAATGTTATGTAGAAAAGCTCACTAAGCATGATAATGGTAGAGACTACTATCTGCTGCGTTCATTGCCTGGTGTCGGGCGAGTATTGGCCCTTACCATTCTTTATGAGATTGGCACTATTAAGCGCTTTGACAGTGTTCAGAAGTTTGCGTCTTATTCTCGGCTAGTCAAATGCAAAGCGGAATCAGCCGGTAAAGCCTACGGTACACAGGGTAATAAAATTGGTAATGCGCACCTTAAATGGGCGTTCTCTGAAGCCGCAGTGCTGTTTTTGAAGGGTAATCCTCCGGCGCAAGCTTATCTCGCAAAATTACAGAAGCGCATGAGCAAAGCTAAAGCGCTCTCTGCATTGGCACATAAACTTGGTCGTTGTATGTACTTTATGTTGAAGAATCAAACGGTGTTTGACAGTGAGCGCTTTTTAGCGGGGTAAGTCGCACAGACGGATGAGCTGACCGCCTAACTGGTCGAATGGCGAGTATTGTGTTCATGATGATTTAGGGAAAAGAGCCTGTTCAACATGAACTATACCAGTGTCCACAGCCACTACGCTTTGATTAGACATCCGTCTGTTGCGCATCAACACTCTGTGCTAAATCGCTTGCGCCTGAACTGAGCCTGCCCCTAACTGGCGACATAAATCAGCCACTACGTTTGAATAGTGCCAGCATCAGGTTAACCGATGAATGTCTAGTGCCCCTGTACTCGTAATGGATTCCATGGTAACAGGCAGCGATGAGATCGCACTAAGAGAGCCTCTATATGTGTTTGCCGCAGGCGATGCCTTACGGCAACAATGACAGATGAAGCTAGGAGATTTAGCCCAGAGATTTGGACTGGCTGCTAACGCAGCCAGAGAAATACTATTATCTATTGACGGGAGTTGGGCTCATATGTGTTATACCTACTGTTTACTTACAGAGAGCACACTGTAAGCCCAAACATTTATTTTAAGTTCTTTGCAAAGAGCACCATCCATGCAAATGCCACTAAACCAAATATCTCCAAACCCTATATTTAGTCCGTTGTAATTATAAAATAAGTTTTTAAATTGCTGCTCTTTAACCCTTGTCAGCATTTCCGGTGTAACAATGCTGTCGTAGTTTTCAATGAATTGTTCTATGGTATCGTAATAAACGCTACCGCTAGGATAATTAACTCGTATTGGATACAAGTTTAGCGACGCTACCTGTTGCTTATCACCCGATAACAAGCTTGATTTTAAATTTAAGAAGAAAGCTTCGTAGTCTAGATCACTTTTAAAATACTCGTTGAGTCTCTTATTCGAAATATCCTTAACATTGTCGGAAAATGCCGGACCACTGAACAATAAAAGAAAAATAACTAGGTAAGCTCTCAATTAAACACCCTGTAGGTATAACTTTTAAATAAGGGGCGCAGGCGCGTGGGCTAAAATGCGAAGCAGCCCACGTGTATGCGTCCCAACGAACGCAGTGAGTGCCTTAATTTTTTTGTTAGGTGCGTGTAGATACATCCTAGTTTTCCCTGCCAAGGTAAGCCCTGATTGATGAAATTAAACCTGCGTTATTGAATGTTACAACGTCTACAACGTAAAGTACTTCTGTCTGGTTAACTATAATCTTGAGCTCTCCAGAGACTGAGTTCTCGTTTTCCATAATATTTAAGATTTCGATTTCCAAACTTGAAGCATTGTTAAAATTCTTCTGAGTTTCTGATATGGCGATAGCTTTACCATGAACAGAGATTTTCCAATCTCTTAAATGAATATCGGGTGCAAAGAGTTTTGAAACCGCTTCGATATCTTTGTTTTGATAGCTAAGAAGATACGATTTAAACTTTTCTGAATTATTCATTTCCAATCCTTAGAAGCACCTAACGCTAAGCTAAGGGGCGCAGGCATGTGGGCTAAAATGCGAAGCAGCCCACGTGTATGCGTCCCAGCCTGCGCAGCAGGCGACTTAATTTTTTTGTTAGGCGCCATTCGCTAGTCTAATTACACCTACCAAAGCGTTGATTAATAAGGCGCCAGCTGCAAGCCATAAGCTAATCCTAGTGTATTTGTTTGACTTTTTTATGGCCGCGTACTCAGCGTTTCTTTTTTGAAGTATCTCTGCCGCAGAAAACATCATGCTTTTTTGTACTGGGTAATAAAAACAGTTCTTTCGACATGCTCCAACAACGGTTTTATAAAAGTCTTCGTCTTTTCGTATTCCTTCATCCCAAACTCCCATATAGCACCTAAACCAGCTATACATCTGTAAGTCAGGCTTTGTTTTAGTTTGTAATATTACAGCTCGCTCTTTTGCTGAAACAGAACTTGTTGACCTGTCTTCTTTTAACAGAACACTTTTAGCGAAGAAGTGGCAGTTGTTGCAGTTTTTCTTCATGGCTCAATCCTTGGTGCCTAACTTTTAAATAAGGGGCGCAGACGCGTGGGCTACAATGCGAAGCAGCCCACGTGTATGCGTCCCAGCGAACGAAGTGAGTGACTTAATTTTTTTGTTATGTGCGTGCATGAAACTGCCTAAGAATGATAATGCCACATATTGAAAACGAAGCTAGGGACACTAACAAAGGTAAGCCAAACGAAATTATAAAACCTACTGAGATTAACAAGGCATAGCCAATGCAAAAGTTTGCTGCGCTTAGTTTGGAGACATTTGGAAATTTAAAAGAAGAATAGATTCCGATAGAGATACTTATAAGCCCCAAAACACAACCAAAAATTAAAAGAAAAGCTCCGAGCTCAGTGGGTGGTCCAAGTATAAGGATACTTGTACCCAGTAATGTTAACGGAATAAGGACAATTGCATTAACGAGAACAAATGTTATAAGCAGTATTTTTTGGTCTTTTAATTCCATTTTTACCTTTAAAGCACATAACTTTTAAATAAGGGGCGCATTCACGTGGGCTAATATGCGAAGCAGCCCACGTGTATGCGTCCCAGTGCGCACCAGCGCACGACTTAATTTTTTTGTTATACACAAACCGTCTGTTAACTGCCAGCATGTTGAAGAAAATAGAGTAAAAGCACCGAATAAAACAACTAGCGATTCTGACTTCTATTAGTCGCCAAAGAAGGGAGCTGCTTGAGTTGAAAAGCAGAACTTTTGAGTTACCTTCGAGGCTAGCCAAAAACTAAAACGAACCCCCAAAGCCGTTGTAAAAAAGCGCTGAACTTTGACTTACTCTTTACTAAAAAATGGGTGGTGTATAACAATTTAGTGTACGGAAAAAATCCTTTTTACAATGCGGACTTTATCCATCTATCACTCAAATAATTCTTTAACTTTCTCACGTAAATAAATCCACATCAACGTCTTACAACATTTAGTGTAAATGGAGGAGGCGAAAGGTGGAAAATATCTTTTCTATTTTTTCGCTTGCCGAAATTGCAGAGGTCTGTATTTAAATACAGTTTTATATTTTTGTTCCCACAAACAAAAAACGAGGCCTAAGCCTCGTTTTTCAATTCAATCACAATAGGTGCTTACTGCACTTCCTCTTGCTCGTCGAACGCGCCAGCGAACAGTGGGCTACTTAGGTAACGCTCTGTACCACTCGCTAGAAGTACTACAACAACCTTATCTTTGTTTTCTGGTCGCTCAGCAAAACGCTTAGCGGCAACTACTGCTGCACCAGATGAAATACCCGCAAGAATACCTTCGTCGGTCATTAGCTTGCGCGCCATTTCCATACATTCTTCGTTGGTCACTTGCTCAACTTCGTCGATTAAATCTAGGTCTAGGTTGCCAGGAATAAAGCCTGCACCAATACCTTGAATTTTGTGCGGGCCAGGAGTTAGTTCTTCACCCGCAAGCGCCTGCGTAATTACTGGTGAGTCAGTAGGCTCAACCGCAACAGAAGTAATTGCCTTACCTTTGGTGTTTTTAAGGTAACGGCTAACACCAGTAATTGTGCCGCCTGTACCTACACCTGCTACAAACGCGTCTACTTTACCATCTGTGTCTTCCCAAATTTCTGGGCCAGTGGTTTTTTCGTGAATAGCTGGGTTTGCTGGGTTATCAAACTGCTGAAGCAGCACGTATTTGTCTGGGTCAGAGTTCACAATTTCTTGTGCTGCCGCTACTGCACCTTTCATACCTTTTGGTGCTTCAGTAAGTACTAGGTTTGCACCTAGCGCTTTAAGTAGTTTACGGCGCTCAAGGCTCATGCTGCTAGGCATGGTAAGCGTTAGCTTGTATCCACGTGATGCAGCAACAAACGCAAGGGCAATACCTGTGTTACCACTGGTAGGCTCTACAATTTCTTTACCTTCAGTAAGGACACCGCGTTTTTCCGCGTCCCAAATCATGTTGGCACCAATACGGCACTTAACGCTGAAGCTTGGGTTGCGCGACTCAATTTTCGCGTACACATTACCTGATGTTACGCGATTAAGTTTAACGAGTGGCGTGCGGCCAATCGATAGGGAATTATCTTCAAATACGTTCATTTTCAATCCTTACCTCGTTCCTTAATTTCTAGGAAACCCCGTTCTGTCGTGATCTGTACGACCTTTTTAATAGTTAATAATTCATAGCGTGAATTAGGGGATTTCGTCATACCCCTATATCATTGGTCCCAAACGCAAAAATGCAAAGTGTTTTTTAGCTATATGTTATTGTTAAAATACATGAAGACGAAGAATTATACGGAGTACAACATCCATGGCTTTTAGTGGCACGTCTAATTACATCGCAACCAAAGACTTACAATTAGCGGTTAATGCCGCCATTACGCTAGAGCGCCCGCTATTAATTAAGGGCGAGCCAGGCACAGGTAAAACAATGTTAGCCGAGGAACTGGCTGAAAGTTTAGGCACCGAGCTTATTCAATGGCACATTAAGTCAACCACCAAAGCGCAGCAGGGTTTGTATGAATATGACGCCGTATCGCGTTTGCGCGACTCGCAGCTAGGTGATGATCGCGTACACGACATTGGCAATTACATTGTAAAAGGTAAACTTTGGGAGGCGTTTAGTGCCGAAAAACGCCCGGTACTTTTGATAGATGAAATAGACAAAGCAGATATTGAGTTTCCAAACGACTTGTTACTAGAGCTCGATAAAATGGAGTTCTTTGTGTATGAAACACAAGAGCGCGTTGTGGCAAAGCAGCGTCCTATTGTTATTATAACGTCGAACAATGAAAAAGAACTGCCTGATGCATTTTTGCGCCGCTGTTTCTTCCATTATATTCAGTTCCCGAACCCTGACGAAATGCAGGAAATCGTGAATGTGCATTTCCCTGATTTAAAGAAAAAGCTGCTTGATGAAGCATTAAAAGCGTTTTTTGAAATTCGTGACGTGCCTGGGCTTAAGAAAAAGCCATCTACCTCTGAGCTTATCGACTGGCTTAAACTGTTAGTTGCAGAAGACATTCCGCCAGAGGCGCTTCACTCGAAAGACGGCAAAGCAGCCATTCCGCCGCTTTACGGTGCACTACTTAAAAACGAACAAGACATTCACTTGTTTGAAAAACTGGTCTTTATGGCGCGTCGCTAATGCTTATTCAGTTCTTTTTCACGCTACGAAAGTATCAGGTTAAAACCACGCTTCGCGAGTTACTTGATTTACTCAGAGCTCTGGAAAAGCATGTGGTGTACGCCGATATTGAGTCGTTCTATAGCCTAGCGCGTACCATCATGGTGAAAGACGAAACCCAGTACGATAAGTTCGATAGGGCGTTTGCCGAGTACTTTGAAGGGGTAGAGTCGGTCGATTTGTTTGGTAAAGACATTCCAGAAGAATGGCTTCGCAAAGAAATAGAGAAAAATCTAAGCCCCGAAGAGCGCGAGGCGCTTCGTAAAGCAGGCGGCCTTGACGCGCTAATGGAAACCTTGAAAAAACGCTTGGAAGAACAAGAAAAGCGCCACCAAGGTGGAAATAAATGGGTTGGTACGGGCGGTACATCGCCGTTTGGCGCCTATGGTGATAACCCAGAAGGCGTGCGTATTGGCCAAAAAGGCAATAGAAAGTTCTCTGCGGTTAAGGTGTGGGATAAGCGCGAGTTTAAAAACTTAAGTTCTGACGTGGAACTGGGTACGCGTAACATAAAAATAGCCCTGCGCAAGCTTAGAAAGTTTGCACGCACTGGCGCCAGCGAACAGCTTGATGTGCCAACCACCATTGGTGAAACGGCGAAAAAGGGCGGTTTGTTAGATATTCATATGGCGCCAGAACGCCATAACGCGGTAAAGGTGTTGATGTTTTTTGATGTGGGTGGCTCTATGGACCCTCACGTAAAAAGCACCCAAGAATTGTTTTCTGCCGTACAGTCAGAGTTTAAATACTTAGAGTATTTTTATTTTCACAACTGTGTGTATGAAGAGGTATGGAAAGACAACTTACGCCGCAATAAAGAGCGCATTCCTATTTGGGATATCATTCATCGCTACGGTAAAGACTATAAAGTCATTTTTGTTGGCGATGCCACCATGGGGCCGTATGAAATTACCTACCCAGGCGGCAGTGTAGAGCACTGGAATGAAGAGCCGGGCAGCGTATGGCTGCAACGTTTGCTTAATCACTTCAATAACGCGGTATGGCTAAACCCGCAGGCTGAAAACTATTGGCCGTATTATTCGTCTATTAAGATCATTCGTGAAATCATGGAAGACAGGATGTACGGTTTAACCTTAGAAGGGTTAACCGACGCAATTAAAGGGTTAAGTCGCAGCCGATGAGCTATCGATTAGGCTGCATTTTACTGGCAGGCGGGCAAAGTGCCCGCTTTGGCAGTAACAAGCTGATGTCGGTTCACCCAGTATCTAACAAACCGTTAGTGGCGCATAGTGCCCAGCAGCTGCTGGAACTGCCCAGTGTGACAAATTCCCACGCTACCCTCGTAACACACACAGACGCGATCCATTACTTACCTCAACCTGTCGTGGTCACGGGCAAATGGGATCTTAGTGTGCGTGAAGCACTAGCGCATGTCCCCGTCAGTCTGGTTACTAACAGCCTGTGGCAAGAGGGCATTGCGTCAAGTATCCGCGAGGGCGTTAAACACCTTGTAGGTAGCGCATCACCAAGACTTGAAGCTAGCCAGGCAAACCCCAGCCATATACTCATTACCCTTGCAGACTTACCCCGATTAACGGCCCACGACTTAGCCGATTTGGTCGCGGCTTCTTGTGCTAATCCAACGCATATTGTGTGTAGTAAATGGAGTGATGATAGTAGTGGCTCTAGCTCTATTAGTGCAAAGCCAAAGCTTACGGTTCCAGCCATATTCCCTGCGACAGCGTTTAAAGCATTATTGGCCTTAACGGGCGATGTGGGTGCAAAGCCAGTTATTAAAGGCTATGAAAAAGTAGGGAAGGTAACTGCGGTGTCTATACCTAATGCGCAATTTGATATAGACACCCCTCAAGACTGGACGCCGCTGGCAGATTAATCTGCGTGTAGCGGCGCTTCTAGGTTATTTTAACGCTGTGCACGCGCGTTGTGGCAATACCGATAATGTGGCAATACCGATACTAAGCGCGCAACGTCGCACCGGGGCGCTGAATATAAAGCAAACGTGCACCCAACATCACAGCGGCTGCACTTAGCCCTACAATAAACCCAATCCAGAAGCCGGCAGCTGCCATGGGCTCGGCAGTTACCCAGTTGGTTCTGCCCAAGATCACGCCCGTGGGTAAGCCAATTAACCAGTACGACACAAACGTAATGATAAACATCGCTGTCGTATCTTTATAACCGCGAAGCGCATTGGCCGAAATAACCTGCACAGCGTCAGACAGCTGAAACAATGCTGCGTAAATCAGCAGCGCATTAGCTAGGGTATATACGGCTTCATCACTGGTATAAAGGCCAATAATAAAGCCCTTTGCTAGCAAGGTGAACGTAGCGGTGCACGCTGCGGTACAAAAGCCAATTAAAATGGCAGTGCGTGCTGCAATTTTCGCTTGTCGCCCGTTGTTTTGACCTATGCGATAACCAATACGAATTGCTGCAGCCATACCAATGCTCATCGGAAACATAAACATTAACGCCGAGAAGTTAAGTGCTACCTGGTGCGCGGCTACTGTATTGGCACCAAATGGGGCCAGTAGCAGTGCCACTAATGAAAATAGCGTTACTTCAAATAAAATAGTCATAGCAATGGGTAGGCCCATTTTAAACGTACGGTTTATGGTAGTGAAATTAGGCTTATATACCTTGCCAAATAGGTTGTACTTTTTAAGGGCAGGGGCAAAACGCACGTACACAAATGTTGCAATAAGCATGGTGTAAATAACGATGGCAGTAGCCACGCCACAACCTGCGCCACCCATTGCGGGTATTGGCCCTGCACCGTAAATAAACATGTAGTTGCCTACAATGTTAGCCAGCAATCCAATAACAGTAATCGTCATGGTGGGTTTAGTTTTACCCAAACCTTCACAATAGTTACGTAGCCATTGGTATAGCGCAAAGCCTGGCATGGCCAGTAGCACATAGGTAACGTAGTCTACGGTAATGGTGAATAGCTCTGGTGCCATGGGAAATAGCGATACTATGCTTTTGGTAAACGGTAATAGCGCGGTAACCACTACACCTACAAAAAATACCAAGTAGCCAGCCTGCTGCGACGCATCGGCAATGCCTTCTATGTTCTTGTTACCTTGCAAGCGCGAAATAATAGGCGGCAAAGCCAGCGCAATACCTTGAATAAAGCACAAAAGCGGTACAGTAATGCTAAAACCAAGGGCAACAGCAGCCATGTCGGTTGCGCTGTAACGCCCCGCCATAATGGTATCGCTTACGCCCATTAGCATTTGTGTAATTTGCGCAACCAATAAAGGCCACGCCAGTTTTAATATATCTCTACCTTCCAGTAGGAAGCGTTTCTTGTTCACGAGTGTGTTGTCTCAAGTAGTCGTCGTGTGCGCACAATGTGCTGCAACACGCTTTATGTTTGTATGCTGCCGCGCGCTTTTAAACGCAGTCACTGCGGCTAATTCGTTCTTTATAGGTGAAAGGGCATCACCGGTACACTGTCGCCTTTGTTCAGAGTGGCAATATCTTCGTGGATCACCATTAAACAGTTGGCCGAGGTAATTGAAGTCATTACACCAGAGCTCTGCGATTTAAACGGTGTTACTTCCCATTCGCCTTTTGCGTTTTTCACCATGGTTGCACGCTGAAAATCTCGTCGTCCCGCACGGCGTTTTACATCTCGGGTAATGTTAGCGTTGATGTAAAGTGGTTCGTAGTTACCGGTTTGTCCCTGCAGCTTCTTAATTACGGGCACTACTAACAGCTTTGCCGTAACAAATGATGACACTGGGTTGCCAGGCAAACCGCAAAATAAGGTGTTGCCTATCTTCCCAAGGGCAAATGGCTTACCCGGTTTAACCGCAATCTTCCAAAAATCAATGTTGCCTAGTTCGCTTATAATATCTTTTACATAGTCAGCATCGCCAACCGATACGCCGCCACTGCTTACCATTACATCTACTTTGGTGCTAGCTTCAGTGAAAAGCGCGCGTAGTGAGGCTTCGTCATCTTCAACAATACCAAAATCGATAATATCCACGTTTTCGTTGCGCAAAATACTGCTTACGCCCACGCGGTTCGACTCGTAAATTTGTGTGTTGGCGCGCTCGCTGCCAGGGTACGCCAATTCAGACCCAGTGGCTACCACGCCAACGCGAAGTTTACGGTACACCGTAACGTCGCTTTTGCCTTGCGAAGACAATAACATAAGGTGCTCTGCGCACAGCTGCGTACCTTGTTTTACTAGCACATCGCCAACGGCAATATCGTTGGCTTTTTTACGAATATTCTCACCAGACGAGGGCGCTTTCGTAATGCAAACGTTGTCTTTGCCACCGTCGGTGTTTTCAATCATTACCACGGCGTCGGCCTGTGGTGGTATAGGGGCGCCTGTCATTATCTTAAACGCATGGCCCGCTAGTAGTGGTGTGCTTGCTTCCATGCCTGCGGTAATTACACCTTGCACGTTAAGAGGCGTTTCGCCGTTAAGCGACGCGGTATTAACGGCGTATCCGTCCATAGCGGAATTGTCCCAAGGCGGTACGTCTACATTGGCCACAACATCATCGGCCAGTATGCGGTTGGTGGCATCAAAAATACTTATTTGTTCAGTCTCGCTAATAGGCGAAGCGGCATCGAGTGCTTTAGACAACGCTTCTTCTAACGAAAGCCATTTAGATGACATACCAACCACCTTATAAACTGTTGTTCTGTATATTAATGAACAGCGGATGTTACAGAAAAACCAACGTTATACCAAAGATTAATGTAGGTTTTAACCGGGGTTTTGTGAAACCGCGTGAAAGGATGGAAAGTTGATTACCCATTAAGAACGTCACTTTGTTCTGTTGGAATGAGCATCACGGGATATTTTAGTCTTTTACAACGTCAATAACTGGGTAAAACAATCAAACACCCAGTCGGGTTCATGAATGGCAATATCTTCGCCGTAGTTGTAACCGTAAGTTAACCCGACACACCTCATATTAGCGGCCTTGGCCGCCTGTATATCATTTTTTGAATCGCCCACCATTATACACGTCTCTGGCATCACGTTCAGGGTATCGCTAACGTGTAATAAGGGCAGGGGAGATGGTTTTTTCTCAGGTAAAGAGTCGCCGCCAACCGTTACCAAAAACATGTCATTTAATGAATACGCGTTAAGAATTGGTGGAATAAATTCCTCGGGTTTATTAGTTACCAGCGCCAGGTTGTACTGCTTACATTTAAGCGTTGCTAGTGTGTCGAATACCCCTTTGTACAATGTGGAATATTGGCATACCAATACGCGGTAATGCGCTAAAAATTTATCAAGCGCCGCGTCTACTTGTGCACTACTTTGGCCATGGGAAATGCTTGTACTTCCACTTAGCCCTCGCTCAACCAGCATTCGCGCACCATTACCAACCCAATGCCTTATTGTGGTTTCAGGGTACGTCGGTAAGCCCATGTCATGAAGCGTAGCGTTTAGTGCGTGAGCGAGGTCGGGTACTGAGTCGACTAAGGTGCCGTCTAGGTCAAAGATAAATGTGGAAATAGGTTGCATTACTACCTTATGTGTTGATGGAACTTCGAAAAGTATAATACCGCAGCTTCCCTTCCGCGGTCAGTGTTTGTTTGTGCGCCGGCTTTTTGTTTACTAGCGCAAGTACTATTTACTCAAAGTCTTGGTTACTAATCCAAAGCGTTTGGTAAGGCTTCATCTGCAAACTGCCACTTGCTAACGCAATTTCATCTCGAGAGATAAGATCAATCCAGTTATCGGTGCCAATTAAGTTAATATCTGACAACAATACGGTTTGGTCTTCATCGCTAATGTTACTTATGCAGAATACGCTTTGTTTTCTATCTAGACTTTGTCGCCAGTAACCAAATAGCTGTGTACCTAACTGCAGCGTAAACTGTGTAGCGTTAGGGTGAAACGCCGGTTGTGCTTTTCTTATGCGAATAAGCTGCGACAAACGGGTTAGTACTTTGTGATGCTGCGAGAAAGGCGAATCAAGTAATGCTTCTAGTTCTTTTAAGTCCCAGCGACGTCGGTTTATAGAACGGTTTTGGCCTGTATTGGCGACTTTCTCATAGTCGTTTGAGGTGCCCAACAAACTGTGAATGTATAGCCCTGGGATCCCTTCCATACCCAGCATGATTGCATGAGCGCAAATAAAGCGATCTACTTGATATTTATCTGGGCCCTTAGTGGTGCCTTGAAGTGCATCAAACAAGGTAATGTTTATTTCATAAGGCTTTTGCTGACCGTGATCAGACGCACGCCATGAAATTTTACCCCCAAAGTGTTGCATCGTATGCACCAACTCCGATATTTCTTCTTCACTTAGCAAACCCTCAGCAGGCCTAAGCCCAATACCGTCATGCGAAGCAATAAAGTTGAAGTACGCAGTACCATTTTGTGCAGGAGGCATGCTCATCATCCAACTTTTCAAATAGGTGCAGTCGCCTGTTACCAAGGTATTTACCAATAGTGGCGGTAATGAAAAATTATAAATGGCGTGCGCTTCATTGGCGTTACCAAAATAGGTTAGGTTTTCGCGGTTGGGAATATTGGTTTCAGTAATAATAATGATTGAAGGGTCGACATGTTCAATCAAAGTGCGCAACAAGCGAATAACTTCGTGCGTTTGCGGCAAGTTAATGCAATTCGTGCCCACAATTTTCCATAGGAAGGCGACGGCATCTAGTCGAAACAACTTCGAGCCTTTGTCGATGTATAGGCGAATAATATCAACAAAAGCCAGTAAAACCTTAGGGTTTCTAAAATCAAAATCTACCTGATCGTGACTAAACGTACACCATACGTGCTTGGTGCCGTTAGCCGTTTCAGTTTCACGCAACAATGGCGAAACCCGAGGTCGGGTTACCATCGACAAATCATCAGTCGGATCCGCTGTAAAAAAGTAGTCAGAACCCGGCCCTTCACCTTTAATGAAATTATCAAACCACACGCTTCTTGCTGAACAGTGATTTATCACAAGATCAGCCATTAACCCGTAGTCTTTGGCTATGTCTTCAACATCGTCCCACGAGCCAAGCGCTTCGTTAACTGTCGAATAATCAATAACCGAAAAGCCATCGTCAGAGCTATACGGAAAGAACGGCAGTATATGTACGTTGTTTATCGTATTTTTGCAGTAGCGGTGAAGAAAGCGGTTAAGCGTCACAAGCGGGCGCTCGTCATCATCTATCACGCTGTCGCCATAGGTGATCATCACGACGTCTTCCTCATCCCAATAATTGTGATGAGATTGAGGCGAGGCTATATCGGCATCTGACTTGATGCCAATAGTATTCATTAAGTCGGTCGCTAACGTCTCATACGAGACGTTAAGCGCTACATCGGCATAAATACTTTCAAGATGGTGTTTTACTTTGTCATGGAGAAGGTCCCATGCCATATTACTTACTCCATAAATTCTGCAGTATCAGCTTCAACCGCCTCTAAAAGACGCTCTAAAATATCGGGTACCGCACTGGTTACGCGGTTCCAGCTCGGTATAAACGGCGTTTCCATGGGGTTTTCTAAAAAGTTTTGACCCGCTTTCATAATGTTGCTGGCAAACATTTCTACCGCTTTTTCTTCGCTGTGAATGTCAAGGCTAAGCCCGTTCATGACGGCGTCGTTGTGATAGGTCTCAATAAAGTCTAGCGCAATGCGGAAATAGGTTGCTTTAATCGAGCGAAACATTTCATTACTGAAAGTATAGCCTTGTGTTGCCAACTTTCTGAAAATGGCTTTGGTAATGTCGATAGACATTTTCGACAAACCACCTTGGTCGTTGTTAAGCGATAAATCTTGGTGCTTGTGGTCGTAAATGTCACAAATATCTGCCTGACACAGTCTGTTGTGAGAATAGTTGCGGTGCATTTCAGACAGTACGCCAATTTCCAAACCCCAGTCGCTAGGAATGCGAATATCGTTAAGCACGTCGCGTCTAAACGAGAATTCTCCCGCTAGTGGATAGCGAAAGCTGTCCATAAACTCAAGGTACTCGTTGTCACCCATAATGCGTTTAAGTGCGCGCAAGAGGGGCGTTACGAGTAAACGAGAAACACGGCCGTTAATTTTGCCATTAGCGACACGCGCGTAATAGCCTTTACAGAATTCATAGTTAAACTGCGGGTTAGCCACCGGGTAGATGAGGCGGGCAAGTAAATCTTTCTCGTAAGTCACGATATCACAATCATGCAGTGCTACCGATTCAGCTCGGTTCGACGCCAGTACATAGCCCATGCAGTACCATACGTTTCGCCCTTTACCCAACTCTTTAGGCGCAAGGCCTTGGGCTTGAAGCTCTTCATCTAACGCTTTAAGCCTAGGGCCATCGTTCCATAATATGCGGTGGTGCTGTGGTAGTTTTCCAAAGAATTTAAGCGCGTGTTTGTATTGTTCTTGATTGGCTCTATCTAAACCAATAACAACTTCAGACAAGTATGGAACTTCAGTGAGTTCATTAACGATATGCGGAAGCGCGTCGCCTTCAAGCTCTGAAAAAAGAGAGGGAAGAATTAGCGCCATTGGACGCTTTTGTGAAAATTGAAGAAGCTCTGCTTCAAGCTCTTCGGTTGGACGACGAGCCAAGTTATGTAACGTTGTTACCACACCATTTTGATAAAAATCAGCCATGTGTCCTCCTGATCAAAGGGATAATAGTTGTGTTAGCATTTCATTCCAGCCTTCAGGGCCGGTTAGGGTGCTGGTATATACCTCTTCTTTTTGTACTTCGGGTGGAGGATTTACCGGTGATAATATTCTTATAGGGGTATGCGCTGCCTCTAGCATCGCCACGTCGTTTTTACCGTCACCAAGGGCTACTGTGTTCACTTTGGTCACGTGCTGTTTTTGGTATTCACTGGCAAGCCACTTAAGCGCTTGACCTTTATCACAGTTGCCTGAGACGTGAATGAATCGGCCTCCTTCTAGTGGGAAGGCGCCTCTGTCTTTCACCGCTTTTAAAAAGCGCTGCTTTTCATCATCGCTTCCTAGCCACAAAATGGGTTCACCAAATTGCCGTTTAGCTGCAAGCGATGCGGAGTGTTCGTCAAGGTCAGTACATTCTTGAATTTCATCTAGTGACATTTTTGAAAATTGTTTGTACTTACTATCAAAGTCGCTGCCCATCTTCTCAAGCAACTTAATCCAGTAGTTCTTATTTGAGATAAAGGCTTTACACCAATAGCCATCTACCCACACTGTGCCACTAGGTTTTTGCTTAAAAAAGCCATGAGGAATAAATATCGCAGCACCATTTTCGATAATAAAAGGGCCATCCAATCCTATCCGCTCTCGCAATGGCTCCAATTCAGCAAAGGTTTTGCTGGTAGTGGGTATTACGGGAATGTCTTTTTGTTTTAATGCCGCTAAAGCCGGTTTCGCCGCCTCAAAAGAGTAGGTATGGTGGTCTAACAGCGTGCCGTCCATATCGGTGAAAACAAGCGTTTTCGTCATTGTTTTACATCCTGTTCTGTTATCGTTCTTGTTGAATCTAATATAAAAACCGTGTCGCATCTGTCGGGCAAGCAATCAAGTGCGTGCTCTGTAATGCGTTGATAGTGTTGCACAAAGTTTGCCACTTCTTCGTCACTCATAATGCCAGCGCCTTTGCCCTGCACAGAAGCGGCTAGTTTGTGTTCTTGCTCTAGACGCCATTGGTAAACACAATCAAACGAGGGCGCTTTCAGCATTACGCTATAGTTGATCTTGTTAAACAGCGCTTGGTATTCACCTGCTAATTCAGTATTGACAAAAGATCGCCAAATACCAAGCGGATCGTCTACTTCTTCAAGATGATTAATCGGGCGCTTAACATCATCAGCAGATTGTGCAGGCACACCAACACACCAGCCTTCAAGAATAACGAAGTCCGGTGATTCGCTTACCACAGGCCACTGCGCTTTGGGCTGCGGATTGTCAGTTGCTTTATTAAACCGGGGGAGAGCAGTGGGCTGACCACTTTCAAGTTGTCGAAGTGTAGTGAGCGCCAAAGCCGTATCGTGTGTACCAGGTACTCCGCGAGTCTTCAGCAGTGGATGTACCTTTATAGCCAACGCGTTACGCTGTGATTGGTCAAGATAGAAGTCATCGATAGACAAAGACACAACGCGTTTGCCATGTACTGACGTTAAAAAGGCTTCAATAAAACTGGTTAATGTGGATTTTCCAGAACCTTGACATCCATTGATGCCCACAACGAAAGGTTTTGATGCACCTTCTTGGTGCTTGAGTAGCCGTTCACATAATGGAGTGAACCATTTTTGTGCAATCTCTGCATAGCTACTTGGCAATTGATGTGTTGCTAGAAAGCCATGTATGTCCATGTTGTCACCCTAATCAATGCAGATTACTTACACTTTAGCAGATTAGGGTTACAACATTTATGCCAACACAGAGTCGTTGGTTCAGGAAAGGTCTTTACTTCTTGTTGGCTACAATAACGGCTCGTTGTGGTGCAGGGTAGCCTTCAATGGTGCGGGTAATATCTTCTGGATCGAGAAAATCTTTCAAAGATTGCGTGTCCATCCAAGGCGTTGAGCGTTGCTCGTCTAATGTCGTGTGATTCACATCCACCACGCGAATATTTTCAAAGCCTAGGCGTGATAGCCAAACGGTAAGTGCCGCAGTGCTAGGTAAAAACCAGACATTACGCATTTGAGCGTAACGCTCGCCCGCCATTAGTACGGTATTTTCATCACCGTCCACTACTAGCGTTTCAAGCACCAACTCGCCGCCTTTGCGAAGTTGGTCTTTAAGCTGTGTTAAAAACGCCATAGGGTCTTTTCTGTGATACAGCACGCCCATAGAGAATACGGTATCGAAAGCCTTCAGCGGCTGCATGTCTTCAATGCCCATAGGAAGAAAATGGATATTGTTTGTGGCAACATTTTCGTTATGCATGAAGTGCTTTATGGCGTGAAACTGAATGAAGAATAGTTGCGTTGGGTCGACGCCAATAACGCGAGAGGCACCTTCGCCGAGCATGCGCCACATGTGATATCCACTTCCGCAGCCCACGTCTAATACGTGCCGGTTTTCTAGTGACGCTATGTGAGGTACAACACGGTCCCACTTCCAGTCCGAGCGCCATTCCGTGTCTATGTGAATGCCGTGCACATGATATGGACCTTTTCTCCATGGCATAAATTGTTTTAGTAAGCCTTCAATTTGTTTTTGCGTATAGGTATCAACGTCTTTTTCGCTTCCTATAGTCACAGTATTTTTCAAATCGATGGTGCTGCAGGCGGGTTTGGGCAATTTATTGAGTAACCTACACCACTTATCAAATTCACCGTGTTTTCCGTTGCGCTGCCATTCGTCCATTAATGCAGGAAGTGTTTGTAGCCAGTGGGCAAGTGGGCTGTCTAATAACGATTTATAGCAGTCGTTAAACCAAATGTTTTCTAGTTTACTCATGTTGTTCCTAGTATGTCGGCTTAAGCTTTAACCGCAATCAAAGACGTGAAGTTGTAGCATTTGTACCACATTACTACATCGCTGAAGCCTGCATTTTTTAAGCGAGTTTCATGTTCTTCGAATGTGTCGGTTAGCATCACTTTTTCCAACGCTGCGCGTTTTTGACTCACTTCTAACTCGCTATAACCGTTGTCGCGTTTGAACTGGTGATGTAAGTCGATAAGCAGTTCGTTTCCTCTTAGGGTCGGATGTCGAATTTTCTCTGACAGCACTAAAATACCACCAGGATTCAACCCTTCGTATATCTTAGATAATAGCGCAGCGCGATCGGCTGGAGGTATAAACTGTAGGGTGAAATTCATCACCACCATTGATGCATTTGTAATCTCGACCTCTTGAGCATAGGCTTGCTCAATGGTGATAGGGTTTGTCAGTGTAAATGCTTGTACAACACGTTTACAACGTTCAACCATTGCCTCACTACTATCGACGCCTATGATGTTAAACGTTTTGTCTTGAGTTGCTCTTGCTATAGACAAACTTGCAGCCCCCAAAGAGCACCCTAAGTCGTATACATTAGAATTATCGCTTACCGCGCTTTTGGCCAGTTCACCGATAGTGTGAATAATCGTTTCGTATCCCGGTACGGAACGTTGGATCATATCGGGAAACACATCTACCACAGACTCGTCAAATTTAAAGTCGGCTACTTTACTGAGCGGGTTTGCATAAATGTTGTCGTGCTTCTTCACAATAGGCCTTCATTTCGTAATTTGGGCCGCAATTTTAACGTTTGAATTGAAAATGCCAATCTAAAACACCAATTTTCTTGAAATTTAGTCTATTTTTAAGGTTTAGGGCTTTTCGTTACTAAACGAAAGTATTAATCTATCAACAAATACAATAAGGAAGCAGTAACGCTAATGACGAGAATTCTAGTAGCAGACGATCACCCATTGTTTCGCGAAGCTTTAAGCGGCGCGTTAGAACCCTACTTTGAAAATTCGCAAATCATCGAGGCAGGAAGTCTTGAATCAGCACTTGAAAAATTAAATGAATTCGATGGCGTCGAACTGGTTCTTCTTGATTTAAATATGCCTGGTGGAGAGTACTTTAACGGCCTAATTACACTTCGTGAGCAATACCCTGATATTCCCGTTGGCGTAATTTCAGGTAGTGATAGCGTTGAAGTTGTTGCTCAGGTTATGAGTCTTGGCGCACAGGGTTTCATACCTAAAGTATCTGCAACGCGCGAAATAGCGCAAGCGATTGTAGATATAATCGCGGGTAAAAAATGGCTACCAGAGGGAATGGAAGAAGAACTCGATAAAGTTGATGACGAACTGAAGGTCCTACTTCAGCGATTCCGCGAGTTAACCCCTAAGCAAATTCAAGTATTGTCGTATTTACGTGCAGGTCTGATGAATAAACAAATTGCACATGAGATGAATGTTACCGAAGCAACCATTAAGGCACATATCAGCGCCATACTGCGTAAACTAGAAATTAATACCCGAACTCAGGCAGTTCTATTAATGGACAAACTTCAGCTTAGCTAGTATTTGTAAATTGATTAAAAAAACCGGAGTTTATTCCGGTTTTTTTATGTCAGATTAACAGACTAACCAAATAAGAAAGGCCGCTATTAAGCGGCCTTTTTAGTTAGAAACGTGTAATGGTCAACGCGCTTACGCTGCCTTGCCACCACGCTTTTTAGTCGATGCACTAGACGAGTTTATCTTTGCTACCAATTCTTCGTGGTCGAAATCGTCAACGTTGATGGTACGCAAACGACCCGCTTCAGTTTTACGCAGCAGATTCGCTTCGTCTTCGTTGATAACGCCTTCTGCAAGCGCTTCATCAGCAAGCTTTTCAAGTTGCGTGAATGGCAACTTAGCTTTCTTATGCTTACAAATACGCTCGAAAATTGGCTCGCTTGCCAAAACGTCATCAAGCGTCTGCTCAAGGTCACCCATTAAGCTGCCTTCTTCGCGAGTTAAGTACTGGCCATAGCCTAAACGGCTACGTGCAGAGCAAGGCGTTTGTAGCATTTGCGCAATGGCATGCTCTGTTTTATCAGATGGCTTGCCAACACGACGGCCAAATGGAATAACCATAGCGCGCATAACGACTGCAATGGCTTTATTCGGGAAGTTCGCCAAGAAGTCATCAATAGCGGTTTCAATGTCGTGTAGGGTAGTTTGCATTGCCCAATGAAGAAGAGGTAAGTCTTCTTTTAAGCGACCTTCTTCGTCGAAACGCTTAAGTGTTGTACTGCCTAAGTAAAGGCCACTTAGAATATCGCCTAAACGCGCAGATAAGCGTTCACGACGTTTTAAATCACCGCCAAGTACACCCATTGATACGTCAGTAAGCAATGCTAAGTTTGCACTATAACCCTGTAGAAGCTTGTAGTAGCGAGCTGTTTCATCAGTAAATGGTGCACTGCTAAACGCGCCGTTAGTTAACGAGAACCAGACGCTGCGTACAGTGTTCGCTACGGCAAAACCAATATGACCAAATACCGCTTTATCAAAGGCTTTCAGCGCTTCTTTTCTATCTTCAATTGAAGCTGCTTCAATTTCCTTAAGAACAAACGGGTGACAGCGCATTGCGCCTTGACCAAAGATCATCATGTTTCGCGTAAGGATATTTGCACCTTCAACGGTAATAGAAACAGGCACACCTTGATAACCACGACCAAGGTAGTTATTTGGCCCAAGCATTACGCCTTTACCACCGTGAACATCCATTGCATCGTTGATAACTTGACGCATTTTTTCAGTTAGGTGGTATTTACAGATTGCCGAAATTACCGAAGGTTTTTCGCCAAGGTCAACACCAACGGTTGAGAAGCGCGTCACACCATCCATCAAGTAAGCGTTACCGCCGATGCGAGCCAGCATCTCTTCAACCCCTTCCATATGACCTACAGGCATACGGAATTGACGACGAATACGAGCATACGCACCAGTTGCCAGTGATACCGACTTAGCGCCACCTGCTGCTGATGAAGGAAGAGTTATACAACGACCCACTGACAAACACTCTACAAGCATACGCCAGCCGCGACCCGCCATTTTCGGACCACCGATGATATAGTCGATAGGCACAAAGATATCTTCACCCTTAATTGGACCGTTTTGGAATGGCGTATTAAGTGGGAAGTGGCGGCGGCCAATTTCCAAACCTTTGGTGTCACGCGGAATAAGGGCACACGTAATACCTGGCTCTTTATTGTCGCTAAGAAGACCGTCTGGATCTTGAAGCTTAAACGCGAGTCCAATAACCGTCGCAACCGGCGCAAGAGTGATGTAGCGCTTGTTGAACGTAAGGCGCATACCCAATACTTCTTCACCGTTGAATTCGCCTTTGCAAACCACACCCACATCAGGGATCGCACCCGCATCTGAACCTGCTTCAGGGCCGGTAAGCGCGAAACAAGGAATTTCTTCACCTGCTGCAAGACGCGGTAGATAGTGGTCTTGTTGCTCTTTGGTACCGTAGTGCTGAAGTAGTTCACCTGGGCCTAATGAGTTAGGAACACCAACAGTGCTCGATAATACAGCGCTGACACCGGCCAACTTTTGTAGTACACGAGATTGCGCATAGGCAGAAAACTCTAAACCACCGTATTGCTTCTTAATGATCATAGCGAAGAACTTATGATCTTTTAGATACTGCCAAATCTCAGGAGGTAGATCGGCATCTTTGTGATTGATTTGCCACTCGTCTACCATAGAGCATACCGTGTCACACGGACCGTCTAGAAACGCTTGCTCTTCAGCAGTCAGACGCCCTTTAGGGATGCGGTGTAACTTATCCCAGTCTGGCTTACCGCTGAAAATATCACCGTCCCACCATACAGTACCAGCATCAATAGCTTCTTGTTCTGTGCTTGACATTTCAGGCATCACTTTGCGATAGAACGCAAGTAGTTTAGTTGAAATGTATTGCTGTCTGATGTTCGATAGCGTGAAAGGAAGTGTTAATGCTAGGTATACCACCCAGCCTAAAAGGCCGATATCGCCAAAGAGGGTGCCTAAAATCATGACACCTGCGCCCATGGCAACTGCCGTTACCAAGCTGGTGCGTTTATAGCTAGCAACCGCTAGTGTCAAAACCACCAGTAAAAACCATATAAAATCTGCCATACTTCACTCCTGAAAGGCGTTGAACATTATACAGGTCGCTGCTCAATTGGGGTGAGCACTTCACAATGCACCAGTGCAAATTGAGGTCAGACCAGCATGCTGTAAACCTATTATTTAATAGGGCAAAGATCAAGATTTTTACATGAATATTGTATTAATAACTGCATAAATAATAGGGTGCATCTATTAGTATAGCTGTTGCTTATAGATCGCTATTCAACATGCAGATAAATAGCGGTATTTGAAAAGAATTTAATATTTGTGGATGGCAACATTAATGCACAATATAAACGCACTAATGTTGTGCTTAAAACAAACTGCCGAGTTTAACAAGATGTTAAACTCGGCAGAGTTAATACGATGAAAAAAGACGATACCAAAATCGACTACAGCTCAGTGAATGACTTAAGCTTTATGTCACCTTGTTCATCGCCTTCTTTAAACTGTTGTAAACGCACAAGTGCATAGTTTAACGAAGGGGCAAACCATGCAAACGTCTCACGTTTTTTTGAGTCTCGAATAAGCTTCACCTTCACTGCCTCAATCTTGCCATAGGGCAGGGACAGTGTTTCATTATCTACAACTTCAACGCCGTAATGACGCAACTCACCACGGTAGTTTACGAAGTCATAAGAGAGTGAAGTTTTTCCTTCTGCCAGCTGCTTAGCAAGGTCTAGACGGTATATTTGATTATCAAACTCACCGTTCCAATCAAAAGTATCGCCATTTTCGACATTAATTTTACCGTTACCCTGATGACTAAACGTGACTTTTAATGCTTTATCTGGCCCAGTACCAGAACGATCGTAAAAGTACTGTGATGGCACAACAGTGTTATCACTTACAGTAAAAATCGAGTGTTCACTGCGTTTATCAGACAGGAAAAACTTAGATACCTTTGACGTATATAGCAGCGAATACTGATTGTTACCTAATTTAGATAACTCTATGCTGGCTTCGCCAACATCATCGTCCCATTTATACGCGGTATAGGTTGCCTTGTAGGGCGTAAGCGACAGTGTGTCGCTTTGGGAATCTTGTGCCATTGCTGACAAAGACAGTGTCAGCAATGTGCAACTTACAAGCCCTTTACTCGCTCGCATAACCAGATTCTGGAAGTTCTTGATCATCTAAAACAGCCTTATTGTTTCGCATTTTAAGTCGACCCGCGCTGTACCAAGATAGCACAAGTGGATAAATGCGGCGCTCCTGCTCTTGAACACGCTCGGCTAAATCGCTTGCTGTATCATCTTCAAACACCGGTACTCGGCTTTGAATAATGACAGGACCACCATCTAACTCGGGTGTTACAAAATGAACGCTAACACCGTGTTCAGTGTCTGAGTTATCAATAGCGCGCTGATGCGTATTCAACCCTTTGTACTTTGGCAACAAAGATGGATGAATGTTCACTAATTTTCCAGAAAAATAGTTTACAAACTCAGGTGTTAGAATACGCATGAAGCCTGCAAGCACAACACAATCGGCACCAAATGCGTCGATTTGTGCTTTCAAGGCGTTATCGTAATCGATGCGGTCTTCATATTGCGTATGATCAATACATACTGCTTCAATGCCTGCTTCTTTTGCACGCTCTAAACCGTAGGCATTTGGACGATTACTGATCACACCACTAATTTGTGCATTCAAACGGTGTGCTTTTATTTCATCAATAATAGCTTGTAAATTACTACCATTACCCGAAATTAATACACATAACTTAGTCACAGCTTCACTCACGCGTTGATCTCTACTTGCTCTTCGCCGTCTTTGGATTCAATGTCACCAATTACCCACGCGTTTTCGCCGTGCTGTTTAAGGATAGACAACGCGTTGTCTACGTCTGCTTCGTCAACAACAATAACAAGGCCAACACCACAGTTAAAAGTACGGTACATTTCGTGGCGCGTCACGTTACCGTTCTCTTGCAACCAAGAGAAAATGGCAGGCCATTCCCATGTAGATTCGTTAATAACGACTTTGGCATCTTCAGGTAGTACGCGAGGGATATTTTCCCAGAAACCACCGCCCGTGATGTGAGAGATTGCGCTAACTTCTACTTCTTCTAATAGGGCTAACACCGACTTGACGTAAATACGCGTTGGTTCAAGCAACTGGTCAATAATTGGTTTGTCGTTAAGGTTCTCATTAACGTTAGCACCGCTTACCTCAATGATTTTACGAACCAATGAATAACCATTTGAATGCGGACCAGATGAACCTAATGCAATGAGCTTTTGGCCAGGTTTAACATTTGTGCCATCGATAACCTTGTCAGCTTCAACAACACCCACACAGAAGCCGGCTATGTCATAGTCGCCGTCATGGTACATTCCAGGCATTTCAGCTGTTTCACCACCAATCAAGGCACAGCCTGCTTGTTGACAACCTGCGCCAATACCAGTTACCACTGATGCTGCAACATCAACGTCAAGCTTGCCAGTGGCGTAATAATCAAGGAAGAACAAAGGTTCGGCGCCTTGAACAATCAGGTCGTTTACGCACATTGCAACAAGGTCGATTCCCACACCATCATGACGGTTGGCGTCCATTGCAACTCTTAGTTTTGTACCAACACCATCGGTGCCAGATACAAGAAGCGGCTTTTTATATTTAGTAGGGAGCTCGCATAACGCACCAAAGCCTCCTAAATTACCTTTCACCTCGGGGCGGTGTGTTTTTTTGGTAACAGATTTAATACGTTCAACAAGTTGATTTCCTGCGTCGATATCTACGCCTGCATCTTTGTAACTTAAAGAGGTTTTATTTTCGCTCACGTTTGGGCCCTGGAACTAAGAGGTAGAAAAACGCGGATTCTACCAGTAAGTAGACACAAGTCCAATTTGTCACAGGGTTTTTATGGTCTTTTTTTTGCAGAAGTTTTTCTAGGTTTTGCCTATTTAAAACAGATGTTGACCAAAAGGTTAGTGCTAAATTGCTGGTATCGAAAAACAATGTGTCACAATCTTTTTCATTTTAAGGATGAAATTAGCCCCAATATAAAAGAGAATAGAAATCTTAAGCGTATTAGCCTTGTGTAACGTAATGATGAAGTTAAATTCATAAGGTGTTAAAGGTAACGGTTTGGTTTTAAAAACGAATGGAGATTGGATGTTAACAATGGTTAAGCGCAACGCTAGTCATTATGTTAGTCGCGTATTTAAGGGCGCAAGGATCGCAGGTGTGTGTGCATTGTTGACGTTAAACGCTGTGCCCAGTGTTTTCGCTGCACAACGTGTCATTGTCAATGAAGCGCACATTGAAGTAAGCGACCAAAGCCAGCGCACACAACAAGCCGCATTAAAGGAAGCGCTTAAACAGGTGTTCGTAAAAATGTCTGGAAGCACTGCGGTTCTCGACAATGCAGGCGTAAAAGCGGCACTGCGTACACCCCAAGCGATGTTACGTTCTTATCGTTTCGACTTTGACGGGAATCGCACATATTACGTTGCCGAATTTGATAACACTAAGCTAACAGAGCTGCTTCAGCGTGAAATGTTACCGCTGTGGGGAGACCGTCGCCCAGAAACTATTGTCTGGATAGCGCAGGATGTATCTGATGAAGATAAACGCGTTATTCTTGAAGAATCTTCACAATCAGAACTTACTCTCACGTTAAAGCAGACAGCTAAAGAACGCGGCATTCCACTTAGCTTGCCGTTAATGGATCTCACCGACAATGTGAATATCACTACATATGACGTGTGGGGACGATTTGTTGAACCTTTGCAATCGGCCTCAGTGCGCTATGGCATTGATAACATCATTGGTGCACGGGTGTATAAGAACGATCCTACCGTAATACCCGAGTTACCAGAAACTGTTGTTGCTTCTGGCACGGTCGACGCGTTAGAGGACGTGCTCGACAGTGAACCTGCGCGTATGTCTGATCAAAATATTGAACGTGATACGCCAGAGGGTGTTACCAACAGCAATAATGATATCAGTGCCGACAGCGACGTCATGAAGGAAACTGAAATAGGCGACAATTCAGCGTTGGGTATGGCTTCAACGAATGCTAATACACAAGCGCAACCGCTGGCCCCGTTTACGATGGACGAATTTACTCACTATGCGAAACGTGCAGACGAGGGTGATTTTGCATTGGATTGGGTGTTTATAGGTGGTGGCAAAGTGAGTTATGGCAGTATCTATGGCGACACACCTGAATTACTTGCCAGTGAACTTGTCGATGCGTATTCAAATTATCTATCCTCTTTGTATGCTGTTGTGGGTATAGATGCCTCGGAGCGCGAAGTGCTAACCGTGTCTATCGCAAATGTAGGAACCATTGGCAGTTATGCGAGTGTTAAAGCCTATCTAAACAGTTTGAGTGTTATCGAAAGCGCGACATTAATTGAGCAATCAGGCACGGTAGCGACTTTTGCGCTCACATTAGTAGGTACGGTTGACGACCTATTAAATAGTGTTCGACTTGAGACGAAATTGCGGCCAGTCACTGATGCACATGGCGAATCAGTGGAAGGGCACAGCTTTTACTGGAGTAATTAGAAAAGCATGCAATTACCTTTGCCAGTGACACTGCCTATCGACGAAAACTTTGATAGTTTCGTCAATATAGGTAATGAAGAAGTGGTGGCGCTACTAGAGAACATCGTTATAGCGCTCCCTGACTGGCGTCATGCACAAGGGCTAGGGCATTTGTCTACACTCAAACTTCCCCTAGTTACTTTGCTCGGTGCGTCGGCTATTGGTAAAAGTCATTTGTTGTTTGCTACATGCCATCAACTCGCTGAAAAATCAGTTAATCACTTGTATCTTAATATGAATGATTTTCAGGCTTGGTCTTACGATATTTTCGAAGGGCTCGAGAATTTATCAGTACTTGCCCTTGATAATGTCCATGCCATTGCGGGTGATGAAAGATGGGAAGAAGCACTCTTTGACCTGTTAAATCGCGTGAGTGAAACACAGCATACGCTGGTAATATGTACCAGTCATTTAGGACCATCAAACCCTGCATTTACACTGCCAGATCTGCGTTCTAGGCTGGCGTGGGGTGTTATTTACCACGTTAATCACCTTGATGACGCAGGGCGTGAAGAAGCCGTGCGACTGAGAGCGGCCGAAAGAGGGCTTAAACTGTCGAATCAAGCGCTACAATTTTTGCTGAATCACAGTGAGCGCGACTTAAAGAGCCTAATGGCCTTATTGGCAAGACTTGATACACGCTCGTTGCAAGAACAAAAACGCTTGTCAGTGGCAATGGTTAAACGTGAACTAGGCCTTATTTAACCCCTCATTACATTGCTTACTGATATTTGCCGTTATCAATGCGTCTTATCATTTCTAATTCATCACTTACCGTAAGTGTGTTCGATCCGTCTTGTTGATTGTGAGATGCGTTACTTTCAACAACATCAGTCTTGTTATTTGATGACACACCAAACGACACGGTCTCACGCCATGATCTATCAGTTGGAAGCATAATAGGTGAGGGTAGGCTCGCTTGAATGTCAGGTACATTGAGATTGGGCAGTATGCGGCTCACTGCGTAGTCTACTCTCGGTTTTACGTTATCGTCACTTACCCGGTTACGCTGACCCCATGTAATGGTAAAGCTACCATCATCAATACGCTCTTGAGCAAATAATCCAAGGTCGGCACTGACACCCAACCGATACAACATCATGAACCGCTCAAAGAGGGTGGCGATGTCTTCGCGCTCAGTATAGTAAGAATAAAACGATACTGCGCCGTCAGTTTCGAACCAATTGGCTATCTGTAATGCGGTGTAATTACGCTGTGCTGCTGTGGCTGTTTGGCCTCCATAGCGAACTTGCGCAACAGCATGTAGTTGCGATGAGGTGAGTGGCAACGCATTAGATAGCGATGTAGAAATCGGTGCGGCATCATTGTAAGCGGAAAGTGGGCTCTCGCTAGGGGCTAGGTTGTCCCATTCTGTGTAATCAAAGAAGTCATTGGCGTGTCCAAGTTCGTGATATAACAGCCATGTCAGTGCAGCTTCAACTTCACTATCACTTCGTGAGAGTCTATCAGCAGCGTTAAAGCTTGTTAGAATGGGAAAGTAATACTCTCCCTCCTTTGTATAACGCCAACTACTCGTAAAATCTAAGTCGCTACCAAATCCGCTGCGATAATCTGGGCGTGTATTGATGGTGTCGCGCTCTTGCGGTGTGCGCCAAAAGTTGTTTGCGTCTAAATAAATTGCCCCAGTAGCAACCCAATAGTATGAAGGCCTAATATCGTAAGATATAACTACTGCCGTTGTTGCTCTAAGCAGTTTAAGCATATCCTCTTTGCTTTGCGATGTTTCTAAAAAGCGTTTAAATGCGTCACCCATCCAAGGATGCGACACATAGGTTCTATCTAAGATATCTTCAACAGAAGGAGACTCTGTTTCTTGACCAATTAGCGGGAGAGTTGAGAAACGACAGCTACTTTTTACTTGGTTATTGTAAACGCATTGGCTAAGTGCTGATGCATAAGGGCTATCAGGCCTATACGGTTGCATATGGCTGCTTACCGTTTCATTCGTGTCGTTATCGACAAAGAAACCGTCAAGGTCAACATCAACGTTCTTGACTACCACTGAGGCACTATCACTGAGTTGGGTCCCGTTTGATAATGTTAGGGTCGCGTTTATGGTAATAATACTGTCTGCACTAACACGCGGTGCTTGAAAATAGATGTTATGGCTTAAATCACCGTCATCGAATGAAAACCCGTTAACTTGTGGTCCGCGAGTTTGTGTCCAATCAATGGCGGTAACGGTAAGACCGTTAAGGTTTTGGGTATTTACTGATAAAGAAACACGGCCGCCTTCAGTGGCTTCATGACCTAGGCGTAACACCGCCATAGGTTCATTCGAATTGGTTACTGATAATGTAAGTACATCATCTAACCGGCGTCCATCGTCTAAGGTTAATTCAACACTTACTACGTAGTCGCCTGCACGTTGTGCGTCAAAACCCACAGCTTGGGTATGTGCACCGAGCGGCGGTGAATCTAGGTTTGTTACTTGCCAGGCAATAGCAGTAATCTGTCGCCCTGATGGGGCTACTACAGCAAAATCGACACTATCACCGACGCGAGCATCAGTTGGGCCATCTATAGTAATGCCTGTCGGTGAGTCTGTTACAGGTGGAGAAGCTGGCGAATCTGAACCCGAGCCACCACATGCGGCGATAAAAACAAGTCCAAACCCCGCAGCAAGGTAAAAACGCCAGCTTTTCATAACTCTACCTCTATTGTTGGCCCTCAAAGTAGGCTTTCTCTTCTTTCATTTCTTCTTTGAGTTTCTTGAGTCCTAAACCAAGTTCTCTACCGCGCTTACGTGCAAAAGCGCTACAGCCCACAAACATACCAGTACACAAAACAATCTCTATGATCGCATACCAAAATTCGGCGGGAACAGCGTAGGCAACAGTGCACCCGTGAATAAGATAAAACAAAACGACAAAGTTTGCCCATGCGTGTGTGTAGGGTTTACCTTTAAGCACGCCCCAATATGGAAGCAGTAGCGGTAGTATGTAAAACAGAGCAATAAAAATAGGTGAGTAGGTGTGCTCCTTAGTAAAAGTAAATTGCCACAATGTTATCCAAACGATAAGTAATGTGTGACTAACTAATGCGAGATAGCGAAAGAAACGCGTATCGGGTGCCATATTATTTCTCCGAGGGTGCTTGTTGGCTAAGTGCTTTTGCAAAGCGCGCTAGCCGTTTACCTTGTGCCATACACAACGCTTTTTCGTCGTCGCTCAATTGTTGCGGGTTGGCAAAATCATGGTGTGCCACATGACTAACGCCGTAAGGGCTGCCACCTGTCGTTGTACTATGTAGCTCGGGTTCACTATAAGGTAAACCACACACTACCATGCCATGGTGAATTAGCGGTAGCATCATAGATAACAGCGTAGATTCTTGACCACCGTGCATCGATGATGATGACGTAAATACACATGCTGGCTTATCAATTAGCGCGCCTTTAAGCCACAAACTGCTTGTTGAGTCGAGAAAGTGCTTCATTGGCGCGGCCATATTACCAAACCGAGTTGGACTCCCTAATGCCAATGCGCTGCATTGTTCCAGCTCTTGTAATGTCACTGTTGCAACGGGTGAGCGATCATCGTCTTCGCTTGGGTTTAAGCTTGGCACAGTACGTACAATAACAGGCACATCAAGCGCGCTCACGCCTTGTGCTATGGCGTCGGCAAGGCGCTTTGTACTGCCATTTCGGCTGTAGTAAAGCACGAGAACAGGTGACATTATAAAATATCCAGTACTGATTCTGGTGGGCGGCCAATTCTGGCGGCATCGCCATTAATTACAATAGGTCGTTCGATGAGCTTTGGTGTTGTCGCCATCGCCGCAAACAGCTGCTGGTCAGTCACGTTACTATCACCTAAATTGGCCGCTTTGTACTCGTCTTCTTTGGTACGCATCATCTGGCGAACTGATTCAAGATTAAGTTTTTTAAATATGTCCTTAATTTCCGACTCCGATAAGGGGGCTTTGAGGTACTCAACGATAACGGGCGTGACGCCTTTTTCTTCTAGTAGCGCAAGGGTTTGTCTGCTTTTAGAGCATCGCGGGTTATGAATAATAGAAACATCTGTCATGGTTATTCTCATCGTTAGTCTTGTTTAACACGTTGATTTGTTAAGTTGTTGATTTAGTCAACCTTGATGCCACATAGTATACCTATATTTAAATAGTTGTTTTTAACTAAATGCATCTGGCAATATGAATGAAATGAGTGATGCGATGTGTCGTCATCACGAAATGAATACAAGGGTGTATGTGTGAACAAATTGGTTAAAAAGCTCGGTGTGTTGGCGCTTTTACTATGTGCTGGCGTTGCTGGAGTAATGAGCTATCAGCTCTTAATCGCGCCGCAACAAAATAAAATACAGCATGACTTTCGTATTCTAAGTGGTCAAAAATACACATGGGGCGATTTAACCGAACACTGGGTTGTTATTAATTACTTTGCCCCTTGGTGCGCACCATGTTTACGAGAAATGCCGGAATTAAACGCGTTTAATAGACAATTGCCAGAGAATACGCTTTTGTTCGCAATTAATTACGATAGAAAGAGTGAGAGCGACCTTAACGAGATGGCAGAGAAGTTCAATATTCATATCCCCATTATCGTTGCAGAGGATAGTACCGTTTTACCTATGCAAAAGCCTTCTTACCTGCCAGCAACATTTATTATTGGGCCTGATGGAAAAGTAGCAGACACGATAATGGGAGAGGTAACATCCAAGGAAATAAAACGCCGCCTTACAGAAATGCAGAGCGGCGTTGTCACCATAAGCAAGTAACGCGCATATTACAGACGTTGTAAGCGTTCTTCTTGATCCCTAAATTGCTTTATGCGCGCTCGAATGCGTTGTTTTTGTAGGTGGTCATCACCGGCAAAGTTATAGGCATACTGCAATTCGTCTACCGCACGATTATAGGCACCGTAAAGGGCGTAGACCTCCGCTTTGCTTTGATGCATCTGAGAAAAGCGTTTGGCTTTTTGATACGCTTCACTCATTAATTGATGGGCAATTTGATAGTCTTTTTTCACTAATAGAAAATCTTTAAGTAACTCTATTGCGGCATCATATTTCTGAGCGCTAATAAGTGCATTAGCCTGATTTAACGCCAGTACTTGATTTCGAGGGTTATGCGTAACATGGGGTTCAAGCATTTGCACGGCTTTAAGCGGCTCGCCGAGTGAGATATAGATATCGGTCATCGCGTCTAGATAAAACAAATTACTTGAATCATTGGCGAGTAGTTTCACCATAATGTCTTGCGCTTTTTCGGTTTCTTCAGCACGCAGGTAGGCAAGCGCCAGGCCATACAAACTGGCTTCTTTGCTGCGCTGAACCTTTTGTTCAACGGATGCTTGAAAATATTCAACGGCGTAATCGGCATCAAATGAATAGCGTGCTTTGATACGTGCTTTCGCTAGCTCAAACTGCTTATTTATCGGTAAGTTGCGGCGCGGATAATCGTCTGCACGATTTCTTGCATCAGCAATACGCGTTTCGGTTAATGGGTGAGTGAGCAGGCGTGCAGGTGGTCTTGACACCATGCGGTACTCTTCCGCCATTGTCGAGAAAAAGCTTGCTGCGGCTCTTGGATCAAATCCCGCCCGTGCCAGCATGGTAATTCCAATTCTATCGGCCTCTTGTTCGTTGGTGCGCGTATAGTCAATCTGCAGTTGAGCAGACGCCGCTGAGCCAGCTTGCATTGCGGCAATACCCGCTTCTGGGTTTGCCATTGCTATCAAGATACCGCCAATCATAGACGCAATAGCCAAAGGTGATGAGCGTTGTTGCGCTTGCATTCGTCGCGCAATATGGCGCTGGGTTACGTGTGAAATTTCGTGAGCAAGTACAGATGCCAGCTCGCTTTCATTTTCCGCTCGACGCATTAAACCCGTGTGCACGCCAATGTGACCACCAAAAAATGCAAACGCATTAATAGCATCATTGTTTACCCAAAAAAACTCAAAGGGAAATTTAGCATTCTCGGCATGCACTACAAGGCGGTTGCCCAAGTCTTGCAAATACTCATCAAGTACAGGGTCTGAAATAAGGGGGCTTTGACCGCGCATTTGACGCATTACCGCATCTCCAACGATCATTTCCTTATCAAGCGATATAGCATCAGATGCTACAACACCTATTTCTGGGAGTGCATTTTTATTGCTGTAATTGGCGTCTTGCGCTATGGCCGTTAGGCTTGCAGTAAGCGCAAAAGAAAGAGCAACCAGAGATGTTGAAATCTTTTTTATCATGAACCTACAAATTCTGAACACGTTATATTGCTAACTACTTAGAGCGCTAAGTTGTTAAACAGTTTCAATTTTTATCGTTTCTTTTGTACATTTACTCGTGATTAACACAGTTATACCACTATCAGACCTATTTAGTAACACGCTCATCGACAATTTACGTGAGATTTACCGCGTTAAAACAGACTTTGAATAACATCATACCAGTTTGATTTTCAAAGATTCTTACACTCTTCGTATTGCTAACAACTAGCGCAATAAACTATGATGCCTGTCCTATTCTTTGGTTTATCTAGGCGACATTATGATTAGCGTTTTTGGTCGATGGTACCGACGCAAATTTTCCGATCCTGATGCAGCAATGCTGCTAATACTGATCCTTTTCACCACTGCAATTTTATTGCTGTGGGGCGAACTAATCATGCCAGTACTGGTAGCGGCAGTCATTGCCTATCTGCTCGACTGGCCGGTGACACGACTGGTCAATATAGGTGTAAGCCGCACTTTATCTTGTGCCGTTGTTTTGATGGGCTTTATCACCCTAACGATATTCACCCTCATAGGTCTAGTGCCGATTATTTCAAAGCAAAGCGTAAATCTTATTCAGGAAACACCATTAATATGGCAAAAAGCACAGGAATGGATCTTAACCTTACCTGATAAATATCCTGACTATGTGCAGGTGTATCAAATTCATCAAATGATGGAAGGTCTGAATGATAAATTGGTAGAGGTGGGTGAGACATTGATCTCTGCGTCTTTTAGCAATATCGCAAATTTGGCAGCGCTATTGGTATACGTGATTTTAGTGCCTCTCATGGTTTTCTTTATGCTGAAGGATAAACTGTTTTTCCTCGACAGTATTTCACGCCTTCTACCCAAAGAACGTCGCCTTATTACGCAAGTTGGCCATGAGATGAATTCTCAGATTGCCAATTATATCCGTGGAAAGGTTATTGAAATCATCATTGTAGGCGTGGTGAGTTGTGTCACCTTTGTCTTAATGGACTTACGATACGCCATATTGCTGGGTGTGTTGGTAGGGTTTTCGGTATTAATTCCCTATATCGGCGCCGCGGTTGTCACCATTCCTGTAGCGGTAGTGGCTATGTTTCAGTGGGGGATAACCCCAGAGTTTTGGTATTTGATGATAGCCTACGGCATCATTCAGGCCCTTGATGGTAATTTATTGGTACCATTATTATTTTCAGAAGCGGTAAGCTTACACCCGCTTTACATCATCATCGCCGTTTTGGTATTTGGTGGGTTGTGGGGGTTCTGGGGTGTATTTTTTGCCATTCCATTGGCAACGCTTGTTAAAGCCGTGGTCACTGCTTGGTCGAGTAACCCTGTTGTGGTCACTGAACCGGTAGAATCATAACGGCAACGGAATAAAAAAGGGGCAATGAGCCCCTTTTTTAGTGGTGTTAAGCGTTTGCCCATATATCCCGCTTAGCTAAGAAAAAGTCAATGAATGCTTTCACTTTTGGCTGATGGTGCCTTACGTTGTGATAATAAATAAAGACTTTCGCTTCTTGCCACCAATAATCCTCTAGTACTGGAATAAGTTGCTTTGCCTTAACGGCATCGTCGATTTGTTTAACATCGTCACCGGCATTAACTAAACCAAGCCCTGCTATGGCTAACTCTACCATTCCAGTTACGCTGGCAACGCGTTGGTTCAGCGTACGGTAAATAGGGCTCCCACGCTCTTGCAGCACTAATACGTTTGATGGCTGATTATGAAGGTAACCTACAATGTCGTGTGAGTCTAAATCATCAGGGTGAGACGGTAGGCCACGTTTTGCAATGTAATGTGGTGAGGCATAAACGCCATAGCGTGAAGTCCACAAATCTCTGCGTTTTAGGTTAGGGCATTGCTCGCCTAAATACTCGCCTATCCCCCAAAAAATATCGTAATCGTCTTCTGCAATATCAATAAGCGATTCTTTGACATCAAGCTCGACATTTATATTGGGGTATGTATCGAGGAATAGTGGTAACCAAGGAACGATTGTCTCGTCACACAACATCGGTGATTGAAACAATACCCGAAGTGTTCCACTTACAGTGCCTGATACTTCGTCAAGCCAGTTAAGCAATGATGCTTGGCTTTGCGCTAGTTTCTCTGCTTCATTTTTAAACTTGTAGCCAAACTCTGTTAGCGCTATACGTCGTCCAGTGCGGATAAACAAAGGATGCCTGACGCGTTCTTCTAACGATCGCATTTGTTTACTTAGGGCCATTGCGGATAAGGATTTTTTGTCCGCGGCCTTTGATATTCCACCCAGTTTAGCTACCAGCAAAAAAGAATCGATGAGCTCAATCTTTATCATAGTAAACTTTTAGTTTAGTTATCATAAAATAGAATATTATTTATTTAATATGATTGGTCAATATCATAGGCAACGATTACCCATTTAGGCGAACTACACTATGATGTTTATCGAAGTACTCTTGTTATTGTGTTTTGCATTATTACCAGCCATTGAACTTATTGATTCAGGGAGCACGAAGCAAAGAATAACAACCGGCAAAATAACCAAGGTGCGGGCTTATCAAGAAACGATATTACTATTGCTTGTGCCCACCTCGTTGCTTTTCACTTTAATGGCTCTGGGTGACGTATCGGCGCATGAGTTGGGATTGGTCATAGATTTTAACGTATCACAATGCCTTGCTTTTTTAGGGGTAGTTGTGATCGTTGGTTATCTATTAATAAGTTTTCGTAGCGTGGTTGATAATGAGAGGGAACTAGCCAAAATTGCGAAACAACTCAACGGGTTCCACTATTTACTTCCAAGTAATGTAAATGAAGCAAGATGGTTTATCGGTGGTGTCTCTGTGTGTGCAGGTGTTTGTGAGGAACTACTTTTTAGAGGCTATCTATTGCACGCGTTGGATGAATATATTGGTTTACCTTTATCAGTCGTAGTATCGAGTGCTTTATTTGGCTTGTGCCATGTCTATCAAGGTTGGAACAATGTATTGCGGACAGCGCTTGTCGGCGCGGTATTGTCGATAATTTACGTTTTAAGTGGCTCTCTTTATGTGGTTATTATCCTGCATTTCTTACAAGATGCGTACGTAGGGCTCTTATATTTTATTACGCAAAGAAAACACGCTGATAATTACAGTTCGAGTTATTCTAGCCGGTAAAAAAAGCGGTAAAATAGAGCGCCGATATCACTGCGCGTCGCACTATCTACATGTTTCCTTGATGATGCGTTTTTGTGTTTCCATGTCTTCCTTATTTTCTTTCGATTGCGCTACAACAAGGTCGACTTTCGCGTTATTACATTTTTCAGATAGTGTTTTGCTCATCAGATAGTTTTGGTCGCGTTGTTGCTGTACAACACCGCGCAGGCCGTTATATTCGGTTCTATTCTCTGGCGCTCTGTCTTCTTGGTAAGCGGGAGCCTGAGCACTAGTGCAGCCAGTAATAGCAAGAACTAAAAAATAGAGATAATGGGGTTTGAACATAGCTTTCAAATGCAACAATTGTTGTTTCAAAAATTGAATCGAATAGCAATGTTAACCAAGTTGTTTTGATTAAATAAACCGATAGTACAAAAGGTGAAACGAAAACGTGAGCTTTGGAGCGTAGCTAAAAAAAAGCCCCTTTAAACGAGGGGCTTTTAATACACAGTGCTTAGAATTATTTAGTTATTCAAGTAGTCCAAAACAACAATGTGGTGTTCTTTCGTTTTAAATTTATTAAACACATGTTCAATGTCACCGTTCTCGTCAATCAAAAACGTTAAACGGTGAATCCCGTCATATTCCTTACCCATGAACTTTTTAGGGCCCCATACGCCAAACGCATCTGCAACAGCATGGTCTTCATCGGAAAGCAGCGTAAAGTTTAAGCTCTCTTTTTCGATAAATTTAGGCAGTCGTTTTACGGCATCAGGGCTTATCCCTAAAACCACGACATTTTTCGAAGTCAACTCATTGTTGATATCGCGTAAGCCCTGCGCTTGGACTGTGCATCCTGGTGTCATTGCTTTTGGATAAAAATAAACAAGTACTTTTTTTCCAGCAAAATCTGCTAACGAGACCGTTTCGTCATTTTGGTTTTGCAATGAGAATTGTGGTGCTTTATCACCAGCCTGTAACGTTTTCATTAGGATCCTTTTTCTGTTTATCGACAACTTTACCTGTGACATTTAACGTAGCAAACAGGGCCATTAGATCAGATTCTAAGGCATCTAAGTTATCCGATGCGGGTAAAGACACCACAAATTTGCATCGCATGTTGTCTTTGCCGGTCAATTTATCTTTAAATGTGCGCTGTCTAAACGCGCTAATCATGGCATGGCGCTCGGCAAAAAAGCCCGTAACAGACTTAATCAAGCCTGCTGCATCTTCGCCGCTAAACTCTACATTAAATAAGTGTTCTAAATTTTGTTTTTCGTGGTGGCTCGTGCGCTTCATCATCGACAATAGATCAAGGCGCTGAAACAACGCTGGCAGTATACACTCTGCCTTTGTAATTGCACTTTGTGTTCCCTCGATTATCATTGTAAGCGAGAACTCGCGTCCGTAAATTGCCTGTCGGCTATCGAGAATATTACATTGCGCCTCAGAAACCGTGCTGGCTATTTCGCTGAGAATGCCACTCTTGTCTGTTCCCAGAATAGTGACAATAAGTTGGTGTTTTGACATCTAGTATTCTTCAAGCTCTAAGGCACAATGGCCGCTGCTGTTTTAAAAGCGTGTAAATTGTCAGATATCCACCTAACATCGGCGACTGGCAAAGTCTGTGTTTTTTATGTAAAAGCACGGTGTAGCGCCAATCGTTTTTTGACAAATTGCACACGTAAAATTTTATACGTTGGTTGGTTTAACCAGCTGCCGATAGCAAATTCGCTATAAAATCCCCCGACTTGTTATATCTGCCAAATGGGCTGCAGTTAACAAGGGGATGAATTTTAAACAACACCCGTTAAATTCCCTAACTAGCAAGATGTTAGCACAGAGTTTTTTTATAAGTCAGTGCCTTTTTCAACGCTTTGAATAAGATATTGTCAAATACTTGTCATTTTACGCACGCTATCACTTGTGTTTAAGCACTGACGTATTTAACATGTGCGCTCACATTTTGCGGAGAGATTATGTTTACTGGTAGTTACGTAGCACTCGTCACGCCGATGTTTCAAAACGGCGATATTGATTACAAGTCTCTAGAGAAACTTGTAAAGTTTCATGTTGAGCAGGGTACCCACGGCATTGTATCTGTTGGGACAACTGGCGAATCTGCGACACTTCCTTTTGATGAACACGTAAATGTGGTTAAAGAAACGGTGGCGATGGCCTCTGGTGCAATTCCGGTAATTGCAGGAAGTGGTGCTAATTCTACCGCTGAAGCGATTTTTCTTACTGAACAGTTAGGTTCGGTAGGTATTGATGGCTTTCTAAGTGTAGTGCCATATTACAACAAGCCACAACAAGCCGGAATGATAGCGCACTTTAACGCTATTGCAGATGCAAGCGATCTTCCCGTTCTTCTATATAACGTCCCAGGCAGAACCGTTGCCGATATGCTGCCAGAAACTGTTGCAGAACTGGCAAACCACAAAAATATAGTGGGCCTTAAAGACGCAACAGGCAGTATTGCTCGCCTTAAAGAAACACAACCTCTTGTTCCCGATGATTTCGTGCTACTAAGTGGCGACGATGGCACAAGCGCAGAATTTATGTGTGAAGGTGGACATGGGGTCATTTCCGTTACGGCTAATATAGTGCCGAAGGCGATTGCACAAATGTGTGAAGCTGCACTTAATAAAGATTTTGATAAATGCCGCGATATTGACAGCACGATTTCGTTGCTTCATAGCGAGCTATTTATCGAGCCAAATCCAGTAATGCCCAAATGGGCATTATATAAAATGGGCATGATGGAAAGCGCAGTTATGCGATTACCTATGGTTTTACCGGAACTATCAAGCCAAAAACGTATCGAAAAACTACTAAAAAAATACGCATTGATTTCTGGTTAATAAGGAACACAGATGAATAGAACGCTGGCTATAGCAAGTTCAGTGGCGATGGTTGCACTTGCAGGTTGTTCAAGCCAAACAGATAGAAAGACCGCGTCGGGTAGCTATGAATATTTAAAAACTCAAGAACAAAAAGTTTTACAGGTACCTGCCGATTTAGATTCTCCTAATTTTTCTGATGAATTCGCTTTACCACCTTTAGGTAAAGACGCTGATGCCACGCTTGTTGGTAAAACACTAGCAGTACAGTCTCCTGCTTTGGTGTTGCCATTAGTGACAGGCTCTCATGTCGAAGAAGGTAAGAACTCTGCAACAATTTGGTTCGACCAAGTTGATGACAGCCAGCCGCTAAGTCAGGCTATTTGGAATTCACTTTTAAGTTTTCTCGACGAAGAAGGCATTGGTGTTGACAGCTTCAGCCCAGAAGAAAAACTACTGATCACAGACTGGATGATCATTACCAAAGAAATAGATGGTCCTTGGTATAGTTTTATTGACGAAGAAAGTGAAATTGGACGTCGATTCGAGTTTAGTCTAGACGTTAAACCACATGGGCGCAGTGCTGCACTAACGGTAAAGCTTAAAGACTATATGCAAACACTAGGCAACGACGTAGTTGCAGATGTGTCTTCAATGCAAGAGCGTCGTGAAGAAGTTGAAGTACTAAACCAAGTTATCGGTCACTACGAGTATCAAATCCAGTTGGCTGAAACTCGCCGAATTGCAAGAATTCGTCAGGGTATCAACACCGAAATGGGCTTTAACGCCGATGGTGATGCAGCGTATGTCGTTGACGCCAAATACGATGTTGTATGGCCTAGAATGCTGTTGGTGCTAAGAAAGCTCGGTTTTGACGTTAAAGATTTAGATAAATCGAACGGCCTGTTGTTTGTGACCTATAATGGTGATCAAGGCAGCTGGTGGGACGGTTTATTTTCAGGCGATAAAAAGCTACTTAAGAAAGGCGATTATCGTTTGAAAGTTGCTCAAGCAGGTGCAGAGCGCACTTCAGTAACTTTCATGAACAATGAAAGTGTACCGTTTGAAGCAAATCAGGTTTCCGACCTTTACAGTGCATTTGCTGAGGTCATGTCAGAAGATAACCTTGATATATAACTGAGACTGAGAATGGAAAAACGCGATGAGCTTTACCGCGGTAAAGCAAAAACTGTTTATTACACTGATGATAGCGACAAGCTAATTCTTCACTTTCGCAACGATACGTCGGCGTTTGATGGTGAGAAAATTGAGCAGCTTGAGCGTAAGGGTGAAGTAAACAACAAGTTTAATCACTTTATTATGACTAAGCTTGAAGAGGCTGGCATTGCAACGCAAGTTGAAGCGCTTGTTTCTGATACTGAGTCTTTGGTTAAGAAGCTCGACATGATCCCAGTTGAGTGTGTAGTGAGAAACTTGTCTGCTGGTTCACTTGTCCGCAGACTTGGTGTGGAAGAAGGCAAAGAGCTTAACCCACCTATTTTCGAGTTTTTCCTCAAAAACGATGCACTTCATGATCCTATGGTCAATGACTATCATATTTTGTCATTTGGTTGGGCAACTGAAGCACAAATTGCTGAAATGAAGGCATTAACCTTTAAAGTAAACAGTGTACTTAAGCAGTTGTTTGATGATGCAGGTATGCTTCTTGTTGACTATAAACTTGAGTTTGGCGTTGATAAAGATGGCAATATTGTACTCGGCGATGAATTCACGCCAGACGGCTGTCGTTTGTGGGACAAAGAAACCCGTAAGAAAATGGATAAAGACCGTTTCAGACAGGGGTTAGGTTCAGTCGTTGAAACCTACATTGAAGTGGCAGAACGCTTAGGGCTTTCGCTTTAACGGCTGCACAAATAATCGAATTGAAAAGAGGACCATAGCGGTCCTCTTTTTGTTTCTATAATTATTTCCATTTAATGATGTGTGACATCAAATCGTGATTTAAGGCTTAATTTTGTATAAAACATTGTTGCTGGTTTCGTTAGCGATGTTGGCCTTTGCGGCTAACTCACTTTTGTGCCGAATGGCATTGAGTAATACGACTATTGATCCAACCTTATTCACTGTGATCAGGCTAACCAGTGGTGCAATATCGCTTCTACTATTGTCACTGCTAACGCTAACTGGCGATCCTAGTAAAAATAAAATCAGCACGCTTTTTAGTGCACTTAAAAAAAACGCCAGTTTTCGAGGCGGTATCGCGCTATTTTTATATGCAGTCTGTTTTTCATTTGCCTATATCGGTATGTCTACAGGCAGTGGTGCTTTGTTACTTTTCGGTTCTGTACAAATTACCATGATAGGTTTCGGATTTATTAACGGCGAGCGGTTTTCCTTTGTTCAGTGGGGAGGGTTTTTACTGGCTTTCTCGGGGTTGATAGTATTGATGTTGCCCTCGTCAGTGGCACCTTCCATATTTTCTGGTGCGCTAATGATTATCTCCGGCATAGCCTGGGGCATGTATTCGATTAAGGGTAGACAAAGCCATTCAGCACTCTTAAGCACAAGTGGAAATTTTGTATATGCCAGCATTCTTTGCCTACCATTTGCACTGAGCGTTGTCGTTTTTTATCCGAATAGTTTTACATGGGATGAGACAGGCGTTGTGTTGGCTATAATGTCTGGTGTTATTGCATCAGCATGTGGTTACGCTATTTGGTATAGCGCATTGCCACTGCTCAAAGCGACCACTGCTGCAACAGTACAATTGAGTGTGCCGATCATAGCCACAGCGATGGGCTGGTTATTCCTCGCAGAGTTATTAACCATTCAAATTGTGATCGCTTCAACCATGACATTGTTAGGCATTTATCTGGTGATAAAGCGTCAGAATCGTCATTGATACTGCGTTTCAGGTTAGTTAAATATTGAACTTTTTTTGTAATATGGCGTAAAGTTTATATAGTTACACAGTGTGTTTTAAAAGCGGTACGCGTTGTACTCGTTGAGACAGCTTGAGGTACAACCTTGATCATTCCCCCTAAACTTGCCAATGAGTTGGAAAGGCTAGAAGCGCTGAATCGTCTTAACGTGCTTGATACTGAGCGTGAAGAGCGATTTGATAGAATAACACGCCTTACGACACAATTACTTCAGTGCAAGTTTTCAACTATATCCTTAATAGATGCGGATCGTCAGTGGTTTAAGTCGACGGTAAACGTCGACATGGAAGAAACGCCTAGAGATCAGGCATTTTGTGCGCACACAATTGCAGAATCACACTATCTCGTAGTATCAGATACATTAAAAGATAAACGTTTTGCTAATAACCCCTTTGTAACTGACGAACCAAAAGTTCGTTTCTACGCAGGGGTGAATATCATGATTGAAGGTTTGCCTGTCGGAACCCTATGTGTTTTTGATAGTACGCCCAAGACTTTTAATAAAGACCAAATCAAACAACTTGCTGATTTAGGCAAAATAGTAGAAACCGAATTACTGCGAGAAAATCAGCAAAAGCTCTTAAAGCAAGTAAAGCAATATCAAGCCACCGCCGAGGAGTCTCAAAAGCTTGCTAGGGTAAGAAGTACCATATTAGAAAAGGTCGTTACCTCTAAATCGCTTGAATCTGTCTTAGCGGAAATTGTGGCTGCAATCGAAAAAGAATACAAAGGCCAGATGTGCAGTATTCTTCTTCTGGAAGGTAATCGTTTAGTTATGGGGGCTGCACCCTCATTACCCGATTTCTACAACGACGCCATTGATGGGGTTGAGATAGGGCCTGGGGTTTGTTCGTGCGGCAATACGGCATTTACTAACGCACTGACCGTTGTTGAAGATATTGCGACACATCCTTACTGGTCGGCATGGTCAGAACTGGCTAAACAGGCAAATCTCGGGTCCTGTTGGTCTCAGCCAATTCGAGGGGCCGACAACAGTGTTTTAGGCACGTTTGCGATATACCATCGTTCATCATCCAAACCAAGCGCTGATGCACTTGTTCTTATTGAACAATTTGCACATATAGCCAGTATTGCAATTGAAAGAGAAAGAGCTAACCAATTAATTTGGCGCCAAGCCAACTTTGATGTGCTTACATCTCTGCCAAATCGCAATTTGATGGAAGAACAATTAAAGCATCTGCTCTCACAAGCTAAACGAGACAAAACGAAAGTTGCGGTACTTTTCCTAGATTTAGACAATTTCAAGGACGTAAATGACACCCTCGGCCACGATGTGGGCGATATGTTACTGATTGAGTGTGCTGCACGTATTCAAAAGTGCATACGACAAGAGGATACAGCCTCGAGGTTAGGCGGCGACGAATTTGTAATCTTACTCGGTGGCATAACCCGTTCGCGTGATTTAGATAACATTATCCAAAAACTGCTTAAAGACATATCCGAACCTTATGTTCTGCAACAACGGCATATTCATACTAGTGTGAGTATTGGTGTTACTTTGTATCCAGATGATGGTGACGATGTGACAGCGTTACTCAAAAACGCTGATCAAGCCATGTATGGCGCTAAGGCTCAGGGAAAAAACAGTCATCAATTTTACTCAAAGGAAATGCAAGAGTCGGCATTGAAACGGTTGTCGTATAAAAATGATTTACGCAATGCACTAAATAACTGTGAGTTTTATATTGAGTACCAACCTATTATCGATATTCAATCAAATCGACTGTCTAAAGCAGAGGCATTATTAAGATGGCAGCACCCAGATAGAGGTTTGATAAGACCTGATGAATTTATACCGGTTGCAGAAGAGTCAGGCACTATTATTGAAATTAGCAATTGGGTATTTGATCAAGTTTGCCAAGATGCCATTAAGTGGCGGGAATCGCTGTGCCCTGATTTACAATTAAGTATTAATACCTCACCAAATCACTATTTTCATCGTGACCCCAATATTATGGAATGGTTGCTGAAGCTTTTGGACAATGAGTTATCACCCAATGCTGTATCGCTTGAAATCACCGAAAACTTGCTCATGGATGCTAACTCTCAGGTCACCAAAAAATTGTTCCAATTCCGACAAGCAGGCGTCAGCATTGCGCTAGACGACTTCGGTACTGGCTTTTCTTCAATATCGTACCTTAAAAAATTTCCAACTGATTATATAAAGATTGATCGAAGCTTTGTGCATTCTATGACAGAGGTAAGTAACGACAAAGTGTTGTGTGAAGCTATCATCGTTATGGCGAAAAAACTGGGGATACAGGTGGTCGCTGAAGGAATAGAAACGCAAGAGCAATTAGAGATCTTAAAATCGATGGGTTGTGACTATGGTCAAGGATACTTTTTCGCAAAGCCATTATCTAAGTCCGATTTTGAAGCACTGTTAATCAAGCGCCACGAAAAAGGCTAAGAGAATAAGGGCTCAGAATAAAGCGGGGTTAATGGATAACTTCCATAAGCCCCGCTGAACGTTTTTTATCAAAATAACCGTATGGTAATAAGGCAATCCATACGATCTTACACTAGGATAGTGACGCTAAGGCCTTTCCAGAATATTGCTCTAGTTCATCCATACGATTTTCTTTTATTTTGTTGGCCCAGTTAGGATCTTGAAGCAACGCTCTGCCAACCGCGACTAAATCAAACTCACCAGCGCCAAGTCGTTCCAGTAAGTCATCAACAGAGCGCGTGCTGGAATCTTGGCCCTTAAATGCACCGAAGAAGTCATCATTAAGACCAACCGAACCGACGGTTATTGTCGGTTTGCCTGTGAGTTTTTTAGTCCAGCCCGCAAGGTTTAACTCACTGCCTTCAAATTCATTTTCCCAATAACGGCGCTGCGAGCAATGGAAAATGTCCACGCCTGCGTCACTTAGTGGGAGCAAGAATTGCTCAAGTTCTTGTGGCGTGTGGGCAAGACGTGCGGTGTAGTCTTGTTGCTTCCACTGTGAATAGCGAAGAATAATTGGGAAGTCGGGAGACGTAGCTGCACGAATGGCTTTAATGATTTCAACGGCAAAACGACTACGGTTTTCCATGTTACCGCCCCAACTATCAGAGCGCTGATTAGTGCCTTCCCAAAAAAACTGGTCAATCAGGTAACCATGCGCGCCGTGTATTTCAACGCCATCCATTCCTATAGTTTGAGCATCAGAGGCCGCTTGTGCAAACGCCTCTATGACCGCTTCAATATGCGCAACAGTCATCGGTTCTGCACCTTGCTTTCCGGGCTTAAATAGTCCCGAAGGTCCTGCACTGGGTAGTTCAGGAAAAGGCGCCTTTTCTGCTACTCGTGCCATTCCCACATGCCATAGTTGAGGCATGATCTTCCCATTTTCACTGTGTACCTTTTCAACCACACGTTTCCAACCAGCGAGAGCTTGTTCACCGTGAAATTGTGGAATGTTAGCGTCCATTGTCGCGACGTTGTCATTTACCGTAGTACCTTCGGTAATAATTAGTCCGGTACCACCTTGTGCGCGTCTTTGATAGTAATCAGCAACGTCGTTAGTTGGAATACCATTAGGTGAAAATTGGCGGGTCATCGGCGCCATTACAATGCGATTACTTAAGGTTAATTTTTCGCTTGTATAGGGTGTAAAAAGGGGAGTGGTCATTACTATTCCTTAAAACAGTCAGTTGCTTAGTTGCAAGAAATAGTAATCTCACCCAATAGTAAGTCAATTTCGTATTAGTGATAGTGCCTTATAAGCGAATGGTTTAGTCGAGTATTTCAACTATTTCACGGGTCGCCTGAATAAGCCTGACAACACGATCTTCTACTTGAACGGTTATCACGCCTTTTCTATCAACAGGCACGACGACGCGAGAATGTTCATAAACTCTGGTTTCCATTACATTACCGACAGCGAGCTTCTTTTGCCATCCAGGGGGTAATTCACCGGTACGTTGAAGCTTTTTCTCCAAACCCGGTGGAAGTGATTTATCCTTGTCACCATTTTTGGCAAAAACTGAAGGAGAAATCACAAGTACGCTGCTCACTGTTACAGAGGCAATTAAATTTCGGTATTTCATAGAGTACTTCCTCGTTTTTTGTCTCTATAACCTTATGCCATATCCAGGCCAACACTATTTCATGACCTTCTGTATTGAAATCATTTAAATTGCTTAGCAATAATTTCTTTCTCTCTATCACTTGCAAAGTGTTCATCCCAATGGGCCAATTTCTTTTCCATTATTCGAAACCAAAGCGGGGGAATAAGTGCGAGCACCATAGTTGATATGTACCCGCTTACCATTTGGGGAGAGTCTTGCAGGGCTTTTAGTTTCTCAAATGGCACTGCGCCTTGTGCATGATGATGACTGTGTCTCGGCAGATTAAACATAGTCCAACAACTGATGCGTCGATTTGAATTCCATGAGTGCCTTGGTCTAACAGGCTGGCGCGGGCAACGGACGAGTCCGTAATGTTCCATATAATTTACAATTTCAAGTGTAAATTTTGTACTAATACCAAGGGCAACAAACATTGCGATGCCATTAATACCTGCGATGCTAAATGCCACCATGGCTAGAAAGGCGCTCATTAACCAACCCCTTATACATTTATTATGTAGACTGATTTTGGGCAACTTATTTCGATCTAGCCGTTTACATTCGATGTGCCAGCCAGCTTGTTGGGTACCCATAAAGGCAATGACAAAATGGGTATAAACATCACGCCCACGAGGTGCAGTAGCAGGATCATCTTGCGTTGCAACTTTTACATGGTGGTTATAGACATGCTCAATTGAAAAGTTAGCGTCGAAACTAAAAGCAAGCAGCCATCGTCCAATGCACACCGCCACAGGATTGCCAACACGGTGAACTAACTCATGGGCGACAACTGTTGCTACTCCACCTAGCATAAGTGCTAAAAAAGGAATTGCTACGATAGTTTGCATTGTGGTTGCATGCGGCGTGAAAGCGTTGATGTCGATATTGAACTGCGCATATAGTAAATGGGGAAGTGGGGCGCTAGGCGTTGATACAAGCGCTAGTGCTGTAGCTAAAATGCAACAAGATAGAGGAAGGGCACTATAAAGCATGACTTTCAGTAACCCCGCATTAAGCAATGGGGGCTCAGATAAGTCATCGCCCAACAACGCATCGCCTAATACATAAAATGCAATATATACAACAAAGCCTAGGTAAATAGTGTTGCCACCAAACCAAATAGCAATCAGGCCAAACAGCACAGCGAAGTAAAAGTTAAAGAATTTAAAATAATGCAGCATGATAACCACCCATACATTAACAATGTCTAGAAGTTTGCCTTAGATTAGCTGTGCCAAAGAGTGCGTAAATTGACAAAGGGGAATCATTTATTGCCAAGGTGCTTACAGTAATTTAACATTTTCGCGTGATCCACTGTGACGACAATGTGTAAGCATGGGCAGCAACCAAGAAATTACAGGTAATGATGTAAGCAGCGTGCCTACATTTTATATTATGCAACTTGAAAAAGTGCTCGCGCGAGAGGGCGTGGCATTGGCATCTTGTTTAAATGAGCAGGGACTTCACTATGAACAGTTCAAGCAAGCCGGTGCAAAGATGGCTGCTGAACACTTTATCATACTGGTTAATACTCTTGTTGAAGGCCACGGCATAAAAAGACCAGGTGTACTATTAGGAGAAGCGTTACAGTTAATCCATCACGGCCCCTTTGGGCTTGCCATAATGAATAGCCCAACTGTAATCGATATTATTTCGCTGTTTGAACGTTTTATTGCAATGCGAGTGCCCGGACTGGAGCTACACATTATTGAGAAGCATAACGATATAGTCGTAACCGTGCACGACCTATATTGGCGAGAACATGTACATCAATTTTTTATAGATGCACTTACCTCAGCATTGCTCAATTTACATAGTAGCCTTGTTAGCGAGGGAAACAGCCCAGTAATATCCCGAGTAGTTTTTGATTATTCAATGGATAAGCATGGTTGTAAGAGCCATCGTCAACATCTTCACTCAGAGTGTAGTGAACCAGACATTGAAAGGCTGTATGACCAACCGTATTGTGCGATTGTATTGGACAAATCAAAGGCCCATCAACCACTCGTTAATAGTGACAAAGTAAGTTTTGATTATGCCGTAAAGCTTTGTGAAATGGAGTACGAAGCGCTGGTAGTAAACAATGCTACTGAAAAACTTAGGCATTTCTTACGGCAGCATAATGCAACGATACCTTCACTTGAGAACGCTGCCGACGCGCTGTGTATAAGCAAAAGAACCTTGCATAGGCAATTGGAAAAAGAGAACACAAGCTTTCGAAAAGAACGGGAAAAAACGCTGATGCGCAAAGCTTTGGACTTGTTGTTTGTAAAGCGGCTAAGTGTGAAACAAACTGCGTATCAATTGGGCTATACTGAGCCTACAAATTTTCGTCGCGCATTTGTCAATTACTACGGGCGACCGCCATCTGCTTTTTGAATGTAAGGGTCTAAAATAGTATGCGAGATAAGCGTTTCTGGCCTTCAAACGACATGATCTTATAAACCAATATTGAAGACCAGAAAATGGGCATCGCTATCCTATACGTTCATCCAACCACCGTCGACAACGAGATCTGCGGCGGTCATATAGGACGACTCATCACTTGCTAAGAAACGTGCGGCATTCGCAATTTCTTGCATAGTGCCTGGTCTTTGTAACGGCGCTTGTGAAGCCACCATACCTACAAAGCCCTCAAAATCGTCAGACGCGATGTTAGTGTTTTCTGCAAAGTTTGTTCTAACGATACCTGGACTTAACGTGTTAACACGAATGCCTTTTGGCGCGAGTTCGGACGCAAGTGTACGGCTAAGCGAACGCACTGCCGCTTTTGTTGCGAAGTATAAGCTGCCCGTTGCTACACCTTTCTCATGCACGGCTGACCCAGTAAGTATGACACTGCTGCCATTTTTTAATAGCGGTAGCATTTTCTGCACGGTAAAAAATGCGCCTTTTACATTAATATCAAACTGTTTGTCGTAGCTAGCTTCGTCAATATTTTCGATAGGTGAAAAAACACCAAGCCCAGCGTTTGCAAAAAGAATATCTATTTGCCCGAATCGCATGGTGGTTTCATTCTTAAGGGTTTCAAGGTCGTCTAAATTCGTGACGTCACCTTGAACGCCAACAGCGCGAGGGCCAAGTTTTGACACTGCTTCATCTAACGAAGTTTGATTTCTTCCGAACAAGACCACACGTGCGCCTTGCTCAATAAAAAGTGTTGCTGCGGCTAGTCCAATACCACTATTACCACCTGTAATTACTGCTACTTTGTCGTTTAGTGTTGTCATTTCAAATCTCCAATTGATGTTAAATACCTAAGCGGTATTGATATCCTAGTAACTCCCGGTTAATGTTTGAAATGAATTAACAGTATAAGTGTTATGCACAATATGAATTTAAATGCATTTGACCTAAACTTGCTACGTGTCTTTGACGCAGTGATGCGTTACAGAAACGTCTCGAAAGCAGCTGATGCACTGTACCTTTCCCAACCTGCAGCAAGTCATGCGCTAAGCAGGTTAAGGCATGCATTGAATGATGAATTGTTCGTGAAAAGCCCAAATGGTATGAAGCCAACGTCTAGAGCGTTGGACATCGCACCTGCGGTGAGCAAAGCGTTAGCTGAGCTCTCGCAAGCATTAGCGCCTGCGACATTCGATCCAAGCACATCTGAGGTTACGATTCGTTTAGCAACGCACGATTATTTTGTTGCACTTGCAATGCCTAAGCTTGCCCATTACCTCAGTTTACATGCGCCCAATATGTCTATAACAACAAGACCTATGGAAGGAAGAGCGATAGAACTGCTTGATGATCAGCAAATTGATATAGCCATTAGTGCATTTGGTGATTTGCCTGAGCGAATTGAAAAAGTCACCTTAATAGAAGACGATTATGTGTGTGTAATGAGGGGAGGCCACCCACTTTCACACTATGATGAGTTAACGCTACAACGTTACGTGGAAGGTCGTCATTTGTTAATCAGTCCAAAAGGAGACGTACGTGGCTTTGTAGACGATATGTTAATGCCACTGGGACTTAAAAGGCACGTAGCATTAATTATTAACCAGTTTTCGCCTGCACCAGATATTATTTCTACATCTGATTTACTCGTTACTTTACCTCGGCATATTGCAAACAAGTATAAAAGCAAGTACGACTTGGCTATCGTCGAGCTTCCTTTTGAATCAAATGTCGATTACACAAAAACTCACGCGATTTTTAATAGAAAGCTTGGCCAATCTGCGTCCATGAAGTGGTTTGTTGATACGCTAGGGAAATTATGTGAAGGGCTATTTCTCGACAATGGTTAGCATGAATACACTAATACAAAAATGCTGTTGAACCCAAGAAGTCAGCAGAAAACGTTTAATTTTTAAGGATAGAATATGAGCGACATTACATTTAGTAGCGAAGAAAAATCTGCGTTAGTTGATAAATTACAACGGTATTTTAACAATGAACTGGGGGTTGAGCTTGGTCAATTTGATGGTGAATTTCTTCTTGAATTTATAGCAAAAGAAATGGGCGGCGTGTTTTACAACTGTGGGTTGCGCGATGCCAGAGCGGTGTTTGAAGCGCGTCTCGAATCGATAGATGAAGATTTGTATGCCATAGAAAAAGAGGTGTAGTTGCTTACAAAGGCACTTTTATTTTAAGGGGCGATTTGGCTATGCAACAGCAGGGAAGTATTTCGTCGTCATCAATAAACGCAAGCGGGTCTGTAGTATATTCTACTTCTCCCTCCAAAAGCTTTGTTCTACAAGCACCACAAAAGCCCTCACGGCAATGGTAGTGAATATGAACATCACTTGCTTCTAAAGCACTTAAAATTGTTTTATCGACAGGGGCGTCAATAGGCCCCACATCGACTACATCGATGCGAAGCCTCGTTTTTTCACTGCTCATTAAGCTGTAAGATTACAGCTCAAAATCAGCGAAATCGTCTTCGCTTACTGCAGAGTCTATTTGACCAACTAAGTAGGAACTAATCTCAGACTCTTGAGGAGCAACTTGCACATTGTCTGAGTTCAGATAGTTATTCATCCACGGGAGTGGGTTACTGCTAATGTCAAACGGTGCATCAAGGCCAATTGCTGTCATGCGCTGGTTGGCAATGTATTCTACGTACTGACACAGAATTTCTTTGTTTAACCCTATCATTGAGCCGTTTTGGAACAAATAATCAGCCCATTGCTTTTCTTGTTCTACCGCGTTCATAAAGATTGCGCGCGCTTCGTCTTTACACTCTTCGGCGATTTGTGCCATTTCTGGATCATCTTTACCTTTCGCCCATAAATTAAGAATGTGCTGGGTAGATGAAAGGTGAAGGTTCTCGTCTCGTGCAATCAAACGAATGATCTTTGAGTTGCCTTCCATTAGCTTACGTTCCGCAAATGCAAAGGTACAGGCAAACGAAACATAGAAACGAATGGCTTCTAGTGCGTTTACTGAGTTCATGCACAAATAAAGCTTTTTCTTTAATTCGTACATATTAACGGTGTAAGCAGTGCCGTTTACAGTGTGAACACCTTCGCCTTGTGTTTGCCAAAGCTGCGTAGCAAAAATAAGGTCGTCGTAGTATTTCGAAATATCAGCCGCGCGGCGTTTAATTTCTTCGTTAACAACGATATCTTCAAAAATCTCACTAGGATCAGAGAACAGGTTGCGCAGAATGTGTGTGTACGAACGAGAGTGAATTGTCTCGAAGAACGACCATGTTTCTACCCATGTCTCTAATTCTGGTAATGAGATGATAGGTAGAAAAGCAATGTTAGGACTGCGACCTTGTACAGAATCTAGCAGCGTTTGGTATTTCAAATTTGAAATGAAGATATGCTTCTCTGGGTCGGTTAACTTTTGAAAGTCAACGCGATCGCGCGAAACGTCTACTTCTTCTGGACGCCAAAAGAAGCTTATTTGTTTCTCAATAAGTTTCTCGAAAATGGCATGCTTTTGCTGGTCGTAGCGCGCAACGTTTACGGGGTTACCGAAAAACATTGGCTCAACCAATGGATTTGTACTTTGCTGATTAAACGTAGTGTATTTCATGATGGCCTAACTAAAAACTTAATGATTAACGCGTATTATTATTTGTGTTCTTGCTGCGAAACTATAGATGGCAAGTTGGCATTATTGCCGCGCTTGCCATCTAACAGGTGGTGCATTGTTATTTATATTTTACACGCACCGCCTGCACAATCATCGTCTTCCTCTACGACCACTTCTTCTTGACGTGGCATAGGTACATTGGCTTTAGCATCAAGTGCTGAAGTGTCTGACGCACCGTCACGAGTGTTATGGTAGTAAAGCGTTTTAACACCCAGTTTATACGTTGTAAGAAGGTCTTTAAGAAGGAGCTTCATTGGCACCTTGTTACCTTCATAACGGCTTGGGTCGTAGTTTGTATTAGCAGAGATAGTTTGGTCGATAAACTTCTGCATAATACCTACAAGCTGTAGGTAACCATCGTTCGATGGAATGTCCCAAAGCAGTTCGTACTGATCCTTAAGCGTTTCGTACTCAGGTACAACTTGCTTAAGTACACCGTCTTTACTTGACTTAATGCTGATGAAACCACGTGGTGGCTCAATACCGTTTGTTGCATTAGAAATTTGAGACGATGTTTCAGACGGCATAAGCGCAGACAACGTAGAGTTACGTAAGCCATGTGTCTTAACGTCTTCACGAAGCGCGTCCCAATCGTAATGAAGTGGCTCATTACACACGCTATCAAGGTCTTTCTTGTAGCTGTCGATTGGCATAATGCCTTGCGAGTACGTTGTTTCATTAAACTTAGGACACGCACCTTTTTCTTTCGCAAGATTGTTTGATGCTTTGAGTAGGTAATACTGCATTGCTTCAAACGTGCGGTGAACCAGACCATTAGCACTGTGATCAGAGTATTTAACACCGTTTTTAGCTAGGTAGTACGCGAAGTTAATTACACCTACGCCTAATGTACGTCTTCCCATTGTTGCATTATATGCAGCTGGTACAGGATAGTCTTGGTAATCTAATAAGTTATCAAGTGCACGTACCGCCAGGTCTGCTAGTTCTTCGAATTCGTCTAACGATTCGATAGCACCTAAGTTAAATGCTGATAGCGTACACAGTGCAATTTCACCGTTTTCATCGTTAACATGCTGAAGCGGCTTAGTAGGTAGTGCAATTTCAAGACAAAGGTTACTTTGACGAACAGGGGCAACTTCTGGGTTGAACGGGCTGTGTGTATTACAGTGGTCAACGTTTTGAAGATAAATGCGACCTGTGCTAGCACGCTCTTGCATGAACAAGCTAAACAGTTCCATTGCTTTAATTTGCTTTTTACGAATGCTGTCGTCGTTTTCGTATTTAACGTAAAGCTCTTCGAACTTGTCTTGGTCAGCGAAGAACGCATCGTACAGGCCTGGTACGTCTGATGGGCTAAACAATGAAATGTAGCCGTCTTTCATCATGCGCTGATACATGAGTTTGTTGAACTGAACACCATAATCTAGGTGACGCACACGGTTTTCTTCAACACCGCGGTTGTTCTTAAGTACCAATAGTGATTCAACTTCCATATGCCAAATAGGGTAGAACAAGGTAGCAGCGCCACCACGAACACCGCCTTGAGAGCAGCTTTTAACCGCTGTTTGGAAGTACTTATAAAAAGGAATACAGCCAGTATGGAAGGCTTCACCACCACGGATAGGGCTGCCTAGCGCACGAATGCGACCTGCGTTAACACCGATACCTGCGCGCTGGCTCACGTATTTTACAATAGCACTTGCTGTTGCATTAATTGAGTCAAGGCTGTCACCTGTCTCAATCAATACGCATGAGCTGAACTGACGAGTAGGGGTACGAACACCCGCCATAATAGGCGTTGGTAGTGACAATTTGAATGTTGATGCGGCATCGTAAAAACGGCGAATGTAGTCCATACGTACGTCTTTATCATAATTTGCAAACAAACATGCCGCTACAAGAATGTACAGGAACTGAGCACTCTCATAGATCTCGCCAGTAACGCGGTTTTGAACGAGGTATTTACCTTCCAGCTGTTTTACGGCTGCATAGCTGAAGTTCATATCACGCCAATGATCGATATACGTATCCATCTCAGCAAACTCTTCAGCAGTGTAATCTTCTAACAAGTGTTTGTCGTATTTGCCGGCATCAACCATTTTGGCAACATGATCGAAAAGCGCTGGTGGCTCGAACTGTCCATAAGCTTTTTTACGTAGATGGAAAATCGCTAGGCGAGCCGCTAAATATTGGTAATCAGGCGCATCAGTAGAGATAAGATCTGCGGCAGACTTAATTAGCGTTTCGTGGATTTCACTGGTGTTGATACCGTCAAAGAACTGAATTTGTGCTTTTATTTCAACTTGTGAAACAGAAACATTATTTAGTCCTTTTGCCGCCCATGTGACGACTTTGTGGATTTTCTCTAAGTCGATGGACTCTTTTTCACCATTTCGTTTGGTGACAAATAAGTTGTTGTTCATGTTACTGGCCGTATGTCTGTTAGCGCTTGATGCGTGGGCTATGCTGCCCATTATCATTTATAATTAATTTTTTAATGCGCATGCTGTTGGTCTGGTTTTTACAGATCTAACAAAAGCACACACAAAAGCGGCCTAGACTAATACCGAATAAAGATATGAAGTAGAGACTGCTTATATATTTCTTGTATTGCTTGTTTATTTCAGCGGAGTCGAATGGCGCATCTCTGCGCGATCTGTTTTGATCCCGTTAATTGATCTTGGGATCACGTGCTGAATTAAACACAAGATAGTGAGGTTTTGCCTCGATTGCAACCCAATATCTGGTGGTATTTCAAGCACTCAAACTGGCATGAAATTTACGTTAGTAACAACTAACTTTTTAGCGTTCTACAAGCGTAAAATATCGGGAATGCAAGCGTTTTTGCTAAATTGATTTCGAAAAAAATTAATTTATTCTTAGAAACTCGTTTTTATAAAAACACGATATATGGTGTTTAAAATATCGCCACGACCCAATATGTTGTGTTAATTTATTTTAAATACACTGTATATAGTAGGTGCACAACGATGTGCATCTACTATTATTTGTACCCTTGCATACGTCTAATCTTGTGCAACGGTATACAGTAAGTAGTTTACGTCTACATTGTTGGCAGAAAGATAAAAACCTTGAGAGATCGGATCCATATGAAGCCCTGTCATATCGCGAGGCAAAAGGCCTGCCTGATCTGTCATCGCCATAAGCTCTGATGGTTTAATAAATTTGCTGTGTTCGTGGGTGCCTTTAGGGACGAGTTTAAGAATATATTCTGCACCAAGGATCCCCATTAAATAAGACTTCAGGTTTCTATTGAGTGTAGAAAAGAACACATGACCACCTGGCTTAACTAACTTTGCGCATGCCATAACAACTGAAGCGGGGTCGGGTACGTGTTCTAGCATTTCCATACAAGTGACAACATCAAATTTACCAGCATTATCCTGCGCGAACTGTTCAGCGGTTGAACAAACGTAATCTACTTTTATTCCCGATTCTAAACCATGAAGCTTAGCGACTTCTAATGACGCCTCAGCCATATCAAGACCTGTTACGGTAGCACCCGCTTTAGCCATTGATTCGGCAAGGATACCGCCACCGCAACCAATATCGATAACCTGTTTACCAAACAAACCCTCACTGTGTTGATTGATGAAATCAAGTCGAAGCGGGTTAATTAAATGAAGCGGTTTAAATTCGCCTTCGGGATCCCACCAGCGAGAGGCGAGCTCAGAAAATTTATTAATCTCTTGTTGGTCGACGTTTGTCATAGGTAAAACAATCCTTAACTTCTCTCTTATTAACATATCGCAATTTGGCGGCGTGTTTTACTGTTTTTAGTTATAAAACTGCTTTTTCTGTATCTGGCTGAACGAAAAATAATCGCTTGCCTTTTTGTTGATTAATAAGCGTAATTAAGCGCTACATAATTCTGTCATCAAGTGGTACACTCGAAGCAACATTATGACCCACATAATAATAACCATGCGCGCCCAAGAGCCGCTTTCACAATTGCTGTAAAGTGGCTGCAATGGATAACGCAGAACAAACTAAGATAAAGGGATTAAGCAGTTTATGTCTGATAACGCTAAAGAAATCCTCCCCGTTAATATTGAGGAAGAGTTAAAAAACTCGTACCTCGATTACGCGATGAGCGTTATTGTCGGGCGAGCATTGCCTGATGTAAGAGATGGCTTGAAGCCAGTGCACCGTCGTGTGCTGTTCGCTATGAACGAACTGAAAAACGACTTTAACAAGCCGTATAAAAAATCTGCCCGTGTGGTAGGTGATGTTATCGGTAAATACCACCCTCATGGTGATTCTGCTGTATACGACACTATTGTTCGTATGGCGCAGCCTTTCTCACTGCGCTACATGCTTGTAGACGGTCAGGGTAACTTTGGTTCAGTTGATGGTGACTCGGCAGCTGCAATGCGTTACACCGAAGTACGCATGGCAAAAATCGCTCATGAACTGCTAGCCGATCTCGACAAAGAAACTGTTGATTTTGTGCCAAACTATGACGGCACAGAACATATCCCAGAAGTATTGCCTACTAAGGTACCAAACCTGTTAGTAAATGGTTCATCTGGTATTGCGGTTGGTATGGCGACAAATATTCCGCCTCACAACCTGACTGAAGTTATCAATGGCTGTGTTGCGCTTATCCAAGACCCATCAATTACCATTGATGATTTGATGACGTATATTCCAGGTCCAGATTTCCCAACAGCTGCGATGATCAGCGGCCGTAAAGGTATTGAAGATGCATACCGCACCGGTCGTGGTAAAATCTATCTACGTGCTAAAGCAGAAATTGAGACTGACAATAATGGAAAAGAAACCATTGTTGTAAACGAAATTCCTTACCAAGTTAACAAAGCGCGTCTTATTGAAAAAATTGCTGAACTGGTAAAAGAAAAGCGTATCGAAGGCGTTTCTGCACTGCGCGACGAGTCTGATAAAGACGGTATGCGCATTGTTATTGAAGTCAAACGCAACGAATCTGCTGAAGTACTGCTTAACCATTTATATGCCAATACACAGTTGCAAACAGTATTCGGCATCAACATGGTTGCGCTAGATAACGGTCAGCCCAAGGTATTTAACCTTAAAGAAACACTTGAAGCGTTTATCCTTCACCGTCGTGAAGTGGTTACTCGCCGTACTGTGTTTGAACTGCGTAAAGCCCGTGACCGTGCACACATCTTAGAAGGTCTTGCAATCGCACTTGCTAATATCGACCCAATTATTGAGTTGATTAAAGCATCGCAAAGTCCAGCAGATGCGAAGAAATCACTTGTTGCACAGGGTTGGGATTTAGGCGACGTAGCGCAAATGCTAGAGCGTGCTGGCGATGATGCAGCCCGTCCTGATTGGCTAATGCCTGAATTTGGTATTCGCGACGGCAAGTACTACCTTACTGAGCAACAAGCACAAGCTATTCTTGATCTACGCCTGCACAAATTAACTGGCCTTGAACATGAAAAGATCCTAGAAGAATATAAGCAACTTCTAGAAATCATCGCTGAACTACTTCATATCCTAAACAGCCCTGAGCGTTTGATGGAAGTAATTCAAGAAGAACTTGAAAAAGTTCGCGATGAATTTGGTGATGAACGCCGCACAGAAATTACTGCTGCAAGCCACGATATTGATATTGAAGATCTTATCGAACAAGAAGATGTAGTGGTTACACTGTCTCGCGAAGGCTATGTTAAGTATCAGAAATTAACTGATTACGAAGCGCAGCGTCGCGGTGGTCGTGGTAAGTCGGCGACGAAGATGAAAGATGAAGATTTCATCGAGCGATTACTTGTTGCAAATACGCACGACCACATTTTGTGTTTCTCTACACGCGGTCGTTTGTATTGGTTAAAAGTGTATCAGTTGCCGTTTGCAAGCAGAAATGCGCGCGGACGCCCAATCGTGAACATTCTTCCACTTGAAGAAAACGAACGTATTACTGCTATTCTTCCAATCAAAGAGTTTGAAGAAGGTAAGTTTGTACTGATGGCTACGGCTAACGGTACCGTGAAGAAAACAGATCTAAGCCTATATTCTCGCCCACGTTCAAGCGGTATCATTGCAGTTAACCTTAATGAAGGCGATGAGCTAATTGGTGTAGACATCACCCACGGTGACGACGACATTATGTTGTTCTCTGACGCGGGTAAAGTGGTTCGCTTCAACGAAAAGCTTCGCGATAGCGAAACTGGCGAAGTGAAGCGCGATCCTGAAACAGGTGAAGAGCTTCAAGCGCTACGCCCAATGGGCAGAACGGCAACCGGTGTGCGTGGTATTAAGCTTCAAGACGGTCAGAAAGTGGTTTCTCTTATCGTGCCGAAAGGCGATGGTCCAATCTTAACGGCCACTGAAAACGGTTTTGGTAAGCGTACGCCGCTAGAAGATTACCCAGCGAAGAGTCGTGCGACACAAGGTGTAGTATCGATTAAAGTCTCTGAGCGTAATGGTAAAGTTGTTGGCGCTGTGCAAGTGGACGAAAGCAACGAAATTATGCTTATCAGTGACCAGGGTACACTAGTGCGTACCCGCGTAAGCGAAGTATCGGTTGTAGGCCGTAATACACAAGGTGTTCGTCTAATACGTACCGTAGAAGGTGAGCATGTGGTTGGTCTACAGCGCATTGAAGAGGTTGAGGAGTTACAAGAGTTTGATGAAGACGGTAACCCGATAATTTCTGAAGATGCATCTGAACAAGCAGAAACTGCTGTTCAAGAGCAAGAAAACGCCGCACAAGACGGCGATAGCTCAACGACAGAAGAGTAGGGGTAGCGCGCGACATTAACGTACGCGCATTATCAGTGTTCTTTCAAACAAGCGGCTTAAGCCGCTTGTTATTTTTACAGGTGTTGAAAAACGCAATGAAAGAGGTTTTTAACTTTTGCGCAGGCCCTGCAATGCTTCCAAAGGAAGTGATGCAAAAAGCCCAAGCTGAATTCACAAACTGGCGCGACTTAGGCTGCTCTGTAATGGAAGTAAGCCACCGTGGCAAAGACTTCATTGAAATAGCGGCAAAGGCGGAGCAAGATCTTCGTGACCTATTGTCAGTGCCATCTAATTATCACGTACTGTTCACGCATGGTGGCGGTCGTGGTCAATTTGCTGCTGTGCCGCTAAACCTTTCCAGTACAAGCGACACTAGCTTACATTTAGTAAGTGGCTCTTGGTCAAAAGGCGCAGTTGAAGAAGCTGAGAAGTACAACAATGCAGTGGTGGTAGGTAATGTTACCGACAAAGATGGCCTACAGTACGTTGCTAACCCTTCACTAAGTGATATTGACCAAACCGCAGCCTATTATCATTTTTGCCCTAATGAAACTGTAGACGGTATTGCCTTTGATTGGCTACCTGAAGCAGGCGATGTACCGTTAGTGTCTGATATGTCATCTACTATACTATCGCAACCTATTGATGTGGCGAAACACGGTGTTATTTACGCAGGTGCGCAAAAAAACATTGGGCCTAGTGGTTTATCTGTGGTTATTGTTCGCGACGATCTGGTAGGCAAAGCACGTAAGGAAACACCGTCTATTTTCGATTATGCGCTAGCTGCAAAATCAGACTCCATGTACAACACACCACCGACATTTTCGTGGTATTTGGCAGGCCTTGTATTTGAATGGCTAAAAGACATGGGCGGTGTAGACGCAATGGCCAAACGCAACAGCGAAAAAGCGGCGTTGCTGTATTCAGCCATTGATAGCTCTGATTTTTATTCAAGTAAAGTTCACCCAGACAATCGTTCGAAGATGAATGTGCCTTTCCATTTGGCAGATCCTGAGCTCGATAAGCTATTTTTAGCGCAATCTCAAGACGCTGGGCTGCTCGCGCTTAAAGGGCACCGTTCGGTAGGGGGCATGCGTGCCAGTATTTATAATGCAATGCCGGTTGAAGGCATTGTGGCGCTAGTTGAATTTATGCGCGAATTTGAAAGAGTGAATGGATAAAATGGAGCAGTTAACATTAGACCCGATTGCAAAGGTATCGGGAGAGGTCAATGTACCTGGCTCAAAAAGCTTGTCTAATCGTGCATTGTTACTTGCGGCATTGGCGGAAGGACAAACTGAACTAACGAACCTGTTAGACAGTGATGACATTTCACATATGCTGAATGCCCTGACCAAGCTTGGTGTAAGCTATGAGCTGAATGAAGACAAAACACGTTGTGTCGTACAAGGTAACAATGGGGCTTTTGACGTTGCAGAACCCCTTGAGTTATTTTTGGGCAATGCGGGTACAGCAATGCGCCCCCTATGTGCGGCACTCGCGGCAAGTAATGTTGATACTGTGCTTACTGGTGAGCCTCGCATGGAAGAACGCCCGATTGGTGATTTGGTTGATGCACTACGCGAGGCCAATGCCGATATTACTTATTTGAAAAATGATGGTTTTCCGCCACTTCAAATAAAAGGTAAAACACTAAGCGGCGGCGAAATGTCAGTTGACGGAAGTGTTTCAAGCCAGTTTTTGACAGCACTGTTGATGGCTGCGCCACTTTTCACTGGTGACGTGGTTATTCGTATCAAAGGTGAACTTGTCTCTAAGCCTTATATTGATATCACATTAGATACGATGGCCAAATTCGGTGTGTCGGTAGATAACGATAATTACCAGACATTTACCATATCGGGCGATGCAAAGTACGTTGCGCCCGGTAAATTTATGGTTGAAGGTGATGCATCATCAGCGTCTTATTTTCTAGCCGCTGGCGCAATTAAAGGTGGCACGGTACGCGTAACTGGTATAGGCCAAAATAGCATACAAGGTGACATTCGTTTCGCTGATGTGCTTGAAGCGATGGGCGCAAAGGTAGTGTGGCACGATGAATACGTTGAAGTGACGGGCGCACCACTTAAAGGGGTTAATATGGACATGAACCATATTCCAGATGCGGCCATGACCATTGCTACAACAGCTTTGTTTGCAGAAGGTCCAACGACCATGACAAACATCTACAACTGGCGCGTTAAAGAAACAGACCGACTAAATGCCATGGCGACAGAACTTCAAAAGTTAGGTGCCAAGGTTGAAGAAGGGCACGATTACATAACAGTATGGCCAACTGACCAACTTAAGCATGCAGAAATCGATACGTATAATGACCATCGCATTGCAATGTGCTTCTCGTTAGTGGCACTAAGTGATACGCCGGTGACTATTAACGACCCAGGCTGCACGCGCAAGACGTTCCCTGACTACTTCACTCGATTTAAGACGCTTTACAGTGCGTAACGTCGCTACTAGGGCACCCGAATAGCGCTAATATAAGCGCATTTCAGTGTGACTCTGTATCAAAATTAGTCAAATGTACAATGCCACCTTGTTCAGGTGGCATTGCTTATCTTGAAGTAAAGCGTATAATTGCGCGCGATTTTTGTAATTAGATGATGGAGCAGGTATGCATTCCACACCCGTAGTCACGGTTGACGGTCCTAGTGGTGCTGGTAAGGGTACGTTAAGTAGCTTATTAGCAAAGAAATTAGGGTGGCACTTTTTAGATAGCGGAGCAATATACCGCGTACTAGCAGTTGCCGCACTACACCACGACCTTCCGTGTGATGATGAAGAATGTGTTGTTCCTCTTGCAACCGGTCTCGACGTAAGTTTTGAGACGAATGAAGAAGCAACGCGCATCATTTTAGAAGGCGAAGATGTCACTGACGATATTCGCACTGAAGATGTAGGCGCAGTGGCTTCAAAAGTAGCAGCACTACCAAGAGTGCGTGAAGCACTGCTTCGTAGGCAGCGTGCATTCCAACAAGACCCTGGTTTGGTGGCAGATGGTCGCGACATGGGTACGGTGGTTTTCCCAGATGCGCCGGTTAAGATTTTTCTTACCGCAAGCGCTGAAGCCCGTGCTGAGCGTCGCTATAGCCAGTTGAAAGCTAAGGGCATGGATGTTAATATTGCGCGCCTTTTAACCGATATCAAGGCAAGAGACGAGCGTGATACACAACGCGCGGTTGCCCCTTTGGTACCGGCACAAGATGCTGTAATTATTGATTCAACGGACTTGGATATTGACCAAGTCTTTGAAAAAGCGATGGATATTATTTCCTCACGCCTTTAACAGACGAGAGCTGATCGCATCCAAAGCAGTGTTGCTACAGGAAGTGGCGACTAATTTTAATAACCCCACGTTATCCGGATTAGAAGCGTGGATATCAACTTAAAAGTTTATTTGAGACTTATGACTGAAAATTTTGCACAACTTTTTGAAGAAAGCTTACAAGAACTAGAAACACGTCCTGGTTCAATTGTAAAAGGTACTGTTGTTTCTATCGACAAAGACATCGTTCTTGTTGACGCGGGCTTGAAATCAGAAAGTGCTATCCCAGCAGACCAATTTAAGAACGCTGAAGGCGAACTAGAAATCGCTATCGGTGACGAAGTAGACGTAGCACTAGATGCAGTTGAAGATGGTTTCGGTGAAACTATCCTATCTCGCGAAAAAGCGAAGCGTCACGAAGCGTGGGTTGAGCTGGAAAAAGCTTACGAAGATAAAGTTACTATCAAGGGCGTTATCAACGGTAAAGTTAAAGGCGGTTTCACTGTTGAAGTTAACAGTGTACGCGCGTTCCTTCCTGGTTCACTAGTAGACGTACGCCCTGTACGTGACACTACTCACCTAGAAGGCAAAGAGCTTGAATTTAAAGTTATCAAGCTTGACGCTAAGCGTAACAACGTTGTTGTTTCTCGTCGTGCAGTTATCGAAGCTGAAAGCAGCCAAGAGCGTGAATCACTTCTTGCTAACCTTGAAGAAGGTCACGAAATCAAGGGTATCGTTAAGAACCTTACTGACTACGGTGCGTTCGTTGACCTTGGTGGCGTAGACGGTCTACTACACATCACTGATATGGCTTGGAAGCGCGTTAAGCACCCAAGTGAAATCGTGAATGTTGGTGACGAAATCAACGTTAAAGTACTTAAGTTCGACAAAGAGAAGCAACGTGTTTCTCTTGGTATGAAGCAAATGGGCAACGATCCATGGCAAGAAATTGCTTCTCGTTACCCAGAAGGTACTAAGATCAACGGTCAGGTTACTAACCTTACTGACTACGGCTGCTTCGTTGAAATCGAAGACGGCGTTGAAGGTCTTGTACACGTTTCTGAAATGGATTGGACTAACAAGAACATCCACCCATCTAAAGTTGTTAACCTAGGTGACACTGTAGATGTAATGGTTCTTGAAATCGACGAAGAGCGTCGTCGTATTTCTCTAGGTCTTAAGCAGTGCATTGCTAACCCTTGGGAAACTTTTGCTGAGTCACACGAAAAAGGTGACAAAGTGTCTGGTAAGATCAAGTCAATCACTGACTTCGGTATCTTCATCGGCCTTGACGGCGGCATCGACGGTCTAGTTCACCTTTCTGACATCAGCTGGAACAAGTCTGGTGAAGACGCGGTTCGCGACTACAAGAAAGGCGATGAAATCTCTGCAGTCGTACTACAAGTCGACCCAGAGCGTGAGCGTATCTCTCTTGGCGTTAAGCAAATCGAAGAAGATCCTTTCAACAAGTATCTGACAGATAACAAGAAAGGTGCTATCGTTACTGGTACAGTAACAGCAGTTGATGCGAAAGGCGTTACTGTAAACCTAGCTGAAGAAGTTGACGGCTACATCCGCGTTGCAGATCTTGCTGTAGAGCGTGTTGAAGACGCAACAGAAGTAGCAAGCGTTGGTGATAGCATTGAAGCGAAGTTCATGGGCGTTGACCGTAAGAACCGCACTGTTAACCTATCTGTTAAAGCGAAAGATCAGGCTGACGAAAAAGAAGCTATCGATAAAGTTAACCAACAAGAAGATGTTGGTTTCGCTAACGCGATGGCAGAAGCATTTAAAGCTGCTAAAGGCGAATAATGCTTTTGTGGGTGTGCAAATGCACACCCAGTTCGCGATAGCTGTTTAAACAATAATATTGACAATGAGGTTAAGCATGACCAAGTCTGAATTAATTGAACGGCTCGCGGATCAAGCGCGTCATATTCCTGCGAAGGAACTTGAACTGGCCATTAAAGAACTTTTAGAGCAGATGGCGCAAACTTTACAAAAAGGTGAGCGTATCGAAATTAGAGGTTTTGGCAGCTTTTCTCTTCACTACCGTGCGCCACGCGTAGGTAGAAACCCGAAAACGGGTGAAACAGTAAAGCTTGACGGTAAATATGTACCGCACTTTAAGCCAGGGAAAGAGCTTCGTGAAAGAGTAGATGCGTCAATTGCATAAAAAATTTGAAAGCCGCTGAAAAGCGGCTTTTTTAATACATCCAAGTCCAATCTAACATCCAATAGCAGCGTGAAAATAACGCGGCTTTATTATTTTATTAACATTAATTTTCCATCAAAACATCATCTTGGTTGCTTTTTATACTTTTGTTTAGTTGACTTTGTCTATTGACGGGTAGATTAATACGGTTATATATTATCCAGATAATAATAAAACGGTATTAGTAGAAGTAATGTCAGCCGGCGACGAACAATCAATAATTAAGCAATATCAGCCGCTCATACGTGCTTTAATCCCCTATGAACAGCAAAACAGACTGCTAGAGGGGATAAACAAATTCTCAAAAAGACTCCCAAGTAGCGTAAGGAAAGTTGTTAAAGAGGAAGTGGTACGGTTAACGTCACTTACTGATGCGCCTGCTGATAACTCTGCCTTTGCACAATTCCCTGTAATGAAGTTTAAGCACTTTGGTGTTCAGATGCGCTTAGACAAAGTAGGGGCTCAAATACTTAAAAACGAAACATCACTTTATCAAGACAGATACACCGTAGGTGTTTTTGAATCGGTGATGAATTCTGACTTTTACCAGTCGCAGATAAAGAAAGAGCAATTCAAAAAGATTGTCGATGCATTTAATGTTGAAAGCCAATCATTCACCGATATTGATTTTGGTGATGATATCGCGATTCGTCCGAATTTTACGCTTGCGTCAGCTCAATTCGAAAAGGGCAGGCACTGTGCAATAAGCTCGCTGTCATACAAAGGGTTCTCCCTAGAGACCAAGCGCCCACCTAATGCAAGCACTGGCGATAAGCTTACCTTTACCTTGCCCGAAATAGCTGGACTTACAAAAGAACAAACAGACGTAACGCTTGAGTTAGAGTCGGTTAAATACAACAAGCATTTAGGTAAGTATGAGTCGAGTTTTGTTTTTCCTGATGATCTTGACCCTTCGCTAGTTACCGCGTTAAAGCGCTACGTCAGTATTACGGCTTACAAGCAACCATTGCAGCGTGATTTAGAAATTGAGCGCGCCATGCAAGAACTAGAGCGCGATCGCATTTTAGAAAATAGCCCATGGCTTCCGGTTTTTCTAGCACCGAACAAAACATCGTTAAAGCCAGTTATTGCGCTTTATACTAAAGCTAACGTGGAACACAATAACTCGACCAAAGTGCTGGCAAGTCTGCAAGATAAGCCCATTTTTGCGACCTTGGTTGAAGAACTGAGAAAATACAACGAAGCGTATGTATTTCACGGTAATATCAAGACAAAAAGTGGCAATATTCAAATCACCGCCACGCATCGTCAACTACTCGCGCTCGGTCAATTAAACGCGCTCGTGTATTTGTTGGCAAAAAGCGAGGATTTTATTTGTACTCATTGTCGATTAGATGAAGTGAGTAAACAGGATAAAATTAAAGCTTTCGCTATTCACGACATCTCAAGCAAGGAATTCGAGCATTTAGCACAAATTACTCACGTGCTTTATTGTAAAGATGTCACAAACTATCTCAGTAATTTATCATTGCTCGCTAAATGTGATTTTAAGCCTTTGTCCAAGACACTTAAAGCCAGTGGCAAGAACTGGCAAATTGATTATGTTATGGAGGAAGACTTAGATAGGCGCTGCGAAACGCGATATTTAATGGATAAGGCTGCGTCAATTAAAACAGGGTTGTTGTCATCAATCGATGCCCGTGTCTCTGACTTAAGTGCAAGTGGCATGAAGTTAAAAGTAGCGCCTAACAGCGATGTGCAGCAAGAAATTCGCGTAACAATACCAGACCTTAAGATCAAAGGTGAAAAGTATAAGGTAGTGCACTATGACGCTGATAATGGCGTTGTTCGTTTGTGCTTAACGGAAGACGCGCGCAAAGCCAAAGTGAGCTCCAGTGTTGATTCTATGGTCGAAGAGAACTCTGCCTATTTCAAGCTAAACGATATTGCGCGTACACAGCGCCTCACCCACCGTTTTATCTGGGAGCTGGCCGTTAGGCATATGCCTTCGCTATCGGTATTGTGCGTAATGAACCGGTTTACTCTAGATAGATTAAAAACGGTTTATCAAAGCGACGCATCAGACGATTTATATCCGTTCTCTCGCACGCAAAACATTATCCCGCTTCATGGTTTTTTCGCAGACAAAGGGCAAGCCAAACCAAAATCTCAAATATTAGAGGCAATGTTTAAAGAAACCTCTGAGCAAGCACTTGTTGTTCACTGCGTTAGAAAAAGTGATAGCAGACTAGTTTATATCAAAGAACGTGACTTCCTTTATTCAAAGCTGCGGACACAAATCAAAAATCAACTTGATGAGAGTAAAATCCAACTCAGTGCCACGGATGTTACCGCAGTGCGCTGCCATGGCGCTACAACGCCATTGACGAAAAAGCGACTAGCACAACTTTCTAAACTCGATAAAGCCATGTACGACAAACTTGAGACAATGCAAGCAGGTTATACTCATTGCATCTTTATCACTAATATGTCGGCATTACATCACGATTTGGTTGTTGATAACCTAATAGCAAAAGCGCAAAGACCAGACACCGAGAGAGAAGGGGCGGCATAGCTCGTGCTGGCTTGTTACGTATCTAGTGTAATGAGATGAACCTTCACCCTCGCTTTTTCCTATTATCTCTTTGAGCAATTTGCTATTCTTATCAATAAATCAATAAAAAGGGTTTAGTGTTGAAAGGGATCCTGACATTCATACTCATTTTAGTGCTATTGACGTTTGCATTTGTTATTGGCGCACTAAATGAATCTCAAGTAACCGTAAATTATCTTATCGCTCAAGCGAATTTACGTATGTCTACGTTAATTGCTATCACCCTAGCGATTGGGGTGGCAATTGGTGTTCTGGTTATGCTGGTAGGTTGGCTGCGTTTGCGTGTACAACTTATGGCAGCACAAAATAAAATTCAGCGATTGGAACAACAACACTAATGCTTGAACTGCTGTTTCTACTTTTGCCTGTTGCGGCTGGATACGGTTGGATAATGGGCCGAAATAGTGTCCGCCAAGCGCAAAGAAAACAGTCAAGTATTCTCTCTAAACACTATTATAAAGGGCTGAATTTTCTTTTATCTGACCAGCCCGATAAAGCTGTTGATACACTCATTAAAATGATCAATGTCAATAGCGACACGGTCGAAACCCATATTGCGATGGGCAGTTTCTTTCGTCATCGAGGGGAAATAGACCGCGCGATTAAAGTGCATCAAAATCTTGTGAGCCGCGATGAGCTTCAACCTGCACAACGTGAAAATGCATTAAGAGAATTGGGGCACGATTACACGCAAGCCGGATTTCTCGAGCGCGCTGAAAATGCATTTCTACAATTACTTAATAGTGAAAAGCATTACCTTGTCGCACAGCAGCAACTATTCAGTATCTACCAAACCACCAAAGAATGGGAGCGCGCAATAGAGCTAGCTGAGCGTATGGTTCAATGTCATGGCGACAATGATGAGGTTTGTGAGCGTTTAGCTCATTTTTATTGTGAGCAGGCTGCGGTTGAGCTTAAAAATGAAAGCCAAGGCGCTGCATTGACCTTACTGCAAAAAGCCGTGAATGCAGACGAACATGCCGTAAGGCCGTGGCTTATGCTGGGCGAAATCTCACTTAACCAGAAACGCTATACCGATGCCAACGCGTATTTCACACAAGTGGCAGAAAGGGATATTAATTGGTTCAGCGAAGCAGTACCTAGTCTCGAAAAAATCGCTGAAGAAACTGGAGACTGGGAAGCGTTTCAACAAAACCTGGAAGCACACTGGCAAGAGTGCGCAACATCCTATTTGGCAATGGTTGATGTATTACTTAAACGTGGCGACACGGCACAAGCGGCAGAATATTTACTTGAACAGTTGCGCAAGCGTCCTACCATGCGTGGCTTCAAAACGCTAATGGGCTTATACATCGATCAACTGTCAGATCAAACGACAGCAGACAGCTTGCGGTTGTTAAAAGAACTGGTTGAAAAACAAATGTTACAGCGCCCCAAGTACCGTTGTAACAGCTGTGGCTTTTCCGGTCGTAAACTATACTGGCTATGCCCCAGTTGCAAAAAGTGGGGCGTAGTGAAACCAATTAAAGGGCTAGACGGAGAATAATTAAACATGCACGACCCACGCGTTATTGTTGCTTTAGACTATGACAACAAAGACTCTGCATTTGCTTTTGTAGATAAGCTAGATCCTAGCTTATGCAAATTGAAAGTGGGCAAGGAAATGTTCACATTATTCGGTCCTGAATTTGTTAAAGCACTTATTGCTAAGGGCTTTGATGTTTTTCTCGATCTTAAATTTCACGACATCCCCAACACAGTGGCAAAAGCGTGTAAGGCAGCCGCAGAGTTGGGTGTTTGGATGGTGAATGTTCATGCATCTGGTGGTATTCCTATGATGCAAGCCGCTAAAGAAGCGATTGCTAATAGTAGTCACCCATCAACGAAGCTTATCGCTGTGACCGTACTTACCAGTATGGACGAGTCGCAATTAGCCGATGTAATAAGCAATGTGACACCAGAAGAGCAAGTACTGCGGTTAGCAAACTTAACTGCGCAAGCGGGCCTGGATGGTATTGTTTGTTCAGCGCAAGAAGCACAGGCATTGCGAACAAAACACAGCGACGACTTTCTGCTTGTTACGCCAGGTATTCGCCCACTTGGTGCTGATGTGGGCGATCAAAAAAGAGTAATGACGCCGCCTGACGCAATAAAAGCAGGCGTGAATTACCTAGTAATGGGAAGACCCATTACTAAAGCTGAAGATCCCATTGCCGTGTTAAAAGCAGTAAATGCCTCTATAAGCGCATAGCAAATCTTTTAACCACATAAAAAAAGCTCGGAATGTGAAAACATATCCGAGCTTTTTTTTAGTTGAGTAACGTCTAGCTATGTTACATCACGTTAAGCAGGCGTTATTCGCCTTTAAGTGCTGCTTCAGCTGGCGTATATGTAAGACCTAGTTCTGCGCCTAGTGCATCCACAACAGCTTTGTACGTCACTTTACCTTCGTGAACGTTCAGACCATTAAGTAAATGCTTGTCTTCAAGCATTGCTTTAACTGGTCCCTTATTCGCAAGGGCTAGACCAAAGGGTAAGGTTGCATTGTTAAGCGCCATTGTTGATGTGCGTGCAACGCCACCTGGCATATTGGCAACACAGTAATGTACAACATCATCAACCATGTAAACTGGATCTTGGTGCGTAGTTGCTTTTGATGTTTCAAAGCAGCCACCTTGGTCAATAGCAACGTCGACCAATACAGAACCAGGCTTCATAGCTGCAATGTGTTCGCGCGTTAATAGTTTCGGTGCTGCTGCACCAGGGATCAGTACCGCACCAACGACTAGGTCAGCTTTTGAAGAATAGTGCTCAATGGCGTCTACCGTTGAGTAAACTGTTTTAACCTGACCATTGAAAATATCGTCTAGTTGACGAAGTCTTGGTAGTGAACGGTCAAGTAGAGTTACATCAGCGCCTAGGCCAAGAGCCATTTTCGCTGCGTTAATACCTACAACACCACCACCAATAACCAATACTTTACCCGGAGCTACGCCCGGTACGCCTCCTAATAGTGTTCCGCTACCACCGTGCGCTTTTTCTAGGTAATGAGCTCCGGCTTGAACAGACATACGACCTGCTACTTCACTCATTGGAGCAAGTAGTGGAAGACCACCGCGATCGTCGGTTACCGTTTCATAAGCAATACACGTTGCACCCGATTCAACAAGCAACTTTGTTTGCGTTGGGTCTGGTGCTAAGTGTAGATAGGTATAAAGCGTTTGGCCTTTACGCAACATTTTACATTCGTTTGGCTGAGGCTCTTTCACTTTTACAATCATTTCAGCTTCAGCAAATACTTGCTCAGCAGTAGATGCAATTGCAGCGCCTGCTTCAACATACATTTCGTCAGTGAAACCAATTGCATCACCTGCCTTAGTTTCTACAAGTACATTGTGGCCGTGGCTAACAAATTCTTTTACGGCTGCAGGCGTTAAGCCAACACGATACTCGTGATTTTTAATCTCTTTTGGTACACCAACTAACATGCGTAATCCTCTTTTATTGCGTGAGCTTCTTAATGGCTCGTATTGATTAAATGTCATGTAAAGGCTAGTTGAGCTCTGGCCTTTAATCTATAAAGGACAAGAAACAACCGCATTAATAACAAGGGCGTTATGTCGGCGAGTATACGACAATAAAAAACGAACTATCTGCTGAAGAATGCCACTTATTAGAATATAATTTGGAATAAGTGCTATTTAAGGAAATTTTATATGTTGGTGAAAACGCCAAAACACCTTGACCGAATAGACAGAAATATCTTGGTTCAACTACAAAAAAACGGCCGCATTTCAAACGTAGAACTGGCAAAAGAAGTAGGATTGAGTCCTAGTCCTTGTCTTGAAAGGGTTAAGCGATTGGAAAGCCAAGGCTATATTAAGGGCTATCATGCTGTAGTTGACCCCGAAAAGCTTGGTGCTGCAATGCTGGTTTTTGTTGAAATTACGCTGACGAAAACATCTGTCGATATCTTTGCAGAATTTTCTGCTGCGGTTAAGTTACACGACGACATCCAAGAATGTCATCTTGTGTCTGGCGATTTCGACTTTTTATTGAAAGCACGTGTTGCTGACATGGGTAGCTATCGCAAGTTGCTAGGTGACACCTTGTTGCGCTTACCGGGAGTGAGCGAATCTAGAACCTATGTTGTAATGGAAGAAGTTAAGAGTACGTCGTCTTTGCGTATTAACTTGAAGTAACGAAAGCATGGCTGAACTATTACGTTTTGTGGTAGGCTGTGCAAAAATACAGTGTTTGTATTTCGCCTAAGGATAAGGCCGGCTATACAAGACACATTAAAGCTTAATAAAAGAGCAATACGATAATAATAAGTAAGGAACACAGAAGGTTCGCTAAGCCTTTTGTCACTGTGTTTAGGTTACTTGTCTGGTTACCATATTGACAAGTACCCCGTTAATTGAAGGTTTTTAGGGTTATGGCGCGATTAACAGGAGTTCAGCGAGTGTGGGAAGCAGGCATGATAATAGCCTGTGTTTTCGCTTTTTTCTTATTGCTGGCACTTGCATCTTTTCATCCAGGCGATCCAGGCTGGAGTCAGGCAGGATTACAACTCGATGTCCACAATTGGGTTGGTGCAACGGGAGCTTGGATAGCTGATTTACTATTGTTCACATTTGGCTATCTTGCGTATTTATTGCCATTCGGCGCAGCCTTTCTAGGCTGGTTCCTGTTTCAACACATCAAAGAGTTGGACGAATTTGATTATTTAACTATTGGCCTTCGTATTGTGGGCGGCTTGTTGATGGCGCTAGGCACAACAGGTATCGCGAGCATTAATTTTAACGATGTATTTAATTTCTCAGCAGGCGGTTTTGTTGGTGACGTAATTAGCTCTGCATTGGTCCCGTATTTCAACACGGCCGGCACTATTTTGCTCCTTTTGTGTTTCTTTTGCACTGGGTTTACGCTGTTAACCGGGATCAGTTGGTTAACAATAGTAGACAAGGTAGGAGAAGGAACACTTTGGGTATCGAAGAAACTCATTAGCGCCCCACAGAGCTTACTTGCGCTTGAGATGCCAAAGTTAGCATTGGCGAACAAGAATGAAGAGCAACATTCGCCTAGCGAACTAGATATAACGTCAATGCGCGCCGAGCCGCCAGAAGAAGATGTGAGCGAAGCGCAGCAGCAACCCAAAAAGACAGAACGCAACGCTGTTCGAAGTGAGCCTACATTTTCAGTTGAAAGCGCTATTGAAGAACCACCGTTCTACGCATTTGATGATGAAACAAATGCGTCTTCATCGACAAGCGATGAGGCTGATGATCACAACGAAGGTGATGCTCCAAAGAAAGCGAGCTTTTCGTTTGCAAGTATGCGTGAAGCGGTAACAGGCGGCATCAAAGACAAGGTCGGTCTTGGTAAAACTAATGAACCAGTCCACGCGGATGAGGCGGAAAAAAATGTAAACGCGCAGCAAAGCCCTCATATCAATTTTGACGACTTGGCAGAATTTGATGAAGATATGCCGTACGAAACCGGAACAAAACCCGAAGTTTCAACGCAACCTGCCCAGCATCATGACGATGCTAATTATGTGGAAAAAGAGATTAAGCCCACCGAGCAGCACGTTGCGCCAACCACGCCTGTTGAACAGAATTTTGCGCCTGCGGCGCTTGGTGCAAAACCGGTTAAAGCGAGGGCAGGGGAGATCGACCCTGATTTACCGCCAATGCCTTCATTTGACCTTCTAGAGCGAGCTGATAAACACGAAAACCCGTTAACGCCTGAAGAAATTGAAGGTATTTCGCGACTAGTAGAAGAAAAGCTTGCTGACTTTAATATTGAAGCTACCGTTGTGGGCGTATTCCCGGGCCCAGTGATTACACGTTTTGAGCTTGACCTAGCACCGGGTGTTAAAGTGAGCAAAATAACAGGGCTGTCGAAGGATTTGGCGCGCGCCATGTCGGCGATATCCGTTCGCGTTGTAGAGGTCATTCCCGGTAAGTCGGTCATTGGGCTTGAACTTCCAAACAAGAAACGAGAAATGGTGCGTTTAAGCGAAGTCATTAGCTGTGACACATTCCAATCTAATAAGTCACCATTAACGATGGTCCTAGGCGCTGATATCTCCGGTAAACCAGTAGTAGTTGATTTAGCGAAAATGCCACACCTGTTAGTTGCAGGTACTACGGGGTCTGGTAAATCAGTGGGCGTGAACGTGATGATCCTGAGTTTGCTTTATAAGAGCACGCCAGAAGACGTTCGCATGATCATGATTGACCCTAAAATGCTTGAGCTTTCTGTATATGAAGGTATTCCGCATTTGTTGGCCGAAGTTGTAACGGATATGAAAGAAGCGGCTAATGCGCTTCGTTGGTGTGTCGGAGAAATGGAACGACGCTACCGTTTGATGAGTGCCCTTGGTGTGCGAAATCTAAAAGGCTACAACGCCAAAGTGACCGAAGCCATTGCCAACGGCACGCCAATTAAAGATCCGCTATGGAAGAGTGAAGAAAGTATGGACGCAGAGGCGCCCGACTTAGAGAAACTTCCAGCGATTGTCGTTGTGGTTGATGAGTTTGCCGACATGATGATGATTGTGGGTAAAAAAGTAGAAGAACTTATTGCGCGTATTGCTCAAAAAGCGCGTGCAGCGGGTATTCACTTAATTCTTGCAACACAAAGACCGTCTGTTGACGTCATCACGGGCTTAATTAAAGCAAACATTCCAACTCGTATCGCGTTTCAGGTTTCAAGTAAAATAGACTCTCGAACTATATTAGATCAGCAAGGCGCAGAGACCCTACTAGGAATGGGAGATATGCTTTATCTACCACCTGGAAGCCCAGTACCTACGCGTGTACATGGCGCGTTTGTTGACGATCATGAAGTACATGCTGTAGTAGCTGACTGGCAAAAGCGTGGAGAGCCAGAGTACATCGATGAGATTCTAAACGGCGAAGCCTCTGCAGAGGTGCTATTGCCGGGTGAGCAACCTGAAGGTGAAGATCAAGAGTTTGATGCGTTTTATGATGAAGCCGTGGCTTTTGTGACTGAAACAAGACGCGCTAGCGTCAGTAGCGTACAGCGTAAATTTAGAATTGGTTACAACAGAGCAGCGCGCTTAGTGGAACAAATGGAGATGAGTGGGGTCGTAAGTGCACAGGGACATAACGGTAATCGCGAGGTACTCGCGCCACCTGTCCACAAAGAGTAGTCACGGAGTAGAACGATGAAACAAGCCGTATCAGTGTATTTTGTAAGTGCTTTAGCATTAGCGTGCTCGAATAACGCGTATAGCGCTTACGAGATTAGCGATGAACATGCAATTACTCCTTCAAGCGATGTTGAAGAACAGGTTAGTGCGGTAGCTACAAGTAGCAGTCCAGACGGTGACAGCTTGCAAGTACTATTACGGGACATGAAACAATTCCGCGCAGGTTTTGAACAAACCGTTGTTGATGCTGAGCAGAACATTGTTCATGAGGCGCAGGGCGTGCTGACTATGACTCGCCCTAATAAACTGCGTTGGGAAACCACATTTCCTGACGAAACTCTATTGATAGCTGATGGCAGTGCAGTATGGAATGTCGATTCATTTGTCGAGCAAGTTACGGTTATTTCACAAGATCAAGCAGTTAAAGATAATCCTATCGTGCTCTTAACAGCCAGTGATGCAGAAACGTGGAATAAGTTTACAATTCGCAAAGTTGATACATCTAGTGTTGAGGGCGAAGCGGCTGCCCAGATGCTAAGTAGTTATCAAATAACGCCTAAAGAAGTAGGCGGGCAGATTGAAACACTGACCCTTACTTTTAACCAAGACAACAAACTGGCTGCGCTTAATATGTTGGACGCCCAACAGCAAATTAGTACGTTAGTTTTCAATAATATTGAAACGCGTTTTCCACTAGCTGCAGACACGTTCTCAGTAAACATACCCGACAGTTATATTGTGGATGATCAACGGTAGTTCTCTTCGCTAATGAATCAAGCTAATCAGGCATTTGCGCCGCTTGCAGCGCGAATGCGACCTACCTCAATCGAAGAATACAGCGGCCAAGCTCACCTTTTGGGCAAAGACAAGCCTTTGCGGAAGATGCTTGAAGCGGGTCATTGTCACTCAATGATTTTATGGGGGCCTCCGGGTACCGGTAAAACTACGCTTGCGGAACTGATTGCACAATACACAAACGCATCAGTCTTGCGTATTTCGGCAGTGACCTCAGGTGTGAAAGACATTCGAGCGGCGATGGACACTGCTGAAGAAAATGCGAGGTACAATCGACGCACACTATTGTTCGTTGACGAAGTACACAGGTTCAATAAGAGCCAGCAAGATGCGTTTTTGCCGTTTGTGGAGTCGGGGGTAGTGACTTTCATTGGTGCTACTACTGAAAACCCGTCTTTTGAACTTAATAACGCATTGTTATCGCGTGTGAGGGTGTATGTGCTCAAGCCCCTTGAGCAAGAAGCTCTGGAAACATTAGTAGAACGGGCTTTAAAAGATGAAAACAAAGGGCTAGGACAGCGAGGTCTTAGTATTGAAGAGAATGCAAAAGCAGCGTTAATCGAGCTAAGTGGTGGTGACGCAAGGCGCTTATTGACCTATTTGGAGCTTTCTGCTGATTTTACTAATGGCGCAAGTATATCAATCGGTGATATTGAGCAGGCCGTTGGTCAAAAGGTGGCAAGCTACGACAATAAGGGCGACACCTTTTACGATTTGATCTCAGCTTTTCATAAGTCAGTGCGCGGTTCTGACCCTGATGCAGCGCTTTACTGGTACGCTAGGATCCTCGACGGTGGCGGTGATGCGTTATATGTTGGAAGGCGACTTCTTGCTATTGCGTCAGAAGACATTGGTAATGCTGACCCTCGTGCTATGCAACTGTGTATCAATGCCTGGGACACGTTTCACCGCGTTGGACCTGCTGAGGGGGAGCGAGCTATTGCACAGGCTGCGGTATACTGTGCACTTGCAGCAAAAAGCAACGCCGTTTACATGGCGTTTAATGATGCTAAAGCACTGGCGAGAAAAACGTCAGATGCCCCAGTTCCTATGCATTTAAGAAATGCGCCTACGAAATTGATGAAAGAGCTAGGCCATGGCGATGGTTATCGCTACGCACACAATGAGCCTAATGCGTTTGCTGCAGGTGAAACCTACTTTCCTGAATCTATCGGTCCACAGCGCTTTTACACCCCCAACGAGCGCGGTTTAGAAAAAGCACTAAAAGCAAAACGTGACTATCTTGATTCACTTAATGCACAAAGTAGGAATAAACGGTAAAGTGTTGTCAAAAGGCATTGCACGCTCGTGCACTTTAGTGCCTAATAAATAAACAAAAATTGAGAAGATTGGGAGTGACATCGTGCCTCAAGGGATAGCGTTGTACTGTTTTATTGCCGCAGGCGGCGCAACAGGCGCTTGTTTGCGGTATTTTGTTACAACTACGGTAGATTCCTTATTTGGAAAACACCTGCCGTTTGGTACACTAACCGTGAATGTTGTAGGGTCATTCGCTTTGGCGATTTTGTACGGCTTTATAGAGCGCCATGATTTGGCCGATTCACCTTATAGAGCGTTAATTGGTGTTGGATTACTTGGCGCGTTTACCACATTCTCAACGTTTTCTGTAGAAACGTTAACTTTATTAGAAAATGGGCTATGGCAAAGAGCGATAGCAAATGTATTTCTTAACGTTGGTGCCTGCTTGTTAGCAGGGTGGCTAGCAATTGAATTAATGAAAGGATAATTAGAAACACATGTTAGATCCAAAGTGTTTGCGAAGCGATATAGAACAAACAGCCAAGCGATTGGCTGCCCGTGGTTTTGACCTCGACGTAGCAGCTTTCAGTTCGCTTGAAGAAAAAAGAAAAACACTTCAGTCCAGAACACAGGATCTGCAAAACGAACGCAATGTACGAAGTAAATCCATTGGTAAAGCAAAAGCGCAAGGTGAAGATATTGCGCCTTTACTTGCTGAGGTGGGTAAGCTTGGCGATGAGTTGGATGCGGCAAAGGCAGAGCTTAACGCGTTACTAGAAGAAATTAATACCTTTACGCAAGGCATTCCTAACTTGCCCGACGAGTCTGTACCAGAAGGTAAGGACGAGGACGACAATGTTGAAATTTCTCGTTGGGGTGAGCCTCGTACATTCGATTTTGAAGTTAAAGACCATGTTGATATAGCGGAAGGCCTTAACAATGGTTTGGATTTTGCCACTGCTAGCAAGTTAACGGGTAGTCGCTTTGTGGTTATGCGTGGCGATATCGCGCGTTTAAACCGCGCTATTGCGCAGTTTATGTTAGACACGCATACCCAAGAGCACGGTTATCAAGAAATGTATGTGCCTTACTTGGTTAATGCCGACAGCCTTTACGGTACAGGCCAGTTGCCAAAATTTGGTGAAGATCTGTTTCACACAAAACCCGCAACAGAAGAAGGCCAAGGCCTAAGCCTTATCCCGACCGCTGAAGTGCCACTTACAAATATCGCGCGTGACGAAATTCTTGATGCCAAATCATTGCCTGTGAAAATGACGGCGCACACACCGTGCTTCCGTTCTGAAGCAGGTTCATATGGTCGAGATACTCGTGGACTTATTCGTCAACACCAGTTTGACAAGGTTGAATTGGTACAGTTGGTTAAGCCTGAAGACAGTTTTGATGCCCTTGAAGCACTAACAGGCCATGCAGAAGTTATTCTTCAGAAACTTGAATTGCCTTACCGCAAAGTGTTGTTATGTACTGGTGATATGGGATTTGGCGCGTGTAAAACATACGACTTAGAAGTGTGGTTGCCTGCCCAAGATACCTATCGTGAAATTTCATCATGTTCAAACATGTTGGATTTCCAGGCGCGTCGTATGCAAGCGCGTTTCCGTAACCCAGAGACAAACAAACCAGAATTGCTGCATACACTTAACGGCTCTGGTCTTGCGGTTGGTCGTACATTAGTTGCGATACTGGAAAACAACCAACAAGCAGACGGTAGTGTGACTGTACCTAAAGCGCTTGTGCCTTACATGAATGGCCAAGAGGTTATCAAAGCGCAGTAACCTTGTTACTGTTGCGTCAAGTTTCAATTTGATGCTAGATGTTAAAGGCTCAGCGGTTACACCGCTGGGCCTTTTTTGTTTGCATCGCTAATTGCGTTACGCGCGTTAGAATTTTGTATGTTGATTAGTCGCTTCCATAGTGCAATGCTGGGTTTATTGCGCGGTAAAATAGATTGAATAGTTACCTTAGAAGGAATTAAAAATGTTCGAGAATTTCAAACGAAAACGGAAGATAAAAAAATTTGCTAGAAAACTACCGAAAACGCTTGTGGCATTGTTTGGTAAAAACGAGTGCTATTCAAAAGGACAAGTAGATCGTGCGCTTAAGGACAGGTTTAGTAAATATCGCAACTCATCAATGTCGTCCAATGAATTTCTTTATGCTTATGCAATGTTTTGCAGCCCCTTAGCATTTTCTGACATTCAAAACGAATTAAATACGTCGTGTGATTACGCGTCGCTACGCGAAGAAATTGCGCTTGTGTGTTTTAACAACACAAACGATTTTAGCTTTACATCACTTGAAGCTATGGCAGCAAACGACAGTGGTGGGTTTTCAATGGGCAGTAGTGATGGCGGTAGTTTTTCTGATGGCGGCGGTGGTGGTGGAGAATAAATCTCATATTTTCGGTATCGTCACGTTACTGTCGTGCTAATGTCATGACAATGGCATGGGCGTGTCGAGTTAATGTCAGGGGGCTGCTCGAAGTATTAGTTAAAATTACCTCACTTTTTACAATAAGTGGGTTTATAAAATGAGTAACGAAGTGAAACTTAACACGAAAAAAATTTTAACGTTGAGAACGAGTAATTGCTGGAGTCAGGAGGAGCTGGCATCAGCTAGTGGCTTGAGCGTTAGAACTATACAGCGAGTTGAAAAAAGCGGGGTCGCCTCACTAGAAACGACAAAAGCACTATCTTCTGTGTTTGGCGTTACGCCCCTAGAATTACAAACCGTTAGTACATTTGAAAACATGAGTTTAGGCTTTATTATCAAATACGCTTGGCTGGTTGCTTTTGCGCTATCCAGTGTGTTTTTTGGACTATGGATTGTTGATATTCTTATCCCCACATTGAAAGGGGCAAACTTTGACCAACAGTATGAATTACACGGAAACTTTCGCTATTTAGACTTTGGCGGATTGAGCTTTCTTGCTGGCTTTTTGTTGTTAGTAATCAATGTATCATGGGAGCACACGAGCAAAAAAAGACTAATCGGTGCCTCGCGTTCGCAAGCATAGCTGTGTTGTGTAACAACAGTTTAGGCGCTACGGGCTTGTAATTAGCGTAGCGTCTATAGGAAACAACTTGTAAGGGATTTTCATGACATTACAAATAGGAAATTTAATTAGTGTAGTATTGGTATGGGCACTGGTCGCGTATATCTTCGTATTCGGGTTTGCTCAAATGAAATGGAGCGGTTGGGAAGGAGCCTTACCATGGTTATGTGGAGTAGTGGCGCTCTTTACCAGCGCGGGCTTTACCACAAAATGGTTGATGGCGAAGCCTGTGCTTTGACACCCAAATATTCAATTGCTAAAGTCTGTGCGCAGTTAAACAAGGAATGTTACTTATGAAAAAAGCACGATATCTCGCATTAATAGGCATCTTTTATCTTCCCTTTACCCTAGCATCTGATAGTGATCCCGAAATTGGTGACTCATTTATAGAATTAAGAGAAAAAATTGGTATGCCCAATAGTGTGTCTTTTTTAACAAGGCCTAAAGGAAAAAAGTGGGAAGTTGCTATTTATGATAGTCAAAACTATGCATACGTGTTTGACGGTACTAAAGGCAGCACTATGGATCTGAAGCCAAAATCAACTTTTACAATTTGTCGCATTGTGAAAAAGACTGAACTCGATTCTTACCGCTGCGACTAGTATTTATAAACACGATCATAAGGATAGCGAAGTAACCTGAGTGCGATACTTCGCTTACCCGTCGGTTTCACTTTTAACCTCGGGTTGTAAATACTCAGTACGTCATACTTCTGACATATAATTCTTATTATGTCTTTATGCAAAGTGTGTTTTAATCAGTCTATACAAAGTCCGAACAATCAAATTAGGTGCACACAGGTTTATGCGCAACGTGTTGAATACAGAAGATGTTCTATCAAAAGTATCTCTTCTGGCAGATACTGGTGTCGATGTAAGCGCTTTTCACACTCTTGAATACGATATACATTTTGATGATGAGCATACGCTTTCTGCATTGACGTCCGACCTTTTGAAATCAGCGCCAAGCACGTATACAAAAATAAAACAAACAGACGGTCAAGAAACGCGTTCTTGTAGGCTTAGAGTAGGCAGTTATCTTTTTGAAAAAAATATGGATATCACCATTTTCTGGATCAACGATTTAGCGTCAAGACATCACGCATTTATTGCTAACTGGCGAGTGGTACTAAAGGCTTAGCTGTGAGCGTATGGGGGCAATATGTGTGGGTTTATTCAGCGTGTTACAGACTCTCCGGCCGTTATTGCGTTACTGGAAGAAGTAGGGTTACAGCAAACTATTCCGTTTTTTGAGAATGAAAAGACAGACGGCAACGTCATCAACTTCTATCCGGCGTTTGGGAAAATCGCAAGCAAACGTATTACCAACCTTATTGTAAGCCCATCAAAGACCATAGACGCTACATGGTGGTTTGACGCAAAGCCTCATGGGCAGGAATTAGAAATAGGTGAACGGACTACGTTTAACGCTAGGAATATCGATAGCCCATTTTGGAAAAAGGCAATAACGCATCGTAGAGGCGTTGTGGTTGCGACCGCTATTGGTGAATCTAACCCTAGTTCTTCGGGTAAAGGTAAATCCCACTATTTGATAGAACCTAAAAACGGCGCGTTTCTGCTTGGCGCAGTATATCGTATTTTCAGTAATGGTTTGTATTCATGTGCCGTAATCACGCGCCCGCCTGTAGAAGGGTTTAGCCAGTTTCACGAGAAGTCTATCCCGTGCTTTCTACCACACAATAAAAGCGTAATAGAAGCATGGCTTCATGGGGATGCAAACTATGAGGTAGAGCAGCTTCTCGCAACCCCGAAAATTTATACTGACCTTAAAGTGACGAGAGTTAAAACCTTTAAAAGCGCTGAGCCATTAGGTGAGTCTTTTCCATTAAATGCGTCATAAGCATTCGAGATACGAAAAAAGGTTATTCGTAACCAATTGGTTATGCGTAACCTTTTTCATGTTTACTAATAAGATGTTTATCAACGAGAATATTATTCAACTACAAGCACTTAGCTGGCTTCGGAAGTCCGGCAAGTTTAGTGGCTTGTTTGGCAGGACCGCGTTTGAACAGTTTTTGTAGATAGCGGCTGTTACCTTTTTCAGGACCAAATTTGTTTGCCATTGCTTTAACTAATGCCCGAATAGCTGGGCTCGTTTCATACTCTTCGTAAAACGTACGTACAAACCGTACAACTTCCCAATGGGCTTCAGTAAGCTCAATATTCTCTTCTTGAGCTAATACTTCAACCATTCCTTCGTCCCACTGTGTGTAGTCCAATAGATAACCCGCTTTGTCCGTTGCGATATCTTTGCCATTGTAAGAAAAGCTAAAAGTTTCTTGCGTCATTACAGTGTTACCCATTGTTGATGTGCTGACGAAAGTACAGCGAAATCTTGATTTGAAATTGGTTTTATACCTTGTACTGAATTAGCGCCACGCGTCGCCATGTCATCTTTGAGCGCACACAATTCAATATTGCCAGTGGTAGAGGTCAATAACGCTTCAAAAAGAGCATGGTTTAACATGGGGGCGTAAACACCGTCGCCAATACAAACTACAGCCACAAACGTAGACTGTTTAATTGTGGCGCTCAAAAGTGACTTGTCTGCTGAAGAAAGGTGAGGATGAGTAATCAAAATAAGCATTAAAATGTCACCACATGGTCCACACTGTTTATCAGCGCTAGCTTGTCATCGGCTGAAATCCACTGACAGTCGAGTTCTTCAAACAATGCGACATTATTTAGCGTGTGATCAATATTCAGTGCAGTAGCACTGTCCTTACACACATAACAATCTTCAATATCAAAAAAAGGCATAGACGCTAAGCGCTTGCTATGATTTTTTAACCCTTTTATTGAATCGGCTTTAGTTAACTGAAGTACAGCGTTATTTTCAAAAAGCACCTTTACATCATGGCCATAATTAGTTGCGGCTAGCGCGAAGTCTAATCCATCTTGGCTTGTTGTGCTGCCGTAGGGGCTTTGTGTGAAGCGTATAAGTAACGTAGCCATTAAAACTGTACCAGTCGGTTACATTCGTGAAGGGCGGTAAAAAACTCGCCAAGACCGGCCTGTTCAAACGGCGCGTGTAAATTGGCAAAGCCAATGCCATTTTCGTGTGCTTCTTGTTGGCTGACGATACCGCGTTTAACTGCGGCCGTTATGCAAACCAGTAATTGAATATCATGGTTGATGGCGAGTTGTTTCCAATCGCCATGTGCGAAATGTGAGTCGCCAGTTTGTAACATAAGGTTATTGGTGTGATACACACCATCGCCATAAAAGAAAATATTGTTAATGGTATCACCATTGGCAATTACACCTTCTATGAAGGCGAGGGCGCGCATAGCGCTATCGCCATGAAACGGTGATGTGGTAATAAGTACTGAATATTCTGCCATACAAACAAAAACACCCCGATTAAGGGGTGTTTATTATCAAACCTTAAACGTGCAATTAATCGTCGCCGCCAAAAGCACCTAGTAGGTGAAGGATTGACGTGAACAAGTTGTAGATATTTAAGTATAACCCAACTGTCGCACGAATATAGTTAGTTTCACCACCGTGAATTATGCGGCTAGTGTCAAACAGAATGAATCCAGACATAATAAATACGATAGCAGCACTAATCGCTAGGCTAACTGCAGGAACAGCAAAGAAGATGTTTGCGATAGCAGCAACCAGAACAACTACAAGGCCAACTACTAAGAAGCCGCCCATAAACGAAAAGTCTTTCTTAGTGGTTAATGCATAGCCTGATAATGCAAAGAATACCAACGCTGTTGCACCTAGGGCTTCCATAATTAGTCCTGGACCAGCGAAAGCAAGATAATATTGCAGTGTATAGCCAAGAGAAGCGCCCATTAAGCCAGTAAAGGCGAATACCCAGTAAATACCAGATGCAGAATCTGCTTTCTTCTGCACTACGAAAAGCGTAATGAATGCGCCAATAGTCATAACAAGGGACATCATAGGAGAAATGCCTACCGCCATCGCTATACCAGCACAAACCGCACTAAACGCTAGTGTCATCGCAAGCAGCATATAGGTATTGCGTAGAACCTTGTTCGTTTGCAATACCGATGGTTGAGATGCACTTGAATACATCGAACGTTGATCCATTGTTTCCTCCAATAGGACTTATATGACCGAAATGGTACACAATTATTTAGTGTATGTTGTATGGCTTTTAGTTCCCATTTTCAAGTGGTTTCATATGAATTTGATGTTAGATGATGATAAAACCAGCTTAAATGTGTAAGTTTTGATGTATTTGATTGAAATGTCAGCACTTAAACAACTTTTTTCATTTTTCACTTTACAGTCATAAAAATATCATTAAGATACGCAGCACTTCAGGAGAGTTGGCAGAGCCCGGTTTAATGCACCTGACTTGAAATCAGACGTGGGGTCAAACCCACCGGGGGTTCGAATCCCTCACTCTCCGCCATATCCTAAAAACCCGCACACTGTTGCGGGTTTTTTTTATACTCTAAGAAAAGTATGAATGAGTGAGGGTGAGAAACCCCGTTGTTCGACAAAACGGCAGGAATGCCGTTTTGCACAACCGAAGGTTGCCCGTAGGGCGAGCGCCATGGACGGCGCGAGTGAATCCCTCACTCTCCGCCATATTAAACAAAAACGCCTCACAGTAATGTGGGGCGTTTTTGTTTTGTCTGAAGGAAAATGCGGACTTGATAAGAATCCCGCGGGTTCGACCAATCGTCGGGAACGATTGGTGCCGCCGAATGCGCCCGAAGGGTCGGGTACAGGATGTACCCGAGCACATCCCTCCGCCATATCCTAAAAACCCGCACACTGTTGCGGTTTTTTTTTGCTTTTTAGTATTTGAACTTTAAAGACTTTTATAATACGGTTTCGTTTGCGTTAGGTTCAAGGAAGACACCATGCAAGACGACACGAATATTGTAAATAGCGCCAATTCAACTCAACGTGCCTTTGGTTTCTGGGTGCCTTTAGACACATCAGTGAGTCAAAACGATAAAGCCCTTCTGGCGTGCACATATCCCTTAGACACCCCTATCACGCATAGACAGTTAGCGGCGTGTATTCATGAAAAAATTATGACAGAAATCAAGTCGTCAAGGGTGACTCAAGAAGTACCTTCGTTTAGTGATCAAATAAAACAACTAGGCGTTGGCCAATTTGCACATACTTTAACGACATCGGTCATGAAGATAGCGCTAAAGCTTGATATCGCGCACGAAAATAATTGCTGGCTAGCCGGCATTACGCCCGTTTCTAAAAGCCAAGTGAAAAAGTCGCTTGAAACGTTTACTACTATTGCTCGTCTTCATGATAGGGCGGGTAGTTGATGAATTGGACAAGTCACACCTTTTTACTCTCAGTAGTTCGTCTTGGAGTATTGGCTATAGCGCTCGCTGCACTTAGCGGTTGCGCGTCGTATATTGCCCATCGAATTGCAAATCCCAAAATCTAGCGCTTACTAGAGCACACAAAACACGGATTTACATGTCATTTAAAGATGAGATTGTAGGCAGTAACATAGAGCTACCGGAATTGCTCAGGAAAGAAAGCGATATTGTTGTAAGGCAGTACTCGTCGCTGAGCCATATTCAGATGATGGCTATGATTAACGAAGCGTTATTGACAGATTTTATAAGTGATATGACAGATACAAAAGTTGATCAGAACGATACCAAGATAGTCGGCTTAATTTGCATCGAAGGGCAGCAAAACTGTGAGACCGATTGATGGCTTTATACTAAAGTATACGACCAGAGTCGCATTGTGACCTGTAGCCGACACCTTTAGGCTTTGCGTTTTTTCGCGCAGTACGAAGGTGTTAAGTGTCAAACGAACAACCCAGCTATCAATCTCTTCACAAAGGCAGTTCAAGCTTCAATAATCGAGAAGATTACCTCAATCATGAACTGCAAGTATTATCACCGAAGCGGTGGCGTCCTAACTTACCCTTTAAAGACTACGGTATTGAGTGGGAAGATCTCGTACCGGGTGTTGCCGCCACCATTGGTAAAATTGTTATGGTTGCCGCTGTCGTAGGGGCCTTTGCTGCGCCACTAGGCTTGTCCGCTGATTTTGTAATAGAAAATGTAAGATTTGAACTGCTTATTGCAGCGGTGCTTTTTGTAATCTTTGTCTCTGGTTTCCTCAACCCCTCTGCCAATTTGGCTGGTACACATGGTCCGCTACTACCGCTTATTCCAATCATTGTGGCCTCTGGCGGTCATCCAATGGCGCTTGGCCTTCTAATTGGTGTTTTTGGTTTATTGTTGGGTCTTACAAAAGGTGGAAGTGCGCTTGCTAAGCTAACCAGTAATGGTGTGTGCGGCGGTCTACTGCTGTATTTGGGGTTTATTGGAATTACCGGCCAGGTTAAGAAGTTATTTGCATGGGCTGAATCTTTCGATATGGCATATCTTGCTTTTGTTGTGCTTATTGCCACCATATTAATGTATGCATGGTTAGAGCACATTCAAAAACGATGGCTAGCCATTCCTTTAGGCGCAGCCATGGCCGCAGTGCTAGCACTTGCATTAGGCGCACCTTTTGAATTCACTACAGCGCCAGGCATTCCTCATTTAAACCCTTCGTATTGGTGGGGTGAGTCAAGTGGGTGGCAACTTGGGCTTCCTAGTCTTTCACACTTTATCGCTGTGCTTCCTTTTGCAGTATTAGCCGTTGCTATGTGGTCACCCGATTTCCTAGGACACCAAGTCTTTCAAAAACTCAGTTATCCTAAAAAGAGTGAAAGAGCGTTAATGGACATTGATGACACCATGATCGCAGCGTCTGGTAGGCAGGCGGTAGGAAGTATACTCGGTGGTGGAAATATTGCTTCGTCTTGGGGGACATACATAATTCCTGCATCCATTGCTCGCCGACCAATACCAGGTGGCGCATTGGTTACAGGTATACTATGCATCATTGCCGCATTGTGGGGATATCCAATGGATTTAGCGATTTGGCCACCTGTGCTGTGTGTGGCTTTAATTGTAGGGGTTTTTCTCCCCCTTATGGAAGCTGGCATGCAGATGACACGTGAGGGCAAAACTACCCAGTCTGCGGCATTAGTCGTTATTTCGTCGGTACTTGTTAACCCTGTATTTGGTTGGTCATTTACCATGTTATTAGATAATTTAGGTTTGGTTGGATGTAAAGACCGAGCCGAAGAACTAGGTAAACGAGGGCGGTGGCTAATACCCGGTGTTACCTTTGTTGTACTTTGTATGGTGATGGCACTTATTGGCATGTTTCCTGGGGTTCCAGCCATTATGGAGACATTCAGGACATAGTGACTACTTGATTTAACACAATGAATAGTGTGTTGTGGACAGTGATTTTCAATGCAGCTCTATTGAATAATCACTCGTCCCAATACGGCGTGTCTGCAAAATAAGCTTTTAAAAAGTCGATAAAAACACGCAGTTTATTGGAAACCAACTTTCTGTGGGGGTAAACGGCATAAAGCGCGATAGATTGTGGAACGAAGTCTTCTAATATTGGCACAAGCTCACCATTTTTTATGGCGTTGTATGCAATAAAGGTTGGCTGTAATACGTAACAGAGCCCATGTTTTGCAACGTCGGTAAGTACCTCTCCATTATTTGCTGTTAAGCGTGGAGTACGTTTTTGCGCATTAGCTTTGAGCGCTTGTATTAATTCAGAGTCGTCGTTGTCGTAATTAACAAAAGCGTATTCAAGGTAGTGATCTGGGTGTAGCTCAGATGGATGAGAAGGTGTACCGTACTGTTTCAAATAAGCCGGTGACGCGCAGAGAGTTAACTTTATTGTCGTTATTTTTATCGCCACCAGCGACGAGCTAGCTAGTTGTCCGGCTCTAAGCGCAACGTCAAAGCCTTCATCTACTACATCGACCTTTCTATCGTTTAATTGAAGGTTTACCGATACCTGCGGATGTGCCTGTTGGAACGCCCCCAAACAAGATGACAAATGAAGTGTGGAAAATGATACAGGTGCACTAACGTGCAAAATGCCTTTTGCTTGGGTGTTGAGTAAGCCCAACTGACCCTGCATGTCATCCATACTTTCAACTATGTGCCTAGCGTGTTGTAAGCACTGTTGCCCAGCTTCAGTTAGGTGGATTTTTCGTGTGGTTCGGTTAAATAACCTTACATCTAATTGTTTCTCCAATTGGGCAATGTATTTGCTGACTAACTGATTAGAGGTATTAAGTTTTATTGAAGCTCTCGTAAAACTACCTTCAGTCGCCACAACGAGAAATGTTTTTAAAAGATCAATTCTGTCCATTGTATCTCACCCAATTGCAAACGTTTTGTTGGTAATCATTCAATATTTGGCGTCTTTATTCAAATCATATTGGAAACTATTCTATATCCATACCGTTAGCCATCCCCGCTAACACGTGAAATGAAATCGAAATATTGAGGAAACGATCATGAACAAGCAACTACTAAATAAACTATTTACAACTAACGACAGCCTAGCGAACCTTGTACTACGTGTACCTACGGGTATTATTTTAGCTGCGCACGGCGCGCAAAAATTATTCGCTTGGTTTGGTGGTTACGGTTTAGAAGGTACTGGTCAATGGATGGAAAGCATTGGTTTGGCACCAGGCTTCTTGATGGCTTTGCTGGCGGGCAGTGCGGAATTCTTCGGAGGTATAGCGCTGATTTTAGGTTTACTCACTCGACCAGCCGCTATCGTTAGTGCTTTTACTATGGTAATCGCTATTTTCAGTGTTCACTTTAGCAATGGTTTGTTTATGAGTAACAACGGTTACGAGTTCGCGTTGTCGTTGCTTGCCATTACCGTTGCCCTTGCTATACAAGGCGGCGGAAGGTTCTCTGTCGATAAAGCTATCGCAAGTAAATTTGAATAAAGAGATCAGTGTGTAAAGCGGTAGAACGATTGTCTCTACCGCTTTTTTGTATCTACGTTTGTAACAATAAGCGATAGTGGAGGGTGTGTTATGACAAAATTAACAACCGCTTATATTTCTCATGGAGGGGGGCCATTGCCACTGCTAGGTGACAGCAGTCACACTGAAATGGTGACTACATTACAGCAGCTTGTTAGCGATATGGATAAGCCTGATTTGATTATTGTTGTTAGTGCGCATTGGGAAGCACCGTTTGTTTCTGTACAGTCAAATGCAACCCCCGAGTTGTATTACGATTACTATGGTTTCCCTGATAAGGCATATAAAATTGCCTATCCTGCGAAAGGTAATACACATGTTGCTGAACACATTTGTGAGACGATTAGTCAAAATGGTATTGCATCGCAGCTAGAAGGGGAGCGGGGCTACGATCATGGAATGTTTGTACCACTAAAAATAATGTATCCAAACGCTGATATCCCGTGTATTCAAGTTTCACTTAAACAAACCCTTGAGCCTAAGTTTCATCTCACATTGGGTAATGTTTTACGTGAGGCCATACTAAAAAGCGGTATCGATACTGTTCTTTTATTGGGTTCAGGTTCATCGTTTCACAATATGAGTGCTTTCTTTATACGCGAGCAATCGCTTTATGAGCGCGCAGCGCAATTTGATTTGTGGCTGCAAGAAACCATGACTACTAAGTTTTTAGAGAATGAACATCGCCTTGATGCATTAATTCATTGGCAAGATGCACCTGAGGCTACATTTGCCCATCCCAGAGAAGAGCATTTGTTACCACTTCATGTGTGCTATGGGGCAAATCAACGCTCAGCAGATAAATTTTATCGTCTAACGTTATTAGACAAGCCTGCAAGCATGTTTCTGTGGCAACATAGCTAGCGTATACTGCGAATTTTAAGTGTTTTAAAGCCAAATATTGAGCATATTGTTTATCAAATCAGCACTTGATTAGATTTAAAGTAATTAGCGCTTTACACACATATTTTTTTCATTATTATACGCAGCACTTCAGGAGAGTTGGCAGAGCCCGGTTTAATGCACCTGACTTGAAATCAGACGTGGGGTCAAACCCACCGGGGGTTCGAATCCCTCACTCTCCGCCATATCCTAAAAACCCGCACACTGTTGCGGGTTTTTTTTATACTCTAAGAAAAGTATGAATGAGTGAGGGTGAGAAACCCCGTTGTTCGACAAAACGGCAGGAATGCCGTTTTGCACAACCGAAGGTTGCCCGTAGGGCGAGCGCCATGGATGGCGCGAGTGAATCCCTCACTCTCCGCCATATTTAAGAAACCCGCACAATGTTGCGGGTTTTTTTATGCTAAATTTTTAACCACTTGATTGATTTTATTGAATTTGTGCTTTACAGAGTGAATAAATTCATTATTATACACACCACTTCAGGAGAGTTGGCAGAGCCCGGTTTAATGCACCTGACTTGAAATCAGACGTGGGGTCAAACCCACCGGGGGTTCGAATCCCTCACTCTCCGCCATATCCTAAAAACCCGCACACTGTTGCGGGTTTTTTTTATACTCTAAGAAAAGTATGAATGAGTGAGGGTGAGAAACCCCGTTGTTCGACAAAACGGCAGGAATGCCGTTTTGCACAACCGAAGGTTGCCCGTAGGGCGAGCGCCATGGACGGCGCGAGTGAATCCCTCACTCTCCGCCATTTTCGAGAAACCCGCACATTGTTGCGGGTTTTTTTATACGTTAAGAAAAGTATGAATGAGTGAGGGTGAGAAGCCCATTGCTAGCCCACCAGACCTTAAGGTTTTAGCTTTCATGTGAAATAAAATTTGATCTCATCCTGTCTCTATTTTGTAACTAAACTGCATTTCATCATAAAGTCTATGTATATATAGTGTTTTATTCACTGAAGCCTGATAAAAATAAATAGATTTGCTACTAGTTAAACCGTACTGCTGAGACTAATTCTTCCTATCCGCTGTTAATCTTTGGTTTTCGGCGTGATCAGCAGTAAGAAAATCAGAGAACCCGAGAGGATAGTATGCAAGCAATGCCCACGCTCAACCTAAGGAAGGGAACCGTAGATCAAAAGCGCGCTGAAATTAAAGCGTATTTTCTTGATTCATTCGATACCTACGAATCACTTTTTTCATGTTTGGCCAATGACGATGCCTTTTACGAGCGGCCAGAAAAGCTAAGGCACCCACTTATTTTCTACTTTGGACATACCGCTACGTTTTTCATAAATAAATTAGTTTTGGCTAAAGCGATAAACGAGCGGATTAATCCAAAATTCGAATCATTGTTCGCAATAGGCGTCGATGAAATGAGTTGGGACGACTTGAACGATGACAATTATGATTGGCCAAGTGTTGAAGCGGTACGTACATACCGAAGTCAAGTGAGAACACTGGTTTGCGACCTTATCGACACATTATCATTCAGTATGCCTATTAACTGGGAAAGCCCCATGTGGCCAGTAATTATGGGCATTGAACATGAGCGTATACACCTTGAAACCTCATCGGTGTTAATTAGACAACTTCCAGTTAGTTCGGTAAAGCAAAGTGAAAATTGGCCTAGGTGTATAACCTTTACAACCAATAGCACGCCTGAAAATGGTTTGATAAACGTGCCCGCGACAACAGTCACAAGTTCGAAGTCGTGGGACAGTGAATACTATGGTTGGGACAACGAATACGGTAATCAACAAGAAAAAGTAAAAGCGTTTAGTGCGGCAAAGTACCTTGTAAGCAATGGCGAGTTTCTCGCGTTCGTCGAGGACGGTGGTTATACCAATGCTGATTATTGGGAAGATGAGGGCAACAAATGGCGTGAGTACACGCAGGCCACTCATCCCGTCTTTTGGGTGAAAACAGCGTCAGGATACCGCTATCGCAGTATGCTAGAGGAACACGATCTGCCATTGGACTGGCCCGTAGACGTCAACTATCACGAAGCGAAAGCATTTTGTAATTACAAAAGTAAACAACTGGGTAAGACTTTTCGTTTACCTACAGAAAATGAGTGGTTTGCTTTACGCGACTATGCTGGCGTTACCCAGTCGATATATGATAACGGATTTAATATTGCACTTCAGAAATACGCGTCCAGTGAACCGGTTAACGTTAATCAATCAGGGGATTTTTTTGATGTCGTAGGTAACGTTTGGCAGTGGACAGAAACCCCCATTTATCCTTTCGATGGCTTTAAAGTACACCCTCTATACGATGACTTCACTACACCGACTTATGACAATAAACACAATTTGTTTAAAGGGGGCAGTTGGATCTCAACGGGTAATGAGGCAATGAAAGACAGCCGTTATGCGTTTAGACGTCATTTTTTCCAACATGCAGGTTTTAGATATGTTCAAAGTGAGAGCGTAATTAACGTGAACGATTTTGACTATGAAAGCGATACACAGGTTTCTCAATACAGCGAATTTCATTACGGAGACCAGTACTATGGTATCCCGAACTTTGCTAAGGCAAGTGCTGAGTTTTGTATCGCAAAAATGGTTGAAGTGGGCAAGGGCGGCAATGGAAAAGCGCTCGACCTTGGCTGTGCTGTTGGTCGCTCTTCATTTGAGTTGGCTACTTTCTTCGACCACGTAGACGGCGTCGATTTTTCTGCGCGCTTTATCAAAACGGCTTTTGATATGCAGGAACGTCAAGAAATTCGCTACCACCTTATCGAAGAGGGCGAGTTAACGTCCTTCCACTCACGCAAGTTATCATCTCTTGGACTGAGTGATGTAACGTCTAAAGTGGCCTTTGCGCAAGGCGATGCTTGTAACTTAAAACCCCAGTTTACTGGGTATGACCTTATTTTCCTTGGAAACTTAATTGATAGGGTGTACAGCCCACGCAAAGTACTTAGCGAAATGCAAAAGCGTTTAAATGCGGGTGGATTGCTTATAGTTGCAAGTCCGTTTACTTGGTTAGAGGAATACACAGAACGCAAAGAGTGGTTGGGTGGATATAAAGACGAGAACGGTGAAACGTTAAGTTCCACACAGGCACTTGAACAAAGTTTAGGTTCTGCTTTTGTTCGCATTGGCGAGCCGGAGTCAATTCCTTTTGTAATTAGGGAAACCAAGCGCAAATTCCAGCACACGCTATCTGAGTTTAATGTTTTTCAAAAAGTGAAGTGACCTAAGGTACATGGAAGTTAATACAACCCCTGTTTTCAACGGCCTTGCGTCAGCGTTTTTGCCATACCAACATGTGTGGCAAAAACAACCTGCAGATAAGCGCGGCTCAACGCGCTTAAAATTTGCTGGCGTATCAGCGCGTTTCCCAAGTGCGCCTGACGACTATATTGCGATGTGGATTGCCGATATGGACGCAGAACCACCACAATGTGTTATTGACACCCTTGTGTCGCAGATTAGTGAGCAGTATGGATATCAGTCATTGCCATTTGCAGATGCAGTTGCTGATTGGCATAACCGGGTAGGGGACTCGTTAGGTGTTAACGGTGATGTCAAAGCGCACCATGTAATTGAAGTGCCAAGTGTGATCAGTGCTGTTGATAGCGCATTAAGAGCGTTTTGTGATGTAGGCGATGAAGTGATGGTGTTATCGCCTACTTACGGACCTTTAACTGACGTTATTACTCTTAATAATATGCGGCCCAGTCCTGTTTACGTGTCAGATAACCAAATACATGTAAATTCACTCAATGAAAACGCGAAAGCATTTGTATTATGTCACCCCAATAACCCTGATGGCACTGTACTGACGCACGTAAATCAGGTCGATATTATTCATTTTTGCGAACAACATAATATTGTTTTGATCATCGATGCGGTACACGCAGAACTAGGATTTGTTGAACAAGATAGCCCTAATGCTATTCCATTGTTTGGGGGCTCTGCGGGGTTAGCGCAGTCTCAAAACATAGTACATGTGAACAGCGTTAATAAAGCATTTAACTTATCAAGCATGCCGGGGGCGTCTTATGCCATCATTGCACATGAACAAAAAAGAGTTGCGCTTAAGCGCTCACTGAGTCAACGTCACTTAGAGGCTGGGTCAGTTGCTAAAGCTGCATTAATCAGTGCCTATCACTATGGGTCAGGTTGGCTTCAAACAATGCGCGCCGCCATTGGGTTTAATCGCAAATTGGTCAACACTTATTTTGCGCATTACGGTATTGATGCAGACTACACAATGGGTCAAGCAACGTATTTTTTGTGGTTAAATTTACGCAAGACCAAATTAACTAAACCAGCATCTAACCACGTTTTTAAGCCCGCTGTAGACATCAACCAATGCATAGCCCGCGGTGTTATTGTTAACGACGGCGCACAGTTTGGTGCCAATGGCTTCATTAGAATGAATCTTGCCTGTCACCCTATACATATTGAACAAGCCCTAAACCGTCTGTTTTTCTCTGCCAACTAATTATCTTAAATTCTGTTATGTAGAACGATAAAGGCAATTATATAAAATTTTATCCTATCATTTAGGTCGTATAATGTTCTCCATTGTGAAGTTACCCGCATACTTTATTTTCAGCATGTGGTTGTCGTTCAGGACAATACTACATTCAAGTTGCGGGTAACCATTATCTTGAGGAGAAGGTTTATGGTTTATCTTAGAAAAGCACATACCCGTGGCAAAGTAGATTTCGGTTGGTTGCAAAGTCAGCATAGTTTTTCGTTCGGTCACTACTACGACCCAAAGCATATGGGGTTTTCTGCACTTCGTGTAATTAACGATGATGTTGTTCAGGCTGGTAGAGGATTTGAAACCCACGGTCACAGAGACATGGAAATCATTTCCTACGTTGTCGATGGCGCGCTGAAGCACAAAGACAGTACAGGCAATGAATATGTGGTCCCGGCGGGCGACGTGCAAGTGATGAGTGCGGGCAAAGGCATAATGCATTCGGAGTTTAATCCATCGAGTGATGAACCGGTTAACTTCTTACAAATATGGATTGTACCTAGTGAAAAAGGTGGCGAGCCGGGTTATGCGCAAAAAACCTTTGGTAGCGACGCTCAACTAGAGTTACTCGTAAGCAGTGACGGTAAAGATGACTCACTTAAGATAAAGCAAGATGCATCAATTAGCCGACTACAATTAAACGCAAGCGAGCAACTTTCACTTGAAACCGGTAAACGCAAAGGCTACTTGCATATTATAAGTGGTAACGCGCAAGTGAAAGTGGGTAGCGAAGAAGAAATACTCCTTCTTAGCCACGGTGATGCAGTGGGTGTTTTTGAAAGCGACACTATTGATATTGTTGCGAGCAATGACCTGGTTGCACTTTGGTTTAACTTGCCAAGTTAACATTGCAAAATTGCTTTATATCAATAATTTATTTACAAAATGTGTATCTGCACTTCACGTAAGCGTAACTCATGGTATGATGACGGACGAGTGATTTTGGGGCGGTTTGTTTGTATCGGTAAAGTACAGCGAACAGCCCTTAGTTCAGTAGTTACCTTAAACTGAAGTCAGTGAGATACTAGAGTGATAAAAATAGTCCTAGCAGATGACCATGATTTGGTCAGAACAGGGATACGCCGAATTCTGGAAGACGTAGACGATTTCACAATTCTTGGTGAAGCAAGAAACGGTGAAGACGCGGTACAATTGTGCCGAAAAGACGCTCCAGATGTGGTACTCATGGACGTGAACATGCCTGGTATAGGTGGCTTAGAAGCTACCCGAAAAATTGTCCGCATGTCTGAAAATACGCGTGTAATATGCTTGTCGATGCACAAAGAAAGTCCTATTCCAATGCAAGTTATGGAAGCGGGTGCATACGGTTTTCTCACTAAAGACGCAGAACCGAGTGAAGTAATATTAGCAATTCACAAAGTTGTGGGTGGTCAAAAGTATGTTGATAGCGAAGTAGCCAATAGCATTGCAATAGGAAAACTTTCGCCGAATTCAGATAATCCATTTAACGATTTATCGAGTAGAGAACTTAACATTGCGCTACGGTTAACAAAAGGCCAGCGCGTAACAGATATCGCGAGTGAACTGAGTATTAACGCAAAAACAGTTAATACCTATCGCTACCGTATGTTTGATAAGTTGGGCGTGACATCCGACGTTGAGCTAACACATCTCGCTCTGCGCCATAAGCTTATCGACCCCAATTTATTATAGGCGTTAACCTGCGCATTATGTCAAAGCGACAACCTTCAGATTTCGACTCAGCGGCATTCCTAAAAAACTTAACCTCTCAACCTGGCGTGTACAGAATGTACAACAGTCAGGATGAGGTTATTTATGTTGGTAAAGCGAAGAATCTTAAAAAGCGCGTTTCCAGTTATTTTCGTGCGAATCTAGACAACGCCAAAACGCGTTCTCTGGTCAGTCAAATAGCTAAAATGGACGTCACTGTGGTTAACAGTGAAACGGAAGCATTTCTACTTGAAAATAACTTCATCAAGAAATATAAGCCGCGTTATAACGTGGTTATGCGTGATGATAAGTCGTATCCGTTTATATTTTTGTCTGATCATCAGCATCCTCGTTTATCGTTCCACCGCGGCCCTCAGAAGAAAAAGGGTGAATATTTTGGCCCTTATCCCAGTGCGTGGTCGGTACGTGAAAGCTTGCGCTCAATGCAACGCATTTTTCCCGTAAGACAATGTGAAGACAGTTACTATCGTGCTCGAAGCAGGCCTTGTCTGCAGTATCAAATGCAACGTTGCAGCGCCCCCTGCGTTGAAGGCTATGTCACTGATGAAGAATATAAAGAGCAGGTCAATTTTGCGCGTCTTTTTCTAAAGGGGAAAAATCAGCAAGTGATTGGAAGCCTTGTAGAGAAAATGGAAAAAGCCAGTGAAAGCCTAAACTTTGAAGCCGCTGCTCGATATCGCGATCAAATAAATGCGTTAAGAAAGGTACAGGAACGGCAGTGGGTAGCAGGTACTCAAGACGAAATGGATGTTTTTGGCTTTGCGTTTAAAGGCAACATGGCTTGTATCCAAGTCATGTTTATTCGCGATGGTCAATTGCTCGGGAGCAAAGCATTTTTTCCAAAAGTTCCCAATACAGCCGACGAGCAAGAGGTATTTGAATCTTTCTTTCTTCAATTTTATTTAGCGGGCAATAAAGTCATTCCAAAGCAAATTGTGTTAGCTCAAACACTAGGTGATCAAGACGCCATTGCTGAGGTGCTCGCCAGCGAAGCAGGGCATAAAGTTACTTTTTTCAAAGGGGCTAGGGAAGAAAAACGCAAATATTTAGCACTAGCACAAGCCAATGCGCAAACTGCACTTGAAGCGCAGTACGGTCAACAGAAGTCCGTTTTTGCCCGTTACTTGGATTTGGAAGATGCCCTTGATATCGATGTGCCGCTTCAGCGTATGGAGTGCTTTGATATTAGTCATACATCAGGCCAGCAGACGGTAGCGTCGTGTGTAGTGTTCAACCGTGAAGGGCCACTAAAAAGTGACTACCGTCGATATAACATCGAAGGTATCACGCCTGGCGATGATTATGCCGCTATGGCGCAAGCGCTTAAACGCCGTTATAAGTCGGTTAAAGAAGTGCAAAAGATCCCCGATTTACTGTTGATTGATGGTGGTAAAGGGCAACTTGCACAAGCTGAAGCGTTTTTCGAAGATTGGCCGCACGATAAAAAACCAATGCTACTGGGCGTAGCTAAAGGTGTAACGCGTAAGCCCGGCCTTGAAACGCTAATACTTGCAGGTAGTCATGATGTGGTGTCGATGGAAAGTCATTCTCCGGGGCTGCACTTGGTTCAGCACATCCGTGATGAATCTCACCGCTTCGCTATCACAGGACATAGAAACCGACGCCAAAAAGTAAAAACCACCTCAAGTCTTGAAAGTATTCCTGGAATTGGTGCAAAACGTAGACAACAACTGCTTAAATTTATGGGAGGTCTACAAGGGCTTAAGAAAGCCAGTAGAGATGAAATTGCAAGTGTACCTGGCATAAGTCAAGAATTGGCGGAGACTATTTACGATCACCTTCACCAATAAAACGCATGCACACAAGCATTACACGCGATTTTAGGGTAATGTGTTACAAAAATGAAAGCGATAAAGCTGCGCTAAACGCCCATAGAGGCACAAAACTGAGACGTATTTTTTATGTGGACTGTTCCAAACTGTATTACTTTATTTCGAGTAATTCTTATTCCTGTATTCGTGGTTGTTTATTTTCTTGATTGGCGTTGGGCGCATGAAGCGGGCGCTTTTATATTTTGGCTTGCTGCGATTACTGATTGGTTTGATGGTTACCTTGCACGAAAATTACAACAATCTACGCCCTTCGGCGCATTTCTTGACCCCGTAGCAGATAAGTTAATTGTAGGGGCAGCACTATTAATGATCACACATAGTTACGCCACCTTATGGATTACATTACCTGCAATTGCATTGTTAGTGAGAGAAATCTATGTGTCGGCATTAAGAGAATGGATGGGCTCAAATGGTGTTCGTGAAGCGGTAAAAGTATCGTTTATAGGAAAAGCCAAAACAACAGCACAAATGTTAGCGCTAATTGGATTACTTTCTGGTCTAGAAACGTTTATGGGCTTTCCAATTTATTGGGTGACACTGGGTTATATTCTTCTTTATATTGCTGCAGTGCTGTCAATTTGGTCAATGATTGTTTATACAAAAGCTGCGTGGCCTCACCTTAAAGGTGGCGCGTTAAAAGGAAATTGATCGTACATTAATCAAAGTGAATAAAAAAATAGCAAACGATCATAAAAATACGCATTTATCTCAATTTAAACGTTTTTTCGTATTGACAGTTCTGAATGGGTAGGTAGAATGCACCCCACATTTCGAGAGGACATCACCGAAACGAAATGTACGATTAAGGTATGCGGGAATAGCTCAGTTGGTAGAGCACGACCTTGCCAAGGTCGGGGTCGCGAGTTCGAATCTCGTTTCCCGCTCCAATCTCTTAATGAGATAACTTAATCAGCGCCAGTCGCACTGGCGGAATGGCAGAATGGCTATGCAGCGGATTGCAAATCCGTCTATCTCGGTTCGACTCCGGGTTCCGCCTCCACAAAGCTGCAACGCAGCATCAGGTTCTACGCCTGACACCTTGCTGAAAAGCAACCCGATGCCCGGGTGGTGAAATTGGTAGACACAAGGGATTTAAAATCCCTCGCTGGTAACAGCGTGCCGGTTCAAGTCCGGCCCCGGGCACCATTTATCTACCATTTTTATTGAATTGCCTATTTAAGTACTGCTGTAATGTTGCTTAAGTTTTCTCGTTGATACGAAACTTCAATATCTTTAATTTCAACTTTCGTACGTTGCGGTGAATAGCGCTTGAACATGGCATAAGTATCATCAGCACCATAAACTCTAGCAAACTCTGTCACTTGCATTCCATTACACACTAAACCTTGAGAAAGGGTTCTTAATGAATTCGACATGTGTTTTGTGTTGGGAAAAATACTGTAAGCCGATTTTCTCACGCCGTGTTTGTCGTTTAGTGCTGCGCTTTTGCATACCGAAATTAAGTCATCTTCGATTGCTTTATCATAACCACTATCGCCAACGGCATTAAATGTTATTAGAAGCGGTGCACTCATTAGTATAGTGACTAGTTTTTTATTAAATACATTCATTACAAAATCCCTCGAATAATTTGTTTGTATTGACCCAACTACTTCATAAGGTGCTTTAAATGCTAGGTCTCGAGGAGATGCTTTTCGATGAATTTTGCCGACAAATTTAATGAAAAAATTTTACGCGGTAATTCATCGTTTTGTCGCATTTAAGCTGCGGTTTGTCATGTTTATGAACGCGGGTTTCATGATTATGAACTAGACTAAAGTCTATTACTTTGTTGTTGCGTGCGATTATTCAGCATGGACAAATCAACGATAACCCTTACATTCGATAGCTCATCTCATCTGTTGCGAACAAGTGACGGAAGGGAAACATTGTTGTCACCGCAATGCTCATCACTTCTCTCTTTACTAAAACAAAATGCAAATAAAGTGGTAAGTCGTGAGGCCATAAAACAAAGCGTATGGCGTGGAAGGCATGTGTGCGATGACAATATAAATCACACAGTATCGCGGTTGCGCGCACAAATAAAAAAAATAGATAAAAAGCGGATGTGGCGGATAGAAACGATACCTAGTGTAGGATATCGTTTCGTAGAATTAAGCTGCAATGAAGATTTGGCTACTTCGATAAAAAATTGGTTGTCACATCATTACCACCGCTTTCACCATATGTTGCAACGCTTGCTATCTCAACATTGAACTAACGTGTCAGGTCCCTCGGCGTCGGCTAAACATGCGCAGCCTTGTCGAGTGGTTTAAGTGACGACTCGACTTTTTGAGCATCTTCTTCGGTCAGTTTAGGCTTCATCGGTTGTGGTTTTCCATAAAAGTATCCTTGAAGGTAGTCTGCGTCGGCCATAGTTAACCACTGAGCTTCTTCTTCGCATTCAATTCCTTCGGCAATAACTTCAATGTGATTTGTTTTAGCAATCTTAATGAGGTTAGTGACTATATTCTGTTTGTATTCATCAATGTGGACATTTCGAACCAATTCCATATCAATTTTCACATAATCAGGCCGTAATGATTGAAGTAAGTTTAATCCGGACCATCCTGAACCAATGTCATCCAAGGCAACCTGAAAACCTGCGTTACGATAAAATGCCAGAATACCCTTTAACTGATTTAAGTCGTTCGCACGGTGCGTTTCAGTCACTTCAAATACAACATCTTCAGGTTTCATACCAATTTCATTAATTGAAGCTGCAGTTGCTCTTAGGCAATAGGATGGGTCGTAAATGCTGGAAGGGTTAAAATTAATGAACAACTTTCCATCGAGCTTTGCCTTTGCGGCACACTCAACCGCTGATCTTCTAGCTACAAGGTCAAGCGAAAATAACAGGTCTGACTGTTCCGCTAATTTAAATGCTAAGCTAGGCGGCACGATTGCATCGTGATCATCGCGAATACGAAACAATCCCTCATAGGCAAACAGGCTTTTATCGCTTGCATTAACGATTGGCTGATACCAGGTTTCATATCGCTCTTTTTCAACGCTTTCAATCAGCCACTTCGCCTGAAAGCGATAGATTAGGATGGCTAAGGTTGTCATTCTACCCATCTCATCAATTCCAGGAACGTCTTGAGTCTGTGAGGTAGTAACCTTGGTGTTTTCAAGCTCTTTGACTTCAAGAGCACCATTTAATGAGGTAATGAAACTTGAAATTGCAGAGCGTTCCACTTCACAAGATATGCAATGTGAGGACTCTTGCTTAGCGGGTAATTGCATCGATCCACAAAGACTCGCGACTTTTCCAAAGGTTTCTACAGTTGGGACAAAAAGCCAAAAGGTTGTCCTTTGAAAAAAGTAATCATCTATAGTCTCACAGTCAGCACAGTACATATTTACGCTCTCCAAATTGTGACGTAATCATTACGATGTAGAAGTCTACTTGGTTCGCTTACAGCTCTCTTGAAGGTGAATTGTTATAGCGCGCTAGTTTTTTGTGTTAAATTACGGATATACTTTACTGATTAATACATACTACTTTGAACTCTATTATGTCTTTGCGTGCTGCAGAATTGGAAAGCGCAGTACGCCCGTTTCACGCCCGTGGTAGTAAAGTAATACGTTGCGAGGCGTGTCTATTACCGAAATTGAATTGCATTTGCGCACATAAGCCTACACCCGGCACTGATATCGCGGTTTTGTTTTTGATGTATAAAGGGGAGTACTACAAGCCTACCAATACAGGCCGACTAATTGCAGATGTAGTAGAAGATAACCATGCATTCTTATGGAAGCGGACAGAGCCTGAATCAGCGTTACTTAATTTGATTAACGACCCGCGTTATTTTCCCATTGTCGTGTTTCCACATGAATACGCTGAACCATCCCGTTGTATCACAACGCCGCCAACGCCCTGTGACAAAAAACTTCTGTTTATTTTTTTGGACGGCACATGGCGCGAGGCAAAAAAAATGTTTGTCAAAAGCCCTTACTTACACCAGCTTCCTGTATTAGGGTTAAGTACACAACGCGATTCGGATTATTTACTTAGAGAATCTACACATGCGTTTCAACACTGTACTGCTGAGGTTGGTATAAGCGTGCTCGAATTAGCAGGGCAACAAGAGGGTGCTAATACACTATCACATTATTTTAGTATTTTTAGGCGAGAGTATTTAAAGGGCAAGCCCCATTTGCAGCACAAATTGGCGTTTGCGTCTTCGCAAGTAAAAGAACAGGTAGTAAAAAAGTAACTTTTGTTTGCGATATTGTTGTTTGGATACCACTATTTCAACGTAACTTAAAGGAAAAGAATATGGCTTCAATTACATTTCAAGGCAATGAAGTATTAACCGTTGGTGAATTACCAAGTGTTGGAAGCAATGCACCAGACTTTACCTTGGTCAAAGCTGATCTCAGTGAAATATCACTATCATCACTTGCAGGGAAAAACGTTGTCTTAAATATCTTCCCGTCAATTGATACGGGTACGTGTGCAATGTCAGTACGTAAGTTCAACGAGCAAGCAGCTGGGTTGGATAATACTACGGTTATTTGTGTTTCAGCAGATTTGCCGTTTGCTGCTGGTCGTTTTTGTGGAGCAGAAGGGATCGACAATGTCATAACGGGCTCTACGTTCCGTTCAAGCTTTGGCGATGATTATGGTGTTACATTTACATCAGCTCCTCTGGCTGGACTGTTATCTCGCTGTGTAGTGGTAATAAACGGTGAAGGTAAAGTGGTGTATACGGAACAAGTTGCAGAAACCACTGAAGAACCAAATTATGAAGCGGCAATAGCAGCGCTGTAGTACATTGTTTTTAAAGCAGGAAATTACCAAGCAGGAGAGCGACTAATGTCAGTGTTATTGCAAGTTGGAGAACTTGCCTCGTTAATGCAAGAAAAACCAATGACACTCGTTAGAGCTGTTATGGATGACCCTGTAACACAGACACCTGATGCACGTGATGCTATGGTGCTTCCTGCTTCTGTAGATTTTGATCTTGATGGTGAGGGTAGCGATCATGCCACGGGTTTTCCTCACAGTATGCCATCTACAGAACAGCTCAGCATTTATTTAGGTAATCTCGGTATTACAAACAATACGCCGTTAGTCGTTTACGATACCAGAGGGACATACAGCGCACCGAGAGTGTGGTGGATGTTAAAAGCTATCGGTCATCAAGATGTTAGTTTATTAGACGGAGGACAGCCTGCGTGGAAACACGCTGGCCTGCCTCTATCGGAACAGAGACAATACGGTAACTTTTCCTATCAAGGCTATGCACGACCTGGTTGGTTCGTAGGTTCTGACGCAGTATTAGAAGCCCTTGATACGGATGTTCAACTTGTAGACGCCAGAAGCGAACCTAGGTTTTATGGTGAGGTTTTAGAGCCTCGAAAGGGGCTTCGCTCTGGCCACATGCCAGGCGCGTTCAATTTGCCCTTCACCTGTTTATTGAAAAATGGCCATTTTGCGCCGGTTGACGAGTTAAAAGCCATATTTGCTTCAACAGGCGTCGATTTGACTAAACCCATTATTTGTACCTGTGGTTCAGGTATAACCGCCTGTATCATTGGTACTGCTGCGTTACTATGTGGTGCGACTCAAGTTTCAGTTTATGATGGCTCGTGGTCAGAGTGGGGGGCTAATGCCCAATACCCTGCAACGTGCGAAAGATAGCAAAAAATAGTATTAGCGACCCAATACAGTATCCAGTGAACACAAAAATGACAAAGCCCAACATAGTCGTGTTAACAGGCGCCGGTATTTCCGCAGAGTCTGGAATTAAAACGTTTAGAGATAATGATGGTTTATGGGAAAACCACCGGATAGAAGAGGTAGCTACCCCTGAAGCTTTTCATGCTAACCCCGATTTAGTCTATCGTTTTTACAATGCACGTCGTACACAACTTCAACAAGCTAGTGTTAAACCAAATGCCGGTCATAAGGCATTATCAAAACTAGAAGCGCACATTGGGAAAAATTTGTTATTAGTTACTCAGAATGTAGACGACCTACACGAGCGTGGCGGATCTCAAAACGTAGTGCACATGCACGGCGAGTTAAAGTCGGCACGGTGTGGTGATTCTGGTAAGCGTTTTGAATGGCTTGATGATTTTGATGGTACAACGGCTTGTCCCTGCTGTGGTAGAAATACGCTTAGACCTGATATTGTGTGGTTTGGCGAAATGCCGATGCACATGGATAGTATCTATGATGCTTTAGCGATGGCTGATATTTTTATTTCAATAGGGACGTCAGGAAATGTCTATCCCGCGGCGGGCTTCGTACAAGTCGCAAAAGAGGCGGGGGCTTTTACCATAGAAGCTAATTTAGCTTTTGGCGCTACCAATGCACTTTTTGATGAGTCGCGACAGGGGCTGGCTACAGAAGTAGTACCAAAGCTCGTTGACGATCTCATTGCACAATTTAATTAATTCGCGCTGTAGGAGGCGCATTACATGCAGTACATGAACGAGTTTTTAACTATCGCCTTAGTTCACCTTGTTGCGGTGGCAAGCCCAGGGCCTGATTTTGCGATTGTTGTTAGAAACAGCGTGGCGTATGGACGTCGAATTGCCATGTATACCAGTATAGGTATTGGTGCTGCCATTTTATTGCACGTGGCGTATTCACTCGTTGGCCTTAGTGTAGTGATAGCCACCACACCGTGGTTGTTTACAACGTTTAGTTATCTTGCCGCGGCCTATTTGTTGTATCTCGCCATTGGCGCGCTTAGAAGTGGCCCTCCCAAAGATGATGAGATTACCGTTGAAGTGAAGGGGAAAACGCAAATTTCTGCCAAAAAGGCCTTATGGATGGGCTTTTTAACAAATGGACTGAACCCAAAAGCGACACTGTTTTTCTTATCATTGTTCACTGCAATAATTAGTATCGATACACCATTTGGCGTAAAACTTGGTTATGGCATCTATTTGTCTATTGCGACAGGTTTATGGTTTTGCTTCCTTTCCTACTTGTTCAGTACAAGCAAAGTGGCAGAGCTAATCGGTAAAAAGGGGTATTGGCTAGACCGTGCCATGGGCGTACTCCTTGTTGGATTGGCCGCTAAGTTAATCATTGGTTGATAAAAGGCAGACGGGCAATTATCACCGTAAGTTGATATAATCCAACGGTTTTAACAAGTTCGCTAAAGAGAGTTGTGTGAAAGAAGTACATCCAGACCGTCTTAGTCAAACGTTAGCAAAAGCCTATGAGTTCGACATTAAAGCACTTTTGTCAAAAGCTGCGCGCTTGACGAAAAGCAATTTTGGAACCTTACTGCAGGGCAGTGTAGTGCTGTTTCTAACCTTTGTTGTACTTGGTGTTTTTGCACAGCAATACATTACTGTCCATGATGATGGAACGTACATCTTCGAGCACCAATCTATTATTGAAATTGCCGCTATATGTATCGTCGCGCCACTACTGACGGGTCTATACATGATAGGTGTTACCCAAGCGCGTGGTCTTAAAACCTCGGTTTTTACTATTTTTCAGTATTTCCCTTTATTGTTTTTGTTAGCGTTGACGCAACTTGTAAACAGTATTCTGGTACAACTTGGTTTGGTGTTACTCCTGCTACCAGGGATCTATTTCTATATAGCATCATCGTTTGCGCTTATGTTGGTTGCCGATAGAAAAATGACGCCCATAAGCGCAATTATTTTGTCGTGTCGCGTATTTAATGCCTATTGGTCTCAGATTGCTGCTGTTTTTGTTGTGTTTACACTACTATTCATAACGGCACCACTTACGTTGGGATTCTCGCTTATATGGGTTTTGCCTTTTTATTTTAGTATGATGGGCTTGCTCTATCAGGAACTGATTGGGGAGCAGGGCCAACGCACGGACGCATCAGAAAATGATGTGAATGAGTCTAGCTTCGATGCATAAACGTGAAACATTAAAAATTGTACTTATCACTCTCGGTGTTCTTGCCGTTATTGTGATAAACGCCATAATTTTTACTGAAGATGAGCCTGATATTCTCGACGTGCCCCAATCTGTAGAGGCAAAAAAGCCGGTACCAGATTTTTCTCAATACACCGATGTTAAGGAAAAAAAGGCGGCTTTTTTTTCTTATTTACGACCAGAAGTCGAAAAGCAAAATGCCTACTTGTTAACGTTAAGGCACTACGTTCAAACACTTTATCGCAAAGCGCTCGCCAATGAGCCTTTAAGCGATGATGATGAAGCGCGTATAGTATGGTTAGAAGAAGAATACCGCGTTAAATCTAACCAACCGCTAAAGACGAAACTGTTAGCCCTTTTACAAAAAATAGACGTGTTACCCGTTGAACTTGTTCTCGTACAAGCTGCTAATGAGTCAGCTTGGGGAACGAGTCGCTTTGCTCGCAAGGGGTATAATTTTTACGGACTGTGGTGTTTTTCGAAAGGCTGTGGCTTTGTGCCTAGTCAACGAAACGATGGTGCATCTCATGAAGTTGCCAAATTCGACAGTCTTTCTCGCGCTACGTATACCTACATGCGTAATTTGAACCGTCATGATGCCTATGAAGATTTACGCGAAATTAGAAGCCGATTACGAGCTAACCAAATTCCTATTACTGGTGTTGCGTTAGCCGAAGGGTTGATGAATTACTCAGAGCGTGGAGCCGCTTACGTCGAAGAGCTTCAAACTATGATCCGATTTAACGAGGAGTTTTTAACCGAATGATACGCGCCGCACTATTACTGGCTTCATCACTTGTATCAGGCTTTACTTTCAGCGAAACCATTGATGTTGAATATAGCCGTTTTTACAGCCATATTAAGAAATTAGATAACGAGGATACCCAAGCGTTACAGTTCGCTTTTGGTTTTATCCGAGTTGGTGAAGGTCGCTTATGCGGAATTGAGCAAGCTGAGATTGTCACCGACAAGAAAAAAATGCCGCTGGATGTGAGCGAAGAAGGCCGCTTTACTGTGCCAGCTGAAAAAGCACTAAAGTTGGCTAATGCGCTGGTTAGAATTTCACTAGAAGAACGGGCTAATGTGTGCGATATGTCAGTGCAGTTGGAAACTAAGCCTGAATATTTGAAACAGTATTACACCAAAGATGAGCTCGACTTCCTCTACGAACAGTATGCTGCTTTTTTTAACGAAATGGGAAGTTTCCTGTCGTTTATGATGCCCTCAGTTAAAGGGTTAATGGTGCAATTTAACGATAAACACCTAGATTTCGTTACTCCACAAGGTGTTAAGGTTAATAATGGTATTATGCAGTTAGATGAGGAATGGCTAAAAGACGCTAAAGACCTTACGCTGCCTGAAGCGCCGTTAAGAATTACCGCTATGGCTTCAAGTTAGAAGCTGATACCTAATTTGTTCTGCTATTCGGGCGATAGTTTCTTCGCCCTTTGTGCATAACTCTTGTGCACGATGAAATTCCATGATCCCCACATCGGTAAGTTGAGGCTCAATAAGTATATCGGGTGGATCGCCTGCTAAACGCGAACGTGTAACGCGTGCTTGAAGGATATCAAGCGAGCTACTCATCACACTCATGATACCTGGTGGGTTACTTTTCTTTGCTTTTGCGGGCACTTCAGTCACTTCTTCTTCAATTTTTTCAATAACTTCTGAAGCTATTGATTCATCAGTGACAACAGTTGGCTCTTTTTCTTCTTGCTTACTATCGGGTGAAAACCATTGCTTCAACACATTTTGACTTTTGGTAAAAAAGTCTTCTGTTTTACGTTGATTTTCTTCATGATCATGACGTAACTTTTCAATCATTAACGGACGAAAATCTGCATTGAGGTTTACCGCAATAACAAAATCCGCACCTAACTGTCGGCACAGATTGACAGGAACTGGATTCACAACAGCGCCGTCAACAAGCCAGCGATCGCCATGCGCAACGGGCGCAAACAGGGCGGGAATTGCACATGAAGCCTGAATTGTGTCGCCAATGGGACCAGAGTTAAACACGACTTCGCGGCCCGAATATAAATCGGTTGCGACCGCGGCGAAAGGTTTTAGCATATCTTCGTAGTTCTCAACACAAAACTCGTTAGACAGCTTATCAAACACCTTTTGACCGCTGGCAATTCCACCACGTCGAAGGCCTACACCCATTAGCGCCAACACTTGCCAGTCACTTAACGAGCACGCCCATTCTTGTAACTCATCCAATTTTCCACTTGCGTAGGCAGCACCGACGTATGCGCCAATAGAGCAACCTGCAACGACATCTATCTTAACACCGAGTTTTTCCAGTGCTTTTATAATACCGATATGGGTCCAGCCTCTTGCTGCACCAGCACCTAACGCAAGTCCTATTTTCATTTATCGCGGTTCCATTATATTGACTACTTCGATAGTGTTGTCATTATCTAGTGCGCTCTCATCTGCACTTGTATTAAAAGAGGGTTGATCAAAACCGATATCGCCATCTTCTACCGGGCCATCTTGCGTGGTAATTGATTTAAAATCGTATAAATTGCTGTCTACCAAGTGTGAAGGTGCCACGTTTTGCAGCGCCCGGAACATAGATTCGATACGACCTGGAAAGCGACGATTCCAATCTTGCAACATGGCTTTAATATTCTGGCGCTGTAGGTTCTCTTGTGAACCGCATAGGTTACACGGAATGATAGGAAACTCTGCTGCCTGAGAATATTTTTCGATATCTTTTTCAGTGCAATAGGCTAGTGGGCGAATAACAATGTGTTCACCGTTGTCGCTAACAAGCTTTGGTGGCATCGATTTTAGTTTACCGCCATGAAACATATTTAAAAAGAAGGTTTCTAGCATGTCATCACGGTGATGGCCTAGTGCAATTTTAGTTGCTCCTAATTCTTTCGCAGTGCGATACAAAATACCGCGACGCAAACGGGAGCAAAGAGAGCAGGTTGTTTTACCTTCAGGAATTTTATCTTTAACAATTGAATAGGTGTCCTCTTCGACGATTTTGTAATCGACACCAATGCTATCTAGATACTCAGGTAAAATATGCTCCGGGAAACCGGGCTGTTTCTGGTCTAGGTTTACGGCAACAATATCAAAGTGAATAGGCGCAATCTTCTTTAAAAATAAAAGAATGTCGAGCATGGTGTAACTGTCTTTACCGCCTGATAAGCACACCATTACCTTGTCATTATTTTCAATCATTCCAAAATCGCCAATGGCTTTACCCACATTCCGGCGAAGGCGTTTTTGAAGTTTGTTGAAGTTGTACTTTTGCTTACTTTGCGTCGCATTTAAAGGCGCCGCATCAGCACCATTTGTGCCTAGACTCATAATTAACTAGCTTGGTTTGTAATAAAAGGCACATTATACAATAAAGCACCTTTTCGAAACCATGCCTGCGTGCGGTAATTTATTCGCTATTGTTTACTCAGAGCTCTTGTTCGTTCAGAGCTCTTGTTCGGTTAGCATATTGACGTCCTACTTTGCACAGCAGTTAGTTTGCCAACGGTGATATAAAACCGTCGGGCTTGAGTGCCAACACATCGCAGTTCAGTTCATCGATAACATGTTCTGCAGTATTACCAATCAAAGCGGCTGAAATGCCAACTCTGCCAACTGTGCCGATGATAACGAGTTCTGCATCAATGTCTTTTGCAACCATGGGAATAACCTTTTCTGGTAATCCTTCTTTAACCACGCATTTATTATCAGGTACACCATATTTAAGCGCGTGGGCGCGCATTTCTTTCTGATGGTGCTGCTTAACCGCATCATGATAAGTGTCAGGGTCGAACTCAGGGACTTCAATAGCAATATTTAGCGGAGTTGAAGGGTAGCTGTTAACAAGATTGACATTCCCTTTTAAAAGCGACGCATAGTCGTTGGCAATAACGGTAATTTTATCATTGAGCGCGGCATGTTCGTCGTCTTCAGTACCTACGTTTACAGCAGCAATAATTTCGCCACCTTCTGGCCAATCGTGCTCTTTTACCAATAATACTGGACGAGGGCATTTACGCATCAGGTGCCAGTCTGTGGGCGTAAATATAACGGATGCCAAGTCATCATGTTTCTTAGTTGCTTTAACCACTAAATCGATTTGATTGTCCAAGGCATAATGAATAATTGATTCATAGGCGCGATTATTCCACTCAACAACAATATCAGTTTCTCCATAGCCTTGCTTGTGAAGCTCTCCTGATAGCCATTTGGCGTGTTCGTTAGTGACCGCGTCGCGCATTGACTCTCTTTCATCAGGGCTAAGCATAGTGGTCATGTCATAAGAGAGATCGTATACCACCATCATGGCTGTTACTGAAGCGCCCAATTTTGACGCTAATTCGTAGGCCCTGCTTAAGGCAGGTTGGGTGTCTCGCTCGGCATCAACAACAGCAAGGATGCGTTTGTACTCAATCATAACTACCCCTTATAAACAAAAGCTTAGTATTTAGTTTTATAAATAAGTTGGACGCTTAAGGTAAGTGTAAACGACAATACTAAAAACGTTAGTTGTTTTAGATCAATAAATAAAAAAGGCGCTTACAAAGCGCCAATCTTAATCTTGTTATCAGTTGCTGATTAGGGTTCCTAACCGTTACACACAACGCTGGGACCGTTAAGCGCTTCTAGTTTTGTACTAAGTCGATCAAAATCTAAAATAGTAATAAGCTTGCCATCTACCTTGATAATACCGTCTTTTTGGAAGCGACTTAACAGTCGACTTATCGTTTCGATGGTCAAACCTAAATAGTTACCTATTTCATTACGTGTCATTGTTAAGTGAAACTCTCTGTGTGAAAAACCACGTTCTTCAAAACGTTGAGACAAATGCGAGATGAAATATAAGAGACGCTCTTCGGCTGTGCGTTTATTTAACAGCATAATCATATCGTGATCTTGCTTAATTTCCGCACTCATGAAGCTCATAATCTGGTGACGAAGTTTTGGAAATTGTACTGACATTTCATCTAACGTTTCGTAGGGGAGTTCGCACACCATTGCGGTTTCAAGAGCCTGCGTGTAGCTTTGATGCTGATTTTCACGTAGTGCATCAAAGCCTATGATATCGCCGGGAAAGTGAAAACCTGTAATCTGCTCTTCACCTTCTTTGTTTGTAACAAAAGATTTGAAAGAGCCTGTGCGAACAGCAAAGAGTGAACGAAAGGTATCGCCAGTTTGGATAAGCGTATCGCCCTTATGGAGTGGTTTTTTACGCTCAATGATGTCATCAAGAGACTCAATTTCTGTCTTATTCAATGCCACTGGTAGACATAAATGACTGAAACTGCAGTTTTGACAATGTATAGAGAATTGGCTTCCTTTGCTCATAAATGCTAACTCACAAATTACAGGGTTTACTTTATTATGATACCGCAAGATTTAGGCGATTGCGCGATAAATCAGATAAACAGCATATATAGCCATTATGCTCGCGATCCCTTGTCTAACCAATGTGTTTTTAAATCCTGAGATCAACCATTGGCTACCCAAACTTGTCGCAATCAGCGTGGGCAAGGTGCCTAATCCAAAGAAGAACATAATTGCGCTACCTTGCAAGGCACTGCCAGAAGCCAATGACCATGTTAAAGTTGAATAGACTAACCCGCACGGTAACCATCCCCAAATGAAGCCGTAGGGAAAGGCGCTCAGCGGCGTTCTAAATGGTAAAAAACGTTTAGAGTAAGGCTGTATTTTTTTAAATATCCCGTTGCCCAACCGTTCTAGTTTGGTTAAGCCTGTATACCACTGCCCGAGATAGCATGCCAACAGCAGCAGCATGATGCCGCTAATCAGTGAAAGTGCATAATTCGCGAGGGGAATATAATCTGCGGCAATTTTTCCAAAAAAACCAGTTATACCGCCTGCGATGGTATAACTGACAATGCGCCCAATATTATAAGTCAGGGTATAGGGGAAGGGTGAAACGCCTTTTGGGGTAACCATTCGTAGTGCGGTGACAATACCCCCACACATTCCTACACAGTGAACGCCGCCTGCGAGCCCAATGAGAAAGGCAGAGAAGTAATTAATGCCTTCCATGAGTCTCGTTTTCAGGTTGATTGACTGATGTTTTCGCTGTGTTCGTGTGTCTAGATAAGTGAGTTATTTCTTCTTTTTCTTGCAGTTTCTTACGTTGTTCTGCAAGTTGTTTTTCCTCTGGCGACAGATCATCATCAAACAAAATACTGTAGCCTTGACGGTCGAGGTCTTCAAACTGATTGGACTTTACAGCCCAAAAGAAAATAACGATAGCGACGGCCACGATAATGATGGCGATGGGTATAAGGACGTAAATAATGCTCATGCTACTTACTCAATAGTCGGGTTGAGTTTGTCACCACAATAATAGAACTTAGTGACATGCCTACCACAGCCATCCAAGGTGAAAGCAAACCAGATACAGCAAATGGTAGAATCAGAATGTTGTAACCTACAGACCAGCCAATATTTTGCCTAATTTTTTGTTTTACTTGCTTGGCGGTGGTAATTAACTCTGGAACAGAAAGTAATTGATCGCCAAGTAAGATAACATCGGCGGCGGTTTTTGCTACATCCGTTGCATTACCCACCGCTATAGCAACATCGGCGCTAGCTAATACTGGTGCATCATTTATACCATCCCCCATCATCATCACTTTTTTTCCGCTGGCTTGCATTGCCTGTACTTCGTGAAACTTATCTTCAGGAGTAAGACCACCTTTCGCAAGCTGTATGGGGAGGTGCTGTGATAGGGTATCTACATTGTGTTGGGTATCACCGCTAAGCACAATAAGTGAGTTATGCTTCCCAAGGGCATTAAGGGTGGTTTTGGTGTCTTTTCGTAACGTATCACTGACCTCAAATGCCCCTAAAAGCTTCCCGTTAACAGTGAGATACACGTTTGCGTTTATTGGAACAAGCGCAGTGTCGACTGCTACAAATGATGCACTTCCCATCATAAATTGTGCGTTATTTATCACACCGGTGATACCACCCCCTGGTGTAACAGTAAATTGTTCAACTTGATGAGGCGGTTGGCCACCTGGTTCGCTCGTGGTAATAAATGCTTTGGCTATCGGGTGCTCCGAACGCATTTCTAGTGCCATTGCAATGTTCATAACGCTGTTTTCATCAACACCATCAGCAAACCAGCGTTGGGTGAGCGTAAATTTACCTTCTGTAAGCGTACCTGTTTTATCAAGGGCTATGGTGTCGATTGTGGTGATTTGCTCAAGTGCATCGGCGCGTTTTAACAATATACCTTGGCGGTTTAGTTTCGCCATTGCGCAGGTAAGCGCTGACGGTGTCGCAAGCCCTAATGCGCAAGGGCAGGTTGCTACTAGTACAGATATTGTTATCCAAAATGCATCTTCGCTACCTTGCAAACTCCAGTAGCCGTAAGTTAAACCTGCAATAACCAGTACAGCGCTAACAAAATAGCGCGAGAAATTATCGGCTAATTGCGCAGCTTTGGGTTTGCTTGCCATCGCACTCGCTTGAAGGCGAACAATTTGATTCACCAATGCATTTTTGAGTGTTTGAGAAACGGTAACCGTGAGAGTGCCATCTTGGCAAACGGTACCTCCATACACGGTGCTTTTTTCACTTTTTGAGACAGGATTAAACTCGCCGGTAAGCATAGATTCATCTACCGATGCCATACCGTCGACTACGGTACCGTCAATAGGCACTGTTTCACCGGGTTTTACTAGTACAACATCGCCTACAGCAAGTTGCTTGGCGAGACATTCACTTATTGAACCGTCTGAATTTACTTTGGTAGCCGACACAGGTACATACTGCATCATATTCGCGGATATTTGCGCAGCACGGTGACGGCTTCTATGTTCTAAAAATCGGCTAAGTAATAGCAGAAAAATAAACATACAGATAGATTCAAAATACACTTCACCTTGTTCTTGCAAAGTAGAACGAATACCTGCGAAATAAGTACCAAAAACAGCTAGGGTGACAGGCACATCCATGTTTACCGTTTTTGCACTAAGCGCTTTAACTGCACCTATGTAAAATGTGCTGCCCGAATAAAGCACAACGGGGGTGGTTAGTGTCAGTGCTACCCAATAAAAATACTGCCTGGTTTCCAACTCTATTGCGCCAAACCAGTCGAAATAAAGGCCAGTCATAAGCATCATAACCTGCATGGTCATAATACCTGCAAGACCAAGTTTTTTTAGAAAGGTCTTTTGCTCTCGCTTGTAACTGGCCTCGTGGTCATCAGGGTGAAAAGGAGACCCGACATAACCAATGCGCTTCAATGTAGTTAAAATTTGACTGAGCTTAATTTCCAGTGGTGACCAGGTGATCAACGCTCGGCGCTCTTGCACGTTAACCGCAACCTGTTTAATGCCTTCTACTTTTGAAAGCTGCTTTTCAATTAGCCAGCCGCATGCTGCGCAGGTAATCCCCTCTAGTGTTAACTGAATTTGTTTATGTTGCCCTTCGTCATAGACAAACTCCTCCTGAAGTGAAGGATCGTCATATACGTTTAACTTATCAAGGGTATCGAGGATGCTATTGTCAGATTTCTTTGCCGGCTCGGTTCTAAATTGGTAATAGTCTTCTAAGCCATTGTTTACAATAGCTTCTGACACCGCCAGACATCCGGGACAACACATATCGCGTGTTTGCCCCAATATAACAGTATTAAACTGGCCTTGATCGGAACTTGCTATAGGCAAGCCGCAGTGATAACAGTCGTGCTGTGACATTATGGATTAAACTTTATAGTGCCAGAATAGGGTAGGTTAAGCGTATTTTGAATTTTCCAGCTCTCATCAAAAGGTGTAAGTGAAACGCGCCACTTACCATCCATGTTTTGCTCAATAAAACCGCGGTAAATACCACTAGCATCTCGACTTAGTAATACACTTATGTCTCTTTCTTCCAACGTTACGTGATAAAAACTGAGCTTTAACGCATTGCCTTCTTGCGGTATACCAGAATGAAACTTAAGGGCGATACTTCCGTTATCAATAGTTAAGTCTGTAGTGATATTACGCTTTCTAGCTAACGCTTCTTTATCTAGCGTTGCGTTAATGGCTTTACCTTCTTTGTAGTAATCGTCAACAACCAAACTATCTTCTGTTGAGATAGCAAGTTTTAGAAGTACACCTCCCATAATAAGAGTGACGATAGGCACGGCGATAAGAAACCACGGCCAGAATTCTTTATACCAAGGTCTGTTCATTGATAAAGGTTCTCGTATTTACTGCTAAACAACATATTCATTGGCATTTTCAATTGAACAAAAAACAACGGGAAACACCTGTAAATATGCTTTTTATATCTCTGTATTTTCTCATAAAAAAAGCCTCGTGGTAACGAGGCTTTTTGCGATATTTAATGATTTAAATCATTAATCGTTCGATAGGCTGTAAACGTATGCCGCAACTACGTGAATTTTGTCATCACCCAAGGTTTTCTTGAACGAAGGCATTACACCATTACGACCGTAAGTTAGTGTCTCTGTAACCGCTCTGTGGCTTCCGCCGTATAGCCAGATATTATCTGTTAAGTTAGGAGCACCAAGCATTTGGTTGCCTTTACCGTCCATACCGTGACACGCTGCACAGGCCGCAAAGCGGGCCTTACCTGCGTCAGCAAGTTGCTGATCTACTTCACGACCACTTAGGCTAAGTACGTAGTTTACGACTTCTTCAATACCGTCTTCACCCATTGCATCAAGCCATGCTGGCATTGCTGCTTTACGACCAAGCGTAAGAGTTTCAACAATTTTCGCACCCGAACCACCGTACAACCAGTCATTGTCAGTGAGGTTAGGGAAGCCGCCGTTTTGACCGCGGGCATCAGAACCGTGACACTGAGAGCAATTTTGTAGGAATAAACGCTGACCTACTTTGTTTGCTTCAGGATCTTTAGCCAGTTCTTCAACCGGAACTTTCGCATAGGCTTCGAAGATCGGGTCGAACTTCTCAGCAGCAAAATCTAACTCGCGGTCGTACTCAACCAGTTTACCTTGCTCTTTCGCTTCAATACGCGCTTGTACCGATTCTTCAATCGACTGCACGTTTTGGTTAGAGCTTCTCCAGCCCAGTACGCCTTCCCACGCACCCAAACCAGGGTAAAGTAATAGGTATAGGAAACCCCAAACGATGGTCATGTAGAACATAATTGTCCACCAACGAGGAAGTTGGTTGTTCAACTCCTCGATACCATCAAATTCGTGCCCCATTGACTCACCTTCTGGCACGCCTGTCTGATTCGATAAGCACCAGCGCAGAAGGAAGTAGCAACCAATGATTAACCCTAGGGTTATCACTGAAATCCAAATTGTCCAAAACATACTCATGAGTTCAAGACTCCTGCTAATCTTCTTTTGATTTTTCTTTTTCTTCGTCTGCAAACACTAGGTTTGCGGCTTCATCGAACTTTTTCTTGTTGTGGCTGCTGAACGCCCACCACACAATGCCGATGAAGCAAACAAAGACGATGACAGTAAAAATGCTGCCTACAATTCCCTGATCCATACTATTTCAAGTGTGTGCCAAGAGACTGTAGATAAGCAATAAGGGCTTCCATTTCCGTTTTACCCTGTACTGCCGCTTTTGCTCCCGCAATATCTTCGTCGGTATACGGAACGCCGAACCCACGGAATACTTCCATTTTGTCAGCTGTTAACTCGCCATCAAGCGTGTTTTCCGCTAGCCAAGGGAAACCTGGCATATTCGACTCTGGTACTACGTTACGCGGGTTTAGCAGGTGAACACGATGCCACTCATCACTGTAACGACCGCCTACACGTGCAAGGTCAGGACCAGTACGCTTAGAACCCCATAGAAAAGGGTGTTCCCATACTGATTCACCAGCAACACTGTAGTGACCATAACGTTCTGTCTCAGCACGGAACGGACGAATCATCTGGCTGTGACAACCAACACATCCTTCACGGATATAGATGTCGCGACCTTCAAGTTCCAGTGCAGTGTATGGACGTAAGCCTTGTACCGGTTCCATTGTTTGTTGTTGAAACATCAACGGCGTAATTTGAACCATGGCACCAAAGCTGATTGCAATAAGAATCAAAACAGTTAGTAGGCCAACGTTCTTTTCAATTAACTCATGTGGATTTTTCATTATTCGTCTCCTTAATTACGCTGGCTGAGTCGCTGGATCTGCAGCGATACTGCCTTTAGGGGCACGAACGGTTTTCCAAGTGTTGTAGGCCATAACAAGCATACCCGCAACAACGAAACAACCACCAATGAAGCGAACCACGTAAAACGGCTTAGAGGCTTCTAATGACTCAACAAAACTGTACGTTAGCGTACCGTCTGCGTTAACTGCACGCCACATTAGACCTTGAAGTACACCAGACATCCACATTGCTACGATGTAAAGTACTACACCGATTGTTGCCAACCAGAAATGTACGTTTACCAAACGGGTGCTGTACATTGCAGGCTGACCGAATAGCACTGGAATTAAGTGGTAGATAGAACCAATTGATACCATTGCAACCCAACCCAATGCACCAGAGTGTACGTGGCCGATAGTCCAGTCTGTATAGTGAGACAGAGCGTTAACGGTTTTGATTGCCATCATTGGACCTTCAAAGGTAGACATACCGTAGAAAGACAATGAAACAATAAGGAAACGCAATACAGGGTCAGTACGCAGTTTATGCCATGCACCTGAAAGCGTCATAATACCGTTAATCATACCACCCCAAGACGGAACGAATAGAATAACTGACATCACCATACCGAGAGACTGTGTCCAATCAGGTAGAGCAGTGTAGTGAAGGTGGTGAGGACCTGCCCAGATATACAGAGAAATCAACGCCCAGAAGTGAACGATTGAAAGTCTGTATGAATAAACCGGGCGACCCGCTTGCTTAGGAACAAAGTAATACATCATCCCTAGGAAGCCAGCAGTCAGGAAGAAACCTACCGCGTTGTGGCCGTACCACCACTGCATCATGGCGTCTACAGCACCAGCATACAATGAATACGATTTAGTGAAAGAAACCGGAATAGCCATGCTATTACCAATGTGCAGAACTGCAACGGTAAGCATAAAGGCACCTAGGAACCAGTTCGCAACGTAAATGTGCGAAACTTTACGGATTACTAGGGTTCCGAAAAAGTTGATGATATAAGCGATCCAGACCAGTGCCAAAAGAATATCGATTGGCCATTCTAGTTCAGCGTATTCTTTTGAGCTGGTTAAACCAAATGGAAGGGTTACAACAGCTAAAACGATAACGGCTTGCCAACCCCAGAAGGTAAATGCGGCAAGTTTGTCACTGAACAGTCTTACCTGGCAGGTACGCTGAACGATGTAGTACGACGTTGCAAATAGCGCACAGCCGCCGAAGGCAAAAATAACGGCGTTAGTGTGCAACGGACGCAAACGTGAGAATGTTAGCCATGGTGTGTCAAAGTTAAGCATAGGTGCAAATAATTGCGCAGCAATAAATACCCCTAGGCCCATACCAATGATACCCCAGACTATTGTCATGATGGTAAATTGCCTAACTACTTTATAATTGTAGTCAGGTTGTGCTTGGCTTATTTCACTCATTTTAATGAATCTTCCACTTCAAATGAACTATGGTTTCCAACTGCCAAAATAGTGCGGTATGACGCCTATTAAAATAGGATTAGCGCTTCACACCGAGCTTGGAAAGAGTAATAATTATTGTCTCCAAGCCAGTTGGTACGCGGATGATAAGGTTTTTAATTACAAAAAGATACCATAAACTAACTAAGCTTGATCTCAGTCAATGAAGAAATACATAAAATTTAAGAAATGCTAAATAACGATAACAAGAAACGATCAAATTTTTTACATTTGCAACTGCCACTTCTCACGATATTAGTCGTGGCAGGATGTGTGTATTTAGCACATAAGTTTCAATCAACCGCGTATACAGATACTAATGTAGTCAATGGAATCAGAAATAGCTGTAATTTCGTTAATGAAACGTGCGAATTTAATATTGATGACCGTATTGCTATAGCCCATTTTTCTGTCAAGCCTGTTCCAGAAGAGTCGATTACGCTTTCTTTGACCGTTCCATCGGGTGTTGAAATTGAAAGTGCCTGGATTGAAGGCGTGAACATGTATATGGGTAAAATACCCGTCCTTTTAGATTCTGACAGTGATACCAAATGGTCCGGTTGGTTTATGTTGGGTAGTTGTAGCGAACCCGTAATGCGTTGGCAACTAAGGTTAAATGTAAAAGGGCAAAACAAACCTAACTATCTTTATTTTGTTACGCAGCAGTAGTTATAACGTGTTAAAAAAACGGCTAGCCTATGCTAACCGTTTTTCATTTATTCTGCGCTCACCAATTTACATTTGAGATTGTAAGTAGTTTGCAAGACCAATGCGCTTAATTAATCCCAATTGCTGTTCTAGCCAGTGTGCATGGTCCATCTCTGTGTCGTCTAGCAACACAATAAGCATATCACGCGTTACGTAGTCTTTTTCGGTTTCACATAATGCGATAACTTCACGCAATTTTGCATCAACTTCGTACTCAACGCGTAGGTCACTTTCGAGCATCTCTGGCACGTCTTTACCGACCTTAAAGCCAGTGCGTTTGGTCATGTCTGGCGTGCCTTCAAGAAACAGCATGCGTTCAATCAACTTTGTTGCATGACCGCGCTCATCATCAAATTCATGATCAATTCGCTCGTACAACTTATTGAGACCCCAATCTAAGTACATTTGCGAATGAATAAAATATTGATCCATTGCAGCAAGCTCATAAGAGAGTAGCTCGTTTAAGCCGTTAATGATTGCTTGGTTACCTTTCATTAGTCATCTCCCATTACTTGCGCTTGTAGGTAGTTTTCAATACCCATTGCATCAATTTGATATTCTTGCGTTTCTATCCAGTCTAAATGCTCTTCTTCATATTCAAGAATGTCTTCTAGCAGATCGCGAGATACATAATCTTGCTTTTCTTCACATAACGCGATTGCGTCTCTAAGAAGAGGCAACTGTTCTTTTTGGAATCGCGAATTGCATGACAACATCTCTAGCGTATCTTCACCAATGTACAGCTTTCCTAATGCCTGCAAATTAGGCAGCCCTTCAAGAAACAAAATTCGTTCGATAAGGTCATCCGCTTGCTTCATGTCCTTAATCGACTTTTTATAGTTTTTCTCGTTTAATTCTGAAAAACCCCAGTTCTTGAACATGCGCGCGTGCAGAAAGTACTGATTTATAGAGGTAAGTTCACTTGTCAGTACTTCGTTTAATTTCGCTACAACTTGTTTATCACCTTGCATTGTGTAAACCCTTAGTCATTATTTGCGTTAAGTCTAGTGCTTAAAATGGCGAATGTCAAAAAAACCATATAAAACATATATTTATAAACGATAACGTTTCTCAATTCATCCATTGTTCGCATTTAGAACTGCATTACCGTTGCGAATGAGCATAGGCCAAACTTTCCTCTGCAAAGCCGAGACCTGCTTCAGTGAAGAAGTTAAAGACCTTATCCACTCCATTTTCTAACAAAGAGGATACTTCGTCTTCGTAGCGTGCAATTGCTGCTACTTTTCCAGTGTAGCCTGCGTTTTTCAATTGGCGTGTAATATTGATAGAGTCTTGAATTGATGGCAAGGCAAGTAACACAAGTTGAACATCCTTAATATCTAAATTATCCCAAAGATCGATATCTTCGCCGTCACCACAAATGACATTGAGACCTTCGTCTGCAAGTTCTTTAATTTTTACTCTATCAGCATCCATGCCCCATACGTTTACATCAGTCAGTTTAGATAAAGCATTGAACGCGCCGCGTCCAACACGTCCCATGCCCAGTACCAAAAACTCAGCATTATGTAATGTAGGGTAAATGTCTTCTTTTAAACGTCTGTTTTTCTCAAACCGTTTAATTTTTTCTTTGTAACGATGGTATAGAGAGTGTGAGGTGCGATATAAAATACTGGTAATAACAAATGAAATTGATACAGAAAGCGCTATAACAACTAGCCATGTATTGCCCAAAAGCCCAAGTGACACAGCGAGCGTGCCAACAATAAGGCCAAACTCACTATAATTAGATAGCACTAGACTACTGAGATACGAGGTGCGTCCTCTTAAGCGCAAAGAGGTAAATAGGCCGAAGAACAGCAATGCTTTAATTGGAATAAGCAAGCAAAACACCAGTGCCATCAACATCATCGTAATGTCGGGCAGTGCTGTCAGACCAATAGTTAGGAAAAAGCCGATTAGAAATAGATCTTTGAAACTTAATAGTGACTTAGCGAGTTCCGAGGCTTTTTCATGTTGTGCCAGCATTATTCCGAAAATTAGCGCGCCCAAATCACCTTTAATGTTTACCAGTTCAAATAAATGATAACCACCTAACGCCAAGATAAACCCCGTGAGTGGCAGTAATTCACCGTGTCCCGATTTATTAATCATTTTCTTGATAAGCGGCATGGCAGGAAAGAGTGCAAGTAGCGCTAGGGCCCATACGGTAGGCAACTTGCCTGTAGCAACAACAAGGAAAACAACTGCAAAAACATCCTGCATGACTAAAATACCAATTGCCAGTCGGCCATGCCTTGTCTTACTTTCTCCGCTTTCCTCAAGTACTTTTACAACGCACACCGTACTGCTAAAGCTCAAAGCAAATGCTACTAGTGCTGCGCTTTGCCATGTTAAGCCATCTATGTAACTTGCCGCTAGCGCGCTAACGCCATAAACCACGCAGGTAATGACACCTACCCACAACGCAGTGTGTGACACGCTTCCCGCCCACACTTCACGTCGACTAAGGTCGCGAATGTTTAGCTTGAGGCCGATAGTGAAAAGCATGATGGTGATACCCAAATTTGCAATTTGGGTGAGTTCATCAGTCAGACCATAGCCCGCAAAGTTTAGTAAAAAACCAGCAAGCAAATACCCTACAAGTGGCGGAATACCAATTAGTTTAACTGTTAGCCCACAAACGAAGGCAAAAAGAAGAAATGCATACTCCATGAAAACTCTTTCACTCGCTATCTATATAACATTCATTAACGCACAAGCACTGCAACGTAGCACAAGTACATCATAATTTGAGGAATTACCGTTTAATTAGACTAGCATGTAATGCCAACGTGAGGCATCTGTTAGTCAGTTTTGAATGGCTAAATTTGGCGCCTCATGGTTATGCGTAACCAGAAAAGGCAGGAAGTGGTGCAAGAATATGGACGTTTCGTTGTATAAACAAACTAAAACGTGGCAATTTATGTAAGTATAAGTTACTGCACTTTAATAGGGATATCTTATGCGGACCACCATTTTATCTGTATTGGTCTTACTCGTTATAGTTAACGTTGTTATTGGTTTCTTGTGGAGTCCAATATGGTGGTTTTTGCTCTTGTCGGCAACGCTTCTGTGCTTTGCAATATATGATGTCTTCCAAACTAAGCATGCTATTTTAAGAAACTTTCCGCTTATCGGCCGGGTAAGATGGACTGTTGAATCGCTTAGACCTTACATCCAGCAATATATTATTGAAACAGACACTGGTGGTGCCCCAATCTCGCGCATGTTTCGGTCAATTGTTTATCAACGTGCTAAGAATAGCCGCGAGACCATTCCATTCGGTACTCAGCTAGACACCTACAAAGACGGATACGAATGGATAGGTCACTCGTTATCAGCCCGTGATATACAAGATATGGAAGCGAACCCCAAAGTCACAGTGGGTGGGCCGTTATGTAAAAAGCCCTACAAAGCGAGTGTGTTGAACATTAGTGCAATGAGTTTTGGCAGTTTATCGAAAAACGCTATACAGGCGCTTAATAAAGGTGCTGCAAAAGGTGGCTTTTATCACAACACCGGAGAGGGCGGTTTAACACCATACCATCTTGAAAATGGTGGCGATATTGTGTGGCAAATCGGTACCGGTTACTTTGGTTGCCGCAACAAAGACGGTGGTTTTGATAGTGAGCTCTTTAAAGAAAAAGCCGCTTTAGACAACGTTAAAATGATTGAGATAAAGCTGAGCCAAGGTGCAAAACCAGGTCACGGTGGTATTCTTCCCGCACACAAAAACACGCCAGAGATTGCGAAAATCAGAGGCGTTGAACCAGGTACGCAAGTCGACTCTCCACCTAGACACAAAGCATTTTCTACACCTATTGAAATGATTGATTTTATCACACAACTAAGAGAGCTCAGTGGCTACAAGCCCATAGGTATAAAACTCGCTTTAGGACGCAAAAGTGAATTCATTGCGATGTGTAAGGCAATGGTTGAAAAAGGTGTTACACCAGATTTTATTACCGTTGATGGAGGCGAGGGTGGTACTGGAGCGGCACCACTTGAGTATACTAATTCTATAGGTTTTCCCCTTCGTGAAGCGCTGGCGTTCGTTGATGATTGTCTGACTGGCTTCGCAATAAGAGATCAAATAAAAATCATCGCATCAGGTAAGATAATTACAGCTTTTCAATTAGCAAAGAACCTGAGCTTAGGTGCTGATATATGCAATAGTGCTAGGGGGATGATGTTGGCCTTAGGGTGCGTTCAGTCTTTATCGTGCAACACTAACAAATGCCCAACAGGCGTTGCTACGCAAGATCCAAAACTTGCAGCCGGTTTGAATGTACAAGACAAATATGAGCGAGTTTATCGCTTCCATAAAAAAACCGTTCACGCGCTAATGGATATATTATCTTCTACTGGTCATATAAAAACGAGCGAGTTAAATCGTACACACATATTTCGTCGGGTAGACCAGAGTTGCATTGCGCGTTATGACGAAATATTTCCATTGGTAAAAACGGGAAGCTTCTTAACTGACGACATACCAGAACGCTTTAAACTGCATTTTAATGAGGCGAACTCTAATAGTTTTATGCCATGTAGCCAACTTGCGCAAATTGAAGAAGAAACAAAAGCGGTGTCCTAAGACACCGCTAGTTTTCAAGCTTTATGTACTATTCAGCTTTGTCTGGTATACGGAGTTGGTAAAGGCGGTAGTCACTGGTACGGTATGGCGTTACTTTGTATTTAGGTTGCAAATACGCGACTAAATCAATAAGTTCTGTCACCGTTAATTCGTCATTGACAATCCTCATGAATGACACTCCGTCTTCACTCGTAAAACTAGCAGGCTGGCGAGGGGTAAGCTTATGCGAAGGGTTAATAATACTTGTTACTAGTTCAGCATAAGTCTTAATTCTTCCACTGCTGCCACCTAATGGTATAGGCTTAACTAACAAGTATGTCGCGTCATCCCGCTCTTTTTCACCCGCTATTCTATGGCAATCTTGGCATTGGTATTTTTTAAATACCTCAAAACCTTTTTCCATATCCCCTTCAGGTAAACTAAAACCTCGGGGCGAGTCCGCGCCTTGTTCACAGGCCGTCAAAAACATAGTGATGCATAGGATTGTTATCATTTTATACATGTTATCCCTCATTACGTGCTGTTTAATTGTTTCTTAATTATGACGTAAAAAATCGGCGAGATATTGACCTAGCGCAACAATAGCCTCTGAATCCTTAACTATAGTATTTATGTACAAATTGAACCTAAAAAGGGGAATGTGATGCAAGGATATGAAACTATCTTAGTTCCGGTTGATGTTTACTCAGACTACGACCTTGTTGTTCAAAAGGCACTTGCAATAGCGGGCAATAGTCACAAAATACATTTACTGTACGTCGCTTATCCGCAAAGTACCATGGAACCCTATGGCCTTTTTTTGGAACGTGATTTCTCAGAAGAGGTCAGAGAGCAGGCCTTGCGCGAGCTAAAAGATATCGCACAGCGACACGACATTCCCTATACCCACGTAAATGTAGAAATAGGTAATCCGTCAGATGAAATTCATCATATGGCAGAAAAAATTGGTGCAGACCTTATCGTTGTGGGAACTCACGGTCAAAGCGGTTTACGCTTGTTGCTTGGTTCGACGGCAAACGCAGTATTACATGGTGTTAAAACGGACGTTTTGGCTGTAAAGGTATAATAACGTTAATGGTTTAAAACGCTCTGCTTAGTTTTTATAAATATATGAAAGCTATCGTTGTTTTAGACTTTTGGTAACGTGATTGTCATCTTAATAAGATAGCGTGAACAGTTATTCTATAAATGTAATTCTAGAGATGGAACTAGGAATACAATGATAACGAAACGCACTGGTTTTTCACGTTTGCTTTTTGCAACGTATTATTCGATGAAAGGTTTAAAAGCTGCATTTAAAAGTGAAGCTGCTGTTAGACAAGAACTGGTAGCAATGGTGATTTTAGTACCAGTCGCATTCTATTTAGATGTTACTCATGTAGAGCGCATACTCCTTGTTATGTCGTTATTTATAGTGCTTATCACAGAGTTGCTTAATACCGCGGTAGAAAAGTTATGTGACCACGTGAGTACAGATATTCACGTATTAATAGGCCGAGCCAAAGATATTGGCTCGGCTGCAGTATTCGTAAGTCTGACACTGGCAATCTTTACGTGGTGTTTAATACTACTGCCTCGATTTAGCTAGAGTGCTACTATTTTATCGCAGCAACTCTCTACCAGGGTACGCAGCGAACTATCGAGGTTTTTTAGGTGAGAAAAATGCAACGCGGTCTCACCACCGTTATTTATATCATTTATGGTAAAAACGACGTCGTCTTCTCGTGAAGTTACCGTTATACGCGCTCCGTTATTTCTATCTTCGCTGATATCATCTTGAACGTAAGGCACGTGAATATACAATGGTTCATTATGACTGTTTAAATAGGTTATCGCTGCTTCCTTGCTTGTGAATGGATCTTGTTTTTCAGGTTGTAATTGCCAATGTGACGAGGGAACAATCATCTCTGCCAATAACTTGCCGTGTTTAGGTTCAATTCCACTACTCATTAAAAACTCCTGTAATCTCTTTTTGCTTAACTGTGATATATACGGGGCATCTTCGTTTTAAGTTCGACTCAGTACAGCGAACAAAAACTAAATTTAAAGGGAACTCATGAATAGAGCAGGGGACATGACCATTTTGAAGATAGTTATTAACCCAAATCATGTTCAAAAAAAACTTTTATAAGTTACGCGTAACGCATCTGAAATGGGTTATGGAATTGATTATATTACCTTTTTCTTTTTTTAGATAACTTTGCCATACCGCCACGTTTAACATTAGCTTGTCGCGTATAATGACCTGGCATTTCAGGAGAGTTCCAACCTCCAGCAAGCTGTAGTTCGGGAAGTGACGCTCCATCTTCGGCTAACGAAACAGCACCTCCGACGCGGCCACTGTGTGGTGTAATGTTTTCAGAGATGTTGGCGCGTACAGCAATTCGTTTCCAAATTCGATAGACACTAGAATAATTAAGCACATTTGCTCGATGAGAAGGTACGTGCTCATCAAAAGGAAGTAATGCGGTCTTATGATTATTTACACGTCTAAACAAGATACCTTTTCTTAAGCTCCTTGTATCACTACTATGACGTGGAAGCTTGCTACTAGGGTCTGTGTTTGCTTCTGTAATATACTCATTGACCATTGTTAACGTGCTAGACGATATAAAACGATATTGACCTTGACCACTTTGATCACTCTTAGACGTAATTATCAACACTGTATTATTACGCGCAGAAATATCCTCGAGTCGAACTCTTACCAACTCATCGGCCCGTAACAACGCGTCAAACATCATGTTAATGATTGCCAGGTCTCGGAGTTCAAGTAAAGAGTCCGGAATAACGACATTGTTGATGTGTTCTACCATATCAATTGTTAGCGGGACGGCCTGTTGATGTGACATTCTATACTTTTGGTTCTCAATGAGTGAGAGCCTTATGAAGTCTCTAAGATAAACCGATCGTATGATGGGATTAGGTAAGTTGGCTATTCCCATAAATTTACTGAGGGCAGAAAGTCTACGTTTTATCGTTCGATAGGCGAGTGGTGATTCACACAGCGTGCTTACGTAACTCTTAATACAATACTCATTGCTATTAAAGTCATTCGTTAAACCTGGTAAGCCTTGTTGTGAGCAGTAAAGTGAAAACTCATTGTAATCGCTGATGTAAGCTCTTTGTGTGTTAAAAGGAAGCTTTGAAAAGATATCTCTATAATAGTCACTCACTTTAGCGTTTTGATTGCTAACTGCTTGCGAATTTAATGCACCTTGAACGTGGTTGGCTAATAGATTATAAATCGGTTTCTCTGACATTGGTGTAAATGCAGCTATATTATTGTTTTTAAGGCATATTCACGCATGATAACTGTAATTATCATGCGTGAACGGTCAAAAGACTGGTACTTAACGTCTAAAAGATTTCAGGTATTAACCTGATTGCGCATACTAGCACAAAAACTGTTTATATATACAGTGCTGACGTGTTATGGCAACCAAAACCAATAGAATGTATACCTTTCCACTATATAAATCGTGATAATTGAACGAATATTTATACTAACGCTACGTAAAATCTGCAGGATACAGCTGCTCAATTCTATTCAGATTTTACGTAGCGTCGCCTAATAATTGACCACTAAAAACATCAACAAATATTAAAATTTTCACAACCTAGCTCACACGTGTTTAAGCTCGTATCTTTGTTCAAAGAGTTAGTAGATAGGCACAACGGGATAAATGGAGTTAGATGAGTTTGCTGGGGGTGTAAGTAGCTGGGTTATGCTAGATAAAAATAGCTAGAAAATCGCTAAGGTGTTAAATGATTTAAAATTACTAAGTTAAATAAAGTAAGCTAACAATACTTTAGTTTTCTAATTGGCTGTTAGACAAAATATCTAAAAGCTATCATTTTAATGAGAACCACATCAGTTAATTAGTTTAAGTAAGCCTTTTGTGTAAAGCTGAATTTATTAACTCCAATCCTTATTAATTGCGGTAAAACATTAAACTGCTTTGATTAAATAGCGCTTGAAATAAATAATTTAAATATAATTGCACATCGAATTAGCATCTAATTTTTATCCGGTTAATCCAACATCAATCAACATATATGGAAAATAACATTCTAATTTTCATTTCTGAATAGCATCCTTAATAAAGACGCTTTTTAAAAAACTAAGAGAGCAAAAGGGACGTTAATTTAAAGAGCAATAATACACTCTCTATCCAGTTACTTTGATATCTTATTTAACATAATATACATTATGCGTAATTAAGTATGTGGAAGATTAGGGGGCTGATGTCACTCTATTCGGTTGGTTTGTTGGCTGTGATTGCTTACAGACCTTTTGGCATGACAGCGTTGTTGGTATACAGGCCTGTGTGTGAACTTTATGCTTAAAGCTGTGTTTTTAATTTAAAGTGGCTCAGATGATTTGATTTAGGCGTATTAAATTTAATCGTGCGCTACGTAAAATCTGAAATAAGTTTAGAGGTATATGTCGTCAGATTTTACGTAGAGCACGATAAGGAATTCGACGTAATTTAAATTTTGAAATGCATATGAAGGCGTTTTACAACGTAGATTACGTGACCTAGATAGGAGTTTTAGAAATAACTCATGAGGTGTCGAATTCTTTGCAATGTTTCTAGTCAGAGAGTTTTATAACTTCAACATTCAAACGATTCGCTATTTTTACTTACTACGACTAAATACTTCTTCAAGGCGTTTTATATCTTCTTCAAAAGACAATGTTTCTTTAGCTCTTTGGAAACTTACCGATAAATATTTGTTTGCCGCGTTCTCAAAGTTTTTATCTTTTGAACGATATGTTGTGTGCACAGTAATGAGTGACTTTAATATGCGGATTGCTACTTCAATTTTATCAGCTCCATCTCTTGCAATACTGGTATAGGCGTCGTCAAAGATATCCTCAACAACCAGTTCAGGCACAGACACACGGTCGTACTTTACTGATTCATTTTTTAGAGTGTCACTTCTTTCTTCAGGGGCACATTCGTTATCGTACTCCCAAGTTAACAACAATCGAGTAATGCTGCTCAGTATGGTTATAGCGGTTCCGTGATCGTTAACGGAGGGTGAAAGTGCGCGACATGCAATTTCTGCTAGCACAATAAATCCAAATCTGGGGTCAGCTTCAAATGAACGTGTTTCACTAATTGAAAATGCACATTCAATGTCATTGTCTTTTACTGGTTGTGTTGTATAAGCAATAGGCTTCTCGGGCGTAACAAATTCACCGGGAAGCATGGCGACATTAATAAACACATCGTTTTGTTTTGCATAATATTGAAGCTTAGCGATATCGATAAGCTGTATGTACCCTACTCGCTTACTATATATGGTATGGGTCCCCTGCACTGCTGCTTGGCTCGCCGGTACTGCACCTAAACATGGACGTGAAATTCTATTTTCTATCGCGCGTTTTGTAGCAGCTTCTACTTTAAGCACGGTCGAGCCTACACGGCCTAGTCGAGCAACGCTATCTACCCATCGAATAAACGTTAAAATAACCATGACAAACGCAAAGCAAGTTAACGCAAATAAAATAAATGTGCCTGATTTACCGAAAAACGCATTGTTCATAACTGTAAGCGCTACTGCGCTATAGATAAATGCCCCAATAAAAACAGACAAAGCGTTTTGAGACACGTCGTCTGAAATTATTAAGCTTAAACTTCTTGGCGTTGAAGACTGACTTGCTGACGCGTAGGCGTTAACCATAGTGCCTGCAGAGAACGTTGCTATCACCATCATGCTTGACGCCATAATGGAAAGTAGCGTCTCTACGGATTCAGGTTTTATTTCAGGGATATGTTCATGCAATGACGTACCGTCGGCAACTTTAGCAACAAATACAGACATAAAAGACAATAGGCAGAAGGCTAAAGGCTTTACCCATAGTTTTTCTTTAAAGTGGTAGACTAAAAATCGCAATCTATCTACCGTAATTGGCGCTTCCATTCATAACTCTCAAGATGCTTGTTAATTTTATATACGGGTAATTCATTAGATTCGTTTACGTTTTATGTCTCTATTTAAAATTTTGAGTGTATAAATACTCAATCTAATTGATAATCATTATCAATAGAGTTAATGTGTATGCGATTTCAATTGGACGCATGCTATGGACATATGGACACTGCAAAAATACTTATCATTGAAGATGACGTAACGTTAAGTCAACAAATCGCTACACTATTGACAGACAAAGGCTTTGAAGCCCGTCAATGCCATGATGGAGATCAGGGTTTGGCGACTGCGCTTCAAGAGCGGTTCGACCTCATATTGCTAGACGTGTTATTGCCTAAGATGAATGGCTTTTCCCTTTTGAGTCAGCTTAGAAAGCAAAAGCAGACACCCGTTATGATGGTTACCGCCTGTGGTGCTGAGCAAGAACGTATCAAGGGTTATAGTAACGGCGCCGATGACTATATGCCTAAACCATTCAGCTTTGTCGAGATGATGCTGCGTATCGAGGCGTTATTACGTCGTTCATTCACGTCTCAAAAACAGGAAACGGTTGTCAATGTGCTTAACGTTGACGAAATAGCGTTGGATAAAAAAACGCTGAAAGCCTGTTTCGCTGAAAAAGACCTTGGTTTAACACCTATCCAATTTAAGCTGTTGTGGGTAATGCTTGAAAATAAAGACGAAGTAATGAGCAAACCGCTTCTTTATCAAACGGTGCTTGATAGAACGTTCAGTCGTTATGATAGAAGCCTTGATATGCACATGAGTAGAGTACGTAAAAAACTGGTGGAAGCCGGTATGTCCCCTACTCGCCTTGCCACTCAACATGGCAAAGGCTATTTGTTTTCATGAAAAAGAAACTGTTTTGGAAGCTCTGTGCAACCATTGCGGTTGGCACTGTTGCCTTGATTTGGGTTGTTGATTGGCTAACAACGCAAACTGAAACCACAATGAGCCACTTGTCAATTGAACACCAACAACAGCTCAATAATTATGGAAAAGAAGCCGAACGCGTATATTTGGAAGAAGGCGAAGCGGCGCTAGCGACATGGCTTAGTACCTTTCAAAAGAAGGAAAAAACCTGGGCCGCCATTGTTACTTCAAACATTAAGCCCCTTGCCGACAGTAAAATCCCTCAAACCTATATTGATGAGTTTAGGATTGGACGAAGTGTCGAGTGGAAAATACATCTTTATTTTGACTACAACCCTATTATGGAAGTCCCTTTTCTAGACTCAAAATCGCATTTTTTAATTCAATTACCACAAAGGATGCGGCCAGGTACTTACCTCACCTATATCGATATATTGCTTCAAATAGCATTGCCTTTCGTGATTTTGTGCGCTGTCAGCTTTGTCCTTTATCGCCATGTTATGACACCACTTAAAAAGCTGGAAACCGCAACAACCGCATTTAGTAAAGGTAAGTTTGATGTTCGTGTTAGTGACTCTTTAAGCAATCGTAACGATGAACTTTATACGCTTGCTGTGCATTTTGACGGTATGGCTGAACGCATTGGAAAGCTTATTTACAACCAGCGTGAATTACTCTCAGATTTATCCCATGAACTAAGAACGCCGCTAACCCGCGTTGATATGGCAATTGATATGCTTGAGAACGATATCGATAACAAAAATACGTTGGCGCGCCTACGCTATGAATCTCAGAATATGCGCGCCTTAGTTGAAGACGCATTAACGCTGGCATGGCTGAACAATGAATCGCCAGCGCTTAATAACGAGTCGTTTGATCTTTCAGAACTTATACAAGTCATATGTGATGACGCGGCATTTGAATACCCAGACAGAACAATTAATTTAACACTGCCAGAATGTGCGCCCATCGAGCAAAGTAGCCAGCAAGCACTGGGACAGGCTATCGAGAATATTATTCGCAACGCATTAAAATACACACCAGAACACAGTCGTATTGAAGTTAACCTTGTATGCCACGCGACTCACTACGCGCTTTCTGTATTAGATTTTGGTCATGGTGTACCAGAGAGTATGTTGGGTGACATTTTTAAACCCTTTTTTAGAGTGGATAAATCCCATGGAACCCACGTGATTGGGCAAAAACGCGGTGGTTTTGGTTTGGGACTAGCGTTGGCACAACGCCAAGTTACAGCGGTTGGCGGTAAAATTAGCGCACGAAATCATGCGCAAGGCGAATTGACTGGTCTAGAAATAGACATCGTGTTACCGCGCTAGCGGTAACACATTGGTTGACTGGAGAAATGGAAAGCTAAGTTATACTGGTAATTTTTTTAGCAAGTTCGTTTCTGACAATTGCAGCACCCTCGGCAAGTGCTTTTAATTTTGCATTGGCAACGTCACTCGCCAGCGGCGCCATTCCGCAGTTAGTACAGGCAATAAGTTTATCTGGCTCGACGTATTTCAGTGCCTCTCGAAGTGTTGCTGCCACTTCTTCTGGCGTTTCAACTTCATTGGTTGCCACATCAATCGCTCCCACTAAGACTTCTTTGCCGTCAAGCAGTTTGATCAATTCTATGGGCACGCGCGAGTTATGACATTCAAGTGACACCGCATCTATTTTAGAAGCTTGTAGTTTTGGAAAAACTTCTTCGTATTGACGCCACTGCGCCCCTAACGTCTTCTTCCAATCCGTATTGGCTTTAATGCCATAACCATAACAAATATGTACAACAGTTTTACACTGTAGCCCTTCTATTGCGCGCTCTAGTGCTGCTACACCCCAGTCATTCACCTCGTCAAAAAATACGTTAAAGGCAGGCTCATCAAACTGGATAACGTCAACACCCGCCGCCTCAAGTTCCTTCGCTTCTTGGTTTAATATTTTTGCGAATTCCCATGCTAACTGCTCGCGGCTCTTGTAGTGGTCGTCATACAAGGTATCAACCATCGTCATAGGGCCCGGTAGCGCCCATTTAATTGGTTTATCCGTTTGCGCCCGTAGATATTTTGCGTCGTCCACAAAAACGGGTTTAACCCTGCTAACGCTGCCGGTCACTACGGGGACGCTTGCCTCATATCTATCACGAATTTTAACGGTTCTTTTATTTTCAAAATCAACGCCACTTAAATGCTCAATAAAGGTGGTGACAAAATGTTGCCTTGATTGTTCACCGTCACTGATTATATCGATACCAGCAAGCGCTTGGTCTTGAAGTGAAAGTCGAAGTGCGTCATTTTTGCCGTCGACAAGTTCGCTACCTTCAAGCTTCCAAGGTGACCACAGTGTTTCAGGTTGTGCTAGCCATGATGGTTTTGGCAAGCTGCCAGCGATAGAGGTTGGAATAAGTGTTTTCATAACGTTACTTCTTTTGCCTTAAGCGCATTGAGTTGAATAGGTTTGCAACAGTGATTTGTAAGGTTTGATAAACCTTTCTTCGACAAATTTGCCCTGCTCTACGGCAAGCTGCGTGCGCTCTTCGCGGTCATACGTAATCTGCGTAAGCGAATGGTCGGGGTTTTTAAGACTGGGTCTAAAGCACCTTCCCGCAGGTGCATTGGCGTTGTAGATTTCAGGTCGATAAATCTTTTGGAATGTTTCCATGGTACTGATGGTGCTTACCAGTTCTAAATTGGTATAGTCGTTTAGTAAGTCACCAAAGAAATAGAAAGCGAATGGCGCAGCACTATTCGGCGGCATAAAATAGCGTACGCTTAACCCCATTTTTTTAAAGTACTGTTCGGTTAAAGACGACTCATTTGGCTGATATTCATAACCCAACACCGGGTGCTCATTTTCCGTGCGATAATATGTCTTGCTGTCTGACACGCTTAAACATATGACGGGCTTTTTCGAAAATGCGTTTTGATACGTAGACGAATTAACGAATTGCTTAAACAAGGAACCATGAAGTTCGCCAAAGTCAGAAGGAACACTAAACCCTTGTTTGTCCTTGTTGTGCTGTGCCAAAACGACGCTGAAATCATAATCGCGTACATACGAAGAAAAATTGTTACCCACAATGCCGTCATGGCGCTTGCCTGTTACCTTGTCCACAATAACAGTTTGTAATACTTCGATGTTAGGAAACGCAGTACCCTGCCCAGCAATTTCAACGTCTACCGATATAATATTTAGTTCAACAGTGTATCGGTCCGCGGTCTGATTATCCCAGTAGGCCAAGGCGTTAAAGCGATTATCAATCATGGTTAACGCATTGCTTACATTGCTTTTTCGCTTATCGCCTCTAGCAAGGTTAGCGAAGTTTGTTGTAATGCGCGTGTGCTGTGAGGGTTCGTAGTTTTCATCAAAACGTAAACGACTTAGAGAAAAAGTGATGTCCTGTGCCATAAGAGTATCTTACTGTTAGTACGGTATGGCATAGTTATACATGCGATTAATTATGAAAAAAAATGGTATAAATTCATATTTGCATGAATATTTTTCACATAATGGCGAGGCGAACTGAAGATAAAGAAGGAAAACACATTATCTTGTTTTCCTTTTTAAGCGCATTTTATGCGAATACTTTTTAGCGATTATTTTTTAGCGTATGTAAGCAGCGTAATTTTTCGCTATATACGCTGCTTATGGGGGCGTTGTGTAGCTAATACCTATGTAATACCCCTATGTGTTTGATGCTACGGTACCGTTTTGCCCTTCAACCATAGATTGGCTCACCCTATTATTGTCTTTGTTTCCAACGCTATATTGGTGCCACGGCAATACCAGATAATGACAAAGCAACAGAATAATGGCCATGGCAAGCAGCGTGGGTAGCATAGATAGCTGCTGCAGGCCCACCAGCATAAGCCCCCAACCAATTGATACCCATTGCACAACGTATAGCGCAGTCACGTATTTACCCCAAAATGCCAATAGGGTCACAACTGAAGTGTGTTGAAACCGACTCACAATAAGGTGTATGCCATAAAGAAACAATAAGACTATTCCTGTCATTAACACCACAATGCCAGGCCCACTTCGCAAATTAGTGACAATATGGTAGTCCGGGTTTGTCAGTGTTAATGCCACACCAAGCATGAAGCAAACCATACCCAGTTTAAAGCACCATAGGAAATCTAGTGTTGCAGCGTGTGGTTGTTTTACAAATCGACCAAAAGCCATGCCAAGAACTGGATAAGCTAACCATGGAAATATCGGAAACATGGTTCCCGCATCCTCATCACCAATAAATAATTTCCAAAATTCATTGAACATCGCTGATGTTGTGTACTTATCCCATGCAAAGTGAGATGAAAATATAACCACAAGCGCAAACGCTATCCATACAAGCACCTGATTGCTTAGCTTTTTCAACACAGCACAGATTATTAACGCTATACCTGCGAACTGAAACACGTCACCAATAAGAAATTCAGTAAGCGGCGTGTGCGGTGCTACATCATCATAAGTGACAAGCCCTAGTTGGATAGAAAGCCACATAGGAACGGTACCACGTAAAAGATTAAGTGCGTAACCAAGTGCAAACAGCATTAGCGCCCTTTTTATTTCTACGCCAAAACGTTCTGTACCCGAAAATCCAACAAAGATTCCCATGATAAAAACAAACATGGACGCCGCTGGCCACCCCAACGCAAATTTAACCACAGTACCAAAGAAACCAAAACGAACCTCGGGTAAGCCGTAAAAATCCAGCACATGGATCATTACCATGAGCAGCACGGCAAGGCCCTTTGCAACATCAAATGTCGATTCTCGACGAGCGAGCAGAGGTTTTGCGTTTTCTGGAATAAAAAAAAGCTTCATAGCGTGTGTTTCTTCTTATCGTTAACAGGTAAATGGATATTCATCACTGAATGGTCTTTGATTTTTCAGACAAGTTCGCGCCTAGCCAAAATAAGAGACAGGTAAAGCAGAACAGTGTGAAAGACAACGAAAATGGACTGCTGTAGCCATTGTTAAGGTAGTTAAATACCGACTTTCCGAATCCTATACCTTCGAATGTCAAAAGCAGCGTGAGTACCAAGGCACTCATCAAGGAGAACCGCGAAATCATAGTTAACACGGTTTTCGTGTAAAATGCGGCTAGCACAGTGATGCTGTATACAGCGAAAAAGGAGGCCTCTACAAAAAGTGCTCTGCTTTCTATGGTTGTACTCAAGGCTCTCTCTAGCAAAAATGCAAAGGCCGTAGCAGGTATGATGCCAGCGCACCCACCTAGTGTTAGCGCTGACATGGTTCGCTTTAAACGGGTTGAAATGTTTTTGTTATTGTGGAATTTGTTGAGCCACAACATATTGCCTACAATGATTAACCCGCATACGCTAAGGCCAAGAATAAAAAAGATAATACGCACATCGACACCGGCAAAGTGCCCAAAATGCAACGCATAGAGAAAGCGTGTTCCATCAGCAAAGGCATTTCTTTCTTCTGGGTTTATATCTTTTGAAAAGCCCTTATCCTTAACGCGATAGGTCATGTCTATGCGTTGTGCGAAATTATCATTATGCTGACCGATAATTCTAATTAACGCGTTCTCATCACCATAATTGGTTAGGCGTAACGAAGATGCTTTAGCGTTCTGCTCAGTTTCAAACGTAGTGATAATCGCGTTCAAGTCCGGCATTTCACGCTCTACACCTGCATGTACCTCCGTTATTCTAGGAAATCCAGAATCGTTGAGTAACGCCGTTCTGTCGCCATTATAAACAAACAACAAAGTGACGACTTGTGAAATAAGCCCCAGGTTAAACATCAGCCCAGTCAACGCATACATAAAGGTATAAGGTAAACTCATTACCCCTACCACATTGTGCATGTCGGTAAGTTGATAGCGCATCGTCGACTGCGAACCTCGGTAAAAGAAAAAATGCGTAATAAGTTTCTTAAACTGAACAACAATACCGGTAAAAATAACAACCATAAAAAATAGAGTTATAACCCCGACGATGTGGTCGCCGAATGGTAAGTTTAAATCTATGTGAAGGCCGTAAAGGAAGTCAGCTAAGTGAAAACTGTCTATGGATGCAACCGTCTCGCCGTTGGTTGGGTCAACATAAATTGATGTGAGTTCACCTTTGGGAGCGCTCTCTCCATTCAATGGCAAATACAGTTCATAAAGCGGCTGAACGTCCGTGGGCAGCACAATAAACATCCTTTCTTCGGCATTTATATCGTACTGTTCAAACTGTTTTGCAATGATATCGCTGGTTGGCAGCGCGGGTGTCGCAGTTGCTACATCAGTGTGTGGTAACACAGACCACGCCTTAATCTCTGGATAAAATAACGTTAATGAACCAGCCCAAAAAACGACGAACAAAGGAATGGCGATAAACAAGCCTATCCATCCGTGCCCTTCTAATGCAGAGCGAATAACACTGGCCTTCATGATAGCGCCCCTAACTTTATTACCACGTTAAGCGCAACAGATACTAGTAAAACACAGGCGCATTGAATGAGTGGTCTTTTCACCGATTCAAAACAAAAGAAATAGGTCATTAGCGCAGACCAGGTGATAAAACCTGCTACATAACCCACAAGCAACTTAACATCCACATCTAGCGGGATGAAATGATTAACATTGAGAATGAGGCTTGTACTTAGGAGCAACCCTATAAAAAACGAGGATAGCGTTTTACGCCACATAGTGACCTCCCACTACGCCAACCAAACCCACTACAAATGCCAGGAAAAATGCCAAAACTGCGCCATAGGTGATAACCATCAGGCGGCTTTTTTCGTGGGCTGAAACCAGTGTTACCAATACAAAGTTCATCATTACAATGGTAATAATGGCAAAGCACGTAGCCCACACATTAAGCTGAGTACTTAACAACACTCCGCTTAGTAAGATAGCGCCGATAAATAGTGTGAGTGATACTGGTTTGGACATGGGGGAAGCGGTACTTCTTTGATGAGGGGAAGAGAAGTAAAGCGCAGCACATCCTCCCCATAACGCTTCATACGCAACGAGTTTTGTGAGTAAAAATACGGTCATCGCCTGGTTATATCCTTATAAATATTGTTTTACATTGCTTCAGCAATGGCCAATGACTGGCTTATTTTTTGAAGTTTGTATCGATCTTGACTAAGAATGTTTTTGGCATTGTTGCCAAACCACTCTAGTGAAGAATCGATATTGCGAAGCGCGGAGTTCGAATAGAGATATTCGATAAACTTTTTGTAATCCACAATCCCTTCAAAGATAGGCACCATGCCCTCTCTGGAGCCCGCAGCAGCATAAACATTGTCTGGGGCGAATACATTTAGGTGTTCACTGCTGCTTATGTTTTTGAAATGGAAATGATTAATGTACGGCGACAGTTGCTCACAAGCGTTTACTACATCCTCACCGGCTTCCCATACGTGCAGGACGTCATAGTTCAATTGCAGGTTTTGCCTTTGAACAGCATTAAACATTTCGACGGTTGAACTTACCGAGTCGGCGTACGTGTTGGGATGAGTTTCTATCACCAAATTTAAATCGTATTCGGCCAGCCAATCGCATACGGTTTGTAAACGCTGAAACAACAAAGCTTTACGTTGCTCATTCATTCCGGCACTGGCTTCATTACTCGCAAACGTACGAATTTTGCTAGCCCCCCAGTGTTTGGCCAATCGACACAAACGATGTACCTTAAAATACAGTGCGTCGTTACTGTCAAAAAGCGGCAAGTAGTCGCTTAGCATTGTTACTCTGAGGCCGTAGTTGGCTATCCAGTCTTTACTGTATTCTGGCTGTTCTTCAAGGTTAGTCGCGTGAGCGCCCCATAGCTCAATGCCTTGAAATCCATTGCTTACAGACCACTTTGCTATTTCTGCAATTGAAATTAATTGATGCCTGAAGGTAATCGTACACACTGATAGGTTCATATCGCTGTCTCCAATAGCGCTTTTTCAGTGCAAGCGTTGTCAAGTTGATGAAACGCTAGCCATTGAAGGAAAACGCTATGAAGTTTTTGTTTAATCTTTTGCTCAGTCATATCTTGTTTGTCTAATAACGCTAGCACTTCAGTGAATAAGTCAGACGTATCCATATTATCTTTCGCTAATTCAGCAAGCTTTAAGCAGCGGTATTGAATGGTTTTGTATGTCGAGACTAAGTTTTCTATCTCATCACACCACATTTCAAAGGTAACTTCTGGGAATCCGATATCTCGCCAGAAATAGGCAAAACCGTGTTCGTATGCGTATTTTCTGATAGCGAGTACGGGTATTTGTTTTAACGCGTCGCCTAACAATGACGGGGGGGATTTAGCATCATCTCTGTGCGCCAATACAATGTGTCGTATTGCATCGGTTAACACATTGCGATCAGCGTAAAATGCAGTATTAAAATACTCGGCAACTTGAGTGAGTGAAGAGGGCTTAATGTCATTACTATCAAAGACGTAGCCACCCTCAACGTGCTTGGAGGAAATCGCATTGATAATATCTTCTCGAGCAATCTCACCTTCCCACCTAAAATCAGGATCGAGCATAAGCCAGCGTGATGCATCCTGCGTTTTCTTCAACATAACGTAATGAGGAAAAGGGTTTTGGTTAAATTTGTTTTCTCGCTCGGGCAATAAATACATGTCCAACATAACCATGACGTTTTGTGTTGGTGAAGCAGTGTCGAGCTGCATTTCCAATGTCTTAACGTTGTCGGCTTTAGACTTTGCTTTGTCATACCAAGACGTTAACTGAACACCATAGAGTGCCTTATACCACTTGATGAAAAAATCATGGCTAATGCATTCATCGTGATAGGCCAGTGCATTTGCAGACGTTATCGCCACGTCAGCATCCCAAACACCAAAGTAAAAAGGTCGATGATCAACCGCTGATGACGCTTTGATGCACTCGCACAAACAGCTAACAAAGCAATGTACCTTGATGTCTTCAAAAGGCGTTTCTAACACATCATCTTCAGCACTTGCGTTGTCTACTTGTTGTTGATTTATTAAGAAGCGCGCGAGACTGCCCACCGTTTGCACATCTTCTTGTGATATTGCGCTTTCAGGTACATCGATATCATGCGAGAGCTCTAAATGGATAAGCACTTGCATAAGAATGACTGAGTCTATGTACAAGTCTTCATTCAAGCGTGCATCCTTAGAGAAAACAGACATATACTGGCATTCAATGTCATTGATAAGTATATGTTTAATCGCGTTAACAATGCTTTCTATGTTCATGATGGCACCTTTTCAGATAGCGCCTTATCAGGTGCAGACACTGTTACCTGTTTAGTCTTCTGCTGCATACCGAGGGTATCGATTTTCGAAAGGTATGCGTTGGCAATCGCTTTTCTATTTACTTTGCCATTAGGTAAACGCGTAATTGAATCGACTTGTATAAAGTCAAAAGGCACTTGATAGGCAGCAAGGTGCTTATGACACCATACTTTAAACGACGCTTTATCTTCGGCTGTAAACTGATGGTTTGCACAATACTGCAAGTAAGCGCGGTAACCAGCGTGCTTATCGGGCATTTTGAACAATACCGCATCGTTGATATCAGGATGCGTTAGCACCACGTCTTCAACGTCTTTAGGGTAAACATTGAGTCCCGAGACAATGATGGTGTCATCTTGCCTCGCTACAAAATGCAGCTGTTTTTTACCCTTTCTATTGTCAAAATACCCTAGGTCGTTGGTGTGGATTTTAGCGCACTGGCCATCAAGAGGTTGCTTTACGTTAATCACTATCTCAGCGGGCGCTGCTAGGCTCTCGCCTGCCTCGACTTCAAGATGGCCGAGCACCTCTCCTATCGTATTAGTGTTATCAACATATTCACTAACAGCCACACACCCTGCTTCGGAACACCCGTATTGTTGGAAGAAATGGTTAACCTTGGCTTTGGCACGCAAGAACACCGGTGCTGACATTAACGTTCCAGATGTCATTACAGCATGCAATTTACTGTTTTTAGGCCACAGCATACATACTGTGTCTATCATAGACGGTGAAGAGTACAATAAAGGTTTGTCTAGTGTTAACAGTGTTTTTAGTAAGTGTTTAGGGTTAATGCTTGTAAATACTCTCGGGTGTTTACCTCTTGCAAGGCCAACAAAAATGCCGCAGATAAGCCCATATGAATGCGTAATTGGGCAAGCGATCACGGGAGACATCGAATTGGGCGCGGTAAAATGAGCCACATACGCTGCCACTTCTTGGTCAATGCTGCGCCAAGAACGTTTAATACTTTTTGGCTCGCCAGTAGTTCCTGAGCTCATTTGTATTAAACCCGGTGCGGTATCTTGTTGTTCGTTTTCTGGTATACAGATAACATTCTCCAATGTCCCGTATAACAGTGTATAGCAGCCCGCTTTTTCGGCATATTTACGGGCCAAGCTTTCGGGGGTACTCGCGTGTATTGGCATAACGGTAAGGCCATGCTCTTTTGCATAAAAACACAGTGAGAGCCAATCTACGGTACTTTCTATACAAACCGCCACACTGCCTTTTTCGGGATCAAGGTGTAGGGCGTTGCTAAAGCGTTCAAATTTTGAATTTATCTGTTGTGCGGTGATGACGTGTTCATCAATACTAAGCATGTGATTCTCCACAAGCGTGTTCGAAAAAGGTTGCTAACGGGTTGTCGATGGTGTGATGAAATTCGTCTAGCGCTTTGTTAGCACTAAGCTTTTTCTTTAGAAGTGACTCGGTAATAATACTTTTCTCAAACAAGTTAATTTTGTTTAAGCGTGCGGTGGCAGTCACCCCGCTGTTGTTGTAGCTTGCTATAGCGGCGTACACCTTTGACCAAAAGTGCGTTTCGTCACAGTAGTTGTGCAAAGCAAAGAGAGTAGATAGTTCAGTTAAGTTGTATACAAAGACGGTATCGACAAATAATTCGCGTAGCGCTTCGGTATTGTCCATCCAATAGTAATGATTGGCCGGTGCGTTGACGTAATCGCCATGAATGCTGTTAAAGTCTGGTGCTGTTGCGCGATTGTTTAAAAAGTCAGGCACGTACTCTAAACTTTCATGGAAATCTCTTAAAATCACTTTTGTTGGTAACCCATCTCTTAGCACCAGTGACATATTTTGTGCATGGGCTTCTACGGCAATGCCATGAAAAGCAAGAAGATGCCAAACGGGAATAATGGCGGTATTAATGAGTGCATCAAGCCAAACATCCACGCCAAACTTCTCTATCCAGCGAGCAACAAAAGGTTTACCGTCCCACTCTGTCGCTGCCAAAGCAGCAAACGGTACGGTGTGAACACCTGGCTCGTTTAGCACACTCGCATCGCGAAAAATGGCACTAAGGCTGGGTGAAAGTGTTGTAGCCCAATGCTGTTTATTACCTTCATCAACAGTGTCACCACTGTCCGGCTTAACGACTACAATACCTGCGTACTCTTTTTGAATAGACAACACGTTGCGTTTTTGAAGCCATGCATCATTTTCAATAAGGTCGTGAAGCCAATTTGAGAGATGGGGCGCAGTGCACACTGAATGTGGCTCTACCGTGCGCAATGATGATGTGTTCACCACATTAAGCGGTAGTTTGATACTGGCTTTGTTTACGTTACTTGTATTAAGTAAGGTTCTAAGCGAAATACTTGCCTGATAATCGTCGCCGGCTGAACCAAGCCAGAATACATCGCCATTTTTTAGTGGCTGTATGAGAGACGCTTTCACGTAATTCCATTGCCATGGATGTATAGGCAGCAACCCAAAATGTGAAGACGAAATCCCTTTTTCGCGCATTAAGTCGAACAGTAACTTAAAGGTTGAAGCCCCTAACTCCCTCTTCCAAAAAGACTGTTCACTTTCACCATCATAATGAGAGGCTAAAAACTCATGTTTTATTGCTAACCATTGCAATTTAAACGTTTTTCCACATTCTGGGCCATAAGCTTCATGATCCTTAACACTAAATCCGCTTCTTGATTTGAAGCACGGGTGATAAGGATGCCCTTCGAAAAGGGCAGACTCTAAACGAATGTGGCTAAGTGCTCTTCTGCTAATGACGGGTGCAACGTTATTGCGGTTCCATTGACAAAGCGTTAGTGTGTGGACGAGTTCATCAAATAGTTTTGTTCGCTTGGCATCATCATAAGGTAGACAACGAATAATGCGCGCTACATCCTTTAGCGTAAGAGGTCTTTCATTGAGGTAGAGCGTGTTGTCTTCTAATCGCACGCGGCTAAAAAAGGTGTACTTTCCCTTTGCGCGCAACGTCATATTTTTTATTTCTACCGTGAAAGTACTATCTTCAAATGTAAAATTAACGAGTTTTTCGAAAAGCAGCGCTTCTACGAACTGTCTTACCACTCTTTTTTCGTCGTCACAGATAGCTAAGTCAATGATGGCTGGCTCAGACGCCGACCCAGCATCACAAAACCCTGGTATGCGCTTTTCATTAAGATTGTTAAAAGGCATTTTCAGTTACCTTTCTTGATTTGCTTTGCGCTTTTTCAGCATGTGAAGGCAGACAGTGTGTGGTCTTTGACAAAGGTAGCAGCGGGTTGTTTACCCATACATATACCGCTAGTTCGTCTTCAGCCTCCAATTCATCCACGTCTTCAACTCGCGTAAGCAAATTGGCCTTAAAGGGCAGCTTTTCGCGCTGTAGTACCGAACGTACAAGTGCACTGCCTTGTGCGCCAAGCGTTGGCAATATCGAAGACAATCGTTTGTGAACGACTTGAAGTAATGACGATTCACTGGCGAGTTGGTCGATGCCAAGTCGATTTACTACTGCAAACAATTGGTTGAAAAACAGGTAATAAGTAAAGCGGTTGATAATCATTTCTTCGCCATAGAACAAGTCTTTACATGCCGTTAAGTGAGGTTCCATGGTTTCCAGAATTTGTTGTCGTTCCTTCGATAGGTAAAAGCCTTGATTGTCTCGGTAGTAATATGCCGACGGGTATCCCTTTGTTAAGTCGAGTAACGAGTTTTGCTGGTGGGCTTCCAATGCGATGCCGCATTGATCAAACAACCGAATTGCGGGCTCTATTGCACAGTCTAAATACCGATTAAACCATGTTTCTGTCACTGTCTGTGGTGACGTCTGTTCGCGCTGCGCCAGCAGGTGTATTACTTCGGCGAGTTTAGAGTTATCGCCATCAAATAACGGCTCTTGTACCAGTGCCGCAATAGACTGTGTACCACCAAGGCCAACATTCTCATTTTGGGTCGTAAACGGGTTGTCCCTTAGGATGAGTTCAAACCCACTTTCACCACCGTTTCCAAGGTCAAGTGAGATGTATGCTGGGTCATCAATGAATTTAAAACTGGGAAATATCGAAGAAAAGCCGAGTCGCTTAAGCAATCTACATAGCGTGACACCTGCTTCTAGCTCATGATGCATATTCTTTCTAAGCGAATTGGTGACTTTTACCGGGATAGACAGTTTAACCATATAATCCAGGTCTTCGTTATAGACCGTTCTTACGGACGACGTAGGCTTGAATGCTGGCCCAAATTCACCAAGGTCAATCAATGACCCTTCGGAGAGTAGCGTTTTTATATGCTCGCTGGATAGTAACCATGCTGCCTGTAATGGATGTACTGCAATTAGTTTTAGATTTTGTTGACGCAATGTCTCAATCGTTGATTTTGTTGATGAATCACCATCGCTAAGTGCGATATTCTCAAGAATGTCAAATGCACAGGTATCGGTTGCGCTATTTGAAACGGTTAGCGCTAGCTTTGCAGCGAAATAGTGCAGTTTAAATTTGCCTTGTAACTCTGGTGTATAAGCTTCATGCTGCCAACGATGCATTCCCTGTCGCGACTTTGGCGTAGGGTGAAGCCAGTGGCCAAACAAAATTGCCTGCTCTGTATCAATAAACTTATTACTGTTAAGCGCTTCGTCCCCTTCTCTATTCTCTAAATAGAGCGACATTATCTGGTGACTTTCAATCGTTCTCGCGTACAGTTCTAGCTGGCGCTCTGACAGCTCTAGCCTGTGTTCTGATTGATGTTCGTCGCCTTTAGTGCGCGTATTAGTTGCGCTATAAATTTCATCGATGAGCAATAAAATAGCGTTCATCAATGAAACTTCTTGCCATTTAAAGCTATTTGGCAGTTGCTTATACACGGTAGTAAACGTGTGGCGTCCCACCACAGAGCGGTATGATGCTGCAAAACACACTCTTGTGTTACTTGACGTAAGATAGAGTTCTACTGCGTGTTTGTCGCGTTGATGTAATGGGATCCCTGTTCTTACGACCCATTCTTCATTGGTGTGCCACACACCAGAATCAATTTCTTTCAAATATGCGTTTGCGAAAGCTTGAAACGACGCATTGTTAGCTTGTGTTTTTGCGGCTGAAGTCATGCAAAGACCTTTGTAAAAGGATCAAATTACCGCGCCAATCTATTGAGAATGGTTTTCATTAGCAACCGTTTTTACATTTGTTACATGTGCACAATTTTCACGCTCACTTTGATAGTCTAATTCAGAGTTTTACGTTTTGACCTTTATCAAAGCCGTCTTCGAAGCCTTGGTTTGATTTGTAACTTTTGCGTATAAGAAACACCGCAAAACACAATGTGAGCCACTCTGCAGCGGGTAGCGCAATGAGAAATGATATTGTTGGCTCAATATCGCCAAATAAGCTGACTGACCATACAAAATGAAATGTTGCGGCTAACAAGCCTACAGGTAACACAACACTTCTACACAATGCGATTGCCGCCGACTCAAAGGGTTTTTCAATAGCGGTTAAAAATACACTAAGTAAAATATTGCACCCATTGACAAGGAACAGCGGCCACATAATAGCCATTATGTTTATGGCAAAATAAGCGGTTTGATGATCGGATGAATCTAAAAAGACACCAACGATGACTTCACCGTAAAACACAAGACAAGCTGAGACTACAAGGCCTAGAAGTATTGAGGTACCCAATGCCACTGATAAAAAGTCACTTACTCTGTCGTTGTTTTTTGCCCCTCGGTTGTAACTCACCAACAAATGCATAGCATCTGCAATGCCGAAACTCACCATAACGCTTAAAAAGATAAGGTAATTAACAACGCTGTAAGCGGCAACACCTTCACTGCCAGCACGCATCACCATTAATGTATTGATGACGAGAAAAAGCACGCCCACTGATACTTCATTTGTAAATTCTGAAAGTCCATTTTTAACGACCCGAGCGATACGCCGCCAAGGCTTATTGAACATAGAGAGCGTTAATACACGGTCTTTGTCTCTAAAGTACATAAGCAGCAATAAGCACTGTGTACCTTGTGCCAATGCTGTCGCATAAGCTGCGCCGGAAATTCCGTAGTCTAGGTAACCCACAAACGCCATATCCAACACGATGTTTACCAGAGCGCCAACGACCAAAGCCACAGTGGCAAGTTTGGTGTAGCCATCGGCCCGCACTAAGTAATAAAGAACCATACAAGGAAATTGAAGAATAAAAACCCACCTGATTATTGAAAAATACTCTCGGGCAAGGGGCACAATATCAGCGGGAATATACAGTAACCAAAATAAAACCGGCTCTGCAATGTAGCTCACCAAAGCAAGACATGTATTTAGTGCGACTGTAACGATAAGTACTTGCGTAAACAACGCACTGGAAGACTCGGTATCTCCCTTCCCCATGAAGGTACCTATAGAAACGCTAGCGCCTATAGCTAACATTAATGAAAGCGCTACAAGCAGCGTAACATAAGGAAGAAGTAGTGATATTGCTGCAAGCCCCTGTGCACCAACATATTTACCAATAAAAATGCCATCCACCACGTTTGCCGTTGTAAGAGCCATCAGGCCAATAAGCGACACAAAAGTATGTTTAAAGAACGTGGTTAATACAGGACGCGATAGGATTTCTTCTTTTGTTTGTAGAGACATTATAGCTTCTCAAATACAGTAGACGAATAATCCTAAGTGGCTTATTGCCGTCATTCAATCAAGGTTACATTTGAGACGTTTGTTAACTACTTGTTACTTCTGAACAAAGCTGAATTGTAACAGTTGTAAAATCTATTTCTTTTTAGTGATCTATGTTGATAATACGCAAATGATAATAATTCACATTTAGATGCAAGTAACAAGGTCACGATGAAACACATGAACAACACAAGGTTAGCTTCACTGTCTATTGCCATAGGAGTGGCGCTATCAGGGACATATGCTTTTGCAGCAGAGAGTAACAAAAACGTTAAGGAAGACGAGATTGAACGCGTTGAAATTGTCGGGTCAGCCACAAATTTAGAGGTAACCGCTGAAGATATTCAGAAAATTCAGGCTAATGACTTGAATGATATCTTTCGTTTAGAGCCATCAGTTACCGTTGGCGGTGGTGGTCTTGGTATTACGCAACTTGTGTTTGTTCGCGGCTTTGAAGATACGATGTTGAATGTCACTGTTGATGGCGCTCCGCAGACAGGTACCCTATTCCACCATATCGGCCGATTGTCAATTGAGCCTGAGCTCTTGAAAAGTGTTCAGGTACAGGCTGGTGCCGGTGAGGCAACAGCAGGTTCGGGAGCCATCGGTGGTGCCATTCGATTCAAAACCAAAACGGCAAACGACTTACTTGCAGACAACGAGCAGTTTGGCGGTATTGTTAAAGTTGGTGGCGGTACCAATGATTTCGTTAAGTACAGCGCAACAGGATATGGCAAATTAACTGATAACTGGAGCGTACTCGCATCACACGTGCGTATCGATACAGACAGTTATGAAGATGGTAACGGCAATGAGATTGCTTTTGAGTATACTGACGAAAACGGAAACCTTGTTCGCGAAACCACAGACACAGAGCAAGAGTTAAGCTTCGTAAAACTGAATGGCGAATTTGGCGACAATCAATTTGTATCGCTTAGTCATGAAATTCGCGAAGAGTCAGGTAACTTCCCGTCTAGACCTAACTTTCCGATTTCAGCAAGAAACCCTATCTATCCCATCGAAACTGAGCGTAATACAACGGTATTTAATTACCAATGGCTAGCTAGCCCTATGCTCAATCTGGAATTTACCTTATACAACACTGAGCAAGAGCTAATTGTTCGAGGTGATCGCGCATGGCACCCGTATCAAGGTAATATTCAAACCATTGGTGGTGACCTACGTAACACATCATATGTTGCTGCGCATACGCTAACATACGGCGTTGAGTATCGCGACCAAACGTCAGAAGCAGGCTCAATTGGTCAGCCCCTTAGCGGTGAAGAAACGGGTAAAGTGCTGGGCATTTATGTGCAAGATCACTGGGATATCACGCCAGACTTAATGCTAAGTTTTGGTGTGCGTTATGACGATTACGAGTTAGATACAACGCACAAATTCTATGCTGAGTCTGAGGTGACCTTTGCGCAAGTAGCAGCACAAGTGCCTACCGTTGCAGACGCAGGCTTCTTTGTTATTGCTGATTTCTCTACCCTGACGCCACTGGGTCAAGTAGTCGGGCCAAATGGAACCTTCAATACGTTGTCGCGCACATCGGAAGATGTCACCGTTGATAGTGACGGATTTAGTGCAAACATTGGTGTTGCGTATCAATTAAACGACGCGGTAAATCTTACAGCAGGTTATGCTCAAGCACTTCGTGGAAAAGAAGTGGGTGATACATTCACTATCGATTACAACGGCGTAGAGCCAGACATTCAAGCTGAAGATGCTGAAAACGCTGAAATTGGTATTGAATACAACAAAGATGGATTATTGGCGCGCGTAGCGGCCTATCAATCGCGTCTTGATAATGCCATGAACCTTGAAATTGGTGGTACTAACGTTCGCAATATCGGTGATATTGAGTCTGATGGTGTTGAAATTAAACTCGGGTATATTACCGAAAACTATAGTGTTATTGCTAGTTACGTGCACAACACAACAGAGCTATATAATTATCAACCCAACACATCAACTATCGCGTTAGACGCTAATGGTGCGCCAATTGTAAACCTGTCATCATATAGCGCTGATTTTAATGCGTTCGATGTTGCTAAAATAGATGCGCCTGCGCTGGTTGACGGCGAACCGCTCATTTACAACGGGATAAAAGTGGAAGGCTACGAACAGCGTGCGCTGGGTAACTCTCGTGGTGACACTTATACCATTAACGCTTCCTACTATGTTACCGATGCGCTAGAACTTGGTTGGTTCTTTACGTATGTCGATAGTTTAGGTGGTATCACGACGCTGCAAAATGCTGCGGCGACGGGTGACACTTCAGATATCTTCACGTTGACAAAACCGTCATATGCAACGCACGACTTTTTTGCAGTTTATCAAGTCAGCGAAAACTTAACTGCAAGACTTATGGTGAAAAACGCGTTTGACGAAGCCTACCGAGACCACTCGAGTTTTGCTGATTACAGTGAGGTTTTTGAGGGCTTTGCAAGCCATTTAGAGCCAGGTAGAGATATTAGATTGAACGTGGAATATCAGTTCTAATTTAAGCCATCATTTTAGCCATCTATAACAAAATTGGTGCACTAGTTTATTAATTCAATACTTCATTAATCTAATACTGCACCGCTAATCTCAGCATCCATTACACAATATGGATGCTGAGCAAACACTACACCACCTTCTGTTTTTTAGACGACGCGCAGCGCTTAGAGCAGTACTTTACGTTTTCCCAATCTCGTTCCCATTTTTTTCGCCAAGTAAAAGGACGGTCACAAACTGGGCAGATTTTGGAGGGTAAGTTAGACTTCTTCATTCTTAGTTAGCTTGGTCAAAAATATCGTAGCATCATCTTTCATCGCATCAATATTCTCTTCTTTCATACGTGAATACGTTTTATAGATCATTGCCATACGATTGTTGTTACTTAGCTTTTCTTTGTGTTTATCAATAAAGTGCCAATAGAGGTAGTTAAAAGGACAGGCTTTGGGTCCTGTTTTTTTGGATACTTGATAGCCACAATTCTTACAGTAATTGGACATTTTATTGATGTAGCTACCACTTGCCACGTAAGGCTTGCTGGCCAAATTGCCGCCATCACTGTATAGAATCATGCCCGCAACGTTAGGCAGTTCAACCCACTCATAGGCGTCTGCATAGACTAATAGGTACCAAGCCTGAACTTCTTCTGGGCTAAGTTCAGTCAGCAGGCTAAAGTTCCCAATTACCATAAGACGTTGAATATGGTGCGCATACGCATTTTGCTCAGTTTCTTTTATGCACTGGCGCATACAGTTCATATTGGTTTGGGCATCCCAAAAGAAAGATGGCAATGAGCGCGTGTTTCCAAAATAGTTGTCCGTTTTGAGGCCAGGCATAAAGTGCCAATAGAACCCTCTGACATACTCTCTCCAACCCAGAATTTGACGAATAAACCCTTCGGCAGAATTGAGTGGAACCTGACCGGCGTGATAAGCCCGTTCAGCGGCGTCAATGGCTTCTTTAGGAGTAAGCAAACCGCAGTTTAAATAAAAGGCAATATGTGAGTGATACATCCATGGTTTGCCTTCAACCATGGCATCTTGATATTGACCAAAGTTATGTAGTCGCTCTTCAATAAATGTATCAAGCACTTTAAGCGCATCTTTGCGCGTGACAGCAAAAAAGAAATTATCTAGCTCACCAAAATGATGCTCAAACTCACTCTCTACAAGCTTAATTACATCTTGCGTAATATTGTCAATATCAAACGTGGTGTGCTTGGGGACCTTGTGTGTCTCAGGCATGGACTCGCGGTTTTGTGAATCGTAGTTCCATTTCCCACCTATGGGGTTTTTACCGTCCATCAGCACGTGGTGTTTCCGTCTCATTTCTCGGTAAAAAAACTCCATACGAAGCTGTTTTTTACCGTGAGCCCAGTCACTAAACTCTTGAGGAGTAGACAGAAAGCGGTTGTCTTCGCAGATTTCAACCGGAACACCTAACTCGTTCTCCCACTGCTGCATACTTTTAAGCAGCCTGTGTTCACCAGGCGTTGTGCATACCACGCGTTCAAAGTCGTCATTATCTAGCGCATACCTAACTTGACCAAGCAAGCTACCTTGATTGTTGTCATCAAGGTAGGACACATAGTCCACACGATAATTATCATCTTTCAGCGCTTTAGCAAAATGACGCATGGCGCTGAACAAAAACGCGATTTTTTTCTTATGATGTTTTACGTAAGTAGCTTCTTCGCGAACTTCAGCCATTAGTATTGTATCTTTGGTTTTGCGCGCGTTAGCAATAGCCGGAAGCGTTTCAGTTAGCTGATCGCCAAGTACTAATATGAGTGAAGACATACCCTACTCTTTTATCTCTTGAAACGCGTCGAGCGCTCGTTGGCGTGACGCTTTTAAATCTACAATTGGCTTAGGGTAGTCCTTACCTAGTTCAATACCTGCGTCCTTCGCAATGATTCCTGGGGCTTCCCATGGTTTGTGGATGTACTTGTCTGGCAAGTTTTTAAGCTCCGGGCAATATCGACGCACATAGTTGCCTTTTTTATCGAATTTTTCTCCCTGTAAAATAGGGTTAAAGATTCTAAAGTACGGTGCTGCGTCTGCACCTGAGCCCGCGACCCATTGCCAACTGGCACTGTTGCTCGCAAGGTCAGCATCGAGCAAGGTATCCCAAAACCATCGCTCGCCTTCATGCCAGCTCAGCAACAAGTTCTTCACTAAAAACGACCCCACAATCATTCGTACTCGGTTGTGCATATAACCGGTTTGCCATAGTTCGCGCATGCCAGCGTCGACGATAGGAATGCCAGTGTTGCCCGTTTGCCACGCTTTGAGCGCTTTAGCATCAGTTCGCCATGGGAACTTATCGAACTTTTCGTTGAAATTTTTATTCGGCAATGTGGGAAAATGATACAGCAAGTAATAGCTAAATTCGCGCCAGCCTAATTCGCTTAAGTAGGTATCAATACTCTTATCTTCGCTATTTCCAAATTTATCTTTTATGGCGTACCACACTTGATTAGGAGAGACTTCACCAAAATGGAGATGTGGCGATAGCCGAGATGTTCCCTTTACAGAAGGAATGTCTCTGTCTTCTTTATAATTTCGTGCCGCGTTTTCGATGAAACTCGATAGGTTGTCAGCTGCGCCCTCTTCGCCAGGCTTCCAACTAGACTTAATGGTTTCATCCCACGCTATTGTTGGAAGCAAATCTAATGCTTCGAGCCCATCGCCAATATCCTTTACATCGGCGTAAGTGATCCTCGCAGGTGGTGCTTTAGGGTATCTGGGTTCATCAATTTGCAAACAGCCTTTTCGATAATAAGGCGTAAACACTCTGTACGGCGTACCATCCTTCTTGAGTACCTTCATAGGCTCCCAGAGCAAACTTCCGTTATAGCTCTGTGCGTCGAATCCGTCGTTTACAAGGGCTTTTTTTATACCCGTGTCACGATTTTTTTGCCATGGCTCATAGCAGCGATTCCAAAATATAGATTTGGCGCTGAATTCTTTTAACAATTTAGGAATAAGTTGCTTTGGATCGCCCTTAAAGATTTGAAGGTGTCCATTGAGGCGTTCATTTAATGAAGCTAAAGAGTGGTGTAGCCACCATTGACTCGCCCCACCAGGGATCCTTCCATCAGGTGTTGCCTCGTCATAAATATAAATGGGTACAATTTTTCCCATATCACAGGCAGCGTTAAGCGCAGGATTGTCTTTAACGCGTAAGTCTTGTCTGAACCACATGATGCTAACAGGAACGGTCACTATTTTTCCTTTTTTCGTTGTTCTATTTTTTAGTCGGTTACGTATTTCACTTACTACGATGTTCCTTCGGTTCAGGATCCGTTAGAAAATTAAAAAACTAATAGTGAAAATATATGGTAAATCAACCAATTAATCAGTGTGATAAAAAACAAACAAAACGAGGGCTTTATTGGTTTAGGAACGACCTACGGCTACACGACAATGAAGTATTGAAAGTGATGTGTGAAAGTGTCGATGAGATTACATTTATCTATATATTTGATGAGAAACTACTTAATACAGATAAAATGGGTCTGTCACGGATTGGCGCTCATCGTTTAAGTTTTTTAAAACAGTCGCTGTGGGATTTATCCAATAATTTACTCAAACTGGGTCACAAACTTCACATTTACTCTGGCGACCCTGTTAGCTGCGTAGCGTCTCTTGTCGACAGTGAGTTTTTTACACATGTTGGCATGAGTGTACACAATGGTTGGTACGAGCGTTGTGAGGAAGATGAGTTAAGAAAAAAACTCTTCGCTGTTGAATTTGTAGCGCAAGAAACCTTTGGTCTTTTTAATGAGAATGACCTGCCTTTTAGCATAAATAGCATGCCAGACGTATTCAGCCCGTTTAGGCGCAAAATTGAAAAAGCGTCAACGCCGCGTACTATTTGTGAGATACCTCAAGATTTCCCATTGAGCTACACACCAAAGCACTTACCAAGCCGATTGCCAGAGGTATTTGACGACATTACAACGAGTAATAGTTTTTCTTACGAAGAAGGAAAATTTATTGGTGGAGAAACCGCTGCTCTCGCTCATTTACAAAACTACTTATTTGAATGGCAGGTCGCTTCATCATACAAAGAAACTAGAAACGCTTTGGATACATGGCGACACAGTACGAAACTATCAGCATGGCTTGCAAATGGCTCACTTTCGGCAAGAGAGGTTGTAAGACAAGTTACGCATTTTGAGCAGACTGTTGAAAAGAATGATTCAACCTATTGGATATACTTTGAATTGTTGTGGAGAGAGTTTTTTTATTGGCTACAACGAAAATATCACAGTCAGTGGTTCGCATTTTCTGGAATTCAAAATAAAACACCGAACACCCGGCATGATCAAGAAACCTTTGAAAAGTGGTGTAATGGCACAACAGGCTACCCTATTGTTGATGCGTGTATGCGCCAATTGCTTCACACCGGATACATGTCTAACCGTGGAAGGCAACTTGTAGCCAGTTGTTTCGTGCATGAACTCGGACTAGATTGGCGTTATGGTGCGGCGTGGTTTGAGCAACAATTAGTAGACTATGACGTAGGCAGCAATTGGGGCAATTGGCTGTACCTTGCAGGTGTAGGTAGCGACCCAAGAGGCCATAGACAATTCAATCTACAAAAACAGACTGAAATCTACGACACTGACGGTAGCTTTCGCGCCAAATGGCTCAAGCCTACATAGAAATTGCGGTTGATGCTGGTAATGAAGTCATCAAATGACACTATCACAGTAGTTTGGTTTAAGCGGGATTTACGCTTGCGCGATCATGAGCCCCTATTTAGTGCATACAACAATAACGAAAATATCTTACTTCTTTATTGTTGGGAGCCATCGCTATTATGTGACCCTCATATGGATGAGCGACATTGGCGATTTGTAAGTCAAAGCCTTGCTGACATCGATGCACAATTGCCAAATAACAAGCGTGTGTTGCAACTTTATATGGAAGCCGCTGACGCTATCAGCCTTATTGCTCAACAATACCGCATTAACACGGTTAGGAGTCACCAGGAAATAGGTTTGAAGGTTACGTATAACCGTGATGTGAGCATTTCTAACTATCTGAAAAATAGCAATATATCATTTATAGAATGTCAGTACGGTGCGGTAATAAGAGGTTTACCAAATAGGACGCGTTGGCAAGCTAATTGGGAAGTACAATTCGCCAAAAATACGTTCGATTTTCCTATTGATGATGCAAAATGGGTGCACTGGCAAGGCAACGAAAAACTCTTCGCACAATATTGTGATTACCAAACAATTAATCCATCAGTAGCACATAATTCCAAGATGCAACAAGGCGGTGAACGCAGAGCATGGCAAGCGTTAAAACACTTTTTCGAAGCGCGCGGCATAAATTACCACAAACATATTTCACAACCAGAAGCGTCTCGTGAAGCATGTACACGTATAAGCCCTTATCTTGCGTGGGGTAATTTATCTATAAGACAAGCCTACCACGCAGTTATAAATCACAAGCGTGACAAGCGGCGTTTACAAGGCGAGCAAAAAGCTCAATGGCTAAGAGCATTAAACGCTCTCACTACACGCCTTCATTGGCACTGCCATTTCATTCAGAAATTTGAAAGTGAACATAGCATTGAATTTAGGGCAATGAACGATGGTTACGCGCACTTTCCTTATATTGAGGGTCCTGAATGCGAACGCCGATTTTACCTCTGGAAAACGGGGAAAACGGGTTATCCATTGGTCGATGCATGCATGCGCGCACTCGCGCAAACGGGCTACCTTAATTTTAGAATGCGCGCTATGGTAACGAGTTTTTTATGTCATCACTTAAACGTGCATTGGCTTAAAGCCGCCCACTATCTTGCAACGCAGTTTTTAGACTTCGAACCCGGAATACACTACCCCCAAATACAGATGCAAGCCAGCATAACAGGTATACACACTGTCAGGCTGTATAACCCACTCACACAATCAAAAAAGCTAGATCCGTCAGGCGTGTTTATAAAAAAATGGGTTCCCGAGATAAGGAAACTCCCTGATGACGCAGTGCATGCACCACACCTGCTCCCTCCCCTAGAAGCTCAAATGCTCGATTTTGACTTAACACGAGACTACGTAGAACCAATAATCGATATAGCTGCGCTCAGTAAACTTACGGCAAAACGTTTATGGGACTATCGCGAACGCGATGATGTTATTAAACATGCCAAACGCATTGTAGAACGACATTCAATGCAAAATAGTCCAAGCCGCACATGGCTTAAACAAAAACAAGCATCACATTAGGCAGAAGCGAAACCGTAACGATGTATGCGTAGATGTTCTACTAGCGATTATTTTTTCTGAGCCACTCATTTAATAGCTTTATTTGTCCGCACTTGTAGGCCGCGTACATTAAGCGCATCGCATTAGACATGGCTTCGCTGTCAGTCCAGTCTGTTTTTTCGCGAATTTCATCATAACAAGCTTTCGCTTCAGGGGTTACATACCCGCGAACAAGCTTTTTACCGGCCTCTTTTTGTCGCTCTCTAAACCGACGTTGTTTATCCGCATTAGCCTTAGCTTTCTCTGAAGGGCTTTTCTCGCTGCGTTTTTTTGCTTTTTTATCTGTCATAGTAATCACATAATTTTGCGTTACGTTTAGTCTAACACGCGTTTTTCTTCAGAAAAATGACTGTTCAGAGTTGTTTGGCGTACAAGTGTTCGCTAAATTAGCAACGAAATTATTCAACAATAACGAGCTGGGAATGTCAGAGAAGAAAAATAGCTTTAACAAAGAAGATTTACTTGCATGTAGTCGTGGTGAAATGTTTGGTCCAGGTAACAGTCAATTACCAGCGCCGAACATGTTAATGATGGATCGTGTTGTTTCAATCACTGAAGATGGTGGTGAGCACGGCAAGGGTGAAATAATTGCAGAACTCGACATTAACCCTGACCTGTGGTTTTTTGAGTGTCACTTCCCTGGCGACCCTGTGATGCCTGGCTGTCTAGGGTTAGATGCTATGTGGCAACTCGTTGGCTTTTTCTTAGGTTGGAGCGGAGGCCCCGGTAAAGGCCGTGCATTAGGTGTTGGCGAAGTTAAATTCACAGGGCAGATTTTGCCTACTGCGAAAAAAGTTACCTACAAGATTACAATGAAGCGTGTTATTAAGCGCAAATTGTTTATGGGCATGGCAGATGGCGTTGTAGAAGTTGATGGTCGCGAAATTTATGTAGCCAAAGATCTTAAAGTAGGCCTATTTCAAGATACGTCCAATTTCTAGTTTTAATCTTTAGGGATTTAAGACAGAAAAAAGCCCCTTTGCAGGGGCTCTTCCTTTTGCTTAATCAGTTCATAAAAGAGAAAGTGTTACTTAACACTTAAACCTAAGTGTCTATCTTCTACCGCTTCGCGCCATCCACCTAACCACTGTGAACGTGCATCGTTTTGCTGAAATGGACAATTTTCTTTCGAACGACCGCTGATACCAGCTTGATAGCCTTTTGCATGTGCGCGAGTCAGTTTATCTCTTTTTTGTCTTTTCATTGATTAGCCTCTTTTGTTTGTTGGGTGCACAACAAAACATTTCGCGAGCGCTCTACATCATCTTAGGTCGATAGTGCCGGAAAAATTTTGCGTACACTACTTTGATAGTGCAATTGACCAATTGGTTCAAGAAAAATAAAAAATTAAAGGTCTTGACAATCTTTAAATTGATGAAGTTTAAATGAAATATTTATTACATTTTTTATGCATAAATATTTCAGTTTTTACATCTCAAAGGCATAAAAAAAAACCGCATCAAGATGCGGTTTTTTACACAATCAATGTGATTACTTTTTAATGCGTCTGCGCATTAGCGCTACACCAAGAAGTGCTAACACACTTAGCCAACCCATTGACGCACCCTGGCGTTCATAGGGTTGTTCATCGTCAGGTATCTCGCATTCTTCAATGTCGCCATTACTTAGCGGAGAGAGTTTTACAGCAATAATATTATCAACTAGCTCTGTTTCGCCATCACTATTAATAATATCTACACCCGTTGCATAACGGTTGGTGTTCTTAACACGGGCATTTGCAATTATTTCGTTGTTGTCGTTGATATCAACCGCTTCAACTAACTCATAATCACTGTCACATGCAATGAGATCGTTCAAATCAGTAAACTCTTGCGTTTCAATGTTATACATAAACGCCGCTGTTTGACGGATGGAATCATTGCTTATAACTGAATCTGCTTTACCAACAATAATATTGTTGTTGTTAATGGCATTTGGGGTAACACCTGAACTCGTAAAGAAACCATCAGGATAGTACTGTTCTTGAGTATCTAGGTTATACGCGAATAATCGTGAACGCGCTATATCGCTGCGCGAACGCAAGACTGCCCCAGCCACCCAGTTGTTGTCATTAATATCTATTGCTTGGCTTAAGATATTCTCGTCTCTGGGTAGGAGTTCAATTGTCTCGCCATCGCGATACACGGTTGCAACACGTTCACTCTCCAACAACGCTGAGCTATTAGGGCGGGTTACAGAAACTCTGTCACCAGTTAATGCTTCACCAACCGCAATCCCCTGATTGTTTATGCTAAATGCGTAACTATAGTAGTGATTGGTGTCATCTTCTTCGCGTTCGAACAATAGCGGGAAGGTTTGTGTACTGATGACATCACCAGTAGCGTCTAACTGCCAGATAGTCGCATTTACTTCAGCAGCGAGTACAAAACTTGCCAATGCTCTTGTGCGTGTACTTGCGTTGATAAAGTAGGTGTCAATGCGCGGTACAACAAATGAGCCTGAATAAACGTTCGAGCGACAACGGCCTTCTGAAATGTCGGTGCGCGCCTCGGGGTCAGCACAATTGTCAATTGCATCATTAACCACATCTAAGAAACTCACTGAGCTATATCCGGCAACTTGCAGGTTCTCGTTAACACTTTGCGCAGAGGCATATCCGCCCAACGTGTCATCCACCGGAGGTAGTTTTGTAGTATTTCCAGCTACCTGCACAAATGCTTGCTGAGTAGATTCTGCGTAGGTGTAGTTAATGGTATCGCCATCTTCGTTCTCATACGGATCAAGTACAACAAGACCTGCAGAGTCACCTACGATAAAGTCACCGTTTAAACTATCGCGACCAGTAGCTTCTACTGAAAAGGTATAATCGTCAAATTTATCAGTAACTTGATCTAACCCGGGGACTAATGAAAAATCTTGAGTATCGGTGATGTAGGTTCTGTATTCCGCGAGTTTTTGCCCTTGCGTGGCCCCTACGTTTGAAAGCAGATAGTTAACGATAAGTGTGTAGTCAGCATCAGTGAATACGCCTTGTAATGCGTCATCTTCATTTTCTAGTGCTGCACCAAACTGGGTAAAAAATGTAGTGTCATTTTCTAACTGGTCTACATCGACAGGCGGATTAAATTCGCGCTGAACGACAGTTAACATTTTGCCTGAGTTGTCTATTGAGCGGGCAAAGTTGTTTACTGCGGTATCCTGTAAAGGAAGAGGCGTCACTGAATAGGTCGCGGCCATTGCCGAAACACTTCCTGTTGCCAACAGAACGGCGGCGGCAAGCTGAGTTCGTTTCATTTAAAATCCTATTTACTGCTGATTATCTTCCAGCATACTTTCTAGTTCATCCCAGCGCGCATACTTCTGGGAAAGTAATTCTTCTTTTTCTGCTAATGCGGCTAGGGCCTTAGCGGTGGTATCACTATCTTGTTTGAAGAAATCAGGGTCGTTTACCTGTTCTTGCATAGCTTCAAGCTCAGCCTCTAAAGACTCTAATTCTTGAGGCAATGATTCAAGCTCTCGCTGATCCTTATATGATAGCTTTTTCGTCTTGCGGGGAGAAGACTTAGCACTAGGACTGCTTGAAGTTAAATTAGTTTCATTCTTTACCTTGGCTTTTTCTTCTTTTTCAATCTGCTGACGCTTCTCCTGCTGCTCTTTATACCAGTTTTCAACGTCAGTGAAACCCCCGATAAACTCTCTGAGTTTCCCGTTGCCTTCAAATACAAGGCTGCTATTGGCAACATTATCAACAAATTCCCTATCGTGACTCACTAGTAATACCGTTCCCGTATACTCATTGAGTAAGGTCTCCAACATTTCGAGTGTTTCAACATCAAGGTCGTTTGTCGGTTCATCGAGTACTAATACGTTACTCGGTTTAAGCATTAATTTTGCGAGCATCAAGCGGTTCTTTTCACCACCTGATAACGATTTGACGGGCGCATTAACACGTTCTGGCGTAAACAAATAATCTTGCAGGTAACTGATAACATGACGAGGGTGACCGTTGACCATTAGATCGCGCTTGCCGTCACCAACGGCATCAATCACTGACTTTTCTAGGTCAAGGCCATGGCGATGTTGATCAAAATACGCCACTTCAAGGTTTGTCCCTTGTTTGCAATTACCCGAATCAGGTGTCAATTCGCCAAGTAATAATTTGATAAGTGTACTTTTGCCACTGCCGTTAGGTCCAATAAGCGCTAGCTTATCGCCACGTAATACATTGAGGTTAAGGCCTTTTACAATTGGCTTACCTTCAATGCTATAACTGAGGTCCTTAACCTCAAATACCATTTTGCCTGAGCGACCGCCTTGGTGTTGGTGTACAACTGCACTGCCCTGCACCGCTCGACGAGCTTTGCGCTCTTCACGGAGCTTTTTAAGTGCACGAACTCGACCCTCATTGCGAGTACGTCTTGCTTTGATCCCTTGTCGTATCCACACCTCTTCTTGCGCTAACTTTTTATCAAACTCAGCGTTTTGCGACGCTTCAACTTCTAAGTCGTGCTGCTTTTTCTCAAGGTAAGTTTCGTAATTGCCTGGGTAGCTTGTTACGGTTCCACGGTCTAAATCGACTATGCGCGTGGCCATTGCGCGAATAAATGCACGGTCGTGGCTAACGAATACAATTGCACCTTTATAGTTGCTCAAACTAGATTCGAGCCAACGAATCATTTCAATATCAAGGTGGTTAGTCGGTTCATCTAGCAATAACAAATCCGGTGAGCGAACTAGCGCGCGAGCAAGAGCAGCTTTACGGCGCCACCCACCTGATAAAGTAGATAGCGATATATCTGGGTCGAGTTTGAGCATGGTTAGCGTTTGTTCAATTTGCTGTTCAAATTGCCATGCATCCCGCGCCTCTAAGGTTTCTTGTAAACGCTGAAGTTTGTTTAGATTGGCTTCGCTTGGGTCTTCACCAACCAGTTTTGTTTGATGAAAATAGGCTTTAAGTGTTTCACCCACATCTGACAAGCCCTCTGCCACATAATCAAATAGGGTTACATCTGTGGTCTGGGGCGGGTCTTGTTCCAATCTTGCGATGACTGTATTGTTTTCAATAATACGCTGCCCATCGTCAGCGATAACATCGCCAGCAATGACTTTCATCAAAGTAGACTTGCCACTTCCATTTCGGCCAACTAGGCAAACCCTTTCTTTAGGTTGCACTACCAACTCAACGCCATCAAGCAGTGGTGGGTTACCGTAAATCACAGTGATATCTTTTAACTGCAGAATACTCACTGAAGAAACTCCTCTAAGTCTTCTCTTGAAAAGGGCCAGCCGATTTCTTTGTTATTATCTTCTCGTTTAAACACAGGTATGCGGGCACCGTACAAATGGTAAAGCTCAGTGCTCTGGCGAATATTGACCTTCTCTACTTCTAGGGCTTTAAACGAAGAGGTGTTTTTTAATTCAATATCTGCTAAATCACACAAACTGCACTGTGGCCCGGTATAGAAAAAAATCTTCATGATGTCAGTATCCAGCACTGATGAATATTACCTTTTCGAGCAAAGTCTTCTGGTATTGTTTGCTTGGTAATATTCTCTATTGATAAGCCAAGCTCACTAATAGCTGTTTCATCCAGTTTAAAACCGCGTTTATTATTTGAGAAAATTATGGTACCGCCCTCTTTTAAACACTGTTTCGCATCACTTAGCATGTTGACGTGGTCACGCTGTACATCCCATGTATTTTGCATGCGTTTAGAATTTGAAAACGATGGAGGGTCAATAAATATGAGGTCGTATTTGCCCTTATGCGACGCTAACCATGTTGTGCAGTCTGCTTGAATGAAAGCATGTGGACCTGACAACTTGTTAAGTGCTACGTTTTTCTTAGCCCAGTCGAGATACGTATTAGACATATCTACTGTTGTAACTGACTTTGCTCCGCCTTTGGCTGCAAAAACAGACACGCTGCCAGTGTAAGAAAACAAATTCAGTACGTCTTTATCTTTAGCCATCTGCATGACTTTTTGACGAGTATTACGGTGATCTAAAAAGAGTCCGGTATCAAGGTAGTCAGTTAGGTTAACGAGAAAACGAGCGCCGTTTTCAAACACTTCCATCATCTCACCAGACTGATTTATCTTTTCGTACTGTTTTGTACCTTTCTGCTGACTACGCACTTTAAGCGCTATTTGTTTGGGTGAAACACCTGTTACAGCAGGCAGATGTAACAATACCTCTTGCAGGCGCTTGCGGGCTTTTTCTTCAGATACCGTCTTCGGTGGCGCATACTCTTGCACCACAAGCCAATCACCATAGCGATCAACCGCGACGTTATAGTCTGGCAAATCTGCATCATAGATGCGGTAGCAATTAGTATTGGCCGTCTTAATCCAGCCTTTCATTCGCTTTAAGTTCTTTTTAAGACGATTTGCAAATTCGTGGTTACTGGCATCTTCACCAAATTGCACCGTATTTTCTTCATCAAGTACATAATTTGCGAGGCGACACTCTAACTTTCCGTTGTTCATCGCGTAATCTTTGGTAGCGCGAAGCTTCAATACACGCAACAGATCCCGATTGCTACTTAACAGTGAAACATGCCATCCCTTCCACGCTTCTTTAAAGCGCTTACCCCAATCATTGAATAGCGGTATTAATGACGTGAGTTCACCCAAGCGTTCACCGTAAGGAGGGTTGGATACTACATAGCCAGGTGTCGAAACAGGTGGAGATGATTTTGTCGCATCTTGCTGACTAAACTGAATATCGTTAAACACGCCGGCAAAGTCAGCGTTTGCTTTTGCAATGGCCACCATTTTACGGCTAAAGTCACCTGCATAAATGCCCGCACATGACGGTTTTTGTGCCTCGATGGCACTATTCAATAATTTTTCCCAAACCGGCTGCTCGTGACCTAACCACTTCGTAAAACCCCAATAGCTACGTTTAATACCTGGGGCAATATTACGTGCAATATACGCCGCTTCTATGGCAATTGTGCCTGAACCACACATTAGGTCGACCAATGGCGCGTCTTGGTTTTCTGTCCATCCACTTCGAATAAGCATCGCACTTGCGATATGTTCTTTAAGTGGTGCATCTCCCGTTTGTTGACGGTATGCGCGCTGGTGCAAGCTCGCGCCAGCCAAATCAATACCTAAAATCACGTTATCGCGATGTAACCTAGCGTACACCGAAATATCAGGTGACTTTCTTTCAACAGAAGGACGTGCTAATCCTTGCTCGACAAAAGAATCAACGATGGCGTCCTTTACGCGAACAGCACCAAATTGCGTGTTTTTAATGGCAAAGTTGGTACCAATGAACTGTACTGATAACGTATGACGAGAACCCATGTGCATCTGCCAATCTATGCTCATAGCGGTGTTATAGAGTGCCTCGGCATCACCTGCCTTCCCTGTCGCTAACACCCAAATTACGCGGTTGGCAAGACGAGACCACAAGCAAAGTTTGTAGGCGTCTTCCTTGCTTCCTTCAAACTGAATAGTACCGGGCCCTTGTTTTATTTGGGCGTCGGGACAAAGTGATAACACTTCTTGCTTGAGAAGTTCGTCAAGACCGCGACTGGTCGTCACCAGAATTGTATTCATTCATGTACCTGTTTTGATAGGGGCGCAAGAAACCTCACGCACCCAAAGTAGATTGTTTCAGATGTATTATAACGCGTTTACAATGCGTTTAACGAGTGACGGGCCTTGGTAGATAAAAGCAGAATATACCTGAACCAATGATGCGCCGGCATCTAACCTCGCTTTGGCCGCCTCAGGAGAGTCAATACCGCCAACGCCTATTATGGGCATAGAACGCTCTAGCGCTTTGGCTAGCTTGCGGGTGACCGCTAAGCTCATGTCTGTCATTACAGAACCACTTAGGCCGCCCATTTCATCACAATGCGGTAAACCTTGAACAGCGTCACGAGATAAGGTGGTATTAGTGGCAATTACACCGTCCATTTTCGTTTTTATTAACGATTGGGCGATACTTTCGATTTCAACGTCACTTAAATCTGGTGCTATTTTAATAAACAAAGGTACGTATTTACCGTGTGTTTGCGTTAGGGTTTCTTGTGCTGCTTTAAGGCCTGCGAGCAATTTATCTAACGCTTCACCGTATTGTAGATTTCGAAGCCCAGGGGTGTTAGGCGAAGAAATATTGATGGTGACGTAACTTGCATAAGGGTAAACCTTATTTAAACAAATCAAGTAATCGTCAAGCGCTTTACTTTCTTCAGTATCTTTGTTTTTACCAATATTTATTCCAATAGGACCTTTAAATTGTGCCTTTTTAACCTGTTCAACAAGATGGTCTACACCTTTATTGTTAAAGCCCATACGATTAATAATGGCATGCTTCTCAGGAATGCGGAATAAGCGTGGTTTTGGGTTGCCCGGTTGTGGTCGTGGCGTCACTGTGCCTATTTCAACAAAGCCAAACCCCATGCTAGAAAACGCATCAATACAGTCGCCATTTTTGTCAAGACCAGCAGCTAAACCTACAGGGTTGTCAAATGTCATACCCGCAATGGTGACGGGCTTTTTGATTGTGGGTGTGCTGTACATCCATTTCAGCGGTGTATGTTGGGTCTTATTCAACCAGTTAATGGTGAAATCGTGACTTTTTTCAGGCTCGCACTGAAGTAAGAATTTTTGCACTAAGGATTGCATGACAGTAATAAACGCTCACAAATATAAAAAAGCCCTGTTCAACAGGGCTTAAATTATTAAGGTGCGTGTATTCTAATGGTTAGACTTCACGCTTAAAAGCATCAATTCACGTAAAGCGACAGAAAATTTAGCAAATTCATGCGTACTGCTTGTCTTAAACTCAGACATCATGTGATACCAACGCTTTAACAACACTTGATTGCTATCAATCCACTCATCCAGTATTTGATTTGCATCTTTGGAATCTTCACGAGATGCAAGCAAGTTAGCAGTTATAGAACGTTGCTGCCAATCAAGCTCTTCTCGATAGGACGCGCGTGCCAAAGCTTGCCAGTGGTTAGTTACTGTTTGATTGTTGATTTGATCTAAGAACCAGTGCAGTTCAAGTTTAGAACCTAGTTGATAATACAATTTCGCAACCACATCGGTATCGTGCTTATCTGATTCAACAATTTGTGCCAGGTCGAAACTTGAGAACATATTTGAGAAGCTAGCCACTTGATATGCGATATCTTGTGGTACGCCCTCATTAATGTATTTCTGCGTTGCTTTTTCAAGCTGTGCATACTCACTTTCAACCAAATAATGTTGAAGATTGGTAGACAGCGTATCAAAAGTACCGCGGTAACTCGCAATCGCTTCATCAATAGACTGAGCTTTGTTACCGTGACGAATGTACCAACGCGAAGCACGGCGCATAATACGTCTGGCTTCATCTAGCATCTTGAGTTGAAGCTGAGCAGGAATAACGTTATCAAGTTGCTCGATACGCTCCCATAGCGTCTTCATATTAAAGATACCATGCACAATAGCGTATGCATCGGCAATCTCACTAACACTAGCACCGGTTTCCTCTTGCATTCTGAATACAAAATTAAGACCCATATCGTTAACCATGTTGTTGGTTAACTTAGTGGCAATAATTTCACTGCGTAGAGGGTGTTGTTGCATGTGATCAGCAAACTTTTTACGCAACACTTCTGGGAACGCTTCTACTAACAATTTACCGTGATACGGATTATCAGTGATCTCAGGAATATTGAGCGCGTCTTTTAGCACCATTTTGCCATAGGCAATCAACACACTTAACTCAGGTCGAGTGAAGCCTTGATCGGTAGCAACGCGATCAGAAATTTCATCATCACTTGGAATAAACTCTAGCTCACGGTTAAGTTGCCCTTCACGCTCAAGTCCGTGAATAAATCGCAGTTGTTCTTTAAGTTGCTTAACGCCTGCCATTTCGGTTATTGAAATAGATTGGGTCTGGCGATAACAGTCTTTAAGTACAATGCGCGACACATCATCAGTCATGTCGTATAACAACTTGTTGCGCTGTTTAAGCGTAAGTTCACCATCGTTTACTAGGCTGTTAAGCAAGATTTTGATATTAACTTCGTTATCTGAGCAATCTACGCCACCCACGTTATCGATGAAGTCGGTATTAACACGACCACCATTAGACGCATATTCAATACGACCTAGTTGGGTAAGGCCCAAGTTACCGCCTTCACCAACGATTTTCGCTTGTACGTCACGACCGTTAACGCGTAAGTCATCATTTGCACGGTCGCCCACTTCTGAGTGCGATTCCTTTTTACTCTTAATGTAGGTACCGATTCCACCATTCCATAGCAGGTCAACTGGCATTTTAAGAATGTTGTGGATCAACTCGTTAGGTGTCATCGTTAACTGACGTGTACCCAACCACTTCTTCATTTCTGGCGTCAGTTTTATAGACTTAGCAGAACGATTAAATACACCGCCGCCCTTTGAAATCAATTTGCTGTCGTAGTCTTCCCAACTCAGACTTGGATTTTCGAATAGGCGCTTACGCTCTTCATAGCTTGCCGCCGCATCTGGATTCGGGTCGAAGAAAATGTGCAAATGGTTAAACGCGGCAATTAAGCGTGTGTGCTTTGATAACAACATACCGTTACCAAATACATCCCCTGCCATATCACCAACACCCGCACAGGTGAAATCTGTGGTTTGACAGTCGATACCAATTTCACGGAAATGACGCTTAACAGATTCCCAACCACCACGGGCCGTAATGCCCATTTTCTTATGGTCGTAACCGATACTACCGCCAGATGCAAATGCATCGCCTAACCAGAAACCAAACTCTTCAGCAATGCCATTGGCAATATCAGAGAATGTAGCAGTACCTTTGTCTGCTGCAACAACTAGGTAAGGGTCGTCATCATCTAAACGAACAACGTCTTTTGGCGGAACAATTTCACCGTTTACAATGTTATCAGTAATATCAAGTAAGCTTGTTATGAAAGTACGGTAACACGCTTGACCTTCAGCTTGGATGGCTTCTCTGCCCTGCCCAACTGGCAAGTTTTTACATACGAAACCACCTTTTGCGCCAACGGGTACGATAACGGTATTTTTTACCTGCTGTGCTTTAACAAGGCCTAATACTTCTGTGCGGAAATCTTCTTGTCTGTCTGACCAACGAAGACCACCACGTGCCACTTTACCACCACGTAAGTGAACGCCTTCAACACGCGGGCTATATACGAAGATTTCGAACTTAGGCAGCGGAAGCGGCATTTCAGGGATCAATTCAGGCATCATCTTGAATGAAACGTAAGACTTTTCATTACCTGCATCGTCTGTCTGATAGAAGTTGGTACGCAATGTCGCACACATCATATCGAGATAACGGCGAATGATTCGGTCATCATCAAGGTTGCTAACGTTATCTAGTTGCGCTTTTATTGTCTCTAATAGCGCTTCTTCTTTCTTCTCGTTACGCTTTTTCTTAGGGTTAAAGCGCTGGTCAAAGAAATCGACTAACAAACGTGCAATATCAGGGTAATTGGCCAACGTATTGGCAATGTAATCTCGGCTGAATGAACTGCCTGTTTGACGCATGTATTTTGCATAGGCACGCAACACAGTAACCTTACGGCCTGTCATATTGGCACCCAAGATTAAGCGGTTAAATGCATCGTCTTCGAGAGTCTTGTACCATACTTTAGCAAATGCATCTTGGAACAAGATTTGTGCATTTTCCATGTCAAAGTGTTGTCCACTTTTATGCAACATGGTGAAGTCCATCACCCAATTACGCTCACCTTCTGAGCAGGTAATTTTGTAGGGGCTCTCATCAATAACACGTAGTCCAAAGTTCTCCAGCATAGGTAGAACATCAGATAAGTGAATAGGCTCTGCTCTATGAAACAGCTTAAGCTTAACTACTTGGCTGTCTGCATCTTCTTCTTGAGGTCGGTAGAACAACATATCAAGCGTATGGTTGTCGTCTAGCATCTCTAGCTTACCGATATCAACAAGCGCAGCTGATGGTAGGTTATGTTCCATGTAACTGCGAGAAAACGCGTTATTGTATTTGCGTTCTAGCGCTTTACCCGATGCTTCACCATGAGCGGCACTGATAGCTGAAGCCAGGCGGTCGTTCCACGTTTTGGTCAACTCAATAATATTTTGTTCTATTTCCTTCACGTCAAATTCCGCGTTGTTGTCGTTGACTCGGGCAATGTAATGCGTACGTGCATACACAGACTCAGAGAAGAATGTGGTGAACTCGACTTCTTCAGTAGCGCCTAAAGAAGCTTTCAATAATGCTTGTGTTTCTTTACGAAGTTGTGTGTTGTAACGCTCTCTTGGTACAAACACCATACACGAGAAGAAACGACCAAAGATGTCTTTGCGTATAAACAAACGCGATATGCCGCGCTCTTGCATCTGGAAGATACCCATAACAATTTGAGCAAGCTCTTCTGCTGGCGTTTGCAGTAGCTCGTCACGTGGGTATGTTTCAATGATATTTGTGAACGCTTTAAATGCATGTGTACCAGGTTCAAAACCTGAAAGCTCACAAATACGGTTAATTTTTTCGCGTAAAATAGGTAACTGCGTAACACTATTATTGTAGAAAGAGGCTGAGTACAAGCCTAAGAAACGATGCTCGCCTACAACTTGCCCTTCTTTGTTAAATACCTTAACGCCAACATAATCCATGTAAGCTGGACGATGTACACGCGCTCGCGAATTTGTTTTAGTCAAAATCAATGGGTTTTGACTAAGTGCTTCAGCACGCGCAGACGCTGGCAGCTTCGACAGTAAACGCTCGCGATCGTTAATTGAATTTTTCAACAAACCCAAGCTTGTATCATTTTGAGGGATCCAGCGGTGATCACCTTCAATAGCTTTAACCTCATAATAACGGTAACCCATCATTGTAAAGTTGTGGTCGCCCAGCCATTCTAAATACGCTTTTGTTTGTTTCTTCGTATCAGCAGACACAGGCCAGTTGTACTTAGCGCTGCCTTTAATCACGTCTTGCAACGTATTTGTCATGTCTTGCCAGTCTTGAACTGCAAGCGAAACTTCATCAACTACAGAGTGAAGCTCTTGTGTGAGCGCTTCAATATCCTTTTTCGATGTCTGTCTATCTATCTCAATAAAGATGACAGTCTCTTTTTTCGCGCCATCTAGCGCCTGCCCTGGTTCTGCAAACGCTTCTACTTTGTTAGCGTCATTTCGCTTTATGCCAATGGGGCTATGTAAGAACAGATGCGATGTAATATTAAGACGGTTCAGCAACATACGCACTGAGTCAACCAAAAACGGCATATCAGAGACGATGATTTCAACGATGGTATGACTTGAGTGCCAACCATGTTTTGCAATCTCTGGATTAAATACACGAATGTAGGGTGACGCGTTATCGAACTTTGCTAATCCGTTCCATAAACTAAGTGTTGCACCATAAAGGTCGCTGTCGTTGCGATTTTCTAAATCATCGCTAGATATATTTTTATACAACAGACGTCCGAATTGCTGCACAAGAGACTTCTGCTTGGTATCTACTTTCTTGTCTATCAATGCAAATACGTTATCTAGCAGTACTGAGTGTCGCTGTGAGGTGACTGTCATTTGTTAACCTTTTTTTAAAGTGGTAATACCAGTCTCATTGGTATAAGTGCCGAGTACCTAACTATTTTCTCTAATAAATGACGCTATTGAAAGCCCAATTTTAACCTTAATTTAACAGGATAGATAAGTATGCAAAAAACACCAAAAAAAAGGGCCTAAAGGCCCTTTTTTATGCGTAGCTATGCAAAAATAATTTATGCACCAGGGTCACACTTATTCCACCATAGGAACCTAGCCAGTGCTGGCAGTACAATTATTGCACCAAGCATGTTCACTACGAACATAAAGGTAAGCAAAATACCCATGTCCATTTGGAATTTTAGCGATGAGAATACCCAAGTACTCACACCAATAGCCAAGGTAATACCTGTGAACAATACTGCACTACCGCGTTCTTTAAGCGCTGCAAAATACGCTTCTTGAACCGTCGCTCCCTGTTTCAACATTAGGCTCTTCGTCGAAAGGATATAAATACCATAGTCTACGCCGATACCCACGCCAAGTGCGATAACTGGCAAAGTGGATACGGTGAGCCCTATTTGAAGATACGTCATCAGTGCCTGTGCCAATACCGATACAACGTACAGTGGAATAACAACGACTAACGTTGCTCTTACTGAACGGAAGCTTATTAAGCACAACGCGATAACTGCGCCAAAAACATAAAGCATCATTGGGTCTTGTGCTGCGCTTACTGCCTCATTCGTCGCGGCCATAACGCCAACTGGACCTGATGCCAAGCTAAACTTCATGTCGTCGGTTTCATAGTCGGTTCTATACTGTTTAACCGCATCAACCACACGAGAGATAGTTTCTGCTTTGTGATCTTCCATAAATAGGATAATTGGCATTACAGAACAGTTACTGTTTAACAAACCTGACGAGGTAGGAACGCGCGAAATCGCTTGTACCAGTGTTTGTTGGTTACGCGGTAGTACTTGCCACTTTACGTTACCCTCGTTGTATCCCGCGTTAACAATTTTAGCAACTGATGCTAGCGAAACAGCAGATTGAACGCCTTGCACGTTTTCCATTTTCCACTGGAAGTCATCCATTGCCTTCATCACACTGTGCGATGTACAGGCTTCAGGCGTGGTTTCAACCAAAATAGAAATATAATCTACGGTTACTTCATATTTGTCGGTAATCAAGAAAGTATCTTGGTTATAGCGTGACGTTTCATGGAGAGCTGGCGCACCAGCATGTAAATCACCAATCTTCATATTCTGTGCTTGGAAATGGCCAAGTACGAATAGCACAGCCGTAATGGCAAGAATAATAGCCGCAGGCTTTTTACGTGAACACGCCGCTATAACTTCCCAAAACTTCGCGTTTGCATTCTCTTTCCCTGCAAACTTGTCCATATATTTTTGGTCAAGCTTTAGGAAGCTCATTAATACCGGAAGCAACAGCAAATTAGTTAAAATGATGACGGCAACACCCATACTCGCTGTAATGGCAAGTTCGCGAATTATGCCGATATCGATAACCAACAACGTCATAAAGCCTACCGTGTCAGATAACAGCGCAATTCCGCCTGGCACAAGTAGGTTTCTGAATGCCGCCATTGAAGCGCGTTTTGCGCCGATTCCTGTTACTGCTTGTTTCTCTACGGCGTTTATCATCTGAACGCCGTGACTAACACCAATAGCGAATACCAAGAATGGGACAAGAATCGACATTGGGTCCATCCCAAATCCAATCGATGTGAGTAACCCAAGCTGCCAGATAACTGCAATAATTGAACATACTAGTGGGAGTAGCGTTAGCATGAAACTGCGCGAGAAGAAATACACCATTACTGCTGTGATAGCGATAGCAATAGCGAAGAAGACTAAAACATCTTTTGCACCGTCCGCTACGTCACCAATCATCTTAGCGAAACCGATAATATGAACGGAGGTCTTGTCATTCTCGTATTGACCCCGAAGCTGCTCTTCTAACTCAGCCGCTAACGCTAAAGTATTGAGAGGCTCACCTGTTTGCGGGTCTATATCAAGTAATTGCGCGGTAACCATGGCACAGCTGTAATCACTAGAAACCTGCCGCCCAACTATGTTTGCTTTTTCTACGTTAGCCGCAACAAGGTCAAGTGCTTCTTGGTTTGAAGAATTAAAGTCAGCTGGAATAACTGGGCCGCCTGCAAAACCGCCTTCTACAATTTCAGTAAAGCGGGTTGAAGGTGAAAACAACGAAATAACCAATGAACGATTTACGCCATTAATAAAAAACAATTGGTCGTGAACGTTTTTTAGCGTATCGAAAAAGTTTTGGTTATATATATTGCCTTCTTTGTCACACACTGAAACCAATATGTTATTAGCACCACCAAAATCTTGACGATGCTCAATATAGGTTTTCATGTACTCGTGGTTAAGTGGAATATTCTTTTCAAATCCCGCGTCAAGGCGCATTTGTGAAGCTTGGTAGCCTAGAAATACCGTAGCTAAAGCGAAAAGTGCCACTACAAGTTTTCGGTTACCAAAGACAAGTCTTTCTAGAAATTGGGTCATTGTTCTTATACTGCCCTATTTTAGCGCTAATGTTTTTATGCCATTAGCAGTCACGGCAATACTATTGCCCTTAAACTGTGTGGCATTTAACAATGCGGCTTTATCTTTTATCTGTGTTACTTCTATCCCTTCGTCTGCTTTGCAGTCTGTAGGGTTAGCATAGGGATCGCGCATACTGGTTGGAAGTGGCCGCTGAGCACTGATCATCATACCGTTGTTGCCCAACGCATAAACTTTGGATTCAGAGCCAACCAAAATGGAATTTAATGTACTTGTCGAGCAAGTTTGAACATATTCCCACTCTCCTTCATCGCGACTAACAAAAATATTGCCACGTAAACCAACCGCCAACACAGTGCGAGCGTCAAGCGGCTTGATATCAAAAAATGAACCCGTGTAGTCTACGTAGTAGCGTTCCCACGACTCACCCATATTCTCACTTTTAGCCAGCAAACCCGCCTCACCTGCAAGGTAAAGCGTATTCCCATCTAACGTCACTCTATTTAAGTGAGGCAGGATAGACTCTAATTCTTGTTGATAGAAGGCTTCGTCTTCTTTTCGAATTTCTTCAAGATATTCTCTGTCCATGGGGTCAAGAAGACTGGCATGGCGCTCAGCAGACCAGTTTTGTCCGCCATCAGTAGTACGATAAAAAAGTCCGTAAGCACCGGCCGCTATACCGTGCTTTTCGTCGAAAAATAAAACATCTAAGAATGGACGCTCTAATTCAGGCTGATAGTTTTGAACTTCCCATGTTTCGCCTTTATCAGATGAATGAAGAATGACAGCGTCGTGTCCGACTGCCCAAATGTGCTCACCAACGACCGTCGTTGCTGTGAGTGTTGAATGCGTAGGTACAGCTTTTTGGTTAAAAGTCTGACCATCTTCAGAAACTAAAACGTGACCCCGTTCACCGACAATAACGACAAATTTATCAGCGTCTATGTCCAAAAGAACAGATTGCTCAACCAAAGGTGCCATGAATGCTTCTTCGGCAAATGCAGTAGTTGAATAATTAACTGCAAAGGTGGCGGCAATGCACGCTGCAATGGTTTTTTTCATAATTAACCATTCCCCCTATTTATAATTGTCTGTATACAAAAACGGTTGGCAAGTGCCAACCGTTTGTTGTTCAAGGCGATTAGCGCATACCTTCTCGTCGTAACGCTTGAGGCGTAAATTCTACGTCTCGAGGGCGTACGGTGAAGTCATACATTTCTTCCTCGTTATCTAAACCAATTGCTAGATAGCGACGAGAGTTTAAGTCGTAGTACGCATCAAGCGTAGACCACTGAGTAGGAACTTCATAATAGTTCACACCATACGCTACACTAACGCGGTAAAGTTCGCCACGGTTATCATACATATCAGCAACTTGGATCTGCCAGCTGTCTTCGTCAATGAAGAAAACACGTTTTTGATAAATATGGCGGAAGCCTTCTTTAAGTGTGGCTTCAACAACCCAAACACGGTGTTTTTCCCAACGTGTTAAATCAGGGTTTACGTGGTTAGGCTTTAAAATATCTTCATACTTAGCGTTGTCTGAATGTAGTGCATAGTTATTGTACGCAACATACATTTCTTTCTTACCCACTAGCTTCCAGTTGTAACGGTTTGGAGAACCATTAAACATATCGAAGTCGTCGGTTGTACGCAGACCATCAGCTGCCGTTCCTGGTGTGTCGTAAGCGATGTTAGGCGCAAGGCGCACACGACGCTGACCGGTGTTATATGTCCACGCTTTACGTGGCTCTTTAACTTGGTCAACCGTTTCATGAACAAGTAGTGCTGTACCAGCCAAACGAGCCGGCTTAGTTACCTTTTGCTTAAACATGAAAAGTACGTTTTCATCAGTAAGCTTTTCAGGTGTAGCTCCCTCTTCCGCGTACTTAATAAGTAGCTGTTCATCAAAGCCAATAACGTTGTAGTCACCACCTGTTGTAACAGCTGCTTGTCCACCATTACGCTGTACCGCTTCACCACGATAGCGAAGTATATGGTTCCAAATTGCTTCAAGTCCGTTTTGTGGAATTGGGAATGGAATACCTAACACCGCACCTTTTATACCGTTACCGTCGTCAAGTAGTTCAGCGCGAGTCGCATTAACCTTCGTTGCATCGTAAATAGCTTGCGGGTTAGAGGCCGAACGGCGCGTTTGATATACCGGCATACGGAACGTATCTGGATACGCTTCAAATAATTTCTTTTGACCTTCAGATAAAAACTCTGAGTACTCTTTATAGTTTTGTGCAGTGATCTCAAACAAAACTTTGTCTTCTGGATACGGATCTGCATGGTGATCGCCTACAGTATATCCGGCTGGAGCCGCTGTAATACCGCCCGTCCACGCAGGGATACTACCATCAGCATTTGCTGCCTTTTCAGCACCAAGTGGAGTTAGTTCATTGCCCAGCTTGTTGGCTTCTGCATCAGATACTTTTGCCATAGCGTTTGCGCCGGTTAGGGCTAGCGATAACGCCGCAGCGATAATTCCTACTTTTCTAATCATAAAAACCACTCTTTAGATAGCATATTTGATGTTAAACGAAATGAAGTCTCGGTCTGAAAGCGCGTTGGTTGTACCAATGCCGCCCCAGAATGCGCTATAAGATGCCGTAGCAGACCACTTACTTAAGTAGTCAAACGTAAATGAAAGCGCAGCAGACTTAACATCTTCTGTGAAAAGGAATAAAGGATCAGGCGTAGTACCTTCCACATCGTGAGAGAACGTACCGCGAACGCGCAAATTCATTCCTGCAAAAATTGAGTTGTAATCAGCAACAGCCAATAAACGATAGCCCCACGCATCATCAGTTGCAAATGGGTTAGTTTCTGGTCCATCAGATAGTGCTTGATGTAAACCCTGACGAGGGTTACCAGTAGGTGTTGGCTCAAGCGAAGGTGTACGTGCTGTACCCGGCGCATTCAAACGAATAACATTTGGATCTGGCATGTCTACAATATTTACGTAGCCCGCTTCGCCTAATAGTACAAAGTTGTCAGCACCAAACTTAGGTCCAAATACGTGAGACGCAGTGAACTGAAGCTGCCATGTATCAGAGAACAAGTAACCTTGTGCAGTTTCACCTGGTCCTACTGCGCGACCAATATTGTTAAGCTGTGAAATGCCTTCTAAATCTGGACGAAGACCCGCGTTAGCTAGCTGCTCAGGCATACCCATGTAAAGCAACTCAACATCATCAATTTGTAGCGGCTCGTCTACGCGATATGCAAACTCACCCGCAAGTGCTGTAGTACCAATGTTGGTGTTAAAGCTCATACCGTAAAGTTTGATATCTTCTGGATAGAAGAATTCTGACTGAGTAAAAGCACCTAACTGCGTGATGTTGTCACGTGTAACAGTGTTTTGAGCTAGGAATGCCAAATCTGCACCAATACCTGCAGCGGTAAAGTCAGATGTTTTACCTGAAATAAGTGGACGTTGGCTATGATAATTAATGTGATAGAAACTAAACTCTGTTTCATTTAGGTTCTCAGCGAACCATGTTAGGCGCAAACCGTACTGACCTTGATCGTCTGCGTCATTATGCGCTGAATCACCAAAACCACGAATGGCCACTTTAGTTGGATACGCTAAATAAGCCTGAGAAATGTCAGCCGCGTCAGCCCCAGAACGAAGCAGATCGCCATAGCCATTTAATGCAGTTAGTAGGTGGTCCAAATCAATGTCTGGGTTACCACTGAAACCCAACTGAATATTCTGACGCTGACCACCGTCGCCAGCAAAGTCGTTACCTGCAAAGTAACTACCCGAAACAGGTAGCCAGCTGCGCTGCCATTCGTACTGGTAATACCCTGAAATGCTCACAGTGTCAGAAAGACCAAGTGATGCGTAAACCATACCTACAGGAAGAAATACTTCACGCAGTTCTGCACCTGGCGCGCGCGCACGTGTAACGTCCACTGGGTTTGTTGTATTAATACCGTGTTGAATGAAGGTACTCTCACCCCAACTGATAACTTGACGACCGATACGTACTGTTAGCGGCTTTTCACCAAGCCACCAGTCGCCATAGAAAAATGCATCGTATAAACGGATATCAGTACATAGCAAATCTTCTGCTTCTGGGTCCTGACATAGGTCGTACTGATTACCCGTAATTGGATTCGAATAAGGTCGGTCACCGTCCATTTGTTCGAAATCATAGAACCAGAAACCACGCGCGAAGAAGCCGTAGTCACCAAAGTTGATGTCTAATTCATGAGTACCTGAAACCTGTGTTGCAAACGCATCACCTGGATCGTGAGCTAGGTTACCAAGGTCGCCATTGGTAGAATAGCCACCGTCAGCAAGCGCCCATACGTCACCGCTTGGGTATAAAGGGTTGAAAGCTGCGTGATAACCAGTCCAGTCAAATTGTGGATGGTTACTGTTACCAATAAGATCATAATCCCTTGCTTCTGTACGGATACTTGTGGCGAGCGTGAATGTAGAATCTAGAGAAATACTTACATCACCCACTTGCCAATTCGCAGCGTGTGCAGGTAGTGCGGCAGCACCTAACAGCGAGAGAACTCCTGCTGCTACCGGTGACATTTTAAAAGCGCTAGGCCTGTTTTTCATATTTTTATACTCCCAAGTCGACGCGAATGATTGCGTGACGTCATGACCAACCATTACGATTAACAAAATCATTACATCATTTTGCCAGAACCGCAAGAACTAATCCTACCAGTTAACAATTTTTACAACATTAACCGTATCAAATAGTTAATGGATTATCACGAGTATAAAATTCATTTATGAGCATGCTGATTAATTGCACTAATTGCGTAGATTTTTTAACCGCTTGTCAAATAGAAATGGAAAGATGATTGAGCGTTACCGAATGCGTTCAAAAGATTTAATTTTGTTGTCGGCACTTACGATCATGCGAAAGCGCCCTCTTACGCCAATTGATGTTACGAATTGGCGCAAACGGTTGGTTGGAATCTGGACGTTGAGACCCGATTCGCTCAACATAACAACATTGGGAATTGATGGCGCGTAAAGTGCCTCACACTGGCTGTAAGGCACATTAATAGAAAAATAAAACGTGGTGTCTGTACGACTAGTGCTTGTCATATGCCAGACTTTTACTGACCTTTTCAAACACGTCTTTACTTAACCCTTTGTGATTAAGTAGTCGTCCTAATTGTTGCTTCATCAGTACTTGATGCTCCGTTGCAAAACGTTGCCACTGGGTTAGCGGCGTTACTATGCGTGAAGCCACTTGCGGGTTTACTCCATCAAGCTTTAACAGATAATCAGTAACAAATTTGTACCCACTACCATCTATTGCATGGAATTTTTCACTATTGTAAAAAGCGAAACTCCCCATCACTGCTCTAACACGATTCGGATTACTCATTGTAAACTGCGGATGTTCACAAAGCATGGTAATCGTGGCAAATATGTCGTCTGATGGTTGCGTTGCATGCAAAGCAAACCACTTGTCTAGAACAAGCGGGTCGTGACTCCACTTAGACTCAAAGGCAGCCATGAGCTTGTCGAATGTAGACTTATCACAGTACTGAGCACTTTTTAAAGCGCCCAACGTATCTGTCATGTTATCAGCATTTTCAAAATGCGTTAGTACCAGCGATTCATATTGTGGAAGTCGTGCCAAGTGCGCCAATACAACATTTTTACAACGACGTTCATTAACCGCCGATTGGGCATAACAATACTCGACACTTTCTATTCCGTTAAATACATTTAATAGTTCCTGCTCCAACGCGATAGAAAACTGGCGACAAAATGCGTTTCTTGCCGACATTAAAGCATCGACCTTAATGTTGTTTCTTGTCTGACACAGGGTTTCAAATGATGGGATCACTAGGCACTCGCCAAGTAATTCAACATTGCTACGCTCTTGAGCAATCGCCTCTTTTATACCATCCCATATGTCATTGCTAATTGCACTACCAGGTGACGACTCCAGTTGTTGAATACATCTGTCGTACAAGGTTTGCATAGCATCCCATCGGTTAAATGGGTCTTTAGCGTGCTTAAAGATTGTCAGTAGAGACAATGTATCGAGTGCGTTATCCACTTTAACAGGGGCTGAAAAATTGCCAAGAATAACCGGTGTTAGCATTTTATTAGGTGCAGTGACGGTAAAGGTCACTGACGGTTTACTTAGTATTAGCATTCCCTCATTGATAAGGCCTTCGTTATCTGTATACGCATGCCCATCCTGATCAATTATTTCGATATTGATAGGCATATACAGTGGCAACTTATCTGTTTGATCAGCGGTCGGCTCTGTGTGCTGTGAAAGCGTAAAAGTATGACATCCATCTAGTGCTTTATGATGCATTGTTACCGTTGGTGTGCCTGACTGACTATACCACCTTGCAAATTGCGTTAAGTCTAACGACGTTGCAGACTGCATTGCTGATACAAAGTCATCACAGGTAACTGCTTGACCATCATGTCGTTTGAAGTACTCATCCATGCCTCTTCTAAAGCCATCCGGTCCTAAAAGCGTATGGAACATACGAATAACTTCAGCCCCTTTGTCATAAACGGTCACCGTGTAGAAGTTATTCATCTCAATGACTTCTTCAGGACGTATGGGGTGACTCATTGCACTGGCGTCTTCTGCAAACTGATGCTCTCGCATAACACGTACGTGCTTAATTCGGTTACTTAGCGCAGATGTCATATCGGCACTAAATTGTTGATCTCTAAATACAGTAAGCCCTTCTTTAAGACTTAGTTGAAACCAATCACGACAAGTCACACGATTACCGGTCCAGTTATGGAAGTACTCATGTGCAATGACAGATTCTACATTGAAGAAATCATCATCTGTTGCTGAATTCTGATCAGCCAAAACAAATTTGCTATTAAAGACATTGAGCCCTTTGTTCTCCATTGCACCCATATTGAAAAAGTCGACGGCTACAATCATGTAAATGTCTAAATCGTATTCAAGACCGAATACATCTTCGTCCCACTTCATCGCGCGTTTCAAAGACTCAAGCGCAAATTGCCCTTGTTCTTTCTTGCCCTTGTCAACATATAATTCTAGCGCAACGTCTTTACCGCTCATTGTGGTGTAGGTGTCACTTAGTAAATCAAAATCACCAGCAACTAATGCAAATAAGTAACAGGGTTTAGGGTGTGGATCATGCCATTTTACAAAGTGCTTGTTGCCTGATAACTCACCTTTATCTATAGGGTTACCGTTTGCGAGTAACATAGGCACTGAAGTATCGGCTACAACAGTAACGGTATAAACAGAAAGCACATCAGGCCGGTCCATAAAAAACGTTATACGCCTAAAACCTTCTGCTTCACACTGTGTACAATATGCCCCTCCTGAAAGGTATAAGCCTTCCAGCGCTTTATTGTTCTCTGGCGCGATTGTGGTCTCAATTTCTACACTAAATTCATTCAGCTCAGTGTAGATAGAAAGCGTGGCGTCAGTTAATACATAGTAGCTTGATGCTGACTTATCTGTGCCAATAGTCTGCCCGTTAATTTTAAGTGAATTAACAGGCAAATTATCTCCATCTAAAACAAGAAGCTCATTATGTTTGCCTTCGCGTGATATGGCGAGTTTACTGCAAACTTGTGTTTCAGTGGGGTGAAGTGTGATGTGTAAGTCAACTGTCGCTATTGAAAAAGCGGGCGGTTTATAATCCGCCCGGCGCTTAGCTTGAACTGACATAGATCCTCCTAAAAGAAAGCCTACGTTAAATTACTGATTACCTTGACTGTCTACGGCTACAGTTGGTGGTGTAATGCGCAATATCTTGATACCTAAGTACGCATAAATAACAGCAAGGATCGGATTGATTACATTGAAGAATGCGTAAAAAATGTAGTCGAACGGATTTACAAGCAACACGCTGTGCATATATGCACCACAGGTGTTCCAAGGAATAAGAGGCGATGTCAACGTACCGCCGTCTTCCAAACTACGTGATAGATTGAGTTGGTCGAGTCCGCGCTTTTTGAACTCTTCTTTATACATGCGGCCAGGCATAACAATTGAAATGTACTGGTCAGCGGTTACCAAGTTAGTACCAAAACAAGTCAAAATTGTGCGGCTTACCATATCTCCTGCCGACTTCGCACCGAGCAAAATTGCTGACACTGCGCGTTTAAGTAGCCCAACACGTTCTAATACAGCACCGAACGACATCGCGCATATGATTAACCAAATAGTATTAAGCATTGAAGACATACCACCACGTGACAATAGGCTATTTAAGTTTTCGTCCGGTGTTGAAAAGCTTACGCCATCAAATAATGCTGTCCAAACAACTTTTAACGCGCCAATATTTTTAGAGTCGTCGGCACTTGCCATCGCAGTAACCACGTCCCATTGGAAAACAACCGCCCATACACCACCAAGAAGCGCACCAATAAAGACTGCTGGGAATGCAGGCATTTTTTTAACGGCAAGCGTAAGCAATACCACAAGAGGGATAAGAAGATGCCACCCCAAATCAAAAGAGTCATTCAGCAATGTTTGCATTTGTTCAATACGTTCAGCCTTTGCCTCACCAACTTCACTGAAGCCCAATATGGTGAAAAGAATAAGTGCAATGACAAAACTTGGAATGGTAGTCCAAAGCATATAACGAATATGTTCAAACAAATCTGTTCCTGCTACTGCGGGTGCTAGATTTGTTGTTTCTGACAATGGAGAAATTTTGTCACCAAAGTAAGCACCTGATACCACCGCGCCAGCTGTTATCGCTGCAGACATTTCCATGCCCGCAGACACGCCCATCAATGCGACACCTACGGTAGCGGCGGTAGTCCAAGAACTCCCGATACTCATTGCCACCACTGCGCAAATCAAGCAAGCAGCTGAATAAAAGAACGAAGGGTTAAGTAGTTCCAAGCCAAAATAAATGAGTGTAGGAACGGTACCTGCTAACATCCAAGTACCAATTAGCGAGCCAACTGCCAACAGAATTAGACACGCACCAAGAGACATTGAAATACCGTCTACAATGCCCTTCTCGATTGTTTTCCAACTAAACCCGTTTTTCATGCCGATAATGGCAGCGAGACCCATTGCAAGAAGTAATGCAATTTGGTTAGGGCCATATGATGAGTTGTCTTCGAACAAGTACACTGCACTGCCCATCATTACAACCAATGCTACAATCGGGATAAGCGCATCCAGTAAAGACGGTGTTTTTAATTCTTTAGTCGTCATTGTTTTTAATTTTAAAACCTTATTTTTATACTTCTTCCGGTGTTAAAAAACCGAGCGATAGAACATTAGCGCGATAATTACAGGGCATACAAAGCGCACGTACCACGGCCATATCTTCCAGAACAAACCATGTTCCGCATTTGCATTGCCTTCTTTCAACTCCGCTAAAATTGCATCGCGTTTCCAAACCCATCCAGCAAAAATACACAGAGCGAAACCAAGTAGAGGCTGACTGTATTCTGTAGTAAGCGCAATGACAAAACCGAACAGGCTGTCAAAGTTAAGAATGATAATGCAACTTAACGTGAATATAAGCGCAGCCATAAACACAACAGCTTTCTTTCTCTTGAGCCCCTTACTTTCAACCATGTAAGCTACCGGAACTTCAAGCATAGAAATAGATGAGGTCACTGCCGCAATGGCCATTAGCGCAAAGAAAGCAAAAGCAACGAATACACCTACTGAACCAATAGTGTCAAAGAGTGCGGGCAATACTTTAAAAATAAGGGTGTCACCTTGAATGAGCGCACCATCGGGGGTAAATATTTCGACACCATTATTAAGAGCAACGTACATGGCAGGAATTATCAACATGCCCGCGATAACCGCTACGCCAATGTCAACCAGCGCGACAGACGCACCAATTGTTGGAAGGTTTTCAGACTTACTTAAATAAGAGCCATATACCAGCATGGTGCCAACACCCAACGACATAGAGAAGAAGGCCTGACCCATGGCATTAATTAAGAGTTCTGGATCGAGTACACGAGAGAAGTCTGGAACCAAGTATGCACTCCATCCTTCTACCGCACCAGGTTGCAAGCTAACGTATACAATCAGTGCAAGAATTAAAATAACCAATGTTGGCATTAAGCGCACTGACCATTTTTCTATACCCGCTTTAACGCCACCTACTACTATAAATGCAGTTAATGCCATGAAAAACAAACAAAAAATAATGTTACGCGTAACCGAAGAGGTAAGTAGCCAGTCGCTCGCTGCAGTTAAACCGAAGATACGAACGGCGGCATCTGCAAAATAGACCAGCATCCAGCCACCAACAATTGCATAAAATGCCAATATCAAAGACACCGTTATGCAACCCCAAATCCCCGTTGCGCGGCCAATGAAATTACCTGAAATTTTACCTAATGCATCGACCATATTTGAGCGTGAGCTTCGCCCTATAATAAGTTCTGCCATTAACACTGGGTATGCTAAGACAAACGCTAATAGAAGATACACAAGTACAAATGCGGCACCACCGTTGCTGGCAACTTTCGTAGGAAAGCCCCAAATGTTTCCGAGTCCTACTGCTGAACCTGCTGCTGCTAGCACGAATCCTATACGAGAGGAAAATTCGCCTCTGATAGCCATGTTATTTCCCTTTATTATTGTTTTAGTATTTTATAGACACAAAAAAAGGGCTGGCCATAGACCAGCCCTTTCTCCGTCACCACTAATTTCTTGTAATTGCGTAACGGCCAGTTTCAATCATGTCGAATGTGATATTGGCTGCTTCATCTAAGAATGGGTCCAATTCTTCCATATCTTCAGGTAGGTCGTCCAATGTTGCGACGGTTTCTAATCCCATACGCTGTAAACGTTCGTTAGCACGTGCAAGGGATTTAGTTTCCGCTTCTTTCTTTTCTGCTTCACGAACTGACTTAACTAATGAGATATAGTTTTTATCTTTGTTCTCTTTATATTCCGAAATGTCTTGTTGAATATAAGAGAATTCAGGGTTTTGTAGAATGCGTTTATTGTGCTTTGCAGTTAATACATCAAGTGCAGCGGTGCCGTCTGCAAAAGTTGTATAATTAGCACGGTTGATGCTATCCCAAGGCAACGCATTTTCCGCCTGACTTTCACCCCACTCTGCAGGCTCTATTGCCGAAGGATAAAGAATATCTGGAATAACACCTTTGTGTTGAGTACTACCACCATTGATGCGATAGAACTTAGCAATAGTAAATTGAACGCTTCCTAACGGGTTATCGTAAAGGTCGTAAATTTTACCTAGGCCACGGTGTTGCTGCACGGTACCTTTACCAAAGGTCTGCTCACCTACAATTAGCGCACGATTGTAGTCTTGCATTGCTGCGGCAAAAATTTCTGATGCCGAAGCGCTATAACGGTCAACCAATACAGTAAGTGGTCCATCGTAGGCTACTTCGCCGTCAGTATCGCGATTCACGCTTACTTTGGTTTGTCCGTAACGAATTTGTACCACAGGCCCTTTTTCAATAAACAAGCCTGTTAGCAACGTAGCTTCAGTTAGAGAGCCGCCACCGTTACCACGTAAATCAACTATTACGCCTTTTACATTTTGCGATTTTAGACTTTCTATCTCTTTTGCCACATCAACACTTAAGTTGTTGTAAAAGCTAGGTATGGTGATTACACCTAGCGGCTCACCAGCGTGAGGGCCTGTTTCTGGCACGTACACTTCAGATTTTGCTGCGCGATCTTCAAGTTTAATTTTGTCGCGAGTTAAACTAACGACAGAAGTGGTTTTTGCATCACTTGCGCCTTTCTCTACTTGTAAGCGTACAGTACTGCCTTTAGGGCCTTTGATTAATTCGACAACTTCATCTAAGCGCCATCCAATGACATCAACAAACTCTTCATCTTCTTGTGCAACACCAACGATTTTATCTTCAGGTTTAATTGCGCCTGACTCATCGGCAGGGCCACCAGGCACTATGCTTTTGATAACGGTATAGTCATCTTCGCTTTGTAATACAGCGCCAATCCCTTCAAAGGATAAATTCATTTCCATTTGGAAGCGATCTGCGTTGCGTGGCGATAGATAGCTTGTATGTGCTTCAATTGTGCGCGCAAATGCATTCATAGCTGTTTGAAAAACGTCTTCGCTTTTCGCTTGCTTGGTGCGCTTGATTGCTCGAGTGTAACGCTTGGTAAGAAGCTCTTTGGCTTCTTCCCATGTTTTGTCGGCCAAAACTAGATTCAGTGCATCGTACTTAACACGCTGGCGCCAAATTTCGTCTAACTCGGCGGTAGATGTCGGCCATTCAGCATCTTCTCTATCATAAAAGAACTTATCGCCTTCTTTTTCGAAGTCGAATGGGCCCGACTCTAACAATGCCAACGCGTACTCATAACGCTCAATTCGGCGCTTTGCACTCACGTTGTACATGTCATAAGCAATCGATAAGTTGCCTTTGCTCAATGCATCATCAAACAAACCGCGATACTTTTCGAAACTTACAACATCAGAAAGCAAAAGAACTTGCTTATTGTGGTCTAAAGAGTCGACGAAGCGCTGATAAACACGTGCAGAAAGAGCATCATCCAACGAAATTTCCTTGTAATGCGCCCTTGTGAAAAGCGCGCTTACGCGTTTTGCTGCAACACTGTGCTGAGATTCCTGTTGAAGAATGGGAAGCTCATCAACTTCTGGAGTTGAAGTAACGGCGCCAGCACCTACCCCTACGGTAAGAAATGCGCTAGCAATGGAAATTCGAAGGATGTCTTTCATATTTACGACCTCTTGGAGCGTACCAAACGTAAAGCGTCTGCGTTTACTTTTACCACCATACCTGAATCGAGCTGAACGTGAATGCCGTCCTTCGCTACTTCAGTAATAACTGCAGGCATAGGAGCCTTACCTAGTTTAACGGTAACTTGCGTTCCCTGTTGCAAATCGCTTTCAGTCAATTTTGCAGGTGGTGTATTGTTTGGTCTGTTATTTTTCGGTTTAGTTCCGCGCTTACTATCAGCATGGTCCGATTTTTCAGATTTTTCACCTTTCGGGCGATTAAATTGACGTTTTTCTTTGCGCTTTGGTTGTTGAGCTTGCTTAGCTTTACGCTTTTCAGCGGCCTTAGCTTTACTCTCTTCCAATTGTTGTTGCGCGTGATCGGCGTGTTCTTTCTCGATTGTATCGCCTTCAACACCATCTAGATCTACGCGGTTAGCACCCTCTTTGATGCTATACAAGTAGCGCCAGCTATTGGTGTAGTGACGTAGCGTAGAACGCAGAAGTGTTTTACTTACACGTTCGTCGTCTTCTAAACGAGTGGCTAAATCTTGAAAAATGCCAATCTTAAGTGGGCGGGCCTCGCCTTCAATGCTAAAACATTTCGGAAAGGTCTCTGCAAGGAAAGCAATAACTTCCTTACTGGTTGTAAACTTCTCTGGTGATTCCATTAACTTTCTAAATTATTCAGGAGATTTCATCGTTACTTGCATCATCCCAAGTTGCCAGCGTGTGGTCAACCCAATCAAGCAATTCGTCGTCATCTATTTCTAATAAATGCTTATCTTGTTGCCAAGATTCCCATGCGTAGTGCAAAATTTGCTCTAATCGCTGCGTTTCTATATCTTCTTCTGCGGCGTCGTAAATTGCGTGAAGAATAAAATTTAAACGTTCTGATGCCTCATCTGGGTCATCGTGAAAGTCTTCCATATCTTCAAACGTCGACAGAACAACATGTATATCAACACTCGTTTTCATAATTATTGCTGAGATTCCATTAGGATGTTGGCAATTTTTACTAATCCTACCTCATCCTCTTCACTAAAACGGTCGTGAATGGGGCTATCGATATCCAATACACCGACTAATTCGTTATTTAGCACCAAAGGAATAACGATTTCGGAATTAGACGCTGCATCACATGCAATGTGTCCTTTGAACTGATGCACATCGGCAATTCGTTGAACTGTACGTGTTTCAGCACTTGTTCCGCACACACCTTTGCCCATAGGAATTCTGATACACGCTGGTTGCCCTTGAAACGGACCAAGTACAAGCTGTTCTTCTTTGTACAAGTAAAAGCCTGCCCAATTGACATCTTCCAGTTGGTTAAAAAGAAGTGCACTAATATTGGCCATATTTGCAATGAGGTCATGCTCACCAGAAACCAAGCTTTGCGCTTGGCTGACTAACTGGTTATAGAGTTGTTCTTTCAATCGTAAATCCTGTCATTGAACAATTTTAAACGTTACGTTAATTCGCGCTTCAACACGTTGTTGCCCTGGTAAAGACATAGACATATCTTTGGCCATTGCTTCGGCGCGCATAACCGGAATCGGCATATTGCCACCACTTTCAGAGATTGCAACAACTTCGCCTACTTCTATTCCCAATTCTTTAGCAAGAAGCTGTGCACGTTGCTTTGCATCTTTCACCGCCGCGACAAGGGCAAGTTCGTAGGCATTTTGTTCACTCAGTGCGATAAAATTAAATTGTTGTATTCTATCCACTCCGCGTTTTAACACGCCATCTAATACACTATCGTAAGTATCAAGATCTGTAGATGTGACAATAATATCACGCGACAAACTAAAGCCTTGTTGAACTCTACCTTGAGGCGTATTGACATATCGCGGTTGCAACCTTACCTGCATGCTTTGTATATGCTTTTCCGCTATGCCCTGACTCAATAGAAACTGCACCACTTGGCGTAAGTCAGCATTTAACTGACTATTTAGCTTGCTGACAGTATCCCCCTCTTCTTCAACGACAAAAGTCACTGAATAAGCATTAGGTGTGACCTCAATTGCACCACTTCCTTGAACATTAATTACTGCCTCATTCGCTAAAACTGACTGCGAAAACCCAGTGAGTAAAACAGCAAACAGCCCAAAAATTCGTGATTTATTGCGATAAAAAGTCATAAAAGTCCTTTCAATTAGTTCTGGATGATAAATACCTTATCAACGTGTGATGAACGCACTATGAACGAAGCCTATCGCTGTAGTGTGGCACAAATTGCATTAAAACGGATATTTATACTTTACGCATTTAGGTTGTTTAGGTAGATCACTTTTGAGGTGAGTGGTGGTATTTTTAAGGCCATTAAAAAAGCCAGCATCTAGGCTGGCTTAAAAATAATCATACTGTGCGATTATTATTTTAAAACGCTGCGCAACGCTGCAAGGCAATGGTCTATATTGCGAGGCTTACAAGCGTATCCCATAAGCCCTATTCTCCACACTTTTCCTGCGTGTTCCCCAAGACCTGCACCAATTTCTAAATTGAATTCATCAAGTAATTGTTTACGTATCGCCGCGTCGTCTACGCCATCAGGAATTTTAACTACGTTAAGTTGTGGTAAGCGATAGGCACTATCAACGGTTAACTCTAAGCCCAAATCAGCTAGCCCTTCGGCAAGCTTTGCATAGCCATTTGCATGGCGTTTCCATGCGTTTTCTAATCCTTCTTCTTTTAGGATCAATAAGGCTTCGTACATGGCATACATACTGTTTACTGGGGCTGTGTGGTGATAAGCGCGCTTAGCCCCCTGCCCCCAATAACCCACGATAAGGTTCATGTCTAAGAACCAGCTTTGTACTTTTGTGTTGCGGTTTTGTATTACGCTTACGGCCTTTTCACTAAACGAGACAGGCGAAATACCGGGAACGCAACTAAGGCATTTTTGCGAACCTGAATAGATCGCATCAATATTCCAACCGTCAACATCTAGCTCAATACCACCTAAAGATGTCACTGCATCAACGATTGTCAAACAATCATATTTTTTAGCGAGCTCACAGAGTAATTTCGCTTCATTACGCACACCCGTTGATGTTTCGGCGTGCACAAAGGCGAGTACTTTAATATCTGGGTTAGCTTTAAGCGCGTCTTCAACTGCATTTAGGTCTGTTTGTTCACCCCACGTGTTATTTACGGTCACTGCCACCGCACCGCAGCGTTCAACATTTTCAACCATTCGAAGACCAAACACGCCGTTAATACAAACCAGCGCTTTGTCACCGGGCTCAAGCAAGTTGACAAAGCATGCTTCCATACCAGCAGAACCTGGCGCAGAAATGGGCATTGTGAGTGCGTTTTCTGTTTTGAATGCATATTGTAGAAGTGACTTCGTCTCATCCATTAGCTCGATGAATAGTGGGTCCAAATGCCCTAGTGTGGGTCTAGCCATTGCATTGAGAATTCGAGGGTTAACGTCGGATGGTCCTGGTCCCATTAGTGTGCGTTCAGGGGGAAGAAAAGTAGAAAGCGATTGCATGATTCCATCCTTATTTTGTTCTGTAAAATGGTGTTATCAGACATAGTACAAGGAAAGCATGTGTGCACAACCATCTGTAGCGAACATAAATAATATGAATGGCAAGTGCGTCATGCATACATGACATCAAAGTGGATAAGTTGTGTACATAAAGTGCGCAAAGTCTGTATAAAATATATTCACCTTTATGTAAAGATCCGACCAGTTTCTATCTGATTGAAATTATGGGAGTAAATTGAATAATTGCTGAGTTAAGAGAATTGTAAGATAAAATTCACACACATTGTGTTTATAAAATAACCAAATGTATTCTATAATCATTGTCCGTTTGAAGGATTTTACATACACTCTCCCTGTAAAAGTTAGCGCACGGCTCAGCAATGAGCCATTCCCCTAGGCCCGGAACGTTTGTTCTGGGCATTTTTTATGGGGAAGTTTTCACAGGTAATATAAAGATACTCGCCAGGCTCTTAGCTAATCGAGCAGTTAGCTAAACGAGTGATTCAAGTTTGTTGGCGTATTGCTGAGCATTGTTTGCGTAATGCGCTGCTGATGCTTTTAATTTGGGCTCTACACTGGCATCTAGCGTTTTCACAACCTTACCTGGCGAGCCAACCACCAAGCTATAATCTGGAATGTCCATATTTTCAGTAATCAACGCATTCGCCCCAATAATGCAAAACTTACCAATTTTAGCCCCGTTGAGGACCACTGCATTTATTCCTATAAGTGAATAATCGCCGATCTCACATCCATGTAACATCACCTTATGTCCTACTGTAACACCAGTACCTAGCGTCAATGGAATCCCCTCGTCAGTATGTAAAACACTACCGTCTTGAATATTGGTGTTCTCGCCTATCGTTATTTTGTCCATGTCACCGCGTAGCACTGCATTAAACCATACGCTGCTGCCAGTTTTTAATTCAACATTTCCAATAACATGAGCACCGGGTGCAACATACGTATTATCAGCCATTTGAGGAATTTGACTTTCTAGTTTGTAAATCATGGTGTTCTCCCTTACGAATTAATCAACTTTGCGCATCAGGCCTTCTTGTGTTGTTGATGCAACTAGTTCGCCTTTCTGATTGAAAATTTGACCGCGCACTAATCCTCTTGAACCTCCGCTAAACGGACTTTCCATTGCATATAACAACCATTCATTCATATCTATTGGGCGGTGAAACCACATAGCGTGATCAATTGTAGCGATACGCAATGACTTATCTGTAACTGCGACACCGTGTGGCTGAAGAGAAGTACTTAAAAAATGATAGTCGGACGCATAGGCAAGTGCAGCTTGATGCATTGATAACGACCCTGCCAAATGATTACGCGCTTTCATCCATATGTAGCGCGTAGGTTCTCGCTTTACTGGCTGGTATGAATTTGCAGCATCAACGGTTCGGATATCCACTGGTTCATGATAGCTAAGTGCCTCTCGCATGGGGCGAGCAATTTTATCGAAATGGGCCTGATAAAATTCAAGATCAGACTGAACTTCTTGCGGGGGCGGTACATTCGGCATGACAGGTTGCTGGTGTTCCATACCCTCTTGTGGTACTTGGAAAGATGCTGTCATATAAAATATATTGCGCCCGTCTTGGATAGCCTTAACCCGTCGTGCTGAAAAGCTTCTTCCATCTCTCACAATTTCTACATCATAAACGACCGGTTTTTTTGCATCGCCGGGTAACAAAAAGTAAGTATGAAACGAATGAGCAATTCGGTCCGATTCTACGGTTTCATAGGCGGCAGCTAGCGCTTGACCTAAAACCTGCCCTCCGAATAGTGCACGAAACCCAAGGTCCCAGCTCTGCCCACGATAAATGCCCGCTTCAACGGTTTCTAACTCAAATAAAGATGATAGTTTTATCTCAGACATTGTGATTGCTCTCTTCTACTACGGCTTTAGGATTTCTGGGATAGTACTTTTCTGGCAACTTAGCTTTGTGCTCAAAAAAGCGAGTATCTTTATAGGGTAACTTCATAAAGCCTGAAATACCTAAACCTTTTATTGATGGTATTTGCTTGACCAATGTTAATAATAACTCTCTGAAATTCTTTTCTTGGCTGTGATCAAGCAACGTATAATAATTATGAATTTTTAAATGGGTAGGCAACGCTTCAAAAATAATGCAACCTGTATGGTGAATAGCATTAAGCTGCCTAATCGTTTCAATTATGCCGTCTGGCAACTTGAGTAACTCGTCAGGGTCGTCACCATCTTCAAAATAAGAATGTGTGCGAGAGTCATCTTTATGTGAAGAGACCCGAGATAGCTCATAGGGGATAATTAAATCATGTGCAGGAATGAACTCGTCTTCCTCACTTTCTCTATCGATATGAAGGGTGTTCTTTGCGTTGAACATACAACACTTGAATACCGCAGGTTTGTGAATTGCTCTGGCTAAGTTGATTACGTTATTTACCGCTAATTCGAACGCGGTTTTTAGCGACTCATCATAAAGATTTAGACTTGAGTCGACGTATATTCCTTCCGGCTCCCAACGAACAGCCATCCCGCCTACAACTGGATACTTACCTAAGCGACTAATGGCTGATACAAAGGCCTTTTCAGTATCACCCATACCTTGAAGATAATTCTTGTAGTAACGATCAAACTGCGCATCATCAATGTAACGTAAATCTTGTGCGTCCTTTTCACCCAGTATGGCTTGTTGCCTTAGGTATGACTTCCTCGAGCTATAAACAACAGTTTCAATACTTGTTCTTTGATGCGACACCCATGTGGGTATAAGTGGTTGGTATTGATAATCTCTATCTTCTGTAAAAACCATGTTTTTTAAAACATGTAAGTGGTTAAAAAGATAGTCGCCGCCTTGACGTCTTTTCTCAGCGTCATCACTTAGCATATAGTCCAAAATATTGGCCAACATCTTTGGTAAGCCTAACGATGATGGTGTGATAACTTTGCTACCATAACGACAAGATTGGCCAGACGCCAGAGCATATAACGTACTCGCTAGACCTTGCTCGTCAAACCGTGGACTTGATAGTGCACCATTTAGTTGCTCTTCCCCGATAAAATAGACATCTCCAAGGCGAGCATTTGTCTGATGCAGTTCGCCTGACATCAAGTCCATCACGTTATTGCCCACATATTGGCCGTTGATATCAGTTTGGGCAAATACAGATGATCCCCAGTCAATCAATCCAACGACTTCGTTTTTATCATCCCAAACAAGGTTAGACGGTTTGATGTCGCCGTGAACGATGGGCTTGATTTCACCGTGTTCACTGTATTGGCGAAAATTAGCCAATAATTCACCCACTTGAACCGCAATTTTTACAATAACACGTGGTGGCAATGGGCCGTGCTTTAGGCTGACCTTTTCTAAATCTTCACCTGGAGCACGTGCCATTACCAAAATAGACTGTTTTCTAACTTGCTGATACTCAATAAAGCGAGGTACATATTGATGGTGGACATGTGAAAGCATAAAGGCTTCCTCTTCCAAACGGTCTTGCACATGTTGAGGGAGCGTTATCCTAGAAAACTTAAATACACGCTCTTCACCTTCTGGCGCTATGCCCGCAAACGCGAAACCAAACGCCCCTTTACCTAGTAATTCGATTTGGCCATAGCCTAGGTTTCGCAACTGTTTAATGCACAGGTTTACCCAGTCTTTTAACTTTTTCGCATCAGCATGAGACAATAGGTAAATTGACTGTTCGTCAGGGATATAGAAATGCTTTAAACCTTTTAGCTGGGTCATACTAATTTACCTATGGCACGACGTTACGTGTCTTGGTTTATCCAAGTCAATTCAGCAGTCGATGCTTCACCCATGTCTTTGATGACATCGTCTAGTGCAGTGCTTAGTTGCAAGTCGAGCTGCCAAGGAGGGTTGATAACCAAAACGCCCGAACCATACATGCCTACATCTTCTGAGCTCGGTGCTATTTTTATCTCAGCTTTAAAACATGGCAATCCAGTTTGAGCCAGCTTATCTACCATAACCTCACTAGCACCTTGTTTAGCACCTGCGCGAGCAGACAAAAGTGGATACCAAATAACAATCTGAGCTTGTTTCCAACGTTTGAGGACCTGCTCTACGCCTTTGATGACATCAGAATATTCACTTGCACGTTCATACGGTGGGTCAATTAAAATTGCACCTCTATTCGGCTTTGGTGGCGTAAGCGCTCGTAACCCTTCATATCCGTCGCGCTTGTGCACATGGGTATTAGCGGACTTTAATCGATACAAATTTGTACTGAGCTTTTCGAACTCCGCAGGATGGAGTTCCATCGCATGTAGCGTATCCCCTTCGCGCTTCGCTACTGCACTTATTGCCGGCGAGCCTGGATAGTTATTGTGTGTTAAGAATGTGCCGCAAAGCGCAAGATAATCTTTTAGTAGCGCCGAATCTGCATGTACATTTTGGATTCGACTAATACCTGTCTCATACTCTTTATTTTTTGACGACATCGCGTCACTAAAGTCGTAACAACCTGCCCCTGCATGTGAATCAAAAAGCGTGAAAGGTTTATCTTTCTTTTTAAGTGAATTAATGACACCTAACCAACAAAGGTGTTTTATAACATCAGCATGGTTGCCTGCGTGGAATGCATGTTGATAACTAAGCACAAAACCTCGATAAAACGCGATAATAGATAAAGCTGCTATCTTACCCCGATATGCACATCAGTTACCATATGAGCCAATACACAAATAGTTACGCTAAAGGTGAACCATGCCTTTCATTATATTGTGATAGTGCATCGATAGGATTTGGTGTTGGTATACAAAAAAAGGCTAATAACCAATGTCATTAGCCTTTACGTATTTCAGTATTGCTTCGCTAGCGCAGGTGCATCAACATTTTTTCTGGCTGAGTCAGATAACTCATCCAAAGATTGTTAAAGCGCACCATAGTCGCACCGTCGATGATCCTATGATCGCCAGACCAGTTAACCGCCATAATATGCTGTGCAAAAACATTCCCGTTATCATCAAAACGAGGCAGTTTTTGTGTTTTGCCTAACGCGACAATTGCAGCTTCGGGTTTGTTGATAACAGGCGTTGCAGTAATACCGCCAATAGCACCAATATTTGAAATGCTAATAGTGCCGCCTTTAAGGTGTTCACCAGACACTCGCCCTTCCCTCGCTTGATTAATAATATCCTGCATTTGTGTTGCTATTTCAAACAACGACAAGTGCTGAACACCTTTAATATTTGGTACAAGCAAGCCAATTTTAGAATCAACTGCAAAACCGATGTTGTGGTCTTCGAAGTAACTTATTTCTGTGGCGTCGTCGTTTAACTGACTATTGATAACCGGAAATTCTGTTAACGCCAAAGACATCGCTTTTACAAAGAATGGCATGAAGCTAAGTTTTACATCCCTTGCTTCGAAGTCTGGCTTAAGGGCCTGACGAAGTGCCATTAGGTTGTCCATTACTACTTCATCACTAACCGTGAAATGCGGAATGGTATAAACTGATGCAGACATTTGCTTAGCCATTGCGGCCTGTATTCCGCGCACTTTTTCGGTTTTTACACCACCCGTTGCTTGACTCGAAGCCATGCCAACGCCTTTTGACGTTACAGGTGTATCACTTGGCTGCCCTTCTTTACTCTTTACAGATGAACCGGCTTGACTAACGTACTCAATAACGTCCGTTTTTAGGATGCGGCCTTTTTTACCGCTGCCCGTTATCTTCAGCAAATCAATACCTTGCTCGCGAGCAATACGACGCACGGCTGGGCTAGCGAGTACCTTTCCTGGTATAGCAATTGGTGGCTCAAATTCACCGTCTTTAAATTTTGCATTGTCTGCTGGTAAGGCCGCCTTAGCCGAAGGCGTGCTAGTATCAACAGCACTGTTATCGCATTTTGCAGCGCTGTCCTTATTATTTGGCGTTGCTGGTTGTTCAAACGAGGTATTTATCTGTTGAACATCACCTTCTACCGCTAGAGCAAAAAGCGGGCTGTGTACTTTCGCAATATCACCTTGTGCATAGTAAAGCTTATGTACAACACCAGCGTTTTTTGCTGGAATTTCAACCACAGCTTTGTCTGTCATTACTTCGACAACAGCTTGGTCTTCTTCAATTTGATCGCCTTCAGCAACATTCCACTTAACTATCTCGCACTCGACAATACCTTCTCCGATATCGGGCAAAATAAAATCTTCAATGGCACTTTCAAGTTGACCCGTCAGTTGTTGACTATCTTCATTTGCTAGCGATACAACCGCTTCATCTGCTTCTTTTGTATTTTGCTCGGAACCTTGCTCAACAGCATCGTCTGGTGTCATTGAAAATAGAGGTGCATGAACCTTTGCAATGTCGCCCACTGCATAGTGCAATTTCTCAACTACACCAGCATGCATTGCGGGAATTTGCACCGTTGCCTTATCTGTCATTACTTCGGCAACCGGTTGATCCTCTTCAATGTGCTCGCCTTCAGCTACGAGCCATTCAAGTAGCTCACACTCAACAATGCCTTCACCGATATCGGGAAGAATGAATTCTATTGTCATAATACTTTCTCCCTGACTTAGTAATGCAACGTACGCTTGATAGCTTCGTATGTTTTAGTTTCATCAGGCATGTATTCTTTCTCATGCGCCAATGGATATGGGGTATCTAGCCCACACACACGTGCAATGGGCGCTTCTAAGTACAAAAAGCAACGCTCTTGAATAGTAGCAGCAATTTCACTTGCAAAGCCGCCTGTTAGCGGTGCTTCATGGTTTATAAGTAAACGCCCCGTTTTCATAACTGATTGCATTACAGACTCAACATCCCAAGGAAGAATGCTGCGTAAATCTATGATCTCGCAAGACACACCATCTTCTAATGCCATCTCAGCGGCTTTTTGAAGTATTTCGATTTGAGCGCCCCATCCAAGTAACGTAATGTCATTACCTTCTTGAACAACATCTGCCTTACCTAGTGGCAATTCATAATCGTCTTCAGGCACATCGGCCACAGAGGCGCGATACAATCTTTTGGGCTCCATGAAAAGAACCGGGTTTTTGTCGCGGATAGAGGCCAACAACAAACCTTTAGCTTGATACGGGTCGCGAGGAATGACGATTTTTAAACCTGGGCAATGAGCGAAAAAAGCCTCTGGTGACTGGCTATGGTAATGCCCGCCAGCGATTCCGCCACCATAAGGTGTACGGATAGTTAATGTGCCTACGTCAAATTGACCACCTGAACGGTACCGCCACTTAGCGGTTTCATTTACGATTTGGTCAAAGGCGGGAAAGATATAATCACCAAACTGAATTTCTGCAACCGGCACTGAGCCTTGCGACGCTAGACCATTTGCGAAACCGATAATACCTTGTTCAGTCAATGGTGTATTAAAACAGCGCGACTTACCGAACTTTTCCTGTAGGTGACTTGTTGCACGAAATACACCACCAAAATGCCCAACATCTTCACCAAACACCATGACTTTTTCGTCTTCAGTCATCGCGGTAATAAGGGCGTTGTTGATCGCTTGTAATAGATTCATTTTAGCCATTACTTCACTCTCCCTGCTGTTTTAGGGTACATCTGTGGGTACTTTTTGATATGTGCTTTAAGGTTGGAAAGTTGCTCTTTTAAGTGCCAAGGCGGTGTGTCATATACGTCTTCAATTATATCTTCTATCGGACATACATCTGTTTTTTCGCAACTTTTTAGTGAAGCCAGTACGTCTTGACGTGCTTTCTCAACTTTGGCTTTATTGTCTTTCTCATCAAACCACCCTTTTTCGCTCAACCATTTAGCCATACGAGCGATAGGATCTTTAGCACGCCATTTATCTTCCTCTTCACGTGAACGGTAACCTGTCGGGTCATCTGAAGTTGAGTGCGCAGCTAACCTGTAGGTCATAGCTTCAATTAATACCGGGCATTTTTCCTCTATCGCAATGCGGCGCGCTTCTTTTGTAGCGGCATATATCGCAAGCGCGTCATTACCGTCAACCCGTATGGTTTTAATGCCATAGCCAAGACCACGAGATGCAATACCATCACCTGCGAATTGCTCTTCAGCAGGCGTAGAAATAGCGTAACCGTTGTTTCGGCAAAAGAAAATAACAGGGCAATTAAGTACCGCAGCCATATTTAGCCCGGCGTGAAAATCGCCCTCAGATGCTGCGCCTTCGCCAAAGTAACATATGGTGACAACATCTTTGCCTGACATTTTCTGACCGTAAGCGTAGCCAGACGCTTGTGGAATTTGTGTACCTAATGGCGACGAAATTGTCATGAAGTTAAGCGGCTTATCACCGTAGTGAATTGGCATTTGGCGGCCCTTGTTAGGATCTGCCTCATTGCTGAACATTTGATTCATGAATTGGTCAGTCGTGTAGCCTCGATAAGCTAGTGCCCCCTGCTCGCGGTACTGTGACATAATCATATCGTCATCAGAAAGCGCTGCAGCACTAGCAACTGATGCAGCTTCTTCCCCAGTACTGGCAAGGTAAAAACTAATTCTACCTTGGCGCTGCGCACCAACCATTCGTTCATCAAGAACACGAATGTATTCCATTGTGTTGTAAATTTTTAATGCTTCTTCTTGGTTGAGTTCTGGCTCAACGGCATCGTCAAGCAATGTACCCTCTGAAGAAAGTATCTGTAGCATTGGGATATCAACTACCCCTTTCTCGATAATGTTGACCTTAGTTGTTGTTTTTACTGCGGCCAAATGATTTCTGTCTTTCACTTTTTATCCCCTTATAAATGAGGGCTGAAACAAATGATTTCGATGCCACTATGCTAGTAGAGGAAGTGAAGGAGTGTCCTTCTCATTCATAGGTATTTTTGAACTTAGTAGAAATGTAACGACTACGGCATGTTAAAAAATGAGGATATACGTCCTAAAAAGGTAAAGCATATGTAAAATATATGATAAATAGATAGGATAAACATCACATCTCTATCTATAAATGAAACGCGTTGTTTCATAACATATGTTTCTATCAAGCGACGCATCTATAACATTGAAAACGCACAAAAAACCATCATTGGATTAATTTTTAATCAATTAAATGAAGAAGAATAAGACTTATATCAAATGAATATTTCTTACCATTTGTAACAAAATATGTAATTTGTTTCATTCAGAAATACACATTACAAAACGTAAAAAAGTGTGCTAGAAATACTGAGTCACAGCGATAATCCGCATAAATAAAGAGGCGAATGACCTTTATTGCGGACGACAAGTTTAAAAGCTGGACTCCAGGGAACTATTCACACGAGAATAATTATGAAAAAAACATTAATAAGTACGGTAGTTGCTGCCGCACTGGCAGGATCTGCTTTTGGTGCATTAGCAACGTCAGACTCTTCATCACTAAAAGGTTTCAGCGTTGAGCAGAGAAACGCCGTTGAAGCTTCTTTCGATAAGAAAAACATCCTAGCCAACGCTATTCAAGCAAACGAAAACAGCGTTCGTGTTATTGTTCAACTTAACGATGTGCCAATGGCACAATTTAGCGGTGTTAACCCAAACCTTAGCAGTGCATCAGCACATAAAGGTCAAAAAATTAACTTCAAATCAAATGCTGCGAAAGAATACAAATCGTTTCTAGAATCAAAGCAGCAATCAGTGATTCAAAGCATTAAGTCTTTTGATGCTTCATTTAAAGCGGACCTTACTTATACAACTGCATTTAACGGCTTTGCAGGTATCATCTCAAAAGATGCGCTTGATAAATTAGAGTCACTTTCAACGGTTAAAGCGGTATATCCAGACGTAATCCACCATGCACAAATGGATGCGAGCTTAGACCTTATTGGTGCAATTGAAACATGGGAACAGTTTGGCGGTAAAGAATCTGCAGGTGCTGGCGTAAAAGTGGCCATCATCGACAGTGGTATTCGCCCTGAAAACCCATTGTTTAGCGGTGAAAACTTCACAGCACCTGATGCAGCTACTCTACCGACAGATGATTACTGTTCAGAAGTTGAAGATTTCTGTAACAACAAGCTTATTGTTGCGCGTGCAGCAGAGATTGTTGAAGGCTTCAGCGTAGTTGAAGAGGAATATGAGAGCCCACTAGGTTTTAACGGTCATGGTACTCACGTTGCGGGTACAGCTGTTGGTAACTACGGCGTTATGGCTGAGCGTGATGGCGCAGAAGCTGAAATTTCAGGTGTTGCACCTGCTGCATATCTAATGGTGTATAAAGGCCTTTATGCAACGCCTGCAAATCCAGCAAGTTCAAGTGGTGCATCTTCGATGCTTCTTTCAATGCTTGAAGCGTCACTTGAAGACGGTGCTGACATTGTAAATAACTCTTGGGGTGGTGGCGCAGGCGGTATGCCAAGCAGCTTCTACGCGGGCGTTTTTGATGCAATGAACGACGCTGGTGTTGTGACAGTATTTGCTGCAGGTAACGATGGCCCTAACCCTGGTACTATCGGCTGCCCTGGCTGTGACGAAGATGTAATCACTGTTGCAGCAACAACAACAGGTCGTCTTTTCGCAAACGAAGTAACTATCGAAGGTGACACAACAATTGGTGCAATTCCTGCGCTTTATTCTGTAGGTAATCCGGACATCGTTTTTGACACTGCTATTACAGCGCCAGTTGTATTCGCAGGTGAAGTTGTTGAAACCAATGCAGAAGCCTGTGAGCCATTTGCTGATGACTCTGCTTTTGATGGTGCAATTGCACTTGTTAGTCGTGGTACTTGTGGCTTTGTGACCAAAATTGCAAATGCCGAGGCAGCAGGTGCAGTTGCAGTACTAGTACATAACGTAGATGGTCGTGGTGAAGCTCCAATTCTGATGGGTGGTCTAAGCCCAGAGCAAACTATCCCTTCTTTGATGATCCCTGCAACGCCTGGACAAGCTCTTGCTACATTAGTATCTGAAACTGATGAAGCTGTGAATGTGACTATTGGCGCTGAAATTGTACGTGTTGTCTCTGATAGCTTGGCTGACATCGTTGCTGATTTTAGTTCACGTGGACCAGGTGGTGATGCGACTTTCTTGAAACCGAATATCGCGGCACCAGGTGTTAGAATTTTCTCAGGTGAGTCTCCAGATGCACCAGGACACGAAGACGAGAATTTCTCGTTCAAAGGTGGTACTTCAATGGCTTCGCCTCACGTAGCAGGTGCGGCGGCACTATTGAAGCAAATGCACCCAGATTGGTCTGCACAGCAAATTAAGAGTGCACTTGTCACTTCATCAATTCGTGACGTACTTAAAGATGATGCACTAACTCCTGCTGATAATTTTGATATGGGGGCTGGTCGTCTTGACTTACCTCGTGCAACTTCAGTTGAACTGACTTATAGCGATATCAGTCTTGTTTCTTCACACTGTTACATCACATGTGATATGTCTATCACAGTTACTAATAACAGTGATGCAGACGTTAATGTTGACGCAACAGCAATGTTCGATGACGAAAATATCGAAGTTACTGTTACCCCTGATATGGCCACGTTACCTGCAGGTGCATCTGCAGAAATCATGATTTCTGCTAACGTTTCACTTGCTTCATCAGGTGAATGGTCATTTGGTGGTATTAACTGGACAGATGGCAATGACGACACGACTGATTATTTCATTCCTGTTGCAATCTACCCTGTAAACACTGATGAGCCAGAACTGTTCAGCAGCTCAGTAAGCAATGATTTCGCAGCTGAAGGTGAAGAAGTTATTACTCGCGCATCTGCTACTAACCAGAATGTTACGGGTCTTATCGGTATCACTTCTACCGTTGATGAAAAGTATGACATCGATCCATCAACTATCTCAGCGGTTAAGAATGGTAACCAAGAGCCAGTAACGTACGATGCAGAGAATCGCGAAATTCGTTGGGAAGGCGCGCTTAATACAGCGACTCTAGAACTTAGCAACGAACCTTCACCTTTTGGTTACTTCTCGCTTTCTAACATTGGTGTAGCACCACTAGTTTGTACCGAAACATGTGACGATGCAGCAATAACCGTTACATCGCTTATAGACCTTCAGTACATGGGGCAAACGTATACTGACGTTCAAGTATCTTCAAATGGATTTGTTTCTATAGGTACTTCTTCAGGCAGTGTTACTGAGTATAGACCACATGAGTTACCTGGTGCACAAGAGCCGAATAACGTTATTGCACCTTACTGGACAGATCTTGATCTTGACGGCACCGCTGCTGACGACACGGGTACTGGTCTAATGTACGCAGCAACAGTAAGCACAAGCACAAACAGCTATTTTGTCGTTGAGTGGCAAAATGCAATGTTGTGGGGAGAAGAAGGCACTAGTGTTAATTTCCAAATTTGGTACGACCAAAGCGCTGAAACCTTCTCGTTTGCATATGGACCAATGAGCGCAAATAACACTGCTGCTGTAGTTGGTTTTGAAGATGCGTCAGGTACTGTTGGCTTTACACATGCGGCACAATTGTCATCAGATGTTTACGGCTCTCTACCAGTTGAAGGTGATGAGTTTAGCATTGTCACCATTCCAGGTGATGAAATCTCTGTAAGCTATAGTGGTACTATCAAGCCTGCAGGCGAATTAATGGATGACATGCTTGCTGTAAACGAAGACGCTTCTATTACTGCAAACATCCTAGCGAATGAAATGGACGATGTTGTTTTCAACACTTTCGAAATGGAATCGCTATCAGGTAACTTCAGAACTTATACGCCGATCGAAATCGACAAAGAAGAGCTAGACCCATCAACAGTTGAGGTTGTTACGGCTGCTGAAAACGGCACTGTAACAGTGAACGATGATGGTACGGTTACTTATACGCCTAACGCTGATTTCTTCGGTGAAGATTCATTTACGTACACTGTACGTGTAATGGGTACGACTAACGATGATGATGAAGTAGTACAAGGTGAAACTATTGGTGAAGGTACTGTTGCAGTTTCAGTTGCAGGTGTACAAGACGCGCCAGTAATTTCAATCAGCGCACCAGCAAGTGTAGATGAAGGTAAGACATTTACTGTTACCGCTTCTGCTACAGACGCTGACGGTGATGACGTTACTATTACTATGAATGGTCTTCAAACTACGAAGATTACAGACACTGCACCAAGCCATGAGCAAGCCTCTAGCATTGCGGTAACAGTGACTGCAACAGACGGTATCGACACAGTAACCGAGACCGTTACTATTCAAGTAAAAGACAAAAACGGTGGTTCAATGGGCTGGATAGCATTGCTTCTAGCGCCAGCTATCTACCTACGTAGACGTGCTAAACGTGCTTAATGCATAACGCTTAGCTACTAAAAGGGCCGCAACTGCGGCCTTTTTTTTCAACCTGTTTTTTGTGTCAAACCACACCAAACATATAGGCATTACTCGCTTGGAGTGAGTAAGCTCAAATATGGGTTGCGATTAATCATCGTTTTTATTGATTAAAGACTGAATATTCTCAGTTAACTTTTTGTTAGGTTGAACGCCAAGCTCTCTGAACTTTTCAATTTGTTTTACAATATTTCCCCGCCCGCTACTTAGCTTATTCATTGCGCTGTCAAAACTTGATTGTGCACCATCTAAAGCCTTACCTACCTTTTCCATATCAGTGATAAAGCCCACAAACTTATCGTATAACTTAGCCGCTTGTTCAGCGATAAGTTGGGCGTTTTGGTTTTGATATTCATACTGCCAAATATTATTAATTGTGCGCAGCGCAACTAATAAATTGGTAGGACTTACAAGCATGATGTTGTTGTTAAGCGCTAGCGTGACTAGGTCAGGCTCTTCTTCAACGGCCAATAAGAAAGCAGGCTCAATCGGAATAAATAGCAACACATAATCGAGGGTCTTAATGCCTTTAAGTGATTGGTAGTCTTTTGAACCTAACCCCTTTATATGCCCTTTAATTGAAGCAACATGTTGAGTTAGGTAAATGTCGCGCTGTGCTTCGTCTTCGCAGTTATAAAATCGCTCATACGCGGCAAGGCTAACTTTTGAGTCGATAATAACGTCTTTTTCATTTGGCAAATGAACGACAACATCAGGTTGATATCTGCGCCCTTCTTGTGAAGTGGCTGCCACTTGCGTATCAAATTCATGCCCTTCTCTTAAACCTGATTCCTGCAAGATTCGTTGTAGTACCACTTCTCCCCAATTGCCTTGCTTTTTATTATCCCCTTTGAGCGCGTTGGTTAAAGCGGCCGCTTCTTCGGTAATCTTTTGGTTCAAGGCTTTTAAACTCAAAATTTCCGTTTTAAGCGACGCTCGCTCTTGCCCTTCTCTAATGTGTTGCTCAGAAATCTGGCGTTTAAAACTGTCTAATTCAGATTTAAATGGCGCGAGTACCGATTCAATATTGTGCTTCGTTTGCTGGGTATAACGCTGTTGCTTTTCTTCAAAAATTCTATTCGCCAAGTTTTCAAATTGAGTTTGTAAGCGCTGCTCTGATGCCGTCATCGCTGCAAGCTTATCTTCATGCGCTTCCATCAGTGCATGTATTCTATTTTGGTGCGCATCATTTTGTGCATGCGCTTTAGCTAATGAAATACGCTCTTTGTTTAGTGTATCTTTTAACTCTTCATTGGCCTGTTGAAGTGTGATCACCTGCTCTGCTTGTTGCGATAACAAAGCTTGCTTTTCTCGAAATGTGATTAATTCAGTAGATAAGCTATCAATGGTTGTTTGTTTATCAGTATTTTTTTTCTCTAGTCGCACATTTTGTAGCAACAGAAAAGTACCGAAAAAGACTAGTACAACTAGCGTAATTAGAATGGTTAATGGTGAAGACTGAATAAGTTCGAAAATCATAGCGCCAACGATATACTGTTATTCTGTACAGCAATATAAACAAAAAACACAAATAAAAACAGGTACTCAAGGTACCTGTTTATAATCTATTTCAACAGCCACGTTAAATAGCTGGTAAATAAACTGTTATTTAGATAACGATTTATCTAAATCTTCGATTTTTGCCTTCCAAATTGCTGGGCCATTTTTATGGGCATTTGCACCAGTGCTATCTACTGCGACTGTTACTGGCATATCTTCTACTTCAAATTCGTAAATTGCTTCCATACCTAAGTCTTCAAAAGCCACTACACGCGATTTTTTGATTGCCTTAGAAACAAGATAAGCAGCTCCACCAACAGCCATCAAATAAACTGCTTTGTGTTTCGCTATAGAATCTACCGTTGCAGGTCCGCGCTCAGCCTTACCAATCATGCCAATTAGGCCTGTTTTCTCAAGCATCATATCGGTAAACTTATCCATGCGTGTCGCGGTTGTTGGACCTGCTGGCCCTACAACTTCATCACCTACTGCATCTACTGGACCTACGTAGTAGATAAAGCGATTGGTAAGATCAACGCCATCAGGGAGACCTTCACCATTTTCCATCATAGTTTGAATGCGTTTATGCGCTGCGTCGCGGCCTGTTAACATTTTGCCAGATAGCAAAACAGTCTCACCCACTTGCCACTCTTGAATATCTTCTTTTGTGACATCGTCAAGGTTTACGCGACGAGTATTTTCGCTAACTTCCCATGTCACTTCTGGCCAATCTTCTAACTTAGGCGGAGTTAATTCAGCAGGACCAGATCCATCTAAGTAGAAATGTGCATGGCGAGTCGCTGCACAATTGGGGATCATCGCGACAGGCTTAGACGCAGCGTGTGTAGGAAGCGATTTAATTTTTACATCAACAACGGTAGTGAGGCCGCCTAGCCCTTGCGCGCCGATACCAAGCTTGTTAACGCGATCGAAGATCTCAAGACGTAGCTTTTCGTCTGTAGTTTGTGGACCGCGTTCAATGAGTTCTTGAATATCAACAGGGTCCATTAAGCTTTCTTTAGCCAGCACTGCTGCTTTTTCTGCAGTACCACCGATACCTATTCCCAGCATGCCTGGTGGGCACCAACCTGCTCCCATAGTAGGTAACGTTTTTACCACCCAATCAGCAATATCGTCGCTTGGGTTAAGCATTACCATTTTAGATTTATTTTCTGAACCACCACCTTTGGCCGCGATCATCACTTCAATCTTTTCGCCCGCTACCATGTCAATGTGTACAACTGCTGGCGTATTGTCTTTTGTATTTTTACGTGCACCTGCTGGGTCTGCAACGATTGACGCGCGAAGCGGGTTGTCTGGATTAAGATAAGCGCGACGTGTACCTTCATCGACCATTTCTTGCACAGTCATGTCGGTCTTATCCCATGTCACACCCATACCTACTTTTACAAAACAAGTAACAATACCTGTGTCTTGGCATAGAGGGCGCTTGCCTTCTGCTGACATGCGAGAGTTAATGAGAATTTGTGCCATCGCGTCTTTTGCTGCTTGGCTTTGCTCTTTGTTGTAAGCCTCTTCTACTGCCTTAACGTAGTCTAGAGGGTGATAGTAAGAAATAAACTGTAGGGCATCTTCAATGCTGTCAATGAAGTCTTGTTGACGAATAACGGTCATGACATCCTCTTTTTATTTGGCTTTCGTGGTCTTAGCTAGCTAAAAAAGCGTATACTAGCGCATCTGGCGACATCGCACCACGTAAAACGAATGGCGTAACCGTAATTCTAACTATTTGTCAGAGTAATGGTTTTATCTGGCCAGTGTGAAATGTGAGTGCTAGTAATAGACACAGTATATACGCTTCACAAGCACCGAATAACAAAGACAAGAAGTAAATAATACATTTTATGCAACACACGCCGTTTACCATCAAGGTTACTCGTTTATCCAAACAAGAATTATGCTCGCTGATACCAGAAACAGCAGAATTTGAATGCTTTACTGACATATTTCAGAAAATATCGCACACACCATGGGCGTTGTTACTTGATACTTCTGGCTCTACGCAAAGTGACGGACGCTATAACATTATGGCCTACTCCCCCTCTTTGGTAGTAGAAGCCAAAAAGTGTGTAGTTTCACTTCTCGATCCAATTCGCAATATAAACACAATAGTGGATGAAAAACCGTTTGAGGCTGTAGAAAAGTACCTCCATAGCCAGCTAGACGGTGTAACTGTTGACACTTCTGAAGACATAAGCGAGTTGCCATTTATCATTGGCGTGGCAGGCATGGCGGGTTATGACACGGGTCGCTATTATGAAAATCTTCCTTCAATCTCACAATCAGATTACCAAAGCGCTGATTTTTCTGTCGGTCTTTATTTGCAATCGCTCATTGAAGATACCAAAACAGGGGCATTTTATTACTGTTCTTGCGACGGAAGTACAAGTCCAAACATTGAAGAACTTGTTAGAGCACAACACAACCGCGCTGACTTTTCGCTGACATCACCATTTGAATCTAACCTTTCAAAATCGGCATACACACAGTGTTTGTCACAAATCAATGATTACCTGCGTGCTGGCGATTGCTATCAAGTGAATATGGCACAGCGCTTTTCAGCAACATATACAGGTAGCTTTTGGAATGCGTATAAAGAGTTAAGAGCACAAAACTGCGCGCCCTTTTCAGCCTATTACAATTCATCATCTGGCAGCATCGCATCAATATCGCCAGAACGGTTCTTGCGTGTAAAAGATGGTGTTGTCGAGACAAAGCCAATCAAAGGTACCAGACCGCGTTTTAGCGACCCAAGTAAAGACAAGCGAAGTGCTGAAAGTTTGCTATCTGCTGAAAAAGATCGCGCTGAAAACCTTATGATTGTTGACTTGCTACGTAACGATATCTCAAAGCACTGTAAACCACACTCTGTTAACGTGCCTGCGTTGTTTGCACTTGAAAGTTACCAAGCTGTACACCACTTAGTAAGTACAGTGGTCGGTGAACTTGATGAGTCAACGTCTCCATTAACTTTACTTAAATCAGCTTTTCCCGGTGGCTCGATTACCGGTGCCCCCAAAATTAGAGCAATGGAAGTGATTGACGAACTCGAGCCACATAGAAGACACATTTATTGCGGAAGTATATTTTATATGGGCTTTCGTGAAGATATGGACTCTAGTATCTGTATTCGTACATTGCTGGCTGAAAAAAATACACTATATTGTTGGGCTGGAGGCGGCATTGTGCTTGACTCTGTGGCGCAAGAAGAATATCAAGAGACATTCGATAAAGTGTCTAAGATAATACCAGTGTTAGAGTCGCTTAATACTAATTAGCTTAATACATGTAACTTAAAACATGACAAGAACAGAATTTATTGCACAGTTTCACCATTTGCGTGTTCCGCGCATAGAGCCCGATTACCCTCTTCGAAAAGCGGGTCGTCCGGCCGCCGTTCTGATTCCCCTTGTCGACTATGGTGATAAGTTAAGTGTTTTGCTCACAGAGCGAGCCTACCACCTAAAACATCACCCTGGACAAATAAGCTTTCCGGGTGGTGCTGTTGAGTATAGCGATGCTAGCCTATTTGACGCTGCGCTAAGAGAAGCCGACGAAGAAATTGGTTTACCGCCCAAAAATGTAGATATTGTCGGTATGTTGCCTCGCTATCGCACTATTAGCGGATATGAAATCGCGCCTGTTGTTGGGTTTGTTAACCCAGACTTTGAGCCCAAACTAGACAGAAACGAAGTGGAAAGTGCATTTGAAGTACCGCTAGCTCACCTTTTAAATAGAAAGAATCACTTGATTCACACAACCCACAGAAATAACAAAACCTTTCCTATTTATTTCATACCATGGCAAGACAAAATGATTTGGGGCGCAACAGCTGCATTGCTTCGCAATCTTTCACACCATATTCATCCCTAGTGGCATAGCGCCCAATTGCTGCACTATAAATAAATGTTTACAGCGTATTAGCAAAACTAATCACACTATTAGCATTTCTGTATTGTAGTTGTTTGCACTCAGATGCATGATCTTACTATTAATTCGTTTTAATGATGAAAATACTATGATCAGTGTATTTGACATGTTCAGTGTGGGTATAGGCCCTTCAAGTTCACACACTGTCGGCCCTATGAAAGCGGGCGCAGAATTTGCCAGTGAGTTGGCGCAACAGCCAGAACTATTTAATAAAATTGACCACGTTAAAGTAGAGCTTTTTGGTTCTCTTGGACAAACCGGTATTGGTCACGGCACCGGTAAAGCAGTAATTTTAGGTCTATTAGGTGAATTGCCTGACCAAGTAGACGTTGACACTATTGACGCAAAGCTTGAAGAAGTGCGCAACAGTGAAATGCTGTCGCTAAATGGTACTAAGCCCGTTCGTTTTCCAAACAAAAATGCTATTGTATTTCACCGTCGTAAAACACTACCAAAACATGCCAACGCGCTAACGTTTTATGTTTATCACAAAGATGAATTGCTGGCCGAGCAGACCTATTACAGCATTGGTGGTGGTTTTATCATTAAAGATGAAGACTTCGATGCCACCAAGGCACACGCAGCAAGTCTGCAAGCATCAGTTCCGTTCCCATTTAAAACGGCTGGAGAATTGCTAGCACTTTGTAAAACAAATGGCCTTAGCATTAGCTCACTTATGCTACGTAATGAATCTACATTCAGGCCTAAGCACGAAGTAAAACAAGAGCTACACAATATTTGGCTTGTTATGAAAGCCTGTATACAGCGCGGCATCGAAAGTGAAGGTATTCTTCCTGGTGGTCTGAAGGTCGTACGTCGAGCTCCTGGGCTGTATAGAAGGCTTCAAACTGAACACACCAATGATCCTATGCAAACCATGGATTGGGTAAACTTGTTTGCACTTGCCGTTAATGAAGAAAATGCCGCAGGCGGGCGTGTTGTGACAGCTCCTACCAATGGTGCAGCGGGTATAATTCCCGCGGTTTTACAGTACGTCGACAAATTTATTCGCCCAGTCGATGAAGAAGTTGCTAGCCGCTTCCTTCTCACTGCAGGTGCGATTGGTATTTTGTATAAAGAAAACGCATCTATCTCAGGTGCCGAGGTAGGTTGTCAAGGCGAAGTAGGTGTAGCTTGCTCTATGGCAGCTGGAGCTCTTGCTGAAATTATGGGCGGCACTGCGGCGTCGGTCGAGAACGCGGCAGAAATAGGCATGGAGCACAATTTAGGGTTAACCTGTGACCCAGTTGGTGGACTTGTACAAGTACCTTGTATTGAGCGAAATGCCATGGGAGCCATTAAGGCAATTAACGCGTCGCGCTTGGCGTTACGTGGTACAGGCGAACAAAAAGTATCGCTAGATAAAGTTATCAAGACGATGCGAGATACCGGTAACGACATGAAGACCAAGTATAAAGAAACCGCGCGTGGCGGCCTCGCGGTAAACATAATCGAGTGTTAAGGGAATTGTCCCCACCAAAATTATAAAAAAGGGGCAATTAAGCCCCTTTTTTATAATCTAAATTTTATCGTTATTTAACGGGTAGCGTTACACCTTTAAACATCTTTTCTACTTCTTCGTTATTTTTTAGCATCATCGCTTTTTCCACTTTATCTTTGGTCAAATGTGGCGCAAAACGCTCAATAAAGTCATACATGTAACTGCGTAAAAACGAGCCTTTTCTAAATCCAATCTTAGTCGTGCTGTAATCGAACAAATGACTCGCATCGATTTTAACTAAATCATCATCAAGTTCTTCACTTACTGCCATTGACGCAATAACGCCAATGCCAACACCTAAACGTACGTAAGTTTTGATAACGTCGGCATCGGTGGCAGTAAACACTATTTTAGGCGTAAGCCCAGCGCGCTCAAATGCTTGGTCCAGCTCCGAACGCCCAGTAAACCCAAATACGTAAGTAACCAGTGGATATTTGGCAATATCACTAATATCTATCGTGCCTTTTTTCGACAGTGGATGATCTTTATTTACAATGACACTTCTATTCCAGTGATAGCATGGCAACATGACTAAGTCGTTGTAAAGATGCAGTGCTTCAGTTGCAATAGCGAAATCGGCCTCGCCTTTAGCGGCTAGGTCACTTATCTGAGACGGCGTGCCTTGGTGCATATGTAACGATACTTTAGGGTATTTACCCATGAAGCCTTGGATCACATCAGGTAACGCGTAACGCGCTTGGGTATGCGTTGTTGCTATATTGAGTTTACCTTGGTCTGGTAAAGTGTGCTCTCGCGCAACTGCCTTAATGCTCTCAACTTTTGCTAGAATTTCACGCGCTATATTGATTACATCATTACCTGCATCAGTAACGTGTGTTAGGTGCTTCCCACTACGACCAAATATCTGAACGCCAAGTTCATCTTCTAGCATTCTTACTTGCTTGCTAATACCTGGCTGAGAAGTATACAAACTTTCAGCTGTCGCAGAGACATTCAGATTATTATTAAGGACTTCTACGATATACCGTAGTTGTTGTAGTTTCATATTTTAAACACCATTTACTGCGCCGGATTATCACTATACTCCCATCGTTATAACCAAAACCACTTATTTTTGCTAGTTGATATTACAAAATCTGCATAATAAAGTAGAAAATATGCACAAACTCAATATTTTATCGCAGTATCATTCGCCTTTTTATGTAATCTTAGACATTATAAAAAGTACACGGCACAGGAAATAATATTAACCATCATGAGTAGCAAGCAGGTCACTTCAACTATCGACTTCTCTTCGGTACTAGCTGCCGCTGTACATGATATGAAGAACTCACTATTTCTACTTATTCAATCTATTGAAGCACTTAGCCATGTTCTTCCTGTAGATAACACTGAAGCGCAAGAACAAGTAGCTAACGTGCATTACGAAGCGTCTAGACTTAATACCAATCTAGTACAAATTCTGTCGTTGTATCGAGCAGAGCTCGAAAGTTTACCTATCACGGTCGATGAGTGTTTCATCCAAGATCTCGTTGAAGACGTTATTGGTTCTAATACGCTTTATACAAATCAAAAACACATAAATATCGAGATAGAAATAGAATCAGAGTTACGTTGGTATCTTGATGAAGAATTAATTTACCTTTTGCTTAATGACGCAATTATTAACGCCATGCGTTACGGTACATCAAAGATAAAAGTGTCTGCTGCTGATTATGATGGCTTTCTACAGCTAAAAGTTGAAGACGATGGTAGCGGATACCCTAGTGATATGCTGACAAGAAGCCACGAGCAATTGGCCGATTTTGAGTTGAGTCAAGGCCGCACTGGACTAGGCCTGTTTTTTGCCAAATTAATCGCCAAAGCACATTCTCAAGGTGATAAAGCAGGCACGATAGCACTAAGTAACGGAGGGATTTACGGTGGAAGTGTATTTGAAGTAAAAATACCGTAGTATTGACCGATAATAATAAATGAAGACAAAATAACGTTTTACGCACATACTTCTATGAACGTTATAATAAAAGCATAAAAGAGACGGAACACGCGCATGTACGTGATTATCATAATCCTGATTGTTGTTTTGCTTATTGCAGCAATATTTATTAACGCAATGCAGCAACATAGGCAAAAACAGGAAGCTGAGCGCCGTGCTGAGCTAGCCAAGCAACGCACGATTGTAGATGAGACAGAAAATGTTATTGCGGCTAGCGTGAATATGCCAGTGTCGTCTCGCCTTATGGGAATTCTTCACAATCGCATTCTTAATTCATTGAAAACAATGAACGAATTGGCAAGTACAGCAGAGTTAAAGCAGCGCATATCAAGTACTGAGCAAGCAGCTGCTACGGCGCTCTCTGACAATTCTCCGGCGTCGACTGAATTCGCGCTTCCCGACAACGATAAAGTTATTATTCAATATATACAGGCTGTGAAAAAACTGAGGGTCATCATTCGAGCCGAACACAGTAAAGGGCAAATTGATTCGAAAGTTTTTTTAGACGAAGACAAGCATTTAGAAAAGCTTCAGCTTAAAGTGAATGTGGAAACCCTGGTGAAACGCGGTAGAGCTGCCCTTCAAACTAATATGCTAGGTTCTGCTAGGCAGTATTTTGAAAAAGCCAAAGCGGCGTTAGAAAATCAGACACCTCAAGATGAATATTCAAGTTCACGACTGGCGACGATAAAAGAATGGCTCTATGAGATACAAAGCAATCTTAAAAGTGTTAATGAAAAAGATCGCGCTAAGAAACAAGCAGAAGAGCGCGACGAATTAGACGAACTCTTCGCACCGAAAAAGAAATGGTAGCGTAACGCTAATTTTGTAAGGGGTAAGGACGCCGATATGTATAAACACTTAATTGGTTCTGCATTACCCCCTCGCCTCTTTTTACTGCTTCCTCTATTCTTTTGCACCTTTAAGACAGTTGCACTAATTGATAGCGAGCACCTCAGCAATGCTTGTGATGAAGTCATCATTTCAGCCCATCCTGATTATGCGCCTTTTCACTGGGAGCAAGACGGCGAGATTATAGGCGCCTCTATCGACATTACCGGGCAAATTCTAAACGAGATGGGTATAGCGTGGCGTTCGGACTATGTTGGGCCTTGGAAACGTGTACTCCAACACGCCTATGCTGGTCATATCGACCTAATACCCGCGTTAAAAAAAACCAACGAACGTGAGCAGTTCCTTCACTACACAAACGCCCATTTCTACAGCAACCCTGTTGCTATTTACCAAAAAGCAACACCAGACACTCAACCTGTACACTCCCTCGACGCGTTGGATGGATTGATTGGCTCTGTAAATGCTGGAGATAATCACGGCGAGCACATTGATGCATTCTTGTCGGTTCAAGATGTCGTTGAGGTTAAAGGGCTACGGGAAAATTTCGAGCTTCTTGCACGAGGCAGAACCGATTATTTTGTTATTGGCAAGCAAACTGCGAACGCGTTTCTTCAGACTAACAAAATGCTCTCTCAGTTTGAAATAGTGTTCGAAACTAACAATGCCGTCGTACATCACGGTTTTAGCAAGCGCTCTGCTTGCACCGCAATAATCGATGAATTTGATAAACGTTTACAGCTTAAGGTCGACAATGGAGAAGTAGAATTAGCCATAGAGCATTACAAAAACAAATGGCTTGAAAGGCAATTGTTAGAAGAGTAACGAGAGTATTTGTCGATGTATTTAAACTTGATGCACTAAGATTGAGCTTTTTCATTAAGCCTCTTAACTAATCTCCGTAATAAGCTACACACAAATCCCACAGTTTTTGAGCCGAAACCGACAATCCCTTTCTGGCATTTCGGATAAGCCCAATACGTTTTATCAATGGATCTGTTTCAATAGGCAGTACCACTAAGCCCAAGCTTTTCATTTGCGTTTCACACAATGACGGCATAATCGAAATCCCAAGCCCATGTTTAATAAGCTTGCCTAGGGTAGACAATTGCCCTGTTTCAGCCACGATATTAATATCGCCATATTGCAGTAGCTTATTTTGTGTCCATGACCTTACCGCAGACCCACGGTTCATCATAACGAGTGGCAGTGACAGACATTCGCGCCACAGTGGCACTTGGCTAAGTTTTGCGGCTTGCTCTTTGTTGGCGACTACCACAAATCGGTCTTGAAATAGGCTTTCAAAAATAAGACCGTCTTTACGCTCGGGTTCAAAAGAAAAACCTAGTTCACAACGGCCAGTTGTTACTTCATTGATCACTTGTTCCATAACGATGTCAATAACGCGTATGTTTACGTTCGGTGCTGCACGGTGAAACTGGGCTAGCAATATCGGCAAGTGCGACTCTGCAAAAGACGGCATAGCACACACAGACAATTGTCCTTTTGCCATCGCGAATAAATTCTGCATATCAGAGAACGTATTGTCCCAATCTCGAAGTAACCTAATGGCATTAGGTAATAGCAATTCACCTTCTGGTGTAAGGCTTACGTTGCGGGTATTGCGTTCAAACAACCTGCCACCTAATTGTTGCTCCATTTTTTTAATTGACGACGACAACGCTGGCTGTGTTAGATGTAAGTTTACAGCGGCTTCGGCGAACGTAGATGACTTAGCAACCTCTATAAACGCGCGTAATTGACGATAGGAAATATCCATACTCATTAATTAATATAATTTATTAATCGTAAGATTAATTCGATTTTACATAATAAGCAACAATGTTGATACTTAGTGTTAACAATTCAAATTGGAGAGAGTGAATGGCAGGTTTCAACAAAGTCGTTTCTTCATATGATGAAGCAATGAAAGGTTTACAAGATGGCATGACTGTCATTGCCGGCGGTTTTGGCCTTTGCGGCATTCCAGAAGGCTTAATTGCACAAATAAAGACAATGGGCGTCAGTGGTCTAACCGTAGTTTCTAACAACTGCGGCGTAGACGGTTTTGGGCTTGGTTTATTGCTTGAAGATAAGCAAATAGCAAAAATGGTGTCTTCTTACGTGGGCGAGAATGCCTTGTTTGAAAAACAGTTATTAAATGGTGAGTTAGAGGTAGAACTTACTCCACAAGGAACCCTTGCCGAAAAAATGCGAGCAGGTGGTGCAGGCATTCCAGCGTTTTATACAGCAACTGGCTACGGTACACCTGTTGGCGAAGGTAAAGAGGTAAAGGAATTTAATGGCCGCCCTTATATTCTAGAGCACGCTATCACTGGCGACTTTGCCATTGTTAAGGCGTGGAAAGCCGATAAATTTGGTAACTGTGTATATCGCCACACTGCGCAAAACTTCAATCCAATGGCAGCTACTGCAGGTAAAATTACCATCGTAGAAGCAGAGGAAATTGTAGAACCTGGAGAGTTATCTCCCAGTGAAATTCACACGCCGGGAATTTACGTGAACCGCGTTATAAAAGGCTCATTCGAAAAACGCATTGAACGACGTATCGTAAGTAAGGAGGCAGTATAATGCTAACTAGAGAGCAAATTGCCATGCGCGTAGCGCAAGAGTTCAAAGATGGCGACTACGTAAACTTGGGTATAGGTATTCCTACATTGGCCGCCAACTATGTGCCTGACGATATTAGCGTTATGTTGCAATCAGAGAATGGCCTTTTAGGTATGGGCCGTTACCCTACTGAAGAAGAAGTAGATGCAGACATGATAAATGCAGGCAAGGAAACGGTAACAGCAATTACCGGCGCCTCCATTTTCAACAGTGCTGAAAGCTTCGCCATGATCCGTGGTGGCCACGTTGATTTTACGGTACTTGGCGCGTTTGAGGTGGACGTTTCCGGTAACATCGCTTCGTGGATGATACCTGGTAAACTGGTTAAAGGTATGGGCGGAGCTATGGACCTTGTAGCTGGCGCTAAAAACATCATTGTTACCATGACTCACACTGACAAGCATGGCAATTCAAAACTACTGCCTGAATGTACTTTACCGTTAACTGGCGTTAATTGTATCACAAGGATTATCACTGACTTGGCAGTACTTAGCGTGCAGGACGGCGCGTTTATACTACAAGAGCGTGCGCCGGGCGTTAGTATTGACGAGATTAAAGAAAAAACAGCGGGCAAGCTTATTGTTCCAGACAATGTGGTAGAAATGTCACTTTAATCATATTTTAGAGGGCATCTTTATGCCCTCTTCTTTCATTATGTCTATCATTAAGGGATAATGCGCCGATTCGTTATTTTAAGAGGCATCCCTTTGCAAGTTACCGATTTACCTGTCCACCATAAAATCATTTCTAAGCTTGAAACTAAAAACATTTCAACGCTCACCGAAATTCAAGAACGCACTATGTTACCGGCTATTCAAGGTAAAGATATTATTGCGTCTTCAAAAACAGGCTCAGGTAAAACCTTCGCTTTTTTAGTTCCAGCAATCAATCGTTTAATGTCGCAAAAAGCGCTTAGTCGTCAAGACCCGCGCGCGTTGATATTAGCGCCAACTCGCGAATTAGCGAAACAGGTGTTTATTGAAGCTAAGTCGATGTGCACAGGGTTGAACCTTACTTGCTCGCTAATTGTTGGCGGTGAAAATTATAATGATCAAGTAAAAGCACTGCGCCGTAACCCACATATCATCGTTGGCACAGCGGGTCGTGTAGCTGACCATCTACTCGATAAAAGCGTATATCTAAACGGTCTGGAGCTGCTGATTTTTGACGAAGCTGACCGCATGCTTGATTTGGGGTTTGCTGCACAGCTTAAAATGATAAACGATTACGCAGACCACCGAAAACGCCAAACTATGCTGTTCTCTGCCACACTCGATAATATTGAGTTGAAGCACATGACGGGGCAATTAACGAAAAGTGCTGTGCGCGTTGCTGTGGGTGATGCGACTGCCCAGCACGGTGATATAGAACAGCGATGTTTCTTTGCAGATAACGTCGATAACAAAGATGCCATATTGCACGCTGAGTTAACGAACCGTTCTTACAATCAAGCCATTGTATTTACCGCTACACGTGAAGATACTGACCGCATTGCAGCATTGCTCAACGAAGACGGTTTAGAGGCTATTGCGCTTCGCGGCGATCTACCACAAAACCAGCGCGCCGCAATCATGAGTTCATTTGCGCGTGGTCAACACAGTATCTTAGTTACAACAGACCTAGCATCACGTGGGCTTGATCTCTCTAAGGTAGGCTTAGTAGTCAATTTTGATCTTCCTAAAAACGCCGATGAATATATTCATCGTATTGGCCGTACTGGCCGCGCAGGACAAAAAGGCGAAGCATTTTCCTTAGTTGGGCCGCGCGATTGGAAGAGCTTTGAAGCACTTAAAAACCATTTGCAATACGCGTTAGAGTGCAGTGCTCACCCAAAACATGCCGCTACTTTTAAAGGCTTTGCTCCAGCAAAGAAAAAGGCATCCAAACAAGCTGGTGCGCAAGGTAAAAAACGGGTAGCAAAACCGATTAAACAACAGCATAAAAAGCGTATCGATACGATGGGCGGTGAAGATGTGGGTATGGTTCCGATAAAACGCAAACCAAGAAAGCCACTGGAAGACGACACAGATACCGCTGACGAAGAGTAACTCGTGGGCTACTTGATAAGCGCTAATAACGAAAACCACTAACAAGCAGTGATTAGCGTAAAAAATTAATAAAAAAGCGAGCCCTGAACTCGCTTTTTAGTTCTATATTGCTACTGGAAAATACTCAAATTAGTATTCCCACCAGCACTCTTGCCACCACTCTAAAAATTCTTCGAAGTCGATAAAGCCATCATCATTGCTGTCGATGAGCTTAAAGCCTTCTTGTACGTGGCTCGCTTTTGTCTTTGGTGAGATCACCGTAAGAAGTTCGATGAATTCAGGCAAATCGATTTGACCATTTCCATCGCGGTCAAAAAAGCTGAAGTCTTTTCTAATTTCTTCAATTTTAGATTCTGAAAGTTGAGTGCTCACTCGCGTTCCTTATTTCAACTGCAATAAACACGAGTGTAACGCCCTTCTAACTTACTGTCTATGCCTGATTTTCTTTTGCTTTCAGTGCACGTAATCGCTGGGCTTGCGCTTTCTCTTGACGTTTTTGTTCCATGGTTAAACGCGCTTCAGTACCCACGTGTTCTTGCTTACGTGACTTAGCAAGTTGTACCTGCTTTTCACGCTCACGGAAACGCTCAAGTTGTTCGTCTGTATGAGTGCCATAACAGTGTGGACAGCTTACGCCAGCTTCATACTTATCGCTTTCTTTGTCTTCTTCAGTAATGGGCAGACGGCAAGCATAGCACTGCTCATAGTGGCTTTTTTCTAAGTCGTGATTAACCGCAACGCGATTATCAAAAACAAAGCAGTCGCCTTCCCACATAGATTCTTCTTTTGGCACGTCTTCAAGATACTGAAGAATTCCACCTTCAAGATGATAAACCTCTTCAAACCCCTGCTCTTTTAGATAGGCAGTAGATTTTTCACAGCGAATACCGCCTGTACAGAACATGGCAACTTTCTTATTTTTCGCTGGGTCAAGTTCTTTTGACACGTACTCAGGGAACTCTCTAAATGTTTCCGTTTTCGGGTCAATGGCGTTTTTGAATGTACCAATTTCAATTTCATAACCGTTACGTGTATCAATAACGGTAACGTCTGGATCGCTGATAAGCGCATTCCAATCTTTTGGCTTCACGTAGGTACCCACCGTTTTGCGTGGATCGATACCTTCAACACCCATGGTTACGATTTCTTTTTTCAGTTTTACCTTAGTACGATAAAACGGCTGTTCATCGTGAAGTGATTCTTTAAAAGAAATAGGATTAATTCGAGTATCATTGTTTAAATACGCAAGTAGCGCATCAATACCTTCACGCGTACCAGATACTGTGCCATTGATACCTTCATGAGCAAGTAACAACGTACCTTTAATACCGTTACTTTCCATCGCCTCTAGAAGCGGCTGACGCATTTCTTTGAAATTTTCAAGTGCAACGAATTTATACATCGCACATACAATATATTTTGACATGTTTTTAAACCTTTGCTGATTGGAGCGTAAGACCAGTGCAAAAATGCGGCGCGCAATATAGCAGATTCACAGTTACAAATCTACGGCAGTGCTGGTTTATGCCTTTTTGCAATTAGCATCAGTCAAAGTAATGATGGGTAGATGATATTTTATGCAACAACTTATGCAACAACAGATTCATCCCAGCGGCGGGACGTTAAGTTGTCATTAAACGCATGACTTTGTTCGACAACATCAAACAGCATCGTGTTATCTTCATCTATTGTACTAGAGTACGCTTTAGCTACTCGCTTTTGAGTACCATAGCTACAGTTATCTATTACATCATCTGGTAGTCGCAATTTGTTGTTGGTTTGCGCAAGTGGTTGAGGGTTCATAACGTGAAACAACCTTGCGGTTGCAATGTCTGTTTTCATTAATTCCGACAAAACAGACATGTTTTTCCAATCACTTGGCGTTGCCTCAAGTTTAGCTTTTGGGTAATGATTTAAAGCTTCAAGCGTTGAATCGATACTACCGCGTTTATTGTCGTTAAGTGTATCGGCACTATTGATGTGAATGGGTTCTGCCAATGCGTGTTGTTGCATGGCTAAATAAAGTGAAAATAGAGCGCCTTGGGAAGTCGCCTTAGACAGAATACCGCTAGACTCCCAAAATAGACTTGGGTCTATTGGGGGTGTGTTATTTGTCTTTAACTCTTCTGCTGACATTATATCTGGCGTTTATCACGTACAAACTTATACTTAGGTTGTCGGCAAGATAATGTTTTTCTTGAGCTTATTATTGCTCTCTATCGCGTAATAGATAATCATACTGCTATGAGCGATACCCATTCATGGATTGGAAATGCAATTTAGTAACAAACAAGTTTTGATTGTTGAAGATCAACGCCCATTCCTGCTGTTGTTAAAAGGGCTCATGCATTCTATGGGTGTATCCGATGTCGTTACAAAATCGTCTGCAGAACAAGCCGTTTCCCTATGTAAGAAGCATAAATTCGACATCATTGTTTGTGATCTTCACCTTGGTGCCGACAACAAGAATGGCTATGAACTTATAGAAGAACTGCGCACAAGACGACTGATTAACCCAACATCCGTTTTTGTACTGATTAGTGCAGATAGCGCAAGACCTGTGGTTTTAGGTTCAATTGACAGACGTCCCGATGACTTTTTGATTAAACCTTTTTCTCAGGTTCAACTTAAGTCTCGCATCATAAGAGCCTGGCAAAAGCGTCAGTTTCTTAAAGAGGCTTATCGCCTAATAGAACAACAAGAATATAATGCAGCAATAGACCATATTGAAGAACTGCTAGCCTCTCCATCACATTACAAAGGTCATTGTGAACAACTGCTTATCGAACTTTATTGGCAAATAAACGAACCATCTAAAGCACTTGATGTGTTACAAGACTATATAAATGGAAAACCCGTTCTGTGGGCTCAGGTAGCACTAGGTAAAACGTATCTACAACTTGAGCAAAACGAGAAAGCTATTTCCATAGCAAAACGCATTATAAAGAAGAACCGCTTTAATGCAGATGCCCACGATATCATCGCTCAGGCAAATCAAGCGCTAAAGCAAGGCGAAGCGGCTATAGAAGCAATTAAAGAAGCCATAAAGTTATCGCCTTTCTCGCTTACGCGCCACTTTCAAGCCTGCAATATAGCGCGGGCCAATCAAGATTTGGTATTAGCAGCAAGTTCAAGCCAAGCGATATGGGATTTATCAAAACGTACTGTGTATCAAAATAGCCTTCATTGGTGCGGTATTATCCGCGCAATGCTAGATGTTGCAGAATTTTTCGACGATAAGAAACAGCGAAACAAGTACCAACAAGAAGCACTTCTTACTCTACAACGCGGTAAATTTGATGAACATTTACAACGTATAGACAGGGAATTCGATGTTGAAATATTCGGAAAGATTGTAAATGCAAGAGTCAGCGCAATTGATGGAAAACTCATTGATGCCAAACGACATTTATCAGACTCTCAAATAGCACTTGAAAACAAATACCCTGAACTACCGACTGCGTTTATTCCAGATAGCATTAATGTAATGTACAAGCTTGGCGAATATGATGACGCACTTGAACTGTCTAAGATATTAGAAGGTAGACAAGACAAGCTAGATGCCAATAGTAGCTCTATGCTTAGCGAGCAAGAAAAGAAAGCGCAACAAAACCTCGCTAATTATCAACAGTTCAATAGAGAAGGTATTCAGCATTATCAGAAACAAGATTATGAAAGAGCCAAAGCATCGTTTGCTCTAGCCCAAGGCTATGCCCCTGTTAATACTGGCGTATCGCTAAACCTGCTGCAATGCTTACTGCAAATCGCCAAAACGCAAGACAAAGTCGAAATGAAAATCATCAACGAATGTAAACGCCTTTTTAAGCTGATTGATGATATGAATTTGAAGCCTCCCTACCAAGAAAAATACATTAATCTAAGAGAAGAGTTGTCTAAATATATTGGGTTTTAAGCGGTAATTGTTTTTTTTCAACTGTGATTTTTATTTGCTGGTTAAATTACTATTTTTAAATGTTCTTCAATCGCTGTATGTCCTTTTGAGGAGGTAAGCCAAATAGCCTGCTGTACTCACGACTGAATTGTGTAGAACTTTCATAGCCTACAGCAGAACTAGCTTGTGTTGCATCAAGCCCATTCATAAGCATCTGATCCCTCGCTTCTTGAAGACGAAGAGTTTTCTGATACTGCAATGGACTGGTTCCAGTTAGAGCCTTAAAATGTTGCCTGAATGCCGATGCACTCATGTGTGCTTTTTCAGCCAAATCATTCATGCCGATGCCCTGAGCAAAGTTCTGTTTTAACCACGTTACAGCTTTCAAAACATTCCCATTTGGTGAGCCTAGCGCCGCCAAATGGCGAAGATGCATACCATGAGGACTATCTAGTAGGCGCAGCACAATCTCCTTTTGAATGAGCGGTAATATGCCTGCTTTAATTGTTGATTGTTTCTCAAGGGTCAGCATTCGCTTCAATGCATCTAAAAGACCTTCATCGACGTCATATGATGTCAGTGCTTTAAATCGTATATCTTTAGGTGGTTTTGATAGTTTTAACTCCGCGCAAGTTTGCATAATAAGTGAGTAATCCATTTTCAATATCAATGCTAAAAAAGGCGAGTGTCGAGAGGCGCTAGAAACATGTGAGACAACTGGAAGATCAAAAGTAGTCAACATTGCCTGCCCCGCTGTGCAGTGGGTAACTTCATTATCTTGCAGAATTTCTTTGCCGCCTTGCAGTACAACTGCCAGGCTAAGTGTATAGATGCAATGTAAGGGTTCCGTTGGGGCATTGCGTACATGTACCGTAAGACCTTGTATGCCCGATTCAAAGTCCCCTTCTTTTCTGGCGAACGATTCTAACAGTTGAAAAAGCTCATTGCTTGCAACCGATTTCTGCTCAGGATTCATTGAATACTCTCTGATATTTTTGAACATACTTATACGCATTTCCTTTAAGGAAAACTAATGACTGTTCATCATACTTCTCTGCTTATAAGAGGCAACGAGTGCCTCCTATAAGCTAAAAATTAACCTAAGGTACGGGTGAAGAAAGGTGCTAGTGCACTGATAGCACTCTCTATTTCGTCTTGACCATCGTACAAGTCCATGTGGTTTGCACCGTCAACGATATGCATTGTTTTGTCTGTTGATGCCGCACGCTCCATTAGATTATCACTCATCCATTTACTACCGGCATCGGAACCAACAACGGTTAATAACGGCTGAGTAAGAAATGCTTCTGCTTTAAAGAAAGCATCGTAACTGATCAGTTGCGTTAGACTTCGGGCTGTACCGTAACCAGGCGCAGTGCAATAGGCCGCTCGGTCGGTGTGGTAATACTCCCATGCCTGACGGAGTTCCTCGTTTGGCGCATCTTCCTCTTTCAGCGGAGCCATTGGCATGGTGGCGGTGTCATTACCACTTGCGTCTGACGTTCTTGAGTCAGAACCGGCCTGTAAATATGGCAATGCATCACTGTCTTTCACGTTGTTGTCCCAACCGTTTCTGAACATTTGGCCAATATTTACCATACTAACTGTGCCGATGGCTTTTATACGTCTATCATTGATTGCTGCATTAGCGGTATAGCCCGCACCAGCACAAATGCCCATAGCACCGATGCGGTTGTTGTCCACATAGGGCAATGTCGTTAAATAATCAATTGCTGCACTCACGTCTTCGGTACGTACATGAGGGTTTTCTAGTTGACGCGGTATGCCTCCACTCTCACCTTGGTAAGAGGCATCATATGCAAGTGCGATGAAGCCATTTTCAGCTATTTTTTCTGCATAAGTACCTGCAGTTTGCTCTTTTACACCACCCCCTGGGTGTGAAACAACAACTGCTGGATAAGTCTGAGACTCATCAAAGTCTTTCGGAAAAAAGACCATTCCAGCCATCGTAATATCAAGACCATTTGTATTCGGGAAGTTGACTTTTTTCATGTTAAACGCTCCTTAACTAAAAACACCTGTTGATGCTGAACCGACTTATTGTTCCATCAGCATTTGCTACAGGATTAAGTTTAGTAAGTGAGCGATAAGAATGTTTGCCTAAAACAACGAACTGATTGCCTGAAATGTCATTTCGACGTTGTGTATAAAACCTTAACTTTCATGTGAGAGAACATAGAATTAACCAAACTAACAGTCCAATCGGGATAAGCCTCTTGCCTATTCCGCACTTTTAGCGTGTGTGAGTTCAAGGTACGGCTATAGGCAATATTCCTTACATTAAAGCCAGTTCACAACGAAAGGGTCTGAAAAATCTAGCTAACAAAGTTCACTCGAATTTATGCAGACCCACTACACTACCGCTGAAATTTAGCCACGGTATCGATTAACTCGTCTAATTCATTAACTAGCTTTTCTTTTTGTTTTGCACTTAGTGTCGTAAAGAGTTCAGCCATCATTGTTGCTGTTAGCTTGGTATTATGCGCACTTGCTTGTTTAAACGCGTCACTGCGATATTGCTCTGGATTTTGCATCAGGGTTGTTAAGTCATTTGCAAAGTTGGTATTTGTGCTTCTGGTTACAAAAATACGCCTTGCAGCATTTTGAATGTCTCTTTGGTATTTCAGCCACTCTTCAGATGTAGAGACAAACTGCTGCGCATAACTGGCTATTATCTGTTTTTGGGGTTGTGATAGCTTGCCAATTCGCTCTTCTACGCTTTCTTCCATGCGCTCTATGCGTAACTCAAGGCGCTTGGCTGCACTCTCCTCTAACTTCTCTTTACGCTCTTTTTCTTCTTCTTTGTTATCTTTTTCAAGTGCCGCAAACAACTGTACGACTTGATCATCACTTAACTCTTTTGCAAGTATTGCAAGTTGAGGACTAATTTCATCTCTCACTCTCTCCCAGTGAGCCTTAGCCATATCAATGTGCGCGTAGATTGTGTCGTAATCCATCTCATTGTTAATCACTTGCGATTTGACTTGCTGCAGGTGCGCTTTGTAGCGAGTTAATTCTGATTGCTTATGCCAACTAAGCCACTTCTGTAAATAGCTATCAAATTGCTCTTCTTGCTTATTATTTAGTTCAATATAGTCATCAAGATACCAGTACACCCACCAATCTAAATTATCGTAGGCAAACTTTGAGCTACATGCAGAAATTAGTGATACAAAAACAACGACAACAAACAAACGCATAACGCTTTTCCTTAAACGGTTGGTTATCCAACTGTGATGTGGGTCAACATCTAACACCCTGTAATGAGTTAGCATGTAGACAACAAAAGTTCCAAAAGTGCCAAAAAAGTTTTATTTAGTAACACTTTACCTTAATGGCGGCATGATCTACTTTACTACTACGTACTAACATTAGATTACGAGCTACTTACGTCTTTTTAGAAGGATTTATTTGTGTCAAAACGTGTCGCGATACTCACTTCAGGTGGTGATGCACCCGGTATGAATGCTTGCTTGCGTGCTGCAATTATTAAGTGCAAATGTGAAGGTTACGAACTACTGGGATACAAACACGGCTACAATGGATTGCTTGAGCAAGAGTTTATTTCGCTTAGCTTCGACACAACCCATAACCTTATTCAACAAGGTGGCACCATTTTACGCAGCGCTCGCTGTAAATCATTCAAGACTGACGCTGGTGCAAAGCAAGCCGCGAACAATCTAAGGAAGGCAAAAGTAGACACCCTTGTTGTAATTGGTGGCGATGGTTCGTTTAAAGGCGCGGCTCACCTCAGCCAGTTTTGGGACGGACAAATTATTGGGATCCCAGGCACAATTGACAATGATATAGCAGGTACAGACGCCACTATTGGCTATTACACCGCTATCGATACCGCAATGAGTTCTATCGATAAAGTACGCGATACCGCAGATGCATTTGAACGGATATTTTTAGTGGAAGTTATGGGTCGACATGCGGGTTTTTTAGCGTTAAATGCAGCGATAGCCTCGGCTGCTGACTATGTCATTGTGCCAGAGTTTTTTAAAACCACAGATGATGAGCTTAATAGGATAGTAAAACAGATTAAAGCACGCCGCGAACAACAAGGCGCTCTAAGTTTCATTATTGTGGTTGCCGAAAACGTTTGGCCAGAAGGGCTTTTGGGGCTAAGCAATGCGCTTAACAATAAAGGAATTGATGATGTCAGGCCAGTGACCTTGGGGCACGTACAGCGCGGCGGCTCACCCGTTAGCCAAGACAGGCTGCTAGCAACAACCCTCGGTGAGTTTGCTATTAGTTTAGTGGGAACTAATCACACCAACATTATGGTAGGGGAAGTTAACCAACGACCTGTCATTGTGCCATTAGAAGAAACATGGAAACACGCTAAGCCTTTAAACGACGCTCAAATTTGTGCAATGAAGTCATTAATGAACGAACGATATTAATCGAATATTTAATCGCAAGCACTCGTTAAGCGTTTAGCTGCCCGCTAGTGCTTGCGATTCACGACTATTACAGCTTCCCTATCGAGGGCTATTTAAGTCCAGAAAGGCCATAGTAACTAAGGAGCTGCCTTAGCTCGATATCCTTTTCATGTAAGTGTTCTAATAGCAAAGCATGCTCAGCATATAGCGCGTCAATCTCTAATTGCAGTGCTCTATTGTCGTCCAATAAGTGTCTACGTGCTTCTTGAGTTGTGGCATCAGACACAATAGCCGCTTCATTTTCTGCGATTTGTTGCTGTAATTCTTCTACTGTGTATTCGACATCATGTAGCGCTTGCTCTACAGCTTCTACTGCCAACTTCGCCGCGTAAACTTGCTCACCTTGACCAAAGGCAACAGCAAACGCTTCATAAGTGTCAGTTGCACAACCTTGGGGAAACTGACTACCATCGGCCGCCATACGCAGCGCCCTATCAGGTGTACAAAAACTATCGGTTCCTCTGTTATGGCCCTGGCTATATTGGTTAAAATCAGGCGTTACACCATGTTTTGCACACGCCTTTCTGTGTTTTGAAAGATAATTTTCGGCGCGCCCTTTCGAGCCATCTTCAAAACCTATTGAGTACCAGTCAGCCGACATGCACTCATCCTTATCAAGGGTAGCACACGACGATAACGCTAAAACGCCAAGCAATAAGCCCGATACCGCAGCCATATTTTTCATTAGCAATCTCCATTTATTATTCTGTAGTCCATTACACTACTATTTTGAGTACAACGGCTTAGTCGTTTAAGTATAAAACAAAGGAATTTAGAGTACTATCAACCCATAAGGCTAATTTTATGCAAAAAAAACGTACTTTTGAGAAGCACGCTTTTGATATTATCAACTCTAGATAACCGCTACATTTTCATTGCAGCTTTAACTTTATCTCTGTGACTACGGCTTACTTTAAGCTCAGTATCGTTTTGTAAAATAAGATGATACTCACCACTAATATGGCTCACTAACTTCTTCACGAAACGTATATTGGCAATGGCCGAGCGATGCACTCGCACGAAAAACTGCGGATTGAGTTCTTGTTCCAGCTCTTTCATTGTTTTGCGCATAATATGCATGCCATCAAGCGCATGAACACACATATAGTCACCTGCGGCATCAATCCATTGAATATCTTGTACGTTTACCCGTGTTACCTCGGAACCATCCTTAATGGCTAATACATCTGGATATGGGTTAGTTTCAACTGGCTCGCCATTGGCAAGCTTTCGAAGAATTTCCTCACAGTCGTCACCGGTTAATTCAGCCACCAAGCTGACCAGTTTTTGCGACTGTTCATCTTGGTGCTGAGTAGAGAAATATTCACGTACTTTATCCAGTGCTGCGCCCAAACGCTCATCATCAGCGGGTTTTAGTAAGTAATCTAACGCATGTATATCAAATGCTTTAATTGCGTAGCTGTCATAAGCCGTGACAAAAACAATCATTGGAATAGGTTGTTTTAACTCACGTAACTTATGAATTACTTGGAAGCCATTGAGCCCTGGCATTTGAATATCCAAAAATACTAAGTCTGGTCTGTGTTGAGAGATACTGCTAACGGCTTCTAAACCATTTTGACATTCAGCAAGCACCTGTACATCGTCATGACGTTCCAATCTAGCGCGCAAACCTCTGCGTGCTAAAGGTTCATCATCCACTACAATGGTTTTTATTACTCGCTTTGTCATGTTATACGTCCTTTACTTCGTATGGTATGCGTATTCTTACACGTACACCAGACGGCTGATTGTGTTCAATTGAAAATGCGAAATTACGGTGATACAACGACTGCAGGCGCTCTCTGATGTTGGCAAGACCCACACCATTTTCACGGCTAAGCTGTCCATCTTTAATATCGGCGCCTGGACCGTTATCAGCAACATCCATTAGTAGGTCATTGCCGAAGGTACGCGCAGTAATCGAAATACGGCCGCCATTTTCCATTTTTGAAATCGCGTGTTTTATCGCGTTCTCAATGATGGGTTGCAGTATCATGCTAGGAACTAATGCTCCATCACACTGCTCGTCTATATCCCACACCACTTCTAAACGATCGTCAAAGCGCACTTTTTCGATTTCTAAGTATAGTCTAAGCGCTTTAATTTCTTGACCTAATGGCACGCGTTTTATGGGGTCATTATCCAATGAATAACGCAAGAAGTCGCTTAAACGGGAAACCATCGCTTCGGCAGTATCATTTTCCTTAAGTAATACCAACGTAGATATCGCGTTGAGCGTATTAAACAGGAAATGAGGATTCAGCTGATAACGAAGCATTTTGATATGCGCTTGATGCGCCATGGTGCTGGCTTTAAGCGCATTTTGCTTCTCTTTTTGAAGCATTTGGAAGTTCTTGATGCCAAAGTAAACACCACTCCAACACCCCACCATAATGAGTGAGTTGATAGTATTGGTAAAATACATGTACCACTCGTCAGGACGGTAGCCGTGTTTATAAATTTCCCAATAATTGATGTTCTTAACTACTGCCCAAAGTAAGGCAATTAAATAACATGAAATGATAACGATGATTATCATATTCAGTGGCGACTGCTTACGCGCCCAGCGATAAACGTACCGCAACGGAATGGTTAGCAACCACCCTGCATATGCATTGAGTAATATGATAAAGACCCAAATAGGCCGAACGTCGTGAAGAAACGACCCGATATAATAAATGATCGCGAACCCTGCCCAGCCTGCACTGTGCAAAGTCCAAAACAAACGTTCATTACTTTCGATTACACGCTGAAAGCGACTCACAAAATTACCAATTTAGAAACTTATATAGATGATTATACGCAAGCAATGATATCCCCATAGCGCCTTGGTCGTGCATGCTATGCGACTGGTCGCAGGTAAATGACAATCTTTGTCATTTACCTGCGAGATATTACGAGGGCGTATTGACCTAGTAGCTAATATTTAGTCGCTTGAGCCAATGAACCCACCACCATGCAGGGCCGACTAACAGAAACCGTAAATCCTCAAAAAATGACGGTTTTTTCCCTTCTATCTTGTGACCGATGAATTGCAGAATCCACATTACAACAAATAAAGTCAAACAGAACTTCCACACCGAAATGTTTAGCCACACTAATAAGTTAACACCGCCAAAACAGGCAAGAGTTAATAGGGTCATGGCAGCGCCAATAGGACCAGACAGTGAAAAGTAATAATACAATACAGGTACGGCGAGAATGTGTGCCCATGTCACTGAAAACTGTGCAATAAAATCAGGTACCGGCACGCTCCACAAAAGGCCTAATGTAACGAAATAAATGCTTGGTACCGCGATAGCATGAATGAGTACATTTGTTTTATTTTGATGGCTTTCACCGTATTGCAGCAGTAGTCGTTCGATACTTCTCATAAATCACTCCCCATTTCTGTCTGTTTTTATTTTAAGTTACAGGGTGCTCGTGAATTAACACGAAGCAAAAAAGCAAATTCATCTGTGCTTAGCTTATTAACGTATGCCGTGAAAGTAACGTGTTCACAAGTTTTTCGTCACAATCAAAAGCAAGACCGTAGTACACGATATCTTTCTCAAGCTTATGATTTTTTACCTTAGCTTGTAGCGACACTTCTTCTGAATCTAGTGCATAGTTAAGAAAAACCTTTGACTCATCTATCATGATTTCCCAGTTTGGCTTTACCTGAAGCGCAACTTTACAACCTTTAGGTGATATATCGACAATTATGCCCGACACAGTTTCATCATCAGGGTAAACCTCTGACTTTAATGATACGGAAATACCCAACTGCACCCTTTTCGCTGAGCGAAGGCCAATGCTTTCAATACGGCGAGGAAACGTCGTCACTAGCAGACCAGACGGCTTAGACATCAGTTTTAGTACTTTTACACGAAACGCAATCACCTGCCCGGTGTCACCTTCTAATACAGAGCGCACTACTACATCATTACCAACAGTCAGCGCATCTCGAACAGTGATCCACTTCGCAGAATTAGGAATGTGAAACAACAAACATTCGTCCACTAGCATGCCAACGTACTCTGTTTTTACTCGTTTCGGTGCAGCTGGCATGGCTATCTGCAAGTCAACTACATCACCCGGGTCAAGGGTTTTAAGGGATGCTAGACCTTCAGAACTTATCAGTTTACTTTGCATCTGCTCAGGCATTTTATGACTATTTTTCTTACGTTTATACGATATAACACCAATGTAACCTGTTTTACGGTGAGTGACAAAATGTTCATAGACCTAGGTTGATGTGCATCATGGTTAATTGATTTAAGACGGTGCTAATACATTGTATAGTATGGGTAATCAGTATTATCCACACGTAAAGGTTGTTTTATGGCCTCTTCAACATTGCATTACGCCCTCTCGCTTTCAAATTGGCGTGCCAATGAGTTTTCTGTAAAGTTAAGCATTCCTGAGCATGACCACAAACTCATTACACTTTCCCTGCCTAGTTGGATACCAGGTAGTTATATGGTCCGTGATTTTGCAAAAAGCGTAGTAACAATTAATGCGACGAATGCAGACACGGCGCTCACTATAGATAAACAGGATAAGCAGACATGGCGAGTCCACACGCAAGGTAAGCCTTGCCAAATTTCCTACGTGATTCACGCAAATGATTTATCTATTCGTTCTGCGTTTATTAATGATGAATACGCATTCATAAATGGCACTAGTGCCTTTTTAAGTGTTGATGAATTACCTAATGCTCCATGCACTTTAGAGGTAATCGTGCCCAAGAGCGATGCTCACCTTGCAAACTGGAAAGCCTACACATCAATGCCGGCAAACGGTGCAATAAGCTCAGATGATGTCGCAACAACATGGTATTTTTGTGCAGAGAATTACTTAGAGTTTATCGACCATCCCATCTATGTTGGCGAAGCTGACACCTATACCTTCACGGTTGACGGTGTTGACTTTACCTTATTATTTTCTGGCGACAATAATATTGATTACGCGCGGATAGCCTGTGATCTCACGCCAATTTGTCGCCACCATCTTAATTTATTTGGTGAGCCACACCCCATAAAAGATTATTTGTTTATGACTTTGCTGGCAGATAATGGCTTTGGCGGACTTGAGCACAAATATTCTACAGCACTCCTTTATCCTCGTTTTGATTTACCTTTAATAGGCGAAAGTGAAACAAAAACGGATGGTTACATTACCTTTTTGAGCCTTTGCAGCCATGAATTTTTTCATACTTGGCATGTAAAGCGCATTAAACCAGAAGTCATGGTTACACCAGATTTATCGCGTGAAACCTATACTAATCAATTGTGGATATACGAAGGTTTCACCAGTTTTTACGACGATGTAACGCTTGCACGAACCGGTGTGATTAGCGATCAAAAATACCTCGACATTGTGGCTCAAAATGTCAGTCGCTTATTACAAAACGAAGGTAGACATAAGCAAAGTGCGGCAGAAAGTAGCTTTGACGCATGGACCAAGTTTTATAAACAGGATGCCAGTGCACCCAACAATATTGTAAGTTACTACACAAAAGGTGGCATTATCGCCCTTGGTTTAGACTTACTCCTTCGAAGTGAAAGTAACGGCGCATATAACATCGACAGCCTGATGAAGCTGATGTGGGAACACTACGGAAAAGGTGAAATTGGTACACCTGACGATGTAATACAAAAACTGTGTAAAACACATTTTGATATAGATGTAAGTCACTATTTAGACGCGGTTGTTTACGGTACACAAGATGTGGCTTTACATGAAATTGTTACTCGAATGGGCGTTGAATACAAAACGCGAGCGCGGGTTTCTGGTGATGATAAAGGTGGATTAACAACGCAAAAACCAATTCACCATCAATTAGGTGCCACACTAAAAGCTGAACAACTTGGTTTAACGGTAATGCAAGTCTTCGAAGGCCTAGCCGCACAGCAGGCCGGCATCTTGGTGAATGATATTATCATTGCGGTTAACCAACATGTAGTAAACGCACAGAAGTTACAGAGGATTCTCGATACCACTAAAGATGATTGCGTGAATGTGACTGTAATACGCGACGGTAGATTATTAACACTAGACTTGCCAATTATACCTGCGCGTCAAGAAATGGCATATTTTGAAATTGTCGATAGTGAAAAGTTGGCACACTGGCTAGCTGTTAACTAGTTATCATCTGGCTTTTGAAAAGGTATAAAGAAAGGGGCTTATATTTAGCCCCTTTCTTTTACGTTTTTCGTATTTTATTACGTAATTTTGCCAATTGGTGAAACGCCTTTTAGCACATAGCGCCCCGTGTTGTACTAGTTTTCAGACGATTCTGGCGAACCTGTAACAACAGTTTGAGGGTCTAAGCGCACTTTGCCTAAGTTAATACGCCAATCTAAGTGCGGCCCAGTTGAACGGCCAGTTGAACCAATGGTTCCAATTTGTTCGCCCTGTTTAACCTTATCACCAACGCTTACGGTGATAGTGTCAAGATGAAGAAAGGTAGAAAACACCGTCATCCCATGATCTAAAATTAAGGTATTACCAGAGTAATAAAGATCATCTGCTAACGTCACAATACCATCAACAGGTGCATATACCGGTGTGCCGGTAGGGCCCGCTATATCAACGCCATAATGCGGCCATTTAGGAACGCCATTTAGTATTCGTTGACTGCCATAAACACCAGAGATCGGACCCGTTGCAGGCCATTCAAAACGCGTAAACAGTGCATCAATGTCAGTATTAGAACTTCGGGCGTTAGCGACATTAATGTTGTCACGTTTAATGCGAGCGGTGACCTCAGCGGGCGGTGTCACCATTTTTTGTTCAAGACCATCAATACGTTGAATATTATATTCACGCTTTTGTAGTGTAAGTGTTCGTGTTATTGCCTCGCCAGTGGGTAATTCAACGCGTAATTGATGCGACAAGGGGGCCTCGCGCTCAAAGCCAATAACAAACTTTCCAGCGCGGTTAGTTTCCACCTTTGCATCATTTAGAAATACCGTGGCACCAGCGGGAACTTGGCCGCGTACAAGTGCTCCCTGTGTTAGTTTACCATTGAGTACCAGTGCGTCTTGAGCAGAATTATCTATAGAGTCACTAGCAAATGCTGCTGGTATACCTACTGCAGTTACTGCAATTACCGCAAAAGAGCCTATACCTAATGTGAATAACGCAGCACCGAACACATTTACAAGATTACGCTTAGCCAAGTTCAACATTACTTTGTCCTTACACTATCCGATGCTACCGTTTAGCCTTTAACTGTCGCGCCTTTTCCTACACCTTCATAAGCGATAACTTGGCAGATACCATCAGGTGTGCGCTTTTTTTGCTCTTGCAACAGGTACTGAGCAAGACATTCTACCGTTGAATCAGTGTCAATCACTTCACAATCAGCTTTTGGCATAAGTAACTCAAAATAGCCTTGTGACGACTCATAGGCAAAGCAATAATAATCAGAAGGCGATGCAACTGTCCCTTGAAGCTGGCGCTTTTGATAGTCAATTTCATCTTCGCGCGTAGCTATGTAGATATCTTCCCACCGCTTTGCCCAGTATGCTTGGCTTTCCATGCACGGCTTACCATCGATAATAATATCAATTTTAGAACGGTGGCCGTGTGCGATGCGCTGGCAATTACCATCGTGCTTTTTAAGCCCGTGAGTATAATGGTAGAACGGCGTATTAATGACTTCTGCACGCAAATTCAACGTAATGTTGTCTACGTTTTCAGGTAAATGTGTAGCAAGTACCTCTTTTAGATACACGCCAACCGATTCCATGTCTATGACATCGCTATACACAAAAGCGTACGCCTCAGCCGGACAATGCAGCATAATGCTGCGCGCGTCTTCACAAGTAAATCTAACTTCAACTTGCTCGCTTACGTCATCGTGAATGACTTCTGCTCCACTGTATTCAGCAGGTACGAGAAGTTTGTGATCAACATATTCGTCTATTAACCGCTTTAGGTTTTTTTTGACGTGACCAAAGTCCTGAACCATGCTCTCTTCGTTGAGCTCACCGTCCAACACCACATCGACAATCCAGCTTTCACCTACCATGCCGCGCTTGGGGCACAGATAAGAGAAATCCATTACTGTCAGATCATTAACAAATAATTGCATAACACCCTTGGAACGAGTTTATATTCTGTTACTAGTATACTTTTTTTATTCACTGCGCGCAGTGATTAGTCCATAGAAGATTGACGATTCAACTGATCTTTTAAATTTGGCGGAATACCACGTATGGTTAAGGTATCCGTTGACGGATCGTAAAATACGCGTTCACCCATCAATTTTCGTTCAAAACTAATTGAAACACCGCCACCTTGCCCAGTAAATTTAGCTAATTGCTTAAGGGCCGCTGGATCTGGTTGAATCTCTTTTTCAAGCGGTACCTCTAATGACTGCGTAAATGAAGAGAAGTTCTCGCTGGTATCTTCATTACTGGGTAAACGATTGGCTAATTCATCAACAGAGAGGCTCTCGCCAGCATCAATTTTTTCTTTGAAGTAGGTTTTTACTTCTTCGCGATGCTGATGTTGCTCTTGAGGATCTAATGACTCACTGGCTAAATATGCGTCTACCGTTGAAATAAGCTGTTTATTTTGCTGCTTAACATCAACTAACTCTTCGCAGCCCACAAACTGCATAAAGAAATCAGACACTTTTCTACCCATACGCCCCTTTATAAAGCTGACGTAGCGCTGTTGTTCTGGTTGAATTTCCCACTGCGTTAAATCAAAGCGAACGGCCAATTGCATTTTCGCTAGGTCCAAGTGCTCTCTTGCAGACAAGTCTAATGAATTGGTCACCTCAACGTGAGAACGTGTGTTAAGCAGTGTAATCATCAGATATTGTGTGGCTAAGTACTCGTACTGACAGAAAATGAGAAAGCCGGTTTCGACTGTCCCTGTATCCGCCAACGTTTTTACAAGGCGCTTGGTTGCTTCGACTGAAAATCCATGAAAAGCGTCTTCGACATTATCGCCTGCCGCTTTGTGGATATCCATGTATTGCTTTAACGCAACAGCAAACTCAGATACATCCTGAGTGCTTTCTTGGGTCGTTTTTTCACCGTCGTCGTTTTCAACTTCGGTGGCACGCGTCACTTCAGTTATAAAATGACCTACCCCTTTACCTGGCTTTGTATTAAAGCTGTGATTAATTTGATGGGCAAGAAGCTCAATTTCAGGCGTAACGGCCAAGCATTTTTCGCGAGGAATTGCCTCTATTTTCTCTTCTTTGTTAACGATTAAACGATGAACAACGAAGTGATGAATCAGTGCACTCATAGATTATCGGGTGTCCTGTTGCTTAAAAAGTGTCAGAAATATCCAAAGATTTGCGGGATTTTAGAATGAATGATTGTACTCACTCAAACAACGATTATAATCATTTTACGAGTAAAACCATTCTTTTTATCAAAGAAATCATAAAAAAGAGGCGTAGCAATGCCCCAAACCAGCCGTTACAGCAACGACGAATTCGAAGCGCTAATGAACAAAGTTATTTTAACACTTGAAGAAGGTGGTGCAAATCGCGACCTTTCACTTATGGTGTTAGGTAATGTCATTACCCATATATTGAATACGCAAGTAAGCCCAGAGAACCGCGAGGCAATGGCCACACAGTTTGCCGATGTTTTGAAAAAAAGCGTCAAGAGCAACTAGGGGTTTCGCATGATACTTGCCGAATCACCTCGTCGCCAGCGTGTGACAAAACTCGTCAATTGGGGCCATTGGTTTGCTTTAGCCAATATCATAATTGCCATTGTGATAGCGTCAATTTTCGTCTTCTCGTCGCCTATGCCTGGTACGGGTGTCGGCACCCTTTACCTTTTAGCTAATTGGTTCGGTCATATCGGCTTTATGACCTTCTTTGGCTTTGTTATTTTTATCTTGCCTTTGTGCTATTTAGTCAGTAACCAAAGAGTCATAAAAGCAAGCGCCTCCATTATCGCTGCAGTGGGATTAGCATTGTTGGCGTTCGATGCCCTGTTGTTCAATCGCACAGGTTTTCACATCAGCTTTTATGCCGCTGACTTGCTTAAAAACCAAGCGCAATCCCAAATTGCAATGGAGAACTGGCAACAGTGGGCGTTTTTGTTCTTGCTATTTATCGTGTGGTTAGGTTTTCAGCTTGTGCTTGCCAATGCAATATGGAAGCGAGTAGAACGATTTTCACGCTATAAAATCGGCATACCGGTCACAACGTTCTTTGTAAGTTGTTTTGTAACCAGTCATGCTATTCATGTATGGGCAGATGCTAAGTTGTACCAGCCAATCATTAAACAAGACAACATGTTTCCATTGTCTTACCCTGCTACAGCAAAAACCACGATGTCTCGTTATGGGTTATTAGACTTAGCCGCCTACGAAGAGCGTAAGCAGCTTCAATTCAACCCAGACATTCACAGCATTACCTACCCTGCGGAACCTGTGTACTGTTCTATAGAAACCAGTAAGAATCTTACTGTGGTTGTGCAAACCGATAGTAGTCCATTACCCGAATTTGCAGATACGTCATTAAATGTTATTGGTGACTATTATTCAACGGCAAGTAGTATTGAGGGGCTGATTACGACCACGTTGTTCGGTGTACCTGAAATATACCAAGACGCGTTGTCTCAAAAACGCCCTGTTCTTTTAGCGTTGCCGCTTGGCTCAGGCATGCCTGTTTCTATTCACAGTGAAGTTGCATTGCCGCTTCCTCAACTGTCAGGCTATATACAACCGCTTACTAATAATCATCAGGGTTTACATATTGCATTTCTTAATGGCGATGACATCAATCGCTATGCGTCAGATGCACTATCTCGAGGGCACGACGTTATTGTAGCAACTGGGTTTTCAAGTGAATTTGGCAAAGGGCACCTTTTAAGTAATTTACCCTTAAAAGCGTCACTTGCGAGCACTGAGGATTTAGCGCCAACAATTCTCAATGCCCTAGGTTGCTCAGCGCCAGCAACGTATTATTCAACTGGCCAAAATTTACTGTCACCTTCTCGTTCATGGCTGGTTAGTACATCTGGTGAGCGTATTGTTGTGTTCCACGACAACAAGCGCACTGATGTATTAAGTAACGGTAGTTATGAGATAAGCGATATGAGAACTGGCAAGAGAAGTAATGACGCATTAAATGTAGATTTACTCTCTCAAGCTATAAAACATCTATCTCGCTTTTCAAAACAAAACTAAAAAATAGGCGCCAACACCGGCGCCTTTTTTATTATCAATTTACGTTACGCGTAACGCGGAATTGCTTTTACCTTCCTGCTTCTATATCACGTATTTCTGCAAGTGTGGCCACTTGATTCACACTATGCTTTTCATCAAGTTCCTTTAACATTTCTTGAGTAATCGAGCCATTAGTTAGGTAAAAGCTGCGGCGCACACCCGCTGCATCTGCCGCCACAATGTCGCGCCAGCTATCACCAATCATTACGCTACGTGCCACGTCAATCTTTAGCTCTTGCTGTGCCTTAATCAACATACCTGGAGCTGGCTTTCTGCAGTCACACGGCCTAGCGAATTGAGCTACACTCCCCTGTTCGTGGTGTGGGCAATGATATACGCGTACTTGGTTTATACCATGTTCGCTAAAATCTTGCTGCACACGCTCCATAAGCAAACAGAAATCTGATTCAGTGTAATAGCCCCGTGCAATACCACTTTGATTAGTGACAATAACGGGAACAAACCCGCTGTCTTGGTAGCGACGGATTAATGCGAAAATGCCTTCTATGTATTGAAAATCTGCATAGTGTCCTACATAGCCGTGATCGACATTAATTACACCGTCACGGTCTAAAAAGAGGGCTTTTTTCATTCTGCTTTCTGCCACAGTTGAATATGAAAATCAGCAGTCACTACACTCAATGCCTCTACAATATCGTCAATGCGACCCTGAGGTAATTTCCAATAGAAAGGGGTCATTTTAATAAGTGCTAGCGCGTGCGCTTTCGATGTAAGGGCAATAGGAAAAGTTAATCTCTCAGACAATACAGTGCGTAAGTTCTCCCTATGCGTATCTTTTGATGCGTGCTTTTTTGGATTATCGTAAATTTGTGACTTTATTTCATACAAATGATCAGCACTAGGGTCGACCGTAAGTAATAAACCATCAGATTTTAGTGCACGTACATATTCGCTGTTGTTTCCCGGAGCAAACACTTGGATCATGACATCTTGTGATGCATCCTCAAGCGGCAAATCAAAACTACTTGCTACAACAAATTGATGTGTCTTGAAGGCCTTTGAAGCTATCTCCACCGCAATTTTCGAAATATCACTACCCGCTCCACTACAGTTATAGCCTAACTGCTTTAGGCCATTAATCACCGTATCAAGATAGCTACCCTCGCCACATCCAGCATCGTAAACCGCAACACGAGAAGCGGTATCATTTGAAGGTATTAGGTGCTGTGCTAGGCGTTGAACAAGCCTATCTTTAAGTGGTTTGTAGGCATTGAGTTCATGAAACTCACGGCGGGCTTTTACCATCGCTTTATCGTCACCAGGCACTTTCGACTTTTTGAACTGCACTGGTAGTAAGTTAACGTACCCGGATTTGGCCTTATCAAAACTGTGATTGTTTTCACATTTTATGGCCTTGCTATGCAAAGAGATAGCCGATTTACACAGTGGGCATAGCCACATAACAATGTCGTCTTTGGTTACCAAAATTTGAGTGTGAGTCTACCAAAAACAAAGCCCTAGTGACAGCTAGGGCTTTAGTCCTTATCTAACCGATAAAGATAACAGTTCCACAGTTAAATGTTGTTATAGTGCTTTTAACGGATGAGCGTCTTCTGTCCAAGGTGAAGTAAAAAAGTGCTCAATGACTTCTTTTGGTACATCGCTCACCGATGGGTATTTCCACTTTGGTTTCATGTCTTTATCAATTAACAAAGCACGCACGCCCTCTTGGAATTCACCGCTTTCACCACAGCGACATGACATATCCGCTTCCATTTTAAAGCATTCAGCCAAACTCATAGACGCACCGCGCTTGCACTGTTCAAATACCAAATGCATGGTTATAGGCGAGCCTTTAGCCAACGTCGCCTGTGCTCTGGATAACCATTTGTCACCTTGCATATCGGCACCCAATATTGCGCTAACAACATCTTCAACATTATCGAAGCGACACAAATCGTCAATAAGCGACATATTAGGCTCAACATTGCCTGCTATTACACTCTCAGGTTTTTCAAGATTGTTGAGCAGCATTGATACGTCGTCAGACAACGCTTGACAATCAGCCCAACTATGCGAAATCAAAGCACGGAGCATAGCTTGCTTTTGATTGCTAGCAACACAGTGGTCAGCTAACCCGACATAACACGCATCACTGGCATTCATTTGCCCGCCAGTTAGCCCAAGAAACACCCCTGACTTTCCGGGTAATCGTGGCAAAAAGTAGCTACCGCCCACATCGGGGTACAGACCAATAGTTATTTCTGGCATTGCTAAACGCGACGTTTCAGTAACAACTCGATGACTGGCACCGCAAAGCAGTCCCATACCACCACCCATTACAATGCCACTGCCCCATACCACAATAGGCTTATCGTAGTTGTGAATGGTATAGTCTAGGGTGTATTCAGTCTTAAAAAAGTCTTCAAGAAATGCTGGGATTTCTCCGTGACTTTCCACCATGGCTTTGTACATCGACACAATATCGCCACCTGCACAAAATGCTTTTTCACCCGCAGCATCTACCACTACAGCGACTATATCGCTTCGACTCTGCCATGCTTGAAGCGCGTCCAGCATGATCTTTGCCATCTCTAAATCAAGTGCATTTAGCGCTTTTTCTTTATTTAATGTTAGTCTTCCAATGGCATATGCTTGGCAAGCGGTCTTTAACTCATCGACGATGACGACTGGCTCCATTTGGCTCATAGGTACTCCTTGATTACAGTACGTTGCGCTCGTCCGCTAATAATCGTCGACCAATGATGACACGCATTATTTCATTAGTGCCTTCAAGAATTTGGTGAACGCGCACGTCTCTGAAGTGACGCTCTAGCGGATACTCCTTTATGTAACCATATCCGCCGTGAAGTTGTAAGGCATCATTGCACACATTAAAGCCAACATCGGTAGCAAAACGTTTCGCCATGGCACAATACGTTGTTTTATCAGCATCATTGTTATCAAGTTTACACGCAGCCATGCGTACCATTTGACGTGCTGCTACCAATTCTGTCGCCATGTCTGCCAACTTAAATTGCAATGCCTGAAAGCCCGCAATTGGCTTACCAAATTGTTCGCGTTCTGTCATATAGGCTCGCGCAGTGTTAAGGGCTTGCTGAGCAGTACCGACAGAACAAGTAGCAATATTGATACGCCCTCCGTCAAGACCTTGCATGGCCATTTTAAAGCCTTGTCCTTCCTCACCTAAACGCCAGCTTTCTTCAACTTGAACATTGTCGAAAGTGATCATACGAGTAGGTTGAGCGTTCCACCCCATTTTCTCTTCGGCTTTACCATATTCGATACCATCTAGATTAGCCGGAACAGCAAATGCTGACACACCGCTAGGGCCATCGCCACCTGTTCGTGCCATCACGACAAGTACGTCGGTACTACCCGCACCAGAGATAAATACTTTTGAACCGTTTAGCACATAGCCTTTATCGTTTTTTGTCGCCTTTGTTTTTAACGACGCGGCATCAGAACCCGCACCAGGCTCGGTTAGACAATATGAAGCAAGCTTGTCACCTGTTACTAACTGATCGCACCACATCGCCTTACAGGATTCACTTCCCCAAGTAGCAATCATCCAGGTTGCCATATTATGTATGGTCAGCATCGCAGTGGTAGTGGTACACCCCATTGATAGCTGTTCAAAAATAATTGATGAGTCTAAACGTGATAGTCCAAGGCCGCCCGCCTCTTCTGGCGCGTATAATCCACAAAAGCCGAGTTCACCCGCTTTCTTAATTGCTTCTACTGGAAAATGGTGTTCGCGATCCCACATTGCTGCGTTTGGCGCAAGTTCTTGCTGCGCGAACTGTCTAGCGGTTTCTTCAAATGCTAATTGATCGTCGGTTAACTCAAAGTTCATAAAGCTTACCTATAGTCTGTTGTATCAATGTAAGTGTTAACACATTACCCAATAGTTACCCCTTACGTAAACGTAAAGGCACTATTTTGTTAAAAACAAGTGTTGAATAACGTAAATATTTTGTGACGTATTGGCGCTTGCAGTGTTTTTAGCGTTGTCACTTTGCGGTTTGATGCCAAAGGTATTTTAAAATTTCATCAGTTATCACTTTGAATAGTGAAACTCTACAACGCGACTGGTAAGCTTATAATACTCCCAATAGACGGCTGTGATATCTTGGAATTTAGAATTGCCATTGTCGAAGACAACGCAACTGCGCGCACTGCCTTGCGTGGCCACCTTATGTCTATTGCCAATTTATCGGTAAGCAGTTTCGCTTCAGGATATGAACTCAAGTCAGCGCTCAAAAAGCAAAATTTTGAGTTATTGCTTATGGACTACCATCTCGGAGCGGGTAAAAGCGGTGTCGAGTGGATCCACACCTTGCGTGAATCTGGTTATATAAAACCAAGTACTGGGATCATTTTTCTTACCTCTGATGGCGCTCCACAGACCATTGGTCGTATTATGGATATTCAGCCTGATGTGCTCCTTATTAAGCCTTACACTATTGCTTCGCTTTCACGGCAAATTAAGCAGTATCTCCAATACAGAGACTACGTTAAGAATGTGTTACACGCACTCGACAACAAAGAGACTGAACGTGCCATCAGTATTATTCATGGAAAAATAAAAGAAGGGGTGCCTACCCGCCTCGTAGCAGATATTAGACGACTATACGCTAGGTTGTTGTTTGAAAATGGTGAACCTCTTCGTTCGTTAAAAATTTACGAAGACGTCCTTACGCATTCCGATAAAGTATTGTGGGCTCAGTGGGGAAAAATTAAGTGCCAATATACGGCTGGTTATTGGTCACAATGCAAAACCCAGTTGGATGAGATGGTCAATTCAAGCTTAGCGCGTGATAAAGCATTCGAATGGTTAGCGTCTTTGTCTTTCGAACAAAGTGCTTTTGATGATGTCGAGAAGTACCTTGATCAAATAAAATTCAGTGAATTAAGTTTACCCGCCGCAAAGCTCAAAAGTATGGCGTTTCAAAAGCAAGACAAAGTCATTGACGCCATTGATTTACTGCAAAAAAAGCGTGCAATGCACAGAAGTGCCAAAGACCAATTTAACGACTTTACTTTTGAACTTGCCGAGTTTTACCTCATGCTGGCAGAAACTGCACCAGAGACCAATAGATCAGAAAGTTTGTCTCAAGCAAGAAAGCTCGTGGGCATCGCGGGTCGAAGCCAAGGTGATCCTCAGGTACTGCAAAAGCGTGACTACCTACTCGCTTATTCTGCCATATTAGATAATGACGTAGATAAAGCCAGCCATTTGTTAGAAGCAGAATATATCGACAATTACTTGCGAACAGAGCCATCCACCCTTGTTGTAGCCGCTAAAGTACATCACGGCTTGGGTGACGAACGAAAAGCCGGTGAACTATTACTTATGGCAAAAGACAAAAATCAAGAGTTACAAGCTATTTCAGAACAAGTAACCAATGACGCGTTAATATTCAGCGGTGGCCAGTCGCTCGGTTTAAATCATGAACAAGCTGTCGCCATTAACGAGACAGGCACGCAACTCTTTTTAGAAGGCGATTTAGACGCTGCAATGAAACACTTTTACGACGCCTATCACTTATCGCCAGAAACCGCGGCTTTTGGACTGAACTTACTACAAAGTATGATTGAGTCAGACACTAGGGTGTATCGCAAATACGACTTAGACCAACTATTCGAAACCCTTCACAATGATGTGTTATCAGCGCCAAACAAAGCGCGTTTGGCGCAGTTATCTGAACTAGCAAGGGTTCAAACACATACCTGATGTCCAGAGCATGTGTTTGTTGCGGTTTTACTTTAATCGAGTTAACAGACTCGACGTATCCCATCTTCCACCACCCAGTTTTTGAACGTCGGCATAGTACTGGTCGACAAGAGCAGTCAGCGCAAGTGTAGAGCCATTTTTTCTAGCTTCATCTAGTGCGATATTAAGGTCTTTTCGCATCCAATCGACAGCAAAACCAAAGTCAAAACTATTATCCAACATTGTAGAAGCGCGATTTTCCATCTGCCATGACTGGGCAGCGCCTTTGCTAATAACATCAATAACAGCATTACAATCAAGGCCTGCCTTTTGCCCAAAATGTAACGCCTCGGCAAGTCCCTGAACAATTCCAGCGATACAGATTTGGTTCATCATTTTAGCTAATTGGCCACTTCCACATGTGCCAAGTAACTGGCTATGACGTGCGTAAATCTGTAATACTGGCTCAGCCTTTTCATAAACATCGCTATCACCACCCACCATGATAGTAAGTTGGCCATTTTGCGCGCCAGCTTGACCTCCAGAGACTGGTGCATCAAGAAATCCTATTTGTTTGGCCATACATAATGCATGTAGTTCTCTTGCCACATCGGCAGAAGCGGTAGTGTGGTCGACTAAAATGGCGCCAGATTTCATAGCCGAAAGGGCACGATTGGCCACTTCACGAACATCATTGTCGTCACCCACGCACATCAAAACAATATCAGCACCCTCTGCAGCTTCTTCAGGCGTGCTGACAGCACGTCCGTTGTATTCGTTAGCCCAATCTTGTGCTTTTTTAAAAGTGCGGTTGTACACCGTGACATTTAAGCCTGCGTTAACTAAATGACCGGCCATTGGGTAGCCCATTACGCCCAACCCAAGAAAACTTACTTTTAAATCTGTCATTCTAAATATACTCTTGTAATTGTCTTATTGATGCAGCATTACGATGTGGTTCGAATGTAACACAAACACCAATAAGCACTAAAGCGCTCTACACAATAACAATAGAAAAAAGGAAACAAACGTGAGTATTTACGAATATGGCATTACGTTAAATGACGGCCGCGACATTTCATTAGACGAGTACAAAGGTAAGGTGCTACTGATCGTAAACACCGCAAGTAAATGTGGCTTTACTCCACAATACGAAGGGCTCGAGGCGCTATACAAAACACACAAAGAAAATGGCTTAGAAATCCTCGGCTTTCCATGTGATCAGTTTGGTCATCAAGAACCCGGAAGTGATGAAGACATTGCGCAGTTCTGCACACTGAATTTTGGTGTAACCTTCCCGTTGTCTAAAAAAATAGACGTTAACGGCCCAGATACCTTGCCACTCTACAATGAACTCAAAGAAAAAGCACCGGGGTTACTTGGCAGTAAGCGTATTAAATGGAATTTCACAAAGTTTTTGGTCGACGCTAACGGTACGGTAGTCAAACGCTACGCGCCAACCGCGAAACCATCCGAAATAGAAAAAGATATAGCGGCTCTTTTGCCGCAATAGCATCTTAAAACGCTACGGGGAGGCATTGGAATGCGTACTACACTACCGAATAGTAACACTCACTTTAACGTCGCATTTTTTAGTACGCGAATGTATGAGCGCCGTGTCTTTGCCCCCCTATTTGAGAAAAAGCATGGGTGCGGAGTTACCTTTAATGTTAACTACTATGAACATGCATTAAACAATGATACCGCGCGATTATGTCATGGCATTGATGTCGTTGTTGTTTTCGTCAACGACGATGTCTGTGCAAGTACTATAAAAGTTTTACACGAATGTGGTGTGAAGCATATTGCGTTGCGCTGTGCCGGTTTTAACAATGTAGATGTTGAACAGGCGCATGAGTGTGGAATTAGTGTAAGTCGTGTGCCAGCTTATAGTCCTGAGACTGTAGCTGAGCATACCCTTGCGTTAATACTGACGTTAAATAGAAAGACTCACAAAGCCTATAATCGCGTTCGGGAGGGAAACTTCGCGCTTGATGGTTTGTTGGGTTTTACACTTCACAATAAGACGGTTGGCGTCATCGGCACCGGCCGAATCGGCAAGGCAGTTATTAGAATACTCAATGGCTTCGGGTGCAAAATACTGTGTTACGATCCTTTTCACGATGACGACATCGTGAACATGGGAGCGCATTACGTTTCCCTTGAAGAACTATTGAATAATAGCAACATCGTTACCCTACACTGCCCTTTAAACAATGACAGCCACCATATAATTAATCCAGCATCACTTTCATTAATGCGCGATGGTGTAATGTTAATCAATACCTCACGAGGCGGACTAATTGATGATAACGCGATAATTAAAGGCCTCAAAAGCGGGAAAATTGGACACTTAGGACTTGATGTTTACGAACGGGAATCAGAACTCTTTTTTGCCGATCACTCTGGCGATATTATTCAAGACGATATATTCCAACGACTGACTACATTTCCCAATGTATTGATCACTGGGCATCAGGGCTTTTTCACTCAAGAAGCACTTAATGAAATTGCCACGGTCACGGTCGGTAACATAATCAACAACGACAATTTAGTGCCTCTAACTTAACGCTATTTTTCTAAAACGATATGAAAATATTTACCGAGCCACATATAAGGCTCTGACATGCAATACTGACGTTCAAGATTGAGCAGTTCTTCATATTTACTGTCTTGATGGCTGATATCACGCATATAATCGTGGAAACACCGAATACCCGCTTTGGCTTTAACCTTAAAGCCAAGAGATTCACAAAAACCCACTACCTTCATTGCACTTAACGGTTGCTTTGGGTTTAAGCGCACTTGCTTTTTTGCTTTTAAGCCTTTGGCAATATAGTCAAAATTTCCATAAATCGCGTTGGCAAATAAATTGGCATCTTGATTGAAAAAACTGAGACTCAGTGTTGCCCCGTTCCGCATATTGTTGAAAAGGTGAGTAATTGCATCAAATGGAGCATCTAACCATTCAAGTACTGCATGGCACAACACCAGATCGAAGTGGTTCAAGTCGTCAATTTCTTGAAGGTACTGATGGCGTATAGTCACCCCTTCTAAAAGCTTCAGATTTTCTTCTGCTTGCTGCAACACGTCTTTCGATGCATCAGTGAGCACTACATCATGCCCTTGCGAAGCAAGATGTGCAGCCATCACACCTGTCCCCCCACCAACGTCAATCGCTTTAAGTGGCTTAGCCACAAAAGGCGCTAATACGTCACATAAGATGGTATGACGCAGGCGTCCTTTAGTGGTGCCATAGATATTTTTTGAAAATGTGTCTGCTATGCCATCAAATATTCGATCGTTCTTCATCTTTGATAACCTGTTAGGCTGGGTTATCAATATCAATAAACTCGACATCGACATCAAATTGCTGGGCTAGATGCTCGCCTAATGATTTAACACCATAGCGCTCAGTGGCGTGATGGCCCGCAGCAAAAAACGTAATTCCCATCTCTCTTGCAGTGTGCACCGTTTGCTCCGAAACTTCACCGGTAACAAACGCGTCTACACCAAGCTCAACAGCTTGCTCAATAAAACTTTGACCACCGCCAGTGCACCATGCAATACGTTTTATGGGCTTATCCGTTGGTCCTTCAACCAAAATCTTGCGTTCAAGCAATGAACTTAAGCGGTCACTAAGTTCGCTTGCTGTCTGTGCCTCTGGCAAGTTGCCATGCATCAAAACGCCTGTTGGTTTAACACCGCTTGCCGCGGTTATTTCATCGACGCCTAATAGATTTCCTAGTTGGCGATTGTTCCCCAATTCTGGATGGACATCTAACGGCAAATGATAAGCAAGGAGGTTAATGTCGTGGCTGAGTAATGTTTTTAATCGGTTCTTTTTCATACCGGTAATCTGTGAGGGCTCGCCTTTCCAAAAATAGCCATGATGGACCAAAATGGCATCTGCTTTCGCCGTAACGGCAGCATCGAGCAATGCTTGAGACGCTGTTACGCCTGTCACTACTTTTTGAATTACCGATTTCCCTTCAACTTGTAAACCATTCGGACAATAGTCACCTATCTCATTAACTCGTAAAATGCCATCAAGGTAATTTTTTAATTCGTAATTAGTGACTGACACGACGCCTCCGGTTGAAAGTTAGACAAATTGGTCAAAAAACGTTATAAAAACACGCGAACGTTAACTATTATACCTTTTAATTCAGTGAACGTGTGCAATACGCCGTATTGTTAGGCGTTAATTGCAATGACTATTGGCTAAATAGAAGCCGAATACACGTACACCTGTGTAATGTACATATAAGGGTTGAAGCAAGGCGTTCGTCATCTAAATTAAATAAAGAGCAAAAAGCATGGCAAACCTAGACAAAGATCAAGTAATCGCTGAATTCACAAAGGCTTATACGCAAGCAAATGGTAAAGCGCCTTCTATTGAGGCAAAGAGCGGATGGTACAGCGTTGATGGTGGCAAAAATGTACGCTTGGCACAGCTACAAGAAATGACAGCAGACCTATCAGGTAACAAAAATGAAACCGCCAAAAGCGAGCCTGTTAAAGCAAAAAGCGAAACAAAAAGTGCAAAGCCAAACGAGAAAAAATCACCAAAAGCAAAGGCCACTAAATCAAACGCAAAGTCTGGTTTCTCAGTGAAAGCCTTTTATGCCGAACAGCTTAAGAACAAAGCGCCCGGCGCCACTTTGCCTCGTTAATAAGAGTATTGATATAAAATGTAAGAAACGCACCTAACAGGTGCGTTTTTTTATGCTGGAATTGGCTGCGATAGTCTGCCTGCCATACCTTGTGCTACGAAGGGAACAAGATGGCGCATTACTTCTTCAATATCGACATGTTTGTGAAAATCAGACTCTGCAATTTCGGTAAGCGCTTGGCTCGATGCCATGGAAAAAACAAAACTTCCCATCGCGAAGTGCATTCGCCAGAACAATTCCTCTTCAGGCAATTGCGGCAAGCAATGGCGTATTGCACTAACCAATGAGCGGATACATGTGCCGTAGTCGTTCATAATAAAACGTCTAAGGTGCCCTTGCGTTTCGTTGTAACCTCTACCTAATAACTTAACAAACGTCGCTGTGCCATGCTGCGATAACGTGTTAAGTGTAAGCATTGGAGGGATCAGCGCATACAACAACGCCTCAATGCCTTCTGCCCCTTCCTTCAAAACTATTTCATCAATACTATGCTCAACTTTTGGCATAAGATGATCGAAATAGCGCTTGAAGACAGCCTGAATTAAGTTTTTCTTACTACCAAAATGATAATTAACTGATGCCAAGTTAACTTCAGCCTTGGTCGTGATTTCTCGCATAGAGGTCTGCGTAAATCCTTGTTGAGAAAACAAGAATTCCGCAGCATCTAAAATGTCTGTCTTAGTGTGCCGTGCCATAATTCTCTTATTATCATTGTTGTTTTCGAGAACGAGCGGTAAGGCTTCCGCTCAACTCTAATTAAAACCAGTGGCGCGCTTTGCTCCACGTTTTCATTATTACTCGCTCTGACACTTTTGCAGCGGCCATTCCCAGTTTCTCAGCAACATTCTTTTTAATTGAATACTTAACACTAAAGATTTCACGCTGTGGGTACTGAGCCAAAATGTAATCGTCTGATGTAGAAATATTGTCTATTAAACCTAAGGCTTTTGCCTTAACACCAGGCCAATATTCGCCCGTTGCAACTTTGTCTATATCCATCTCTGGTCGTTGGCTATGAACAAAATCTTTGAAAAGGACATGAATTTCTTCAATCTCTTCTTTAAATTTCGCTCGGCCTTCGTCATTGTTTTCACCAAATATGGTCAACGTACGTTTGAATTCGCCAGCCGTATGCTGCTCGAATTCAATATCATTCTTTTTGAGAAGTTTGTTGAAATTTGGTAACTGTGCTAACACGCCGATGCTTCCAATATAAGCGAATTGGGAAGCGATAAGGTTATCAGCAACGCATGCCATCATGTATCCGCCACTTGCCGCTACTTTATCTACTGCGATGGTAAGTTTAAGACCTTTTTCTTTAATTCGTTGAAGTTGCGAAGCGGCTAATCCATACCCATGAACAACACCACCACCGCTTTCAAGGCGCACCAACACTTCATCATCTTGCTCAGCAACACAAAGGATAGCGGTGATCTCTTCTCGTAAGTGTTCTACCTCAGACGCATCCATTGAGCCTTTAAAATCAATGACAAATAAACGAGGTTGAGGAGATTCACCAGACTTGTTTTTCGCTTTTGCTTTATCTTCTTTCTTTTGATTTTTCGCAAGCTTTTTAAGCGCATCTTTATCGAGTAACACTTCTTTTGCGTACTGCGTTACATCTTTCAACTGCTCTGAAATTGACGTTATCTCAAGCTGCCCTTTTCCTGGTTTTTGTTTGCTCGCAACGCCCACAATCGTTGAAACAACTACGACAAAAGCCACAACAAGTGTTACTGCCTTGGCAACGAACAAACCATATTCGTACAAAAACTCCAAACTCTACTCCTAGTAAACTACAACGCTTACAACAATAAGCGACTATACGTAAAAAGTAACCTGGTTAAGCGACATGGCTTATCCAGGTTACTGATGCATTTACGTAATGATACCAGCTTTGTTACTGCTGTGACGATAGTGATACTTGTTCTATCGTATTGTCGTCTATTTCTTGCTCAGTGAAGTAAATGTCACGCAACGTCGGTTGCTGAGAATACAGTCGAGTCTGGTCGGTATAATGCTCACTACCAAACTTGCGTGACTGAGAATACGTCAGTATTCCTCTTCCTTTCGGGCCCTCATCAGTAAAGTTAATAACCATCGCCCAACTGGTTCCATAGTTGATATGATAGCCCTGCGCTTCAGCACTCATAATTGTGTTGTTATTGATGGTGTTATAACTGTGTCTTGGCAACAAGGTTTCGTCTCGACTGCGAATACTATCAAAGACGTTAAAGCCACCCTCTATATTGTGTGCCCCACCCCATGGTAATTTCTCGCCAGAAGCAGTTCCGTTTGGCAAACTTCTTTCAACAAACTGAACTTCGCCAAATGGTGCATCAAAGTCTACACCTGCCTGTTCAATAACTTGTACTGCTCGCGCCATTTGTTCAAGCGTAGCCGTGTTTTGAACCAAGCCTGATGGCGTGGTTACAGGTTCTTCAAGAGAGAATGGTACTTCCCACTGTGGAGCCTGGTTGAATTGGAAAGCAAACTCTCTGAATACATGTGCACCTGTGCTTGAAGTATTCATTGTTCCATCCCAATCTGCCAACGCATCACACGCTTGTGCAATAGACACATCAGTACCGTCAACGTTTACTGGTGTGTCGCCCTGTGCTGCACACGCTTGAAGTAAATCAGGCAATATATCTTCAGCAAGGTAGCTTCTGTTATTGAGTAACAGTGATTCAACTTCTTCTGGTGTAAAAGTACCATCACTACCCGCTTCAGTCTCTATGAACTTCTGTCCCATTCGAGAACGAAGCGTTTGCTGGTAGTCGACGTTACCGTACATTGGGTTAGCTACACGTATAGGCGATGAAAGGTTGGTGAGCCAATAGCTGTCATTAGAGTTTTGAACCGAATCTGTCCCTTCGTATTTTGGCGCTTCTTCGTATGGCACTGGTCCATCAAAATCAAACTGCGAAATATTACCTGGCAATACAGTAAATCCGGCCGCAGCCTTTATTTGTATCAGTAGCGGGTTAGTCGTTAGTTGTTCAATTGCCGTTTCAGTCAAGTTAGGCACCGTTGAATCATCTATGTAAAACACTTGGCCATCACTTGACGCTGCCATTGTATTGTTAAAGATCACACCGTCGTAATCTTTAAAGGCTTGTTTAAACTCATCCATTGATGTGGCCATATTCATAGCTAGCCAGTGGTCAACAATATCTAGATTAGGTAAGTTCGCATCTTTTATCGCAAAAGCATTGGTAGTATCCCACTCAAAATTACCGGGTACTTCAATCATTGGGCCATAGTTGGTGTAATACGCCGTTTTATTGAGCTTAATTGTTTGCCCACGCGCAACCGCAACATCAATTTGCATAGGCTTTTCATAAATCGTGCGTCGATTGCCATCAACCATGTGAGTGAGGCCGCTTGCATCATCTTCATCGAGCGTCAGTTGATACACCACGAAATGTTCCGCGGTTGAAAACGTGTGTGTCCACGCAACGTTTTCGTTAAATCCAATATTAACAGCACCAGGAAGGCCAACCAACGAACTTCCCGTAACATTCATATAATCAGGAACTTGTGCGTGAAAATTCCAAAAACGCAGATTTCCAGTATGCGGAAAATGTGGATTACCCAACACCATACCCTTGCCATTAGTTGTTTTGTCGCTGCCAAGGCCCCATCCATTTGAGCCCATTTCTTGTGGGTTTCTTTCGGGCATCGTTACTGTAGGGTTAAACTTAAGTGATGAAGCAACCGCATCCGGCACAGACTCAGCCGCAGTAGGTAAATAGCTTTGTCCCTCTGGCGCTGCCAGAAACATTGGACCTAAGAAGTTAGAAGCGCCAGGCAAAAGCGCTACACCTAATGAGTAAGTTAACAAGTCTACACTATCAATGTCGCTTACCCATGGCTGGCCAGCACAGCTGGGGTCTTGTTCTTCTACGGGTGTATCGCTCAGATAACGGTTATAGCCTGCCGTGTATCCTTGAAACATAGCACGCGAATTTACCGACATTTTGGCTAAATTGTTTTCAGCAATTTCTCGGATGCCAAGCGTAAGATAGCCAAAGTCGTTAATTACGTGTGCCGAGTCACCACTGCCAGGTACTAAGTCTGGACCGAAGTATTTTGCGCGCTGAGAGTTATATTTTACAATTTGATCCGCCAATACACACATATTGTCGCGAGCAAACGCGTAGCCAACGCCATAAGCCATACTTTCTAAGTTGTCACCTGTTACATGTGGTACACCATAAGTGGTCCATCGAATATCTGCTGTTAGCGTGCCATCAGTGTCGAAAGCAGGAATAGGTGTTGGTGCGGGCGCTACCGTAGGTGGAGGCTCAGGAGTTACTGGCGTTACATTGCTGAAATCATTATCGTTGTCACCACAGCCACTGAGTAGTGCTGTTATAGAAAGCGCTAATACGCTTGGAATAGGTGCGAAATTATTATTTTTTCTCATCAAAAATAGTCCCTAAAAGATGAATATGTACTTGCCGTTCCCTTTGCAAACACTGCAAACCGCTCGATATTTAAGCGGCTTAACCACAAACAGATCCGACCAATTTACACTACATTAACATAATAAAACATTCAAACAACATCATAATTTACGTACAAAAAAGCCGGCAAACGCCGGCTTTTAATTTACACTAATATTTCTTTTAATTAGCGACTACTGACTCATCAGAGATTGGTAGTGCTAGTGCATCAGAGGCCAAGTAACCCGCAACCTCTTTTTGCATTTCAGTTGTTACTGCAGCATTTGATGCAGGGTTTAAGCTTGACGCGTGAGCGCCACTATTAAACAACACCAACGCACTGATAGGATCTGTGCCCGGGCCCTGAGTAGTAGTAACTTGCTCTAGACCGATTGTCTGTGCCAATGGTAACTGACCTGCTAGTGGTAACGCTGTGCTTACAGGAATTACCTGATCAGGTAGGTTTGCCTCACTACCATCACCGACAACAGTCATCATGTGAACTGGAGTTGTCTCACCCAGTGTAGTGGCATAGTTAGTCGGGTCCCCTGCATCCATCACCGATTGAGCTGCAAAGGCGAATTGAGAGAACACTGCGTTTACCGCTGCCGCTTGCTCAGCCGTTAAATTAGCTTCAAACGTTGCTACCGCAGACGCCAATTCCGCTTCTGATACGTCTGTCGTACCATATAGTTGATTTAGTAGAGCAACAAAGTCTTCAGACGCTTGAGAAAGCAACAAGCCTTTAATAAGTGGGCCAAATGCTGGTGACTCAAGAAGGAACTGTGCAATACCACCTCCAGGTGATTCAAGCGATGCTTGCTTAACAGCAAACATGCCGTCTAACGCCGCTAGGTCACCACCCATCGACGTATTAGCAACCGCTGCGAAATTACCACCAGTTATTGCACCTAGCGACACACCCATAATTGAAACGCGACTAGTATCAAACTTCACGTTTTGCGCTGCGGTAGTATCAACCACTGCGTTTAGACCTAAACGCAAACCAAGCAAATCAGAAACGCTCTGACGCAGGTTGTCTCGAGCAGTTGGCAAGCTTGCAAGGTTCATATAATGCGTTGCACTTACTGTCGTTGCGTTAAGCTCATCAATACCATCGCCATTTAAATCAAAACCACGACTGCCGTGAAGCGGTTGGTCAATAGCAATTGTTGCGATACCAGCAAGAGACAAGGTTCCTGTAATAGCAAGCATGTCTTCTTTTTGGCTAGTAATACCGTGAGCAAGGATAACAACTGGCCATCCCGCTTCAGGCATTGCAATTGGGAATCCAAGCGCACCAGCAACAGCTGGGTTTGGTACCGTTACCTGCACATCTAAAGTCTCGTTGCCCATGTTCCCGCCATTTGGCTGAGGGAAAGGATTGAACTTAGTAATATTTCGTGCACTGTCTAGCATTTCACCGTTTACACGGACATCGGCTAAGCCTAAACCTGAACACAATACGGCATTGGGACCTGCAGTTGTAGATTCGCTCGCCAGTACTTCTTGTGGCGTACCTGCTAACACAATACCGCTGTCACATGCTGCTTTCCAGAAAGTATTTACCGGGGCAAGAGGGTTCTCAGCGCTTGGTACACCCAAGAAATAAGGTAGTGCAATGTTACCCTCGTAACGCTGTGCCGCACAGAATGGGCCTGCTTGCGCAAGAATACCGGTTGAAACCGCCACTGCGAAGTCGTTTACTAAACCCCATTGTCCAGCCAATTGGCCCGTGACCGTACCTGTTAATCCAGCACATGTTTGTAATGCACTGAAATCAGTTGCATCAATAAGTGGGATTAGAGGCGCAGCTTCAGGTGGTAGGTTCTGTTTGCCAAGTGCTATAGCACCAGCAACAGCTTCAGCGCTGACTAGACCAAGTGCTTCCATTGCAGTTGGCGCGACATCAACATCACCAACAACAATGGCCGGAAGTGCCTGTCCTGCGGTTTGATCACCTGCAGCTGCACGCATAGCAAATTCACTTACCATTACTTTTTTGATGGTATCCAGTGAATTGGCAACTGATTGTGTTGTAAACGCTGATACATAAGTAATTTCTTCGCGAGCATAACCTGCGCCAATGAGCGGGTTAACCAATGAATTTACTAAACCTTGTAGTGACAGTTGTGCATCACTTGAAAGTGGGTTGGTATTGATATCTTGGCGAACAGAATCCCATGTAGTAGAACCCTGTACAGATTTACCTGACGAATCTTTTAGTGCCGTTGTCATAACCAACATGTGACCCTTAGCAGGCTTAAGTGGCTTTAACGGCACAACAGAAATAGTATTGCTATCGACTAGGCTCAAAACGTAGTCAACACCAAAAGTAAGTTGATCGCCCAACTTACAACCAGCAGATGGTGTAGTAATCTGTGCACAGTCAGGGTCAGACTGATCAAGACCTAATGTTGCTTCGAATAATAACACACCCGCAGAAAGTGAAGATGCGTCTAATGAAGTACCAGGAGGCGTTTGTACATCAATGACAAATGGATGCTGTGTTGACCAACCGTCCAAAACGTTCAGTGCGTTTTGAGGGTCACCAAAATCCGTAGGATCAGCCACAGGAATGTTAAGTGTGTAATCGAAGAAACCATCATCGCCCGGAAGCATTAGAAGGTCATTAGGAACGTTTAAGTTGCCAGCAGCTGGATCAAAAACGATACGTGAAAATGGCGTTTGGACTTCTGTTTCGGCCTGAATGTCAGAAAGGGTTTCATCGGAGCCACCACAGCCTGCTAGACCCAGCGCAAGGGCCACACTGGAACTTAATACGAGTTTTCTCATCTCTACTCCCTACAAGCATTGTTGTTATTCTTTGTCTAAAACTAAGCCTTTGATAATTGGCTCTCTCTACCTCGTTCCTGCGAGCGTAGAAAAGTGCTTTAAACATGTTAGACCAGTTGTATCTTCCTCAATCTTATTGACTTTGTTGCAACTTTGCAAAGTTTTGTTAACCAGTTTTGTTAACTTTTTTTACGTTTACTAAGATTTTTCATTGAATGTTTTACTTGTGACTCAGTCTGAGTATGATCTCGTGCAATATAAAGCGCGAAACATTCGCGGGTTAATACTATGTATTCGAAGGACAATCATGAACGACTATAATGCACCGCAAGATTTACTTAAGGGCAAAATTATTTTAGTGACTGGTGCAGGAGATGGTATCGGTGCAGAAGCTGCACGTACATATGCTGCTCATGGTGCAACTTGCATTCTATTGGGCCGAACTGTCGCTAAACTTGAAGCTGTTTACGATGAAATAGTCACCGCGGGTGGCGAAGAGCCAGCGATTGTGCCGTTAGATTTAAAAGGTGCAACGCCAAGTCATTACCAACAAATGACGCAAACTATCATCGATCAATTCGGTCGCCTTGATGGGGTGTTACACAATGCATCTATTCTCGGTCACTTAAGTGCGTTTAAAGACATCGATGCCCAAGAATGGCAGGATGTTATGCAAGTGAACCTCAATGGTATGGTTTACATGACGCAGGCGCTTATCCCTGCGCTTGAAAAAGCCGATAACGCATCGGTAATTTTTACTACATCGAGTGTTGGTAGAAAAGGCCGCGCGTTTTGGGGCACCTACGCAGTTTCAAAGTTTGCAACAGAAGGTGTTATGCAAACGCTGGCAGACGAATATCAAAACAAATCACTGCGTTTTAACTGTATTAATCCTGGTGGCACACGCACACATATGCGCGCTCAAGCATTCCCAGCTGAGAATCCAGAAACGTTGAAAACACCAAAAGACATTATGCCAATGTATTTATATTTAATGGGTAACGAGAGTGTGAATGTAAATGGCCAATCTTTAGATTGCCAACCTAAGTAGAAGACTAAAGCAAAAGAAGTTTAAAGTGCCGCACAATAAAAAGCCGCTAATAAAATAGCGGCTTTTTGATTTTTAACGCAATTGACGCTGCCCTACTCGCCTATTTTGGCCCAAGTATCGCGCAAACCAACTGTGCGATTGAATACAGGTTTATCGTCCGTGCTGTCCTTATCGACACAGAAGTAACCCGTGCGTTCAAACTGCCATGCACCTACCTCAGGTACATTATTAACAAGCCCTGCTTCTACCCAACCTTGTTTAATCTCAAGAGAATCTGGGTTTATCGCATCGGTGAAGTTGTCTTCAGCTGCTGGGTTAGGAACATTAAACAAACGGTCGTATAATCTGAATTCCGCTGCCTGTGCAGTTGCTGCGTCAACCCAATGAATCACCCCTTTAACCTTGCGGCCATCCGCTGGGTCTTTACCTAACGTGTCTGGGTCATACGTACAGTACACAGTTGTAACATTGCCCTCTGCATCTTTTTCGACGCGATTGGCTTTAACAACGTATGCATTGCGAAGACGTACTTCTTTGTCTAATACCAAACGTTTGAATTTTTTATTAGCAGATTCACGGAAGTCCTCTGCTTCAATAAACACTTCGCGACTAAAACCAATATTACGCGTGCCCATTGCGTCATCATTCGGATGATTTGGCGCAACCAAAGTTTCATGCTTGTCTTCATCATAGTTTTCAATAACAAGCTTGATTGGGTCGAGTACGGCCATCGCGCGTGGAGCATTTACATTGAGGTCATCTCTAATGCAAGCTTCAAGCATGGACATTTCAACCATGTTATCCATCTTGGTTACACCGATTCGCTTACAAAACTCAACAATTGAACCTGGGGTATAGCCTCGACGGCGCAAACCGGCGATTGTGGGCATACGTGGATCGTCCCAACCGCTTACGTGTTGTTCATCAACTAACTGAATTAAACGACGTTTACTGAGTACTGTGTACTCGAGGTTAAGACGTGAAAACTCGTACTGACGCGGTGTGCAGTCAATGCTAATGTTCTCAATCACCCAGTCGTACAGTCTTCGGTTATCTTGGAATTCCAGGGTACACAATGAATGTGTAATTCCTTCGATAGCATCAGAAATACAGTGCGTAAAATCGTACATAGGGTAAACACACCATTTATCACCCGTTTGGTGATGGTGTGCGTGCTTAACGCGATAAATCACAGGGTCGCGCATACACATAAATGGTGAAGCCATATCAATTTTGGCTCGCAAACTACACTCGCCTTCTTGGTAGTCGCCCGCCGTCATTTTGGCAAATTCACGCTTATTTGTTTCAACATCGGTGTCGCGATATGGACTGTTTTTTCCTGGCTCTTTTAGCGTACCGCGCATTTCACGCATAACATCTTGCGAAGAAAAATCGACGTATGCCAAGCCCTTATCGATAAGTTCGTTAGCATATGCGTGTAACTGATCGAAATAGTTTGATGAATACCGTTCCTCACCATCCCACGTAAACCCAAGCCACTCAACATCTTGTTTAATTGAGTTAACAAAAGTAATGTCTTCTTTTGCTGGGTTGGTATCGTCGAAACGCAAATTACATGTACCGGTATAGTCTTGTGCAATACCAAAATTCAGGCAGATCGACTTTGCGTGGCCGATGTGAAGAAAACCATTTGGCTCTGGTGGAAATCGCGTTTTGATAGCGTCATGTAACCCACTGGCTAGGTCTTTATCAATTATTTGACGGATAAAGTTGGTCGGACGATGTTCAGTCTCGGCCATTCGCATGTTCCCCTTATGCACTAATAAATCTATAAAATTTTTTGCAGTATAACACTGTCACAATTAGATCAACCATGTTTTATTAAGTAAAGCCTAACAACTGATGGAATAAAGAGCACAAGTTGTAACAAATTGGTCACTAATGGTCTGAAACGTTTGTAAAACACATCAAAATACAGGTAACAATAAAAAACTGTGGTAATCTAATTCGTGCGATAACACTGTCGTAGCAGCAAAATATGGTGTTTATGAAAGAAAAAGCAACCTCATTCGATATAGCGCACTTAGCAGGCGTATCACAGTCTACGGTTTCAAGAGCACTAAATAATAGTCCGCTCGTAAATCAAGAAACACGAGACCGTGTGCAGCGAATTGCTCGCGAGCTTAACTATAAAGTAGATAAAAACGCGAGTAACTTGAGGAAACAAAAAAGCAGTACCATTGCCTTGTTGTTGTTTGAAGACCCTACTTCTGATGACTCAATGATTAATCCGTTCTTTCTGGCGATGCTAGGAAGTATTACACGTGCCTGTGCGCATGCAAATTATGACCTTTTGGTTTCGTTTCAAAACCTAGAGGACGATTGGCACGCAGAATACGAGGATTCTAATAAAGCCGATGGCATTATTTTACTCGGCTACGGCGACTATACCGATTACCAAACAAAAGTTGCTCAACTAGAGTCACAGGGAACCCATTTTGTTCGCTGGGGCGCGCCAGATGAAGCTCATCCAGGGGTGAGTATTGGGTGCGACAATTTCCAAGGTGGGCAAAGTATTACTGAGCATCTACTTTCGTTGGGCAAAACTTCATTTGCCTTCCTAGGAGATAATGGGGAGCACGCACCTGAATTTAAAGCGCGTTTTGATGGATATTACCACGCACTAAGTGCCAATAAGTTAAGCCATCGCAGTGTACAGCGCAATGCAATCTCTACAGAAGATGCAGGGGCGTTGGCAGTGAAGTCGCTTATTGAAAGCAATGAGTTGCCAGAAGCTATCGTGTGCGCCTCAGACCTTATTGCGATGGGTGCCCTTCGAGCGCTGCGACAAGCTAAAATTAATGTCCCCGAACAAGTCGCTGTGGTGGGTTACGATAATATTGCTGTGTCTGCGTATACTACGCCCGCGCTAACCACCGTCCAACAAAATACCAAGCTTGCAGGAGAGCTACTGGTCAACACGTTGCTAAAAGCAATTAATAATGAAGCCGTGGAAGATTACTTGATGCCAGCAGATATTATTATCCGACAATCTTGCGGCAGCGATAAAGCAGTAGAGCTTTAGAGCACAAGGCAACTAAAAACCAATAATCAATAAAAAAAGCGCCATTAATTAGGCGCTTTTTAGTTTCCGGTATATTTGTAACGCTCTCGTTATTGTCTTGATAACTGAAAGCGCACAGCTTCTAGTAATGCTTCATTAGAAGGTGCCCCCTCTAACACCCACACTTGTACGCCATTAGGTGCAACTTGAGATTGCAACGCTTGTCCTTGTTCTATAGTGCGTTTTTCACCGCTTAGGCGCTCAACCCATTCGCCTTCTTGCAAATAGTTGCTCACGGTGAAATTGTCTGCTTGGTCACTTTTATTCAACAGCACCAATGCTGTTTGTGCGTTATCTTGATTTTGCAGTACGCGGTAAAATATTGCTTTGTGGCCATTTAATTCCACATTAACTTGAATGCCACGCTGCAACGCTGGTGTTGTCTTTCGCACGTTTGCAATGCGTTTTAGCGCGATACCTATGGGGTGAGACATAGCACTATCGAGTACATCTTGCCCCACGTAGTTTCGGTTACCAGCATGTTCAGCCGTACCACGCATGTAACCTACCTCTGACCCCATATATACAACAGGTATTCCACGCACCGTAAACAACCAGTTGTGTGCGTTAATAAATCCCTCATCAGTAGCATTCATACGCGCCATATCGTGGTTGTCGTAAAACGTAGTAAGTTCATAAGGGTTTTGATAAGGGCCGTGCGTAAGATATAGCACCTTTTCAAGTGCTGAAAAATCACTTTCAAGTGGCTTTTCAAACACTGAAACCATCGCTTTTTGCATTGGGAAGTCTAGAACACTTACGCCACCATTTTTCTTCAGTGTATGCTGCGAAATATTATTCGCTTCATAGTCAAAGCTTTCGCCAAACATAAAGAAGTCAGGGTTTTCTGCACGGATTCGGTCTGAAGCTTCTCGCCAAAATGAATGTGGGACATGGCGAATAGTATCTATCCTAAACGCATCAGCACCTTGCGATATCCAATACAGATAACTATTAATCAAATAGTCTCTTACCAATGGATTTTCATCGTCTAAGTTAGAAAGCTTTACTAGGTCTGGGTAGTTATGAAAAAAAGCGTGTAGTGGATTATTTTCTGGGTCCAGTTCTTCAGGTGCTAAATTTCCATGATCTGCCACCAATTTCCCCTGAGCATCATACAGCTCTCCGTATCCCGGTAGATCTTTTTCCATGGTAAAACTAGGGCTGCCATGATTGGCAACAATGTCGAATACCGATTTAAGACCGTGTTTTTCGCGCATTTGTGTTGTGTAATCTTTTACACTGAGATCATCACTTACCAGGTGTTCATCGGCTTTGTAAAAATTAGTGGCCCAGTAGCCGTGGTAACCTGTTTTACCACCATCTTTAAAAGCGCCACCATAAGTAATAGGCTCATCACCATTGAATGCATAATCGGGATTATCTACTACTGGTGTCATCCATACAGCGGTGAAACCTAAATCGGCTATATAATCTGCATTATTCAAAATGCCTTTAAGATCGCCGCCCATATAACCCACATAGGCTTTTTTTCCGTCGGGCCCTTCAAGTGGTAGCTGCCAAGTTGGATGGTCGCCCCCCTGGTCTTCATGGTTGTTGCTAGGATCACCATCAACAAATCGGTCGGTAACGACAAAATAAACCGCTTCGCTGGCAAAAGGCACAGTAGTTCCAACAATTGCCGTTTCATTAGTTTGTAACTGGCTGTCGTTGTGCACATGTTGCGTTGAACACGCGCCAGTTAATAGCGAGGTCAAGGTTACTGCAAGTGCTTTTAGCTTGAAAGACATCGCGCTACTCTCCTTTTGCTTCTTGTAATGCGCTTGTATCTGCTTCTTTCACAAAGAATACTGCTATTGCGCCAATTAACATTGAGATACCCGCAACTACGATGATGTATTTTGCATCATTTTCAAATACGCTGCTTAAGATCCAGCCTGCGGTTAAACCCGATACAATTTGAGGTGCTGCAACGGTAAAGTTAAATATCCCCATGTACACACCTGTTTTATTCGCTGGTAGCGCCCCCGCCAACATGGCATAAGGCATCGCTAAAATAGCGGCCCAAGCTATACCTACGCCTATCATTGGGATAAGTAATTTTACGGCGCCTAGAGGAACAGTAACCTCAGTGATAAGTAAGTTTACGTTAACCATAGTCAGATCTTGGAATAACAAGAAACTAACGTAGCTTATACCACCGAGCGCCAGTGCCCCCGCATAAACCATTTTTCGGCCAAATTTATCGGCTAAACGCGCAAGAAAAATTGAGAAGATAGCCGCGAATACTGAATAAGCAGCAAAGAGAATGCCCACCCAATCACCGGCAGCGCCTTTCGCCATTGTGATAGTTTCTGGCACTACAGGTGCAGCAGCAATAAACGCAGGGTCAAACCACTGCTTATCCACGTTCCAAATATGCTGCGTAATAGCAGGTGTGGTGTAAACCCACATAATAAAAAGTGCAAACCACGAAAAGAACTGCACTACAGCAAGTTGCTTCATAGTCTTGGGCATATTAACAACAAGGTCAAAGAACTCGCCCAAACGCTTCAAAAGTGGTGCCTTTTCTTTAGACATTTCAGCCACATCGGCATCGCTTAAGCCCTTGTAGCGATTGTACTCATCTGGTGCATACTCTTTAGTGCGAATGACCGTCCAAATAACGGTACCAAGTAAAACAGTAGCTCCAATATAGAACGCCCACATTACTGAAGGAGCAACCTCTCCCATTTGAGCAGTGTTTTCAAGACCGATTACGTTCGTTAACACAAACGGAAGAATAGAGCCAATAACCGCGCCAATGTTGATTAAGAGCGATTGAATCGAATATCCGACATTGCGCTGCGAAGGAGGCACCATATCTGATACAAGCGAACGGAATGGTTGAAAACATACATTAAATGACGCATCCATTAGTGCCACCATCAATGCTCCCATTAGCATAGGCGCTAAAAAGGCAACAAAGATTGGCGCGTTTGGCAACAGGATCATACCAATTACCGCAGCAATCGCCCCCGCTAATATAAACGGACGTCGTCGCCCTAACCTATTCCATGTTCTATCAGAAGCTGAACCCACTATAGGTTGTACAATTAGGCCCATAATAGGCGCGACTAACCAAAACAAAGACAGTGAATGTAGATCTGCACCTAAATCTGACAAGATTCGACTGACATTCGCGTTTTGCAGTGCAAAACCAAATTGAACACCTAAAAAGCCAAAGCTGACATTCCAAATTTGCCAAAAAGACAGGCGAGGTTGTGTTGTTTGCATAGTTTGCTCTATTTATTGTTAATATTAAAACTGCGAGTTATTGTGCAATAAAGACAGTGGCAGACATCGCTGGTAAAGATAGCACATCTGAAGTGCGCATAACTTTGCCATCGTCTAATCGTGTAATTTTTGTGTAGCGTCCTAACAGTTCGCTGTACTGACTTAAAGCAACATCGGTTTCTTCTTTATTTAAAATGACCATCAATGCGCGAGATTTGTCGTTTTCATTCACTCTAAAGTAGGTGTACACGCCATCCTTTGGTGCATAATGTTTCAACTCGCCTTCAAATAGTGCTGGGTATTCGCGGCGTAGTGAAAGCAGCGATTTTGTTCGTTGCTGTGCCCAGCGCTCATCTTCAGACAGACCTTTACCACTGAACGCGTTTTTATCCGTGTCCTCTTTCCATCCCCCCGGGAAGTCAGTACGAATAACGCCGTGGTCTGTTGTCCCCTTGTTTTGCATTAAGATTTCTGTGCCGTAAAATACCTGAGGTATACCGCGCGTTGTTAAGAAAAACGTCATCGCCATATTCCACTTACGCACATCATGTCCAAGTTGAGTAAACACGCGGCTCATATCGTGATTGTCAGCAAAGACAACAAGATTATTTGGCTCAGCATACAAAAAGTCAGTTGCCAGTGTTTCATAAACACTGATGAAACCTGAATTCCAACTCTCTGCACTATCAAGTGCTTTTACCAGAGCAGTTTGTAATGGAAAATCCATGACCGATGGTAAGGCGCTGACGTAGTCGTCATGTTTGTGACTGCCCCGTTGCCAGTATGCGGTTATAGCAGGGTTTACTGACCATTCTTCACCGACAATATTAAGGTTTGGATACTCCTCAATAACACGTGTAGTCCACTGGCTAAGAAAGTCTTTATCAGGATAAGAGTATGTATCTACGCGGATACCACTTAAATTTGCGAACTCAACCCACCATATAGCGTTTTGAATAAGGTAGTTAGCAAGATGAGGATTGCGCTGGTTTAGGTCTGGCATTGTGGGAACAAACCAGCCATCGCTAAACCCAATTTTATCGCTTTCTACGGCGTGAGGGTCATGCAGCGATTCACGCTTATGCGTCGTACCGACAAATATACCATTATTGTTAATCCAATCTTGCGAAGGCTTGTCCTTCATCCATTGGTGAGTGCTGCCTATATGGTTTAAGACCATATCCATAATAATACCGATACCCGCTTCACTCGCTTTTTCGCTAAGCTCGACATAATCTTGGTTGGAACCAAAGCGCGGATCTACTTGATAATAATCTGTTGTTGAATAGCCGTGATAGCTGTAATTATCCATCGCATTTTCAAGTAAAGGCATCGTCCAAATTTGGGTAAAGCCCATCTCTTTAACGTAATCGAGGTTATCTATTATTCCTTTGATATCACCGCCATGTCGACCGCCTTTTTCTGCCCTATCGACTGTGTCCTTATAGCCCTCGACGTTGTCATTTGACGGGTCACCATTAGCAAATCGATCTGGCGCTATTAGATAAATTGCATCTTTGGGACTAAAGCCCTGTCGCTGTGCTGAACCCGCTTTTCGTTTAAGCAAAGAATATGATTTTTCGCGAACCGTTCCATCACTGTCGGTAAAGGTTAATATGACTTCGCCTGCTTTGGCTTTTTCGGTATTTAACGTTACAAATAAATAGTTTTCGCTATCTAGTGCTTGGGTTTTCGTAATACTTACAGCGCCTTTTGAAACCGTTACGGTATCGTCTGCTATATCATCGCCATAAACCATCAACTCTACGTCACTAGCTGCCATATCTACCCACCAGTTTGGCGGCGAAACCGTGAGTTCATTGGCAAGCGTGGGAAACGCTAAACTTGTCATCACCAATAAACACGCCGATGAGGAAAAACGATTATCTCGGCTTATTAAGTTAGCTTTTTTTAAATTTATGGCTGCCACTGTGACCTCTAGTTAAAAATACGTTAAGCAGATGAAGGTACGTTGATACTACCTTTGTTCTCAAGTAAGACCAATGCACTGCATACGTATTCACGGTGCTAAGCAGCAAGCCTATAGTCACAGCGAGTAGAATTTATAAGGCTTCATTGAAAAGGCCAGGTAATTACCTGGCCTTGACCGAATCATTTTAAAAGTGAAAGTGGTGTTAAAACGCAAACACCTTAGTTTCAAGCCCTTTAAGGGTTAGCTCAGCAGTAAAGTGCTTACCGCTATCGTTTATAACAACGTCTTCGTGGCGAAGTAATGCTGTTAGCACTTGCGAGGGCGCCGTCTCAGAGATTAGGGTTTTGGGAATAGATAATGTAATGTTATTAACCTCTCTCTCTTCGAAATTAGCAACAACCACAAACCCTTTTTGCTCGTTTATTCGCGCAAACGCAAACTGCTGTTCGCTATAAGCTGAACCTTCGACACTAAGGTTTAGGTCGTGAAGGTTAACGAAGTCCCCTTTTATTGCTGAGTTAGAAGAAACGATAGCCATCACGTCTTCGTAAAATTCACGTAGTGCCAACTCGTCATTGGTAGAGCCACCGCCATCAAACTTACCGTTATTCATAAAACGTTGATGGGCAGGAACACCTACATAGTCAAAAATAGATGTTCTAGTAGGATCACCAAAGCCGGTCTCTTCACTGCCATCTTCACCAACATCTTGACCAAAATACAGTAGCGTAGGTGATGCACTTATAAGTGCACTTACCGCTAGTGCCGGCTTGCCTTTTTCTGCAGTTCCAGCAAAATCTGGGCTCGCGATGCGCTGTTCGTCGTGATTTTCAAGAAAATGTAGCATATGAGGCGCAATGTCACTGACCTCAGAGTGAATTGAAACCAACTCACTAACTTTCCCCTTTCCTTGCATTATCTTCTTTAACGTATCGTAAAAGCCTACTTTATCGTAAAGATAGTCCATCTTCCCTTTATGAATGTAATCTCGATATTTGTCAGGCTGATACACTTCAGCTAATAGGAATGCATCAGGATTTTTTTGTTTAATGCTGCTATTTAAGAATGACCAAAATTCAACAGGCACCATTTCAGCCATATCGTAGCGAAAACCGTCAACACCTTTATCTAACCAATAGTGCGCAATATCTCTAAACTTATACCAAGAATCTGGTAGTGCTTTTTCTTCCCAAAATTGAGCGTGCTGTTCGATACCTTGGTTAGCATAATTCGCTGGTAATAACGGAAAATCATAAGTGCCGTCTGGCCTTACACCATAATTTACCTTTACGGTTTCATACCAATCATTGATATCGGGCTTGGCAGCTCGCGCGCCATTTCCCGTCCATTTTGCAGGGAACTCATCAAATTTTTGATCACTTAACGGGTGTGGCTCGCCCCCCAACACTTTATAGCTTTCCGATGTAGGTACTTTAAAACCTTCGCCAACGACATAATAAAAATTGTTATTCTTAGCATACTCCACAGACGTATCGTCGTTTTTACCGAAATCAGCGACACCTTCTGGTGCTGAAAGCGAACGATAGTCTCTAGCGACGTGGTTTGGCACTATATCGATAATCACTTTCATACCCGCGTCATGAGTACGCTTGATAAGCGCTTCAAACTCCTCTAAACGCCTTGCTGGGTCAGTTGCTAGGTCAGGGTTGACGTTGTAATAGTCTTTTACAGCATAGGGAGAGCCAGCCCTGCCCTTAATGACATCAGGATCATCTTGTGAAATACCATACTCAGTATAGTCTGTTACTAATGCATGATGTGGAACACCAGTGTACCAAATGTGACTTGTACCTAGCGCTTTAATAGCGGCAAGAGCTTGTGGGGTAAAGTCTTCAAATTTACCCACGCCGTTTTCTTCTAGTGTGCCCCATGCTTTGTTGGTCGTATTGGTGTTACCAAATAGCCTCGTAAACACCTGATACACAACAGGCTTACCAATTCTTTCATCGCTTATGTGCTGCACAGTATCGTCATTGGTTAGTTCAACGCTTTGTGCTACTGGCGCAGATTCAGCTTTGTTGGTGTTCATAGTTGAAGAGTCGGTGCATGCTAATAATCCTATAGATAGCATAGCAAGCGTAAATGGTTTAAACCGAAAAGAATGCTTTAGTGTACGCATGGATACATTTTGTTGATTCAAGGTTTTAACAGGATACGCGTTAAACGATTGTTAAAAAACATGCATACGTATTCAAGAAACAAAAAAGCCACCTCAAATGAGGTGGCTGTGTCCGGGGAGAATGGACTTAGTCAAAACGTACTGTTACACCAGCAGTAACACGTCTACCCAACAAGTCGTAAAGTGGGTCGAATGTGTAACCTGGAGGCAGTTTGTTGAACGCGTTACGAAGACCAACATACATGTCTACGTTTTCGCTATACATATATTCAACACTGAAGTCGTGAGTCCAGATGCTTCCTACGAAACCTGGATCAGTATCTTCTGGAGAACCACCACCTGGTGAAACGTCAAACGTTGCTACACGGTCGATATAACGGCTAGTGTAGTTAAAGTTCCACTCATCAATACGGTAATCAACAATAGTACGGAACTGGTACTCAGGGTCGCCAAGCTCACCTACTTCAACGTTGATTTCATCTGGACGGTCTTGGAATTCAAACACTTCAAGCTCATTCACTTTGTTACCTTGTAGGTTCAAGCGAATTTCACCAGGAAGGTCAAACTCTGTTAGTTCAGTTGTGTAACGGATTTGGAATTCCACACCCGCTGTATTGATTGCTGACGCGTTGATAAAGCCAGAACGAACTAGGTCGATATCAAAATCAGCACCACGGTCGATTTGCGCACAGAAGCCCGCATCTGGACCACCTGTCGCATCAACACAGTTATCTGCAATATCTTGCGCAGTAACTTCTGTGATTGCGTCTTCGATTTCAATGTCATAGAAATCGACAGTAACCGATAGATTTTCAATGAACTCAGGAGTCCACACTACGCCCACTGTTCTCGATTCACTTGTTTCAGAGAATAGGTCAGGGTTACCACCAGACAGGATCTCGATACTTACGTTATCGTTCGCTTCAAAACCTTCTGGGATACCCAACGCAGCACAGTTAGCGCGACGATCCGGATCATCATCAATGTTATCAGCGTCACATGGATCGCTTACGCGAGCAAAACCAGGAGACAATGGCGAGAAAGCTTCATCTACGTTAGGCGCACGTACCGCTTCGCCAACCGTACCACGAATTCTCAAGTCTTCAATTGGTGCCCACATGAAGCCTACTTGCCATGCATCAGCACTACCCGCGTGTGAATAGTCAGCAGCACGGTATGCAGCGTCAATTGATAGCTCTTTTGCAAATGCTACATCAGCAAGTAGCGGTAGACGTAATTCGATGAAGAATTCTTCTACGTCGTAACCACCGAATGAATCAGGTGTCGCCGCGTTAGTGAAGAAACCTTGCTTAGTGAATTCATCGGTAGTTGTGACTACGTCTTCTTCACGGTATTCGTAACCCAATGCGATACCTACTGGACCACCAGGTAGCTCGAACCACTCTGTAGAGTCGAATGAAACAGTACCACCGAACATTTGTTGTGTGATTTCGTCTTCACGCTGAACATCACCAGATACGAAATCTACTGCTTCAGCACTCGCTTGACCAAAACCAAACGGGTTAAACGGTACACAATTTTGACCGTTTACTGCTGCTGGATCTTCGTAATCATCGCCCTGTGCATCAGGCACTTGACTACGACATGCAGCTTCACCTGTTGCTGGGTCGATGACAGAATCAAGCGCAGCTACAAAGTTGGTTGGGATCAAGTCGTTTAACGTACGACGTTTGTTAGAAACCTCACCACGGGTGTAATACAAGTCGTAATCAAAGTCTGTATCACTAAGTGTGAAGAAACCTTGGAAACCACCAACAAAGCGCCATAGCTTACGGTCGTTCGATGCAGAACGGTTACCAATATCGTCGAAGAAACGAGAGAAACCAACTACAGACTGACCACCGTCAAGCAAACGTGCACGTGTTACATCATCAAGGTAAGCGTTGTCTTCTACGTTGATTGAAACGTTGCCAAAACGGAACGAAGGCTGGAATTGCTGCTCAATTTTCTTGTCTACATACTTGATATCACCATAGAAGCGGATGTTATCAGTAATGTCGTAGCGGAAAGTACTGGCTAACGTCAATGTTTCTTGGTCAGGCACATAGTTACGATAATCTTCACCAAAGAATACCGTATCGTAGCGCTGATCGAAATTACCAAACGCGAAGCTGTTTGTACCGATACGTTCTACTTGGTCAATTGGCGTGCCGTCAGGCGTAAAGGTAATACGCGGACCACCACCAAATGGGTTAATTACACCAAAGCCATTGATCATTTCTGAACCAACATAGCGACGACGAAGACGGTCTGGAATACCATCATCTTCACCCGTGTTATCTGGGTTTACGATAGTGCCCCACGCTTCTGCTTGTTGAAGATCAGGCTCCATTACTTCTGCGATGTTGTTCATTTCTGCGAAGAAGGTTACGTTACCACGGCCATCTTCAGTACTTGCACCAACCAATGCACTGTAGTTGTTTGAGCGCGCACCCACATCTTCAAGATCTGCAGAACCGTCAAAGTTCAATTCAACGCCTTCATAGTCATCGCGAAGAATTACGTTGATTACACCAGAAACAGCGTCAGAACCGTAAATCGCAGATGCACCACCTGTGATTACTTCAATTCGCTCAATCATTGCAGCTGGAATTGAACCCGTATCTACTGCATTAGAGAATGGAGAACCTGCAACGTGGCGCTTACCGTTAACTAGGGTCAGTGTACGGTTTTCACCAAGTGAACGTAGGTCAGGAGAACTCAAACCTGCGTTGGCATTGCTGTTGTTGTTACCAATTAGCGTTGAGCCCGCCGCAATAGCAGGTAATTCAGCAAGAATACTACCTAGGTCAGGCGTACCAAAACGTTGGATTTCTTCTGCGCTAACAGAAACGATTGGTGCAGGAGTAGAAAGCTCTGATCTCTTAATACGAGAGCCAGTGACCTGAATTTTTTCTACCGCTTCTTCCTCGGATTCAGTTGGCTGTTGTGCCATTACCGGGAAAGCAAGAGTACCAACTAATCCGAAAAGCGTTGCGTTTCGGACAGCTGTATTGACTAAGCTTTTATTAAACATGTGGTTTCCCTTTTATTATTTTTCGCTTACGAGTGTAAGCTAAGAAAAGATAACCCTATGTTTTTCAGCATTCAATCCTTTAACACTTTTTAATTCAATTAATTGCTAGCAAAGTGTAAAGAATTGTAAATTTGCCCCTTTATTTTCAGGGCATTGCGCCTTTTATGAACAAAAAATAAATTTTTTGTAACAAAATCTAAAGGCTACAAATTGTTGTTTTTACGCCCCTTATGCGGCTTTAGCAATCTTCACTACGTTATTTCTTGCTGGCGCTTTTGGAACCCTAATTGAGTCGGCAACTTTTTGTAACTCATTGTCTATTTCGCGATAGAAACCGTTTAGAGGCTTGGTCAGACTATCAACTAATTTTGATGCAGATATTCTGTAGGGAACTCGCTTTCCATTAAACTCAACTTCGTCGCCAACAGACGTGAAGTTGATACCAAACGACCTTAGTCTTCTGGCCAATTTGGGCTCCATAAGAACATATGCGTGCTTAATATCTAGTTTCAAGCAAAGGCTTAGCGCCATTAAATAAAGCGCAACAGAAAGGTACGGTAGCTGGTCCATACTTGACGATTTTGTTCTGCCTTTGAACTTCGACGAAGTCTTGTTTAATTTAAAAACGCTAGTACGCAACTGACGTTCCCTAAATTCACGAGGTATCGCCAAGCGGGATATTTCACATACACTGTCTGGCACTAAATTAGAAGGTAGTAATCCATCATCTTTGATGGCATCGCTACATTTTTCTTCAAGTGGTAATAGCAAACCCTGCTCTGTGGGCAAAACCAACCGTATGGTACCCGCACATTCGCCTGTCGGAAGATGTTTTATGTAGCAGTTAATTGCGCGGTCATCGAATTTGTCTTTTTCGATAGCTTGAGGGTTTTCTTGTTCAAACTTCATTTCCTCACAATAAACTTTATGACGCGTTTTGTAGCTCACTGCTTTATCAGCGTTATCATTAGCTACTACCAACTCATATCGGCTGAAGAAAAACCGAGTAATTGCCTGATCTAACGACAACTTCTTTTTAAATGGTGAAAACCCAGATGGTAACTCTTTTAGTTTTTTAGACACGACACTATTTAGCACTTTGATAGCGCTTATTGTTCTATGCTTCAATGTAAGTTCCCCTGATTTAATTATTTTTAGGCGTTTGGGTAACTTCCTAGTCTGAATAACACCTTAGTTCGATTTAATTGTTGTTTTGTTATTATTATCACGGCTACTTCTAATTAGCGCATCGCCCTTTTGAAAATCCGATTTACACAACCTATCGTACAGCAGTACGTTCGCCGTAGCGGCTAAATTCATGCAGGAATATGTGGGTACATAAACTACATGATCACACCATTGCAGTATTTCTTCAGATATACTGCCATCTTCTGGTCCAAGCATATAGAACGCGTTGGCTGGGTGACTAAACTCAGGCAACGGTGTCGCACCCTCAACCAATTCAACCGCTACAACAGATGCTCCTTTCGGTATCACATCTTTCAAATTATCTACGCCAATTGTCGGTATTTTTTTATGAAACGCCTTTGTATCAGCGTTAAAGTCTTTAGCAAAACGATAACGTTGACCTGTGTAAAATACACTGGCGACACCATAGCACCCTGCAGCACGAAGAATTGACGCCACATTAACCGGATTTTTAGGGTTAACTAAGCCTATTGATACTCTCTGATTCAAAATTTGCACGTAAATGAATGTATGCTTTTTATAATGGTTAGCGATATTGCCATTTAATGACATCTGTATCTACCATTGCGGCAAGGTTTTATTGCTTTCCTTGCACTTTTTTAATATCGGATAGTAGTCAGATAGTTTTATTAACTTTTATAATTCAGCTTCAGGCTCTACGGACGTCTCTAGTCGAGCAACACAATAGCGGTGTTCGAACGCTAGTATTTTGTTTATCGGCGCATTTACCAAAAGCACTGATTGCTAGGGAAGACTCTGTGCAAAGAAAGGGCCAACATTGTGTAAAATTTTCACGACATTGATGATGTTGTGCCTTTTTTACACGGGAGATGATATGGAAGGTTAATGAGACAATATAAATCCACTAGATACAGTAAGTTACAATCAAAACACCATTATCAATATCTCTTTATCCATAATCTCCAAATAAAGACAAATCAGTTACACGTAACCATGATTTTAATTTGTTATGCATCTTCGATGTATAACAATGTCGTCAGAGGAATTAACCGTCTGCGATTTGGAACACCGCATGCACTTGAAATAATTGCATTTTTTAAATGACCAGGTCGATTCACTGTAAATAAATGTCGGTAAACGTGTTTTGTTGCCGTATCGCTACACCCATCACAACACGTTTCTACACGCTTCACTATGCACTTCTTTGTATCGACTCCTGTTTAGAAAACTTGGTATATCTTCTACCCATTCGTTTTCCTTGCGCATACCCTTTTAGTAGCTTTCTTTTGTTCATGGTGAGTCGCTTCACGTCAAACGCATTGTTTGGCGCTATTAACTTAATCTCACAATCTGCAGGCGGGTTAGTTATAAAGGAAAGGGTTTCATTGTAGATATGTGCACGTTTAAGCATTTTATCCAAAAGTGCTGGTGTATTTGCGTACATCTTCTCAAGTAACCACGTAGATTTAAGTTCAGGCTTAGTAAATCCGTAAGGCTGCGAGAGAATAACGGTAATTTCTCTTGCCCCCATGTCGTAAGCCTTTTTGACAGGTATCGGATCTGCTACACCACCATCCACATAGGCTACACCATTCACTAAAGAGGACTCTCGGTATGCAGTTGGAATAGCACAAGACGCTACCATGAGTTCGTCAACATTATCTGCTGTAGCGCGATAATATTCACATTCACCACTGGCTATATTAGTAACCCCCACAAATAGAGGGATGGTTTGCTGATCATTGATACTGGGTATCGAAAGTGCCTTTTTTCCGTAGTGCCACAACCAGTGCACATCCGTCATGTGGCCGCCTTTAATAAATCGCAAAGGGCTAAAAAATTCACGTTTTGTTGCAAACTGAGTAATGATTGTTTTACTCAGTCCTGGCATACGAGAAACATAAGTGGAGAGGTTTGTAGCCCCCGCTGAAACGCCGATCGCAAAATCAAAGTCATAGATTTCGTCTTCCATAAGCTTATCAAGCACACCCGCAGCAAAAATACCACGCATCGCCCCTCCCTCCACAACCAGTGCCTTTTTCATAACTTCTCCTTAAGTTGCTTTAATCTCACTGACTCATTACATAATCAAATTGCACAATCGAATAAAATTAACAATCAAATTAAAAACGCAATCAAATTACATACCAAAAAAAACCGCGGTAAAGACCGCGGTTTTTATAGTCAGTATTAATAGCACATATTACTGCTTGGTCACTGACAACATTGGAGAATTACCATCGGGGCCTGTTACCTTAAATTCATACAGGCCCGCTTCAGCGACTTCAAGCATCAAGTTATTGTTGCTAGCGCCTAATATCTTAGTTTCGCCAATTGTGACAACATTAGAGTCAGCATCATTTGGGTTACCTAAATTAACAGTCGACCAATCTTCTGAAGCAACTTTGAATTCAACGCTTCCGGCACTAAGCTCCAATTCAGCAGTATAAATACCGTCCCCCTGATAACTAAACCTATCTACAGCGCCCCAACCGTTCATGCCACCTCGAACATATACATCAGTGTCGCCCCAATAAGCTTCTTTAAATACGCCTATTGTTGGTGAATCAGGGTCATCAACATCGAAGACAAATACATAGCGGTCTTCTTCTTCAATAGTTAACACCATATTGTCATTAGTACGACCTAATGAAAGTGTTTGTCCTGGCGCAATATTTCGGTCTGCATCATCGTTTGAAAGTGCTCCAAAATTGACCGTGCTCCAGTCCTCCGACGCTACTTTAAACTCGTAAGTGCCTGGAGATAAAACACGCGCAAAGGTGTATATCCGAGTACCTTGATACACAAACTCTTCGTCAGTGCCCCATCCATTCATTGCACCGCGAAGGAACACAGACGTACCAACATAGGGCTCTTCGTTTTCAATGGTTAAAATTGGCGCTTCATTATCTGATGCGTCTACTATAAACAAGTAGGTTGCACCAATGCTTGGTGTGAATGACAGGTTAGTATTGGTACGCGCTAACACTTTCTCTTCATTTTCAACGACCACTCCACTGTCGCCGTCAGCCGCACCAAAGTTAATGGTATCCCAGTTTTCAGATGCGAACTTAAATGCGTATGTGGTACTTGCTTCAAGTGTTACTGCAACTTGATAAATACCATTGCCGCGGTAGGTAAATGCATCGTCAGTCGACCAGCCATTCATGTCGCCGCGCAGATACGCAGTAGTATCACCATATGGCACAACATCTGGTGCACCTGATGTTGCAAATGCTGATAAGCCGTAACCTTGTGCACCAGTTTGAGGTTTAACAAAAACAGCTATAGTCATAGCAGGAACGGTAAAAATCCCGTTTCCGTCTTCGCCTTCAGTAAAGGAAGCGCTGCGAACAACTTCATCAACAGAACTCATCTGCATAGCGTGAAGCGTAAAACCTGTTGCAGTATTTACTGTGATGGATTTTTCTTCATAGCCAGTATTAACCAGAACCATTACTGCGTCATTCAGCATGTCTAAGTCTTCACGAGGTGTTTCTCCCTCTGAAGCTAAACCATCGTCAATGCTCATGGCTATCAGTCCACGCTGTTGGCGTGCGCCAATATTGTGAAACCCGATGCGGTCAATAATTTGTTCACTGCTGGTCAACCTGAAAAGCGGGCTAGACATACGAGTAGCGAGCAATTCTGCAAAAACGTCTGAAGCAAACGTAATGTCTGCCATACTCGCTGCACGTTCTGGGTCGTAGATAAACTCTCCCATCTCAGCCCAACGACCTTCGTTGTCTTGTGCTAACGGGAGCCCTACATTCCAGTTATTGGTCTGGTAAGTAAAATCAACGTAGTTGAACCAGTCGCCAGAGTCGTATGTGTTGCGATCCATTGACTTAGAACGCAGCATGTCCCCCCCCATCTGTAAGAACGGGATACCTTGTGACACTAAGTTGATACCCATTGCAACGTTTTGCGCTCGAACGCGTTCTTGCAAGCTTATGTCTTGAGGTAAGGTATAATTGAGCTGATCCCACAAGGTTTCATTATCATGCTTAGATACATAATTAATAATATCAGCGGGGTCTTCGGCGTAGCCGCCGAGATTACTTGTTGCACCGGCACTACCTGCTGAAGTTTCTAGCACGTAGTCTTTTAGAGTGCCTATCATTCCCATTTTTACGCGGTCTTGGTCGTAAAGCAGCGAATCTGATTCAGGGTTAAAGATATTGCCTTGACGAATTGCTTCACGAATGCGGTCGTTAAACGTCCCAATTTCAGTGCCAGCCATGTTTAGCTGATTAGCTTGCTCGTAACCACGATCAATTTTCGTCCAGCCTTCGCCATAGAAATAATTATCTTCATCAAGCATTTGTACAGAGTCGCGTAAGCGAATCATCGTATCTTTTGTTGCTTGGCTCATGATGTCGAACCTGAAGGCGTCATACTTGTAATGCTCAGTCCAGATAAGCAGCGAATCTTCCATGAACTTTTCCATCATGATGTTGCGCGGCTCTGTATCGTCACAGCAGGTCTCTCTTACAATAGCACCTGTGTCTGTTTCATAGCGGTGATAATACCCAGGTACTACCTTATCTAATACTGACTTTGAAAATACGCCCGACGCATTAGTATGGTTGTATACGACATCTAGTGCGACACGAAGACCCATTTCGTGCAAAGCTTGAATCATTGCTCTCATTTCGATGATTCTTTCAACCCCTTCCGCGCTCGATGCGTAGCTTCCTTCTGGCGCATTGAAATGGTGAGGATCGTAACCCCAGTTGAACGTATCTACACCGCGAAGATCATTGGTTAACGCCTGTGCTTTCGCAGCTTGTGCTAATGGGTCGTAAGAATTGTAAACATCAATAAGTAACGTAGAAGCATTTTCTTCTTCACAAACAGCCGCACTACTATTTAATCGACAAAGCGCACCAACGGTATCGTACAAGTCTATGGTATTACTTGGGCTTTCATCGATGGTCGCAATGTCATTAGCAGGCAATATGTGGAAGTAATTAAGACCCGCATCAACAAGTTTCTGAAGATGCTCTACAGGTGCCGTTCCCTCTTCTGTAAACGCCAAATATTTACCGCGATTTGCCTCGCTTGTAGACATATCTCTTACGCTGAAATCGCGAATGTGTCCTTCATAAATAACAGCATCTTCTGGGTTTTCGATAGTGGGTATATCGTGCGTGTCCCACCCTTCAGGCTTTAAGTCCTCATCAGCAAGATTGACAAATCGTGAAAAACGGCCATTGGTACTTAGCGAAACTGAATAAGGGTCAGTAACTAAAAGCGTTTCAATGTTTCCGGTAACCGGGTGATAAACGGTTATCTCATAGCGATATAGCTGTCTATCAAGGGACATGTCCCCTTCATAACGCCACACACCTGACGCATCATCTCGCGTCATTTCAAGACGCTCGGTTAGACTTTTACTTGCGTTATACAATAATAAGTCAACGTTTGATGCTGTGGGCGCCCATAGTGCTACAGTAATACCACTGTCAGTATAAATCGCGCCAAACATGGCTTCATCGGCGTCGTTGTCACCACTTGTATACAATGCATCTAACGCATTCGCTATCTGTATTCCAGTGGCCGCGACAAGAGTCCCCTCTGCGTCATAACCGCCAACGACGGCTTGCGTAGTCAATACTGTCTTCGCATCATCTGTTGACCAGTCACCTTGCCAGGCAGTCATTGCGCTTAAATGCGGCGCTCTCGCTGCTTGAGCTTCACTTAAGCTCGTTTCAACAAGCTCTATTGATGTGCCATTGATACCATCATCGAGCGACGTTTCTAGGTCGGCTTGTGCGGAATAGTGAAGTTTAACGTCCACCACTGACTCAGGAACGTCCCATAAAATCGTATTGCTGTCTAACCAATGTGCACCAAAACCCTCAATATCGACTGCTTGTGGACCCAATGAAAGAATGGGAAATTCAAAGACAGTGGGCTCGCCTGACAACGTGAAGTTCATGCGCGTAAAGGTCTCATCGTCCTGTATTAATGAACCTTTAAAGTCACCACCTCCCATCTCTTTGCCCGCATCATCAGTACCTTTATGAATAATAAAGTTATGACAATCACCGTATCCGTCTTTTAAGTCTAGTACCCAGTAAGCGCCATAGTTCGGATCAACGCCTGTATGCACACGACCATTCGCCCAGTCAGTATCTGGGTCAGCATAAGCATCACAGGTATCATTATTCCAGGTGTGTAGGCGCCATCCTTCATAAGCTGGGTCGCCACTTGAATTATCTGCATCAACTGATGCGCGGTTATAATATAAGACCGCTTGGTTGCCAGATGGTGTAAAAACAGGGGCTGGCAGGGCTGGGTCTGCACCCACTACACACGCATCATTCGTTTCATTAGGTACGGTTGGTGCATCACACTGAATGGGTGGTGGTGGAACACAAGCCGTACCCGACTCATTTGGTACGTTAGGTACATCACAGGTAAGCAGTTCGTTAGTTCCAGACTCAACGCCAGAACCACCACAACCTGCTAGTGTTAAACCGCCTACTACGAGAAAGGCTGCCCGCCAAAGTCTCATTTTAGTAAACATAGTATTCTCCAGACTAAAACTGCTAAATTCGGTACATTCGCCATTGCGCTTTGTTCTTAAGGTAAGATTTTTCATAGTTGATATGTCATCCCCAAGAAGTATTGCGTACCGAAGTATTGGATGGTGCCGGTCTGCTCTGGCGATGAGAAATAGCTTTTAGTTGGTTCGTCGGTCAGGTTATTGACTTGAAACAGTACACTCCAGTTATCGTTAATTTCGTAAGACGCCTGATAATCGATAACTAACTCAGAATCGAAATTAACTACTTGGTCATTAACCGCAACTTGTTGAGATACAAAAGCATCGCGATAGCGACTCGATACGCGGGTTTCAAATCCTTCGTATTCCCAGAAAACGGTGAGAGTGGCCACGTTTTCCGACAAGCCAGGTAAGTTAGCGGCGTAAACACCATCACCTAGCGTTCGCTGTATTTCACTCTCTGTATAGGAGTAGCTTGCGCTAACACCTAATCCAGAGAGCATGCCTGGCAACATGCTATATATTTGGGTATACGCAATTTCTAAACCGCGAATATAACCACCCTCTGCATTGTTAACAGCGGTGCTGTAGCTTCCATTTTCCGTTGGTACGGTAACAAAGATTGGATCGCCATTTTCATCCCTTGCTAACTCAGCTTCTTGTCCTGAGAACTCAGGCGTTAGAAATACAGGCACTTGAACAGAGTCAGGCGTAACAATGCCATTTGCTTCAAAATCGTAAGGGTCTATTTCAATGTCTTCTACAAAGGACTCAATGTCTTTGTAAAAACCAGCAATAACCAAAGCACCTTCGGTTTCTGAAAAGTAGTATTCCCATGAGACGTCATACTGCGTCGCGTAAAACGGCTCTAGATAAGGGCTATTCCTGGCACTTCCGTTTACTCTTGCGGTAGGTGTTGAAAGCGTAATTTCGCCAGAGTCTCTATCTTGAAATGCTGTTACCACTTCAACATTTGTTGATGCATTCGCCGCAAAACGATTTATTGGAGCACGCCCCATAACTTTAGCCGCCGCGACACGAAGTTGTGTGTCATCGGTCAATTTGAAGTTTAAGTTTATTGATGGCAAAACGTCGTTGTATTCGTGACTTATGACCGTCGGGCGATAAAAATTGTTGATAAGCCCAACTTCATCAGCAATGTTTTGAGCACCTGCAGTTGGGTCACTAAGCTCAACGGTAACACCTGACTCGGGGTCAGTAATGAGTTGCGTAGCACGCTGTAATGTCGTAGAACTCTGTTTGCTCTTAACATAACGAACACCAATATTACCTGTAATAGGAAGATCGCCAATTTCAGTATTAATATTGGCCATCAAATAGGCTGAATTAACTGTTTCAAATACATCGCCACTTTCTTGAAGTGTCCATGCTGTTGCGGGCCCAGTACCTGGACCATTTATTACACCAGCTGCACCAGGCCCCCATGTTTGAACCGGCATAGGTCGGCCATCGGGAAACCACGCATTCAAGGCACTGTTTAGATTGATAGATAAATAACTTGGGAAGTATCCAAAATCGCCTGACCAGTCGATTTGTTCCACCATGTCCTCTGTGAGTCTAAGTGGAGGCTGGCTAACTGAAAACGCGCTATCGTTTCCGTACTCAAAAACAGAACGGTCATTGTTGTACTCTCTATCAGAGTAGCGATAACCAAACTCAAAACCCGAAATAATAGGTGTATCAACGTAGTATTGAAAATCTACGCGATAGGCATCTAATTCATCTTTGTTTTCATAAGGGTAAATACCGTATTTACTCACCATTACACGGTCTAGGTCAGTAAAGGCAGCCATTTGATTGAAACCAAGATCAGGCAGGTCCAAGCCATTTAATAAATAAGAGATTTGTACATTCTCATCAAATACAGGGTTGGCTGCGTTGGCATCATCTCCAACTAAAGACCAAAGAAGCCCATTGCGAAAGTCACTCTCTGCGCTAGAACGTGAAACATCAAACTGAACAGCCAAATCAGGCGTAATTTCCCAATGCGCATTAACGCCAACATTCGTTACGCTGTCGAAGTCTTGGTTATCATCGTTAACGAGCTCAACGCGGGTAAAGCTGTTATCCGTACGCGAGAAGGTACCGCCTATTACGCTGTTGTTAACAACTACAGGGTTAGTGATACCTGCGTTAATTCCTCCGAGCTTTACGCGGAAACCACGTGCAAATGCTTCAGAGTCAAATTTAGATATGAAGGCATCGGCTTTAAGTGTGAAGGTCTCTATAGGGGCCCATTCAAACGCCGCAACATAACCATCACGGGTCTCTTCACCGCCTTTATGCTGCATTTCGAAACCTTCAGAAATGTACTCACACTCAGGGCAAGACTCAGGACCTTGAACATCACCTTCAACGCCATCAACATCAACTAAGCCGTTATACGCTAAGCCAATGAACTGCGTTGACACACTTGGTTGAAACAAACGCGCATAACCAAGGGAAACACCTAGCGTGTCGTCGAGAAACTTACCTTGGTATGAAAAACTGATTCGATGGCCATATTCTTTGGCATCACTAATCTCTGACGCCCTGTCATTGTACATTCCACGTACATTGGCACTAAATTTGTGCTGCTCTTCAATAGCAAGTGGCGATGCCGTTCTTAGCTCAACGGTACCCGCGATACCACCTTCAATAAGTGACGCTTTGGGTGATTTATACACCGCAGCCTCGCTTATTAATTCAGAAGGATACTGGTCAAACTCTATGGCACGACTGCCACTGGTTGATACCTGTTCCCGCCCATTTAGCGTAGAGAACACAAAGTCTCCCGACAAACCACGAATGTTAATTTGCGCAGCTTGACCGCCAGTGCGTACGGCTGATATGCCTGGTAGCCGAGTAAGTGCGTCGGCCATCGACACATCTGGTAACCCACCTAGGTCATCGGCGGATATCTGTTCAGAGACCGTATCTGAAAAGCGTTTTTGATTTAACGACTGAATTAAGCTCGTACTGAAACCTCTTACTTCAATACGTTCAACCGCGTCTTGTTCGATATTGTCAACTTCTACTTCGTCGACGGTTATCTCGGGAGATTCTTGCGCATACAGCGAGAATGGTGCGAACGCCACTCCACTACTGACAAGCGCTGCCATGATAGTGCTGGGTTTGAATGTTTTCATTGGTGTCCCACTTTTTGTTTATTATCAACACTTTCAGGAATACCACACCCAAAAATGTCACTTTTGTTTCACACCAAATAGTACAGTTTTGTACAAAAAGAGAGCAACGCACTGCATACGTATTCATTAACATTATGCAAACATAAATATAACAAAATGTCGTTTTGAATTTGATAAAGAGAAGGCTAACTAAGTAAGTGGGAAGCCTGACGAGGAGAGCATTAGCAACATTAAAACCATTGGCGTTGCTAAGTAAACCGGCGTATTCATATCGTTAAATACGCTGTATAAAAAGGCTTAGAAATGCACGATCACCGTTTGAGTACATCTTCATGTGTTTTAAAATTGAGTGCACAACCTTGAACAAACTGCGCGACATTTTGCTCGGTATAAAGATCCCCCTTCCCCGGTTGATTTGCCGCTAGCGCGGGAAATGCACCATAGCCCGCTAACAAGCAGTGCCAAGAAACAGAATCCCAGTGCATTCCTATATTTTGCCGCTTTATCTCTTCGCTAAGATCTTCCCTATTAAACCAACATTGCAGTATTTTCATCAGTGATGGCGACAAGTTAGTGTTGTTTCTATTATCGCGCCAATACTCACTATCATCGCGCGTATTTAATTTGTAGTGCGCTACAATATAATCGCGCACCCGGTCAAAGCGCTCTTTAGCGAAGGTATTGAAATCATGCTGCTGCGCGTTAGTGAACTGCCCTTTTTCATAGAGATCAGCAAAGTGCTCAATACAAATTTGTACAAGGTGTAGCGCTGTTGCCTCCAATGGCTCAATAAAACCTTGAGATAGCCCCAATGCAAGACAATTCCTATACCAATGCTTTTCAACCTGACCCACTTTCATTTTTAGATGTCTAGCATCAACATCTGAGTTTGTAAGCCCTAAGAATTGGCGAAGTTCCACTTCCGCTTCATCACTGCTGCAATGTGCGGAGCTATACACATACCCGTTACCAGTGCGGCTTTGAAGTGGTATTGTCCAGCACCAACCATTGCGGAGTGCTGTAGATTGTGTTTCTACAGATATCGTTGACTGAACGTCGGTAGGAAGAACAACCGCAGAATCATTAAACAAATTATCGCTGTAGCTATTAAAGCGTACGCCTAGGGTTTGCTGCAAAAGCATTGAAGAGAACCCGGTGCAGTCTATAAAAAAGTCGCCCTCAATATTGCCCTTGTCAGTGATAAGTTGCTGGATATCACCGTTTCCGTGTAATACAACATCAGTGATGTTTGCACTAACGTGGTTGACGTTTCGACTTACGGCAAGATCGCGCAGATAACTACCCAGTAGTGCACTATCAAAATGATAGCCATATTCCATTCTAAAAGGAAAATTATCGGGGGTAATTGGCGCTTTGTGTTGCTGGGCCAGTACACCGTTTATTAAGAAGTCTTCTCCCTTAACGTGCGTGTCTAAACCTAATCTGCGCGTACGACAATTTACTTCAAACGCCCGTTGCGTAAAGGTATCGGTTTGTGAAATGAACGGATGACGATAACTGTCTACCCCTGAGGCAGGGCTCCAATCGTTAAATTGAATACTGACCTTATAAGTAGCGTTGCAACGCCCCATCCAATCGCTCTCGTGAATACCTAGTTCGTGAAAAAAGCGCTTAAGTGTAGGTGTTGAGCCCTCACCTACACCAATGATGCCAATATCAGGCGATTCAACTAACGTTACTTTTACAACGTCACTTTGCCATTTGTGGGCAAAGTAGTTCGCCGCCATCCATCCAGCAGTACCACCGCCGGCAATCACAATGTGCTTTGGTTTATCCATAACGTGTTAATTACCGCAATACTGCTTTAAGAAGTCATCATGACTGGAAATTTTGCCAATGGGTTCATTTTTAATGCGTTTTATATTGTGCATTAAGTCTAGTATTTTTTGCTCAGATAGCGACTTGGCCAACGGATGATAGTCGCGCTGCGTTACACCTTGGCCCATCAACACCTGCAACCACGAACTTTCCAGAAACAAATCATTTTGCTCTCTGAATAAATTGCCTGATTCTCTAAACAGTTCAATTTTATGAGTTAAACTTTCAGGCACTTCCATTTCTCTTAGGTCTTTCCAGAAATGTGAATCATCACGTTCATTCACATGATAATGAAGAATAATGAAGTCGCGGATCTGTTCAAACTCAAGTTGTGATTGCTTGTTGTATTCGTCAACTTGTTTTTGCTTAATGCCTTCATGAGGAAATAAATGAATAAGCCTTACCACCGCAGACTGTATAAGGTGAATACTGGTGGATTCTAATGGTTCTAGAAAACCACTAGATAGCCCTACTGCAATCACATTTTTATTCCACTGCTTGCGTCTTCGCCCGGTTCTAAATTTGATGAAATTTGGTTCAGCTAACGGTTTTGTATCTAAATTAGAAGCAAGGATATCGAGTGCCTGATCATCGGAATAGTAGTTGCTGCTGTACACTAATCCATTACCATTGCGGTGTTGCAAAGGAATACGCCACTGCCAACCCGCAGAATGCGCTATTGAACGCGTATACGGCAATGTGTTTTCTAAACGCTCAGAGGGCATAGCAACAGCGCGATCACACGGTAGCCAATGGGACCAATCTTCATACCCCGTGTTCAATGTTTGCTGTGTTAGCAAGCCTTTAAAGCCCGAACAATCTATAAACAAATCGCCTTTTATTTCGCGACCATCGCTTAGTGTTACACCGCTAATGAAACCATCTTCTTGATTTTGTTGAACACTGGTGATCATACCTTCAGTGCGCACCACGCCCATTTCTTCACATTTTTTTCGTAGAAAACGTGCATAAAGCGAAGCATCAAAATGATAGGCATAAGGCATTTCAATGATTGGATCGGGTGATTTAATATGCGCAAACTTGCCAGCCTGACAAGCTAAATAATTAAGGTCGTAATCCCAAATGGAATCTTTTACACCTAATTCTTGAGCGCGTTTAAAGTAATGGTGAAAATGGCAAAACGCGTAGCTTTTTCCCGGTGCACCGAAGGTATGAAAGTAACTTTCTCCCTCTACCCGCCAATTTTCAAACTTAATGGCAAGCTTCATGGTAGCGTTGGTTTCACGAATGAACTCTTTTTCGTCGAGGCCTAACACATTGTTGAGGGTAATGATGGGAGGAATAGTTGCTTCACCTACCCCTACTGTACCAATCTCTTCAGACTCTATAAGGTTTACATTTACGCCATGACCAATGAGTCGCTTAATTACTGCCGCTGAAATCCATCCAGCAGTGCCACCACCAACGATTACTACATTTTTTACCGTTTTGTTTTTCATATTTTTGTCATCACTTTATACGGCTGACTTACTACACTTAGATAACATGACCTGAATTGCTATACAACAAAAAAGCCCCAATACGTTTTACTGTCTTGGGGCTTTGATACTACATAATGTTTACTAGTGTTTCTGTTACAACATTCTTAAACTAACGCTTGATTTCACCAAGCCGAAAGCACTTATTAGAATGTGTAGTTGAAACCTAGAAGGAAGTTACGTCCGTACGTTTCGTATTGCGTGATCTGACGGCCATCGCCAGGGTTCGCTTGAATTGTAGGCTCATCAGTTAGGTTTTGGCCTTGAAGGGTTACGCGAAGGCCTTTAAGCGCTTCAATACCCGACTCATCAAAATCGTAACCAATTTGTGCGTCAACTTGCTTCACACCCAAATCTTGAATTTGAGCTAGTGAAAGACTGATAGCACGCGTTTCAGTAGCAAATGCGTCACGTTTAGTACCAGAAATACGGAACTCAAAACCATTGCTTTCATAGAAAGCAGTTAGTGAGTAGGTCTCTTCAGACAGACCTGGCACAGCATCACCGTTATCTAGCTGACCATCAAGGAATGTTGCACTTGCGAACATACCAAAGCCTTCTAGCGACTCGTGAATCATGTCAAATGGTAGGCTACCTTGTAGTTCCCAACCACGAACGAACCCTTCAAGACCGTCTTCACGGAAGCTTACTACACCGTTAAACGTTGCCGGCGGTACAATGTCGTTTGCATCTAGTACACCATCACCGTTGATGTCGGTTTGACCTGAAGTCTGGTGGAAACCTTCAATATAAGAATCACTAAAGTCACCTACTGTTTGACCCGCTACGTGCCAGTTAGTTAAATCTTTGTAGAAGAAGCTAACAGCAAAGTAACCAGAATCTGCGAAATAGTTTTCGTAAGCAATATCAAACTGATTGGCTTCTAAAGGCTTAAGACGCGCATTACCCGAGCTCGCTGACCAAGGGCCATTTGCAATATCGCTAGAGATGATTTGCTGGTCGTTAAACGTAAAGCTTACCGTATTATTTGGGCGCATATCGTCCATACGTGGGCGGCTAATTACTTTGCCTAGTGCAGTACGAATAAACTGGTTTTCAGCAATTTCAAAGCTTAAGTTAAGTGTTGGTAGTACGTCAGTATATGAATCACCATCAGTGATTGGTGTTACTGCGGTAAAACCAGTAGGTCCAGTCGTTGTATTGAAACCAGAACCAGTCTGATCAACATTTACAACTTGTAGGCCAAGGTTACCAAATACTAAAACATCACCAATTTCAGTTTCGATATCTAATTTTGCAAATGCAGTTAAAATATCTTCCTTAATGGTATATGAGTCACCGAAACGACCGTTTTCAAATAATTCAGCAGGCGTTTCAATATAATAGCCACTTTGATATAGACCAAGACCATCGTAAGCAATTACGCCGTCGATACCAATAAAGCTCAAATCAGCTGTACCAATTGGGTTTGGCACTAGCTCTTGGTCAGGCCAAGTAGGTGCAGTTAGGTAAGCACCATTGTTGTCCTTAGTTTTTTCACGTTCTTGATAATTAACACCAGCAGTTAGTTTAGTGAAGATACCCCACTCAACAAAACCTTCTAGGTCTAGACGAATAGCATCTAATGACTCGTCGAAAATAGGTTCGTTAACGAAACCATCTTGTGCAGTGTCAGGACCAAAACCTTCTACGCCTTGGAAGCGCTCTACTGGAGTAAGTGAACCACCCCATGCTTGTGGGCCTGCAAGATAGATTGAATTAGGGTCGCCAAGATCAACACTATCTAGCGAAGGGTGATCGCTATATACCGCACCAGTAGACGTCATTGTCCAAGCGCGTGGCGTAAGTGGACGACCATCAATACCAGCTCGACCCACACCTGAATAACTTTCGATATCAGTGATTGTTTTATCAACTTCACCTGTCGACACATCTAACGTCGCTGTCCAGTTGTCGTTGATTACATATTCAACGTTAAGACCAAAAGTGGTCAATTCTGCTTTTTGTTGACGAGAATCGTTACGAATTACTGATAAGAAGCCATCGTAGTAACCAGAGGTTACAAGGCCGTCTTCTACGCCAGTGATTGTGTAGGCACCAGTACCCCACTCTGCACCACCTTCTTCAACACCACGACGAACGTCGTTTTCTTCGAAGTCGATGTACAAAGCATCAAATTGAACTTTGAGATTATCAGATGGTGCATATTCAATAACACCGGCAATCGACGTACGCTCTAGCATAGCTGAACGTGTGAATGAATCGTGACCACCAAGAATAACTGTGCCTTCTGGTACTTCAACACCCTCAGCAGCATTAGCTGGATTAGCATTCGCATAACCCCAACCGCGGAAATGTTGAGCCTGACGAGGCGATTCCATATCAGCAATCGCTAGCGCTACACCAATCTTGTCATCAGCAAACTGATCAACATAGTTAAATGAAAGGCGGTGACCATTATTATCGAAGTCAGGGTTGCCTGAGTCTTCTTGGTTCTTTTCGTATGAACCGTTAATAGCAACGGTTTTCTGAGCACTTAGTGGGCTTACCGTTTGAATGTCAACAGTACCACCGATGCCTTGAGTCATAAGACCCGCTTCAGGCGTTTTATAAACTAGAATGTTAGAAACAATTTCCGTTGGATAAAGATCAAACTCAACCCCACGGTTATCGCCCATACCTAATAATTCGCGACCGTTTAGTGTTGTACCAACGTAGTTTTCATTGAAACCACGAACTGAAAGTCCGCTAGTACGGCCATTACGACGCTCACCGGCTAGACCAGGAAGACGAGCAATTGACTCTGCGATACTTGTATCTGGTAACTTACCAATGTCTTCTGCAGAAAGCGCTTCAACAATAGACGTGTTGTCCATTTTGATCGCCTGGGCGCGTTGTAAGCTACCACGAATACCACTCACTTGAATAACTTCAAGGTTTTCTTCATCAACTGCATCAGTATTTGCTTCTTGTGCAAAAGCAGGTGTAGAAGCAAGTGCTACACCGCCTGAAATAAGCGCAGCTTTAATTAAGTTGGGTTTAAATTGTTTCATAAAACGGGTGTCCCATACGGTTATAGTTGTTGTCTTTTTGTTGTTCTTATGACAATTAAATGACAATACATCTCGTCGGGATAATGCTATAGAGGACCTACCTTTTGCACAATTGCCTGCATACGTATTCAATAAATTTTATGCAACACCAATTTAACAATCCGATCTTTTAAATTGAATGAAATTTACAAAATAAGTGCAAAACCCACTAAACACACGCATTTATGAAATTTTATTACATAAATGATGAGTAACATTTTTGACAAATATAGGAAGGAAGGTTACAGAAGTGTTAGCAAGTTTATAGGGCCAACTTCGTATCTAGTCTCTAATTGGCATTGTAAAACAGAGCAAACTCTCCTGCCGTGGTATACCAAATATCGTCCTTGCCGGCTAGCGTTTGTAAAACAGTTTCGAAGTAATCCCAATTATTTTTTGGTAGGTTTTGATCAAACTCCCAAGAATGCCCCCACACCATAAAAACCGTGAGCTCGTCCTCATTCAATTCAACATACTCTTTTGCAAATGATAGTGCTTCACTGTGGTGAACGGTCGGATGCCACTCGAATAAATTACTTGGCAAAGTAAAGCTGTTTGTACTCTGTACCGTTCGAGCATTTGTAAATCCGGCGGCTTTAACAACTTCAATAGTAGCTTCATCATAAGCACCTAGCGGGTATGCAAAGGAAACGACTGGATACGAAGCTAATTCAGACAATAACGTCTTGTCTTTCTCAACCTGATATTTTGCATCGCTATGTTTTAGGTTTGGAAGGACAGGATGAGTATGGCTATGGCTAGCAATCTCATGTTTTACATACAATGATGCGACCTGTTCGCGAGCAACATACTGACTAGGTTCACCGAGGAAATCTGTTAACCAGAGCGCGTTTTGGGCAAATAACCCAGAACTCAAGTTAAATGTTCCAACAAGGCCGTATTGATTAAGTAGTTCTACTAACCTTTTGTCTTGTTCTAGCCCATCGTCAAAACTAAAAATTACCGCCTTTTTACTTCCATCTGGATAAGTTACGTCGGCTCCGGCTTCTTGAAAACATGAAGCCAATGCAATGAACAAAACTGTGTGAGCTTTCATTTTAGATTATCCAAATAAGGTTGAAGAGCTTTCTTCCAAATTTTGTAACCCTCCTCGTTTAGGTGAGTTCCGTCTGTCGTTAGTTTTGCATTCATTGTCCCATCAACGGAAAGTAAATCATGGAAGTTGATAAAGGTGAAATTTTCACTTTCCTGTGAAGATAGTTGATTATTTACTTCTTTCGCCATCACAGTAATAAAGTCGCGGTGGTCAGGAAGCAGGCCAAGTACGAAGATTTGAGTGTTAGGGAGAGACGATTTCAACTGCTTAGCTATTTTATTTATGTTTGTTGCAGTATCCGATAACTTCTCAATTTGATTTTCATAAACTATATTGAAAATATCATTTATGCCGATCAACAGGAAAACAGCTGACGGCTTGCTTTGTTTTAACTCATCCAATCTCGCTAAAACACCATAAGTCGTGTCACCACGTATTCCTCTATTACGAACTTTCAAGTTCTCGAATCGGACTGCCCAATTTGCACCTAACTCCGTAAGGCTATCACCAATAAAAACAATATCGCCTTGATTTACCGGCTGCGTCGAGAAAAGCGCTAATCGGTGCTGGTAATGCGCTTTTAACCAATCGTTTTGATAAGGGACTTCTTTAGACGCAAAGCTCGAAAATGCTACAAAAAGGCTTAATACTGGTATGAGTAAATACGATGTAGTGGTTTTCTTAGACATATTACTTACCTTCCACACTGCACTGTTTTGCTAGTGTGTGATAAGCATTTGCAAAGTCGTTACCCATTTCAATAAAGCTCTTACTCGTGTAGTGCCATGGATCATCACCGTAGGTATAACTGTCCGAGTTAGTCATATAAAATGCACAGGTGTCTTTGGCCACAAAGAGTTGTTGTGCGAGGTGCACTCTACTTATGTAAGGCATAATATCCTCTTCACCGAGTTCAGAATCAGTAATTTTTCCAATAACGACAGGTAAGTCATCAACTCTAAGCGCTGCGCGAAATAGGTTCATTAAAGCCGTTAAGTTATTAAGATAAGAATTTGCAGATTCTGGACTGGCATGCGCGTCAGCTTCACCTTGCATCCAAATAATACCCATAGGTTTCAATGTATCTGGATTACCATCATTATTGATATCGTGATGAGCATAGGCATTTGTAATAGTTCGAAGCGCAAAGTCATATTGATTTAGGCCTTTTCCCTCATTGAAGTTTGGGTACCAATTGCTATAACCAGTATTAGGCGCCAATCCGGTGCCTCCTACCGCGTACTTTATTATCGCAATTTTCTTGTTTGGATATAACGCCTGAATTCGCTGAGCAAATGACAGCTCAGAGCCAAAACGGTTGGAAAGCGTGTTGTCCTTACCATTTGATGAAAAGCCCGTACCGTGACCAGGGGTAAGTAAATCCCAAACGCCTTCACCGCCGCCTGTTTGGTTGTCAAAAACGCCATTTCCATGAAATATCATGACATCTTGCTGTCCATTAAGTGTTTTGGGTAAGTCTGAAACGTAGCCATACCCGTCCATATTTGATTGGCCAGCCATGAAAAAGGTTAAGTATTCATCGGCAAATGATGCGCAGGCAATAAAAGAGGCAAAGCAAGCAACGGCCGTTTTCTTTATCATTGTCTTTATACTTTTTTAACGAAAAATTTTAATGTCATGGTACTAACAAACCTTATATTTACAAACTGAATACGTTTGCATATGGCATCACCATGCCTACAAAAAAGCCCGCTTAAAGCGGGCTTTTAACATCTTGCTTGCTAACGTTTATTACCAACCGGTAGTTTCGCGTAGTGCTTTACCGATGTCAGCTAGTGAACGTACAGTCTTAACGCCTGCGTCTTCTAGTGCTTTAAATTTCTCATCAGCAGTACCTTTACCGCCTGCGATGATTGCACCAGCGTGACCCATACGCTTACCTGGAGGAGCCGTTACACCTGCAATGTAGGAAACAACAGGCTTAGTTACATTCGCTTTGATGAATGCAGCCGCTTCTTCTTCAGCTGTACCGCCGATCTCACCGATCATTACGATAGCTTCTGTTTGTGGATCGTCTTGGAACATCTGAAGGATGTCGATGAAGTTTGAACCAGGAATTGGGTCGCCACCGATACCAACACAGGTAGACTGGCCGAAACCTTCGTCAGTAGTTTGCTTAACCGCTTCGTACGTAAGTGTACCAGAGCGAGAAACAATACCTACTTTACCAGGCTTGTGAATGTGACCAGGCATGATACCAATTTTACACTCTCCAGGAGTGATAACACCTGGGCAGTTTGGACCAATCATGCGAACGCCTTTTGCTTCTACGTATTCTTTAACGTAAAGCATATCAAGCGTTGGGATACCTTCAGTGATACATACGATTAGCTCGATACCCGCATCTGCAGCTTCAACAATTGAATCTTTACAGAAAGGTGCTGGTACGTAGATAACTGTTGCAGTTGCACCAGTTGCTTCTACCGCTTCACGTACAGTATTAAATACTGGAAGACCTAGGTGCTCAGTACCGCCTTTGCCTGGTGTAACACCACCAACCATTTGCGTACCGTAAGCAATTGCTTGTTCAGAGTGGAATGTACCCTGACCGCCAGTGAAACCCTGACAAATTACTTTAGTATCTTTATTAATTAATACAGACATTATTTGCCCTCCGCTGCAGCAACAACTTTCTGTGCTGCATCAGTTAGCGATTCAGCAGCGATGATATCAAGACCAGAGTTCGCTAGAACGTCACGGCCAAGCTCTGCATTGGTACCTTCTAGACGTACAACTACTGGTACTTCTACGCCTACTTCTTTAACCGCACCGATAATACCTTCTGCAATCATGTCACAGCGTACGATACCACCGAAGATGTTAACCAATACCGCTTTAACATTGTCATCAGAAAGGATGATTTTAAATGCTTCAGCTACACGCTCTTTAGTCGCGCCGCCACCAACATCTAGGAAGTTAGCTGGCTTGCCGCCGTGTAGGTTTACGATGTCCATAGTACCCATTGCTAGGCCTGCACCGTTAACCATACAACCTACGTTACCGTCTAGTGCAACATAGTTTAGCTCCCACTGAGCCGCGTGTGCTTCACGCGCGTCTTCTTGTGAAGGATCTTGCATATCTTTCAGCTTAGGCTGACGATATAGTGCGTTACCGTCGATACCTACTTTTGCGTCTAGGCAGTGTAGGTTACCGTCAGTTTTGATTACTAGCGGGTTAATTTCGATAAGCGCAACGTCAAGCTCTTCAAACATCTTAGCTAGGCCAAGGAAGATTTGAGTAAATTGCTTAATTTGAACGCCAGAAAGACCAAGAGCAAACGCCATTTCGCGTGCTTGGTAAGGCTGAGGACCTACAATTGGGTCGATTTCAGCTTTAAGAATTTTTTCTGGAGTCTCTTCTGCAACAGTTTCAATCTCAACGCCACCTTCAGTAGATGCCATAAATACAACGCGACGGGTTGTACGGTCGACTACTGCACCAAGGTAAAGCTCGTTAGCGATATCTGTGCAAGATTCAACAAGGATTTTGCTCACAGGCTGACCATTTTCGTCAGTCTGGAAAGTCACCAAATTTTTGCCAAGCCAGTTTTCAGCGAAAGCGCGAATGTCGTCTTTGTTTTTAACTAGCTTTACACCGCCAGCTTTACCGCGACCGCCCGCGTGTACCTGACACTTAACTACCCACTCTTCTCCGCCGATTCGGTCAGCGGCTTCTACAGCACCTTGAGCAGTGTCTGCTGCGTATCCTTCAGAAACAGGCAAACCGTATTCTTTGAATAGCTGCTTACCTTGGTATTCATGCAAATTCATGGTGTTTCTATCCGATTTTTAGTAAGACAAAAGCCGCATATGCGACTTGATTATTTAGACTGATATTATAGGGTAAATATCAGCGTTGCGTTAGGCGCTATGCAAGATAACACAAGCAAAGCGCCCAACCACAATTAAGTGAGACGAAAGTCTTACACGTCTAGTAGTAGACGTGTTGGATCTTCTAGCATCTCTTTAACTGTTACCAAGAACCCAACTGACTCTTTACCATCGATAATGCGGTGGTCATAAGAAAGTGCTAGGTACATCATTGGTAGAATTTCTACTTTGCCATTAACTGCCATTGGACGATCTTGGATTTTGTGCATGCCCAAGATAGCGCTTTGTGGCGGGTTAATGATTGGTGTAGACATTAGTGAACCAAACACACCACCGTTGGTGATTGTGAAGTTACCACCTTGTAGTTCAGCCAATGACAGTTTTCCGTCACGACCTTTAAGTGCTAGTTCCTTAATTCCTTTTTCAACACCTGCCATGCCGAGCGTGTCAGTATCTTTAAGTACTGGCGTCACAAGACCACGTGGTGTAGAAACGGCAATCGATACGTCGAAGTAGTTGTGATAAACAATGTCATCACCGTCGATTGACGCGTTAACTTCTGGGAAGCGCTTAAGTGCTTCAGTAACCGCTTTAACGTAGAACGACATAAAGCCTAAACGAATGCCGTGACGTTTTTCGAAGCTCTCTTGATACTGCTTACGAAGGTCCATGATAGGCTTCATGTTAACTTCGTTAAACGTAGTTAGCATTGCAGTAGAGTTCTTCGCTTCAAGAAGACGGTTTGCAATAGTCTTACGAAGACGTGTCATAGGAACACGCTTTTCAGTACGGTTACCCGTTGGCAATTCTGACACTGGTGCTTCAGCTGCTGCAGGCGCTGCCTTAGCTGAGCTGTCGCCGCCTTTAAGATACTTTTCTACATCTTCTTTAGTGATGCGGCCATTTTTACCTGTACCTTTCACTTTCGCCGCATCTACGCCTTTTTCAGCAAGTAGACGGCGTACTGAAGGACTTAGTGCATCACTGCTGTCGTCGTTGTCGTCAGACTCTGCAGATGCCGCAGGTGCAGATCCACCGCTTGCTGCGCCTTCAACAAACTTTGCAATCACTTCTTCAGCCGTTACCGTTGCACCTTCTTCTGCAATGATTTCGCTTAATGAACCGTCAGCAGGCGCTACAACTTCAAGAACAACTTTGTCTGTCTCGATATCTACTAAGTTTTGGTCGCGTGATACTGGTTCACCTACAGCAACGTGCCATGTAGCAATGGTGGCATCAGCAACCGACTCTGGAAGTACAGGCACTTTTACGTCAGACGCTTTGCCTGATGCAGCCGGTGCAGAAGCTTTTGATTCTTCTTTTGACTCGTCAGATTTAGACGCAGCAGGAGCAGCAGCGCTACCCTCTTCTAACTTAGCAATGACTTGCTCGCCTAAAACAGTCGCACCCTCTTCATTTAGGATTTCACCCATTGTACCGTCCGCTGGCGCCACAACTTCTAAAACCACTTTATCAGTTTCAATATCAACCAGGTTCTGGTCTCGTTTAACTGCGTCACCGGCTTTAACGTGCCAGGTTGCAATGGTGGCATCGGCAACTGACTCAGGTAGAACCGGAACTTTTATCTCAATTGTCATTACTGTTCCTTATTTAATTGTGAGTGCGTCTTCAACCAGGGCTTTCTGTTGCTGGTTGTGAACGGAAACATAACCTACTGCAGGCGACGAGGATGCATCACGGCCCGCATATGTTAATTTTGCACCATCTGGAATTGCTTGCCAGAAGTGGTGTTGGCTACAATACCAAGCACCTTGGTTTTGAGGCTCTTCTTGGCACCAAACCCAATCTTTAACATGGCTGTATTGTGCCACAACTTTAGCGCATTCTTCTTGTGGGAATGGATAAAGTTGCTCTAAACGTATGATTGCAACGTCTGTTTGCTCATTTTTACGGCGCTGATCTAACAAATCGTAGTAAACCTTACCTGAGCACATCACCACGCGCTTAACGTTCTTCGGATCAATATCGTCAATTTCACCGATAACATTGTGGAATTTACCTTCCGCCAATTCTTCCATTGAAGATACAGCAAGCGGGTGACGTAACAATGACTTAGGTGACATCACAATAAGAGGTTTACGCATTGGACGCACAACCTGGCGACGAAGCATGTTGTAAACCTGTGCAGGTGTTGATGGTACACACACTTGCCAGTTGTGATCAGCACACATTTGAAGGAAACGCTCAAGACGTGCAGAGCTGTGCTCTGGACCTTGACCTTCGTAACCGTGTGGAAGTAAAACGGTAAGACCACACAAACGGCCCCACTTTGCTTCACCTGAGCTTAAGAATTGGTCGAATACTACTTGCGCACCGTTAGCGAAGTCACCAAATTGTGCTTCCCAAATAGTTAAGCACGTTGGCTCTGCCGTTGCGAAACCGTATTCAAATGCCATAACCGCTTCTTCTGAAAGTACAGAGTCATATATTTCAATTTCACCCTGACCTTCACGAATGTGCTGAAGCGGCATATAAGTAGAAGCGTCTTTTTGATTATGCAGTACAGCGTGACGGTGGAAGAAAGTACCACGGCCAGAGTCTTGGCCAGTAATACGAATGTCTTCGCCAGCATCAACAATAGTGGCATAGGCTAAGTTTTCAGCCATACCCCAATCGAGTAGCTTCTCGCCAGCAACCATTGCTTTACGATCTTGGTAAAGCTTGTTAACGCGCGATTGAAGCTTGTGCTCTTCAGGAATTGTTGTAATTGACTCACCGAGTGCTTTTAGTTTTTCAACGCTAACAGCACCATCATATGGTGTATCCCAGTCGTGACCAAGGTACGGAGACCAGTCTACACTGTGCTCAGTCATTGGACGCCATTCTTCTACCACACACGCACCGTGATCAAGCGCTGCGCGATATTCTTCAATATAGCGGTCAGCATCACGCTGCTCTATTACGCCTTCCGCAATAAGTTGGTCAGCATAGATAGCGCGAGGTACTGGGTGTTTTTTAATTTTTTGGTACATCAACGGCTGAGTTGCATTTGGCTCATCAGCTTCGTTGTGACCGTGTCGGCGGTAACATACTAAGTCGATTACCACATCTTTTTTGAATTTGTTGCGATATTCAAGCGCAAGCTGAGTTACGAATGCAACAGCTTCTGGGTCGTCAGAGTTAACGTGGAAAATAGGTGCCTGCACCATTTTCGCAATGTCAGTACAGTATTGCGTTGAGCGTGTGTCTTCTGTCTTAGATGTAGTAAAACCAACTTGGTTGTTTACCACGATACGTACGGTACCACCCACAGCAAAGCCGCGAGTTTGTGACATATTGAAGGTTTCTTGTACCACGCCTTGACCAGCGATTGCCGAGTCACCGTGAATAGTAATCGGTAACACAGTATTGGTGTCGTTATTACGTCGAGCTAGACGCGCACGAACTGACCCCATCACCACTGGATTTACAATTTCAAGGTGAGACGGGTTAAATGCTAGCGCTAGGTGAACATTACCACCTGGTGTCGCAAAGTCTGACGAGAAGCCTGCGTGGTATTTCACGTCACCCGCGCCCAGCGAGTCGTCGTGCTTACCAGAGAACTCATCAAATAACACTGATGGGTTTTTACCCAGAACGTTAACTAACACATTCAAACGACCACGGTGGGCCATACCGATAACCACTTCTTTCGTACCTGCGGTTCCGGCTTTGGTAATCAAACCTTTAAGCATTGGAATTAACGCATCACCACCTTCTAGTGAGAAACGCTTTGCACCTGGGAACTTAGAACCCAAGTATTTTTCCATGCCATCAGCAGCAGTCAAACCTTTCAAAATGCTTAGCTTCTCATCGCGTGAGATTTCAGGTTTTGCCTGCACTGATTCAATTTTTTGTTGTAACCAACGCTTTTGGTCAGTATCGGTGATGTGCATATACTCAGCACCGATTGACCCACAATATGTTCTATTAAGCGACTTAAACAACTCACCTAGAGACATAGAGTCTTTGCCGATGGCATAAGAACCTACGTTAAATACTGAATCGAAATCTTGCTCAGAAAGGTTGTGATGAGATAGTTCAATGTCACGAACACGCTCTTGCTTCCAAAGACCTAATGGATCAAGGTTAGCATTTTGATGACCGCGGAAACGGAAAGCATTGATTAACTGAAGAACTTTAACTTGCCTGTCATCAGAAACATTTGCTGAAGGCACTGATGGACTAGACATACGGGCAGTAGGCCCTAACGCAGCAAGTTGCCTAAACTGATTTTTAATTGCTGTATGATTGGTTTCTAACTCTACGCCATCGACTTTGGGGAGGTTATCGAAGATTTGTCGCCAAGTTTCAGAGACACTTTGAGGGTCTTCTAAATATGCTTCATACAACTCTTCAACATAGGCAGCGTTGGCACCTGCCATGTGCGAGGAATCCCACCACGCTTTCATCACGCTTTCTTGCATTTAATTTGCCTTGCTACGTTTTATAAAATCTAGTTAACAATCAATATGTATTATAAGGTTATTCTCAGCATAACCAAGTGTTATAACAACGAATATATAAAAAAATAGCCATCCTGTTGGATGGCTATTTAGAGCATCGCTATCTGTAACTAAAAGAAGTTATCAGAATATAGTACTAAACAGCCCGTTGTAAAAGCATTGACTTAATTTGGCCAATCGCTTTCGTTGGGTTCAAGCCCTTAGGACAAACACTTACACAGTTCATGATACCGTGACAGCGGAATACGCTGAACGCATCATCAAGGTCGTTAAGACGCTCTTCTGTTGCAGTGTCACGGCTATCGATAAGGAAACGATAAGCGTGAAGTAGACCTGCAGGACCGATAAACTTGTCTGGATTCCACCAGAACGACGGACATGATGTAGAACAACACGCACACAGAATACATTCGTACAAACCGTCTAATTTCGCGCGCTCTTCAGGTGACTGAAGGTGCTCGCGTGCTGGCGGCTGTTTGCTGTCGTTGATTAAGAATGGCTTAATCTTCTCGTACTGTGTGTAGAACTGCGTCATATCAACAACAAGGTCACGTACTACTGGTAGACCTGGAAGTGGACGAACTACTATTTTACCTTTGCCCAGTGCAGAAAGCGGAGTAATACATGCTAGGCCATTTTTACCATTCATGTTCACACCGTCTGAACCACATACACCTTCACGGCACGAGCGACGGAAAGAAAGCGTCGGATCCTGCTCTTTAAGTGCAAGTAGCGCGTCTAGCACCATCATGTCTTGACCTTCCTCTACTTCTAGAGTGTAGTCTTGCATGCGAGGCTTTGCGTCTACTTCAGGGTTGTAACGATAAATCGAAAAAGTTAATTGCATGATCGTTGCCTCTCTTAATATGAACGCACTTTAGGTGGGAATGCTTCCCTAAGCTTTGGCGCCATATTCACTTCACGTTTAAGCATTTTATCAGTGTTTGGATCGTAGATGCTGTGGCATAACCAGTTCTCATCATCACGATCTGGGAAGTCGAAGCGGCTGTGCGCGCCACGGCTTTCCGTTCTGAAGTTAGCTGCTACTGCTGTGCTGTACGCGGTTTCCATAAGGTTATCTAGCTCTAGACACTCAATACGCTGGGTATTGAAGTCTGCGCTCTTGTCGTCAAGGCGTGCATGCTTAAGACGCTCGCGAATTTCGCTAAGCTCTTTAAGCCCTTCTGCCATTGCTTCACCTTCACGGAAAACTGAGAAGTTAAGCTGCATGCATTTCTGCAAGTCTTTCTTAATTTGTACTGGGTCTTCGCCCTTACCTTTCTCTGAATTTTCCCAACGATTGAAACGCGTCATTGAAGCTTCAAGATCAGATTCTGATGCGTCACGTGTTGGTGCCATTTCAGACAAAGTCTTACCAAGGTGTAAACCAGTCGCACGACCGAATACAACAAGGTCAAGTAGTGAGTTACCGCCAAGACGGTTCGCACCGTGTACCGATACACACGCAATCTCACCACAAGCGAATAGACCGTTAACAACCTTGTCATTGCCGTTCTCATCAACGGTTAGACATTGGCCATCAACATTTGTAGGAATACCACCCATCATATAGTGACAAGTAGGAATTACTGGAATTGGCTCTTTCACTGGGTCAACGTGCGCAAATGTACGTGAAAGCTCAAGGATGCCCGGAAGACGTGATTCAAGTACGTCTTTACCAAGGTGGTCAAGCTTAAGCTTAATGTGAGTACCCCACGGGCCTTCACAACCACGACCTTCACGAATTTCTGTCATCATTGAACGCGCAACAACGTCACGACCTGCTAGGTCTTTCGCGTTAGGTGCATAGCGCTCCATGAAACGTTCACCGTCTTTATTTAGAAGGTAACCACCTTCACCACGGCAACCTTCTGTTACCAAGGTACCTGCGCCAGCAATACCCGTCGGGTGGAACTGCCACATTTCCATATCTTGAACCGCAACGCCGGCACGTAGTGCCATACCAACGCCGTCACCAGTGTTGATGTGAGCATTAGTTGTAGATGCATAGATACGGCCTGCACCACCTGTTGCAAGAACAACAGCACGTGATTTAAAGTAAACTACTTCGCCAGTTTCGATGTCGATTGCTGTACAACCCACAACGTCACCGTCTTGGTTCTTCACTAAATCTAGTGCGTACCACTCAGAGAAAACTTTTGTTTTGTTCTTTACGTTTTGCTGATAAAGAAGGTGCAAAAGTGCATGACCAGTACGGTCAGCAGCCGCTGCCGTACGAGCGCCCTGCTCGCCGCCGAAGTTCTTTGACTGGCCACCGAAAGGACGCTGGTAAATTTTACCGTTTTCGAAACGAGAGAAAGGAAGACCCATGTTTTCCATTTCAATGATCGCTTCAGGGCCTGTTTTACACATATACTCGATAGCGTCTTGGTCACCGATGTAATCAGAACCCTTAACGGTATCGTACATGTGCCATTCCCAGTTATCTTCGTGCGAATTACCAAGCGCTACGGTAATACCACCCTGTGCAGACACAGTATGAGAACGGGTTGGAAAAACTTTTGATAGTAGTGCACATGATTTACCAGATTGTGAAATCTGTAGTGCGGCGCGCATACCTGCACCACCAGCACCAATTACTACTGCATCAAACTCGTGAACGGGTAAACTCATCTTACACTCCCCACAATACGAATAGGCCGACAGCAACGTAGCCAAACGCGATGATATTTAGAACATATTGTAATACTGCACGTAGACCTGCCGCTTTAACGTAGTCTGTTAGTACCTGCCATAGGCCGATACGTACGTGGATCATCACTGCAATAAGTGCTGCCAATGTGAAAACTTTCATAGCCAGGCCAGAGAACAACCCTCGCCATTCGATAAAGGTTAGGTTATCGGTGGTAATGAAAAACCACGCCATGAATACCGAGTACGCGAAAATAATTGCTGCGGTAGCGCGTAATGAAACGTAATCTTGAACGCCATCGCGCTTAATGCTTGCTTGGTTGGTTACCATAGTGCAACTCCCAATACTACGGTCAGAACAACCCAAAGTGCGATTACTGCTTTTGCACTTGTGTTACCTGACTCTAATTCTTCCCAGTGACCTAAATCCATAACAACGTGTCTTAGGCCGCCTAGAATGTGATATGTCAGCGCTGAAGCTGTGCCAATTGCGACAAATTTTCCAAGGAAACCGTCCATGATTGCTTGCACGTTCGCGAAACCTTCAGGCGAGTGAACAGATACTGCCCAAGCCCAAATTACAAAAAGTAACGCGAAGAACATAGCAACACCGGTAACACGGTGGAGAATTGACGAAATAGCAGAGGGCGGAAATTTAATAGTATTGAGTTCTAAATTTACTGGTCTTTGCTTTTTCACAATGTATGCCTGTTTAATCCGTAGGGGATAATGAATTTCTTACCTTATTATGTCCTGAGTAAGTCAATTCGATTTTTAACCTGTTAATTGCCTCATCCATTGAGTTGTTAACAATTTGTGAATTATTCTTTAATGCCTCTAACAGAATAATTATTCCGTATTCAAAGCACCGCTGAGTATATCCAGCGTAGTATATAATTACAATTTTTTGTGCCGTAGTAAGACTTTAGTCTCAGTAAACACAATATTGTAATAATATTGACTAAAAAGAGATCAATATTGCCTACATCTCACGTATTCGACAGTGTAAACAGTGGGCGCAGTTTACCAGTACGCAAAACTAATAACTATGCGAATACATCAGAAATTAACGACTTTTAATCTGGATGGGTAATTATTCCACATCAAAAGGTTACTTTTTAAACTGAGGTGCTAATATAATTATCGTTCGGTGGTTTACCTTTGTCGAAAAGCCATTGATAATTGCACCGTATCGGGCAAAGTGAATTCCCAACGCGTTAAAAAATCGTTATCCGATTGCTAATTATTTTTTTCAGCAATTCGGAATATTTATTGTGCAAATATGCAATTAAATTGACTTGTTAGTGCATAATAAAGTACAAATACGCCCACTTTTCCCAACGAAGCGGATATTTTCGTCCGTTTTCGCTGCAAACAGAACCATTCTGAGGAGAGCATTTTATGGCAGATCAGAAAGCCATTCTTAAAGCCGGCGGTAAGGAAATCGAGCTTCCTATCTTGTCTGGCACCGAAGGACAAGATGTAATTGATGTTCGTACGCTTGGCCAACACGGCTATTTCACGTACGACCCAGGTTTTATGGCGACAGGATCTTGCGAGTCAGCAATTACCTATATCGATGGCGCACAAGGTGTACTTCTACACCGCGGGTTCCCTATTGAAGAACTTGCACGCGACGCTGACTACTTAGAAGTATGCCACATGCTACTTCACGGTGACGCACCAACGAAAGAGCAGTACGCAGAATTTAAAGACACTATCACACGTCACACCATGGTACATGAGCAAATTAACATGTTCTTCCATGGTTTCCGCAACGACGCCCACCCTATGGCGATGCTTTGCGGTACTGTTGGCGCAATGTCGTCTTTCTATCATAGCGATCTTGACGTATCAAACGAAGAACAACGCATTCGCAGCGCACATCGCTTAATTGCGAAAATGCCAACGCTTGTTGCTATGTGCTACAAATACAACATCGGTCAGCCGTTTGTATATCCAAGAAACGACCTAAGCTATGCAGCTAACTTCCTGAACATGATGTTCTCTGTTCCTGCAGAAGAATACCAAATCAGCCCAGCTGTTGAACGCGCTATGGACCGTATCTTTACGCTTCACGCTGACCATGAGCAAAACGCATCAACGTCTACAGTACGTCTAGCAGGCTCTTCAGGTGCTAACCCTTATGCGTGTATCGCAGCGGGTGTAGCATCACTTTGGGGCCCTGCGCACGGTGGTGCAAACGAAGCATGTCTAAATATGCTTGAAGAAATCGGCACAGTTGACCGTATTCCTGAGTTTATTGCACGTGCTAAAGACAAGAGCGACCCATTCCGTCTTATGGGCTTCGGTCACCGCGTTTACAAGAACCACGATCCACGTGCTACAGTAATGCGTGAAAGCTGCCATGAAGTGCTTAGCGAACTAAACGTTAAAGATCCACTTCTTGAAGTTGCAATGGAACTAGAAAAAATCGCGCTAAGCGACCCGTACTTCGCAGAGAAGAAGCTGTTCCCGAACGTTGACTTCTACTCTGGTATCGTACTTAAAGCGATTGGTATTCCTACCAACATGTTCACGTGTATCTTCGCACTGTCTCGTACAGTAGGCTGGATTTCACATTGGCATGAAATGATGAGCGATCCGAAGCAAAAAATCGGTCGTCCTCGTCAGCTTTACACTGGTCATAACCAGCGTAAATATAGCCCGATTAAGTAATACTGAACTAAGTATTATTATTGGTAGTAAAAATAGCGCCTGACTGGCGCTATTTTTGTTTGAGGAGTATCAATGCCCTATTCAGTCGTTATTTTAGGAGTAGCGGGTCTTATCCCATTTGTTGGGCTGCCTATAGCGTATAAGTTAGACCTAATGTCACTTGCCCAAAGTGTCGCGTATTTCGTCCAATACTCAGCAGTCTTGTTATCGTTTTTTGGTGGCATTCATTGGTGGGATGCGATAAGTAACCAACGTTATGACAAGCAAATGTACATAGCGATGTTACCAACGATTATAGGTTGGTTATGTTTAGTCTTCGCTTACGACGCAAAAGTGTTAGGTATCTTATCGTTAAGTTATGTTGGGATTCTGCTCTACGATAAATTCACGCTCAGCATGTCAAAAGATCAGATTGTCAGCTACATAAGTCTGCGTATGGCACTTACCACTGTTGTTGTGGCTACACATGCTTGGATGATATGGCTGATTTCAAGCTAATAAACCCACCTTAAAGTTACGCATAACCATACCAAGTAATTGATTTTAATATAACAAACATTAAAACTTGTTAATCGAATAGAAAGGGCGTGTTGTTAATTCGCCCTTCGCTAAACACTACAAAATAAGACATGAACATAGCACAGGAATATAGTGCGAAGACGCGCAAGCAAAAGCGCTAAACAAGCGAATAAGGCGTTTTGTTCTTTTTACTCTACACATTGCTCTACATAAAATTCATAAAGTACGCTGTTAACAGGAATATTATTGTGAAGGTACTTTTTTAAGTAGCAAAGCGTAGGTACGAAGTTGTTTTTCAACAGGACTTTGTCTGAAGCTCTATTATTGTCCATGACCTCAGCTTTAATGCTTATGATACCGTTACGCTTAGCTTCACTAATAAGGAATTCAACGCATAAAGACGCCACCCCTTTACCAGTTGCCTCTTCAGACACGCGATAGCCAATTTCAGCGCATTTACTCTCTATATTTTTAAGATTTGCGCGTGCGACAATACGATTATTTTCAATCAAGACAAAACTTAGTGCGCGATTGCACTTGGCAAGGTATTGAAGTTCGCTGATATGGTTTCCTACACCATCAAGGGAATAGAATGCGTTATCACGCGGGGCAATGTAAGTTTCGAAAAAATGCCTGTTACGATTTTCAAAATCTAAAAGCGAAAGTACGTGCTTTGGGTCAATGCGTTCAAAGTGCATAGGTGCCATGCCTTTCCTTAGGATGCGTTACTAAATGGTAGCACGACACCATTGCACTGTCTTTCACCAACTAATATCAACACTGTTACGCGGTTAACGTTCCATTTTGATAATCATTAAATGCTTGAACAATTTCTGACTGTGTATTCATTACAAATGGTCCGTATTGCACAATAGGCTCGTTTATGGGCTTACCTGTCACAACAATAAACTTTGCGTTGTCGCTAGCCGTAATATCGAGTAATTCGCCTTCACTACTTAGCACGCCAAGTTCTAAGGCTCCTAATACGGTTTTGTTTTCTCCACCATTAAGCACTATCGCCCCCTCATACACGTAAATAAAACCTACGTGACTTTGTTGTATGGGTATAGTGACACCGCCTTTATGTAAGGTCACATCAATAAACGTAGGTGCAACTGCTGTGGTTTTAACGGGCCCTACTACGTCACCTAATACACCGGCTAATACTTTTATCGATGCATCACCCACATTCACTGTCGGAACCGTAAGCGGTGGTATGTCTTGATAATTTGGACTCGACATTTTTTCAGCTGCGGGTAGATTTACCCATAACTGAAAACCTTGCAGCAGCCCTTCTTGTTGTTCAGGCATTTCCTCATGAATTATGCCCTTACCTGCATTCATCCATTGAATACCACCCGCTTCAATAACACCTTCGTTACCCACCGAGTCTTTATGACGCATTTTCCCTGCGAGCATATAAGTTACAGTTTGAAAGCCTCGGTGTGGGTGAGCGGGAAAACCAGCAATATATTCACCCGGCTTATCAGAGCCAAAAAAATCGAGCATGAGGAATGGATCTAAGCGCGGTAAAGCGGGTTGTCCGATGATGCGTGTTAGCGACACACCTGCCCCATCACTTGTTGCGATACCTTTTACTTTTTTGCTCAGAGTTTTGTTAACTACCTTTGCGCTCATTATCATTTCCCCTTAGTACTGTTTGTCTCTGCCGTGAGGAGACATCAAGTCCTGTTGCGGCCCAACAGGCACAACCTGCGTAGGGTTTATCATTGTGTGACTGTAATAGTAATGGCGTTTGATGTGATCAAAGTTGACCGTTTGTGCAATACCCGGGTGTTGATACAACTCTTTCATGTAACCGAATAAATTCGGATAGTCTGCAATTTGCTTTATATTGCACTTAAAATGGCCATGGTAAACTGGGTCAAATCTGATAAGTGTAGTGAATAGCCGCCAGTCAGCTTCAGTTAGTGTACTTCCTACAAGGTAACGCTGCTTACCCAATCGTTCTTCTATTGTATCTAACGCGTTAAAAAGCGCTTCTACTGCTTCTTCATACGCGTCTTGCGAGGTAGCAAATCCTGATTTGTACACCCCATTGTTGATGTTGTGGTAAACCATGTCATTAATCGCGTCAATTTCTTCACGTAATGCCTCTGGATAATAGTCATCGTCATTTCGCGTTAGTTCATTGAAGCTTGTGTTGAAAATGCGAATAATTTCAGCTGACTCGTTATTAACAATCGACTGCGTTTTTTTATCCCACAAAATTGGCACAGTAACCCGTGAGGTAATGTCAGGCTTTACTTTGGTGTACAACTGATGCGCGTAATCGAAACCATAAAGTTTATCGCCCGTCGCGCCGGGGTATTCATCAAATTCCCAGCCCTTGTCCAGCATGTCAGGAGACACCACAGACACCTCGATATGTGACTCTAACCCTTTTAATTTTCTAAAAATTAGCGCGCGATGGGCCCATGGACACGCCAATGAAACGTAGAGGTGATATCGCCCAGACTCTACAGGGAATTCGGCACCTTGCTCTGTTGAAATAGTTGAGCGAAATTGTGAAGCTTGCCGTTCAAACTTTCCGCCGTTTTTACTGGTGTCGTACCATTTATCTTGCCATTTTCCGTCTACTAGTAAGCCCATGTCCGCTATTCCTCTCACCTTTCACTAAAATTTACTCGGTTAATTAAAGCATGTAGTAACTAGAACGTATGTTGCTTTTAAACGGATTTACCATTCTATAAAATCTATAAAACTAGTAGCGCCTTAGGCTAAAGTTGTTCAACGATTGCGCGAGCTATCGGCATAGCACTGGTAGCCGCTGGCGAGGGAGCATTGCCCACGTGTAATACACGATCGGTTTGTACGAATTTAAAGTCATGCAATAACTTGCCATCGTCCGTTACTGCTTGCGCACGAATACCCGGCCGATAAAAGCTAAAGTGTTCGTGTGATACATCTGGACAATACTGCTTAACTAGTTTTGCATAACGCTTTTTACTAACAGAGGTTTGAATCTCATCAACGACACTTTTGCGATACTGCCAAAGTAGCTTATGCAAACCGCGATAAGATAGCGTGCGGTACATTTCAGAAAACGAGGGAAAGCTTGTATACGCCTCCCTTCCTAATGCTAATACTGCATTAGGACCAACCGTGGTATATCCCCCTATCATTTTCGTTAAGTGAACGCCAAGAAATGGCATTTCAGGATTTGGTACGGGGTAAATCAGGCGCTCGCTTATATTATTGAACTGTTCACTTAGGCGATAGTAAACACCTTTAAAAGGCATAATCTTGAAATCAGGCGTTAAACCCTGAGCACGAATTAGCGTATCAGCGTACGCCCCCGCACAACACACCAGCTGATCACAACTGACATCGTATCGCGTAACGCGCTCAGAATTCTTGTCAGCACACTGGGCAAGGCCGATTTGCACGTTGTTGGGTGTTTCGTTGATATGAGCAACACGTGTAGAATAGTGAGCATCCACATTGTTGGTTTCTAATGCTGCGTTTATAAAGCTGCGGCATACTGCCGTGTAATCGGTTATTCCTGTTAGCTTCACCCAAATGGCTTCTTTACCAACGATGTTTGGCTCAAGGCGATGCAGTGTCGCTTGATTCACCCGCTCTGGTGAAAGCCCATTCTGGGTGCAATTGTGAAACAGTGTTTCCAATCGCTCAAGCTCACTCTCTTTTGTAGCCACAATGAGTTTTCCGCATTGTTCAAAGGGTAACTTGGCTTTTGCACACCACGCTATTGTGTCATGCAAGCCTGCCACACAATATTGGGCTTTTAAAGAATTCGGAGGGTAATACACTCCGGCGTGGATCACGCCTGAGTTTCTACCAGTCTGATGTTGTGCACTGCGTGCTTCTTTCTCTATCATCAACACCGTTTTTGTTGGATTGACTTGCACAAAATGCTTAAGCGTGGCGGCCCCTACTATTCCCGCGCCCACTATCACCAAATCATAATGTTTTCGCATTAATGCCCCAATTTGTTAACTATAAACACTATCCCTCACATCTAGCGTTGTAGACTACAACAGTAAAACTTGCATTATTAGCGATTTTTGCGATCATGCGCCGCAAACTCGCAGTTGTATCCTGCATAGAACCGATTTAGCTTAAGAGTATTGAATATCACATGTCAGATGATCCGCGTTTAGGGGGCATTGTACGCTTGTATGGTGCTGAACAAACCAATAACCTCGCCAATAGCCATGTTGTAATTGCTGGTATTGGTGGTGTGGGTAGCTGGACTGCTGAAGCGCTTGCTCGTTCAGGTGTTGGCACATTAACGCTTATTGATTTAGATGACGTTTGCGTTACTAACACCAACCGACAAATACACGCGTTGTCAGATACCATCGGCGAAGCCAAAGTTGATGCCATCGCCAAGCGAATTGCACTCATTAACCCCAACTGTACTGTACATTGCGTTGAAGATTTTGTTACACCGGACAACGTAACAGAACTTTTTACTTCGCAACATAGCGCTGTGGTAGACGCAACTGACAGTATTCGCGCCAAAGCTGCAATGATCGCACACTGCAAGCGCAATAAAATTCCAATTGTTACTGTCGGTGGAGCGGGTGGTCAAATTGACCCTACCCAAGTAACAAAAGGCGACTTAGCGAAAACTACACAAGACCCGCTAGCAGCTAAACTGCGCAGTGAGTTAAGACGCAATTATAACTTCAGCAAAAACCCGAAGCGACGTTTCGGTGTTGAATGTATCTATTCTACTGAGCAATTGCGTTACCCTCAGCCAGACGGCTCTGTTTGTTACAATAAATCAGCTATGGAAGGCGGAACAAGGTTAGATTGTGCCGGTGGTTTTGGTGCCGTTGTTACCGTAACTGCCACTTTTGGTATGTTTGCAGCCGCCAGTGTTATCAACCGATTAACCGGACAAAAATAGACATCAGCCAATAAGTTGCGCACAATAAGATAACAAGCTGTATTGGCATACTTTTTTCGCAGTATTTCGATACACCCAACAACGGTGAAAAAGGAGAAGAACAATGTCACCTGAAGAGCTAAATAAACTCATGTCCGATTGCGCTAAAGATGCTGTAGTCGCTTCTTCAACGGAATTTGATATTACCTTAGACAATTCTCCTGACAGTGTGCGCTTAGTCGATGACATTTTACTGAGTTTTATTGATAAATATCACGACCAAGCACTTGAAGACGAAGCCGTATTCACCATTTGTAACATCTTTGGCGCGTATATCGGTGAAGTACTTAAAACACAAATTGGGGGAGAATGGGTGTACGACCAATCTAACCCTAACGCACCAACGGTGTTTCTGAAGGTAGGTGAAAACACTTATGCCTTTGCAGGCATTTGTTATGAACGTCTAGTCAACGATAGTCAAGTAAGCGTCTTTGCCTATTATGAACAAGCGCTAAATAACCATAAATCGTTACAACACTAACGCCAATTAAGACGACACATCGTCATCTTTGGGGTGAGGATTTGCCCAATCCTCTATCATCCATTTAAGGTGACGACTGCGTGTTATTGCATACAGCGAAATGCTGTAAATCAGTAGTTTCACCCCTGTCACATATTCAAATCCCCAATGATGATGCATTGCATAGAACAACTGAACGGCTAGCAGTGAGATAATGCCAAGCTGAGAAAGTGGGATAACCGACTTTCGCCATACAATAAGTTCTCTTTTCCACAAACGTTCACGCTGGCTAACCAGTAACAAACTCGCCAGTACGGGTAGGCTTGCTGCTAAGCCCAATCCCAAACTCTCTTTTTGAGGGTAAAAGAAGTGCAACAAAGCGTCGGTTTGGCTTCGTGAGGCTAGTGAAAATATAAACGCAAGCCAGTCAATACAAAGCAAGATGAGCAAGCTGTATAACCAACTTGGGGGAAGTATTCGACCCGATTCATCGTAGTATTTAAGCGGCAGCTTTAACATGGCGTTCTAAGTTTTAATCGTATTAAGGTCTGTTAGTGTGGGGGCAATTAAACCGTTTTAAAGGTATTAATTGCGAAGATGCTCCACAATAAAATCTACCGCTTGAGGTGATTTAAAAGAATTGTGGCGAGAATTGACAATAATGGTCTCTAACGCATCAGGTGTAAATGCACTGTCATAGTTAACAACACCATCATTGATAAGTGAACAAAGCGTTGGTGTGTCGCATTCTATTTCAGAGCTTGACCCTATAACAGCATAGGCATCTCCTTGAACGCGTTTATTGTAAAGAACATCCATAAGTGGATGTCCTGGCGCGAGTACATCTAAACTTTTAAAGCGCGTGTTTTCAATGTAGGGGCGCATACTGGGAGTGAAAATGTCGTTGCCAAGAGCGCTGACTATACCATCAAAAAGGTGGGTCAATGATACTGGCAAGCTAACTAACTTGTTGCCAATATAACCTATCGTAGAGGTAGCCAACGCGGAACCTTTATGTGGAGTATCAAGAAAAAATACCGTGTTTCGCTCAAATAATGGCGAGAAGAAAAACAACTCATCAATATCTGCCGTGCTATATCGTTCATAGTCTGATTTAGATACCGCAAAGGTTGCCTGCCAAAAATCACTTCCCGATTCGGTGGTCAGAAGCTTAGAGATTAGTCCCCCCATACTATGCCCTATGTAAACCGCTTCCCTTTTTAACAGTGGATTCTCCAATCTATCGAGCAATTCGTTTAATTCGCGGCGCACTTTCATTGCATTATAAAAAGGTGGTTGGCCTGTAGGGTAAAGCACATGCCATAGTTGATATCGCTCGTTCAACCACTCGTCATTTAAAATAGCTACTGACAAATAGCGCCAAACAAGCGGGTCAGAATTCAAACCATGGATCATGATAAGTGGTATTTTGGTATCTGAAAGCGGACCAATTGCGTATACACCTCGCCTTTCCTCGGCAAGGTCAGATCCAACAAAGCCTTTCCAACTCATCGCATCAATAGTGGAGTTATTAAGTAGTGCTACATAAGCAGCTGAAGGTGAGTAACGTGCAAGGTAAGCGTTGCGCCCCACCCTTATGGTGGTCCTTTCATTAATTGGCTGTTTGCTGATTTTTATGAGTACTTCTTTGCCATCAACTTTTATACCATCGAACATCAATGTGTAACTACGGAACTCCCCTTCCTGCGGATAATAGCCCTTTAAGGTATTGTCTGTTGAGTCTACTTGTTGATGAAGATCATTTTTACGTACTACTACCGCAATACCATAGTCACCCAACACTTTTGGCTGTAGTGAAGGTTCTCGCGCTTTTATTCGGGAAGCAAAGATGATGGGGACATTTAAGTCTATTCCAGTATGAAGGTGTGCACGATCCTCTAACCCTTCAAGCTTTAAAATAAGCAATCGCATCAATGCATTGCGATGTCTTCCCAGAGCAAATTGGCGTTGAGAAAGTGAAACGTCGTCGCGCGCCAACAGCGCATGTGTACACACTATACTATTTACAAGTCGCTCTGTGCTTTGTGGAACCACACCTAAGCAGTAGTTATAAAGGTCATCCGTAGATTTGTGAGAAAAATCTGTGACAAACTGAGGAGACTGGTTCACTGATAACGTCAAGCTATTTGGGATGGCATCAAAGTAACGACTGGTATTCCCACAGCCAGATAACATTACTACAGCGCTTAGTAAGCACCACTTAACAAAGCGTATTAAAAGGGCTAAAGAGAAAAATTTCATTGACCTACAGTGATAGTTAAAACGACATCAGAGAGCAACAACATAAAAGTATGATGAAATTTCATCCAATTTACTAGCGAATAAAGATAGAGAGTGTGCAAAATCTTGTTCGAGAAATAGGTGGTGCCCCTGCGACCCTCACATTTCTATTCGATAAATACTTAAAGTAAACTACTGCGAAATATCTCTAGTTACTGTATAATCCGCGGCCATTTTATGCACAGTCATTTACGGGTGATATTTTAGATGACAGTTGAAACCTTTGATCCGAAGAAAGTAGCCAACAAAACGACTACCTTAGAAACGCCAGTGAAAGTGCTTAGCGAAAACCAAAATGCAAGCACCAGTAATGGAAATAGAATTGGCTTTGTTAGCTTGGGCTGTCCCAAAAACCTTGTGGATTCTGAGCGTATTTTAACTCAACTGCGCACTGAAGGTTACGATGTAGTACCCACCTATAATGACGCAGACTTAGTTATTGTTAATACCTGTGGCTTTATTGATGCCGCCGTCGAAGAATCACTAGACACTATTGGTGAAGCACTCAAAGAAAATGGCAAAGTTATCGTCACCGGTTGCCTTGGGGTTAAAGAAGACGAAATTCGAGAACTTCACCCGAATGTACTTGCTATCACTGGGCCTCATGCCTATGAAACCGTTGTTGAACAAGTTCACGACCATCTTCCTAAGCCTAGCCACAATCCCTTTGAAGACCTTATTCCTGATCATGGCGTCAAACTTACACCTAGACACTATGCCTACCTGAAAATATCAGAGGGCTGTAATCACCGTTGCACGTTCTGCATTATTCCATCGATGCGTGGTGATTTAGTAAGCCGCCCTGTAGGCAATGTATTGGATGAGGCTAAACGATTAAAAGACGCGGGCGTGAAAGAGTTGCTCGTCATTTCTCAAGATACCAGCGCCTATGGCGTCGACCTTAAACATAGAACAGGTTTTTGGAATGGCATGCCAGTTAAAACACACATGCAACAACTGTGTGAAAAGTTAGGCGAAATGGGTATTTGGGTGCGCCTACATTATGTTTACCCTTACCCACATGTAGACGACCTCATTCCATTAATGAATGAGGGGAAAATACTACCTTATCTGGATATTCCATTCCAACATGCCAGTAAGCGTATATTGCGATTAATGAAACGTCCAGGCTCATCAGAGCGTGTTCTTGAGCGTGTTAAGAAATGGCGTGAGCAGTGTCCATCACTGGTGATCCGTTCTACTTTTATTGTCGGATTCCCGGGTGAAACTGAAGAAGAATTCGAAGAACTCCTCGACTTCTTGCGTGAAGCACAACTCGATCGCGTAGGTGCATTTGCCTATTCGCCAGTTGAAGGTGCAAAAGCCAATGAACTGCCAGATCCAGTACCAGAAGATATTAAACAAGCGCGTTTAGCACGCTTCATGGAAGTACAAGGTGAAATTAGTGCAGCACGTTTGAAAGCCCGTATAGGAAATGAGTATCAGGTAGTAATCGACTCAGTTGATGCCGAAGGCGCTGTTGGACGCACTTATGCCGATGCGCCAGAAGTCGATGGTGTGGTGCACTTAAATGGTGTTTATGATGTAAAACCGGGAGATCGTGTCTGGGCGGAAGTCATTCATGCAAACGAGCATGACGTATGGGCCGTATTATCTGAAGATCAAGACGACGAAGAACAACAATAGTAAACGGAAAGAGGCGCTAGAAAGCGCCTCTTTTTTATTTTTATTTGGACAAACCATCTACCACGGTAAAACATCACCGTTGGAATGAATAAAGCGCCCAGCGTTTTCAATATTCAACTCGTCTATACGTGCCACTAAACGTTCAGCGCATGTATCGGCGTCAATGTCGCCCGCGCCATTGACCATTTCAGTTTGAACAAAGCCTGGGTGAAAAACACCTACCGCGATACCTTTAGGCCTTAAATCGTTCGCCATTGATACCCCTGCTGCGTTTAGTGCTGCTTTTGACATTCTATATCCGTAATAGCCCCCCGACCCATTATCTTCCATCGAGCCCATACGGCTTGAAATCAGTGCAACTTTGCTCTGTTCGGCCAGTCTAGGTAATAGTGTTTGTGTCACCAATAGCGGTCCAAGTGCATTCACACGGAACTGATAGTCTATAGTGTTGGGATCCCAATCTTCGATATTCTCTCTGCCCAGCACGCCTGCATTATTGATGAGTATATCAATATTAATGTCCATTAATGGCGCTAACTTTTCAGCAAGCGTATCAGGCTGTGATACATCAACCCCCTTCACAATAGTGACGCCGGCACTGTTGAGCTCATCACAGCTATTTCGACACGTAGCAAAAACTTTTGCCCCACGCGCTTTGTACTGCTTGGTTAGTGCTAAACCAATTCCGCGATTGCCGCCAGTAATAACAACATTCATAACGATTCCCTTGTTACTCGTTTAAGCCGGTCTTTACCCTTTTAAAAAATGGCCAAAAACCAACATTACGCTTTGTTAATTTATAGTGCTGAGAAGACGTTCTAGATCTTCAGGTGTATCAATTCCAATTGGAGGTGGCGCAATCGCAGTTTCACAATGAATTTTATCGCCATACCAAATAGCGCGTAGCTGCTCCAATGACTCTATTTGTTCTAATGCACTGGGTGTGTAGTCAACATATTGCTGCACATACTGAGCGCGATACGCATAAATGCCAATATGTCGTTGATATAATGCTGTATTTGCCGACGTTGGTTCAGCCATCATTCTGTCTCGCTCAAAGGGTATTGGCGAACGTGAAAAATAAATAGACTCACCAAGGCTGTTTACAACAACCTTAACAATATTAGGATTAAATACGTCCTGTGCGTCATTTATCGGCGTCGATAGCGTTGCCATTTGGCACTGAGTTGCTCTCGCCAAATTATCAGCCACTTGTTTGATGTTTTGGGCGGGAATAAAAGGTTCATCTCCCTGCACATTAACGACGATACTCGCCGGCGCCACCTTTTCTTTTTGCAACACTTCGGCAATGCGCTCTGTACCTGATTGATGATCAGGTGATGTCATACACACACATGCAAACTCGCTCACCGCATTCTGAATACGCGAATCATCAGTGGCGACAATAATCTTATCGGCACCTGCTTCTTCAGCCCTTTCCACCACATGCTGTATCATGGGTTTGCCATTAATCATGGCTAATGGCTTTCCTGGGAAACGACTTGAGCCAAATCGTGCGGGAATGACAACAGTAAAAGACATAGTTGTACCTATCGAGTAGCGTCTACGTCATCTAAAGACAACGTGCTGGCTTTGCTTTCAATTAATACCGGAATACCATCTTTAATATCATAGGCTAAACGGTCAAATCGGCAGATCAATGTGTTGTTATTATCGTCTAGAACCAGCTTTCCCTTACATACAGGGCACGCAAGTACCTCTAGCAACTTTTTATCAAAAGCCATTATTATTCCTTATTGGTTATTGTCTAACGCTAAACCTGCGCGTAACAGTTTTGCGTCTACTAATTGGTAAAAGTCGGGAGACAATCGGGCTGTAACTGGCAAATACCAGCAATCATCATGAGCAAACGCCCTTGCTTTAACCGCATCTTTTTCAGTCATAAGCACTCTACCTGATGGTATGTCACTACTTGAAAAAGCAAAATGGTCGGCTAATGCACGTTCTTCGTTTAACGTAATCCCCATTGCTTTTAACTGATTGAAAAATCGCTTTGGGTCGCCTATTCCCGCCATCGCCTTGCAGTTTTGTGTACTTATTTCATTTCTGGTCGCTGTTTTATTACTATCGGCAACGTTCACAAAATCACTTGGTTCGAGTGACATTAAAAATTGTGGCGATACCGACTGGTCAAATGAAGGCAGAGAGCGTGCATTGTGCACAATGGCATCAACGTTAGCGAGACGCCACTGCCCTTCTCGTAGCGGGCCCATCGGCAGCAAATAACCACTACCCACAAGCCGTTCATCCATTACCACTAGCTCTACATCACGATGTAATGCGTAATGTTGCAGCCCGTCATCGCATATTATCAGGTCGCAGCCACATTCATTTTGTAACATTGCTGCACCGCGCGAACGAACCGGATCGATAACAACAATACAACCACTGCGGCCTGCTAGTAATCGAGGCTCGTCACCCACTTCGTTAGCAGGATCATTATGTGTTACCACACGAGGGTACTGCGGCGATTTAGCACCATAACCTCGACTTAAAATCCCTACTTTCAAACCGCGACTTTTGTAGTACTCAGCCAGTGCAAGTACGACCGGCGTTTTTCCGTTACCACCAACTGAAATGTTGCCTACCACAATGACAGGTACAGATGCCTTGAAGCGCTTTTTAATACCGCTTTTAAAAAGAAGTCGACGCACGCCAGACAAAAAGAAAAACAGCAACGCCAATGGCGCTAGCAACCACACTAGCGCATGACCGTTGTACCATTTATCGTGAACGGTTTGTTCGCGCTTGTCTGTCACTTAGCCTCACCAAATTGTAACGCGTGTAACTGTGCGTAATGGCCACCTTTTTCAAGTAACTCGCCATGTTTGCCCTGCTCAATAATTCGCCCCTGTTCAACCACCATAATGCAATCAGCATTTTCAATAGTCGATAAGCGGTGCGCAACGACAATACTGGTACAACGCTTTTGTAGTGTCTCTAGGGCATCTTGAATGAGTCGCTCCGACTCCGTATCAAGGGCAGATGTGGCTTCATCCAGAATGAGTATTGGCGCCTGTGCCAAAATAGCGCGTGCAATAGCTATACGTTGGCGCTGACCACCCGATAACATAAGGCCGTTCTCGCCAATTACCGTATCTAGGCCGTCGGGAAGATTGGCTAAGAACTCTTCCACATGTGCCATTTTAGCCGCCTCTTCGATTTGTTCTCTTGAAACATGTTGTTTGGCACCGTAGGCGATATTATTTGCGATGCTATCGTTAAACAAAGTGACATTTTGAGACACTACAGCAAACTGTGCTCTTAACGATTTAAGATCTATACTGTTCAGCGCAGCGCCATCAAGTCGAATTTCCCCCTGCTGCGGCACATAAAAGCGCGTTAACAACGACGAAATTGTCGACTTGCCGCTACCAGAGCGCCCTACTAATGCGATCGATTGGCCCGGCTTGGCATTAAAGGTAACGTTGCTTAACGCTGGACTCTGTTTACCCGGGTATGAAAAGGTAACATCATCAAACTCAATATGACCTTTGGCACGCGTAAAGGTCTGTTGACCTTTATCCACTTCATCGTGCTCATCAAGTATCTCAAAAATACTCGCGCATGCTGCCATACCTTTTTGGAACTGATTGTTGATAGTCGTCAATTGTTTTAGCGGCTTTAATAGCATAACCATACAAAACACAACGTTTATGAACACACCCGCGGTCAGTTCTTCAAGCATACCTGGCGTACTTGCGATATAAAGCACTACAGCTAGCGCAATAGAGGCAATAACTTGGATAGAAGAAACACTTAAGATAGAGGTGACATTCAGCTTCATAGTCTGCTGGCGATTGTGATTATTCTTTTGTTTAAATCGCTCACGTTCAATCTCTTGGCCACCAAACATAATGACAACTTTATGTCCTCTCACCGCTTGCTCGACAGATGAAGTCAGGTTGCCCATAGATTGCTGAATGTTTTTGCTGACAACGCGAAATCGTTTGCTAACAAAGGAAACAATAATTGCGACAAGAGGTCCGATTAAAAGAAAGATCAATGACAGTTGCCACGAGTAATAAAACATAACACACAAAAGTCCGATCACTAATGCGCCTTCTCGCACTAAGGTCAATAGCGCCTTTCCAGAGGCGTTTGCCACTTGTTCGGTGTCGTAAGTCACTTTACTAATTAATCCACCTACTGCGTGGTTGTCGTGAAACGCAACGGGCAAGTGAATGTATTTATCAAATAATTGCTGACGCATACGCATCACTACCTGCGCACCAATCCAGCTAAGGGTGTAACTTCCCATAAAATTGAAAAAGCCGCGCAGTAGAAATAACGGCACAATGGCATAGGCCGCAAGACGTAGGTATTCGTGGTCATTCTTACCTAACGATTCATCAATCATCGGTTGCAACTGTGCAAACACAAAAGTATCAACTGCTGAATAGCCGATCATGCCGATAATGGCACATAAGAAAGGCATCTTGTACGCTTTTAGATATTCTAAAAAGCGTTTAATTTGTAAGTCCGAATTGTCGGCTTGCTGCATGAATTTTTAACCTGTTTAATCTTGTGCACGACCACGTGGTGCGTGTGGCCCGCTGTCATTGTTAGTAACCATCTGTAATACAAAATGACAACAAGCAGTACACGGTTATTGTACTCGTAAAAACGCTAATTCACTAATATAGCAACAAAATTGCTTATAGTTTCACCATGGCATCGATATCTTTCGTCAATGAACACCAGCGTGGCAAAATTCACTCGCTAATTATTATATAAGCGCGTCTGGGTTATGTGGCTAGTTGAAAGAATAAAATGCCGATGTGAGTAAGTGGGGTCACTTAATCTGATTTTAAAGATAACAAAGAAAGGTGACTAGGATGATAAGCCGGTAAATACCATCGCTTTTGTCTGTGCATTCTTTGGGTTTCCATCGTCCATTGACTGGCACAATGGACGTTATCGCTCTTGCTTTGACAAAGCGCACTATCGTGGCTATCAAATTCAACGTTTATATACCCATGCGTACTGGTTAAGTACTGTGATACATCATTATCACGGTAGCGCGTCACCACGTTTTCATCTGGGAATGCCCATCTATTTTCATAGCCTTGAGTAAAAATAACCACATTTGGTGAAACAGCTTTTATAAATACATCGGTAGAAGATGTGTTGCTACCGTGATGCGGAGCAACGAGCACATTGGCCTTAAGTAATGGCAAAGTCTGTGATGCTTTATGCAAGGTCAAAAGCGCGTATTCTGAAGCGCGCTCTATATCACCTGCGATTAACACATGGTTACGGTTATCACTGATACGCACCACACAGGACTGAGCATTAGAGTCTTCTTGATTCCCGGGTAGCGGCCATAAGAACCTGATTGTTAGCGATTGCCAATAAATAACTTTTCCGCGCTCACAACCCGTACGCGGTGAATAGTATATGGCATCTATTGCAACAAGCGAACGTTCAATAACTTGCTGTCCTCCGGCATGATCGTTGTCACTGTGGGTATGCACTACATGATCGATTGCATTAATGTTGTATTGATCAAGTAGTGGTAAAAGTACATTTTCAGCCGTTCTTGCGTTGCCATTGAAAGATGCACCTGAGTCTATCACTACCGCCCTATTGCCCTTTGTTATTACTATTGCCGAGGCCTGTCCAGCATCAAGTACATGTAGCTGCCACATGGATGGGTGTGTGGGGAAAAAACGAGACAACAGCGAAAAAGTAAGTACAACAACGTAGACAGTTTTAAAACGAAAGTGTGGCGCTAAGACTATCGCTGTCAACAACACACAACACCATGCTTGTGGCGTCGAAAAGGTGACGTTAACAAATGCAAAATGTTGTGCTGATAGCCAACGTAATAGTTCAAGCAAGTAAGATAGACACTGGTCAGCATACAATAAAATCTGTTGGGCTAGATGAATAATACTGGGGTGAGTATATTGGGTAACCGCCACTGCAATAAGCGCTAAAAGACAAAGTGGTAGCAAGCATGTAATAACAGGTACAGCGACCAAGTTTGCCACTATGCTGATAATACTCGCACTTTCAAACCACAATACCGTAAGCGGCACCATCACTATGGATAAAATAAATTGCAGTTGAAAAGCGGCAGCATATCGCGGCTTTGCGGAAAGGTTAAACCGTACGACCACATACCAAATAACCAATACAGCAAAGATGCTTAAGTAAAAACTTGCGCTTAATATGCTCAAAGGGAAAAGCACAATCGACATTGCCACCATGACAAGTCCGACATGAACGGGCCGCACAGACCATTTAAACGTGGAAAATGCCGCAACAATACAGACCAATACGAACGCCCTGACAACAGGTAGTGACATCCCACTTAAGCACGTATACCCAAACGCGCACAATAGAACGATAAAAATAACAACGACTCGAATAGGCGCAACTACGTGGCTTACTTTGCTGGTCTTTTCTGTTGCAATGAGATGTGAAGTCAGATTTAACTCGCCAACATCAATGCTTCGACGCAGCAGGTTAGTAATGGTCGAGTGAAGCCATTTAAGCAAAAATACGGCAACATGACAGAGTAAAAATGTACTGGCGGCAATAACGCCTAAATGCATACCCGAAATACTAAATAAGTGCCCTGTTCCTGTGTGTTGAAGCATAGTCCAATCTTCAGGCAGTAACTCGTTTCTTATTCCTAATAATAGTGCTAACCACCATTTGGTGTTCACAAGCTCTAGTGACACTAACGCGTTTGCAAGTGTACTTCTAATTGAAGGGGAAGACACGACTCCCTCAACACTGCCCTTTTTTATATAGCCAGTGAAATGAATGTTCTGACTCACGAGCATTTGTTGCTGGTTAAATCCCACTGGGTTTAACACGCCGTAAGCGGGTTTTAGTTTAACCCGAGCAGAAAATACATCGTTGTCTTGTAGGCACTTAACAGTGTCTATAGTATGCGCGTCGCCATCGTAAGTAATAAAAGATTGGGTTAAGCGAGCCCTTGGTGTTGTAAATTGCTCAACTGTATATGGAGCCTTACCACCAAAAATAAATTGAATTGGTGACTGACGCTCTATGCGTATTATTTCGACTGTGTAAGTGTGAGTTTTATGTTCAGCTGAAAATGCATTCGCTTTGCCATTGGCATTTAGTATGCAGCCACCGCTCAATACCCGCGCAAAAATTGTGACATCTTGTTGAATTTTACTTGTTGGCAGTTGCCAAGCGTAGTGTAAATGCCCTACACTCGCCAGCCATAGCACTCCTGCCAACACCCCGTGCGCTATTACGTATGGCAACGCAAGCCGGTGTAGATATCCAGACAGGTAGTCGCAGCGTGTTTTACATAATAATATTGCACTAAGGATCACGATTATCGCCAGCAAAACGGCCATACTCGCTTGACTGGGCAATGACGGCCAAAACACTGCACTGATTGCGCTAGCGCAAAAACAAGTAAGCCAAATTGTGATACGATTACTCATGTTGTTACGTAGCAATAGGTAATTATGTGGGCAGAAACACAGGAATTGTGTTGAATGCCTTTTTGTTTTTATCGTCGATATGCATTGAGATTTATGCCTAAAAAATTTATTCGCCGCTTTTTGCCAGATCACCAAAGCATTAAGCAAAACAAAGCCTTAAAGATTTTCGGAAGCGTACTCCACGAACCCAATTTATGGCATCTCAATCGTCGTTCGGCAGCTGGCGCCTTTGGTATTGGACTATTTTTTGCCTTTTGGCCGGTACCTTTTCAAATGTGGCTGTCAGCAGGTATGGCAATTCCATTTCGCGTTAATTTACCCTTATCTGTTGCAACCGTGTGGGTAACAAACCCCTTTACTATTCCTCCAATATTCTATGGGGCCTACAAGGTCGGCACTACTGTACTTGGGACCAAACCTGAACATTTTGAATTCCAATTCAGTTGGCAGTGGGTGGTAGAGAGCATTAACACCATCGGCCCAGCATTTCTTGTCGGGTGTGGAATTTGCTCAGTATTCTTTGGTCTATTAGGCTATTTTTCACTTAACTGGGTGTGGCGATTCCAAGTAAGAAAGGCGTGGGAACGCAGAAGACAACTGCGTATGAAAACAGCCCAATAAATAGAAAGAAAACAGCAGAAATAAAAAAGCGTACCATTTAAAATGATACGCTTTTTTTGATTAAGCTGGCTCGCCCTAGATAGCGAACCTAATTAACGCTCATGTTCTGAAAGAAAGGCCAATAACGCCGCTTCATCCCACACTTCTACGTCTAATTCTTGTGCTTTGGTCAGCTTAGAGCCTGCTTTTTCACCTGCCACTAAAAAATCGGTATTCTTACTTACCGAGCCTGCGACTTTCGCACCCAACAATTGCAAGCGCGCTTTTGCATCAGAGCGGCCCATTTCACTGAGTGTACCTGTGATAACACAGGTTTTGCCTTCTAGTGGTAAATTGTCAGCATTCGGTTTTTCAATGGCTGGCCAATTCACACCTTCTCGAAGTAATGCGTCTATCACATCCGTATTATGGCTTTCATTGAAGAAATTGAAAATATGAGCAGCAACGACCTCACCTACATCTTGTACATCGACTAGTGCCTCTAATGAAGCTTCGCGAATGGCATCGAGTGTTTCAAAATGCGCGGCAAGATTAGCAGCGGTTGCCTCTCCCACTTCCCTAATACCCAAAGCATAGAGAAACTTGGCTAACGTAGTGGTTTTGGCACTTTCTAGTGATGCCAACAACTTACTTGCTGACTTCTCCGCCATTCTTTCAAGGCCAATGAGTTCGCCTAACGATAAGGTAAAGAAATCTGCCGGACTATGCACTAAGTCTGCATCAACCAGTTGATCGACCAGTTTATCGCCCAAGCCATCAATGTCGAATGCCTTACGCGATGCGAAGTGCTTAAGCGCCTGTTTACGCTGAGCTGCACAAATAAGTCCGCCTGTGCAGCGCGCTACAGCTTCATCTTCTAATTTCTCTACCTGTGAGTCACAAACCGGACATTGAACCGGAAATACTATCTGGGTCTCATCGCCCGTACGGTTTGCTTCAACCACTGATACAACTTGTGGGATCACATCACCCGCACGACGAATGACGACAGTATCGCCCACTTTCACGCCTAGTCGGTTTATCTCATCTTGGTTGTGAAGGGTCGCGTTTGAGACAGTAACACCACCAACAAACACCGGTTCCAATCGAGCAACAGGGGTAATAGCACCAGTACGACCTACTTGAAACTCGACATCTAGTAACCGAGTAACCTCTTCCTGAGCAGGAAATTTTTGAGCTATCGCCCAGCGTGGTGCACGTGCAACAAAACCAAGTCGACGTTGTAGGTCAATGCGATTAACTTTAAACACAACGCCATCGATGTCATAAGGTAAGTTATCGCGAACGTCTAAAATGCGGTTGTAGTAAGCCAGACATCCTTCACCGCCTTGCGCAATATCCATTTCTGGACACAGTGGCAATCCCCATTCACCGAGTTGTGCAAGACGTTCACTGTGGGTTTCTGGTAAATCAAAAGACTCTGGTTGCACCACACCAAGAGAATAGGCATAGAACATTAACGGTCTTTTGGCAGTAATTTTAGAGTCGAGTTGACGAAGACTTCCTGCAGCGGCATTCCTCGGATTCGCAAATACTTTGCCGCCATTTTCTCGCTGATACGCATTAAGCTTTTCAAACCCTTCACGAGGCATAAAGACTTCACCACGTACCTCAACACGCTGAGGGTAGCTATCTCCGCGAAGCGTAAGCGGTACATTCATTATTGTTCTAACATTAGCCGTAATGTTCTCGCCAACCTGACCGTCACCACGCGTGGCTGCGCGCACTAATTCTCCATCTTCGTATAGAATACTTACCGCGAGACCGTCTAGTTTGGGTTCACAACCAAACGTGAGCGTAGATGTGTCGTTTAATCTATCTTTTACCCTTTTTTCAAACGCTAATAATGATGCTTCATCAAACGCATTGTCTAACGATAGCATCGGCACTTCATGCGACACTTGCTCGAACGCCGAAAGTGCCTCGCCGCCAACCTTCTGACTGGGTGAATTGGGGCTTTGAAGTTCTGGATACTGTTTTTCAAGCGCAATTAACGTTTGCATATCGCGGTCATAAACCGCATCAGGCACTGTTGGGTCATCCAGCACATAGTACTGATAGTTGTAGTCATTAATGGTTTTGCGTAGCGCAGCTACTTGCTGCTTAGCTTGTTCTAAATTATCAGACATAGAGTCTCTTTCACGCTAATTGGTTTTTAAAGATAAAATAAATATTGAATACGTTGGTCACACAAGCGCTTCACTTTCTTCAGTTTACTGTGGTCGTTAGTAAACTAAAAAGGACCTGGCTAAGCCAAGTCCTCCGTTCGGTATCGTGCTACGTCCCTTTGATGATAAAAGGATAACGCGCTGCTAACAAAAAGGTTCGTTACTGTTTGAGCGTGTTTACCTATAGGTTTAACTACGCGCAATCATCCGCTTGCGTTCAAATTCACGTATTTTTTCGACGTACTGTTGAAGCCCCTGCTTGGTAAGTACACTGCGGCGACCATCAAGTACTTGTGCATTAAACTCGTCTGCGAGTTTACGGGCAGCGTTATGCATCATGTTGAACACTTGATGTGGATCACCCTCAATAGGCAAAATCATAAATAACGACACACCTTGAGTTTCAAAATTCTCCAAGTTGTCGATATCAAATACACCCGGCTTAAACATATTAGCTAAGCTAAACAAAACGGGGCCTTTACCATTTGAGTTTACATGTCGATGGAAGATATCTTGATCGCCAAATTTAAACCCAAGTGTTAAAAGCATTGGTAACAACGCTGCTCCGGCAATTGGCGCATCTTCTGGCGCACGCACATTCAACACTAACACCTCTGGTTCGATGTTAGCCTGAGGTGATTTATTCGAACCTGTATCATCGCTTGCACTAAACGCATCCTCACCGCTTTCATCGAAATCGATGCGCATTTGATCGTCGCCGAAATTAGGCTCTTCACGCTTACGCGATGCAGGCTTGGTGCGCTTTGTTCGAGAAAAACGCTTTTGATGGCTATCAGGTGTTTCTAACTCAACACGTTCTGGTTGCTGTGGTGCATCTAAGCTAAAGTCGGCAACTTCGCGTACTTGTGCATCGCTCTGTTCGTCAACGCTTGCCTGCGATGTTGGATCTACATAAAGTTTGGGCTCTTGACGCGATTCACCTTCATCTGGGGCGCCAGCACTACGAGATTCTTGTGTCTCTTCGTCAATACCTTCTTTTAGCAGGAACCCTGGCGGCTCTGGAAATTCTGCAACATTACTAGAAGAAGACCCCGCGTCGTTTACGTTTCGTGCGTTACCCGCCATATGTGGCTTAGGGTTAGATACGACAGAACCGTACAATTTAGGTTCAGGGCTTGGTTCAGGAGTGGGTTTCGCCTGCACATCGCTTTCATCCGCACGGTGCAATTGGCTATCATCGCCGCCGCTGTTATTTGAAACAGCTTGCCCTTCTGCCCCTTCTTTTATCGTTGCATTATCGCTGTCTTTCTCAACGTTTTCGATATCACTTTCTACAAGCTCGTCGTTGTCATACGACACTTCACTTGCAGGTGTGCGATTTACAACACGTACTTCACCAAGGCCTAACTCATCAAATCCTTCGCTATTCCCTTGTTCAGAAGACACGTCATCTTCTTGCCATTGCCTAGGCTCTAAACGTGTTTTTTCTTCTGGTTTGCTGTTTTTGCGAATTTTCCAAATACCGTGGGCGAGAACACCAATGATAAAAACGGTACCGCCAAGGAGTAAAAATAGACGTAATTCATCTTCCATTTAATTTCTTTCGCCCTTTGTTATGCTTCTGCGAAGGCTACAGCCTCGTCGACATCTACCGCGACCATGCGCGAAACGCCAGGTTCCGCCATTGTGACACCGGTCAGATGGCTTGCCATCTCCATCGCTATTTTATTGTGGGTGATATAAATAAACTGCACTGTTTGTGACATTTCTGACACCAAGTTACAAAAGCGCCCTACATTTGCATCATCCAATGGTGCATCTACTTCATCCAACAGACAAAATGGCGCTGGATTTAATCTAAAAATAGCAAATACCAATGATAAAGCGGTTAATGCTTTTTCTCCACCGCTTAAGAGGTGAATAGTGCTATTTTTCTTACCAGGTGGTCTTGCCATAATGGTAACACCTGTTTCTAACAAGTCATCATCGGTTAACGCTAAATACGCAGAACCACCACCAAATACTTTTGGAAACAATGCTTTGAGGTCTTCATTCACCTGTTCAAATGTACTTGAAAACCGCGTGCGCGTTTCTTTATCTATTTTGCGTATAGCCGATTGAAGCGTTTCAAGTGCCTCAGTTAAATCGTTGTGTTGCGTATCAAGATGAGACTTGCGCTCTGATTGCGTTTCAAACTCTTCCACTGCAGCTAGGTTTACTGCACCTAAACGTTGCAAACTTGACTGTGTCTTTTCTAAATCTTCTTGCCACTGTTTCTCTTCTGCATGTTCGGGCAGTGTTTCTAAAATTGACTTAAGCGACTGCTGCGTTTCATCTAGCTGCTCTAGAATGGTATTCGCTCTAACGCGGTAGCCTTCAATATCAATATTGAGTTTGTCGATATTGGTTTGTCTTGCTTGTATATCTTTACCTAATGATTGATGGCCTTTCTCTGCCTCTCTAAGCCATTGCTCAATATCTTCAAGCACAATTTGCAGCTCGCTTTTACGTTGTTCAAGCTCAGCTTTGGTTTCTAGCATTGCTTGTAACTCAGCATTCTGCATTTCTTGCGGTGACGTTATTTGGGCAAGTTCTTGTGTAAGACGAATCTTGGCATTACCGTATTCTTCCTGCTGCTGACCGTTACGCGTAACCTGTTGACCATAAAGATTCTGGTGGTTTTCTAATTGTTGCTTTTTAAGCGCAAGCTCATGATTTTTGGTGGTTAATGATTCTACCAAAGCACGTAATTCACCAACCTGCCGCTCTTTGTATTCACGCTTATCATTGACTTCGTCAATGTGTACTTCATGCTCTAATATTTGCGCTTCCTGAAACTCCAGCTTTTCTGAAAGTTGTGCAAGTTGTGTTTCTTCTTTGGATAATAGTGCGTTTTGCTTTTCAAGCTCTTCATCAATTTTATGCGCTCGTTGAGATTGCTGTTGTCGTTGCATCTGTAAAAGCGAAAGCTTGTTTCGAAGTTGATCGCGCCCGCTCTCAGCATCACTAAGTGCACGCAGAGCAGCCCCTCTTTGCTCTTCACATTGCTTAAGCGCAGCTTTTGCGCTATCGAGCTGTTGTTCAATGTCTTCTTTTTGCGTTTCTAACTCTTCTAATTCAGACTCTAGCAAGGCAATTTTATTGCTACGCTGAAGTACACCGTCATTCAATGCACCCGGTCTTACTACCCACTGTGTGCTTGCCCAAAGCCCGGTAAACGAAATCGCACTTTTACATGTTGA